>JAXMEB010000001.1:0-19244 GCA_046348545.1 Gammaproteobacteria bacterium
GCCATCGACAAGTCCGGCAACGTAATGGTGATGTCGCCACAAGGTTCAGAGATTACCGTCTATTCGTTCAAGCCAGATACACCGTTCGATAAGATCGACATCATCCCGCCAACGGCTGCCGCAGCTCGACCTAATGTGCAGGTTGCATTACCGGGCAATATTTGGAAAAACGACGGCGAATTTCAGGATCAGCTCGATTACGTAACTTACCGTTATTCAACTTTGGCAGAGCAATTTATCAAGGGAATGGGTACGCCTAAAGCGCGCGAATATGTGTCGCCCGATGGCAGCCTTGTATTGCCTGCGTTCCGCACATTCCGTCAGGGTGATTGGCGTTTCTCCGACACCATGGACACCATGGGTCTTGTCACAGCTAAAGTGGGTGAGCGCGTGTTCCTGAATAATTCATCAGAGAATCGAACTTATCACGGTTTAGTTGGTTCAAACGGCGTTGTAACTGACTTAAAAGTCTTTGCTGAGCGCGGCGGTGAAAGTGTTGCCGTTGGGCAAGATGGAAAAGTCTATGTGGCGAATGGACAAGTCTTTGTTTATGCACCGGATGGCAAATTGATTAATCAAATTACCGTGCCTGAGCGTCCTATTCAGTTAGTGATTGGCGGTAAGGATAAGAAAACGCTCTTTATTCTTGCGCACCACGCACTCTATTCAATTGCTATTTAATGAGTACAGCTCACATTGATGATTGCGGGGCGGCTTAGACCGCCCGCAATCTCACTCCGCAACACAATCACGTCTCGCAAATTTCCTTTCTATTCTGCTGCGTCTTATTTTCCATCATAATGGTCTTCGCATCGGTTTACGGTGTACACATTTTGTACGCGAAATTTTTCGCAAACGAAATGCTTTTTTCGCTGCAAATATGCAGCAGAACATAAACACAAAAAGGATCTATTTAAAAATGCTTACTAAAGCAAATCTCTATTTTTTTGCTGTCTTGACCGTCATTCTTATTGCACTCCAGCTATTGCACTTAATTCCTTTAGGGGCTGCGCTTCTGGTTCTGGCTTTTACACTCGTGCTCGCAGCTTACAAGCATTCTCTATCGCGCGAGTTATCCGCGTTAACCTACGTGCTGTGGTTTCTCGCAATAGTGTTAGGTGTTGGTGTGGGGCTTTATCGTCCGGCGGAGTTTAATTATCCATCGGTTTTCAATGTTGAAGCGCTCCATGAGGGCGGATTGCCTTTCAATTTATACATCAATACCGCAAAGCTGTTGGCGGGATACATTATTATTTTTTTATTAATCTCAAATCGCAAAAGTACATCGGTATTTATACAAAGTCGTGTTAATCAAATGATTTTGGCTGTTGTATTAGGATTAAGTGTTGTAGCGGTGGCGAGCCAAGTCTTGGGTCTTTCTTTCTATCTTAAAGAGCTTCACTACGTTTTGCTTTTTGGGTTGGTTAATTTATTGGTGACTTGCGTGTCTGAAGAAGCATTTATGCGTTTGCTTTTGCAATCGCAGTTGCAAGGTTTTTTGGCGAGGCGAATCAAAAGCGTTTTATGGTTAGAAGCTATACCACTGTTAGTGGCAACCCTCATCTTTATTTTAACGCATTCTGTATCGAACCTGAACATGATTGTTGCGTTTGGCTTTGCGGGATTCACTTACGGTTTAGTTTATAGTTTTACCAAAAATGTTTGGGCTTGCGTCACAGCACATTTTGTCGTCAATATTGTGCACTTTGCACTGCTCACATATCCCTTGGCCAAATAATTTACGTGACATTAATCATGAATTAATTGCGCTTTTTCATCCTTAAGCTGCGTTCAGTTTAAATTCATTCCCGGTTGTTAAAGTTCGCTTCAATACATTTATTTATGAATGTATTTCGAATTCAATCTGAAGCAATTAAGGAATATTTTATGAAAAAGCAAATCTTATTGGCATGTGTGTTGGGCGCTTTTACCTTGCCAGCATTGGCGGACAACTTTTATGTGTTTGGTGATGTTGGCCAAGGAAAAATGGAAATCGATGCCTCTGGCGATTTTACGCTCAGCAAAACAGACACAACTTTTTCATTGGGTGCTGGTTATAACCTCAATCAATTTTTTGCTGTTGAAGTTGCCTATCGTGATTTAGGTCAAATTAAAGATGGCGGTAATGATGTGGATGATTTTGGTGACTCTTATATCTATGCAGAATAGCACTCCATTTCCCCACCCAATCGCAATCGATTTACCCAGCGCGCGCACCCGATTTACCCACTAGTCGCATGTATGTCGCCACCTTTATTTAGAAAGGCGGCGACATCATCACTCTAGCTATGTTTTCTTACGTGTTTTTCTGAGCGATTCGCCATGCAGTTGTAAGAAGTGCGCCTGATGAACAATGCGATCTAATACAGCATCAGCGATTGTCGGGTCATTAAATAGGTCATACCATTTCTTGGTGGGATATTGGCTTGCTATTAAGAGGGCTCCATTCTGAGATTGCATATCGATGATGTCGAGCAATATTGGCCCAAGACTATTATCGATTCCACCAATACCTAAATCGTCTATTATGAGGAGCTGAGTACGAACAAGCATACGTCGGAATTTAATCATAGTACCGTCAACTTGTGCTCGACTCAAATCTTCAAATAGCTGCGTAGCCGTTGTGTAGTATGTTGAATACTTCTTACGGCAAGCTTGATCCGCAATTGCACAGGTCATCCACGATTTTCCAGTGCCTGTAGCTCCTGTTATGATTAAATTTTGGTGCCGATCAATCCAACTGCAATTAGCTAAACTCATAATTAGAGACTGATCTAATTTTCGACTGGGGTGATAGTCAATATCTTCAATACATGCTCTGTTTTGACGTAATTTTGCCGAACGCTTAATACGCTCTATTTTACGAGAGTCCCGATCGTTAACTTCAGCGTCAACCAACATGCTAAAACGATCCTCAAAACTAAGACGCTGAATGTCTGGCTGTTGTTGCTGTATTTCGAAAGCACTATGCATCCCTTTTAAACCCAACTGAAGGAGATGCTGCTTGGTTTGATTTATTAACATGTGCTATCTCCTGAGGAAGCATAATAGCTAGAGCCACGTATGTGTTCGTGATCAGTAACCCATGAAGTGTTTTCGACTTTTTGGCGTAAATCACTATTACTCCGAATGATCGATTGCATTCTTTGAAACGAAAACTCACCTATTGATAAAGCAAATGCACATGCCGACTCCAGACGATTGTGATTTTGTTCTTCTCGTGCCCAAGTACGTAAACGGCTAACTGATTTAAGCCCAGATGCATAATTTTGACGTTGCTTCAAATTTTTATAGACCCAATCGTAAACGCTTTGACCAATATCCTTAGCCCAAAGCAATAATTCATCGGGATCGGCCTCAGCGTACTTGAGGTGATCTAGAGGCATGTGCTCTTGGATTGTGGTCTTTCCTATGGAGTTAGACAAAGCATGGCTTGCTATACGATTGCGCCCCAATAGAACTTCAATCACATTATTGGTAACGCGAATATCGACTAATTGTTGGCGATGCTGATAAGGTACTGAATAGTAATGATTTTCGTGCACGATATGATAATCGGTTGGGACGCGTACACTGTAGCGCCACTCGGCCACGTCATAACTATCAACTGGTAAAGGCTGTAATGCATCTCTTTCAAGATCCAAAAAACGTTCATAACGACTTTGCTTGTACTTTGTAGAAGTCTTGTTATTTAGAAAATTAATCCGATGAGTTAATTCTTGATTGAGCTCATGAACAGTAAAAAATTTTCTATGTCGTAATGGTGCCAAAGCAAATCTTTGAACAATTTGAACTGTAACTTCTGCTAGAGATTTGTCTTTCGGCTTTCTACTACGCGCTGGATTAATAATTAAATCGTAGTGGTCTGCCATATCCGCATACGCCCTGTTGAGAATAATTTCATTAGGCGTGTGTTTGATAACAGCAGATTTCAAATTATCGGGTACAACCTGTTGAGGTACACCACCAAAAAACTCCAAAGCATTTATATTACACAAAATCCAATCTTTTATTTTTTGCGATGGAACCGCCAAAGCAAATGTATATCCAGAGGCTCCTAAAACAGCCACGAATACATGAGCATAGGTAACTTCACCAGTTTCAAAATCGGTAATGGGCATAGTACGCCCACAAAAATCCACGAACATTTTCTCGCCCGGCTTATGGAACTGTCGCATACTTATCCGTTGCGATTTAAGCCAGTCTTTGTATTGACGGCAGAATTGAGAATAAGACAAGTATTGATCCTTATTCTGCTCATTAATGCCCGCACGATACTCATACCACAACAATGTGAGAGTCATATCGCGCAACTGCAACTCATCCTGAATTTTTGAGTAATCTGGAATAATGCAGTTACTCTTTCCAACTTTTAATTGTGTACCGAGCCTTCGTGTAAATGCCGTGTCATCCAAAGCTATAATTTGCTCATAGCTCAATCCGCAGGCTTTAAATTTCTGCCTAACAGTTCCAACCGTTTTATGATTGATTTGAAGGTGTTGAGCGATAGTGCGATTGCTATGACCGCCTTTTGAGTGGTAGTACAGGATATCTCGCTGAATTACGACGGAAGTGCGCATAAATTCTCCATATGGCTGAGCCAAAACTACGACTCTTAACGCCAAGTACCTATTTAAGGGTTTAGGAGGCCGGGCAGCTTGACGCCACCTTAAATGGGTAAGAAAATGGAGATGTCGAGCTACCAGGTTTGACATCTCTTCGAGGGGTTCAGAGTTCGCGCTTTGAACCCCTCGTTCTATTCCACGGCCTAGTTCTTTCTGAAAGTACTAAGTTTTAGGTCATGTTTTACTGTTCTCCTTTCAAATTGAGCTTGTGGCTCGGGCGTGGCTTAAACACATATCTATTTGGCCATAGCTCGTGAACTGTAGCCCCTAACAATCCTGCGATATATGTAGCTACTGGAAAACAGGTCGCACGAGAGTGGATAACGTTGTTTATTGTGCTTGGTCGAACTGCCAATTCTTGTGCCAGTCGCGCTTGCGTTAAGCCCATCCGCTTTAATCGATAAATAATTGATTGCGCATTAGGTTCATTAAAAGAACTATAAGGTGTCGAATCTGTTATATTTGACATTAAATTCACTTCCTATTCACCATATTTCGCTCACTAGAGCATATATTTCAACTATAGAGTATGTCAAGTGGTGGTTGATATGTTAGATACATTTGAGCTGCGCCTCGCACACCTGCTTTTGGTCAGGGGATTAACACAAGGCGAGTTCGCAAAAGGATTAGAAGCCTCCCCAACTTTTATTAGCAATATGATTCGTGGCACTAAAAAGCCAGGAACCGAGTTTCTAGTGCGCATAGCCACACAATATCAAGTTAGCCTGGATTGGTTGCTGCTAGGCAAAGGTAATGTAGACGGAACACCAAGTATCGAAAGTCCAAAAACTATTGATATTGAATTGTTTCGCATGGTGAATTTACGTGCTGAATTGGCCTGTAATGCGGCCAACGGAAATGTGGAAGCCAAAGTCTTGGCAGACGAGTTATTAGGCAAAGCCCCATCAAATAAATCCGATGATACAGAACGTCAAGCCTTACTCAATCACTTGTCAGAAGCAGTAGAGCACAATGTAATTACATGCAGTTTATATAATAGATTCCTTATACATTCAGATCCCACAATTCGAGCCCGAGAAGTCCTGACTGCTGCGCTTGCACATTTTCAATCCAGCCATGCAGATCCACTCGCCGCCATGGTTGCAAGTCGTGATTCAACACTGGGGACAGGTACAGATAAGAAAAATAAGCCCAATGTAAAACAAAAGATTTTTGGATTTAACAACCGCACGTCCGCAGGCGATTACAAAGAATAGAAAAGGAATAATTAAATGACGAATGAGAGCGTTAATCAAAATATATTTGGCTTTAATAATCGTAATGCTGGCAACAATTACACCGAAAATACGACAAACAACTATGTAATTCAGCACCCGTGGAAGCAACAGCTTCCGATGCCGGTATTAAATCAAATTGCAATTGCAAACGAATCATACTTCATTGAAAGATTTGGCTTTGATGTATCTGAGGAGCAGCGCTATCAAATACTTTCGCTGAAAGAACGATTTGGATTAACTGATCTCAATATTAAGGACTTAAAAAGAAGTGGTGCGTTAACTGCCGAGAAAGGCCAGCCAGTAAAACTATATTCAGATTGGATTGGCTTTTTAGCATGCATGATATTACTGCTGCTCTTGGGATTAGTCGTATTGTTTTTTTTCTCACTCTTGTTTGTTAAGGGCATAAATCTTTCCCTTGCGCTAGCTGTTTTCATCGGTTTATTTACTGTTTACATATTTCTTTTTAGAGATTTACACCGAGTTACCATTAAGCCTGCAAAAATTTTATGGCAAAACGGTATTAAGTTTGGCGAGACATATATTCATAGTGCCAGTTAAATAAGGACTTTTATGAAGTTTAACGAAGACACCCGAGTAAAGATTCCCACGATTCTCCACTTGATGAAATTAGGGTATCAATACCTATCACTAAAGGGACAAAATTGGGATCTTGATACAAATATCTTCCCTGAACTATTTAAGGCGGCGATATTAAAGATCAATCCTGGAATTGATACGGATGAAGCTAGTCGGTTATTGGCAGATATTAAGCTTGAACTCGATTATGAAGATTTGGGTCGAGTGTTTTTTGAACGGTTAATTGATCGTTCAAATATCAAACTTATCGATTTCGACAACTTTAACAATAACAGCTTTCATGTGGTCACCGAGCTTACGTGCCAGAATGGCGATGAAGAGTTTAGGCCAGATATTACGCTGCTTATTAATGGCATGCCGCTCATATTTATTGAGGTTAAAAAGCCTAACAACCGTGAAGGTATAATCGCTGAGCGTGATCGCATTAATAAGCGCTTTCAGAATCCAAAATTTAAATGCTTTGCCAATATCACGCAGCTTATGATTTTCTCCAATAATATGGAGTACGATGACGGCGACCCAGAACCAGTACAGGGTGCATTCTATGCTAGTAGTTCATATCACAAGCCAGTATTCAATTATTTTCGTGAAGAAGAGGTCTTAAACCTCACATCTTTACTAAAACCACTTACTGAAGATGAAGAACTCAAGGTACTAAAAGATAATAATCTAGAAGTCATTAGAAGCAACCCTGAGTTCCAGACCAACAAGCATCCTGATCGCCCTACCAATCGTATTTGTACATCATTGGTCAGTAAAGACAGACTAATGTTTTTTTTACGTTATGCCTTGGCTTATGTATCGGAGTCCGATGGGCTACAAAAGCACGTTATGCGCTATCCACAGCTCTTCGCTACTAAAGCTATTGAACGTAAACTGGCAGAAGGCGTAAAAAAAGGAATTATTTGGCATACACAAGGCAGCGGTAAAACCGCGCTGACTTATTACAACGTAAGATTTCTGACTGATTATTTTCAAAAGAAAAACATAATACCGAAGTTTTACTTTATCGTAGATCGGCTCGATCTCTTGCAGCAATCACAAAGGGAGTTTACAGCGCGTGGATTAGTAGTGCACACCATAAGCTCACGAGAGTCATTTGCGCAAGATATTAAGGCGACACAGGTAATTCATAACCACTCCGGTAAGCCAGAGATTACTGTAGTTAATATTCAAAAGTTTCAGGATGATCCAGATGTATTGTCCACCAAAGACTACGACATCAATATTCAACGCATATTCGTGCTAGATGAAGCCCACCGCAGCTATAACCCTAGAGGAAGCTTTCTTGCCAATCTTTATCAGTCAGACCCCAATGCAATTAAAATTGCGTTAACGGGTACCCCGCTGATTATTGACGAAGAGAAGTCTAAACAGAATCCAGAATCAAAAGCCATTAGCTCCAAGCAAATTTTTGGTGAATACATTCATAAGTATTATTACAACGCATCTATTGCTGATGGCTACACTCTTCGCCTTATTCGCGAAGAAATTGCCACCAATTACAAAATGGTTCTGAAAGAAGCTTTAGAAAAAGTTGAAGTGAAGATGGGCGATGTAGACAAGAAAATTATCTTCGCACATGAAAACTTTGTTGAACCCATGCTTGATTATATAGTAACCGACTTCGAAAAGAGTCGCGGAGCTCTAAATGATGCAAGTATTGGAGGCATGGTAATCTGCGATAGCTCAGATCAAGCTAAAGAGATGTTCAAAATTTTCGGAGAGAAATATGCTGCCTTGGACGATGAAGCAGTAACGGGTAGCGGAAAGGACAAAAACAAAGTAAAAAATGCCGCTCTTATCTTGCACGACATAGGCACCAAAGAAGAGCGCAAAGATTGGGTAGAGGATTTTAAAACAGGGAAAATTGACTTCCTATTTGTGTACAACATGCTGCTCACTGGCTTCGATGCAAAAAGACTAAAAAAGCTTTACCTAGGGCGAGTTATTCGCAAGCACAACCTACTGCAAGCATTAACTCGCGTTAACCGGACCTATAAAGATTTTCGCTATGGTTATGTTGTAGATTTTGCGGATATTCGCTCAGAGTTTGATGCGACCAATAAAGCCTATTTCGATGAACTGCAATCTGAACTTGGCGATGAAATGGAGCATTACTCCAATCTTTTCAAATCGAAAGATGAAATCAGCCAAGAAATAGAACACATCAAAGACGTGTTGTTCCGTTTTGATGTTGAAAACGCTGAGATATTTACCGATCAAATCAGCCAAATTCAAGATAGAGAAATTGTGCTTTCGCTAAAGAAGGCATTAGAAAACGCGAAGAGCTTGTACAATATTATACGTCTACAAGGTGATTATGAATTGTTGGAGGCTTTGGATTTCGCCAAGCTTAACGTTCTTTATCGAGAAACCTGCAATCACCTCGATATGCTTAACCTGAAAGAAAGCATTGAGCAAGGCGAAGACACAACCAATTTGCTGAATGTAGCCTTAGAAGATGTTGTCTTTCGGTTTATGAAAATTGGTGAAGAAGAGCTGGTGCTGGCAGATAAGTTAAAAAACACCTTGCGCCAAACTCGCGAGGCCTTGGCCAGCAATTTTGATCAACAAGATCCAAAGTTTGTTAGCCTCAAAGAAGAGCTTGAACGGCTCTTCAAGAAAAAGAGCCTTAGTGAAGTAACTCAAGATGAGATGGTGGCCAATATTGGCGCTCTCAATAAAATCCATGAGCGAGTCAAAGAGCTAAATCGCCAAAACAACCAGCTTCGTCAAAAGTATCTAGGCGATGCAAAATACACCCGTATTCACAAAAGGTTGAATGAGCGCGGAGGCATTGGCGATTCAGAGCGTAAAGTGTTTGAGGCTCTTTCGGGTGTAAAACAAGATGCCGATGAGCAAGTACTGAATAACAGCCAAATCTTGGATAATGAAAGCTACTTTGCACGGCAGATGATGCCCATAGTGATTCGGCGTTTTAAAGTTGAGCACAATATACCGCTCAATGCAGACGCATCTCACTATATTAATCACCTTGTGGTTGCTGAATATTTGAAAGAATTTAATACCGGAGCACGTACGTGGTAGAGCTAGAGTTTCAACAAAAAACGAAAACATTAATCGACAGCTTAAAAAGTATCTGTGCCAATTACGGCCTAGGTAATGATGGCAATGAGTTTAAGATCATTACACAGACCTTCTTGTACAAATTTTTGAATGACAAATTTGCTTTCGAAGCCAAGAAAATTGATAACAAAATTGCTCAATCGGAAAAATGGGAAGAAGTGCTTATCGCCATGAGCGAAGACGAGCTTGAAATGCTTCAATTGCAAATGGGTGGCGATACGGCGCGCTTAAAACCACACCATTTTATTAGTTACTTATTTGGTCAGCAGAACTCGCCAGACTTCGCCAAACTGTTTGACGACACACTTATGGATATTGCTATCACCAATAACGATGTGTTCGCGGTAAAAACAGATGGTGGCGCAAAAGTGGTTCTATTTGATCGCATAAGCCAATTTATTGCAGACGACTCAAAACGCGACAATTTTTGCCGCGCCATTATCAACAAATTAGTTGAGTTCAGCTTTGAACGTATCTTCACCCAAAAGTTCGACTTTTACGCCACCATCTTTGAATACTTAATTAAAGATTACAACAGTAACTCCGGTGGCAAATACGCGGAATATTTCACACCTCATGCGGTTGCGCGCATTATGGCAGAAATTTTAGTACCACAGGCAGAGCGCGGCACTGTGCGCAATGTAAGCTGCTATGACCCATCTGCTGGTTCAGGCACCTTGTTAATGAATGTAGCGCATGCCATTGGTGAAAACCGCTGCAGTATTTACACGCAAGATATTTCGCAAAAATCATCAAACTTACTACGCTTAAATTTAATTCTAAATAATTTGGTGCACTCAATTCCGAATGTAATTCAGGGTAATACGGTATTGTATCCGTACCATAAGGATGGCAAAGAGTTAAAGCGTTTTGACTATATTGTCTCCAACCCGCCGTTCAAATTGGATTTCAGCGATTTTCGCGATGAACTAGATAGTAAAGAAAATAAGGGGCGTTTTTTTGCGGGAATCCCCAATGTGCCCAAAGCCGCTAAAGAAAAAATGGCTATTTACCAATTGTTTTTACAGCACATCATTGCCTCATTAAAACCAAGCGGTAAGGCAGCAGTAGTTGTACCTACAGGTTTTATCACTGCACAGTCAGGTATCGACAAAGGAATCCGCGAGCATTTAGTAAAAAACAAAATGCTAGCGGGCGTGGTTTCCATGCCATCGAACATTTTCGCCACTACAGGCACCAACGTTTCCATTTTGTTTATTGATGCGAGCAATAAGGGCAATGTTGTTTTGGTGGATGCTTCTAACCTCGGTGAAAAGGTTAAAGATGGTAAAAATCAAAAGACCGTTCTTTCTACAGAAGAAGAACAGAGAATTATTGATACTTTTAATTCTAGAAAAGCGGTAGAAGATTTTTCTGTTGCTGTCAGTTATGACGAGATTGAAGCTAAAAATTACTCATTAAGTGCAGGTCAATATTTCGATGTTAAAATTGAGTATATTGATATTACCCCAGAGCAATTTACGGAGAAGATGCAGTTATGCACCAATAGCTTAGAAAGTTTGTTCAGCCGCTCGCATGAGTTGGAACTCGAGATTAAGAAGCAGCTGGCGGGGTTAAAAGTATGGTAATTAAATCGCTTTCAGAGATTTCTATAAATATTTCGAGTGGATTAACCCCACTACGCAGCAATCCTGAATACTGGGTAAATGGCACCATACCATGGCTTAAAACTGAACAGCTTGGCGAAAAATATATTTATGATACCAATGAGTATATCTCTAGCGTTGCACTAGAAAAAACAAGCATCAAGATTTTTCCTGAAGAGTCTCTTTCGATTGCGATGTATGGCGAAGGAAAAACCAGAGGAAATGTATCAATACTTAAAAAGCCAATGACTACAAATCAGGCCTGCTGCAATGTCGTAATTGATCCTAAAAAAGCAGACTCTGAGTACGTTTACTACTTTTTGAAAACCCAATACGAGGAACTCCGGAATCTCTCGTCAGGCGTCCGTAAAAACTTAAACTCGAACGATATTAAAAACTATCCGATTCGGTTGCCGGAAACTCTAAATAGCCAGAGAAAGATTGCGGGCGTATTGACAGCTTTGGATGCAAAAATCGAACTCAACAACCGCATTAATACTGAACTAGAGGCAATGGCTAAAACTCTGTACGACTATTGGTTTGTACAATTTGATTTTCCTGATGCAAACGGCAAGCCTTACAAAACCTCTGGCGGAAAGATGGTTTACAACTCAACGCTTAAGAGAGAAATTCCGGAAGAATGGACTGATGGAACATTATCCGATTTAGGACAAATTGTTGGAGGCAGCACACCTTCCACTGATAAGCCAGTTAATTTCTCTGCTAATGGAACGCCATGGATTACTCCATATGATCTTTCTAATAATCGCGGCAACAAATTTATCACTCGAGGAATACAAGATGTTTCTGAAGAAGGGATGAAGGACGCTTCGTTGAAAAAGTATCCTGCTGGAACGGTGCTACTTAGCTCGCGAGCTCCCATCGGATACATGGCAATTGCGCGAAACGAACTTACAACCAACCAAGGCTTTAAATCTTTTATCCCGAATTGCGGTTATTCAACTCCATTCATTTACTACACAGTCAAAGGTTCCCTGAAAGTTATTACACAGTACGCATCAGGTTCAACTTTTAAAGAAATTTCTAGTGCAGTCTTAAAAACTGTAAAAGTTTGCCTCCCTAACTCTGATGTTGTCGAGTATTTTACAAGAACAGTGGAGCCAATTTTTAATCAGCAAGATTTAGTTGAACGGGAAAACGAAAGTCTGACTCAACTCCGCGACTGGTTACTCCCTATGCTAATGAATGGACAGGTAACAGTAAAATAATTTAAAGGATTAAGTAATGAAAATAACACGGCTTAAAATTCAGGGGTTTAGAACAATAAATCGAGGATTCGATTGTACGTTAAGTGATATGACTATTTTTGTTGGCAGAAATAATGCAGGGAAATCATGTGCCGTTCGCGCCCTCAATTTGTTTTTTAACCATAGTGATGACTATCGGGCTTTTTTACCGCACGTTCGAATAAATCCAGAGTCAGAAAGGAAAAAAAGATTTTCTATCATCATTATGGTATGGCTTTCAAATTTGCCCGATGTATTGAATTCTAAGTATCGTCGCTATCTAACTCCCGCAGGGGAGTTACCAGTCAGGCTTTATTTCAACCCGACAGATAATTCAATAATATATAGTTGTTTTAAGCGCGGAGCGTCCTCTACTACCTACGGGAAGGGTGAAATAAATAAGGAGATCATTACAGATATATCGCAGTTTATTTCGTTACGAGTGATCCCGGAAACTAGGGATTTGGCGCGAGAATTTCAAACTGAGCTTGGTCATGGATTTCAGTCTTTAAAACAATCCGTACTTAACGAGGCGGAAAGTAAATCTTCAAAAGAAGCAAAGTCTTACAAGACGTGTGTAGAAACAATAATTCACTCTCAATTAGTTCATAAAATAAATTCAAACCTTGGATCCGCCATCCCAGGTCACTCTATAAAGATAGGAAATATAGAGCAAATATCATTCTCAAGAATGGTGCTCGGTGCAATCATCGATAGCTTACCAATATACGCATTGAATGACGATTCTGATGGGGTTTCCATAGATCAGATGGGAGCAGGCTTTCAAAGTGCTGTATTGGTTTCACTTTATAGAACCGTTGCGCAATTAGAAGGGAAAAAACTAATTCTATGTGTTGAGGAACCAGAGATACATCTAGACTCTCATGCCCAACGTTACTGCTACCATCATTGGAAACAACAAGTAGATTCTGAAAACGATTTAAACCAAGTTTTGATTACATCTCACTCCGCCTTTTTAATTGATGAGGCATCACCTGCTGAGCTTGTCCTGGTTAAGCGTGACAACTCTGGTTGCACTAAGACAACGCAATTCCGTGATTCATTTTTTAGTGGGTCTGACATTGACAAGTTGTCAACTAAAACTCTAGGCCTACATAACACAGATGTATTTTTTTCTTGCTTTGTTGTACTGGTTGAGGGTGAAGGGGATACTGTAGCTTACCGAGGATTTTTAGAGTTGTTGTTGAAGTCAAAAAAATCTTCATTTGGTAGCTTAAGCCTTGCCGGCATTTCTGTAATTGATTGTGGAGGCAAAGACGGAATTCGTGCGCTTGCTAACATACTTACTCATTTAGAAATACCACATATTATTATTTTTGACAGAGATGTTATTCAAAAGTCAAACCCTAACAATTTACATAAAATTCAACAAAGAGTTATTGAGCGAACCTATTTGAAAGAATTGAGCAATAATTTTTTTGATCAGAGAAGCTTATTTCCTTCTGACTCAGCATTTAATAAGGTTCGGGATGAGATCACATCAAAGTTAAAAGCAGGCACTCAAAGTGGTTATCCCCAGTCTATAAATTCAGTTTTGGGTCAGTTCAACATATTAATTATGCGAACAGAACATGAAACTGACATTTTAGATAAGCGAAACATAGAGATAATCGCAGAGCTATTCTCTTACGATCTTACTGAATACCTAAATCAATCTAAATCAGAAGAGCTCACACTGAACGAGTTAAAAATGTACAATCAAAAAGCCTTGAAAAAGGCTTTTATAACTGCGAAAGTCGTTTCTAAAACTGATAGTTTTGATCAGGTTCCTAGTATTTACGCTAAGATTTGCAATGAAATTTATTCTAAAGTGAAGACAGCTGGAATATTAATTTAATTATATTTACTCGATCAAATTATGATGCGTTTAGGGTAAATTTTAGTTGTCGCTAAAAGTAGGACACCATAAAAAAATCTAACTTATTTGACATTAAGAGCCTAATGTATCCAATTCTTAGAATTTCAAAATCAACTTTTATATGAAAAAAACATCAACATGGTTAAAAGTAATCGTGAAAATTTCAGCAATACCACAAGAAGACAACTTTCAGAAGCTGCGGGCTCGCTTTGTTCAATTACAAGCTGCCTTAGGGCTACCAAATTTTTGGATGAGAGCGAAAATGGAAACCCAAAAATAAACGATTTTGGAGTGGCCGCCCATATTTATGCCGCATCTCCTACGGGGCCGAGACCAAGCTCTAGTGCAAATTTAACTCAAGAAGATATTAAGTCGTTTGCTAACGGAATATGGGTGTGCAACAACTGTTCAAGAATAATTGACAATAATGAGTATCTGTATACCGCAGATAAGCTTAAGGCCATGAAGGCGATCCGAGAGTTTGCAAATAAACTATACGCGAACGATGCGGATATTAGGGCTTATTTACAATTCATACCGTTCAAGAAGCTTGATGAATCAGTAGCTAAGTTTAGCCCAAACTTAGAGTCAAACCTTGATAAAATCAAGACATACATGCAGTCAATTGTCTTCAGCTCCTTAATAGAAAGGCCTGAGAACAATTCTAAAATAGCTCTCAAAAAAAGAGTACTTAGTACTGACATTTTTAAAGAGATAATTGCAACTCAGCAACTAGAGCAAAATGTACCCCTGGTAAGCATTGGAAAGTTTAGTATCGAGCTACGTAAGGCTGCTGAGCATTACTTGTCTAAGTATGGGAAAAGCTTAGCTGCAACGATGGATAAAAATCTTATTTTTCCAGTCGATACAGTTATATTATTTGCCGCAATTGATCCCTGCACGGGACTGATGAGTGAAGACCTTCTCTCTATTAAGTGGTTCCCAGCTGTAGGATTCAAAGGAGGTCTCTATTATGAGTACCGTGTACCAAAATCTAGCTTTTGCAATATCGAAATTTCGTTCGAGAAACAATCAAGTGCAGTTCAATATTTGGTCACAATTAAAGTCACCGATAAGGTTTTAATCCCTAGACCTTATAATCCATCTCTAGGATGGAGAGATTGGGAGTTGGAACGCTACGCCTGCTATTTAAGTGTACTTGATAAAATCAAATTGGGGTGGCAGCCTGTTGTTTTTATATGTGATTGTATTGACGAGCACCCTCTGGAATATCGTGAAGCAATTAAACAAACTGGCTGCAACCCTATTGCTGTAGATCTAATTCTCAATAGAGAAAATATCGATTTTTCTATATCAATAGCGCAAAAGATCATTCAGGTATGCGAAATATGCAGAAAGTACAATTACACAATAGAATTTAATTCATTGCTTTTTGATGAAGAATTGACGATTAGTGCTATTTCGACAGCGTTCTCCGAGGTATATCAGCACACAAAGATTGGTAACGGGTCAATCAGCTGTTCAAAAAAAATATTATTGGAAAAATATCCAGATGGGGTTGTACTAAAGCGGAGACGCAATAATGTTTTTTTTCACATGGTTAGGACAAATGATCATTTTTGTTAGAGAAAGGCGAATGCCAATCTAGAATACAGAGGCTTTAAGGGGATATAGGTGGGACCGCACTGAAGTAATAATGCTCAAATGGAGTCATTCAGCGTAAAACTATTAAAAAAAGGTCAGGGATTTAACCGATGTCTGACTTATAGAATCAACATCAATAGGCTTCTCAATTTCTTGCCGAGGACTCTGCCTTTAGCGATTGAATAATTATCTCAATCCCATCATGTGGGTCAGCCCCAATTGCTTGGCAATACCTCACAAACTCTACAAGCTCTATCTTTTTCCTATCCTGCTCCATTTTCCCCACACTAGTCCAATGAGCCCCAATCATGGGAGCCAAGTCGCGCAGAGTTAAACTCGTCACGGCTCGCTTTTGCTTCAACCATGCGCGAAGTTTTTCGTAGTGAGGTGAGTATGATGATGTTTTCATTGTAGCGATATTAGATACAAGCTAGAATGTAGCGAAATTCCCTACAACCTCAATGCCTATCAAATGAAGCCAAAACATCTAAAACATGAAGTACTTAGTGCTTTTCAAGAACTGAAAGAAAGTACCTTCACAGTAGGTCAAGCCGTATCTGTTTACATGGCAAGTCCATCTTGTTCTCATTCAGACTTGAAGCCTGCACGGCAATTTGTTTACAGAAATATGAAGCGGTTAATTCAAACAGGGGAACTTGAAAAAATCGGTGCTGATGGCGGTTGGCAAAAATATCGCTTCACTGAAAAATTTAAGGCGCGGCAAATTACAGTAATCTCTACCATATCGAGTCAGCAGGTAGTACCAGAGGCTTCAAAAATAGGTGAAAACCTCACCGAAAGGCTAAACCACCAAAAACTGGAATTGCTTGCTGCAATGGGTGAAGCTGAAGAGTATGACGCGATTTACGAAGAGATACCTGAAATGCGCGAACAAATTCAATCGCTCTATAACGATTCGCGTGATAGATGTTCAAAGCTATTGGGGAAAGTTAAGGCACTAGAAAATCTCATTTCATTGAGCGCAAGATAAACGATGCAATTAAGACGCTGGCAATCCGAATGCATAACAAAAGCTCTGGTTAAGTTCTCTGTGCCAGGCAATCATTTTCTCTGCTTGGCTACTCCTGGCGCAGGTAAAACCGTTATGGCGTCAGTACTAGCGGCCAAACTGCTGGAACAAAATCAGATAGACCTCATTCTGTGCTTTTCACCATCGGTGATAGTGGCAAGTGATTTTGAGTGTGCGCTTGTAGCCCATACCAATTCCCGAATGGATGGTCTTTTAGGCTCCAGGGGGCGTTCACTCACCTACCAAGCAATGCTTTTTTTAGATGATGCATTTTGGGAGCTATTTGATAACAACAGAATATTTGTGATATTTGATGAAATCCATCATTGTGCTGGTGATGGATTGGGTAATGCGAATGCTTGGGGGCAAAAAATCATTCAGCATATTCAAGGTCGCGCTACTTATTCTTTAGCACTTACAGGCACTCCTTGGCGTTCTGATCAAATCCCTATCGCACTTTCCAGTTATTGCCACCAGCAAAAAATTCATTGCGATTATATATATGGGTTGACACAGGCGGTCGCTGACAACGTGTGCAGAACCCCGAAAATAACGTTGATTGATAATGATAGAGTTTGGGTGAAACACAATAATGAAGTATTTAAGTTCTCATGTTTTGGCGATTTACTAAAAGATTCCAAATGCTCCTATCAACAACTGATAGAAAATGAAGCCCTCATTTCCTACTTCATCGATAAGTCATCCAAAAAGCTATCTGCCATTAGAAGGCACCACTCCAACGCAGGCGGGCTTATTGTTGCCGCAACGGTAGAACATGCTAATAAAATTGCCGATATTTTGCATCGTCGGACCGGAGATCGGGCATACATAGCAACCTACAGAGAAGAAGATCCATTAGGTATAATTACCACGTTTAAATATAATTCTGAAAAATGGATTATTTCTGTTGGGATGATTAGCGAAGGAACCAATATTCCTAGGCTGAGAGTCTGCTGTCATTTAACCAGGGTTAAGACAGAGCTACATTTCCGGCAAGTTTTGGGAAGGATTTTGAGAAACAATAATAATGCAAACGAAGAAGGCTTTCTCTACATGCCGGCGGAACCAAATCTTCTTGAGTATGCCGCTCGTGTTGCACAAGAAATACCGAATGGTGCTGCTATTAAATTTGACCACATGTCAAAGGCGAAAGAAAGCAAGGGTAAAACCCCACCTTCAAATAATGAGGATACACTGACCGTGGACTTAATGTTGAATGTGGATTGCAACGTTGGTGATGATTCAGAGCTAGAACTAAGCAACCAATCCGGGTTAACTTCCCTCGCTAGATCTTACGAGTCTACAGTGAATATCTTTGGTAGGTTCAAGCAAGAACTTCTCTCTCTGCCCCTCAGTGCTTGTTAATGAAGCTTCAATACACCTGTAATTGAAGTGGTACTTAATGGCAATAAACCAAAAAACTAATTCCATTCCTAATGTGGTCATATTTGATCTATTCGGTACACTGATTGAATTTGGTGAAATGCATCACCCATTCAGAACACTAATGAAATGGGCAAGAGAAAATGGACGTACACCACATCGAGATGATGCTAGATTTCTAATGACAAGAAATCTACCAGTGAAAGAATTAGCATACTCAATGGGAATCGATGCACCCAAAAAACTTCTTCAGAAAATCAACGATGATATTGAAGTTGAACTTAACTCTCTTAAGCTTTACAACGATGTGAATGCTGTTTTTGATCGACTCACTCAAAAAAATATATCAATTGTGATTTGCTCGAACTTGGCTAAGCCTTATGGTCGCGCCATTGAGCTACTTCCGTCTGATATTCCATGCCTCCTATGCATGAGTTATGAAGTCGGATTTATTAAGCCCGATCCAGAAATTTACCAGTGGATATTAGATAAAAAAGGAGTGGGCGCACCTCAATGTCTATTTGTTGGGGATACATTGCTAGCTGATTATGACGGCCCACTCAGTTCAGGTATGAATGCCTGCCATCTAATACGAGGAGCTACTCTCCAAAAAGGTAAGATCACCAGCTTGATGGACATATTGCAGATATTTGATAATTAGACTATCGATGCTGCTGGTAGAGCTTATTGGCTATCCCTCAAGAACCATCGACTAAAACCATACTCAAGCTTCTGGGTAAATCGGTGCGATTCACTGGGTAAATCCAATGCGATTTGAAGGGTAAATTGGTGCGATTACGCATATCTACTCTGAAAAATTAAGCGCAACGGCGTTGCAAGCTTCTGTTGTAGGTAAATTGCCAATCAGCGAAGACTTTAATCTTTTCGGTCGTGTAGGTTTGGCATCGATTGATGCAGATTACAAAATCACTGCGTCTTA
>JAXMEB010000002.1:0-187500 GCA_046348545.1 Gammaproteobacteria bacterium
GGGCGCCGCGTCGCTTTGATACCAGTCCACCGGGCCCTCCAAGGATGTAACGTCGCTGTAATCGGCGTACCTGCCGCTCACTCACCTTAAGCGCTTCAGAGGCCTTTCCTTGCGTGATACTGCCCAATATCACTTGCTTAATAACCGTCAATCTATCCAGTTCGCGATAAGTCATACTCACTTCCTCCTGCATGTCCAGCCTCCTTGCCAGAGCTCGGTATTAATTACACTTATAGATCTAACTAGCTGTTTTTGCAGGACATCTCTAACTTGCTCAACCGGACATTTCTAAATTGCTGCTACAAATTTTCCAGACAGAATGAACTTTTATGTTTCTTTATGACACTAACCCATACAATCACAACATGAGGTAGATCGTATGGATATAAAAAAAGGTAAAGAGAATCAAGACAGAATCGAAAAAATCAAGTCAGTAATTGATGAATTGGACAAAGCGATTAACGTTAGAAGAATCTGCGATGGCGAGTTCATAAAAAATGAGGATGACTTTAGAGAATTCGCTCTCAAACATAGTAAAGATAGTAAGGAGTATAAAGATTATAAAGACTTGAATGACGCTCATATCAATTTTGTAGAGGACACAGGAAAATTAATTCAGTTTCGCCAAGACTTAACAATGTTCTCAAACCTCCTGAAGCAGATCGAGGATGATTCATGGGATGAGGATTTTGACGACGATCCCAAGAAATTCAATATTGATGATAATAAGATTACAACAATTGGAACGGATGCCGCAAACCTGCAGTCTTTTGATGCATTTAAGTTGAAAATTACCAATTTTAAAAAGAAGGTGGATGAAGAGAAAAAAGCCCCTGAAGCCAGTAAGAGTAGTACGGCTCCCAGAGTAACGGGAGAAGTTAAGATAGAGAAAACGTTTACAGAACTCATAAAGACACGTGTGACATCTAGGTCAGCTGCCACGAGTTTGACTCCGGCAGAGATACTAGAACAAGAGCAAGAGAATTTAAAAATTAATTTACGGGCAATTGAAACAAGGAAAATAAAAACCAAAAGCGATATAACAGCTAACAAAGAAAAACTTTTAGAACTAGCCGACGATTTAAAAAATGCAAAAGCAATAAGGCGGGGGGGCGTGATTATTAGGACAAGGGTTCAAGAGGAGAATAGAATTAAAAACGAGATAGCGAAAGTAAACGAAGATATTCAAGGTCTTGAAGATGCATTAACGACTCAAGAAAAAGAACTTATGGATGCCCAGAAGCCATTACCTAAAGCCGAATTTGATAAAAAAATTGATATACTCCAAAAAGCTGAAGAAGTTAAAAAGATAGAAGAAAAGATCAATGCAGGTCTAAGAAAAGAGGAAGTGAATGATCTCATAGCTTATTTAAAAGCAATAGATGTGAATAAAAATATCACTGATAACCTGAAAGACAATATAGAAAGCTTGCAAAAAAAATTATCAGAGTGTCAGAAGCTCGGTACTGGCTACACTCCAACTTCTGCTTCGACTAGTAGTGCTCCTACACCAGCGCCGAGCACTGGTGCTGGTAGTGTTCCGGAGAGTTTAGTCTCAAAGATCGCGAGTGGCGCATTCAATGCGGTTTCAAATTTATTGGGTAGACGGTCGAGTGCTCCTACGCCGACGCCCACGGCCTCGACACCTACGCCTACGCCCACGGCCTCGACACCTACGCCTACGCCCACGGCCTCGACACCTACGCCTACGCCCACGGCCTCGACACCTACGCCTACGCCCACGGCCTCGACACCTACGCCTACGCCCACGGCCTCGACACCTACGCCTACGCCGAGCACTGGTGCTCCAGCCGGTGCTGGTGGTGCTCCGGCTAGTGGCGCTCCGGCTACAAGTGCTGCCTCCCCTGGTGTTATTCCATCTGCGCCGCCACCTCCAGCATCCTGGGGCGCTAGCCCAGGGGCCTCAACGCCTGCGCCCATGGCCTCGACACCTACGCCTACGCCCACGGCCTCGACACCTACGCCCACGGCCTCGACACCTATGCCTACGCCGAGCACTGGTGCTTCAGCCGGCGCTGGTGGTGTTCCGGCTAGTGGCGCTCCGGCTACAAGTGCTGCCTCCCCTGGTGTTATTCCATCTGCGCCGCCACCTCCAGCATCCTGGGGCGCTAGCCCAGGGGCCTCAACGCCTGCGCCCATGGCCTCGACACCTACGCCTACGCCCACGGCCTCGACACCTACGCCCACGCCCACGCCGAGCACTGGCGCTCCAGCCCCTGGTGTCATTCCACATGCACCGCCACCTCCAGCATCCTGGGGCGCTAGCCCAGGGGCCTCAACGCCTGCGCCCATGGCCTCGACACCTACGCCTACGCCGAGCACTGGTGCTCCAGCCGGTGCTCCGGCTAGTGGCGCTCCGGCTACAAGTGCTGCCTCCCCTGGTGTTATTCCATCTGCGCCGCCACCTCCAGCATCCTGGGGCGCTAGCCCAGGGGCCTCAACGCCTGCGCCCATGGCCTCGACACCTACGCCTACGCCCACGGCCTCGACACCTACGCCCACGGCCTCGACACCTATGCCTACGCCGAGCACTGGTGCTTCAGCCGGCGCTGGTGGTGTTCCGGCTAGTGGTGCTCCAGGTGTTGGTGCTCCAGGTGTTGGTGCTCCAGGTGGTGCTCCAGCCGGTGCTGCTGCTCCAGCCCCTGCGCCAGCTGCTGCTGCGCCAGCCCCTGCGCCAGCTGCTGCTGCTCCAGCCCCAGCTGCTGCGCCTCCGGGTGCTCGTGGTGCTCCAGCCCCTACTCCTGCAAGGCCAACAAATACAGCGGCGGCTGAAAGAGCAAGGACCGCACGGCAGGCTAAAGATAAGGGAATTTAATAGTTCTACGTGACCCTGCTTGAGAATTAACAAGATTACCTCAGTTTGGGTTTTTTTTGGGATTTATCGTCATCCCGCACAGCGGTCATCACACGAAGTGTGTAGCGTCTGATGCGGGATCCAGAATTTTATCAAATCTCAACTGATAATTTGATTGCTGATATTTTTAAAGGCTGAATCGCATAAGCGGCCAAGGCCGCGTGAATACTAGATTCCGCATCACACGCTGCGCACTTCGTGCGCTTATCGCTGTGCGGAATGACGTCATTACAAAGCAACCCTGCCTTCAAAAACTCCGAACTGAGGCAAGATTGGATTTTACCACGGCGAGTCTCCCTGAGGCTTCAGGGTAGGGAGACTTCTCCGCGACATGCCCATTGCAGCAGGGTAGGTATTTCCTGATACCTCAAGTGTAACCTCCCGTTCCTTGGTTACCTTTGATATGAGATAACGAAATTCTTATTGTATTCATAGGGTTACTTTTAATGTGAGGCAATTCGTGAACGAATCACCATCAAGTGTAGTCCACCTACCAGAAGCATAAACCGATTGGAGATTTGACCTATGGCAACAGAAGCAGAAAAAGAAGAAATTAAGGCTCGTCAGACACAACTCAATCAATTAAAGACGAAATTTCAGAATGCCAAAAAGGATTATGAAGACGCCTCATCTAAATTTAGAACATTGAAAATGCCAGATTACTCTTTCCCAGATCAGGCTAGAGAAGATTTTTCTAGTTTGAGTAGAAGTTTAAAGAATTTTACTGCTTCTATTCAATCGGGTGAAGGTAAAATCAGGGATCTAAATCAATACATCGAATACTATCTTGGTCACGAAGATGAATGGGGGGGGCGAAACAATCCATGGGATGATGACTTTGAGGATAATCCTGCAGGAAGTGCAAGTGAAAGGCATTTTGATGAGCTTGATGTAACCCTCGATACACTTCAAGTGCAATGCCGAGATATTAAGGTTGAATGTGAGAAATTCTCAGCGAGCCTGCAGAGTTTTATAAATCAACAGATTGATTCTGAACAGAACGCTATTGACGCAGTTGCAAGAAGTATTTTTGAAGGGACAGTCAATGAATTGGGTATAAAAATAGATGAATTTAATCAAAAAGGGATAGCGCAAGCGCCAGAAATTGACCAAAACTTAGTTGCCGAGGCTAAGGAGGCTCAAGATAAATATTTGCTAATAAAAGTGCGATACGAACAAGCTTGTGATCATAAAAGCAAGAATCAGGCTCAGTATAGAGGTGACAAGCTCAAAGAATTTCAGGGTCTCGAGGTGGAGCATAATCAAGCATTGCTGAAAATGAATCAGACACTAGTAAACGCAAGAGAAAACGCAAGAGCGCATTATCAGGTATTGAAAGAGTCGAAAAAATATCAAGCAGCTGCTGAAAACCCTATCGTGAAGGCGACAATCACCGCATTTGAGCTCAACAAAAATGAGTCTGAGTTGTCGAAACTCGGCGGAGGTCAGATCGATCAGAGCAGTTCATTGTTCAAGAATCTTGAAAAATTGAATGAGAAAATCTTGCAGGCTGAAAAGGACCTTCAAGGTGAAGCAGATCCGGTTCAAGCTATGGCGAAAAGAAAAGCGCTCGACAAGCTAAATGCAGAATACAGAGATTATGGCGACTGGGATGATGATGAAGAAGAAATCAAAAAAATAAAAAAATATTTTAACGAGGCGGCGACGGCTATCAAATTGACAGCAGAAACTGCAAAACAAAAAGAAGCTCTTGTGAAAATAGTCCAGGAAAATAAGCTCGGTCTAAAAGATACGGCTATTGCGGAATTAATCAAAGACAAAGTGGCCGCCGATGATACTTTAAGAAGTCTGAACAACGTTATGGAAAAGACAACTCAAGAAGTTGTGCAGGAGGCTGGAGGTGGCCCTGACGAGGAAGCAGCTCGCCAAGAGGAAGCAGCTCGTCAGGAAGCAGCTCGTCGTGCTCAAGAGGAAGCAGATCGTCAAGAAGCGGATCGTATTGCTCGAGAGCAAGCCGGAGGTGGCCCTGACGAGGAAGCAGCTCGTCGTGCTCAAGAGGAAGCGGCTCGTCGTGCTCAAGAGGAAGCAGCTCGTCAGGAAGCAGCTCGTCGTGCTCAAGAGGAAGCAGATCGTCGTGCTCAAGAGGAAGCAGATCGTCAAGAAGCGGATCGTATTGCTCGAGAGCAAGCCGGAGGTGGCCCTGACGAGGAAGCAGCTCGTCGTGCTCAAGAGGAAGCGGCTCGTCGTGCTCAAGAGGAAGCAGCTCGTCGTGCTCAAGAGGAAGCAGCTCGTCGTGCTCAAGAGGAAGCAGATCGTCAAGAAGCGGAGCGTATTGCTCGAGAGCAAGCTGGTGGTCCTCAAGAAGAAGCTCGTCCAGACAATTGGATTTTCAATATAGGGGACGATGATCAACCTGAATATGTGGGCCTCAAAAAGATGATGTCTAATGTTTTGGATCATTCTAAGGAGTGCTTGATCAAAAATCTGAATAAATCGAAAAAAGATGAAATCAATATTTCAGTCTGTCTGATTCGAGATACCATAAGGCAATTGAAAAATCGTGGTTCTTTCGAGCCGGGGCAGGATGAGGAGGCTGCCAAGATATTTTATGGTACGCTACAAAACATAACGGATGGTGTATCACGGGAGAGTGTATCAGGTAAAGGGGAGCTTGGTGAAGAAGTTTGTAACTTTGTAACCTTTTTATTTGATTCCTTTTCCGAAAAAGATATCATTCGCAATGGTGATTTTAGAGAAGATTCAAAACGATTTATAAATCCGATTCCGGTTTTAAAAAATAGGCTTGAGCCTTTAATCACCCAGCCAAGACCTGCTCCGGATGAAAATAATTTCATTTTTAAGTTTGTTTCCCAAGTACAGGTGTAGAAGAAACCACTGGCTTGAGAGGCTTGCTATCTAAGGTCGTTGAGGAATGCAATACCATTGACGGAACAGGCGCTGATTCTGTTTCACAAGTCGTCGCTTTTTTGGGAGACTTCTCTTCTCAGTTGAAAAATGACCTTGAATCCTGGAGGCTCTCTGAAAAAGAAGTGGCTGAGTGTTTCAAGGGCGGGCTACAAGCCATAGCCAATAATACAAGTAATGAATTTATTAATATTAACAATATTAAAGGTAACAATCTATATTCATTGCTGTTTGAGGTTCTAGATCAGCAAATGAATGCAAAGTCTTTGCCGGATGATTGTCAGGAAAAAGCGAAGGACTATGCCGAACAACAAGACGTCCAGTCATTAGAAAGAATGATGGATGCCCTCATTAAGAAGCAGATTGCCAAAGATGCCAAAAAGCCAACAAAAGATAATCAATATTATGAGTATCAAGGAGATTATTTCGAGGTAGACAAATTTTTAGATAAAATATATGAGTCTTGTGGAGCTATTAAGGCGCTCAATCAGGGCCCCATAGGAGATCCGGTTCGAATAGCGGTTACTCTGATTGAAGAAAATTTAAATAGTTTAAACGTTGACACCAAACTAGATAAAGATGGCGCTAAAATACTGCTTGGCACTTTACAGTTGCTTGATGATCATATTTCAGAATATCAGGCCAAAACCAACCTGGATGTCGGTGAACAATATTGGGAGATGATCACGGCTGCTAAAGCGGGACTTCAGTTTAAGGATGATATTGGCTTCGGTGATTATAGGGATGCAGCTAAAGACTATATTGAAGAAAAAGATGGAAATTTGAAAGCAAGCTACGAATCTGTCACTAATCTAGCTGGGCATGGTCCGGCCCCAGGTTTGACTCAGGAACAAATTGACGAGTTGGATGAAAAAATCCGTCTTATGCAGGAAGCTGTTCAGGCGATTGAAGTTGAGATTCAAAATGTAAATAATTTGCGTGAAGAATATGAGAGAAAAGAAATAGAATGTGAAGGCTTCATCATCGATTCTGATCGACAAATGGTTGATATTCACTCACAGATTGTGGGTGAAGGCTTCAGAACTATGACTTCTATTCTTGAACTTAATAATGCAACTCATTTGGTCGAAGAAGCTAATCGCTTATCTGGTAGTGTGAGAAAAGCAGCCGGTGGCATGAGCCAAGCTGATGCCAATGGGATTCAGGCTACGATTCAAAATTATCTCACCTGTGCTCAACAATCAGAAGCCGATTGGGCTGATGCCCAGCGTGGAGTTGGGGAATTAAACCAAAATCTTACAGATATTATGACAGCGTACAATGATTATAAAAATTTACTGGATGCTGACAAAAATCATTATAGTGGTGCTAAAGGAGAAGTTCATCATCAAATAAATAGCTTGACGGATGCCAAAACGACTGCAGAGGCCGCGATTCTAGCATTTACAGAAGCAAAAGTGTTTGCAAACTACGCAGCGAAAAGAGCAGAGGGGTTGAGATTATTAAATGAACAAAACGTATCTAAACAAACAGCGAATGAAGCCTCAGACCGTGCCCAAGTTATTATACAGAATTTAAATCAACCACAAACACGCGTTAATGCGTTACAGGTAATCCAGGATGAGCGCGCTAAAACGGATGCTTTGGTCAACCGTAGAGAAGCTGCTTTAACGAAAGCGAATGATGGCAAGGCTCCGCTAGCAGCGGCTCAAACTGCTGCGCTTCAAGCAAAGAATCAGCATGATACATCTGTTTTATCATTCAAGAAACAGCAAGAAGCGAAGAGGCAAAAAGAGCAAGCAAGGGTAAAGACCGCACGGCGGGCTAAAGATATTGGACTTTAATCAATGCATGGTAGTGTAAAGAATTCTGTGTCTGGCGATCTGAATCGCAGCAATCATACTTCGTATTGCCTCATAGGAAAAGGTAACCGAAGGATCGAGTCGTTGCCTCATAATTGAGGTAACCGAAGGATCTAAAAAGGACCTTGTTTTGTTCAAGCAAAAGAGATAAAAAACAACAAGTAAGGCCAAAGCCGATCCTATAAAAATAGACAATACTCATGATTTGTCCTTAGATTCGTTGCCTCACATTCGTAGTCACTTTAACATATTGGAATATCTTCATTAGTTTTCTTTCTATCTCACACTTTAGTGTAAACGGATTAAGCTCTTTGTGCGTAGCTTTAAGTTTTTCTTTTGTGGCATCTGCAACATTATTGGACTCAAGAACTCGCTCATAGGGAGTTTTAGGGGCTTCATATTTTCTCTTATACTTGGCTCCAATACGCTCTTTAGTTTGCAACTTCATTGTCGGCATAAAATGATTCTGAAGTAAACTCCATTCTTTCCTGTATAGCTCATTCATTAAGGGAACAACATGCCAATTATCTAGCCTATCATAGCCGAATAAATTTCTAACATGCGTCCAATTTTTTTGTTCAACGTGGGCATTGTCATTTTTTTTGTAGGGACGAGATCGAGTAAATGCAACGGGGCTATCTCTTTTTACAAAATAATCACATAGAGCATGATTAATAAACTCCCCTCCGTTATCACAATCAAAACCAAGCACTTCAAAAGGTAAAACTGCTTCTATGTCGCTGATCCTCTCATAAACAGGGCCATGATCTTTATTCCACATCGCTCTATTTTCTGTCCAACCTGTGCAGATATCAGTCACAGTTAAACTCCAAGCAAAATTACCAGCAACGGTATTGCCACAGTGCGCAACCGTATCTGCTTCTAAATAACCAGGCTGTTGAATATCCCAATGGCTAAATTGGATTTCAATATGAGATTTTAAGAGTGAGCCAGGCTTGGTTGTACAGCGTCCTTTGGGCTGGTTTGTCGGTCTGATAGCCTTAAGTAATCTATCGATGCTAGCGGCACTGATGTTCAGAATCTTTTGCTTCACATCATCAGACAAAGTGCCATAAGTCGCTTCGTAACTGGGTAGCCATAATCTAAGAATAGGCTTTAACCGTTTACCGCAAGGTTGGTCAGCAGTAAGCCATATGCGTTTTAAGGCCTCAAGTAGAGATGGTTCTGTATATCGTGATTTAGGGCCACTTCTGGTTTGGCGTTCTGATGGGCCTTTCTTTAGAAGTCTAATTGCGTATTTTCGGTTGTATTCACATACAGCGCAAAATTCGTCTAAAATTTTTATTTTTTCTGACCTATTCGCATTCGCGTACCGCAACAATATTGCGGCAAGATAGCTTTTTCTTTCTTGATACCCCATGTGTAACCTCCCGTTCCTTGGTTACTTCTAATATGAGGCAACGAAACTCTTTTTGTATTCATAGGGTTACTTTTAATGTGAGGCAATTCGTGAGGCAATTCACAACTCGATTCGTGGGGAACTTTATAAAAGGCACTGTAGTCCCACTTCTGACTACCATTGATTTAGATGAGGTTTGTATGGCAGGTGATGAGAAAAAACTAACCTTGTGGGAACAAATACGTGCGCGTAGGGCCCCAGAGAATGAGGAGCCTACATATACAGCAGGTCAGGTGCTTCCCATCTCTGAAGAAAAAAAATATCTAAAGTTTGTTGAAGACGAATCCAAGAAAATTCAAGGGTTGAGCTCAACGCTGGAGAATTTTAAAGCTAATTGGGATAAGGTCAAAAATAACAAGAAGAAAGATATAGATGGTAACGAGACTAATTTATTTACCGAAGAAAATAGTAAATCCGCGCAAGAAATTCTCACTGAATTAAATAATCTTAACCCATGGATTGAATTGATTGATAAGGAAATGAAAAAATTGAATGAAAAGATTAAGGAAGATGAACGTTTGAAGAAAGCGTCCTCAGAGGCGAGTAAAGATTTCGGCGGAGTAGATTTTAGTAAATATACTTCAGAACCTGAATCCGATAGCACGGATGATGAGAGTGCTTGGTCTGATGAGGATGACGAATACGCAGCTCCATCTAAGCCAAAATCCACGGAGACCAAAAAAGAAGCTGCAGAATTTGTTACTGGGATTAAATTTGAAGATTTTCAAACAGCCGTTCAGAACATTCAAACAAGTCTTATAAAAAATGAAAAAATCATCAACTCTGCCGCTCAAGAGAGCAAACGGGTAGAGAACCTGATAGCTAAGGCAAAGGCGGCGGAGGCACTGAAAGAGGAGGAGCGCTTACGCAAAGAAAGGGAGACATATAATAAAGATTTTCATTCCCGTCTAGGCGCTAGAGGCGCTGCTCTCGTTAGCCCAAAAGAGAGGGCCCAAGAGCTTTATTCAAAGTTAAGCAGAGGGGGTACAGAAGCAGATGATGCTAAAACTGCTCTTCAAGAATTAGTAAAGACGCTTGATGAAGATGACCCCAAAGAAAAGAAGCTTATTGATAAAATTTCAGAAAAAATTCAATCTCATGATGAAGCTCATAAAAAATCAAAAGCAAGGCCAGGAATTGTCTTGGATGAGAATATGGTTGATGAGCTTAAAAGAGACTTGAAGATTCTTGATGATTCAAAATCTACACCTGAGACAATTGCATCTAAGTCTGCACAACAGAGGGTGAGGTATTTGCATGCAGAGCTGAGCAAAAAAATATTATCTGAAGAGGAAAAAAAGCTGATATTCAGTAAGACTGGCAAAGATCCACTAGATTTTATAAAAGACCTCGACAAGCAGCTTGAATCAAGCAAGATCAAGGATGCGCCTAAAGGGAGTGTTGCTCATGCCGCAAGTGTAAAATCTAAGGAAGAGCACATCAGCGATATACAAACCTTATTGGCAAAGGGGCCTCTATCTGGGGGAGATAAAATAAAAATTCAAAATTCAATGCGTCGCTTAAAAGAAGATGATTTGGATTCAAGTCAAAAACTCATTTTCTGGACGGCGACGATTCAATACGGTGATAAAAAGTCCAAAGACGAAACGCTTGATAAAGTTAAGAAATACTTGGAGTCAACCAATACCAATACAGATGAATTTAAAGCACTTGAACTTGCTTATCAATCTGAGAATGCAAAGAAAGTGCGCATAGCCGCTGCCACGATGCCGCCACTTCCGGGTGTTACAGGCGATATTCCACCTGCGCCGCCACCTCCGGGTGTTACAGGCGGTATTCCACCTGCACCGCCACCTCCAGCATCCTGGGGCGCTAGCCCAGGGGCCTCGATGCCTACGCCTACGCCCACGGCCTCGACACCTACGCCCACGCCCATGGCCTCGACACCTACGCCTACGCCCACGGCCTCGACACCTACGCATACGCCCACGGCCTCGACGCCTGCGCCCACGCCCTCGACGCCTACGCCCACGCCCACGCCGAGCACTGGCGCTCCAGCCCCTGGTGTCATTCCACATGCACCGCCACCTCCACCTCCTCCATCATCGAGTGTTGGCGCCAGTTCAAGAACGACTGCAAGACGAGGTCCAGCCGCTGCTGCTGCTCCAGCCCCTGCTCCAGCCCCAGCCGCTGCTGCGCCAGCCCCAGCTGCTGCTGCGCCAGCCGCTGCTGCTGCTGCTCCAGCCCCAGCTGCTGCTGCGCCAGCCGCTGCTGCTGCTGCTCCAGCCCCAGCTGCTGCTGCGCCAGCCCCAGCTGCTGCTGCGCCAGCCCCAGCTGCTGCTGCGCCAGCCCCAGCTGCTGCTGCGCCAGCCCCTGCTGCTGCTGCTGCGCCAGCCGCTGCTGCTGCTGCTCCAGCCCCAGCTGCTGCTGCGCCTCCGGGTGCTCGTCCTGCAAGGCCAACAAATACAGCGGCGGCTGAAAGAGCAAGGACCGCACGGCGGGCTAAAGATCTGGGAATTTAATAGTTCTACGTGACCCTGCTTGAGAATTAACAAGATTGCATTTTACCGCGGCGAGTCTCCCCGAGGCTTCAGGGTAGGGAGACTTCTCCGCGACATGCCCATTGCAGCAGGGTAGGTATTTCCTGATACCTCAAGTGTAACCTCCCATTCTTTGGGTGTTTTTAAATGAGATAACAAAATTCTTATTGTATTCATAGGGTTACTTTTAATGTGAGGCAATTCGTGAACGAATCACCATCAAGTGCAGTCTACCTACCAGAAGCATAAACCGATTGGAGATTTTGACCTATGGCAACAGAAGCAGACACACTAAAAGATATAGGGGATCGTCAAGAAGAGCTAAATACATTAATCCAAAAATTTAACAAAGCGAAAAGAGATTATGAGAAAGCTTCATCACATCATAGAAATATGAAAATCCCTGATTACACTTTCCCAGATGAGTATAGAAACAGATTCAATCAATTAAAGAGTCAGCTTGCAAATTTGAGAGAGGATGTGCAAAGGAATGAAAGTAGAATTAGAGGCCTGGAGAACTATCTTGAGTATTATAAGGAACACTGGGATAAATGGGAAAGTCGAGAGGATGTCTGGAGAAATAAATTCGAAGATAATCCTGCAGGAGATCTAAAGGAGGCTGATTTTATAAAATTCAAGGAAGCTGTGGCTGGGGGTGGGTATGACCTCGTTTTGATGTCTTGTTTGCCGGGTAATGATCCTCAAAATGCTGAAGCAGGTAAGCTCTATTTATCGAGCGATGGAAAGTATGTCGTTCTCGATCCAAAGGGAGCTTTACAGCAAGGTACTTTAGGCGTTGAGATTAATGATTTGTCAAATAAACTTAAAGATCCAGGACTTAAGGAGTTTGTTCTAAAGAAAACATCAGAAAGCGGTCACACCAATAGTGGTCTCGAATCAAAATGCGCACAAATCAAAGAGGGTTGTGTGACCTTCAAAAATGATCTGCAAAAGGTCATCGATCAGCGTCTCAAAGTTGAACCAGCTAAGATTTCTGATCTTGCAAAAGGCATTGTTGAAGCAGGGCTCGATGGTGTTGGCATAATAATTAATGATTTGAAACAGAAAGCTGAAGCTCAAGCTCCAAGTATCAATGAACAACTCGTCGAAGATGCTAAGGAAGCTCAAGATAAATTTTTGCAAATAGAAATACGATATAATCAAGCCTGTGATCATAAAATCAAGAATCCGGCTCAGTATAGAAATGGAAGTAAAACGGAAAAAGAATTTAACGATCTTAAAAATGAACATGATGACGCAAAAAATAAAATGGGAGAGGCGATTAAAAAAGCAAAAGAAAATGCAGAAGCGCATTATCAGATACGGCAAGAGGTTGCGAAATGTCAAGCAGTTAAAGAAATTCCGATCGTTCAAGCGACAATCACTGCATTTGAGCTCAACAAAAATGAGTCTGAGTTGTCGAAACTCGGCGGAGGTCAGATCGATCAGAGCAGTTCATTGTTCAAGAAGCTTAAAAAATTGAATGAGAAAATCTTGCAGGCTGAAAAGGACCTTCAAGATGAAGAAAATCCGGTTCAAGCTATGGGGAAAAGAAAAGAGCTCAACAAGCTAAATGCAAAATACAGAGATTATGGCGGCTGGGATGATGATGAAGAAATCAAAAAAATAAAAAAATATTTTAACGAGGCGGCGACAGCTATCAAATTGACAGCAGAAACGGCAAAACAAAAAGAAGCTCTTGTGAAAATAGTCCAGGAAAATAAGCTCGGTCTAAAAGATACGGCTATTGCGGAATTAATCAAAGACAAAGTGGCCGCCGATGATACTTTAAGAAGTCTGAACAACGTTATGGAAAAGACAACTCAAGAAGTTGTGCTGGAGGCTGGAGGTGGCCCTGACGAGGAAGCAGCTCGTCGTGCTCAAGAGGAAGCGGCTCGTCGTGCTCAAGAGGAAGCAGATCGTCAAGAAGCGGATCGTATTGCTCGAGAGCAAGCCGGAGGTGGCCCTGACGAGGAAGCAGCTCGTCGTGCTCAAGAGGAAGCGGCTCGTCGTGCTCAAGAGGAAGCAGCTCGTCGTGCTCAAGAGGAAGCAGCTCGTCGTGCTCAAGAGGAAGCAGCTCGTCAAGAAGCGGAGCGTATTGCTCGAGAGCAAGCTGGTGGTCCTCAAGAAGAAGCTCGTCCAGACAATTGGATTTTCAATATAGGGGACGATGATCAACCTGAATATGTGGGCCTCAAAAAGATGATGTCTAATGTTTTGGATCATTCTAAGGAGTGCTTGATCAAAAATCTGAATAAATCGAAAAAAGATGAAATCAATATTTCAGTCTGTCTGATTCGAGATACCATAAGGCAATTGAAAAATCGTGGTTCTTTCGAGCCGGGGCAGGATGAGGAGGCTGCCAAGATATTTTATGGTACGCTACAAAACATAACGGATGGTGTATCACGGGAGAGTGTATCAGGTAAAGGGGAGCTTGGTGAAGAAGTTTGTAACTTTGTAACCTTTTTATTTGATTCCTTTTCCGAAAAAGATATCATTCGCAATGGTGATTTTAGAGAAGATTCAAAACGATTTATAAATCCGATTCCGGTTTTAAAAAATAGGCTTGAGCCTTTAATCACCCAGCCAAGACCTGCTCCGGATGAAAATAATTTCATTTTTAAGTTTGTTTCCCCAAGTACAGGTGTAGAAGAAACCACTGGCTTGAGAGGCTTGCTATCTAAGGTCGTTGAGGAATGCAATACCATTGACGGAACAGGCGCTGATTCTGTTTCACAAGTCGTCGCTTTTTTGGGAGACTTCTCTTCTCAGTTGAAAAATGACCTTGAATCCTGGAGGCTCTCTGAAAAAGAAGTGGCTGAGTGTTTCAAGGGCGGGCTACAAGCCATAGCCAATAATACAAGTAATGAATTTATTAATATTAACAATATTAAAGGTAACAATCTATATTCATTGCTGTTTGAGGTTCTAGATCAGCAAATGAATGCAAAGTCTTTGCCGGATGATTGTCAGGAAAAAGCGAAGGACTATGCCGAACAACAAGACGTCCAGTCATTAGAAAGAATGATGGATGCCCTCATTAAGAAGCAGATTGCCAAAGATGCCAAAAAGCCAACAAAAGATAATCAATATTATGAGTATCAAGGAGATTATTTCGAGGTAGACAAATTTTTAGATAAAATATATGAGTCTTGTGGAGCTATTAAGGCGCTCAATCAGGGCCCCATAGGAGATCCGGTTCGAATAGCGGTTACTCTGATTGAAGAAAATTTAAATAGTTTAAACGTTGACACCAAACTAGATAAAGATGGCGCTAAAATACTGCTTGGCACTTTACAGTTGCTTGATGATCATATTTCAGAATATCAGGCCAAAACCAACCTGGATGTCGGTGAACAATATTGGGAGATGATCACGGCTGCTAAAGCGGGACTTCAGTTTAAGGATGATATTGGCTTCGGTGATTATAGGGATGCAGCTAAAGACTATATTGAAGAAAAAGATGGAAATTTGAAAGCAAGCTACGAATCTGTCACTAATCTAGCTGGGCATGGTCCGGCCCCAGGTTTGACTCAGGAACAAATTGACGAGTTGGATGAAAAAATCCGTCTTATGCAGGAAGCTGTTCAGGCGATTGAAGTTGAGATTCAAAATGTAAATAATTTGCGTGAAGAATATGAGAGAAAAGAAATAGAATGTGAAGGCTTCATCATCGATTCTGATCGACAAATGGTTGATATTCACTCACAGATTGTGGGTGAAGGCTTCAGAACTATGACTTCTATTCTTGAACTTAATAATGCAACTCATTTGGTCGAAGAAGCTAATCGCTTATCTGGTAGTGTGAGAAAAGCAGCCGGTGGCATGAGCCAAGCTGATGCCAATGGGATTCAGGCTACGATTCAAAATTATCTCACCTGTGCTCAACAATCAGAAGCCGATTGGGCTGATGCCCAGCGTGGAGTTGGGGAATTAAACCAAAATCTTACAGATATTATGACAGCGTACAATGATTATAAAAATTTACTGGATGCTGACAAAAATCATTATAGTGGTGCTAAAGGAGAAGTTCATCATCAAATAAATAGCTTGACGGATGCCAAAACGACTGCAGAGGCCGCGATTCTAGCATTTACAGAAGCAAAAGTGTTTGCAAACTACGCAGCGAAAAGAGCAGAGGGGTTGAGATTATTAAATGAACAAAACGTATCTAAACAAACAGCGAATGAAGCCTCAGACCGTGCCCAAGTTATTATACAGAATTTAAATCAACCACAAACACGCGTTAATGCGTTACAGGTAATCCAGGATGAGCGCGCTAAAACAGATGCTTTGGTCAACCGTAGAGAAGCTGCTTTAACGAAAGCGAATGATGGCAAGGCTCCGCTAGCAGCGGCTCAAACTGCTGCGCTTCAAGCAAAGAATCAGCATGATACATCTGTTTTATCATTCAAGAAACAGCAAGAAGCGAAGAGGCAAAAAGAGCAAGCAAGGGTAAAGACCGCACGGCGGGCTAAAGATATTGGACTTTAATCAATGCATTTATAATGGTTTGATTCCAGAAATTAGGCACATCAGCTTAGAGCTGATGAACGATTCAGTATGATTTTGAAAATGATCAATTAGAAGTTTTGTATCTTCTCTGGCCCGTTTCCAATGCCTGTCAAAATCATTCGCATCGCCACCTCCTGCAACAAAATATTTCTTAGTTTGATCTTTGCTCCAATCGATAATGTCTGAAGTATAATTATTTTTTAGATCGGAAATCCATGATTTCTCCTCTGGGGAAGAAAAAGGGGGCGTCATTAAAGAAATTTTGTCTGAAAGATATGACTCAATTTTATTTACACCAAGTTTCAATAATATATCAACCAAATCATCAGTTGCAGACATCGAGCCGTCACCCAGTGTATACTTCCCCCGATGACAAATTAATTCGAATTTAACGCTATCAAAATATTCATCTATCATTTCAAAAGAAAGTTGAGGATTGCATGATATCATGGGGATCATCTTGAGTGGCTCAGCAATAATAATTCTACCACCTGGTTTCAGTACCCGAAGCATTTCAGCGATAGCGATTTCAATATTCTCAACATGAATGAGTAGACTTTGACAAGTCGCGATATCAAATGAGCTCTCTTGAAATGCTAGATCTTCAACTTTTCCATTTATGAATTGAAATTCGATTTTCGAATTTTTATTCCTATATAGTTGTATGGCTTTTTGAAGATATCTCAAATCTATATCTATGCCATAGACTAGAGTCTCATTGTTAAAATTTGGCGCAAGTGCTCTGCTCCAATCACCTGTGCCGCATCCCACATCGAGTACTTTACGAGCATCCTTCAATTCCCACCTTTTTGCGATGAGAGATAGAAAATCACAATTCCACCAATATGACCTGCTTTCACTAAAGAGATGACTAAACAGATCCTTGGTTTTGTCGCTATTCTGTGACATACACACCTATTCCATAGGTCATCGCATTTTTCGGCTTGATGCTTGATACAGCTGTCAGGATTTCTATCGGCGGACCTATCCGATTTAGCTTTGATGACTGATCATAAATGACTGAAGCTCTTAAGCCCAGATGAGGAAATATTTTGTAATTAACGCCCGCCATCAGATTTAGTATGTTTTTACTTTTTACGAAAGACACTGTGTTTGACTGTTCTACAGGGTTCTGCTCACCGTTAAAACTATCATACGTAGATTGATTGTACGTTTTTAGTCGAGTGATACCCGCTCCTAGTTCAACGCTCATGTTTTCTATAAATTTCACTGGAATTTTACCGATAAGATTCGCTCTAGCAGCACTGAATTTTGAATTATTGTGAAAACCAAGGCTGTCATTATAGTCATTAAGAAGTACGTTGAAAATTGTCTCACTTGAAGACGCAAAATTTGCTTTGTGCCGCTTGTTGGACTCAGCGTAGCCAAATTCCAGGTCTAAATATTTATTCAAGTTGATGCCTCCAAAGACTTCAGTAGCATGTAAAGTCTGGTTAAAGAAATTTTCGCCAGAACCTTTTTCAAACGCCATATGCCGAGCTGTTTTAGCTAACCCAAGATAGGGCTTAAAAGTGGGTTTCCACCAAGGGGTCTCAGTAGTTGAACTGTCATTCCCTTCAGAGGGTTGAATTGATTCTGATGGGGGCAATTGTTTAGCTTGGCCCAGTTTCTCAGTTTGAATCGGTTTTTCTACAGTTTCAATTTTCGAGACTACCGCTTGAGGAACATTTTCCGTATAAACTTTTTTGGGCTCAGGCTTCACTTGATGTGATACGGCAATGGCCTTTGGCTTTGAAATGGCCGGGCTTTTGGTTGCTTGAACCATTGGACGAATGTTCACCTGAACTTCGTTTGCGGCTAAAAATGGGTCATCGCTATTAGCAGTTGTCTCATCAAATGCTGCCACAGGCTGAAGCATGCTTTCAGTTAAGTTTGATGAAGCGCCATGGTCGACAACAGCTGTTTCATTAAGAAAATCTTCAGATTGAAGCTGCCTGGCGATTCTATCTGACATCGTATCAGCAGCGTAAGCATTGAGCGTCAGCCCCATCAAGCTTAATGCTGCAAGCGTTTTTGAAATGAAGCCCATAGAGACATCCTTGTGCGGTTGTGATTCATCTGACTTAAAAGTTAGATGCGAAATAGTGAGTCGTCAAGCTTGTATAGCTGCATTTCAAGCGTGATATGGGATTCCAGACGCATTGAGCAGCAATTCCGTAACATCATGATTTTGTGAAAGATTTTATTCCCTGGCGTTGAAGGGTATAGATAGATATTCACTGAATGGATTGATAAAGTTGATTATTGAAGCAGTGAATATTTTGAGAGGACTGCTTAGTCTGATTTCGCAGCAGCCTCTAATAAGTAAAGGAACCTCAGTTCGGAGTTTTTGAGGGCAGGGTTGCTTTGTAATGACGTCATTCCGCACCGCTACACACTTCGTGTGATGACCGCTGTGCGGGATGACGATAGTTCCCAAAAAACCCCGAACTGAGGTTAAAGCATGTACTTTGATGACGTATACCCTTCACAGCTGAATTTTCGGGGTTGTTGCCATCGCCCATTTCGCAATCCTCATGTACTTTGTGTACACTCCGGTTGCTCAAGGGCTCGGCGCCTACCCGAAAAATCATCTGTTGTGGGTATATAGAAAAGGAGTGTGATGTAGAATTGAAAAAATTACATAAGTGACTAACATTAAATATATAGAGAACAATTTAATATTTTTGAATAAGGACGTTCTGTATGAATAGATTAGATAACGGAAAAATAACCCTCTCTTGCGAAAATTCGCCTGTGAAGGGTATATCTGGGCTTAATGTAGAGCCTTGTTTTTCAAATGCTTCGTACTTTGGTCTTGCTGAAGATCTAAGGGAGCCTAGAAATCTAGTGGAAAAAGCAGCTGTTAGATCTCCACCCACTGATTATTTGAATCCATATCTATTTGGTGAATCAAGTCCTCCAAAATTTAAACAATATTGAAATGACTTACAGGTTTTCGGAGACTTCTAACGCACGATTAGGCCCTGAGGAGGCAGCCATGGATAGTTGATAATCTCTTCCAATATAAAGGTACATCGCTGGCACCACGAACAGAGTAAACAATGTGCCAATGGTCATGCCTGCTGCAATCACCAATCCCATTGCGAAACGGGCACCTGAACCCGGCCCAGTCGAGAGCAATAAGGGGATCATGGCTAGCACCAGGGAGGCTGTTGTCATCAGCACGGGGCGTAAACGTATTGAAGCTGCTTCTTCAATGGCGTCACGTTTACTGAGACCTTGGAGCTGTAATTTGTTGGCAAACTCTACTATCAAAATGCCATGCTTTGAAATGACGCCGATCAGTGTCACCAGTCCAACCTCTGTGTAGATATTGACCGTGGTCAGACCTAAACTAACAAAAATCATGGCCCCACACACGGACAATGGGACCGTGATGAGCATAATAAGCGGATCTCTGAAGGATTCAAATTGAGCAGCCAATACAAGATAGATAACGATTAGGGCAAAAAAGAACGTTAAAATGAGTGCCTCGCCTTCTGTCTTATATTGTCTGGATTGACCAGAATAATCTACGGAATAGGTCGAGGGTAAAATGGATTGAGCTGCTGTTTCGAGTACGCCAAGTGCTTCGCCGAGGGGGACGCCTGGTCTTGGAACACCCGAGATGGTGACACTATTGAGCTGCTGAAACCGTTTAAGCTGTTGCGGTTCTACCGTTTCTTTTAATGAAACGATAGTCGACATCGGTATCAAAGTGCCATCCTGAGTGTGCGTGTAATATTGTGTCAATTGCTCGGGGGTCAGTCTATCCGAACGTTGGACTTGCGGAATGACTTTATAAGATCGATTTTCAAGTGAGAAGCGATTGGCTAGATTGCCTGAGAGCATTGCTCCCAGATCTTGGCTTAAAGTCTGCATATCAATGCCAAGGGTTGCAGCCTTTTCTCTATCGATCAGGATCTCAAATCGAGGCTTGTTGATCTTGAGGTCGGTGTTTAAGAAAATAAATTTTTTGCTCAGTTGAGCTTGCTGCATAATATCATTTGCAAGTGATTCCAGATTTTGGATAGGTTGGGTTGAACCAATGACAAATTCAACGGGCATTCCGCCACCACCACCGGTTGGTAGTGAGGGGGGAACAAAAGCAGCCACACGAATGCCAGGAATACTGCCCATTTTGGGTTGAACTTCTTCCAGTACATCTTGAGTGGTTCGTTCTCTGTCTCCAGAGGGTTTTAACACGTAGCCCGCAATGGCCGTATTGGTGGATGCCGCTGAGCCACCTCCGCCAACGCCATTGAGTAAGAATACGTTCTCAACTTCAGGAATGGTGGTGGCAATGGTTTGAAGTTGAGCGGTATTTTGCTCGAGGTACTCTAAAGTTGAATAAGGATCGCTTTCGGCAAATAACAAAACAAGACCGCGATCTTCTGCCGGTTCGAGTTCTTTAGGGGAGCTAATAAACAAGAAATAACATGAGGCTAGAACGATTATTGAAAAAACGAGAACAGCAGATCGGTCTGCTAAAACACGGTGTAGCCCGTTTTGATACCCTTTTCGAAGCCTTTCAAATTTTGTGTCTAGAAAGATTTCCAGTTTGCCTTTGTTCATTCCACCATGATGAGGCTTGAGCAGTTTCGCGCACATCATCGGTGAAAGTGTTAATGCAATCACGCCAGATAACAGTACAGCGCCTGCCAAGCTAAATGCAAACTCGGTGAATAAAACACCTGTCAATCCGCCCATAAATCCAATCGGAAGATAGACAGCAACTAAGGTTGTCGTCATCGCAACGACAGGCCAAGCCAATTCTTGAGCACCTTTAATTGCTGCATCAAACGGAGGCATGCCCTCTTCGATATGTCGATGAATGTTCTCCAAGACAATAATCGCATCATCGACCACAATCCCAATCGCAAGAACCATCGCGAGCAAGGTGAGTAAGTTGATCGAGAAGCCCATTAATAGCATTAAGAAAAGAGCGCCAACCATTGAAAGAGGAACCGTGACAGCAGGAATAATGACGCTCCGTATTGATCCTAAGAATAAGAAGATAACCACAATCACGATGACAATCGCTTCAATAATCGTCTTGATCACTTCATCAATAGAATCTTGAATGTAGCGAGTACTGTCGTATGGAATATCAGCCTGCAAGCCATCAGGGAGTTGAGAGATAATTTCATTTTGAAAGGCTTCCCTGACTTTTGCGATGACATCTAAAGTATTTGCATCTGGCAAGACATAGATGCCCATGAAGGTTGCGCTTTTACCATTAAATGTGACTGAAGTACTATAAGATTCAGAGCCTAACTCTACTGTTGCCACATCTCTCAGTTTGACAATCGTGTCCCCTTCAGATCGAATGACGAGGGATTCAAAATCTTCAACCGTACTGAGATCAGTGGCTGCACTCAGATCTACCGCAACCATCTGACCTTTAGTGCTACCGATAGCCGAGAGCACGTTGTTTCGTTGAAGCGCTAGATTGATATCGCTGGCGGTGAGATTCAGTGCAGCCATTCTATCCGGTTGAAGCCATATTCGCATCGCAAAGGTACGATCACCTAAAATGCGGGCTTGTTGTACGCCAGGAATCGTTGCTAACTTCGGTTCAACGACTCGCACGAGGTAGTCCGTAATTTGGTTATTATCTAGAATCTCAGAAAAAAATGACAGATACATCGCGGCGATGGTTTCGCCGACCGTCAGTTCAACCGTTGGATCTTCTGAAGCTTCAGGCAATTGTCGCCTGACTTTATTGACCTTGGCAACAATTTGCGTCAGCGTTTCGTGGGGATTGGCGTCAAGCCTGAGATTAGCTTGAATACTGGAGACACTGGGGATGCTCGTTGACACTACATAGTTGATACCATCTGCACTTGCAATTTCTCGCTCGAGTGGGGTTGTTAAGAATCCTTGGACTAAGTCTGCGTCCGCTCCAACATAGACGGTGTTCACAGTGACCACTGCATTTTGAAGTAAGGGAAATTGTCTGACATTAAGTTCTGTCGCTGAGCGTAGTCCAAGTAAAAATATAAATAAACTAAGGACGGTGGCTAACACGGGTTTTTTGATGAAGATGTCAGTGAATTTCATAGAGGAACTCAACTATTTTCAACGTGAGGGACAAATTCGGCAGAAGGCGTCACCTCGTTATTAATCACAACGGGCGTATTGTTCTGTAATTTTAAAAGGCCACTTGTGGCGACCACTTCATCAACTTCGAGTCCTTGTAAAATAGCCACCATATCGCCGCGCTCGGGTCCTGTTTTGACAAAGCGTCGGGTGACGAAGCGTTCGGATTGTTTAGGCGCTTCCGTCTTTTCCTTTGCTTGAACCACAAAAACAGAGTTCCCATATGGGGTATAGTTAATCGCTGTTCTTGGAATGACCACAACGTCTTGTGTTTGCGGTAATTGAATCGTGATTTTCGCAAACATGCCAGGCCTCAAAGCATGATCTGGATTGTCAAAAGTGGCCTGAAGCTTGAAGTTCCGTGTGTTGGGATCGACGCCAGGCTCAACAGCTGAAATTAATCCATTATAATGCTTGCTCGCAATCCCACTTAAAGCGATTTGAACCGGTAACTTGCCTTGGATTAAAGGCCTGTCTTGCTCGGGCAATGAGAAATTAATGTAAATAGGATCAAGCATTTGTAAACTCACAATCGGATCACCTGCTGAAAGGTATTGACCGATATCGATTTGTCGAATGCCTAAGAGACCACTAAAAGGTGCACGTATATTTTTTTGAGCAACCGCTTCCTTTCGGGCGTTCACAAATGCTGTGGCTTGATCAGCTTCACTTTGTTTATGATCGACCTCCGCTTTGGCGACACTATTTTGACGATGCAGATCTTTTGAGCGTTGTAAGTCAAGTAACGCAACATTGGCGGCAGCTTGGAGTGCATTGAGTTGAGCAATATCTGTTTTGGCATCGAGGCGGACTAAAAGTTCCCCTGCATTGACCATTTTGCCAGATTCAAATTCAATCGATTCGACAATACCAGCGGCTTGTGTCGTGACGTTGATGCCATTAATCGCTTTGACAGTTCCAACGGCTTCTAATACGGTTGCCCATTCATCCTTCTTGGCCGTAGCTGTGGTGATCGTTGCAGGGGGGAAGGGCATGTTATCAAAATACTGATTCATCATGGTCTTGCCAAACCATTTAAATCCAAAAATACCCCCAAATAAAATAAAGCAACCGACGAGCATGATAAGCATGCGTTTATTCATTGCAGCAAACCCTTTAGGCTATCTATCGAGATGAACTATCGATCATAATAATGTGAAATGCACAAGAAGTGCTATCGTTAAATTTTCTGTTTAAGTTTGGAAACAAACAACTGGAGTCATGATGAAAACAATGGATTGGATCAAAGCGGAGAAGGGATATTTAGCTCAAAACTATGCACCGCTGCCGGTTGTCCTCACTCGCGGAAAAGGTTGTTGGCTTTGGGATATTGAGGGGCAGAAATATTTAGACATGATGTCATCTTATTCAGCAGTGAGTCATGGACACGCACACCCTAGATTACAGGCCACTTTAATAGAGCAAGCCGCTAAGCTGTGCATGACATCTAGGGCATTTTACCATGATCAGCTCCTACCCTTGGCTGAAAAATTATGTGAACTATCGGGCTTAGATCGCATGCTCCCCATGAATACGGGGGCGGAAGCGGTTGAGACGGCGCTAAAGGCAGCACGGCGTTGGGGCTATCAAAAGAAGCAGATCCCCGATAACGAAGCCGAGATCATTGTTTGCGAAAATAATTTCCACGGTCGAACGATTAGCCTGATTAGTTTTTCTAGCGAATTAGCTTACCAACAAGATTTTGGACCCTTTACGCCAGGCTTTAGAATAATTCCCTATGGATCAACGGATGCCTTGAAAATGGCTATCACGCCTAAGACCTGCGCTTTTTTGGTCGAGCCGATACAAGGAGAGGCGGGGATCCAAGTGCCTCCACCCGGTTTTTTAAAACAAGCTAGAGAGATCTGTCGAGCCAATAATGTGCTATTTATAGTAGACGAGATCCAATCGGGGTTAGGTCGGACTGGAAAATGGTTCGCCTATCAACACGAAGAGATTGATGTAGATGGATTAATCTTAGGTAAGGCCTTGGGTGGCGGTATTCTACCTGTTTCAGCTTTCCTGGGCATCGAAGACATGATGTCTTGTTTTAATCCTGGCAGTCATGGCTCAACATTTGGTGGTAATCCACTGGCTTGTCGAATTGCGCTTGAAGCCATTCGGATCTTAGAAGAAGAAAATTTAATTCAAAACAGTGCCATGCTTGGCGCTTATTTAAAAGAAGCACTCACTTCGATGACCAGCCCACTGATTAAATCTATTCGTGGAAAAGGCTTGTGGGTGGGGCTTGAGATTGATTCAAAGCAGGCCAAGGCACATGACATTTGTGAAAAATGGATGCGGGCAGGTGTTTTAAGCAAAGAAGCACACCAGACTGTGATTCGATTAGCCCCGCCTTTGATGATCACTCAATCAGAATTGGATTTTGCGTTGTCGACCTTACAAACGGTAGTCTATTAGCCTTGTCAGGACTATACCCACAACAGATGATTTTTCGGGTAGGCGCCGAGCGTTCGAGACGCAGGAGTGTACACAAAGTACATGACTGCGATGAGAATCGCGAAGGCAACAACCCCGAAAATTCAGCTGTGAAGGGTATATAAGTTGGGCGATAACTTTGTTAGAATTATTATCATTTTTTTTCAAGGTCTATAAAACATTTTATGCGTGTTCAACCAAGCCTCATGGCCTATGTTTGGTTAATTGTTGCTGAATTTGCGGTTGGCATGAGTGTTGTGTGTGGGAAATTCGTATCGGATTATATGCACGCGTATATGTTTATCGGTGGCCGCTTTCTCATTTCTAGCGCGATATTGGGCGCTGCGATGCTCTCTTCACGGACATCCGTTGTCAGTATTCACCACCCAACAGGACGGTTATCCTTATCAGAATGGCGCCTCTTGATTTTGCAAGGTTTGACTGGTGGCATGCTGTTTAATGTTCTGTTTTATTTCGGCGTGACTTATACCACGGCGACTTCTGCGGGTATTATCGGTAGTACGCTTCCGGCGATGATTGCTGTCTGTGCTTACTTTATGTTGAAAGAAGCTTTCAATATCCGAAAAATCGTGGCCTTAGCCTTTGCTATCCTAGGAACGTTAATCATCACATTGGATAATCCAGATGTGGGCGATGCGGTTGCCGAGGATATTTTAGGCGGTTACTTTGGAGACATTTTGGTTTTCATTGCCATGTTTCCTGAAGCGCTTTATACCATTTTTGGTAAAATGTTAGGCAATCGTGTCACGGCTTTAGGTGCTGCAACTTTTATCAATATTTTTAGCTTAACCGCGCTCTTGCCCTTCTTCTTTTATGGTGTTTACCAGACAGATATGACCATGATGACCCATATGGCTTGGGTCGCTTTAATCGTTGGCGGTCTAAGTGGGGTCACCTTTTTCTGGTCTTGGAGTAAAGCGCTTGTCTGTGGTGTGAGTGTCACCAGCGCTGCTTTATTTGGGGGCCTGATGCCAGTATTCACCGCGTTGATTGCGTATTTCGTTTTAGGGGAAACTTTTTCCGTCTATAGCGCAATGGGTATGGTATGCGTCTTTTCTTCTATAGCCATAGGCTCAGAATTTTGGGCGCAGCGTGCCTGTAAAGCAGCGATGGCAATTGATACTGAAGCATGCGAAAGAAGAGCGTCCTAATTTCCTATTGGCATTTAATGCGTTTTCATAAGCCGATTGGCACATTTTTGTTGCTTTGGCCGACCTTAATAGCGCTTTGGATCGCCGGAAACGGTCATCCATCATCCAAAAATATCATTATTTTTGTTCTAGGGGTTGTCCTCACGCGCGCTGCGGGTTGCGTGATCAATGATATCGCCGATCGAAAATTTGATGGCTTGGTTGCTCGTACTCAAGCCAGGCCATTGGTTCAAGGTGAAGTGAGTGTTCGACCAGCTATAGTCCTTTTTTTGGGATTGATGCTAGTCGCATTTTGCCTGGTACTTCAGACCAATCTGTTGACGATCATGCTTTCACCCATAGCTTTGGCTTTGGCCGCCATTTATCCCTTTATGAAACGCATCACGTATTGGCCGCAACTGGTTCTAGGATTTGCCTTTTCGTGGGCTATTCCTATGGTGTTTGCAGCAGAGCAGAATCAGGTACCGCTCGTTGCTTGGATTTTATTCGGAGCGACCGTGTGTTTGACCATTGCCTACGACACCTTCTATGCACTGGTCGATCAGCCTGATGATTTGAAAGTTGGGATCAAGTCCACTGCCATCTTATTTGGATTGCATCATCAACGATGGATTGTAATTTTTCAAGCTGTCACCTTACTTCTCTTCGGCTTAGCAGGGTATTTAGTGCATCTCAATTGGCCATTTTATGTTGGGCTTCTGCTGGCCGGACGGCTATTCCTCCACCAACATCAGACCCTGGCTCGTAAAGAGTCTTATTTTGAGGCCTTCCTGAACCACCAGTGGGTCGGATTCGTTATTTTCTTAGGGACAATGTGCGGCTATTCTTATCTTATTGATAAATAAATAAAATTTTATATTTATCCTCGAAATTCGTCGAAAATGGATTGTCAACCATTTATTTTCGGCGAATTTAGTTGACGAATGCTTCAAATTCGTCGCCTTGGCAATCTTTATCTGAGACACTCAGCTAGCTGTTCACTCAAGTCGCGCATCATCTCAAAGTAAGCGTCTTCATTCGGCGCTTTTTGATAAACCCCTAGTGCGTCGAGTACCACATGTTTCATATCCTTAAACTCAAAGGCATTCAAGATTTTGTCGCCATATTCAGGCTCCGTACAGACACAGTGGATTGAACGTTTTGAAATGATTTTTTGTAATTCGATGATTTTTTTAGCACTCATCGGCGCATGCGGATTTGCGTTAATCACGGTTGCAGCCTGCAATCCAAATTCGCTTTCAAAATATTGATAGGCATCATGATAGACCAAGAAAGGTACTTGTTGATGAGGTGCTAATCTATTTTGGATTTCAATTTTGAGTGAAGCTAACCTTTCATAGAGGCGATTAGCATTCGCCTGATAGGTTGCTGCATGCTCAGGATCCAGTTCAACAACGTTAGCTTCGATTTTTTGAACGATTAATTTTGCAAAATCAGTATTGATCCAAACGTGCGGATCAAGTGCGTGATGATGATTGTGGTCGTGGTCGTGCTCATGGTGATGGTGTGGGCTCCGATAGGGCAATGCTCGAATAGTTTCTCCATCAATCAGTTTTAATTTTTTCTCAGGGGGTACTGATTTCAAAGTTTGGATCATCACATTTTCAAGATCAGGTCCCACCCAGACGATTAAGTCAGCTTCACTGATGGCTTTGCGCTGAGAAGGCTTCAGATTAAAAGAATGGGGTGAGGTCCCAGGGGGCAAGAGCAAAGTGGGCTCAGTGACGCCAGCCATCACGCCTGAAACTAGGGCGTGAATCGGTTTTATGGTGACGACAATGTCGGGTACCTTTGCCCAGAGGGTCTGACAGAACAGGCAGATGAGGAAGACGTACTTCACTTTGTTGATGAGAACCATGTAGACTTCAGACTGGGTTGGATGGGGATAGTTTGTAATTCTACTTATGGGCGACACGAAGGGTCAAGAGACGCCGCTAATTGAGCTAGAACACATTGGCGTTTTTTTGAATCAAAAATGGATACTGCAGGATATCGATTTAAGTGTACTGCCAAGTCAAATCTTAACGCTCATTGGGCCAAATGGCTCGGGCAAGACGACACTGGTCAAGGTTATGGCCGGCTTAGTGGCCCCCACAGTGGGGGTGAGGAAGATCCGGGCTGGACTCAAAATGGGGTATATGCCCCAGAAATTGAGCTTCGATCCGATTATGCCTTTAACAGTTAAATCTTTCTTGAGGTTAGCCCCTCAAAAGCGCCAGATGCAGCCTCTATTGAATACACTGGGCATTGAGCACGTCTTGGAACGGCAGATGGTGTCATTATCGGGTGGTGAAACGCAGCGGGTATTACTAGCAAGGGCCTTATTAAGCAAACCTGATTTATTGCTATTAGACGAACCTAATCAGGGTATCGATATATTGGGGCAAGATGAGCTCTATGCTTTACTTAAAGCGGTTCGTGAAACTGAGCAATGTGGAATTGTTGTTGTATCGCATGATCTGCACTTTGTCATGGCTGAGACTGATAGGGTGGTGTGCTTGAATCAACACATTTGTTGCCAAGGCTTGCCTGAAGCGGTCACACAAGATCCAGCTTTCTTGCACCTCTTTGGTGAAGCTTCAAGCTTAGCCCTTTATACTCATAAACATGATCATCAACATACGGTTGAAGGTCAAATTGTCCCACAAGCTCACAAGGGGCACGCTCATGATTGATTTGAATTGGCCAGATTTTTTATGGCGTGCGGTGTTGGGGGGTGTTGGCATTGCACTCGTGAGTGGACCCTTGGGTGTCTTTCTAGTCTGGCGTCGCATGAGTTATTTCGGTGATGCGCTTGCGCATGCGGGGCTTTTGGGAGTGAGCTTGGCATTGATGCTATCGTGGGCTTTGCCCTTGGGTGTTTTATCGGTTTGTTTGTTGCTCGCAACGCTTCTGGCTTGGCTTCAAAATAAGGCAGAATTTGCGAGTGATACCCTATTGGGTATTCTTTCGCACACGGTCTTAGCATTAGGGATTATCGCTGTTTCCATGCTGGAGCAAGGTCAGGTCGATATACTGGGCTATTTGTATGGTGACATTTTAGCGATTACTTGGAGAGAAATTGCATTCATTTATGGGGGAGCTACGCTTGTTTTGATTGCGCTGATGAAGCTGTGGCGTCCCTTGTTGAATTTAACCGTTGATTTAGAGTTGGCAGCGGTTGAAGGTGTCTCTGTTGAAAAGGTGCGCTGGAGTTATGTGATGATACTCGCCTTAGTCGTCGCAGTCGCTATCAAGATGGTTGGTGTGCTGCTGATCACGGCTATGTTAGTCATACCGGCTGCAGCAAGTCGCCCTTTTAGTCAAAGTCCTGGTGTCATGGCCATATTGTCGAGTGTCGCTGGTTTGTTTGGTGTCATGGCCGGCATCGCCCTCTCTTATCTCTTTGATATTCCAGCAGGACCGGCTATCGTGATGGCATTAGCCTTATTTTTCTTCATTTCATTGTTTTCCCAGATAAAAGTTAGTTGATTTTCTTTATTGCTCAAATCTTTTTGCATTGCATTGCATTGCGTTGCAGAGCGTGCTAACTTCGAACGTTCCTAAGCTTTAGTATTATGAGTGGTGAGGAGTTAATCATGTTTGCTGGGATAAGAAATGTTTGGACTCAATTGAGAACTGATCCGGTTGGTTATATCGCAAATGGTTGGTCTGCTGCAACCAGAGATTATGAGGTCTCGATTGTACCCCTGGTACGACTTGGTGATAATCCAGGTGACTTCACTGATGTTGGCTTATTTGTCGCTGAGTTATATGAACTTGCTGAAAATGGTCTGCTCAAAGACCAAGTTGCTTATAAGGCTTGGGAAACAAACTTTAAAGAAAATAACAAGCGGACTGAACAGCGAGTAGAAATTTCTGAGAGTGGTGAAGTTACTACCCAGGAAATCAAAGTTTATCCCACAGAAGCACAAACCATTGATGCGCTTCGACAGGAGAGGCCAGAACTTGCGAAATCCTTGTTAACTGAAGATCTAGACACAGAAGATGAAAACAGTTTCATTTTTAAGACGTCATTTGAACTAGCCGTCTTACCATTTACTTTTAAAGACGGCAAGCGTTTCATCCCCGATGAGATTAAGTCTGAAATCAGCCGTGAATTTAATGCGCGCCTGAAAAATGGTCATGCATTACAATACCCTGTTTCGAAATTAACGGTCGAGGGTGCGTATTTATCTCAAATTAAGGACGCTGGTTTGGCGTTGAGGCCTGGCTTTTCATCTTGTATGCATGTCACGTTAAACTTGAGCAATCCTGTTAAATTTCAATCTAAAAAGGAAAAGCTGGCGCATTATGGTGCAACTTGGCTTGCGCTCATGCTAACCGGAATTGCTGTTCTCACGATTACAGCGGTGGCTACCTATGGCGTGACAGGGTTTCTTGCTTTAGCCGCAGCGACCTTCTGGGTGAAACGATCTGGGAATAATTTTGGCCTCTTTGATAATGTTGAAATGTTGCTTCGAGAAGTACCAGCCATTTTCTCAAAAGACTTTAAGTGGATAAACGGCTTTACCTGGCGCAAAGCACTGAATGCAACCCTTAAAACGGCGGCTGTCCTAACATTGGCAACCATGGCAGGCTATGCTGTTGGGGCGTCGGTGATGGAGCTCGCATTACCTGCAGTGGCCACTGAAGCGCTACCGGCTTTAATGTTAAAAGCTTTACCCGCCTTGCAAGCGACTTTTGCTGCCTTCACAGGCCTTACGGTGTTTGTGACTGCCTTCTTAGGAAGTCTCGGACCCTTGAGAAAAGAGCGCGGATTGTCACCCAATGACAAAACGATCATTGTGTCAGAAGATGCAGCAGATAGATTGCCTGAAGCATATGTTTTGACAAATTCAAAGAAGGCTCGCACTGCTTTATTTGATAAACTGGATGAGCGTGCACAGCAGGAAGGTGTTGATCTGAGTCAATGTGATGATCAAGCTAAAGTTTATCTCATCAAGCGTATTGTGAAAGGCGATGGATTGATGACAGCCCTTAAACGAGCAGAGGAAAAACACTTTGTGACGCCTCGTTCGGCAATGCACTAGTTTTCTTCTAAACATTAAAACCCGCCCTTCTGGCGGGTTTTTTTTGAGCCACTCTAAAATTAACCAGTATGTGTATTTTAATTGCACATACTAGTCGGAAGCCTCTTGCTAAGAACTAGTATGTGTACTAGTATTACACATACTGGAGAAATTATGAATATTTATGCGTTGCGTAGATTGGCTGGTCGAGAAGAAATTGATTATCCTTTTCTATTACAAGCATTATCAGCATATCAGCAACCCAGAAAGAAAATTCAGTCCCTCTTAGCATCTGGTGATTTAATTCGAATCAAAAAAGGTTTGTATATTTTTGGAGAGAGGGTTAGAAAAGAGCCTTATGCTAAGGAAGTGCTTGCGAATTTAATTTATGGTCCTTCAGCATTATCCTTAGAATATGCTCTTAGCTATTATGGGTTGATCCCTGAAAGAGTTGAAACACTGACGTCTATCACCAATAATCGAAATAAGCATTTTGAGACACCGGTTGGTTCTTTTGATTATAGCTATTTAACTTCTAAGAAATATGCACTAGGAATTGCTCAAATTCAATTGACACCACAAACGTATTTTTTGATGGCAACGAAAGAGAAGGCTTTAGCAGATTTTCTGATGTTGAGGTCAGATCAATTTGAGTCTGAATCGATTTTGCATGAACATTTGGTCGAAAATCTTAGAATAGAAGAAAGGATTTTGAAACACTTTGATTATCAATTCATTTCTCGATTGGTGTTAACATATAAAAATAAAAATGTTACTTTGCTAAAAAAATTAATCGAGAAGCATCATGCATGACATAATATTCACTATGCTCGAAAAATATAAGTGTGAGTCTTTTCAAGATTATACCAATGCATTAAAAGAAATAATACAAGAAATTGCTTTGCTGGGGTTATGGCGATCTAAATTTTTTGATAAAGCTGCTTTTTATGGCGGCACTTCTCTTCGTATTTTATATGGATTAGATCGTTTTTCGGAAGATCTTGATTTTTCATTGATGCATCGAAATGATGCATTTGACTTGGATCCTTTTAACCGAGCTGTTCAAAAGGAATTGGAAGCATTTGGCTTTCAAATGGAAGTTGAGCCCATTATCAAAAAGAAAACGCAAATCGTGTCAGCTTTTATTAAAGGGGGTACTCAGGTTCAGTTGCTGAATATCAATGCGCCTCATGCGTACACGAAATTCATCCCGAAAGGACAATTGCTTCAAATGAAGATGGAGGTGGATACCGATCCACCTCCAGATTTTAGAACAGAAACAAAAATACTACTGCAACCCATACCCTTTTCTGTAACACATTATGCCTTAGAAGACAGTTTTGCAGGTAAAATGCACGCGCTTTTATGTCGTAAATGGGAAAAGAGAGTAAAAGGGCGAGATTGGTATGATTTTGTTTGGTTTATTGCCCGTCAGGTCCCTTTACATATAAAACATCTAGAAGCTAGATTAATTCAATCTGGGCATTGGCCGGCAGGAAAATTATTGACAGAGCATGATCTACAAGAAAAATTACAAGAGAAAATTAAGGCGCTCAACATTGTACAAGCTAAGCAAGATGTTGAGCGATTTCTTAGATCGGTAGCGGCAACAGCGTTATGGTCTACTGAGTTCTTTAATGACTTGGCTCAGAGAATAAAAGTAGTATAAGTTAGTTATACCCTTCACAGCTGAATTTTCGGGGTTGTTGCCTTCGCGATTCTCATCGCAGTCATGTACTTTGTGTGCACTCCTGCGTCTCGAACGCTCAGCGCCCATGCCTGCTGAAGCTCGTAGAGCGCAGGTAGGTACCCGAAAAATCATCTGTTATGGGTATATAAAAGCAATGAATGATAATCGACTGAGAAAATTATTTGGATTGTGCTAGAATCAGCCCCTTTATGAATCTGTAAATATAAATTCTATCTTCAGGTGAATGAGGGAAGTAGTATGTTAGATGGCCATTCAAAAGACGTTAAAAAACACAAACGCCAAAAAGAGGTGAATATTAAACGTAATACAATTGTTCCCAAAGAGGCTTATCAACGTCTATTCACTGAATGGTTTTCAGTAGTAGAAAATTTGAATTATTTTAGACGACAAGATGAGACATTTAGTTTTTTGAAAAGATGGGGTGCACTCATTTCGAAAGAAGATGCAGAGCTTTCTTCATTTGCTATTTACTTTCTTAATGTGCGGCTAAAGGTGCTTTCTCAAGAAGGTACATTTGAGGCGAGTCAAAAATCTATACTCCTGATAGGAGATATCATTTTTAAGCATTTTGCTTATTTTAATATCAATCAGAAAATACCTTTTATTCGTGCGATAGGACATGAAATATTACATTTCGCTAGTTCGCTTGATAGAGATGCGCAGATTTTACATATTGCTCAAAGTACAAAAAAATGGTCTCAATTGCTAAATTATATACCTATCTGTTTTGAAATTTTTTCGATGTATGCATCTCTACAGTTAGAGTATTTTGACTTGCAGATGAATGATGGTGGTAGAGTATCGTTTCGAGAAAAGCTTTTGAAAGAAAGCCCAGAATTCCCTATAGAGATTGTTCAGGTTGCAAGTCAATTTGGTAATATCTTTAGTAAAATGGGGGATAGAAGAAATAGTGAGGAAGCATATCGAATCGCAAGTCATGCGACAAGCTGGATCCAAGAAAAAATCTTAGACGATAATAATCCAAAACCATTAACAGAATTTTATATTGAACTACTTCAGAAATCAGGAATCTATCTTGAGCAATTAGGGGATATCATATCAGAGTTTCAAACTAAAGATAAAGTGAGTGCAATCGATAGTGCAATTATAGAACTGAAAATGCTCTGGCATGTGTTTGAAGAAGATAACAGTGATTCAATTACATCAGGAGAGGATCAAACTAGACCTTTATCTAATGTTATTGAGGCGTTTTCTTCAGAAACTCGCGATATTTCGAACTTGCTAAGAGCATCAATTAATATTGTAATATCGTTATCTGAAAAAATAATTTCACTTGACGAGAGAAAATTATTTCTGAGGCTCTATTTGAAGTGGCGTGAAGTTTTACCAGAACAAGGTGTTGGCGCAACACTCCAAACTCGGATTTTAAATGAGCTGTGGGGAGAAATCAGTGCGAGTATTGGGAAGCGCTTTCAAAAGCAAAATACAAGTTCTGTCAAGTCGACTTCAGCTTCAAAAGAATTAAAATACTCTCCAATTGACCTCCAGTCACTGTTCCTCAAATGGTTTGAATTAGCAGAAAATATCAATAGCGAGGAAAGAACTAAACTACTCTTTAGATTTTATGAAGAGAATAAAATGGTTTTAAGGCCAATTTCAAGTCGAGATCCAGAGGTAAATGAGGAGAGGAATCTGCTGAGAGATGCCGCTATTAACCGGCTTATACAGCTACAATCACAAAACAACTTAACCTCTATACTGAAATGGGCTGGATTGTTTGAATCAATTTTGATTGATTTTTTTAATCCACCTTCTATCAGTTTTTCTTTTAAAGCTTGTAATATTGAAAGGGTTATTTCCGGGTACGAGTGCTTTTTAAACGTATTTTATGAAGATATGCTTCGAGTGCGCGATAGAAAATCTAATGAAGAATCTTGGGCCGCTCTGAAGCCAAATATAGTTTTTTATCAGAAACATCTGATCGAGCCTATGATAGCGTATCGCATTGAGCTCGTTAAATGGGCTTTTCAAGTCAACCCCCAAGAAGATGATGCCGAGAGTGCGCGTTTGCGTCAGCGTATCAAAGAGCATCCGGAAGAGTACATTAAAGAGGCTTTCCTTTTTGGAATTCAATATGCATTATTTCTATGTGTTCGTCAAAAAGAAAGGGCTGATGCTGAATCATTGTATATTTATCTATTAGATAATTTAGTCAATTTTAGGCTAAATTCTCTATTCCCTGAAGGGATACTCTCTAGTGCGAAGCGAGCAAGATTGATTGAAGTAATCAATGAACAGCTGCAATATTTAAAGTCAGCGATTATGAGTGATAAACCCCATTGGTTTTTATCTGGGATTGAGTCGATGTTCGAAAAAAGCAAATTTCTAGCTGTTTCAGAATTGTATCGTCTCTTAGGCGTTACCGAGGAAATTGCCAAAGATTTCGATGATGATCTCGAGTCATGGCAATCTAAGTTTTTTACTGAGAACGACCAAGCTGCTCCGACTGAAAATCGATTGATTGACCAGAAACAACCAAATTCTGATGGATCTAAGACGCCTCATATTGATAGTGTTCATTCAAGCACTTCCCCCCAGAAATTTGAGCAGGGCGGATCCTTAACACTAAAACAACCCTCTCAAAAGGTACTGATTAGGAGAATGAAAGCCGAAAATGCTCGTTTAGCAAAGCAAGAGCGAGTTGAACGGCAACAAAAGGAAGCTGAGGAACGCAAACGTCAAGCAGAGGAAGAGGCTCGGCGTATTGCAGCAGAAGTATCTGAAGTTAAGATCGAGGAGATATACCCACAACAGATGATTTTTCGGGTAGGCGCCGAGCGTTCGAGACGCAGGAGTGTACACAAGGTACATGACTGCGGTGAGAATCGCGAAGGCAACAACCCCGAAAATTCAGGTGTGAAGGGTATAAAGACAAAAGCGGTACAAGAGGATATTGTTTTAACCTCCTCCCCCTCTAACGCTCAATCAAAAACAAGAAAAAAATCACGTCGAAAAACGAATTTAGATGCTGCTAGAGACCGTAGAAAGTTAGAAGAAAAACGACTTCACGAAGAAGCGATGCTAGAAGCTTCAAAGCAAAATGCAAAACAAGAGACTACGAAGAAAGTAGCGCGATCTCGCTCACCAAGCCTTCAACCGAAAGAAGGCAACCAGGCTATCAAACCCTCCCTTATGGTAACGCCGCTGGCACCACCACCTATTAATGTATGGGAAGAAAAACGTCGCGCTGAAGCGGCAAAAGTTGAACGTGAACGTATTGAAGCAGAACAGCGCCGTAGAGCCGAAGAGGTTGAAGTTGAGCGTCAGCGTATTGAAGCAGAACAGCGCCGTAGAGCCGAAGAGGTTGAAGTTGAGCGTCAGCATATTGAAGCAGAACAGCGCCGCAGAGAGAAGGAAGCTGAAGCTGAGAAAGCAAAGCTTGAAAAAGAGAAGCTTGAAAAAGAGAAGCTTGAGAGTAGTTCAGAGGCTATTGGTGTAAAAGCTTTAGAGAACCTAACATCTGAATTTGAGCAAATGTTAATCAATGAGGTGAAGCGGCCTGAGCGAGCATCGTCCTCCTTCGAGGTCGATGAATCTTTTGTGGCGTCAGATATTGCTGTTCAGATCCCCCCACCCGTTGCAGCGCTACTTTGGTCTATCAATCTAAGAGGGCGTCGGGCGTATTTAACAGGGGGCGCTGTCCGTGATTTACTCCTCGCTATGCCTATTCGAGATGTTGATATTGTTGCAGAGTGCTCAGAATCTGAACTAAATGCTATTTTAGGTTATTGTGTTAGTAAAAATCCTCATATCCGAGAAGCAGATGTGTATCGAGTGGGATACTACGATATCGTTCTTAAATCTATAGATTTTTCGTTAAAGGAAGATGCGGCAGCTCGCGATTATGAGCCTAATGGATTTTATGCAGATTGTCATGGTCGCGTATTTGACGTATTAGAGCATCTTCAGAATTTAATTTCAGGCAGCCCAATCAAATTAATTTGCTCAAATCCCATTGAGAAATTAATTCAGGATCCGATTAGAATTTTAAGAGGAATTGATTTACAAAATAAATTGAAACGTCCGCTTGCGCCTGAAGTTCAAGAAGCCATTACCGCAACTGCAATGAATTTAAATCGAATTCCTTTTGGCGCTTTAAAATGCCATTTGAGTAGAATGTTTTTAGGAGGGCGTGCGGCTCAAAACTTCTGTTCATTTGAGAAATATAATTTGTTGCCTTATCTATTCCCTAGATTTGGGTCAGACTTTGCAGGCTATTGGTTTAGGACTAAAAATCTCAGTAAATTCATAAAATCTCAATGTAGCCTCATTGATCATCATTTGATGATACCTGAGAGCACGCCAATTAGCGACCTATTTGTCATCGCATTGCTAATTTTTCCAGGCGTTAGAAAGATGGTAGATCAATATAGCTACAATTTGACTGATGCCATCCAGGTGCAGCTTGATTCATTTTTTGAATTAAAATCAGTAATTGGATTAGATGGGACACAGCTTTTTATAAGAGATTGCTTAAAAGATATCTCGGAGCGTTACGAAGTGTATCAAAAACAATCTCATAAAAAAGAAACGCAAATTAGACGTTCAGCAAGCAATCCTTCGCCTGTGCCTCAGTGGATGACACCAATGTATAATCAAAATAGGGTTATGGGATCAGCGCTTGAGAGCAGGCAGGCAGATGCCATAAACTCAACTAGCAATATACTTGTCAATAATAAGTATACCCACAACAGATGATTTTTCGGGTAGGCGCCGAGCGTTCGAGTCGCAGGAGTGTACATAAAGTACATGACTGCGGTGAGAATCGCGAAGGCAACAACCCCGAAAATTCAGCTGTGAAGGGTATATACTGCTACCCTTTAACTGGTGCTATGAACGTATAGTTGCATCACCCTTTGAAAATCTCGGGCAATCTGATCAGGATTGTCCGGGTTATTAAAGAGTGCTGTAAATTCACCTTGAGGATTGATGAGGAGGAGAGCTCCGCTATGCTCAAGATGGCCATTAAAGGGTACATGACCTTCTTGAAGGTACAGCCCTAAAATATTAGTGAGTTTTGACAGTTCTGTCCGCTCGCCAGTTGCACCTCTGAAGGGAAGCGCATGATAAGGTGGGGCGTTAAAATATTGTTTGAGATAGTTCGGCGTATCATGTTCAGGATCAATACTCACTAATACAAAGCGAGTGGAACTGTGAGGCCCTAATTGTTCAGCAAGTTGCTGCATAACACCCAAAGTCTTGGGACAAAGCTCTGGACAGCGAGTATATCCAAAAAAAACAAAACTCCAATAATTTTTTAGATCATCTTCTGTAAAAGGTTTTCCATCTGAGGCCATCAGATGGAAAGGCGGCAGTGGCTTAGGTTCCGTCAGATACGTTCCTGCTTGAATAGGGTTAAAAGGTTGTGCCGCAGTATGAGATTGATTTGATGAATGGGTCTTATCACGCCATGCGCCAATACTGATGCCAACTGCAACGAGGGTAACCAGGGTGAGGGGTCCAATCCACCATCTCATATTATGTGCCTATTGTTCTGAAGATAACCCAAGAAAAATAATGATCCAAAATGAGGGCCAGGAATAAGCCCATCAAATACAGTATAGAATAGCCGAACACTTTCAATGCTAGCTGATCACTACCATTTCGATACAGTTTAACAGCATAGTAGAGAAACCCTAGATTCAGGGGGGTTGATAGCAGTAAATATAGAAGCCCACACATTTTGAATGCAAATGGGAGCACTGTCGTGACAATAAGCAGCACCGTATAAAGGACAATATTAAGTTTGGTATAAGGAACGCCATGAGTAACGGGTAGCATCGGTAGACCAGCCTGCTGATATTCTTGCCGGCGGTAAATAGCGAGTGCCCAGAAATGAGGGGGAGTCCAAGTAAATATGATCAGTACTAATATTAGGCCAAAGGGATCAATTTGATTGGTGACGGCTGTCCATCCTAGAAGTGGCGGAGCAGCGCCCGCAAGCCCACCAATGACGATATTTTGAGGCGTCGCTTGTTTTAAAAATAAGGTATAGACCATTGCATACCCTATTAGAGTTGCAAAGGTAAGGCAGGCGGTGAGTGTATTGACCCAGGTAACCAGTATGCCCAAACCGAGCAAACCTAATATCAAAGAGAAAACAAACGCTCTAGAAGGTGAAATTTTCCCAGAAGCGACGGGACGATGTTGTGTGCGTTTCATGTGCACATCGATATGTCGTTCTACCAAATGATTGATCACCGCGGCGCTGCTTGCGCAAAACGCAATGCCCAGTGTTCCAAGTGAAAGAGCAAGCCACGGTAGTTGTGTAGGAGGGGCTGCCAGTATCATCCCAACCCATGCTGTGAGTAACATCAAAGCAACTACTTTAGGTTTGCAGAGAGATAAATAATGTTGCCAAACTGAATCATTCATGGCGTAATCCAGCTTGAATGCGGCTCTGTTGATACCATACTGTAAACAGTGTGAGCCATAACAAAGCTGCGACACCATTGTGTAGAACGGCAACCGTCAGCGGTAAATGGTGAATCACATTCACGATACCCAACATAATCTGGGTGCAGAGTAGCCCACTTAACAATATGGCCGCTTTTCTATAAGTCGACCACAGCTTGAAAATCAGTATTGATAACAATATGACATTCAATGCAGCACCCAAACGATGCAACATATGAATGGTGACTCGAGCCGGATAACTCATGAAATCGATAGGCTTATCGAGAGCGCTGGCACCTAAGAGATTGAATGCCTGCCAATCAAAATGAGGCCAAAACGCCTCTCCGCAATATGGAAAATGGGTGCAAACTACAGCAGCATAATTCGCACTGGTCCATCCACCTAAGATAATTTGAAGTACTAATAATCCCATCGCAAATAGTGTTAGGTCTCGATGCCGCGAATCAGTTGCGACACGTAGAGGCGGTTTTTGAAGTTGTAATGTCATCCACCATAACAAGGTCAAACAAGCAAATCCACCTATGAGATGCCCCATGACGACGATGGGCAATAGTTTCAGTGTCACAGTCCACATTCCTAATAAAGCTTGAAATATGATAAGCGCTAATAAGGAGAGGGGTAGTGTTCTTGAAATTTTTAGTGTTTTTGATTTTATCACCGTATAAAACGCTAAAATTAAAACACAGAAGCCTAGTGTCCCTGCGAAATATCGATGGATCATTTCTGTCCAGGCTTTATAAGGTTCGATGGGTACATCTGGATAAAGTGCTTGTGACGCTAAGCGAGCGGTGTCAGCCTCTGGGAGAAACCAATTACCATAACAGCCAGGCCAATCAGGACATCCCAATCCCGCGTCTCGAAGGCGGGTATAAGCGCCCAGCAAGACGACTGTAAAGGCAAGACCTACGCAAAAACGAGCTAAATACAACATCCTTTTAACCTATTTGTGAAATTTTTAGGAGCCTCTTAATATCTGTCAACATGCCTTTGGCCGGGGTATCTCCATCGTAATATAGAACAATTTGCCCATTAGGATCGATCAGCACAAGCTCGCCGAGAGCCGCTCTATCTTTTGGGTCCCCAAGTTTTCCAAAATGCTTCAGATAAGTCTCGTGGCGGATGAGCGCGCGCTGTACGTCAGGATAATTTTGATTGATAAACAGATCAAGTGGATTGGCTTCTCGTTCGCTGGGGGCAATCACCATTCGCTGAACGCGATGAGCTTCTTTTCCCAAAGCGGTTTGAATTTGGCGCATGTTGAATAGAATCTCATGACAAGCGTTAAAGCATTGTTCCGGACTCAAATAAACCAACCACCACTTGCCTTTTAAGTTATTCTGCACTATGGGCTGATGTTCAAAATCCTCAAGATTCAATTTGGAAAGATAAAGGGGTGGGTTGATTAGCTCACCATGGTTGCCCAGCTTAAAATTAAATTGATCTGCTTTAAAATAGAGAAACGTGGCAAAGAGCATTGGGCCAAAGAAAAGCAGGCCTAGGAGCAGCAATGTGATTCCGCGTTTGCCCATAGTCAGTATCCTATGTATTAATCCAATTAAAGACGATGATGATAATCAAAGCCTTGCCAAGATGGAACTATTAATATTTACGTTTCACGATGCAAATCATGATCACGAACCAAGCGACTGCTAATAAAAACCATTGTACGGCATATCCGAAGTGACGTTCAGGCGTGAGCCAAGTTTCAGGTAGAGGGGTTGGCGTCAACGCGGCGAGTGATTCAGGCTCTGGAAAAAGGATGTAAGGGCTACTTTGGTCTCCTACTAACGTTGTAAGCCCATTCAGATCGATTTTTTGGATACGAACAGGCCAAGTTACATTGCTTGATTCCAGCATTGATTTGATTAAATGATTTGAAGTCGGTTTGCGTAAGGTCCCGGTTAAATTTAAAGATCCGATATAGGGTTCAATAGTGGGCAGATCTTTGCGATGACTGGGTGCTTTGATCCAACCTCGGTTAACCAGGATCCACTGCTTAGGCTGCCATTCAAAGGGTACCAATACATGATATCCTACTTTGCTCTCAAGTATTTGGTTATCCAACAGAAAGGTCTTGTGATTTAGAAAATGACCCGTTAATTCAATTTTTCGATAATTTAATTCTGTTAGCTTTTCCGATAGAAGATCGGCTTCTGATAAGATAGAGCGAGTTTGCTGAGTCGCCAGTTGTGCTTGTAAAGCATTTTTGTCAAAACCCCGATTGAGCTGCCAGAAACTGAGTCCACAGAGCACGATTAATACCAGTAGCCCACCAAAAAGAGGTAAAGATGAGATGAACCAAGAAGTGATTGTTTGGGGTGTGGTTTTTTTCATGATGGCAGTCATATTGGCCGCATTGGGCTCAGGGTTATTTTACTTGATCCGTGGTAAATCATCATCCAAAAGTACCGTGAAGTCTCTCACCGTCCGGATTGTCGTGTCGATTAGTTTATTTATTTTCTTGCTCATGGCTTATGCTTTAGGATGGATTCATCCTCATGGGATTTATACTCTTCACACCTGAATTTTCGGGGTTGTTGCCTTCGAGATTCTCACCGCAGTCATGTACTTTATGTACACTCCTGCGTCTCGAACGCTCGGCGCCTACCCGAAAAATCATCTGTTGTGAGTATATCCGATGTAAAAGTCGCGGAGGGGCTAACGTCCACTTTTGTAAAAGAGACCGCCTCGGCTTGCCGAGGCAGGGGATTTGCCATTGAGAATGGCTTAATCTACAACCAATAAACCAAAACAAATAACAATAGCCAGACCACATCGACAAAATGCCAATACCAAGCGACGCCTTCAAATGCAAAGTGATGGTCAGGCTTAAAATGGCCTTTCATGCTCCTAAAGAAGATCACGATGAGCATGATGGTGCCCAGGGTCACATGTGCACCATGGAAACCAGTGAGCATGAAGAAGGTCGTTCCATAGATCCCAGAGTCTAACCTTAAACCAAAATGCTCATAAGCTTCGGCATATTCATAGCCTTGTAAACCTAAGAACGTGATGCCTAAGGCAATCGTTAAAAAGAGACCGAATACCAATTGAAATTTATTATTTTTCATCAAGCCCCAATGTGCCCAGGTGATGGTGGCACCACTCGTCAGCAGGATCATGGTGTTGATAGCAGGGAGTCCCCATGCTCCCATCGGTGAATGCGGCGGGACGAACGCTTTGGGATCGGGGTTATTTAAAAGAGGCCACCTGGCATCTGCTGGCGTGCTGTTCCACCATTCAGAAAAACCTTGCCACAAATATTGGCCCGCTGCACCATGGGCCCCTTCACCAGCTAGCCAAGGAACTGAAAAATTGCGTGCATAAAATAAGGTCCCAAAAAAAGCAGCAAAGAACATCACTTCAGAAAAAATGAACCAAGCCATACCCCATCTGAATGAACGATCCATTTGCTTTGAATAAAGTCCTTGTAAACTTTCTTTGGCAACGGTGCCAAACCAACCAAAGAGCATATAAATCAGTATGAGGCCGCCAATCCCAAAGAAATAATGGCCGTAAATATGACCATGTATGATGTTAGCGATGCCTATCATGATGCAACCGAGTGCCACCGAACCCACGATGGGCCAATGACTGGATTCTGGCACATAGTAGTGCTCATATTTTTCAATTGGTTCTGCCATAATGGCCGTCTCCTTTGCTTTAATGATCCGTTTTATCAAATAAGGTGTAGGCCAGCGTCAAGGTTTTGATTGAGGTTGGGATGGCCGGATCGATCGTAAATCGAAGAGGCATATCCATGCCTTGATGTGCCGCTAGGTGCTGATGCGTGAAACAAAAACATTCGATTTTCTTGATATGCTGTGCAGCAAGTCCAGGTGTGACACTTGGAATAGCCTGTACAACAATCGGAGTATCTTTTAGGTTTTTGACCCAATAAGAAGTTGTGACATATTCACCTGGGTGAAGGGTCACTTTTTTATGTTCAGGTCTAAATTCACTCGCCATGTTTTCGTTTAATGTTGATAGAAGTTCAATCGTCACAGTTCGTGAGGTGTCAATTTTATTGATAGAGGGCAAAGCAGCAGAGTTTTCTATTTTACCATTTAGCCCAGTTGCCTTGCATAATACATTGTAAAAAGGAACCATGGCATAGCAAAAGCCAAACATCAAAACCACTGCACCGACCATGATCAGGAGTTGTTTTTTGAGTGGTTTGGCATGTTGCATTCTGAGCCCTCTAAAAATTATTTAATGACTGGCGGTGTTGAAAAAGTATGGTAAGGCGCTGGACTCGGCACCGTCCACTCGAGACCGTCTTCCGGATGATCCCAGACTTCTCCAGTTGCTTTTTTACCGCCTCGAATCGTTTTGATCACGATATAGAGGAAAAGAATTTGGCTTGCACCAAAAACAAATCCTCCAATACTGGCGATTTTGTTAAATTCGGCAAACTGTAATGCATAATCAGGGATGCGACGAGGCATACCCGCTAAGCCTAAAAAATGCATGGGGAAGAAGAGGACATTCACAGAAATGGCTGAAAGCCAGAAATGCAATTTACCTAAGGTTTCACTATACATGTGACCAGTCCACTTCGGTAACCAATAGTAAACCGCTGCCATGATAGAGAAGATGGCCCCTGGAACCAGAACATAATGGAAGTGGGCAACCACGAAATAGGTATCATGATATTGCATATCAGCGGGCGCGATAGAGAGCATTAACCCAGATAAACCACCCATCGTAAATAGAAAAATAAAAGCTAATGCAAAAAGCATGGGCGTTTCGAAGGAAATACTACCGCGAAAGAGTGTTGCGACCCAATTGAAGACTTTAACCCCAGTGGGTACTGCAATCAACATCGTTGCGTACATGAAAAAGAGCTCAGCAGCCAATGGTAAGCCGACGGTGAACATATGATGAGCCCAGACTAAGAAAGAAAGTAGAGCAATCGAACTGGTTGCGTAAACCATGGAAGCATATCCAAAGAGTTTCTTTCTTGAAAAAGTTGGGATAATTTGAGAAATAATCCCAAAAGCAGGCAAAATCATGATGTACACTTCGGGATGCCCAAAGAACCAGAAAACATGTTGGAATAAGACCGGGTCACCGCCGCCCGCTGCATTAAAGAAGCTGGTTCCAAAATGGCGATCGGTTAACATCATGGTGACCGCACCCGCTAAGACCGGCATGACAGCAATCAGAAGGTAAGCTGTGATCAGCCAGGTCCACACGAAGATCGGCATCTTCATCAGCGTCATGCCTGGGGCTCTCAAGTTCAAAATGGTCGCTATAATATTAATGGCGCCCATAATTGATGACATACCCATGAGGTGAACCCCAAAGATGAAGAAATCAGTACTCGGAGGGCCATATTTAGTTGATAATGGCGCGTAAAAAGTCCAGCCAAAGTTTGGTCCGCCACCGTCCATAAATAGGGTTGCAGCAAGCATGCCAAATGCAACCGGTAATATCCAAAAACTCCAATTGTTCATTCTAGGTAATGCCATATCAGGCGCGCCAATCATCAGCGGCACTTGCCAGTTGGCTAGTCCCACAAAAGCCGGCATCACTGCACCAAAAACCATGATCAATCCATGCATCGTTGTCATTTGATTAAACAACTCAGGATTCACTAGTTGCTGACCTGGTATGAATAGTTCAGACCGAATCAGAAGTGCCATGGTTCCGCCCAAGAGAAACATGATAAAGCTAAACCACAAATACATGGTTCCAATATCTTTGTGATTCGTGGTAAATAGCCAACGTTTAATCCCTTTTTGAGGGCCATGGTGTTCGTGATCACTCATGTTGATGCTTCCTTATTCAGTTATTTACCGAGCAGCTTTAATATCTTTAGGTTGAATGATATCGCCAGTTTTATTTCCCCAGGCATTGCGTTCGTAGGTAATCACAGCAGCCAACTCTAAGTCATTTTTCAATTCAGCTTGTCCGGGCATCATATTTTTGCCATGTAAGACCATGTGAATATGTTCTTGGAGTTTAGCTTTATCGGAGGCAATTGGGCTGCCATCTAGGGCCGGGAATGTTGGTGGCAAGCCTTTACCATTCGCTTGATGACACATCGCGCAAACGGTGGCATATTCCTTTTCACCTTTGGCCATGAGTTCTTCCATGCTCCATTCTTTATCAGGATCAACAACATTTTCCGCTTGTTTTGCTTTTTTGGTTTCAAGCCACTCGTTAAAGTCTGCTTCAGACTTAGCTTCAACGACGATGGGCATGAATCCATGTTTAGCCCCACAGAGTTCCGCGCATTGTCCGCGATAGGTTCCAGGTTCGTCGATAATCGTCCAAATCTCATTAATAAAGCCTGGAATCGCGTCCTTCTTTAGTCCTAAAGCAGGTACCCACCAAGCATGAATCACATCATTGGAGGTTGTAAGTAAGCGAATCTTCTTACCAACTGGTACCACGAGCGGCTCGTCCACTTCGAGTAAATAGTGCTCATTTTTAGGCGCAATATTTTGAATTTCTTCATTCGGGGTTGAAAGATAACTAAAGAAATTAAGATCATGGTCAAGATATTCATATTGCCAAAACCATCGATGACCGGTTGCTTTAATCGTGATGTCGGAAGATGTGGTGTCGTCCATTAGGATTAAAACCCGGGTAGCTGGGATCGCCATAGAAATTAAAATGATAAAAGGAATGATTGACCAGATAACTTCTACAGTCGTACTTTCATGAAAAGGAGCGGGTTGATGACCGAGTGATTTACGATGTCTAATCAGTGCGTAAATCATGATAGAAAAAACGAGCACACCAATACACACACAAATCCAAAAGATAATCATATGCAGCTGGTGAATTTCTGCGCTGATGGATGTCACGCCCTTTGTCATATTCAGGGCATATTCTGCGAGTGCAGTATTAGAAAATCCAAATAAGCTTAAGAAGAAAAGTGGGGTCAACCACCAAGATGACCTTAAGCGTGTGTCCATAGATATAGAATCCTTCTACTTAGGCGATTAGATAACATCGCGAGTATGCGAATCTGACAATTTTACTGATTTGTTGGCATAAGGCAAAGGCGTTAAATTACTAAATATTATTAAATTTAGCACGCCACACTGTAGCGTTGTTCAGTTTCCAAACAAAATGCGGTGAGTGAACCACCCCAAACGCACGCAGTATCCAATGCGATCATATTCCTGGTGTTGCACTGACCTTGAAGCGCAGCCCAATGTCCAAAAATAATTTTTGTTTGCTGAGCTGCTTGATGTGGCCATTCAAACCAAGGCTTGAGTCCGGTAGGTGGCTGTGTTGCACTGCCTTTAGTGGCCAAATCGAGTTCACCCTTTTGATTGCAGAATCGCATGCGGGTTAACGCGTTGACAATGTAGCGTGAACGCGAGATACCCGTATGCGTTAATTGCCAGTGAGTCGGATCTTTACCAAACATATTTTCCAAAAAGTGTTGATATTCTGGTCCTTGAAGTAACGCTTCGATTTCACGTGCGTAGAGTAAGGCTTCCGATAAGTTCCATTGCGGCGGGATCCCCGCGTGAACCAAGGTATAACCCAATGTCGCATCCGTATGCATTAAAGGCTGTGATCTCAACCAATGTAGCAGTTGTTCACCATCCTTAGCCGCCAGCACATCTTGATAAGTATCTTCTTGGTGTGGTTTTCGCTGCCCGAACGCAACCGCGAGTAATGATAAATCGTGATTACCCAGCACCGTGATCGCTCGTTTTTTTTCTGTTAAATCGTATACGAAGCGCAGTGTTGAAAGTGAATCAGGTCCACGATTAACCAAATCGCCTGTGAACCAAAGAATGTCTCTATGTTCAGAAAAAGAGATAAGTTCCAATAAATTGTTTAAAGCCTTAAAACAGCCTTGAATATCACCAATAGCATAAGTTGGCATAAGTTATGACGTTCCATGTCTATGAACATAATTTGCAATATTAACAAAATCTTGAACGCTCAAATTTTCCGGTCTTAAATTCGGATCCAAGTTTAAATGATTGAAATCAGTGTTGGATAACCAAGGTTTTAGACTATTATGAATGGTTTTTCGTCTGAGCGAAAAAGCGGCTCTAACCACATTTTCAAATGATGTGAGGTCGACTTCACCATAAGGATGAGTTGCAGCATCATAAGGCACTAATCGAATAAACGCGGACTGTACCTTGGGTGGTGGTGAAAAGGCGTGTGGTGGAATATTAAAAAGTGATTTTGCGTCACAATGATATTGTACCATCACGCTTAGGCGACCATAAGCTTTTTGATTCGGTGGCGCTATCATGCGATCGACAACTTCTTTTTGAAGCATAAAATGCATATCACGAATATTGTGCTTGTATTTTAAAAGATGAAATAAGATTGGCGTTGAAATGTTATAAGGTAAATTACCAATGAGACGTATAGGCCCATTTATTTTGCCAAAATCAAATTTTAGAGCGTCCGCTTCAATCAGGTTAAAGTCGGGCTGATGATATTTTTCTCTTAAATAAGCAGCCAAATCACGATCGATTTCAACCGCTGTTAGGGAAGAGCCTTTTTGTATTAAATGATCAGTAAGAGCCCCTTGTCCTGGCCCAATCTCTACCAATTGATCTTGGTTTTGAATATTTAAAATATGTTCAATACGAGATAGGATTTGCTCATCTCTTAAGAAATTTTGACCAAATCGTTTTCTGGGAATATGTCTTTGCATTATTTGTCCCTGATAAAGATTTCTGCCGCTTGTATAGCGGCTCTGAGACTTTTTGAATTTGCTAATAAGGTCCCCGCTTTATCATAAGCGGTGCCATGGTCAACTGAGGTTCGAATAAAAGGTAATCCTAACGTGACATTGACGCTCTCACCAAAATCGATTGCTTTTAAGCCGCAGAGGCCTTGATCATGATACATTGCAAATAGGGCATCATATTGACCTCGAACAGCAGGACTAAACGCACTGTCGGCGCTCACTGGGCCTTCTAAAGCGATGCCGTTTTGAGCAAGTTGATCTAAGGTGGGTTGAATGATATCAATTTCTTCTCGGCCTAAAAAACCATTTTCACCTGCGTGGGGATTTAACCCCAAGACAGCAATTCGGGGGGGGCGTTTTAAATATCGCTTAACAGCATGATAGAAAATCGTTAACTTTCCTTTAAGATGTTCAGGACGGATCGCTTCCGGTACGGCACTCAAGGGCAGATGCGTGGTCAAAAGGCCTAAAATCAGTTGAGGGCCAAAAAAACTCATCACAACCTCAGGTGTCCTTGATTTTTCAGCTAAATATTCAGTATGACCTAAAAATGGGAATCCAGCTTCGTTTAAGAGTCCTTTGTGAACTGGGCCTGTGACCAACGCATCACAATTGCCGGAAAGGCAAGCTTCAGTGGCTTGATTTAAAGTATCTAGGACCCAGGGGGCATAACCTAGATTCGGTAGCCCTGGCGTGATAGTCGTTTGTAATGTGACCTCTATGATTTCAGTGCGATCAATGATAGTTGGATCTAACTTGAGCAGAGCTGCACGGCTTTCTAGTAGGGATCGATCGGTAAAAATAACCAATTTATTCGAAAATGAGCTGTCCAACAGTTGTAAAGCAACATCGGGGCCAATACCGGCCGGATCGCCTAAGGTTAAAGCAATTCGGGTGTGCCTTGGCACTGAAATTATACCTTCGAATTAAATATTTGGACGTAGGCTTCTTCGCGCATTTGCCTTAACCAAGATTCACGTTTTTCTTCAATTTTTCGTTTCCGGATTAATTGCTTCGCTTTTTTACGAAATAGGGTTTCTGGATCAGCTTGTCGGCGATTTAGAACTTGAGCAATATGCCAACCAAAGGGTGTTTTAAAAGGCATACTGATTTCATTGGCTTTCAACTTGGACATTTCTATTTGAAATTCTGGGACCACAGCATCATTGGTTACCCAGCCTAAGTCACCGCCATTATTTTTAGAACCCAGATCAGCTGAAAAAGTAGTTGCTAATGCAGCAAAATCTTGACCATTCAGGACATCTTGACGGATCTGACTCAGTCTTGCGATGACTTGTCCTTCAGATTGGAGATCGTCAACTTTGATTAAGATATGTCTGACTTTGGTCTCAGCCAATTTATCTGCATCGACTTTAGCGTGTCGTTTATCTAATAGCTTGATGATGTGATAGCCACTTGCGCTTCTGAAAGGGCCCTGCACATCGTTGATTTTCATTAACGGAACAGCATTCGTAAAAAGAGTTGGTAATTCTGGAATTTTACGCCAACCTAAATCGCCACCTTTTAAGGCGAGCTCTCCTGAGGAGAGTGTGGCAGCGAGTTGATTAAACTCAGCGCCTTCTTTCAAGCTTTTAATGACATCATCGGCTTTTTTCTGAGCGATTTCGACTTCATCAGACGTCGGTTTGTCTTTTAGACTGATTAAAATATGTGCAACATGATACTCTGTACCGAGCGCATCAAGTCCTTCAACAGAGTGCATGAACTGATCAATTTCTTGTTCGGAAACATTGACATCATTCTCTAGGTCGCGCCGTTGTAATTGTGAAATAACCATTTGTTTTCGGATACTTTCCCGATATTGCTCAAAGTCGATCCCTTCTTGGGCAAGGGCTGCACGTAAGCCATCAATGTTTTTACCATTTTCATTGGCAATGTTACTAATCATGTCGTCCAATGTTAAATCATCAACTTGAATCCCAGTGGCTTCGGCTTGTTGCGTTTGAATTGTTTCTAAAATCAGCTTATCTAATACTTGCTGTCTGACTAGATTCATCGGAGGCAGTGGGTAAGCGCCTTGGTATTGTCTCAAGATAAAGTTAGTTTCGTTTGACACTTCATTTTCAGTGACCACATTGTTATTGACAATGGCTGCAATCCCATCAATTTTTTCGGGTAAGCTAAATGCCAGTGGTGATAGACCAAGAGAAAAACTTAAAATACAGCAAGTGGCTATGATTCGCTTCATTGATTGACACCGAGACATAAAAATAAGCCGCAATTATAGCACAGTTTTAATATTCAGAAGCTTCAAAACCGGGCAGAACTAGATAGCTGGATTACTAAATAACCAAGGGCTTCGTTGTTCTAGGCGTTGGTATCCTGGGATAGCCTTATCAAATTGACTTTCCTTGGTGCCCACACTGCTTAAACCTCTGAAGGCTACAGTTAAAAAGATGCCGTTTCGGTATTCGTTTGCGATTTGATTTTGCTGAGGTTTGAGATATCTAGAGGCTGCCAGCTGCCAACTGAAACAGCAACCGTGATAAGCAAATCCACCGAGTATATTGATGGAACGGTTTTGAATCATGTCATACTGCCAGCGACTCAATGCTTCAAAATGCTTGCCCAGCGGCCAGATAAATGAGACATCTGTCTGTTCTAGATTTTGAGCTGTGTTGGCTTGATAATTAACGGTTGCGATATCCTGTCTGACCCAATAGTATCCCAAATTAATTTGACCGCCTGAATTAGCAATCCATTGAAGATTGTAAGCGGACTGTTGAACATTTTGTGCTTTGGGATCCCATTCCAAAAAGGCCCAAGCTTTGAGCGGTTTGAAATTCATCGCTAACTGTCCAATCAAAGCAGATTGTCGATTGTTAACTGTTGGATCTTCGAGTAAACGGCATTGAGCAGAGAAAAGTGATTGATCACAAATGCTCACCTGTCTGGGTGAAAAATAGAAAATCTCACCAACACTGGCATTGAATCGTTCTTCCCCAGTATCCTTGACCAACAAACGAGAAGTCATACTGAGTGTCAGTTGATTAGCGTCACTGACGCGATCGCGTCCTGAAAACCGATTGTCTCTGAATAATTGGCTCAAATTAAAGGTGTTAATATTCGTGTCGAATGTCGGATACAGATCTTGATTTCGGAAAGGCACATAAAGATAGTATAACTTTGGTTCTAGCGTTTGCAGAAAATCCTGATGAAATAAATGCGTAAAACGATCAAAAAAGAGACCCGCCTTCAAATCATACATGGGTATCGTGCGATAGAAATTATCGGGTTTGTTACGCGATCGATCTACTGGCCCGAGTTCTAAATCATAATGAAGAATATCAAATTGTGCTCTTGGGATAACATAGCCTGACAGAGTAGAGTAAGGCCAACTGATACTGGGTCTGAGTTGAAAGCGATGCCCATCTGTGACATGCGATCCATTAAACGGGTTATTGGCATGGTAATAATTGACCCATTCACCATTCGCATCTAGCTGTAATTGATGCCAGACTTCAGGATAAGTGATAGCGAAGGCCCACTGAGGAAATCGTTCATATTCGTTATCATTTTCAGGTCCAAATAATGGATGTAGACTTTGATAGCTTTGGAATCGTAAAGTATGTTGCCAATGTTCTCCATAGTAGAGCACTTCGGCTTGTTGTAGTAGATCGGTGGTGTTAGCCGTGTCTAAATCATTTCCGAGATCAAGAAAATAATTATCGTCTGAAACATGACTGAAATCGATGTTACCAACTAATCGATCGGTAAACATAGAATGATGTTTATAATTGGTTGCAAATCGATGAGTCCCACCTTCTAATCCCGTAATGCGAGGGTCAGTTCTGGGATAATTCGGTGGCATAACACGATTTATTCGACGAAATTCGCGATATTTTTGATCATTTGGTAACCAATGCAAATTTAAAACCCCATCTGATTTAGGGTTTAAATAGCGAGTTTCAGTCGCTAGCATTGTGCCGCGTTGTGTCAAGTATGTTGGAATAATGGTCGTATCAACGTTTGGTCTAATATTCCAGTAAAATGGAAAATTGAATGCCATACCGCTTTCCGTTGTTGAACTAAAGCTTGGATAGAGCCATCCCGTCTTTCGACGTTTGTCCAATGGAAAGTCAAAATAGGGTAAATAAAAGACGGGCACCTCTTTCATTTTCAGCAACAAATGTTTTGCTTGTCCTCTTCCTTCATTAGGATCTAAAGTTAGTCGTTGTGCTTTAATCGCCCAAGTATTGGAGCCAGGTGGGCAAGTGGTGTATTTGGCATTTTTAAGGGTGATGAATCGATCTCGACCGTAATGAATAAAGTCCGCTTGGCCTCGCCCGTGATGCGGATAGTAGTGAAAAGCAGCATTATACATATTGAGGATTTCATTCCGGTTATCCCAGAATACACGCTCACCCCAGATCCGATAATACGCATCTGAGAATTCAACGGGACCGCTCGCTGTAATGAATTCAAGGCGTTGATCATTTTGATTAGTATTGATAGTGGCTGCCGGAGCGAGCAGCAAGCGCTCCCCTTGAGAGACTTTCACATCCCCAATCAGCTCGCTTATCCCCTCAAGGGAGTAATCCAATTTGTCCGCTTCTAAGTAGATAGGTTCTGCGGAACTTGTAAAAGGTTGGGTTGGCATGTTGACTGGCGGGGCCTTATAATAACCCCCACAAAAGGTATCATTTGGATCGACAATCCAATCCTTGTCTGAAAGTTGATCACAGTGTGCCAGATTGGTTTGCAAACATAAGCCAATCAGCATAAGACCGGAGAGATATGTAGTTAACTTTCTTTTTTTCACTGTGCTGTTACCGAACCCTGTCCTGCCTTCTATAAGGCGTAGGCGGATGGTCGCATAGCTTCAAGTTGTCTGTAAACTGAATTGCCGTCTAACCTAAATAAAAAGAGCAGGAGAATACTGATGCGCGATCACGGTGCGCTTAAAGTCTGGCTGGCAGAGAAAGTTAATCAGCCAAATTTGGATTTACATCCTTTACCAGGGGATGCGAGTTTTCGGGGTTATTATCGATTTCAAGTGGATGGTATCTATTATTTAGCGATGGATGCTTCAAAAGAAAAAGAGAGTGTCAAAGCGTTCGTGGGGGTTGCAAAGGTATTTGCTGAGAAAGGGGTGCCGGTCCCACAGATTTTTGCTTACGATGATGTTCAAGGTTTTGTGCTGTTAGCCGACTTTGGTGATGAATTATTACTCAATCATTTAAGTGCCGATAACGTGCATCATTGGTACGCCCAAGCGTTGCAAATCTTGAAGCCACTGGCTCGTAAAACTGAAACCAGCACGTATCGCTTTCCCTTGTTTGATGAAAATAGGATTTTAAGAGAACTCAATACCTTTCATGAATGGTGTTTGGATAAATTACTCGGGCTTGAGGTGACGCATTCTATTGCGAAATTATTAAATGAGACTTATGCCGCTTTGGTACAATCTGCTTTAAGCCAGCCTCAAGTGATGGTTCATTTAGATTATCATAGTCGTAATCTGATGATTCAAAGAGAAACAGGTCATTTAGGTGTCATTGATTTTCAGGACGCTGTGATAGGTCCTATCACATACGATTTGGTTTCTCTCACGAAGGATTGCTATATCACTTGGCCTGAGAACTGGGTATCTCAGTGGGTCGGATCTTTCTATTATCAAAGCATCGATGAGCAGATTATCAGTAAGGAACAAGTGAGTTTAGAACAATTTAACCAATGGTATGCTTGGATGGGGCTTCAAAGGCATTTAAAAGTATTGGGTGTTTTTTCAAGACTAAAGCTGAGAGATGGTAAATCAGGTTACATTAAAGATATGCCGAGAGTGTTGAGGTATATTTTAGGAGTGACAGGCTCTGAGCCCACTTTAAAATCCTTTCATCATTTCATTGAATCAGATATTCAGCCGCGTCTTGAACGGTATTGGTCACAACAAGGTATCGAGATCGCAGCATAGGATTTACAACATGCGTGCAATGATTATGGCAGCAGGCAGAGGACAACGACTAAGGCCGATCACGGATACCTTACCAAAGCCATTGGTGATGGTGAATGAAAAACCATTGATTGTGCACCACTTAGAAGCACTACAATCTATTGGTATTACGGATATCGTGATTAATCTAGGCTATTTAGGCGATAAAATCCGATCTGCTTTAGGTAAAGGGCAAGCATTTGGTGTGAATATTGCTTATTCGATTGAAACGACCTTGCTGGAAGTGGGCGGAGGCGTTGCACATGCTTTACCGTTGTTGGGGGAAGAGCCGTTTTTGCTGATCAATGGGGATATTTGGACAGATTATCCGTTACGAAATCTATTAAACTATCCGGTCAAACTTGCTCATATTGTATTGGTGCCTAACCCAGATCACAATTTGAAGGGAGACTATGGTTTAATAGAGGACAATGTGATCAATCGAGAGGCTAGCCTTACGACTTACACGTATACAGGGATTGGGGTGTTTCGACCCAATTTATTCAAAGGAATAGAAGGTATCTATCCTCTCACGACATTATTGGAGAAGGCTCAAGCTCAAGCGGGGTTAACAGGAGAGCTCTTTCGAGGGCGATGGTCTGATGTTGGCACGATTGCGCGGCTTCAAACCTTAAGAAATTGTTTAGCAGATTGCACACCGTTCAAATCGAATTAAATCATGTATATTTTTGGCAAACTCATTGGATCGATTTTTGGATTCTTGCTGATAGGCAACATTTTAGGGGTCGTATTGGGTCTGTATTTAGGTCATCTATTTGATAAAGGCTTAAAGCAAAATTTGCTGCCGTTTTTAGGTAGACCCGCGAGAGGAGGGATTGGCCAAAAACAATTTTTCAAAACGACTTTTCTCATCATGGGATATCTTGCCAAACTCGATGGGCGAGTTAGCGAAAGAGAAATTAACGTGGCTCGTTTGGTGATGGACAGATTGAGTCTGGATGCAGATCAAAAGCGCGAAGCGATAGAGTATTTCACACAAGGCAAGGAGCAAGATTTTGATTTCAAAGAGACGCTCAGCAGTTTTGCTCATCAATGCAGACATCAACCACAGATTTCAGAGCTTTTTTTAGATTTACAAGTACAAGGTGCTATGGCTGATGGCCGGATGATTGGCTCCAAGCGCCAAGTCTTGATTCAAATCTGTAGTGCTTTGAGGATACCCAATTCAATTTTATATAATCTTGAAACGCAATATCACAAACAGTCAGGACAAGACTCAACGACAGGTTCATCTCGAGGGCACCAGTATGCAGCTTCACCGGTCAGTGAATTAGCTGAATCCTACAAAATACTGGGGGTTGATAGAACAGCAACAGATGTCCAGATTAAAAAAGCTTACCGAAAACTGGTTAGTCAAAATCATCCCGATAAACTGGTTTCAAAAGGCCTTCCCCCTGAGATGATTAAATTAGCGACCGAGAAAACCCAGAAAATTCATAAAGCCTATGAGATTGTTCAGCAGGCTAGAGGGATGAAGTAAGGTTATCGCGTATTGAGAAGGCACACTGTTCTCATAGAGGCCAAACTCTAACCACCTGATTATAAAGGAAAAATAGTTTAGTTTGACAATAATGCAGTCTGATTGCATAATTGTCAAAGGAGGCTGTATGATCCCTCGTTCATTGTCAGAAAGTGTATTAAGGCTTGCGAAGCAATTTAGTGTTTTGAGTGTCACGGGACCCCGACAATCTGGGAAAACCACCCTTATTAAGGCGTGCTTTCCGAAGCACCATTATGTTACATTGGAAAACTTAGACAGTCGTTCTTTTGCTCAATCTGATCCTAAAGGTTTTCTAGAGCAATACGACAATGGCATTGGCATCATCTTAGATGAGGTCCAAAATGCACCCGATCTGCTTTCCTATATCCAAGGTTATGTGGATACTTCACCTCAAGCGGGTTTTTATATTTTGTCTGGATCACAAAATTTTTTAGTCAATCAAGCTATCTCTCAATCATTGGCGGGCAGGGTAGCAATCATAAATTTATTGCCACTCTCAATGATCGAGCTTAATGATGGTGGTAGGCGGCCCGCTACATTTTTAGAAGCGATCTTTAAAGGCGGGTATCCTAAAATATATGCTAGTGACATTTCACCACTAGATTGGTATCCGAATTATATCAGAACTTATTTAGAGCGTGATGTTCGTCAAATTAAGCATATAACCGATCTGGTGTCTTTTCAAAAATTTATTAAGTTATGCGCTGGTAGAACAGGGCAAATATTAAACATGGCCTCACTTGCGCTTGATGCAGGCATTAGCCCTAATACCGCAAAATCCTGGCTCTCGCTTTTAGAAGCAAGTTACATTATTCATCTTCTGCAACCTTATTATAAGAATTATAATAAGCGAGTCATTAAAAGTCCGAAACTGTATTTTTACGATACGGGTCTAGTCTGCTCACTACTGAATATTGAATCGCAGGAACAGTTAATCACGCATCACATGAAAGGGGAGCTTTTTGAAACGTTCATCCTATCGGAGTTCATTAAGTATCGTTCTAATAAAGCTAGGAATCCTCAATGCTACTATTGGCGTGATCAGCAGGGGCACGAGATAGACTGTTTGTTCGAAACAGCAGATCGTGTTATTCCTATAGAAATAAAATCAAGTCAGACAGTGAATCTGAATTTTTTTAGAGGACTAGAAGATTGGTATAAAATATCAGGCACTGATCAGCCTAATGGTTTTATTGTCTATGGCGGAATGGAGCATCAAAGACGAAAAGAGGCACGTATATTGCCCTGGCATGATATTGCAAAGATATTTGAGTCTTGATTGAACCAGGGCTTTAGTTTAACCCCAGTTCGGGGTTTTTTGGGAACTATCGTCATCCCGCACAGCGGTCATCACACGAAGTGTGTAGCGTCTGATGCGGGACCCAGAATTTTATCAAATCTCAGCTAATATACCCACAACAGATGATTTTTCGGGTAGGCGCCGAGCGTTCGAGTCGCAGGAGTCTACACAAAGTACATGACTGCGGTGAGAATCGCGAAGGCAACAACCCCGAAAATTCAGCTGTGAAGGGTATAATTTGATTGCTGATATTTTTAAAGGCTGAATCGCATAAGCGGCCAAGGCCGCGTGAATACTAGATTCCGCATCACACGCTGCGCACTTTGTGCGCTTATCGCTGTGCGGAATGACGTCATTACAAACCAACCCCGCCTTCAAAAACTCCGAACTGAGGTTAATTTATCTATTTTTTAATAAATCTCTAATTTCAGTGAGTAGTGCCACTTCATCGCTTTTAGGGGGTGCTTCAGCGGCTTGCTTTTTCTGAAACCGAGTCATCATTTTAATCATAACGAAAATAGCCAAAGCGATGATCGTAAAGTCGATGATGGATTGGAGGAAGAATCCCCATTTTACAGTTGCTTGACCTACTACAAGAGTTAGTCCCGATATATTAACGCCGCCTAGCAGCAATCCAATTAAGGGCATGACCAGACCATCGACAAAAGCAGTGACGATTTTGCCGAATGCTGCGCCGATGATGACCGCAACGGCTAAATCAACTACGTTGCCACGCATCGCAAAGGCTTTAAATTCAGACAAAAATGACATACGCTATTCCGTATTAAATAACTATATGATTTTTATAGTCTAAAATTTTGACTCCCGCAAGGAAATCAGTAAGCGACACATATGAACTCGCTTCGAGAACTGCAAATAACCTTTCAAGCGACGGTACTCCAAGAAGATACGAAATTAGTTGGGGTTTCAAATAATGCTAGACTGAAGATTTATTATCATAGCATTCGGACTAAGCATTTTCAGGCACTGAAAAAATTATATCCGACAATTTATAAATTAGTTGGGGCGGCTTTCTTTGGGCAGCTTAGTAAAGAGTATCAAATGGTGCATCCTTCATCACATTGGTCTTTGAGTGAGTTTGGTCGATGGTTGCCAGATTTTTTATCGAGCTACGCTCCAGTGCAACATTTGACCTATCTGCCGGAAGTCGCTCAATTAGATTGGGGTATACAGGAAGTGCTTCAGGATGGTCAATCTCGCTTATTAATATTTGCATTTCCTGTGCTCGATATTTGGAAATTTTGCCAGGGCGCTATCAATAGAAAGGATAGATTACACTTGGAATCTGCAGGTCAAAATCTGCTCTTGAAGTTAAATCAATTTGAGCTTGAAATTCAAAGAATTGATTGCTGACCTAGTACCGTTAATTATTATTTTTTATTATTATTTTTTCAGGAATTTTTATTGAGGCTATTCAGACAAAATGTTATACCAGCTCGAATAAAGGTTTTAAAAGTATGCATCCTGCTCAACCCCTCATAGATAAGATAAACAGTGTAAATGCAGAAGATCAAGCTGAGCTTTTAGAGTTCGCTAGATTCTGTAAAAAATTTCAAGATGACTTAGATGTTAATTGGATTCACCATTTTTTAAATGCACAACGTCTTAAGGAAGGAAAGGATGAGAAAAAAGAAATGGAAATTGGTGTTGATGAAAAAATTACGTTCAGAGCGGCGATGGTTACAGACTACCTGAAGAGCCATGATATCGATGATGATTCTCTCACTGTGAAAATAGAGCAAATCGATGGTGCTTTGTATAAGGTATTGTCGAAGGCGTTTAAAAATAAAATTGATGGGATTGAGTGTAATGGTCTGGAGCACGGAGAAGTTACGGCAGTAATGACTGCATTTCAAATCGCAAAACATAATCAATACCAATTCCCAAAAGCTGAGGAAGATCCAAAGTTGGTCAACGCTGGTGAATATATTCGAGATAGGATTGAAAAGGCAGAAAAGGCAGAAAAGGCAGTAAAATTCCTTGCGGCCGCAGAACTAAAGGTTGCGAAAGAAATCGCGAGGTATCGTCAAGCATCGAATGCACCCCAAAAAGGCATTTTCCATATGTCACCTTCCAGGTCAAGAGGTGCTTTAGCCGTTTTAGAAAAGTATAAGAGTCAATTGTTGGAGGCCAGGACAGCTGTTATGGCTTTAGACCCAACGGCCAAAGATTTTAAAGACCAGTTAGATGAAAAATTAATTGATTTATCTAAAAAAGCAGAAGTCTGTTACAACCATCCGGCCATTAAAAAAGCGCCGTCCACGCATCGGTTGTTTCAGTGGATATTAGATGGATTGGAATCCGCAGGGCTTTATCGTTCTAAAGCTTCTGAGGCAGCTGTGATCATACGTTCAAACATTGATAGTTATATCACTGAAAATAAGAGAGAGGCGTTATTTACCAATGCTGAGCGAAAAGCAGTCCAAGAGGTGTTATTGCTGGATAAGAGGTTACAGAAATTGAATCAAGAAAAACCTGAGCAAGTTGATGATGCTCAAAAAATAGCATTTGAATCGTTCGGAATTAAAGTACGAACTAAACAAGACATCGAAACTGACAAAAGGAACGTCGAGACAAAAAAAGAAATGCATTTGGAGAATGCAAAAACGAAAACACTCTATGAGGCTATTAAAGTCTACGATGAACCCAAGCAAGATAGAGGGATCAAGAAGTCTTAGCTAAAGGCCGTTTAACGGAAAGACATGCAATCCCGCTCGGTATTAACAGCAAAGCCAGCTGGATAGAGAGGGTGATCGCTTCATGCAATATGAGCGAAGAAAATAGAACACCGAAAATAGGCACACCTAAGAATCCCAACGAAACGGTAATAGAGGGGAGTTCTTTACCCACTATCATAGCCGCAAAATTCCCAATCGCGGTCCCAATGAGGCCGGTATAGACGAGCGTCATGATGAGGGGTGCATTCCATTCAGCGACAGGATGAGGATCGATATAAAAGGCCAGTGCTAGGGTGGGTAGGGCACCCACTAGAAATTGCCAAGGGAGCAACTCCAGTGGCGACCGATGCCATCTGAGATTTCGGGCCGCTAAAATGGAGATGGCCATGCAGAATGCGGCTGCTAATAAGGTTAGATTGCCTAAAATAGTTTGGCGGTCAGACCAATCGATTGTCCAAGGGCTAAATAGGACTAAAACGCCAGACATCCCCAATCCAAAGCCCATCCATTTTAAAAAAGTCGCTTTTTCGTTAAACCATAAGATCGCAATGGGGAGCACCCAAAGAGGGGTTGTGTAACTTAGGATGGCAGAACGCCCTGCGTCCACAAACTGTAGGCCGATATTGATGAGTATCGTAAAAATCCCCATTTGGAGTAAGCCAATGCTTAAGATTAAAGGTAAATCTCGTTTGGAAGGAAAAACCAACTTTCCCAAGAATTTAACCACGACAAATGAGCTGATTGTGGCAATGATGAGACGACAAGTCGTGAACCAAATAGGCGATAAATATTGGATGCCGATTTTGTTCATGGGCCAGCTTAAGCCCCAAATGAGCATCACAGATAAGAATAACCAATAGATTTTTGTCTTAGAACGAAGCATGAGAGGGATGTTAATCCCTCTCTCCAATGAGTGCAACCAGTGTATCGTACCCTTTTTTAGCATAGACCGCTGCAGGGATGCTGTCTGAATATTGTTCGGCTTCTACAACGACCCAGCCTGTATAATTAATCGATTTCAGTTTATCGATGACCGCTTTGAAGTTGATGGGACCATCGCCTGGGACGGTAAAGACACCGGCTATCACGGCATCTAAAAAGCTTAAGTTTTGTTTTAGGGATTGTTGTAGAACCTCGATTCGAACATCTTTGCAATGAACGTGAGCAATACGATGACTCAAGTGATCCAAGACAAATTGGATATCTCCCTTTGCATAAGCGAGATGTCCCGTATCCAGAACCAGGCCAACATCATCTGTGGTATGTTCGACGAGCATTTCAATGTCGCCTTGAGTCTGAATCAGCGTACCCATATGATGATGGACGGCTAACCTTAAGCCCGCATCAGCGACATGCTTTGCAAGTTCGGATAGCTTTTCACCATAGTGACGCCAGTTGGTCACCATCATTTCAGGCCGATGTGAGAGCGCCACATGTTGCTGACCGTGAATGCATTCACTCGTTTCGGCATAGATCAGAACATCACAACCCATGGTTTTGAGCAACGCCAGCTGATCTTGCAGGGCTGTTCGTTCCTCCGTCACGGAACGAGCTACTAAATGTCCGCTATACCACCCTGATATCAAAGCAAGCTGATATTGTTCTAGCAAAGGATACAGTTGACTCGCTTCTCGTGGGAAACGATGTCCTAATTCAATGCCTGCAAAGCCAATTTGCTGAGCTTCGCTCAGACATGTTTCAAGAGAAATATGACCGCCCAATTGCGGGAGGTCATCGTTCGTCCAACAGATCGGGTTTACACCGATTTTGATATTATGATTCATTATACTCTTCCCCCTTTAAATTGATGTTTTGTTGTCTGCGTGCTCTCATCCTCGTCATGCACTTCATGTGCACTCCGGGGGATTCGTTCACTTGACGCCTCCCCTAAATTTAGAGTGGTTTGAGTATATCCAACAATATTCTGGTTCTTCTTTGCAGACTGGTAACTTGAAAAAGCCTTTTTAACTTTGGCACTCTGTGAGACCTCACCTATCGGCACGTCCCACCAGGTGCCCCCAGCTTGTGTTGATTGGGTGGGATCGGTTTTGATGACCACGACATAAGTGGTGCTAGCAGCTTTCGCTGTCTTTAGGGCTTGCTCGAGTGCCGTCAAACTGTCTACAGCTTCAGAGGTTGCGCCGAGGCTTTTTGCATGGAGTGCAAAATCAATATTGGTTTCAGACAGCAAGTTGTTGAAAGATTCGCTCCCACATCCTGTTTGGAGTCGATGGATACAACCGTAACCTCCATTATCTAAGACCACGATAATCAGCTTTTGCTTGAGCTGGATGGAAGTCACGATTTCGCTATTCATCATCAAATAACTGCCATCGCCTACCATCACAACCACTTCATGTTGAGATTTGGCCATTTTGACGCCCAAGCCGCCGGCGATTTCATACCCCATGCAAGAATAGCCATACTCTAGATGATAGGTGCCAGGGACGTTCACTTGCCAGTTTTTATGAAGTTCACCCGGTAGGCCACCCGCTGCGCATACCACTGTGGTGGTTGGAGGGAGCGTTTGATTAACAATACGTAGCACATCAGCATCAGACGGAAGCTGCTTGTTTGATGTTGAAGACAGTGTTGAATGCGTCTTAGCGATTTCAACCGCCGAGCACCACTCCACTGAACTGCTCCAGTTTGTTAATGTCTGGGTCATTGCCTCAAGCGTCACTTTAATATCTGCTATGACAGGATGTGCGTGGTGTTTAATAGCATCAAAGCTTGAGACGTTGATTTGAATCAGTTGACTATTGGGGTGAAAGAGTGCTCTAGAGCCCGTGGTAAAATCGCCCAAACGCGTGCCCAATGCGATAATGAGATCCGCTTCACGAGCGAGTTGATTCGCGCTTTGATTGCCCGTGACACCGATGCTCCCAACGTTTTGAGGATGATCAAACGTCAAAGCCCCTTTGCCAGCTTGTGTTTCAGCCACGGGAATTTGGTATTTTGAAGCAAAATCTGATAAAGCGTTGCAAGCATCAGAATAGTGCACCCCGCCCCCCGCAATGATTAAGGGTTTTTGGGATGATTTAATGAGGGAGTAAGCTTTCTCCAACTCTATATTATCCGGTTGAGGCCGTTTTAGAGTGTGAATTTTTTCATTGAAAAATGACAATGGATAGTCAAAAGCCATAGTCTGTACATCTTGGGGCAGACAGAGTGTCACAGGCCCGCAGTTTGCCGGATCGGTCAGCACACGGAGCGCTTGGGGTAGGCTAGTGATGATCTGCTCGGGGCGATATATTCTATCAAAGAACCGAGATACAGGTTTGAAGCAATCATTTGCAGATGTCAGCGGAGAGGTGAAATCTTCGATTTGTTGCAGAACCGGATCGGGTGCACGGGATGCGAAGACATCGCCTGGTAATAGCAAAACAGGTAATCGGTTCACGTGTGCTAAAGCGGCGGCGGTGACCATATTGGTGGCACCGGGTCCAATAGAAGTGGTGCACGCCATCATTTGTTGACGTTTCGAGGCTTTGGCAAAAGCGATCGCTGCATGTGCCATAGATTGTTCATTTTGACCGCGATAAGTTGGTAATCGATCTTGGTAGTGATATAACGCCTCTCCTAACCCAGTAAGATTACCATGACCAAAAATCGCAAATACCCCTTTAAACAAAGCTTCTTTTTGACCATCAATTTCAATAAATTGAGCGCACAGATATTTTATGATGGCCTCTGCACAGGTTAACTTGACTTTTTCCATGAGAGTAATCCTTTTTTTAAGCGGGTAGCATTATATTTGATTTATACCCTTCACAGCTGAATTTTCGGGGTTGTTGCCTTCGCGATTCTCACCGCAGTCATGTACTTTGTGTACACTCCTGCGACTCGAACACTCGGCGCCTACCCGAAAAATCATCTGTTGTGGGTATAGCTTCTTGCCAAAGCTTGATATACCGTTGGAACTGGTTTGAGACTAATTCAATCAGCATGCTGTCGCTAATTTTCTGAGCAAGCCATTGTTCGGCTGCTTTCATGAAGATATTGCGTCCAATAGCAAACCCCTTGCACAATGGATATTCTGAAGCCACCTCGAATGCGTGCTGAATTTGATCTTCCCTTAAATCCTGTCCTAATAGGAGGATGCCACGACAATAAGGATCGTGTGTGTGGATTACTTTAGTAATATGATCCCACGCGCGTTTATCTTTTGGTGGGGCTATTTTCCACCAGTCAGGATAAATTGGTAGGCTATAAAATCGTTCCATGGCTTGTGCGATGGTTTGAGGGGAGACAATCACATTTTTAGGCATTAATAGTTCAAGCAGCAATTCATGCCCGGTGGATTTAACGGCTGAGAAGAGTAGTTGTAGAGACGCTTCCTGTTCCATTTTCAGTGCATACCGATCACCAGGATGGTAGGTGATTAAGCATTTGACTACTTGCTTGGCGGGCCATTTTGTAAGCGTTGCGCTGAGATCGTTGCCGCCTTCGAATGCCAATGGAATACAACCAGGTTGTTCAATCGGTCTTGCAATCCAACCTTCTCTTGTTGAAAATTCATTTAAAATGTCAGCACCATATCTGTCATCAATAATAGCGCCTAAGGTTATTCCCTCAATGGGCTTAAGATGTACAGCTTCTCCAATAAGGCGTTTTAGAGTGGTCAGTTGTTCCACTTGAGCATGTGTTTTCTCTACTAAATTCTCTAATTGTAATCGATGATCAAATGCGAGGACACAAAGATTGTCGTACTGACGATACCGTGTTGAAGCACGATGAAGGTGTTCAAACGTTGGATCGCTATCGGGTATTTGAATCAATGGACGGTTTATAAAGGCTTGAAGTTCCTCAAAACTGGGCATGGCAGGTGCGCAGCCATGTCTTGAGACCACCAACGCGCCTGCGGCGTTGCCCCATTCACAACATGTTGCGAGATTTTCGTTTCGAAGCCACCCTCTTAAGAACCCACTGATAAAAGCATCGCCTGCGCCTAGCACATTGTAGATTTTAATGAGGTTGCCAGGGTAGGGGCCTGATTCAGTAGGCGCATCTAGATAGCAGCCAGAGGCGCCTTTTTTAATGACCAGGATTGCTTCTGTTTTGGAGCGTACGACTTGCTGGCCACCTAAGAGCTCAAATTCTTCCTCAGTTCCGACAATGAGATCGCAAAGCGGTAGGATCGTTTGGAGGGTAGCAGTGATTTCAGGATCAGCAATAAATCTTGCTTCGCCATCCTCTTTAGTCGTTTTGTGCCATAATACCGGTCGATAATCGATATCAAAGACAACTTTGGTTTGCCCTTCTTTAGCCGCGATGATGGCTTTTCGAGAGGCTTGACTTGTTTCAGAGGTTGAGAAATGTGTGCCTGTGACCAGTAAAGCTTTCGATGAGCGAATGAATAAAGGATCGATGTCTTCCAAAGCGAGGGCCATATCGGCGCAGTTCTCCCTGTAAAATAGTAGTGGGAAAGTATTTTCATTTTGAATGGCTAGAATGGCTAGAGCGGTTAAGCGATGAGGGTCAGTCTTAATCTGATCAGTATTGACCTCTTCATTTTCGAATGTTTCTTTGATAAAGCGACCGAAATGATCTTGGCCTACGCGTGTGAGCATGGCGGTTTTCAAGCCAAGACGGGTAGCACCTATGGCGATATTCGCTGGACATCCTCCAACATATTTTCTAAAGGATTGAACATCTTCTAATCGACTACCAATTTGTTCACCATATAAATCGACGCCAGCACGTCCTAGGCAGATTAAATCGAATTTGAATTCTGTGGTCATGATTTTCCCTATCATTTGTGGTTCAACATCCAAGTGTGTTCGGCCGTATATTCAAAGGTTTTGTATTTTAAATCAGGCAAATGCAAAATAGCCCAAGCATAATACATGCCATAGCCTGGCGCACTGCATTGAGCGTGGTCAAGGTTATTCAGAATTTTCAAAGTATCGTAGGACTTCACTTTATAGACTTGATCGCCTAGCTCAGCATGTCCATATCCTTGAGGCTCAGTAAAGCGATAATGGTAAATTTCAGGATGAGGATGATGATGAGGTGGATAACTCGACCATTTGCCAGGGGCATTAATCACTTCTCCCAGCACCAGTTGGCAGTGAGAGTGGGTGTTTTCTGCGTCAAAAATGGTTCTCACAATGCGTTCTGCCGTATCACCAACCATGCCTTTGCCGCGTTGTTCTGTGCGAACATCTTTAGGGAAATAGACACCGGTTGAGAAACTTTTAGCATTGGGAACATTAAAGACTAAATATTCTGTGTCTGTGAGCGCGTTAAAACGCAAATGTGTGTGTGCAGGCACATGGACGCAACTTGCAGATTCATCAAAAATGGAATGACGTTTGAAGGAGACGGTTTCTTCGTTGATCAGGATATTCGCTACGCCTTTCAGTAACAGCCAAGCTGTTTCATGTGAGGTAACTTCCACATGAAATTCTCCCGCAGATTGCTTAAAAATACCAAACCGTATCCCGGTATTATCTTCTGGTTCATCCCATTGTGTGATCTCGGTATAGCCGCTCTGAAATCCTTGCCGATATTGAGTTAGTAATACTGCCATGAAAAAATTCCTTTTCGAATTCAACCCTGAAAATTCAGTCGCGAAGGGTATATGAAAGCAAAATTTTTGATTGAGAGACAACCTAAGTTTTATACTTTTATAAGATTCAAACAAGTTGAAGTTAGGTGGACGACATGGAAAAAGTAAAATTGGTTGTTTTTGGATTGGGTCGAATGGGACAAATACATGCGCAAAATATTTTGCGACATCCTAAAGCAGATTTGGTCGGTGTGGTGGATCAGAATTGTGAATTAGCCGATGAAATGGCGCAACGACTAGAATCTCACGCCTGGGATCCGGATTCTGTATGGTCAGAATGTGAATTTGACGCGATTATGATTGCTAGTCCGACAGCAACGCACATTAATTTGATAAAGAAAGCAATTTATTACAAAAAACCTATTTTTTGTGAGAAACCGATCGATCAATCAGCAGAGCAAGCGGCTCAAATTGTGTCTCAGCTGCAAGGCACCCCCTTAATGATAGGATTTAATCGCCGATTTGACCCGCAATTCCAGCAATTCGCGATGAAGTTAAAGCAAGGTGATATTGGGCGTTTGCATACGCTGCAAATCATCAGTCGAGATCCTGCTTTGCCTCCATTAGGATATTTGGCAGGCTCCGGAGGTCTATTTAAGGATATGATGATTCATGACTTTGACATGGCTTGTTGGTTACTAGGTGAGATGCCGAGTCGACTCTATGCCATGGGAAGTTGGATGCAATCTGAACCCCTGGTTGGATTTCAGGATGTTGATACTGCGATGGTTGTGATGCAGACAGCAACTGGCAAACTGTGTCAAATCAGCAACAATCGACAAAGTGGATATGGATATGATCAACGTATTGAAGCTTTTGGTGAGCGAGGACAATTGAGCGTTGGCAATGTACTTCAGCATACTTTGACACATATCAATCAACAGGGAATACAACAAGCTCAACCATTAAATTTCTTTTTAGAGCGTTATGAGGAGGCTTATAAACAAGAGTTAAATGTATTTATTGCTTGTTTGATTGACGGTACGCCATTTCCAATTGACGGGAAAGCCGGTTGGCGTGCCTTAGCACTTGCTGAACTTGCTCAGGAGTCATTAGAGAGTGGGGAAGCGGTGTCTTGCACACATATTTTCTAATTACCTCAGTTCGGAGTTTTTGAAGGCAGGGTTGCTTTGTAGTGACGTCATTCCGCACAGCGATAAGCGCACGAAGTGCGCAGCGTGTGATGCGGAATCTAGGGCGTGTCCCTAAAGTTGCAAGTGCTGCTACGTGTAATTAAAATCAGATTTAGGTCGTCATTCCCGCGAAAGCGGGAATCCAGAAAACAAACTATACCATGCCTGATTCCTTTGTATATATATTAGCTAATAAGAGAAATGGAACGTTATATACGGGTGTAACCAGTGACCTTATTAAACGTACTGATCAGCATAAATCAAATCTTGTCGAGGGATTCAGTAAAAAATATGGAAGCCATAACAAGAGAAAAGCAGATTAAAAAATGGCGCAGACCATGGAAACTTGACCTGATAGAGGGCTTAAATCCTCATTGGGATGATTTATATATTAGCCTACTTTAACCTGGATTCCCGCTTTCGCGGGAATGACGACCTCAGTGAACCAAACCTATTCATAGCGAAGTAAAATAAATGACAAGGATGGTTATTGATGACCCAATGTGGTCAAAATTAGAGCGTTTATTGCCTTCACCAAAAGGAAGACACGGTCTGAATGACCGTCAATTTATAGAGGCTATCTGCTGGATAGTGAGAACAGGTTGCCCGTGGCGTGATCTACCTGCTGATCTCGGAAATTGGAAGACACAATACAATCGCTTCAACAGATGGGCAAAATATGGTCATCTTAATTCAATTTTAGAAACTTTAAAAAAAAGATGGCGGTCTCGCCATCCATCATATTGATGCAACCTCAGTTCGGGTTTTTTTGGGAACTATCGTCATCCCGCATAGCGGTCATCACACGAAGTGTGTAGCGTCTGATGCGGGAACCAGAATTTTATCAAACCTCAGCTAATCATTTGATTGCTGATATTTTTAAAGGCTGAATCGCATAAGCGGCCAAGGCCGCGTGAATAATAGATTCCGCATCACACGCTGCGCACTTTGTGCGCTTATCGCTGTGCGGAATGACGTCATTACAAACCAACCCTGCCTTCAAAAACTCCGAACTGAGGTCAGTGTAATATGCTATGAATATGATAGGGAAATATATAAGGAAAGAAATGTGATCGAAAGATTTTTTGCTAAGATAAAGCAGTATCGTCGAATTGCAACAAGATGTACCCACAACAGATTATTTTTCGGGTAGGCGCCGAGCGTTCGAGACGCAGGAGTGTACACAAGGTACATGACTGCGGTGAGAATCGCGAAGGCAACAACCCCGAAAATTCAGGTGTGAAGGGTATATGATAAAACAAAAGTAATCTTCATGGCAGCATTAACTGTCGTCGCAATACTTGTGTGGTTGAAACTTTAGGGACACGCCCTAGTATTCACGCGGCCTTGGCCGCTTATGCGATTCAGCCTTTAAAAATATCAGCAATCAAATGATTAGCTGAGGTTTGATAAAATTCTGGTTCCCGCATCAGACGCTACACACTTCGTGTGATGACCGCTGTGCGGGATGACGATAGTTCCCAAAAAACCCCGAGCTGGGGTTCTAACTGATTCGAGTTAGTCGCAATGATAATATGGCGTGTTGACATTTCGCCGCTCCGCACCACGCCTACGTGCCGCGGCTTGTCCGCGGCATCCAGGTGTTATGAGCAGATTTCTTGATATAAATCGCTCCAGGTTGGGTTAAATTCCTCAATCAAATTCAACTTCCACTGCCTGCACCAATTTTTGAATCGTTTTTCTCGTCTAGCTGCCTCAACGTACAACTCATGTGCTTCATAATAAACAAGCTGATTTACGTTATATTTTTCCGTAAAACCACAAATTACCTTATTTTTATGCTCCCAAACCCTTTTTACAAGATCTGTTGTAGACCCCACATAAACCGTTCCGTTTCGCTGGCTAGATAAGATATAAACATAATATGACCTCATTAAATTTGCTTATCCATACTGTCTTTTGAACAACATTATCACATTGGCAGCCACAGATAAGAACAGGCTATTGCCAGCATTGAAGCATAATTACGCTTCAATTTGTCATATCTTGTTGCAATTGCTCGAAAATGTTTGAGTCGTGCAAAAATGTTTTCAACCAGATGCCTATATTTATACAAGGACCAGTCTATGTCTGCATTTCCTGTTTTTGAGTTCTTTTTCCTTGGAATCACTGGTATTGATGCTTTTTTTCGAATGAGTTCTCGAACCTGTTTACTGTCATAACCTTTATCAGCAATCGTATAATCTGCGGCGGGAAGTTTCTCAATTAATTCTGGCGCCGCTTTGCAATCATGAACTTCTCCACCAGTTAAATCAAACTCAATTGGGAAGCCATATGCGTCAACAGCCATGTGAATTTTCGTTGTGTTTCCGCCTACAGACTTTCCAATAGCTTGATTCTCTTTACTCGCTGCACCAGCACTGTGCTGGTGAGCCCTTACAATACTGGCATCAATAAACGTCCATTCAAGATCAGGATCTTGCACCAAAGATTTAAAAATTTTAACCAACTTGTTCTTTGAAGACCAACGATTGAATTTTTGGAATATTGAATTCCAGCATCCAAATTCTGCTGGTACGTCTCGCCAAGGACAGCCTACTCGCAAACGATATAACATCGCTTCAACCATGAGGCGCAATTCGGGCTTGTCATAGATCCCTTGTTGTTGCATGATCGTCCTTAGCTTCGACCACAGTTCATCACTGAGCATGAGTCGGGCCATTGCAAACTCGTATGTTATTTTAGACGAATAAATTTTACGAGTTTGCTCTCATTAATCAATGAATTGCATTCAAATCTCTGATTTAGAAATTTAACAACTGGATGCCGCGGACAAGCCGCGGCACGTAGGCGTGGTGCGGAGCGGCGAAATGTCAACACGCCCTAATTGAATTTCAATTTTTTATTTGTTAAAATCAGCCTCTTTTTACAAAGAGGGTATTTCTATGCGATTATTAAATGATCTTCAGATTCGCGAAATTTCTGCTGGCGAGTTCCATGGATTAGGCGCTAGTGTTGCTCTCCCTTATCAAGGCGAGAGAACTTTTACAGATGGATTTTGGAATGGCGCTACCCTTTTAGGGCCACAATTAGGCTTGGTTGTTGGTACTTTTTGTGGGTTATTTTTGTATCCGATGCATTTGGTAGGTTTTATTGATTTAAACAGTCATCTTCCAAAAGACCAAAGACATTGTTCTTGTTAAGATGATTTTTCGGGTACCGGCCTATACGCTCTTTGAGCTTCGGTAAAGCAATAACGCCCAAAATTCAGTCGCGAAGCGTATTTCAATTCATTTTTTGAAGCAACCTGAAACGTATTTTTCAGGTTGCTTTCATTCACAGCAATTCTAAATGGTATTTAACCACTCTTCTAAGGATTCGCTTTGGCGCTGTAGATAAGCGGGCTCTTTAAACGTTAACGTCAGGAGACTAACGCCTTGAAGACCTGCGAGCAAGTGTTCCGCATGTGATTTGGCGTGCTGTTCTTTACCCAGATTTTTGAATTGTTGTTCAATCCATTCGAGTACGTCGTTCATCAGCTTAGCAGCGCCAGACGCTACAGCGCCGCCTTGCTTGCTGAGCTCTTGGCAAAGGCTACCCATGGTACAGCCGTATCGTGCTAAATTCTCTGATTGAGCAAGTGTATGTTGAATAAGAGATTTAAGTCTGTCTTTAACCTCTGTTTTTTGTTCCCATTCGCTAAAAAGAGTACGCCATTCATCAGCGCGTTTTGCAATCACGGCCTCCATGATGGCTTCTTTAGTTTTGAAATAATAGTAGACATTGCCTAACGGAACATCGGCCATTTTGGCGATATCAGCCAGCGTTGTCGTGTGGAAAGTCTTTTCATAAATTAACTGATCGGCGGCTTCAACTAATCGATCACGTTTATCATTTTGCTTCATTCTGGGCATGGTCAAACTCCTTTAGACTGGCTATACATTTTTTACTTAGTTAATCAAGTAAGGCTGGGATGTTAACATAAGTTAAACAGCCTGAGATAGAACAATAGTTTATTCCCCGTGTGAGACATTAACCATCCTAGCATCTTTGGTGAGGCGTCAGGTTAGTTTGTAAACTAAGTATTTGTAGCTACAATTTGATAAATGAAGGCGAAGTTGGGATGTGTTGCCATGGAAAGCCGTTATTTTTACAGTGCTGTTCTACTTGGAGGCTGTTTAACTTGGGCCTCACTTTGTTATTCTGCAACAAAACTGCCGGAACAGGATCAAGGGTGGGGGGTTGCCTTAAGCACTGGCCATGGGACTAAGCATGTAAGACCCTATCGTTTATCGTTGTCTAAAGCTTATGGACCGATTTGGCTGGAAAGCAATACATGGCCACTTCATTTTGCATGGGAGAGCAGTGTGGCCCATTGGCATGCAGCGCGCCCTTCAGATAATACAGGACCCCATACTCTTAATCTCGCTACAACAGGTCCCATGTTTCGATTTCAAAAGGCAACCCCATTTTTAGGGATGCTACCCTATATTGAAGCGGGAGTTGGAGCCTCTTGGTTATCCAAAAAAGAAATCAGTGGTCGAAGGCTATCTCTGCATTTTCAATTTGAGGATAAAATTGGCGTTGGGGTTCGGTTTGGACCTGCTAAAGCAGTCGATATTGGTTTTAGACTCTACCATTATTCAAACGCCTCTCTGAAAACGCCCAATAGTGGGATGAACATGTATATGGTGAGCTTTGGTGTATGGATGCCAAACCACTAGATTACCATTTTGATCATCTTTAGTTTAAAATCCCACTTTTAGGTACGGATTTTTAAGATGAAGCAGCCTTGTTGGATCGCCCCCTCAATTCTATCAGCTAATTTTGCGCGTCTCGGTGAAGAAGTTGATACTGTCCTCAAAGCAGGGGCCGATGTTGTCCATTTTGATGTCATGGATAATCATTTTGTACCGAATCTCACGATTGGACCGCTGGTCTGTGAAGCGCTTCGTCAACATGGTGTGACCGCACCAATTGATGTTCATTTGATGGTGAAACCAGTGGACAGCTTAATTGTCCCCTTTGCAAAAGCCGGTGCATCCTTTATCACGTTTCATCCTGAAGCGAGTAACCATATTGATAGGACCCTGCAATTGATTCGAGATCAAGGGGTGAAGGCAGGCCTTGTTTTCAACCCAGCGACGCCTTTAGATTGCCTAAAATATGTGATGGATAAAATTGACATGATTCTTTTAATGTCAGTTAATCCAGGATTTGGTGGACAATCTTTCATACCCGTTGTGATTGAAAAGATAAAAGAAGCACGCAAACTCATTGATACGAGTGGTCGAGCGATTCGGTTAGAGGTCGATGGTGGCATCAAGCTCGATAATATTAAACAGGTTGCTGAAGCGGGTGCGGACACCTTTGTTGCGGGCTCCGCGATCTTTGGTGCTCAGGATTACCAAAAAATAATATCTGATATGCGCCAAAAGATAGGGCCCTAATATAGATTTAAGGGGCGCTTGAGAGCACCCCATCCAAATGCGATTCAGCATGCATCACTCTTGTGAGCAACTTTGATCAACTTTGGAAGAGCGGCTATTATGGTTGTGAAATGCCCCAGTTTTCTACCTGGTCTGGGTTCTTTTTGATAATCATGAAAGAAGCATAAATCGTTAGTTAATTGCTGTTTCAGATCTAACATGCTTCCGATAATGTTATTCATCACAACTTGATTTCTGCTCGAGGTGTTACCCAATGGTAATCCTGAAATGGCTCTGATATGGTTTTCAAATTGACTCGTAAAAGCCCCTTCAATAGTCCAGTGACCGCTGTTATGGACTCTGGGAGCGATCTCGTTTGCTAATAAAGTTTGGCCAACTTGGAAAAGCTCTAAGGTCATACAGCCTACATAGTTGAGCTCATTCATGAGACGATCAATATATTCTTTCGCTATAGGGAAAATAGGATCGTCTATTTGATTCCGTGTTTCAATCAAGATTCCATCGCGATGAGTGTTTTGGCAAATGTCGTAGTAGCTGTGTTGGCCGTCGACACTGTTAATGGCTATAATTGAAATTTCTCGATCATACTTAACATACTGCTCGCAAATCGACGCCTTCGGTTTAAATTTGAAATCGATGAGATCGGTTGGATTATTTATTTTTGTTAGTCCTTTTCCGTCATACCCGTCTTTACATTTTTTGATGATAAAAGGATATCCGTATTGAGCTCCAAAGTGATTGGCTTCATCTAATGAATGAAGTATTTGGTAATTTGGCGTTGGAATTTCTAATTTAGAGAACAAAGACTTTTCAAATATTTTATCTTGCGTCATTTTAAGGGATTTCGAATTTGGGTGAACCGGTTTTAACGATTCGAGAAATTCTACCGTTTGATAAGGTATATTTTCAGTCTCAAACGTGATCACATCACATAAATTCGAAAATGCTCGTAATTGATCGTAGTCTGAATATGAACCCTGAATGAAATTTCCCAGATGTTCTATCGATCGAGTGAACTGTTCACCATAAAAAGTGAACTCAAGCCCCATATGTCTTGTCGATAAGGCCAGCATGCGACTGAGCTGTCCTGCACCGAGAATACCTATCATAATGACTCCGGGTATAACTGACTGAGAACAGCTTCAGTTTGTGAATCACGAAATTTTTTTAGTGAGTTATCTATGTCAGGGTATTTGTTCGCAAGTATCGCAGCGGCCAACAAACCGGCATTGATAGCGCCGCTTTTACCGATTGCTAAGGTCCCAACCGGTATGCCCGCGGGCATTTGGACTATCGAAAGAAGGGAATCCATGCCGTCTAAAGAAGCGGAAGGCATGGGTACGCCCAGCACAGGTAAGGTTGTCAAAGATGAAACCATGCCCGGTAAATGAGCTGCCCCACCGGCGCCTGCAATGATCACTTCAAACCCCTTTTCTTTGGCATTTTTTGAAAATTCAAATAATAATTCAGGGGTTCTGTGAGCTGAAACAACTTGAGTGTGATAGCTAATTCCGAGCTTTTCAAGGAGTTCGACGCAGTGCTCCATGATGTTCCAATCTGATAAAGAACCGTAAACAACGGCAACTAACTTATTCTTCATCTCACTACCTTTTAAGGATTACAATGATTACAATATGCGGGATCTGCGCGATATAACTTATCGCCTCTTGGCTTTGATATATGATAATCACACCGGACGCATTTTTCGATGATATTTTGATATAAAGTTGTGTCAAAGCCACAGTCAGAGCAAGGTAAATGGCCTGTGACGTGGATTTCGCCAAATCCATAAGTACTGCAACGAGGGCAGGACGATTCAATTCTATTGATCAGATCTAAGGTTAATTCTCGGATAATCTGCATACGGGTTGGGTTGAAGAGCGCTCGCATATCAGTCTCTAATCTCACGCGTGGTGAGCTTTTAAAGGCAGCCTCTAGTGCAGTGTTGAGCTTGTCAACTGAGTTTATTCCTTTAGCAATCACTTCATTCGTGCTGAGTGTGCGTACGATGAGTGCGTGTGAGGGAAAAGAATGTGTGAATAAGAAAAAACTATAATCATCACCTTTCTCGAATTCAGCAAAACCGTAATTTGTTTGATTAGTTTGTTTTTTTACGATAATTTCTATGTTATCCGTGGTATTCAAAAACACCATGAACTCCTCGTGAAAGGGCATAAGCGGTATGATGGGATGAGCGCCAAAACTTGCTTCTGTTGCCATGCTAAGCGGATACCCATATTGTTGAGATGCCGTCTTTGCTTTATGGACAACCATTTCTCTGGCAGTCATGTAACGCTTTTTTTCACCGCAAAAAGTTCCAAACTGATCAGTATCATAATTTTGAGGTAAGATGATTTTGCACCCGAAATGCCTTTCAAATTCAGGTTGAATCGCCAATTCTTTTTGATGCATGGTCGCTAATAGTATTTCTTTACCCTGAAACATGTTTGACTTTCCTTGTTTTGAGAATGTGGAGTGTGAGCCACTGATGGTCAAATAAAGACTTAATATCAGGATTTCGATTCAAGATGGCGCTGATGATATTGGATGGGGCCTCAATCACGACCAGCAACCTTAGTGGATCGTGTATACGCTTATTTTGGTAAAATAAAGATTGAAGTGGAAGCCCTATTTTTAAATCAGATTGGTTGCCTGAGATTACACCAAGATTGCTGACGATATTATGAATCGCTTTATTTCCAGCACCATAGATATCTGGATCAGTGGTGCTAAAATAGTATTGCGCGTTGATCCAGTGAGCGACAATCATCGGTCCTTTTAAGATGTTTTCGAGGATATGTCCATCAGGATCTTGTTCCCATTCGTATGAGTGTAAAAAAACCCGACCATTTAAATTGGCATTTGCAGTTAAGCGTCTAGGCCCTATAATGATGGCGGCATTATTAAGTAGGCCCAACTCGGGAATTAACTCTGCATAATGATACGCTTTGTTGTCATCCTCTTGTGCGAAGGCGTGTTCTCGTTGTTTTTCAGATTTCAGATTAAGCAGAGCGTCTTTAATACTATTTCCTATACGCTTCAAATGAGCATCATCTTGCAGTCCCGTGCTATCAATGATGAGTTCGTCAGTTGTTGTTTCGTGAACTGCAGGGACAAAAATCGTCTCATCAGGAATGAAGACATTTTTTTGAGCTAAAAGAGATCTAATTTGAGGATGGTTTAAAATGTCACAAGTCATTTTTGCGTTGAGCTTTCCAGAATGTCCACCGCAAGCGCCGCATTCAAAAGAAGCGTGGTAAGGGTTGTTCACAGTTTTTGCTTGATGTCCGCAAATCACAACGATGGGCGCGAAACGTGTTGTGATTCCAATTGTCTTTAGAAAAGCAGCCATGTTGCTGGCAGTTTCGTCGATTTGCGAGGGGGCTAGAAAGGAATGAGAATATGAATAATTTTGATTTGTCTTTTTAAAGCCTAGTTTAGGTGCGAAAGTTTTTTGAAGTAAGGGTAAAATGAGATAACTCCCAATAACCTCAAAAAATGCAAATGTGCTAAATTTATTTTTTTTCGAATTAGAAAGCATCTGATTGAGAAGTAATTTAAGCTTTGAGAAGAATGTTTGCTGGGTCGATTCTTGCACGATCATATTGGGTTCAATTAAGGCAGGTGCCTGTGGTTGAAATGAGCTGGAGCCTGTCTTCTTTAGCCAAAAAGTTGTCCCAAAAAAACCAGCATAACCAAAGGTTTCGTAATCATCAACATTCTCAAGATGGCGCCGTAGGGCTTCAGAGCGCACATCGATACAAAATATAAATTGAGCAGAGGGTTTTGTCGCATTTGAACTGTTTTGATTGATGCTTGCCAACAGTGCGTCTTGGTAGGTCAACTCAAATGCACGTTGCCATATTGCTTGAGCGTCTTCTAGAGACAGGGGAAGGGTGCTTAAATCTGATGATTTGTATAATCGAATGTTTTTGAATGATACTTTTTCAATATAAGCATAACAGCACCAAATCAAGGCAATTTCAGTTAAAGAACTATGCTTGGGAAAGAGTGTTTCTGTGTTTCTGGATTCTATCCATTTGATGAGACCATGCCATCCCGGTAAGCATGTCAATAGGTATTGAAATAATTGAGTTAGGGAAAGAGAGTCTATTTCTAATTTTGAGAGCACGGTCTGTAACGCAAGCAAGGGTTCGTTGGGTAGTTTTTCGATGAAGGCTTGATACTTAACGTTAGTCAATGATTGTTCCTGCATCCAGCAACGCCAAATGTTAAGATTGTTGGGGTTGGCCTTATTTTTTTCTTCAAAAAAGCGACTAATAAATCGTTGGAGCTCATCTCGAATGCTGATTGGGAAAACGCAAACAGATGACTCACTTTTTGAGTATTCTATTTTTTGATCGATGAGTTGCATAGAGAAATCTTTAAATTGAATCTCATCTAAAGCAACCCCCGCTTCGAGTAAAGATTGTTTAAGGGCAAGCCCTGAGATTGAATTTCTGTTTTGAAGATCAAGGTATTCATTGATACTTAAAAAACCCTTGATGGGCAAATACTCTCTGATCAGGCTTAAAGCTTTCCGAAATGGTTTTTCTTTGAGCCCCCATAAGGGATTGAGTGCGATAAAGGATTGTAAGGGCCAAACATCTGGCAGAATGTTGGCTGCCTCTTCAATTGAGGATTGGATTGCTTGAGTTTGAATGACGTTTTTCATATTTAAATCCAATCGGTTAGGCTGAATATGCCAAGGAAAACATTGATAAAAATAATGGGGATAAATAAGGCATGTGCCTTCAATCTTTTGTTTGAGGACAGTTCTCGTGTTATATCTTGGTTGAACGCATAATCTTGCAACGCATGCAATATCACAATGGCTAGAAGAACATTGAATATCATCATGCTTATCATAATATGGGGGGCATTAATTGTTTGTGATATTAGAGAGTACCACAATATAAAGCTCGCTGAGCCAGGGATGCCGATCATTAAGAATAGTGAAAACGTGAGATAAAAACCCCATAAAGTTAAATGATTGCCTACTATCGCGTTTTGTTTAATATTAGAGTTATGCCCTTGATTAATCAGCCACCATAAACCAATAAAATTTGAGAGGTATGTCAAAATAAGCTCTATCGGGAAATGCTGCATGTACTGGTCAAGTATAACAATCAGGCAGGTATGCGTGATTCCGAGTAAAAATACGAGTGCCTTCAAGCTGGGCGCCCTATTCCCCATCAATAAGGCGATTAGAATGATGGGCGCTAATATGTGGGTTATTTCTCTCGAGATATTGGGGTGGTCGTAGAATTGAGTGATGCCCACAAGTATCGCGAACCCCATCAATATTATACTTATTATTGATTTTGAAAAACTACAAAGTAAGTATTTGTTGAGGTAATCGCCTGTTGAACGGATTGGATTTAAGAGATAACGCCTCAGGTGTTTCTCAATGTTGAAGAGTTCCCTTAATCTTAGAGAAAGCACGGTTGTTTTAGAAAAGCCAATTGAATTCCGAGAGTGCACTTCTGAGTAAAAATATATTAAGATCACAATAGATGAAATAATGTATTCTAAGTGAAGAGAGATTGGCCGAATCACTGGAATATCAATCCAGCTCTCAAACACCGTTAAAATCCAAAAGTATGCTAATAAAATACCTTGAACAAATGATAAGGCAACCAGCCTAAGTGCCATCCCTTCACATTTGACGGCTGTCGTTGTCATTTGATGAATCGCGATAGTGATAAAAGTCAATAGAAGGATTGATATTTGTTCAGGATCAAATAACAAAATCCCTAGGCCTACGATTACCATAGACAAGACTGCTGCCGTGAAAAACTGGCCATATTGATTGAATGTATGATTAGGAGCTTGAGTTTGATTTGAGACTATACCCACAACAGATGATTTTTCGGGTAGGCGCCGAGCGTTCGAGTCGCAGGAGTGTGCATAAAGTACATGACTGCGGTGAGAATCGCGAAGGCAACAACCCCGAAAATTCAGCTGTGAAGGGTATAATTCACTCCCGGCATTCAGAAAGAGGGCTGCTTTATAAAAGCCGTGAGCAATCAGATGGAATACCGCAGCTGCGAAACAGCCCAGAGCGCTCTGCATTAACATATATCCCATTTGCCCCATAGTTGAGTAGGCTAGTTGCTTTTTGACATCAGGTTGAGCGCTTTTAAGGATGGTCCCAACGGTCATCGTACTGATGCCAACCAACAGGATAATATAAGGTAATACAGTCGTTTGAGGCAGGAGAGGGGAAAGCCTCGCCACCAGGATCCCACCAGCATTGATCACACCTGCATGCATCAGCGCTGAAACAGGTGTTGGCGTTTGCATCGTGTCAGGTAGCCAAAAATGAAAAGGAAATTGGGCGGATTTGGTCATGATAGCCATGAATACCAATCCCAGAATTAAAGTATGCACCTTAATTGAGATCCCGAGCAGAGCAATTACCTTAGATGTTGTGTTCGCTAGTTCAGCATATTCTGTAGTGCCGTAAAAGTGATAGCATAATACGATAGCAACTAAAAAGCAGACATCACCTATTCTATTAACAATATACTTTTTCTTGGCAGCGCGGTTGGCATCACTTTGATAGTGATAATGATTTAACAATTGATACAAATTAAAGCCAATCCATTGCCATGCTATAAAAGCGGTGAAAAGATTGCTGGCAAATATAAAAAAAATCACTGAAACAATTGTTGAAAATATTTGGACAAGAAAACGAGTTCTTGTCAGATCTGATTTTAAATATCTGAGCGAATAGGACATGATAATGGTAGCCAGTGCCGAAACAGCAAGCAACATGATGTATGCCAGGGGGTCTGATTTGAGTCCAATATTCGAAATCAAATCTGGCATGGGCAGATAACTAAAATTAAGGTTTATCCAAGTGAGGGTGAGAAAAGCAATTCCCATAAGCCCAATCAGCAAAGGAGATAAACGAGAAAGTGAGCCAGATGACAAAATATTATGCATATTGAGAGGTTGCTGCTAGTTAATATGTCTGGAGTATCATGAAAAGTATACATCATGTACAATTTATATTTTTTATTATATATATCATGATAATATTATGAATATCACGCTTCATCAGCTACGGGTTTTGTCTCAGGTTTCAAAATGTCAGAGTGTCACCAAAGCGGCCTTGAAGTTGAACATGACTCAGCCTGCCGTTTCGAATCTGATACGGGCACTCGAGCTGCAGGTTGAGACCCCTGTGATTGAAGTACTCCATAAGAAGCTCTACATTACGGAAGCTGGCATAAAGCTAGTTCAAGCTTTTGAAATCATTGATCGTCAGTTACAAGAAGTAGAAGCCCAGATTAACCTTCTAAAAGGGCGGATGGCAGGGACCATCAAGATAGCAACGGTTACCACTGCGAAATATTTTGTGCCTAGGCTTTTGGGCAGCTTCAAGTCCGAGTATCCAGGTGTTCATATAGAGCTAAAAGTTAAGAATAGACATGAAGTCATCGAGCGCTTGCAAGAAAATCTAGATGATTTTGTGATAATGAGTCAGTTGCCGAATAATTTATCTATAGAACACGATGATTTTTTTGAAGATGAATTAGTCGTTGCAGCCAGTCATCTGCATCCACAAAAGACAGGGAAAAAAACGACTTTAAGGATGCTTGCAAGTGAACCGTGGCTCATCAGAGAACCCGGCTCTGGGACTCGAATGGTCATGGAGGATATTTTTAAGCAATATGGCTTGAAGCCTAAAATTGAGATGGAAATAGATAATAACGAATCGATCAAACAAGCTATTATAGCGAATATGGGGATATCGATATTGTCTCATCAAAGTATCGAAATTGAGCAGAAAGTTGGCCTTATTAAAGTTTTGGATGTGACGGGTTTTCCCGTCCGACATAAGTGGCATCTTGTGAAGAGCAAAGGTAAAAAATTACCGATTATTGCACAAAAATTTTATGATTATGTTCGTACTCATCCGGACTTAGGGATATTTAGCACGTAAAAGGATGTTATTAGTATGGATTTAGATCGCGCAAAAATTCTGGACGCGCGTTTTATTGAACGAGTCGCCCTAGCGGATTTTCCAAAGGCTAAAAGCGTAACCTCACCGAAAGAGGCCGGTTTATCCCAGTCAGAATATTTTTCCTTATTGAAGTGTATGCTTTTAACAAGGCATATTGATTTTGAAGCCAGAGTGCTTCGAGAAAAAGGATTGGGATTTTATACCATTGGTAGCACAGGGCATGAGTGTAATGCCGCAATCGCGGCTCAGTTCAGACTCACCGATATAGCCTTTCTGCATTATCGTAGTAGCGCCTTTATGTTGTCGCGTTCAAGATCAGCTCCGGATATTGATGGCGTCACTGATCAACTCCTGTCCCTGGTAGCAGCCGCATCAGATCCGATGAGTGGGGGGCGGCATAAGGTATTTGGCAGTCTTGCGCTCAATGTGCCACCACAAACTAGTACGATCGCATCGCATTTACCAAAAGTATTCGGTACCGCTTTTGCTCTGACATTATCTAAAGGCTTAAAATCAGTGAAAAATTATCTCAAACTTCCCTTAGATAGCGTCGTCTTGGGCAGTTTTGGGGACGCTTCTTTCAATCATTCAACGCTGCAAGGTACTTTAAATGCCGTGAATTGGGTCAAGCACAAACAAGTTCCTTTACCCCTGGTTTTGATTTGTGAGGATAATGGTTTAGGTATTTCAGTGCCAACACCCGCTGACTGGATCCAGAAGATGATGCAACATCGACCTGATTGGCACTATCTATTTGCCGATGGCCTTAATTTGGCTGATGTGTATCTAAAAGCGGGTCTGGCAGAAAGATTGGCTCGAAAGGGAGAGCCCGTATTCTTGCATCTTAAAATGGTTCGTCTCTTAGGGCACGCTGGATCAGATATTGAGCAGCATTACCATCGTGTCAAAGAAATTGAAGAGATGGAAAATGATGATCCCCTTTTGCATTCGGCCAGGCAAATTATTCAAGAAAATTGGATGTCGTCCAGTGATGTTTTATCCCAGTATGAAGACGCTCGCTCTGAAGTGAAGGCCAAAGCGGAAAAGGCCAGTCGTGAGCCTAGATTGAATAGTGCTGTGGCGGTAATGGCCTCTATTATTCCACCTAAGAACCCAAAACCCATTGCTCAAACTTCAATCAAAGCTACGTTGCCTTCGAGCCAGCCTAAGAATATGGCGCAGATGATCAATCTAGCACTTTCAGAGATATTGCAGCAATATCCTCAAGCAGTCATTTTTGGTGAAGATGTTGGCAAGAAAGGCGGTGTTTATCGTGTGACCGCAGATTTGCAAGCTCAATTTGGGGTTAATCGCGTTTTTGATACACTTTTAGATGAGCAAACTATTTTAGGAACGGCCATTGGAATGGCGCATCAAGGTTTGTTGTCCATTCCCGAGATCCAATTTCTGGCCTATACCCATAATGCAATCGATCAATTACGAGGAGAAGCTGCGACGCTATCTTTCTTTTCTTCTGGACAATACACGAATCCCATGGTTGTTCGAATTCCGAGTTTAGCTTATCAAAAAGGGTTTGGAGGTCATTTTCACAATGATAATGCTATTGGATTCTTAAGAGAAATTCCAGGCATCATCATAGCATGTCCTTCCACACCACGAGCGGCAGCCTTGATGCTGAAGGAGTGTGTTAAGCAGGCTTATTTTGCACAGCGGGTTGTTGTCTTTCTAGAACCCATTGCGCTTTATCATCAAAAAGATTTATACCATAAGGGTGATAATCTATTTTTAAATGATTACCCTGATGGAAATGATCAAATTGTATTTGGGGAAATAGGCATAGAGGGAACAGGTGAAGATTTAGCCATCATCAGCTATGGTAATGGACATTTTTTATCAAGACAAGCCATTAAAAGATTGGAAAACAAGCATACTATTAAAGCGCGGCTGATCGATCTATGCTGGTTATCACCACTGAATACAGATGCCATCATTGAAGCGGTTAAGGCGTGTAAGCGGATTTTGATCGTAGATGAAGGGCGGGAAACGGGGTCGATCAGTGAAACACTGATGACGCTGTTTTATGAGCACCGGTTTAAGGTTAAAATTGAACGTATCACTGGCGAAGATAGTTTCATACCCATTGGAGATGCTTGGCAATATTTACTGCCAAGTGTTGAACAGATTGTTCAAAAAATGACAGGAGCATAATATGGAAGATTTTTTACTGTTGGATGATCTTTACACTGGGGAAGAAAAACTGATCAGAGATTCTGTTAAACGTTTTGTTGATGAAGCCGTATTACCAGATATTGCATCCCATTTTGAAAACGCAACGTTCCCAAAAGCATGGGGACAACAAATGGCTGCACTTGGGCTCTTTGGTATGACGCTCCCAGAATCCGTGGGGGGCAGTGATGCAAGTTATGTGGCTTATGGATTAGTTTGTCAGGAACTGGAGCGAGGCGATAGTGGGCTGAGAAGCTTTGCTTCGGTCCAGAGTTCACTGTGTATGTATCCGATTTATGCCTATGGCACACCAGAACAACAGCAGCAATTTTTACCGAAAATGGCAAAAGGCGAATTGATTGGGTGCTTTGGTTTGACCGAGCCTGATGCGGGTTCAGATCCTGCGAACATGAAAACCCGAGCCAAAAAGGTGGATGGTGGCTGGATCCTGAATGGCAGTAAAATGTGGATTACGAATGCGACGATTGCTGATTTAGCGATTGTTTGGGCTAAAATCAACGACAAGGATGTGCGAGGATTTATAGTTGAGAAATCTTTTAAAGGTTTCAAAACGAATGAATTGAAGCACAAACTTTCTTTAAGAGCTTCGATCACCGGTGAATTGGTGTTTGAAGATTGCTTCGTGCCTGATAGTCATTATTTACCTAAAAGTGAGGTTGGATTAGCGGCACCACTGGGTTGTTTGACCAAAGCCCGTTATGGGATTGCATGGGGCGCAGTGGGGGCTGCAATGGCCTGCTTTGAATCGGCTTTGAATTATGCGAAAGAACGTAGACAATTTGATAAACCCATAGCAGCCTTTCAATTGATTCAAAAAGATTTGGTTGATATGTTTAATGAAATTGTTAAAGCACAAAGCTACAACCTCCGATTGGGTCGATTACAGGACGAGGGCAAAGGAACGTATGTCATGGTCTCGCTCGGGAAAATGAATGCTTGTCGCGAAGCTTTGAAAATAGCCAGAATGGCGAGAAACATTTTGGGCGCCAATGGCATTAGTCTCGAATATCCTGTGATAAGACATATGACAAATCTAGAATCCGTCTTCACCTATGAGGGCACCGATAATATGCACCATCTCATCGTAGGGCGGCATTTGACGGGGCTATCAGCGTTTTCAGCCTAATATACCCACAACAGCTGATTTTTCGGGTAGGCGCCGAGCGTTCGAGACGCAGGAGTGTACACAAAGTACATGACTGCGATGAGAATCGCGAAGGCAACAACCCCGAAAATTCAGCTGTGAAGGGTATACACACAAGCTACCACTCTGATCGAGTGGCGAGAAGATTTTTTAGTAGAGCTGGTATCGAGAGCACGAATATTTTCGCTTATGTCGTTAAAATGTTTTTCTTTCGAGCTAAATAAGCTTTTTATTCGCTCTCCTAGTGCAGATACTTTATCTTGAAGTGCTGCTTTTATTTCAGTTCGTGTACTTGGATCAACGAGAATATTAACTATTAGTTTAAACCCGTCTACAAGGACCTCTTTTGCGCTTTTATTTGTTTTTACCTCTTCAAGCCTATCAATTGCGTTTTCGATGTTGCTTGTATGTGAAGAATTTACTGATAATTCGCTACTGCTTAACTTTTGAGAATTGTTCTGTAATTCGCCACTGAGCTCTTTTAACAAAGTTGCTTCGTCTGCAAGTAACAGCTTCATTTTTTCGTCAATCTGCTTGGATGACGGCCCTTTACTGTTCCTAAAATTTAAGAGAGGATTGAATTCTGTTTCAAGTTCTTTTTTAAGCTCAGCTTCAAAGTGTTCTCGACACTCAGTAGCCGTCGGTCTACTACCGGGAGTGTTCGCTATCATTCGGTTAATAAACCTATCATTCATGCCAAAGTCATCTCTAAACATCACGCCCAGAGAATAGATATCATTTGCTTTGCATAATTGGTTGCCCCGTACCTCAGGCGCCATATATAAAGGTGTGCCAGACGGGTTAACGTTATTTCGGAACTCTTCACGGGGCTTCAGTTGTTGACTAAGTCCATAGTCGGTTGGAGAAACGATAATAATATCTTTGTGGTCTTCGTCACCAAACTTGGCCATAATGTTTTCAGGTTTGATATCTCGATGCACAATACCTTTGGTATGCAAATATTCAATCCCCTGCAAGCATTTAATAGCGAGGAGAAGCTGTTGTTTACGACTTAAGTCGTTTCGGACCAGCCATTGATTATTTTGACTTTGAATTACTTTTTTACCCTTAAAATGAAGTGTTATTGCTTCGTCTATTAAAACGGATGAATAGATTTCTTTCAACAGTTCATTTCCCTGTTTTTTCTTCATAAAAGCATAATGTTTTTGTTTATTCGTTTTATTGTTGAGGAATCCCTCTGCTTTCAGTTCGCTAGCAGCCTGAAGCAATCTCATTTCACTTTTAACTAGATTTTCTTGAATGGCATGCTTGTTAGGGCCACCTTGGATTTTCATCGCATATTCAGTGCCATCGCGTGTAACTGCAAGTGCAACGACACTAAAAGCCCCTTCGCCGAGAATACCGTCCCCAACAGCGTTAACCACTTTTTTTCGAGCCATCCCCATCATGTCTTTTATTTGGCCGTTTTCAACAACTGCCATAAATGAATGTGGTAGGTTATATTTTTTCCTGTCTATTTTCATCATGCCGTTAAAGCCGGCTGGATACTTTTTCAACTCTTCTTGAGCCTTCTCATCGGCTTGGTCCCATTCGTTTTTTTCTATTTTCATATAGGTATGCTTTTCTGAGTTGATCTATTCGTTAGAGCCGAATCATTTCTATGAGTTTCACATTCCTTTGCCATATATCCGGACATCTTAACTTTGCCCTAACAACATTCCTTTCCCAGTTGACAAGCGCATCAAAAAGTCCATAATAAAACTAGTCAGACTAGTTTATGGGGTGTGTATGCATGTATGGCCATTGCAAGATGCTAAAGCAAGATTAAGTGAATTAGTTCGGTTAGTGAATCAATCTGGGGCCCAAAGTATTTCAGTCCATGGTAAAGAGACTGTTGTCGTGATTTCTCTTGCTGAATACGAAGCACTCATTGGGAAAAAAAGTGATTTTCTAGAGCTCATGAATCATTCACCTTTGAAGGGAATTGATTTGTCTATTGAACGAGATCAATCTCTGACTCGGGATATTGATCTATGAGTTATCTCTTGGATACCAATGTCCTTTCTGAGACTTTGAGGACAAAGCCCGATCAAAATGTGCTTGAATGGTTGTCGAAAGTGCCCTCCAATTCTTTATACATCAGTGTTTTAACTTTAGGTGAGATTCGAAAGGGGATTGAAAAGCTAGGCCGTGGCACCAAAAAAAATAAGTTGGTTTTGTGGTTAGAACATGATTTGAAAAATTGGTTTGGAGATCATGTCTTGGATATTAATTCTGAAGTCGCTGATCGATGGGGGCATTTAATGGCCCAATCTAAAACGCCAATTCCTGCCGTTGACGCATTGATTGCGGCTAGTGCTTTGGTTTTCAATTTAAAATTAGTGACGAGGAATATATCCGATTTCCAGTTTCCAGCCTTAGAAGTGATTAACCCTTGGGATGAGGGTTGAGTTTAGAAAATTGCATTTCTTTGCAGCATCTTTATAATCACTATCCTTACATTTTTTGTTTGTAGTAATTCTGACTAAGGTGGTAGAGATGCGTCGTATTCTAATTTTCATTATGTTTATGAGTATGACAACTGTGGCAGTTTCTCAGAACTATGTCGGTCTAGAGAGTTCAGGGGTCATGCAACGTGGTGTTGATAAGTATGACGATCAATATCACTGGCGTCCTCGTCTGATGTTTGGTCACTTGAATGAGCCGAGTACACCCCATTCAAATTGGGGATATGGTTGGGAAGCCGGTGCCATTTACCTTGCCCCTGCGGAAAATAGGGTGGGTGAGCTATCAGGCTTCGGTGCCGATGCATTATTTGTTGCGAGCAATAATTTCTCAGGAAGTTGGTCATTTTTCTACAAGTTGGGCGCAGGACTTGAAAAATTGTCGTTTAGCAAATCCAGCCGATTGGGTCGAGAGGATCTAACGAGTACCATTTTATATGGTGTGGGCAAGCTGGGTCTTGGATACGAATTTAAGAATGGAATCGGTCTCTTTATTTCTGAAAATTATCAAACAAAACCAATTGGTCATCCTGTGATTTCTTATGATGGTTTTAGTTCGAGTCTTGGGATTACTTATAGTTTTTAGTAGCCTTGTTCGATATACCCTTCACAGCTGAATTTTCGGGGTTGTTGCCTTCGCGATTCTCACCGCAGTCATGTACTTTGTGTACACTCCTGCGTCTCGAACCCTCGGCGCCTACCCGAAAAATCATCTGTTGTGGGTATATATATACAAAGGAATCAGGCATGGTATAGTTTGTTTTCTGGATTCCCGCTTTCGCCGTGCCTACGCTAAAGCTTCGGCAGACTCGCGGGAATGACTACCTAAATGTGATTTTAATTACACGTAGCAGCACTTGCAACTTTAGAGACACGCCCTAGTAGTACGATGTCTCCGGGGACAAGGCATTCGGCCTTAACGCTGATTCGCTGGCCTGCTCGAATAATGTGTGCATGCGGCGTAAGCATATCCTGGATAGCATCCATAGCTTTTTCAGCTTTGCCTTCTTGAATAAATCCAATGATCGCATTAGCAATCACGACTGCCAAAATTACGCCCATGTCAATCCAATGATTCAGCAGAGCGGTGACTATGGCGCAGGCGATAAGTACGTAGATCAGAATGTTGTGAAACTGAAGTAAGAATCTGAAAAATTCACTGCGTTTGGGCGTTTCAGGCAGGCGATTTAGACCATATTTCTTTAATCGGGCTTTGGCCTCAGCATCGCTGAGGCCAATTGTAGATGATTGAAGTTTTTCAATTGTGATTTGAGTCGTGATCTTATGCCATGGTGCATCCTGCATCAGAGCTCTCTATTTTAGTAAGCCTTCACTGGAGATATAAAGCCAGCTGGTTTCAGGGCTAGGAGTGAGCAGTTGAGTTTTTGGATCACGTTTTCAGCCGTATTTCCGATGAAAAAGCCAGAAATTCCAGTGCGTGCTACTGTACCCATTAGGAGAATGTCAATGTTTAGCTCTTTAATTTTTTCGGGGATAATTTGATCAGGCGCGCCCCGCGTGTGATGTACTTTTATTTTCCCTTTGATGTTTGATGATTGAATAAGATTGTCGAGTGCTTGCCGATGTCGGTCCTTCACATCACTTACTAACTTGATTAATTTTTGTTCTTCTACTTTTACCCAAACATTTTGACGCAGATGTTCCTCAAATTCGTATTCCCAGCAAGACAATATGTTTAGCTCACCCTCACAAGTGTCCGCGAGAGCGCGCGATAGCTTGAGTAAATTGACAGAAAGATCCTCAGTTTCTGCAGTGACCCCTTCTGGGTCGATGGCGACAGCAACCTTAATTTGATTCCGATGTTTGGTGATGGGGCGGCATAGCCAAACAGGGGCTGGGCATTTACGGAGCAATTCCAAGTCGATTGCTTTAAAGCCGTTGTTATCCTCTTTCAATTCTGCTTGTTTAATGACGAGATCATGTTGATTTTTGATGACTGTTTGAATAATTCGGATGCCCAAGGTACTACCACTTTCAACTTTGATTTCGACGGGTAGATCACTTTCACTGCTCCCGAGTATTTGACGAGTTGAATCAATGTTTTTCTGGAGGGCTTCGATGAGAGAGGATTCGTATTGGGCAATATAGCTTGACATTTCACTTGGAAATTCTGGGCATACAATGAGAGCGTGTAATTCAGCTTTGTTGTTGCGAGCAAAGCTCAGAGCTTGTTTGAGTGCCTCAGTTTCATCGGTTAGTCCTTGACTAACGAACAAAATGTTGTGAAATCTTTGCATAATGGATTCCATTCCTAGAATTAAGCTTTAAATGATTTTTTTTCCACATGACTTGAAGACAAGGTCGGCGTTGTAGGTGTTTTCTTCAAGAAGCTAGGTAGCGCCAAAGCCGGCAACGCTCGGAACCACCCTTTTCCTGTGGTGTTGATCGCTGCCTCTGCGACATCGGGCTTGCTAGAAGGCGCATTCACACACGGAGAAGTGCTCAGCCCTTCTGCAGGTTTGCCAGATTTTCGAGTGAAAAGATTGCCTACCCAACTAGCCCCCGTTTTTAATCCGCTCCAGGCAGGTTGAATAATGTATCCATTCAATCCATTACAGACTGGCTGGCCAGTATGTCGCCAAATAGGACTGCCGACTTTATTCCAAAGGGGCTTAGCAACATAGTTTAGGGTAGGTTGAAGCAGATATTGATTCGTTTTGCTCGCTGTCCACGCCCCCGCTGTATACAATCCGCTTGCTGTGGGTTTGACCACACGATTCATGCTCCAGCGAAAACCAGGAATATAGTTTTCTGCTGCCTCATAGCCTTGATTAAATTTCTTGCCAGACCAATTTTTCAACCGCTCAAATCGTGAAAGGTCACGAGGTGACTCTGGCATCGATGGAGTAGAGGATGGTGTAATAATAATGCTTGGAGGTTCAGGTGGTTCGAATGCCGATCTTTCTTGAATTTCCCTGTCTTCTAAGTCATGATCTGCGGCATGGCTCGGTTCTGTCAACAAATCTTGTGGTAACGGTAGAAAATCAGTGGTTCGTTGAGACAACATGAAAGCTAATTTGGAGACTTGATTGGTATCGCTTTCTGAGTTTGAAACAGCTGAAACAGGCTCCAAGGTGGGAGGTTCATCCATTACTGCTGTGACGGTCTTTTCATCAGATGACGTTAACGTCAGTTCTGGTGTTGCGCCTGAAGCGTTTGTATCAATAGTTTGTGATTTTAGGTCTTCCGACAGAGTATCGCTAGTATGGGATGCGGCAGTTATTGGCTTTTCTTTTTTTTGCTTATGTTTCTTGTGTTTTGCTTTGTGCTCGCTACCATGCTGTGTATCTGCTTTGTGATGCTTCCTTTTCTCTTCAGTGTTTTTTGAAGAGTTGGATTTGTCGCGATGGTGTTTAGTTTTTTGAGATTCTTTAGGGTGTGATTCAACAGGAACGGGTTGATGGGTGTCGGTAGATTGAACTGATTCTGTGTTCTGTTTATTTTTCTTGGTTTTCTTTTCGCCTTTTAAATATTCTAGGGTACTTGCGATACTCCCAAAATGATGTGGGCTATGCTTTTTATTAGGTTTTGAGTCAGATGTAAGTTTTTCGCCTTGCATAATGTGAACTCCTTTCTGGTTGGCGGGTCTTGGGTATCCTATCATGGGTTGATTAAAAAGCGTAAAACACCCGCTGGTGAGCGGGTGCTTCATAATAGTGAGAGGTAGAACTTATCGACGACTTTTGGTCCGATTTTCTTGTTCTTCGGAAAGATCATCCAACTTTTCAGTTTGAGGTTCTGTGCGAACTGGGCGCTTACCGGCAATGATGCGAAAATCATGCACTTGACCTTCTCTTACGACGCTAATCGGATAAGCTTGTTCAGGCGCAAGTTTTGCAGTAACCCCTAAGACTTGATTGGGTTCATTTGTCTTTTGTTCATTGACAGCTATCAAGACATCACCTGGGCGAATACCGGCATTAAATGCAGGGCCGCCTCGCACAACGCCCGCAATGACAACACCATCCCCTTTGGGATAATTTAATGACTTGCGAATATCATCAGTTAATCGTCTGACGGTGATCCCAAGCCACCCGCGTGTTACATGCCCATGTTCAATCAATTCATTCATGACATCTTTGGCTAAATCAACCGGAATAGCAAAACCAATGCCTTGATAGCCTCCAGAACGTGTGAAAATGGCATTATTGATGCCGATTAATTGGCCATTGGTATCAATCAGAGCGCCACCAGAATTGCCAGGATTGATGGCAGCATCGGTTTGCAGAAAGTTTTCGTAGGTGTTGATGCCTAGGTCAGAACGATGTGTCGCACTGATAATGCCTTGCGTGACAGTTTGCCCTACACCAAAGGGGTTACCAATCGCGAGGACAATATCTCCTACTTTGAGTTGCGAAGAATCACCCAGCGAAATGATGGGTAAATTGTTTAATTTAATTTGTAGAATAGCTAAATCAGATTCTGCATCAATTCCGACAATTTTGGCTTCGGCTTCACGGCCATCTGTGAGTTTGACCTTGATCTCATCTGCGCCAGATACGACGTGGTTATTGGTCAGGATATAACCATCTTTATTGATGATGACCCCTGATCCGATGCTGGGCACTTTCTGAGCTGGGAGGTTTCGCATGTCACCAAAAAATTGCCTAAAGAATGGGTCTCGAAATAAGGGATGAGATTCAATTGGGATCTCTTTCATGGGCATTAAGCTCACCACCGCGGGTGCAGCTTTTTCCACCGCTTTAGAAAACGATAAGGCAAGTTCAGCTTGGGTCGTGGGCATTGGTTTATTTTCAGTGGCGGCAAGGGCTGTGTCCCAAAATCCGAGGTGCGCCAGGACAAAAGGCGCTGTAGCAACGAAAGCAATAAAACCAAATAGAAAGCCTAAGTTTTTGTATAGTGGTCTCATGTGATCCCTCTCTTCTGAACACTAGAATAGTTGAGCATTATGCCGGTATTTTGAAAACTTGCAAACATATAGTCAACTAAATTACTCATGTCTATATTTCTCGCATCAATTTCTTGAAGCCGGTATAATTCTCCTTTCATTGACCAACTTAGACGACAAGAGGTGAAGTCAGAATTGAAAAAGTTGAAACTACACGGCTTTAATAATCTCACCAAGACTTTAAGCTTTAATATCTATGATATCTGTTATGCCAAAACGCCCCAGCATCGACAAGAATACATCGAATATATCGATGAGGCCTATAATGCTGAGCGCCTGACAGAAATTTTATCTGAAGTTTCGAGAATTATTGGTGCGAACATCTTAAATATTGCCTATCAAGATTATGATCCCCAGGGCGCAAGTGTGACGATGCTGGTTTCCGAAGAACCTATCCAGAACGGAGCGGATGCGCTTACTGAAGCCCCAGGCCCTTTACCCGATGCCGTGGTCGGACATCTTGATAAGAGTCATATTACCGTCCACACCTATCCGGAAAGCCATCCGGAAAAGGGGATCAGCACGTTTCGAGCGGACATCGACGTTTCGACTTGTGGATTGATTTCACCCTTAAAAGCGCTCAACTTTTTAATTCATAGTTTTGACTCTGACATCGTGACAGTTGATTACCGGGTTCGAGGCTTTACTCGTGATATAGAGGGTAAAAAGCTATTTATTGATCATACGATGCATTCCATACAAAATTATTTGGCAGAAGATAAACGCAGTGCGTATGAAATGATTGATGTTAATGTCTATCAAGAGAACATTTTTCATACTAAGATGCTGCTAAAACAATTTGATCTGAATAATTATCTCTTCGGGACCGGTGTCGGTGAACTCGAGCCTGGGGAAGCTAAACGAATACGGCAGGAATTGCGCCGCGAAATGTTGGAGATATTCTACGGACGCAACTTGAGTAAAGTGCCCGAATTGATAGATTAATCATCTGCAATACTGAGGCCGCTTGATCCTGTATTGGGCGGCATTTTAAATAGACTTTTTTCTGTATCGGCTACCGTTTGTTCTGCGCTAGACTGATGTCCTTTTTCTTTTAAGGTGATTTTTAAACGTAAATTATTCTTAGAATCAGCATTACGAATTGCCTCTTCCAATGATATTTTGTTTTGAAAGTAAAGTTTTTCAAGCACCTTATCAAAAGTTTGCATCCCAAGATTTTCAGATTTTTCCATCACTTCTTTGAGAGATTCAATTTCATCTCGTTGAATCAAATCGAGAATCAATGGGGTTCCAAGCATGACTTCAAAGGCACAGATTCTTTTTCCATCCAGGGTGGGCAGTATACGTTGAGATACAATTGCCTTTAGATTAAAAGAGAGATCAAGGAGTAATTGTTTCTTTCTATTTTCGGGGAAGAAATTGATCATTCTATCTAGAGCTTGGTTAGCATTATTCGCATGAAGTGTTGAAAGACATAGATGTCCTGTTTCTGAAAACGCAATCGCATGCTCCATCGTTTCACGAGTTCTAATTTCGCCAATGAGAATCACATCGGGGGCCTGTCTTAGGGTATTTTTCAATGCATCTTCATAGCTTAGTGTATCCATACCAATCTCGCGTTGATTGACAATGGATTGTTTATGCGTATGAACAAATTCAATCGGATCTTCGATAGTGATGATATGTCCAGCGCTCATTTCATTACGTTGATTGATGAGTGCTGCAAGCGTGGTGGACTTGCCCGCGCCGGTTGCGCCTACAAATAAGATCAGGCCTCTTTTTTCCATAATAACTTCAGACAAAATGGGGGGCAAGCCTAAAGCGTTTACTGTAGGAATTTCAGATTTGATACTTCGAATAACCATGCTGATTTCAGCGCGTTGCACAAAAATATTGACACGAAACCGACCTATTCCGCTAAGCGATAAAGCTAGGTTCATTTCAGGGCGCTGCTCAAAAGCGGATTTTTGATCAACATCCATGATGTCATAAGCCATTTTTTTCACAGCGCCCTTGGGTAGAATGGTTTCATGAATAGGCTTAAGTTGACCAAATGCTTTGATCATAGGTTTTGCGCCTGTGGTAAGATAAAGGTCAGAGCCTTCTTCGGCAACCATAATTTTAAGAAATTCTGTTAGTTCCATGGCTATAAATTTTTCCTTAGTCTTATGGCCTACCTTCTTATGAGCTACGGACGGACAAGCAACCCCAAAAATAAAGCTGTAAGGGGTGTAACTTAAATATAGAGTAAACCTGACTAGGAGTGCCTATGGATTTTAATTCAGTTGTGATTTTGATTGTTGCACTGGCAATCATTTTTATATTTATGGGTGTGAAGCAGGTGCCCCAGGGGTATGAATGGACAGTTGAGCGATTTGGTCGTTATACCCACTCTTTGAAACCAGGCTTATCATTTATTGTTCCTTTTGTTGATCGGATTGGGGCGAAGCTTAATATGATGGAACAAGTCTTAGATATTCCCTCTCAAGAGGTGATCACCAAAGACAATGCCATGGTACGGGTCGATGGTGTCTGTTTTTATCAATTGGTTGAGGCGGCTCGTGCAGCTTACGAAGTCAGTGATTTAAGCTATGCAATTCGAAACTTGACGATGACAAACATTAGAACGGTATTGGGTTCAATGGATTTAGACGAAGCCCTTTCTAAGCGAGACCACATCAATAGTCAGCTCCTCTCTGTGGTAGATGAAGCGACAACACCTTGGGGTGTTAAGGTGACTCGTATTGAAATCAAAGATATCACGCCGCCTAAAGATTTAATTGAAGCCATGGCATCGCAGATGAAAGCAGAGCGAGAAAAAAGAGCACATGTGTTAGAAGCAGAGGGATATCGTCAAGCTAAAATTTTGAAAGCCGAAGGCGAAAAGCGTGCTGTAGTCTTAGATGCAGAAGCGCGTAAAGAGGCGGCCTTTAGAGATGCTGAAGCCAGAGAGCGTTTGGCACAAGCTGAAGCGCAAGCGACAGCCGATGTTTCTAAGGCGATTGCTGCGGGTGATATTAATGCAATTAATTATTTTGTGGCACAAAGATATATTGATACGATGGGCAAGATTGGGATGGGGCCCAATCAAAAACTGATTCTGATGCCTTGGGAGGCCAGTAACGTCATCGGTTCATTAGCCGGTTTAGCTGAGATTGCAAAAGAAGCGTTCACAAAAAAAGCATCTTAGGGGAATATCATGCTTGAAACGTATTTAGCGCAGATTGACTTTTGGCATTGGTTTGCTTTTGCGGTGATGCTCGGCATTTTGGATGTGCTGATTGGTGTTAACTTTGTGTTAGTCTGGTGCGGATTAGCAGCAGTTGTTGTAGGGCTTGTTAAGTGGATAGTGCCCAGTATGCCCTGGCAATACCAGCTCATATTATTTGGCATTGGTGTATTTTGTAGTTTGGGATTTTGGCGGCATTACTTGAAAAAACACCCTTCCAAAACTGATCAGCCTCATCTCAACCAACGAGCAAAGCAGTATTTGCATCGTGAATTTACCTTAGAGACGCCTATCGTGAATGGTCGAGGGAAAGTGAAAGTTGATGATACCACTTGGCGAGTGTTGGGAGAAGACCTGCCTGCTGGGATGCGAGTGAAAGTAACCGGTGTGGATGGGGTTATTTTAAAAGTTGAAAAGATAAATTAAGGAGAGGTTGCGTGTCAATGGCAGATAAGCAAGGTTGGATATGGATGGATGGTGAATGGCTTCCGTGGCAAAACGCAAAGGTGCATGTATTAACGCACTCTCTTCACTATGGTATGGGCGCTTTTGAGGGGATCCGTGCTTATGAAACCGCAAATGGCCCAGCTATTTTTAGATTGAAAGATCATACAGACCGATTTTTTGATTCTGCACATATTTTTAAAATGAAAATTCCTTACGATCAAGCCACTTTGATTGACGTGCAAAAAGAAGTGATTGCAAGGAATAATTTGAAAGCTTGTTACATCAGACCGCTCTGTTTCCTAGGATCAGAGGGTATTGGTCTTCGTGCAGATAATCTGAGCACGCATGTTGCTGTAGCAGCGTGGGAATGGGGTGCTTATTTGGGTAAAGAAAATCTGGTGAAGGGGATCCGTGCTCAGATTTCATCTTTCACGCGTCATCATGTGAATGTTGCGATGTGTAAGGCTAAAGCGACTGGACACTATATTAATTCAATATTGGCTGTTCAAGAAGCGCTGGCCTGTGGCTATGATGAAGCTATTTTATTGGATGCCCAAGGTTATGTTGCAGAAGGAAGCGGTGAAAATATTTTTGTGATCAAGCACGGTGAAATCGCAACCCCTCAGCTGACATCCTGTTTGAATGGGGTCACCAGAAATACGGTGATTCATTTACTCAGAGACATGGGACATAGCGTGACTGAAAGACCGATTACCCGAGACGAATTGTATATCGCAGATGAGGTCTTTTTCACCGGTACGGCGGCAGAAGTGACACCGGTTCGAGAGGTTGATAGACGTCAGATCGGGGATGGTAAAAGAGGCCCTATTACTGAAAAAATACAATCGCTCTACTTTGATGTTGTTCAGGGTAAAGAAAAGAAGTATGAATCTTGGCTAACATATGTGCGATGACCTGATTGCCATGATATAATTGAAAAATTTAACTTAATAACTAACAGTTTAAGGCTCTGATCGTGAAAATGGCGAATGCAGAGAAACAGTATGAAGTAACGCATCAGGATTTGCCGTTATCTTGTCCTATGCCCGATATGTCACTTTGGAATGCGCATCCTAGGGTGTATCTCCCAATCGAAAAGACTGGCGAAGCGATTTGTCCTTATTGTAGTGCTCATTTTGTGCTGCGGACGGAGACAAAGGCTGCAGAATGAGAAAAGCATTGGTGGTTGGTCCATCTTGGGTGGGTGATATGGTCATGGCTCAAACACTTTTTAAGGTGCTTAAAGCCAATGATCCCAACATCTTAATTGATATATTAGCCCCAGATTGGAGTCGACCACTCACTGCAAGAATGCCAGAAGTTCATGATGCGATTGCAATGCCGGTTGGGCATGGTGCTTTGGAATTAAAGAAACGTTGGCAGATTTCACGTTCTTTAAGAGCTGAGCAGTATGATGAAGCGTATGTGCTGCCTAATTCTTTCAAATCTGCGCTGGTCCCTTTTTTGACGGGGATCCCCAAACGTGTAGGTTGGCGCGGAGAATGGCGATATGGTGTGTTAAATACCGTTCATATATTGGATAAAGCGCAATACCCTTTAATGATCGAACGTTTTATTGCGCTAGGATTTCCAAAACACGCACAACTTCCCAAGCCGCTGCCCTTACCTAGTTTAGTACGTAATGAGCAGAATCTTGAACAAGCCAAATTAAAATTTAATCTGAGTACAGATCTCCCTATTTTGGTCTTGTGCCCAGGCGCTGAATTCGGTCCCTCAAAACGATGGCCAGAGCATTATTATGCGGATGTTGCGAAGAGGTATCTTGAGAAAGGTTGGCAGGTCTGGCTTTTTGGTTCAGTAAAAGATGCGAGTATCACAAGCGATATTCAGAATATCACGCAGCATCAATGCGTTAATCTAGCGGGTAAAACCTCATTAGCTGAAGCGATAGATTTAATGTCACTAGCCGATTTGGTCGTTTCCAATGATTCTGGATTAATGCATATTGGCGCGGCATTAGGCCGGCCGTTGATTGCGATTTATGGGTCAACGGATCCTACTTTTACGCCGCCTTTAGGACAGAAAGTTCAGATTGTCAGAACCAATGAATCTTGCAGTCCTTGTTTTAAGCGAACCTGTCCTTTAAATCATCACGCCTGTATGCAAAGGCTTAAGCCCATGCAAGTGTTGGCAGCCTGTGAGGCTCTAACAATATGACGCATTATTTGATAGTGAAGATGTCATCTCTTGGAGATGTGGTGCACCTTCTGCCGGCGATCACGGATGCTGTTAAGGCTCGCCCTGAGCTTAAATTTGATTGGGTGGTTGAGAAAGGTTTTTCTGAAATACCGGCCTGGCATCCTGCGGTTGATAAAGTCATCCCAATTGAATTACGTCAGTGGCGTAAGGGGCCTTGGGAAGCCTTCAAAAATGGCGCTTGGCATGCTTTTAAAAAGGACCTGCAGGTTCGTACTTATGCAGGTGTGCTAGATGCTCAAGGGTTGTTTAAGAGTAGTCTGGTTTCTTTACTTGCTAAGGGGCCTCGCATTGGATTTGATCGAAACAGTGCTCGTGAAGGATTAGCAAGTTTATTTTACAACCAGAAAATTGAGGCTCCTCGAGGACAGCATGCTGTTGAACGCTTGAGAATATTATTTGCCAAAACATTTGACTATCCGATACCTACAACACCGCCAGATTTTGGGATTGATGTGAATCAATTGACCCCGATTAAAGTAAGTGATCGCTATCTGGTCTTTTTGCATGGAACGACTTGGGATACCAAGCATTGGCCTTTCATTTATTGGCAACAATTGATTCAAAAAGCTCAAATGGTGAATTTTGAAATATATCTTCCTTGGGGAAATGAAGCAGAGTATCAGCGTGCGCAATCCTTAGCGACATTCGCACCCAATTTCGTTCGAGTGCTACCAAAGCTGACTCTAAAAGAGATGACTTATGTTCTTGCTAAAGCAAAGGGCATTGTCGCAGTGGATACGGGGCTGGGGCATATCGCAGCGGCGCTGGGTCGTCCTGTTGTATCGCTATATGGCCCCACTGACCCAGGTTTGACTGGGGCCCATGGTCCACAGTCTCAAAAATTGAGTTCAACTTTACCCTGTGCCCCGTGCTTTAAACGAAGCTGTACATTGGAGACAAAGGATATGATTCAACCCCCTTGCTTGAAGGACATTACGCCTGAGCAAGTATGGCAAACTATTTACAGCAAGATGACAAATGAAGCAGCTCAATCGCATTAGTCATACGATAGGTTCTTATGCTGGTTTGTTATTGGCTTTTAGTATTCCTCTATCTACAAGCGCAACAACCATTTCAGCCCTGCTCGTGCTTTTGATGTGGGGATTGTCGGGTGATTGGGCAACCAAACAAGATTTATTAATCAAGCATCCTCTTAGTCAAATGATTTGGCTTTTTTCTGCTTATGCATTGATAACATTACTATATAGCGATGCAACTTCTAAGCATATGATACAGAGCTCAAAGGATATTCTTAGGATGTTATCTATTCCTTTTGTCATGTATTTTTTTCATTCACCTCGTCAAGCTCGTTTGGGGCTATGGTGTTTTATCGCGGCCTTAGGCGTCACTTTTATGCTTGCGTTGCTTAAGGTTTACGGAGGGATTCCGATTGGAAATAAATTTAATTATACGAACGGTGTGTATCAAGTCAGTGCAGCAGTATTTAAGAGTCATATTAAAACAAACTTTTTCATGGCGATTGGCTCGTTTTTCTTGATTCATCAAATTTTTTCTAACTCTCAGTATCGATGGTTCTTAATCTTACTGTTACTTTCCTTTTGTTTTTATGTATTCTATATGAGTTGGGGGCGAACGGGGTATGCCGTATTTTGTACTTTAGCGGTGGTTGCTATTTTACAATTGCTGCACCGTTGGCATCGCCTGGTAGCGATTTTGCTTCTAGGCATATCGTTAGTCCTGATTTATGCCAGTTCAGAGACGATTCAATTTAGGTTGCATCAGCTTACTCAAGATTATCAGATTTACGAGGCACGAGGACCCCTCAATACTTCCTCATTAGGATCTCGTTTGACTTATTATCAAAATAGTTTGGCGCTTATCCAAGAACACCCTTGGTTTGGGACGGGATTGGGTAGTTTTGCGACACGTTACCAAGCCAAGTTTTCATCAGAGAGTTTGACCGATAATCCACATAATCAATATTTACTGGTGTGTGTTGAATTGGGCATTGTTGGATTAATCGGATTAATGAGTCTATTTTTGTTGATGCTATATCATACAAAAAGGTTAAGACCTGATTTGAGCAAGATGGCTCAAGGTTGTGTGGTTGCCTTTATGATAGGCTGTCTTGTCAATTCATGGTTAATGGATTTCACAGAAGGGATGTTTTTTGTTTTGACAACGGCGATGTTATTTGCACACTTGCCATTGAAAGAAAACAAACTAAAATCAGCTTTGCGGTAGTAAATATGTCAACTTCTCCCAGTGTTTCTCTAATTGTGACAACTTATAATTGGCCTGAGGCGCTCGATAGAGTATTAATGGCCTTAAATCGCCAGCGTGTGACATCTCCCTTGGAAGTCATTGTTGCAGATGATGGTTCAACACAAATGACAGCCGATCTCATCGCACGATATAAACGACAATTTAATTTCCCCTTGTATCATGTTTGGCAACCAGATGAAGGTTTTCAAGCTGCAAAGATCCGAAACCGAGCTATTGCAAAAGCACAGCATGATTATGTGATTTTTTTGGATGGGGATTGCCAGCCCTTGGCTGATTTTGTATCAAATCATGTTAAGCTAGCGAATAAGGGATGGTTTGTATTTGGGAATCGTGTTTTGCTAAGTCGTTCGTTTAGCTCAACACTATTAAGTCACACCTACGATTTTGAAGCCCTCAATGCTTTTCGATTGATTCAAAAGAGATTGAAAGGGCAAATCAATCGCTTGTTACCTTTTTTGAGAGTACCACTAGGGCCGTTGCGTCGATGTCAGCCAAATCGATGGAAAGGTGTGAAAACGTGTAATTTGGCAGTTTGGCGAGATGATTTAGTTGCAGTCAATGGTTTAGAAGAAGCTTTTACTGGTTGGGGGTACGAGGATTCAGATCTGGTACTGCGTTTGCAAAAATTTGGTGTTAAGTGCAAAGATGGGCGATTTAGTGTGCCGGTTATCCATTTTTGGCATGAAGAGCAAGATCGAAGTTTAGCAGCAGATAATTGGAACCGTCTAACAGAGACATTCCATCAAGCGACCTTTCGTGCAGTTAAAGGAGTGAGTCAATATTTGACTAAGGTGCATCATGCAATCTGTTAAACAATGGACGCAACATATCGTCTATTCTCCAAAATATGCTTCTCCTGCATTAACTAATCTTTTACAACATTTAGATGAAGAGATATTAAAAGCTAAGCATCGTCTTAAAGATGACAAAACATCTACAGTCTGCTTGTACGAGTTGGATGGAAAGCCAATTGTTATCAAGCGCTCAAATACTAAAAATTGGTTTCATGCAATTCGAAGAAGCTTTTGTAAGTCACGCGCTTTTCGAAGTTGGGGGAATGCAATGCGCCTCCTTGAAGCTGGGATTGGAACCTTTGAGCCGATCGCGGCGGTCGAGAAGCGTTGGGGCCCTTGTAAAGGCCGCTCCTATTTGATTTCTTCTTACTTGGATGGTAAGCAGGCTTCTGAGGTATTTGCCTACGGTGCTGAACCCTCCCAATCATGGGGTGGGGCAGCGAGTAATATTGTCGAGATGCTGAAGCAGCTCTCAAAATCGTCTTTAAGCCATCGTGACTTGAATTTAAGCAACATCATATTAGTCGATCAACAGCCATTTTTGATTGATTTAGATAGCATGTGTCACTTCAAAAGTAGATTGCTTGCTAAATTCTATGCTAAGCAAGATCAGAAAAGGTTAATGAAGAATTGGGTGCAGTTGCCAGGCGTCCACTCGGAAGTCAGTCAACTATTCCGGAGCTTGCTCCAGCTATAAATTAAATCCTGATTTTTTTAGTAAATATTGATAAAATCCATCCCAATTGTGTTGGCTAGCTCTTTCTGAATAAAGGACCCTGTAATGACCCTTTGCCCTCATTTTTCTCAAGCTCGCGTTTTGGTCGTTGGTGATGTCATGCTGGATCAATATTGGACGGGGGACGTCGCACGCATATCTCCTGAAGCACCGGTACCGGTTGTCAGTGTTGCACATCTGGAAGAAAGAGTGGGGGGTGCTGGCAACGTTGCACTGAATGTGAAAGCCGTTGGGGCTCAAGCTAGTTTATGTGGACTCATTGCAGAAGATACAGCAGGGGAAACGTTACAGCGTAAGTTATCTGAAGCAGGTGTTCTTTGTCACTGGCTGACACATTCAAACTATCCCACGATTACAAAATTAAGAGTCATCGCTAGGCAGCAACAATTAATTCGTTTAGATTCTGAAAAGAAATTGTCTCATTTTGATGACACTGTGCAAGAAGCTATTTCAAATCAGCTTGATCAATATGATGTCCTAGTACTGTCAGACTATGCAAAAGGCATGATTGAACAGCCTAAGAGGTTAATTCAGCTTGCCAAAGCAAGAGGCCTGAAGGTGTTGGTTGACCCTAAGAACCCTGATTTGTCTGTGTATCAAGGTGCAACTTTAATCACCCCTAATTTTTCAGAATTTGTTGCGGCTGTTGGGCCTTGTCACTCTGAGGCAGCAATTACTGAGAAAGCTTTCCGTTTAATAGCGGAAATGGGTTTCGAGGCAGTGCTGGTGACAAGAGGCGCTCGTGGTATGTCCTTGTTTATTAAGGGTGAGACGATTGGATATCATATTCCTGCTGTGGCAAGAGAGGTATTTGACATCACAGGCGCGGGAGATACGGTCATTGCTGTTTTGGCTGCAGCCCTAGGTTCGGGATTATCACTCATAGAAAGTTGCAAATTAGGCAACTTTGCAGCAGGTGTTGTGGTGGGTAAACTAGGCACTGCAACCGTATCCTGGGATGAGCTCCAGGCTGAATTAGCGGCGCAAGATTCGTTTTCAAGCGATGAGCGTTGTTTATCCGAGTGGCAACTCTTAGAGCAAGTTAAAATGGCAAAATCTAAGGGTGAAAAGATAGTGATGACTAATGGCTGTTTCGATATATTGCATGCGGGCCATATTACTTATCTTGAGCAAGCACGTCGTTTAGGAGCGAGACTAATAGTGGCGGTGAATGATGATGCTAGCGTGAAGCGCCTCAAAGGATCGACTCGTCCCGTGAATATTCTATCGCACCGAATGCAACTATTGGCTGCATTGAGATGTGTTGATTGGGTGGTCCCTTTTTCCGAAGATACTCCGCAGCGTCTCATTGAAGCTGTCTTGCCAGATGTCCTTGTCAAGGGAGGTGATTATACGGTCCCTCAGATTGCAGGTGCACAAGCCGTGCTCGCAAATGGTGGCGAGGTTGAAATACTGAATTTTGTCGATGGACTTTCAACGACTCAAACACTTTCAAAGCTTAAACAGCTTGAACAAATATAGGAGTACTCAACATGATTATTGTGACAGGTGGAGCAGGTTTTATTGGTTCGAATATCGTAAAAGGCCTGAATGATCGCGGGTTCACGAATATTTTAGTGGTTGACGATTTAAAAGAAGGTACTAAGTTTAAAAATTTAGCAACCGCTGAGATAGCCGATTATCTTGATAAAGATGATTTTTTAAAGAAAATCGAGAAAAATGACAGCTTTGGTCAAGATATCCAAGGTATTTTTCATGAAGGGGCTTGCTCAACCACCACAGAGTGGGATGGTCGGTATATGATGGAGAACAATTACGAGTACTCCAAAAAATTGCTACATTATTCCTTAGATCGAGGTGTGAGTTTTATCTATGCCTCTTCAGCGGCTATTTATGGTGGTGGTCTTATTTTTAAAGAAGAGAGACAATATGAAAAGCCATTAAACGTGTATGGTTATTCAAAACATCTTTTTGACCAATATGTCCGAAAGCATATAGAGCATGCACGGAGTCAAGTCGTTGGCTTGCGCTATTTTAATGTCTATGGTCCTAATGAAGATCATAAAGGCAGTATGGCTTCGGTAGCGTTTCATTTGAATAATCAGCTTAAGGAAAAGGGGATTATTAAACTATTTGAAGGCTGTGATGGTTACGGGAATGGTGAGCAGCGTCGTGATTTTATTTACGTTGATGATGTGGTCAATGTGAATTTGTGGTTTTTAGAGAATACAGAAAAATCAGGGATTTATAATGTTGGCACAGGAAGAAGCGAAAGCTTTAATGAGGTTGCCAAAGGCGTCCTCAATTGGCATCAAAAAGGTGAACTAGAATATATTCCCTTTCCAGAGCATTTAAAAGGACGTTATCAAAGTTTTACAGAAGCGGATATCTCTGCATTAAGATCAATTGGATACTCAGCACCGTTTCATACGGTTGAAGCAGGTGTGAAAAAATACCTAAATATGGTCGCAGCTAATTCTGAAAATTAATCTGTAAAAATGATGCACTCAAACTGGGAAGAGTAGATTAATGCTTGAATACAAAGGATTCAAAGCCTCTATTCAGTATTGTATTAATCTTCATATCTATCAAGCTGAAGTGATCAATGTTTCTGACGTGATTACTTTTGGCGCCTCTCATTTAGCAGACCTACAGCCTTTACTGGAAAAATCTGTAGACCAGTACCTTGAGTATAAGGCATGGCGACAGAGTCTTATTGGGGAAGCTGACATGGCTGATGAGGCAAGGCCTATTCTAAAAGAGTTTTTGTGATTTGAAAGCTTGCTATCTCGCTTAGAAAAAGTCTCAACATATACCCACAACAGATTTTTTTTCGGGGTTGCTTGTCGGTCCGTAGCTCGTAAGAGCGTAGGCGGATTGCCTTCGCGATTCTCACCGCAGTCATGTACTTTGTGTACACTCCTGCGACTCGAACGCTCGGCGCCCTTGCCTTGCCGAAGCTCAAAGAGCGTAGGCAGGTACCCGAAAAATCATCTGTTGTGGGTATAGATAAAGAAGTCTCTCTTAGGTATCATCATTTCGATGGTAGATTGTCTCACGGCGTGTATTTTTCAACGATTTTCAAGGTTCTTTCCAAATGTTAAGGCGTCATGTTATCAAAAAATTTCTAAAAACATTCAATCATGTTGAATCTGGGCACATTACGCTCACGATGCCTGATGGGAAAGTATACAGTTTTAAAGGAAAGAATGAAGGACCAACCGCAGATTTAGTGATTTACAATCTGAATGCGATTCATCAATTTGCAACCAAAGGTGACATTGGTTTCGCCGAAAGTTATCGTGAGAAATATTGGGACAGCAATGACTTGATATCTCTGTTTAAGTTTGGATTAACCAATGAAAGTACTTTCCAAAAATATATACATGGTGGAATTCTAGGACGATTCATCTCTCGCTTAGGTAATTTTCTGAATCATAATTCAGTTAGAGGTAGCAAGAAAAATATACTGGCTCACTATGATCTGGGAAATGAGTTTTACGAGCTCTGGCTTGACCCAACGATGACTTATTCTTCTGCGATTTTTGAAAATGAGAATGATACCTTAATTTCCGCGCAATGTCGGAAGTATGACAGGATTATTGAAAATCTTAATGATTCAGGCAATTTACTAGAGATAGGATGTGGTTGGGGTGGGTTTGTAGAACGCGCACTTACTAAGCGAGACTATTCGGTGAAGGCTATTACAATTTCAGATGCACAGTATTCCTATGCAAAAAATCGCCTAAAAGATAGCGTGATAGTCTGTAGTGAAGATTATAGAGCTCAAGAAGGAAAATACAATCAGATCGTATCTATAGAAATGTTTGAAGCAGTGGGTGAAAAACTTTGGGATACCTATTTTCGGAAGATTAAAAATCTTCTTGCTGAAAAAGGTAAAGCATGTGTTCAAACCATTATGATTAACGAATGTCACTTTGAAAGATATCGTAGGAGTGGCGATGCGATTCGTAGATTTATTTTTCCAGGTGGTATGTTGCCGTCTCTAGAGAGATTCACAGCAGCGAGTGCTAAAGCTGGGCTTGTGGTAACGGATCGATTTGCGTTTGGTCAGGATTATGCCTTGACAATGAAGCATTGGCTTATGGCCTTTGATGATAAATTTGAGCAGGTAAAAAAAATGGGATTTGATGAAAAATTTATACGAATTTGGCGTTTTTACCTTACATCTTGTATTGCCAGCTTCCAAATGGGTCGTATTAATGTTATGCAGATAGCGCTTGAGCATGCTCGCTAAGCGAGTCAATTCAAAATGCGAAGGAGAGATAAGTTTTTATCCCTTATTTCAGTATGCATTTCTTGCCTTGCCACTTGGATTCTCAGGATTTCCAATATACATTCTCGCACCAGATTTCTATGCTTTGAATTATCAAATCACGCTTTCCAGTCTTGGGATTGCTCTTCTATTTATAAGAATGATCGATGCATTTCAGGATCCTTTGATTGGGGTGATCAGTGACCGATATCGTTCTCATATTTTCTTCATTATGTGCGTTTCGTCTTTTATCCTGACGTTAAGTATCTATAGTCTCTTTAATGCGACATTGTTCACCCCATTGATTCGATTTGTCATATTCATGACGCTTTCAGTAAGTGCATACAGCATTTTAACTATTAACCTGAATACGGTCGGTGGTTTATGGCTACGTGATGAAACGAGTCAAACAAAAATTTCTGCTATGAGAGAATTCTTTGCTTTGATTGGTCTTTTGATAGCGGTATCAGCGCCTACTCTTTTTGAGAGGTTGGTTCAAAAGAACCAAGTCTATACAAGCTTTACTTTTATGCTGCTCGTGCTAATCATCTTTGGGCTGATCGGATTTTATAAATGGTACGCTAAGTACTCCAAAAAACTTCAAGTTCCTATTAAACCCAATATTTTTAAAATGAATTCTTTATGCTCTTCAACCAAGAAGTTCTATGGAATTTATTTGATCAGCATGTTTGCATCATCTATACCGGCTGTGTTAGTGATATTTTTTGTGCGAGATCTGCTTGGGGTGGGTTCTTATACAGGGGTATTTTTAATTCTCTATTTTATTTCTGCTGCCATTTTTATCCCATTTTGGAACCATACCAGTCAAAAAGTAGGTAAATATAGGGCATGGCTTATGTCGATGCTATTGGCCAGCTTAACATTCGTTTGGGCCTTCTTTCTAAATAAGGGTGATGTATGGCAGTACGGAGTGATATGTTTTATTTCAGGCTCTGCATTGGGCGGTGATCTCGTCTTTCCTCCGTCTATAGTTGCAGAGCAGGTCCATGCTTCCAAGTCACAGTCTTACGCATCATCCTATTATAGTATTTTAACATTGCTTTCTAAAGCATCTTTAGCTTTTGCCTCCGCTCTTTCTTTTTTTATTCTTGACTATGCAGAGTTCAAGGTGGGGGGATCGAATCTTCGAGAGAATCTTTTAGGATTAAGTGTTGCATATGCGTTGGTTCCATGCTTACTAAAATTGATTTCAGCTTTTATGCTATGGAAATGCTTTATAAAATATCAAAGGTGATCATATGATGATGAAAATATTGAAATTTACGGTAATCATATTTGCTTTATCAATTTTAAGCATTTTCTTAGGGAGTACGGTTATGGGGAAAAGATCAATCGATTTTTATAAAGAGACGGTGCCTAAGATGGACATCAAAGAATATTTTGATGGTCCTATCAGTGCCTGGGGGATTGTTCAAGACTGGCGGGGTAGGGTTGTTAGACGATTTGATATTCAGATGATTGGAAAGTGGGAAGGAGATGTTGGCACACTAACCGAAAAATTCAAGTATTATGATGGTGAAATACAAGATAGAACTTGGACTATACGGAAACTAGGCAGTGGTCAATATGAGGGCCAAGCATTTGATATTATCGACAAAGCTTCAGGGGAGGAAAAAGGCAACGCAGCAAGATGGTCTTATATTATGGATTTGAAGGTCGATGACAGCACGTATCGAATACACTTTGATGATTGGATGTGGCTCATGAATGATGGGGTGCTGATAAACCGTTCATATTTGAAGAAATTTGGGATCACTGTTGCTGAATTAACAATTTTCATGAAAAAGGGATGAATGTTTTGTACGTCAAAACATATTCAAACAAAGTAATTTGGATTATAGGTGCGAGTAGTGGCATTGGTAAGGCGCTTTCCAAAGAATTGGCTTCGCGAGGAGCGAGGATGGTTCTGTCAGCACGCCGTCAACAAGCACTAGAAGCCATAAAAATTTCTTTGCCGGGAGATGGACATAGTATTCACGCTTTAGATGTTCGTGATCAGAATTCTATTTCGACAATTTCAAAAGCGATCCACAACCAATACGGCCGTCTCGATAGTGTTATATTCTTGGCTGCCGCATATAAACCTACAAAGCTTGATGTTATGGATCTCGCTGATGTGCATCAGATGATCGAAACCAATTTATTGAGTGCTTTTTACATCATTAAATCGACTATTCCATATCTACTGAATCAAAAATCTGGTCAAATTGCTTTATGTGGTAGCGTAGCAGGATATATTGGTCTCCCAGGAGGTCAGCCTTACAGCGCAACAAAAGCCGCTATTATTAATCTTGCAGAGAGCCTCCGGTCAGAATTGCCGAAAATGATTGATGTAAAAATTATTAACCCCGGATTTGTTAAAACAGATCTTACAGCAAAAAACAATTTTTCTATGCCTCTAATCATAGAACCTGAAGAAGCAGCCAAGTGTATTGCCGATGGCCTTTTAAAAAAAGGGTTTGAAATTCATTTTCCCAAAAAATTTACACTCATACTGAAAATGATCAGATTATTGCCATACGCTATCTCTATGAAGCTAATATCTAAGCTAAATAAAATATAAAAAGGACTTTTTGCATAAATCACTACATGTACCTACTTTTCGCGCCTTATGTGCGGTATCCAGGAAGCTAGGGCGTGTCCCTAATGTTTCAACCGCACAAGTATTGCGACGACAGTTAATGCTGCCATGAACATTACTTTTGTTTTATCATATACCCTTCACAGCTGAATTTTCGGGGTTGTTGCCTTCGCGATTCTCACCGCAGTCATGTACCTTGTGTACACTCCTGCGTCTCGAGCGCTCGGCGCCTACCCGAAAAATCATCTGTTGTGGGTATATCTTGTTGCAATTCGACGATACTGTTTTATCTTAGCAAAAAATCTTTCGATCACATTTCTTTCCTTATATATTTCCCTATCATATTCATAGCAAATTACACTGACCTCAGTTCGGATTTTTTGAAGGCAGGGTTGGTTTGTAATGACGTCATTCCGCACAGCGATAAGCGCACAAAGTGCGCAGCGTGTGATGCGGAATCTACTATTCACGCGGCCTTGGCCGCTTATGCGATTCAGCCTTTAAAAATATCAGCAATCAAATGATTAGCTGAGATTTGATAAAATTCTGGTTCCCGCATCAGACGCTACACACTTCGTGTGATGACCGCTGTGCGGGATGACGATAGTTCCCAAAAAACCCCGAACTGAGGTTACATCAATATGATGGATGGCGAGACCGCCATCTTTTTTTTAAAGTTTCTAAAATTGAATTAAGATGACCATATTTTGCCCATCTGTTGAAGCGATTGTATTGTGTCTTCCAATTTCCGAGATCAGCCGGTAGATCACGCCACGGGCAACCTGTTCTCACTATCCAGCAGATAGCCTCTATAAATTGACGGTCATTCAGACCGTGCCTTCCTTTTGGTGAAGGCAATAAACGCTCTAATTTTGACCACATTGGGTCATCAATAACCATCCTTGTCATTTATTTTACTTCGCTATGAATAGGTTTGGTTCACTGAGGTCGTCATTCCCGCGAAAGCGGGAATCCAGGTTAAAGTAGGCTATTATATAAATCATCCCAATGAGGATTTAAGTCCTCTATCAGGTCAAGTTTCCATTGTCTGCGCCATTTTTTAATCTGCTTTTCTCTTGTTATGGCTTCCACAATATCAGAAAAGATTTCGTAATAAACCAACAGATGGGTTCCATATTTTTTACTGAATCCCTCGACAAGATTTGATTTATGCTGATCAGTACGTTTAATAAAGTCACTGGTTACACCCGTATATAACGTTCCATTTCTCTTATTAGCTAATATATATACAAAGGAATCAGGCATGGTATAGTTTGTTTTCTGGATTCTCGCTTTCGCGGGAATGACGACCTAAATGTGATTTTAATTACACGTAGCACCACTTGCAACTTTAGGTACACGCCCTAGATTCCCCGGACAACCGGCTGAACGTAGCGAATTTAGTCATGATGCAACAAGACCATAAAAAATACTTAAGGGTCATCTCTCCTTAGTTTATTCAAATCTGATTTTGGGTTATCAATCATCTTGACATCGGATGTGGCGGTCAAAACTGATTTATTTTGATCTGGTTTTTTGAAGTATGGAACTCTCATCATAACAAGCTTTAAAGCTTGAAAATGTATCAACACAATTGCTTTGAGTGTTATAAGAGGGTGGGACCAAAAGACTCTATTAAGGGCTGCTTTATTGAGTGGCTTCAAGTTTCCGGTTAAAGATGTTATAAGTTGTTTATTGTCTTGATCATCATAGTAATCTATCCAGATGCTAAGTCGTTTTTCTTTGATCGCAAACTTGAAATGATAGCTCCCGTTTCGAGGCAAAAAAGGGGAGACATGAAATACCTTCTTGGCGATTAGCCAATGATCAGCTCTAATTGGTGATAAATCTGGGTGTGCACAAAGATATGTGTGTTGTTCTCCAAAAGTGTTATGAACTTCAGCGATTGTGGTTAGGAGATTTTTTTCAACATCGAAGCATAAATAGAAGCTAACAGGGTTAAAGATATACCCCATTACGCTTGGCATTGTAATAAGCATAATATGATGTATTTTTTTTTCCAATCCATAGCTTCTAAGAATTTCTCTAGCGAAAGTCTCCGGATCGCTTCCATCTCTAAAGCCTAAGTCTTTTGGTTCAAATTTTAAAAATTTAGTGTTAACACCAGACGTTGGTAATGCTAGTGCTAAATAATACAAATTGTATATAAAACGATTTTCTTTCGGGAAAAGTCTTTTGTGCATGACTTTTGCATTAAAAATTTGAGGCATTATATCCATGATGGTTTAATTCCCATTTTCTCAGCAATATTTACTGCACTGAGTAGCCCATCTTCATGAAATCCATATCTTTGATACGCACCGCAAAACCAGAATCGATCTTTTCCTTGGATTGAGTCCATTTTTTTTTGAGCTTCAATAGCTTTCCGGTCAAATAAGGGGTGATCGAACCAATATTCGTCATAAACTAGATTTTTGGAGGGTTCTCGTGACGGGTTGAGTGTAACGATAATTGGAGTGCTTGTATTTAATGGTTGTAGATTATTCATCCAGTAGCTGAGTGATAACCCATTCACATCTGAATGTTGATTTCTACCACGCTCTGATAGATAGACCCAGCTTGCCCACGCCCCTTTTCGTTTTGGCATAAAGCTGAGATCACTATGCAAAATGGCATGATTAGCTTGATAGCAAAAGCTTGATAAAATATCTTTTTCGGATTGATTCAAATCATTTGCTATTTTAACAACCTGATCCGCATGACATGCATAAATTACCTCATCGTATTCTTTACCATGACCCTCCGAATCTACAACGGTGACAGAATTCTGATGCCGAACAACCTCAATAACACCAGTGTTTAATAAAATTCTATCGCTGAATTGATCTGCGAGGCGCTTGACATACTCCCTGCTCCCATTTCTGACGGTGTACCACTGGGGATGATCTTGAATTGTTAACAAACCGTGATTCTCAAAAAAACGAACCAGTGTGCTGGCCGGAAAATCAAGCATGAGTGAAATTGGAGTGCTCCAAATTGCAGATCCCATGGCTAGTAAATAGTATTTTTGAAACCACTCTCCGAGATCTAAGTCATCCAAGCATTCACGTAGAGTGATATTAGGGTCGCAATCCAGATACACTTTAGATTTCAAATTAAATTTAAGGATATCCTTAATCATTCGGTAGAATTTCGGACTGAAGATATTCGTTTTTTGACTGAAAAAACTTTTTAGATTCATGGTGCCATATTCAAGCCAACCCTTATCGATGCTGACTCCAAAAGACATATCACTTTTTTCAATTGGTACATTTAAGTGAGAGAAAAGGGCGCTCAGCAACGGGTAGTTTCGGGTATTAAAAACAATAAAGCCAGTGTCAACGGCGATTTGTCCATCTTGTGTTTCTATATCAACGGTTCGACTATGACCCCCGATATAGTGGTTGCTCTCGTAAATTGTTAAATTGTGATGAGGATAGAGTAAATATGCTGCACCCAAACCAGAAATGCCTGTGCCTATAATCGCTATATTTTTTCTTTCTTTTGTATTGCCTGACATCAAAAATGACCTAAACATTATATACCCTTCACAGCTGAATTTTCGGGGTTGTTGCCTTCGCGATTCTCACCGCAGTCATGTACTTTGTGTACACTCCTGCGACTCGAACACTCGGCGCTCTTGCCTTGCCGAAGCTCAAAGAGCGTAGGCAGGTACCCGAAAAATCATCTGTTGTGGGTATACGACCCCAGTTCGGGGTTTTTGGGGATATATCGTTATCCCGCAGAGCGGTCATCACACGCTGCGCACTTCGTGCGCTTATCGCTGTGCGGAATGACGTCATTACAAAGCAACCCTGCCTTCAAAAACTCCGAACTGAGGATATACGAACTATCGCTGATTAGCTTGAGACCTTCAATTATACTCAGATCGTCGATATTCGGATATTAAAAGAAAGTATGTAAGTTAGAAATTGTGGTATGACTGGTGTTTAAATTGAGGGTACGATAATTTTTGTTATTAATCTTACATTTAAATTTTAGGTTGTGCTTTCCGATTTTTGTACTTTAAAAAATCAACTACGTTCTTTTGATCTTTGGAATATTTGCTGAGCCACGCTCGTGCTTTTTGGGCTTCTGGTAATGAATTTTGAAGTTCAATTAGCCGCTTTGACATCACGTCTTGAAAAGGGATAGGCTCATAAGTTTCTATTCTGGGATGGAAGAGAGTGTGGGTCGGTTTTTGATTGAATGCTTGCAGTGATCTTCTGTCGATTGAGCGAGCAATATCAGGATGATGATATTGAAGCGCCACTTGGCTTGGGGTTTGATATTCGCCACTCTCGATATCGACATCAGCACCCCACTCGACGAGTAACATGACCAATTTCATATCTCCCATCATTGCTGCAAGATGAAGTGGAGTCATGAAGGTGTGATGTTTGAAATGAGCGGTAGGGTTTAATTTCGCGCCTCGATTTATCAAAGCATCTGCGATCTCAAACCAACCTTTTAAAACGCAAAAATGTAAAGGTGAAATCCCATTATCATCTTGAGCGTTGATTTCTCTTTTGTCTCCCTGTGCGATCAGCCTTTGCGCTAAGGCGATATTCCCTCTTTTAAGCGCCTTGAGTAGTTGCATAACTCATAATAAAGCAAGTTAATCAACAAAGTAAACTGCACAAAAAATCAGACAATGGCCTTTGTAATTTTTCTTGTCCAGTTCCACGACTGGATTGCTAAAAAGTGTAATTACATGAATAGAGATCTTTTTTTTTTTGTAATTTCTTTGTTAGAATACTGAAATTCAACTTTTGTTTATTTGTTAACATATGTTGGGTTTAAAATCTGAGTCTGATGCCCGTTATCAATGGTTTTTAAAAAAAGTATCTGAAACAAAAAAGGTTTATGTTTTTACACAGGGAGATGAATTTGGCTGTTGTCCTTCTCATGAATTCGTTATCGAAAATGATTTGATAATACCTCTCGAAGATGCAATTGAAGAAACAGAAGAGTTATTGATTGTGCCTTTTTGGTCAAACGAAGCTTATCCAAAGGCATGGTTAAAAGCTAGTGTTGGAGAGTCTGAAAATCTTGAATTAGAGGAAATCTCATTATTAGAGTTTTACAGCCTTCTTTGTGATTACGAAGAACATAATTTTCCAGTTGGGATTGAGTGGAATCAATATGGAATAGGTAAGGAAATTACGCCAACCGAGATTTTAGATGATCTTTTAAAAATACAATCTGTGGCAGAATTTATACAACTACATTCTGATTAAAAAATTAAGCGTACTCCCGCTGACAGGTTAGGTTGGAGTTTATAGCGATAATGATTCGGTCTTGTTTGATTGTCTTCAAAGTCAATCTTAAGAAAACCGACGCCCGCATAGGGCGTGATCTGGAATTTAAGATCATCCACAGCGAGCCAATGCAGGCTTAGATCGATTCTAGAGATTTCCAAATTCGTCAATGGGATCGCAGTTGAACCGCTTAAATTCACAGTCCAAGCCGGATTCATTGGGTAGCACAGTCTAAGTCCGACGCGGGGCGTTACACTGCTAAAGCTTCGTGATGATGATGCTATGGAAGCGAAAGTATACCGATAGTCTAAGTAATCCAGTTCGATGCTTGGAATGAGTAATAATCCTTCTGTGGGATAGGTATAAGCGAGACCGAGAGTGTACCAACGATAATCAAATGTGGCCTCAAAAGGATTTCCAGCAGCTATAGTTTGACCATGAGTTGTGATGTTTTGACGTAAAACTTCAGATCCTTTCAAATGAATTCGGTGATATTGGCCATAGATTTCGAACTCATTAAAATCAAAACCACCCACATATTCGTAGAAGGTGTCATAATCGATATTGAGCTCTCCAAAGCTGGGTCGAGCAGTGGAGCTGCTGTTGGGAGTGCCGCCTTTGGGTGTTTGTGAAAACCCTTTTACTTGGCCACTGATAAGGCGTGCGTCAAGGTAATAAGCCGTAGCATCCTGACAAGCCAATAGACAAAATAGCGCAAATGAATATCGTTTTTTCATCGTTTTTTACACTTAAAGCAGGTAAGATCTGAGATTGGTATTGAAAAATTAGCCAATTATATGACTTTTCAGATCGTCCGTGCTATTTATTCCCTGTTATTTATCTTCGGATTGCCCGTCATTCTTCTACGCTTAATCATGAAGAGTGTCAAGCTCCCTGCTTATCGATCACGATGGAGAGAACGATTTGGATGTCCTAGTCTCTCGTTAACTTCAAGTATCTGGGTGCATGCCGTCTCAGTTGGTGAAGCCATTTCGGCCGTCCCTTTTGTCCGTCAAATTCAAAAGCAATTTCCTGCGTTACCGATTGTGGTAACAACGATGACACCAACAGGATCTGATCGTGTCAAAGCTGCGTTCTCCAAAGAATTAAATCAAACTATATTTCACAGTTATGTTCCTTACGATATTCCTTTTGCCCTACAGGCTTTTATAAAACGCGTTAATCCAATGGCTTTGATTTTGATGGAAACAGAAATTTGGCCTAACTTGATCACAGTTTGTCATGATTATCATATTCCGATGATGATCGCGAATGCGCGCCTGAGTCCCAAATCTTTAAAACAGTATAAAATGGGGCGAGCTATCGTAAAGCCCCTGATGGAAAAAATAACTTATGTTGGTGCCCAGAGCGCGATGGATAGTGAACGTTTTATCGAAATCGGCACGCCGACTGAAACAGTGCAAACGGTTGGTAATATCAAATTCGATATGAGTTGGCCACCCGAGGTGATTCAAAAAGGTAAAGCATTACGCCATCAATTAGGCACTCATCGACAGATTTGGATTGCAGCAAGTACCCATGAAGGTGAAGAAGCGATCGTGCTTCAGGCCTATCATCAACTTAAATCACAATTTTCGGATCTGTTATTATTGCTTGTGCCTCGCCATCCAGAGCGATTTCAAAAGGTTGCACAGCTTTGTGAAACAGCGAATTTGAAAATTGTAAAACATACAGAAAACATCCCATGTTCAAATGAAACAGATGTGTTTTTAGGTGATACCATGGGAGAGATGGGCACCTTTTATGCTGCCAGTAATGTAGTATTCGTTGGGGGTAGTTTTGCACCCATTGGTGGGCATAATTTATTAGAACCTGCTGCACTGAGCTTACCGATTCTCACCGGGCCGCATCTTCATAACTTTGTCTATATCAGTGAGGTTTTGCTAGCAGCAGGTGGTGCGACCTTAGTTCAGAACCAGGATGAACTAGTTGAGTGTATCGCGAATTTGCTTCGAGATCCGAAGTGGGCTCATGTACAAGGTCAAAGAGCACAAACTGTTGTAGAAGAGAACAAAGGTGCACTAGAGAGATTGATGAAGTTGGTGTGTAAATTGCTGGCGACACATTAGAAAACCCCGAACTGAGGTTATGTAGAGGCCAGCTCTAAGAAATATAAGCCGGCCACCTAGCGCTAACTTTAAAGAATAATGAGGGCGACTTTCATTTCACTCGGTTCAAAACGATTGCGTTGTTAATCTTGATTAACGTTTTCTGCTTGAGCTAGAGTCAACTTCTAACAGCGAATTAGTTTGATAGAGGTCTTCTCCACTTAAAGAGCCAGCAGCTTTTTTAAGTCGCAACCCCTCTAAAATGTAGCGATAACGCGCCTGGGCGTGATTTTTTACAGCGTTTAATAGACTGGATTCAGCATCTAATACGTCAACAACAGTTCGTGTTCCGACTTCATAAGCAGCTTGAGTTGCTTTTAAAGCGCTTTCATTTGAAACAACCGATTGTTGTAGCGCTTTCACAGAGCTGATTTCTGTCAAGACGCCTCTAAAGGACTGACGAGCTGTGCTATCTGTTGTTCGTAATTGAACTTCATAGTTTTCTTGAGCTTCGTCATAATTAGCTCTAGCTTGCTTGGTCTTAAAAACAACACCACCACCTTGAAATATCGGTACATTCAGCGAGAGTGTTGCACTCTTTGCCAGAAGACGGGTGTCGTAAGGGCTTAAATTTCGAGCATCTCGTGAGCTTTGGTAAGATGCACTGCCATCTACGTAAGGCCAATGTCCTGCTGACTGATTTGCAATCTCAGCTTTGGCAACATATGCACGTTCTTTAGCAATTTCAAGATCTACATTATGCTGATTGGCCATACCCACCCAAGCTTCCATGTCATTTGGTGAAGGGGGGAGTAAATCGATATTGGATTTCACAGCACTAATGTGATCAATTTGAAAACCAGTGATTTCTCGGAGTTGCTCAAAGCGATCTGCCAACTCATTTTTAGCGGCAATTTCTCTAGCAATCGCATCATCTCGTCGTGCCCTGGCTTCATCGACATCGGTGATAGCAATTAATCCAACATCAAATCGTTGTTGAGTTTGCTCTAACTGACGTTCAAAGGCTTTACGCTGTGCAATCGTGAAGGTGACTTCATCTTCAGCGCCTAGGACCGAAAAATACCGCTCAGCAACACGAAGGATCAAGTTTTGAACTGCAAGCTCATACGTTGCAAGCGCTAGATATTTTTTATGCTTGGCTTGATTGAGAAGTGCCCAGTGCTCTCTATGTAAAATGGGTTGTGTCAGGCTTAGTCCATAAACGTTGGTGTTGTATTTGGTGCCTAGGGGAATGCCGGTGTCATCATGTCCGGTTGTTGAAGCACTGCCACTGAAGGTTGGTAACATTTGAGCGATTGCAATCGGCACAGCTTGTTCGCCGGACTCAAGCGCTGCTTGAGCCGCTCGTAAAGTCGGATCGGCTTGAAGAGCAATTTGATAAATATCTAATAAATTTTCAGCATAAACCGTTGTTTCTGTGCTAAAAAATAAACTCAAAATCAGGGCAACCGTTTTCCGTGTCATAGCTTATCGACTTAAAATGTAAAAAGTTTAGGATGTTCTGCGTGTACCAGCGCTGGGACGTCGGTTTCAAATAATGAGCGCATGCTCCAGACCTGTGGTGCTATTCGAGTATAAAGTTGTGCTTGGACAGCAGGGCGTTTGCCAACAAATGCAAATATCCGGCCACCCAGTCGAACCTGTGTTTTTAGAGCATCTGGTAATGCAATTGGGTAACTGCCTGTCACAAATATACAATCATAATCGCCTTCAGCCAACCAACCTTCATGTGCATCACCTTCACTTAAAGTCACATTCTTGTAGTGAGAGTGGGGCAAATTGATCTCGGCTTTTTTCAAAAAATTTGGATTAATTTCCATACTGAAGACTTCTCTACCGAGTTGAGACAAGATAGCGGTGATATAACCCGTTCCTGTCCCCACTTCTAAAATGTGATCAGCAGATTGAATATTTAAAACTTGTAAAGCCTTAGCCACTACCTTGGGAGACAACATCAGTTCAGTTTCATTTAGTGGAATAGCATAATCAGCATAAGCCAAATTTTGATATGCTTCTGGCACAAATTGGTCACGGGGTAATGTTTCCATGATCTGCAAAATGCGCTCATCGGTGACTTGCCATGTGCGCAGTTGCTGTTTGACCATGTTAATACGAGCGTCTGAACCCTGAATCATCACTGCTATTTACTTTGAATGACTAAATGTTCAGCATCTTAGCATATATTTTCAATAGAGAGATCAATATGACATTAACTTGGGCCCCAAATGGTCAAGCCACCGATGTGGAAATCAAGCAAACAGATAAGTTATATAATGGACATTATGAGCTGAATCGCTATCAGCTTCGACATAAAACCTTTGAAGGTCGCTGGGGAGGTTGGATTGTGCGAGAACATCTCTTGCGTCGAGATGCGACTGCTGTTCTGCTTTACGATCCAATACGTGACGCGGTCGTCTTGGTCGAGCAATTTCGTGTGGGTCCCTTGCATCGCCAAGATGCCGCCACCCCTTGGTTGCTTGAAATCCCAGCAGGCCTAAATGATCATCCCGATCCTGCCCAGGTCGGGATCAAAGAGGTCAAAGAAGAAACAGGCCTCACAATTCAAAAAATGATACCGATTGGTCAATATTACACGACCCCAGGAGGCTTTTCGGAGAAAATGCATCTGTTTTGTGCTCTGATCGCTTCAGAGGAGGCACAAGGGATTCATGGTTTGGCTGATGAGGGCGAGGAGATCAAAGTGGTTGTGCTAAGCTTTGAAGAGATTTGGACTTTACTAGGAAATGGCCTAGTAACAAGTTCATCAACTTACATTGCATTACAATGGTTAGCGTTGAATCGAACTCGTTTACGTGAGGATGAATCATGCCAAGCAGGAAGCAAGCCACACCCAACTTAAATCGATATTTAGTAGAATGCGGATTGCTCTATCACGGCTTTCGCTGTTATCTTCCCACAGCGAGGGAATCGCAGGATGAAATTTTGGCATCACAAGGTGCTGAGCGGCCTCTGCTTATCAAAATATGTCAGAAAACAAAATATACTGAGCGATTACTGCTTTTCTTTCAAGGGGATAATCAGCCCAGTTGGTGGCAGGATTGGGTATTAGAGCTCAGACTGTATCATGATGTTTATAGTGCAGAAGTGACCGCTTACCAAGTTGAGCAGTCTGAAGGTAGATTTGCATTGAAGGCTTTATCCTTTGATGACAAAATCCGCTTTCACCATTTACTGTTGGAATGGCTCGTGCTCAGAATGAATCCTACTCCCATTAATTAAATATGAAATCAACTAAAAGAAACAACATGGCATCACAACAATATACAGCCGATTCGATTGAAGTCTTAAGTGGATTGGAGCCGGTTCAAAAACGCCCAGGCATGTACACAGACACCAGCCGTCCTAATCATTTAGCACAAGAAGTGATTGATAATAGTGTGGATGAGGCGTTGGCCGGTTTTGCCTCAGAAATTGATGTGATTTTATTTAAAGATGGTTCTCTAGAGGTCAAAGACAATGGGCGTGGCATGCCTGTTGATATTCATTCAGAAGAAGGATTGCCTGGGGTTGAGTTGATTTTAACTCGTTTGCATGCGGGCGCTAAGTTTTCTAATAAAAGCTACAATTTCTCAGGTGGTTTACATGGAGTTGGTGTTTCAGTGGTGAACGCTTTATCCAGTGAACTCAAAGTCACCATCATGCGAGAGGGTAAAGTTCATTACATGAATTTTAAGCATGGTGACAGGGCGAGCAAGCTAAAAGTACTTGACACCATTCCTAAACGTCAGACAGGCACAATCGTTCGATTTTGGCCTGATGCCAAATATTTTGATTCTCCTAAAATATCGGTTTCTAGATTAAAGCAGACTTTAAAAGCAAAGGCCGTATTGTGTCCGGGGTTGAAAGTCACTTTCCTTGATGAAGGAACCGGTGAGCAATCTGCTTGGCAGTATCAAGCGGGACTCAAGGATTATCTATTAGAAGGTGTGGGTGATCTGGAGATTATGCCTCAAGAGCCTTTTGAAGGCGATTTTAAAGGAAACAATGAGGCAGTGAGCTGGGCTGTGACCTGGTCTCAAGAATCAGAGCATATTTTATCTGAAAGCTACGTGAACTTGATTCCCACAGCGCAAGGTGGCACACACGTGAATGGCTTTCGAACAGGTTTGTTAGAAGCCATGCGTGAGTTTTGTGAGAAACGGAATCTTTTACCAAAGGGGGTTAAATTAGCCCCAGAAGATATTTGGCTTTACTGTCATCACGTCTTGTCATTGAAGATGCGCGATCCACAATTTTCAGGACAAACTAAAGAAAGGCTTTCATCAAGAGAGCCAGCAACTTTTGTTTCAGGGATTGTGAAGGATGCTTTTAGCTTGTGGCTACACCAACATGTTCAGCAGGGTGAAGCGCTTGCAGAGCAAATTATTTTTAGAGCACAGCTGAGGCTGAAAAAAGATAAGACAGTTGCACGAAAGAAGCTCACGCAAGGTCCCGCATTGCCAGGCAAACTCGCAGATTGCACCAGTACGGATTTATCCCGCACCGAGCTTTTTTTAGTAGAGGGGGATTCAGCAGGCGGATCGGCTAAGCAAGCACGTGATCGGGAATTCCAAGCGATTATGCCGCTCAGAGGTAAGATACTCAATACCTGGGAGGTCGATTCAGGGGAGGTATTAGCTTCTCAAGAGGTACATGATATTGCGGTTGCGATTGGGCTTGATCCCGGGAGCGATGATTTATCTAAACTGCGATATGGAAAAGTCTGTATCTTAGCAGATGCTGATTCAGACGGGTTACATATTGCAACTTTATTGTGCGCTTTATTTTATAAACATTTCCCAAAATTGGTCGAGAAAGGACATGTTTATGTAGCTATGCCCCCTTTGTATCGCATTGATGTGGGCAAAGAGGTCTATTACGCGTTGGATGAGTCTGAGAAGCAAGGTGTGCTTGATAGAATTGCTGCAGAAAAAAAATCTGGAAAAATCAGTATACAGCGATTTAAAGGGTTAGGTGAAATGAATCCCATGCAGCTTCGGGTGACCACGATGGCACAAGAGACACGACGGTTACTGCAGCTGAGCGTTCATGCAAGTGATGGTTCATCAGAACTGATTGATTTATTGTTATCCAAAAAAAGAGCTTCTGATCGGCGTGACTGGCTCGAGAAGAAAGGCGATCTAGCAGACATTTAGAGTAAACTTCATGGCAAAAAAATCTAACGTGATTCCACTTGAGACGATCGAGCAAAAACCTTTAGCTCATTTTACCGAAATGGCTTATTTGAATTATTCCATGTATGTGATCATGGATAGAGCGTTGCCCCATATTGGAGATGGGCTCAAGCCAGTTCAACGCCGTATTTTATATGCTATGTCAGAGTTAGGCTTGAATGCAGGCGCAAAATTTAAAAAATCAGCACGAACAGTCGGAGACGTTCTAGGTAAATTCCATCCCCATGGCGATAGCGCTTGTTATGAAGCCATGGTCCTGCTGGCCCAGCCGTTCTCATTTCGTTACCCATTAATTGAAGGTCAAGGGAATTGGGGATCTCCAGATGATCCAAAGTCCTTTGCGGCCATGCGATATACAGAATCTCGATTGTCTAAATTTGCTCAAGTGCTACTAACAGAACTTGGACAAGGTACAGTGGATTGGACGCCTAATTTTGATGGCACCTTAATGGAGCCCAAGGTTTTACCCGCTAGATTGCCGACTTTACTTTTAAATGGAACGACGGGTATTGCAGTTGGCATGGCAACCGACATTCCGCCACATAATGCAAGAGAAATCATAGAAGCTTGTGTTCATTTATTAGAATATCCTAAATCGACTTTGGAAGATCTGCTCAAAATTGTTCCTGCGCCAGATTTTCCAACAGACGCAGAAATTATCACGCCGCGTTCTGAATTTTCAAAGATTTATGCTTCAGGTCAAGGGACCTTCAAAATGCGGGCTGTGACCAAAGAAGAAAAAGGCAACATTGTGATCACGGCATTGCCGCATCAAGTATCAGGTTCAAAAGTGCTAGAGCAAATTGCGGCGCAAATGCAAGCTAAAAAGCTTCCTATGGTGGGTGATTTGCGTGATGAATCCGATCATGAAAATCCGACACGGTTAGTCATAGAGCCTCGTTCAAATCGCATTGATAGTGACAGTCTGTTAACGCATTTATTTGCAACGACCGATCTAGAACGAACCTATCGTGTCAATATGAATGTGATTGGGCTTGACGGTAGACCGCAAGTGAAGGATCTGAAAACATTTTTGAGTGAATGGTTGACGTTCAGAATTGAAACGGTTCGTAGACGTTTGCAATTCAGATTAGAAAAAGTGGTGGATAGACTTCATATTCTAGAAGGGTATTTGATTGCCTTTTTAAATATTGATGAAGTCATTCATATCATTCGTCATGAAGAGAATCCGAAAGCGGTTCTGATGAAACGTTTCAAGCTCACGGAAAAGCAAACCGAGGCCATTCTTGAGTTAAAACTACGCCATTTGGCGAAACTCGAAGAGGCAAAAATTAAGGGCGAGCAGAAAGAGCTTGAAGCAGAGCGAGCGGGTTTGGAGCAGACTTTAGGATCGGAAAAACGACTTCAAACTTTCGTCAAAAAAGAATTACAAGCAGACGCCAAGCAATTTGCAGATGATAGGCGCTCACCTTTGGTTGAAAGAGAAGAAGCCAAGGCGATGAAGCTAGAAGAACGTGTGCCTGCTGAAGCTGTCACGGTTATTTTGTCTGAAAAAGGCTGGGTCAGGCAAGCGAAAGGCCATGAGATGGATGGTAAAGAGCTTAATTATAAAGCAGGTGATGCGTTTATGATGCAAGCTAGAGGTAAAAGCAATCAAATGGCGTTTTTCCTCGATAGCACTGGCCGAAGTTATAGTTTAATGGCGCACGGATTACCCTCTGCAAGAAGTTTAGGCGAGGCTTTGACGACTAAACTCAATCCACCGCCAGGCGCTGAATTTGTCTCTGTGCTCATGGGCGAGCTTGACCAGAAAGTGCTCTTAGCGTCTTCTGCGGGTTATGGTTTCATTTGTACGTTAGAAGAAATGTTGAGCAAGAACCGTGCCGGTAAATCCTTGCTGGCTGTTCCCTCGGGATCTAAAGCCATCGCACCTTATTATCTTGAATCAAACACTCACTATTTAGCTTTAGCGACGACAGAGGGGCGTTTGTTGGTATTCGAGTTGTCAGATATTCCCGTGATGGCAAAAGGGAAAGGGAATCGCTTAATTCAGCTTTCTGCAAAAGGAGATCATCCCGAATGTTTAGCGGGTATGGCTTTATTGAAGCAAAAGCAATCCCTACAGATCATGGCAGGGCGTCGAAAGTTTGAGTTAAGTGCCAGAGATCTTGACCAGTATTTAGGTGAGCGAGGGAAGCGAGGAAACAAATTGCCTCGCGGCATGCAAAATATAACAGGGTTAAGCCCAGTGACTGCTTAATGCCTCAATAACCTTTTCGCCACTTAGTATGACTGCGCCCATATAGAGGGCGCTGATGGTTGCGATTTTTGCAAGCTGTCCCCAAGAATACTGGTGCCGTCCTGTGCCATTAGCTAAGTAAGCTAGGCCCAGTGCCGTAGCGCCCCAAAAGATAGCGGCATCATCAAACCACCAGCCATCTGCGAGAGAGATAAAATCACCACCCGAAACGATTTGACATTGTATGTTTGAAATCGTGTACATCATATATTCCAACATTTATAAGTTGTAGAACTTAAACTATTTTAGGGATCATTGCAAATCTTTAGATCGACAATCTATCTGATGGTATGAGCCATTAATCTGGAAATTTCAGTTTAGACAGGAAATTCGATTTAGAGAGCTCTCTTCATTGGGATTTTGCCGTTCCCTTTCTTGAGATTTTAAACGAAAAACCGAGTTGGGTTTTTGGCCGCAAACTATTTGTCCTAAGTGTGTATGTTCATCGAAACCAAAGAGTAAGCTGATAGTCTGTTGCAAATGTCCTTCTAAATGAGGGGCTATACCTGCATATTCCAGTTTTAGTAATTCGGCCAGAGTGTATTTTGTCATTGCATTTATCCTCGTATTTCAACAATCCACCGGATGTTAAGTTGGCAAACAAGCAAAGTCAAATCTAAATCAACCTCAGTTCGGAGTTTTTGAAGGCAGGGTTGCTTAGTAATGACGATATATCCCAAAAAACCCCGAACTGGGGTTAAATCAATGTATGCGCATGCTTGAATATGCAATTAATTATGTTCAATTAATGACTTATAATGGTTATCAGAGGTGTGTTGTGGGAATTAGGTGTATGGCTGATAATGAAAATGAGCTCGAAAATCTCATGGAGAGAATGAAAAAAGCAACAGAGAATCTAAATAATGAAAAAGCAGAGGTCTTAAGCAGGCAGATTGAGGAAGCTGTTAAAGACAAGCCGCCTTCCATGACACCAGGTCGTGATGCTCAAGTTAAAACTGAATTAGATTTGATCAAAGAACAACAAGCTGGATTGAATCCAAATGCAGAAGCTTATATGAACGCAAATTTAGATGCGAATGGATCTGGTATTAACAAGCAGGTAGACGCAAAAAATCCAGATGGTACACCAGATAAAATCAAAGATGTTGAAACTCCTAAATCAGAACGCAAATCTCCAACCCCGTTTTCAACTCGCCCTAAACCAGGTGGTGGCTCTGGCGATTAGCTTTTGTTCATGCTAGTCGAGATGGGCTTGGGATCGTGCTCCCCAACCTTAAAAGGCCCTAAATCAAGGTGAGGCGTTTTTGTATCATATTCAATAGTAAACTGCTTGTAATGGTCCGCTTTAAAGAGAGTTGATTTTAGTTCGCCATGGATCTCTTCGCTATCAACCAATAAAGCAATTTTGGAATTTTCTTTGAAAGGCAAGTAAGGCGTAATGATAGATTGCCGTTGCATGAGATGGGGTAATTCAGGAATCAAGAGTGCGCACATTAATTTTGAAACCGCGCCATCATGACTATTGTAAAGTTGTATTTTAACAGGTTTTGCAAAAGGAGACAGAATTTTAACACCGATATTGAGTTTCCCATTAACCTGTTTCAACCATTGAATTGAACCTATCAACCAGAAGCTATGCTTTTCCTCATTGCGCATTTCTAATCCAATCAATTCTAATGCATTGATCTCATGCGGCGGATTTTCTTCCCATTCAAGGCGTAAACCAGTTGGACTTTCGTTTACAATTTGACAATAGTAATTATTCACTGGAATATTAGAGATTTCTTCAGTTTTGCTACTCATGATGATTTCATCTTGACTGGGAGGTGTCTCTCCCACAGGATTAGGTTGAATCATTTTATTCAAAAAATAATGAATTGAAGAAAGTCCAATGCTGACTTTTATTTTTCCATGAGTTGCTACTCGATCGTTGCTGCGAGTTGGACGCTGTGTCCAGGAAGTGTATAATTTCTCGAGTAAGATGGAGTTTATCATTTGCTCAAGCGCAGAGAGTTGAGTATCATTTTTCTCAGGAGACTTGGATTCTTTAATCTCAATAATTTTAGAAATGTACTTAACAAGTTTATCTAAATCTAACGATAAGATTTTGCCAGTCTGAGGTGAACTATGCGTCCCTTCTTGATAAGTAGGCCCTGTGTCTTTATCGAGATTTACAATAATAAATTCATGAGGCGTATTTTCAATTGGTTTTAAATTGACGTGTTTTATCCACTCTTCCAGAAGATAGTCAAGCTGTTGGATTTCTTTTTGAGATAATCTAAAAGGATTTGAGGCTTCCATGAGCAGACAATGTTTGTAAGCATCTAAGATAGTCTTATGGCGAATTTGTACAAGATTATCTTCTGTTATTAGTTTGGTGGCAAGATGCTGTTTTTCAGAAAAACTATAAAGCCTATGGATTTCAAGCCATAAACCCTCTGGCGGGGAAGCGTAGAGCTGGTAAGAAGTCGATAGAATTTTGTATTGAAATGTCATTAATCGATAGATAGCCATGAGTAACATTTTTTTATGCATTCTGTTACTAGAAAGCTGATCGATAACGATACGATAGCCCTCAGCTGCTTCTAATCGCAGCGTTTGGATTAAGAGTGCTATCTTGTTTTTCTTCACAGCAACTGGTTGTGAATCCTCAAATATTTTCTTGCTTAAATGAGTGCAAATAAAACTTACCGTTGGGCGCAATAATTCCATCATCTCCAATCGGGTAAGCGGTTCGAGCTGAACGCTGTGCATGTCGTGCATGACTAAATAGATTTTCTTCGCCGCAACGCCAATATCAGATAAGGCCAGATTATTTCTCCATTGAGCCAAATGATCTGGCGTCATATCCAGTAGCGCACTTTTTGCTTTATCCTGCTGCGAGGATGAGAACGTGATTTCATCACTCGTATTTTTCACAGCGGCTCCCTTTCAAATTCAGCTAAGACCTATCATTTACTAATATCGGTGTTTTAAAGTATAACTTAAACTAGATAGACAGAGGGATTTTATTAGGTTTAAACGCTTGTTCTTGAACAAAGCGAGGGACAAGATACCCTGGAAGGTTAGACAGTAAGTCCGCGTAGAGCTCTTTTATTTTTTCTTTAGGCACTTCAAAATGAGCTGTATTTTCAATCGGATCTAATTGATTAATATAATAGGGCATAATCCCATGTTCAAATAAACGATGGGATAACGCTATTAATGTCTCTGCATTATCATTAATCCCTTTTAATAACACGCTTTGATTTAGAACAGTCACGCCTGCCGCTTTTAACAGCGTGACCGCTGCTTTTATGTCGTTACATAGTTCGTTGGGATGATTACAATGCAGCACCATCACAACTTGAACTTTGATATGTTTGACTAGCGTTAAAAAACTGTCATCAATTCGTTCTGGTACTGTGATTGGAAAACGCGTATGAAACCTTAAAATTTTGATATGCTCACTTGCTGTCATTTTTTCAATCACTGACTGTAAGTAACGATCGGGTGCAAAGAGTGGATCGCCACCACTTAAGATGACTTCATGAATATTGTTATCTTTTGCAATGTAATCTGCAATATTGTCAAATGCACTTAAGTTAATATTATTTTCGTCATATGGAAAATGACGTCTAAAGCAATATCGACAATGAATTGGGCACCGCGTTGCGGGAATCACCAGAACCCTATTTTTAAATTTATGGATTAATCCTGGCAACGGGTTTTGGAGCCGCTCTGCCAAGGGATCAGGTACAAAGCCATCAGTTTGTTCGCTCTCAAACTTAACTGGAAGGACTTGCCGAAGCAAGGGGTCATTGGGATCACCCTGTTTCATCTTTGCAACGAAAGATAAAGGAACTTTCATGCCAAAATTGTTTTCGGTCCAAGGGATGGCATCGCTGGATAAATTCAGGGCTTTGAGGAGTGCGCGTGGATCAGTCAGCGCGGTTTTGAGGGCGTTTTGCCAGGGGCGCTGGCTTTGCGCTTTAACTTTGATCTGGGGTATCATCTACGGTTTCATTTCTGGCCTACTAGGCGCTGGATCATACACAATTTTTAATCAAATTCCGATGGGAAGGGGCGGTTTATGAGCATACTCAGTACAAGTGAATTTAGAAACGGCGTTAAAGTGTTACTTGAAAACGAGCCCTGTGTGATTCTGGAGAATGAGTTTGTAAAGCCTGGTAAAGGCCAGGCGTTCAATCGCGTGAAGCTTCGCAATTTGAAAACAGGCCGTGTGCTTGAAAAAACGTTTAAATCAGGTGATACCTTGCCGGCTGCAGACGTGATGGACACGGAAATGCAGTTTCTGTATTTTGACGGTGAGCAGTACCACTTTATGGTTCAAGACACGTTTGAACAACATGAAATTTCCCCAACAATAGTTAGTGACTCTTCTAAGTGGCTTCAGGAAAACGATATTTGTATCGTCACGCTTTTTAATGGCTTGCCACTTTCTGTTACCCCTCCGAACTTTGTTGTTCTGGAAATCACTGAAACTGATCCTGGCTTAAGAGGCGATACTTCTGGGGGCGGTGGTAAAGCTGCTACTTTATCAACCGGTGCAGTGGTCCGTGTACCGCTTTTTGTCCAAACTGGTGAAAAAATCAAAGTAGACACACGCACAGCTGAATATGTTTCTCGTGTCAAAGATGAGTGATAGTCATTTGTGGCGTCCCAGTGCCGATATTGAGACGCTAAAAGCGCGGGCTAGTATCATCGACACGATTCGTGCTTTTTTCAAAGCCCGAGAGATCTTAGAGGTCGATGTCCCCTTGCTGAGTCAAGGGGTTGCGCTGGATCCAGGCTTACATGCATTTTCGTGCTCATCCTCTAAGACGAGGTATTTCCTGCAAACCTCGCCGGAATTTGCAATGAAAAGGCTGCTCGCTGCAGGGAGTGGTCCGATTTATTATTTAGGTAAAGCCTGCCGTTTTGATGAAATGGGTCGTTGGCATAATCCTGAATTCACCATGCTAGAATGGTATCGACCAGGTTGGTTACCAGATGCATTGATACAAGAAACCAGCGATTTACTGAGTGAAATTCTTCATACCCCCACACCAATACAAACAACCTATCAGGCCCTTTTTGAAACTTATTTTGGAGTGAATCCACATCAAGCGTCTGCATCAGAATTGATGGAGATTGCTAAAGCGCAAGATTGGTATATGGCATCTATTTCGGAAGAAGATAAAGCTTCTTGGCTTGATTTACTATTCAGTCATGGGATTGAGCCTAAACTGGGCTGGGAAGCGCCGAGTGTTGTTGTCGAATTTCCAATTTGCCAAGCGTCTTTGTCAAAAGGAATGCTCAATACAGCAGGTGAATGGGTAGCTGCTCGTTTTGAGTTTTATTTAAAAGGCATGGAGCTTGCGAATGGCTACCATGAATTAACCGATCCGCGTTTACAATTAGAGCGATTTGAAAATGATTTGGCAGAAAGAAGCAAGCTGGGTATAGAAGCCAATTTACCCATTGATTACCATTTAGTGAATGCCTTGGAAGCAGGCATGCCAGATAGCTGTGGCATTGCCTTAGGGGTTGATCGATTAATGATGATTGCACTACAGAAAGATCACATTAAGGAAATTTTAGCCTTTGATTTTGAAAGAGCTTAAATAAACTCTCCGATTTTCTCACCCATGCGGATGCTTTGACCTGTTCCTAAATGATCAGCAAATCGAATTTGATTTTTTGGAAATAAGCAAATTACGGTTGAGCCGAGGCTAAAGTAGCCGATTTCCTGTCCCTTCTCAAAGTAGATACGTTGAGTATCTGAATCGCTGTAATGGAAGGTTGTGACCCCTTTTGTACTGGGTGCAACCATGCCGGCCCAGGTTGTGTGAATGCTGCCAACAATCATAGCGCCGACCATGATCACAATCATGGGGCCTTTTTGAGTTTGAAACATCATGACAACACGTTCATTACGACTGAATAAATTTGGAATATGTGCGGCTGTTTTGAAGTTGACTGAGAACAATTTTCCAGGGATATATCGCATCCATTGGAGCTGAGCGTTTGTGGGTATATGTACGCGGTGATAATCTTTAGGGGCGAGGTAGGCAATCAGATATTGCCCTTGATTGAAGGTGTTTGCGGTGCCAGCGTCACCAATTAATTCGGCAATCTTAAAAGCAGCATGTTTAACTTGCATTGATTTTTCAGCTGAAATGATACCCGTCTGATAAATGGTGCCATCACAGGGGGAAGCTAAGACCTCAAGACCTTCAGCAATGGGTCTAGTGCCTACTTTTAAGTTCCTTGTGAAAAATGAATTGAAGTTTTCAAACTTGGTTGGATCATTTATTTCAGCATCAGATAAATCAACCTGATATTTTTTTATGAAACGCTGAATAATAAAGTTTTTAATGCTTGGGCACTCGATACTGGCAACCCAGCCGGAAAATCGAGACAAGGCATGTTGTGGTGCTAGTGATTGCGAAATAACATTGAGAGGCTTTGAGCTCATATTTGAAATGATTAATAGACTAGAAAACCCTATTATAACAAACAGGCTGGCATATGCCAAAGACAAGAATCTATCCGGCCAGATTTTTTGCAAGCAAATGAAAATGTTTAAGCCGCCATTCGGCAATGTGACCTTCGGCAACGGCTGCTTGAATCGCGCAGCCAGGTTCTTTTTCATGATAACAATCTCTAAATTTACATTGTCCGATTAAGGGTACAAATTCGGTAAATCCCTTCTCAAGCACTTCTCGAGTGAGATGCCAAAGGCCAAATTCTCGGATACCGGGCGAATCGATGATATTGCCGCCTTCGGGGAGATGGTACAACATGGCTGTTGTTGTCGTATGGCGACCTTTGCCGGATGCTTCTGAAATAGCGCCAATTTGAATCGTTGCATTCGGGATCAGTGCGGCAATCAGCGAAGATTTTCCGACGCCGGATTGGCCCACCACGACACTGGTTAGATGATTAATATGGGTTTGTAAATTTTTTAAACCCTGTTTGGAGGTGGTACTGACCGTCACCACCTGATGTCCGAGTTTTTCGTAACTGTTGACGAGCTCAATCAGCGGTGAAGCAGAGGCAGAGGGTATTAAATCGAATTTGTTTAAGACCAGTATAGGCTCAATGTTGAGCCAATTCGCGGCTACCAGATATCGATCGATGGTGGTTGCTAAAGGGGGGGGGGAGGGTGAAACGATAATGACAATCCGGTCGACATTGGCAGCCATTAATCGTATCAGGCCATTTTGATCTGGACGGCCTAACTCGCTGGTTCTGGGCTGTCTTGCAACAATTACACCACTGCCATCTGGAAATGCCCTCCAAATGATACGATCACCAGTGACGATACTGCCAAGATTTTGGCGTTGCGCGCAGTGATGGAGTGTGCCATCCTCAGCTTCAACAACCAGGTTAGCACCATAATGCGCGATCAGTAATCCAATTTGTTCAGGTCCAAGGGAATGGCTAGTAAGTTGTTCATCTAACGATTGCTCCCGTTTTTTTGCGCGTTCGATACGGGCATGTTGCACTTTTTGTTGATTTTCTAACTGACGTTGAGTTAAGCGACGTTTAGCCATATTTAAATATCAGAACAGGTAGGACTTTTAAAGGATAACATCATGACACAAAGCTCAAACAATCTGGTTTGGCTGGATCTAGAAATGACGGGATTAGACCCTCAAAGCGATCATATTCTTGAGATTGCCACAATCGTCACCGATGAGCAATTAAATATTGTGGCAGAAGGGCCTTCGATTGCCATTCACCAATCGGGTGAAGTACTCGCCAAAATGGATGCTTGGTGTCAAAAGCAGCATGGTCAATCTGGATTAACTCAAAGAGTGCGCGATAGTGAATGGACTCTGCAGCAAGCTGAGATAAAAACGTTGAATTTTTTAAAAACATACGTTGTCCCTAAGTCATCTCCAATCTGCGGCAATTCAATTTGCCAGGATAGAAGGTTCTTGTACCAATGGATGCCACAATTAGAGGCTTTTTTTCATTATCGCAATTTGGATGTGAGTACGGTGAAGGAGTTGGCGCGGCGTTGGATCCCTAAATTAGCAGAGGGTTTTACAAAAGATTCAAAACATTTGGCCATCAGTGACATCAAAGATTCTATAGATGAACTAAAGTATTATCGAGACCATTTCTTTAAAATCCCAATGAAGGCAGATTAATGGAGAGCCAAATTTTAACTTTGAATCTAGCGCGTGCTTGGCTTTCTGCAAGATCAAAAGATGCCCATAAAGGGGATTTTGGGCATGTTCTGGTGGTAGGGGGGCAAGCTGCTGGATTTGAAGGGGCCAGCCTGTTGGCCGGAGAGGCAGCCTTGCGTGCAGGTGCGGGATGGGTTTCCGTTGCCAGTCGACAAGTCGGGCCTATGGCATCGCGACCTGAATTGATGATGCATCAGGTCTCAACAAAAGCCGAACTCGAACCCATTATGGCTCGTGCTTCCGTTATCGTTCTGGGGCCTGGGCTGGGACAAGACCCCAAGGCTCAAGCGCTCTGGGAGAGTGCTTTACAGACAAAGAAGCCAATCGTTCTCGATGCTGATGGGCTGAATTTACTCGCGGCTCATCCTATCAAAGCACAGAACTGGATCTTAACCCCCCATCCGGGCGAAGCCGCTAGGTTACTGAATACCTCCGTAGCCGCTATTCAAGACGATCGATTGGCGGCAGCAAAAGCGTTGGTTGATAAATTCGGCGGTGTTGTAGTTTTAAAAGGAGCGGGTACCATAATCATAGATGCGGCAAAGTCTCCGATGGTTTGTCCGAAGTCTGTGCCATCCATGGCTAGCGGTGGTATGGGAGACGTGTTAGCTGGCTTATTAGGTGGATTGCTTGCACAAAACCTAAGCTTTTGGAAAGCTGCTGGTTTGGGTGTCATTGTACACGCGGAAGCAGCTTCGCAGTTTGGAGTGGAGCGTGGGTTATTGGCAAGTGATCTGTTTCCAACGATTGTTAAATTACTGAATTGAATGCTATGGAAATACTCATATCAAATGCGACGCTAATGGAAAAGTTAGGTGTTGCGCTTAGAAAAGCACTGAAACGAGAAAAGTTAAAAACGATCATTGTTTTTTTAAAGGGTGATTTAGGTGCAGGCAAAACGACCTTTGTGCAGGGATTTATTCAAGCCTTTGGCGTGAAAGATCCTATTACCAGTCCGACCTATACTTTAGTAGAGAGTTATGAATCAGCAGCTTATATGATCCATCATTTCGACTTGTACCGATTGGATGATCCCAATGAGCTCGATTTGATAGGATTCAGAGACTATTTTGTTGATGAGGCGTTTTGTCTGATTGAGTGGCCAGAAAAAGGGGGAGCGGTATTACCGAGCCCTGATCTGGTATTTGAAATGACCCATAAAGATGAAGCGAATCGAAATGTTCAGGTGAGTGCAGCCAGCACGCGGGGCGAGCATGTTTTAAAACAACTAGAAAAGGCGCCTTTTGGATAAAATGTTGTACGTTATAAGAATCGTTACGTTGTTATGCTTGATAGCCTATAGTGCTTGGAGTGTAGCAGCCAGTCAAATTAAACAAGTGCGTGTATGGGCTGCACCTGAAAAAACCCGTGTTGTCTTTGATATCTCTGCTCCCATGGATTATCAAGTGAGTAGTTTTCAGCATCCGAATCGGATTGTACTTGATTTGTCAAAGACTGCTTGGAAAGCAAAGCTGGACGAATCCAAGCTTCAAGAAAGTGGGATCCAAGTCATTCGGCACTCAGAGTCGGGGGAGAAACTCAAAGTTATTTTAGAGGTTGCAGAAGTTTATCAGCCGACCGTTTTTTTATTGAAACCTAATGAAACGTATGGTCATCGTCTAGTATTGGATTTGGCTCCAGCTCCAGCTGATCAGAAGGCAGTTCAAGGGCCTATTGTTGAAGCGCCGGCTGTCAAAGATTCGATGGGAATTATTCGCTCTGCAAAGGGGCATCGGGAATTTATCATTGCATTGGATGCCGGTCATGGTGGAGAAGATCCAGGTGCCGTGGGCCGCCGCTTTGGTACGCATGAAAAAGAAATTGTAATGAGTGTTGCAAGAAAACTTCAGCTGTCTATTAATCGGCATCCTGATATGCAAGCCGTTCTGATCCGTCAGGGAGATTACTTCGTCAATTTAAAAGATCGTGTAAAGCTAGCGAGGCGATTTGGCGCAGATATGTTTATCTCTTTACACGCAGATAGTTTTAACAATCCAAAAGCCAAAGGCGCTTCGGTTTTTGTACTCTCGGATAGAGGGGCGAGCAGTGAAGCCGCAAGATGGTTAGCTGAGAAAGAAAATCGTTCAGATTTAATTGGGGGTGTAAAGCTTGACAATAAGAGTAATGTGCTTGCATCTGTGTTGCTTGATTTATCTCAAACAGCAACTCAAGTTGGTAGTGAAGAGCTCGCACAAAAAGTGATTGGTGCTTTAGGGCGAGTGACGGGTCTTCACCATCGATCGGTTCAACGTGCAGGATTTGCGGTATTGAAATCGCCTGACATTCCTTCGATTTTAGTTGAGCTCGGATTTTTATCTCATCCTAAGGGCGAGGAGGAGCTGCGGCATCCACGTCATCAGCAAGTGCTGGCAGAGGCTATTCGAGATGGTATTGAAAATTATATTAGGCCTAGAACTAAGCCATTTATGGAGCCTCAATCTGCTTGGTTGACACGTCAAAGACACATTGTTCGCCCCGGCGACACGTTGGTTAGCATTTCTTCACAATACAAAGTACCCATTGAAAAACTCAAGCAAATGAATTCAATAAATGAAACTGGCTTAAGAGCAGGACAAAAAATAATTATTCCTTTTAAGTTAGAGGTTTAGTTGAACTCGAGAATTCAATGCGTATTAAGCGTTTAGATCCAGTTTTAGCAAATCAAATCGCTGCTGGTGAAGTGATTGATCGTCCAGCAGCCGTTTTGAAAGAGCTTGTTGAAAATGCTTTGGATGCGGCAGCCGATGATATTCAAGTGGATATTGAGCAAGGCGGTGTTCAAAAAATACTCGTTCGCGATAATGGTGTTGGTATTGAACCAGAAGATTTACGGCTTGCTTTTGAACGTCATACCACTAGCAAGTTGGAAACTCTGAATGATTTATTTGCACTCAATACGTTGGGGTTTCGGGGTGAAGCGCTAGCCGCTATCTCATCAGTTACTAAAATGAGGATTGCTTCAAAAACGAATGGCAGGGAAGCTGCAGTGATAGAGTGTGTTGGCGGAAAGATAGGAGCGCTTTTGCCAGTTGCTCATCCGGTAGGCACAACAGTTGAGGTCAATGACTTATTTTTTAATACCCCCGTAAGAAGGCGTTTTCTTCGCTCGGAAAAAACAGAAACATTACAATTGGAGGAAATTTTCAAAAGGCTTGTCTTAAGCCATTTTGGAGTTGGTTTTTCTTGGAAATCGAGTAGTGTTTCAAAAAGTTATCCCAAAGCAAGCACACTCTCAGCTCAAAAAGCGCGGGTTGCGAAAATATTGGGAAAGAAATTTATCACGCATAGCGTGTACATTGATGTTTCTCGCTTAGGGCTCAGACTTTGGGGTTGGATTGGTCTTCCAGAGTGTGCTAGAAAGCAACCAGATAATCAGTATTTTTTTGTAAACCATCGTGTGGTGAAGGACCGACTCTTAAATCACGCGATGAAGACGACATTTCTACAGCTTAATCCAGTCAGTGAAGGATCACATCCTAGTTATGTATTGTATCTCGATATTTCAAGTAATCAAGTTGATGTTAATGTGCATCCTACGAAGTTGGAGGTGCGTTTTTCCGAAAGTCGACTAGTGCATGATTTCATTTATTTTGCTGTAAATTCAGCTTTTAAGCAATCACAAGATTACTTTACTCGGCAGGAAAGCAGAGTGCCTATGCCATTAATGACTCAGATCTATCAGCCAGCGGACGTAATATCTTCATCAATTCGTAAACGCTATGAGCTATTTGAATCTAGAGAGATTATTTATTTGATAGATTGGCATTATGCGCTGAAGCCAATGAGTTATGAATTTTTCATTCAGAAGATCTTGAAAGATGAAAATATTGGAAAACCGCTTCTTTTTCCTAAAGAAATCTCACTAGAAGAGCTAGGTGTAGAGGACGAAAATATATTAGTGCGCCGTGCGATTCTGGAAAAATTAGGTATATCATTCAATCTACAGGCAGATAAAATGTTCTGCTTGAGTGCGCCGGAAGGGCTTAACATTCATAAGTTACCCTCCTTCTTTAAAAAATGGATTCTACTTGAGCCTAAAGTTGAAACTGGATTGGCATTGCTGCTAGATCAGACGTTGGATAATGAACGTTTTGTGCTCTCGCCGTTTGATATTCAAAATATGCTAGAAAAATGGAATAATCTTGAGGACTCTGGCTTCGCATATCCCATACATTTTTCAGATTTGTCAGATTTTTTTAATAATAAAGCTATCCAAAAGCATCCAATTAATGTATAATGTTTCTAACTAATTAATTTTACAGGTGTTCTTTGGATTTCCCTTCATTTTTAGGTTTAGTGGGTGTTGTGATTATCGGCGGTGCTTATTTTTTGGTTCAAAGCCAACGAATCAGCGCTAATACAGTTATTTATCCTTTAGCAAATGTTCTGGGTTCAGGCTTGATATTGGTTTCGTTAATTTTTGACTGGAACACGCCTTCTTTTTGTATTGAGCTTATTTGGATGTTGATCAGCTTTTTTGGGGTGATCAAAAATCTTCAAAAAAGACCCAAAGTTTTGCCTGTTGAAGATAATTTGGTCCAAAGAAGTTTATAGAGCATAACGTGATAATCTGTCTGATGGGGCCAACTGCCTCAGGGAAAACAGCCTTATCAATTACATTGGGTCAGCATTTTCCCATAGAAATTATTAACGTCGATTCAGCGTTGATTTATCGTGATATGGATATAGGGACTGGGAAGCCGGATATGGAATCTCGTAAAGGTATTCCTCATCATCTGATTGACATTGTATCGCCACTTGAGCGATATAGCGCAGCACAATTTCGACAGGACGCATTGAGGCTCATTCCTGAGATTTTAGCGAGAGGTCGCTTGCCGGTGTTCGTTGGCGGCACGATGTTGTATTTTAAAACCCTTTTGAGTGGTTTACCTGAGATGCCCCCTATTTCCCCAGAGATTCGACAACAAGTTGAATTAATGGCTGAAGAAAATGGTTGGCCTGCATTGCATCGACAATTATCTAAAATCGATCCGGTGGTTGCTCAAAAAGTAAGCTCATCAGATCAGCAACGAATCCAAAGAGCATTAGAGGTCTATTATGCCAGCGGTCGTTCGTTGTCTACCTATTGGTCTGAGGCAGTTGTTGAGTCTTTTCCTTATTCAGTGATCTCCATTGCATTGGTTCCAAAGTATGCCAATAGAGTGCAGCTGCACGATAGAATTGCCCAACGTTTTGAGGCGATGCTAAGAGCCGGTTTTGTAGATGAAGCCGAATCTCTTAAGTCAAACTATAAACTTGACTTGAGTTTTCCAGCGATTCGAAGTGTTGGTTATCGACAAGCCTGGTTGTATCTAGAGAAGCAAATTGATTTTGCGACCATGAAAGCTCAAGCAATTTCAGCAACCCGCCAACTAGCTAAAAGACAGCTAACTTGGTTAAGACAATGGAAGGATTTGCATGCCTTGGACTTTCTGGATACGGATGCAATAAATCGTGTGTCCCAATTGATATTGAGCTTTCCACGTCGCGCGAAGTCGAATAGTATCTACTTTTAGTGGTTAATGATCGCATGTTACACTGGTATGTCTAAGGGAATGGTATGCTGCAACATAATAATTTTGCTGGCCAAAGGAGTAGTCAAATGCCTAATAAAGGGCAGTCTTTGCAAGACCCTTTTCTGAATGCACTTCGCAAAGAAAAGGTGCCTGTTTCAATTTATTTAGTGAACGGGATAAAATTGCAAGGTCAAATTGAATCATTTGATCAATTTGTCATATTACTGAAGAACACAGTGAGTCAGATGGTTTATAAGCATGCCATATCTACGGTAGTGCCCGGTCGTAACATTGCTGGAAAATTAACTATATCTGGTGGACCCGATGATTTTACGCAGTCGGGGAATGAGTAAGTTTTAAAAAAATAAGAGGTTTATTAGATTGTTTGAGCGCCCAAAAAGTGGTGAGCGGGCGATTTTGGTTCATTTAGATTTCAAACGCCATTTTGAAACCAGCGATCCTATGGAATTCCAAGAGCTTGCAAGATCTGCGGGCGCCGAAGTTATCAGCTTCATACAAGGGACACGCGAAGCCCCTGATCCAAAATATTTTGTTGGGGAAGGGAAACTTGAAGAGATTTTTCAAACAGCTCAAGCCGAAAAAGTAGAGCTTGTCATTTTTGACCACGCGCTTTCTCCGGCACAAGAAAGAAATTTGGAGAAAAAACTTAATTGTCGAGTGGTTGATAGAACAGGCCTCATTTTAGATATTTTTGCGCAGAGGGCAAGAACCTTTGAAGGTAAGTTACAAGTTGAACTTGCACAACTTCAGCATCTTTCAACTCGACTTGTAAGAGGGTGGACTCATCTGGAGCGCCAAAAAGGGGGAATTGGTCTTCGAGGACCGGGTGAAACGCAACTCGAAAGCGATAGACGAATGTTGCGTGAGCGGATCAAAACGATTGAGAAACGCCTAGAAAATGTCAGAATGCAACGCTCTCAAGGACGCCGCGCAAGGCAGCGAAATGCTATTCCAACCGTTGTTTTAGTTGGTTATACAAATGTTGGAAAGTCAACGCTGTTTAATGTTTTGGCACAGGCGGATGCCTATGTGGCCAATAAATTGTTTGCGACACTCGATCCAACCTTGAGAGTCATTCACCCCCCGGGTTTTAGAGACGTCATCTTAGCAGATACCGTTGGGTTTGTTAGTAATTTACCTCACAGCTTGGTTGAAGCTTTTAAAGCGACATTAGAAGAGGTCAAAGAAGCCTCTCTCCTACTTCATGTGGTGGATGCACATCAACCTGAATATGTGGATAATATGCGTTCAGTCAATGAAGTCTTACAAGAGATTGAAGCTTCAGAAGTGCCTCAGTTAGTTGTCATGAACAAAGTAGATCTCGTACATGATTCGCCGCATTCAGTGGGAACGATTGAGAGGAATGCTGAAGGAAAGATAACTCGGGTGTGGGTATCAGCTTTGTCTGAGTCAGGGCTAGATGCATTACAGAAAGCCCTGTCGGAGGCGCTAACAGACGAGCGTATTGATGGGCAAATTGATTTAATGCCTCAAGAAGGGCAAATACGTGCAAAATTTCATCAGTTAGCAGCAATTTATCATGAGGCGGTGCTTGAAAATGGTGGCTGGACAATACAATTTAAATTGCCCAAATCAGAGTGGGTTAGGCTCTGTAGGCAATGGCCTATCTTAGTGAAGAAATTGCAAACGAATTAAATGGTAAGTGAGGCAAGCATGGCTTGGAATGAAAAAGGTGACAATGGTCCAAAAGGGAAAAATCCTTGGGAGGGTAAAAATGAAGGCCCACCTGACTTGGAAGATGCCATTCGAAATTTCCAACGCAAGTTGAGTGGTGTTTTTGGCGGCGGAGGGCGAGGTCGGCCTACCGATCTGAAGCCGCAAGCTCCAAAGAGCTTTTTGGGGATAGGTTTCATTGCTTTAATCGTAGTGATTATCTATGTGATCAGTGGTGTGTATTTAGTTCAGCCTGCTGAACGTGCCGTGGTCACCCGATTTGGTCAATATGTGCGCACAGAAGAGCCAGGCCCCCATTGGTTGCCTCGATTTATCGAAGCCAAGACAGTTGTGAATGTTGAGGAAGTCAAAACAACGCGTCATGGCGGAGAGATGTTAACAATGGACGAGAATATTGTGATTGCAGAGATTGCAGTTCAATATCGCGTTGGGAATGCGCATGATTATTTATTCAATGTAGTTGAACCTGAAAGAACATTGCAAAAAGTCTCTGAAAGTGCGATTCGTGCTGTTGTGGGTAAGTCCACGTTGGATGAAGTCATTGCGCTAGGACGAGCCCAAGTTCGATCTGAAATTCAGGAGCAAGTTGTTTCGATCTTATCAAAGTACAATATTGGTATTGAAATAACGGATTTGGTCCTTCAACAAACCAAAGCGCCCGAGCAAGTGAAAGCGGCTTTTGACGATGCAACTAAAGCTCAGCAAGATGAGGAGCGTTTGGTTAATCAAGCTGAAGCTTATGCTCGAAAGATTATTCCTATTGCTGAAGGTTCAGCTAAGCGGGTGCGTGAAGAGGCTAATGCCTATAAAGAAAAAGTAGTACTTTTAGCGCAAGGTGAGGCATCTCGTTTTTCGAAATTGTTACCTGAATATCGATTAGCACCTGACATCCTTCGAGATCGAATGTATCTTTCCACGATGGAGTCCGTCTTAAGTAAATCTAATAAAATCATTGTTGATATGGAAGGTGGAAATAATTTGGTATACCTGCCGATAGACAAAATGATGAACCAAGGTCAAAAGCCCTTACAAAAGGTCCAGGTCAATATTGATGAGGAGCTTGAAGCGCAAGGTGAAAATGAGAATAATGCCGCGGCGACAGGGTATCGCTCAGAGCGGCCTAGTTATCTAGATGCTGAGCGCAGCCGACCGGTACGAGGGGGTTAATCAAGATGAATATATCAAAACCGATACTGACGACTTTTGGCTTAATTTTACTTTTCTTTATTGGGGCAAGCATGTTTGTCGTCCCTGAAACAGAGCGAGCAATTATTTTGCGTCTGGGCCAAATTCAAATGGATTCCGAAACCAATTTGCCACGTGTGTTGGCGCCTGGTCTTCATTTCAAGGTTCCTTTTGTGGATAGTGCCCGCCATTTTGATATGCGTATTCAAACGCTAGATATGCCAGCAGCACGCTTTCCGACTAAAGAAAAGAAAGAATTGATTATCAATTTGTTTACCAAGTGGCGTATTAAAGACTTTTCAATGTTTTTCAAAAGTACCAGTGGTGATAAAGCACGAGCAGAAACCCTTCTCAAACAAAAGATTGAGAATGAGCTCCGTGCCGAATTAGGCCGGGAAGAGCTTAACGATGTTGTTTCTCAAAATCGAATGAAGATTATGTCGCTTTTGAAGCAAGAGGCGAATATAGCCGCAGCCAGTTTAGGTGTTGAGGTGATTGATGTCCGTGTGGTTGGAATCGACTTGCCTCCCAATATTAGTGATGGGGTCTATCGAAGAATGAGAACCGAGCGTCAAAGAATTGCTGCAGAGTTAAGGGCTCAAGGACAATCACGGGCTGAAGCCATACAGGCTGATGCAGATGCAACAGTCACTGTTATCGATGCAAAGGCTCGTAAGGATGCGGAAATGACTCGAGGTGCAGGGGAGGCGGAGGCTGCTAAGATTTATGCAGAAGCCTATTCTCAAGCTCCAGAATTCTATCGTTTTTATAGAAGTTTGGAGGCATACCGTACCACATTTCAGGGAAATAATGATATGCTAGTAATCAAACCGGAAAGTGAGTTTTTCCAATACTTTCATGGTATCGAGCGTGGGAAAGGAAGCCAGCAAAAAGTTAACTAAATAAATTATCAGGTAGTTTGTAGTCATTATGATGTGGAACGATTTGTTTGCTGCATTAGCGTTGTTTTTAGTGTTTGAAGGTATGCTTCCTTTTTTAAACCCCAATAAATGGCGATTTATGATGAAGACGGTTTCCCAACAAACTGATCAGGCTTTGCGTATGATTGGTTTAGGGAGCATGGTGTTTGGGGTTGTTCTGCTCTATATGATTCGAGGTTAATTCAAGCATGTCTAAAACGGTTGTTATTCTGGGAAGTCAGTGGGGAGATGAGGGCAAAGGAAAGATTGTTGATTTAATCACTCAACAGGCTAGTGTCGTTGTTCGATTTCAAGGTGGGCATAATGCGGGCCATACCTTGGTTTTAGATGGGAAAAAAACAGTTTTGCATTTAATCCCAGCGGGGATTTTACACGACAAGGTGCAGTGTTTGATTGGTCAAGGTGTTGTCGTTTCACCCACAGCATTATTAGAAGAAATTCGCTGTTTGGAATCAAATGGTGTGAACGTCCGTGATAAATTAAGGCTCAGCGCGCAGTGTCCCCTGGTTTTGCCTTTTCATGTTGCGATGGATAAAGCGCGTGAGAAAGCCAAAGGCACCAATATGATCGGGACAACAGGGCGTGGAATTGGCCCTGCCTATGAAGATAAAGTGGCAAGAAGGGCTTTACGACTCGTTGATCTTAAAAATCTAACCGAATTTGAGCGAAAACTAGATAGCCTTTTGGATTGGTATAATTTTATCCTCACCGGCTATTACCAGGAAAATCCGATTCAAAAAGAAGTGGTTATGGAGATAGCGGTTGACGCCGCTCAACACTTTATCCCGATGTTAGCAGATGTCCCATCGTTATTAGCGACATTCCAGAAGAATCATTCGCCCATTGTATTTGAAGGGGCTCAAGGGGCATTGTTAGATGTTGACCATGGAACATACCCTTTTGTGACGGCATCTAATACCACTGCAGGTGGTGTCTTTTCTGGTAGTGGTTTTACCCCGTTGGGTATTCAAAAAATCTGGGGCATCACTAAAGCTTATTGTACGCGAGTTGGAAACGGACCGTTTCCAACGGAATTAATTAATGCCGAGGGTGAGCATTTACGTGAGCGAGGCGTGGAATTTGGAGCGACGACAGGGCGTCCTAGGCGGTGTGGTTGGTTAGATCTAGTTGCACTGAAGCGCTCCTCGATGATCAATGGTTTTACTGGACTCGTGATGACAAAAATGGACGTATTAGATGAAATGGAAGCAATCCAGGTGTGCGTTGCTTACCAGGTTAATGGACAGCAAATCGACTATTTTCCAAATGATGCTGATGTATTAGAAATGGTTGAGCCTGTCTATGAAACATTGCCAGGATGGAATACATCAACACGAGGGATCACTGCTTGGGGCAATTTACCTGCTGAAGCCAAAAAGTATCTTGAGTACATTTCCGAGAAAGTTGCCGTCCCTTTAGCGATGGTCTCGACAGGTCCAGACCGCAACGAAACCATTCTATTGAATCGGCCATTTGATTAATTGGCTCATATCCTGGCTATACCCTTCACAAGCGGTGAAGGGTATGCATCCAAAAGCGGAAGAGTGTATACCGGTTGCAGTTGTTCTGGGTATACTTGGATTAATTTGGTGCCGAGGAGAGGACTCGAACCTCCACGGAGTTACCTCCACAAACACCTGAAGCTTGCGTGTCTACCAATTTCACCACCTCGGCTAGGTATGAAAAAACTGGGCGAATTTAAACATTGATTACAAAGATTGTCAACTGAGTGATATGACTAAAAAAGAAAACAGGAAAAGTGATCCTTATAAAGCACGGGAAGCAGAGAAATATGATCGCCCTATTCCTTCGCGGGAATACATATTGGATCTATTACAGCAAGCAGCACATCCATTAAAGCGTGATTATTTTATTCAATATTTTAAATTGGATGCGGAAGAGCAAGAAGCGATCAGGCGTCGTTTGAATGCCATGATGCGTGACGGACAGATTTTAAAAACGAGAAAAGGATATGTAAAGCCAAGCTTTTTTGGTCAGGTTCAAGGCAGACTGTCCATTGAGAAAGAGGGCCAAGGTAAATTGATGTCCTCTGAGGGCATTGTCATTATCTCTCCAAGAGACACAGTTGGCTTATTTGATGGTGATGAAGTAAAAGTCGATGTGACAGGCTATGATCGCCAAGGTCGATTGTTAGGTCAGATTGCGGATGTTTTAAATCGTGTCACGCCAACTTGTGTCGGTAAGATATGTAAAGAAAACAATGTTATTTTTGTAAGGCCAATTGATCGAAAAGTCAGGCAAGATATTTTGTTGTTACCGCCAGATACTCGATCTGTTCAACCAGACGAGATCGTTTTGGTCCAGATTCTTCGGGATGAGATTCAGTCCGATAAGGTCATGTACCCAGGCAAACTTCTAGAATCGCTAGGGGAACGAACAACCCCAGGCATTGAAATTGAAACCGCCAAACGTAAGTATGATTTACCTTGGCGGTGGCCAGATGAAGTCCTAACAGCATGCAAGAAAATTAGTCTCACTTTGCCCAAGGCTGAAATAGAGAAAAGGGTTGATCTGAGGCATCTTAACTTTGTCACAATTGATGGAGAAGATGCTAAGGACTTTGATGATGCCGTTTTCTGTGAGCCGAGACGGCCTCAAGGATTTAGGCTATTTGTTGCTATTGCGGATGTTAGCTACTACGTCAAGCCGGGTAGTGCCTTAGATACCGAAGCCAAAGTACGTGGGACATCTGTCTATTTTCCCGGACATGTGATTCCCATGTTACCAGAGAAGCTATCTAACGAGCTCTGTTCGCTAAAGCCAGATGAAGATAGGTTCAGCTTGGTTTGTGAAATGTGTATTCAGCCTGATGGTAAAATTTCAAGAGCAAAGTTTTATGAAGCTGTTTTTCGTTCTAAAGCGAGGTTAACATATACGCAAGTCGCTAACTTCCTTGAAGATAAGGGTGAATTTGGAGCGCTCACGCCACTTAAAGAAGATATTAATCATTTGCATCAGGTCTTTTTAGCCTTATTAAAGCAGCGAAGTCATCGTGGAGCGATCGATTTTGATCTTGAAGAATCAAAAATATTATTTAACCGTAGTGGAAAGATAAAGCAGATTGTGCCTTTAACTCGTAATGTAGCGCATCGTCTCATTGAAGAGTGTATGTTAGCAGCGAATGTTTCGGCGGCTAAATTTCTGTTAAAGCAAAAAGCGCCCACTTTATTTCGAGTGCATGAATCGCCACCTCATGACAAGTTATATGCATTGCGTGAGTTTTTGGGAGAGTTTGGATTAAGTCTTACTGGCCAAGATGAACCTTCAGCAAAAGACTTTCAAAAGCTATTAAATGGCATAACGCATCGAAATGATGCACATGTTATCCAAACAGTGATGCTTAGATCGCTCAGTCAAGCGAAATATTCGCCGAAAAATATCGGACATTTTGGATTGTCTTACGAGGCTTATCTTCACTTCACGTCTCCAATACGGCGTTATCCAGATTTGATGGTTCACCGCGCTATTAAAAAAGCGCTCAATAATCAAACGCTCTCCAACGATAAAGAATTAGAGTTCTTGGGAGACCACTGTTCTCAGACTGAGCGTCGTGCAGATGAAGCGACTCGAGATGCAGTGATGTCGCTGAAGTGCGAATTCATGGAGCAAAAATTGGGGCAGGTTTTTGAAGGGGCGATTAGTAGTGTCGTGCCGTTTGGTATATTTGTAGAATTGAAAGATATTTATGTTGAAGGCTTAGTGCATGTTACTTCGCTAGGGCAAGATTATTTCATCTACGATGCCAAAAGGCATCGGATGATTGGAGATCGCACTCGAAGAATGTACAAGCTGGGGGATAAAGTCACCGTTAAAGTTGCAAGAGTCAGTATTGAAGAACAAAAGATTGATTTGGAAATCATGGATGGGTCGAAACCAAATACGCCCCAAAAAGAAGCGACCCAATCAATTAAACCGAGAAAAAAACAAAAAGTAAAAAGACAAAAAGGTAAGAAGTCATGCAGACGAAAGAAGTCATTGTCGTAGGGGTGCATGCCGCTGAGGTGGCCGTTAAGGTTCACCCTGAACGCATTTTAAGTGCTTACGTCGAGCAAGATTTACACTCTAAGCCAATAGAAGCGTTATTAGCAATTCTGAAAGAGAGAAATATTGCGGTTGATAAGGCTAAACCTGAAACGCTTGACAAGCTATCACAAGGCGTTGTGCATCAAGGTATTTGTTTGAGAGTTAAAATTCCTTATTTTTCTGAAATGGACTTACTTGAAATGTTGCGCAACAAAGAAAGACCTTCTTTAACGCTCATTTTAGATGGGGTCCATAATCCTCACAATTTAGGGGCTTGCTTACGGAGTGCTGAAAGCTTTGGTGTAGATGCTGTGGTAGTTCCTTCTCATCAAACGGTTGGTTTGACTCCGGCGGTGAGTAAGTCGGCTTGTGGCGCAGAACAACTGATCCCTTTAGTTCAAGTCTCGAATTTGGTTCGTTTTATTGAAAATTTGAAACAACTGAATGTTTGGATTGCAGGTTTAAGCGCTGATGCCACCAAATATCTGCATCAATTAGACGTTTCATGCTCTTTAGCGCTTGTTATGGGTCAAGAAGGGCGTGGCTTAAGAAATCTGACTGAAAGTAGCTGCGACTATTTAGTTAAAATTCCGATGATGGGGCAAACCGCCAATCTAAATTTATCTGTGGCCACGGGTATTGGATTGTATGAGATAGCGCGTCAAAGGTTTGTTGTGTAATCATTAGCCATATATTCGTGCATATGCAAAATCGGAAATCTTTAAATTGCGGCTCCAGAAGATCACCTGATACACTTGACATCATATCCCTTCTAGTGTAGCTTGAAATCTGCTTTTGTTGTAAATCTTCCTTTTTATCTTATGGAACAAAAGAAATGTTAAACATAGTGATTAAAAATTCGACAATTCAAGGTTGGCGCTGGCGATAGTTCCTTTGCCTGGCTTACTGTGTCAATTTTTTTAATCTAGGGTTTATCATATGTTATCTTTTGCTTTAGACATCTCATTTCAAACTTCATTTATTATCTCTATGTCATGGCCGTCTGGCCAATAGTATTTTCATATTTACTTTTCTGTAATTGATCCGCATTAAAACCAACTTAGTGCGCTTCTATACCCACAACAGATGATTTTTCCGGTAGGCGCCGAGCGTTCGAGTCGCAGGAGTGTACACAAAGTACATGACTGCGGTGAGAATCGCGAAGGCAACAACCCCGAAAATTCAGCTGTGAAGGGTATATCTATAAAACTTGACTTCTGACATGGAGTACATATGAAAAAACAATTCTATTGTATTGCTGTATTTGTAATTTTGATAACAGCATTCACTATTTATAACAATGATACACACACTCAGCTACCTGTTGTAGCAATAGCCAATTATGGGCCGCATGCTTCGCTTGATGCTGCGATAGCGGGTTTCAAAGAGCAGATGCGAGAAGAAGGCTTTTCAGAAAATCAAGATATACGCTATGAAATAGCGAATGTTGGATTTGATCCAAGCCTAATCTCCCAAATGCTTACCAGCCTTAAAGCTAAAAATCCAAAAGCCATGCTGGTTATGACAACGCCGATTGCACAAGCTGCTAAAGGCAAGATTCATGATATTCCTCTAATCTATACAGTCATTACCGATCCTGTAGAAGCTGGATTAATTAGAGAGAAATTTAAAGCTGATCTCAATATTACAGGTAGCTCTGATATGCAAGACCTCAAGGCGTTTCTCAAATTCGCTAAATCAATCTTGCCGACTGCAAAGAAGATTGGGCTATTGTATGCAACATCCGAAGCGAATGATATTGCGTTAGTGAATATGATGAAGGCTAGCGCAGCAGAGCTTGATATATCGGTTGTCGCAATACCAATAGAACAAGCGCGTGATGTTCAAATTAGAATGCAGGAATTCAAAGGCAAGGTAGATTTCATCTATGTGGGTACGAGCGGCCCCATCCAACCAACGCTGCCAGTCATTAGTGCAGAGGCTCGTAAAATGAATATTCCAGTATTTAACGTAGAAGCTGAGGCTGTGAAGAATGGATTAGCCCTTGCAATTTTTGGCGTGGATTATGCGACGGTTGGTCGAAATGCAGGGAAACTGACAGCAAAGGTTCTGCGGGGGGAAAAAATGAGCGACTTAACTCCATTATACCCAACCTCTGAAGATCATCATAGCGTGATGAATAAAAAGCTTGCGATAGAATTAGGTATTACGATTCCTTCTAATATAGAAATTGTGGAGTGAATTATGATTAATATGAAGAAAGTTATGAAATCATTTCACGGTCATTTTAGACCGGTAATCGATGAGATAAGTCTATCCTTAGAACCTGGTAGTTTTTGCGTGCTAATTGGGGCAAATGGATGTGGTAAATCTACTTTACTTAAGTTAATAAGCGGCGAACATAAACCGGATTCTGGCGACATAAAGCTAAGCGGTGATGTGGCGCAAGTTGTCCAAGATGTAAACTTGGGTACTGTGCCCGCGATGACTTTGCTTGAGAATATTGCCTTGAGTGAAATAAAAAAACCAAAATTTCAGCTGTATAGAAGATACAAAGATCAAGTTATTCAAAAGCTAAAACAATTGAATATTGGCTTAGAAGAATATATTAATCAGCCGCTTAAAATGCTGTCTGGAGGGCAAAGGCAGATTGTTTCAACTTTAATGGCAATTAATTCAGGTCGGCAAATTTTGCTGTTAGATGAACATACATCGGCACTTGATCCTAAGATGCAATCGTTACTTATGGAATATACTCATGAGCAAATAATACACCGTGGACTCACCACTATAATGATTACGCATAAAATGGATGATGCAATCAAATATGGCAATAGGTTAATTATGCTCCACCAAGGTAAGGTAGTGCTAGACATTCAGGGGTATCAAAAGAAGGTCATGACTGTGCAGGGTTTGCTTGAAATGTTCCATCAATATGAAGATCAGCTTTTAGTGTCTGGAGGTGGAAATGACAACTGAGCTATTACACACGGGTATATTGCAGGGTTTTATACTAGCAATTATTGCTTTTGGTGTGATGATTCCATTCCGTTTCCTAAATTTTCCTGATTTAACATCAGAAGGCGCTTATCCCCTCGGAGGGGCGATATATGCAAGCTTAACGGTTGCAGGGATCTCGCATATATTAGCCATAATGGCTGCTATTATGGCGGGAGGGTTGTTGGCAGTGGGCACGTCGCAAGTCGCTTTGCGCTTAAAGGTTAACAGCCTCCTCGCTGGTATCATACTGAGTACAATGGCTTATAGCATTAACCTCAGAATTATGGGCAAGCCGAATATAGCATTATTTGATGTGGGTGGTGTGAACTTTGATCTGATGTTGCTGATCATGGTAGTGATGCTTTGCATTATACCTTTTGCTTTATTTTTGCATACCGATTTTGGACTACGTTTTCGAACAATAGGCAGCAATTCGAAATTCTCTATAAATAATGGGATTAATGTCAACAAGTATACGAGCCTAGGCTTATTTATTGCTGGATCTATGTTTGGTCTTGCAGGCACCTTGATAGTACAGATACAGCAATTCATGGATGTAGGCATGGGGGTTGGTATAGTGATTCATGGCTTGGCAAGCTTGATGATTGGGGAATCAATAGTCGGCAATAACACGATACCCAAACAATTAACGGCACCTATCGTTGGTGCGCTTATTTATCAACAAATCCAGGGGGTGGCTTTGTCTTTTGGCCTTGCACCATCAGACTTAAAATTTTTCACCGGAAGTATCGTGTTGATGGTGCTCTCCATACAGAAAGGAGATAAAGATGTTAGTTGATAAATTTATTTTGCCCGAAAGAAAAATTTATATGTGTGGTCATTCTTTAGGACCTAGTCTTAAAACAACTTCAGATGCTGTCGGGACCGTGCTACATGATTTCGCTTCATATGGAGTGAGCAGTTGGAATAAAAGTGCTTGGGTTGATTTGCCTTATACCTTAGGCGCAAAAATAGCTGCACTTGTAGGCGTGGATCCTGATGAAGTTATTGTGTGTGATTCTACAGTTGTAAACCTTTTTAAAGTGTTAACAGCAGCTATGAGCCTACAAAAAAGACGTCATATTATTCTCACTACTGATGATAATTTTCCAGCTGATTTATACATTGCTCAAGGAATTTCAGAAGTAAAGTATATCAAAGCGAATGAAGTATATGAAAATATAGATGATACTGTAGCCGCGCTGATGCTCACTCACGTTAATTATAGAGATGGTTCGGTGCTGGATATGAAATCGATTAATGAGCATGCTCATAAACACAACGTACTAACTGTCTGGGATCTGTCTCACAGCATAGGGATAGTGCCTGTGGATTTGCAAGCGAATGGCGCCGATTTTGCTATAGGTTGTACATATAAATATCTAAGCGGAGGCCCTGGAAGCCCATCATTTATATATGCAAATAGAAAGCATCACGAACGTATGCAAAGCCCTATTCAAGGGTGGATGGGGCATAATGAGCCCTTTGCGTTTAAGCAAGAATATGCCTCTTCTGGTATACGAAAATTTATGAGCGGAACCCCTGCTATCTTAAGTATGAAAGCCTTAGAAGCCGCTTTAGAGATATTTAATAAGGAACTAATAGATAGAGCTCATTCTATAGCCAACGAGTACACTAGCTTCCTCATAAAATCTTTGAAAGATTACGATTTAGAAGTCTATTCTCCGCAAAATAGAGGTGGGCATATCGCGGTGACGCATAAGAATGGATATGGATTCTCGCGTGCACTTATCGATGCAGGATTTATCTGCGATTACCGTGCGCCAGAGCTAGTGCGTTTATGTGTGAATCCACTTTATATTTCGCTTAGTAACATTGAGTCTTGTATTGTTCAAATTCGATTCATTATGGAAAAGGCTTTATATTTGAAGCCAGAATATGATCAAATGCAGAAGGTAACATAATGAAAAAATTATTAAACTTAGAAAATTTAACTCAGGAAGAAGCTTACGATTTATTTGCTGAATTTCCCAAGTATGACCGCGAAAAACAGTCTGCCATTTTAGCATTGCTGAGAGCAAAAAAAGAGACAGCTGATGAAATTATTGGTTCATTGCAATGTTTTCGTCAGTTTTCAACTAATATAACACATGATCTTGACGTTATAGATATTGTTGGCACTGGCGGGGATGGAATGGGCACATTCAATATCTCGACAGCCGCAAGCATTGTGATGGCAAGCTGTGGAGTTCTTGTTGCAAAGCATGGGGGTAGGAGTGCGACAAGCACTGCCGGAAGTCAGGATGTTGTGCATGCTTTGGGCATAGAAATACCGAAGACTGCCAAGGAAACTTTAAAACAATTGCGGCAGACCAATTATACATACTTATGCGCTCCTTTATTCAATGAGGAACTTAAAAAATATGGTGTGCTACGCCAAAAACTTGGACTTCCAACAATTTTTAATATCATAGGTCCGCTTCTTAATCCTATGCGACCAAAGAGATGTGTCGTAGGAGTTTATCGTAAGGATTTAGTTCAAAAATTAGCAGAAGTGCTAGTAGCGCAAAGAGTGAATCATGGGCTCGTGGTGCATTCGGAAGATGGTCTAGATGAGTTCAGCATAAGCAGTAATACTCATGTAATTGAGGTTAAAGGTGCATTTACAGAAGAATATGTCTTCAGGCCTCAAGATTTTGGCTTTTCTAAAGCGCAACTTTCTGATGTGAAAGGAGGAGATGCTGCCGAAAATGCAACGCTTATTTCAGACATATTATCTGGCATAATTAGTGGTCCTAAATTAGATGTTGTGCTTCTGAATGCTGCAGCCGGATTATATGTTGCTGGAAAATCCAAAAACATTTCAGAAGGTATATTGCTTGCAAGAAACGCTATAAAGCAGGGGAAGGCCAGTATATTGCTAACAAAAATCAGAGGTTCAATATGAATGCAAATTTTTTGGACAAAATTAAGTCTCATGTGGAAAAACGAGTTGAGTTAATGCCTGATAGCTCTGCAGAAAACTCAAACAAACTAGATTTCTGCGAGATATTTAATGCATCTAACAAGCCGGTTATTATTAGTGAGATAAAATTTGCAAGCCCTTCACGTGGTCAAATATACCCAGGCCAGTTAAACCATCTTGATATTGCTAAAAGTTATCTGAATGCAGGTGCTGCTGCTCTTTCAGTCTTAGCTGAGCCCGATTATTTTAAAGGCAGCATAGATTTCATAAAAGATATCAGAGCTGAGAACCCTAAATCACATATTTTACTCAAAGACTTTGTTTTAAGTAAAAAACAAATAGCGCAAGGGCTTGCATATGGTGCTAATGCAGTGTTGCTGATTACAGCCTTCTTGAATGAGGACTTGCTGAGACAGCTTCATGATTATTCGTTGTTCCTCGGGCTTACCCCAATCATTGAAGTACATGATGCTTTTGAATTGGATAAAGCCTTAGAGCTTTCTCCTCAAGTTGTCGGGATTAATAATCGAAATCTGAAAACACTGGAGATCAGTTTAGACATTTCTCGTGATTTGATTAGATATGTCCCAAATGATTGCTACGCTATATGTGAGAGCGGTATAGATAATGCTCAGCAAATTCGAGAGATGATGGATATTGGATTTGACGCATTTCTAATTGGTTCGTCGTTTATGAAACATGAGAATCCTGGAATTGAATTACAAAAATTGATCTCGAAGGTATCTAATGAAATCTAAAATCTGTGGAATCACTAATCTGGAGGATGCGTTACTTGCTGCGAATAATGGTGCGTGGGCGATTGGATTTAATTTTTATAAAAATTCACCTCGTTATGTGTCATTCAAGAAAGCGAGAGAAATCACTTCAAAATTGCCTAAAAATATTATAAAAGTTGGGATTCTCATCGATTATTCCAAAGATGAGATGTGTGATGCTTTAGAGTTTCTTGATTTGATTCAAATATACCCTTCACAGCTGAATTTTCGGGGTTGTTGCCTTCGCGATTCTCGCCGCAGTCACATACCTTGTGTACACTCCTGCGTCTCGAACGCTCGGCGCCTACCCGAAAAATCATCTGTTGTGGGTATATATGGGCCAGAGGTGACATTTTTGGATAAAAGCCGCTTTATACTGGCATTTCAGGCCTCTTCTAAAAATGAGTTACCTGAACATACCCTATTGCAAGAATATGGTTATATATTACTTGATGCCCCAAAGCAAGAAGATGAGTTGCTGGGTGGTACTGGTAGGCTTTCTAATTGGGATTTGGCGAGAGAGCTCGCCAAAGACTACAAGCTTATTTTAGCCGGTGGGTTAAATAGTTCTAATGTGCTAACCGCCATAGAGCAGGTGCGCCCGTTTGCAGTTGATGTCGCAAGCGGGGTTGAAGAGCGACCTGGGATTAAAAATCCACTGGCTGTAAAAGAATTTATAATGGGGTGTCAACATGTCGAATAAAAAAGGGTATTTCGGGGAATATGGTGGTGCTTATGCACCTGAAACATTAATTGCACCACTTTCAGAATTGGAAGCTGCATATCTAAAATTTCAACATGAAGAAAGCTTTAAGCAAGAGTTACAAGATTTACTCAAGCACTTTGTAGGCAGGCCAACACCATTATACTTTGCAAAAAGTCTAACGAATCATCTTGGTGGAGCGCAAATATATCTAAAGCGCGAAGATTTAACCCATACGGGTGCCCATAAAATCAACAATACGGTTGGCCAAGGGCTACTCGCAAAACATATGGGTAAACGCAGGTTGATAGCAGAGACGGGTGCCGGGCAGCATGGCGTTGCAACTGCAACCATAGCAAGTCTACTCGGCATGGAATGTGTTGTTTATATGGGAGCGGTTGATATCAAGCGGCAGCACCTGAATGTCATACGCATGCAAATTTTGGGTGCGGAAGTACGTGCAGTACATAATGGATCTCAAACCCTCAAAGATGCGACGTCTGAGGCAATGCGTGATTGGGTTAGCAACATTAAAGATAGCTACTATGTTCTAGGCTCAGCACTGGGGCCGCATCCCTATCCTACAATAGTCAGAGATTTTCAGAGAATTATTGGAATTGAGGCGAGGAGGCAAATATTAGAGATGATTGGTGGGTTGCCAGATGAATTGGTTGCGTGCGTTGGTGGCGGTAGCAATTCGATTGGCTTATTTCATCCTTTTTTAGATGATTTTCAGGTCAAAATGACCGGCATTGAAGCTGGGGGTATTGGCCCACATCTCGGGCAGCATGCGGCCAGATTTAAGGGTGGAAGGCCAGGTGTGCTACAAGGGACTAAGAGCTATCTTTTGCAAGACGACCACGGCAACGTTTGCAACACGCATAGTGTTTCAGCAGGGCTTGATTACCCCAGTTTAGGGCCAGAACATGCTTATTTGCATGATACAGGACGCGTTAATTATACCTATGCAACAGACCAAGAGGCCTTGCATGCAGCTTTTACGCTTGCAAAGCTAGAGGGAATTATTCCAGCATTAGAAAGTGCACACGCTATAGCATATGCCGTTAAATCAGCTGCACTTTTGCCTAAAAGTTACGGAATGCTAATAGGACTTTCTGGCAGGGGAGATAAGGATGTAGAAACATTAGCAACCTATTTGGAGAATAAAAATGATAAAAGCGGCATTTGACAACCATCAGTCTATATTTATCCCATTTATTATGGCGGGACACCCTAATTTAGAAGTATCAACAAAAGCTGTTATAGCGCTTGCGCAAGCTGGGGCTGATATCATAGAGCTTGGAGTGCCCTTTTCTGATCCGATTGCGGATGGCCCAGTGAATCAAAAGGCTGCTGAGGTCGCGATAGAAAATGGTATGAATTTAGGTAAAGTATTGACACAGGTACAAGAAATAAGGGAGATGGGTTGTAAAACGCCAATCATACTGTTTACTTACCTTAATCCGATTTTAGCGCTCGGTTACGATACATTTTGTCACCGAGCTAAAGCAGCTGCAGTAGATGGCGTGCTCATTGTAGATCTTCCACCGGAAGAGGGTCAGGATTTGTACGCAATGTTTCACGAGGTTGGGCTAGAAATTGTGTTGCTTGTATCGCCCACAACAGCTCCAGGCAGATTACCTTTGTATATTAAACTGGAGCCAAGCTTTATTTATTATATCTCAAGGCTTTCTGTAACGGGTATTCAGCAAGATTTATCGAATACTTTAGAGGAGGAGCTCGATGAATTACGTAAGGCTATCCCAAATACAAAAATAGCAGTAGGGTTTGGCATATCATCCCTAGAACAAGCGCGACATGTCAGTCAGATTGCTGATGGGGTCATTATAGGGAGCAAACTGGTTTCAACGCTCGAAAGGGGTGGGGTCGATACCCTCCAAGATAAAGCAAAAGAATTTGCAGATCTTATACATGGGGATAATTTATGAGCGTTATAGATGCGAGCCACCATCCAATCTTTGCCCTTTAATTCTGTTGCTCGAAGGCGGGGGCTTCAAAACAGAGGTGCAAGTCGCTATACTACCGCATTCTTGCCTCTCAGGGGCATTAAGTTATTTAATGAACTTTCTCCTTGCACAGGCCTAGTCGGTCTGCGCTAGTATGAACCATAAGGAGTAGCCAATGGCTCAACTTAGACATTACGAAATCGTCTTTTTAGTCCATCCAGACCAAAGCGAACAAGTCCCCGTCATGATCGAACGGTATCGTGGCATGATTGAAAAGGGTGACGGTAAAATACATCGCCTGGAAGATTGGGGACGCAGACAACTCGCTTACCCAATTGAAAAGCTTCATAAAGCACATTATGTTTTAATGAACATTGAATGTGACAGCGAAACACTCAAAGAATTGAAGCATACCTTTCGTTATAACGATGCGATTTTAAGAGAGCTCATTCTTTGCCGTAAAGAGGCTTTAACGGATACATCTATTATGATGCGTCCAGAAGATGATAAAGAGCGTGGCGGCGATAGACGTGATCGCTATGAAGAAATTGCTGAAGAAATGATGATGGATTAAGGGGCAAAATATGAGTGTTCGTTTTCGTAGTAGTAAGAAAAAATACTGTCCTTTTACAACAAACAAGATCCCTAAGGATTTGATTGATTTCAAAAATGTGCGTTTTTTAAGAAAGTACATTACTGAGACCGGAAAGATTGTGCCCAGTCGAATCACGGGCGTAAAGAACATTTATCAACATGCTTTGGCTCGAGAAATTAAGTACGCAAGATACTTAGCGCTTTTGCCATATTGTGATCGTCACTAAAAGTGGATTAAGTAGTCTATTACGGCATCCATTTGGGATGCCATTTTATTTAGCGTTGTTCATTCTATTAGCTCAAAGTGTTTTATTTTCAGCGATAGGATGGGTGATAAGTGGTGCTTTGGTTGCCACCCTTGTCATAGCATGGTCTTGGCGTAGCATTGTTTTAACTATTGGCATTGCGTCCAGTATAGTCGCGACGACGTTATTGACTCTGCAACAAGATATATTAAGTGTGTTGCACTCTACCTTTTGGTATTTAAGCATCGTAGCGCTAATATCAGTCGGGATTAGATGGCGCCGAGGGCTGGGTGCAGCGGTTGAGACAGTATGCTTATCGCTCCTTGCATTAAGTTTGATTGCAACGCAGTATGGGTTGTTTGAGCGCGATATTTGGCGTAAAACCATTTGGAAGGAGTCCAGTGTTTCTGTCAGTATTCAAGCACTCACGCAACACGGCCAATCCTTAATGCCCTTTGAGGCATTGGCGGATATGTTGGCCGCAAATTGGTTGCTTTTGTACTTTGTAGCGGGTCTGGTGGCATGGTGGATTGGCTGTTGGTGGTTCAGGCGTTATTCAGCAATAGGAACGCCTAAGTTACGCCTTGCTGTTCGAGTCAAGCTAGTGACTTTGTTTTTCTCGAAAGCATTTGTTGTGAGCGTGTTGCTGCTTGGTATTGGATCTCTCGTATTGAGGGAAAAGCTCACAATAACCTGGTGGAATGCTTTGACATCGATCTGCCACGTTGGGGTGGTTGCGCTTTGTCTACAAGGATTGACGATGCTGTACTGTTTTCTAAAAAAGAGACGGTACGGTGGTTGGGGATTAACTGCTATTTATGCCGCTTTAATTGTATACCCCTCGATCAGTTGGGTGACCGTTGCGGGTTTGGCAGGATTAGATACTTGGTATGATTTTGCGAATCGCAAAAAATACCTTAAACAGCTTGGTTAAATGATGAGGTGACCGATGGAAGTAATACTCCTTGAAAATGTTAGAAATTTAGGCAAGTTTGGCCATAAAGTTAAGGTGGCTAAAGGTTATGGGCGGAATTTTTTAATCCCCCAAGGCAAGGCGGTCCCCGCCTCTTCTGATAACTTAGCAAAATTTGAAGCAAGGCGTGCCGATCTTGAGCAAGCTGCTAAATCAAGACTCGTTGCTGCACAAGCAAGAGCCGCTGAAATTGCAGCAATTGCTCTTAAAATTGCGGCAAAGGCAGCTGAAGAAGGCAAGCTTTACGGTTCAATTGGGACACTTGAAATTTCTCGCGCATTTAAGCAGCAGGGCGTTGAAGTGAGCCGCAATGAAATTAGACTGCCAGAAGGTCCATTTCGTGAAATCGGTGAGTTTACCATTGAAATCCAGCTTCATGCTGAAGTTGTCACAGAAGCGAAATTGCAGATTGTACCTGAACGTGACTAATTAATAATATTGACGGCCGTTTGGTCGGAACGATATAGCATGGCAGACAGGCGTGTTAGCTTTATGCCATGCGAATTATGAGGGCTTAATCATGGATGCAACGGTCGCAGATGAAAAAAATGATATTGCGCGTAAGTTCAAGGTTCCACCTCATTCTATTGAAGCTGAGCAAGCTGTTTTAGGCGGGCTACTCTTAGACAATGCCGCTTGGGATCAGATTGCCGGCAAGGTGAATAAATTAAACTTTTATCGAGATGATCATCGTTTAATTTTCCAAGCTATCTCCGATTTAGTTTCAAACGACAAACCCGCTGACGTCATCACTGTTACAGAATTTCTTGAGAAGCACGCCAAACTTGATCAAGCAGGTGGACTCGCTTACATTGGGGAACTTGCGAAAAATACACCAAGTGCAGCCAATATAGCGGCATATGCTGAAATTGTTCATGAACGTGCGGTTTTAAGAGATTTAATTTCAGTTGGTGCTGAAATCGCAGATTTGGGCTTTAATCCCAAAGGACTCGCTAGCCGAGAAATCTTGGATGAAGCCGAGAAGCGAGTTTTCGAGATTGCAGAGCAAGATTCCAAAGGCGATGGCCCAGAAAATATTCGTCAGATTGTTTCTCGGACCCTAGATAAAATTGAGGAACGTTTTCAAAGCAAAAGTAGCATGACGGGCATGTCTACCGGCTTTAAAGATCTAGATAAATTGACGAGCGGATTGCAACCCGGTGATTTGGTCATTGTTGCAGGACGTCCTTCGATGGGTAAAACGCTTTTGGGGTTGAACATTGCAGAACATGCAGCTATTCGTGGACATCAAGCTGTTCTTTTCTTCAGCATGGAAATGCCCGGTGAACAACTTGCAATGAGAATGCTCTCTTCACTTGGGAGAATTGACCAAAATAAACTTCGCACAGGTCAACTTTCAAGCGAAGATTGGACACGAATTACCAGCGCAGTTACTACCTTAAGTGCAGCCAATTTATTTATCGATGAATCACCGGGGTTATCGCCTGTTGAGTTGCGAGCCAGAGCAAGACGTCTGGCAAGAGAGCATGAAGGTGGTTTAGGTCTAGTGGTTGTTGACTACTTGCAGCTGATGCGTAGTGATCGTTTTCAAGAAAATCGCACAGCCGAAATTTCTGAAATTTCGCGCTCACTCAAAACATTGGCTAAAGAACTCAAAGTCCCTGTCATTGCACTATCGCAGCTAAATCGAAGCCTTGAGCAACGTCCGAATAAGCGGCCGGTGATGAGTGATTTACGTGAATCTGGAGCGATCGAACAAGATGCGGATTTGATTGCTTTTATTTATCGTGATGAAGTTTATCATGAGGATAGTCCAGATAAAGGTACTGCTGAAATCTTAATCGCTAAACAGCGAAATGGTCCCATTGGTATGGTGAGGCTAGCATTCTTAGGTCAATTTACACGATTTGATAATTTTATGAGTGAGCAAGCTTTTGTTAGTGCAGGTGGATAGTGACGCGAATTGTCAACGCTGAAATCTCTGTTGAAGCCTTAAATCATAATTATCAGCGTGTGAAGCAAATTTCCAATGGGCGCCGAGTTCTGGCCATGGTTAAAGCCAATGGATATGGGCATGGGTTGATCCCGGTTTCAAAGGCGTTGACAGCAGCAGACGCTCTAGGCGTTGCCCGCTTGGAAGAAGGTGTCTTAATCGCCGAAGCTAACATTAAAACGCCGGTCGTTTTAATGGAGGGTTGTTTTTCTGAGGAAGAACTTAAAACAGCGGTACACCATCATTTTCAAATTGTCGTTCATGCGCCTTATCAAGTCACCGACTTATTGAAATGTAAATCAATTCAAGATGCGCCTTTCAACGTTTGGATGAAAATCAATACGGGCATGAATCGCCTGGGATTTACTCGATCTAAATTCGAAGCAGCTTATGATGCTTTGAAAGATCAAAAGCATATCAACATCCTTGGGTTTATGACTCATTTTGCGCAAGCAGATGAGGTTAATGTACAAGCGACCGCAAATCAGTATCAGCTATTTGCAGAAATTGTAGGCCAAAGGCCAGGACTGCGCTCTTCGGCCAATTCAGCTGCGATTTTAGCGTGGCCGCACACCCATGTGGATTGGGTTCGCCCTGGTTTAATGTTGTATGGAGCATCTCCATTTTCTGATAAAACAGGCCGAGAACTTGGATTGAAACCCGTAATGCGTTTAACCACCGAGATTATTGCCATTCAGGATTTGAATCCTGGTGATCAGATCGGATATGGTGGCATCCATCGGTGCGACAGCCCCCAGCGCATCGCTATTGCAGCCATTGGTTATGGTGATGGATACCCTTGGAGTGCTATAGGGGCGCCTGTTTATGTACAGGGTGTCGTGACAAAGACCTTGGGTCGAGTTTCGATGGATATGATAGCAATAGATATTTCCGATATTCCAAATGCCAACCTTCGGTCTGAAGTTGAGATTTGGGGGCCTAATGTGCCTGTCGAAGTCGTGGCAAAAACTTGTAAAACTTTGCCCTATGAGCTCTTCACTCGTCTGACTCGACGAGTGAAGTTACAAATGGTTTAAAATGCGGGTTTTTCAGCCGCATCCTCATATTGTTTGATTGATTTCAGAATTTCTTGACGAGCAACATCGGGACCTTCCCATCCTTCTAATTTTACCCATTTGCCTGCTTCTAGATCTTTATAATGTGTAAAGAAATGTCCGATTTGATCGAGTAACAGCTTAGGTAAATCATCGATCGTTTTAACATGTTTATAGAGGGGAGTTAGTTTATCGACTGGTACAGCAATCACTTTCACATCGAATCCTGATTCATCTGACATTTTAAGCATGCCGACAGGACGGCAACGCACAACCGTGCCATGGATAAGGGTATAAGGGCTGACGACCAATACATCAACAGGATCACCATCATCTGATAAGGTATGGGGGATATACCCATAATCGCAAGGATAATGCATTGGGGTGGACATGAAACGATCAACAAACAGTGCGCCAGATTCTTTGTCTACTTCATATTTGATGGGTTCGCTTCGGGCCGGAATTTCAATGATAACATTGACATCATTTGGGACATCTCGTCCCGCCTTAACGTGACATAAGCTCATGGGATAATCCTCATTAGTGACGGTAATGGGGGCCATTATAACGGGTTTTGAGGTGAATTGAATGCCAGTTTCCTTTTAAACATTGAAGTGATACTCTATTTAGTCAGTGTGATGTATTCTATTTTCAATATGCCTGTTAAGCAAACCCTTTTAAGCGGCTTGGTGCCCATTAAGATTTTTACTGACCATGTTGAGCCAGGAGCCTTGTCTCAACTGGTTAATCTATCCCAATTGCCTATTGTTCATGGACACATTGCTGTGATGCCGGATGTGCATGAAGGGATTGGCGCAACGGTTGGCTCTGTGATACCGACGAAAGAAGCCATTATTCCAGCTGCGGTCGGTGTTGATATTGGCTGCGGCATGAATGCGGTGCAGTTATCGTTAAGTGCTCAGGATTTACCAGACAATTTACGATTTATTCGTTTAGCTATTGAGGAAAGAGTTCCCGTTGGGTTTGAACAGCATAAAAATAGAGAAAAGTCATATGATGCCTGCCGTCGTTTCGAAAAATCTTTAAATGAGATTTTTGAACGCCATCCGGATATCTTTAAAATGATCAACAAGCAATACGACCGTTGGATTTGTCAGATGGGAACTTTAGGTGGCGGCAATCACTTTATTGAGCTCTGTTTAGATGAAAACGATAAGCTTTGGGTGATGCTGCATTCCGGGAGTCGTGGTATTGGAAATGCAATTGGCCGATATTTCATTCAGCTCGCAAAACAGGATATGGAACGACACCTACATCAATTGCCACATCGAGATCTAGCTTATTTTAAAGAAGGATCTAAATACTTTGCTGATTATATCGAAGCCGTTTCATGGGCCCAGGCTTATGCGTTTGAGAATCGCAAGCAAATGATGAATATGATTCTATCCGTCCTTCAAAAGCATTTGCCTCCCTTTTTGTTGACGCGCGAAGCAGTTAATTGCCATCATAATTATGTTGAAAAACAGAATGAATTTGGCAAAAATATTTATCTTACTCGTAAAGGAGCGATCAGCGCACGAGTAAATGAGTTAGGGATTATTCCTGGTAGTATGGGGGCGCGTTCGTACATTATTAGAGGTAAAGGCTCAGCAGAATCTTTTCATTCTTGTGCTCATGGTGCTGGACGTGTCATGAGCCGGACAGAAGCAAAGCGACGTTTTAAGCAAAGCGATGTCTCAGTACAGACTTGGGGGGTAGAATGCAGAAAAGACTCGGGCATTATTGATGAAATTCCAGCAGCGTATAAAAATATCGATGATGTGATGGCGCATCAGACCGATCTAGTTGATGTGGAGCACACACTTCGCCAGATTATCTGTATTAAAGGCTAATGCTCTATTTTTGCTGTTAAATTTATCACTTTATCGGCTTAGTGGCATCTCTCATACCTTTAGACTTATAAAAAATTTACTTTGTATTGTAACTAAGTTACCTTTATCGATATTTTATTAATTGAGTTACGACCAATGGAACTGGAGTTATATTTAAAGAACGATCCGATGCTAGGGTTGACGATTAGTCTGTCATCTTCTTCAGATAGAGTGAACACAGATAATCGTCAGGTACCAGAGCAGCGGAAATGCCTTAGTAAGCCATAAGACACCTAGATCTTGCTACCAGGCCTCAGGCGCTTGAAAGCTTTTCCTCTGGTTTATCAAAACAGAACGGGCAAGATTCTCCTACAACATAATGAGGAGACTGTTGAGCTTCCGACGTCACAGGCATTCTGCAAGCGAAACATTGTACGGTATCTGTTTCTTGAAGTGCACTGTTGACCGCGATGCGTTTGTCAAAAACAAAGCATTCGCCTTCATAATGAGCATCCTGACAATCTTCAAAGTATTGTAAAATGCCGCCTTCTAGTTGATGGACCTTTGTAAAACCGGCTTCCATCAAAATAGGGGCTGCCTTTTCGCAGCGGATCCCACCTGTGCAATAAGTGACAATCGTTTTTTCTTTCAAGGCTGGATCTAATTTTTGAATAGCATCCGGAAATTCATGAAAATTTTTAATATCACAGTCTATCGCCCCTTTGAATTTGCCAAGATATATTTCGTAGTCATTACGTGTGTCCAGTAACACGACTTCCCGACCTTCATCTAGCCAGGTTTTCAAAACTTCGGGCTCGATGTATGGGGCTGGTGTTTTAGTCGGGGAAATATCTGGGCGACCTACAGTGATAATTTCGGGCTTAATTTTAATCAGGAGCTTTTTAAAGGGAATGCTCTCTGAAGGGCTTTTTTTGAATTCGATCTCTGGCAGACCTAAGCTGGGTAACTGTTTTTCAAATGTATCTAGTTTGTCCTCTGAGCCGGCCAGAAAGACATTAATCCCTTCTTCGCTAATAAGAATAGATCCTTTGAGAGATAATTCCGAACATACGACCTTTAGTTTGTTCTTTAACTCTTCAAGATCGGTCAAAGGTTTGAAGGCATACCCAGAGATATTTGTAAAATGCATTGTTCACAATCCAAGCTAGCAGACTAGAAACTCTGAAATTTACCATACTACGCTTCTCCTGAGTAGCGCTGTAGAGTTGTTCTCATAGGATCTTTCTAGTAACGTGTATTCCCACGGGGGCAATTCTACTATTCATGGATGATGTGTATGCAAAAATTGGTAACGCTTTTTATTCTTTTTCGCACCATGATGGCAATTTGTATATTTGCAGTTGGGGAAACTGCATTGGCAGAAGGTCAGTCAGTGACTATATTTAAATTAACAGATCGGCCTGAGCAAGGTGGTATAGGGGAAGCAAAAGGAACGATTACTTTGGAAGACACCCCCCATGGATTGAAATTCACTGTAAATCTAACTGGGTTACCGCCTGGGGAACATGGATTCCACGTCCATGAACATGGAAGCTGTGCTTCGATGTTAAAAGACGGCAAGATGACCTTAGGTGCTGGAGCAGGTGATCACTATGATCCGAATAATACCGATAGCCATAAAGGCCCTTATTCTACAAAGGGTCATCTCGGAGATCTGCCCATTTTACTGGTCGACGAAAACGGGAATAGTCGGTTGGCAATTGTTGCGCCGCGCTTAAAGCGTTCTCAAATTCAAGGCCGAACTATCATCATTCATCAAAATAGCGATAATTATTTGGATTATCCCAATCCTTTGGGAGGCGGAGGGCCGCGAATTGCCTGTGGCATTATAAAATAGGAGAAACCTATGGACATGACCATGTTACAGAATTTTGAACGAAGCCTTGAGAAAGCAGTACATTGGTTCGAAGCGAATTTGAATGATGAAGGTGCGTTATTAGGATCAGAACCAGTTTTTAGAGATTATGCAGCAATCCCTTATCTTTTTTCGCTGATGGGGCGATTAGAAAAAGCGCATCGAATTTTACATTATGTTCAGAAAGAATATTTAAGACACCATAAAGAAATAGAGTTTGATTCGCATGTGCATGCGAGACAGTTAAGTTCAAAAGACGAATTGAGCATAGCGATTGGGTGGGTGGCTCATGCCGCTCATCGAATGGGGCGCTTTGAAATTTCTATCCCTTTATTTCAATATTTGAGGCAGTTTTATGAACCTGAACAAGGTGCCTTCACAGCTCGCGCGCCTCGAGGAGAAGCTGAAGCCGTCTTAGATTTTTTTTCAACGGCTTTTTTAGGTTGGGTATCCCTTTATGGTGGTGATTTAGTGAAAGCCCAACGAGCGGGTAATTATTTACAGCGTAGTATTTCTTTACAACCAGACATCCGGTCTTCATTCTATTTACGGATGGATGATAATGGCCGATTTATCACTGCATTTGAGAGTCGAAACGCTTACTACCATGTGATTTCGCGTCAGAAGGAGAGGCAGGCTTACGCTGCTTTGGGATTTGCCGTGGGTGTATTAGGCAAGATTTATGCTGCAACATCGGATGCAAATTATTTGATGACTGCTAAATCCTGCTTAGAATCTGTACAAGGGCTCTCAGAAGGCGAATCTGATATTCAAATTGCTTGGGGAGCTTCTGTGCTTGCGAATTTGACCAAGGAAAGCCGTTTTATTGAGCTTGCAACGGTGTTTGCAGAGAAGGTTGTGGCTGAGCAGGTATCAGATGGCGCCTGGCAGTCCAAATCGGCCCCCTTCATTGAAACAGCTAACAATGCTATCTGGCTAGCTCATATTGTTGCAGAGCTTAGTGAGGTTTGAGAGTATTGGCGCTCCCTGCTGGGCTGGAAGTTATACTCCTATGGGCGCCGACTCTTTAGTGTGCCAAGGTGCGCAGCAATCAAAGGTTCAGGTAGCTCTCATGCTCAAAAATTCGATTGAGCGCGGTTATTGACTTTGTTGTTTAGATTTCTTACACTGTATCGATCTTTATGTTGTGACGCAGAAGTCATACTATGTTGAATAGATTACTAAATAGGTTTTTCAACTATCTTCCCCAGATCTTCATTTTCCCTCAGCGCGTTTTGGTCAATTTTTGGTTGGCGATCAGAAAAAACGCTAATACTCCTGATAAAGAAAGAAAAACAGATGCACACTTTTTCGCTAATCTTCAATTACTCAACCTAGCAGGTTTATTATTACTTGGCATACCTAGCGGCCCCACGGGTTTTGTATGGATTGCAGCGGAAGTAGGTGCGGCGTATTGGCTTTCCATGCGATCTAAATCTTATTTTAATCAATTTTTATCAACATTATGTTTGCTACCACTTCATGGTCTGAATCAGGTTCGTGCAAGTTATCAATTTGTAAAAGAATTTTACCAAGATTTTAGACGCGCCTCCCCTGATGATTTTCGAGTTAAATCTCTTATCAAAGCTTTTAGTTTATATTTCAACTTGAATATTCTTTTACAATTTTCTAAGGATATCAATGATAGGAATAAAGCCTTGAAGATGATTTCTCTTTTAAAATCGTCGCATGCTGTCGCGAAGGTGCTCAACTTTAAAATGCCCATTTTGAAAAAGTCTAGAATTGACACACTGAGCCTTTCTGAGCACATTCAAAATCGATTCGAATACGAATACGAAGACACTAATGATATGCTTAAATTCTTCAAAGAATGGATAATTGATATCGAGCAGCTTTCTCAGCCGCAGAGATGTGAAAAATATGGGTTAGCATCTACTTTTAATGCAGTGCTCGATGAACGTGAGCGTCGTCGGAAAGAAGAGGCAGAAAAAGCTGAGCGTCAACGTCGGGCGCAAGAAGAAGCTGAACGTCAACGTCGGGCGCAAGAAGAAGCTGAACGTCAACGTCAGCAAGAAGCTCAGCGTCGACGTCAGCATCACTATCAGCATCATTGGCAAAAGCCATCCTTCTTTGAGGATTTTTTCCGTAACTTTTATAATGGTTCACAACTACAACAGTTTGGGAAAAACGAGGTAAGGGAATCTTGTGATATTTTAAAAATTGATATTCAATCTACGTTCAGTGATGCAAAAAAATCGTATTACAAACTTGCAAAGCAATATCATCCCGATAAAAATCCTAATAACGCTGCCGCTGAAGAACAATTTAAGAAAGTAAATGAGGCTTATCACTATCTAGAAAATCATTCTTTTGAATGGGAAAGGGAAAGGGCTAAGAACTCAACTACTCAGACTCCATATCGACAACAAAGGTATGGCTAAAGCAAAATTTGAGATTTATTTCTTGATACAGGATCTGCTCGCCCCTTGAGCACTTTCTCCCGATAACGGGAGAAGGAAAATCTCTGAAATATGCTGGTTTGAGTGGGTTTGCCCTGGCAGTTTGGGTAAATAGGTTAGGCTCCAGGGGGGGGGCGTGTAAGTCGATCAACTTTTGGGTGGTTAATTATGGCGCTCCCTACGGGACTCGAACCCGTGTTACCGCCGTGAGAGGGCGACGTCCTAGGCCACTAGACGAAGGGAGCAATCGGTGAGCTATATCTATTATAGCGGACGGTGGTATTATACCGACCTTTGATAAAGCCTCAATATTAGATTTAAGATTATAACTTCATCGATGATTTCAAGCTGGCTAAAAAAAGTTCGAAAACTAACACTAAGGGTGCGTCCTCAAAGTCACTTAGCGGTCTCTAGGCATGAGCCGACGATCCTAGCACGAAAAGAACACACGCTTTCTCGTAATGATATTAGTGATCATGCTCTGAAAGTATTGTATCGACTTCACAAGCATGGTTATCAAGCTTTTCTGGTTGGAGGAGCGGTACGAGACTTACTGCTGGGTCTGCATCCTAAAGATTTTGATGTCGCGACCGATGCCAAGCCTGAAGAAGTGAGAGCACTATTTCGTAATTGCCGACTAATTGGGCGTCGATTTAGATTGGCTCATGTCTACTTTGGCCCTGAAATTATTGAGGTGGCTACCTTTAGAGGAACGCATTCAGCCGAAGAGATTAATGACTCACACTCTTCCGAAGGGATGATATTGCGGGATAATGTTTATGGTACATTAGAAGATGATGCTTGGCGCCGTGATTTTACAGTTAATGCTCTTTATTACAACATTAAAGATTACTCTGTTGTAGACTTTACAGGCGGGTTGACCGATCTAAAGAACAGAGAGTTACGATTAATTGGGTCACCCGAAAAACGATTTAGAGAGGATCCCGTTCGTATTTTGCGAGTCATTCGATTTGCAAGCAAATTAAATCTCAATATTGCTCGCGATCTGGTTGACCCTATTCGAGCCTTTAAAGATCTGATCCCGAGTGTTTCTACCGCACGATTATTTGAAGAAGTACTCAAAATTTTTCATTCAGGTGCAGCGGTAAAAGGATATGAACTACTCAAAAATTACGGTATTTTTGAAATACTCTTCCCCTACACGTCGATGACTTTTGAGAAGAAACGATTTCCCTTTGATAAATTTCTAGCGAATGTCTTTGAAAGTACCGACAAGCGAATCTCGGCTGACAAGGGGGTGACCCCAGCTTTTCTATTCGCGGCATTATTTTGGTATCCCATTTGTGATAAAGCAGAAGAAACAATATTAGAATCAGCGATGCCTCGTCATCTCGCCAGAGATCAGCTGATGGAGCCCTTATTTCAAGAGCAGCTTCGTGTGCTGGGTGTGCCAAGACGAATTTTACAAGTTGTTCGTGAAATTTTGACATTGCAAATGCGGATGGAAAAGAAGCCGACTCGTCGCGTTGAGCGAATTTTGTTTGAGCCTCGCTTTAGAGCTGCTTTTGATTTTCTTGAAATGAGAAAAATGGCTGGAGAAGATTTAGGGAATGTCGTGGAGTGGTGGCAAAGTTATTATGAGGCGGATACCAAGTCTCGGAAAAAAATGACGCGACATCTCCATGGTCATCGCTCCAAGCGCCCCGCTCGGAGTGAAAAATGATATCAAATGCTATTTTAGGGTTGGGGAGCAACTTAAATCATCCTGTAGAGCAATTAAATACGGCCTTTAAATCAATCAGAATGCACTCAGAAATTCAGATTGAATCAATCTCTTCTTTTTATCTAACAGCGCCCGAGGGGATTGCTGAACAACCAGAATTTGTAAATGCAGTGTGTTGGATCAGCACTACCCTTTCACCAGATGCATTATTAAAGTTTGCGCTAGCCACGGAGCATCATCAAGGTCGCATTCGTGAAATAAAATGGGGGCCTCGAATTATCGATATTGATATTTTAATGTTCGATGATCTACTCTGCCAAACTCCTGATTTATCCTTACCGCATCCCGAACTATTAAATCGAAGCTTTTGGTTGATTCCTTTAGCTGAGATTGCTCCACAATGGATATTACCGAACGGTCAAAGGGTTGAAGATTATGCTAGAACATGGAACACTGACTCAATTCGAAAAATCTGACTCAGTATACAGGGACTTGTTGAAGTTAGCCCAGGCTGAATTCAATCTTCGTTCGCTTTTTAATGAGAACCCCAATCGCGCAGCTCGTTTTTCTTTGGAAGCATGCGGGTTATACCTCGACTATTCTAAGAATCTGATTGATGAAAAGATCTTTGAAAAACTGAATCAATTAGCAAGTTCGGTTCACATTGAAGAATCGATTGAAGCATTATTTCGCGGCAAGCATCTGAATGTAACAGAAAACAAGCCTGCTTTACACATGCTGCTGAGAGAAATTAATGTTGATGGTATTCATTCAGAGATTCGCGAGGCGATTTTGAGTGAGCGTCTTAAAATGTATGAATTAGCTCAAAATTTCCGTTCAGGTGCTTGGCTTGGCGCTAAGGGGCAACGATTAAAAACAATCGTTAATATTGGGATTGGGGGATCGGATTTAGGTCCTAGAATGGCTGCTTATGCATTATCGCCTTATCATCAAAAAGGATTAACGGTTCATTTTGTTTCAAATGGCGATCCAACTGAACTCAAGATGTTATTGGATACTTTAGACCCAAACGACGTGTTATTTATAGTTTCTTCAAAATCATTTCAAACTGAAGAGACCTTGATGAACGCTCAAGCAGCCTATCAATGGCTCTTACAGTCTGTAGGGCCTGAAGATATTGAGAAGCATTTTGTAGCGGTTACGGCGCATCCAGATAAAGTGAGTCAAACTAATCTCAAATTTGGTGTAATTTTAAAGATTTGGGATTGGGTGGGTGGGCGCTTTTCGGTGTGGTCGAGTATTGGTTTGCCTTTGCTTTTCATGATTGGGCAAGCACACTTTGAGGCCTTTTTGAAAGGGGCTGCAGAGATGGATCAACATTTTAGATATGCGCCGCTTATGAACAATATGCCTGTGATTTTGGCATTGTTAGGTATTTGGTATGTTAATTTTAAAAATATTCATCAGCATGCAGTGATTCCTTATCATCAGTTGTTGTATCACTTTCCTAATTTTTTACAACAACTTGAAATGGAAAGTAATGGCAAATCAGTGACGCTGGATGCCAAATCGGTTGAATGGGCAACTTGCCCCATATTGTGGGGGGGGATTGGGAGCAACAGCCAACACGCGTTTCATCAATTTTTACATCAAGGTACCAACCAAGGCCCCATCGATTTTATAGTGGCAGCGCAAAGTAGTTATAATACGGGTGATCAACATCTTTATCTTGTCGCACAATGTATTTCTCAGGCCGAAGTCCTTATGCAAGGATTTGATGGACCACTCCATCAACGTCTTCAGGGTAACCGCCCAAGTAACATGATTTTGTTTCAGAAATTGACACCCGCAACATTGGGGGCATTGATAGCCTTGTATGAACACAAAGTTTTTTTGCAAAGTAGACTGTGGCAGATCAATGCATTCGATCAGCCAGGCGTAGAGCGTGGAAAAACCTTGGCTAAACAGAATTTTAGACGCTTGAAATCAACGGTGACTGAAAACGATGCTGATCCATCGACAGCACGCTTGTTAAACAAAGTAAAAGCTTGGATTTTAGAATAAATGTAAAAAAAGGAGTACAGGATGTTTGCTGCCATTTTTACGAGAGCCTTTTCAACAAGCAATCATGGTTCGAAGATTAGTCGTTTGCATAAGACAAAGCAAAAGGTTTTTCAAGTTAAAGAAGAGCAGGTTTCATTAACTGAAAAGCTCGGTCAATTGTTAGAAAATCCGTCTTGGGAGCAAATCGATGATATTCAATCCGTACAGACTCAGTTGTTAACCAAGCATCAGAAGCAAGGGATATTAGAAAAAAAGACCAGAGAATTAGAAAAGGAAATCAAAAAGCATTCGGGAGTTAGTCAGGAAGATTTGATGCGCAATAAACCCTGAGATTGGTGCAAAGTTATAAGGAAATGACAATGAACAGACAAGGTAATATCTTACCACTAACGCCAGAACGATATCACGCGTGGTATCAAGCCTCTCTATCTGATCCTGCTGCCTTTTGGGCTGAGCAAGCACACCAATTTATTGACTGGGATAAGTCTTGGGATCAAGTCTGTGATTGGGATTTCAAAACTGCTCATATTCGTTGGTTTGAAGGTGCAAAACTCAATGCTAGTTACAATTGCCTTGATCGTCACCTGACTGATAAACCAAATCAAGTTGCCCTCATTTGGGAAAGTGACGATGGCATGCAGACTGAAAAAATCACCTATGCGGAACTGCATGTTGCGGTTTGCAAATTCGCGAATGGCCTTCAAGCAATTGGCGTTAAGCCTGCTGATCGCGTTTGCATTTACCTACCAATGATTAAAGAAGCCGCTATTGCGATGTTGGCATGTGCCCGTATTGGTGCCATTCACACCGTCGTTTTTGCTGGTTTCTCTCCACATGCCATCAGTGGTAGATTGCAAGATGCTGCGTGCCATTGGGTGATTACTGCGGATGAAGGGATCCGAGGCGGTAAAGTGATCCCGCTTAAAAATAATATTGATGAAGCTTTGATGCTTGCTCATTCTGTTAAAAAGGTGGTGGTCGTCAAGAAAACAGGTGGGAAAATCGAGTGGCATCCAGCGCGAGATATTTGGTATCAGGATTGTGTCGCTGAACAGCCCTCACAATGTGAGCCCATCTCTGTTGATGCGGAACATCCTTTGTTTATTTTGTATACTTCTGGCTCTACCGGCAAGCCAAAAGGCGTATTACATACTACAGGTGGGTATTTACTTTATGTTGCAATGACTCATCGGTATGTTTTTGATTATCAGCCTGGCGAGATATTTTGGTGTACTGCAGATGTGGGCTGGATCACCGGCCATTCCTACACAGTGTATGGCCCACTGTTGAATGGAGGCACCACATTGCTATTTGAAGGTACCCCTAATTATCCGACGCCGGCTCGCTTTTGGGAGATTATTGATAAACATCAAGTCAATATTTTTTACACTGCTCCTACAGCGATTAGGATGTTATTAGGACAAGGTGATCATTATGTTAAATCGAGTTTCCGCAAGAGTTTAAGATTACTAGGAACGGTGGGAGAGCCCATCAATCCTGAAGCTTGGCGTTGGTATCATGAAATCGTCGGTGAAAAGCGTTGCCCCATTGTAGACACCTGGTGGCAAACTGAAACAGGGGGCGTCTTAATTGCGCCATTACCACAAGTTGTGAAAGCTAAACCAGGTGCTGCGGGCATTCCTTTTTTTGGCGTTGAGCCGGTGCTTGATCAAAGTGGCATGCTCTTGTTGAAAGGCAGTTGGCCTGGACAGATGCGTACTGTTTATGGCGATCATTCGCGTTTTCAATCGACTTATTTTTCTCAGAATCCCGGTTTTTATTGTACAGGGGATGGCGCAAAGCAAGATCAGGACGGGCATTTTTGGGTTACGGGTCGTATGGATGATGTACTGAATTCAGCAGGTCATCGAATCGGAACCGCGGAAGTAGAGAGTGCATTAGTGCTCCATCCGAAAGTGAGTGAAGCAGCTGTTGTCGGAGTGCTGCATGACATTAAAGGACAAGCATTATATTGTTATGTGTCGTTGATTGAAGGTTTTAAGCCAGATCTAACCCTTCAAAGAGAACTAATTGAGTTGGTTGAAAAGGAAATTGGTAAATTCGCACGCCCTGAAGTGATTCAGTTTACAAGTGGTTTACCTAAGACGCGCTCTGGTAAGATCATGCGTCGTATCTTGCGCAAGATTGCAGAAGATGAATTCGATGCATTAGGGGATATCAGTACATTGGCCGATCCCAGTGTGGTGGAAAAACTTATAAAGGACAAACAAGGACAGGTCAGCTATGGATAATCAAATTGCTCTGGTGACAGGTGGAACTGGAGGCATTGGAACTGCAATTTGCAGGGCTCTGCGAGATAGTGGATTTACGGTCGCAGCAGGGTATAACAATGCCGGTGATCCTAACCGTGCCGTTGAATGGCAGAAGGCACAGCGCGATCAGGATTATGAATTTACCATTCATTATGGCGATGTTTCGAATTCGGAGTCGAGTGTAGCCTTGGTTGCTGAAGTCGAAGAGATGGTGGGTCCCATCAGCGTGCTTGTCAACAATGCAGGTATTACTCGAGATAGTACCCTCAAAAAAATGTCTTCTGAACAATGGCAAGCAGTGCTTCGTACTAACTTAGATTCTTTATTTAATATGACGCATGCCATTCTAAATGGGATGATAGCTAGAAATTGGGGACGAATTATTAGTATTTCTTCAATCAATGGCCAAAAAGGTCAATTTGGTCAATGCAATTATTCTGCAGCTAAAGCAGGGGTTCATGGTTTCACAAAAGCTTTAGCCTTGGAAGTTGCCAATAAAGGCATTACCGTGAATACCATTTCTCCAGGATATGTTGCTACCGAGATGGTGAAGCAAATGCGTCAAGATGTGTTAGATCAAATTGTTGCGCAGATCCCCATGGGGCGCTTAGCGCAGCCCGAAGAAATTGCAAATTTAGTTGCGTATCTTGCGTCCGATAAAGCTAGTTTTATTACTGGCGCAAATTTTGCCATCAATGGTGGACAGCATATGTTTTGAGTTAAGATTAGCACCTATGAGTGAAGCTGGTATTGAGTAGAGAGACTGAACATGACAGAGCAACGGATTATTAAAAAGTACCCTAATCGCAGGCTCTATGATACAGCGATTAGCAGTTATATCACTTTGGAAGATGTAAAGCGTTTGGTTTTAGAGCAGACTGCCATTAAGGTGATTGACGCTCGAACTCAACATGACATCACCCATAATACCTTATTGCAAATCATCATGGAGCAAGAGGAGCAAGGCCCTCCTTTGTTCACGAATGATATTCTGCAACAAATGATTCGTTTCTATGGGGGCGCCGTTCCTAACTTATTTAAGCAAATGTTTGAGCAAAGTGTATCGTTGTTTAACAATTGCTTTAGTCAGGAGACTAAAGATTCAGGCAATCCTTCTTCGATCATGGCGGATATGGCTCAGCGCAATTTGGGAACTTGGCAATCATTTCAAGAACAGTGGATGAAAAATTTTCAAGGCATGATGTTTTCTCTGAAAGAAGAGCAGGCTACCACTACGGTTTCTGATACTGAAACGATGAAAGCAGAAGCGCCAAAATAATTTGGCCCTTCTGCGATTGACACCTTTCTAGTTCATAGCTATTCTATCCACATTGCTGCCACGCAAAATTAAATGGAGAATAATATGACTGGAACGTTTAAAGATGCATTCGATCCCTTGTTAAAACTAAATGGCATTCACGCTCGTTTAGGGGGTGAGCTGGGTAAGCAAAGCCTGGCGGCTCAACAAGATCTCTATCAGTCTTCCGTTGAGCAAGCTCAGAAGCTCTCTAAAGCGAAAAGCATGGAAGATATTTACGGTGTATATAGCCAGTGGTTTGGACAATCCATACCTAAGCTCTTTCAAAATGCTCAGCAGTGTTTAGAAACATTGATGGAGAGCGCAACTGCTTACCAAGCTTGGGCTAAGGACAGCTTTGCAGTGAAGCAAGCTGAGAAAGTAGATTTTAAGAAGTAAAGTGAATCGCCCTTCCTTCAGTCCGAGGTAAGGGCAAAAACTATTTTAAACTCGCGCTACCATGCGCAACCAGCTCGTATAAAGCCTCAACAAAGCCTTTACTGCTGAGATGAGGGGGTATCAATCCCTTCATAATCAATATTAAGTGGACCCATCCAAAGATCAACGTGAGTGTGGCAACTGGGAGCCCTAGTCCGATTCCAATCAGAGAAAGAGGGCCCAGCTGATTAATAAAAAGCCAGCTGATTGAAAGCAACTCATCTGCGGAGGGGTTGCTCAGAAAGCTATATAGAAGAACAGTAGACCAAGCTATGGTGCCGGCAAGTATCAGCCATACTGCACTAAACTTCAGTTTATTCATGATCATTCACCAAGGTAAGTTATTTGAACAGCATATCTGCCTTTTGTGCCTTGCGTCAAATATTCATTGAAACCCTATCAGGTCCTATATAAAATCCAGCGATATTTTTATGTTTTGATAGGTTGTTCTCTCAATGAGAAAGAAATTGCCAGGCATTTTCGAGACATTAAAGCGTGCAGTTCAACTTTGTATCCAAAGTTATCCCTATATGATTCTTTTTTTGATACTCCAGATGGGGTTAGGCTTTTTTGCTCCTAATTTTGAGGGGTTGATGAAATATATCGAACCGACCGAAACCAATCTATCTATTCCGATCAATTGGCTACATATGGGTTTATACGCACTTACACAAAGCTTGTTGAGTGCTGGAACGCTTCTAAATCTCTACATGCTCAGTCAAGGAAAGTATATTAGTTTTTCTGAAACATGCCATATCGTTGGTAAGCGATTGATAGCCATTGTCATTGCAAATTTAGTTTTTGGGATTCCTTTGTTGTTTACCACAGTGTTTATGACAATAGCTATTTCAAATCATGTTTTGCCTTCAAGTTGGATATTAATAAGCTGGGGAGCCATATTAATTGTTTTTAGTACTTATGCTCTCTTTACACATTTGATAGCGGCGTTAGGTCATTCGCGAGGTTTGAGCTCTCTAAATCATAGCTGGCAATTGGTGAGCGGATATTGGCTAGATACCTTTTTGATCTTTATCGCGGGATTGGGATGTTTTGAACTCATGAGCTCTCTTATAAATGATCATTTGCTCAGCCAAGTCTTTTCTGCTTTTATTTCAGGCCCGTGTCTCGGCGCTTTATTTGTTGTGCATTATCAGCACTTATTAGAAGCTAAACGCTAGCGGAAAAATTTAACCCCATTCTCTAGCAATATAATTGGCAATGAGTTCATTTGCTCTCGGAGTGGGATGGCCATCATTTGGGATCAGATAAAGATCTTGAGTTGTTTTGAAATTAGGGATGATGTTACTGACTAAATATAAAGGAATTTGATTCTTTTGGAGTCCTGCCAGTACTTTGTTAGAAAGTGCCTCACGCTCAGGTGTTTCCTTGAGATCCCAATAAACAATATGAAATTTTCCGTCAGGATAACGTTTTTCAAATAAGGTTTTAGCCTTGAGCACCATTTGAACATACCTTTCAATATCGTGATCATTTAGTTTCCGTGATTGGCTAGATTCAATTTTTCGCCATAAAAAAGATTTACCGAGTTGATCATGACATCTCTGAAGCCAGACAGGTAAGTTAGACATTTTATCATTAAAATGACCAGCGTAATAAATTTGCCCTTTATTGTCTAATTCATATTTGGGATCATTAATATTCCATGAGGTCAACCCTGCGCTTCGTTCAACATGGTGGGAGATTGCCACATAAAAAGCATGTATTGGCTTTTCAACAACAATTTTTTCAACTAAACCTTGTTCAAGGGCGCTTAACATTTGTTGTGGTCCATATCCGCCATAAGCAAAATTATAAACATTTACTCCACCATTTAACTTTGAACCCACTTGATAGGGGAGTGTTTCATCGTCATTAATGCCTACACCAAACCCAAATGAGCAACCAAAAAATATAAAAGCTTCTTTAACTTTATCTGAGATGGGGAATGATTTACGTAATCCGTGTTGATCGGTTGAAACGGACATCTTAAAGACGAATTTATCATTAAGATATCTTTCACCCACCACATTTTTTACATTTTTTTCAGGGGCAAATCCCAGTAAAGCATCGCGTTTAAACATCATAGGCGTCCAGTAATCGCCAGTTGATTTTTCGTGCGAAGCTGGACTTGATGACCAGAAAAAAATTTCTGTGCCTGCTAAAAAAAGAGTCACAATCGCGATATTGAAATAAATTGCAGTCAGGGTGGTTTTATGTTGTCGCTTGGCAACCATCATTAAAACGAAAAAGATAAATGTCCATGCTAACCCTATCCAAAGATAGGGAAGAGATAAGAACTTTAGTGAAATTGGCATAAAGATTAGCCCAAGCAGGCATAAAACAAAAATCATTTTTCTTATTTCTTATCAGTTTGCTAACACAGCGAGTTAGTCGATTACTTGCACAAAAGCATCCAGGGGTTCTCGAGCTGTTCGATATTGGTTTACAGGATGGGACCAGTCAGGATAACCGAGCGCCATACCACATACCACGGCATGATTCGGCGGAGGGGAAATCAAATCTCTGATAATTTCAGGATATTCTGCAAGCGCTGCTTGAGGACAAGTTTCTAGACCGTACCCTCTTGCGGCTAGCATCACATTTTGAAGAAACATGCCCATATCCAGCCAGGAGCCAGTTTCTAGTCGATTATCTATAAAAAACATCATACCGGCAGGTGCATCGAAAAAATAATAATTACGATACCACTGTGCTTTACGTTTTTCCGTATCGTCGTGGGAAATGTTCAAAGCACCGTAAAGGGCTGAACCGCAAGCCTTACGCCGCGTTTTAAAAGGGTCAAACCAATCTTGAGGGTAGTATTGATAATCGGGGTTCTTAGGAACGTTAGCTTTCATTTTTGCAATGATAGCCTCTGCAATTTTTTTGCGCGTCTCTTGTCCAACAATTGCGACGTGCCAAGGCTGTGTATTGACGCCGGAGGGGGCCCATTTAGCTGCTTCAAGGATAGCGAGCAAGGTTTCCTGAGGAACAGCCTGGTCTAAGAAAGCCCTAATCGATCGTCTTTCGACGATCGCTTCTAAAACATCCATTATCGACCTTGGCGTTCCCTGACTTCATCTAAGGATTTGCAATCGATGCACAGTGTTGCAGTCGGGCGTGCCTCTAACCGACGAATCCCAATCTCAATGCCACACTCGTCACAATAGCCATAGTCATGATTATCGATTTTTTGGATCGCTTCTTCGATTTTATTAATCAGTTTACGTTCTCTATCCCGCTTTCTTAGTTTTAAAGCAAAAGTTTCTTCTTGTGTTGCTTGATCACTAATGTCGGCTGGCAGTTCATTGGATTCTTTCAGATCATGAATGGTTTCGTCACCTTGCTTGAGTAGATCTTCTTTCCAATTGGTGAGTAACTGACGGAAATGCTTTCGCTGGCCCTCGCTCATGTAAGCTTCGTTTGACGCAGCTTGGTATGGCTTAACGCCATAAGCTAACAAACTTTGTGTAGTGGTTGCTTCCACAGACGCTTGTGTGTCCATAACCGTATCCTTGGTCTCCTTACCGCTTTTTTTGGATGTTGCTTTTGAACTTCCTTTGGCAGCCATAGTTGCTCCCGGCCTTTGGCCAACGTTAATTTTAAATCTATAACAAAATCTTGCCCTAACAGCAAACAGTCTGTTGGCGTCTCATCCCTAGCGCCCAAAAATAGATGCTGAATATACACGCAAAAAACCGAGCTTTGCACCTCAAAACCGAAAAATAAGCTAGATTTCTAATTATGGGTATTGAGTGTTTCAACAAATACTAATTTATACCTGCATGTGACCGATAAAGCATTAAAAAGGTTCCCGAAAACTTATTAAGGCTCAAATGGAATACGAAAGTCATTTAACAGAAGGTGTTTATCTAAGCAGGATGCGCAGCGTGTTGGTTAAAGTCGCCGTATCCAAAGAAGAGCAACGCACCATCTATTGCCCAAGTCTCGTCCGATTACCAGATTGGCAATTATTGGGTAGTCGCGTTTGGTTTTCAAGTTCTTCTAATCCAAAACGCAAATACCCCCATACGTGGGAGCTTGTAGAAGTTTCGCAAGGTGACTTGCTATATATAAACACAGCTACAACAAATGATTTAATTTTAGAAGGGATTGAACACGGAAAGATCCCAGAGCTTGAAGGGTATTCTCAAGCGTTCAAAGATGTCCCACTCGGGATTCATAACAGTCGGATAGGGTTGCTGTTGGAAGGTGATTTTCAACATCGATTGAATTATCGCGGATGTCCTTTGAAGCATCCTTATAAACAACCTGACAAGAACTGTTTGGTGATGGTCGAAAATGTGATGTTGTATGATGAAATTCATAGAGGATTCTTTCCGGATGTCGCCTCCATCGACAAAAAGCAAAAACTCAAGGACTTGATTGCCGCTCGGTTGATGGGATATCGGGCAGTACTCTTTTGCTGCGTACAACACAACCGGGTGCAGCGCGTTTGCCTTGCTGACCATATTGACAAGTTATACGGGCAACTTCTACGTCAGGCGATACAAGCTGATGTTGAGGTCTATACCTATTCCCTGGATATCACACTCTCTCATATCGCGATAGATAAGCCACTGCCCCTGATCATTCCGAGGCTACAGCCCATTATACGTTAACGTCGATTACAGTAACTCCTTCCTCAGGTAGAATCGGTTCTACTGCAGCCAGCTGCGCCTTAGCGATCTCAAAGTTAGCATCCGATGCGGTTTGATTAAACTGTCGATTATGATGGCGCTGCATCAATACTGATTCGGGGATGTTGAACCTTAACGCTTTAATGTCAACTTTTAATTTGCGTGCCAATTCTGTAAAGAGGTTTCTTTGGTCACGACGAATAAAGGTTGCATCTACAATGACCGTTTTCTTTGACAGCAGCAATTTCTCGGCAATTTGGCGCAATTCATGGAAAACTTTGTCATGTGCCTCATTGCTATAAAGTTTGGATTGGAGCAGTGGAGAAGAGGGCTCAAAGGGGGGTAGGCCAAAGAGATGCTTTCGAATGACATCTGAGGAGATTCGAATCGTATGAGTATTATTGAGGAGTTGATTGGTGTAGGTCGTTTTGCCTGAGCCTGAAACACCGTACGTTAATATCAATTCAGGTTGATGAGCATGCGTATAGGATAACGCCAGATCAATAGAGCTCTTTAAATTATCTTGCAGTCCTTTCTCAGTTGGACTATTTTTTTCACATTGTTCGATTTGAATGGCGGCTACTTTTGCTCTAACCATGGCACGATAAGACTGATAGAAATTAAGCAGGATCACACCATCATAGTCATTGGTAATATCGAGATAGCGATTAACAAAGCGAGAAGCAAGGTCTGGTCTTTGTTTATCTTCTAAGTCCATCGCAAAGAAGCCTACATCACTCATAACATCAGTCCAACGAAAACTTTCATTGAATTCGATGCAATCAAAAATCATGGGTTGGTTATTGAAAAGAACCATATTCCCTAGATGTAAATCACCATGGCAAGCACGGATATGGCCGTCAGTTTTGCGCTTTGTTAAATGGGGCAGCAGATCTTGATAAGTTGTTTCAACCCATTCTCTAATAGTGTTGAGCTCATTCAAATATGCTTTTCCTGCTGGCAATTGTGCGGTTGCATCAAAATTATCTCGAACAGGCCTTATAAGACTCTCTGGCGTTCCAAAAATAAGATCAGAACAAACTTCAGCAGACTGATGGAATTTTGAAGATAGATCACTGATCGCTTCAATATGTTGAACAGTTAGATCATGATGAGCGATTAAATTTGAGAAAAGTTGGCTTTGATCGAATGCTCGCATTTTAACAGCATATTCAATCGGAAGGCTTGAGCCACCAAGTTGAGGCGCTTCTAAAGTACCGGAGATGGGAAGAACTTCTAGATAAAGAGAAGAGGCTAAACGTTTGTTGAGCGCAATTTCAAGTTCACAATAATATTTTCGTTTCTCAAGACTCGTATAATCTATAAATCCAAAATTGACGGGTTTTTTAATTTTATAAGCATACTCGCCAGATAAAATGACCCAGGAGATATGAGTTTGAAGCAATCGCGTGGGTTGTTCTAGTTTCGCAAGTAGCGAAGTAATCAGTAGATTTTGTTCCATAATCATCCTTAGACAAGCGTTTTGAATACCTTTTCAGCCGCATCGAGTGTTTTGTGAATCACGGTTTCGTCATGTTTGATGGAAACAAACCCCGCTTCAAAGGCACTGGGTGCGAGATAAACGCCTTCTTCTAACATGCCATGGAAGAAATGCTTGAAGCGTTCCACATTTGATTTCATGACAGTCTCAAATGAATGAACGGGCGAATCATTAAAATAGAGTCCGAACATACCCGGTACATGGTTGACTTGAACAGAAATCTTGGCTTTTTCTGCTCTAGCACGAAGGCCGTCGGCAAGCATCGTGGTCTTAGCCGCCAGCTCATCATGGAAACCAGGTTGTTTTCTAATTTTTTCGATGGTTGCTAGCCCCGCAGCCATGGTCACTGGATTACCTGATAGGGTGCCTGCTTGATAGACAGCACCTAAAGGGGCCAAACAAGACATATATTGAGCACAACCACCAATCGCGCCGACCGGCATGCCGCCACCAATGATTTTCCCAAAAGTGCTTAAATCAGGTGTTATTTTATAATAAGCTTGTGCTCCGCCAAGTGCTAATCTAAAGCCGGTCATGACCTCATCAAATATGAGTAATGTGCCTTCTTCTGTGCACAGTGTCCTTAAATCTTCTAGAAAACCGGGTACTGGCGGCACACAATTCATATTGCCTGCAACAGGCTCTAGAATAATAGCTGCAATTTGATTTTTATATTGCTTGAAAGCCGCTTGAACAGATTCAATACAGTTGTAGGTGAGATTCAATGTATTAGCCGTAATGCCAGTCGGTATGCCTGGAGAGCTGGGATGACCTAATGTGAGAGCGCCAGATCCTGCTTTTACAAGTAAACTATCGTTGTGCCCATGATAACAACCTTCAAATTTCACAATCAGATCGCGTTGTGTGATGGCCCGTGCCATTCGAATCGCAGTCATCGTTGCTTCAGTACCAGAATTCACCATACGGACCATTTCAACAGAAGGAACACTCTCACAAATCGCTTCAGCCAATTTAATTTCAAGCACGGTGGGTGCACCAAACGATAATCCTTTATTCACCGCATCATGGACACTTTGAATCACATCAGGATCTTGATGACCTAAAATCATGGGCCCCCACGAACCAACGTAATCGATATAAGAACGGTTATCGACATCAAATAAAAAAGCCCCTTCACTTCGCTCGAAAAAGATAGGATCACCACCAACGCCTTTAAATGCCCGGACAGGTGAATTGACTCCGCCAGGAATGATTTGTTTTGCGCGTTTGAAGCAAAGAGTTGATTGTTGCATGAGGTTACTTCTCCGATAATAAAGTCAAGCTTTTCTTAATAATGTGTCGTATTCAAGCTGAGATTCACGTGCCCAGAAGAGTCTATTTAAAAGCGGTTTGCCCATGCCAACTCTATACGCTTTCTTCAAACACTCATACGCGTATTGTTGCGCCTTGTGAACGGCTGAAGACGTAGGAAGCCCTTGCGCTAGTAGAGCTGAAATGCCGGTTGATAAAGTGCACCGAAAACCCAAATAATCATTTTGAATAATATCCCACTGAAAAGATTCCAAGCATCGGTAATTTCCATAGAAACTATTCAAAACCTTCCGATCTTTTGTTTGTCCCCCGGTGAGTAAAATATAGTCGGCTCCCTGCCCCATCATCTCTTGAGCACAGGCGTCTAAAGTATCGGCTTGGGGGCTGAGCGCTTTAGCTTCAGTAGCATCTGGGATACAGATGGTGGTGAGAGGCATTAATAGTGCGATGAGCGCTTCGCACATTTCTGCATCAAAATGAAGGCGATTATTTTCAGAGTGCAAGACAGGATCTAGCACCACAGGGATATTAGGATAATCTTTTAAAATACTGTGAAGGGCACGAACATTAGCAACGGAGCCTAACATCCCAATTTTGATGGCAGCAATCGGCATATCTTGAAGTACAGCGCGGGCTTGCTCAACTACCAGCAGATTTGGGATAGCACTGATTTTGTAGCAAGTCGTCGTATCTTGAACCGAAATAGCGGTGATAACCGGAACACAATGACATCCTAATGAACCCAAGGTCTCGATATCCGCTTGTATCCCAGATCCGCCGCAGGGATCATTGCTTGAAAAAGACATCACGATTGGTACAGTGTGGGCTCGGTTAAACATTTATTCAGCCTTCTAAGTTGTATCTCCATTACTCGGCTATTTTATCACATTTTGTGATTTCACTTGGATGTGTATTCTGTGAGACAATTCAGCCGAGAAACTTTTATGTAAGTTAGGGGGCTTGATGAAGCGCTATATGTGTTTACTGTGTGGTTATATTTATGATGAAAAATTAGGATGGCCTGAGGATGGGATCCCTGCAGGGACTAAATGGGAAGAGGTCCCTATGACCTGGCGTTGCCCAGAATGTGGTGCTATCAAAGACGACTTTGAAATGATTGAAATCTAAAACGGTCTAAAAACAGCCAACAGGACGATACTAAGTAAAAATAAGAGAGGGATCTCATTCGCTATTTTGTAAAACTTTGCGCCTCGACGATTGACTTTCTTCTTAAACCGCTTAACGACTTGACCGCACCAAGCGTGGTATGCAAGTAAAATAAAAATTAACGTCAATTTAGCATGTAACCAACCAGCTTGTTTGAAGTAATCCAATCCTAGCGTTACGATTAGTGCGCCGCCCAATATCAAAGTTGCAATAGCGCTAGGGGTCATGATGCCCCAATACAAACGTCTTTCCATGGTGCAAAATCGATCATAATGTACAGTAGCAGTCAGCGGATCGACTTGGGTATGATAAACAAATAAACGTGGTAGGTAAAAAAGACCACAAAACCAGGCTATCATAGTAACGAGATGGAACGCTTTTAACCACAACATGAAATTACGCTTGCTAAGTGTCTATCAAACCCATTATTTTAGAGGTTATTATCCCGGCGTAAAGAGCCAATGATATTTAAGTTTGCTAACAAGCAAGGAGAGATCGCATGTGGGGTAGCCGAACACCAACATTAAAAAACCAGCTCATTGATTCGTTAATTGGTGAGAGTTGTAAAGTGGTGGGCGATGTTTATTTTGAAGGTGAACTCCATGTTGATGGATTCATTCAAGGCAATATTTACGCCAAGCCAGGCAAAGAAGCCACTATTATTGTTGGTGAATCTGGTTGCGTCGAAGGTGAAGTCGTTTCGCCAGTTGTTGTGATCAACGGCGCCGTTATTGGGGATGTCAGAGCTTCCCGAAAATTGCATTTGGGTGAAAGCTCAAAAGTGGAAGGGACTGTCTATTATCATCTGATTGAAATGGAAGTTGGTGCTGAGATTAATGGTGCACTGAATAAGTTGCAAGGCATTGAAGTGGAAGAGCCGTTGGCTGAGCTTCATATGAACGAAGATCTAGATCGACCATTACTTGAATCTCAAACCAAAAACATCCTTGATAAAATTCTTAGGAAGAAAGAAAAAAATATTGAATCTGCAGAAGAGGCTGCATTTTAGTTTGACAGACAAATTGCAGGCCGCGATAATAGAGTGATGAGCCAAGAATTACCACTTTCAATGACAGATGCTGCGTTTAAGCGCATACATCATCTTATGTCTGAAAAAGGTAATTACAACTTAAAATTGCGTATATACATCATTGGTGGCGGTTGCGCAGGCTTTCAGTACGGTTTTAATTTTGTCGAAGCCCCTGAGCCCGATGATTTGCAAATGACTTTTCATAAGCCCGATCAAACAGACGTGGGTGTTACCGTTGTCATCGACCACATGAGCATGATGTATTTAACGGGTTCACAAATTGACTACAAAGTGTCTTTAAAAGGCTCTCAATTCTCCATCCAAAATCCCAACGCTCAGACAACGTGTGGTTGTGGTTCTTCTTTCTCATTAAATGTGTGACTCATAAAGCTAGCTACCCTTCTTTATTTGACACCTGACTGATGAGCCAATAGAATTCATCTTTTTTTATAAGTTCTGAGAAAACCAGGTGAATCAAGATCTTATTCAAGCGCTCGAGCAAGCGAATTATCATGCCGCAAAATTATTACTGCAGCAGGGTGCTGATCCCAATGCGCGTGGGGAAGAGGGGGGGCAGGCGCTTGAAATTGCTATCATGACAGGGCCAGAGTATCTGAAGTTATTATTAGATCACGGAGCAACCATTAGAAGTGATTCTGGGTTATCACCGGTCATGTTGGCTTATCTCGTCAAGCAATACACTTGTATTGAACTGTTGGTACAAAGAAAGCCAGATTTAATCTCGGAAATTCAATCTGAGCAAGGACCATTCTTTTCTGCTATACGTAATCAAAATCGAGAGGCCGTTAAAGCAATGATGCAATGGATTGATCGTCCCGAGGAAACGCTTGGTTATACGCCTTTACATCGTGCTGTTGAAAATCATGATATTCCTTTACTAGAAAATTCTTTAGCCTATCTTAACCAAACTGATCGATTTGGTTTCACGGCACTGCATTTAGCGGTTTTGAACCAGGATCTAGAAATGGTGAGATTATTGCTCGCGGCAGGTGCAGATAAAGAAATTAAGACCCCCAAAGGTCTGACAGCCTACGAACTAGCAAATCAAAGCACTTCAAGCAAAATGTTGGAAGCTTTTGGAGAAAAAAAACTTATCTCACAAAATGAGCTTGAAGTACTTATTCAGAGAATTTATTGGGAGGGGGGCGATCGATCGCTGTCAAACGTGTTGAAAAGTGCGGGTTTCGATACCATTTTAAAAGACATTGATTTAGGATATTTGAGTTATTTTATAGGGGTACTAGATACTCATGATATTGATTTTATAGGATGTCATTTTAGAGGGGGGGTTAACAATTTTGAATTTTCTGGAAGAGTTGAGAATAGTGAGTTTAGTGATTTCCACTGTTTGAACTGTGTTTTCGATCCCGGCACACTAATTTATAATTCTACTTTCAAAAACAGCATCATTTCTTATTCAGATTTACATCATGCGGCATGGATGAGTAACGAATTCTTCTATACCCAAATAGTCAATAACTATTTCCATCATGCTTCATTATATGACAATCATTTTTACGGCACGAGCATTTTAAACAATACATATGTTGGTTCCTATCAGGGTCAAAATGAATTTATTCAATCTGAGCTGGACTTTGAGGATTCTTCAGTTAGAACACAGCCCTTAATTGGTCTTCTGGGAGAGGTTCTTGAATTGAGTATTTTTTCGGAACCAGGATTTATGGCGGCAGAGCCTTACTTGAGAATTAAAGAGAGTGGGGCCATTCCTCAGATTATCTCTAGAGGTGAGATTAATTTATTAATTGAAAAACGTATTGAGCATCTTACAGTCGAGAAAGAAGTAAAATCAATTATTAATACTATTGATAGAAAAAATCCATTGATGAGTATTACGGAGAGTGTGTTACAGGCTGATTTGCCAGGGATTAAGATTGTTAAAAGCTATGCTAAATTATATTCAGAACATTTAGATGCTCTTTGGATCCCCGGTGGGCCTGACGTTTATGCAGGATTTTATGGACAGGCAGATAGCTCCTCATGGGGAATTGTTGAGGATTTATTTGAATTAGCATTGATCAACGAAATGTTGTTACAAAACAAACCCATTATAGGGGTTTGTCATGGCGCACAAATTTTGAATGTATATTTTGGCGGAACTTTACTACAACATGTTGACGGTCATGCTGGTGTGGTTCAAGCTGTTGAGGTGGTTCATCCCATGGGACGTTTAGGAGGGGGGATCGTTGGAGAAACTGTCTCAGGCTACTCTAATCATCATCAAGCGATTGATCGCTTGGCAGAATCGCTTGAAGTGGTTGCACAATATGATGGGGTTATTAAGGCGGCCCAAGGCAAAGAAATCCCGGTGTGGCTCACTCAATTCCACCCTGAATATTTGTTGGATGATAACAATCAAAAAGTGCTAGATGCTTTTTTTGATGCAGCTAAAAAGCATCGACAAGCGCAGCTTGAGCCCCTTCAACTAAATGATGTGTTGGAGATGCCGACACTAGTCTCTGATACGTTGGCCGCTCACCAACCCATGTTGACACAGACTTTGGAGTTACACCCTATTTCGATTGAGCCATTTGGTTAAGAAATTGAAATTCCAATTATTTTACCAATCGAAAAAGTGATGAGTGCGGCAAGGAGGCCGAAAATGACTTGTCTGCTACCGGCGTAGAGGATACTCTTTCCTGTAAACACTGTAATAAAAGCGCCAAAGCAAAAAAGTGCAAGGCTGCTGAATACTAAGCTAATCATCGGAGCTTGAGAACCAATAGGAATAAGGAAAGGTAAAAGTGGTATCAGAGCGCCAAACGAAAACAATAAGAATGAAGCTGTAGCGGCTTTCCAGGCTGATCCCCCTAAAGTGTCAATGTCAATTGCCAACTCTTCTTTGATGAGGGTTTCTAAGGCTTGATCTTTGTGTTCAAATACTTCGGTTGTAAGACGCTTTGCTTCATCTTCTTGCATGCCTTTTGCTTGGTAAAGTAATATAAGTTCGCTCTTTTCTTCTTCTGGTGAAGCCTCTAACTCTTCAGCTTCAATGTCGATCTGTCGTTGATAGAGCTCACGCGCACTTTGTACCGAAAGCCACTCTCCCAAGGCCATTGAGATCGCGCCTGCAACGAGACCTGCAATCCCTGCGATGATAATCGGCTCTTGTCCGTGTGTTGCGCCTGCAACACCCATCACCAAGCTCAAATTTGAGACCAACCCATCATTCGCGCCAAGTACAGAAGCTCTCAATTCGTTACCGCCAATAGTTCTATGCTTTCCTTCAAATTGAGACAGAATTTTTCCATTTCCGGTTTGTGGCTTTCGTTTCAAAATAGATTGAATAATATTGAAATGTAGATTTTCATGACCGGAAAGTTGTTCTCCTTTTTTCAATTTCTCTTTTTGAATGCGATCCGTTATCAGTGCTTCAGTGCTGACCACATTCGATAATATAATATTATTGCCCATATATTGACTTAAGAAGACCAGTAATTGCGCTCTTCTGCTCGGGGTGGGCTTCTTAAAGGAAGGAGAGTGTTCTTGCATGCGAGACATAAATTTTTGAGCATGAAGATCTTCAATGTCAGCCATTTTACGAAAGATCTCTGCTAAATCAGATTCTTGAGTCCGCAGAGCAAGGCTGCGGTATAAATATGCAGTATCGACTTCAGTTTGAATCTGTTGTTTTAATTTATTCATTAAGAAGAGCCGATCAAGACTAATCATTATTTATCGGCTTTTTCATCAAAATTCTTAATTGGACTGAGCAAATTGCCAGCCAGCAGCTGCTCGGCTCCAGCGTGCATCGTATTGGTTAGACTCTGTTGCCATGCTATTTGGACTTAATCTTGATTGTAAATTTGACGTTGCATTTGAGAAACTGTTTTTAGGGTATCGAATCAAACCACAAACAATCGGTTTTGAGATGCCAGTGGTTTCAGCTGATGTGAATGGGATGTTGAGTATACGGCAACGTGCTAAATCAGCAAAAATGCGAGCTTCCATCGCTGCTCCGTCAAATCCATAATCGTTTGACCAGGATACAGTCGGTTGTCCATTTTGGTGAAGTCGTTTTTGAAGGGCATCAAAAATTTCAGAATGTTCACATAAAATTGGGCATATGTTAAATTTTCCTGCCAATAGATTTTGAAAATCTTGGAGGATAATAGGGTTTTTCCAGCCACCACCGAAGACAGCAAAGCGCGTTGGCATTTGTAATGTGGTTGGCGTGAGGCTTAAACTGTGAAAGAGTGCATAAGCTGAAAAATACTCAACGGTTCGTATTCTATCTTGAAAAGACAAACTCTGATCTATCAATTCTGGAATCATGTGATACCAACTGGGATCGGATGATTTGGGAGCAGGCTTGAGCAGAAAATTCTTATTTTGTTTGTCGAGTGCGGCATGATTAAAAAGTGCCCTCAATAAAGCAGTATTGATTCGCCCTGTACGACCTATTTCGCCATTTTTATCGCACGGTAGATTTTTTTCTAATCTCATCATACTATCTGGGAAATGATTGAAGGGGCCGGCATCCCAACCCGTTACTTTAAGTGTACCAACCTGATCGAATGTAATGTGTGCTAGGTTGCTGGTGTTACCGCCATTGATAAACGTTAGCGGAAGTATGGTCTTGTCTTCGAGAGATAAGACGAGATGTTTATTATGAAACGGCGCAAGGGGTCCTCCTTCGCCACCATTCATCAAATCATCAGACCTAAAATCATATACAGTGGTGATGCCGGTGAGATCGGCAAGCATTTGTCCGTCTCCAATTTGAACAGTATACACTTCAGAATGACTTTGTGTTCTAGCAATAGAGGGGGGCAAGTGTGTGCAGGTTTGGCCATGGAATCCAATGAGATCAATTTTCTTTAAATCATAGCTTTCAGGGATCTCGAGTGTGCGTGCATGCTTTATTAAACCGTGTATCGCATTGGAGACAAAGGCCATATATTCTTGTAGTAGCATATCAAAGCTAAATGCTTGGTGATTCGGAGCATATTGATATTGCGCTGCTATCATATGCATGTTGCCGCGAGCTTGCGTAATAGCATATCTTAAATTTTGAAGTGCGTGAAATAACCAGTCAGGGATAGGTAGACTATAAAACGCAAGATCAATGATTTTGCCTGAATCATGAAATGCAGTCAGAACGACATCAGCAGCATCCAATGAATTGCCAGTCATGACGCCTATGCATAATAAATGATCTTTTTTAAGGGGCTCATTCATTTTCTATTTTTGATCTTAAAATCCATACCTTTTGTTAGTGTAGACCCAATTATTTAGGTAATGAATGCATGGTCATAAATCTGACTTTTCAAGCAAGGCGCGTGCGAGCATGACATCTTCTTTGACTCGGATGAGCTTATCTGTCTCTTTGACCATCGCAAAGAATTGTTGGTCTTTGATCATTTCTCCTTGTCCACCACGGGGCAGCGCAACAGTCAGTGGATTCTGATGTGCGCCATTGATTCTGAATTCGTAATGTAAATGGGGGCCAGTTGCAAGGCCAGATGAGCCGACGTATCCAATGATTTGTCCCTGTTTGACCATTTGGCCATTTCTCAAATTAGATGCAAAGCGTTGCATATGGCCATAGAGGGTTGAATATTTCGGACCATGTTGTAACTCGATCACATTCCCATAACCGCCTTTTTGCCCTAGAAAAGCTACACGTCCCTCGCCAACGGCTCGAATTGGCGTACCTCTTGGTGCGGCATAATCTACTCCCCGATGTGCTCTAATTTTGTGTAATACAGGATGACGTCTTTGGAGATTAAAATGAGAGCTAATCCGCGTATATTCGACGGGGTTTCTTGAAAAACTCTTTTGTAAGCTCTGACCGCTGGGAGTGAAGTACGCAGTTTTCCCATTTTTATCGGTATATCGCACGGCTTGGTATGTTTTACCGCGAACATTGAATTCTGCTCTTAAGATATTTCCGGTACCCACTTTTTTCCCATCAGCAAAATACTCCTCATAGAGTATTTTGAAGCTATCATTCGGATAGATATCCATTGCAAAATCGATATCGTAAGCAAAGATATCAGCAAGCGCCATGATGAGTTTATCGTTTAGTGAAGCTCGTTTCCCTGCCTGAAAAAGAGAGTCTGTGATCACAGCGGAGCCAAAACCAATTCGTTCTTCAATCTCCTTTTCATGTATGGCACTTTGA
>JAXMEB010000002.1:192500-822968 GCA_046348545.1 Gammaproteobacteria bacterium
CGTATGCGTACAAGCAGTGGGAGCATGCTATAGGCATGTGACTGCGTACCTTTTGTATAATGGGTCAGCGAGTTATTTTCAGTAGCGAGCTTAACTGAATAAGGTAGGCGTAGGGAAACCGAGTCTGATAAGGGCGCATAGTTGCTGGGAATAGACCCGAAACCGAGTGATCTATCCATGGCCAGGATGAAGGTGCGGTAACACGCACTGGAGGTCCGAACCCACTAATGTTGAAAAATTAGGGGATGAGCTGTGGATAGGGGTGAAAGGCTAATCAAACTCGGAGATAGCTGGTTCTCCTCGAAAGCTATTTAGGTAGCGCCTCGTGAATTGACTCTTGGGGGTAGAGCACTGTTTCGGCTAGGGGGGCATATTGCCTTACCAAACCGATGCAAACTCCGAATACCAAGAAGTTTTATCACGGGAGACACACGGCGGGTGCTAACGTCCGTCGTGAAAAGGGAAACAACCCTGACCGCCAGCTAAGGTCCCAAAATTGTTGTTAAGTGGGAAACGTAGTGAGAAGGCATAGACAGCCAGGAAGTTGGCTTAGAAGCAGCCACCTTTTAAAGAAAGCGTAATAGCTCACTGGTCGAGTCGGCTTGCACGGAAGATGTAACGGGGCTAAAACAACATACCGAAGCTGCGGGTTTGCACATTCGTGTGCAAGCGGTAGAGGAGCGTTCTGTAGGCCGTTGAAGGTGTGTCGTAAGGCATGCTGGAGGTATCAGAAGAGAGAATGCTGACATAAGTAACGATAATGCGGGTGAAAGACCTGCACGCCGTAAGTCCAAGGTTTCCTGTTCTACGTTAATCGGAGCAGGGTGAGTCGGTCCCTTAGGTGAGGCAGAAATGCGTAGCTGATGGGAAACAGGTTAATATTCCTGTACTCAGTTGAATTGCGATGGGGGGACGAAGAAGGCTACGCTGGCCATGCGTTGGTTGTCATGGTTTAAGTGCGTAGGAAGGTGTCTTAGGTAAATCCGGGACATCAATTCCGAGACATGATGACGAGAGACCTTCGGGTCTTGAAGTAGCCGATGCCATGCTTCCAAGAAAAGCCTCTAAGCTTAAATTCAACTGAACCGTACCGCAAACCGACACAGGTGGTCGGGTAGAGAATACCAAGGCGCTTGAGAGAACTCGGGTGAAGGAACTAGGCAAAATGGCACCGTAACTTCGGGAGAAGGTGCGCCGCTGTAGGGTGAAGTGCCTTGCGCACGGAGCTCGAGGCGGTCGAAGATACCAGGTGGCTGCGACTGTTTATTAAAAACACAGCACTCTGCAAACACGAAAGTGGACGTATAGGGTGTGACGCCTGCCCGGTGCCGGAAGGTTAATTGATGGGGTTAGCGCAAGCGAAGCTCTTGATCGAAGCCCCGGTAAACGGCGGCCGTAACTATAACGGTCCTAAGGTAGCGAAATTCCTTGTCGGGTAAGTTCCGACCTGCACGAATGGCGTAACGATGGCCACACTGTCTCCACCCGAGACTCAGTGAAATTGAAATCGCTGTGAAGATGCAGTGTTCCCGCGGCTAGACGGAAAGACCCCGTGAACCTTTACTATAGCTTTGCACTGGACTTTGATTCTTTCTGTGTAGGATAGGTGGGAGGCTTTGAAGCGTGGACGCCAGTTGGCGTGGAGCCAACCTTGAAATACCACCCTGAAATGCTTGAGGTTCTAACCTAGGTCCCTAATCGGGATCGGGGACAGTGCATGGTGGGTAGTTTGACTGGGGCGGTCTCCTCCCAAAGAGTAACGGAGGAGCACGAAGGTGCCCTCAGCACGGTCGGAAATCGTACTGATAGTGTAAAGGCAAAAGGGCGCTTGACTGCGAGACGGACAGGTCGAGCAGGTACGAAAGTAGGTCTTAGTGATCCGGTGGTTCTGTATGGAAGGGCCATCGCTCAACGGATAAAAGGTACTCCGGGGATAACAGGCTGATACCGCCCAAGAGTTCATATCGACGGCGGTGTTTGGCACCTCGATGTCGGCTCATCACATCCTGGGGCTGTAGCCGGTCCCAAGGGTATGGCTGTTCGCCATTTAAAGTGGTACGCGAGCTGGGTTTAGAACGTCGTGAGACAGTTCGGTCCCTATCTGCCGTGGGCGTTGGAGATTTGAGAGAGGCTGCTCCTAGTACGAGAGGACCGGAGTGGACGTACCTCTGGTGTTCCGGTTGTCACGCCAGTGGCATTGCCGGGTAGCTATGTACGGAAGGGATAACCGCTGAAAGCATCTAAGCGGGAAGCCCGTCTCAAGATTAGATCTCTCGGGGCCTTGAGCCCCCTAAAGGTCCGTTGGAGACCACAACGTTGATAGGCAGGGTGTGTAAGTGCTGCGAGGCATTGAGCTAACCTGTACTAATTGACCGTGCGGCTTGATCATATAGCCCTAAGTGGCTAATGAGCTCCGCTAACGAATGAAATATCGCCTAAGTTAATCACTTTATGTTAATGAGCTAATTTTTTTTAAAGTTTAAACTCTACGCAATAAAACATTTAAATGCGAAGAGAATAGAATTGGTCACAGCAGCTGAGTTTTAGACAAGGCGCTAAGTTTAGAGTGCGAAGAATGTACATTAGCTACATGACAAGCACGAAAAACAAAAGCAACGCAGTATAAAACTTAAGATGCGAAGACCCACCGGTTTGCCTGGTGATGATAGCGTGTTGGTACCACCCGATCCCTTTTCGAACTCGGTCGTGAAACAACACCGCGCCGATGATAGTGTGAGGTCTCCTCATGCCAAAGTAGGTCAACGCCAGGCATCATTTTTCAAACCCCTTAGGAGAGCTCCTCAGGGGTTTTTTTTTGACCTCATTTTTAGTCTCGTTTGATTTTAAATTAGTTGATATGCACGCCTGAACTAATATCAGATCGCTTGGTCTCATGGTTATGATTTCTTTGAGATGGGGTGATTTTGATGCCGGAAGATCAAGTGGAAGATCAAGAAGGAAAAGGAAAGCGAAAGGAGGAGTTGCAAGCAATATTGAATAGTGCCCAAACAGATTTTAATGCTATAGCCCAACGAGGTCTTGATGATATAGATTTTCAGCTTTCTTTTTTCTATCTTTCTGATCTGGAGCTATCTGATGATGTCCAAAAAGATGTTGATAAACAAATTAAAGAACATCTTGATGATCACGAAGGTGGGGCGCTCAATGAAAATGAAAAAACTTTTTATCGCGATTTTATTCTGCAAGCTACATTTATTCATGAATATTATTCTAAAGAGCTTTCAGAAGAGCAAAAGGCTGATTTAAAAAAAGAAATGAGCCTTTTGCGTGAAGCGTTAAACGGAAAACCTATTGCCGACTTGAAAATGCAATTTAAAGAGGTGGTGATCAAGCTTTCAAGCAAGGAGCTTAATGACGATGCAAAAGGGAAATTAAAGGAAGTCAATGAAGAGTTCGAAAAGAGAAAGGATTTATTTGAAACAGTCTTCCTAAGAGGTGATCAATATCCCCAAGACCCTAAAGAAAAAATATTGTATATGAAAACAAAGGTGCCTTTAGGAAAAATATTAGACTATGGTGGGACTTCCGAGGTATTCCAACCTATTGAATTCCCTGCTGAATTTGGCACCAATACGACTATTGGTGGAATGCGTTGTAACGCCATGAATGCCCTGTCAGTGAGACTAGCTACATTGGATCAAGCTGCTAATAACAATAAGGTATACCCACAACAGATGATTTTTCGGGTAGGCGCCGAGCGTTCGAGTCGCAGGAGTGTACACAAAGTACATGACTGCGGTGAGAATCGCGAAGGCAACAACCCCGAAAATTCAGCTGTGAAGGGTATATTATCAATATTTAAGACCTGTTATACGTTGCAAGGTGAATTGAATAATCTCCGTGGCACATTTCAAAACAGTTTAAAACATTTAGAGGAAGAGGACTTTGATTTAGAGGACTTTGATTCAATCCTTAGAGAGAACATAGTGTCTAACCTCTCTAAATCTATTGCTCTTGAAGGACAAGTTTCTGGAAGTTTAACCGGAAAAATGCAGAAAAATCTCGATGACTTTAACAAATTCTATTCGAATAGTGCCCAAAGTGAACTTTCAGGTCATGATGAAATTGAGGGATTCTATGCTACTAGCAACCAAAGTGAACTTTCAGGTGTAAGAAAATTCATAACACAGAGCTTTGAAAAATTAATCAACACGAGCATAGGTGTCGTTGCTGGATTCTTGGAGCGTAGCGCGGCAACATCTAGACAGAAACAGCAAATGGAGCTTTTGGTCGATGACCTTGCAGAAAATTTCGATAAGCTTAAAGTATCGAAAGATACCTCTTTGGAGAGAATTAAAGATTTAAACGGCAAACTAAAGATCATGCAAAAACGCATGGAGCGAGGTATTGATCCTTTTTCCGAGAAATTGCACAGTAGAATTTCTGTATTAGAGTACGAAATGGAGACATGGATGGTTCAGAAGCAACGCGCTTTGAGGCGCGAAGCTTCAAGACAAGTCCCATTAGAAACGGATTCTCCTAAGAAGTCTTTAACAAGACTGTTTGAGCTCAGTTTGCGTGGTAATGTGAGAGAATTGCTTCATGGAACAGGAAAGAATGGCCAAGGAAAGAAAAGACTAGCAGGGACACCGAAAAAAAAGACTTAAAAACCCACCGAATAGCGGGTTTTTTATTTAAGAAACCTCAGTTCGGGGTTTTTTGGGAACTATCGTCATCCCGCACAGCGGTCATCACACGAAGTGTGTAGCGTCTGATGCGGGATCCAGACTTTTATCAAATCTCAGCTAATCATTTGATTGCTGATATTTTTAAAGGCTGAATCGCATAAGCGGCCAAGGCCGCGTGAATACTAGATTCCGCATCACACGCTGCGCACTTCGTGCGCTTATCGCTGTGCGGAATGACGTCATTACAAAGCAACCCTGCCTTCAAAAACTCCGAACTGAGGTTTAAGAAGTTAAGGCTTTATTGAGCTAACGTTGTGGCACGGCATTGCAATCCAACGATTAAACCGTTGGCAAGTCCGACATGTAGGCCAGCATAAGCGCCAAGTGCGCCACCCAGTATGCTACATGCGATGATGCCAGGACCTTGACGTTCAAGCCCGATAATAGCGCCTAAGAATGCGCCTATAGTACCTAAAGCTATAGCTGACCCAACGAAAGCGATATGTTCCTTCGTTTGACAGTCGGCATATTTATCGGCTACGACAATAATAGGTTGAGCATTCTCGCCACCAGAGATATTGGTTAGTTCATTTAAGGATAATGTTTTCATTAGTCCATCCTTTTGTGTATATGTTAGTTGATTCTCTAAAATGTAGAGCTGGTAGTGTAACTGTATAGCGGGGGCGCTTCAATCTATAGATAAAATTCATTTTGCATGCTAACTGTTGACAACGCTCGTTTGTTTTAGGTAAAAGCATTAAAAGCTTAAATAATATTTAACTATGCAACTAGCTTATGAGACTCTAAAGTTTCTTCATGATGGCTCATTTTATTCAGGGACTGATTTGGCCGTCCGTTTACGCGTCAGTCGTACCAGCATATGGAAAGCAATTCAATTTTTGCAAAGCTTAGGATTGGATATCTACGCTGTCCCAGGCAAGGGATATCGCTTAGCAGAGCCGCTGGAAATGCTAGATAAAAATAAGATCTCCAATGCGCTTTCTCCGGCTGTTATCAAGCGCATGTATCAATTAGATGTCTTGAACCTAACAACTTCTACAAATGACTATGTAGCCCAAAGAGCCCATTCTCAAGCCTTATCCGCATTTGCGTGTGTTGCTGAAGGTCAAACCCAAGGGCGAGGACGACTGGGGCGAAAGTGGATATCACCATTTGGCACGAATTTATATTTTTCAATTTATTGGACTTTTCAGCTCAAACCTAGAGCTTTGTCCGGTTTGAGCCTTGCTGTTGGTGTTTCTGTTTTAAAAGCCATACAAATCCTGTCAAACAATCATGCCATACAATTGAAATGGCCTAATGATCTTTACTATCAAGATGCAAAACTGGGCGGTATCCTCGTTGAAATATTGCCGATGGCTAAAACCTGTCCTGATATGCAGACTGAAGCAGAATCTGCAGCCGTGATTGGAATTGGTATTAATGTCAGTGCTATCTCAGACGAATTAAAACCGGACGATAGAAAAATTGCCGCCTTATCTCAAGCCCTGGGGTATAAGCCATCGAGAAATAGTCTGGTTGCAGCGCTTTTGAATGAGCTCATTCCCGCTTTAGCGCAATTTCAAGCCGAGGGATTTTCTCCCTTTAAACAGATTTGGGATCTGCATGATTATCTTAGAGGTAAGCATATTAGTTTGAACTTACCCAAAGGCGTGGTAAGCGGCGATGCACTCGGTGTCAATGAAAGAGGTGAGTTGTGCGTTGAAGTTGCCGGTCAAAAACAAGCCTTTCCGTGTGGTGAGGTGAGCACCCAACTCGAAAAAAATAGTGTGAAAAATTGCTATATATGAGCGTTGACAGTAGAATAACCCGATAAATTTGATATGCAAGCTTGAGCGCTGGTGTAGCTCAGTTGGTAGAGCAGCTGATTTGTAATCAGCAGGTCGCGGGTTCGAATCCAGTCACCAGCTCCATATTTAAGTGAGTAACTTGCCTAAGCCGCTCGACAAAAGAAAGCTTAAATAAGTAAAGCTAAATCCGCTTAAAAAGCGGGATACCGCAATATTAAAGTTGACAAGGGCTGTATGCTTAAGCAAAATACGTCCTTCGTGTTTCGGGAGGGGTTCCCGAGCGGCCAAAGGGATCAGACTGTAAATCTGACGGCTCTGCCTTCGAAGGTTCGAATCCTTCCCCCTCCACCAGGGCAAAGTGTATTTCAACTGGGTAGTCGCTTTGCGGGTGTAGTTCAATGGTAGAACTTCAGCCTTCCAAGCTGATAGCGTGGGTTCGATTCCCATCACCCGCTCCAGTAGTTAGGACCTTTTGGCCCACATAGCTCAGTCGGTAGAGCACTTCCTTGGTAAGGAAGAGGTCACCGGTTCAATTCCGGTTGTGGGCTCCAGCTGGGTGTAGAATTGTTCTTGTTATAGTGTATTTCAGGGGGCTAAATAAAATGGCTGATGAGTTTCAACGAACGAAGCCACACATGAACGTGGGCACGATCGGTCACGTTGACCATGGTAAAACAACCTTAACTGCTGCGATTACGTCTGTTCAAGCAAAGACAGGTAAGGCGCAAGCGCGAGGTTATGGTGATATTGATAAAGCGCCGGAAGAGCGTGAGCGTGGTATCACAATCTCTACAACGCATGTTGAGTACGAAACAGAAAATCGTCACTATGCACATGTTGACTGCCCAGGCCATGCTGACTACGTCAAGAACATGATCACCGGTGCAGCTCAGATGGACGGCGCTATTCTAGTCGTATCTGCTGCTGATGGTCCGATGCCACAAACTCGTGAGCACATTCTATTGGCTCGTCAGGTTGGCGTTCCACATATCGTCGTTTTCTTAAATAAAGCTGACATGGTCGATGACGCTGAGTTGTTAGAGCTCGTAGAGATGGAAGTAAGAGATCTGCTCACTAGCTATGGCTTCCCAGGCGATGAAACCCCAATTGTCACAGGTTCTGCACTCAAGGCGCTTGAGGGTGACCAAGGTGAAATGGGCGAAGTTGCTATCAAGAAGTTGTTGGAAGCGATGGACACTTATTTCCCATTGCCAAAGCGTGATATTGAAAAGCCATTCTTGTTGCCAATTGAAGACGTATTCTCCATTTCAGGTCGTGGTACCGTTGTAACGGGTCGTATTGAAACCGGTTTGGTAAAGGTTGGTGAGACGGTTGAAATTATCGGTATCCGTGATACACAAACCACCACAGTTACGGGCGTTGAAATGTTTAAGAAGCTTCTTAAGCAAGGTGAAGCTGGTGACAACGTTGGTATTCTGTTGCGCGGTGTTAAGCGTGAAGACGTTGAGCGTGGCCAGGTGTTAGCGCATCAAAAAACAATTACCCCGCACACCAAGTTTGAAGCTGAAATTTATGTTCTTTCTAAGGAAGAGGGTGGTCGTCATACACCATTCTTTGCAGGATATCGTCCTCAGTTCTATTTCAGAACGACAGACGTTACAGGGGCTGTTGAGCTGCCTGCTGGCGTAGAAATGGTGATGCCAGGCGATAACATTAAGATTGTTGGAACATTGATTGCTCCGATCGCTATGAACGAAGGCTTAAAGTTTGCTATTCGTGAAGGTGGTCGTACTGTTGGAGCAGGTGTGGTTTCCAAGGTTATTGAGTAGTATAGTGTTTAAGCTTTTTACCCCTGCGTTTATTGACTCAGGGGTAAAATTGTTTATTTAAGGCCAGTAGCTCAATTGGCAGAGCGGCGGTCTCCAAAACCGCAGGTTGGGGGTTCGATTCCCTCCTGGCCTGCCAAATACGTAAATATGGTAATTTAGTTAATGAGCCAAAAAGTGGTCTCTTCAGGAGGAGTGATGAACTCCTTAAAGTGGTTTTTAGTATTTTCCCTGCTCGCCGCTAGCGTGATAGGGAATTATCATTTTTCAGATCATTCTTTACTGGTTCGTCTGCTTGCATTCTTATTGGTTGGTGGGATTGCTTTGTTTTTGGCATTGCAGACTGATTCAGGGCGAAAATTGAGTCGCTTTGCGGTCGATTCCAAGGCAGAGCTTAGAAAAGTGGTTTGGCCTTCACGCAAAGAAACGGGTCAAATGGCCCTGATAGTCATTGTGATGGTTGCGGTTGTCGGTGTCTTCCTTTGGGGCGTTGATGCATTGCTATTAAGAATAGTGGCATGGCTTACTGGTTATGGAGCGGTGGTCTAGATGGATAAAGAGCAAGGTATCAAAGAGCAAGCTGTGATGCGTTGGTATGTTGTCCAAGCACTTGTTGGTTACGAGTCACAAGTTGTCAAGAATTTGAGAGAGTCCATCAGGCTGCATCATTTAGATGAGCTGTTTGGAGAAATACTGGTTCCCACTGAAGAAGTGGTTGAGATCCGAAGTGGGCAAAAGCGCAAGAGTGAGCGCAAATTTTTTCCAGGTTACGTTTTGATTCACATGGTCATGAATGATGAGACTTGGCATTTAGTCCGTCATACCTCTAGAGTATTAGGCTTCATTGGTGGCACATCGGATCGCCCTGCACCCATCACAGAGAAAGAAGCTCGTGCGATCATGGATCGCATTAAAGAAGGTGAAGATAAGCCTAAACCCAAAACTCTTTTTGAACCAGGTGAGGTGGTTAGAGTCAAGGAAGGACCTTTCGCAGACTTCAATGGTGTTGTTGAAGAAGTTAATTACGAAAAAAGCCGCTTACGTGTTGCGGTACTTATTTTTGGTCGTTCTACGCCAGTCGAATTGCAATTTGATCAAGTCGAAAAAGCGTAACGATTGTTTATAAACCGGGGAGCATCATTACGCTCGGACCAGTTTGTTTTTAGGCAAGGCGGCAAGCCGGCGGCAATAGAAGTGTATTTGAATATACGACTGTTGCGAGAAGGCACTACCAACAAAACTTAAAATCAAAATGGGAAAAGCGATGCGTCTGAACCCACAAAGAGGTGTACTATGGCAAAGAAAGTCACTGCCTTTATTAAGTTGCAAGTGAAAGCTGGAGAAGCAAATCCAGCGCCACCGGTTGGGCCTGCACTAGGTCAGCACGGTGTAAATATTATGGAATTCTGTAAGACCTTTAATGCTCAAACACAGAGCGTAGAGAAGGGTCTTCCTTTGCCTGTCGTAATCACAGTTTACAGTGATCGCAGTTTTACATTTATCATTAAAACGCCACCAGCCTCTTATTTAGTTGCTAAAGCAGCTGGCGTTGCTAAGGGAAGCGGAAAACCCAATTCTGAAAAAGTGGGTAAAATAACGCGTGCACAAGTTGAAGCCATTGCTAAGACAAAGATGCCCGATTTAACAGCAGCGAGTATGGAAGCAGCGTTCAAAACGATCGCGGGTACAGCTCGTAGCATGGGTATCGTGGTAGAGGGGTAGGCATTATGGCAAGGTTATCAAAACGTAAAAAAGCGATTGAAGAAAAAATTTCTCGGGAAAAGACCTACGCGATCGAAGAAGCGTTGCAGGTCCTGAAAGACCTCTCAGCGGTCAAGTTTCGTGAAAGTGTTGATTGTGCTGTCATTTTAGGCGTAGACCCTAGAAAGTCAGATCAAGTTGTTCGTGGTGCAACTTTGTTGCCTCATGGTTCAGGTCGTTCTGTTCGGGTTGCAGTTTTTGCGCAAGGTCAGGCGGCTGATGCGGCTAAAGCGGCTGGTGCAGAAATTGTTGGTTTCGAAGATTTAGCTGAAGATATTAAGCAAAAAGCTGAGACTGGCAAGCTAGATTTCGATGTCTTGATTGCAAGCCCTGACGCGATGAGATTGGTCGGGCAGTTAGGTCGAGTATTGGGCCCGCGTGGCTTAATGCCCAATCCAAAAGTTGGAACAGTTACGCCTGATGTTGCAACGGCTGTCAAAAATGCGAAAGCAGGACAGGTTTCCTACCGTACGGATAAGGCCGGTATTGTTCACTGTACGATTGGCAAAATTGATTTTGAAGTCAATGCGCTCAAGGATAATTTACAGCAGATCGTGAATGATTTGAAACGCTTGAAGCCGAGTACAGCGAAGGGTGTTTATTTGAGGAAAGTTGTACTTTCTTCAACAATGGGACCAGGTCTGATTGTTGACCATAGTTCTTTTGTTTAAAGGTTAATATACTAAATTTATAACAATTTTGGGCTGCCATTGTTACTTATTCCTAAGCAATGATGGCTTCCAAAGACCGCAGGCGTGGGGCTCTATAACCACAACAGCTGATTTTTCGCGAAGGCAATCCGCCCATGCTCTTACGAGCTACGGATGGACAACCAAAACAGGGAAATTCAGCTGTGAAGGGTGTATTCATGGCGGACAGGTGTTGGCCGTGGAGTGGATGTTCTACTTAATGTGTGCAGTGATGTGCTGCCTGCGTAGGCAAGCTAACAATAGCGAGTAAGTTAAGGAGTAAAAGGTGGCATTAAGTTTAGCTGAAAAGAAAACTATCGTCGCCGAAGTCTCTGAAGTTGCGGCAAAATCAATTTCTGCTGCTGCAGCTGACTACCGAGGGTTAACTGTGCCTCAAATGACGGATCTCCGTAGCAAAGCGCGTCAAATGGGCGTTGAGTTGCGAGTAGTCCGTAACACATTGGCGAGACGTGCGTTCCAAGGAACAAACTTTGAGACAATGGGTCCACGCTTGGTTGGGCCGATGATATTGGGCTTTTCTGAAGAAGAACCTGGTGCGGTTGCGCGCCTGTTCAAAGACTTTGGTAAGTCTAATGAAAAATTTGAGGTCAAAGCACTTTCAGTAGCTGGAGATTTCTTTGAAGCGTCTAAGCTTGACGCAGTTGCCGCGCTTCCTTCGCGTAAAGAGGCACAAGCCAGATTAGCAGGTATGCTGATGGCGCCGATTACGCAATTGGCACGCACCATCAAAGAGCCTTATGCGGGCTTAGTTCGTGCGGTCGATGGGTTGGCGAAGCAAAAAGATCAAGCAAGTTAACATTTTAAGTGATTTTGGAGTAAGACAATGGCTGAATCTAAAGTTCAAAAAGTATTCGATTCTATCGTCGAACTTTCTATTATGGAAACAGTAGAGTTAGTTAAGAAGATGGAAGAAGAGCTTGGTGTATCTGCAGCAGCGCCAGTCGCTATTGCAGCGGCAGCGCCTGGTGCAGCTGCAGCAGAAGCTCAACAAGAACAGACAGAATTTGATGTCATCTTGAAAGCGTTTGGTGCACAGAAAGTTGAAGTAATTAAAGTTGTTCGCGCTATCACGGGTCTGGGCTTGAAAGAAGCTAAGGCACTTGTTGAGGGTGCGCCTGCTCCTGTTAAAGAAGCTATTTCTAAAGCAGATGCAGAGAAGCTTAAGAAAGAACTCGAAGCAGCTGGCGCAGAGGTTGAGATCAAGTAATTTTGAATTGCTTGACTCGATTTTATGCGTTGCAATAGAGGGCTAGCGGTCTAGAGATCGCTAGCCTTTTGCTGTTTTTATAAAACCAATATTCATTACGATATGCAGAGGAACCCGATGGAATTAGCGTATACCGAAAAAAAGCGACCCCGCGCAAATTTTGGCAAACGTCTCGATACCTTGGAGGTCCCTCCACTCCTTGATATTCAGCTTACTTCTTATAAACAGAGTTTTCTCCAAGAACATCTTAATGAGAACAAAAGAGAGAAAATTGGTCTTGAAGCTGCATTTTCATCTGTATTTCCGATTAAAAGCTTTTCTGGGAATGCTGAACTCAATTATGTTAAATACCGTTTAGGTGAGCCTGCGTTTGATGTTAAAGAATGTCAACAGCGAGGACTAACTTACGCTGCGCCACTTCGTGTGCTTGTGCGTCTTGTGATCTATGACAAAGAAGCCACTGGTCAAAATAAACCAGTCAAAGACATTCGTGAGCAAGAAGTCTACATGGGTGAAATTCCACTCATGACTGATAACGGTACCTTTGTCATTAATGGTACTGAGCGTGTAGTGGTTTCTCAATTACATCGTTCACCAGGTGTGTTTTTCGATCATGATCGCGGTAAAACACACTCCTCGGGTAAGTTTTTGTATTCGGCCAGAATTATACCTTATCGTGGTTCCTGGCTTGATTTTGAATTTGATCCTAAGGACTGCATTTTTGCTCGTATAGACAGACGCCGTAAGATACCTGCGACAATTCTGCTACGTGCATTGGGCTATTCAACCGAAGAAACATTGAATCTTTTCTTTGATAAACATACATACGAGATTAACAATAAATTATTCACGCTTCATTTAGTGCCAAAGCATTTACGTGGTGAGACGGCGCAGTTTGATATTCGTGATACAGCTGGTAATGTGATTGTTGAAGAAGGTCGACGTGTTACCGCTCGTCACATTCGTCAAATGGAAGAATTAAAACTTGATAAGTTACAAGTGCCTAGAGATTATCTCTATGGGGCTGTATTGTCTCACGACCTTATCGATCAAGAAACGGGCGAGATTATTGCTGAAGCTAATGCTGAGTTGACTCCCGAATTATTGGATAAAATGATTGAAGCCGGGGTTTCAACATTTAATACGATCTTTACAAATGATTTAGATCACGGTCCTTATTTATCGGATACATTGAGAATTGATCCAACGAAGACTCAATTAGAGGCTTTAGTTGAAATTTATCGGATGATGCGGCCTGGTGAGCCACCTACAAAAGAGGCCGCTGAAACTTTATTCGATAGTTTGTTTTTCCAAGAAGAACGATATGATTTGTCTGCAGTAGGGCGAATGAAGTTCAATCGACGTGTCGGTCGAGAAGAAATTATTGGCTCGGGTGTTCTGTCTAAAGAAGACATTATTGACGTCTTAAAGGTCCTTATCAATATTCGTGATGGTCGTGGCAATGTGGATGATATTGACCACTTAGGTAACCGTCGCGTTCGTAGTGTTGGTGAAATGGCCGAAAATCAATTTAGAGTCGGCTTAGTTCGTGTTGAACGTGCAGTCAGAGAGCGCTTAAGCTTGGCAGAATCAGATGGTTTAATGCCGCAAGATTTGATTAATGCCAAACCAGTTTCTGCTGCGATTAAAGAGTTCTTTGGATCCTCTCAGTTATCTCAATTCATGGACCAAAGCAATCCGCTATCAGAGGTGACACATAAGCGCCGCGTATCAGCCTTAGGGCCTGGTGGTTTAACGCGTGAGAGAGCAGGCTTTGAAGTCCGTGACGTCCATCCAACTCATTATGGTCGCGTGTGCCCGATTGAGACGCCAGAAGGACCAAACATTGGTTTGATTAATTCCTTATCTGTTTATGCACGAACCAATGAATATGGTTTTTTAGAAAGTCCTTACCGTAAGGTCATTGATGGCAAAGTAACCGATGATATGGTGTATTTATCCGCTATCGAAGAAGGTGAATACGTCATTGTGCAGGCTAACGCAGCCCTCAATGAAAATCTCGAAATGATCGAGGAATTTGTGCCTTGCCGATATAAAAATGAGTTTACACTCATGAGTAAAAATCGGGTGCAGTTCATGGATGTTTCTCCTAAGCAGATTGTTTCGGTAGCGGCTTCCTTGATTCCCTTCCTTGAACACGACGATGCGAACCGTGCATTGATGGGTTCAAACATGCAGCGACAAGCTGTTCCAACCTTGATTGCTGAAAAACCTTTGGTCGGTACCGGGATGGAGCGCACTGTTGCGACAGATTCAGGTGTGACCGTTGTTGCAAGACGAGGGGGCATTGTTGATTCTGTAGATGCAGCCAGAATTGTGATTCGTGTTCATGATCATGAAACGAAGGCAGGTGAGGCGGGCGTTGATATCTACAATCTTACGAAGTACACCCGCTCCAATCAGAATACGTGTATTAATCAAACGCCGTTAGTTTGTTTGGGCGACATCATTAAGCGCGGAGATGTTTTGGCGGATGGTCCTTCAACGGATATGGGTGAGTTGGCACTAGGTCAGAACCTACTGGTCGCATTTATGCCGTGGAATGGTTATAACTTCGAAGACTCCATACTGATTTCAGAGCGGGTTGTTGAAGATGATCGTTTTACAACTATTCATATTGAAGAGTTTTCTTGTGTTGCACGGGATACTAAATTAGGTTCAGAAGAAATTACAGCCGATATTCCGAACGTAGGAGAGAGTGCTCTTTCTAAATTGGATGAGTCAGGCATTGTTTATATCGGAGCGGAAGTTCAGTCTGGAGATATTCTTGTCGGAAAAGTAACTCCTAAGGGAGAGACTCAGCTGACACCAGAAGAAAAACTGTTAAGAGCAATCTTTGGTGAAAAAGCATCTGATGTCAAAGATACTTCTTTGCGTGTTCCTACGGGCATGAACGGAACAGTGATTGATGTTCAAGTGTTTACGCGTGATGGTATTGAAAAGGATGCCAGAGCGCTACAGATTGAGAAATCTGAATTTGACCGTATCAAGAAGGATTTGGAAGATGAATTCCGTATCCGCGAGGAAGATATTTACGCTCGTGTTAAGAAACTTCTGGTTGGTAAAAAAGCACAAGGAGGCCCCAGTGGCTTGAAGTCTGGGGAGACGCTTGCGCTGGATTATCTGAATGGCCTTCAAAATGAAAAACTATTTGAGATTCGCTTAAAAGAAGACGAAGCGAATGAACAACTAGAACTAGCGGCAGAGCAACTCAGACAGCTTCGTGAAGATTATGAGAAGAAGCGTGAAGAGAAAAGAGCCAAACTGCAGCAAGGGGATGATTTAGCGCCTGGGGTTTTGAAGATAGCTAAAGTCTATCTAGCCGTTAAGCGAAGAATACAGCCTGGCGACAAGATGGCGGGTCGACATGGTAACAAAGGTGTGATCTCAACAATCGTACCGGTTGAAGATATGCCCCATCTTGAGGATGGTACGCCAGTTGATATTGTCCTGAATCCGTTAGGGGTTCCATCGCGAATGAACGTTGGACAGGTTTTGGAGACTCACTTGGGGTGGGCTGCAAAAGGGCTTGGCCTTAAAATTGGCGCGATGATTGATGAGAAAGCGTCTGCAGATAAAATTAGAAAGTTCGTCACTCAAATTTATTCAATGAATGAGCGCTGTAAAGTGAATTTCAGTGAATACAAGGACGAGGAACTGCTTGAGCTTGCTCAGAATTTAAGAGGGGGGATCCCCATTGCAACCCCAGTTTTTGATGGCGCGAAAGAAAGCGAAATCAAATCCTTGTTGCGTTTAGCCGATTTGCCAGAAAACGGCCAGGCTACCTTAATTGATGGACGAACGGGTATGAAGTTCGATCGTCCGGTCACGGTAGGTTACATGTACATGTTGAAACTCAACCATTTAGTTGATGACAAGATGCACGCCCGCTCAACGGGATCTTACAGCCTGGTTACCCAGCAGCCTTTAGGAGGTAAAGCGCAATTTGGGGGGCAACGTTTTGGTGAAATGGAAGTGTGGGCGCTTGAAGCATATGGTGCGGCTTACACATTACAAGAAATGTTAACGGTTAAGTCTGATGATGTGGCTGGACGAACCAAGATGTATAAAAACATTGTGGATGGCGATCACCGGATGGATGCAGGCATGCCTGAGTCCTTCAACGTATTGGTGAAGGAGATCCGATCGCTTGCTATTAATATTGAACTAGAGCACGACTAATTTACCGGAGAGATAGCCTTGAGAGATTTATTGTCTATCATTCGTCAGCAGGGTAAAGGGCATGATTTTGACCGTGTGGTCGTAGGCCTTGCGCCACCTGATTTAATAAGCTCTTGGTCTTATGGTGAAGTCAAAAAGCCTGAGACCATTAATTACCGCACCTTTAAGCCAGAGCGCGATGGGTTATTCTGCGCAAAGATCTTTGGTCCTGTTAAGGACTACGAATGTCTTTGTGGCAAGTATAAGAGGCTCAAGCATCGTGGTGTTATTTGCGAAAAATGTGGTGTTGAAGTCACATTAGCCAAAGTGCGTCGTGAGCGCATGGGCCATGTTGAGTTAGCCAGTCCAGTAGCGCATATATGGTTTTTAAAGTCACTGCCTTCGCGTATTGGTCTCTTATTAGATATGACTTTGCGTGATATCGAGCGCATCCTTTATTTTGAAGCATATGTTGTCATTGAACCCGGTATGACGGCTTTGGAAAAAGGACAGCTTTTATCTGAAGAAGCTTATTTAGAAGCGATTGAGCAGTATGGTGACGAGTTTGATGCCAAGATGGGTGCAGAAGCCATTAAAGCTTTGCTCATGGGGCTCGATCTTAAAGCGGAAGCCATCCGTTTGCGTGAAGAAATTCCGCAAACCACTTCAGAAACGCGTCTTAAAAAGTACGGCAAGCGTCTAAAACTCATTGAAGCCTTTTTGGCATCCGGTAATAAACCGGAATGGATGATTTTAACGGTATTGCCTGTGTTGCCGCCAGATTTACGTCCTCTAGTGCCATTGGATGGTGGACGATTTGCAACATCTGATTTAAATGACCTTTACCGTCGCGTGATTAATCGTAACAATCGATTGAAGCGGCTCTTAGATTTGAATGCACCTGACATCATTGTTCGAAATGAAAAGCGCATGTTGCAGGAAGCTGTTGATGCCTTATTAGATAATGGCCGACGAGGTCGTGCTATTACGGGTTCCAACAAGCGTCCTTTGAAGTCGCTCGCTGACATGATTAAAGGTAAGCAAGGCCGATTCCGTCAGAATTTGCTGGGTAAACGTGTCGACTACTCTGGTCGTTCGGTGATTGTGGTTGGTCCAACGTTGAGATTGCATCAATGCGGTCTGCCTAAGAAAATGGCGCTTGAATTATTTAAGCCCTTTATTTTCAGTAAATTGGAAATGAGAGGATTGGCGACTACCATTAAAGCTGCTAAGAAGATGGTAGAGCGCGAGGGTCCAGAGGTTTGGGATATCTTAGAAGAAGTTATTCGAGAGCATCCTGTTCTTTTAAATCGGGCACCAACATTGCATCGTCTTGGGATTCAAGCATTTGAACCGGTTTTGATTGAAGGAAAGGCAATTCAATTACATCCTTTAGTCTGTGCGGCCTACAATGCTGACTTTGACGGCGACCAAATGGCAGTCCATATCCCGTTGACCATTGAGGCGCAACTTGAAGCTAGAACCTTGATGATGTCTACCAATAATGTGTTATCACCAGCAAATGGTGAGCCTATTATTGTACCTTCTCAAGATGTGGTGTTAGGTCTTTACTACCTCACGCGAGAAATGGTGAATGCGAAAGGCGAAGGCATGCTTTTTGCTGATGTCAAAGAGATTCACCGAGCCTATGAAGCAAAGATTGTTGAGCTTCATGCTAAAGTTAAGGTTCGTGTTCCAGCCGAGAAGATGCATGAGCAATCTGATAAATCTTGGGTTTTTGTTGAGACCACTGTAGGGCGTGCTCTGCTATCTGAAATTCTGCCTGAAGGGCTGCCTTTTTCTGCAGTGAACCAAACTTTAAGTAAAAAACGGATTTCTCAGCTGATCAATCATTGCTACCGTAAAGTTGGCTTGAAGGACACGGTTGTATTTGCAGATCAACTGATGTACACCGGCTTCCATTATGCGACTCGTTCGGGCGTGTCGATTGGTATTAATGACCTGGTTATTCCAGATGCCAAAACGGACATTGTTGAGCGTGCTGAAGAAGAAGTCAAAGAAATTGAAATTCAGTATGGTTCAGGGTTGGTCACACAAGGTGAACGCTACAATAAGGTCGTGGATATCTGGTCAAGAGCAAATGACCAAGTCGCTGAAGCGATGATGAAGCAGTTATCAACTGAAATTGTGTACAACGCTAAAAAAGAGCCTATTTCACAAGAATCTTTCAATTCTATCTACATGATGGCGGATTCGGGTGCTCGAGGTTCAGCTGCCCAGATCAGACAGCTGGCGGGTATGCGGGGGTTGATGGCTAAGCCTGACGGCTCCATTATTGAAACACCCATTACGGCAAATTTCCGTGAAGGCTTAAACGTTCTTCAGTATTTCACTTCGACTCACGGTGCGCGTAAAGGTCTTGCTGATACCGCACTTAAAACAGCAAACTCAGGTTATCTCACCAGACGTTTAGTTGATGTGGCACAAGATGTTGTCGTGACTGAGCCAGATTGTGGCACCACACAAGGTCTTGAAATGATGCCTCATGTTGAAGGGGGAGATGTTGTAGAGCCTTTACGTGAGCGAGTATTAGGTCGTGTATTGGTTCGTGAAGTGAAGAAACCTGGATCTCAAGAAGTCTTGATAGAAGCAGGGACTTTGCTAGATGAAGCTTTGGTCGATAAAATTGAAGAATACAGTATAGATTCAGTTTTTGTTCGATCGCCGATAAGTTGTGAGTCTCGGTATGGCGTTTGTTCCAAATGTTATGGTCGAGATTTAGCACGCGGTCACTTAGTGAACATCGGTGAGGCGGTTGGTGTTATTGCTGCGCAATCCATTGGTGAGCCTGGTACGCAGTTAACGATGCGGACATTCCATATTGGTGGTGCGGCATCACGAGCTACTGCAGAAAATAGTGTTGCAGTGAAGTCGACTGGCGTAATCAAGCTTCATAATATGAAGATTGTTAAAAATGATGCAGGTAATTATGTGGCGGTCTCTCGTTCTGGTGAATTATCTGTTGTAGATGAGCATGGTCGAGATCGTGAACGCTATAAGTTACCGTATGGTGCTGTTCTTACTGTCAGTGATGGGCAGAAGGTTGAAGCAGGTCAAACTGTTGCTAATTGGGATCCGCATACGCACCCAATTATTACTGAAGTAGCTGGTCGAGTGACTTTTGCTGACATGGTTGAAGGCGTCTCTGTTAACCGTCAGACGGATGAAGTGACTGGTATTTCAAGTATTGTGATTTCGGATACGAAACATCATCGTAGTGCTTCAGGGAAAGAATTGCGGCCAATGTTGCGATTGGTCGATTCCAATGGGGAAGATTTATGTATCGCTGGGACTAGTTTGCCGGCGCATTACTTCTTGCCTTCAGGCGCGATTGTGAATGTTGAAGACGGTTCTGAAATTAGAGTCGGCGATGTGTTAGCGCGTATCCCACAAGAAACCTCTAAGACTAGAGATATTACAGGTGGTCTACCTCGTGTAGCTGATTTGTTTGAAGCTCGTAAACCTAAAGAGCCGGCTATTCTTGCAGAGGTCTCTGGTATTGTTAGCTTTGGTAAAGAAACAAAGGGTAAGCGACGTTTAGTCATCACGCCACAAGAAGGTGAAATCTTTGAAGAGTTGATACCAAAATGGCGTCATGTCAGCATCTTTGAGGGCGAGCATGTCGAAAAAGGTGAAGTGATAGCAGATGGTGCTCCCAATCCTCATGACATCTTGAGATTGCTAGGGATAGGCGCGCTAGCAAAATATATTGTGAATGAGGTTCAGGATGTCTATCGCTTACAGGGTGTTAATATTAACGATAAGCACATTGAAGTGATTGTTCGTCAAATGTTGCGTAAGGTAACTATCATGGATGCAGGCGATACTGCATTTTTACGTGGCGAGCATGTTGAGCTGAATGATGTGCTTGCGGCTAATGATCAAGCCAATACCGAGAATAAAATGTCGGCGCGTTATGATCGAATATTGCTAGGTATCACAAAAGCATCATTAGCAACAGAATCCTTTATTTCTGCGGCATCTTTCCAAGAAACAACCCGTGTCTTAACCGAGGCGGCTGTTAATGGTAAGAGAGATGAGTTGCGTGGTCTAAAGGAAAATGTTATTGTTGGTCGCCTAATTCCTGCTGGAACTGGTTTAGCTTATCATCGGTCTCGGAGAAAAGATCAAGAAGCAAGACTTGGTGATAAGAGTGGTCGAAAAGTCGTGACGGCTAGCGAAGTTGAGCATGCATTAAGTGAGGCATTAAACTCATCAGATGCATCCAATTTTTGAGTGGTCGGCTTGATTGAGTAGATCTGAATCAGCCAAATGGATAGCTAAATTAATTAGCTAATAACATTGAGCTACATAACATAATTCCGTAGCTCTACAGGTGGTGCTCTTGACAGGGTGCTGCAATAAACTTAGTATCCCGCAACCCCTATACGGGGGTTGCGGGTTGTTTTTATCTTGATTTTTAACAAGATTAATTTGGAGTTGTTATCGAACCATGGCCACAGTTAATCAGCTCGTCCGAAAAGGACGTAAATCTGTACGCCGTAAGTCCAAAAGCCCTGCGTTAATGCGTTGTCCGCTGAGGCGTGGTGTTTGTACGCGTGTGTACACTGTTACGCCTAAGAAACCAAACTCAGCTTTACGGAAAGTGTGTCGTGTTAAGCTCACGAATGGTTATGAAGTCACTGCCTATATTGGCGGTGAAGGGCATAACTTACAGGAGCACTCTGTCGTATTGATTCGAGGTGGTCGTGTCAAAGACTTACCAGGTGTTCGATATCACGTTGTTCGGGGTAGCCTAGATACGTCTGGTGTAAATAACCGTCGTCAGGGCCGATCCAAGTATGGTGCGAAGCGACCCAAAGAGGCGGCTTAGTAATTTAGTCATTGAGGGTGTGGGGAAGAATAGACTATGCCAAGAAGAAGAATTGTTGCGAAACGCAAGCCTTTACCGGATCCACTCTACGGGAGTGAATTGCTCGCAAAATTTATTAATCATGTGATGGTTGATGGTAAAAAATCAGTTGCCGAAAAAGGCGTTTACAGTGCATTTGAAATCATTGAAAAGCGCTTAAAGCACGATCCGCTTGAGGTATTCAATCGAGCTATTGAAAACGTTAGGCCGGCCGTTGAAGTTAAATCTCGGCGTGTTGGTGGTGCAACCTATCAAATCCCCGTTGAGGTGCGATCTAGCCGAGCATTGACATTGGCAATGCGTTGGATTGTAGATTTTGCCCGCAAGCGTGGCGAAAAGGGTTTTATTCTTCGTTTAGCAGGCGAAATTATGGATGCTGCAGATGAGGAAGGTGGTGGTCGCGGGAAGGGCGGCGCTGTTAAGAAGCGCGATGATACCCACCGTATGGCTGAAGCTAACAAAGCATTCTCACATTTCCGTTGGTAATTCTGGGAGCATAATGTGTCGCGTAAGATACCATTAGAAAGGGTAAGAAATATTGGCATTATGGCTCACATCGACGCCGGTAAAACGACGACGACAGAGCGAATCCTATTTTATACCGGCGTATCATATAAAATTGGTGAAGTGCATGATGGTGCTGCTGTCATGGACTACATGGAGCAAGAACAAGAGCGCGGGATTACCATCACATCCGCTGCAACCACTTGTTTCTGGAAAGGTATGGCATCGGATATGCCAGATTACCGTATCAATATTATTGATACCCCAGGTCACGTGGATTTTACGATTGAGGTTGAGCGCTCACTGCGTGTATTAGATGGCGCTTGTGCTGTCTTTTGTGCGGTAGGTGGTGTGGAGCCGCAATCTGAAACGGTATGGCGTCAGGCGAACAAATATCGCGTTCCCCGTATTGCTTTTGTTAACAAAATGGACAGAGCTGGCGCTAATTTTCTTCGAGTGGTGAAGCAAATTAAGGACCGCTTAGCGGCTAATCCAATTCCACTGCAATTGCCGATTGGTGCAGAAGAAACATTCCAGGGTGTGGTCGATCTTATCCACATGAAAGCAATTGCTTGGGATGATGCAACTCAAGGTGCGAGCTTTAAGTACCAAGATATTCCGGCAAATATGGTTGAAGACTGTCAACATTGGCATGAACAACTTCTTGAGGCTGCTGCTGAAGCGGATGAGCAGCTCATGGAAAAGTATTTGGAAACTGGTGAGCTGACCATTGATGAAATTAGAAAAGGCATTCGCGCCCGGACTTTGAAAGGCGAGATTATTCCCGTGCTTTGTGGTAGCGCTTTCAAAAATAAAGGCGTCCAAGCGATGTTAGACGCTGTCGTTCATTACTTGCCTGCACCAACCGATGTGGATTGGGTAAAAGGGATGGACGCTAATAATCACGAAAAAGAAGTCCAAGTTAAAGCAAGTGATGATGAGCCTTTTTATGCGCTTGCGTTCAAGATTTTGAATGATCCATTTGTAGGCAGTTTAACGTTTTTTAGAGTTTATTCAGGTGTATTAGAATCGGGTACCACCGTTTCAAATACCACGAAAGACAAGAAAGAGCGTATGGGTCGGATTCTCCAGATGCATGCGAATTCACGTGAAGAAATTAAAGAAGTTCGGGCGGGTGATATTGCTGCAGTCGTTGGACTTAAGAATACGACAACCGGAGATACATTATCTGACGTCAACAAGCCTGTGATTCTTGAAAAGATGGAGTTTCCTGAGCCTGTAATCTCTGTGGCTATTGAGCCAAAAACCAAGGCTGACCAAGAAAAGATGGGGATTGCTCTGAGTCGTTTGGCAAAAGAAGATCCTTCTTTTAGAGTCAGAACAGATGAAGAGTCAGGCCAAACGATTATCGCGGGTATGGGTGAGCTTCACTTGGAAATCTTGGTCGATCGAATGAAGCGAGAATTTTCAGTTGAGGCTAATGTCGGAAAACCCCAAGTTGCGTATCGAGAAACGATCACCAAATCGGTTGAAGCAGAAGGGAAATACGTCAGACAAACAGGCGGTCGCGGCCAATATGGTCATGTCTGGTTGAAGGTTGGCCCAGGCGAGCCGGGTTCTGGCTTTGTCTTCAAAGATGAAATTAAAGGTGGTGCTATTCCGAAGGAATATATACCAGCTGTTGAGAAGGGTATCCGAGAGCAAATGGACAATGGTGTGATAGCTGGTTATCCCGTTGTTGACTTCCAGGTTACGTTGTTTGATGGCTCATTCCACCAGGTTGACTCCAGTGAAATGGCATTCAAGATAGCGGGTTCGATGGGCTTCAAGGAAGGTGCGCTAAAAGCAGGTCCGAAGCTTTTAGAGCCTATCATGGATGTCGAGGTTGTGACGCCTGAGGAATATATGGGTGACGTCATGGGCGATTTGAACCGACGTCGTGGTGTGTTGCAAGGGATGGAAGATGTCCCAGCAGGTAAAGCCATTGCAGCAGAAGTACCATTGTCAGAAATGTTTGGCTACGCAACCGATCTTCGTTCTATGACACAAGGGCGAGCCACATACACGATGGAGTTCCTAAAATATTTGGAAGCGCCTGCGAACGTTGCTGAAGAAGTCATTAAGAGGAAATAAATGAATAATCAAATCATTAGAATTCGCTTGAAGGCGTTTGATCACGGGTTGATTGATAGATCAGCAAAGGAAATTGTGGACACGGCGAAGCGAACAGGTGCCAGAGTGAAAGGCCCTGTACCAATGCCGACGCGTATTGAGCGTTTTACGATATTGGTTTCGCCACATAAAGATAAAAATGCGCGCGATCAGTATGAGATTAGAACGCATAATCGTTTGGTCATCATTGCAGAACCAACAGATAAAACAGTTGATGCATTGATGAAGTTGGATTTGGCAGCTGGCGTTGACGTGCAAATTGCCGTTAGTTAGTTTCCATGTAATCGACCTTGCTAGGGGGCAAATATGGCAGTGGGTTTAGTTGGTCGAAAATTAGGTATGACCAGAATCTTCTCCGAAGAAGGTGAAAATATACCTGTGTCAGTGATTGAAGTGTTGCCAAACTTAATTACTCAAGTGAAAACACCCGAGAAAGAAGGGTATGCGGCGATTCAGATCACAACAGGGCAGGTAAAAGCGTCTAAAGTTGATAAGCCAAGTGCGGGGCATTTTGCGAAAGCAAATGTCGATGCGGGTAGAGGGCTTTGGGAATTTACAGTAGATAGCTCGAAACTAGAAGATTTGCAGGTTGGTAGTGCTTTGACTGTTGATCTCTTTAAAGTAGATCAAATGGTGGATGTCACTGGCATCACAAAGGGTCGTGGTTTTTCTGGTGTTGTTAGACGGCACGGTTTTCGAACACAAGATGCGACACACGGTAATTCTGTATCGCATCGTGTTCATGGTTCAGTGGGCCAAAACCAAACACCAGGTCGTGTTTTTAAAGGTAAGCGGATGGCAGGTCAGTACGGTGCAGTAAAGCGAACGATTCAAAATCTAAAAATCGTTGCAGTTGATGCACAGAAGAATCTTTTACTCGTTCGTGGCGCAATTCCAGGTGCACCGAAAGGCGATGTAATTATTCGAGCTGCTGTTAAGTCAAAAGTACAAGAAGCCGCTGCCTAAGAGGAGTTTGAGATGAAGCTTGCACTAGCAAATACTGGACAAGATAGCTCAAAGACAATTGAAGTGTCAGAAGTGACATTTGGGCGTGAATTTAATGAATCGTTAATTCATCAGGTTGTTGTTGCGTATCGCGCAGCGGGTCGTCAAGGCACAAAGCAGCAAAAAAATCGTTCTGCTTGTCGTGGCGGTGGCATTAAGCCTTGGCGTCAAAAGGGTACTGGTCGTGCAAGAGCAGGCACCATTAGAAGCCCACTTTGGCGTGGGGGTGGTGTGGTTTTCGCGCAAGCGGCTCCCCGAGATCATTCGCAAAAAGTGAATAAGAAGATGTATCGTGGTGCGATGCGTTCGATTTTATCAGAACTTATCCGCCAAACCAGAATGATGGTGGTTGACAGTTTTTCTGTCGACGAACCTAAAACAAAAGCCTTGGTTGAAAAACTTAAAGCTTTTAATTTGTCGGATGTACTGATTGTCGTTGATAAGATGGATGAAAATTTGTATCTAGCTGCACGCAATATGCCAAAAGTGGCAATTGAAGAGGCTCGTTCTATTGATCCAGTTCGTCTTTTAAAGCATGAGCGGGTTCTAATGACTGTAAATGCTATCAGGCAAATTGAAGAGGTGTTAGCATGAGTGGTCTCAGCAGAATTGATATCGACAATGTATTAGTTGCGCCTGTGATTACTGAAAAGTCAACGGCATCTGGTGAAAGAGAAAACTCAGTTGTGTTTTGGGTTGACCCTAGATCCACAAAACCGCAGATCAAGCGAGCTGTTGAAAAATTCTTTCCCCAAGTCAAGGTTGAAGCAGTTCATACCTTGGTGCAAGGTCGAGACAATGTAAAACGGGGCGGGGTAAGCGGCCGTACAAAAAAACGTAAAAAAGCGTTTGTTAAGCTCGTGGCAGGCCATGAGATTAACCTGGCTGAATTTGAATAGGGTGGGGACGAGCAATGGCAGTTATTGAACTTAGGCCAATCACACCAGGACAGCGGTTCACTGTTCGAGTTAAAACGGAAGGCTTGCATAAAGGCGGGCCTGAAAAGAGTTTGACAGTGAAAAAGCAGCGAACCGGTGGTCGTAATAATGCTGGCCGTAGAACGGTTGCGCATCGTGGTGGTGGGCATAAAAGAAGAATTCGTATTGTAGATTTCAAACGAAATAAAGATGCTATTCCGGCTCGAGTTGAGCGAATTGAGTATGATCCCAATCGCAGCGCCAATCTCGCTTTATTAGTTTATGCAGACGGTGAGCGTCGTTATATTGTTGCGCCAAAGAAATTGCAAGTGAACGATGTGGTGTATTCGGGTCCTGAGTCTCCAATCAAAGTTGGTAATTGTCTGCCTTTAACGAATATTCCAATCGGTGCGGTTGTTCACTGTATTGAAATGAAACCCGGAAAGGGCGCTCAATTAGCTAGAAGTGCAGGCGCATATGTGCAGCTTTTAGCTCGTGAAAGTGGATATGCAACACTCAGATTACGGTCTGGCGAAATGCGCAAAGTGCATGCAGATTGTCGTGCAGTTATCGGCGAAGTGGGCAATGAAGAGCATAACCTACGAGTGCTTGGTAAGGCCGGCGCTAAGCGTTGGCGAGGTATTAGGCCAACAGTACGCGGTGTTGCAATGAACCCAGTCGATCATCCGTTGGGTGGTGGTGAAGGTCGCACCTCAGGTGGACGTCCGCCTTGTAATCGTAATGGTTTGCTGGATGGTAAAAAGACACGTAATCGCAAGCTTCGTTCGAGCAAGCTTATTGTACGTAGACGTAGCAATCGACAAGGTGAGAGAAGAGGGTAGTTATGGCACGTTCATTAAAAAAAGGGCCATATTGCAGCCCAGTACTACTAGATAAAGTGGCGAAAGTTAAGCAAATGGGTGCAAGAGCTCGTCAGGTCGTACAAACCTGGTCAAGGCGCAGTACCATATTCCCTGATTTTGTAGGGGTGACTTTTATGGTTCACAATGGGAAGGTTTTTGTTCCCGTTCTAGTGTCAGAAAACATGGTTGGCCACAAATTGGGCGAATTTGCACCCACCAGGCTGTTCCGTGGTCATTCTGGCGATAGAAAAACGAAATAATTGGGAGAGTAAGACATGCAAGTTTCTGCTGTGTTGAAAAATGTTGGCTTATCTCCACAAAAAGCGAGATTAGTGGCGGATGAGGTCAGGGGGTTGGCTGTTGAGCCGGCGCTTGATAAGTTGCGATTCATGAACAAAAAAGCAGCACAAGTCATTAAAAAAGTGCTGGAATCGGCCATTGCTAACGCGGAGCATAATGAAGGTGCTGATATTGACGACCTTAAGGTTGCTCAAATTTGCGTCGATGAGGCGGGGGTATTGCGGCGTTTCAGAGCGCGTGCAAAAGGGCGTGGCAATCGAATACTTAAGCGGCGCAGCCATATCAAGATAGTCGTCTCTGAAATTAAAGAAGGTAAGTGAGGACGTAATGGGCCAAAAAGTACATCCAACGGCTATTCGATTGGGAATCATCGAAACGCATCGATCCATGTGGTATGCCAACAGCAAAAATTATCCTGACATGCTCTTTAGCGATCTCAAGATTCGAGAATTTTTGCGCAAGAAATTAGAAAATGCTTTTGTGAGTCGTATTCAAATCGAGCGCCCTGCTCGTAACGCGCGTATTACGATTCACACGGCAAGACCTGGTGTTGTGATTGGTAAAAAGGGTGAAGACATTGAAAAACTTCGCACCAAAGTTTCAGAACTCATGGGGGTTCCAGTTCACATTGGTATTGAAGAAATTAGACGCCCTGAATTAGATGCTCAGTTAGTTGCTGATAGCGTTGCACAGCAATTAGAGCGACGCGTTATGTTTAGAAGAGCGATGAAGCGTGCAGTGAGCAATGCATTAAGATTAGGTGCTGAGGGCATTAAGATTTGTGTTGCTGGCAGATTAGGTGGTGCCGAGATTGCTCGTACGGAATGGTACCGTGAAGGTAGAGTCCCTTTGCATACGTTTAGAGCAAACATCGATTTTGCAACAGCTATTGCAAGAACAACATATGGCATCATCGGTGTTAAGGTATGGATCTTCAAAGGGGAAGTGATTGGTAAGCCAGCCATTACTCAAGAAGCCACACCGTCAGTTGAGCAACAGCAATAGGGGTTTGTTGAAATGTTACAACCAAAGCGAACAAAATTTCGCAAACAGCATAAAGGTCGTAACCGTGGTTTAGCGACGAGAGGCAGTAAGGTTAGCTTCGGTGAATTTGGATTGAAATGTGTTGGGCGTGGTCGAATCACTGCTCGACAAATTGAAGCCGCCAGAAGAGCGATGAACCGTTACATTAAAAGAGGCGGAAAGATCTGGATTAGAATTTTTCCGGATAAGCCAATCACGCAGAAGCCGCTTGAAGTGCGACAGGGTAAAGGTAAGGGTAATGTTGAGTACTGGGTTGCTTTAGTGCAACCGGGTCGAGTGCTTTATGAGATTGAGGGTGTGACCCGTGATATCGCAGAGCAAGCATTTCGACTAGCGGCTGCTAAATTGCCTGTTAAATGTGAAGTCGTAGAACGGACGGTAATGTGATGAGCACAAAAGAACTAAGACTGAAGTCACTGTCTGAGCTAGATCAGGCATTGAAAGACCAAGTTAAAACACGATTTAAGTTACGCATGCAGCACGGAAACGGTCAGCTTGCGAAGACAGACCAACTTACAAAATGTAAGAAGACGATTGCCCGCATCAAGACTTTGATGACGGAAAAGCAACGTGAGGGGGCAGCGCAATGAATGTAGAGAAAAAAGAACGAACCCTGGTCGGGCGAGTTGTTGGCGACAAGCGTGACAAGACGCGAAGCGTTGATGTGGCTTGGGCTAGACGGCATGAAAAGTACGGCAAGGTTGAGCGTTGTGTTACTAGATTTCACATCCATGATGATAACAATCAAAGTAAAGTGGGCGATATTGTTGAAATCAAAGAAGGGCGCCCTGTTTCTAAGACAAAGAGCTGGTACTTAGTTCAAGTTTTGTCTGCTGAAACAATAATTTAGGTAGTTGAATTGTTTTTTTTAAACAGTTTCAATGTTAAACTTTCACGCCCTCTTAGGGCTTTGCCTGCAAGTCAACGCTTGTAGGATGACCGAGAATGGAGAGAGATCATGATCCAGATGCAATCGGTTCTTGACGTAGCTGATAATAGCGGTGCGCGTCAGGTTATGTGCATCAAAGTGCTAGGTGGTTCAAAACGACGTTACGCGCATATTGGTGATGTTGTCAGAGTCACAGTAAAAGAAGCAATTCCACGTGGAAAGGTCAAAAAAGGTGACGTGTTATTTGCTGTTGTTGTACGTACACGCAAAGGCGTAAGGCGCGATGATGGCTCACTCATTCGATTTGATGGTAACGCGGGCGTGTTACTGAATGCACAAATGCAGCCAATTGGCACACGTATATTCGGACCCGTGACCCGGGAACTAAGAGATAAATTCATGAAGATTATCTCCTTAGCGCCAGAGGTCCTTTAATTGAGGGTGAAGGTTAGAGAGACACAGCAATGCGAAAGATTTTAAAAGGCGATACAGTCGCCGTTATAGCAGGAAAAGACAAGGGTCGTACTGGTAAAGTACTCAAGGTATTTGAAAAAGCTAGTAAGCCAAAGTCTGGTTTGTTTGTCCTCGTGGAAAACGTCAACGTCGTGAAAAAACACGTGAAAGGTAATCCACAACAGCAACAACCTGGCGGAATTATGCCAAGAGAGTCAGGGATACACATATCAAACGTTGCTTTGTTTAACAATGCAACGGGGAAGCCTGAGCGTCTCGGTATCAAGACGTTAGAAGATGGTAGAAAAGTACGTTTTTTCAAATCAACAGGTGAGGTCGCAGATGTCTAAGCAAGAAAAAGCCACCCCAGGAGCACCAAAAGCTCGGTTGAAGCAATATTACTTAGACAAAGTAGTGCCTATCCTGAAATCACAATTTCAGTATAAAAACCCAATGGAAGTGCCCAAAATTCTCAAGATTACACTCAACATGGGGGTTGGTGAAGCGGCTAGCAATCGTAAAATTGCGGATTTTGCGCAAGAAAATCTAACACAAATTGCTGGACAAAAAGCAGTTATCACGTTGGCAAGAAAGTCGGAGGCGAATTTCAAAATTCGAACCGGCTGGCCTGTTGGTTGTAAGGTTACCCTTCGACGTGAGCGCATGTATGAATTTTTAGACCGATTGCTTAGTGTTGCGTTACCCCGTGAGCGAGATTTTAGAGGTCTTAATCCCCGTTCCTTTGATAAGTTCGGGAACTACAGCATGGGTATTTCGGAACAAATTATTTTCCCTGAAATCAGTTACGATGCAGTTGATGCAATTCGTGGGCTGGATATCACTATTACGACAACAGCGCGAACACCAGCGGAAGGCTATGCTTTGCTAAAAGCGATGCGTTTCCCGTTTCGTGAAATAAAATCAGCTGAGGGCAAGAAAGATGGCCAGTAATCGAATGATCCGCCGTGAGAAAAAACGTGTCAAAGGACAACGTTTAAGTGGTAAGAGACAAGCGCTGAGAGCTCAAATTAACGATCCAGCCTTATCGCTGGAAGATAAGTTGCATGCCCTCAAGATGATTGAGCAGCTACCCCGAGATTCTAGCTCAGTTAGACTCAGCAGACGCTGTAGGCTAACCGGACGTGTGCATGGAGTTTATAGAAAATTTGGCTTAGGTCGAAACGAACTCAGACGGCGCGCACAGATAGGCGAAGTCCCCGGTTTAGTCATGGCAAGTTGGTAGCAGGATAATTAAAGAGGCAAAATTATGAGCATGCAAGATCCAATTGCAGATATGTTGACTCGAATCCGGAATGCTCAGCAGAACGGAAGAATGAATGTTTCGATGGCAGCGTCTAAGATTAAGGTCGCGATAGCGAAGGTCCTTCATGAAGAAGGGTATATTCAGCAGTATCAAGTTAAAGGCGATGCAAAGCCTGAGCTTGAACTAATGTTGAAGTATTATGATCAAAAGCCAGTAATTTCTCTAATTCAACGGGTTTCCAAACCAGGATTGCGTGAATATCGAACCGTTGAAGAATTACCGAAGGTAATGGATGGATTAGGAATCGCAATTGTTTCAACTTCCAAAGGTGTGATGTCTGCAAAAGCGGCAAAAGCCCTGGGGCAAGGCGGCGAAGTGCTTTGCTACGTGGCGTAAAGGGGATTAAACATGACATCAAGAGTTGCTAGTAAACCAATTCAAATGCCAAAGGGCGTTGAAGCACGGTTAGATAAAAACATCGTTATTATTAAGGGTGTGAAAGGTGAACTATCACAACCTTTAGCCAAAGGCATTCAAGTTGAGATTCAAGATCAAACTTTGAATGTTAAGGCTGATTTAAAGGTTGAAGGTGCTGCCGCGATGGGCGGAACTATTCGTGCGATTTTAAATAACCACGTGAAGGGTGTATCGGAAGGCTTCACCAAGAAATTGAAGTTAATTGGCGTTGGTTATCGAGTTCAGGTTGGAAAGGGTGATAAAGGTCTGCATAAAGCAGAATTTACATTAGGCAAATCACATCCTGATGTTTATCTGGCACCAGCTGGTATTGAGTTTAAGTCTGAAAGTCAGACGGATATTGAAGTGATTGGTTCATGCAGGCAGATGGTTGGCCAAGTTGCAGCGGATATTCGTGCGTTTAGACCGCCGGAGCCTTACAAAGGTAAGGGGATTCGCTACATCGATGAGCAAATCATTCTGAAAGAAACCAAGAAGAAATAATATTAGAGGTGTTAAGAATGGATAAACGTGCTGCTCGTTTAAGACGAGCTAAAAAAACCAGAGAACGCATTAAAGCACGCGCAAGAGAAACAGGGATTGCGCGTTTGTCTGTGCACCGCACCCCGCGCCATATTTACGCGCAAGTGATTTCTACAGAGGGTGGCAAAATCTTAGCATGCGCTTCAAGTTTGGAAGCCGATTTTAAGAAAGCGCAGGAAGCTGAAGCAGAGGGCGGCAAAGTTGGTGTCGCAAAAATAGTTGGCAAATTAGTTGCAGAACGAGCTATCAAAGTTGGTGTGAAGCAAGTCGCTTTTGATCGTTCCGGATTTAAGTTCCATGGTCGTGTTGCGGCGCTTGCACAAGCTGCAAAAGACAACGGTTTAATGATTTGAGGAAGCAGGTATGTCCGCAAAACAAGATCAGCAAAAAACAGAAGGCCAATATGACGAAAGGCTCGTGCATGTTGCGCGAACTGCCAAGGTCGTAAAAGGTGGTCGTATCTTTGGATTTTCAGCCCTGACTGTGGTTGGTGACAGAAGAGGCCGCGTTGGTGTCGGTCGTGGAAAGGCTCGGGAAGTTCCAGAAGCGATTCGAAAAGCGATGGAAAACGCTAAACGAAACTTAATTGAAGTTCCATTAAGAGGCCAAACTATTCATCATTCGATCGCCTCAACACACGGAGCTACAAAAATTTTGATGAAGCCGGCGTCAGAAGGTACGGGTATCATCGCAGGCGGTGCAATGCGTGCAATTCTTGAGGTAGCCGGTGTCCATAACGTTTTAGCAAAATGCTATGGTTCTACCAATCCAGTAAACGTTGCCAGGGCAACGATGAAAGGTTTGGCTAATTCACAGTCTCCGCAAATGGTCGCTGATAAGCGTGGTAAAACAGTCGAAGAAATTTTAGGTGATGGAAATGGCCAAGGCTAAACAAGCAAATCAACACATTAAAATTAAACTGATTAAAAGTTTAAGCGGTCGAAAGCCTAATCATATAGCTTGTGCGCATGGTTTAGGTCTTAGAAAAATTGGCCAAACGGTTGAAGTTATCGATACCCCTGAAAACCGCGGCATGGTTAACCAAATTCCTTATCTAGTCAGTTTGGAAGGATAAGAGGAACAAGACATGAAACTAAATACAATTAAGCCGAACAACGGTGAAAAAAAATCTGCTAAACGTTTGGGGCGCGGTGTTGGTACAGGCTTAGGTAAAACTTGCGGTAAGGGCCATAAGGGTCAAAAAGCACGTGCAGGTGGTTATCATAAGGTCGGATTTGAAGGCGGCCAAATGCCTTTGCAAAGACGTCTTCCCAAGGTTGGGTTTAAATCCCTCAAGGCAATTAATACCGCAGAAGTTAGGCTTCATGAGCTGAATACTCTAAAGGGTGAAGATGTTTCCTTGTTAACTTTAAAAGAAGCCAATCTGGTGACCGGTGGGATCACGAAAGTCAAAATTATTCTCAGTGGCAAGATTGAGCGTGGATTTAAAGTAGCCCCAGATGTCAAGGTCACTGCAGGTGCAAAGAAAGCTATCGAGGCCGCAGGTGGTCAGGTTGAGGTTGCGGCTTAACTTATGGCAACCCCAATGAAGCATTTAAGTGGTTTAAACGAGCTAAAGCAACGTCTTTGGTTCGTTTTCCTTGCTTTAATCGTGTATCGTATTGGAGCTCATATTCCGGTTCCGGGCGTCGATCCGATGCGATTGGCTGAATTGTTTTCCGAGACTAAAACAGGTTTGTTGGGATTAGCTAACCTGTTCTCTGGTGGCGCTCTCCAGCGTTTATCTATTTTCGCATTAGGTGTGATGCCTTATATCTCTGCTTCAATCATCATACAATTGATGACAGTAATTTCTCCAACTTTGGAGCAGCTTAAAAAGGAAGGAGAGACGGGGCGTCGAAAATTGTCGCAGTACACTCGATATTTTACGGTTGTGCTGTCGACCTTCCAAGCATTGGGTATGGTCAGTCTCCTTGCGCCAAGTGGCGGTGAAACTCAACTTGCTTTTTACCTGACGACAGTAACAACCTTAGTTGCGGGCACCATGTTTTTGATGTGGCTGGGTGAAAAAATCACTGAGCGCGGTGTTGGTAATGGTATTTCTTTGATTATCTTTGCGGGTATTGTCTCTAGTTTGCCGGCAGCGATTTCAAATACCTTTGAGCAAGTTCGTCAGGGGCTTATGCAGCCCATTGCGCTGGTCTTCTTGATTCTTGTGTTGTTGGTGGTGACTGGTTTCATTATCTTTGTAGAAAGAGGTCAAAGGCGAATCACCGTTAACTACGCTAAAAGGCAGCAAGGTCGAAAAATGTATGCTGCTCAGCAGAGTCATTTGCCATTGAAAATTAATATGGCAGGGGTGATTCCTCCGATTTTTGCCTCTAGTTTGGTTGTCTTCCCCGGCACCTTGACTCAATGGTTTGGTAAGTCGGCCAATGCAAGCTGGTTAACAGATGTTAGTTTGTCGCTTCAGCCTGGCCAGCCGTTGTATATTCTGATTTTCGGTGGATTAATCATTTTCTTTGCATTCTTTTATACGGCATTAATGTTCAATCCGCGTGATACCGCTGATAATTTGAAGCGTGCCGGTGCATTTATTCCTGGGATCCGTCCAGGTGAGCAGACTGCAGGTTATGTCGATAAGGTTATGACTCGATTGACATTTGTGGGTGCTTTATACATTATGGCCGTTTCTTTGTTACCTGAGTTCCTCATCATGGGTTGGCAAGTGCCTTTCTACTTCGGTGGAACCTCTTTGCTGATTGTGGTTGTTGTTGTGATGGATTTTATTGCGCAAGTTCAAGCACACATTATGTCGCAGCAATACGAGTCTCTCCTCAAAAAGGCTAACATGAAAGGGCGTGATGGCGGTGGGTTTGGATTGCTTCAATAGAAATATTAAAAGGTAGTGAGCTATGAAAGTTCGGGCTTCAATTAAAAAAATATGCAAAGATTGTAAGGTTGTCGTTAGAAAAAAACGACATAAGAAAACACATTTTATTATTTGCGACACAAACCCACGTCATAAGCAAAGGCAAGGTTAATTTTGTCAGTTTTAGGCCTGAAATTGATTTTTTTGTTTAAGTGCAGTACCCTATTTCGTTTGCACGACAATAAATCGATGAGAGCGGAGTTCAAGTTCGGAGTGAGTCATTAATGAGCGCGACAATACGTATAGAGGGTGTCATCCTCGACCCTAGCAAGCACATTCGTGTAGCTCTCCAATCCATTTATGGGATTGGTAATACAAGAGCATTAGAGATTTGTGCTAAGACAAAGATTGATCAACAAACCAAGGTTTCACAGCTAACCGACTCACAACTGAAAGCGCTTCAAGATGCGGTCGGTGAGTATGATGTTGAGGGTCCTTTGCGCAGAAAAGTGAACATGGATATCAAGCGTTTTCGCGATATCAAATGTTACCGCGGTGATAGGCATCGTAGAGGCTTACCGCTTCGTGGTCAAAGAACACGTACCAATGCGCGTACACGTAAAGGTCCGCGTGGTAAGAGGGTGAGTGTAAAATCAATGGGGGCAACATCTGCTAGCTAGATGGGTAATGAATTATGGCAACAGAACAAGTAGAAAAGACTGAAGAGCAAAGTGGCACTGACACAACAGCTGACGCTGGTGGTGCGAAAGGCCGTAGCGCTGGTTTGAAGGGTAAGCGAAAGACGAAGCGTCTTGTGACGGACATTATCGTCCACATTTATGCTTCCTTTAACAACACGCTCGCAACGATCACGGATGTCAAAGGCAATACATTGTCTTGGGCAACAGCGGGTGGTTGTGGTTTTAGAGGATCTCGTAAGAGCACACCATTTGCGGGTCAGGTTGCAACAGGTAAGGCGCTTCAAAAAGCAAGAGAGTTGTATGGCATTGAAACCGCAGAAGTGCGCGTGTATGGTCCTGGTCCTGGGCGTGATGCATCCGTCAGAGCGGTGCGAGATTTTGTTCATGTCACCGCAATATACGATGTAACAGGTATTCCCTTCAATGGATGTCGTGCGCCCAAAGAGCGACGAGTTTAACGCAGATTAGGTAGCAGAAAGATGGCAAGATATATTGGTGCAACCTGCAGACTAGCAAGACGAGCTGGCAAAAAGCTCGAATTTAAAGTTCGCGATGAAGAAACCAAATGTAATTTAAATGTACCGCCAGGTCAGCACGGTGCACGTAAGCGTCGTGATACAGACTATGCAATGCAGCTTGCTGCTAAGCAAGCCCTGCGTTGGAAATATGGTTTATTAGAGCGTCCTTTTAGAAATCTTTATAAAAAGGCAGCTCGAACCAAAGGTGCGACGGGTAGTGTGTTACTGCAGCTACTTGAGTCTAGATTGGATAACGTTTTGTTCAGAATGGGGCTGGCTTCAACACGTCGTGAAGCAAGGCAATTAGTTGGCCACAAAGCGGTTCAAGTGAATGGCCAGTCTGTTAATATTGCCTCTTTTCAAGTAAAAGTAGGTGATGTTGTATCCATTCGTGAAAAATCACGCGAGCAAGTGCGTATTCAGGATGCGATTAAAATGGCAGAAGAGCGTGGCGCTCCGGACTGGGTTGATATGGATTTCAAAAATTTTTCCGGTACCTTTAAACGTCTTCCTGACAGAGAAGATCTGCCAACAGATATTAATGAGCAATTAGTAGTAGAGCTCTACTCGAAGTAGTAGCTTGGAGGAAAGCAATTCATGCAACGACCAGTAACTGAATTTTTAAAGCCTCGCTCTATCACTGTTAATGAGATGAGGCAAAATCACGCGAAAATTACCCTAGAGCCTTTAGAAAGAGGTTTCGGGCATACACTTGGAAACGCGTTGAGACGCATTTTATTGTCTTCGATGCCCGGATGTGCCGCGGTTGAAGTTCAGATCGATGGGGTATTGCATGAGTATACCGGTATCGAGGGTGTTCAAGAGGATGTGATTGAGATCCTTCTGAATATTAAAGGCATTGCATTCAAAGTGTTTGGGGATAAGCCACAGGTTGAATTAAGGCTTGAGAAAACAGGGTCGGGACCGGTTAGAGCGGCAGATATCACATTGGGTCATGATGTTGAAATATCAAATCCCGATCATATCATTTGTCATTTAACTAGGCCCGGTACTTTCAAGATGACCTTAGTGGTTGCCAGAGGCCGAGGTTATGAACCAGCAGCGCAGCGTCGAGCAATCATTGCCGAACAAGAGGGTAGTGGCGCTCAAATTGGACGCCTTCAGATTGATGCTTCCTTTAGTCCGGTGCTCCGAGTCACTTATAATGTTGAAAGTGCACGCGTCGAAGGTCGAACGGACTTAGACAAGCTGGTGATCGACTTAGAGACCAATGGTACCATCGATCCTGAAGAAGCGATTCGCCGTTCTGCGACGATTTTGGGTGAACAATTAGGTGTTTTCGTTGATCTCAAGGCTGATCAAAAGCCTGAAGAGAAGAAAAAAGAAGCTGGATTAGATCCTGCCTTAATGCGACCAGTTGATGAGCTAGAACTAACAGTTCGTTCAGCAAATTGCTTAAAAGCAGAAAACATTTATTACATTGGTGATTTAGTTCAACGTACTGAGATGGAACTTTTAAAGACACCTAATCTAGGTAAAAAGTCTTTGACGGAAATTAAGGAAGTCCTTGCAAGTCGTGGCCTGAGTTTGGGCATGAGGCTTGAAGGTTGGCCACCTGCCGGTTTAGAAAAGAAAGAAATCACGACGAATTAATAGAAGGTAAAAAGACATGCGGCATCGTAAATCAGGCCGACAACTTGGCCGAAACAGTAGTCATCGAAAAGCCATGTTTTCTAATATGGCTGCTTCTTTGCTCAAACACGAAGCGATTAAAACAACCCTGCCAAAAGCTAAATCACTTCGCAGTGTTGTTGAGCCTCTCATTACACTTGGGAAAAATGACTCCATTGCCAATCGACGATTAGCATTTAGTCGCCTTCGTGATAAAGAGGTTGTAGGCAAGCTTTTTAAAGAAATTGGCCCAAGGAATGCAACCAGACCAGGTGGTTATCTCCGTATTTTGAAGTGCGGTTTTCGACCGGGTGATAATGCTCCGATGGCTTTTGTTGAATTGGTAGAAAGGGAAAGAACTTTCGATAGCCAATCAGCCTAATGTATTTCTCGAATTAAAATAGAAAATCCAGCAAAAGCTGGATTTTCTATTTTTGGAGCATTTCATAATTAAATCCAACATTACTATACCCACAACAGATGATTTTTCGGGTAGGCGCCGAGCGTTCGAGACGCAAGAGTGTACACAAAGTACATGACGGTGAGAATCGCGAAGGCAACAACCCCGAAAATTCAGCTGTGAAGGGTATACATAAGGTCGTAGTTCAAGTGCGAATAATTAAAACAGATTTGGAGTATATATCAGGAGGCAGTAGAGCTGTTACTGAAGTTCATACGACAGGCCTCGATACTAATTTAAACTGCGATTGCACTTGTGAATGTGCTCCTTACGAAGCACATTGTAATTGTGTCTGTTACGATTTAGACACTAAAAGTCTTTCAGATGAAGCTGAGGCAGGTTTATTAGCACGATGGTTATGGTATTACCCCTCCGCTTTTTTAACTGGCATGGCACAGGCTGCACTTTTCATTCGCCGTTAAGCTAAGGATTTAAACGGCTACTGATGATATTTGTACCCATCATGCGGATAGCCATTTCTGCTTGCCTATGTTTCTCGGGCTCATTTTCTTTAAAATTGTTCCATGAAAGTTTGAAGGCTTCGTGAGAAGTTCTTAATTCACGTGGGGTATGCAGATAAGCCAGACATATGAGACCATCTTCCTGTATATCTCGGGGCAGTGGGATCTGAGAAGAACTCTGGATATATAGAGCAAGGGATTCTAAAAGTGTGCCTTCAGTCCATTTAACAAGGGCTTCTTGATTGGGTAAGTACTTTTTTGAGTGACCTTCTTTACTCATTTATTCAATTCCTTCTGTTTCGAAAAGATATCTTTTAAAAATTGACCGGTGAACGAGGCCTTGATTTTTGAAACGGCCTCCGGTGCGCCATGAGCGATCAACTGTCCTCCTTTGTCACCACCTTGGGGACCTAAGTCAATAACCCAATCTGCTGTTTTAATGACATCAAGATTATGTTCAATAATGATAATCGTATTACCTTTATTTTTTAAATGTTGTAAGACTTCCAGTAGTTTTGCTACGTCATGAAAATGTAGCCCTGTTGTAGGCTCATCCATGATATAGAGTGTTGAGCCAGTGTCTCTTCTAGAAAGTTCTTTTGCAAGTTTGACGCGTTGTGCTTCGCCACCAGATAGCGTCGTGGCACTTTGACCCAATTGAATATAGCCTAAACCAACTTGCATCAGCGTATCTAACTTCTTCGCTAGGGATGGGACAGGCGCAAAAAATTCTAAGGCGTCTTCAACGGTTAAACTTAAAACGTCATGAATATTTTTGCCTTTATAATGAATTTGGAGGGTTTCATCGTTATATCGTTTGCCTTTACACACATCGCATAAGACGTAGACATCAGCTAAGAAATGCATTTCCACTTTAATGAGGCCATCACCCTCACAAGATTCACAGCGACCGCCTTTGACATTAAAGCTAAAACGACCCGGCTGGTAACCTCGACTTCGCGCTTCAGGCGTCCCTGCAAAGAGTTCGCGAATGGGCGTGAAAAGTCCAGTGTAGGTGGCAGGATTAGAACGAGGTGTTCTTCCAATCGGACTTTGATCAATCCCAACTACTTTATCCAAATGTTCTAAACCAGAAATACTGTCATATTCACACACATTCGTCAGACCAGCCCGATTCAGTAGATGGGCGGCAACAGGGTATAAGGTGTGATTAATGAGAGTAGATTTACCAGAGCCTGATACGCCCGTGATGCAGGTCATGAGACCGATGGGAATCGAAACTTCCAGATTTTTTAAATTATGTCCTCGTGCACCCTTAATAATAATTTGCTTTTCTGGATTGGGGGCTGCCCGTGTCCGAGGTATAGCGATTTTGAGTTTACCGCTTAAATATTGCCCTGTCAGCGATTCAGAAGATTTTTGAATTGCTTTAGGCGTACCTTGCGCAACAATGTAACCACCGTGGCGACCAGCACCAGGTCCTAGATCAATAACGTGATCAGCGTGCAGAATTGCATCTTCATCGTGTTCTACGACGATGACGGTGTTCCCTAAATCACGTAAATGTCTCAATGTGTCAAGCAGACGAGCATTATCCCGTTGATGCAGTCCAATGGAAGGTTCATCCAGAATATACATAACGCCGACTAGCCCTGCACCAATTTGACTTGCTAAGCGGATACGTTGGGCTTCGCCGCCGGACAACGTGTCCGCAGATCGATTCAAAGTCAGATAATCTAGACCCACATCCATTAGAAATTTTAGGCGTGCGCTGATTTCTTTTAAAATTTTGTCAGCAATTTGCTTTCGTTTTCCAGATAATTTCAAAGTGTTAAAAAACTCTACTGCTTCGTGAATCGAGAGCTGAGCAATATGCGGTAAATTATAATGACCAATATAGACATGACGCGCCTCAGTACGCAGTCTTGAGCCCTGACAATCTGGACAAGGCTGTTGATTGATATACCGCGCTAATTCTTCACGCATAAATTCAGATTGGGTATCATGATAGCGTCTTTCTAAATTCGGAATCACCCCTTCAAAAGGTTGTTTTCGTTTGCGCGATCCACCTTGCTCAGTTTGAAATTGAAAGACAATCGACTCATCCTCACTACCGTAGAGAATGATATTTTGAATTTTTTTAGACAGCTGGTTGTAGGGTGTGTCGAGACTAAAGCTGTAATGTTTAGCCAGAGATTGCAGAATACTAAAATACCATGGTGTCCGGCGATCCCAACCACGAATTGCGCCACTCGCCAAACCAAGAGTGGGTTGATGAACGACGAGTTTTGGATCGAAAAATTGCTGATGTCCTAATCCGTCACAGGTCTGACATGCCCCGGCAGGGTTATTGAATGAAAACAAGCGAGGCTCTAATTCAGTCAGGCTGTAGCCGCATTCAGGACAAGCAAAATTTGCTGAAAATGACAAAGTGGCGGGATGTCCCTTGGGCACATCAACAAGCTGAACCATGACTAAGCCTTGTGTGAGCTCGAGGGCGGTTTCAATAGAGTCTGCAAGTCGGGTTCGGATATCAGATTTTACTTTTAATCTATCGACCACAACTTCAATGGTATGTTTCCGTCTTAAGTCGAGTGCGGGAGCTGATTCAAGCTCGTGGATTTCCCCGTCAATTCTAGCTCTAATGAATCCTTTTGATTTCAGACTGCTGAGGAGCTGGACATGTTCGCCTTTGCGATCGCGTACAACGGGTGCTAGTAGATAGAATCGAGTCTCTTCAGGTAGGGTCAGGATTTGATCAACCATCTGACTTACTGATTGTGCTTCGAGACTTAAGCTGTGCGTTGGACATTTGGGTTGTCCAACACGAGCGAATAGGAGTCTAAGGTAGTCATAAAGCTCTGTAATGGTCCCTACAGTCGATCGAGGATTATGCGACGTAGTTTTCTGTTCTATGGAAATCGCGGGAGAGAGGCCTTCAATATGGTCAACATCGGGTTTTTCCATCACAGAGAGGAATTGACGTGCATAAGCCGACAAGGATTCAACGTAGCGGCGTTGCCCCTCTGCGTAGAGGGTGTCAAATGCCAAAGAAGATTTCCCGGATCCAGAAAGACCTGTGATAACAATGAGTTTGTCACGTGGAATCGTTAGATCAATATTCTTTAGATTGTGTGTACGTGCACCCTGAACAAAAATTTGATCCATATATTTCCCGAGCACTTGCAAACTTGATAATATACGATGATTTGAAGCCAAATAGCAAAATGACTCAATCTGTTTCTGAATCTGATTCACTCCTTCCTCAAGAAAAGCAAGCAATTGTTGCTTTGAGCTCGATTATGGGTGTCAGAATGCTTGGGCTATTTATGGTCTTACCCGTCTTGGCGTTGCAGGCAGAATCACTGCGGGCTGCGACCCCAACGCTGATTGGGCTCAGTATTGGAGCTTACGGACTAACTCAAGCGTTTTTGCAATTACCCTATGGAATTTTATCTGATCGTTTTGGTCGTAAGCCGATGATAGTAATGGGTTTAGTCTTTTTAGTTTTAGGTAGTGTGATTGCTGCGCACGCGACATCAATTTATACCTTGATTTTAGGCAGAGCTTTACAGGGTAGCGGTGCGATTGGGGCGACACTCATGGCATTTTTGTCTGATCTGACGCGTTCTCAAATGCGAACGCGGGCGATGGCCTTTATGGGGGCTAGTATAGGTCTTGCTTTTTTGTTTGCTTTTATTTTGGGACCTCTAATTCTTAGTTGGAGTAGCTTGTCAGCGTTATTTTATGTTACCGCAGCGCTTGGTGTGGGCGCGATTCTTTTAGCCCTCAAATTGCCATCAGTGCCGGTATTGCGGTACTGGACCTCATGGCAATCGCGTATTAAAACGATTGGTAAGCAACCCCATTTACAAGGCTTGTTTGTCAGTGTGCTCTGTTTGCATGCTTTGTTAGCAGCTACGTTTATAGTGATTCCGAAGCGACTAAACGCATTGACCCCTATTAATCCAGCATGGGTTTATGGTGGTGCGTTAGGGTTTGCTTTTCTACTGATTTATCCTTTCTTTAGAAAAATGGATAAATCAGCTAATCGCAACCTTTTGATGGCATTGATATTGACGCTCAGTGTTTGTTTAGTCGCACTCATGATGCAGCAATCCTTTATTTTCTTTACGCTCATCCTGAGCGCGTTTTTTGCAATATTTTGTTTACTAGAGGCTTGGTTGCCTGCGCTCACCTCTCAGTTTTCTCCGGAAGAGAGTCGTGGCACAACGCTGGGGATTTTTTCAACCTGCCAGTTTTTAGGCGTTTTTCTAGGCGGTGCATTGGGCGGTTTGATACTAGAGCAGTTTGATTTGGTTGGGTTACAAGTGGGCTGTATAGTACTCAGTGTAGCTTGGCTTCTATTTTGTATGAGATTTAAATTCGTTCAACAATGAGGACATCATTATGGCAAGAGGCGTGAATAAGGTCATTTTAATTGGCAATCTAGGTTCAGATCCGGAAATACGTTATATGCCCAGTGGCGGTGCGGTTGCAAATATTAGCATTGCAACCAGTGAAGCTTGGAAAGACAAGCAAAGCGGTCAGATGCAAGAGCGTACGGAATGGCATCGCGTGACGTTTTATAATCGTTTAGCAGAAATTGCAGGCGAATATTTGCGGAAGGGTTCTAAAGTTTTTGTAGAAGGTAGTCTCAGAACTCGTAAATGGCAGGATAAAAATGGTCAAGAGCGTTATACGACTGAAATCATTGCCTCAGATATGCAGATGCTAGATGGCAAAGGTCAAGGGGGCGGTAATTTTGGGGGTGGTGCTAGTCAGATGGCGCATGAATCCCAAGCGATGTCATCACCTGTTGGCAGCGATGCAGGATTTGATCGAGGCGAATTTGATGATGAGATCCCTTTTTAGGATCTACTTTAGATAGTATTGTAAAATATATCTCTATAACCCCTTTAATTAGGGGTTTTAATTTTGGGATCTGAACCTAGATTTCCGGATGACAAGTTATCCACTTAAGCGGCGAAACTTCTGTATGCGTCTGAGATATTTTTGATACAAACAGCTTATTGTTTCGAGAAATTTTTCAGCACATTCACATCTAACGAAGCACCATATAAAAATCTATCAAACCGGGTTGCACAACTCAGAGAACAACCTATAGCATCCGTCGTTTATTTTTAGCTGTATGTCTAGGAAGTTGTGATGAGGCGAGGGTTGCTGCGTTGTTTCGGTCGTGAGAGCAGAGCCTGGGATAGTAGCGGATATGAGTGCGCCGAGCATACAACAACCGGATATTTTTGAGACACGACAGGGCATTCCTCAGATAGACATTCAAACCCCGAGTCCAGCGGGGGTTTCAAGAAATACGTACGTTCAATTTGACATTGAGCAACGCGGTGCAATTTTAAACAATTCTCCTATTAACACGCACACACCCGACTTCCGCAAAATGCACGAATTGTAGTGCAGGTCCCCAAAAAAAATGGCGTTTTTAAAAATTAAAAAGACACCTCGGGATTTAGGTGTGCTTTTTAACACATCAAGTAGGTGGAATAGTGCTATGTGTTCCCCTCTCCCAATTGTGGGAGAGGGTGCCCAAAGGGCGGGTGAGGGTTAGTTAGATGCTCATAGATAGCTCGCAACACCACATTTAAGTTCTTTGTCATCTCATTATTCCAAAACCGAATGACTTTAAATCCAAGTGATTCAAGGTAGCTCGTCCTATTTGAGTCATACCCCTCAGAATCTAAATGCTGAGAACCATCAAGTTCTATGATGAGCTTTGATTTTAAACAAACAAAATCAACGATATAAGGTTTGAACTGGACTTGCCTCTTAAATCTATAACCACCTAATCTTCTGTTTCGAATGCGTGCCCACAATAGCCTTTCAGCTTCTGTCTCATTTCTTCTCAATTCCCTCGAAAACGCTAACATCTAACTAACCCTCACCCGCCCTTTGGGCACCCTCTCCCACAATTGGGAGAGGGGAGCACATAGCACTATTCCAGCTACTTGATGTGTTAAAAAGCACACCTAAATCCCGAGGTGTCTTTTTAATTTTTAAAAACGCCAATCTTTGGGGACCTGCACTACAATTCTTGGATTTTGCGGAAGTCGGGATTAGCTGAGATTTGATAAAATTCTGGATCCCGCATCAGACGCTACACACTTCGTGTGATGACCGCTGTGCGGGATGACGATATATCCCAAAAAACCCCGAACTGAGGTAAGAAAGCTTCGGCAGGCATGCCTGCCTACGCCAAGGCTTCGGTAAGGCAGGCGGGGACCGGCCCCTACATTTTTGTAGATTTGTTGCGGGTAATCCGGGAACTGAATGAGATGGCTAAAAAGCATATTTGTATGATGAAGAAAGGGTTTAAATATAACGGAGAATATGGCACATATTGCCATCAATATCCTAACCTCCCCGCCTGCGTCGAAGCTCGTTCAGCGACGGGGCGGATCATCAATGAGTGAGTGATTGCGGAGGCTAAACGCACCTCAACGCATTCGATAACATCATCTTGTATGCCATTGAGACACTGTGCTTAAATTGCCTACAATATAGCCTTCACAGCTGAATTTTGGGGGTTGTTGCCTTCGCGATTCTCACCGCAGTCATGTACTTTATGTACACTCCTGCGACTCGAATGCTCGGCGCCTACCCGAAAAATCATCTGTTGTGGGTATAGGTTCACAAATTTGGCGGAAAACTAAAGAACCATTTGCACTATTCGTAAAACAGGCTACACCCTGATTCGTTGAGTCTTTGACTCAATCTGACAAATCAAAGCAAGGAGCGCTGAGTGTTATTTGAGTTATCCATTCGCATGAGCATTCTGCTGAGTGCTTTTTTAATGTTCCTGATTCAACCCATGGTAGCTAAAATGATGTTACCAAATTTTGGTGGCTCAGCTTTTGTATGGGGAACTTGTGTACTTTTTTTTCAGACAGCCTTACTGCTCGGATACAGTTATGCTTATCTCTTATCTCGATTTATTCAGCAACGTATCCAAGTCTATCTTCATTTCCTTTTGTTAGGTCTGTCTCTATTTTTCATGCCCCCTTCTATCATGCAGAATGAAATATCAGTCGTGTCCGTTTCTTTGCCAATCCAAGTATTGTTAACATTGACAATCAGCGTTATTTTGCCGGTCACTTTAATTTCAGCAACGAATCCGCTCCTTCAGTATTGGTATTCAAGCCTAAAGTATACTGAATTTCCACATAAATATTATTCTATCTCAAATATAGGAGCCTTGGCTGGATTAGTAGCATACCCTTTTTTGTTAGAGCCTTTCTTGCCAACTAGCTGGCAAGTTAAGATTTATAGCATTTTGTATGATTTTTATTTTGCTGCCATTTTTGTGGCGGCATTATATTTTTATAGGGCAGAACAGCTTATTCAGTATGAAAAAAAATCAGATTATCATGCTTATTACCATCCTATAAAATGGGTATTGCTCACTTGCTTAAGCAGTGCATTACTAATATCTATCACACAATTTCTAACAGAAAATGTATTAAATTTACCTTTGCTTTGGGTTTTACCATTGGCCTTGTTTTTAATCTCTTATGTCATTACTTTTTCAAGTTCACGAACCTATCAAGCAAGTTTTTGGGCCCCAGCCTGTGCTATATTTGTTCTCCTCGCATTAATGCCTTTCGATCTGAAAGTCAAAGATGGGATTGATATGGTCATTTTTCATCTTGCATTGTTATTTTCAGCTTGCATGGTGTGTCATGGTGAACTGATTAAGCTAAAACCCTCTAATAACCACTTAACGGCATTTTACTTATATATTGCATTGGGGGGTGTGTTTGGTGGGATATTTGTTAATTTTATCGCGCCTTATCTTTTTAATCGCAGAGAAGATTTTTATCTACTAATTTTAATTGTTTTTAGTCTGAGCGTAACGCTTCAACTCAAATTCTATTTCAAAAGCAAAAGAAGCTGGGATTTATTTTTAGGACTATGTGCCATATTTTTAATGGCATATATTAGCTTCGTATTTATAATGTATGATTCAGCTTACATTTATAAAACATCTCAATATTATAGAAGTCCTTACGGCGTGTTGAAAGTTGAAAAATTACAATTTAATAATGAAGAAAGAGAAAAGGTCAAAGCACTTTTTCACGGCAATATTGTTCATGGGGTAGAATTTGAATCGCTCGAAAAACAAGATGTTGCAACTACTTATTATAGTAAAGCCTCAGGACTTCATGAGGCTATCAGTTTCGTGAGGCAATACAATTCGCCGCTACGTGTTGGTGCAATAGGATTGGGCGTAGGTACCTTGGCGGCCTATGGATTGCCTGGCGATCAGTTTAGATTCTACGAAATCAATGAACAGGTTATTGATATTGCCAATAATCAATTTAATTATTTGTCACAATCAAAAGCAATGATTACGACCATTTTGGGGGACGCTAGAGTTAGTCTAGCTTCTGAATTAGCATACATAAATAATAATTTCAACTTGATTGTTGTAGATGCTTTTAATGGTGATGCGATCCCATATCACTTATTAACCAAGGAAGCCCTCAGTTTATATCAAGGACACCTTACAAAAGATGGGGTAATTGCATTTCATATTACTAATACATACATCAATCTCATCCCAGTTGTAAAAGGACTAGCCAATTCGATCCAATGCCCTGTTCATTTAGTATACAATGAGGGGGACGAAGCGATGATGCAGCTGCGTTCGATGTGGGCGCTATTAAGTTGTCACCCTAGATTTGATGAGTGGATTGAAAAATATGCATCGAACAGATTCTCAACAACCGATAGAGCGATTTTGTGGACGGATGATCGTAATAGCATCATTCCAATTTTGAACTATACCCACAACAGATGATTTTTCGGGTAGGCGCCGAGCGTTCGAGACGCAGGAGTGTACACAAAGTACATGACTGCGATGAGAATCGCGAAGGCAACAACCCCGAAAATTCAGCTGTGAAGGGTATACTAAGGGATGATGATTATGGGGTCTATTCTAAATACTGTTTTTGCCAGTTTAAATATAAATTTTGAACAAATTCCGTAAAAGCGGCTTTGTCTCGGAATTGCTTAGGATCGATTGCATCATACACATAGTAATGAGCATTTTTATTTTCGGCTTTGAGCAGGGTCCAGATCTTTTGAGGTAAGGTTTCTTTTCCCCATTCAAAGGTTTCTTGTGCTTCATAATGTAAGAATACGGGTAAAATAGGGATCCCTGTTTGAATGGATAGATCAAAAGCACCATACTGAAAAGGCAAGTGGATCCGTCTACCTTTACATCCGCCTTCAGGGTAAAGACCGATACTATCACCCGCCTCAAGAACAGCCTTTAGATCGCTCACTGCATTTTGTCTGGCCGCTTTATCTTCTCTATCAAAAAATAGGGTTCCACCCGCTCGACTGATTCGACCCACCCACCACCAGTCTTTCACTTCTTTCTTTGCCAAGAAACGAGCTTTGAATAAAGCCGGCATACCAATGTCTTCAAACGCTGAAGGGTGATTAGAAATCAAAATATATTGCTTCGGGATGATATGGAGATTTTTTTGGTGTAATCGTAGGTTTATATTTAAAGCGCGGACAAATACCCGGCACCAGTAGTAAAATACAGGAGGAAAATATTTTGAAGTAAGTTTGTCAGGAATGAAACTAACAAGATAAAGTACAATTGTTAGGATGAAGAGGTCAATCCATCCGACGAACAGCCTAAATAGATGGGCAAATGAGAGTATCATAATACTTTGAAGATTAATCCAACTTTATAATTCACTCAACAAACATATAAATGACAACTACAATACAGGATGTAAAACCGACACGCATTGCACAGTTAGGACTTTTTCTATGGCGCTATCGAATGATGCCCGGACTAAAATGGGTGACGTTGCGTTATATCAAGCTTGTCCGTCAATCTCTTCGTTGGTGGCTTCAAGTTTGCAGTTTGTTTGTAGTGAGTGTGGTCATGATCCACCTCACGGTTTCCTTTGGATTAGCGCTAGTACAAAGTCACGATTTAAGAGAGACGGGAAAAGTCAAGGTAGCTGCTTTAGAACATGCGTTGCACCATATTGATGAGGGTGATACTTTTCAACTCGCGTTGGCGCAAAGGGCGTTATTGGAACATATTGCCTTGGCCAAGAAATACGATCGCCGCTTTCCTGTCATCTCTATGTTGGGTGTGGACACTGAAAAAAGTCAGGTATGTCCCTTTTCAAAAATCTTATTGTCTAGTATTGAAGAAGGCTTTATCCTACCGGCGCGGTTACAACTAGAAGAAGGGTTGAATGGATTTTATAAAAATTGGATGAGCCAAGATCAAGTTACCAGAGATTTTTTATATCCAGTTTACTTGGAGAATTTTCAATTTTATGTTGCATTAAAGCAGCATCCCAGTGAAGCTGATTTGTGGCGCTTGGCTCATTATTGGTATCAGAGTTTAAGTGCGACAGAGACTGATCGAAAGGCGGTCAATGTAGAGGATTTGAAGTTACTACTTGCATACTATTTCAAATGGAAAAAACAACCGGTCGCAACAGACACGGAGTTGGTAGCAGCTGTTGAGAAACAGCTTGAAGGGTATGCAAGTTGATTGGATAGGGTATTATGGAAGTACAAGTTGAATATTTGTCGGAACTCTCGCCGCTCTTGGAACCCATCGCGATGGAGTCGCCATCAGGAGACGACCCCCGTTATGACGAGCAATTTTTAAAAATCAAATCAGAAATTGAAAAAAGCCATTATGTTGATTATGGTTTAATCAAACATCTCGCGATTGAATTGCTTGCTCATAAGACTAAAGATCTGCGGATTGCAGGTTATTTGATTGTGGCTTGTGGGTATGAAAATGGGATCATGGGGCTGGCGACCGCTATCCATGTTTATGCACATTTGATTCAAACATTTTGGGATTCAATTCACCCTAGGCGAGCGGTTTCTCGACACGCAGCTGTCGACTGGTTGAAATCTATCAGATTAAATCACCTGATCAGAGAGATGGGGCGGGGCACCAAAGATGAACAAGAGGCCTTAAAACGGGCTATTACCCATCTGAATTTAGCGCTCAGTAAACATGTTGGCCAAAACTCTAAGGAGTTAAAATTCTTAGAAGATTGGTTTGCATATGGTCATGAAGAAGATAAAAAGATCTCGAAACTAGGTCAATGGGTGAAAAAGGCTGTTTTACCTGAGTCAAGGATGACGGCGCCCTGGGAGACGACTAAAGAACCTGAAATTCAGAATAATTACGCTAGAGAGAAAAATTCTTTGTTGGGGGATATTTTAAAAGAAATCCCATCTAAAAATTCTGAGCGTGAGCGCTTTAAAAAATACTGTCAAATTGCTGAAAAGTGTTTGGATCATAAACGATTCGATTTGGCATTGCCGATTTTGGAAAATTTAGAGGGCAAAGTTGAGTGCTATAAAATAGCCGAATGGGAGCCTGACTTGGCTCTCCAAGTCTGGTCTTTGCAACTTCGGCTTTACTCAGAACAACACAAACAAGTCTCAATAAAGACCCTTCAAGATTTAAGGCGTAAAGTTGCAGATTTGTCTGTAGCCACATTAATGTATACCCACAACAGATGATTTTTCGGGTAGGCGCCGAGCGTTCGAGTCGCAGGAGTGTACACAAAGTACATGACTGCGGTGGGAATCGCGAAGGCAACAACCCCGAAAATTCAGCTGTGAAGGGTATATACCCACAACAGATGATTATTCGTAATAGGTGTTGGGCAGGGGTTTTGGCTTTGGGTTATTTGAAATCACTGAGAGTTTCACCTTAGGGGCGAGGAAAGTAAACTTACCATTTTCATTAAAGTGGAAACGAACATTTTCAGTGATTTCACCCAGAGGTTTAAAGCAAACTGCAATTGAATCAGGTGCAGGTGGGTGGGTAACACCTACACCAATCCGCGTCAGTTCATTTGTCAATGTGTTGATAATCACTGAATTATCGACTCGTGGATTAACCCGAACATGATTGAGTTCGAAAAGGACCCCTTGGAGCTTCTGCAAAAAATCATCCACAGCGAAGACAATGCCTTCAGCTAGTGATTCAACTCTTACGCATTCTATCACACGGAGTTCTTCATTTAAGACAAACTCGTAGATTTCTGCGAACTCACCATTGGTGACTCGAGTAGAATTGATTAAAATTTCAGCCGGTACTTGCGCTTTCATACCTGTTGTATCGGCAGCAGGGCACAATCTTTAGAGAGAGGATGACATGGCCAAACATAAAACAGAGTATGCCTGCCAAGGCTGTGGTGCCCACTTTCCTAAGTGGTCAGGTCAATGTGGCGAATGCGGGGGATGGAACAGCCTGACTGAAGTAGTTATTGTTTCAGCTAAAAAAGTGGATGCTCGCTTAAAAGGGTATGCGGGCGAAACCGATGTTACTTTAACAGCACTGGATGAAGTACCAGAAAGTCAAGAAATGCGCTATAGCACGGGTTTGCCTGAACTCGATAGAGTATTGGGGGGAGGGTTGGTACCCGGCTCCGTGGTGTTAATTGGTGGGGACCCAGGAATTGGTAAATCTACTTTATTAACCCAAACGCTATCTTATATCAAAGACGCGCCTGCATTATATGTGACAGGCGAGGAATCTTTGCAACAGGTGTCTTTGAGAGCCAAACGGCTTCATGTTAAAGCGCCCCATCTTCGATTGTTGGCAGAAACGCAAGTTGAAAAAATGATCGCACTGGCCACACCTTTTGAACCTCGTGTTATGGTTGTGGATTCGATTCAAACGATGTTTACAGAATTATTGCAGTCAGCGCCTGGCTCAGTGGGGCAGGTTCGAGAAAGTGCCGCTTTATTAGTTCGTTATGCCAAGCGAAGTCAAACAGCCCTTATATTGGTCGGACATGTCACGAAAGAGGGTGTTTTAGCAGGGCCCCGTGTTTTGGAACACATGGTTGATGCAGTCCTCTATTTTGAAGGTCAGAAAGATAGCCGTTTTCGCGTCTTGAGGGCTATTAAAAACCGATTTGGTGCAGTCAATGAGCTCGGTGTTTTTGCTATGACTGATAAGGGGTTAAAAACGGTCACGCACCCTTCAGCGATTTTTTTAAGTCGAACTGAAATAGAAGTGCCAGGGCAAACCGTCATGGTGACCTGGGAAGGCACTAGACCTTTGTTGATTGAAGTTCAAGCCTTGGTCGATGAGAGTCATTTGGGGAATCCTAGACGCGTTGCGGTTGGAATGGATGGCCAACGTCTAGCGATGCTCTTAGCGATTTTGAATCGTCATGGGGGCATTAATATTCATCAAATGGATGTTTTTTTAAATGTTGTTGGGGGGGTTAAAGTCACAGAAACAGGGGCTGACTTAGCGGTTATATTTGCATTGCTCTCGAGTTTAAAAAATAGACCTCTGGATAGAACACTGGCTGTTTTTGGAGAAGTTGGCTTAGGTGGGGAGATTCGTCCCGTGCAAGGGGGGCAGGAACGGATTCGAGAGGCTCAAAAACATGGGTTTAAGAGGATGATTGTGCCTAAAGCCAATGCTTCAAAACTTGAGCTAGATGGTATGGAAATCCAACCGGTTTCGACCTTACAGGAAGCGTTAAATTATTTTTAGGAGTCATGATGCTTGATGGTTTTCACTTTGCAATCCAACGTATGCGATTGATTTTAGGCCAAGTTCTAGAAACGAAATCAATCGATAAAATGTATAAAGACGAGTGTACTCCTAGCTTTTTAGAGAAAAATAGTTCTTTCGATCATTTAAAATTTGCACTTTACTATATTGCTGAAAAAATGCATCGAGCCTTTGATACGCTGGAAGCGGAACGACAAACTGTCCTCGAAGTGATGCAGTGGGTATTAGATCAGCGGATACTCACCTTTGATGAACTTAAGAATAGACCCAGAACCTTTTTTGAGAAGCTTGAACTCATTGCATTTGCCGGCGGTAATTCTTTGGGCACGGCTTTGGGGGTGCAAATTATTCTGGCGGGTGGCAGTGTAATGAATTTGGCTCATCCTAAATTAGCAGCGCAATTATTACCGGACCTTGAATCAGGCGCAAAAAAGATTTGTTTTGCTATGACAGAATTAGGGCATGGAACCAATGTCAAAGGCATTGAAAGCGTTGCATTCTATGATGTTGAGCAGGATGAGTTTGTGATTCACAATGCACATTCAATGATGGCGACCAAATGGTTCATTGGCAGTGCGAAATATGCAGATTACGCTGTTGTATTTGCTCAACTGATGTTACCTAATCAATCAGGTGATCTAGAAAAGAAAGGACCCCATGCGATTTTGGTCTCTTTGAGAAATCCAGATGGCACATTAAGGTCAGGCATTGAAATTAATGATTTAGGTCACAAAATGGGAACCAATGGCGTTGCAAATTGCACCATGCAGTTTGATACGATTCGCGCACCAAGGCGTCACTTAATGATGCAGAATATTGTAAGATTACGGCGCGTCAAAGAGGGGGATGCATGGAAAATTGTCTATGAAAAGCGAGCCGCTTTCCCTCTCGTGAGTTTGTACTCGACATTAAAATATGGTCGCACGCTGATTGGGAAAACCTCTTTGGGTATTCAAAAAATGATGCTGATTCTAGCAGAAGAATTAAGGTTAAAACGCTTACACAGTATCTTGCGACCCAACTCCGACTTTATGGTTCAAAAGCTGAGCCAGATTTTTGGGCTTGAATACGCTCTAAAACAAATTTTAGCAGACATGAAGGGTAAAAGTGATACGCTGGTCACTGGGATTAAGGTCCTATCGAATGAATATTGTGAACAAATGATGAATGAGATGATTAATTATTATTTATCTTGTGCGCCGACGATTAAAATGAATCTAATGAGGGAAAAGGCTAATTGGGTAGTTGGTCGAACGTATGAGGGTGACGATGCGGTCATTCCTCAAAAAGTGATGGGTGACAAAGTGTTGGCGTTGATAGGCTTAGTGCAACGTAAACAATATTGGGATGGTTTTTGTGAGTTATTTCATATTTCAAGACTTTATTTAAGTGAAAAATTTTCAAATAAAACACCTTTGTTATACCTAGAATTGTTAGCTTATCAAACGATGTTTGAAGTCATGCGTGTTTTAAATGATCAAACTGATCTTACCCCTCAAGCTGAGCGATGGAATCGGATGCAAATGTTAATTACAGAGTTAGGAATGCTTTTCACGCAGATTGAGGTTTTACACTGTATTCGAACCAAGGTGAATTCAGAAGGAAACCATGAATATCTAGACTGGTTTGGGGCGCTCTACGTTGTCTATGAGTCTCGAGTGGTCATTGAGAACGCATCTCGAGTGGCGCAGCATTTGCCTACACTGGCCTCACTCGAGGCATCACCGGCAGAAATTGACAAAAGAATGGAAGCTGTGCGGCCCTATCTCCCATCTGAAGAGGTGTTTATAGCGCAGCGAGCTAAACAAAAAGAGGCTATTCTAACCTTGACCCCTCATCTAACAGATATGATGGAAGCTTTTACAAAAGCTCAAGGGGGTGAGAATCTCATCCGTTTTATGAAGGAGCGTCTCTATAAGTCGCCAAAAAGGGTTCAGATTTCAGAAGAGCCTCAGTCTGCCTCTATATCATGGTCGGTCCTTGACCGAGCTAGCGAGGATCAAAAAGCATTTGAGGTTGAGTTAACTCAAGAGTTTCGAGTGCAAAGTCGATTGTAATAATGTACAGTCAGGATAGATAAATTTTCAGGCGTTTGACTACCTTCCGCGCCGATATCAGGCTTTGAGATATTATTTCAAGCCCATATGAGTTATTTAAATTACTCTTTCGCCTTGGATAGACAAGACAATCCTTAAAATTTAGATTTGAAACCTATGCCCTTGGAGAAATGATGATGCGCAATAACGCTTTAGATGAATTATTGGTGGGTGACATTATTTTCTTTATGAATGCTTCAAAGCAAGCAATGCATGTTGCCGTCTACGCAGGTCATAAGTCAGGAGTGCATTTTATCACGCTGCAGTCTCGGAGCCTTATAATTCAGTGATGACGACAAGATTAAAGCCCGATAATTATCCATATCGTGTGTTTCGCTGTAAAAATTTCAATCTCGCTTTACAAGTTACTACTATGGCGTGTTGACATTTCGCCGCTCCGCACCACGCCTACGTGCCGCGGCTTGTCCGCGGCATCCAGGTGTTATGAGCAGATTTCTTGATATAAATCGCTCCAGGTTGGGTTAAATTCCTCAATCAAATTCAACTTCCACTGCCTGCACCAATTTTTGAATCGTTTTTCTCGTCTAGCTGCCTCAACGTACAACTCATGTGCTTCATAATAAACAAGCTGATTTACGTTATATTTTTCCGTAAAACCACAAATTACCTTATTTTTATGCTCCCAAACCCTTTTTACAAGATCTGTTGTAGACCCCACATAAAGCGTTCCGTTTCGCTGGCTAGATAAGATATAAACATAATATGACCTCATTAAATTTGCTTATCCATACTGTCTTTTGAACAACATTATCACATTGGCAGCCACAGATAAGAACAGGCTATTGCCAGCATTGAAGCATAATTACGCTTCAATTTGTCATATCTTGTTGCAATTGCTCGAAAATGTTTGAGTCGTGCAAAAATGTTTTCAACCAGATGCCTATATTTATACAAGGACCAGTCTATGTCTGCATTTCCTGTTTTTGAGTTCTTTTTCCTTGGAATCACTGGTATTGATGCTTTTTTTCGAATGAGTTCTCGAACCTGTTTACTGTCATAACCTTTATCAGCAATCGTATAATCTGCGGCGGGAAGTTTCTCAATTAATTCTGGCGCCGCTTTGCAATCATGAACTTCTCCACCAGTTAAATCAAACTCAATTGGGAAGCCATATGCGTCAACAGCCATGTGAATTTTCGTTGTGTTTCCGCCTACAGACTTTCCAATAGCTTGATTCTCTTTACTCGCTGCACCAGCACTGTGCTGGTGAGCCCTTACAATACTGGCATCAATAAACGTCCATTCAAGATCAGGATCTTGCACCAAAGATTTAAAAATTTTAACCAACTTGTTCTTTGAAGACCAACGATTGAATTTTTGGAATATTGAATTCCAGCATCCAAATTCTGCTGGTACGTCTCGCCAAGGACAGCCTACTCGCAAACGATATAACATCGCTTCAACCATGAGGCGCAATTCGGGCTTGTCATAGATCCCTTGTTGTTGCATGATCGTCCTTAGCTTCGACCACAGTTCATCACTGAGCATGAGTCGGGCCATTGCAAACTCGTATGTTATTTTAGACGAATAAATTTTACGAGTTTGCTCTCATTAATCAATGAATTGCATTCAAATCTCTGATTTAGAAATTTAACAACTGGATGCCGCGGACAAGCCGCGGCACGTAGGCGTGGTGCGGAGCGGCGAAATGTCAACACGCCCTAGAATGTTGTCTTGGGTAACCCATGGATTACTTTTTAGTCATGATAAAGCAAATAATTTATATTCAAATTTTACAGATGATATGCCCTATTGTCATCCGAAAAACGGTGGAAAAAGTCAATTAGATCGAGCTCAAAAAGACTATGATATTATTTTTTACAGATATATTGGAATGGCTTCTCATCCAACGCATCCATTCATGGCGAATGAGGATCAGCATGAAGGTGTTCGGTGTAGTGAAGCAATCACTATGGCTTATAATATTGAAACATTATTATGTTCAGAAGCCGTGCAGTCTATCGAAGCGATGAATGTAAAATGGGTCTCGGATAAAACATTAATGCCTCCAGAGGCGATACAAAACATATTTACACCTCATGATAATTATTGGACTTATTTTCATCGAGCAAATGATCCAAATGAGTATCATCCGTATGGAAAGATAGCTGAAAATGGAGTGAAAGATGGTTATTATCCTTGTTCATTATCAGCATGGAATTATGCGCAATATCCTTCAGTCGAGCATTTTGTAGAAAAATATCCTTTTTCTTTACCGCTTGATTCAAAGATCGTCTCTTCTTGGGCGATGATGACTTATATGCAAGAAAAAACAGAGCTATGGGAAGACATGGGGCAATTAAGTGTGCCAATTGTCGATTATCCGCTTAGTGTTTTAGAAACCGAAGATATGAAAGATGAATGGAAAAAATATATCATCAACTTATTTGAGCAGCGGGGGCGGTTGCAATTGAATTTTCGGGATCGCTTTAGAGCGGTAATAAATGATGCTGAAGTCCCTGATTGTGGTGAGAATCGCGAAGACAATCCGCCTACGCGCTTACGAGCTTCGGATGGACCAGCAACCCCCGAAAATTCAGCTCTGAAGGGTATCAATGGAACAAGAAAAAGGGAGCGATCACTTTCTTGCGACTTGAGTTCTGTCTCTGAGCTACCCAGGCCAATTGAAATGGAATCAGAAGCCGAGAATTGCTTACTTGCTATCGCCCAGACGGTTTTATATGAAAGAGGGAGTAAATTTGTAAGTCCCACTAAAGCCTCGCAAGCAGTTCAAAGCCCAACAGTCACCAGAACCCCTCTCTGTAAAAAGAAATTGTTTTAGAATCATGCCGTTATAAGCTAGAAAGTAAGCTTTATTTTGAGTGCGCCTTATGGTACACTCTCCCCCCCTGTTGCCTTAAAAGTAAGTTAATATACTAAAATGATTTCATATACCTCTCAAAATGCTGGACAAAAGAAGCAATATTCAAAAGGCCGGATCCTTGGTGAAGGGGCTATTGGGGAAGTTTTTGAACTATGTGATGAAGATGGGAATGAAACAAGTTTCGTGTGCAAATCAGTAAAATTAAGAGATGATAGCGGTTTTTCAAAGCGATTCATTTTAAAAGGGACTATTAATGAGATTAGAATTTTAAAAAAGCTTGGTTTGTTCGAGGGATATTGTCGACAGGGTGAAAACTTTTATGTTGTGATGAGCAAAGTTGAAGGGGTTACTGAGCAAGTGAGCAGGAACCCAAAGAAAGAATGGTATTCCTATAGAGCTTTAAGGGCCTTACATCGACAAAACATAGCGCATATGGATGCACATACTGGAAACATTTTGGTTGGCGATCATGAAGCAAAGGTTATTGATTTCAATTTTGCTTCCGAGGGCACCTATTTTAATTGTGGAATAGATAATATAGGCTTCTTTATTGAGAGAAATAAATCATTTAAAGATTTAGTCGGTTGGTATATATGCGATACATTACAATATATCTCTGAACATAAATTTGAAACCGCTAGCAATCTGCTTTTGATGGGTGCGCTGACCCTATCCGGCATTTATGGTATTCCACCGCTTTATGTCACCAACGTTATGATGTGGGAGCTTTTTTGGGTAATGGCTAAGGTTCAGATTGCAAAAGAAATAACATCATCAGGTCTGATGTTTTTAGCAAGGGAGCTATCGTTTTGGGTTCTCGAAGATTCCATCTCTGATGCAGACTGGAAAAAAATTAGCCCTGTTTTGTCTGGTATTTTTGAAACCTTGCAATCTTGTTTTTCAATATATTTCCTCTATTCTGATATTGCGTATGGCACTATGAATAATGCTGATGCATTGAAAAACACTATGAATAATTTCAGAGATACTGCTTGGGGTGATTTGTTCTGTCAATCCACAGTCGAAGCCCTGCATCAGGCTAGTTTGATATATTTGCCGTTGAGACAATTGATCACAACATCATGTGATTATATTGAAAATCAAGTTTTACCTAAATTTGCTCTAAAAGCAGAAGCTGATTTGCTATTTAGTTTTTCACCTAAACTTTATGGCACAGCGAAGTCATTTGTCTTTTCACAAAATCCTGAATCAAGAGTGCATCCTAAACCTTCTGTTGTTTGATTCATCAGGCGTTTCGGCACTTAAATTTCTCACTTGTCATCCCAGCTTTGCGCACACGTTGTGCGCTTGGTCGGGATGACAGAAAGTAGAAAGTCACCAGTCGCAGTTAGTCAGCAACGACCGTTTTAGCTCACTTCTTCTAGGCGTTTGTATTTAATACGATGCGGTTGCGTCGCATCATCCCCTAAACGAGCTGTTTTATCAGCAGCGTATTCGGTATAACTGCCTTCAAAGAAGGTGACTTGACTATCGCCTTCGAACGCAAGGATATGCGTCGCAATCCGATCCAAGAACCATCTATCATGCGATATCACCAGGACACAACCTGGGAAGACCAGCAAGGCATCTTCAAGTGCGCGGAGTGTTTCAACGTCCAAATCGTTGGTTGGCTCATCTAAGAGAAGAACGTTACCGCCACTGCGAAGCAGTTTCGCTAAATGAAGTCGATTGCGTTCACCGCCGGATAAATTACCCACGAATTTTTGTTGATCAGCGCCTTTAAAATTAAAACGACCAACATAAGCACGTGAAGGCATCGTGAATTGTCCCACGGTGATCATGTCGAGTCCTTCTGAAATTTCTTCCCAAACCGTCTTGTCGTTATTGAGTGCATCACGAGATTGATCAACATAAGCCATCTGCACAGAATCACCAACGGCAATGCTACCTTTGTCGGGCTGTTCGTTTCCGGTCAGCATTTTGAAGAAAGTTGATTTGCCCGCACCGTTTGGTCCAATAATGCCGACGATCGCTCCACGTGGAATTTTGCAATTCAGATCGTCAATGAGTAATTTATCTCCCATTGATTTGGTCACGTGATTGATCTCAAACACGGTTTCACCCAAACGTTCTCCTGGTGGAATGTAGAGTTCTTGGGTTTCATTTCGTTTTTGAAACTCTTTTGCGCTCAGCTCTTCAAAATTTGCAAGCCGCGCTTTGTTTTTCTTACGTCGACCTTTGGGATTAGTACGGACCCACTCCAGCTCTTCTTTCATCGCTCGTAAATGGGCAGCTTCTGCGCGTTTTTCTTGCTCTAGGCGCTTTTCTTTCTGTTCGAGCCAGTTAGTGTAGTTGCCTTCGTAGGGGATACCATGGCCTCTATCTAATTCTAAGATCCAACCTGCGACGTTATCTAAGAAGTAGCGATCATGGGTCACAGCGATAACGGTGCCAGGAAAGTCCTGTAAAAAACGCTCTAACCAAGCCACACTTTCTGCGTCTAAATGGTTCGTGGGTTCGTCCAGGAGTAGAACATCAGGTTGAGAGAGTAGAAGTTTACATAAAGCGACACGACGTTTTTCTCCCCCTGATAGCGTTGTGACGTCAGCATTCCAAGGTGGTAATCGCAGTGCATCCGCAGCGATATCGAGTTTACGGTCAATATCCCATGCGCCGACTGCATCGATGGCATCTTGCAATTTCCCTTGCTTCTCAAGGAGGGCTTGCATCTCATCGTCTGACATGGGTTCTGCAAATTTGGCACTAATATCGTCAAATTCTCGTAACATGTCTTTGATTTCTTTCACAGCCTCTTCAACATTACCCCGAACGTCCTTTTCAGGATCGAGGCGAGGCTCTTGAGGTAGGTAGCCAAAGCGAAGGTTCTTTTGATATGTTATTTCACCAACATAATCCTTGTCTTCACCCGCAATGATGCGTAGAAGGGTCGATTTACCCGCACCATTGAGACCTAGAACGCCGATTTTAGCGCCGTAGAAAAAAGAGAGATAAATGTCTCCAAGAATTTCTTTTTTGGGGGGAACGATTTTGCCCACACCAATCATGGAGAAGATGGTTTTGTTGCTCATAACCGATAGATCCTCAAGCCAAAAGATGCGCTAACGCTACAGGAATGTGCTTAGGTTTGCAATCAAGGTGCTTGTCACCCCGTGCTTGACACGGAGTCTAGCAGCCTAAAAGGCTGGAAAGGCGCATTATGCGCCTTTTGGATTCCCGTTTGCACGGGAATGACGGAGAATAGTTGGTATCTAAGTCGTTTCGGCTGGGTTACAATAAGCCCCATTCTTGATAGTCCGACAACTTTAAGGAGCGTGCATGTTCAGTCAGGATATGTCTATCGAAACCTTTGATTCCGAACTTTTCCAAGCTATCGAACAAGAGAAAAAGCGACAAGAAGATCACATTGAACTCATCGCTTCTGAAAACTATGCAAGTCCACGGGTTTTAGAGGCGCAAGGAAGTGTATTAACTAACAAATATGCTGAAGGTTACCCGGGTAAGCGGTACTATGGGGGCTGTGAGTATGTTGATATCGCTGAACAGTTAGCCATTGATCGAGCGAAACAGCTTTTTAAAGCAGATTATGTGAATGTCCAACCTCACTCTGGATCGCAAGCGAATGCGGCCGTGTATTTGGCTTTGATGGAAGCGGGTGACACATTCCTGGGGATGAGCTTAGCGCATGGAGGCCATTTAACCCATGGTGCGAAAGTAAATTTCTCAGGGAAAATTTTCAACTGTCATCAGTATGGCATTAAGCCAGATACGGGTGAGCTAGATTATGAGCAAGTCGAAGCATTGGCCTTAGAGCATAAACCCAAAATGATTGTTGCTGGATTTTCTGCGTACTCAGGCATTGTTGATTGGGCTAGATTTCGTCGCATTGCGGATCAAGTTGGTGCTTATTTGGTCGTGGATATGGCGCATGTCGCAGGTCTTGTTGCAGCGGGTGTTTATCCCTCGCCTGTTCAGATCGCAGATGTAACCACAACGACAACGCATAAAACATTGCGAGGACCACGCGGCGGTTTGATTTTGGCAAAAAGCAATCCTGAAATTGAGAAGAAACTGAATTCATTGGTGTTCCCTGGTACACAAGGTGGTCCCTTGATGCATGTGATTGCCGCTAAAGCCGTCGCTTTGAAAGAAGCGTTGAGCCCTGAATTTGTAACTTACCAAAAACAGGTGGTTGCCAATGCGAAAATGTTAGCAGAGCGTTTGAGTCAGAAAGGATTTAAAATTGTATCAGGTGGTACTGAAAATCATCTTTTCCTGATGGATTTGATTGATAAACCTTATACCGGTAAAGACGCAGATGAAGCATTGGGGCATGCGAATATCACGGTGAATCGCAATGCGGTGCCCAACGATCCACGTTCACCTTTCGTGACCAGTGGTCTTCGAATTGGCACACCAGCCATGACCACGCGTGGCTTTAAAGCAGCTGAAGTAGAGCTGTTGGCGAACTGGATTGCCAGGGTGTTGGATGATATTCAAAATCCAGCGGTTCAAAGGCAAGTTCGAGAAGAAGTGTTAGCGCTTTGCAAGCGTTTTCCCGTTTATGGTCCGCCGAAACATTAATCTAGGATGAGGTAAGGCATGCGTTGTCCATTTTGTGGTTACCAAGAAACCAAAGTGACTGACTCACGATTGGTTGGGGAAGGTGATCAAATTCGGCGTCGTCGTGAGTGTCTTAAATGTGAAGAGCGCTACACGACTTTTGAAAGTGCTGAACTTACGATGCCACGCATTGTGAAGCGAGATGCATCGCGAGAGGCTTTCGACGACGAGAAGCTACGAGACGGTCTTCAGAAAGCCTTACAAAAGAGACCTGTGAGCTCAGAGGAGATTGAAGCAGCTATTCATCGATTGAAGCGAAAATTGCGAGCTTCAGGCGAACGAGAAATTCTGTCTCAAACGTTGGGTGAGTGGGTCATGGTAGAGCTACGTCAACTCGATGATGTCGCTTATGTTCGATTTGCATCAGTCTACAGGCAATTTCAAGATATTAATGCTTTTGAAGAAGAAATTGAAATGCTGAGAAAGCAACCCGAAGATCATGTTTAACGAAGTGGACAATGCCTTCATGTCGCGTGCGCTAGCATTGGCAGCGCGCGGCCGTTATACCGCGCGCCCTAACCCGATGGTAGGGGCTGTCCTGGTGAAAGCGGGTCATTCGATTGGAGAAGGTTACCATGCAGCCTGTGGGCAAGCGCATGCAGAAGTGATGGCGCTTCAGCAGGCGGAAGTCCAACCACGAGGCGCTGTGTGTTACGTCACGCTGGAGCCTTGTGCGCACCACGGACGTACGCCTCCCTGTGTCGAGGCTTTGATAAAAGCTGGTGTTGCGCGCGTGGTTGTTGCTATGCTCGATCCGAATCCATTAGTTGCCGGTAAAGGCGTTGAAGCATTACGAGCCCACGGAATCGAAGTCGATGTTGGGCTTTTAGCAGATGACGCCATGGCATTAAATGCGGGCTACGTGTTGCGTCATACGCGTCATCGTCCATTAGTAATGGCTAAGATTGCAATGAGCTTAGATGGTCGAACAGCAATGGCATCTGGGGAAAGTCAGTGGATCACCAGTCCAGCGTCAAGAGAGCGTGTACAAGAATTGAGAGCAGAAAGTGGTGCAATTCTCACCAGTATCAATACCGTTTTAGCAGATAATCCTCGTTTGACGGTTCGGAGTGAATCAGTCTTCAGAGCATGTCCTCAAGGCACTGCTTTTCATCAGCCCAAGCGTGTTTTGTTGGACAGACAAGGACGCGCGTCGAAAACTGCAGCGATATTTTCAGAAGAAGCTCCGACTTGGCATGTAACAGGCCAGCAAGATTTGGCTGCAATATTAGATGAATTAGCAGTCTCAGAAGTGAATCAAGTTTTAATCGAAGCGGGGCCTCAATTGGTTGGTGCTTTTTTGGCAGGAGGGCTTGTAGATGAGTTATTATTGTTCTATGCCCCTAAATTGCTGGGGCATGAGGGCAAACCAATGGCGATATTCCCTCAGATCGAAACTTTAGACCAACACCTACCATTGAACGTGAAATCCATTGAACAGGTTGGGCCTGATATCTACATAAGAGCGAGTGTGCACTATGGCAGTAAATAGTATTCCTGAGATCATTGAAGCTATCCGTCAAGGTGAAATGGTTGTGATGATGGATGATGAAGATCGTGAAAATGAAGGCGACATTATTGTTGCCGCTGAAAAGATTACGCCTCAACACATCAATTTCATGATTCAGCACGCGAGAGGACTGGTTTGTTTGCCCATGACACGTGAAAAATGCCAAGCGCTCAATTTGCCATTGATGGTGAGACAAAATGGCACGAAGTATGGGACACAATTTACGGTTTCGATTGAAGCAGCGGAGGGTGTGACGACGGGAATATCAGCGCATGATCGTGCTACAACGATTGCGACAGCTGCCTCTCCCCATGCTAAACCATCGGACATTGTACAGCCAGGGCATATTTTTCCGATTATGGCGGAGCCTGGCGGTGTGTTATCTCGTGCAGGACATACGGAAGCAAGTTGTGACCTTGCCAGATTAGCTGGATTAGAGCCAATAGGCGTGCTGGCTGAAATTTTGAATGGCGACGGTACTATGGCAAGACGTGATCAATTGTATGAGTTTGCACGTCTTCATCAATTAAAAATTGGGACCGTTGCAGATTTAATTCGGTATCGACTAGAGCGTGAAGCAACGGTTGAAAAGGTTGCCGAAAAAATGTTAGAGACACGCTTTGGCCCTTTTACATTACATGTTTTTGAGGATTTGATTGAGCGTCAAACACATTTGGCACTGGTTTGTGGGACGCCATCTGAAGCGCCTGCGCCCATTCGAGTTCATGTCCGCGATCAGATTTTAGATTTACCCGGTATCGAAGGCGCTCAGCATGAAACGGGTCGTTGGCCCTTAGAAGAAGCATTAGCTTATATCGCTAAGCGGAAGCGAGGAGCGGTTTTGATGTTGGCTCATCAAGAAAGCTCGAAACGATTGGTTGAGCGATTAAGTGCAGTTACTTTAAAAAAAGTGCAACCGAGCAAAGCCGGGCATGTGAGTGAAGATTGGCGTTTGATTGGGCAAGGGTCCCAAATCTTGAACCAACTGGGTTATGGTAGATTGGAAATATTAAGTGCGGAAAAGAAATTATTGGGTTTAAGCGCGTTCAATTTACAGGTAGAATGCTACCTGCCTTTTAATCATGACTTGGGGAATTGCAATGATGAGACAGCTTGAAGGAGATTTTATGCCTTTTAAGGGAACTATTGCGATTGTTGCCTCGAGGTTTAATGATTTTATTGTTGAGCAATTGATTAAAGGTGCAACTGCAACTTGTTTGAAGCAAGGTTTAAGTGAATCCCAAATCGAAATCATCTCAGTGCCGGGTGCTTTTGAGCTCCCCTATGCTTGTAAACAAGTCGCTAAGACGGGGCGCTACAAGGGTATTATTGCATTGGGTGCTGTCATTCGTGGTGGTACACCGCATTTTGATTATGTCGCTTCTGAGAGCGCAAAAGGGATTGCAAAAGTCTCTGTTGAAATGGATATCCCGATTTCTTATGGTGTTTTAACGTGTGATACGGTCGAGCAGGCCATTGAGCGCGCAGGTACCAAAGCGGGTAATAAAGGTGCCGATGCGGCGCTTTCTACCATTGAGATGATCAACCTAACGGCGAAAATCCATGACTAAACCTTTCAAGCTAATGAATCCACGTCAAAAAGCTAGACGCCTTGCCGTCCAAGTTCTATATGCTTGGGAATTGTCTGGCAATGCAATTCGCTCTGTGCTGGAAGATGTGGTGTTGACGACATTGGCGGAAGAGGATTTCGATGCGCCCTTTCATCAAGGGTATGACGAAGTGTATCTTGCTCAAGTTTTAGAAGAATTACCTAAAATAGTGGGCGATCTCGATCAAACCATATCACCTTTTTTATCTAGAAAAATCAACGAAGTCAATCCAATCGAGCTCAGTATATTGCGTCTCGCTTTTTTTGAATTAAAAATGCGCCCTGACGTCCCGCATAAAGTGGTCATCAATGAGGCTATTGATATTGCAAAGGAGTTTGGGGCAGAGCAAAGCCACAAATTTATCAATGGCGTATTGGATAAAGCCTGGCAGACCGTTAGGCTCGTTTAATCAGCAAACAGATACTTAGTCAAATAAATATATCCACTCGTCTTTTAGTCTTGACATTGTGAGATCGTTTGTATACTGTCCAAAGAGATATTTATTTTATTGAGCAGATGATGTCTAGCGATCTTATGACTAAAAGTTTAGCTTCTACTGAATGTGCCAGATCTTCAGCATCTGTTCATGCCCATGCTGCTGCATTGACATCATATATGATGTATTTCTTTTTTACCCACTTTAAGCAGCCGGGGGCATTTCTATCATAAAATAATATTAGAAAAACCACGAAAACCCCGGCTCAAACCGGGGTTTTTTTTTGCCATCAAGAAAATAAGGAGACGAGCGATGATAGGTCAGGTAATACAAAAACGAGAGGATTTGATAAAAGATATACCGCTGTGTGTTCCATACAGTGACTATATTCATCCCAATTATTTCGATATTAGACAAAGAAAGAAAAATATTTTTGTGGGATTCGGGTTTGTTTCGTATGAGGATGGTCTATCGAAACATGTGCCCGTTGATATTTACACGATGCTCTTAACAGTTGAAAAATTGAGAAGAACAGGACCCATTGATGCCAAGGTTCATATTCTAATCGCGGATCATGCGGCAATGGAATGCCCACATCCTAGTTGTGCCGATCCCCATGATGTTATTACAAAACGTGATAAATATTTGAAAAAAATTAGTCATATTTTAGACAACCTGAAGGTTGCTGAGCATTACGAATTGCATCTTTCTTCTAATTTGATCAAAGAAGATGCTTATGGTGCCATTATGGAACATTTAAATTCTAACATATCAGACACATTGAGTGGCTTAAGTGCGAATGCTGATACGATAAAATTGCTATTGGTTGAAGGTCGTTACAAAGAGGCTAATAGAAAATACTTTCTAGAACAAACTGCAATAGTTAGATATTTCTTTGATCATCAAGACTGTTGCCTCAAAGTATCTTGGACAAGATTTCATTGTAAAAGGGATATACGAAAAAGCATGTCTTTCGATGAGGCGCATTTCGACCGCTTCTATTTGGAGCTGCATGCTTTAGAACAAGAAAGGATTTCATTTGTGTACACGAATCCAGGCAGAATTTATAACTTAAGTGATACGCTTCAATCTAGGGTGATTCCATACACAGCAGCTGAAAAAGTGGGTAAAGCACGTTTACTCTTAACATCTAAGCAAGATATACCAGAAATGGAAATGGTGATTAATCCTAAATTTATTGAATCGATTCAAGAGTATGTGAAAGTTATCAATGAGTTACAGCTCGATATTTCATGCGGAAATGACGCTGATTTTAATACCGAAATATGTTTTTTAAGGAACTTGAGTCGCAACAAAATGAAATGGCCACAACGTGCAGCAAATGAAGTGTGCAAAGAGCTTGAATTATCAGATGCAATCGAGCGATTAACTATCTAGGAGCGTATATGACCGGTGCAATTATTTTGACGGATGGACAATTGGGTAAAAGTTATGGCAAAACAGCGCATGGACTGATTACAGGCAAGAGTCGGTATCCCATTTATGCTGTCATTGACAGACAACATTCTGGAATGGATGCAGGATTTGTGACCGATAAAAAAACAAGAAATATTCCTGTTTTTGGTTCAGTATCGGAGGCGATGTCAATGCTAGATTCGACACCGACCCATTGCATTATTGGGGTTGCTACGCCAGGTGGTGCAATCACAAGTTCATTACAAGGTGAACTTGCTTTGGCAATTGAGCATAAACTGACGATTGTCAATGGGTTGCATCAATTAGTCTCAGAGCATCCTGTATTAAAGCCGCTTGCTGATCAACATGAAGTTCAAATCTTAGATATTAGGAAACCAAAACCTATTCATGCGCTTCATCCTTGGAAAGGAAGCATTGCTCGTATTAAAACGCCGCGAATTGCCGTGCTTGGAACAGATTGTGCCATAGGGAAACGTACGACTTGTCACTTGATATGGCAGATGTGCCAAGAGAGTGACATTCGCTCAGAAATGATTTACACCGGTCAAACCGGATGGCTTCAAGGATTTAAATATGGACTGATATTGGATAGCACTTTGAATGATTTTGTATCCGGTGAGCTGGAGTATGCGATTGTTTCGTGTGCTGAGGAAACAGCGCCTGAATTGATATTGGTGGAGGGACAATCGTCCTTGAGAAATCCAAGTGGACCCTGTGGCGCAGAGTTGATTTGTTCAGGTGGTGCAAAGGGCGTGATATTACAGCATGCAATTGGTAGAGAATATTTTAATCATGGGGAAGGTCTTTATTATCCATTACCGTCGTTGCAGGATGAAATCAAATTAATTAATTGGTATGGCGCAGAGGTATTGGCAGTGACCCTCAATACCCGTGATTTGAAAAATGAATCTTGGCAAGCTGCGAAGCAAAGAGTCAGTCAAGAAATTGAACTACCTGTGATCATGCCAAGAGAAGAAGGCGTATCCGAATTGTTGCCAATCATTAAAACTTATATCGCAAAGCAAACAGTGGGGTGTCAAAAAAATGAAAATCAAAGCAATTAATACTTACTTGCAACCTTTTCAATTAACGAGGCCCTATACAATTGCATATAAAACACAGACAGCCGTTGAAAATGTAATTGTTGAAATGTGGACTGATGATGGAATCTGTGGATTAGGGGCAGCATCGCCTGCAGTTGAAGTCACGGGAGAAACGCATGAAGCGACATTGACCGCCTTGCATCCCGATCAATTATCATGGTGCTTGAATAAAGACATGCGTGACTTTGCAGCTTTAAGGCAGCGCTGTTTTTTACAACTCTCAAAAATGCCTGCAGCTTGTGCAGCTGTTGATATTGCGCTACATGATTTATATGCACAAATGTTAGATCGTCCTTTAGTTGCTGTGCTTGGTCAATGTCACCAAGCACTCCCTACCTCCATTACAATTGGCATAAAAAATGTTGAAGAGACCTTAAAGGAAGCGAGTGAATATCTTGAACGTGGATTTACGCATTTAAAAGTAAAGCTAGGATGCGATTTGCAGGAAGATATTGAACGAATCATTGCACTGAGGAAAGATTATGGATCTCATATCACTATCCGTGTCGATCCGAATCAAGGATATGCTTTACCCGATTTAAACCAATTTATTGAATCAACTGATCATTTGGACATTGAGTTAATTGAGCAACCGCTTTCTGTTAGGGATTTAGAAGCATTATGTCGTTTGAAAGAAAAGGATCGGAAAAGAATCGCACTTGACGAAAGTGTCTTAAACCATATCGATGCTTACAGAGCGCTCACGACAGTTCGCTGTGGTATCCTGAATATTAAACTGATGAAGTGCGGCGGTATTTTTGAAGCACAAAAAATAGCAGCATTAGCAGAAGCAGCTCAGGTTAAATTAATGTGGGGTTGCATGGATGAAAGTGTGATTAGTATTGCTGCCGCTTTACATGTGGCATTCTCATGCCCGGCAACCCAATATATCGATTTAGATGGAAGCTTAGATTTAGCGGAAGATGTTGTAGCGGGTGGGTTTAAACTAGAGCATGGCATACTGTCACCCCTTGATTTGCCAGGTTTAGGTCTTACAAGAATATGTGGTCGCAAAAATGTTTAACTCTAATTTCTTCAAAATTTATATTTTACCCGGCATGACCTTTCAATCTATTGTGATTTCAGGTGGATATTGTACGGGCCAAGAAATGAACCAATATTTTTTGGCATTGGGACCGACCAATGGATTGTATGGATTGATTGTAACCACAGTGATGTGGTCTATTGTCTGCGCGGCTTCATTCGTGTTTGCAATTTTGCATCGAGCTTATGATTATAAAAAGTTTTTTAAAAGTTTGCTCGGACGCGCTTGGGTGATATTTGAGATCGCATATTTGTATTTAGTGCTCATTGTATTATCAGTAATTGCTGCGTCAGTAGGTAGTCTTCTACAGGATTTATTGGGGATTCCTTATATCATTGGATTAATATTACCATTTATCTATATTTTGTTTATGGTATATAAGAGCAGTGAATCGATTGAAAAAATGTTTTCCTTTTTGTCAATTGGACTGTATGCAGTTTTTATTGCTTTTTTATATTGTTGTTATCAAAAATCCAATAATTTGCTGTTTGAAGGTGTAACATTGCCGAGCGGAATAGCTTGGGTTAAAAATGGAATAGCTTATGCAAGTTATAATGTGGGGGCTCTACCAGCCGTTTTATTTACATTGCGACATTTAAAAACAAGGCGACAAGCTCTGATATCAGGGCTTTTAGCGGGACCATTAGCCAGTATGCCGGGTGTGATGCTGCTTCTAGCATTATCAACGCAATATCCATCCGTGTTAGATGCAACGGTACCTTCGGTATACCTGCTCAATCATGTGGGGGTTTCCTTATTAACAATAGCTTTTTCTGTGGTATTGATTTCTACATTAGTCGAAACGGGGGTTGGCGTTGTATATGCTTTTAAAGATCGTATTCACCTGAAGAAATATAAAAAAATGCCAGTCATTATTTTGTTGATAGTTGCATTTTGCTTGGGGCAATTAGGTTTAGTGAATTTGATTGCAGAAGGATATCGATTACTAACTTGGTTTATGATAGCGGTCTTTATTGTGCCTTTATTAACGGTGGGGATCACTAAAACGATTTATTTTAAAAACAATGTCAGCTAACAGTTATGAGGGCTGACATTGGTAAAGCCAGTAAAACTTAAAGGCAAGGTCTGTCAAAACTTGAATCTTCAGCTGGAAGGGCGCTGTTGTGATCTTCCTTGACTGCTGTATCAGTGGGTGGTGGTGGCGTTGTATCATGAGTTGTTTTCGCAGCATTAGCCCCATGCAGAATAGCGTCGCCTGCTTTTGTGAGGGTCTCGCCGAATGCCGTTGCTGCACCCTTTACGCCGTCTTTCTTTAGAAGGGACGCTAAGTGTGTTTGGCCAGCCTCCCAAACAGTGGATAATCCTGTTTCATGCTCGAAAAATAATTCATTCGGAGCTTGAGTTCTTAGGAAAGCATTAAAAGGAGCGAGTGCTTTCACTAAGGCATTGAGCATGGTGTGCATTTTGTTGAAAAGCTGATCGGTTACAGCCTTCGCATTGGATCCTTCGTTCTGTGCTGGGTCACTCTGAAGTGGATCGACGGTCATATTGGTCCGGAAAGTGTGAGCCATTTTCTTCAGCGTTTTAAGCAGTGTTAACTGTTTATCTTGTTTGAAGATATTTTTTTCAATACAGTTTAATAAACTGAAGCGGTCAACAGATTGAGGCAGGAATTTTTCAAATTTAGCTTTTAGTTTCCAGTTATCAAGCTCATTTTTTTCGATATAAAGATGGGGATTAGCACCCGCTAAAAAGAGAGACTTTAGATCGGCTTGATTTTGAGATGTATTTTCCCAATGAGACATCAGATTCAGCAGATGTTTATTCAAGACACCAAGCGGTGCTATGACGATGTCTTGCATGTAGTAATATCCGAACCCTGCACTGGCTAATATTAATGTTGTTGCTGTCAGTGCCGGCGATATAAAGGTCATCAGAAAGGCAGCCGATCCTGCCAATAAAATGGCGTATTTTTCTGATGAACTTAATGATGGAAATGTGGTGAATTGGTTATCACTGAATTTAGATAAACTAACTAGCCCTAAGGTCACAGCAGAAGCTGAAATAAAAGGGCCGATAAACCAAATAGAATAAAACATGGAAGCTATTAAAATACCGCCCATAGCGCCGAGTAGTTTAGTGAGGGTTTCAGGCCTCATGGCCCATTCCATCACACGCACAGTGGTCTGTTTAATATCATCATCAGCTGTTTGATTTTGCTCAATATCAATCATTTAGCTAACCATATAACTCTTTGGAAACTGACAGGTTGGCAGTGTGCCCTATATTTAGCTTGTTATCAAGCTTTTTCCCATTGTATTTGAGCGTATGCTGAGTGATTGTGAATAGATTCAAAATTTTCTGAAGACACAATGAAGCGGTCGATATTCCCAAAATCTTGCAAACTGCGAGCGACATCTCGGACCATGTCTTCAACAAATTTAGGGTTATCGTACGCTCTTTCGGTGACGACCTTTTCATCAGGACGTTTTAAAAGTGCGTATAGCTCACAAGATGCTTGTGCTTCAATCGATCTCACTATTTCGAGAATACTGAGATGGCCTTGATACCAAATCTGAGCAATTACCACAGAGCGTTGATTGTGAGCGCCATACGCAGCAATTTTTTTAGAGCAAGGGCAGAGGCTTGTTATGGGTACGTGCACGATTAATTTCTGAGCCAGCACGCCTGCTTCAAGGGTTGCGACTAATTCAACCTCATAATCCATCAAGCTTTTAGCGCCGGAGATGGGAGCTGATTTTTGAACGAAAAAGGGGAATTTTGCAGACAAGAATCCATTTTGAGCCTCTAACCGCGTGATTAAGGTATCGAGTAAATTCGAAAATGCCCCAGTTGAGAGTGTAATAGGCGCTTCGTTCAGAATTTCAACAAAGCGGGACATATGAGTCCCCTTTTGATGTGCCGGTAAATCAACAAACATGTCAAAGTAAGCAACACTGGCATGCGTAATCGGAACGCTTGATGTTGTTTGGTCATGAATGGTAATGGGATGACGCAAGCCTTTAATGCCCGCCCAGTTGACCGGGAGATTCCGCTTATCTGCAATGCTTTGAACATCAAAGATGGCTTGCATGAGGTATATAACTTACTTTTGTTTAGACAGAATGGTTACTCTAAAGGACTTAGCATTTTTTTACAAGCGGCATTCAGTTTTGCTTGAATTGCAGCTTGAATCCCCTTGGCATCGAGGCCGCAGCTGGCCAGCATCTCTTCGTGAGAGGCGTGTTCAACGAAATAATCAGGGATACCTAAATTCAAAATTCGTCCCTCATAATCGTGACTCAACAGGACTTGATTCACTAGAGCACCTGCACCGCCAATCACGGCATTTTCTTCGATGGTGACCATGAGATGGTGTGTTTTGGATAAGGCAATGATTAAAGCCTCATCAATCGGTTTGATAAAACGCATATCCACAACCGTTGCGCCTAAGGCGACAGCTGCCGTCATGGCTGCGGGCAACAATGTGCCAAAGCTTAAAATAGCAACACCCTGTCCTTCTTGACGAATGACGCCTTTTCCAATGGGGAGACGGATCATCTCTGTTTGCAATTCAACAATCGGACCCGTACCGCGTGGATACCGTACTGCCGCGGGACCGTCTAATAAAAATCCCGTATAGAGCATATGACGGCATTCATTAGAATCAGAAGGTGCCATGATGGTCATATTCGGGATGGGGGTGAGGTAGCTCAGATCGAAGCTGCCGCAGTGTGTTGGACCGTCCGGTACTAAACCAGCTCTATCGAGCGCAAACAGAACGGGTAAATTTTGAATCGCGACATCATGGATCAGTTGATCATAAGCTCTTTGTAAAAAGGTCGAGTAAATTGCGACGACGGGCCTTCTGCCCTCTGTTGCCAGACCCGCAGCAAAAGTCACGCTGTGTTGTTCGGCAATCCCCACATCGAAATAACGATCTGGAAAATCTTTTGAAAACTGGATCAAGTCCGAACCTTCCCGCATGGCGGGCGTGATACCAATTAATCGGTCGTCTTTTGCTGCCATATCACAAAGCCATTTTCCAAAGATCTGTGAGAAGCTAGGGTAACTCGGCTTCAAATTGGCCAAGGGTGAACCTTGGGCTGCATCATAGAATCCTTTTGAAACCGCATGATATTTGATAGGGTCCGCTTCTGCAGGCGGGTACCCTTTACCTTTTTTGGTAATCACATGTAAAAATTGTGGGCCTTTTAAGGATTGTACGTTTCTCAAAGTTTTCACCAACACATTGAGATCGTGTCCGTCAATGGGTCCAATATAGTTAAAGCCTAACTCCTCAAATAAAGTGCCAGGCGCTACCATGCCTTTGAGATGCGATTCAGTGCGTCTTGCTAATTCCCAAACAGGGGGAACACGCGCTAACATCTTTTTACTACCGGCTCGTACGGTGGTGTACAGCTTGCCAGATAGAATACGAGCAAAATAATTTGAAAGTGCGCCCACATTGCCAGAGATTGACATATCATTGTCATTGAGTACGACCAGAAGATCAGCGTTGAGATCACCACCATGATTCAGCGCTTCAAATGCCATACCGGCAGTCATCGCGCCATCTCCAATAATCGCAACGGTTTTGGAGTCGTTACCTTCATATTTTTTAGCGACACTCATTCCCAAAGCAGCACTAATGGAGGTACTAGAATGTCCTACGCCAAAAGCGTCAAAGAGACTTTCTTCGCGTCTAGGAAAAGGTGCTAGCCCATCCTTTTTACGCAATGATAAAAATTGATCTTTTCGACCGGTGAGCATTTTATGCGGATAAGCTTGATGCCCGACATCCCAAATAAGAGTGTCATGGGGTGTATTAAAAACATAATGAAGTGCTATCGCTAGCTCGATTGTACCCAAGCCCGCACCAAAGTGACCACCTGTTTGATTCAGGGTCGAAATCAAGAATGCTCTGAGTTCAGCAGCAACTTGTTGCAAATCGTTTTCAGATAATTTCTTTAAATCGCTAGGAAATTGAATCGCATCTAACAAGTGCATTATGCATTCCTTTGAACGATAAAATGAGCTAATTCGATGAGATGATCTGTTGAAGAGATCTGATCTAGAGCTCGTAATCCCTCTTTGAGATGCCAGATAGCTTTTTCTTTTGCGCCATCTAGTCCCAGTAAGGCAGGATAGGTAGCTTTTTGTAAAGCCACATCTCGACCAGCGGTTTTACCAAGCTCGGTTGTGGAGGTTGTGATATCGAGGATATCGTCTTGGATCTGAAATGCGATCCCCAAATGGTGTGCAAAGTTTTTTAAAGCAAGCAGTCTTGGATCGGTCACGGCAAGCACCGTTAAAGCACCCATTAAAACACTGGCTTCAATCAACGCACCTGTTTTCGCTCGGTGTATGCTTTCCAGTTCGGTCAGTGTGATGGTGCGACCTTCAGAAGCGATATCGAGTGTTTGACCTTTGACCATTCCATTTGCACCCGCGGCTTCGGCTAAAACTTGGATGATCTTCAACTGATTTTCTTTTGGATAGCCAAGCTCTGGTTGCGCTAAGATTTCGAATGCCAGTGCTTGTAAGGCGTCGCCAGCCAGAATAGCAGTGGCCTCATCATAAGCAATATGACAAGTGGGCTTGCCTCGTCTAAGCGCATCGTTGTCCATCGCTGGTAAATCATCATGTACTAAAGAGTAAGCGTGCATACACTCTAGCGCTGAGGCAACAGGTAGGACGCTTTGATATGTTCCGTCGAAGGCTTCTGCTGTGACAATGGCTAAAAAGGCACGCAGACGTTTCCCACCCCCTAAGACGCTATAGCGCATGGCCTGAGATAAGGGCTCTAGGTCTCTTGGTAAATACTGAGATAGCGCTACTTCGAGCTGATCTTGGGTCGCTTTGAATCGCTGGGCTAAGGACATTATTCGCTTTTCTCGCCTTCTACCGTGTTGACGTCAGAAGCTGACATTTTACCATCTTTTTGAACCAACTGTTGAATGCGTTGTTCAGCCTTTGAGAGTGTTTCTTGACAGTTTCGAACTAAACTAACTCCCTTTTCAAACTCAGATAAAGCGACTTCTAGGCTTAAATCACCTTTTTCAAGCGCATGTACAATCTTATCCAGATCTTGAAGGGCTGTTTCAAATGTCATCTTAAATGCTCATCTCTAGTACTGTGAAACCTGAACCCTATCTCAGGCGCAACGGATGGTCAATCATCTAAAAAAAGAGTAAGTTGGCCTAATTTTATGAGGCATGCTCTCATATCAACACAGTGTTGCCAGGGGATATGACGAATCATGAAGCAAGAACGGCGGCGATATTTTCGGGTTGAAGCAGATTGCATCGTGACCTTTAAGGCGGTCACAGCCGATGAAAAGAAAGAGGGTATCGCCCAGCTCAATAAGGGAGATAGGTATCATCCGGATAAAGCTAGGCTGTTTTTGAAGCTGGATGCTGATCTTCAAGATGGCTTAAGTCGAATCCGCCAAAAGCTACCGGATGTTGCAGCAATGCTTGATTTATTGAATCGAAAAATTAACTTGATCGCAGAAGAAAGTAATTCAACAAAATTAGATGGATTACTAGATCAGCAACCACAAAGGATTAGCTTGAGCGCTTGTGGGATAGCATTTCAGGTTGAGCATCCTATGGAAGTCGAGAGTGATATCGAATGGGATCTAATTTTGCTGCCTGACCAAACTTATATCCATGGATACGGTCATGTGGTAGCATGCGAGACGGCGCATGAAGGTTATTTAATTCGTGTGAACTTTGATGCTTTAAGAGAAGAAGATTTAGAGCGCCTACTTCATTATATTATGCGCAAAGAATCCGAATGGATGAGAACAAGCCATGGTATTGGGCGTGATAGAGTAGATTGAGAAGATGTCTTTTGGTAAACTGCTAACTTCGTGAAGTACTAAAATAATGAGCATGATAAATAACCAATCGTTTCTAGCTTACGTTGATTTTCTGAGAGAATCCTTAGATAACTTATCAGATTATTGGTCAAAATCAGGTTTTTATCATCCTCAAATTAGGCAAATCACAGAAGCATTACATGATGACGATCCTTTCATTTTGTATGGTGCGACGATCGCAGCAAGTATTTTATTAGAAGATCAATCTATCTATCACTAGTAGTCCTATGACATCAACACAACATTCTGAATTTAAGACGCTTAAAATTGTTACACACCCTCTCGTTGCGAGTAAATTATCTCTTTTGAGAGATAAAAAGACAGATCATAAAGTATTCAGAGAGCTTATTCATGAGATTACTTTACTGTTAGGCTATGAAGCCACACAAAATTTAAATACAACGATCCAGAATATAGATACGCCATTAGAGCAGAGCGTTCCCTTATCCGTACTCACAGGACCAGGTCCCGTGATTCTCCCCATTTTGCGTGCAGGGATTGGGATGGTTGATGCATTAACCTCGCTTATGCCCGCAGCGAAAATAGGTCATATTGGGCTCTTTAGAAATGAGTCCACATTATTACCTGAAAGCTATTATTTCAAAGTGCCAGAAGACTCAGATAAGCGTAATTTTTACGTTTGTGATCCAATGTTGGCCACCGGTGGATCAGCAATTGAAGCGGTGCGAACTTTGAAACAAAGACAAGTGAAAAATATTACGTTTATTTGCATTTTAGCCGCCCCTGAAGGGGTTAGGAAATTTACGTCTGCACATCCTGACGTCAATATCTATACCGCTTCTTTGGACCGCTGCCTCAATGAAAAAGGCTATATCCTCCCAGGTTTGGGGGATGCGGGTGATAGACTATTTGGAACACTTTAATTGAGATCCACTCTGCTATCGCTGCCGTAACCTCAGTTCGGAGTTTTTGAAGGCAGGGTTGCTTTGTAATGACGTCATTCCGCACAGCGATAAGCGCACTTAGCCGCTTACGCGATTCAGCCTTTAAAAATATCAGCAATCAAATTATTAGCTGAGATTTGATAAAATCCTGGATCCCGCATCAGACGCTACACACTTCGTGTGATGACCGCTGTGCGGGATGACGATATATCCCCACAACAGAGCATTTTTCGGGTAGGCGCCGAGCGTTCGAGACGCAGGAGTGTACACAAAGTACATGACTGCGGTGAGAATCGCGAAGGCAACAACCCCGAAAATTCAGCTGTGAAGGGTATATCCCAAAAAAGCCCGAATTGGGGTTGCCCTGCGCAGCAAAAGGGATTTTAAAGTGACGCGAATCTAAACACTCTCAACTAATTTAGCTTGCTGTAATTTTTCCATTTGTCTAGATCTTTTATGAGGGCAGGGTAAGATCCAAATCAATGCTAATGTAATGGCAAATCCAATAGGGATAATGCTGAGACTAAGCTGGTAAGCAGAGGCCGGGTTTTCGCATAATGGAATTGAATAGTCTAGTAGCTTGCCAAGTAAGGGCTGGAATACTAACCCCCCAATCATCGTGAAGAAATTAGTAATAGACAGTGCGGTGCCAGTTAGATTTTTAGGAGAGTATAACCTGCAACTGATGAATACCAAGACGTGGGAGCTGGCCGTGAAGCCAAATAGCAAGAGAGAAACCGGCAATAAATAGAGGGGTAAGGTCCCTAGTAGTATCAAGACGATGCAGCCCAATGCTGCCCAGGTGCCCCAGAGTATGGTGCGGTGCCAGTTTTGAAGGGCATCGTAGAAGATACCAAAAGCCGGCGCGCCCGCAGCCCAACCAATTAAGACCAGCGAATTATAGAATGTGGCTTGATCACGTCCGAGCTGATAGGTATTTTCGAGAAAAGGGATCCCCCAGAGTTCAGAAAAAGCAGAGATGGGAAGGAACGTGATACAACCAATGACCCCATTGATCCACATAATCGGGTTTGTCAAAATTCGAACTAAAGCATGCCAAATACTTTCATCATCTGAGAATTTTGTTGATTCGCCCTGTTCATCCGGTTTTCTTTCATAGAGAAATATCATCAATAGTAGGGCCAAGACAGCGCCGATGATTGCTAAAGTGATGGAAATATTTTCCCAAGAATGGGTCTTGATGTAACTCGTGAGCTTGTTTTGTCCATAAAATGCACCAATCATACCCAGCAGTGAGACAAATCCCGTTACGGATCCAAAGAGATGTTTAGGTAACCAGATGGCGGCGATTTTAAGAACACCCACAAACGCAAACGCAGAACCTAAACCCATTACAAATCGGCTCACGCAGCCCAAGTAGACATTGGTACTGAGTGCGAACATGAGGCAGCCTAATGCACAAAGCAGCGTGGCAAAGCTCATGACTCGTTTTAGAGGGTAGTTGTCAATCACAGGGCCTGCGAAGAGCAGGGTCAGCGTATATCCCCAATAGAATGCTGAAGAGAGTATCCCCAAGCCAGCCCTGTCAATAGTAAATCCTGCCATTAATTCTGGGATCATGGCACTTGGGAATAAACGAACGACTACTTCGTAGCAATAGAATAATCCCCCAAGCGTGACCATGAGCCAGCCCATGGCTTTCATAGATAAGAATTTTCTAGCAACTGGAGTAGAAGATGAATTCATTAGTTATTTCCTTAAATATAATTCTGCCGTTCTAGATTGAATGAACTGTTCTGAAAATTATCTATTTATTGATACTATTAAGGAAAGCAACGGCAAGAGTTAACGCAGTCAACGTTGTTATCATAGGAATTAAAATGCCGATTATATACGAAGTCAATCTCAAAGTGGATGCAAGTGTAGCAAAAGAGTTTAAATTTTGGTTAGCTGAACACCTTGACTTAATGCTACAATTCCCGGGATTTTTAAGGGCAGAATATTGGTCTGAGCTGGAGCCCAGTGTGGGCACAGAAGGCTTTTGTGTACGATATGAATTAAGCGATAAAGCTTCATTTGAATTTTATGTCAAAGAACATGCTGCACGCATGCGGCAAGATGCTTTTAATAAGTTTGGTGACAAGTTTCAAGCTAGTCGCCGTATACTAAAATCTGAATTAATTAGAGAGCGTGGCGATGGATGAAGTCTTTCAACCACAAGGTGAACTGGTGATTCAAACAATAGCAATGCCAGCGAATACGAATCCATATGGTGATATTTTTGGTGGCTGGCTGGTGTCGATTATGGATTTAGGCGCAAGTGTCTTGGCCCATAAGTGTAGCCACAATCGGATGGCCACCATTGCAATTGACCGAATGTCTTTTATCAAACCGGTCATGGTTGGTGATACTGTGGCTTGCTACGCCGAGGTCACTAAGCGGGGCAATACCTCAGTGACCATTGGTCTTGAAGTTTGGGTTCAAAAACGCACCGATGAGGCACGATACAAAGTCACGCAGGGCTTATTTACATTTGTTGCAATTGATGAGCAGGGGAAGTCTACCCCCATTAAATGGAATCCCAATGTATAGTCTTCGCAGCTGAATTTTCGAGGTTGTTGGCTGCGCCCTCTCGCAATCCTCATGTACTTTGTGTACACTCCGGTTGCTCGAGGCTTGCCGCCTACCCGAAAACTCATCTACTGTGACTATAATAACCACGCCTTAAATCGTTTTAGCAAATCACGATCAATCCAGAAGATGATAGAAAGCACAGCAATGTGCAATACCAATATTACAAAAAATAATTGATAAATAGTGAAGCTCCAAGAGAACATACCAATCGCAATTATAGAAGAAAACACCATAAAGAGTGCATTCAGTAGATTATTGGCAGCAATGATGCGAGAACAAATTTCAGGTGGGCTATGATGTTGAATCATCGCATACAAGGGGACGATGTAAATTCCACCGAATAGTCCGAGACCAATCTGTGAGAATAATAAGTGCCAATAAGCCCCATATTGGAAGAACATCTGAGTTGTGACCAGAGAATGATCTGATGGGAACGTTAGATGGACTAAGCTGTAATCCAGTATGAAAAAAGCCATTCCAATTGCACCGAAAGGGACCAGCCCTTTTTCGATTTTTTTGTTAGAGAGCTTTTCGCAGGAGAGAGCCCCTAATCCGATACCAATTGAAAAAGCACCAATTAAGAGCGAGACGATAGCTGGTGTACCGTGAACATAGTGTGCAGTATAGTTGCCGATCTGAGTTAAAAAAGAGGCGCCCAGAAACCAAAACCAGGAAATGGCGAAGAGATAGAGTAAGATACTAGGATTTTGTGCGGCCAGCTTGAGGTTATAATAAATTTCTGAAATAAAATTAAAATTAATTCGAATATGCTTCGATTCTGAAGGGGTGGAAGGAATTTGTGTTGCTGCCCCCCAACCCATGACCGCAACCGTGATGGTAGTCGCTGCAACAACGTAGGTACCATAGCGTTCAATTCCAATTAAAACGCCGCCGAGTAACGTGCCAATTAAAATCGCTAAAAAAGTCCCCATTTCAACCAAGCCATTTCCTCCGATCAGTTCTGAAGGATGAAGTTGTTTTGGAAGATAACTGTATTTGACCGGTCCGAACAAAGCTGAGTGACTGCCCATTAACATTAAGAGTACGACCAGCCAATTTAAAGCGAGTTTATGAAAAGCGATGGCGGCTAAACTCGTGATCAAAATTTCAAGACACTTAATCCAGCGAATCAGCGTTGCCTTGTCGAATTTATCAGCTATCTGTCCAGCAAATGCAGAAAATAAAAAGAAGGGCAGCACAAAAGCACCAGTGCATAAACTAGCTAACATATTAGCCAAGTCAGGATTCTTAGTAGAAAGTTCAAATGAGATCAGAATAATCAAGGCCATTTTAAATAAATTGTCGTTGAATGCGCCTAAAAATTGGGCTGTGAAAAACCAACCAAAGCGTTTTTGAGTGAGCAATTGAAATTGATTTTCAGTCTTTTGGCTTGTCATGTTAAATGATTCCAGATCAACCTTGCCTAGCTAGAAAACTACCGCTACGATAGAACAATTTTGGATTTGAATCCATTGTTAAAATAAGTGGAGAAGGAATATGGCAACGTGTTGGAAAGTTTTGCCCGTTATTTTGGCAGGGGGTTCAGGGACTCGTCTTTGGCCTCTCTCACGCGAAAATTACCCCAAGCAATTTCTAACATTAATGGGAGATCAAAGTTTATTTCAACAAACGCTTTCTAGGGTTTCCGAGCCTACTTACTTACCCCCTCTGATTATTACGAGTGAAGCACATCGATTTTTGGTTGCAGAACAAATTCGTCAATGGGGTGGAACGACTAGCGCGTTGATGTTAGAGCCCGCTCGCAAGGGAACCGCACCAGCTGCTGCTCTGGCAGCGCACTATGCGTTGCAGCGATACGGTAAGGATACTTTACTCTTAATTTTGCCGGCAGATCATTACTTGTCAGACAATGGTTCATTTCATCAAGTGGTCGAACAAGCAAAGTCAATCGCAGGGCAAGGCTATCTCACTACCTTTGGTATCAAGCCGACGCGTGCGGAAACGGGATTTGGCTATATTCAACCGGGAACAGCTTTGGACGCTGGGTTTGCTGCTTCTGTACAAGCTTTTATTGAAAAACCCCCTTTTGATCAAGCAGAAGCTTTTTATCGTAGTGGTCAATATTATTGGAATAGTGGCATGTTCTTGTTTCAGTCTGCGCTTTATCTCAGTGAACTTGCATCTCTTGATTCGGATATGGCAAAACAATCGGAATGCGTTTGGGAGACGCTAAGAAGTGATGAAGACTTTATTCGTTTTGATGAAAAATCTTTTTCGGAATTAGTTGAGAACTCGATTGATTATGCATTGATGGAAAAAACGCAGTTGAGTGCTGTCATTCCATTAGAGACGGCATGGCATGATTTAGGATCTTGGCAAGCACTATCACAGATTAAGTCCTTAGACGGGGCAGGTAATGCATGTATTGGAGATGTGATTGCGTTTCAAAGTGAGGGCTGCTATCTGCAAAGTAGTCAAAGGCTTGTGGCAGCTATTGGGGTCAAGAACCTCGTGGTAGTGGAAACGCCAGATGCCTTGCTGGTGATGGACAAGCATCATAGCCAATCACTGAAAGAGGTCGTGACCTTGTTAAAAGAGAGTGGTCGAGAAGAAGCAATCCATCATCGAACCGTTCATCGTCCATGGGGGTGTTTTGAGAGCGTGATGTCAGGTGATCGTTTTCAAGTGAAGCGTATCTCCGTAGCAGTAGGCGCTAGGCTTTCGTTACAGCTTCATCATCATCGTTCCGAGCATTGGGTTGTGGTGAAAGGTACTGCTCGTGTCACGCGTGGTGAGGAAGTATTTTTACTCAGTGAAAATCAGTCCACTTATATCCCAATTGGTACCACTCATCGACTTGAAAATGTCGGGAAAATTCCATTAGAAATGATTGAAGTCCAATCAGGCGGTTATTTGGGTGAAGATGATATTGTTCGATTAGAAGATGCTTATGGACGCGCAACGCCGCTACCTGTTGAGGTCGAAACCTCTTAAAGTGCCATTGATACTGTGAATCACTACGTTTGTCACTTAACATGAGTTAACTGATTGACCATTTATTCGTACTCTCTTACGCTTGCGTCCTGAGTTTTAAATTTAATTTTAGAGAGTACGACTATGTCTATATTTGAAAAATTTGCAGAAACTGTGGCGCCTGAAACTCGAACTTTGGGGCAATGGCTGAATGATGTGATAAAGGCATCATGGTGGCATCCTCAAGATTTTGCTTTTAAAGACAGAGTTGGTGAACAGAAATTAAAAGATATTCTTGAAGAACTACAAGCGACAACTAATGGGCAATCGCTTCTTGACCAAGTCTTCACCCTAGAACAAAAAAATATATTTCTTGACGGTATTAATGAAGGTATTAATGCACCATCATCCATAGTCGTTAAGAATTTGCTTTCTAAAGATGAAGTCGTTAACGAAGTGGTTAATAATGAAGTCGTTAACGAAGTGGTTAATAATAACGAACCAGCTCCAGAGGCTATTAATTTGATTTCTGGGGGCGATGAATATCAACCTTGTGTTGATGAGGACTCGGAGCATCAAGCCTTTCAAACGATGATGAGTGCCGCGACAAGAACAGCACCAAAAGGCTGGGAGTGCAAGTTGAGTTCAGATAACGATATTATTTGCAAACCAACGCTTGAAGAAAAAGAACGCGTTACTCGTCTGGCTGAAGATCTTGAAAAATTTGAAAAACTGAATACTTGTGTTGATGGCGACGTGGAGCATCAGCAAGTTTTAGCTGAAGAAGCTGAGAATCTGCGTCTTGCTGCTGAAGAACTTCAGAAATTTGAAGAACTGAATACTTGTGTTGATGGCGATCTGGAGCATCAGCAAGTTTTAGCTGAAGAAGCTGCTAAGCTTGCCAATACTTTTACCGGCTGTTCAACACTGATTAATGGTGAAGAACAATGTGTTGAGTTTACAAAAGACTCAGAGGCATTTAGCTTATTTGAGAAAGCAAGCGAATTACCTGGCACGCATTGCTTACAAAGCCATGCAGAAGGTGCAGAGAAATTATGTACTACCGTTGAAGAAATTGTGAAGACAGTTCAACAAGTTCAAGCCTGTGTCGGTGATACTTGTGAGACTTTAGAACAAGGCTCAGAATCACTTAAGAAGTTTATGGAATCGTTTCAGAACGGAAGTTGTTCATCTACAGACACAGCTGATTGTGTGAAAATGTGCTTAGATGAGACTTGTAAATTGGTTGATAAGGAGGTTGCAGAACAAGGTCTAGGTGCCTTGGCTGTGGCGGGTATCGTAGCAGCGGGTGGTGCAGCTTTGTGGGCCGCTAAATCAGCTTGGAATAAGCTGTTTGGCCATAAAGCTGGTATTACACCTGTGGAACCAGTGTTCCGTCGTGATGATGCTGTTCAACAAGCTGAGCGTGAACGAGCTGAGCGTGAACAACGTAAAGCAGACGAAGAAGCCAAACGTAACGCAGAAGAACAAGCTGAGCGTGAACGAGCTGAGCGTGAACAACGTAAAGCAGACGAAGAAGCCAAACGTAACGCAGAAGAACAAGCTGAGCGTGAACAACGTGAAGCGGAAGAAACCAAACGTAAAGCAGAAGAACAAGCTGAGCGTGAACGAGCTGAGCTTGTTCGTCAAGAAGCACTCCGTCAAGAACAGCTATTGCTTGTCCAAAAAAAGATGGAAGCTGAGCGTCAACGTCAAGCGGAAGAAGAAGCTAACAAAAAACCTGTGAAACAGCATGATAACCGTGCTCATCATCGGGTGCTCTGTTAATAATAGCCCACGCAAATCATGATATATGAAAACCCTTCTTCGGAAGGGTTTTTTTTGAGCTGTCTTAATGCAGTGTTTTTTCGGGGGGGTAGTGAGTAATTCGACGCTGCAGATTTTTGTCTGCAGCTTTTTCCTTTTCAAGATCTGGCTGATATTGGGGGATAGGGAGAATTTCTACTTCGATAATCAGCACTTGCGGCTCAGGTAGCTTGTCTGTACTTTCGGTATCTTTTTTTAATATACCCTTCACACCTGAATTTTCGGGGTTGTTGCCTTCGCGATTCTCACCGCAGTCATGTACCTTGTGTATACTCCTGCGTCTCGAACGCTCGGCGCCTTCCCGAAAAATCATCTGTTGTGGGTATATCAGAACACTTAAAAATCCGTCTAAAATTGGCTCCCTGCTGTCTATTGAGCCAAAGTACTGCATATTTTTAACAAAATTCTCTTGAATCAATAAGTCATATAACCCATTACACGGTAACTCAGAATCAAAGTCAATACTGGATAAGTGCAGGGGGTTTGATTCACTTAAGTTATTTGTTGAAGGTTCGATATCCACAGTGAAGGGGATACCCATTATCATATCATTGACTGTACAAAATAGGTGTTATGTCGTGACAGAGAATCATCAAAAGAGTGATTATGCTCATGTATTAATGATTGACTATGCTGAAACGGGTCGGCACTTAGTTTCAATATTGAATAACCAATTCAAGTGTTACATCACGGTTGTAAGTGCTCAAGATGAAATTCTCGGGGCTTTACGCAAGAAGCCGCAGTTGATTTTAATTCTTGATAAAAAAACAGGTCAGACAGGCCCATCTGTTGGACGCTACATCAGAGGTGTTGAGGCAGAACATCAGCTAAAGCCAACGACAATAGTAGTTTTGTTGTCGATTAAAACCATACCTATCGCTCAATCCATCGATACAACGGATATTGCTGATTACCATGTTATATTTGAAGTTGATTATAGCTTGGAAAAGCTTATGGAACAGTGGTTGCCCTCTGATCAGAATCAATCAATTTCAACTGGTGAATCTGATGGGCTTGAGGAGTTTGATGAATCGGTGTTAACTTCCTTAGCCTCGTTGAATTCAGCAGGTTGTGGTGATTTACTTCAAGAGGCTGTTCAGACGTTTATTGATCAATATTACGAGAAGATCAATAGCATTCAGTTTGACTGGTATAAAAAAGATTATAACACTATAAAAACGAACGCTCATTTTATGAAATCTTCTAGCTATACGATGGGTGCTAATAGACTCGCTAAACTATTTGGTGATTTGGAAATTCATTATATCGGAGATGAGCTTAAGTTTAAGGAGAAAATCGAAGACATTGAGGCCTGTTTTCAAAAAGCAAAGAAGACATTTGATGGCTATGTTGCCGATTCAAAATCATCGCAATAACAGGAGATTTCATGAAAATATACACTCTAACTTATGATAAGCAAAACGGTTGGTCTGAAAAGAATTTCCCACCTGTGGATTCCAATAACACTCTCGTCATTGTATTTGGTTCCTCTAAATTCATAAATCATGCTGAACCTATAGCGGCGCTGAGGACATTTTACAAACATTCAAAATTAGCAGGCTGCTCAACAGCAGGAGAAATCTATGAGGATAGAATAACGGATGATTCATTGTCAGTAGCAGTTATTCAATTTGAGAAAACTGAAGTTGAGGTGGTCTCAGAGAGTATAGAAAATCCACACGATTCCTATGTCATTGGAAAAAGAATGGCTGCTCAATTACATAAAGATAGCTTAAAGCATGTTATTATATTTTCTGATGGCATTAAAGTGAATGGGACGGAATTAGCTAGAAGTTTCGTTGAAACACTTCCTGGTGACATTCAAATTTCCGGTGGTTTGGCAGGTGATGGTAGTGACTTTAAAAGAACATGGGTTATTGATAAAGATAAACCGGTTATTAATACAATCTCTGCAGTAGGATTATATGGTGACAAGCTTGAAGTGAATTGTGCTTCCAAGGGTGGGTGGGACATATTTGGTCCTGAGCGGATGATTACTAAGTCTAAAGGTAATGTGGTTTATGAGATCGATGGAGAGCCGGCTTTAGATCTGTATAAGCGCTATTTAGGAGACCGAGCGCAGGAGTTGCCTGCTTCAGCTTTATTATTTCCGTTATCTATACGTAAAAATGTCAATTCAGAAGAGAAGGTTGTTCGAACTGTTTTAGCTGTTGATGAGAAAGAAAAAACGATGACCTTTGCAGGGGATGTACCTGAAGGATGGGCGGCACAGTTAATGCGCGCAAATTTGGATCGGCTCATTGAAGGGGCTGGTACAGCAAGTGCTGCAATCACAGCAGAGACAGAAAGTGTTAAAGATTCCATAGCAATTGCGGTGAGTTGTGTCGGAAGACGTTTAGTACTGGGTGAGCGTACTGAAGAGGAAGTCGAAGCTACTTTAAATTCACTGCCATCTGGGACCAAACAGATTGGATTTTATTCTTATGGTGAGATAGCACCTGATGGCTTCCAACCCTGCACTCTTCATAATCAAACGATGACCTTGACTAGAATTTCAGAAAAATAACATGAAAGAACTACATCCTCTCTTATTGAGGCAGCTCAAGAAATCGGGAGTCGATCTGACTCAGATTAGCTCTGAGATTTCAGAGCTGCTTGGTTGCGTGACTAGAAGTTATAATGAGTTGGATAAAGAGCGCTACACGACTGAGCGTTCTCACGAGATTGCATCAAATGAAATGAGAATTATCAGGGAGAAATTAAACAAGGAGAGAGAATATTTGCACTCGATTATGAGTGAAGGATTTTGTATCGTGAATAGTTCGTGGCAGGTTACCAATCTGAACAAGGAAGCCGAACGTATTCTCGGTCTCAATTTTGAGGACGCCAGTGGTCAATGCATTGATGATATCTTAAAGGTTTATGTCGATGCAGATCTTAAAGTACCCATTTCACTTGAGATCTTAAAAGATAACATTCAAAAAGGGGTTCAGTTTACAGAATCGAGAGTTTATATTAAGTTAGATGACAATAGAACGAGTCCAATTTCATATTCACTCAATCCATTACCTTTTCTGGAGGGTAAACTTTTCGCAGGCGCTGTTTTTGTTCTCAGAGATATTGCTGAACATGTTAAATTTGAAAAATCATTGCAAGATGCTATGTTAGAGGCTAAAAAGTCAAGTGAAGTAAAGAGCCTTTTCTTGGCTAACATGAGTCATGAAATTAGGACACCTTTGAACGGGATTTTGGGGATGTTACAACTTTTAGATTCCACAGAGATGTCCTCTCTACAAAGAGAATATCTGCAAGTTGCTTTAACCTCTGGTGATAACCTGCTAAAGCTTATTGGAGACATACTAGATTTTACCAAAATAGAATCAAATAGCTTGAGTATTGAGGAAGTTGATTTCGACCTGCGCCAAGATTTAGCCGCCATTGAATCACTTTTTAAGGCCGAGCTTGAAAAGAAACATATATCTTATGGGTTGATTATCGCGCCTGGCGTGCCTCAACATATCCATGCAGATTCTTTCAGGATACGCCAAGTCATCCTGAACTTGATCTCTAATGCGATTAAATTTACACCTGATTATGGTGAAGTGATTACTCGTGTGACATTGGTGTCAGATTCGGAGTTGAAAATTGCCGTGACAGACAACGGTGTAGGTATTTCACCTGATGCGCTTGGAATATTATTCCAGCCTTTTACCCAGGCAGATTCCTCAATCACCCGCCGATTTGGTGGCACTGGCCTAGGATTGGTGATTTGTAAAAAGCTGGTTGAGAAAATGCATGGACATATTGGGGTCGAGTCTGTTGAACATCATGGCAGTACTTTTTCATTTACGTTCATATTTAAAAGTGTCACGATAGAGCCCCAGACAGAGCAGCCCGTAATAGCTATCAATGATCTTGATATAGCTGGAGATATATACCCCCAACAGCTGATTACTCCGGTAGACGCCGAGCGTTCGAGTCGCAGAAGTGTACACCGAGTACATGACTGCGGTGAGAATCGCGAAGGTAATCCGCCTACGCTCTTACGAGCTACGGACGGACAAGCAAACCCCGAAAATTCAGCTGTGAAGGGTATAACAACAGAAACGAGCATATCACCGTCAGATGCGCATCAGCATCCTGTCATGGTTGTGGATGACAATCCCATCAATAGAATGGTTGTTGGCGAGATGCTAAAAAAGCTCAACTGTGAAGTGATGACTGCAACGAATGGGCAAGAGGCGATAGATTTGCTTAAAAGTACCCCAGTTGAAATTGTTTTTATGGATTGTCATATGCCCGTGATGGATGGTTTTGAAGCGACTTTGAAAATCAGAGCAGCCGAGCGAGAGAATCAAATTTCATATCACGGTAAACCGACTAAAATCGTAGCCCTCACGGCTGATGCATTTCAAACGAGCAAGGAAAAATGTCTATCACTGGGAATGGATGATTTTATTCCGAAGCCGTTTAAGATCGATCATCTTCAGGGTGTGATTCAAAAAATGTTAGAATCCAAATAAAATTATGCCGCGCACCAAGCTGAACGTATGCGCGGCAGTCAATTTATATACCCACAACAGATGATTTTTCGGGTAGGCGCCGAGCGTTCGAGACGCAGGAGTGTACACAAAGTACATGACTGCGAAGAGAATCGCGAAGGCAACAACCCCGAAAATTCAGCTGTGAAGGGTATATCAGATCATTTGCATCACTGAGGCTGAGTTTGACCAGATGTACTATTGTCTTGAGTTGGAAGACTTTGAGTGATGGTTGGATCTTGCACGGTCTGATTCATTTGTCCAGGTTGTGTAGGTTTTGAGGTGGTATTAATGTTTTGTACTTCAATATTTCTTGATTCAGTCATAGTATTGTCTGAGGTGTTGTTTGTGCTTGAATCTGCTGCTACGACCTGAAAAGGTAAACATACTGAAACTAAGATAGCTAATACATTTGATTTATTAAGCATACATTTTCCTTTATTGACGTTGAGTGCACTCTCTATTAGGGATAGTCTAGGAATGCTAACTTTTCAAGAGGAACTGATTAAATTGACACGCCCTATGGCGTGTTGACATTTCGCCGCTCCGCACCACGCCTACGTGCCGCGGCTTGTCCGCGGCATCCAGGTGTTATGAGCAGATTTCTTGATATAAATCGCTCCAGGTTGGGTTAAATTCCTCAATCAAATTCAACTTCCACTGCCTGCACCAATTTTTGAATCGTTTTTCTCGTCTAGCTGCCTCAACGTACAACTCATGTGCTTCATAATAAACAAGCTGATTTACGTTATATTTTTCCGTAAAACCACAAATTACCTTATTTTTATGATCCCAAACCCTTTTTACAAGATCTGTTGTAGACCCCACATAAAGCGTTCCGTTTCGCTGGCTAGATAAGATATAAACATAATATGACCTCATTAAATTTGCTTATCCATACTGTCTTTTGAACAACATTATCACATTGGCAGCCACAGATAAGAACAGGCTATTGCCAGCATTGAAGCATAATTACGCTTCAATTTGTCATATCTTGTTGCAATTGCTCGAAAATGTTTGAGTCGTGCAAAAATGTTTTCAACCAGATGCCTATATTTATACAAGGACCAGTCTATGTCTGCATTTCCTGTTTTTGAGTTCTTTTTCCTTGGAATCACTGGTATTGATGCTTTTTTTCGAATGAGTTCTCGAACCTGTTTACTGTCATAACCTTTATCAGCAATCGTATAATCTGCGGCGGGAAGTTTCTCAATTAATTCTGGCGCCGCTTTGCAATCATGAACTTCTCCACCAGTTAAATCAAACTCAATTGGGAAGCCATATGCGTCAACAGCCATGTGAATTTTCGTTGTGTTTCCGCCTACAGACTTTCCAATAGCTTGATTCTCTTTACTCGCTGCACCAGCACTGTGCTGGTGAGCCCTTACAATACTGGCATCAATAAACGTCCATTCAAGATCAGGATCTTGCACCAAAGATTTAAAAATTTTAACCAACTTGTTCTTTGAAGACCAACGATTGAATTTTTGGAATATTGAATTCCAGCATCCAAATTCTGCTGGTACGTCTCGCCAAGGACAGCCTACTCGCAAACGATATAACATCGCTTCAACCATGAGGCGCAATTCGGGCTTGTCATAGATCCCTTGTTGTTGCATGATCGTCCTTAGCTTCGACCACAGTTCATCACTGAGCATGAGTCGGGCCATTGCAAACTCGTATGTTATTTTAGACGAATAAATTTTACGAGTTTGCTCTCATTAATCAATGAATTGCATTCAAATCTCTGATTTAGAAATTTAACAACTGGATGCCGCGGACAAGCCGCGGCACGTAGGCGTGGTGCGGAGCGGCGAAATGTCAACACGCCCTAGTTATTTTTTTTATCTCTTAATAGACGCTTAATATTCTTAAGAAGTCTTTCTTTTTTCAGTGAAGGGATGCGATCTAGATAGAGATATCCATCCAGATGATCGATTTCATGTTGTATACATTTAGCCATGTAGCCTTCTGCAGGAATACGAAGTGGAGCGCCATGCCGATCTTGTGCCTCAACGACAATCTGAAGTGAGCGTTTTACTTTCTCGGCACAATGACCAGGATAGACTGACATACAACCTTCTGGCTCGTTCTGTTCCCCTTCGCATTCAACAATCTTGGGATTCACTAGGCATAAGGGTTGATTTTTCGCTTCAGAAAAATCAATCACTGTGATACGCCAAGGAATGGGGATATCAAGCTGAGTTGCAGCCAAAGCAGCACAGTTTTCTTGACTGTAATGGGTCTCAAACATATCGTCGATGACTTTCTGAATAGACTCGTCAAATCTGTCTACCTTGACGGCAATCCGCTTTAATCGGGCATCGGGGTATTGTAGTATCTTTAAAATCGCCACAATTATTTCTCAGCCAGACTCTTTAACATCCAAATCGACTTCTCATGAAAGGCTAGACGCTCAACCACCAAGTCAGCGGTGACTTCATCCTGACTAGCCGCTTTTAGTGCTTTATGGCAGGTTTCAGTCAGTGCTTCATGGCTTTGTATCATGGATTCAATCATTTGATTCGATTTTAATTGTGCAGTGGTTTCTTCCACCGAAGTGGTAGATTTAAAGTCTGCTAAACTGGCAGGTGTGTAACTATCCAGTTGTCGAATACGCTCGGCAATCCCGTCAATTGCGCTATTGAGAGCAGTATATTGTGATTCAAAAAACTCATGTAAGGTGAGAAACATCGGTCCTTTAACATTCCAATGATAGTTTAACGCCTTAACATAAAGTGTAAAGGTATCAGCAAGGAGCTTTTTAAGTTCTTTACAGACTTTTTCAGCGCTTGCATGCTCATTCTTATGTGCGACGACTTTCATGACTTGACTCCTGCGAGTTAATTTGTTTTAGTTCGTAGCCTTACGTTTATGTAAATTAGAGTATATCACTGAGGGAGTTTGATATGACAGGTGACAGTTTGCGAGTCTTATTGGAAAAATCTAGAATATTTTTAGAGCGTTATGAGCTTGATATTCAAGGGCAGTTAGTGATCTTTGAATCTGGTCGCGCCAGGGCCGATTCTGCAGCCATGTCTGAATGGCTTGATAGAGTCTATTTAGCCAATATTTTGCGATCTAAAAGTAAGATTTCAGACTTTGAATCTTTTTCAGCCGAAGCGCTACAACAAAAATCCGGAATCATACTAGAAAAACTGATGGATTATTTATCTCGCGCTGAAGAGGCTTTAAAAGAGGCTTGTTCTTCTACAGAGGTCAGCGCAAAATTTATTCCAGTGCATGCCCATAAGGAATTTGATCAAAAGAATAAAAAATTACTCGAAGAAGTATCAGCGCTTTTAAAAGATCCTTTACTTGAAGGGTGCGCGAAATCAAAAAAAACCTGGTTTACTAACACATTGCGTCGCATTTCAAATTTTATCCAAATTAGAACCAATTCATTCGGTTTGAATAAGGCTGAGCATGTTGAATTGGCAATGCAAAATTTAAAGCAGCTGTCGGAATATACTGACATTTTGGAAGATGCTCCTGAAGAATATTCGACCAAGACAACTGCTAGAATGATTGGGGAACAGCATCGCTACATTCCTAAAGAAATGAATGCATGCTTAATCCAATTCAGAGCCTTACAAGCGGAGGGAGAAGCGACTTCAAAAGAAGCGGTGATGAACGTGATGACCCCTTCATTTCCGAATCCAAGAGCAACACCTTAATAAAATGCTCCACATCCTGCAGGGTGTGTCTCGAGGTAAGACAGAGTCTGAGGCGAGCGCCATGCTGAGGGACGCTGGGTGGGCGAATGGCACCCACCCAAATACCTTGTTGTGCGAGCTTTTCTTTCAATTGCATGACTTGGTTATTATCGCCAATTAAGATAGGGATTAAGTGGCTGTCCGTACGACCTATGTTCAGGCCAACCTTAGACAAATTGGTTCGAGCTATCCTACTGAGCGCTTGTAAGGCTTTTCGTTTTTGGCTTAAGGCAGGGAGTAAATCCCAAGCCGCTTCAATGGCTGCTACGATGGGAAAAGGCAGAGCGTTGCTATAAATCAAACCGGCACAATGATTGACTAAATACTCGTAAATTTGATTCGAGCAAGCAACAAATCCGCCTGTGCATCCCAAGGCCTTACTGAAACTACCGGTTATCATATCAATCTCATTAGCCCAAGGTTCAGTGATGCCATATCCATGGTGACCGTAGCAACCTATGCTATGGGCTTCATCGATAATTAATAAAGCATGATATTCCTGTTTAAGTCTGATTAAATGCTGGATATCGCTGATATCGCCATCCATGCCAAAGAGCGACTCAGTGATAATAAATTTAGGATGTGAAGTGTCTTTATAGGGTTTCAATAAATTTTCGAGTGCGTTCAGATCAGAGTGAGGGTATCGAATTTCCTTGACGCGAGCATTTTGGCAAGCGATATGAAAACTAGCATGCAATAATCTATCGGAGAATACCAAGGGTTCTGATTTTAATACGGCGCGATCTAGTAAAGCGCTGAGTGCACTGGTATTCGCTTGAAATCCAGAAGAGAAAATTAATGCCTGATCTTGCTTGAGCGACTCAGCGATTTTTTTTTCTAATTTGGCGTAGGGATTTTGATTGGGCATCACTAATCGGGAGCCACGTTGCCCCATGCCTTGTAAGCTCGTATGCGCAAGGGCTTCCAAGATAGTGGGTTCTTGGCTTAATCCGAGGTAATCATTGGTTGTGAAATTGAGAAGAGGCTCAGCCTCCTGATGAGAGAGCGTTCGGCGTGTGTTTTGCTTTGAACGAGCCGTTAGGAAAGTGGTATAGGGATTAAACAAGATAGTCAGATTACTATTTTCTTAAGAATATCCATATCAATATCATTGAGCATTTGTTTTGAGATAGATGAATGCTTCGATGTATTAACCAGTGTTTTTTAATTGAACAATTTTATGGTGCCTTGCGTATCTGAGATGATCTGTGGCCATATTTTTTCCCATCCTTTGTTGTGTGTTACCTCTTTTAAAACCAGATGACGTGCTGTTTGAGGGTTGCCTGCTTGGGAAATGAAATGGGCTGCGATGCTTGGTGGGACGATAGTATCTTGTTCACCAGAGAGGTGAATTTGGGAAATCGCGCGAAGCTGTTTTGCATCATGGATGGGATTTAGCGAGTCGGGTTGCGGTGTTGTGTGGTGATATTCGCTCATCATTTGATGATCGAGATCGCCTGCGACGGTAATCAGTTTTATCACATCATTGCGCCTGGCAGCGAGCAAGGCGCTGAGGCCCCCGCCGCCTGAAAATCCAATGAGGGTGATGTGCTCAGCACCGCTTTCCTTTTTAAGTGCATCCATGGCGATTGAAAGGCTGGCAACGACTTCTGGCGCAAAGCGGTGTGAGGTCCAATATTTGGGCGCACAATGAGGGTCGTGTTTTAAGCTGTATTGGCAGGGACGCGCGAGATAGGCCACGGAGGGGTGAGGATCCAATAAGGCTAATTGAAGTGCAACCGGTTGATGGGGCGTGGGATCGGGTGAAATTCGAGTGAAGCTAGACCAGGCATGTCCATCGCCCTCGATGTAGATATTCAGGGTCTCACTGTGTGCTGAAAAGCGTTTTAAGGTTGTCAGCTTGAAATTGCCTGCGTTTAAAACCTGTTCTTGAAAACCTTGCTGCTCAGCTTGCGATAGCGTGCGCTCTGTGGTCGCCATGGGAGAGCAGCCGGCGAGGATAGCGATTAAGAAGAGGGATAGGCAGGTACCCAAAAAATCATCTATTGTGGGTATATTTTGGCATTTGCATCTTGCTGCGACATAGTGTGTATGCATTTTTAATTTGTGATTTTCCCAGCTTAGGTGTAAGTTATAGTTCTCTATTAAATATGGCGAGATGCATCGTCTTCAAATGTGATGCGGATATTTTTTCCAGCCAAATGAGCAGCTTTCACTAAAGTTGTTAAAGTCATTGAGGTATTTTCTGGATCTAAAATACGGCTCAAGCCAGATCGACTTGTTTCTAATGCTTCAGCCATTTGAGTTTTGGTCATTAAGCCGTCATCTATTTTCTGCTGTAATAAAAAAGAAATGACACGTTTGATAGCCTCAACCTTAGCCGTAGCTAGGATACCTTCAGATTCTAGAAAATCATCGAATTCTGATCCAATGTGCTTATTTTTTCTCATGTTTAATGACCTCATTCATACGTCGTTTAGCCAGCGCAATATCTGCAGGTGGCGTTTTTTGGGTCTTTTTAATAAACCCATGTAATAAAATCATAGTATCGTGGTGCATGAAAAAGATAACGCGAGCTATTTTGCTCGAGCTTAATGTACTTCTGATTTCCCAAAGTCCATCACCTAAGTTACGTACCAAGGGCATCCCAAGTGGCCAACCATATTGAACGGTTTGAATATCGTGCCCTATAGTCTTTTTTTCTTCTTTATTGAGTCTTTTCAACCAATCCCTAACGGGCTCATTCCCAACAGTTGAGCGGTAAAAATAAGCAGCGAGTGCTTTAAATTTCATCTTTATCCTTAATCCTTAAGTGTGCCAAAATTGGTACGGTTTGTCAAATATCAAAACTGGACATGATGCATTACACGAAAGGATTTTCCAAGTCGGGGCATTCTAGTGAACTTTAATCAGCCGGTAAACTGAGAGGTTAATCCTATCAATCTCGAAGCGAGAAACGATCTTCCTTTAGCTCAGTTCGGAGTTTTTGAAGGCGGGGTTGGTTTGTAATGACGTCATTCCGCACAGCGGTCATCACACGAAGTGCGCAGCGTTGTGATGCGGAATCTAGTATTCACGCGGCCTTGGCCGCTTATGCGATTCAGCCTTTAAAAATATCAGCAATCAAATGATTAGCTGAGATTTGATAAAATTCTGGATCCCGCATCAGACGCTACACACTTCGTGTGATGACCGCTGTGCGGGATGACGATAGTTCCCAAAAAACCCCGAACTGAGGTTGCATCAATATGATGGATGGCGAGACCGCCATCTTTTTTTTAAAGTTTCTAAAATTGAATTAAGATGACCATATTTTGCCCATCTGTTGAAGCGATTGTATTGTGTCTTCCAATTTCCGAGATCAGCCGGTAGATCACGCCACGGGCAACCTGTTCTCACTATCCAGCAGATAGCCTCTATAAATTGACGGTCATTCAGACCGTGTCTTCCTTTTGGTGAAGGCAATAAACGCTCTAATTTTGACCACATTGGGTCATCAATAACCATCCTTGTCATTTATTTTACTTCGCTATGAATAGGTTTGGTTCACTGAGGTCGTCATTCCCGCGAAAGCGGGAATCCAGGTTAAAGTAGGCTATTATATAAATCATCCCAATGAGGATTTAAGCCCTCTATCAGGTCAAGTTTCCATGGTCTGCGCCATTTTTTAATCTGCTTTTCTCTTGTTATGGCTTCCATATTTTTTACTGAATCCCTCGACAAGATTTGATTTATGCTGATCAGTACGTTTAATAAGGTCACTGGTTACACCCGTATATAACGTTCCATTTCTCTTATTAGCTAATATACCCTTCACAGCTGAATTTTCGGGGTTGTTGCCTTCGCGATTCTCACCGCAGTCATGTACTTCGTGTACACTCCTGCGTCTCGAACACTCGGCGCCTACCCGAAAAATCATCTGCTTTGGGTATATACAAAGGAATCAGCCATGGTATAGTTTTTTTTCTGGATTCCCGCTTTCGCGGGAATGACGACCTAAATGTGATTTTAATTACACGTAGCAGCACTTGCAACTTTAGGGACACGCCCTAGTGAACTTTAATCAGCCGGTAAACTGAAAAGCTAATCCTATCAATCGCGAGGCGAGAAACCATCTTCCTTTGTGATTTTCCCAGCTTAGGTATTGTTGTTCAATGCGAAGCTCTTTGTTCATTGGGTACAACTGAAAGATGCATTCCCATGGCAAGTAAAAGTTCATTGGCATTTTTAAGATAGGGATTACCATTTTCAGATAATGATTTGTACAAGCTAGTTCTACTTTTTTTAGTTTTTGCGGCTAGTGCTGCGATTCCGCCTTGTGCTTGAATAACATTTTGAAGCGCAAGAAGAAAAACATTAATATCACCGCTTTCAAGTGCAGCATTCAGATAACCTGCAGCTTCTTCTGGCTCTTTGAGAGAGTTAATTAAATAGTCTTGATAACTAACACTTTTTACAGCAGAAGATTTTGTTTTTCTTAAGGTAGCTTTGGAGCTACTTGTGCGAGAAGAATTTTTTGGTTTCTCTTTGTTAGTTGCAGCTTTTTGAGTGCGTTTAGTCATCATTCACCTCGATAAATAATCTTCCCAATATGTTATTGCTTTTTTGATATCCTTTTATTGAGTGGATTTATCACCACCACAAAGTAAAATAACTATTTTCTGATTCTCTTCTCCAAAATAAATACGGTATCCTGGACCAAAATCAAGTCGTAATTCAAATACTCCATGTGTTAGTGGTTTACAATCCCCAAGATTGCCTAGAGCAATACGATCGAGCCTTTCCTTGATCCGATATCTGCTTTTATTATCTTTTAGAGATTCAAGCCATGCAGTAAAGGGCTGTTTCCCATTAGTGGAACAGTAGATTTCAATTTGTCTTTTTATAATATCCATTTTAGATTGTATCCTATAGGATACTTTAAGTCAAGGTTAGTTAAGGTAATGATTAAAAAGGGATAGGATGCATTACACGAAAGGATTTTCCAAGTCGGGGCATTCTAGTGAATTTAAATAAGCTGGTAAACTTGACTGCTAAGCATATCAATCGCGAAGCGAGAAACGATCTTCCTTTGTAAAAGGAAGAGGCCCGTAGGGTAGAGATGGATTTTATTTTCCTTTGTGATTTTCCCAGCTTAGGTATTCCTTGATATGGTTTCATTCATTTGTGGTTTGTTAACCACTTTAGTTTGTTGGAATTATTACTTACGAACTACTTCAACCTTAAACATGAGTGATGGACTATGAAATTCAAATCTAAAAAAATCGGACTTTTGACCCAAGCCGTACTCGCTTCTTCTGTTGTGATAAGTTTAGTTTCCCCAATAACTGTTTTGGGCGCACAAGTAAATATTGCTGCAGACGAGACCATTGGTGCAGGGGGGGGGGCTCCAAATCCAGTTGACTGGGTTGTCTTTACAGCAAATGCTACTTTATCGACTGCAGCTAACCCAAATAATACGCTAGGTGTTTCTGATGGCACTGGCGCGCTACCTTTAATTTTAGGGCTAAGCGCTGGAACAGATGGTACTGCGAATCATGGAAAAATCAAATTTGATGTTACTGGGGCTATTATCCCAGGTGGAATTGGGATGGATGTTGCAAATAAACAGTTGGACTCACTCCTTTTTTCAGGTGTTACACCACTTGATGCAACTTTAGATGGTCCTGTTTTTATTGTTAATGATGTTAAATTTGGGGCGGCAGGCCAGACTTTGAATCTTAATGCCAATCTTAAGAGTAGCGGTCCAAATAAAGGTATTGATTTCAATAATAAAGATTCTACTTTAAATGTTAAAGAAGGTATTACGATTGACGGTGAAATTGACAGTGTGGCCGGCGGTCCTGCAGGTACTGTGAACTTTCTTGGAAATCCTGGGGGAAATTCAGTTGTTACAGGAAAAATTGGTAATACTCATTCCTTAGCAATGCTTGATATTGCGGCATTAACGGTCGAAGCTCAGGACGTTGTGATCAAGTCGCCGATTAATTTTTCGGATGCAGGTACGTTACAAATAGAAACAGATGCGACTGTCGTGACCGGTGCGGTTACTACGACAGGTGGTAATGGCAAGGGGACGTTACAATTTCAAGAAGGCGGAACCGTTGCAGGCAATATTGGTGCGAATGGGGCGTCATTAGCTCAAATCACAGCTCATGGTGATAATACCGTAGGGGGCGCAAAAGAACTATCCTTAAACGGTGATGTATTTGCCAATACGATTCATGTGGAAGGAGAGATTGGTAATGATAGCAAGATCACTTTTCATAGTGTAGCGGGCGCAAACGTCACTGGTAATCTCACAACAGGGATTGCAAATAAACACATCGTTGATTTTACAAAGACAGCTAATATGACCGGGAACATAGGTAAGGCTGCACAGAAGTTCGCTCTTGTTCAGGTGACCAACGATGTGGGTGCGCCACCAGAGCTAGCTGTTACGGGTAATATCTGGGCTGTGGAGACGAAAATTTTTCAAGATAAAACACTTACCTTGAATGCGAACAGCTCTATTCATGGTAATTTGACGACGGGGGGTGCCGCCGGTACAGGTACACTCAAATTTGCAGGCAATGCCTCTGTTTCAGATGGCAACATTGGTACAGGTGCCAATCTACTAGCTGTTACTACAACAGCTGGCACTGCAAATATTGATGCGGATATTGATGCAACTACTATCAATATCAAGGGCACAAGCACTTTACAGGTCACAGGAAAGCACACTTTCACGGGTAATCTAATAGCAGCCGGTGCAGGAAGTACTTTAAGTTTGGGGACAAATCAACTTACTGTCACCGGCAATGCCACATTCGGGGCTAACGATAGGCTTCAGATTGCGATCACGGATGCGGGTAATGGCAAGTTAGCAATCACAGGTGCTGTTGCTGCTATTGATCCAACGAGCACATTAGCGCTGGATACCACTGGCGGGACGAATACAGGTTATATTAATGGGGGCACTTATACCGTGATTACCACCACTGCTGGTGGTGTGGCGGTGATGCCGGTTCAGGCAGGTACCTCAGCCATATTATCTGCCAAGACCGTAGTGAATGGTAACAATCTTGACCTGGTCATCACCCGTACGGGCCTCGACAATGCGGCCTTTAACCCAGGCCCACAAGGCAGTGGTGTTGCGACCGCTCTGGAAACAGCGGGTGCGAATACTAATTTAACTCAGGGTTTACAAGATTTAATGAGCGATTTGCAAAATCTTCCTTCTACCGCAGAGGTGACGACTGCATTACAAACTTTGGCGCCAAACGTCAGTGGTGCCGCGGTGGCGGGCAGTCAACAAGGTGTTGAATTGGGTGCTAGAGCCATTGGTGAACGGATGCAGCTCGCACGTAGTGATGTGGGTTCATACCATCGCGGCATGAGCGCCGGTGACGTGTTTGATAACGGCATGGGTTTATGGGCACAAGTGGTTGGCAGTGATTTTACTCAAGACCTACGCGGTGGTGTCGCTGGTTATGACGGTAATAACCTCGGTGTGATGTTTGGTGCAGACTGGAAGCTGACCGATGAATTATTGTTTGGGGTAGCAGCAGGTTATGGGACCACCGATATTGATTACGATTTAGCGGCGAGTACCCTCAATATTGATACCTGGCAAGCGTCTGTTTACGGTAGTTGGCAGTTTAAAGAGCCCTGGTTTGCAGATGGTATGATTGGCGTTTCTCATCATAGTTACGATCAACGTCGTAATATCATTCTGCCGCCTTCACTGAGAGTTGCTCTGGCTAATTACAATGGCTGGCAGTGGAACGCTAAAGTGAGAGCCGGATATGAGCATCAAGAAGGTGATTGGCATATTACACCAGCCGTTTCGTTAAAGTACTCTAATCTCTCGATTGATGATTACAACGAAACCAATGCGGGTGCTGCAAATCTTCGCGTATCGAATAAGAGCGTCGACTCCTTGGTGGCAGGCTTGGGCGTGAAGGCTGAGTACCGTGCTGGCATGTTTGCACCAGAAGCACATGCAAGTGCGTACTATGATTTTAATGCCAATAGCCAAGAAACGAATAACCTCTTCTTAGGGTCAACGGTTGGATTTGCGACCAATGGTGTCAAGCCACCGCATGATAGCTATGAAGTGGGTGCAGGCTTAAATGTCTACGCGATGGATAAGCTTCAGCTTAACTTACACTATGACTATAGCTTCAAGAGCGATTTCCATTCTCATACCGGACTCTTCCAAATCCGTTATGAATGGTAGTCGTCTTTAACTAGACTAGCCTGTCAAATGAACCCCTCCTCGGAGGGGTTTTTTTATATAACCTCAGTTCGGAGTTTTTGAAGGCAGGGTTGCTTTGTAATGACGTCATTCCGCACAGCGATAAGCGCACGAAGTGCGCAGCGTGTGATGACCGCTGTGTGGGATGACGATAGTTCCCAAAAAACCCCGAACTGGGGTTCCTTTCTGATTTTCCCAGCTTAGATATTGTTTGGTAGAGTGTTTCTATTTGTGAATTTGCAATTATACCCACAACAGATGATTTTTCGGGTAGGCGCCGAGCGTTCGAGTCGCAGGAGTGTACACAAAGTACATGACTGCGGTGAGAATCGCGAAGGCAACAACCCCGAAAATTCAGCTGTGAAGGGTATATTTAGTTTGTTAGAATTTTTACTTACGAAATACTTCAACCTTAAACATGAGTGATGGACTATGAAATTGAAATCTAAAAAAATCGGACTTTTGACCCAAGCCGTACTCGCTTCTTCTGTAATTGCATGCTTAGCACCTTCTTTTAGCGTAATGGCTGCAGGTGTTGCTGTTGGAGTGGGTACAACAATAGGTGCAGGTGGTGCCGCTCCGGATCCAACTGATTGGGTTCAATTTATTGCGGATGTAGAATTAACAACAGCTGCAGGAGCGAATAATGTGCTTGCAGCTAGTGATGGAGTGACTCCAGTCGCAATAACCCTTGGGCTAAGTGCGGCAACTGATGGTACTGCCAATCACGGCATCATTAAGGTTAATGATGCCGCAGGTTTTGCACCAGCTGGTGGACTCGGTGAGGCTGGTGCAAATAATGCATTAAATAAATTATATTTCGCTGCTGTAAGTACGACAGAATTAAAGAAAAATGCATATTTTGCAAACAACATCGACTTTAACGGTTTAGCCGCTACCCTCAAACTCTCCCCACAATTGGCTGGCACACCCTTAATCATTTCAGCCGCAGATATCATGAGTACCGGCGGTGATAACGGGACTATTACTGTCGATGATGCGGTTCCAGGCACTCAAGTTAATTTTGAAGGAAAGATTGGTGACGCTGTTAATAAACCAACATTATTCAATGTAGGGACTGGTGCAGCCGCTGTAACGGCTTATGTGAAGGGTGCTGTTAATTTATCTGCAGGGCAAATTAAAATATTTGAAGATGCTATTTTAAAAGTTGCAGACGCTGTTGATGTCACTGGACCCATCAATGGCGGAGCTGTTGATAAGGGGACGTTGTTATTCGAGGGGAATTCTCTTGTCGCTAACAACGTTGGTGCTGGAGCTTCTTTGAGTTTAGTCGACGTTACTGGTGGTATAGATGTAGCAACACCCAAGACTGCTGACTTTGCGGGCGATGTCTCTGCAGTCAACATAAAGATAGCGCCGTTCACTTTCATGCAAATGGGGGGTGCAACAACCATTACGGGTAAAATTGATGGTTCAGCTCCTGGCGTAGGCTACCTTAGTTTCTCGGAAAATGGTACTTCAGCTGGTGGTGATGTGGGTGGAACTTATCCTCTCGATTATATCTCTGTTCACAGCAATGCAGCAGCTGGGGGTGCTAAGGTAGTGAACTTCACTGGCGGCAATGTGAATGCTACACTACTTGAGGTCAGGGGTGATGGGAAGAACAATAGCACGGTTAAATTTTCAGCGCCGGGGAATCAAGTATTTGGAAACATCGGTACGTTCACTCCGGGCAAAAATATAGTTGATTTTCATGATACTGCCAAGATGACAGGTGATGTCGGTCAAGATGGAAGTAAGTTTGAACAGGTGCTGATTGCAGGTGCTGGTGCCAGAGATTTCGAAATCACGGGTAATATCTGGGCAGATAATACTATATTTTTGGACGATTTCACCATGACCTTGAATGCAAATAGCGTTATTCACGGTAATGTGATTACTGCAGGGGGTGGTACGGGCACTCTGACTTTTAATGGCGTTAACACTGGCGTTACTGATGGCAATATTGGTAGAAGAGTTGATCACTTAAAAGCTGTCAACACAGTTGGTACAGCGACCGCAAATATTGATGCAGATATTTATGCAACTGATATCAATATCAATGGCACAAGCACTTTACAGGTCACAGGTAATCACACTTTCAAGGGTAATGTAACAGCAGCCGGTGGAGGAAGTACTTTAAGTTTGGGGACAAATGAACTGGATGTCAACGGCGCTGTCACATTCGGCGCTAACGATAGGCTTCAGATTGCGATCACGGATGCGGGTAATGGCAAGTTAGCAATCACAGGTGCTGTTGCTGCTATTGATCCAACGAGCACATTAGCGCTGGATACCACTGGCGGGACGAATACAGGTTATATTAATGGGGGCACTTATACCGTGATTACCACCACTGCTGGTGGTGTGGCGGTGATGCCGGTTCAGGCAGGTACCTCAGCCATATTATCTGGCAAGACCGTAGTGAATGGTAACAATCTTGACCTGGTCATCACCCGTACGGGCCTGGACAATGCGGCCTTTAACCCAGGCCCACAAGGCACTGGCGTTGCGACCGCTCTGGAAACAGCGGGTGCGAATACTAATTTAACTCAGGGTTTACAAGATTTAATGAGCGATTTGCAAAATCTTCCTTCTACCGCAAAGGTGACGACTGCATTACAAACTCTGGCGCCAAACGTCAGTGGTGCCGCAGTGGCGGGTAGCCAACAAGGTGTTGAATTGGGTGCTACAGCCATTGGTGAACGGATGCAGCTCGCACGTAGTGATGTGGGTTCATACCATCGCGGCATGAGCGCCGGTGACGTGTTTGATAACGGCATGGGTTTATGGGCACAAGTGGTTGGCAGTGATTTTACTCAAGACCTACGCGGTGGTGTCGCTGGTTATGACGGTAATAACCTCGGTGTGATGTTTGGTGCAGACTGGAAGCTGACCGATGAATTATTGTTTGGGGTAGCAGCAGGTTATGGGACCACCGATATTGATTACGATTTAGCGGCGAGTACCCTCAATATTGATACCTGGCAAGCGTCTGTTTACGGTAGTTGGCAGTTTAAAGAGCCCTGGTTTGCAGATGGTATGATTGGCGTTTCTCATCATAGTTACGATCAACGTCGTAATATCATTCTGCCGCCTTCACTGAGAGTTGCTCTGGCTAATTACAATGGCTGGCAGTGGAACGCTAAAGTGAGAGCCGGATATGAGCATCAAGAAGGTGATTGGCATATTACACCAGCCGTTTCGTTAAAGTACTCTAATCTCTCGATTGATGATTACAACGAAACCAATGCGGGTGCTGCAAATCTTCGCGTATCGAATAAGAGCGTCGACTCCTTGGTGGCAGGCTTGGGCGTGAAGGCTGAGTACCGTGCTGGCATGTTTGCACCAGAAGCACATGCAAGTGCGTACTATGATTTTAATGCCAATAGCCAAGAAACGAATAACCTCTTCTTAGGGTCAACGGTTGGATTTGCGACCAATGGTGTCAAGCCACCGCATGATAGCTATGAAGTGGGTGCAGGCTTAAATGTCTACGCGATGGATAAGCTTCAGCTTAACTTACACTATGACTATAGCTTCAAGAGCGATTTCCATTCTCATACCGGACTCTTCCAAATCCGTTATGAATGGTAGTCGTCTTTAACTAGACTAGCCTGTCAAATGAACCCCTCCTCGGAGGGGTTTTTTTATATAACCTCAGTTCGGAGTTTTTGAAGGCAGGGTTGCTTTGTAATGACGTCATTCCGCACAGCGATAAGCGCACGAAGTGCGCAGCGTGTGATGACCGCTGTGTGGGATGACGATAGTTCCCAAAAAACCCCGAACTGGGGTTCCTTTCTGATTTTCCCAGCTTAGATATTGTTTGGTAGAGTGTTTCTATTTGTGAATTTGCAATTATACCCACAACAGATGATTTTTGCGGCACCTACCTACGCTCTACGAGCTTCAGCAGGCATGGCGCCAAGCGTTCAAAAGGCAGCATCTTCTGTAAAAATACTTTGGATGTCTTTCCAAGAGATAGCCACGATATTTTCACTTAGCGCCATGGTATAGGGTGTTTGGCATATCAAATATCCTTGTTTAGCCTCTGGGTATTGTTCCAAAAATATCTTAAGATGCCGTATATCTTTCTGACTTGGATTAGATGTCCATTTGACTTCTATTGGAACATAAGCATTCTCATACCTTAAAACATAATCAATTTCAGGGCCGGCATGATCTCGCCAAAACAGCAACGTGGCTTTGCTGTTCATACTTCTGATTATTTTAAGAAGCTCTAAGCCAATCAATTGCTCAAATAAATAACCCATCTGTTTTAAATTTGGTTTCGAGGATTCTTTTGCCGCGACTCTTCGAACGCCTAGGTCAAAGATTAAATATTTTGGTGCTTTAGTGAGTCTTTTTCGGGAAACTGTGTGTGTTAATGGCTGGATCTTTTCAGCCAGCATGCAGTCTTCGAGAATTCGGTAATATTCAGAAATCGTAGTATGCGAAACGCCAATTTCATTGGCAATGCTTCGAAGATTAATGATATTGCCAGATTCAATCGATGCAAGTCTTAAAAAATTCGAGAAAGAGCCTAAATTTCGGACCAATGCTTCTTTTCTTACCTCTTCTTTCAAATACAATGTGACATAAGATTCAAGTTCTTGTTCTCTAAAGCCAAGATCGTCCATTGTTCTGATAGCAGGTAATGCGCCATAGATGAGTAAATCTGTTAGATCCATTTGTTCAGATTGGATTTCAGTAAAGGAAAGGGGATCTAATTGAAATCGTAATACTCGGCCCGGCAAAAGATTTTTAATCTTTCTCGCTGAAGAGCCAGTTAATATAAATTGCCCAATGTTTTCATCGATTAAAATTTGAATAGAATCTGTTATTTGAGGCAGCTTTTGAATTTCGTCAACGATGACAATAGGCTTTATACCGAGCTGTTTATTTAATGCTTTGGTCTCAGAAATAATGCCTAGGGGATTCGATTCATATCTTAATCTATCTTCAGGATTCATTAAGTTTAAATAACGATGATGCGTTAAGGCGCGAACCAATGTAGTTTTACCAGTTTGTCGTGGGCCCAGTAACAAGATATTTCGTCCGCGCTCTAGCGCTTCCACGACGCCCTGTGCAGTATTTCGATGTATATACCGCATTTTGCCTCAACCCCCTTTAAAACACAATTTTCATTGAAAATGGATTTAAAGTCAACCAATTTCAGTGAAAAGTGCAATCTAAATTGAGTTCCCATTTACGGTTAATTGGCCCAGAGCCAGCACATGCTCCGATTGTGATTCCCTAAAGCACTGGATGAAGGGCTTAATCGGTTAGTTAAGGACCGTATATTAATTCGAGCTTGTCGAGGGATTTACGTGAATGAATATGCTCAAGGTAAGGATAGTTACATCATTCAACATATTGCAAAAACATTACGTCGCGGAGAGTATAATTATGTCAGTTTGGAATCGATGCTATCTGAATATGGTATTATTTCGCAAATTCCGATCGATCGTTCAATCGTGATGACAACGGGCAGAAGAGGCATTTACAAGACGCCTTATGGTATTATTGAGTTTACTCATACCAAGCGATCGCCTGAAGATATATTAAATTCTGTACAGAAGATAAAAGATAGACCCTTAAGAATTGCTACGAAAGAAGCTGCAATCCGTGATTTGAAGCGTGTGGGGCGAAATCTAGACTTAATGCAATTGGAAAATGAGAATGATCACGGATATTGAGAATTTCAATCAACTAGTTGAACGGGCTATGGCTAACAAAGATCTGCGGCATATGCGTCCCGTCGTTGCAAAAGAACTATTACACTATGATATTTTATTTTCTTTGGATAAAGATAAACTATTGGATACGCTGACTTTTCAAGGTGGAACCAGTCTGCGCTTATGTTACGGAGCGCCTAGATTTAGCGAAGATCTAGATTTTGTGGGCGATAAAGATTTCTCCTCATCTAAAATATATGGTATACCCACAACAGATGATTTTTCGGGTAGGCGCCGAGCCCTTGAGCAACCGGAGTGTACACAAAGTACATGAGGATTGCGAAATGGGCGATGGCAACAACCCCGAAAATTCAGCTGTGAAGGGTATATAAGTGGCCAACCTATAAATTTCAACGGTTCAGATGAGCCACCTATAGAATTGCTATAAGTGGCTCATCTAATGCCTGCGGCGTCGCTCTGCTACCCTGAAAATACTTACAAAAAAAATCGTTCTTTGTGATTCCCCTTACTACGATAATGTCCGCTATTATCAGACCATTTAATTTGTTAGATAACTTGCAATACGCCTCGTTAAGGCAAAAAGTTATCTGTGCGAAGAAAAAGGTGCGAGAGAGAGAGAGAGCTTTATTTAAGTATACAATTATACTATATTTATATGGTACAACTGTATACTTAAAGTCAGCTTATGAAAAAAATTCAGGCAATTCAGATAGTTAGGGATTTTGATCAAAAAGGTAAATTTGTATTTACCAAACATGATTTCAATAAGCTATTCCCAGAAGACAACCCTAGAACACTGGATGAAGGACTTAATCGGTTAGTTAAAGACCGTATATTAATTCGAGCTTGCCGAGGGATTTATGTCAATGAATATGCTCGAAGCAAGGACAGTTACATCATTGAACACATCGCAAAAGCATTGCGTCGCGGAGAATATAATTATGTGAGTTTAGAATCGATGCTATCTGAATATGGCATTATTTCGCAAATTCCGATCGATCGTTTAACGGTGATGACAACTGGCAGAAGCGGTATTTACAAGACGCCTTATGGTATTATTGAGTTTACTCATACCAAACGATCACCTGATGATATACTAAGTTCTGTACAGAAAATAAAAGATAGGCCTTTAAGGGTCGCTACAAAACAAGCTGCAATCCGTGATTTGAAGCGCGTGGGACGAAATCTTGATTTAATGCAGTTGGAAAATGATAATGATGACTGATATTGAGAATTTCAATCAACTGGTTGAACGGGCTATGGCAGACAAAGATTTGCGGCATATGCGTCCAGTTGTTGCAAAAGAGCTATTACACTATGATATTTTATTTTCTTTGGATAAAGATAAATTATTGGATACACTGATTTTTCAAGGTGGAACCAGTCTGCGCTTATGTTATGGATCGCCTAGATTTAGCGAAGATCTAGATTTTGTGGGTGGTAAAGATTTCTCCTCATCTAAAATATATGGTATCAAAGAGTGTATTGAAAAATATATTGGCAATAGATATGGCCTTGAAATTGACGTTAAAGAGCCGAGCGAAACAGTGATGTTACCTGAAAGTGCTGATATTATAGTTAACAAGTGGCAGGTGAGGATTACCACGTCACCAGAAAGAAAAGATTTGCCCAAACAAAAAATTAAAATTGAAGTTGTTAACGTGCCTGCTTATTCACGTGTGCCACAGGCGATCAGGCAGAATTATGATTTCTTACCCGATGGCTATGAAGATACGCTGGTGATGGTTGAAACCCTTGATGAGGTGATGGCCGATAAAATCGTCTCTTTGGTCGCCTGTCAACGATATGTTAGGCACCGTGATATTTGGGACTTGCGCTGGTTAAAACAGCAAGGGGCGAATCTAAACATAGATTATGTTTTTTCAAAAGTTCAAGATTATAGAATTGAGTTCTATCAAGAGAAACTCGAAGATATGATCAATCGCTTAGGTGACATCATTCACAGCAAGCCCTTCATGGATGAGATGTCACGTTTCATTCCTACGAATGTTCAAGAGCGAACGCTCAAAAAAGACAAGTTTTTGGATTTTTTAGTCAACGAAAATAAAACTTTGCTACAAGCCGTTTTAAATTCTTCAAAAAATCGTTCTTTGTGATTCCCCTTACTACGATATTCTCTGCTACTGTATGAGCATTTAATGGATTAGATAACTTGTCATGTTTGTTAGCGTGATAGGTAGGGGCCGGTCCCCGTGCCGGCCCTACAGATTAAACCCAAAGTCCGTAAATTAACCAAATAGACATGTTTAAGGAATAATGATGGAAGTGAAATCCAAAATCAAAAAACTCGGCCTACTCTCACAAGCCGTGCTGGCTTCGACTGTGTGCTTGATGTCAACAAGCGTTGGAGCGGCTGAACAAATAGTCGCTGGTGTCGCCGCGCCGGTTGGAGCTGGGGATTGGGCGAAGTTTACTGCTGCAGGTCCAGGTACAGTCGCAGCAGGTGTTGCATTGGGAACATCAACCGTGCCACTAGCAACGGTTGCTGGGGTAAGTGCGTATACGACGGTTGATAATCAGGGTGTACTCCGGTTTGATGGTGCTGGTATTACTGTTCCAAGTGATTTGGGTGAATCAAAAGCTAACTTGGAAAGCGTCACCTTAAATACTGCAGGTGCTGTTATTGGGGCAACAACAAGTGGGCAAATATTTGCTAAAGGAATTTTATTTAATAATGCAGGTAATGTAGGAACCTTAACTGTAAAGAATAATACGATTGTTGGAGTAAATGATGTTGTTTTTACCGGTGCAGTAGATCATATCTTAAATGTTGATTCCACCAATACTAGTTTAACTGTAACTTCTCCCAATTTTGAAAGTACTGTGGCAAATAGAAGTATCATTAATTTTCTAGGTGGTAAAACTATTACAGCAAATGGGGTGATAGGGCCTGTAAATGGCTTTTTAGAAGTCAATGTTACAGGCGATAATACTGTGGTAAATGTTAGTAATGATATTAGGGCTACAGATATCCAAGTTAAAAATAAAAGTGCTTTAAATGTTAACGATACAGGTAAAACCTTTGATGGTGATTTTGAAGTTGTTGGTGGGGGTGGCACACTCAACATTAACAGCAATTTACTTACTGTCACAGGTACTACGATATTCGGTGCTAATGATAGAATCTCTGTTCAGACTTCAGATGCAGTATTTGCAGCTGGGGATGGCTTAGTTGCTTCTGGCGGTAACGCTATATTTGATATTGGCGCTTTAATCACCGTGACACCGGTTGGTTATATTACGAACGCGAATCCAATTAAAATCATATCTAGTCCGGGTGGTGGTGGTGTTGCTGCTATTCCCGCGGCTCAAATCACAGGACAATCAGCAGTACTGAGCTTTACTGCAAATGCAGCAGGTGCTGCCGATGATCTTGTACTAGACGTCACCCGCCGCGCCTACGACTCTGGCGTTCACAATCTTAACGGCCAAGCAGCCGGTCTTGGTGCAGCGCTGGAAGCAGACGGTGCAGCGGGACGTTTGGCGGCAGGGAACGCTGATTTTGAAGCTTTTGTGGGTAATGTTGATAGATTAGCCACGTCTGCTGAAGTTGCGACAGCTTTGAGCACGGCCGCACCAACAGTCAACTCTGCTATTGTCAGTACAGCTCATGAAATTGGCGAAAGAGTCCTCACGAACATTGATAACCGAATTACGCTCGTTCGAAGTGGTGAACGTAGCTACAACACGGGTATGAGTGCTGGGGATACCACCGAAGGTTGGGGTGTTTGGGGTGAACTCTTCGGAAGTGATTTCACACAAGACAAACGTAACAATATCGAAGGGTATGACGGTAATCTTTGGGGTGTGACACTGGGTGTCGATTGGATGGTCGATAATGCAACGCTCTTAGGCTTGGCCGCAACGTATAGCACCACGGATGTTGATCATGATTTAGCGAACAACACGCTAGATATTGATTCCTTCCAAGGCTCACTCTACGGTAGCTTTACCTGCAATCCATGGTATGTCCAAGGGATGTTAGGCGTTGCGCATCATGATTATGATCAGACCCGTAACATTATCGTTCGCGACATCACGAGCGGCAGAGCCCTGGGCGATTACAAGGCTTGGGAATGGTTAGCCAATGCTGAAGCGGGCTACATCTGGACAGATGGTGCTTGGAATGTGATTCCATCCGCGTCATTGCGCTATAGCCATCTCAGCATTGATGATTACACTGAAACAGGTGCCGGCGGTTTCAATCTCAAGGTTCGTAACGAAGACGTTAACGCTTTTGTGGCAGGTCTGGGATTGAAAGTCCAGTACAACAATGTGTATGGCGGTAGCCGCATTGTGCCAGAAGCGCATGTTGGCGCCTTCTACGACTTCATCGCTGATCGCCAAGAAACCAGCAGTAATATCTTTGGTACGGGCACAGCCTTCAATTCTAAAGGCTTTGATCCAGCGCATGATAGTTATGAAGTGGGTGTTGGTCTTAATATTTATACTGAAAGAAACTCTATCTTCAGTATCAATTATGACTACCGCTTCAAGAGCGATTTCCATTCTCATAATGGATTCGTCAAACTCCGTTACCAATGGTAGTGAAGTTTTAACTCAGCAGTTGAGCCTATCAGCTGCTGAGGTTCTCGTGTCTCGGCAAAGAACCCAAGGTGCCTCATCCCCACCTTGGGTTTTTTCTCTGAAAAATGTGAAATTACACTTTTGAGAATCCAGCCGCTTATTTTCAGAGGGTATTGAAAAGAGCCTTATAGTGAGCTATATTTAGACCTATATATGGCCCTTTATTTGAGTTTAATGTATGGAAAACATATTAGCAAATTTATCAGTTAGCATCACAGAACTTAAGAAAAATCCGACGGCTTTATTGAATGCTGCCGATGGGGAGCCTGTAGCTATCCTAAATCACAATAAGCCGGCTGCTTATCTTGTTCCGGCAGATGTTTATGAGAAAATGTTAGATTTGATTGAAGATCTTGAATTAAGAGATCTGATAAACGAGCGCCTTAAGGAACAGGATAAGGCTATCCCTGTAAATTTAGATGACATATAGCATCCATTTTGTTCCAAGCGCTTTAAAAGAATGGGAAAAATTAGGTAGCACGATTCAACAAGAATTTAAAAATATTCTTGAAAGTAGGATAAATAACCCTTGTATCCCTAAGCAGAAACTAAGTGGGTATAAAGATCTTTATAAGATTAAGCTACGCGCTAAGGGCTACCGGCTTGTTTATCAAGTTTTGAAAGATAAAATTGTCATTTTGGTCTTGGCGGTGGGTAAGCGAGATAAAAATGACGCATATCAGAAAACTTCGCACCGGCATTGATTGTTTATGTAGTTCTTCCCTATCTTGGGTCCTGTCGACTTAATTTGACAAGATTTATATTGTCTAGGGTCTGTTGACATTTGGACACCCACCTCACCCGCCTACGCTCTTACGAGCTACGGACGGACAAGCAAACCCCGAAAATTCAGCTGTGAAGGGTATATCCCAAAAAACCCCGAACTGGGGTTACAAAAGAAAATGCGCTGTCATTTTTAGAGCGTTAGTTAATACCAATATTTGCTCATCTTAAGCACTTCAGCTAATTCCGCATCATCATCGAAGTCAGCATGACTGGATTGTTGACTTAATTGCATCGCTAGCGCAATTTGTTCTTCTTCGTTGAAGTCGAAATGATCTTGATATTGCGGGGTGTAGAGAGGTTGCTGTGGTTGTAAGAGTCTTTGTTCTAGGGTATTGGCAGCCAGTGCTAAGTAAGGTTGCGCCAATCGAGCGGCAATACCCGCTAAGCATCCACCACCAGCGACGATATTGTGATTGAGGTTATCAATCACCACATCTCGTGCATTGTGGTATCCAGCTTTCCTGGTCAAATCCCATGTGCGGATCAGTAAGTCTGCAATATTGAGGCCTGTTTCAGGTTCAGTCGCCGCTCGGTTAGCGCGAATGCTGTTGAGCACCGTGATCACGCGCGGATTGTTGCCAGAATGATTTAAAATTTCTCTCGTAACCGCTTCAAAATCACCTGTGTTGCTTGAGAGTTGATGTTGTTGATCTAATTGAAGCACCTGACGACACTGGGTGCCAATTTGACGTGAATACGTATGAATATTCGCATTTAAAGCGAAAACACCTTGCAGGTTCTCATTGATAGTTCGAATCGTATTTAAATTGTTCCAGCCGTTATTGCCTAATGCCATGGGTTCTTCCACAAAATATCTATTAAACTAACCTAAAAATATCACAAAATCATTGCAATGCAATAAGCTGATTAGCCTCATTCAGACAAAGTGTAGAGAAAAGAGGATGACTGGCCGTCACCCTCGGAAATTACAAGAGATGACAACAGTGTTTATCTTTTTTAAGACTTTCAGTTGAATCGTTTTCAGAGGCCGTTGGCTCGAATTGAATCTCTTGCATCGAATACAGTACCGTCAAAGGCGGTTTTGGTTGATGCGGTAATTCAAACATCAATTTTTCTCCTCGCTTGAGCGTTTGATTGGGGTATTGCGTGGGTAATATGGCTTGAATAGCCGGGAGGCATTCTTCGATAAACCATAACGTATTGGGATCATGATGGTTGTATAAGCTGATTAGCATATGCGCTACTTCGTTATAGTGCTCAGTGAAAAACTCTCTTGAAGTTTTATCGGATAGGTTTTTAAGAAGATAGTTTGCTGCTGTACTGAGTCCACGGCAATTTGAGGTCGCTATCGTATTGAGTATCGGCGCAATATCGCCGATCTTTGTCGGTAATGAAAGATTGAGCATCTTGAACATCCTTGTTGGTTGCGCTTTGAATCTTAGATTTTAGTTTGATTGCTATGAGGGTTCAAGGCAAGTAACCTGTATACCAGAGTCGACTCATGAAGAGTTAAGTAGCTATAATAGTACTCTGAATTTCCCTCTCCCAATTGTGGGAGAGGGTGCCCGTAGGGCGGGTGAGGGTTAGTTAGATGTTAGCGTTTTCAAGAGAGCTAAGGAAAAGCGGAACAGAAGCTGAAAGGCTATTATGGGCACGCATTCGAAACAGAAGATTAGGTGGTTATAGATTTAAGAGGCAGGTTCAATTCAAGCCCTATATTGTTGATTTCGTTTGCTTAAAGTCAAAGCTCATCATAGAACTCGATGGCTCTCAACATCAAGATGCAAAGGAGTATGACTTAAATAGAACAGACTATCTTGAGTCACTTGGATTTAAAGTCGTTCGATTTTGGAACAGCGAAGTGACAAAAGATTTAAATGTAGTGTTGCGAGCTATTTATGAGCATCTGACTAACCCTCACCCGCCCTGCGGGCACCCTCTCCCACAATTGGGAGAGGGAAATTCATAGCAGTATACCCACTATATGGGTTTTGATATTATCAAGGGAATATTATCAGCCTCCAATATATGTTACGGAGAACATCGATGGCCCCCATTCCTAACAAAAATTCTAGAATTCTAACTCAAGCCGCGCTGGCTTCTACTTTGATCATAGCGAGTAGTGGGGTGTGGGCTGATGTCACAGTAAATCTACCCAATGCACCGGTAGCTCCGCCAGTGGATATGGCGAATCTAGGGGGTCCAGGCGTGCCTGATAACTTGAAGATAGCCACTACGGGTAACCTACAAGATGCAGGGGCTAATAACGGTGTGAATGCGAATACCGCAGGCAAAAGTATTAGCATAGATGCGAATAATATTTTTGGTGATAACGCGATACAAACCAATACAGGACATGGTATTGAAGTGACAGCCAATGCTGTGCCGATTACGATTGGCGCGGGCTCTGGTATGACCGTCACGGGTGGTGGTGCGAGCAACATTAATATCTTAGTCGGTGGGACCAATACGACGATCAATAACTCTGGCAAGATGACGACAAATAACACTTCAGCCATTAAGGTGGCTGGCGCAAACGCAAATATCACCAATACGGCAACAGGTGAGTTAACAGCAGCGCTTCCAGCAGCGAATGTCGTAAATTTTTTATCAAACTTTGTAACCTTTGATAACGCCGGTAAAATAACAAGTGTGGGTACCGGTGGCGTGGGATCAGCTATCTTTTGGGGTCCTGTAGCAGGGAATATCAATAATACAGGCACGATTTCTGGTAATGAAAATGACGCCATTAATATTCAAGGCATGACAGGTACATTAACAAATACCGGGACGATTACCAGTAGTGAAGATGCGATAGCAGTGAATGTAGCGAATGCTACCGGTTCTATTGTCAATAATGCCGGTGGTGTGATTGAAACATTAGGCACTATTAACAATTTCACACCGGATGGCGCGATACGGCTCAGTACAAATTTAAATGCGATTACCAACACTGGAACGATCAGAGCAACCTCAAATGGAACTGGGAGTCTTGCTGTTGCCATTGGTGTTGACGCAGCGGTTACAATGGCTGGCAATATCACCAATAATGCAGGCGGTACGATTCAAGGTATCAAAGGGAATCTTGCAGCTGATGACGGCGCTTATGCTATTGGGATTATTGATAATTTAAAAGCGAATATCATCAACAATGGCTTGATTACGACCGATTTCAATACGGCAGTCGGTTTTGCCGCCACTTTAGCTAGTAAAGGTATTTTGACCGGTAATTTCACAAATACGGGCACCATTAGTGTCACCGATGCAGCTAGTCCTCATGAGGCTATCGGTGTTGACGATGCTGCCAACAAAATTACCGGAACGCTCAATAACGCGGGTGGTATTATTAAAGTTGCCAAAGTAAATGGCAATGCCATTGATTTTAGCGATTCTACAGAGGCCTTCAAGCTCACGAACTCAGGCACTATTACAGGGAATGTGCTGCTTTCACAAGGTGCGAACACCTTCAATATGACAGCTGGCACTTTAACGGGCGCTTTGACTTCCTCTGCTGCTGGTGTTGCGGCGAATACGTTTACAATCACTGGCGGCACGATTACAGGAATTGTAACGCTTAGCCCCAATGATGGCGAAGTGATCAATATACAGAATGCAACGCTTCAAAGTGCATTAGTGGGCGATATTGCAAAAATACAAACCCTAAATGTTACCGGTGATTTCAATTCTTCTGCTGCTATTCAAAATATCAAAACCATTCAAGTCAAAAATGCGGGAACAGATTTTGTTGTGGGTGGAGATATCACGGGTGTCAACACCACTTTTTCAACGGCGGCTAATACCACGACAACCCTCAACGCCAATCTCTCTGGTGCAGGCGATGTGATGAACGCAGGCACGTTGACAGTGAACGCTGGCAAAACCATGACGATGACCGGTGCAGGCTTGATTGACAATACCGGTTCTATCAACAATGCGGGCACTATTACTCAAAATACCATTGATATTCAAGCAGGTGCAGGGAATATCACCAATAGCGGCTTGATTGATGGTATTAACAAAGAAGCTATTAAATTATCAGCAGATTTTACAGGCGATATTACCAATACAGCAACTGGGACTATCACAACAAAGGGTACGAATGGGCCTGGCGAATCGGCCATTCGCTTGGATGCCTTTACACTAACAGGCGCAATCAACAACGCAGGTACCATTAACGTGACCGATGCCACTGGTGGCGCTGCTATTAAATCAGGGGACTCTGCTGTCACCAAAGGGATTACGAATACAGGTACCTTGAGTACTAAAAGTGCTGATGCAGTGGATTTAAGCGCCTCCACAAAATCGCTCGCCTTCACCAACTCCGGCACGGTAACGGGCAATGTGAAGTTGTCTCAAGCATTAAATCCCAACGACACCACGTTCACCATGACCGGCGGTACGATTACCGGCAATGTGACGGTTGGTGGGACAAATGCAAGCACCCTTGCGCTGAATGGCGGTACGCTGGCAGGTAATCTTACTTTAAGCAATCAAGCAGATATCATCAATCTTAAAACAGCCACGATCACAGGCAATATCGTTGGTGATGTGGGTGCTGCTCAGACGTTAAATGTGTTAGATGATTTTACCTCATCTGGAACCATTGCTAATGTGAAAACTATCACCGTTCAAAATGCGGGAACATCCTTTGAGGTGGGTGGTGCGATTACAGGTTTAGACACACAATTAACTGTTAATGCAGGCACCTTATTCGATGCGAATGCCAATGTCACGGGAGCAGGTGCGGTCACTAACGAAGGTACTTTCTTTGTCAGCGCGGGTAAAACCCTTCAAATGACTGGCGGTGGTGGCTTCACGAACACCGCTGTAGCGGGTGGCGGGATTGTTGGGATTGAGCCTGGTGCTTTGCTGAAAGTCCATACCTATACTCAAAATGTAGGGAATAATACCTTAGGCTTTCAAATTAGCGACGCAGCAAATTACGGCAAGCTACAAACCACCGTGGGCGCATTTGATTTGACGGGCTCTAAATTAGCTGCACAATTATCGGGTACGGGATTAGTCGCGAATGGTGATGTCTATACGATTATTACTAGTGCTGCGGGTGGTGGTGTTAACGGCGCTACCTTTATCCAGCCCAATTCACAAACGGTCAGCTTTACCCCATCAATTTTAGGTAATGATTTAATTTTGACGGCAACCCGTAAAACGCTCGCTTCAATATCCAGCTCAGGTGATACGGCAGCGGTTGCAGGCGCGCTCGATCAATTGTTCCCAGGACAAGGCGTCTTTAGAGATCTGTTTTTACAATTCGATCAACTGGGTTCGCAGCAAGCCATTGATGATGCGCTACAAACCTTACTACCGGCAACTGGCGGTGAAATCAACGAAGGTTTAGCGGATATTTTAGATCACCATCAAGCCTTTACGATGCGCCATTTAGATCATTTATCTAGGCCAAATCGCATGCCAACGACACCACAAATTCCGACGATTGGCGGTATCAATAGTGGTGATATGGTGCAAGGTGAAAAAGGCCTCTGGGGGTATGTATTTTATGCGATGGGCGAAGAAAAGAACGATGGAAGGCACTTTGGTTATGATGTAGATAATACGGGCATTGGGATTGGTTGGGATGGTCGTATTTGGAATGATACGATTTTAGGTGCGTCATTTGGTTATAGCCAGGCTGATTATGAATCTAATAATCGTTTTGGAGACACACAGCGTCAATCAGGCTATATGATTTCGCTCTATGGCGAACATGATATCACTGGAAGACCGATGTACGTTGATGGTATGGCGTCTATTACTTGGAATCACTATAAAACAAGACGTCAAATAGCTGTAAATGATGCCCAGGGTCAAAATCTCAGTAAATTCGAGGCCTTGTATTACGATTTATACACGAGGATAAATTACGATCATCCATGGAAGGGCTATACGCTCACACCTTTCGTATCATTAGAATATGCGCATTTTTCACCCGATGAATATACCGAAACGGGTTACGTACCCATGGTCGTGAGACCTCAATCAACGAATGTGTTAGAGCCTGGATTGGGGCTTAAGATTTGGTGGGAAAATCATTTGAATGATGCTCGGTATCTGCCAGAATTGTATATTTCATTCCAATATGATCTTTTAAACGAAGGACTCAAAACGAATTCAGCCTTTGCAGGGACGGCAACTCAATCATTTTTGATCGATTCAGCTAAGTCTGCACCTTTCAGCTATAATTTAGGCTTTAATTTAACAGCCTATAATCAAGAGAATTGGCAATTTGTCCTGGGCTATGATTTTGAAGGCCGTTCAGGGTTCAGAGGCCATACCGCTAATATGAAGCTTCGATATACTTGGGATTAAGCTACCTAATAAACATACATACAGATGTTGACATATGTCAACATCTGTGCTACCCTTAATGAAGTTATTCATAAATGCCCTACCTGAAGAGAAATAGACATCCAAGCAAGGATATTGAGGAAGCAATTAAATATGCTGAATCAATAGGGTGGAGAGATAGACCTACAGGTAGCTCTGCTCATGCTTGCGGTAGGATTTTGTGCCCGTTTGAAGCCAGGGAGGGATGCTCAATGTCTATATGGTCTACACCAAGAGATCCGTCAAGACATGCTGAGCAGATTAGAAGAAAAGTTAGACAATGCCCTCATAATGAGGAGTGAGCGATGAAAGACATACATGAATTTACTCTAGTATTGGATGGCGTAGATGAAACGACACAAGGTTTAGAAGATACGCTATTTGAAGCAGGATGTGATGATGCGCTAATTAATTTCCGTAATGGCACAGTATATCTTGATTTCGAACGTGAACAAGATTCCTTGGAGAATGCGGTATTATCTGCCATACGAGCTGTTGAAGGGTGTGGACTGGGTGCAAAAGTGATTAGGATTCTCCCTGATGATTTGGTTAGCATTTCTGATATTGCTAAGCGACTTGATAAAGATAGGCAGCTTGTATCTCTTTGGGTTAAAGGCGAAAGACGCCAGAAAGGCTTAGCATTTCCGCCACCCGTTTTGAAACTTTCTGAAAAGTCACCCATGTGGCGTTGGTACTCAGTTGTTAAGTGGTTAAATGATCAGAATATAATCCAAGATAATGAAATTGTTGAGCGTGCCAAATTTGTCGAGAATATAAACGCTGTTTTAGAGGAAAGAGATCCTGAAATCAAAAAATATCGCCATTGTATACTTGATAAATTAGAGCGCCTTCAGTCATCGAGGACGAAGGGTGGATCTCAAAGCCATTGATTTTCGAAATAATCATTGTCTAGTTACCTGCACTCCAAATTAGTCTCCAATATTACTGGATGCCACCCCCCCTTAAGCTTTTGCCGAATTAGTCGATTTACATTTAAACGTTCGATCGACTAGGACGCGTGAAGCTACAACCTATGTTGGAAAGCACAGCCGGATACATACTGATTGTTGATGAGGACGCTGAATTTACCGAGGCGGCAAAAGCCTATTTGGAAGACAGTGATTTTCAAGTTGTGACCTCAACCGCGGAGGATTCCCTAGATTACTTGAGAGAAAACGCAGTGAATGTGGTATTGTCGGAGATCAAGTTTGAAACAACGGATGGACATGAGCTTTTGTCCAGCATCATCAAAGAATTCAAAGAAATTCCTGTTATTGTAGTTTCAAGCAGTGATCAAATTAGTGATGTTATTGATGCTTTGAGATTGGGCGCATGGAATTTCTTTCAAAAACCAGTGACGAATCTAGCGATTTTAGAACATGCGATTTGTAGAGCGCTTGAAAAATATCGCCTTGAGCTAGAAAATGAATCGTATCGTTCAGAGTTAGAGAAAATCAACAAAAAATTAAAAGAAAGCTTAGCCGTGCTAGAGGAAGATCAGATTGCAGGTCGCAACGTGCAACTCCAGCTCTTGCCACCCAAAGAAAGCACAATCAAAAATATTGAGATCAGCTATGAAATAATGCCCAGTTTGTATTTGAGTGGTGACTTTGTAGATTACTTTCAAATTTCAGAAAATAAACTTGGGTTTTATATTGCAGATGTATCAGGGCATGGCGCATCCTCCGCTTTTATCACTGTATTATTAAAGAGCTATTTTGAAAAGATTTTGGCAGATTATAAGAGCGAAAAAAGTGATATTATACTGCACCCTGATAAAGTGCTGAAGTTGATAAGTGACTACTTTTTTTCAATTAAGTTGGGCAAATATTTGACGATGGATTATTTTGTGCTGGATAAGGCAGAAAATAAAATAGCCTATAGTATTGGTGGGCATTACCCAAGTCCCATATTATACGATGGAGAATCAGCGAAATTTTTAGAGGGAAGTGGTTTTGCGGTTGGGATTTTCGATAAGGCTAATTTTAGCGCATCTCATATGACCCTACCTGAAAGTTACCAGTTAACTTTATTTTCAGATGGGATCCTAGAAATTATGAAAGGAGATAATCTGAAGGAAAATGAAGCAGCATTGCTCACCGTGTTGTCGAAGGGTAAAATGGGGCCGAAGGATTTAACGGAAGAATTTGAGATTGATAGTTTTGAGTCTTTACCCGATGATATTGCTTTTTTTATTCTAAGAAACGTCTGAGGTTGACTGATGAGCTCTACGCATGTGTATTATTCAGATCAAGATGGGATCCATCTATTTAAGCTATGTGGGATGTTACAGTTTACGGCAGGTTCAGCTTTTGAGCAGGCACTGAATGCGTTGAGACGAGCTCATACGGTTAAAGAAATCATCATTGATTTAACAGAGGTTGATAGTATTGATAGCACTATGCTCGGAATGATTGGTCAGCTTGGGGTCAACCAGCAGACCAGGGCAAAGATTGTGATAGCAGGCGACGATATTGACCAGACTTTAAAGCAAGTTGGATTTGACCGCTTTTTCATCATCGTGTTTAATAGGAGCTACAGCGAAAAGGCTCAGACTGAATTCACCGAATTTAAGCCTGTGCGAGAGCCCAAAAAGACCCTAGAAAAAAGGGTTCAAGCCTCACATGAGTGGTTATCTCAAATAGATGCCGCGAATGCAAAAGCCTTTAAACCTGTCTTAGATCACTTAAAAAGGCATTAACCAAGAGTAGAGTAGTATGTCCGACGCAAAAGACAATACAGAACAGAATATCGAGCCTAAAGACTCTCCTGTTGAAGTGACGGGGAATATTGTTGAGCAGGCGAGATCTTTTCAAACGGAAGTCGCAGATGATAAAAGTCGTAAAAAAGACGTCTCTTCAAAAAAATCATCTGAAAAAGACCCAAACCCCTGGGAACTGCCTCCGGGTCATCAAATTGCGCATGATCCGCTATTAGGTTGTTTAGTGATCCTAACCCGGATTGAGCACAACCCTTTTGCACCTGAAACCTTAATTGCCAGTCTTCCCTTGGTTGATAATAAATTGACGCCAGAGCTATTTATACGTGCGGCAGAACGGGCTGGCCTCAGTGCCCAACTCGTCACTCGTAAACTTTCTGAGATATCTCATCTCGTATTGCCTGCAGTTTTGCTATTGAAGAACAAACAGGCATGCGTTTTAGTCGATATTAATCAAAAGAAGGGATTCGCCAAAATTGTCCAACCTGAATCAGGAGAGGGTGAGACAACTGTTTTGCTTTCTGAACTTGAACGACAATACATTGGCCATTCGATTTATACCCGTCCTACCTATCGATTTGACAAACGAACTGACGAAGGATTTAAGGAAAGACCTAAATCTTGGTTTTGGGGTGTCATTAAAAAGACTTGGCCTCTTTATACCGAAGTATTAGTTGCTTCATTCTTTATTAACGTTTTCACGATTGCTTCGTCATTATTCGTCATGAATGTGTATGATAGGGTGGTTCCGAATAATGCACTTGATACTTTGACCGTGCTATCCATAGGGATTTTAGTCGTCTTTTTATTTGATTTTGCACTAAAAATGTTGCGAGGCTACTTTATTGATATTGCAGGTAAAAAATCTGATGTTTTATTATCTTCGATGATTTTCGAGCAGATGATGGGGATTAAGATGGAAGTTCGCCCTGAGTCTGTTGGTAATTTTGCAAACAACATGCAGCAATTCGATGCTTTCAGAGACTTTTTTACCTCGACCACGATTAGTGCGCTGATTGATTTGCCTTTTGTCCTTTTTGTGTTGATTATCGTGTATTTAATCGGCGGTCCCGTGGTATTTGTACCGCTCATAGCGGTACCCATTGTCGTTTTAGCAGGATTAATTATTCAAAAGCCCTTGAATCAAATTGTTAAAGAGTCGTATCGATATTCAGGTCAAAAGCATGCCATGTTGATTGAGTCTTTAGCCGGCGTTGAGACCATCAAGAGTCTCTCGGCTGAAGGTTCCTTGCAGCGTAAATGGGAGCATGTTGTTGGCATGGCTGCGAAATTGGGGACTAAAGTCCGAGGACTTTCTTTAGCAGCAATCAATTTTAGTGCCTTTGTTCAGCAAATAGCAGGCGTTATCGTCGTGATTGTGGGTGTACATATCATTGGCGAAGGTGAGATGACCATGGGGGCTCTGATTGCTTGCACCATCTTGACTGGGCGTGCTTTAGCCCCCTTATCTCAAGTGGCAGGCTTGCTGACCCGCTATCATCAATCCGTGGCGGCACTTCAATCATTAGATAATGTGATGAAAATGCCAACGGATAGGTTGCGTGGTAAAACGCCACTGCATCGACCGGTGCTCAATGGTGATATTGAATTTAAGAATGTCAAATTTCAATATCCAAGACAATCAGTACCCGCTTTAGATGTTGTGTCTTTTAAAGTGAGTGCGGGTGAAAAAGTCGGCATCATTGGTCGTATTGGCTCTGGTAAAACAACCATCGAAAAATTGATGCTAGGACTTTATCAAGCGCAAGAAGGTACTGTGCTATTAGATGGTACCGAAATCAGTCAATTGGATCCCGCAGCACTTCGTCGTAACATCGGGTACGTTCCCCAAGATTTAGTCCTGTTTTATGGCACAGTCAAAGACAACATTGTCTATGGCGCGCCATTTGTAGATGACCGAGCGGTATTGAAAGCAGCTCGAACAGCCGGGGTGACGGAATTTGTAGCTAGACATCCCCAAGGTTTTGATATGCCAGTGGGTGAGCGTGGTGAGAAGCTCTCTGGTGGTCAAAGACAAGCGATTGCGGTTGCGCGGGCATTAATTTTAGACCCGCCAATTTTGGTGTTTGATGAGCCTACGAATATGATGGATAATCGGACCGAAGAAGTGTTCAAGAATAGTTTACAAGACATTTCCAAAGATAAGACTTTGGTGTTGGTGACACATAAGGGTTCACTGTTGTCGTTAGTTGATAGATTAATACTGATGGATGGTGGAAAAATCATTGCCGATGGGCCTCGTGATTTGGTATTAAAAGCGCTTGCGGAAGGTAAACTACACGCTCGGAGTTAGTAAAGCATATGTTCCTTAGAAAAAAGCAGATTGAAGAAGTAGATGTTCAATATATGTCCGATGCTAGTGGTGCAACGTTGATGGGTGCTCCGATTGTTTTGCACAGCATTTTATGGATTTCTGCTTTGTTTATCCTGGTTGCCATTGTTTGGGCAGATTTTGCAGTATTAGATGTGGTCACTGTTGGTCAAGGTAAAGTGATCCCATCAAGCAATATGCAGGTGGTTCAAAACTTAGAAGGCGGCATCATCAAAGATATTCGTGTTAAAGAAGGAGATGTGGTTGAGCGTGATCAAGTCTTGATGGTGATTGACGATACGCGTTTTTCCTCTTCTTTTAAGGAAAATGAAGTTCAATTGTATGCACTCCAAGCTAAAATGGAACGTTTAGAAGCGGAGGCAGAAGGTCGTGACCTAACTTGGTCTAAGGACTTAGAAAAGCTTTATCCTGGGTATGTAAAACAAGAATATGATCTATATACTTCAAGACAAAAGGGGCTTGAGGTCAAACTGAATATTCTGAACGATCAAAAAGAAGAAAAAGAGCAAGAACTCGTTGAGCTTAAGGGAAAAAAAGATCAAATAGAGAAAAGTTTAGAGTTGGTTAAAAAAGAGTTAGTTCTGACAAGGCCTTTGGTGAAAGATGGCGCTGTCTCAGAAGTGGAACTCTTACGCCTTGAACGCACAGTTAATGATTTAACCGGTGATTTGAATGGAACCACTTTAGCGATTCCTCGATTAGAATCGGCAATAGGGGGTGCTAAACGGAAAATTGAAGAGCTGATCATTACTTCCAAAACAGAGGCCATGTCAGATCTGAATGCCACTCGAGCAGAATATTCTAAAATGACTGAAACGATCAAGGCTGCAAAAGACCGTGTGAATCGAACTGTTGTTCGATCTCCAGTGCGAGGCACAGTGAATCAAGTGAAGGTGAGTACCATTGGTGCGGTTATTCAACCGGGTGCAGAACTCATTGATATTGTTCCTTTGGATGATACGCTCTTGGTTGAGGCGAATGTCAGGCCGTCTGATATTGGCTTTTTGCGCCCAGGCTTGCCGGCTACCGTTAAAATCACGGCATATGATTTTTCAATTTATGGTGGTTTGAAAGCGGTGGTTGAGCATATTAGTCCGGATACCATTACGAATGAAAAAGGCGAAAGTTTCTATCAGATCCGAGTTCGAACAGAAGAAAATAGCTTTTTAATGAAAAAAGGTGAACAATTACCTATTATTCCTGGGATGGGGGCTACTGTAGATATCTTGACAGGTCAAAAGACGGTTTTAGATTATTTGTTGAAACCGATATTAAAAGCAAAGCAAAACGCAATGCGAGAACCCTAAACATATGTTCCTGATCGCATCGACACATCTTGAATTAGCTGAAGCCTGGCAGACTGCATTAGGGCCAGAGTATGAGTTATATGAGCGAATTGCGATGGATCGAAAGACTTTGGAAATCTGTTTAAAGAAAACACATTGTGAGTTATTACTACTCGATATGGCGATACTGATGCCAGAGGGCGTTCATGATTTAGCGGATGTGCTTACCATACAACCTACCACAAAGATAATTTTACTAACAGAATTCGTTGATCAGCGAGAAGAAATTTCCGCAATCTTATTTGGGGTTAAAGCTTATTTAAGCATCGATGTCGCGCCTCATATTCTGCATAAGGTGATTAAAACCGTCCTTTCGAATGAAGTTTGGGTAGATAGAAAGTTTGTTTCACGACTTTTGCATGAGATTCAAGACATCACCGATTCAAGACAGAAGGAAGCGAAACAACTTGATAAAGGCATGGAATTAATGACGCCCCGAGAAGGAGAAATTGCTGAGTTGGTTGCCACAGGGGCAAGCAATCGACGAATTGCTGAATGTTTATCCATTTCTGAGCGAACAGTCAAAGCGCATTTAGGTGTGATTTTTCGTAAGATTGGCATTTCTGATCGATTACAATTGGCCCTCTATATCAATCGCCATCATCAGTTAACCGGTATCTGGCGTCACCCTCCGAATTCTACTTTGCCACCTGACAAACAAAAACATTAATTTTACTCACACGGGTTGTCGCTTCTTATCACAAAGCGTAATATACCAAAGGACAGTTGATCGAGTTGGATCCGAGAATATTATCTAACTTGGTTCGAAAAGGTATCTAGGGAAACAAAGAAAACGGAAAAAGTTATGGCTGGCAAAAAACTTCTAAAAGTACTTCTTCCTTGCATCGGTTTGAGTCTTTGCGCGCCCGCAGGCGCTCATACGATTCAAGAAGCTGTTGCATTAGCGATTGAAACGGGTCCAGATATGTTGAGACAAGTGGATAGAGCTGAACGGACTCGTCAAGATTTGAAAGAAAGCTACGGTGGATATCTTCCCAGTGTTGATCTGACAGCAGGGTATGGTCGTGAAGATAGCAATAATACGACCACTCGTGGTGTTAATAACAACGGTGGTTCAAAGACATTGAATCGTCGTGAGTTTGGTGTGACCGCCAGACAAATGCTATTTGATGGTTTTGGTGTTAAAAGTGATGTTGAAGGGAATATGTCTAGAGTGCGTGCCGAAGCCCTTCGTACGGAAGGTGGTGCCCAAGATATCGCATTGAACGTCATTAGTTTCTTCCTGGATACGAATCGCAATAAGCATATTATGGAGCTTGCAAAAGCAAATCTCGATGCGCACCTTCGCATTTTTGGACAAATTCAAAAGCGCTCTGAAGGTGGGATTGGCCGTAAAGCAGATTTAGATCAAGCTGAGGCCCGCGTTGCATTTGCTCGTTCACAGCTTGTCGCTGCGCAAGCGAACTTTAAAGACTCGCAATCGAACTTTCAGCGAATGACGGGTATTCCGGCGCATGGTTTGGTGGATCCCATGGTTCCAGCAGATGCACTGCCCAAAACCTTACGTTCTGCAATTGCGGTTACGATTAACAATAACCCTATCTTGAGAGCAGCCGTCTCTGATGTCGATGTTTCGAAGCATAAGAAGAAGAGTCGCGAAGCTGCATTTTATCCCAGGTTAGATTTGGAAGTTGCTGCAACAAATAATCAAAACCTAGATGGTGTTAATGGGGCCAACAATGATATGGCTGCCATGGTTAGAGCGCGTTGGAATATATTCACGGGCGGACAAGATTTAGCACGTGTTAAAGAAGCATCATGGGAAATCCAAGAAGCTCAAGAAGTTAGAAATCGTGCGCACCGCGAAGCTGAAGAAGCTGTTCGTTTGGCCTGGTCTTTCTATACGGGCGCAAAAGCGAATAAAGCTAACAACCTTCAGCATTCTTTGGCAGCAGAACGTACGCGTGATGCTTATGATAAGCAGTTTAATATTGGACAAAGAACGTTGTTAGATCTCTTGGACTCTGAAAATGAAGTCTTTAGTGCTAGAACGAACTATACCAATTCCAAATATGATGAGCTTTTAGGTTCTTTTAGAATTCTAAATGTTACAAATCAGCTGATAGATTACTTAGGTGTTGCAATGCCAAAAGTAACTCAGATGCATGGTGGTAACAGTTTGTGGAAGGATTAAAGATCTATACCCACAACAGTTGATTTTTCCGGTACCTGCCTACGCTCTTGTGAGCTTCGGCAAGGCAACACCCCCGAAAATTCAGGTGTGAAGGGTATAATTTGAATGCTATAGTGAAAAGAGGGGCCTAGCCCCTCTTTTTTTTTATGTGGAATAACTATTTTGCATTCATGAAAAAACAGACTACTGTGCTTTTATTCATCTTGGTCTTCCCAATACTGGGATGGGTAATGGAGTTTTCAAAAGAATACTTGGATAAAATTTCAGCCCAATATGGTGATTTTGCTAAGCGTCGCTTAGTGGGTTGGCAGAAATTAATTGCAGATAACCAAAGTAAGTCTGAAAAAGAAAAATTAGAGATTGTTAACAATTATTTTAATCTCATTACTTATAAGTCTGATGTCGCTCATTGGGGACAGGAAGATTATTGGGCTACGCCCATTGAATTTTTGGTCTCTGGTGAAGGAGACTGTGAAGATTACTCGATTTCGAAATATTATACCCTAGTCAAGCTAGGGGTGCCTGATGAAAAATTGATGATCACCTATGTTAAAGCGCTCACTTGGAATCAGGCTCATATGGTGCTGACCTATTATGAAACCCCAACCAGTGTTCCGCTTGTGCTTGATAATTTGGAAGCAGAAATCCTACCAGCGAGTCAGCGAAAAGATTTAAAACCGATCTACAGCTTTAACGGTATGGGGCTTTGGAGCGCTAAGCAGCAAGGGCTTGGGAAAAAACTAGGCCAAGCGGGTGATTTAAAAATGTGGTCTGCTATGGAAGAGCGCATGCAAGAAGATAAAATTGGGGAATTTAGGTAAAGGAGCCATCAATGACACTTGCCAAGCAATTAATACTGTCAGGATTGATTGTCCTATTTTGCCTTTTTATGGGCATGATGTCATTTATGCTAAGAAACACACAGGAATTTTTGAATCAGCAACTTGCTTCGCATGCACAAGATACGGCGACAGCATTGGGCTTAACCATTACAAATTATGTTGAACAAAAGGATATGGTCAATGCGGAACGTGCAGTCGCTGCTGTATTCGACAGAGGATATTACGAAAAAATTTTGGTGCAGTCTTTAGATGGCATTGCTTTAATCTCTAAAGAACAAAAAGTATTGGTCAAAGGCGTGCCCAACTGGTTCATTGGATTGTTACCGCTGGTGACACCAACCGAGCAAGCCTATGTCATGAATGAATGGCAGCGTTTTGGGACTATCACCGTACAAAGTAATCCAGGATTTGCATACGAACAAATTTGGACAACCTTTAAGCAATCTTTTATTTGGTTAATATTGATTTCAGGTGGTGCTGTTTTATTTGGTACGACTTTACTTTATTTTATTCTAAAGCCACTTCGTGCGATCACGCTGCAAGCTATACAAATTTGTAATCAGCAATTTTCCATTCTAGAGCCTCTTCCGTGGACAATCGATTTGAGAAAAGTTGTGGTCGCGATGAATACCATGTCGAGACGACTGCAACAGATTTTCGAAGATCAAGCTAAAGCATCAGAGGCATTGAGAGAGCAGGCTTTTAAAGACACAGTCACGGGATTAGGGAATCGCCGATATTTTGATAGTCAATTTCAGTATCTATTAAAAAGTGAACAACCAATTGGTGGTATTTTGATTCTAATCGAGTTAAAAGCCTTTAAGGTTTATAACGATAAGCATGGATATGAAGCGGGTGATAGATTATTGAAAAAAACCGGCGAGGTCTTGCTGAGCGCGACAGAAGGGAATGACAATGCCATTATTGCTCATATGGGCGGAGCGAGTTTTTCAGCAATTTTACCCAATAAAACTAAAGAAATTGGCGAAGAAATTGCAGGAAAAATCTGCTCTAAATTTAACGATTTTGTGATGCAAGGATTTGCTGATCAACCCGATGTTGGTCATGTTGGGATTGCTGTATTTAGTCCAGATTTAGAGCAAACAGATATTTTAGCGCAAGCTGATATGGCCCTCAGAAATGCTCAAGGAAAAAGCGGTAATGCATGGCATTGTTATGACAAATTGGCCCCTGAGCAGATCCACGGCGCTAGGAAATGGAATGAAATATTTCAAATGGTCATTCAGAAGCGTTCTATCGTTTTATACTTTCAAAAGCAGCAGTTATTTCAGTCTAATGATTCTTTATATTATGAGACTTTGATGCGTATTAAGAGTGAAGATGGGACATTGATGCATGCCGGACTATTTATGCCAATGGCAGAGCGGCTTAATCGCATGACGGATCTAGATAAACTGGTTATCGAGCAATTGGTGGCACGAATTCTTGGGGATAAAGATCGCAATCTGATTTATACCGCCAATATTTCACCAACATCTTTTGACGAAGAGAATTTCGTAAAATGGTTGTATGACAAAGTTAAATCATTAGGTAAAAAAGCTTCTCACTTGGTGATAGAGTTACCTGAATATGGTGTGATCAGCCGTATTGAAAAGATCCGTCCTATTTATATTAAGCTTTCAAGCTTAGGTGTGCTCACCTCAATCGATCACTTTGGACGTAATTTTAGTTCATTTGCTTATCTCCATAATTTAAAGTTAAACTTTCTGCGAATAGATGGTAGCTTTATAAAAGATATTCATCAAAACACAGACAACCAGTTTTTTATCAAGTCATTGATCAAAATTGCACAGAGTTTAGATATCATCGTATTTGCAGAAGCGGTTGAAACTGATCAAGAATTAGAGAGTCTCACTGCGCTTGGTGTTGATGGGGTGCAAGGTTATTTAGTCGGTAAGCCCCAAGAGATATCAAGTTAGTTGATAAGCTTTATTTTTGAATTCTGTCTTGCAACTCAACTCAATATATCGTACTTTTCGTCAACAAAAGCATTATGGTTAAATAGGGTTAGCATTGTCGCTCACAAATCAAACCAATCGTTCTCTTTCGCTGGTCCCATGGGTTATCTGCGGGCTAGCCGCCGTGTTCTATTGTTACGAATACCTGCTCCGCATCGCCCCTAGCGTCATGGTCCCCCAGCTGAGCGAGGCTTTTAATGCTTCGAGCGTGCTCGTGGGAGAGATCAGCGCCTTCTACTTTTACGCATACACACCCATGCAAATCGTTGTTGGGGTGATTTTAGACAAGCATGGTCCTAGGCGTATCTTAACCTTAGCGGTTTTGGCTTGTGCTGTCGGCACGGCTGTCTTTGGCATGGCGGATACTTTTTTTATGGCTTGTGTTGGGCGATTTTTGATCGGATTTGGATCTGCCTTTGCCTTTGTCGGCGTTTTAAAATTGGCGACGATTTGGTTGCCACCGGATCGATTTGCAATGGTATCTGGGCTCACGACGACCTTAGGGATGATAGGGGCTATTTTTGGTCAAAATATTTTAGTTCGAATGGTTCACACCATAGGTTGGGCGGATACCATTATCTACTCAGGCTACTTCGGTTTTTTACTTTTTCCAGTCGTTTGGTTCATTGTTAGGGATGTGAATCCCAGAAATCAACATAAGGGACAGTCTTCCAGTATTAGCTATGCTCAAGTCTTTAGAGACGTCAAAAAGGTTGTGACGAATCGTCAGATTTGGATAAATGGCTTAGTTGGTGGGCTCATTATGTTGCCTACAACCGTCTTTGCAGAATTGTGGGGCGTACCTTTCCTAGAAGTGCAAAAAGGATTTAGTCCCAGTAAATGTGCTTTTGCCGTCTCTTTAATTTTTGCTGGTTGGGCGGTGGGTAGCCCAGTTGCTGGCTTATTATCAGATGTTTTAAAACGTCGTAAATTGCCTTTAATGATTGGTAGTTTACTTGCTTTTTTTATCATGGGAGCCATTCTGTATTTACCAGATCTCTCTGACATCGCTCTCTATTGTTTACTGTTTGGATTTGGTGTGGTCTCGAGTGTTGAGGTCATCTGCTTTGCGATCGGTCGGGAAAATGCACCTTTTGCAGTCGCTGCAACAGCGGTCGCATTTACAAACCTCATTGTCGTGGTAGCAGGTTTATTTCAGCCGCTCGTGGGTAAAATTCTTGATATGAAGTGGGCTGGGTTGATGCAGGGCACTTTGCGTGTGTATCAACTGGAAGATTATCATACAGCCTTGTTGATCCTCCCGATTAGTATTGCCTTATCCTTTGTGCTTAGTTTCTTTATCAAAGAAACTTATTGTCGACCAGTTGACATGAATTAAAGCATATCGATACCCACAACAGATGAATTTTCGGGGTTGTTGCCTTCGCGATTCTCACCGCAGTCATGTACTTTGTGTACACTCCTGCGACTCGAACGCTCGGCGCCTACCCGAAAAATCATCTGTTGTGGGTATATTGTCATCCCGCACAGCGGTCATCACACGCTGCGCACTTCGTGCGCTTATCGCTGTGCGGAATGACGTCATTCCAAAGCAACCCTGCCTTCAAAAACTCCGAACTGAGGTGCACGTAGGATTTTGTGGGTAGGTACACTCATATGATTTCAGATTAACCATGTCCTTTTTCCGACATAAATCATCAATTTTTGATGAAACCTCCGTATAATAGCCGCTACTAATTCATTGGAAAGAAATTTTGCATGTCATCATCTCTTTTTCGTCAAGAAGCTATTGAGCATCAAAAGGACCGCCTGATGGGTGAAGTGTTGCTACTTCAACCCATTTCATTGATTGTGTTAACTGCCGTTGCTTTAGTCGTTGCGCTATTTATAGCCGCTTTATTAACCTGGGGCACTTATGCACGACGAGAGATGGTGCGAGGATATCTCGTGCCTGATACGGGGATTGTTAAAATTTATGCCTCTTCACCAGGCACAGTTTCCAAGCTGTGTATTAAAGAAGGCGATCATGTGGGAGCAGGTGCTTCACTTTTGACAATTTTAGCTGAGCGCACACTAGAAGCGGGTGAAGACGTCAGTTTGCTACAAATGGATGAATTACAGCAATCTATTTTCCAAAAGCAAAAACAAATTGAAGGGGCGAAAGCATTTTATAATCTTGAACTAGACCGATTGGATGCTCAAATTGATTCTTCTATTGTTGAATTAAAGGAAACAGATAAGGCAATTGATATTCAGGCTGAACGATTAGCGCTCGCTGCACAACGTGTTAAGGCGCTTGAAAGTCTGAAAGCAAAAGGTCATGTTTCAGAAACAGATTATCAAAAAGTTCTTGAAGAATTATTGACTCAAAAGCAACATCAGCAAGAGCTCTATCGTAATCAAGCGGCTAAAAAAATGAGCATTGAACAAGCGAAAAAAGAGCGCGCTCAGTTTCCGCTTCGTCATGATGAAAAATTATCTGAACTTGAAAATCAGATTGCAGAGCTCAATCGTCAAAAAATGGATGTAGAAGGGCGTCGTGTGTATGAAATACGATCGCCTATTGCGGGTAAAGTCACCTCTTTGCAGGCTCGTTTTGGTCAAATGCAAAGTCACACAACGCATTTGATGTCTATTATTCCGGATAATGCAGTGCTTGAAGCTGAACTGTTTGTCCCAACTCGAGCAATTGGATTTATTGAAGAAAACCAAGCCGTTCGCTTACGCTATGATGCATTTCCATATCAACGATTTGGGATCTATGAAGGTCATGTTAAATCGATTTCAAAAAATATCTTGCATCCTTCAGAATTGCAAGTGCCTTTTGAATTGCAAGAGCCCGTTTATAAAGTGATTGTGGCACTGGACTCACAACAAGTAAAGGCTTACGGCCAAGCGCTACCCCTTCAAGCGGGTATCTTACTCGAAGCTGATATCATATTGGATAAACGTTCGTTGTTTGAATGGGTCTTGGAGCCGTTATACAGTTTGAGGGGGCGTTTCTAATGAAAAATGTTCTAGAATTAATTCGTTTTTCCTCTAGACGTCATTTGCCAATTATTCTGCAGACTGAAATTGCAGAATGTGCACTTGCTTGTCTTGCAATGGTGGCCGGTTACCATGGATATGAAGTTGATTTAAATACTCTAAGACGTAGCTATCCAGTCACGCTTCGGGGTACCAACTTACAAACTTTGATGCAAGTGTCTGAGAAAATGGGCTTTGCAGGGCGACCGCTTCGGCTGGAACTACACGAGATGGACCAGCTCCAAACGCCGACTATTCTGCATTGGGATATGAATCATTTTGTGGTTTTGAAGAAAGTCACCAAAAAATTGATTACGATTCACGATCCGGCTCAAGGTTTAAGAACCTTTACCATAGAGGAAGCCTCCAAGCATTTCACCGGAATTGCATTAGAGTTAACGCCAACCAGCGAATTTACTCCTAAGAAAGATGTTAAAAAAGTCGCTTTCAATACGTTTTGGCAGAAAATAACCGGCTTAAAACCTGCCATGGTGCAAGTTTTTATTCTTTCGATTGTATTGCAGCTATTTAGTTTGATCTCACCTCTTTATGTTCAGATCGTCGTGGATGAAGTGGTACTTAGAAAAGATACCCATCTCCTTTTAGTTTTAGCGCTCGGCTTTTTCATGGTCATGCTCATTGATGTGCTCACCAGCGCTTTGCGATCTTATGTGGTGATGCGATTTGGAAGTTTACTCAGTATTCAGATGGCAACTAATTTATTTCGTCACTTGATTCGCTTGCCACTCAGCTATTTTGAGAAACGTCACATTGGGGATGTGTTGTCACGGTTTGGCTCCTTGGGTCAAATTAAGGAATTTTTAACTACAGGCATTGTACAGGTCGTTGTTGATGGCATCATGGCAATCACAACACTGTTCATGTTGTTTTTATACGGTTCTAATCTAGCGTGGATCGTCATTTTAGCGGTTGCATTGTATGGTCTTATTCGATTGGCTTGGTATCGACCCTTAAAAGCCTTGACTGAAGAAAGTATTGTAACGGGTGCAAAAGAAAGTTCCAATTTTATGGAAACCATTCGTGGCATCCAGAGTATTAAGGTTTTTGGCAAAGAGTCACAACGTCAAGTGCTTTGGCAAAATCGATATGCGGACACCATGAATACCGGCATTCGGTTGGGTAAACTCAATATTGCCTTTTCCTCGATTAATTCTGTATTGTTTGGTATTGAGAATATTGTCATTATCTATTTAGCAGCCACCATGATTCTCAATAATCAGTTCTCAGTTGGGATGTTGTTTGCTTTCACCTCTTATAAATCAAACTTTACCTCTAAAGCCGTCGCTTTAATTGAGAAAGGGATTGAGATCAAAATGTTAGGGCTTCACCTTGAGCGTTTAGGGGATATTGTATTAGAGCCTCAAGAAAACCAAGGTCAGGAATTGACAGAGCAAGGCGAGCGTTTGAGAGGAGAAATTGAGCTCAAGGATGTTTGTTTTAGGTATTCTGAGAACGATCCGTGGGTTCTCAATAAGGTCAGCCTTAAGATTAATCCAGGCGAATCAGTTGCTATCATTGGTCCTTCTGGGTGTGGAAAAACGACATTGATGAAAGTCATGATGGGGCTTTTCACCGCGAATGAAGGGAAAGTTTTGATAGATGGTCAAGAATTGCGTCATTTGGGATTGAAAAATTTTCGTCAACAAGTTGCTGGTGTGATGCAAGATGATCAGCTACTGTCGGGTTCGATCGGCGATAACATTGCTTTCTTCGATCCACAACCTGATATGGATAAAATCAAGCATTGTGCAGAGATGGCTGTGATAGCCCCTGATGTAGCGATGATGCCAATGAATTACAATACGTTGATCGGTGATATGGGAACCACGTTATCAGGTGGTCAGAAGCAGCGAGTCTTACTGGCGCGAGCACTCTACAAAGAGCCTGTGATTTTATTTTTAGATGAGGCAACCAGTCATTTAGATGTCGCATTAGAGCAAGCTGTGAACACAGCCGTACAAAAGCTCAAAGTGACACGAATTATCATTGCGCATCGTCCTGAGACAATTCGATCAGCTGATAGGATCCTTGTTTTGACTCCCATGGGGCTTTTCGAGCAACCGAAACAAGACATACCCGCTGTGGAGTCTGTGGTTTAGTCATCATAGGCGTAGGCGCGCGCGTCCCTGCCTGTCTTACCGAAGCCTTGGCGTAGGTAGGCGCTCGCCTCTTTAGAAACGATGGGTTGGTGTTGAATTAGCGCTTAAGTTACTTTGATCGCTTGGTGCTGGCTTTGTTGTAGAATAATCCGGCAGCGATGATATACCCTTCACAGCTGAATTTTCGGGGTTGTTGCCTTCGCGATTCTCACCGCAGTCATGCACTTTGTGTACACTCCTGCGACTCGAACGCTCGGCGCCTACCCGAAAAATCATCTGTTGTGGGTATAGATGATCATTTGCACTAGGTGTGAATGAATGGGTCTGATGGTTTTGACCTCCAATGAACTGAGCTTCCCAGTCTCGATTAGCTTCTGATAGGGGTAAGCCCAACGCTTTGCAGACTTGATATTCAGAGGCCTCTTTAAGTGCTTCGAGCTTCCCGAGTGCTTGAGTCAGAAAATCAATTTTGGCTTGAATACCATTCTCTCGATATATTTCTGCAGCTTGTTTGCGAAGTGCTTCCATCATCTCGGCTGCTTTTTCTTCTGTAAAAACAGCAGTATGCTTCATGCGTAATACCATTAAAGCTTTTCCATATTCTACAGGCAACTGATGTGCTGTCATTAAAGCTGCGCCGTAACGCATGATAGCCCCAATCGTTTTATCTTTAAGTAATTCGAAGATGGCTTTCGGGCCTTTACGGATCAGCTCGATTGCGCTTTCAAATGTTGCATTAAACCAAGAGCGTAATCGTTTGAATTGTTCAACAACCCATGACCAAATATTAGCGGTAAAATCCGAAATAGAACGGAATAATTTTGTTAGTACCGTTTTGCAAAAACTTATCATTTCGATTATTGCCGTCTTTAAACCGCTGAGCCTTTGTTTAAGAACAGACAGGGTTTGTTGCAGGTGATTAAAAATAGTTCGGCCATGTTCATACATGAAACGCCCAAACAATCCAAATAAGCTTCCTGCAAAAGCAAAAGCACTCATACCCTCCAGCATCATGTTGCCAAGCGTGAAAGCTAAAGATAACTCAGGAAATGTGAAGCTGATGCTCATGCTACATAAAGCACCCCATACCAGAAAAGGAGCATATCGATTCACGACTTGTCCAAAAGGGCCCGATACAATTTTCGTAAAATACAGATTATCAACCGTTACGTCCGGGTAAGACGGTGGTTCGCGAAATAAGGCTAACAAAGGTGCGGCGACAAAAGAAATTAGCTTCGTTGTGATAGCGGCTAGGTTCGCGAATGGTTTTTGAATATAGAATTCGACAATTTCGACCAACGGTATAAAAGCAAATTGAAATGCCCTCCTAGCGGCATCACTTCGAATGATCGGCTTATTGAGGGGTCTTTTTGTGAGAAATTCAAAAGGGCTTAAGAAGCCGCGAGGAATAGCGCCCACAAGGCTTGCAGTTGCATCATATGCAAAGCGGTAGAGGAAGCTTGACCATTGAGAAACACGTTGTCTGTAAGAAGGGAGTGTAATTTTCGTAGTGTGCATGTTGCCAAACCTCTTTTTGCAACTGTCCTGGAAAGGCAAGTACCGTATCTTACTCAGTAAGTGGCGTCAAGCCATATATGCCTGCCAAAACCTCAGTTCGGAGTTTTTGAAGGCAGGGTTGCTTTGTAATGACGATATATCGCAAAAAACCCCGAACTGAGGTTAAGTGAACTTGAAAAAAGCAGCTGGCATTCTAAGCACGCGCTTGCTGCCTGCCACCCAAAAAGCAATGAAAAACCACATTAAAAAAAGCATGATGGATTTAGGGAGTTCTAAAGGAATCATGTCAAATCCCTTGAAAATAAGAATGCTCACAAAAATAGTCAGGATAGCTGCACCAATCTCTTTTAATTTTCCAGTGGTCATGTTTTGTCTATTGGCGGCATAGAGTCCACCGACTGTAAATCCAATAAGTGCACCTAAGCCTTGATAGATATGAATTTTACGACCTATTTCAGGCGTGATCAGGATAAAAAAGAGAGCAGCAAGTGATAACCAAAGCCCATTTAACATATATTTATTTTTAAAGGGTTCAAATAAATTGATGACGTGAAAGATGGTCAGTGTAACTGCTCCGAAGCAAACGGCACCGACAATGTCTAGTGGGTAGTGATATCCTCGGTGTACCAGACCAAATCCCGTAAAGGAAAGCAGAACAAAGATGAGCGCCATGAGATATCGGTTTTTGGAGTCAAAAGCGAGCCAGCCCCAAAATACAAAAGCACTATGCATATGGCCACTTGGGAAAGCCCACCCTTCTAGACCAGACGCAGGGGGCAATGGGATTTGCCAATGGGCTTTCAGAAAGGTGTTATAGACCATGGTGAAAAGCAAGAGCATGAGGGCTTTCGCAAATATGGCTTCGTTAATCAATAAATAACCAATAATCACAATCAAAATCATCGTGAAAGGTTGATCGATTGTTAATCCTATCGTTGTCGCTATTTCTTCAAGCAGCATGATTTAATCTCCAGCTCATTGCTGAGTCACTGTTGCGATCTTTAAGCCAAGTATACCCTTCACAGCTGAATTTTCGGGGTTGTTGCCATCGCCCATTTCGCAATCCTCATGTACTTTGTGTACACTCCTGCGTCTCGAACGCTCGGCGCCTACCCGAAAAATCATCTGTTGTGGGTATATATGGTCATCCCGCACAGCGGTCATCACACGAAGTGTGTAGCGTCTGATGCGGGATCCAGAATTTTATCAAATCTCAGCTAATAATTTGATTGCTGATATTTTAAAATGTGTTCTGTGGTTGTATATTTTACTAACTGATTACAAAAGTCGTCAATTTAGCAAAAAATACGCACTAGCTGATGCACTTCCAGCATGCTGAAATCCTTTTTGATCGAAGAAAATCAGTATCTTACGTGTCTCAGCGCTTTCTTTAAAGGCCGAGTGAATACTAGATTCCGCATCACACGCTGCGCACTTCGTGCGCTTATCGCTGTGCGGAATGACGTCATTACAAAGCAACCCTGCCTTCAAAAACTCCGAACTGAGGTTATATTCGGAAATCCTATCAACAAACTATTTATTTGGATAGCTTATTTTCTTGTTTAGGCAGTATTCAATTAACCTGAAGCTAGGGTAAACTCCGGTTATCCTGTATCTGGGCATAGCAAGGAAGATATGGCATCAATACTCTGGCGAGAGACATGGGCTCTTTGGCAATTTGGGCTGCTAAAGGTCCCGATGATATTTTGGGTGAAGCCCACTGTGTTGGCGCTTACCGATGAACAGGTTACCCTTAAAATACCTTTAAAGCGACGGACTAAAAATCATCTGAATTCAATGTATTTTGGGGCACTTTGTGTGGGTGCAGATGTCGCAGGTGGTATTCATATGTTGCATTTTATGAAATCCAGTTTAAATCGATTTTCTTTTGTGTTTAAAGACTTTCAGGCTGAATTTCTAAAGCGGCCTGAAGCAGATGTTCACTTTACCTCAATGAATGGGTTGTTGATTCGACAAACCATGAACAAAGCGTTGCAAAGTCAATCGAGGGAAAACGCGTTGATAGAGGTGATTGCAACCACGCCTTCGTTGTCAGATGAAGAGGTGGCTCGTTTTAAATTAACTTTATCGATTAAACAAAAATAATGAAAAATGGAGAGCTTTATGAAAGTATTAGACATCAGTGAATTGGAATGTGTTGCAGCCGGACAGATGAATCCAGCTCTGCGGAACATGGCTATATTTACAGCAGGTGCTGGGCTTGTAGGTGGATATTGGACAGGCGATCTTGGAGGGGTGGCCTTGTTTAGTATGATTGGACTTCTCGTTTCGGCGACACTTGTTGCAATTAATGATAAAGAATTTTTCGAATACTGGAATCAAAGTGTTATTCAAGCCCATATCTTTTGATTTTTAGTTCATTTCGTTTTATTATTCTCTCTCTGAAGACGCGCTAAGCGTCTTTTTCTCTTTATATATTAAAATTTCAGGTTAATCATGTTAAATAATCGTTATATTGAAAGCACGAATCGGCAAGAAAATTTATTGGGTGAATTTAGAGCTTACGAAAGCCTTTGCCGAGATTTGGCTTTTCAAGCACCGCGTCGCAAGACGGGTCATCAGATTTCAATTCAAGATCAGTCTGGTCAATATCATCTTTTTGAGGTGGGAAAAATAATTGCAGGACACCGTGGTTTAGTTGGTGAAATATTGACGCCAGCAGAAGGTAATGATGCCTCTAAATTGATTATCAGCTGGACAGGCACTCACAGTGCACATAGCGCATGGGTTGATATAGAAAGTGCCCCAGGTGAAGAATCTTATCGTGCTTCAGAGCATGTTATTTTGGCACAGATTAATGCTGCGATTGCTTTGGTTGCCGAGCAGACGAAGCGACCTGTTGAACTGGTTTTTACAGGACATAGCTTAGGAGGTGCGCTTGCGCAACTGACGTTTAATACTTGTCAGCGTGCGATTGCGACGAATCTCTTGCAAAATATGAGAGAGGCTGGAGAAAATGATTCTCTAGATAGCTTAGAACAAATCAATTCAATTTTTAAAACACAAATTTTGCTAGAGTCTAACACCAAGCAAATAGCGGACATTCCAGAGAATTGTCGCTCGTATTTTCATCATGTTAATCGTTTAAGTTTAGGGGTTTCTAGCCACGCGAGTGTTTTAAAAACAGTTGAAAAAAATAGTAACGCCTTAGAGCCGATATTAGAAAAAGTGGGTGTTCATCATGTTGCGCGTTTCATGATGCTAAAGGGTGATCTAGTTCCAAAGATGGGTCCCGGCACCATTTTAACCAAAGCACAATTTGCGGATGTTGCTATATTGCGAGGTTATCCTAAGCCACCAACGCTTAAACAGATGACACAATGTGCAGTAACGGGCGCGACGCTAGGTGCAACGGTCGGTCCTGTTACCGCAACGGCAGGCGGAGTCCTTGGCTTGTGTGTTCCTCATGCAAAAGCAACCTTACAAGCGCACAGAAAGTCTCTATTTGATGAGGCTGGTGAATGTCAGTTTTCTCATGAAATCCTTTCCAATCAGAATGGGCAAGGCAGTCTGGATGTAAAGACAGAACTTCAAAAAAAAATAACTTTATTCAATAAGCCACCAGTTCAAAAGGGACTTTATTTCCTAAGAAATTTATCGGGGAAGGTACAAGGTCTTTCTCAGCGTGGGACGGAATGGGTGGCTACCCAGTTCAGAGGCCGTGCATCTCAGATTGACTTACGTCTTCGCTAGTTTTTGTCTGGTGCTTGCCTTAAAATAAACTAAATTCATTATTCATAAGATAGGTTATGGTTGTCACACGATTTGCGCCGAGCCCGACTGGGGCGCTTCATATTGGTTCTGTTCGAACTGCGTTATTTTGCTGGCTTTTAGCTAAGCGGACTGAAGGTAAGTTCATTCTAAGAATCGAAGATACGGATCGAGAGCGCTCCACGCAGGCCTCTGTTGATAATATTATTGCGGGGCTTAAATGGCTACGGATGGATTGGGATGAAGGTCCCTATTATCAGACGGCGCGATTTGATCGATATCACGCAGTCATCGAGGAGCTCATGGCGTCAGGTCATGCTTATCGTTGCGAGTGCAGCAAGGAGCGTTTAGAAGCATTGCGTGACCGTCAAATGGCGGCTAAAGAAAAGCCGAGATACGATGGTGCTTGTCGGCACAAAAACCTGCCGCCGGACCATTCAACGCCGTGTGTGATTAGATTTCAAAATCCTGAAGTTGGGACCGTCAAGATTGAGGATTTGATTCGGGGCACGATTGAGATAGCCAACTCAGAGTTGGATGACCTAATTATAGCGCGCTCTGATGGCACACCGACCTATAATTTGACGGTGGTGGTCGATGATTGGGATATGGGGGTGACGCATGTGCTGAGAGGGGATGATCACATTAACAATACCCCGAGGCAAATCAACATCCTTAAAGCCTTGAACGCGCATTTACCGCTCTATGGTCATATGCCTATGATTTTAGGGCCAGATGGCAAGAGACTTTCTAAGCGTCATGGGGCAGTGGATGTATTGCAATATGAAACGGAAGGGTATCTGCCGGAAGCAATGTTGAATTACTTGGTGCGTTTGGGTTGGTCGCATGGAGATCAAGAAATATTCTCTGTTGATGAAATGATTGCGTTATTTGATGCGCATCAAATTAACTCTTCTGCCAGTAGTTTTAACCCTGATAAGTTGTTGTGGTTGAACCATCATTATATTAAAACATTGCCGCCAGAAGCCTTTGAGGCAGCTTTGCGATTGCAGTTTGAGCTGGCTGGGGTAGATGTGACAAGTGGGCCCAGTATGCAGGATGTGATTTTAGCCCAACGTGAACGCTGCAAGACCTTAAAAGAGATGATGGAAAAGAGTCGCTTTTGCTTTGAAGAATTTGCGCACTACGATCAAGAAGCCGTTCAAAAGTTTATAGATGGAGAGGCTAAGAAAGTGTTAACTTTCTTACAAACTAAATTCAATCTACAAACAGATTGGAAAATAGATAGTTTGCATCAACTTTTACAGGATGTGAGTGCTGCATTGGATGTGAAGTTAGGGAAGATTGCGCAGCCATTGCGTATCGCGATAACTGGGGGTACAATCTCGCCTCCAATTGATGCTACATTGTATTTGTTGGGTCGTGAGCGAACGTTAGCGCGTCTTGAAAGAGCGTTAACCGAGATAGCTTGACAGTGAAATCAGATTAAGCTTACAATCTCGCCTCACATTGAGCGGGGCTATAGCTCAGCTGGGAGAGCGCTTGCATGGCATGCAAGAGGTCGGCGGTTCGATCCCGCCTAGCTCCACCAGAGCTCATGGTTCAAGCATAAGTTTGAACCAGTTTATAGTTTTTTACATCTAGGTCCCCATCGTCTAGAGGCCTAGGACACTGCCCTTTCACGGCGGTAACAGGGGTTCGAATCCCCTTGGGGACGCCATTAAATTGTATTAGTTTCGCTGCGCGAAACGATACAAAATTTTATACCCATCCTAGCTCGTATAGAATAGGTCGGGCTCTGATATTTTAAAAAACCCTAAAAAATACCCACTTTGGGCGAATTGATTCTCAAAGGCGTTAAAATGTACGATCTAAGCATAGAATCCTGTCAATGTATTACCGGTGGTCAAGGATCTTTTAGAAAAATGATTGAGCCTGATCCGGCTATTCATTTTGTCTATGACAGTTCTATATTATTAAAAGAGTATTTGGGTTCAGATGCCATTAGGCTGCTCAGTTTCTCTGGATTAGGTGTTGGTATTGGTGCTTCGCTAGCCTTTTTGATCGGGCAATCCTTATTTCGCATACCTTATGATTCAAATTTACAATTTTTTCTGCTTACAGAGTTTTCAATTTTAGGTGGAATGGGTGGTTTGATAACGGGTTATGCGCTATCAATCTGATTTTGTGACAAGAGTCCATAGCAAAAGCAACATAGACTCTGTCACCATTGCAACACTGGATTGTGAAAGCATCTGAGCACCAGCGCAAGTTACTTTTAAGCGTAATGATCTTACCATCATGCGTTCGAGTAGCCTTCTTCCCATATCTTTGAAGTATACCCACAACAGATGATTTTTCGGGTACCTGCCTACGCTCTGATGAGCTTCCGCCTACGTTCTTCGAACTTCGAGCGGACGCGACGGACGGACAAGCAAACCCGGAAAATTCAGCTGTGAAGGGCATACCAAGAGAAAAGCCCTCATGACTGAGGGCTGGATAAATTATAGAGCATTTCCAAAGACTATTCGTCCAACTCTGGTATTTAATGCATTATCAAATTGCTCACACTTCTCGATTAATTTTGGCAGGGAATCTATATTGAGTTGAGAATTTACTAAGCGGTAAGAATCTCCACCAAAAAAGTAAAATAAGGTTCTTCCCACAAGATTTAAATCCTGGTTTGTTTCATCTCGTAACTCATTTAGAGCCTCTTCCGTTGTTTGAGCGAATCCTTTTACGAAATCTAAATAATCTTTAAAGTTCAGAGCTTTGAGTTCGGTCAGGTTGTTATCCTTCATAAAAGATATCGAATAGTTTTCGAAAAGACCATACTTTAGTAACGGATCATAATATTTAAAACTGGTCTGAGAATCTACAACACTGCACAACATTTTATTGGCTTCTCTTAAATTTCCTCGATTCTGCAAGGATAAATTCTCAATAATCATAAATTGAATTTCAGTCGGAAGCGCACTGAAGTTGAAAAATTCTGCATCAGCGTCAGCATCAGCCGAGGGCTGGATGGGGTTTGAGAAAAAAGATCCAAAGAAATTGGCAAATTTTTTTCTCAATGGCTGCGGAGATAATTCAGTGGTCTCTGCCTCATCGCGTACTCTTTTTCCTAACATAGCTTTACACCTTCTAATTAATTCATTCAAGTAAGATGGTGACCCTATCTGATTCAAAAATATAATTAAAGAAAAAAGAGATGTAATTTCTATTTCAGCCGACGAATGGTTATACAAAATTATATTCAGATGTTTATTAGGAGGTTTTTCCATATGCAAACGTGCAATATCACGATCTAGATTGGGTTGTTAGAGGTCTGTGCGACTGTTTTGAACTTCCCCCTGTAATCGACAGCCATCTGAGATAACTACATAAAACCATTTCTTTGCTTGCTGAATGGGGTCATGATTGCTTGGGTTTTTCCATTCATGTAGTGGAAATAATTCAAATAACTTTAGTTTGATAAGTGTGGGCGCAATTTCAACCAGCTCGGATTTAATTTTGGAAATATCTTGATCTCTTTGAACTGATTGCGGCTGCTTTAATAACGCTTCAAGTGTTTTTAAATTTAAAAGCGTTGCCCCAACTGACCCTTTTCTAGCAGTATAGTTTTCGCCAACATAGGTATCTATGCTATCTGGAAGGATATCCGCAGGTGTAATTGCATATGCAATAGGTTGAAATAAATTTAATAATATTATGCTGTACATCAGAATTTTTTTCATTTTAATCTTCCTTTTTTAAATATTTCAATAAAATTATAGGGAGCGTTTTTCGCGCTTCTTCTGATAATTGATTGTTGTTACGATTTTGATACTTTGGAAAATGCTGAAGTGCCATAAGCCCAACGAGGTGTTTGCTATACCGAGGTTGTCCATCCGCTGTTGTTGCATTAAGCCATTGTTCTATTGGAAATAATTCGAAAATTTCAAGGGCATCTAATCCTACTAATACGGATTGAATGTCTTTCACCGCTTGATGAATCTGAGCGAGATCGGGATCTTGATTCGAGAGCGCTTTATCTAATGTTTCCACATTAAAGATAAGGGATGCAATAGTTCCTTTTCGAACCTCGACTCCATTCAGAACCAGTGTATTCTGATGATCAGGAAATAACTCAGTACTAGAAATACCAGTTGCATTTAATGAAAGGGTTACTAACCCTAGAGCAGTTAAATATTTTAAATCTTGCATGTTGAACCTTATACAATGTATATACAGCAGAACAAGAATTCCCTATCAGGTTAGGGTATAGTAATACAAACCGACCGGTCGGTCAACTGTGAGATGCTTTAAAATCAATCGGAGAGAGGCGGTGAGCAAAGAAGTTAGTGGTAAAAATCGGATTATAGAAGCAGCTCGTACATTATTTTTAGATAAAGGATTTAATGGGACCAGCATCAGTGAAATTGCTAAGAGAGCGGAAGTTGCCAAAAGCTCGATTTTCCATCATTTCCCAACTAAAGAAGAATTGTGGCGAGTTGTTAAAGCAACTTACGTTGATCAAGTATCTGAATCTCAGAAAGCTTGCTCCAGTCAGCCTGCCTCCGTTCGATCTTTTATTGAGTTCATTGTTGAGCAACGTTTTGAAATATATGCTGAAAGACCAGATTTAACAAGGCTGATTATGTGGCAACAGTTAGAGAAGGATCAAGAAAAATTATATGGTATTCAAGATTTTATTCCAGATGATTGGTCAAAGCAGATTGATCATCTTCAAAAAAAAGGGTTGATGATTTCTGAATATAGCGATGAGCTGATTACCATCTTAATTTATGGCAGTATTTCAAATATATTCTTCGATCAACGAAGAGAAGTATTTAAAGATAAAAATAAATTAGAACAATATAAAAAACTATTAATCAACGGATTGGAGAAAGCGCTATCAAAACCGGATAGGCCTTAAATTTATTTCTAAGGCTAGCTTGTTAAGAGATATCTATACCCACAACAGATGATTTTTCGGGTAGGCGCCGAGCGTTCGAGTCGCAGGAGTGTACACAAAGTACATGACTGCGGTGAGAATCGCGAAGGCAACAACCCCGAAAATTCAGCTGTGAAGGGTATACATAAACATGCAGGCTTGAAGTAACATATAGTTCGGTAGAGTAATATTGATAATCATGCAAGGCCTACAGAGATCCGCCATTGCTGTTCTGATTTACTAAGCGTACGTTAAAGGAAAAACTCGATAAAAGGAATAAAAATGATAGGTTCCGCTGCCTCAATTTTAAAAAAATATTCTCTAAAAAACATACTTTCTGATCCACAGTTGTTTGGACAATTAAGTTTTAAGCAAATATTAAAGTTGATTGCAACTGACGAAGAGCTTGCACTAACATTATTATCATCAGTTGAATTTGTAGCCAGTGTAGATGGGTTAGGATTAGCTTTGCTCGGTGAGAAGTATCCTAAAGTTGCTGCGAATATTTTGTCAAACCCAGAATTACTATCAAAATTGCAGCCTATTGATTTGGTTCATTTGGGATCGCGACATAAAATCATTTCTGATCAATTATTTAAACTACCTATATTTCGACAGCTGATTAGGGAGAACAGGATTCGAGGCGAGCACATTGCGTTAATTTTTCAAAATTTTAATGATATAGCATTGGATATTCTACAAAATGATTTTTTTATTCAAAATATGGATGGCTCTCACGTGGCGATGCTGGGGCAGGTCTATTTAGAAGTGGCTTTGTATATTGTTCAAACACCATCCTTGTTTAAAAAGCTTGATATTGACGATCTCTCTATTTTAGGTCAAGCACACGAGCCCATTGCTTGGATGATTCTGAACAACCCCAAGCTCCGAGAATACTTAGAGGGTGAAAACTACTCTCGATTAGGGCGTTATCATGAGGCTGTTGCAAATTTTATTTTACAAGAAAGAGATGTTAGGGCGATAGGCAGAAACGTGGGAATTGCGCGTTTAGGCATGCAAAATCCTACGACAGCAAAAAGAATTTTGATGGATGAATTCTGGCGACAATATTTAGATGGGGTTGCGCTCTCGATCTTGGGAGAATCTTGTGCCGAAATAGCGGAGATGATTTACAATGATGAAGCGCTATGTTCTCGATTAGATATTCACCAAAAGGTTGCACTGGGAAAACGTTCATTTCTCATCGCTTCCATTTTGATGGCAGATCCAGATTGCCTTGCTCAAATGACCGGCGTTGACCTGAAACTATTGGGATCGCAACATATGGATATTGCAAAAATTATCCTAGAAAATGATGATCTGTTCAAAAGATTAGGACCCAATGACAAAGGCTATTTAGGTCTCAAAGATTTATATCTTGCTAGATTAATCATATTGAAGCATTGGAACAAATTGAGCGTTCATAATCTTGGAATACTTTGCTTACAATTTATGGAAATTAACCAGATTGTATTGAATAATGCGGCGATATGGACACATTTATCAGTAGAATATCGAGATATCTTGAATATGCGAATTACAACGATTAATGCAGCGCATAAACTGGTTTCTCAAAGTTATGGACAACCCTTAGGTATTGGCCACTTAAGCTCTTACTCGGTGCCAATGATGCTTCATAGTTATCCGCGGAGCGAGCCCATATCGATCCCAAGTCGTCGTTCTACAGGTGAATCGATATCAGCACCGAGGTGGAATTCTGTATAAAAACTATACCCACAACAGATGATTTTTCGGGTAGGCGCCGAGCGTTCGAGACGCAGGAGTGTACACAAAGTACATGACTGCGATGAGAATCGCGAAGGCAACAACCCCGAAAATTCAGCTGTGAAGGGTATATAATGACAGAGTGTTAACTGGCGTTGGTGAGCAATCATGTGCATCTAGAAAATTTCGAACATTTCCATGTTTTCTCACCCAATCAAGCTTCATAAAATCAAGATTTGCAGTCACCAAGGCTGGGCCTTCTGTTTGAGTTTGGGCAAGCAGGCCATCATTAGGGAAACGCTTATCTGCAGGGCACAAAATTGCAGTAACGCCTTGGCAATGCTCAACTTCACGTGTGAGCGTCATGGGGCCAACAACCGAAGCGGTGACAATATAGCATTGATTTTCAATTGCACGAGCGCGAGCGCAATACAATACACGCGCAGCACCAGCAGCAGAATTCGTATAGCTTGGAACCAGTATCAGTTTGACACCTGCGAGGACTAATGGTCTAATTAATTCTGGAAATTCAACGTCATAACAGATTGCAATCCCTATTTTTCCAAAAGAGGTTTCAAATACCGTTTGTTTCTCACCTGGCACAATGTTTTTCTTCAATTTTTCATAAACAGTTAATCGCAGCTTATCTTGAAATCCATATTCACCTGATGGTGAGAAGAAGTATGCACGGTTCACAAATTGATTGGTTTTGACTTCAATAAGTATCGTGCCAGGTAGTATGTAAAGGTCATGCTTTTGAGACAGTGAACTGTAAAACGCAATGAAATCCGGCACAGCTGGTTGAATATGTTGATACAGTTTTAAATCAGTATCATATTGGCCGCAAGCAATTTCACAGCCAGCATATTCTGGTAAGACTAATAAATTTGAATTTTTTTTAGTTTCTAAGACAAGACGTTCGACCTTTTCGCAATAATCTTGCCAGTTTTTAAGGATACCGATTTCATATTGTACAGACGTTACACAAATCATAGCGTCTTCAGCCAAAAAGCCATTGGTTTAGTTGTGCGTTCGGTCTGGTCGATTTCTTTCCAAGAATAATATGCATACAAATTATTTTGCTTTTCATAGCCAAATCGTTCCCAAACCGGATTGAGTGTGCGATGAGAGCTTGGCCTTCTGGGATCATCGAGTGGCCTATCCACGCCGCAAAACACAGATATTTTTGAACCGAATTCTCTTGCAGCTTCTTCACGTTCGCTGAAAAAATATTTGTAGAGACCTTGCCCACGATATTTAGGTAATAAAACGGATTCGCCAAGGTAAAAGATCTCATTGACGTTCATTTTTTGGTTGATAAAAGGCGCTTGGCATTCAGAGGTTTCGTGTTGAAGCGGGATTGCTGTCGAGGCCCCAACAATACGTTTGCCATCAAATACGATCACAATATTGCTTTCTGAGCAACAGACATAGGTATGTAGATAGTCTGTTTCGTAATCAAGATCGCCATCATATAAGTAAGGATACTCCCTAAATACATCCATCCGTAATTTGGCTAAATAGGGGATAAATTCTCTGACGGCAGCCCCTTTGAAACGTTTGATTTTTAGTTCATCGTTCATGTTTATCGTGATTGATTTAAGTTTAGTGTCAAAAATATAACGCAAGTCAGATAATTTTACATGAAAAATATATGAGCTGTATGACTTGCTAGTCTGCTTCCGTAAGCTTTAGGTTGGATCCCAGTCTTGTAGTTATGTACTAAAATTATTTTTAATAATAACTTGTAATGTTTAAAAGAAGTTTGTCAGAATAGTTAATCACTTAGCCTTTGGAAATAATGATGACAGATGATGATCTTGAAGCGGTATATCACCTTGAAAAGATATACGATCTTGAATTGACGGGTTCAGAGCTTGATAGAAAGCGCCAGGACTTATCGCAAGAAGTATTTCGAATAGAAAAAAATCAGTATTTATCGCAATTTAAGTTGTTTAGAAGTGGCTAGTCTGAGTTAGAAATGGAAGACGGTTCTATCGAAAAAACATACCTTGATCTAGATTGTATCGTGATGTTAAAGACTCGATGTCGACAGATCGCAAAAAAAATAATATGATTTGGCTGGCTAAATTTTAGAGAGAAATGCAAATTATATGGACCATTTGTTAGGCTCTCGCTAATATATGGGTTCAGGTTTGTTTTAGTAAGGAGCATTTATGTCAAAATCCAAAGATACGAAGAAAGAAACTAAGAAAGAACCTAAGTTTAAATCCGTAAAAGAAAAAAGAGCAGCTAAGCGCGAAAAACAAAAAGAAAAAGCTTAAGTTCCATAACCGGGGCTAGCCTATTGTAGGCTAGCCTAACCCCTTAGGTTTATAAGATGCTTACAACCTATGAAAAACATAAACAAAACGCTAATTCGTTGTTGCCTTATGACATTCTGTTGATTGGGCAAATAGAAGATGCTTTAAATGTTTTGAAGAAATGTAGCTTTGTATCCTTCCTAGAGCGCCCTGGTAAGATCTATTTGAAGTTAGATCAGAAAGCAGAATCTCCTAATCCTTCTCCATATATTAAATTATCAAGCCAAGCTATTTGCCAAGGCGCGTTAGATACGGTATGTGATTATTACGGGGTACGGCGAAACACAGGCTATAGAGTCGCTTCTCTTCCAGGTCATTTTGAGATTCTGAGCCCACTGTTGAAGTATTTTGGTCCGCAACAACCAAAAGAAACTGTAAGACAGCGAATATACCCATAACAGCTAAATTTTCGCGGGTTGTTTGTCTGTCCGTCGCGTCCGCTCGAAGTTCGAAGAACGTAGGCGGAAGCTCCTAAGCGCGTAGGCAGGTACCCGAAATATCAGCTGTTGTGGGTATACGAGTCTTTAAATCGGAACGCCACCTGAAAGCACATACTGATGCGCTATCAGGGGGTCCCCAAAATCACTACCACATTGTTTTAATAGTGCTTTGGCTGCAGCCCTAATATCAAAACCAGGCTCTCCAATTCCGCTTGAAACTAAAAGTTTCATATCGGTACAAATCATATCTTGCGATGGATAGCCTGGAATGATTTCCCCACCAGAGATCTGAGAGAGTGTGTTGTTAGGAATGTATTTCATAACAAATCTCCTGATTATGGCATTGGAGGAAGGGGTACACCACCATTCATCACGTATTCACGCGCCATTTCCGGTGACCAAAAATCGGTATTACATTGTTTGAGTAACGCTCTCACTGCTGCAGTGACATCCAAACCGGGCTCACCACGATGGGCATTCACCAAGAGTTTGACATCGGTACAAATAACGCCATCAGCTGGCCAGCCTGGTAGAATCTCACCGCCAGAAATAACAGATTGCTCCTGAATTGATAAAATTTTCATTTAAAACCTCCTGTTTTTAGTTTCTTGAGCAAGGCTAGCTTAGCATGTCATTTTATCACACGATAGCGCCTTATAGTGGTTAGGCTACTTGACTTAAGGCTCCTCAAGCCTTCAAAATTTCCGCACGCAGTTTTGGAGTACGCACAAAGGAATCCTCATGAGTGAATTTTCATATGATGTTACGCAATACCTATCTCACCCTTATTCTCAATCTCACCCAGAGTTGCTGGCGCTGTTAGGTGAGTTATTTGGTTTGAAACCTAAGCCCTGGCGAAAGGCTCGGATTCTGGAACTAGGGTGTGCAGCCGGTGGCAATATTATTCCCTTAGCGATGGAAGCGCCTGATGCTGAGATTGTTGGTATCGATTTGTCTCAAAAACAAATCGAAGATGGACAAGCTCAGATCAAAGAACTAGGCCTTACGAATATTAAGTTAGAACATCGTTCAATTACTGACATTAACAAAGAAGATGGTTTGTTTGATTATGTGATTACGCATGGCGTCTGGTCTTGGGTTCCTGAAGAGGTGCGGCAACATATTTTCGGTATTTTCCGGAATAATATGTCTGATCAAGGGGTTGGGTATGTGAGTTACAATACGCTGCCGGGTTGGAATATGGTGCTCAGTGTGCGGGATATGATGAAATTTCATGCTTTGGGATTTTCTACGCATACTGAAAAAGCGCAACAAGCTCGGTTATTGCTTAAATTTATTGTCGATGGTCTTCAAAATGATACTTCACCATACGCCAATTTTTTGAGAAATGAGATCCAGCTCATTTCAAGGCAAACCGATAATTACATTTTGCATGAGTATCTAGAAGATGAAAATCATCCCGTCTATTTTCATCAATTCATGGAGCAAGCACAGAAGTTTCATTTGAGTTATTTGTCAGATACGTATTTGCCTGATATGTTTGCTTATAACTTGCCAGAGCAATTCGCTAAAGAAATTGGTAAAATTGACAATATTATCCGTGCTAACCAATACATGGATTTTATTAAAAATCGACGTTTTCGCTGCACGTTACTCTGTCATAGTCACAATCAAATCAATCGTCAATTATCATTTGATAAAATTAAGGATTATTTCTTTACCTACTCAGGGATTAAAACACAAGGCATCGATGAGACTAGCTTGGAGGAAGGGGTGCCACTTAATTTTACAAATGGATTGGTTACGCTCACCGTGAAGAGTAAAATTTCTAAAACGGCAATGTGGTTGATGCAGAATCAGAAGGGTAAGCCCATCGCGTTTAAAGCGCTTTGTCAGATGACAATGCGGCAATTGAAATCCAAAAATTATACGGAAGTGCAGAATCATTTGATTAATGATCTTAACTTGCTAAGATTAGTCCTGGGTGGATTAGTGATATTACATTTAAGCGAAGGCAACTATACGAGCAAGCTTACAGATAAACCCAAAGTGAGCAAATTGGTAAGTTATCAAATCCAAAAACGTCATTACGTCACCAATCAACGGCATCAGTTGGTTGCCCTCTCTCTCATAGAGCAATTCTTAGTTAAAGAGCTTAATGGTCAACAAACTATTTCAGATATCTCCAAAAAGATAACTACGCTAGTCTTGTCGGGTGAAATAAAGTTGCAACGAGAAGATGGCTCGCAAATTACAGAGAAAGAAGACATTGAACGCAGAATGCCAGGTCTTTGCGAAGAGTTACTAGAAAAATTTGCAGAGAATGCCCTGTTGGTCGAATAGTATACCCACAACAGATGATTTTTCGGGTACCTGCCTACGCGCTTAGGAGCTTCCGCCTACGTTCTTCGAACTTCGAGCGGACGCAACGGACGGACAAGCAAACCCTGAAGAATCATCTGTGAAGGGTATAGTAGGTTGGATAACCCTAAAATTAGATGCTATCCCTTGAGTGTTAAGATGCTAATTTCTTTCACTCAAGGTTAACCATGAGCACTATTCGAATTTTCAGGCAATATATCCCTGTATCGTATATTTTGCTTGCAATCATTGAGATTAGTGTTTTCCTATTCTCTCTTTATTTAGGGGTGCTCTCAGCCTTAAAAGTTCAACTTACAGAAATCGAAGATTATTTCGAGCCACTTGCATTTGAAGCCGCATTCTTTTCCATCACCATGTTCTTTTCTCTAGTTGCTGTTGGCTTGTATCAACGTAGACTACAAGAAGGCTACTCGAGCCTTCTTGCCCGGATTATTTTAGCAGTGTGCCTTGGGGTACTACTGATTCATCAACTCTCGTATATTTTCCCCGATTTAGATATGAGTCCTAGAGTATGGATTTCGATTGTCGGTTGGGCCTTTCTTGGGATTATATTAGTTCGGTTCAGCTTTTATCGAATGTTGCGGGCTGATACCTTAAAGCGAAGGGTGCTGGTATTAGGAGAAGGTGAAAAAGCGACTGAGCTGAAATCAGCATTAACGCTTTTCAATAAACAAGGATTGAAATTAGTCGGCTTTGTACCACTTGCTGACAAATTGCTAGGTTTGGGAGCCAATCTTATTTTAGCCAGCCAGACTGACTTATTAATGATGGTTGAAAAGTCCCAAGCGGATCAAATCGTTGTTGCTATTGACAATAAGCATCATGGATTTCCGTCAGAACAACTCATGAAATGCAAGCTTGCAGGCATTGAGGTGATCGACATTGTTTCGTTTTATGAACGAGAACTGGGCAAAATTATGATCAATTGGATCTCACCCAGCTGGTTTATTTACGCTGATGGATTCCAACATGGTGCGTTTTGGAGACGCGCCAAAAGATTCTCAGATATCTTGGTGAGTATTATCCTGATTCTAATTACCTTCCCAGTTATCGCTATGGTTGCGATCAGTATTTGGCTAGAGTCAGGTGGACGCGGTCCCATTTTTTATAGGCAGTCTCGAGTTGGGCAATACGGAAAAATTTTTGAGCTCCTAAAGTTCAGGAGTATGCAAATTAATGCCGAACAAGACGGCAAAGCGCGTTGGGCCCAAAAAAATGATAATCGGGTAACACGGATTGGTAAATGGCTCCGCAGGACCCGTATTGATGAGTTGCCACAAGTGATTAATGTGCTTAAAGGTGAAATGAGTTTTGTCGGACCTAGGCCTGAAAGACCTGAATTTGTTAGTGAACTTGAAAAAAAGATACCATTTTATCAAGAACGACATGTGCTTAAACCCGGTATCACTGGATGGGCACAGGTCTGCTATCCGTATGGTGCAACTGAAAAAGATGCATTAGAAAAACTTCAATATGATCTCTACTATGTCAAAAATAGCAGTTTGTTTCTTGACTTTGTCATTTTACTGCAAACAGCAGAAGTGATATTGTGGGGAAAAGGTCGGTAAGGGAGTCTTCATGCCAGCCGCGGCGATTGCCAGTTATGGAGTCAGCGCGATAGCATTTATTTTGCTAACGTTTTTATTACTATCGTCTGTCAAAATCAGAAAGATAGTCCCTGCCCTTTGGATAGCATCTCTTTGTATGGTGGCTTGGAGCACCACGAATGCACTATTCGCTACTGGCTTTTTAAGCATTCACTGGATATTAGCTTTAGAAGTATGTCGAACAGTCAGTTGGTCTTATTGTCTTTTAGATATTTTCAAATTTTATCCCAAAACGAATCAATCCGCTTGGTTTGAAAAAAAATACGTCAAGCGAGCGTTGTTATTAGTGGCTTTGATTACATTTGAATTGATCACTTGGATCCCTTCTGAATTTCGTACAGGTTGGCCTCAAACACTAATCAAAGGTATTTTTATTTCAAATCTTTTGTTGATTGTTTTTGGTTTATCTTTAGTAGAACAACTCTTCAGACACATTAAACCTCAGCGAAGATGGGGATTCAAGTTCCTAACCCTTGGATTAGGCTGTATGTTTTGTTACGACTTTTACATGATAGCCAATGCATTACTCCTTACTAATATTGACCCTGCACTCTGGCAAGCGAGGGGTGTTATTAACGCATTGATTGCCCCGTTGCTTGCAGTGAGTGTGATTCGTAATCGAAATTGGCAAACGGATATCTTTCCGAATCGTCAAGCAGTCTTTCATTCAACCATTATTGTTGGATGCGGCCTCTACTTGCTCGCTATGGCTGCACTTGGGTATTACATTCGTGACCATGGGGGGAGTTGGGGAAGAGCTTTCCAAACAGTTTTTCTGGTCGGTGCCTTGATATTACTCACAAGTTTGCTCACTTCTGGAAAAATGCGAGCCTGGTTTAAAATGATGATTGCGAAATATCTATTTCAATATCGATATGACTATCGGCAAGAGTGGCTTAAATTCTCAAAAATGCTATCGCACCGGGACATTGATCTTGACTTGAGGCAGCGACTGATCATCGCGCTTGCTGATATGGTAGAAAGTCCAAGTGGTGTGTTATTTGAGCGGAACGAAAGTGATCAATTTACAATTACGAAAACCTGGAATGATGCTTGCAAAACGATTAACGTATCTGCGCCTACAGTATTGGAACAATTGATTGAAAATGAAAGTGTCATTCTTTTTGAAAATATCAATTCTCAGGATGTGTTTTTAGATGTTAAAGATCCTTGGTTACTGATTGGATTGAACCATCAAGGTCATTATTTTGCATTTGTAATATTGTCGAAGCCCAGAATCAAAATGGTATTGAACTGGGAAGCGCTTGATTTACTTCATATGGCTGGTCGACAAGCCGCTGTATCATTAAAACAAGAACAAGTCTCAGAGCAATTGTTAATCGCAAGTCAATTTGAAAGTCTTAATCGAGCATCTGCATTTTTAATGCATGATTTGAAGAATATTGACTCACAGTTGAAGCTTATTCAAGCAAATTATTTAAGACATAGCCAAAACCCTGAGTTTATAAAAAGCGCTTTCTTGAATTTAGAGCATGTCAGTCTGAAACTTGAAAACTTATTGGAGGAGTTACGTTCTCGCCACATCGAAACAGCGCTGGAAAGTGTTCGTGTCAAATCGATTATTGAAGAAGTTATTATTCAGCGAAGCGGGCAAAAGCCAATACCTAAATTGATAGCGAAAGCTGATCCTTGGATTCAGGGCAATAAAGCAAATCTAGTAGCTTGTTTCACACACCTTGTTGAAAATGCTCAGCAAGCAACCTCAATCACGGGTGAAGTTTCTATTTTACTTGAGATAGAAGGTCAAAGAGTCAAAATTGAAGTCCGAGACACGGGTTGTGGAATGTCGCAAGAGTTTATACGTGAAGGGTTGTTTAAGCCTTTTGCCACAACTAAAGGTAAAAGTGGAATGGGTATTGGCGTATTTCAGGCAAGGGAGATCATCAAATCGCTACAGGGTTCTATCCAGGTTGATAGTATACTTGGAGAGGGTACAAAATTTACGATTTATTTTCAAATAGATTTTCCGAATCGACCTACAATACCCACAACAGCTGATTTTTCGGGTAGGCGCCGAGCGTTCGAGACGCAGGAGTGTACATAAAGTACATGACTGCAGTGAGAATCGCGAAGGCAACAACCCCGAAAATTCAGCTGTGAAGGGTATAGAAATGAACGAACTAAAGAAATGCTGAGAGCCGAAGATCTATCAGGTCGGCGCCTAGCATTCGAATCGCAGGATTGCATATGAAGAATGTAAGGAAATAAGAGTGAGTGAGAAGAAAGTTCTCCTAGTTGTTGAAGACGATCCTGTGATTCAAGAGCAACTAAAATGGGGTTTAGACTCTTTTGAGGTTGAAGTGGCAGGTTCGCGCAAAGAAGCGGTTGCTAAAGTAAGGCGCTTTGAGCCCAGTGTTGTCACATTAGACCTGGGGTTGCCGCCAGATGCTGAAGGAAGTCGTGAAGGATTCGAAACGCTCAGAGCGCTGGTCGAACTGAATCCTCGTCTAAAAATAATAATGCTAACTGGCCAATCTGATCGAGCGCTTGCACTAAAGAGCATTGGAATGGGTGCATATGATTTTTACAATAAACCTATCGAACTAAATGAACTGAAGTTGATTCTAGACCGCGCATTTTACTTGTCTCAACTCGAAAACGAATATCTTCATTATCAACGACTATCTACCATCAATCGTGTTCCAGGGGTATTAACTGTCTGTGAGAATATGCAAAAGATCTGCCAGTTAGTAGAGCGAGTTGCATCTGCTAATGTGACCACCCTCCTGCTAGGAGAAAGTGGCACTGGTAAAGAGGTGCTCTCGAGAGGCATTCATCAATTAAGTGACAGATCGAAAAAACCGTTTATTGCGATTAATTGTGCTGCTATTCCAGACAATTTATTAGAAAGTGAATTATTTGGGTATGAGAAAGGGGCATTCACAGGAGCCAGTAAACAAACACTGGGTAAAATTGAATGTGCTCAAGGTGGCACATTGTTATTGGATGAAGTTGGCGACTTGCCCCTTGCACTGCAGCCTAAGTTGCTAAGATTTTTACAAGAAAGAGTAATCGAGCGGATTGGTGGTCGACAAGTGATTCCAGTTGATGTTCGTGTGATATGCGCGACCCACCAAAATTTAAAAGAAAAAATAACACAGCAAACATTCAGAGAAGATTTATATTACCGCATCAGTGAAATCACCATTAATATTCCACCGCTTAGAGAAAGAAAAGCAGATATACTGTTGCTCGCGAATGTTTTTTTAAGAAGATTTGCACAAGAGCTGAAAAGACCGGTGAAAGGATTTACGACAGATGCAAAGCAATTGATTGAAGGGTATAGCTGGCCGGGTAACATACGCGAAATGGAAAATAAAATAAAGCGATCAGTCATTTTGGCGGAGTCAAAATTTGTCTCAAACGATGATCTCGAACTGATTGGAAACCAGACTCATATACCATTTAATTTGAAGGAAATACGCGATCGTGCTGAGCGGGAAGCCGTTCTTCGTGCCTTGGGCTATTGTGAAGGTAATCTTTCTAAAGCTTCTGAATTGCTGGGAATCACAAGGCCAACGTTATATAACATCATGGAGCGCCTTGGCTTAGCAAATGAGACTACTGAAAATATAACGGATTAAACCATAAAGGGAAATTATGAAAATAGAATTCAAGTCAATTCTAATCACATTAGTAATGAGCAGTAGTATAGTCGGTAATACCGTTTTATGGGCAAAAGGATTAGATGAAGTTCCAAAACTAATAGCGGATAATAAAACAAAAGAAGCGATTGTTATTATTCGAAATCGTTTACAAGCCGAGCCCAGTGATTATAAGGCGCATGCACAGCTGGCTGAAATCTATTTTAAAACAAATGAATATCTTAAAGCAGAGAAAGAGCTACTTCAAGTTAAAGCACTGAAGGCTAATCCTGAGATTTGGTTGATACCGTTAGCGCGTTTGTATGAAATGAACAATGATACTAAGAAGATATTAGAGTTGGTCAATGGTTTAGATCCGAATCTGATAAAAAATGAAAGTGATTGGGGCCAAGATGTAAACGTCATACGTGCAAAAGCTTTGCTAAGTAATAATGAGTTGGGGCAATCAAAAGAACAACTTGAAAAAGTCTTAAAGTCAAACTCTAAGCACGTAGAGGCACTATGGACCTTGTCTAAAATTCAGCTTTTATCGAATGATATCACGACAGGGAAAGCCACGTTACAGAAAGCCTTTGACTTTTCGAAGACGCATTCCAATCCAGGCTTAGATTCAAAATTGCTGACCACCCAAGCTGAAATCGACCGATTTGATAAAAAAATCGATGAGGCGACACTGAATTACCAAAAAGCAATTGAGCTCGATCAAAATAATTTGCTGGCATTACTGGGTCTATCTAGTTTATATCTGGAGCAAAATAATAAAAAAGAATTCATAAACTCTGCTACACAACTCTATAAGCTTGCCCCTAACTATCCCAAGGCTGTCTTTTTTATGGGTTTGGTGGAATTGGAATCGAAAAACAAAGAAAAAGGAATCAATCTTCTGGAGCGTGCTAATCAACTTGATGGTAGTGATGTCGGAAATCAATTTATCCTTGCTAAAATATATTATGATGATAAACAATTTGAGCGAGCAGATACACTTTTGACCAGTGTTGTCAAAAGACAGCCAAGGTATTTTCCAGGAGTTAGCCTTTTAGCTGCGCTTAAGATGAAGTTGAATCAGCCTCAAGAAGCTGCAAAACTTTTAGAACCGTTCGTGAATGACAAAACGAATAACTATAGAATATTGGGACTACTGGGTAGTGCAAAAATAATGTCAGGCGAGATTGAAGCTGGAACAGCGCTCTTGCAGCGAGCAGCCAAGATCGACCCCACCAATTCAAGCATTAAGGCTGATCTGGCGCTTGGGTATATTGCAAGTGGTCAGAGTGACTTGGCACAAGAGACTTTGGATGAAGTTGTGCAAGCAGATCCCAACTTGCTTCAAGCTGACGTACTCTTAATCTATACTGCGCTCAGCAATCAGAATTATGAAAAAGCAAAAGTTGCATCAGAGCAATTATTGAAAAAGGCTGGAAATAATCCAGTCCCCTATAATCTTCTAGGTTTATCATATGTGGGGCTGAAAGATTTTGCTTCAGCAAAGACAAGCTTTGAAAAATCAATTTCTAAAAATGAAGGCTTCATCAATGCAAGAAATAATCTTGCCGAAGTCTATAGGCTCGAGAAAAATTACAAAGAAGCCAAAAACATATTGTTGAAGGCAATTGCCTTAGATCAAAATAATCTACCATCGCTAATGATGTTGTCAAAAATTGCTGAGGAATCAGGAGAAAAAGCTGAAGCGCTAGAGTGGATCAACAAAGCGGAAGATAGAAATCCTAATCAGATTGAACCAGCCGTTGAAAAAGTAAAGTATTACTTTAGGAATAAGGAATCTAAGGCGGGATTGGAATATGCTAAACTTCTGCCTTCAAAATTTCCGAATGATCTCACCATTCAGAACCTGTTGGCGCATCTTTATCTTATGAATGGAGAATATGCTGACGCTCTTAAAATGTTCACTTCATTAACGAAGCAGTTTCCTCAAAGTGCACCCTATTGGCAAGGTACAGCAAGAGCCGAATTAGGTCTTCAGAAATTGGAAAATGCGAAGCATTCGATAGACAAAGCGATTCAGCTTGAACCAAAAAATGTAGCTAATCAGCTTATTAAGGCTGAAGTATCGATGCGGCTCAAAGATTATGGAATCGCGCTGACTATTGGAGAAACCTTGCTCAAAGAGAATCAAGCGCCATCACTTGCGCATCGATTAATTGGTGATGCGTTGCTAGCACGCGGAGAACCGCAGGAAGCAGCAAAAGCTTACAGAAAATCTTTAGATTTGGAGAAAAGTGAGGATGTGATACGTGCATTGTATCGTTCAAAACAGCAGGCAGGAGATCTGAAGGAGGGGTTTAACTTAATTGAAAATGAAATTAAGACAAATCCGAGCAATACTTCATTAAGACGATTCATTGCAACTGAATATCTTATCAACGGTGATGCTGAGAATGCACGTTTGCATTATGAAATCATTCTAAAAACTGAGCCAAATGATTTACCATCACTGAATAATCTAGCATCCATTTACCTCAAAATAGATACTGCACGTGCTGTTGCTTTAGCTCAAAAAGCTTATGCTTTAAACCCTAATCATGCCAAAGTTACAGATACGTTGGGATTTGCATTAATCAAAAATGGTCAGGCTCCTCAGGGTATTTCGCTGATACGCCAGGCTTTGAAGTTGGATAACTCAAGTGAAATCAGGTATCATTTAGCGATTGGTTTAGATGTGATTGGTGACAAAAATAGTGCTAAGATGGAATTGAAGAAGGCGTTAGAGTCTAAAGGAGCATTTGAATCTAGACAAGAAGCACAGAAGTTGCTCGAAAACCTGACTCACTCAGAGGGTTGATGAATTGTGTCTATGAAATCACGTTTGAAAACATTTTATGTTAGTGCAGTGTTGCTGTTTTTAACAGCATGCGGCACATCTTATCCATTGCTTGAAAATCAAACTCAATTTGATGCACCCAATCGCCAGGACTACCGAATTGGACCGGGTGACAGCATTAATATCGATGTTTGGGAGAATCCAGATATCTCTGTGACAACACCCGTGCGTCCAGATGGTAAAGCAACATTACCTTTAGTTCAGGATATTCAAGCAGAAGGGCAGACGCCTTATGAGTTTGCGCGCTCTGTGGAAACCGCACTCAAAAAATACATCAATGATCCAATTGTTACCGTAACGGTTTTAAGCTTTGTTGGGACATTCTCCGATAAAGTGCGTGTTGTTGGGGAAGCACAACAACCACAAGCTGTGCCTTACCGTACGGGTATGACGTTGTTAGATTTGATGATTCAAGTTGGTGGATTAACGGATTTTGCAGCAGGCAATCGTGCGACATTGATTCGCAAAGTTGAAGGTCGTGATCATCAATTCAGTGTCAGATTAGATGATCTGGTAAAGGATGGAGACATTTCCGCAAATGCTCTCGTCTATCCTGGCGATATCATTATTATCCCGGAGGCGTACTTCTGATGGACTGGCAGCTATTTTTAGAAAAAGCATTAGGATCGTTACGAGGTATTTGGCGATATCGATGGCATGGGTTATTGACGGTTTGGATCATTGCGATGATAGGTTGGATTGGTGTCGCTATGCTGCCTGATCGATATCAGGCAGAAGCCAGTATTTACGTTGATACAGAATCGTTACTGAAACCTTTGATGAAGGACTTGACGGTCAGTTCCGATGTGGATGAGCGTATTCAGCAAACCTCAAGGACTTTGTTGACGCGGCCTAATATTGAGCGCATTGCAAAAATGGCTGATTTGGATTTGTCCGTAAACACGCCAGAAGAGAAAGAACTATTGTTAGATAAACTTGAAAGACAAATCAAGTTGGTTCGAGAGGGGCGATCGAATCTTTTCACGATCACCTATGAAAATCGTAATCCCAAGACAGCAAAACTGGTTGTTCAATCAGTCCTCAATTTGTTCATTGAAGCCACATTGAGTGATAAGCGAACAGATACGACCGTTGCTCAGAAATTTCTAGATGAGCAAATTGATTATTATCAGAACCAATTAATTAAGGCTGAGGAAAATCTTGCACGTTTTAAACGTGAAAATATTGGAACGCTACCCAACGAAGATAGAACGTATTACGAAGCCCTTCAGAGAATACTTTCTGAAAAAGAAGCAACGGAGACTGAATTAGCTGTTGCACAAAGCAGGAAAGAAGAACTTGCTAAGCAACTTCGAGGAGAGGTCCCTACCTTTGGTTTAATGGGAGATGGTGGACCCAGCCTAGCTGATCCGCAATCGAGACGAATCGAAGTCCTAAAAGAAAACTTAAATCGTATAAAATTGGTCTATACCGATAATCATCCCACTGTTAAGCGTATGCAGGAACAGATTAAGCGACTTTCGGAACCTTCATCTGATGCTGAATTGCCAGCGTTTAGCTTGAGCGAGCAAGATAATTTAGATCAAAACCCAGTTTACCAGGAAATGAAAATTGCTTTGTCTGAAGCCAGTGCTTCTGTAGCTGAAATTCAAGCTAGGCTAGCTGCTTTGGACAAATCATCCCAAGAGCTCAAGCAGAAAGTGGATAAAGTTATTCAAGCTGAAACAGAGCTTGCAAATTTAAATAGAGGATATCTGATTGATAAAGGGCATTATCAAACTTTACTTGAGCGTAAAGAGGCTGCAAAGCTCTCAGAATCGCTTGATACCACAGCAGGCACAGTTGATTTTAGAGTCGTTGATCCCCCTTTTGTCCCATCTCAACCGACGGGTCCAAATCGTTTCTTGTTTAGTATTGCACTCTTTTTTATAGCACTCGTTGTTGGGGTTGGCGCTGCGTTTGCAAGAAGTCAGGTTACACCAGCATTTTACGATAAAATTTCAGTAATACAGCAACTCAATTTGCCTATTCTTGCCACCGTGCCTAAAGTAAAACCAGTTTCGCTGAATGAGAGAAAGCATGAACTCAAGAAGATGTATGCGTTTTCGTTGGGATGTTTGATGCTGGTTGTGATTTTAGCCTTATATAACGTTGTTTACATTGTAAAGGCGTAACAATATGAAAGATTTCGATATTAAAGAAGATCTGAAGGCAGATCCTAAAAAGAGCTTAAAAAATAAAATTGTTTATGGAGAAACTAGAACGCTCCATCGATTGCATTTTGAAGGGTTGACAGGGCTTATTCAGCCTCCATTTGACGAAGGTATTTTGGCCGATCAATACCGCCAGTTAAAACGCCGTTTATTATCAGAATTGAAATTCCCCTTTATCTTGATCACCAGTGCTTCTGAAGGTGAAGGAAAATCAACAGCAAGCATCAACCTTGCGATGAGTTTATCTTTAGAGAAGGACTGGCAAGTCTGTTTGATAGATTGTAGTGGCAGCGAAAGAAACTGCCTATCACAGCTTCAAGTTAAAGCCCAATATGGACTCATGGATTACTTAGAAGACAATGTCGAATCAATTTCAGAGTATATATTGTCCACAAATTATCCCAACGTAAAAATATTGCCTTATGGCAAGCAAAGCGCTAGACGTTATGAATTGCTCTCCAGCCGTAAAATGCAAGCATTGCTGCATCATTTACAAGATGTTTATCAGAACACGGTATTTGTGATAGATGCACCTGAACTTGCGCTATCTGAAACTAGATTTTTAGCCAATGCAGTGGGTAATGTGGTCTTGGTTCTAGAGCAAGGTAAAACTCCCATTTCGAAAGTCAGAAGTTGTTTGAAAGAAATAGATCAAAGTAAAATTGCTGGGGTTCTATATAATAAGGCCTCTATATTTAGTTTAACAGATTAAATGATCCGTATACGCCTCATAGTTGCCTTGCCGCTTATCTATTATTCCGCGAATGTTTTTGCGTATACTCTGACTCCTGCTTTACAAGTAGGAGAGTATTACTCTGATAATGTATTTTTAACACAGCCAAAGCAATCAGATTGGATTACTCAAATCATTCCCAGTATTCAATTTGAGGAACGGACTGGAAAGAGTGAATTCATATTTGGATATCAACTACAGGTGCTTGAGTCGAGTCATCAAAGTCAGTTTGATCGCACTTTCCATCAAGGGTCTTTGAGATTTGACACTAAGCAGGATCGACTTGGATTTGATTTAGCTAGTCAGTATACACAAGATATTGTTAACCCAGTTACTGGGATTTCACCAAACAATTTAATAGGTCCAGAAAGACCTGATGTGTTAACCACAAGCGCTATGCCCAGTGTATCGTTACCGATTGGTGATTTTGGTGATGCCGATCTCAGTTGGCGGTATGGTCAGGTGAATTATTATGGCGTAGATATTGCGCCAACACATGATAATCGTCAAACAGCCAACCTGAAATCAGGAAAAATGTTTCAAGATGTGGAATGGACTTGGTTTTCCTCTAATCAGGAAAGTAGACAAAATGATAGGCGTGTTTCGCGATTGCGACAATCTCAATTGACAACATTCATTAAACTCACACAGAAAATTCGCGGTGTTGCTAGCTTTGGCACTGAAGATAATCAAGGGAGCCAACTAGAGAGTATTAGTGGTGAAAATTGGTCACTTGGTCTTCAGTGGTTTCCTTCACGAAATAGCCAGTTTCAAGCACAGATTGGGCATAGACCCTATGGAAAAAGCTACGTATTCAATGCTTTTTGGCAGCGTAAAAGGAGTCTTTTTACCGCTTCCTATAATGAAACAGTCACAACCGATGCACAATCACGTTTAGAGAGCTTGCCACAAAACTTGTTGCCAGTTTCAACGAGCAGGGCTGTTCAATTCTTCCCGCAAGTGACTAACCAACTCTTTATCAATCGGCAGTTTAATTTGGCTTGGCAATACCAATATCGCAAATCTACTTTCATTATCGATATTTTTAGAGATCGAAGAGAATTTGTTAGATTTCCCTTACACGAAAATGGAAAAGGATATACTCTATCTTGGATTTATAACATTAATTCCGATTTACAAAGCACTCTAAGCCATGGATCGGCGGATCAAGATTTCTTTAATGGTTTCTCTAATCCATGGTCACGGGAAACCGCTAGTCTGGATTGGTTGATAGGGCCCCAGCTCTCTCTACAGTTCACAGGACAACATTTCAGCTCCAAACCCAATCCTCTGCCCTCGGTCACAGAGAACAGCATTTCGTTGAATATAGTTTATAAACCCAACTTATAGGCCCACAAGAGATGATTTTTCGGGTACCTGCCTACGCTCTTACGAGCTACGGCCGGACAAGCAAACCCCGAAAATTCAGCTGTGAAGGGTATAATTTGCTATTGCCAAGGATTAGTGATCGTGAAATCATGAAGATTGGAGCAAACAGCATATCCGATAAGGATTTTGGTGTGCATGACGCAATCCCAAAGATAATCTGTGTAGTCGGTGCAAGGCCCAATTTTGTCAAAATAGGACCTTTGCTTCAAGCTTTACGCTGCGCTAGCCGCTCTGTCGATGCATGCCTAGTGCATACAGGGCAGCACTATGATCCAGCCTTAGATAGCGATTTTTGCGCCTCACTGAACTTGCCAGCCCCAAATTACCATCTAGGGGTTGGGTCTGGTACACATGCGGTGCAAACCGCTCAAATCATGCTTAAATTTGAACCTGTGCTTGAACAGGAACAGCCAGATGCTGTCTTAGTGGTTGGTGACGTCAATTCTACCATTGCATGTAGTTTGGTTGCTGCCAAACATAATGTTCCCGTTATTCATGTTGAAGCGGGGCTCAGAAGTTTCGATAGCAGCATGCCAGAAGAGATTAATCGTATTTTAACTGATCACCTATCAAGCCTTTTATTTACAACAGAGCCCAGCGCTAACGAGAATTTGCATCGAGAAGGTATCGATTCAAACAAAGTTCATTTTGTCGGCAATATTATGATTGATACCTTAAAAAACTTTATTGAGGAAGCCAAGATGCCTCAAGAGATCTTTGGCAAATATGGTATTCCTTTAAAATCTCAGGCATCGTATGCGATGGTTACGTTACATCGACCTAACAATGTAGACAATCAGCAAAATCTAGAAAAGTTAATTCAGACTTTCGACCAACTCCAATCGGTATTACCGATTATATTTCCATTACATCCGCGTACAGAGAGAAAATTGCAGGAATATGGCTTAATGAATGCACTGAAGGCATGCACCTTAACTTGCCCACCTCTCAATTATCTCGAAATGCTAGGGTGCATGAAGCATGCGAAAATTGTGTTAACCGACTCTGGCGGCGTTCAGGAAGAAACCACGATGCTTAGAGTGCCTTGCATTACATTGAGAGAAAATACAGAACGTCCAGTTACAGTTAGTGATGGAACTAATCAATTAATTGGAGATCAGCTGCACAAATTAGTTGATTTGGTTAAATTAACCCTAGCATCATCCATACCAGAACGATTTCCAAAATATTGGGATGGCAAAACCTCAGAGCGGATTGCTGCCATACTGGTTCCATGGCTCTATCAGGTACGTGATTCCATAGTATACCCACAACAGATGATTTTTCCGGAACCTACCTACGCTCTAGGAGCTTCAGCAGGCTTGGGGGCCGAGGGTTCGAGTAGCAGGAGTGTACACAAAGTACATGACTGCGGTGAGAATCGTGAAGGCAATCGGCCTACGCGCTTACGAGCTACGGACGGACAAGCAAACCCTGAAAATTCAGCTGCGAAGGGTATATAAATTATACCATGATTATAAATGCACTCAGCATCGATGTAGAAGATTACTTTCAAGTTGCAGCTTTTGAGAAAGCGATTCATAAAAAAGATTGGGCCCATTTTCCGATTCGAGTTCAACAGAATACGGATTGCATTCTCGCTTTACTGGATGAAAAAGGTATAAAAGCTACTTTTTTTGTTTTGGGATGGATCGCAGAGCGATATCCTGGTCTTGTCCGAAAAATTATTGAGCACGGCCATGAGCTCGCCAGTCATGGCTACATGCATGATAGAATAACTCACCTGACACCAGAACAATTTAGAGAGGATATTCGAAGCTCGAAACGCTTGCTCGAGGATATCGCAGGTCATGTTGTTTTAGGATATCGAGCTCCCAGTTACTCTATCTGTGAAAAAACAAAATGGGCACTCGAGATTATAGAAGAAGAGGGTTTTACTTATAGTTCCAGTATTTATCCAATCCAGCATGATTTATATGGGTGGCCTCAAGCACCTCGATTTCCATTTTCTGCAACCGGTCGCCAGCTGGTTGAGATCCCTATTTCGACTCTAAAAATATTGGGCCAGCTGATCCCAATTGGAGGGGGTGGGTATTTTAGATTATATCCTTATAAACTTTCAAAATGGTGGATTCAACGCTTAAATCGAAATGAAAATGCACCATGCGTTTTCTATTTTCATCCCTGGGAGCTGGATCCAGGACAGCCTAAGCAAGATCAAGCATCAATTAAATCAAAATTCAGACATTATCTCAATTTAGAAAAAACAGAGGAACGCTTAACTAAATTATTGAGTGACTTCAAATGGGGAGCTATTAGAGATGTCTTCAATCAGCATCTTAAATCCTGATCAACAACATCGATGGGATAGTTTCGTAGCTAAGCATCCGCATGGCACCTTATTTCATCTTTCAAAATGGCGTTCAATTCTTGAAAGTGTCTTCAAATCCCAGACATGTTATTTGATGTACCACGAAGGGGATATATTGCGTGGCATTCTCCCCCTGGGGCGTGTTAAAAGCATGTTATTTGGTGATGCGTTGATATCAGTTCCTTTTGGCGTATATGGTGGTATTTTAGCAGAAACGGAGTCAGCACGGCTGGCCTTGATGGGCAAAGCAAAGGATATTGCGACTGAACTTAGAGTTGATTATCTTGAATTAAGAGAAACCACACCAAATTGTACAGAAGGAGTTGGGCAATCACTGTATGTTGCTTTCAAAAAAGAACTCTCAGCTGATCCAGACGAAAATCTGAAAGCAATTCCTCGAAAGCAAAGAGCTGTTGTGCGTAAAGGAATCGATCTTGGGCTGCAATCAGAAATCATAAGTGAAATTGATCCTTTCTTTCTGCTCTATAGCGAAAGTGTTCGTAATCTTGGGACACCTGTTTTACCAAAATCACATTTTCAATGCCTTAAAGAAACTTTTGGGGATGCTTGTGAGATTTTATTGATTAAAAAAGATAATGTGCCGCTCTCAGCTGTTATGAGCTTTTACTACAAAGATACTGTCTTACCGTATTATGGCGGTGGGAACGATAGGGCTAGATCATGCTATGCCAATGATTTTATGTATTGGGCGTTAATGAATCGAGCTCTTGAAAGGGATTGTAGGTGGTTTGATTATGGACGTTCAAAAAAAGATTCCGGATCGTACCGTTTTAAAAAGCATTGGGGGTTCCCTGAAGCGCCACTTAATTACCGATATTGCTTGATAGAAGCGAAGCAACCACCCAATTTAAATCCCTACAACCCAAAGTATCAAATGATGATTAAAGCGTGGCAAAAACTGCCGCTCGGCGTTTCTCGATTGTTAGGGCCTATGATAGCAAGTAAACTTGGATGAAAAAGATTATTTATTTAGCACATCGAATTCCATTTCCACCGAATAAAGGTGATAAAATTCGGTCGTATCATATTTTGAAGTACCTTAGGTCGAAATACGAAGTCTATTTGGGGACCTTTATCGATGAAGCAGACGATGAAAGATTTATCCCAGATATAAAAAAAACCTTTCAACATGTTTGTATTGATAGACCAAGGCTGGGAAAAGCAATCATACGGAGCCTTTTAAACAGAGACTCGATATCAGAAGAATTGTATTATAGTAAACGTTTAGAGAAATGGATTGCCGATCTCATTCATACTGAATCCATTGATGCTATGATTTGCTTTTCATCTGCAATCGGTCAATATGCTTTAAAATTTAAAGACCGGATTAAAACGCATATTGTAGATTATGTAGATGTTGATTCTGAGAAATGGCGAGCCTATGGCTTAAAAAGAATATTTCCATTAAATCTTGTTTATTTGCGAGAATCCAAAAAATTGTTATCACTTGAGATGGCAATAGCAAAATCTGTTAGTGCTAGTTTGTTTGTTACAGAAGATGAAGCAAAGCTGTTTGAGCGGCTCACGAACTTAACGGAAGATATACATGCCATTTATAATGGTGTGGATACTGATTACTTTAACCCAGACTCAAATTTTGAGAGTCCTTATAATGATGGCGATCTTAATATCGTTTTCACAGGCAGAATGGATTACTGGCCCAACGTTGAGGCAGTAAAGTGGTTTTGTTTAAATGTTTTCAAAACGCTTCAAAGCAAGATTCCAAATATCAAATTTTACATCGTAGGAGCGAAGCCAACCCAAGCCGTACAAAATTTAGCGAATATCAAAAATGTGATTGTTACAGGTCAAGTGAGTGATATTAGGCCATATTTAAAATATGCAACCTTGTGTGTAGCACCATTACAAATTGGTCGAGGGGTTCAAAATAAAGTATTAGAGGCTATGGCGATGCGTGTGCCGATGGTGGTAAGCGAATCGGCATTGACTGGAATTCAGTGTCAACCTAACTTACCAATTATAATTGCTAACTCAGAAGTGGAATGGCAGCAATCTTTGAGCGATATCATTAATCGATATCCCAACTTTGAATTAAGATCCAATTTAAGAAAAAATATACTAGACCAGTATAGCTGGAATCACACTTTAAAACCATTAACGAATTTGTTAGAGCGTCATGGGTAAAACACAACTTCAATCCTACTATATTCTTGTAGCCAGTCTTTTCCTTTTAGTGATTGCTGATTGGCATGTCATTCAATTACTGTACTCCAAGTGGATGGAATCAGGCACGTATGCGCATGGAATTGTCATTTTTCCAATCAGTGGCTATATTATTTATTCAAAACGAAAAGGGTTGAGTCAGATACCGCTCGAACCCTATGGACCGGCTTTGATAATTTTAATATGCCTGACCTTCTCTCAATTTGTTTTTAACATAGCATCTGTTGTTATTTTAGAGCAATTCACGCTGATTGCTATGATTCATGCGCTGGTTCTCGGTATTTTGGGGAAGGCGTGTTATCGGTTTTTACTATTTCCACTAATGTATTTATTCTTTGCAATCCCTTTTGGCCACTTTATGGTTGAGACGCTCCAAGATATTACCGCCAACTTTACCGCTTTTGCGCTGAAACTATCTGGGCTGACTATATTTCACGACAAATGGATAATCAGCACAACTCGAGGTGATTTCGAGGTTGCAGCAGCTTGTAGTGGTGTACGATACTTAATTGCATCTATCGCACTGGGGACTCTGTTTGCTTATTATGCCTATCAAAGTACTAAGAAGAGAATATATTTCATTACCCTTGCTATCGTGTTGCCGATTATTGCTAATGCCATACGTGCTTATCTCATCATTATGATTGCCTATCTTAGTCATATGAAGCTAGCGGTTGGAGTGGATCATCTTATTTATGGTTGGCTGTTTTTTGGTCTCTTGATCATCATCCTCTTTAGTGTGGGTTCAAAATATGCGGATCCGATGCCCCGTGATGTATTGTGTTGCGATGCAGCTAGTTCTGCTGGTAGCGGTGTTAAGAGATCTACAGCACAACTGTTGATGTTAGTGCCGCTCATTGTGCTGGTTTTTCAGCAAAGTTCAATGTTACAACTTAACATGCCGTTCGTTTCAAACTATGACATTAAATGGCAAACGCAATCATGGGGCCCTGTCCAAAACGAAACCTATCAGTGGCGTCCTCGATATCAGGGAACTCTCTCGTCTCAGCTTCAGCGCTTTAGTGGTCCTGAAGGTGATTATGTTGATGTTTATGTGGGTTTGTATGGCTTGCCAGCACAAGATCAGGAAGCGGTGAGCAGCCAAAACTTGCCCTTTGACAAAAGTCAGTGGAACCTCAGCAAGCAGGGAAATCAGCAAGTTGTGATCCATCAGGAACGCTTCTCTGTTGAAGAAACAGAGCTCCACAACATTGTTGAGCATCAACTGGTTTGGCAATGGTATGAAGTCTTAGGTGTTAAAACTCATCATCCGTTGATTGCAAAAGGCCTGGAAGTCTTAAAGATATTGAGTCAAAATTCAGAACCGACACGAGCGATACTGATCGCAGCACCATATCAGCATCACCCTGATGAAGCTCGTTCCAAAATATTGGCATTCATGAAAGATGCTAATCTGTTCATTCAAGAGAAAGATAGCACATGATTACGATTGTTCATTTTATTTACCAGTTTTCGACAGGTGGGTTGGAGAATGGCTTGGTTAATATTATTAATCACTTGCCGCCATCAGAGTTTAGACATATTGTTATTTGTCTGACGACACAGACCCAATTCTCAAGTCGTCTCAAGCCTGGGAATGTAGAAGTCATTGCTTTAGATTTGAAACCAGGCCCACTTTATACCCATTATGCGCGTATATTGAAATTATTGAAGACTTTAAGAGCTGATATCGTTCACACACGAAATCTGGGTTCAATAGAGATTCAGTTGCTTGCTTTTCTAGTGGGTGTACCTTATCGCATTCATAGTGAACATGGGCGCGGGCTGAATGATTTAAAGGGTGATAATATTAAAAACCAATTTCTTCGTAAACTCATGAGCCCCTTTATACATCAATATGTATCCTTATCGAAGGAGATTAAAGAATACTTAATTCAAAAAGTCAATATTAACAGAAAAAAAGTGCGGCAAATTTATAATGGTGTGAATTTAGAGATATTTTCACCAAGCATCAAGCAGCATGATAAAATAAAGATTATCACAGTGGGCCGCATGGAAGCGGTTAAAGATCCGCTAACGACTTTAGAGGCTATCGCTGGCCTAGTCTCCACTTACCCAAACATCGAATTCATTGTAGTGGGTGGTGGCTCGATGATTCCAGCAATCAAAGCAGCTGCTCGACAAAAGGGTATTCAAAATCATGTCGTTTGTTTAGGAGAACGCGATGATATCAGTCGCTTATTGACGACTAGCGATATTTTTGTCCAAAGTTCTCTTGTAGAGGGTATATCAAACACAATTTTAGAGGCCATGGCATCTGGATTACCCGTCGTTGCCACGGATGTGGGGGGTAATTCTGAGCTGGTTGAAGAGAGAGTGACTGGATTACTCGTTCCGTCTCAAGATGTTCAACAGCTTAAGGCGGCGCTGCAGTATTTTTGTGAAAATAAAGAACGGCGTCGAGAATATGGTTTAAATGGACGTTTGCGAGTAGAAAGACATTTTTCATTGAAGAAAATGATTGAGCAATATGACAAACTGTATCGAATTGGTCTTGCGGCTTAAGGAAAACATATGTGTGGCATTGTAGGTCTGTGGGATCCAATGGGTCTTAAGCAATTTGAACCGAGTCTGGTTCAAAACATGAATCTATCCCTCCAGCACCGTGGTCCGGACGATGAGGGCTATTTTATCGAGCAAGGTATTGCACTGGCACACCGACGTTTATCCATTATTGATTTGAGTCATGGGCATCAGCCGGTTTATAACGAAGATAATCAGATTGTAGTTGTGTTTAATGGTGAGATTTATAATTTCAAAGAGACTAAAAAGCAACTCGAAGAGAAAGGACATTTTTTTAAAACGAATACCGATACCGAAGTTATCGTTCATGCCTATGAAGAATGGGGTGTAGCTTGTTTAGATCATTTTAGAGGCATGTTTGCTTTTCTCTTATGGGACAAACGTGAAAAGCAGTTATTTGTAGCGCGTGATCGTTTAGGGGTTAAGCCTTTGTATTATGCTCAACTGGCTGACGGGATTTGGCTCTTTGCTTCTGAGTTGAAAGCCTTTTATGAACATCATTCTTTTGAAAAGCGACTCAGACTAGATGCCGTTATGGATTACTTTGCTTATGGATACGTACCCGATCCCAAAACGATTTTTGAGCAAGCCTATAAACTTGAAGCAGGACATTATTTACTGCTGAAACTGAATCAAATCCGCAGTCGTTCAATACAATATTGGGATGTACCATTTGACATTCAGCCCCAATCGGAAGCACAGGCTGTTGAAACACTAACCGGGCATTTGAATGAGTCTGTTAACTTAAGAATGATCGCCGATGTTCCCTTAGGAGCCTTTTTGTCTGGGGGGATTGATTCATCAGCTGTCGTATCAACCATGGCGAGTTTCAGTCATACTCCGATTAAAACCTGCTCAATCCATTTTGATGAGCGTGAATTTGATGAATCAGAATATGCCACGGAAGTAGCCAATCAGTACCATACGGAGCATAACAGCTATGGTGTTCGGCTTTCAGATTTTTCACTACTTGATTCCATGCATCAAATATATGATGAACCGTTTGCAGATAGTTCTGCAATTCCAACCTATCGTGTTTGTGAAGTTGCTCGTAAGACGGTCAAGGTTGCATTATCAGGCGATGGAGGAGATGAGCACTTTGGTGGATATAGGCGTTATAAAAGCTATGTTGCAGAAGAAGCTTTAAAAAATTATTTGCCCTATTTAATACGTCGTCCCGTATTTAGCCTACTCGAGAAAATATACCCTCAGTCCACTCTAATCCCAAGAGTGCTCCGTGCAAGAAGTACATTTAAAGCGATGTCACTCAATCGACTTGAAGGTTATTTTAATACAGTTGCACTTTGTAGGGATATTGAAAGCTTATTCAAACCAGAGTTTCTGAAGAGAGTGAATTACTATCATCCTCTTACGGTTTTGAATCGCCATGCTGGGAATGCACCACAAGACGATTCACTCTGTTTTGCTCAATATCTCGATATCAAAACTTATTTAGTTGGAGATATACTTACCAAAGTTGATAGAGCGAGTATGGCACATGGTTTGGAAGTGAGAGAGCCACTATTAGATCATAAACTGGTAGAATGGGCATCTAGTCTGCCACCTGATCTCAAAATTCATCAGGGAATCACCAAGTATATCTTTAAAAAAGCATTAGAGCCAAAATTGTCCCATCAATTAATATATCGCAAAAAGAAAGGGTTTGCAGTTCCTCTCAATCGATGGTTTAGAGTGGGTTTGAAAAAACGAATTTTAGAATTACCCTACTCAAAAACATTAGAATCATTGGATATTTTTAATCGAAAATCGATCATTAAAATCGTAAAACAACACATCAACCAAACAGTTGATCATAGTGCACTGATTTGGACATTACTCGTATTTGAAAATTTCATCGATAACATCGGTGTTGCAGAACGGAGATCAAAAAATGCGCATATTGCATGTGCTTGATCATTCATTGCCGCTTCATAGCGGTTATTCATTTAGAACGAAAAATATCATGAGAGGTCAGCTGGATTTAGGATACTCCGTTGCAGGCGTCACTAGCGACAAGCAAAGCCCTTCGAAGCATGATGTTGAAATCATAGAAGATTTAACTTTCTACCGTACTAGTGTGTGGAGTGAAACCTTAAAATCCTTACCCATCCTTAATCAACTTGAAACGGTGTATGGCCTAAAAAGACGATTGGAAAATTTAGTCAAAGTATACCAACCAGATATTTTACATGCTCATTCTCCCGCGCTGACCGCGCTCGCAGCTAAATGGGTCGCTCGTAAACATCATATACCACTGGTCTATGAAGTGCGTGCATTTTGGGAAGATGCTGCTGTTGACCATGGAACTCACAGGACCAACAGCTTGAGATATCGAATGACACGTCAACTGGATACATATTTATTTCAGAGGATGGATAGAGTTGTCACCATTTGTGATGGTTTAAAGGAAGATATCATTGAACGAGGTATTGATCCTGACAGAATTACAGTGGTGCCAAATGCGGTTGATAATCGTCCTTTTAAGTCAGATGAAGAAAAAGTAAATGAACTTCGAAAAGCCTTCCAGCTAGACGGTCAAATTGTTTTAGGTTTTATCGGCTCGTTTTATCAATATGAAGGACTTGTTTTTTTACTTGATGCGATGAAAAGCTGCATTAAACGTTTTAGTAATATTAAACTGATTTTGGTTGGTGGTGGGCCAGAAGAGATCAATATCCAAAATCAGATCAGGGCTTTAAAATTGGAAAAAGACGTGATTCTCTTGGGTCGAGTTGAGCATAGTGAAATCTCGACACTCTATCGTTTGTTTGATGTATGTGTCTACCCACGCCACAAAATCAGATTAACAGACATTGTAACGCCGTTAAAACCTTTGGAAGCGATGGCGCATGGTTGCTTGGTATTAGCATCGGATGTAGGCGGACATATCGAACTCATTGATGATGAAACGACGGGGATACTTTTCAAGGCAGGATCAAAAGAAGATTTTGTAAAACGTCTAGAATATATTGTGTCGCATCCTGAAATGAATAATGCCATCAGAAGAAATGCATTGAAGTTTGTCGATGAAGAGCGTTGCTGGCAAACAAATATTAAGCAATATCAAAAATTATATGAAACACTCACAGCCTGATTTGAAGCATATTGCTATCATTGCACCCATCCCACCGCCGAATGGAGGGATGGCCTTACAAGGTTTACAGTTAAAGAGACTGCTGGAGAATGAAGGATATACGATTTTCTACACAGCGACTAATCCAAAAATGACACCGAATTGGATAAGCCAAATACCCTATCTTCGAGCAGTCTACCGATTGTATTTCTATTGCTGGGCGCTATTTAAAATCCCAGATGAATATCAACTATGGCATATCTTTTCAAATTCGGGTTTGTCGTGGTTTCTGTTTTCACTGCCGCCTGTGTTTATAGCGAAACTAAGGAGAAAAGATGTCATTATTAACTACAGAGGGGGCGGTGCAGATCAATTTTTAAAAAGATGGTGTTTTGCTGTGAAGCAAGTCATTATCTGGACTAACGGTCTTATCGTGCCATCTGACTATTTGAAGAGCATTTTTGCTAAGTATCAAATCGAAGCTCGTGTGGTGCCCAATGTTATCGATGAAACTAAATTTTACCCGCGAACGCATTCTAATTTTCAAACACTTAACACCAAGGCCGAAATTGTATTGTCTATAACGCGGAATTTAGAGCCGATTTACGGCGTTGATGTTGCCATAAAATCATTTTTTGAAGCAAAAAAATTAATCCCTCAACTTAAATTGAAAATAGCCGGCGAAGGAGTTGCCTTTCAAGATTTAAAAAGAATCGTTCAGAATCTCGGATTAGAGAATGATGTTGATTTTTTGGGTCGGCTGTCGCAAAGTGAAATGCTTAATCTATATCAAACTACGGATCTTCTCATTAACCCCAGTCTAGTTGATAACATGCCTAACTCCCTATTAGAAGCAATGGCTTGTGCTTTGCCGATTATCACATCAAATGCAGGCGGAATACCTTACATGGTTGATCATTTAAAGTCAGCATGGATAGTGCCTGCGGGTGATATCAACTTACTCACTGAAGCGATTATTAAACTGATCCAAAATGATACTTTAAGGTTAACAATGGCAGAGACGGCATTTAAACAGAGCAGAATCTACTTCTGGCCTCAGGTTAAAGAGCGTTGGGCGCAGATATATCGAACAGGATGTTCTTGAAGATGCGTTACACTGATTTTTGCTCAAGTTTTATTTTTCCCTTTCAAGAAAAAATGAAAGGCCATGATACTGTTCGTTGGCTCAAATTTCTTGAGCAAAGTCAGTGGTGGACTGCTGAAAGATTAAAGCACTATGCTGATAAGAAGCGAGACCTACTGTTTGAAGAGGTATTAAAGCATGTGCCATATTATCAACAAAAAAATCGATTTGACTTGGTAACCAAACAAGACTTCAGAAAGCAATTTAATGATTTCAAGCATCTGAAGGCAAGATCATGTCAACTTCAAAGAACGGGGGGCTCAACAGGGGAGCCTTTATATTTCTTGATTTCAAATGAGCGCATCTCACATGATGTCGCTGCAAAATGGCGAGCAACCAGATGGTTTAACGTGGATATTGGGGATAAAGAATGGGTTTTTTGGGGGTCACCCATTGAAATCAGCAGTCAATCTATAGCACGAAAAATTCGCGATTTCGTATTTAGAAGCAAACTGATCCCCGCGCGGAATTTAGATCATCAGATGCTACAGGATATTTTATTGAATTTGAAACGTATCAAACCTCGTATGTTGTTTGGTTACCCCTCTATTTTGGCACTTTTAGCAAGCTATGCTGAGCGTCATCGTATTAAAGTCAATCATCTTGGAATACAAGTTATATTTGTAACGTCAGAAGTCCTCGATCCATCTCAACGGACCCTGATACAAGAGATATTTGGATGTATTGTTGCAAATGGGTATGGTGGACGAGAAAGTGGTTTTATTGCCCATGAGTGCCCCCAAGGGAGTATGCATGTTACCGCCGAGGATATTATTTTAGAAATCATTCAACCAGATGGAAAAAATTGTCATGAGGGTGAAATTGGTGAGGTAGTTGTTACGCATCTGCATACCCGAGATTTTCCATTTATTCGATATCGAACCGGCGATTATGCGTCTTTAAGATCATCAAACTGTTTATGTGGACGTAAATTACCTATTTTATCACATTTAGAAGGTAGGCGCAGCGATCTCATTTTTGCTCAAAATGGATCCTTGGTTCACCGTGCGGAGATTGTTGCGATTATCACAAAGGAAAGAGAAATAGAGCAGTTTCAGGTTATCCAAGAATCATTATATTCTATGAAAATCAGTATTAAAGCTGAGCTGCTAACGATCTCATCCCAAAAGAGAATAATAGAAAGTTTAAAACTACTTTTAGGACAGGAAGTAAAGGTTTTGATTGAAAAAGTGGATGAACTAGAAAGAGACGCTTCTGGTAAATTTCGGTTTGTTACCAGTAAAATTGCGCAAGGCATGTTTTAGATGGAAGATTTAACGAACAAACTTAAGAAATCACTCAGCTTGTCATTTTTTGATAAGTATGTGGGGTATTTTTTAAGATTTATCGCGACTGTGATTGTAGCTCGATTAGTGACACCAGATGATATTGGTATCTTCTCGGTTGCGTTTGTTGTGATTTCTTTGGGGCATGTAATCCGAGATTTTGGCGTTGCGCAATTTCTGATTAAAGAAAAAGAGATTAACCAGGATAAAATTGTTGCTGCTTTTACTTTAATGTTAATTATTTCCTGGGGATTGTTTATATTAATGTATTGGGCAAGGCATCCCATTGCCGATTTTTATAATAAACCTGAGCTGAATGAAGCACTTCAGATTCTATCGCTTATCTTTTTGTTTGCACCCTTTGGTTCTGTCAGAATTGCTTTGCTAAGACGTGATATGAATTTTGTAAGTCTTGCCAAAATTAATATTGCATCTTATCTTTCGTTGCAAATTGTGACGGTGATATTAGCATTTTTGGGTTGGGGATATTTAGCGTTGGCATGGGGGCAAATTGCCGGTGTTCTTGCCACAATGCTTGGCACTTTTGTCTACTACAAGCTACCGTTCATGATGCCTCGATTGAAGGGGATAAGGGGGGTGATGCGTTTTGGGATTAACATTAGTGCCACTAATGTCGGTGAATCACTAGCCTCAGGCTCACCAGATTTGATATTAGGACGAGTCTTAAACATGGAGGCTGTTGGCTTTTTTGGGCGAGCACAAAGCTTAATTAGTTTATTCAAGATTGCTGTACAAGCAGCTGTTTGGCCGGTTGTGCTACCTTATTTTTCTAGTAAAGACAGGCAAGGTCTGTCCATTTTGGAAGATTATGAAAAGGCTATTAGATATTACACAACTTTTGCATTACCCTTTTTAGCGGTGCTAGGGATTGCTTCTGAACTAATGATCGAAGTTCTATTTGGCGGCACTTGGTTGCCAGCGTCACCAATTGTCAAGTGGCTCTGCATTGGTGCTATGCTGGAAACCTGCTTTCCTTTCTTAGGTCCGTTCCTCGTTGCACTCGCTCATGAAAAGCTTAATTTAGGTTTACAGTGGGTGAATACAGCCCTGATTGCCACCACAATTCTAATAGGCAGTTTACATAGCCTTGTTTTTGCGGCGATAGGTTTTGTGGTAGCTCAGCTTATCACTGCGATAGTTACCATGGCTTTGGTTAGTAAGTACACTGGGTTTTCTATTGATTATTTAGGTCGAGCGCTGTCAAAAAACATTATGCTGACTATTTTTGTTAGCCTCATCGCGAAAAGTGTTTTACTCGTGCCAGTTCATAATATCTATCTTCAATTAGCCATCTTGGCGATCATATTATTAACTGCATGGGTCAGCTTTATTTGGATGACTGATCATCCATTGAGACCCTTTTTAAAACTAAGAAAAATTTGAAGAAGGACCGCATAGTATGGATGCTAATCAACTTATCTCAATCATCATGCCTTGTTATAATGCACAGAAAACTCTGCCAGAAACACTCAATTCAATTCCACGTCAAAGTTATTCGAATTGGGAGTTGATAGCAATTGATGATGGTTCAAAAGACAAAACGTTAAAACTATTAAATGATTTTAGAGATCGATATCCAAAACAAGTCAAAATTATAAGTCATCCTAATCAGGGGCAGGTCAAATCAAAAAACCGAGGTTTAGAAATTGCACAAGGTTCCTTTATTGCATTTATGGATGCAGATGATTTATGGCATCCTCAGAAATTAAATTCACAGCTTACTTATATGCTTGAGCACGCAGAGATAGGTCTTTGTTATACCAATGGCGAATATATTGATGAAGCTTCCAACCATACAGGACCTATTGGTATTAACCCTCGTCTCAGCGGTCAATGTCTTCACGAATTTCTAATGGGTAACGCGATTGTGGCCTCATCAGTGATGATTAAAAAGGAGATTATCAGTCAGGTGGGATATTTTGATGAAAGTCTCACGGCTTGTGAAAACTGGGAGCTTTGGACCAGAATATCCAGTATATCTGAGATAGGTGTTATTGATGAGTCATTGGTCTATTATCGAAGACATAGTCACAACATGAGCCATAATATAGAAAAAATGAAGCGAAACCGAATCTTAGTGATTCAAAAAAATCGTCATCAATACAAATCATTATTCACTGATATGGGGAAACGAACCAAGCTCGCGCTTTATCGAGCGTATGAATTTTTTGGAGAAAATGCCCTCTGGCATTTAGATATCGACGAAGCGAGGAGAAATTTATTTAAAGCACTACGCTATCAGCCTAGGGCCTGGAGGTGTTGGATATTATTGTTAAAATCTTTCCTGGGAAGGTCAATTTTAATACGCATTAGAAAGTATAAAGCAATTTATGGGTAAAATGATAGAAATGGACTGTTATGAAGCATCAGGTGTGCTGGCTGATATTTTGAATATCATAACAGGAACCACATTTTTTTTTGCCGATGTAACTACTATTGAAATGCCAGCTTCTTTCCTATACCCTTCACAGCTGAGTTTTCGGGGTTGTTGCCCTCGCGATTCTCACCGCAGTCATGTACCTTGTGTACACTCCTGCGTCTCGAACGCTCGGCGCCTAGCCGAAAAATCATCTGTTGTGGGTATACATGCCGCGACTGGTTCGCGGCATCCAGTATCGCTTGCGCAAGCATTCATTTTCGATACCGCGCATAAAGCGGGGTACGTAGAGAATGGCGTGCACGGACAGATTCCAATTATATTCATGTTACCACAGCAACTAAAAGATCTTGTACAATTTGTTCCTAAGTTATCATCTAACCAGCGTGTCGTGGTGTTTTGGAATAAACACATTCTTGAAAAAACAAGCAAGATTCGTCTAACACTGACAAGATTAGGTTTGGTTGATGTTAATTCAGCCTATCTTTTACCGAATGCCTCGAGCCCATCACATTTGGTGATGACTGAGGGTGACGCGATAGGAGCTTTCTACCGTGCGCGGGCAGGACAGTTTTTCTTGAAACGAATACTATATAAAATGGATGTTATGAAATATTTCGAGAAATCATTAATATGTTGGGCAAAAGCCAATTAGAAAAAATTATTTCATTACTTGTTGAGTTAGGGATTCTACCTCAACAAGGTCCTGCTTCTTGGCAAGTCAGATTGTCTACTTGCCATTCTTTTATATTTTATCAGAATCATCTTGATTTTGTTCAGGTCAAACTCGGGATGAACATCTCCCTTTTAAATGAGTATATAAGCTTGCAAAAAGCTTATAGCATCTTTCCAGAGTATGTCCCATCTCCTTATGGGTTATTTCAATGTGGGGCAGATCAGTTGATGGTCACACAAGGCGTCGCTCATCAGCCAATGGCTCGAGGCCGACATGATCTTTCCCGGCAAGAGCAATACCAATTATTTGAATTTTTCACACGTTATAATCACTATTTCCAACTTTCGGTATCAGTCAGTAGTATGTTGTCTTTATTTGAAGAGACAACACCTTATATCAAATCAATTCTTGCAGAAATACTTCGCTACCCTGGTATTGCGCAACATGGTGATTTGGCTTTAACGAATGTTGGGCATACACCATCAGGGTTGGTCATATTTGATTGGGAAGATTTTGGAGGAGTTACATTTCCATTTTATGATATGACTGTTTTTCTTTGTTCCTTTTATGACTTCAAAGTGGATGTTATTTTTGAGGTGCTTAACTCAAAAAATCGGATGCAGTCTTTTATCAAGGAGGTTCTCAAGGAAGCTGGTATATCGCTTTTGACCTATAAAAGATGGATACCTGTTCATCTTGCACTTTTTTCAATCATGAAGTCCAAGTTGGGATATAGCCGAGAGATTGCAGAATTATCTTTGAATGCCTCAGATACAGCGATTAGACAGCTCAATAATTGGGAGAAAGCATGCGTGATTTAATTCTCTTTGCCATTATATTTGGTTTACTGCCGCTAGTATTGGTCAGAGCACCTGTTGGGGTTTTGCTTTGGAATTGGATCGGCTTCATGAATCCACATCGATTATGTTGGGGGCCTGCCAGACATTTTGAGTTTGCGACAGTCGTTGGCGGATTGACGCTTTTAAGCTTTGTTTTCTCCAAAGACCGCCGAATGATCCCCATTACGCCGGTTACATTGACATTGATGGCATTTATCTTATGGATGTGTATTACAACCTATTTTGCACTGGTACCGGAGGATGCTGTCAATCAATGGGAAAAAGTGATGAAAATTCAGCTGTTTATTTTTATTGCTTTATCCGTTATGCAAGATCCTAAGCGGATTAGACAGCTGGTCACGGTGATTACGCTTTCAATTGCCTATTACGGTGTGAAAGGTGGGTATTTTACTTTAATTTCAGGGGGGAGTTTCAGAGTGTTGGGCCCCGCTGGATCCCAGATTGAGGATAATAATACACTTGCATTGGCTCTGGTAATGATTGTCCCTTTGTTAATTTACCATGCGAGAACGACAGAGAGTAAATGGTTAATAAGATTTTACTACCTGAGTGCGGGGCTTTGTGGTCTTTCCATCTTAGGAAGTCAATCACGAGGTGCCTTTTTAGCTGGGAGCGCGATGGTATTGTTTTTAGTTTTAAAAAGTCATCATAAGTTCAAGGCATTTTTCGCTTTAATTATATTTGTTCCTCTAATTTTAGGGTTTATGCCTGAGTCATGGTATCAGCGGATGAGCACCATTGAAACTTATGAGGCCGATGCTTCGGCGATGGGGCGGATTAACGCATGGCATTTTGCTTATAACTTAGCGAAAGATAGGCCGTTGATGGGGGGGGGATTTGAAACCTTCAGACCAGGATTGTTTGAACGATACGCACCTGATCCAGAAGCGTATCATGATTCGCATAGTATTTATTTTGAAGCATTGGGCGAACAAGGCTTTATGGGGCTTTTTCTTTTTTTAATGTTACTCTCAGTTTCGTGGCGTTTAGCTCAAAAGCTGAGACGACGAATTTCAAATTTAGTAGAGATGAAGTGGGCGTTTGAGCTCGTGTCGATGGTTCAAGTAAGCCTGATTGGATACGTAGTGGGTGGTGCATTTTTAGGTGTTGCCTACTTCGATTTAGTTTATAGTTTAATCGCTATTTTGGTTCTTGTTGAAAATTATGTTAAACAAACATTAGGGGTTCAAGTACAATCCGGAGCTTTGTATGCAAAGCCGGCTTAAGAGAGGTGAGTCAGTTGACGCCATTTGAAGCTGCTTGGAAACGGCGATTTGAAAAATTTGCCGCGGCTAGAACGGATGCAGCGATAGCGGGTTGGAGTGAAACAGGACTCGAGACGCGTGTTCGCTATTTTTTACAATTTTGGTCACGACCCGCCTATGGCCGTTGGCTGGATGTTGGTTGTGGAGCGGGAACCTATAGCCAAATCTTAGCAAAATACCACCTAGACACGATTGGAGTGGATTATTCTGTTCCAACGCTGATAAAAGCGAAGACTCGATATTCTAAGGGTATAGAGTGGGGGGCAGCTAATGTCTATCAATTGCCATTTAAAGCCCAAAGCTTTGATGGTGTACTTTGCTTTGGAGTCTTACAAGCCATTTCGGATGAAATAACGGCATTACATGAATTGAGACGTGTCTCGAAGGAAAAAAGTGAGGTATGGGTTGATGGTCTTAACAAATGGTGTATCATCCATTGGCGACATCTTTTAGCAGAAAAATTTTCAAAAAGGACATCTCATCTACATTATCTATCACCATTTTCACTGACTCGCGATTTGAGCGGTGCTACGACCTATTGGCTCCCCATCTTGCCGCGTCGTTTGAGCTTCTTGCAGCGTTTATTTTATCAGCCAATGGTTTTGAGGTTATGGCAACGCCTTTCCTGGCTAACACGTTTTTTATCGCATAGTTTTCTTATTCGGATTGATTCAGGTTATGTTTAATTGTAATAAATTGCAGATATTGATTTATCACCGTGTTTTGAATGAGCCCGATCCGATGCGACCGGGTGAGATGGATGTTAGTCTATTTGAAACGCAGATGAAAATTCTACGTCAGCATTTTAATCCCTTGGGTTTATCAGAAGGATTGTACAGGTTAAAGTCGGGCACTTTGCCTAAACGGGCAGTGGCGATAACCTTTGATGATGGCTATAAAGATAATCTAAGCCATGCTTGGCCAATTTTAAAACGGTATGATTTGAAGCCAACTATTTTTGTGGCTACGGGTTTTTTGAATAGTGGCATTATGTGGAATGATGCTATCATCGAATTAGTCAGGCGTTCTCAAGATGTCTTAGATTTAACAAAAGATAGACTTGGTTGTATGCCTGTAGGGACGCTTTCTGAAAAATTAACAACGGCTCGCTATCTGATTCAATCCTTAAAGTATTGTCATCCTGATTTACGAAATGAAGTCATTGATAAGGTCAAATCGACTATTGGCCTGTCAATACCCGCGGACTTAATGATGACGGTTACAGATATCCAGCAACTTGCTTTGGAGGGTGTCGAAATCGGTGCACATACGGTGACGCATCCTATTTTATCAAAAATACCTTTTGAGGTTGCTGAAACCGAAATCATGGAATCAAAATTATTTCTAGAAGGTATTTTAGGGCAATCTATTAAATATTTTGCTTATCCAAATGGCAATCCTGGCGTTGATTATCATTTATCACATCGAAATTTTCTGAAAACAGCGGGATTTGAAGCTGGATTTTCAACCTGGTGGGCGGCTGCCAACCGTCAGATGGACTTCTATCAATTACCCCGCTTTACCCCCTGGGATACTTCTCGCGTTAAATTTCGCCTTCGAATGCTTCAATATCGCTTTAAGTCTGTTGGTAGAGCGCTCAAGATCCGCTAACGTTACCCAATAAGCAAAAACCAAGAGGTGGGTAATAAAAAAGCGCTTAAGGTTTCCCTTAAGCGCTGAATTCTGATTTGAATGGTATTGTTGTTATGGTGACTCAGGACGGCATGTTTGAGGAGGTTCAGGCCATCCGCTATTCAGGGGTTCTTGTGATTCAGGCTCAGAAATTTTCATATTGAAGTTATACGTCATCACGGGTGGGTGCCCGAAATCATGTTGGAGATTGTCGCGATGATCTGGAACTTTTTCCATTTCTTGAGCTGCGACGTTATGACTGCTCTTTAGGTATGCGATCAATCTAGGCGAATCTATAAAAACTAGCCGTGGTAACATGGCTAAGGTTGCACTAATTAAAGCAACGGTTGAATCTGCTTGAACTGCTGTCAAACCGAAACTACCTACTAACCCAGTAGTTAGCACTAGGCCAAGTAGAGCACCCCAAACAGCAAGGGAACGATAGTTTTCTATAAAACGACCAAATGCACCGGCTGTGATGCGATTGAAATATCCATTGTCTCTCGTGACTGCTTGGTATTCAGGTGCCGCACTGAAGATACTCAGTACGCGCCCTAGTGTTTCACCTGCTGCAATACCTATTAGACTTGAAAGATTACCGGCGGCTCTCTCTATGTATTCGATCGAGATTTGTGACCAGGGATTTATGGCTTTGAAAATAGCGAGTTTAAAAGCACTTTTGAAATCTCCCTCCCAAAAAGTTGGTTTGCTTAAATTGATTAACGGTTTTAAGAACCCCTGGGGAATCGCACCGACTAAACTTGCCCCCATGTCATACGCTAAGCGATAGCTAAAATTTCGCCACGAGTCTAGGCGTTTTTGATAATCGCTTTTGGCATCTTTGTCATTGTCGATTTTGTCTTGAGGCTTATTTTCATCTACATTCTTAGGACTTGAAACTTTATTTTCGAGCCAGTTCCTTAAAAACTTAGGAACTAAATAATTGCTCACAGACAGCGCGCCCAGCCCGAATGTTGCTCCAATCGCCACAAATCCTAGAAGAGGTTGAGCCATCATGGTTCCTGCAGCAAGACCCAACAGTGCACCCCACACACACCATGTCACAAGAGATTGTGTAAGTTGGGAAAATATTGTTGGCTTAATCGATTCAAAATATCTATTCCCTTTAGTTACTTTCTGATAGGTTGGCGCTGTCACAAAAAGACTAAGAATTAGTCCTAGCGTCGTGCCTGCTAACCAACTGATCGCACTGATGAAGTTGGCAACAGGCTTTTGGATATAAAATTCAGTGATATCAATCCAGGGCTGAACAAAGCGTCTCAATTTATGCTGCCATTCCTTTCGTTGGTGTTTTTGCTTAGGATTAGGTTTATATTCAAAAGCCAAATATTCAAAGGGACGTAAAAATGCTCTGGGTAGCGCACCAGAAAGAGTTGAGCCCAGAACATAGGCTGGGCGGTAGCTAAATTGACCCCAACCAACCAGGCGTTGTAAATAAGTATTTTCTGAATCAGATATATGTTTGATATCTGAGTAACTATCATCTTGTTCCATAGGAAGCTCTTACTTAAGGATTTTACAGTGTTGGGAGCATAGCTAACTCCAGATAGCATGTCAACAAATTGGAAGATTGCGAGACCCCAGTTCGGGGTTTTTTGGGATATATCGTCATCCCGCTGTGCGGAATGACGTCATTACAAACCAACCCCGCCTTCAAAAACTCCGAACTGAGGTTGCGAGATATATTTTCAGGTGCTAGTGCACGATTGGAGTGGCAAGAGAAGGTGTAATAAAAAAGCGCTTAAGGTTTCCCTTAAGCGCCTTATAGTCTTTTAAGCACCGTTAGACATTTCGTTGCTTTTTATGTCCCCTTTTTATTTTTCTTATTTTTTTTTATTTTTTGCCGACTCACTGTTGCAGGTTGGTGTGACCAGCCGTTTTTTATATCAAGCAATTCTTTGAAGACCTCAAATCCATTTGAGTGAACCCTTCGAAAGAAACTGTTTTGCATTTTCTTGGCAGTTGAGCCTAAGCGTTCTATAAAGTGGCTTGTTTTATAATTATGGTTATCACAGCACATCATAGGACGTGCCGCCACTTGTGGATCAGGCGGGAGGATAGGCATTGAGGCATCATTTGGAGGAACGCCATCGTTTTTGGGATGCTTGAACATTTTCATCCGTTGTTGGTGTTTTCCCACCGCAGCTTTTAATCGCCAATAGATGGAATAACAACGGCTTTGTTCACTGGAGACCCAATAACTCAGGTAGCCCCAGCCTTGTCCGGTTCTTTTGAGTGCTTCCTGGCAAAGTGCTAAGAAAGCAATATCTTGACCCAGCGTCATATAGAGCTGCGTCGAATTTAGCAGTTTTTCAAGCACTTCTTTAACATCAACGGGAAGTGTTTCGTTGATATCGCCGAGTGCATTTTTCACATCCTCTACGAACTGTTGACGAGAAATCTTAAGCAACGATTCATGAGTCATTTCAGACGCTCTGAGGTACGACTGATCAATCTGGGCTTGGAATTTCCGGTCTTCAGCTTGTTGTGACGACGTGAGTAACATACCCTCTGTCGTTTTACCCATGACAATCCTTGTCAATTATTATTCGCTGAAGGGTCCTTTCAGGAAAACATAAAATCAGTAGTCAGGCAACCTCATTATCAAAAACAATTTTGGTTTTTTGGGTTCGAGAGCGTTGAGGTGAGATAGCTAGAATAGGGTGGGTTTGCATCCAGAGTTCAAAGACCGCTAATGTCCAAGCCATCACGCCATAATAACTGGGGTGCTCCTTTAAGAGGGTATTCATTAGCTCATCAATGAACCGAGATTGAACGATACCACGGAGTTTGAGCATAGATAGTTGTGAAAAAATATACCCCTTTAACCCCGCGTGCTGTGTTAGCCAAACGCCGAAAGGGAGGCCGAATCCGTGTTTGGTCTTGGCGATAATTTTTTTAGGTAAGAAATCAGACATAGCCTTTTTATAGAAATACCGGAGCTGTCCATCTTTAATCTTATCTTGATCAGGCAGTCGAAGCGCAAATTGAACCAACTGCTCATCTAAGAAGGGAAAATGAACTTGAATCAGATTTTGTTCACAAGCTGTTACGACTTTTCTAAGGTCGTTATCTGCTAAAGTAAATTTCATATCTAAACTCAACATTCGACTTAGTAGCGTACTGGCATCTGCTTCTGCGTAATGAGCTCTCTGCATCGCAAGCGAGGCTTTTTCATCTATAAAATGAAGGAAATCTCTAGTGAAAATATTTGGAGGTCCGATGCGAGATATTAAATTATATCGCTCTTGTCTATCAGGCATTGGCATATTAGCTTGTGAGATATAGCTTTTGTATTTTGCAAAAAAGCTATTATTCTGTGAATCAGGCAGCCAGGCTGCAAGCGGTTCGAGGAATCCTTGTCTTAAAAATTTGGGTAGCAAATGATAATGTGTGAATCGTGCTTGTATCGCATATCGTGTGTTTCCACCAAACAATTCATCACCACCGTCTCCGGCTAATAAGTGGTCGACACCGTTTTCTTTTGCAAGTTGAGCACAGAAATAAGTCGGCAAGAGCGAAGCATTCCCAAAAGGTTGTTCTAAATGACTCACTATAATGGGTAATTTGTCGATGATGTCTTGCGGTGTCACATGATAAGTAATATGCTCAGCATGAAAATGTTTTGCAGCAATTTCAGCATATGAAATTTCATTGAATTTTTCAGCATCAAATCCTATTGAGAACGCTTTAATTTTTCTTTTGCCTTGCTCTGAAAGATATCCTAAGACAGTTGAGCTATCAATTCCACCACTGAGAAAGCAACCAACATTCTCTTTCTGGTGATGCGGTGAAATGGCATTCTTTAATAATGATTTAAGTTGTGTACCTTTTTCTTTAAATGAACGACCATCAAATTGTGAATAGTGTGGTTTCCAATAAGGGATAATCTTAAGCTGTCCTTTACGGAATAAAGCATAATGTCCAGGTTCAATCGCGACTATTCCTTCATACAGAGTTTGAGGGCTGGGCACGAAATGAAAATAAAAATAATCGAATATGCTTTGAAGTCGAATTGGCGGTTGCGAAGGAAGATGAGCACTCAAATAGTGGCAATGATCAGAAAATGTGAAACTATTGTTTTGCGAGCAGCAATAGAGTGCGTAAGTGCCAATTTTGTCTCGAGCAAGAAATACCTCTTGTTTTTCATAAGAGATGATTGCAAACGCAAACTGGCCTGAGAATCTCGTTAGGCATTGAGGGCCTTGTGCTCGATACGCTTCAAGCAGTGTTTCAGCAGCTAAAGGAAGGCCAGATCCACCTTGTTCGTATATTTGACCTTTTAGTATCAGACAGTATGAATTTAGTTTGAAGATTAGATTTTTATCGTCAGATGTGATGCCATACTGTTCGGAAAAAAAGGGTTGATTAAGCCAGCCTAGAAATGGACCTGTCATGCCATTAACCTCTCGTTAACTTGATGATTTGATGTTTAACTGGACGCAGAGTAGGATAGATATTTCGTTCAAGCCACTGCATCAATTTGCCTTTAAAAGTATCATTGTAACCGCGTAGGGTTGCGAGGATGAGAGATTGATTTTCCCATCTTAATTTGTATTCATTACGCCCAGGCCCCATATAATAATGAACTGCCCGTTCTTGAAAGAGTGCTTGAATAATTTTCCAATTCAAATAGGTCCCAGGCGAGAGCGCTTGAAAGGATGGATCATAATCTGAACGCAATGCGTAATATCGACCTTGTTCAGTAAGTTGTAGCTCATACGCTATGGGTTGACCATTCAGCTTTAATAGCCATACGACAATATCATGCTGATTCGAGAATAATTCAAATAGTTTAGAAACAAAAGCACGAGGACCTTCAAAATTGAGAGCAGTTTCTACCTCATTCTTCCAGCTTGTTGATGAGAGCTTCGTGATAATATCTAAGATAGCGACTTGCTGGTGCTGATCAGGCGCGATGCGACATAGTTCAAGCGTTCCAGCCTTAGTGAGCTTATTAAGAATAGCATTATTCCCTTTTTTTAATCGTCTAGATTTATTTTTGTAATAACCCTCCCAATCTGGTATCAGATGAACAGAATAATGAATCTCATTTTCGATCGCTTTTAATCTGAAAAGAGAGGAGGGCACCTGGTGTGAAAGCAGTTGTGCATCCGGTGCGAGTAGTCGCCAATTAATCACATCCCAATGAAAGTGGCACCGAGAAAGTGCTTTCATGATGGCATCATAGGCGGCTGCGACATGGGTCTTAGCTATGAGCCAATCGCAGCATTGTGTGTCTGGGATGGTGAGAAGAGCGAGTTCTTCAACCTGCATATGGTAGTAACGAGTAGGTTGCAATATCATTGGGCAAATCGCAACCAAATTCATTTCATCATATAGTGTGAGTATTTTAAGTTTTGCGTGTTGCTTGGCCCAAGCCCAAGCAGCTTTAAACCAAGCATGACGTAAAAATAAAGGGGCTTTTATAGCAAGGGCTAAGTCATCCCAAGCGTTGGCTAGATTCTCAAAATCATTTTCATGTTCTACCCACTGTACTCTAAGCTTGCTCTTTGCCATTATACTCTTCACAGCTGGATTTTGGAGGTTTGCTTGTCTGTAGAGTGCGGATCTGATTGCGCTGCTTTCCAGGCGCTAGCTTCTTGTAGTTTCTTTTTCAGTCCATTGAGTGGATACCCATATTGATAAGCTTTTTGCGCTAGTTGATTAGCTTCTTTATATTTTTTTTGTGAGAAATAGGCTAGTCCTAGATTGTAATTAATTTCAGCTGAGTCAGGATCAAGTTTGAGTGCTTGTTCGTACTTTCCAATCGCTTGATCAAGCTTATTCATTTTATGTAGAAAAACACCCCATAACCCATAGGTTGCAGCGTGCTGTGGATATAGTTTCGTTGCTTGCTCAAAATATTTAAGCGCTTCAGCTTGATTTCCCATCATGATACTCACATCGCTGATTAATTGTAGTGCTTTAGGATGGTTAGGAAAGTAATGCAACATAAAACCAAATTCAGACCAAGCCTCTTTGTAGTCACCAGCTTTGATTTTCCCAATCCCTAGATTTAAGTGGTATTTTTCTACATTTTCTAACAGCCTGTCAGGTGCGGGGACGTAATAATCATAAGGTTCGCCTGCATCTGCAAAAGCAACTTGGAAAGCTAAGCAAGATACTGATAAGCTAATCAGCAGTCCAATTATTTCTATCCATCGTTTCATAAGGCTAACCTAGTTAAAAAAATCCATTTAAATTTATGCTGTCATATCCAATGGTTTGCTGCAACTTTTAGAAAGATGGTTCGCATTCCTTAATCATGTTAGGCTGAAACAGCCTATAAGACCAGGGATTGGTCTTTCAGTTTGAAGGAAGAGGACTAAAAATGAAAAAAATAGTTAGTCAATACATAAATGGTATTTATGTTGAGACTCAACAAGCTGCAAGAGCACTTTATAATCCAGCAACTGGAGAACAGATCAAGCAGATCACTTACGCTAGTGAAGCAGAGGTCAATGAAGCTATTCACACAGCACAAATAGCATTTGAGACCTGGTCAGAAACTAGAGTCGATACGCGTTTACAACTACTGACTACTTTTGAGCAAGTGATTCAGAGAGAACGGAACGACCTTGCTAAAATAATCATGGAAGAAGAAGGTAAGAGTTTTTCAGCTGCTCAAATGGATTTACAGAATTTGCTGAGTTATTTACGATACACTCTCACAGCCTCTAGTTTATTTGCAAAAAGGACATTCAGTGAACGCCAGCGAGAGAAAAGAGAAGAGTTCTCTCCGCTTGGTGTGACAGGAATGATTGGTACACCAGAATTTCCTGCATTGACTAATTTCTGGCTAGTGCCAATCGCATTGTTGTTAGGTAATGTTTGCATTGTCAAAGCAACGGAAGTTGCCCCATCTGTAATTTTGAAATTAGCAGAAATACTTACTCAGATCGGTTTGCCCAATGGGGTACTTAATGTTATTCAAGGCGATCATTTGGTCTCAGAACATTTGATTCGAGCATCAGGTGTCCAAGCTATCACTAGTATTGCAACCAGCTCCGTTTTTTTAGAACATATGCAGCTGGCGCATTTGACAGGCAAGAAAATCCAACAAATCATGCGCCCTTGGTCACTTAGCGTGGTGCTAGAGGATGCCTGCATTGATCGTGTTGTAGAAGAAATTGCGCAGTCTATGTTGGTGGTGCCACAATCTTTTTCTGCTTCGGTGTCTATTCAAAATGCATCGAGTGTCCTTGCCGTCGGTGATGTGGCTGATAAAATAGTACCCAGATTAAAGGCACGCTTAGGTCAATTCAAGTTAGGGCCTGCGCAAGAGAATGAAATTGCAATTGGTCCGCTCTCGAGTGAGCAGCATCTACATCAAATGAGAAAATGTATCGATAGAGCGGTTACTGAAGGTGCTAGGGTCGTGCTCGATGGTAGGCGATCTTATGTCAGAGGTTATGAAAATGGATACTATATGAGTAGTACTTTACTAGATCATGTTAATCAGAACATGTCAACTTTCAAAGAAGATTTGATGGCGCCTATTTTGAATGTGCATCGTGTGCCAGATTTGGATGAGGCGAGCACCTTGCTTCATCAAGTGACAAGGCCCTCTATGGCAGAACCCAGTAGCAGTCTTCGTAGCCTGCAGGCAACCGTCGCTATCTATTCAGAGAATTATGATCTTGCTAGACAGTTTGCCTGGTCATTACCGACAACATTATTGTCAATTAATGAAAAATCAACAAAACATTATTTAGCACAATCCGGTGGTCGTGCTATTGTGCTCGATCCAGAATTACGGAGTATGGAGGCTTATAGCAAAGCTTTTTTTAGTCGCTATAAGGTTATTAATATAAATTGGTCAGAACTGAAGGATGATTCGGAAAATGAGAATAGGTGTACCCAAAGAAATTAAAGATCACGAATATCGCGTTGGAATTGTGCCCGGTAATGTGAGAGAGCTCGTTCAGCAAGGACATCAAGTTTTTGTTGAAACCAATGCAGGTTTGGGTATCGGATTTTCAGATGAAGATTACACGATTATGGGGGCAAGGATCTTAAATTCTGTGGAAGATGTGTTTTCAGAAGCAGAGTTGATTGTCAAAGTTAAAGAACCTCAACCTGAAGAATGTAAACGATTGCGTCCAGGTCAAACGCTGTTTACATTTTTGCATTTAGCCCCCGATCCTGTGCAAGCAGAATTGCTCCTTGCTTCAGGATGTAGTGCTGTCGCGTATGAGACGGTAACGGATAATAAGGGTAGACTCCCTTTATTAACACCAATGAGTGAAGTGGCGGGCAAAATGGCCGTTCAGGCTGGGGCGACAGCTTTAGAAAAGTCCTCAGGTGGGCGAGGGGTTTTGTTAGGGGGAGTGCCAGGGGTCTTGCCTGCTGACGTTGTGATTATTGGGGGCGGTGCCGCGGGCGCAAATGCAGCACGCACTGCATTGGGTATGGAAGCACGCGTTACTATTTTGGATAAGTCAATTCCTCGATTAACTGAACTTGATTGGTATTTTAAGGGTGAGGTACGGACGATATACGCAACGCAAGACGCAATAGAGCACGCGGTCATGGAGGCTGATTTAGTGATCGGGGCTGTTTTAGTTCCGGGGGCATCAGCACCTAAGTTGATCAACCGAGATCATTTATCTCAGATGAGAAAAGGTGCAGCTTTAGTAGACATCTCGATTGATCAAGGCGGATGTTTTGAAACCAGCAAGCCAACAACGCATTCTAATCCAACCTATATTGTGGATGGCATTGTGCACTATTGTGTGACAAATATTCCAGGAGCTGTTGCTAGAACCGCGACCTTTGCACTTAATAATGCAACTATGCCGTATATCACGGCGTTGGCTGGTAAAGGATTGCACAAAGCACTCCGTGAGGATCCTCATTTAATGGCAGGTCTTAATGTTCATCATGGTGCGATTACCTATGCTGCTGTCGCAGAAGCCCTAGGATACCCTTATACAGCGCCAATGAGCGTGGTTGGGAATTAAAGCGCTATTAGTTGAAGTGAGTAGATTTATCTGATTCTTTTAAAGCCTTCGCAGCTGAATTTTGGGGGTTTGCTTGTCCGTCCATATCTCGTAAGAGCGTACGGCAGGTACCCGAAAATTCAGCTGTGAAGGGTATACTCTAATATGCTCAAAATGGTTTTGAAATTTCCATTGAATGCACGTTAGTATTATCATCTACTTGTGCTTCGAAGTCTCCGCTCATTGCAAGTTCGATTATTTCATTGACGGCTTCAAGTCCATTTAACAAAACAGGATTTTCATATTTTGTGGCAATACTGACTGCCATGTTTAGAAAATCAGGCTCAAAGAAGCACTTTGGCACATCTGATAAAGAACCTGAATTTTTGTGTGCAAAAATATAATCGAAAATTTCAAGTAACGTAAATAGTTGAACATTTTGATCTGAAAGTAATGCTTGGAATATTTCTTTATTACCTTTTGAAAAAGCAGTTCTAATGCCATAGCTGTTTGAATTTTTTTTGTCGTCAGCCATATACTCAAGAAGCATTCTCGGGTCTAACAAGAGGTTATTGAGTTCTGAAACATTGTTCGTTTCCAAAATAGATTGATATCCACCAATTCGATATGAATTTAATACCGTATGAATGGTTTCGTTCTCCAAATTCTTTTCATATTTCCATAGTAAGCCGCAATTACTTTTCTTGCAGTTGTAATCAGGCATGCCCTCATATTGTGCTCTTTTACCTAACATATCGTGCTCCAAATAATTATTGATGAAGTGGTGAGACTATCAATTTTATTTTTTGAACTCTAGCTAATTATGACTACTGGCTTAAATAAGGCGACGAGAAGGCGGGCTTAATATCAATCAATTGGTTCAAGTGAAGAAACAGAACGAGTAGATTGTTGCCTTACGCTGTTGCAGGGATATACCCTTCACAGCTGAATTTTCGGGGTTGTTGCCATCGCCCATTTCGCAATCCTCATGTACTTTGTGTACACTCCGGTTGCTCAAGGGCTCGGCGCCTACCCGAAAAATCATCTGTTGTGGGTATATTAATACGTTTACATGCACGTTATTGTATTGAGGTTGTATTTTCTAGAATATTTATATTCAATCTAACACGGCTGTTTGCTTTTTCGATAAACGTTGTTCGAAATTAAGCGCAGTTTTTAAGATATAGCTTAAATCATCGTATTTTGGTTGCCAATGCAGAGTAGATTTTATTTTTGAATTATCGGCGATTACTACAGGAGCATCTCCTAATCGCCGGGGTGCAGGGAGAAAGGGTAATGATTTTCCGGAAACACGTTGAATGGTTTCAATCACCTCTTTGACACTAGAGCCATGGCCATAACCACAATTTAGTGTCGTGGATTGACCACCTTGAAAGAGATATTCTAAAGCTAAGATATGCGCATTGGCTAGATCTGAAACATGAATAAAATCACGTATACAAGTGCCATCAGGCGTTGCATAGTCCGTACCATAAAGTGGAAGAGCTTCTCGTTTGCCGCAAGCGGTTTCCACTGCGACTTTCACTAAATTTGTTGAATTGTTAAGTCGTTGGCCTAATTCACTATCTGGATCACTTCCGGCCACATTAAAGTAGCGTAGCGCCACGTAAGGAAGTCCAGAGGCTTGCCCAACATCATCCAAGATACGCTCGCAGAATGCTTTGGATGCACCATAGGGTGAAATGGGGCGAATGACCGCCGTTTCTGGAATGAGGCGTGTTTGTTCGGGGATCCCATAAATCGCAGCTGTAGAGGAGAGAATGAAAGCCCGTACCTGAAATTGTTCACAACACTGTAGAAGCTTAATGGTACTGGCTAAATTATTTTCATAATACTTCAATGGATTTTGCAGAGATTCCGGCACACTAATTGAAGCGGCGAAGTGCATGACAGCCGTGATTCGCTCTTCATAAAAAATTGTTTTCAATAATTCGATGTTATTTATATCACCAATATATAATTTGGCACCTTTGACGTTATCTTTGAAACCAGTGCTCAAGTTATCGATCACAACAATATGATCAGTGAAACCTTGAAGTGATTTTACAACGTGGCTGCCGATATAACCGGCGCCCCCTGTAATCAGTACGCGAGGTAAAGCCATAGTAGGATTCCTTTCCTGCATGTCTACGATCGATAAAATCGTTTTATCTCATCCAATATACCCTTCACAGCTGAATTTTCGGGGTTGTTGCCTTCGCGATTCTCACCGCAGTCATGTACCTTGTGTACACTCCTGCGTCTCGAACGCTCGGCGCCTACCCGAAAAATCATCTGTTGTGGGTATATTGCATCCATGCGATCGACCGGCACATCCTTGTGCCGGACGGGATTCGATAAAACTTATTTTATCGCTCCTAAGTGATTGAATAAGATATTGTAGTTTGTTCCCTTATCTTTTATCGATCGCGATGTATTGCCGTTGTACGGGACCTGTATAAAGCTGTCTGGGTCGATTGATCCGCATGTTCGGTTCACTGACCATCTCGTTCCAGTGTGCCACCCATCCCACAGTTCTGGCAAGCGCAAAGATCACTGTGAACATACTGATGGGGATCCCAATTGCACGTAAAATAATCCCAGAGTAAAAATCTACATTAGGATAGAGTTTCTTTTCGATAAAATAGGGATCTTTTAATGCGATGTCTTCTAGTTTTAGGGCAATTTCAAACAACGGGTCGTCTGAATGCCCCAGAGCCTTCAGGACTTCATGACAACTGTTTCGAAGAACGTTCGCACGTGGATCGAAATTTTTGTAAACTCGATGACCAAATCCCATTAACCTAAATGGGTCATTTTTATCCTTAGCGCGTGCAATAAATTTAGGAATATTTTTTTCATGCTCAATTTCAAACAACATTTTAAGGACGGCTTCATTTGCACCGCCATGCGCAGGCCCCCAAAGCGCAGCAATCCCTGCTGCTATGCAGGCAAAAGGATTGGCACCAGAAGACCCAGCGAGACGAACCGTTGAGGTGGAAGCGTTTTGCTCATGATCAGCATGAAGGATAAAAATCTTATCCATTGCTTTTACAAAAATTGGATTCGGTACATGGTCCTCACAAGGCACTGAGAACATCATGTGAAGAAAGTTCTCGGTGTAACTCATGTCATTGCGTGGGAAGACAAAAGGATGCCCAATGGAATACTTGTAACACATCGCAGCTAGAGTAGGCATCTTAGCTAGCAATCTGAGTGCGGCTACATCGCGATCAATCTGCGAAGAAACGTCAATGACATCATGGTAGAAAGCAGATAATGCCCCTACGACCCCACACATGACTGCCATTGGATGAGCGTCTCGCCTAAATCCATTGAAAAAATTACAAAGCTGTTGGTGAACCATCGTATGCGCTTTAATTTTTTTTTCAAAAGCACTTTTGTCAGATTTATTGGGCAGCTCACCATTTAGTAGTAGATAACATATCTCTAAGAAATCTGACTTATCTGCAAGCTCTTCAATGGGGTAGCCACGATGTAGTAGGACGCCATTTTGTCCATCGATGAAAGTGATTTTGGATTCGCAAGAGGCTGTTGACATGAAAGCGGGATCAAATGTGAAAATGTCTTTCTGGTTTAAAGCGCGCACATCAATCACATCAGGGCCCAAAGTGCCCGAATAAATCGGTAATTCAAACGGGTCATTTGAATGCGGTAAAGTAAGTTTAGCGACTTTTGAAATCATTCTCATTCCTTAATTTTTAGTGCCTGTGCTAGCCAAGACCTTCAAGCATCGTTATCATACTTGCCACTAGGATAATCTGCTGAGCGTTTGTTATACAAGATTTTGCAAAGCATGGTAGCATAGTCGCAAAACTTTGATTGGTACTTTGAGGGCATATCCAGCTGTGAATCAACACCGACCTATCAATAAAAATCCACTCACGATTCGGTTACCGTTAGCCGCATTGGTTTCCATTACTCACCGTCTATCAGGCGTTTTTGTTTTCCTGATGATCCCAGGATTACTACTCTTGCTCGATCAGTCCTTAGAGTCTGCAGGTAGTTTTGAGTTGATTAACTCCTATTTCGATCGCTTGAGCTTTAGGGTATTGGCTTGGTTATTTTTAGCGGCCCTCATTTTTCATTGGTTAGCTGGGCTCAGACATTTACTTATGGACATTGGGATCGGCGAATCGTTTAAGGGCGGCCGCCTCAGTGCGGCACTCGTCTTTACCGGTGCGATAGTGCTTTTTGTCCTGATTGGCATGTGGCTTTGGCAGTAAGGGGAGACCAGATGAGCTTAGGCGGAACAGGGTTACGTGGCTGGCTAATTCAAAGATTTAGCGCTGTCTATTTAGGTATTTATGTCGTTTTTCTGACAGCTTATTTTCTAACCCATCCTGCGCTGACTTTTAACGAGTGGCAGCTTTTATTTTCGAATCCTTGGATGCAGATTGGCACAGCTATTGCACTCGTTCTGATTGGTTTGCACGCGTGGATTGGACTTGTCATCGTTGCAACAGACTATATCAAGATAGCTTGTCTTCGCCTCGGATTCTTAGGTCTCGTTTTAATAGCGCTTTTTGCGTACCTCGTTTGGGGTATTGCGATTTTGTGGAGTTGATCAGTGAATAAAGTTTCTCCAGCACAACGTACATTTGATGCGGTGATTATTGGTGCCGGTGGCGCGGGTATGCGTGCCTCATTAGAACTTGCAAAAGTGGGTAAAAAGGTCGCTCTGGTCTCTAAAGTCTTTCCAACACGTTCTCATACCGTGTCTGCGCAAGGTGGTATCACCGTTGCTTTAGGTAATTTGCATGAAGATAACTGGCACTGGCACATGTTTGATACCGTCAAGGGATCGGATTATCTAGGGGATCAGGACTGTATTGAGTACATGTGTAAAGTGGGTCCTGAGGTCATCTATGAGCTAGAGCACATGGGCCTGCCTTTTTCAAGACTCAAAAATGGTAAAATTTATCAAAGGCCTTTTGGTGGACAATCTAAAAATTATGGTGGCGAACAAGCAACTCGTACCGCCGCAGCTGCTGATCGAACAGGTCATGCACTGTTACATACGCTTTACCAAAAAAATCTTGAAGCGGGAGTGACCTGTTTTAGTGAATGGTATGCCATTGATTTAGTGAAGGCGCAAAATGGCCGAATTATCGGTGTCATTGTGCTTTCAATTGAAACAGGCGAGACACTGTTTTTGAGAGGACGCGCTGTTATTCTTGCAACGGGTGGTGCTGGACAAATTTTTAATTCGACCACAAACGCGATGATTAACACCGGTGATGGGATTGGCATGGTGATGCGAGCTGGGTTACCAGTTCAAGATATGGAAATGTGGCAATTTCATCCGACTGGTATTGCAGGAGCGGGCGTTCTTGTCACGGAGGGTAGCCGTGGCGAGGGAGGTTATTTAGTTAACAAGAATGGCGAACGCTTTATGGAGCGTTATGCACCGAATGCAAAAGACCTCGCTTCCCGTGATGTGGTTGCTCGATCGATGGCGCTTGAAATTCGAGAAGGGCGTGGATGTGGCCCAGAAGGTGATCATGTTTTATTGAAGTTGGATCATCTGGGTGCAGATATTATCAAAACTCGTTTACCGGGTATTCGTGATTTGGCTATCACCTTTGCGAATGTGGATCCAATTGAAAAACCTATCCCAGTGGTGCCCACTTGCCATTATATGATGGGCGGTATCCCGACAAATGTTCATGGTCAGGTTGTCACTGTGATTGGCAAACAAGAGCAGGTGGTTCCAGGTCTTTATGCGGTGGGTGAATGTGCTTGTGTCTCAGTCCATGGCGCGAACCGTTTGGGTGGTAATTCGTTATTAGATCTCGTCGTGTTTGGCCGTGCAGCTGGATTGCATGTGACCGAGTTGCTGAATCAAGGTGATGAGGAGCCGATTTACAATCAAGATGATATTGATAAAGGATTGAATCGTTTGCATCGCTGGGATCAATCTGAGAAAGGGGAATCCATTTCTGCTATTCGCCAAGAACTCAAAAAAGTGATGCAAAATGATTTTAGTGTTTTTAGAACACGTCAATACATGCATGAAGGATTAGAAAAATTAAAAGTCCTTCGTGAGCGTTTGAAATCTGCTGTTCTGGAAGACAAGAGCAAGGTGTTTAATACCGCTAGAATTGAGGCACTGGAATTAGATAATTTAATGCAAATTGCTATCGCGACGGCATTTTCAGCGGAGGCTAGAGAAGAGAGTCGTGGTGCCCATTCACGCGAAGATTTTCCAAAACGAGACGATAAACACTGGCTCAAACATACTTTATTTTTCCCAGATGACAGAATTAGCTATCGTGCAGTAAATATGCAGCCTTTATCGGTTGACCCATTTCCACCCAAAGAGCGTGTTTACTAATCCTATTTGAGAGGCCAGCGTATGCAGTTTTCAATTTATCGATTTGACCCCGAAAGAGATTCAGCGCCTCGTATGCAAAAGTATGAGCTGGATATCGAAAAATGTGGGGCTGTCATGGTCTTAGATGCCTTGTTAGAGATCAAAGACACGCAGGATGAGACTTTGAGTTTTAGGCGTTCTTGCGGCGAAGGTGTTTGTGGTTCTGATGGCATGAATATCAATGGAAAGAATAGATTGGCTTGTATCACGCCAATCCGATCCCTATCCGGTCCTATTGTGATTACCCCCTTTCCAGGGATGCCGGTAATTCGGGATTTAATTGTGGATATGACTCAATTTTTCAAACAGTATGAAAAAGTTGAGCCCTACTTACAGAATTCCTCGCCTCCGCCTGCTAAGGAGCGACTCCAATCCCCCGAGGATAGAGATAAATTGGATGGGCTTTATGAATGTATTTTGTGTGGTTGCTGCTCAAGTAGCTGTCCTTCATATTGGTGGAACCCTGATAAGTTTTTAGGTCCTGCGGCATTATTACAATCAGCTCGTTTTGTGTTAGATAGTCGTGATGATCAAACGAGACGACGTCTCACGCAAATGAATGACGCTTATAGCGTTTTCAGATGTCGTACTATTATGAATTGTGTAGATGCTTGTCCTAAAGGCCTCAATCCCACTCAGGCTATTGGTGAGATCCGTAAAGAGATGTTGAAAGAGGACGTCTAGTCCTCTTTACTAATTCACCTAACTTAACTTAGACACTTAATATTAAAAAATAATTGATGTATAATTCAGACTAAATTTTTTAGTCTATCTCTTCCTATATGTTCCCTGTAGAGGTAAGTCATGCAAAAAGAAACGATGAAGGCCATGAGGGATTCTTCTGCACTGGCAGGTGGTAATTCAGCTTATTTAGAGTCGATGTTTGAGCAATATCTTGTTGATCCCAATAGTGTTCCAGCCGAATGGCGGGATTACTTTCAAAAGCTCCCTGCTTTTAATGGCTCACAAGACGTCTCTCATCGAAATATTCAGCAACAGTTTAAAAATTTATCGCACCAGATGGTTACGCAAGCGATGCCTCAAAATATTGCTTCGCACCACACTGTTTCGTTAGAGCATGAAAGAAAACAAATCCAAGTGACTCGCTTAATTAATGCCTATCGTTTACAGGGGCATTTGCACGCGCAGATCGATCCGTTAGGTATGCGAGAATGTGAAGATGTGAATGCAACCGAATTAACGCTCGAAGATCATGGGTTAACGGTCAGCGATATGGCAACCGTATTTGATGTGGAAACCTTTGTGGGCCCTAAACAAATGCCTCTAGGAGAACTCTATCAAGCTTTAAATGACTCTTATTGTGGTTCGATTGGTACGGAATTTATGCATCTTTCTTCTCCTGAAGAAAGAGCCTGGATTCAGGAGCGACTTGAAGGAACCCGCTGTCAGCCTAAATATTCAAATGAAATTAAACAATTACTCCTCGAACGTTTAACTGCAGCAGAAGGTTTGGAAAAATATATTGGTGCAAAATATCCCGGTGCGAAGCGCTTTTCATTGGAAGGCGGTGATGCATTGATATTTATGTTGGATGAAATGATTCAACGACTTGGTAGCCATGGTTCAAAAGAAGTCGTTATTGGGATGGCACATCGTGGTCGTTTGAATGTTCTTATCAATACGCTCGGTAAAAATCCCCGTGATTTGTTTGATGAATTTGAAGGTAAGCATAGGGCCGATATTGAATCAGGAGATGTCAAATATCATCAAGGCTTCTCTTCGGATGTGCAAACTTCAGGTGGGGTTGTTCATGTGGCATTGGCATTCAACCCTTCACATTTAGAAATTGTGACACCAGTTGTAGGCGGTTCGGTTAAAGCCCGACAATTTCGTCGTAAAGATACTGAGAAAAAAGGTGTTGTTCCCATAGCTATTCATGGAGATGCGGCATTTTCAGGTCAAGGCGTTGTGATGGAGACATTTAATATGTCTCAAACAAGAGGCTACGGTATTGGTGGGACAATTCACATTGTTATTAATAATCAGATTGGTTTTACCACAAGTCACCGTTATGATTCGAGATCGACACTGTATTGCTCAGATATTGCGAAAACAGTACAAGCGCCTATCCTGCATGTTAATACCGATGATGCTGAAGCGGTGCTTTTAGCAACACAAATCGTTGTAGATTATCGTCAGCAATTTAAAAAAGACATTGTGCTAGATTTAGTCTGCTATCGTCGTCATGGTCATAATGAAGCGGATGAACCTGCAGCAACTCAACCTTTGATGTATAAAACAATTCGTCGTCATCCGACAGCGCGTCAAATCTATGCGACAGAGCTGGTTAAGCAAGGCGTACTGAGTCAAGGTGAAACAGACGAATTGGTTAATAAGAATAGGGAAATGTTATCTCAAGGGATGTGTGTTGCTAGGGCAATCGTTAACGATCACAAACCTGATTTTTCAGTCGATTGGACTCCTCATTTTAGTGATGACTGGAAGGTCAAGGTGAAAACAGGGTTGACGCAAGAGCAAGTGCGTGACCTGGGCACAAAATTAGCAACAGTGCCTAATCAATTCGGGTTACATCCTCGTGTTCAGAAAATCGTTGAGGATAGACTCAAAATGGCGCAAGGTGAAATCCCGTGTGATTGGGGATTCGCGGAATGCTTAGCCTACGCTTCCCTCATCGAAGAAGGTTATCCTATACGAATTTCAGGCCAGGACTGTGGTCGAGGTACTTTCTTTCATCGTCATGCTGTGTTGCATGAGCAAAATACAGGTGAAGCTTATATTCCATTGCAACACATTAAAGAAAATCAATCGCATTTCACAGTGATTGATTCTGTGTTGTCAGAAGAAGCGGTGTTGGCATTTGAATATGGATTTGCTTCGACTGATCCAAAATCATTGGTCATATGGGAAGCACAGTTTGGTGATTTTGCGAATGGTGCCCAAGTCGTAATTGATCAGTTTATTAGTTCAGGCGAGCAAAAATGGGGTCGATTATGTGGTTTAGTCATGTTATTGCCTCATGGTTATGAAGGACAAGGACCAGAGCATTCTTCAGCGCGATTAGAAAGATATTTGCAGCTTTGTGCACAGCATAATATTCAGGTTTGCGTACCTTCGAATGCTTCACAAGTATTTCATATGTTGAGACGTCAAATGATACGTCCGATGCGTACACCGCTTATTGTGATGTCGCCCAAAAGCTTATTGAGACATAAATCAGCGAGCTGCATGGTGGATGATCTGATTAATGGTAGCTTCAAATTGGTTATTCCTGAAAATGCGAATTTGAAGCCTGAAAAAGTGACACGCGTTGTGTTATGTAGCGGTAAAGTGTATTACGACCTTGCCGATGAAAGAGAAAAGCAAGGGTTGGATAATACAGCTATTATCAGAATAGAGCAGCTTTACCCATTTCCTAAAAATACATTGAAGACAGAATTAGCAAGATATACCAATGCTAAGACTGTCGTTTGGTGTCAAGAAGAGCCTAAGAACCAAGGGGCATGGTATTGTTCGCAACACCACTTCCAAGCGAGCTTGTCGTCGGGTCAAACCCTGCATTATGCAGGCCGTCCTGCTTCAGCAGCCCCTGCAGTAGGATACACCTCTCAGCATCAAGAGCAGCAACTAAAGCTGATCCAAGATGCATTGTTTGATGTTCCCAGTAATGGCCAGATTAAGAGTGTAGTGTGAGGATAAACCATGGCGATTGAAATCAAGGTTCCTGCTTTACCAGAGTCTGTAACAGATGCCACCATTGCAACGTGGCATAAGAAACCAGGCGATTCAGTTCAGCAAGATGAGAACTTAGTTGATATTGAAACAGACAAGGTGGTCTTAGAAGTTGTTGCACCGGAAGCAGGCGTTCTTGAAAAAGTATTGAAAAATACAGGTGATAATGTTAATGCGCAAGAGGTGATTGCCATTTTCAGAGCGGGTGCAAAGGGTGGTACAGCTGAACCTGTGAAACCTGCATCTAAGCCAGAAGCTGTTCAAAAGAGTGCTGTACCGGCGCCTGCTTCGCCTTCTGTTCGTAGACTCATGAGTGAAGAAGGTGTAAAACCTGAACAAGTCACAGGTACAGGGCAAGGCGGTCGTATTACCAAGGAAGATGTACAGAAATCATTGAATCCTCAAAACGAGAGTCCTGCAGTAACCAATTCGTCGCAGGTTGCAAATGAAGTTGCAGTCGTATTATCTGGTAATCGTACAGAAAAACGTGTCCCGATGACACGTCTTCGTGCCCGCATTGCAGAACGTTTGGTCAATGCACAACAGACTGCAGCCATTTTGACGACGTTCAACGAAATCAATATGCAGCCTGTCATGGATGTGCGTAAGAAATATAAAGATCAATTTGAAAAAGTACATGGTGTGAAATTGGGCTTTATGTCTTTTTTCACAAAAGCTGTTGTTGAAGCACTCAAGCGTTTTCCCGTCGTGAATGCATCTATCGATGGTCAAGATATTGTCTATCATGGTTACACTGATATTGGTATTGCTGTTTCTTCTCCCCGTGGTTTAGTGGTGCCGATATTGAGAAATGCTGAAAACATGAGCATGGCTCAGCTTGAAAAAGGCATTGCTGATCTAGGCGAAAAAGCAAGAGATGGGAAACTCAGCATTGAAGAAATGACGGGCGGTACTTTCACGATTTCTAATGGTGGCGTTTTTGGTTCACTGATGTCCACACCAATTTTGAACCCGCCTCAAACCGGTATTCTTGGAATGCACAAGATCCAAGATCGTCCAGTCGTTGAAAATGGACAAATCGTTGTTCGGCCGATGATGTATGTCGCATTGTCGTATGATCACCGTATCATTGATGGTTCAGAGTCTGTCAGATTTTTAGTTACAATCAAGGAATTGATTGAAGATCCATCACGTTTATTACTAGAGGTTTAAAGAGGTCGCCATGAATTTACATGAATATCAGGCAAAAAAGATTTTTGCCCAATATGGGATGCCTGTTCCAAAGGGAATCGTTGTAAGAAGCATGGATGAAGCGGTCACTGCACTAGAAAGTGTTGGTGGTCAAAGATGGGTTGTGAAGGCGCAAGTGCATGCCGGTGGACGTGGTAAAGCGGGTGGCGTTTGTTTAGTTTCTACAACCGACGAATTAAGAGAAGCTGCTCGTCGTTTGCTGCATACAAATTTGGTGACTTACCAGACAGACAGTAAAGGGCAGCCTGTTAATCAACTGCTTGTTGAACAAACCTGTGATATTGCTAAAGAGCTTTATTTAGGGGCTGTATTAGATCGTGCTAGTCAGCGTGTTGTGATTATGGCATCAACTGAAGGGGGCGTAGACATTGAGAAAGTTGCTCATGATACCCCAGAGAAGATCCTAAAGCTGACAGTTGATCCGTTATTTGGTGTGATGCCCTACCAGTGCCGTGAGCTGGGATTCGGCCTTGGTTTGAATCCAGAGCAAATCAAGCAATTTTCAAAGATAGTCGTTGGTCTGGGTAAGATGTTTGTTGAGCGCGACTTAAGTTTGGTTGAAATTAATCCATTAGTTATTACTAAATCAGGTGATTTAATTTGCTTAGATGGCAAGATTAATGTTGATGACAATGCGATGTATCGTCAGCCAGAACTTCGTGATATGCGCGATCCAACTCAAGAAGATGATCGTGAAAATCGTGCTAAGGAGTGGGAGCTCAATTACATTGCGCTGGAAGGGAATATTGGTTGTATGGTCAACGGCGCAGGTCTTGCTATGGCGACCATGGACTTAATCAAATTACATGGCGGTGAACCTGCAAACTTCCTTGACGTAGGTGGTGGTGCAACCAAAGAGCGTGTAACTGAAGCCTTTAAAATTATTTTATCAGATACCAATGTTAAAGGTATTTTGGTCAACATTTTTGGTGGTATCGTCCGATGCGATCTGATTGCAGAAGGTATCATGGGGGCTGTTGCTGAAGTGGGTATTAACATTCCGGTTGTTGTTCGATTGGAAGGTAACCGTGCCATTGAAGCCGCTAAAATGCTCGAGGAAAGTGGACTTAATATCATTGCCGCGAAAGGGTTGACCGACGCAGCAGAACAAATCGTTAAAGCAGTGGGGGCAAAGTAACATGAGCGTATTAATCAATAAAAATACGAAAGTGATTTGCCAAGGATTTACTGGTAAACAAGGTACATTTCATTCGGAACAAGCTATTGCTTATGGAACCAAAATGGTCGGCGGGATTACCCCAGGCAAAGGCGGTCAAATGCATTTAGGCTTGCCCGTCTTCAATACCGTTCGTGAAGCAGTGGATGAAACCGGTGCAGATGCGAGTGTGATCTATGTTCCAGCCCCATTTTGCAAAGATTCTATTATCGAAGCAGCTGATAATGGAATTCGTTTGATTGTTTGTATTACAGAAGGGATCCCTGCTTTGGACATGCTTGAAATCAAAGCGTATCTAAAGGGCAAAGATGTGAGACTCATCGGTCCCAATTGTCCTGGGATTATTACGCCTGGCGAATGTAAAATCGGTATTATGCCTGGTAACATTCATTTGCCTGGTAAAATTGGTATTGTTTCTCGTTCAGGGACTTTGACATACGAAGCTGTGAAGCAAACGACTGATTTAGGGCTTGGCCAAACAACCTGTATTGGTATTGGTGGTGATCCGATTCCGGGTACCAGCTTTATTGATGCGCTTGATTTGTTTGAGAAAGATGCTGCTACGAAAGCCATTATTATGGTCGGTGAAATCGGCGGGAGCGCAGAGGAAGAAGCGGCTGAATTCATCAGCAAGAATGTTTCTAAGCCAGTTGTATCTTATATTGCAGGTGTGACCGCTCCTGCTGGTAAACGCATGGGCCATGCCGGTGCGATTATTGCAGGTGGCAAAGGTACTGCGAAAGATAAATTTGAAGCCTTGGAAAAAGCGGGTGTGACTACGGTTCGTTCACCTGCTGAAATGGGTAAAGCCATGGCGAAAGTACTCGCGTCATAATCTTATATCCTGCCTGACAGGGTGTTGGGCAGGGTATCCACCCCCTCTATTGATGTAGGTATATCCTTCAGTTTTCGGTGTTTGCTTCTCCGTCCGTAGTCCGCATGAGCGTAGGCAGGTACTCGAAATATCATCTGTTGTGAGTACAGATGCAAACAACATATAAAAATCAAAGGACTAATGTTTTCGGGCCAAATTATTTATTTTTCTCCATTTTGTAGTGAATGCCTTCATAAAGCAGTTTCAGGGCTTGTTGTGGTTATAGGCTTTAATCTCAATGGCATGAATATCCGTATCCATTAAATCGGACAATGCGTTGTAAATCATGCGATGACGCTGGATTTGTGTTTTACCCTCAAAGCAAGATGAAGTGATACTGAGGGCAAAATGCCCCTTACCACTTTGAGCACCCACATGACCCCGATGAAGATGGCTGTTATCAACCACTTCAACGGAATCGGGGTGTAAGGATCCTAAAGCCTGTTTGATTTTTTCGATTCTAGAAAGGGTCATTTTTAGCTTTCACCGATTGAGGCATTTGACGAGATAAGTACCAAGCTTGAGCAAGTATGAACATAATTGTCAAAAGCAGCGTACCGAATAACTTAAAGTTTACCCAGGTATCGGTATTAAAGTGATAGGCAATATACAGATTCAACCCCCCCATGGTAATGAAGAAGTAAGACCAACTCATATTTAGAATTCGCCAGACTCGCGAAGACAGTTGTATATTTTTCTCTAAGAGTCGCTGCATGAGGGGTCTGTTGCCCACCCATTGACTGATCAGCAGAGCTACACCAAAAAGCCAGTAAACTGCAGTGGGTTTCCATTTGATGAATAATTCATTCTTAAAGATGACCGTTGCTCCCCCCAGTAAGATGATCAATCCTAAGGAAACCCATTGAGACATCTCTGGTTTCTTCCCTTTAAAGTAAGTCCATCCGACTTGAAGCACGCAGACGGCTATGGCAGCTAGCGTTGCTGCATAGATATCAATCGCTTTATAAGTGATAAAAAAGATTACAATTGGCAAAAAATCGTATATGAATTGCATCATTGCCTCTAAAAGCTGGAAGCCAGTATAATGGTTAGAATGTTATATAACACGTAATTTTATCACGCAACGTGAAAATCTGCGAGATATACAGAATTAGTTAGATGATTAAATTATTAAGGATTATCAGTATTCATGTTGTCACCCAATCTCAATACAGAAAACAGGGTCATTGTTTCAGGGATGCGTTCGACAGGCGCGCTACATTTGGGGCATTATCATGGTGTACTGAAGAATTGGATAAAGCTGCAATATGAATATAAATGTTTATTTTTTGTAGCAGATTGGCATGCTTTAACAACGCATTATGAAGACCCTTCGCAAATTGAGTCCTCTGTTTGGGAAATGGTGATTACCTGGCTTAGTGTAGGCTTGAATCCAGGAGCGTGTCATTTGTTCATTCAATCGCGAGTCCCCGAACATGCAGAGCTTCATCTTCTGTTATCTATGATCACGCCTTTAGGATGGCTCGAGCGAGTCCCAACCTATAAAGATCAACAAGAAAAGTTGAAAGAGCGGGATTTATCGACGTATGGTTTTCTAGGTTACCCTTTATTGCAAACTGCAGATGTATTGGTTTACAAAGCAGGTTTTGTGCCGGTCGGTGAAGATCAAGTATCCCATCTTGAATTATCTAGAGAAGTTGCAAGGCGCTTCAATTATCTCTATGGTCGAGAAAAAGATTATGAAGAAAAAGCACTGCTTGCAATTAAAAACATGGGTAAAAAGAATGCTAAACTTTATATGGACGCGCGTAGAGGATATCAAGAAACAGGAGATGAAGAAGCGCTTGCTTTGGGGCGTGCTTTAGTAAGTGAATCAGCCAGTTTAGCAATAGGAGATAAAGAGCGATTGGTTGGATATCTTGAAGGGACCGGCAAAACGATTCTTCCTGAACCACAAGCTTTATTGACAGAGACAGCTAAGTTTCCTGGCTTGGATGGTCAAAAGATGTCCAAGTCCTATGGCAATACCATTGGTATTTTAGAGGCTCCGGGCAGTGTGGAACAAAAAATTCGTGTTATGCCAACGGATCCAGCGCGTGTTCGTAGACAAGATCCAGGTGAACCAGAAAAATGTCCGGTTTATGGATTGCACAAAGTTTATTCGAGTGAGGGTCAAAAGCAGTGGGTTCAGACTGGTTGTCGAACGGCAGGTATTGGGTGTTTAGATTGTAAGAAAGTGTTGATTGAAGGGATCGTGCAAGAACAGGCACCTATCCGAGCCAAAGCAGAAGAGTTTCGTGCTAATCCCAGTTTAGTTCGAGAAATCGTTCGGGACGGGGTTGAAGAGGCAAGAGCCATCGCAAGAGTGACGTTAGAAGAGGTTCGTGAAGTCATAGGCATATCGCAAAAAGACAGGTTAACATGAGCATGATGCAAGCAGAAATGGAATTAGAAGCGCCGCTTCCGGCCGCGATGCCTGATGCGAGCATCGCGTGGGTCAATGGTCAACCCTTTAATGATTTGCCAGAGGATCTATACATTCCGCCAGATGCCTTGCAAGTCTTCTTGGAGGCCTTTGAAGGTCCACTTGATTTACTGCTGTATCTGATTCGCAAGAAAAATTTGGATATTTTAGATATTCCAGTTGCAGACATTACAGAGCAATACATTGAATATGTTGAGCTCATGAAGGATTTAAAGCTGGAGTTGGCAGGCGAGTACCTTGCCATGGCAGCCATCTTAGCAGAAATCAAATCTAGGCTGCTATTGCCACGATCTGATGAAGAGCAGGCTCAGGAAATCGATCCCAGAGCAGAGTTGATCAGACGATTACAAGAATATGAACGATTTAAACACATTGCAGAAGAATTAAATCAATTGCCGCAAGTCGGCCGAGAAGTGTTTCTGAGCCATGTTGCTGTAGAGATCGACAATGAAACAATGGGGCCACCACCGATTGAATTAAAAGAGTTAGTGGTAGCTTTTTTTGAGGTTTTAAAGCGAGCTGATTTATTAAGCATACACAAGATACATAAAGAAGCTCTATCTGTCAGAGAAAAAATGAGTCACGTTCTTTCACTGGTGAATGCGTGCGAATATATTCCATTTGTTGAATGTTTTGAACCAACGGAAGGTCGAATGGGCGTTGTGGTTAATTTTCTAGCTATTTTAGAATTACTAAAGCTAGGTCTGATTGATATTGTGCAGACGAAGCCCTTTGAGGCTATTTATCTTAAAATCGTTAAATCAACTGAAAGTGAGCTTGTCGATGGATGAGAACAACTTAATCCCCTTGTTGGAAGCAGCGATATTTTCATCGTTTACGCCACTGACGCCAGAAGCTTTGCAACGCTTATTTGAAGAAGGTGAACGCCCAGCGTTAGGTGAGATCCGTCAAGCTTTAAAATCCCTTCAAACACTTTATGCAGATCGAGCGATTGAATTAAAAGAGGTCGCGAGTGGATTTCGATTTCAAGTTCGTGAAGAATGGGCGCTTTTTATCGGTAGAATGCATGAAATTAAGCCTCAGCGGTACTCTCGAGCATTGATGGAAACCCTGGCACTTATTGCCTATCGTCAGCCGATTACACGTGCTGAGATCGAGGATATCCGCGGTGTGGTCGTCAGCTCCCAAATTATCAAAACGTTGTTAGATCATAATTGGATTAGGGTCGTTGGGTATAAAGAAGTGCCTGGGCGGCCAGGGCTCTACGCCACTACAAAGAATTTCTTAGATCATTTTAATTTAAAGAGTTTGGAAGATTTGCCCCCTTTACCAGATATTAAGACTTTTGAAAAAGAAATGACGCCACAACCGCTTAATTTGGAAGAGGCAGCATTACCCGATATCATTGAAAACCAGATAGAAACTGATTTAGATGATGAAAGCGATAAGGCTTCCCAGCCCATTCAAGATGTAGAGCCTGATGTAGAAGTAGAAAGTGATGAAATTAAAGCCAATCAGAATCCAGAAGTTATTATCTGAGCAGAATATTGCCTCTCGCCGTAAAATTGAGGAATGGATTCTGGCCGGACGGATTCAAATTAACGGTATGTTAGCCAAGATAGGCGATAAAGTGACGCTTGAAGATAGGATTTTAATAGATGGTAAAGCAGTTACTTTAAAAGCGGACGGTCCGCCTCGGTTAATCATGTATCATAAGCCTGATGGTGAGATTTGTTCTAAGGCTGAACCTTTTCATGAAGATACTGTTTTTGACGCACTTCCACCTTTAAAGCAAGGTCGCTGGGTTGCGGTGGGCCGGTTAGATCTCAATACCAGTGGTTTGTTGTTATTTACAAATCGAGGTGAATTAGCACACCATCTCATGCATCCAAAGTTTAATTTTGAACGAGTTTATTTAGCGCGAGTGCTTGGTAAATTGTCGATTTCAGAAGAGAAGGCGTTATTGGCAGGGGTTCAAATTGAAGGTGGATCTGCAAAGTTTTCTAAATTACAGTTGGTACGCGCTAATGGTGCCAATACTTGGTATCAAGTCGGATTATTTGAAGGCAAAAATAGAGAGGTTAAGAAACTCTTTGCGCATTGTAATATTCAAGTAAACCGCTTAAAACGTATTCAATACGGTCCTTTTATTTTGCCAAAGACCCTGAAACCTCGGAAGTGTGAAGAAATTCCAGCCTCTCGTTTCAAGAAGCTTAGTGAAGGGTATATGATAAAACAAAAGTAATCTTCATGGCAGCATTAACTGTCGTCGCAATACTTGTGTGGTTGAAACTTTAGGGACACGCCCTAGTCTTTGTATTCGACCGTTTGATTCCGCCCAGATTTTTTGGCTAAATAAAGTGCACGGTCGGCTTTTTCGAAGAAATGACTTTCACTACTCTCGGAGTGATAATGTGAAATACCAAGGCTAATCGTTATTTTCAATCGATGGCCATCGCATTCAAATAGATGATTTTCAATCGATTTCCGAAGCCTTTCAGCGGTTTTAAAGACGCCTGCTCTGGGAGTATGATTTAAAAGAATACTAAATTCTTCGCCGCCAAATCTGAAAATCATATCAGTATGACGTTTGGACTTTAATAATATTTGAGCCACGCCGATGAGTATTTTATCGCCGACGACATGACCATAGGAGTCGTTGATGAGCTTAAAGTTATCGATATCTAACAATATGATGGAAAGCTCAGTGTGATGTCTTTTTCCGAATTCAACCTCTCGACAAAGCGCTTCATCAAAAGCAAGTCGATTTTTAAGTTTAGTTAATGGGCACGTTAGAGATCGAACCAAAGCCTCAGTATATTTGAGTGCATTAAATAGCGAAGGTTTAAAAAGTTCTAGAGTCGTCTCAATCGTATCAAGTGTGGTACTTGAAAATTCATTATTCCGACTCAGTGTTAACGTGCCAAGAGATTTATTTTCAAAAGATAGTCGAATTATATGTTGATGATATTGAAGCTCGCCTGAAGCAAAATTATGAGAGAATATTGGACAGTCATACTTAGCAGAAATCAATCCAAGGGGTTTCTTGAGTTCTTCAACCAATACATGAAAGAGTGCATTAATGTCTAAAACAGATTGAAACCGCTTTAAGAGGTAAATCTCGTAGCGCAGATGATCCATAAGATAGCTAGAAGGATTCTGGATCACCTGCGGTTCTGTACTGGATACTTGACTAACCTGACTCTGCTTCATGCATTCATATCAATGTGCTTTACCTTAGTATAGCGAAGGATGAATGCGTTAGAAACATTTCAAATTTCTTTCGGTAGCACCGTGATAGTTTGCCCCCGTACATCTGAAGACTGATCGCTTAACAGGTACAAGTAAGGCTGAACAGCTTCTTCTACAGTCATTAAGCTTTCGATGGGTTCGGCTGGAAAAACTCGGCGTCTTAATTTCGTATTAACCTTGTTCAAGCTGATGTTGTTGACTCGAATGGTTGGTACATTTTCGAGTTCGCTCGAGAGCATCTGGCTAAAAGCACGTAACCCTGCTTTTGCTGCACTGTAAGCTCCCCAATAGGCTTTACCAATAGATTCATCATCTAATGCAAAAATGATAGCACTAGCAGATGATTTTTTTATGAGTGGCAATAAAGCCTGTGTGAGTAGAAAAGGTGCATTTAAATTGACTTGCATAATACTTTGCCATACCCAAGGTGGATAATGCTCGAGGCTGGCTAATCGATTGATATCCGCTGCGTTATGAACGAGCCCATCTAATCTCCCAAATAGTTTATCAATCGCCAGTGTCACATCTGAAATATTTTCAGGATTAAGATTAAGTAAATTGCAAGGGTGAATAGCGGGCTCAGGCGATCCTTGTTCTACGATTTCATCATAGAGTTTTTCTAATTTTTTGACATCTTTGCCCAGTAAAATTAACGTTGCCCCCATTTTGGCTGCTTCGAGGCTGAGTGTACGGCCAACACCACTGGTTGGACCGGTGATCAGAATGACCTTGTCTTTTAAAGCATTTTCTGGAAGTGGATTAGACCATGCTATTTCGTTCATTTAACACCTTTAATAGTTGTTCAGCACATTGTTGGCCACTCTTGACTGCGCCTTCAAGCGAAGCCGGGTAACCAGTTTGAGTGTAATCTCCGGCGAGCCATAGGCCGGGTAATTCAGTTTTTATGGTAGGACGAATTGTATTAACGCCCACTCGACAAGAAAACGCTGCTCTTTTTTCTCGAATCACTCGAGCCGCATTAGCTTGAAGGGGGATCTTTGGGAACTGTGCATTCAGCTCTCGTGATATTTGAGTGATGAGTGTTTGATTGTCAACCTCCATATGGGGTCCAATACCAGTCATCACAACGGCAAAGAGGCCGGGCTGATTTGCAAACCCTCTATCAAATACCCATTGAGACCAGGTACCGAGCATGCCAATCATGGGTAGTTCTAGACATAGCGCATGATCATATTGAAGATAAACTGTGGTAATCTGTTCAGATTTTAGATCTTGTAGACGTTCTGCAATTGGTTTGGAAATATCATGTTGTTCAAGTATTAATCGAGCATGTTGAAAAGAAGTGGCCAATATGACGTGGTCACTATGCATCCACCCATTGCTTGTTCCAACGCCTTTGATACGATTATTCTCAATCATAAACTTTAGAGCCCGTGTATTGGTTAGAACCTTTCCCCCATGAGCTTCAATATAATTTTGAGCGGGTAATCCAAATAGATCGCTTAAATCTTTTCTAGCAAATAGTAATTTTGTATTGTCTGTATGGCCAGCAAAGGTATCTTGAAGAACGGCTAAAAACACTTCAGCGGAAGCATAAGCCGGTGGTGTACTGAGTGCAGCCAGACATAAGGGGTCGAAAAAGTCTCGTATGATTCTATCCGGTAATTGGTGACGATACAAAAAATCTGAAACACTCATCTCTGACGTGGTTTCAAATCGTTGTATTAGAAGTTTGCGGCAGAATTTTAAGAGCGCCCATCGTTCAGATAATGTAAACGAGTTGGTAAATATTAAACCTATCAGTAAATTCAAAGGCCAACGAAGATTGGGTAAATTAAATTTTAGATGCTTGTAGGTAGAATATAAATGTAATCTTAGAGGTGTTGTTAAAAATAAATCGGAAGACAGATTGATTTTTTCAACTATAGTTTTAACGCGATGATAGGCGCCAATCATTAGATGTTGGCCATTATCTACTTTTTTATCTGAAAAAAAAATAGTTCTAGCTCGTCCTCCTAATTGAGGAGCTGCTTCAATGACAGTAACAGGGAGTCCTTGGTCGACGAGATGAATAGCTGCCGATAAACCAGCCCAACCCCCGCCAATGATCAATACATTACGCGGCAACATGATGGCTTGTTTGACGACGTTGATAACGACGAAATCTTTTTTTCTCCTGTCTGAAGGTCTTCCAGGCAATCCACAATTTTTTAATGGGTGTTAAACTAATGCGGTGTGTCATGACCTTGAAGCCAGAATCTTCTATGATTTTAAGAAGTTCGATATAGATTTGTCCCATGATGATACCACTGATCTGGGCATATCGATCGGCTTCAGGTAGAGCATCGAACGCTTTTTGAAAATAATTTTTAGCCCGAGTAGCCATGAGTTGCAAGGTTTTTTCGAGCCCGGCCTGAGAAGCGGTTTGATTTAAGATGTCGCTTGGTGTAAGGCCAGATATCTTCAGATCAGATTCAGGAATATAGACACGTCCTCGGATTGCATCTTCTCTAAGGTCACGAATAATGTTAATCAGCTGAAGCGCAATGCCTAAATTTTTTGCAAACGTAAGTGTATTTTCTGACTTAAACCCAAAAAGATAAGCGGATAATATCCCAACGACGCCAGCCACGTAATAACAGTATTGTTCTAGATCTTCGAAATTTTCATAGAGTGGATGTTCGAGGTCCATCCGCATGCCATACAGGACATCCTTAAACCATTGTTGTTCCCATTTCAATGTTGCAAGATGAGGCTTTAGGGCTCTAGTAATAGGATGTTGTGGAGTCCCTTCAAAGAGTCTATTAATTTCTTCGGACCACCATTTCATCTGATGTCGAGCAACGCTTTTATCGGTGCTTTCATCGACGATGTCATCCACTTCGCGGCAGAAGGCATAGAGAGCCATCATGGCTTGACGCTTTTCGGGCGATAAGAATAGAAAACTATAGTAAAAGCTTGAACCACTTTTGGCTGCTTTATGCTCGCAATAGGCTTCAGGTGTCATAAGATATAATGCCGATCCATACAGTTATCGGCATTATACCTGGGTTTTAGTAAGAGAGGGAGTTAAAAAGTAGTGATTTAACTTACTACTGATTGAGCCACCATTGAAAGGTGCCGACGCCCATACCAGTCAATGAGCCAGCTATTGAACCTAAAACTGCGCCAGGGTAACCTAATGGAATGCCAATTAAAAAACCAATACTGCTCCCAATAACGCCTCCTTGCTTAATATGGACTCGTAAAGGATCCGAATCACGCTCATCGTAGCGTATATTTTCTTTTTGATTAATTTGACCGCCAGGAATAGACAAGACCGCTTCAAATGTTAGTTCGATCATTTTTTCCTCCCGAAAAAAATGTATCAAGCGCTCATGAAGTTATTCTGCTTTTTACCCCCGAGAAGACTGATCGGCTAATTCTTGTAGGATAAGCAAACGGATTTTTTGCCAGCGTTGGTTGAGAAGTTCCAACGAAGGAGATTTCGGCTGAATAACTTCCACAATCACATCTTGATTCACTGCAGAGGGTTCTGGAGGTAGACGCAAGATTTTCTTGGGATGAGGACTGTTATGCACGTTTAAATGACTCCTGTTTAGGCTCTACCAGTAAATCAAACTTGCGAGGGGGAGCACATTGGAGATTGTTAGGGAGTGAGCGAGGCGTTTTGAGTCGTGCGTTATGCGAGATCAGGCCATTTGGATAGGGCGATTATCTCACACGATTTTTGCAATGAAAGATGAAGTCATTCGGCTAGTGATCAATGAACTTTTTTAAGACAAAGTCTAGAGGTCAACTTGAGCCAATCCCACTTTGATAGAATAGGCCGATCAAAAGGTGAAGCTCTTTTTTGGAGTCGATCTAATAATTCAAAAGCGCCTTCAACGGTCAGCGCTATCATCCATCTAAAACGACCGCTTAAATGTGTTAAAAGGGGCGTTCCAGCAGATAATAGATCATAAGCACGTTGCCATTGCACATTAATTAAAGCACGTATTTCAGGAGAATCTTGTTGCGATAGAATATCGTCTTCGCTGATTTTAAATTGTGTTAATTCTGATTGCGGAATATAAAGTCGACTTCGTTTAATTAAATCATCATGCCAATCTTGTAAGAAATTGATCAATTGAAGGCTAGCACAAATATGATCAGAATAGATTGCAATATCTTCCCGGTAATGCCCCGTTAGATGCAACAATAATCGACCAATCGGACGTGCTGAGAGGTGACAATAAGCAAGTACCGCTTCTGGTGATGGGTATCGAGATTGAACCACATCTTGCTTAAAAGCGGCTAATAAATCATAAAAAAGCTGAGAGGGTAATTGATAGTCTTGGATGATAGTTGCAAGTGATTCAAAAAACGGGGTCTTAGGATCTGATAATCCGTTTGCTAGCGCGTCTAATTTCTCAAGCCTGATCTCGGGCGTATCATCCCCTTCATCAGCATAGTCATCAGCGATTCGAGCAAAAGCATAAATTAGGGCAATCGGTTTTCGCCATTCCCGTGGTAAGAAAAAGGGGATTACTGGAAAATTTTCGTAATGCGCCTGCGCAATTTTTTGCTCATTGACTAGCATGAGAACAATGATAAAACATCTAAAGGCTTGGTAATTGATTTAAAAATAGGCCATGACTTCAGATCGGCTGTTGGTGGAATATAACCATATTCAGCTAAAATATAGGGCATGCCGGCGCCCGAGCTAGCTTTAGCATCTGAAAAAGAATCTCCAATGTAAAAACAATCTTTGGTTTCCAGCTTAAGCTGCTGACAAGCGTATTGAATAGGGGCTGGATCGGGTTTTTGGGTGGCCAAGGTATCGCCACAGACGAGGCAGTGCGCTCTTTTGAGTAAATTAAATTTAGCCAGGAGTGGCGCTGCAAATCGAAATGATTTATTTGTCACGACTCCCCAGATTATTTTTTGGGTATCTAGCCAAGCTAGTACTTCTAGCATGCCTGGGAAAAATTCTGTAAAGTCGCCCAAATGTTTAGCATACAAAGCCAGCAATTCAGCTGTTTTAGAGGTAAACGAGAGATCGGATTCATCAATATTAAAAGCGCCTTTGACCATGCCCCGCACGCCATCAGAAACCCATGGTTTCATGCTCTGAACAGAAACGAGTGGTTGTTCTAATTTTGATAACATTTGATTGAGACAATGCGCAAAGTCGGGTGCTGTGTGCAGCAAGGTACCATCCAGATCAAATAAGATCGCCTTCCTAGAACTATTTAATTTCATTTTTCGCACCTGAACCGGGTTAAGTAGTTAACAGAAACATCTTTCGATAACTCAAATGATTGCTTCAAGAGATGGTATTGAATACCCTGAAGCGCTTCGAGTTCGAGTTGAGCTGAGCGAGCCAGTTTAATTAACTCACTTGGGCGTATGAAGGTTTGATAATCGTGCGTGCCTTTTGGTAATAATTTGAGAATATATTCAGCGCCTAGTATAGCCGTTAGATACGATTTAAGGGTTCTATTTAAGGTCGAAATGTAAACCAATCCGCCGGGTTTGACTAATGTGCTAAGGGACTCTAATAATTGAAGGGGTGAGGGCACATGTTCAATCAGTTCCATACAGCATACGATATCATAGGCATTTGGACGCTCGCTAGCCAATGCTTCGGCTGTTTTCTGTAGATATTCGATATTGAGCCCATAAGCTGCTGCATGGCTTTTCGAAACCTCAATCGCTTGTTGTGCAGCATCGATACCTGTTATCTGCAAACAGTGTGGTGCCAGGGCTTCAGTCAGAAGTCCGCCGCCACACCCCACATCTAGAATACGTTGACGTTCAAGAGATTGCCCCGATGTGATAAAAGCTGTCCGCAATGGATTCAGCTGATGAAGCGGCTTAAAAGGACCATGGGGATCCCACCATTGATGTGCTAATGCATCAAATTTTCCGACTTCATTTGGGTTTAGATTTACTTTTGAGTTCAATTTCATCATTCAAAATTCTAATTTTTTTTCTGTAGGTGAATTGATAAAAATCTATTAATGCTTAGCATTGTTTCGTCCTGTATTCTCTTTCTTTCGAAAGAATCGTGACAGAGATAAGGCACTATTTTTTCACCTAATGGGGAGCACTCATTTAAAAAGCTGAAATGTTCAGTGTTTTTTAGAATTGTTAATTCCGAGGTCTTTATGCCGTTCGCGTAATGTTGTGCATTTGATTTCAAAGGTGTGATGCTGTCTTTATCCCCGACTAAAATTAATGTAGGGGTTTTTGATTTTTGAAGCCCATTTGCAGTAAAAGCTTGCCCTAAGTCTGGAGATATGGCGATAATTGCTTTAATTCGATCATCTTGATACGAACGGGTTGCTTTTTCCCATTTCACAGATTCTGCGTTTAGTTTTTCTTTTTTAGGCCAATCAGCCCATCTGGCATAACGCATATTCATTTCCGCCTTAAACGCATCCTCATCTGCTTCGATGCCACTCAGCCAAAGTGCGCTTAAACCCCCTAGAGAGAATCCTGAAGCAACAATCTGCTCAGAATCAATTAAGTGACCCCAGTGGTGATGATTCAATAGATGGGTCAAGAATTCAGAAAGGTCAATAGGTCGTTGCCACATTGAAGTGTATACAAATAAATCATTATGCTCAAAGCTAGTGTTATACTTATGTTCCAACATCGCTACAATATAGCCACTTTTCGTCAATCTTTCAGCAAGCCAGCTGTTTCCAAAGCGGTCACCTTGGAAACCATGAGAAAAAATAACAAGTGGGTATCTTTTGTGTTTGCTGATAATTTCTGAATTTGGTTCGTAAGCGTCTCTGAGCCAAATGCCATGTTGGATTTTTTTAGTCTCTGTCTTGATGGTCGTTGGGTAGTAGATTTCAGCTGTAAGCTCTCGATCACTACTTGGCGATAGGAAGTTAATTTCCTCTGTTCCTAAATTTCCGAATGATAACATCGGTACTAATAAAGTAATTAATAAAATAATTTTTTTATAAATCATTAACATTAGTATGTTCTTTCTGAGTTAGTTTTCCCAGAGTATAGATAAATCTATGCCCTTTGTCAGGTTTGAAGCGGAATTGTGTTAAAATATCACAATTTAAGTCACTTGTGACAATAAAATTTAACTAGCCTTATTACTAAGCTCGCGAAGGGCACGATTGGAGAGACATCTGTGGTTGAATTGGCTAAAGAGATTCATCAGGTCAACATTGAAGATGAGTTAAAGCAATCTTATTTAGATTATGCAATGAGTGTCATCGTTGGACGGGCACTACCAGATGTGCGGGACGGGCTGAAGCCGGTTCATCGTCGGGTCCTCTTTGCCATGTCAGAATTGGGCAATGACTGGAACAAGCCTTACAAGAAGTCGGCTCGTGTGGTCGGGGATGTGATCGGTAAATATCACCCACATGGTGATACCGCGGTTTATGACACCATCGTCCGAATGGCACAGCCATTCTCGATGCGTTATATGCTGGTGGATGGGCAAGGTAACTTCGGCTCCATTGATGGAGACAACGCAGCAGCGATGCGTTATACCGAAGTACGGATGTCAAAGTTTGCACATGCCTTACTTGCAGATCTCGAGAAAGATACGGTTAATTTTGAGCCAAACTACGACGAAACGGAATTTGCACCAACCGTTTTACCTACCCGAATTCCAAATTTATTAGTTAATGGAGCTTCTGGAATTGCCGTGGGTATGGCAACGAATATTCCACCACATAATCTGAAAGAGGTCATATCCGGTTGTTTGGCTTTGATTGAAAATCCCGATATTTCCATAGAAGGTCTTATGGGACATATCCCAGGTCCTGATTTCCCGACGGGGGCAATCATCAATGGTCGTGCTGGCATTATTGAAGCTTATCGAACTGGGAAAGGCCGTGTTTATATCCGAGCTATCATTGAAATTGAAACAGATGAAGGTTCGAGCAAAGCGACTTTGATCGTTAAAGAATTACCTTATCAAGTTAATAAAGCAAGGTTGATAGAGAAGATTGCAGAGCTGGTTAAAGAGAAAAAGATTGAAGGTATCAGCGCTCTGCGTGATGAGTCAGATAAAGACGGCATCCGAGTTGTGATTGAACTGAAGCGGCATGAAGTCCCGGATGTCGTGATCAACAACCTATATGCGCAGACACAATTACAGTCTGTTTTTGGGATTAATATGGTTGCATTGATGGACGGGCAACCCAAGACAATGAATTTGAAGCAAATTCTAGAATGCTTTGTGAAGCATCGACGGGTTATTGTTAATCGTCGAACCCATTTTGAATTGAAAAAAGCAAAAGCACGAGCGCATATCCTGGAAGGGTGGGGCGTTGCACTCGCGAATATTGATGAAATGATTGCTTTAATTAAGGCAGCAGCCAATCCCCAAGTTGCAAAACAAAATATGATGGCTCGAACCTGGATCAGCGGGAATGTCATCAAAATGTTAGAAAGAGCAGGTCAAGTTGATACCAAGCCGGAAGGCATTGATTCTGAATTTGGATTGACTCAAGCAGGCTACCATCTGTCAGATGAGCAAGCTCAAGCGATATTAGATTTGAGATTGCATCGTTTGACTGCGTTAGAGCAAGATAAAATCTTCGAAGAATATCAGTCAATTCTAGATGAAATTAAGCGTTTGATGAATATTCTCCTTGACCCAAACGTATTAATGGCTGTTGTTAAAGATGAATTGATAGCGGTCCGAGACGAATTTGGGGATGCGAGAAGAACTCAAATTGTAGCCGATCAGCAAGATTTATCCCATGAAGACTTAATTACTGAAGAAGATATGGTCGTCACACTCTCTCATGAAGGATATGCCAAAGCACAGCCTTTATCGACGTATGCGGCGCAGCGCCGCGGTGGACGAGGTAAAGCGGCGACTAAAGTCAAAGATGAAGATTATATTGAAAAACTTATTGTCGCAAATACGCATGACACAATTCTTTGTTTTTCGAGTAAAGGTAAAGTTTATTGGCTAAAAGTCTATCAGCTGCCCTTGGGTTCTCGCACCTCAAGAGGTAAACCAGCGATTAACCTATTGCCGTTGGAAGTAGATGAGCGAATATCAGCTATATTGCCCCTGAGAGAGTATGAGGAAGGCAAATTTGTTTGTTTGGCAACCTCGATGGGTACGATTAAAAAAGTGCCTTTAACTGAATTTTCAAGGCCCAGAGCCAATGGCATCATTGCTGTCGATTTAGCTGAAAACGATCAGCTCATTGGCGCTCAAATTACTGATGGTAAACGAGCCATCATGTTGTTTACAGATGCGGGCAAAGCCATACGTTTTGATGAAGAAGAAGTGCGTCCAATGGGCCGAACAGCTCGCGGGGTGCGCGGTGTGAGGTTACAAGACAATCAATCTGTTATTTCTCTGATTGTTGTTGAAGAAAATACTTCAATTCTCACCTCAACTGAGAATGGTTATGGCAAACGGACCAACATCGACGAGTATCCTATTAAGGGTCGTGGGGGACAGGGTGTGATTGCGATTCAAACCAGTGAGCGCAATGGAAAAGTAGTGGGTGCCGTGCAAGTATTTGAACAAGATGAAATACTCTTAATTTCAGAAGGTGGGACGCTCATCCGTACACACACTAATGGTATCCCAGTTGTGGGTAGAAATACGCAAGGTGTCAGGCTTATCAATTTGGCAGAAAACGAGAAACTGGTTGGATTACAACGTGTGGCAGAGATTGAAGGGAATGGTGCTGAGATCGACGAGGAGCCCCTAGATTCGGATGAAAACACGGTAGATGATGAACATGATTCGAACGGTATATAACTTTAGTGCAGGTCCTGCGATGCTGCCAGATGTGGTTCTTGAGCGACTGCAAGCGGGGATCAAAGATTTTTATCATGGAATGTCTATTCTCGAAATCAGTCATCGTTCAGAACCTTTTGAGGCTTTAGCCGCTCAAGCTGAGATTGATTTAAGAGAAGTGTTAAAAATCCCGGATTCATTCGAAGTTTTATTTATGCACGGTGGGGGCCGAGGTCAATTTAGCGCTGTGCCTTTGAATTTATTAGGTGATAAAAACCAAGCGGACTATATTGTGACAGGCCTTTGGTCAAAAGAAGCTGCAAAAGAGGCGAAGCGATATACTGAAGTGAATATTGTAGCCGATGCAGCTTCAACCGGATATCAAGCTATTCCACATAGCTCTGAATGGCTATTGAACCCGGAATCAGCGTATCTTTATTATGCTGATAATGAGACGGTTCAAGGTATTGAGTTTCCATCACCTCCGGTGGTTTCGGTCCCATTAGTTTCTGATATGACTTCCAATCTATTAACGAGGCGATTAGATTGGTCTCGTTTTGGTTGTGTTTTTGCAGCCACTCAGAAAAATCTTGGTATTGCAGGGCTAACGGTTGCGATAGTTCGTCGTGATCTCCTGAATCAAGACCGGCCTGAAACGCCCGCTATCCTAAATTATAGTGTGATGGCAGAGAGTCGCTCATTGTATAACACCCCGCCAGTCTTTAGTTGGTATGTGACCAGCTTAATGCTTTCGTGGTTAAAAGAAATAGGCGGCATTGAAACTTTGCAAGTTCGGTGTGAGGCTAACGCCAAAAAGCTATATGATTTAATTGATGCAAGTGATTTTTATCAGAACTCTGTTGATAAAGCGTTCCGCTCTCGCATTAACATCCCATTTCAAGTCGCCGATCTCGATTTAGAGCAGAAACTGCTTTCTGAGGCAGAAAAAAATAATATCTGGTTTATCAAGGGTCATAAAAATGTCGGTGGATTTAGGATTAGTTTGTATGCGGGGATGCCCGCAGCAGGCGTAGACGCATTGATAGCTTTTCTCAAGGCTTTTGAGCGGAATGCTTGAGAATGGATCTGATTGTAGAGCCTACCGAATATTTGAGCGGCGATGTTGTTGTTCCTGGCGATAAGTCGATTTCTCATCGCGCTTTGATGTTAGGCAGTCTCAGTGAGGGACAAACCGACATCACTCATTTTTTGCCGGGTTTGGATTGTCTGTCGACACTTAATATCTTTCGTCAGTTGGGTGTTCAGATCACCGAGCATTCTGAAACCTCTTTAAGTATTCAAGGGGTTGGTCTTAACGGTCTTCGCGATCCAGGTCCTATACGATTAGATTGTGGTAATTCAGGCACCACTCTTCGTTTGATGGCAGGCATATTAGCCGCACAATCCTTTTCATCCACTCTGACTGGTGATGAAGGGCTCACGAAACGCCCAATGCAGCGAATCGTCACACCACTTCGTGAGATGGGTGCCGATATCAGGGGACGCCTTGCGCATCAAGACTGTTATCCCCCAATTGAGATTGAACCTGTTTCTCGTTTAAAAAGTATTAATTATGTGATGCCGCTAGCGAGTGCTCAGCTTAAATCTTCTTTGCTCTTGGCGGGACTCTGTGGGCAGGCCCCTGTACGTGTACATGAACCATTACGTTCACGTGATCATACGGAAAGAATGATGCAGGCTTTTGGTGTTCCACTTAAAATTTCTCGTTATGCCGTTGAATTTGAACCAGTTAAGTCCCTAAAAGCGACATCAGTATCGATCCCTGGTGACATTTCCTCTGCAGCGTTCTTAATGGTCGGGGCGGCCATGAGTCCGGGCTCCGAGCTTTGGATTAGAGGGGTTGGGATTAATCCGACCCGAACGGGCATCATCGATCTGCTGAAGCAGATGGGCGCTGAGATTGAAATTTTGAATGTTAAACCAGGAGTAGAACCGATTGCTGATTTGAATATCATAGGCAAGCAACTCGTTGGGATTGATGTTCCGCTTGAGGTTGTGGTTCGTGCAATTGATGAATTTCCTGCATTCTTCATTGCCGCAGCTTCTGCGACAGGCCGAACGACGCTCAAGGGTGCATTGGAACTTAGGGTTAAAGAGTCTGATCGCATTCACAAGATGGCGATTGGGCTCCGTCAGCTGGGTATTACAGTTTTTGAACAACCCGACGGGCTGATTGTAGAAGGTGGCTCATTTCAGGGGGGGGAAATAGATTGTGATGGTGACCATCGGATTGCAATGGCATTTGCGATGGCAGCCCTTCAAGCAGAAGGTCCCATTAAAATCAGAAAATGTGACAACATACTGACTTCATTTCCAAATTTTGTAGAACTTATCCAATCCATTGGTCTAAATATTTCAAGAGAATCTGAATGAACATCGCCTCTATTCCTGTTATCACCGTTGATGGTCCTAGTGGATCTGGTAAAGGGACCATTAGTCAGCGCTTAGCTCAAACCTTAAAATGGCACTTTCTGGATAGTGGAGCTATCTATCGTGCCTTAGCGCTTTATCTACAAAAGGAAGGGATTGCTCCCACAGACGAGTCCAATGTTGTGAAATTGGCAGAAAATCTGCCTTTGCGATTTGGTTCGGATGATGGTGATTATGAGCATGTTTGGCTAGCAGGCGAAGAGGTTTCTCATGATTTAAGGCTAGAAACAACAGGTTTAATGGCCTCTTCTATTGCCAAAGATCCTGCAGTTCGAAAAGCATTACTTTCTAGGCAACGTGATTTTCAGCAAGCACCTGGATTAGTCGCGGATGGTCGAGATATGGGAACGGTCATTTTTGAGAGAGCCCCATTGAAATTTTTCCTAGAAGCCACCAGCGAAGAGCGCGCAAAACGGCGGTATAAACAGTTGCAAGCCCAAGGGGTAGATGTTAGCCTAGATAACCTTTTGTCAGAGATAAATGACCGAGATCGGCAAGATAGGAATCGAGCGGTTTCCCCGTTGATACCGGCTGAAGATGCTATTTTGATAGACACGACTTTACTTGATATTGAAGCCGTTTATCAAGGCGTCATGGCCGTTATCCAATCTAGGCACCCTGAATGGATTGAAAAAAGGTAAGGATGCTTTGTTTCACGAGCAGAGATGGTCGCGTGAAATGAAGTTATTTTGGTTAACTTGCTTAGCGCCATCTACTTGGCTAAGTAACTAATATATGGTTTTTTAAATGAGCGACAAAAATATTGCGATGAATTCTGGAAAGGACAATGAAAGTTTTGCAGCGCTTTTAGAGCAAAGCTTAGCTGAAGTTGATATGCGTGCAGGCACGGTATTTGACGGCACGATTTTAGAAATTAATAGAGAGCGTGGCATTGTCACGATTGATACCCCGCTGAAATCTGAAGGGTATATTCGCATTGAAGAATTCTTAAACCATGATGGTGAATTAGAAGTCCAAGTAGGGGATAAGATCCCAGTTGCGCTTGAAGCGGTTGAAGATGGTTGGGGGGAAACCCGTCTATCTCGTCAAAAGGCCAAACGATTTGAAGCTTGGAAAGCGCTTGATGAAGCGTTTAAAGCAGACAAACCTGTCAAAGGGATTATCTACGGAAAAGTCAAAGGTGGCTTTACAGTGGATATCAATTCTATTCGTGCCTTTTTACCGGGTTCACTCGTCGATGTCAGACCAGTACGTGACATGACGCAATATGAAAACAGAGAACTTGAGTTTAAAGTGATCAAGCTTGATCCTAAGCGCAATAACGTCGTCGTATCTCGTCGTTCAGTCGTGGAATCTGAAAGCAGTGCAGAGCGTGTTGCGCTGTTGTCTGGTTTAGAAGAAGGTCAGATTGTAAGAGGCGCTGTTAAGAATCTCACAGATTATGGTGCGTTTGTTGATCTAGGTGGTATGGATGGATTGCTTCATATCACAGATATCGCATGGAAACGAGTCAAGCACCCCAGTGAAGTGTTGGCGGTAGGACAAGAGATTGATGTTAAAGTCCTTAAATTCGATAAAGATAAAATGCGAGTTTCACTCGGTCTCAAGCAATTAGGTGATGATCCATGGGTCGGCGTTGCAAGACGTTATCCTGAAGGGACCCGTGTGTTTGGTAAAATCACCAATATTGCGGATTATGGCTGTTTCGTTGAACTCGAAGAAGGTATTGAAGGCCTGGTACACGTTTCTGAGATGGATTGGACTAACCGCAATATTCACCCGAGCAAAGTTGTCGAATATGGTGAAGAAGTTGAAGTTATGGTTCTTGATATCGATGAAGAACGTCGCCGTATTTCCTTAGGTTTGAAGCAATGTAAAGCCAGTCCTTGGGATGCATTTGCGGGCACCCATAACAAAGGCGACAAAATTAAAGGGAAGATCAAATCCATTACTGATTTTGGTATTTTCATCGGATTGGATGGTGGTATTGATGGTCTTGTTCATCTTTCTGATATTTCTTGGAATGTTGCTGGTGAAGAAGCTGTACGCAATTACAAGAAAGGTGATGAACTTGAAGCGGTCGTGTTATCAGTTGATCCTGAGCGCGAACGTATTTCGTTGGGGATTAAACAACTGGATGCAGATCCTTATTCTGCCTTCTTGTCTGAAAATCCCAAAGGTAGCATCGTGACCGGTAAAGTGCACGAAGTGGATGCCAAAGGTGCGATTATTAACCTAGGTGAAGGCGTTGAAGGCTATTTACGCGCGACTGAGCTTGGGCGTGATCGTGTTGAAGATGCTCGGACGATTTTAAGTGTAGGTGAAGAAGTTGAAGCTAAATTCATTGGCGTAGACAAGAAAAACCGAACACTCTTGTTGTCTGTGAAAGCTAAAGAAACGCAAGAAGAAGCACAAGCTATTCGGAATTACACTCGTAGTTCTAATAATGCTGCTGATCAAAATGCAACGACTTTAGGTGATTTGCTTAAAGAACATATGCGTTCTGACAAAGATGAGAACAAGGACGAATAGTTCTGATCTTCTAGGGCTTGTGATAAAAAGCGGCTTAGTTAATGCTAAGCCGCTTTTTTTTTCGTAGAATGGAGTTTGTATTATATTGATCCCATTAGTCAGGAGGATGCATGCGGATCATCACCTTGTTATTTGTTATATTGCTAGTTGTTTTAGGTGCTTTTTTTTCAGCACTAAATTCAGAGTCTGTGAAAGTGAACTACCTATTTGGTAGTGCTGAATTGCCCTTAGCGATTGTTGTGTTTATTGCGCTTGCTATTGGAATATTACTAACGGCCCTTAGCTTAGGGTTTCGGGTGTTTTGGTTAAAGATCAAAAACAAAAGGCTCAATTCAAAGTTAAAACAACTAGAAGCCAATGCAAATCAACAGTCACACCAAGAATTGATCAGGGAAATCAAATAAGATGTGGGAACTATTGTTCCTATTATTACCAATCGCAGCCTTAAGCGGATGGATTGCAGGTCGGCGTCTCAGCCGCCCCTCGTCTGGGGATAACGGTATTAAGCTGTCCTCTGAATATTTTCAGGGTCTTAATTTTTTAATCAATGATAAGCCCGATAGGGCAATTGATGCTTTTATTAGGATGCTAGATAGTACGCCAGATAGTGTGGAAACGACACTTGCATTGGGGAATCTTTTTAGAAAGCGCGGAGAAGTCGATCGTGCGATTAGATTACATCAAAAGCTGATTTCACAGCCTTTATTGACCGCGCAGCAACGCAGACAGTCGGTGTTTGAATTGGGACAAGATTATATGCGTGCTGGCGTTTATGATAGGGCTGAGAGCTTGTTTTTAGAGTTAACTAATAGTGTAGGTGATCAGCTAGCAACCAGTGTGAAACACCTCATAGATATCTATGAGCGTGAAAAAGACTGGGATAAAGCCGTCAAAATGTCACAAAAGCTTCAGAACATGACGGGTCAATTTATGGGGCGAGAGATTGCCCATTATCGTTGTGAGCAAGCTCAGGTCGCTTGGGCGAAAGGAAGCATTCGAAAAGCATTAAGATATTTAAAATCAAGCGTAACAGCCGACAAATTTTGTGTGAGATCGAGTTTAATTCAAGGTGATATAGATCGTGCTCAAGGTCGATATCGACAAGCTTTGAATGCTTATCAGCAAGTACAGCACCAAGACATGGCTTACATTTCAGAAGCCATACAGCCTGTTACAGAGTGTTATGTTAAAATGGGCGCTGAAAGCCAACTTATTAATTATTTTGAGCAACTTCTCAGAATCAGTCCTAATATTAGCGTGATGTTAGCCAGCGTCAGTCATTTGAAAAATTACTTAGGATTATCAAGAACTGCCGAAATGCTAGCGGATTACATCTATAAACATCCTTCAATACAAGGTCTTGCTCAATTGATAGATTTGCATGTTCATCAAAGCGAGCATCTACACCGTCGAGAATGGGTTGTTTTGAAAACATTGATTGAGCGGTTATTAGTCAAAAAACCGAGTTATAAATGTGGGCATTGCGGTTTCGCTTATAAAACCCTGCATTGGCAATGTCCCAGTTGCCGTCATTGGTCCACTGTGAAGCCTATTTTGGCGCTGGAAACCGAATTATAATTTGACCCTTCGTCTTTTGGCGCTGGAAACCGAATTATAATTTGACCCTTCGTCGCCTCATGAAGCAGACTTGTCCCCTATATCGTTGGCATCACTTGAGTAAGTCAGTCTAATCATTAAAATATCATCTGAGAAGGGGGAAGACTATGGCACAGGCAGAAAGTAGAATAATTGTTGCCTTGGATTTTGAAGACATCCGCGAGGCCAAAGTATTGGTCGATAAGCTTTCGCCTCAGCATTGCAAGCTAAAGATTGGTAAGCAACTCTTTACCCAACAAGGCCCACAATGGGTAGAAACCCTGGTTGGTAAAGGCTTTGATATTTTCCTAGATTTGAAATTTCATGATATTCCCCATCAAGTGGCATTAGCTTGTAAAGAAGCCACTAAGCTTGGCGTGTGGATGTTGAATGTCCATGCTTCTGGTGGGCGAACGATGTTGGCAGCGGCTAGAGAAGCCGTTAATAGTGTTAATGTAGACCGAACGCCCAAGTTAATTGGTGTGACTGTTTTAACTAGTTTAGAACAAACGGATTTAACAGAAATTGGGATTTTAGATCCGGTTGCTGTGCAAGTTGAACGTTTGGCCAAGCTTTGTGAAGCTGAAGGATTGGATGGCGTTGTGTGTTCTGCACAGGAAGCCCAAATGTTAAGACAAGTTTGTGGTTCAGAATTTCTATTGGTGACGCCGGGTATTCGCCTGGATGAAAAAACCAAGGGTGATCAGAAGCGTATTGTGACGCCCACTCAAGCGATGGCATGGGGGGTTGATTATTTGGTGATTGGAAGACCTATTACTGCAGCATTGGATCCTTTAAGCGTCATTGAATCCATTCAATTATCTTTAACGACAAGATGAGGTAGTGTGTGTTTGATTGGTTTAATAGTGCAATATTACTGATAGCGTTAAGTTGTGGTGGCGTTGCTATTTTCAGATGGTATGCGTTGACGCAGGGTATCTTGGACAAACCTAACGAGCGTTCTTCGCACCTCGTTTCTACGCCGAGGGGGGGGGGGATTGTCTTCTCACTGCTTTGGTTTGGGCTATTAGGCTTCCTAATCTATTGTGCCGATCCAATCGATAGACCGCATTGGTGGGCTTATCTGATGGCAACGGCGCCCGTGCTGATTGTCATGTATTTAGGGTATTTAGATGATCTGCGAGGCGTTTCTGCAAAATCTAGATTAATAGGTCAATGTATCGCGGCGGCATTGAGTTTGTGGGTCATTGGTGATTCAGTTCAAGGGATCATTCCATGGACCACGAGCTTGCCGTATTGGATGATATTACCGGCTGCATTGGTTGCGATTGTTTGGATGGTTAATTTGGTCAACTTTATGGATGGTAGCGATGGATTAGCTGCAACCCAGTCTATTTTTGTTTTCGGGGTGGGTGGATATTTCATTTACCAATCGGGTGGCTATGAGCTGGCAACTTTGGCTTGGGGATTGGTTTGCTTACTATTAGGCTTTTTGGTCTGGAATTTACCCACTGCTCGGATTTTTATGGGTGATGCAGGCAGTTGTTTTCTCGGATTTTTAATAGCTATATTTGGATTGATAGGTTATCACTGGTTTAAGTTACCTTTACAGTATTGGGGTATCTTAACCGCTGTATTTTGGTTTGACGCAACCCTTACATTGATTCGAAGGATACATCGAAAGGAAAAATGGATGGTTGCGCATCGTAAACATGCTTATCAACGCTTGATTCAGTCAGGATGGTCTCACCAAAAACTCTTGTGTGGGCTTATTGTGGTGAATGGATTACTTTCCTCACTCGCTATTTGGGCTTTTCATGAACCTAAGTTGCTCAACGTCGCCTTTGGCTTAACGATTGTCTTTTTAGGCTTTATTTATCTCATGATAGAATGGCTTCGACCTATGTTTAAAACATGGCATAGTGTTTAATTGTCACGATTGATTGGAAGAAATAAAACAAAAGGGATGACAATATGCGATTGTCCTGGTCTCATTGGAGAAGCCGTTGGGCTGCTTTTATTTATGATTTAGCCTGCATTCCCATCGCATGGCTAGGTGCATTTTGGTTACGTTTCAATCTTGATCAAATTCCCAGCGATATCTTAGGTCATGCCTTCTCTATGTTACCGATGGTGATTTTTTGTCAAGTATTCACTTTTTGGGGATTTGGATTGTATCGAGGCGTGTGGCGGTTTGCCTCGATGCCGGATTTATCTCGGATCATAAAATCTATCATGTTGGGTGGTCTACTGACACTTTTAACTTTTTTTCTGGTCACTAGGCTCGCTCACTTGCCACGCTCGGTGATCCCGCTTTATAGCTTATTGCTTTTATTCATGTTGGGTGGCGCACGTTTTGCATTTAGGTGGTTTAAGGATAAAAAAACATCTCTCTCATCAGGATCACAAAAAGTGCTCATTGTGGGGGCAGGACAAGCGGGTGAAAGTTTAGTCAGAGATTTAAAGCGCCATTCGGGTGAATTTCAGCCGATTGTTTTTGTAGATGACAGAGCGCATAAAATCGGTCGTGAGATCCATGGTTTAAGAGTGCAGGGATCGAGTGAAGACATTCCAGCGTTAGTCAAACAATATGGTATCGATATTGTGATGATTGCCATCCCTTCTGCAACTGCCCAAGATATGCGGCGTATTGTCGGCGTTTGTGAGTCTATAGCCATACCGGTGAGGACGCTGCCTAGTATTAATGATCTGCTTTCTGGCAAAGTTTCTCTGAATGAGATGCGTAAGATTTCTTTAGAAGATTTGTTGGGTCGAGATCCGGTCAAAATTGATTGGCAAGCGATTACGCAGTCACTCGCTAATCAATGTGTTTGGGTTACAGGCGGTGGTGGTTCGATTGGTTCTGAATTGTGTCGTCAAATATTAAGACACTTGCCTGATAAATTAGTTGTTGTCGATCACTGTGAATATCATATTTTTCAATTGGAGCAAGAGCTTAATCAATTACCGCCACAGATTGCAGAACGTGTGACTTATCGATTACTCGATGTTTGCGATATCCCTGGTGTTTGGAAAGCGATGGGTGAGGATAATCCGGATGTGATTTTTCACGCAGCAGCTTACAAACATGTCCCTATTCTTGAGCCTCAAATTCGAGTCGCTGTAAAAAACAATATTTTAGGGACGGCGTGTGTTGCTCAGGCTGCTGTGGCTTTAGGGGCGAAGAAATTCTTATTGGTTTCAACGGATAAAGCCGTGAATCCAAGTTGTGTGATGGGGGCGACTAAACGAATAGCTGAAATGATCTGTCAGTCATTGCATCAGCAACATGCCACAGAATTTACCACGGTGCGATTTGGGAATGTTTTAGGATCTAAAGGATCGGTTGTTGAGATCTTTCAGAAACAGCTTGCTCAGGGGGGGCCGCTGACTGTCACACATCCTGAGGTGATGCGTTATTTTATGACGATTCAAGAGGCGTGCCAGCTCATTCTACAAGGGTTGACTATGAGTACAGGAGGTGAGTTGTTCGTCTTAGATATGGGCGAGCCAGTCAAGATTCGATACATGGCTGAACAAATGATACGCTTAGCGGGCAAGAAGTTAGATGACATACAAATACAGTATATTGGTCTAAAGCCTGGTGAAAAGCTTTTTGAGGAACTATTTCATTCAAAAGAGCAATTATTACCCACACCTCATGCTAAAATCATGAAGGCTCAGACAAGAATGATCGATCATCGTGAACTAGACAGGCATCTTAAAATTTTTGAAGAGCGCGTCTTTGCTTGTCAAGAAGACATCCTGATGAATCTGATGCAGCATCTTGTTCCAGAATTTAAAGGCACTCAACATTCTATGCCAGGTTCTGAAAGTGAGCCAGTTGTGGTCAAAAGCCAGCGAGAACTTGAATATCACTGATGAGGTGCACGTATGGTCCCTGTGGTTAGAAAAGCCGTTTTTCCCGTTGCAGGTTTGGGTACACGTTTTTTGCCGGCAACTAAAGCCAACCCTAAGGAAATGTTGGCCATTGTGGATAAACCTCTGATCCAATACGCTGTCGAGGAAGCTGTGGCCTCAGGTATTACCGAGCTTATCTTTGTGACCAGTGGTTCTAAGCGTGCCATTGAAGATCACTTTGATGTTAATTTTGAGCTTGAACATTGTTTGCAACAATCGCACAAATTAGATTTACTGCCTATTGTTCAAAATATTGTGCCTGAAGGTGTGTGTTGCATATATGTGAGACAACCGAAGCCGTTGGGATTGGGGCATGCTGTGCTTTGTGCAAAGGAAGTCGTTGGTGATGAGCCGTTTGCAGTGCTTTTAGCAGATGATTTAATTGAAGGGCATCATCAACCCTGCTTACAACAAATGCTTCAAGTTTTTGATGAAACAGGTCTTTCAACGTTAGCGGTCGAGCCGATTAATCGTCAAGATGCTAAGAAATATGGCATTATTGATTTTGAAGGCGAATGGTCTGGATTAGGAGAAATTTCCAGCATTATTGAAAAGCCGGATCCACAAGATGCGCCCTCTAGTTTAGGGGTTGTTGGCCGTTATATTTTTACACCGCAAATTTTAGAGCTCTTGTCGCATCAAAAGCCCGGGAAGGGTGGTGAAATTCAATTGACAGATGCTATTGCGGAGCTACTTGCCATTGAAAATGTATTAGCATATGAATTCAGAGGTCAACGTTATGATTGTGGCTCAAAGCTCGGTTTTTTAAAAGCAACATTGAATTATGGTTTAAAGCATTCTGAACTCGGGTCAGATTTAAAAGATTACATTTTAGAAGAACTCTATCCGCAGCTAAGCACTTCAAAAGAGACTGTAACACTGATCTAACGTTTTAAATCACGATAAAAATTTTCATGAGGCCCTAACATCAAAAGAGTTAGCCTGGGCATGGCATCATCAAAACGATACGCAAGAAGCCATTCTTGTCGTTGTATACCCTTCATAGCTGAATTTTCGGGGTTGTTGCCTTCGCGATTCTCACTGCAGTCATGTACTTTATGTACACTCCTGCGACTCGAACGCTCGGCGCCTACCCGAAAAATCATCTGTTGTGGGTATAAATCGTCAATTCGATTGAGAATCTACAAGGATGGATCTAATATTTTAGTAAATCAATTGCCAGAGTGCGGCACCAATCAACCCACCAATTAATGGGCCAACAACGGGTACCCAAGCATAGGCCCAATCAGAACTGCGTTTACCTGGAATGGGCAGAATCGCGTGAGCAATACGCGGTCCTAAATCGCGAGCGGGATTGATAGCATAACCTGTAGGGCCACCCAGTGATAAACCGATGCCCCAAACGAGCATACCCACCAAATACGGTCCCAAGCCAGTGACAGGTCCTCCAGCCGTTGCTTGTCCGAAAATAGCGCCGACGCCAAGTACAAGGACCACTGTGCCGATGATTTCGGTGACGAGATTACTGGGATAATGTCGAATGGCAGGTTGCGTGCAAAATACAGCCAGCTTTTTATCTGAACAGGTAGTTGCTCGCCAATGAGGATAATAGGCAATCCATACCAAGCTAGCGCCCATCATTGAGCCTAAAAGTTGAGCGGTGATTATTTTGAGTAGTGTTGGAATTGAATAGAGACCTAGAGCGAATTTGGATAACGATACGGCTGGATTGATGTCTGCTTGCGTAGAACCGACGGATTGAGCGACAAAGACCCCCATAATGACCGCAATGGCCCAGCCTGTGGTGATGGTGATCCAACCGCCATTTTCACCTTTGGAACCGTGGAGCAGCACATTAGCAACCACACCCGCTCCTAATAAAATCAGTATCAAAGATCCTAGAAATTCACCTAAAATAGCCATGTAACTAACCATCTTGTAGCTGAAAAACAAGAAAGCACTATAGGTTCATAATAGGTCAGATGCAAGAGGTTGTTAATTAAAAGTAAAATTAAAGTGAAACTAAAATGGCTCGATAAAGTCTTAATATTATCTCGTCGGCATTCTTGAGATTTAACTGGAGAAATCAGCATATGAATAATTCAGAACTTTCAAAACATATGAATGCTGCAATCGGTATGTACGAAGACTTGTTGGGGCAAAAAGCTCACGTTGAAGTTAATCAATATTTACTGGAGCACGACATTGGAATCGTCAGTAATTTTTATAAAATTATTAATGAATTTGACATCAAAAAAGAAGAGTATTTTGAAGCTGAAACGAAACACTTTCAAGCAAAGCTTAATCACGAGGACTATCAAAAGGCTTCTAAGCTTTATGATGAAGCAATCAAGACATTCAATAAAAATATTGAATCGTTTTTCAAAATATATGGTGCATCTCTATGGGATCCTGCTCAAAGGGCTCCTGCTATTCTAAGTGAATATGAATCAGATCTTGAACAGCAAGCATGTGTATACTTTATTGCTTATTTATATAAAAAATACAGCCTCGTTGATGGTAAAATTCAACGCAAAGAGATGGATAATAATGAATATGAGAACTCACAAGGTATTATCATACAATTGACTAAACTCTTAGAGAAACAAGGATTTTCAGCGGCATTTAGGTTGCATGCCAAAGTAGAGAGTATTGACACAGACGAGGTGCCAGTAATATTGTTAGAGGGTGCTAAATTAGGCAACATGGATTGTAGATATGCCTTAGCAGAACGTTATCTCGGTTTTCTAGCAGGCAGCGTGGCTCAGGACACTCCAGAAGAATACAAATTTCTCAAAGGATTAGATGAGAAAAAGCTCATTGAATGGATTAAAGAATCTAGAGATGCAGGGCATGTATATGGCCTTTCCAACATGCAATTATTTATGGACAACGTGATAGGTGCGTTGGGAGCGCTGCACGAACCCAAAGAAGATAAGGTTAGTGAGGCTCAAAAGCTGAGACTAAACCATATGGCAGAAATTGTTCAAAAAATATCAGGAGATGAAAAGGTAAATGAAGACATTGACTTAATTGTAAATATTCAATACGATTCAAACAGCACGCCTGAAGAAAAAGATGAAAAATATAGAGGGCTTAGAGAACACGCTAAACAATATGTGTCAAAGGGCTACTCAGAAAAATTTGCTAAAAACACAACGCATGTTGATCAAACCCTCCAGCCTATTTATGATACATTCACTTTTAATGTGAGGGATATTGCATTTCAGCTTGAGCAACTAAATAGCCTTATTCAGCAAAGACTTCAATCTGATGAGGGTATAAAGTCTGAAATCGAGTCAGATGTCAATAAAGCAAGTGAGAATCAGCCTTTGATTTCAGAAGAAGACACTAAGTCCATGCTCAAATCTAATCATTCAGAAATTGATACAGCAATCCAAAATATTAGAGCAACATTAGAGTCTCCTAAGCTTTCTCAACAATCTTATCATAGCGCTTGCTTTCAGGTAGCCCTGGCGGTTAATAAGTTGCGAGTTCAAATCTATTATCAACCACATCCTAAGGAATGGAAGGAATCAGTTAATAATTTAATAAACAACGTATTACAGTATGTGAGACCGCGTGAACATAAGCCATATGTGCTTTTCTTGACTGATGAACAAAAGGTAAAGCGAGAAGCGATTAAGATTGCTAAAAACGGATTAAAAAGCTTAGATTCAGAGAATACAAAAGAGATTTCAGATTTATTGAAAACAACAAAAAGTCAAGCAGTTGAATTGGTCAAGAAAGAACGTTTGCAATTTGAACAAAAGAAGTCTGAATCACACCCCAAACCATCTGAAAAGAAATGAGAACTATACCCACAACAGATGATTTTTCGGGTAGGCGCCGAGCGTTCGAGACGCAGGAGTGTACACAAAGTACATGACTGCGGTGAGAATCGCGAAGGCAACAACCCCGAAAATTCAGCTGTGAAGGGTATATTACAGTACAAATGATAGCCATCAACGCATCGAGTCGATGGCTTCTTGTCTTGTTTTGTAAATTGAGAAAATGGAAGAAAAGCCGCTGATATCGAAAACTTCTTGAACGTCCTGAGATAAGGCACAGAGTAGCACTTTTCCACCGTATGGGCGGACTTTTTTAGCGGCAAGTAAAAGCACTCTTAAGCCAGCGCTGCTGATAAAGACTAAATTTGTAAAATCAACTAACATCGTATTGCAGCCGCCATTGATGACTTGAATCATATGAGATTCAAATTCGACGGCAGCGGAACTGTCAATTCTGCCATCTAAAGTGACGACTGTTTTGCCATCGATTTTTTCATCTTTGATAGTGACTGTCATTTTAGACACCCTTTTGGATTATTGAATTTTTTTGGTTATCTTAAGTACATTGTAATCGCCTTCGCGCGCATATTCCATTTTATCCATGAGCTTTTTGACTAAATGAAGGCCTAACCCACCAATATCTCGATCTTCAATAGAGAGTGTTGTATCAGGGCCGCTTCGCTTAGTTGGATCAAAGGCAACGCCATCATCTCTAAATTCAATGGTAATGAAGCCATTTTCAAGCTTGCTCTCTAAATAAACTGTATGTTCTTCCTTATCTTTATACGCATGCGTCACAATATTGGTAACGATTTCATCTACGCACATCAAAAGCTTGTTAATGATTGAAAACGATATCGCATGATCAACCATAAAATTTTCTAGTCGATGGATGACCCGCTTGGAGTCTTCCAAGGTATTGGTGTAATGTGCTTTAAATCGATTTTCTTCGTCCATTATTTAGCTCATTCTAGCTCTGTTTTTTCAAAAATCGAATCATTAACAAGGTAATGTCGTCGCTTTGTGGACATCCATCAGCATATTTAGTTATTTCACTGCTCAGTGTGTTCACATACTCACTAGCGGATAGATCGCGATTAGCATCTGAAAATTCTTGAAGCCGCTTTTCTCCAAAGCAGTGACCTTGACGATTTTCCGCTTCAGTCACCCCATCGGTATATAAAAATAAGCTATCTCCCTCATTCAATTCAATTTCATATTCATGATATTGATTTATTTCTGCAACCCCTAATGCTGTGCCTCGGGTTGAAGGCAGCATTTCAATGGCACCACCTTTTCGAATCATAATGGGGGGATTGTGGCCACCATTTGAAAATTTGAACTTACCGGTGCTCATGTCGAGTATGCCGAAAAATGTTGTAACAAACATCATTTTATCATTATCTTTCTGAAGCCCAATATTCACTTCGGCAAGTGTTTGGCCAGGCGGTTCCTTGTTAAAAGCATGGGCTCTTAGCATTGTTCTGGAGACTGTCATGAAAAGAGCAGCTGGCACTCCTTTACCAGAGACATCCGCAATGACAAGTCCCAAATGTTGCTTACTTAGCCAGAAAAAATCATAAAAGTCACCACCAATTTGCTTAGCAGGTGTCATTTTGCCATAGAGATCGATATTATCATTTTTTATAAATTCTTTGGGGAGAATAGATTGTTGAATTTCAGCGGCGACATTTAATTCATGTAATATGCCATCCAGTTTGTCTTTAGTTTGCTCAGATTCAATCAATGTTCCTAAATGAGTTAATGTTTTATCGATAGTGGCATTTAAATCATCAAAATTAATAGGCTTGGTGACGAAATCAAAAGCGCCCAGATTCATAGCAGCACGAATGTTTCCCATATCGCCATAAGCCGATACAATGATTGGAATAACTTTAGGGTGTCTCTCTCCTAGGTTTTTTAACAACGTTAAGCCATCCATTTCTGGCATGTTAATATCAGAAATTAATAGGCGAATATCAGGTTGGAGATCCAATACTTTAAGTGCTTCCACACCAGATTGGGCAAAAAAGAGTTCCATTTGATTTTCTCTGATTTGCTTACGAAACCGTTGTTTCATCAAAAGCTGAACATCGGGCTCGTCATCTACGATCAGTATCTTTGGCGCTGCCACATTGCCTCCGTTAAAACTCTTTTAAAGTATAACTAATTTTCATTGAGTTTGCCCTGTTTGAAATGGAAGTATAATAATGAACTCTGTATATTCTCCTTTTTTACTATCCACTTCAATTTGACCGGCATGCTGTTTGACAATAATATCGTGACAAATATGCAATCCTAAGCCCGTTCCGACGCCAATCGGCTTGGTCGTAAAAAAGGGCTCAAATATTTTTTGTTTTATTGAGTCGGGAATACCCAGTCCATTATCTTTGATGCTGATTTTGATCCCCCTTTCAAGGGCTTCAGTTTTAACCTCTATCGTTGGCATAAATTCGGAGGCTTCCAATTGTTTCCGATCATAAGCTGCATAGAGGCCATTGTTAATAATGTTGAGAAAAACGCGTCCTACATTTTGCTGAGCAACCTGAATTAAGGGTGGATTGGGTGCATAATTTGTCTTCAGGCTCACGTTAAATTCTGGATTTTGAGCGCGCATACCATGATAAGCTAAGTGGAGATATTCATCGAGCAACTCATTGATATTGGTATCGACTTTTGTTAATTCTTCGGTGTGTGCTTGCATCAAGATGTGTTTGACAATGCTTTCAGCACGTTTGCCATGCTGATGAATACTATTTAAATTTTCCTGTAAGTCTTTTAAGATCTCTTTTATGTTGTCTTTTTCAGTTTGAGGTATTTCGCATTTATCAAATTCTTCTTTAAGCTCAACCAGAAGACCGCTAGCCATTTCAGAGAAGTTATTCACAAAGTTAAGCGGGTTTTTGATTTCATGCGCAATACCACCGGTTAACATCCCGACAGATGCCATTTTGTCCTGTATTAGGAGTTGCTGTTTTATTTCCTCTAATTCTTTTAATAAACTGATAGAGCCTTGTACTGTCGCGTTGCAAGGGAGAGGTGTTTCGGGCTTGATCGGTGATTTGAGCAAGGCATGGGTAATGATGTATAGGGCTGGAGGTAATAAGATTAAAGCTGTAAAAATAAGCAATTCTTGGGAAAGTGCTGGAAATTTGATCAAAAGGAATAGAACGCCAGCAATCCAGATCAGCGCGGTAGTCACCCAATAAGGGTGTTGTCTTATGAACGCTATGACGTTCTTCACGTGTCGTCCCTATATTTACTGCGACGCAGCAAAAGCAACTCGAGAGCCTTCCTCTCAGATGAAGTATAGTCAATTGTAATTCTACTTACTAAATACTTGGTCTTGAAATTGATTTAATTTACAGTGAATATTTGATCGATAGAAGATCTATAGTAGAGCTGTTAGGAGTCACTATGATGATTTATTTAAGTATTGCAGCTATTTTTTTTTCGTTAAGCGTTGGATTCATTTTTGTTTGTGAGCTTTTGAAATGATCGAAATGATATCAGGAATGATTGGTGTTCTACTTATTTTGTACCTATTAGTAGCCTTGCTAAAACCGGAGATATTTCCATGATGATATCTGGTTTTATCTTGAATGCAGCGCTTCAAATTAGTTTATTGTTGGCTCTGGTGATGGCCATGATGGCTCCTTTAGGTCGATACATGGCGCGAGTATATCGAAATGAGCCCTTGTTATTAGATTACATATTAAAGCCAGTCGAAAGACTGTTTTATCGGATGACTGGAATCGATCCAATTCAGGAAATGGATTGGAAACAATATGCCCTGGCAGTTCTCTGTTGTGGTTTAATTGGATTTGTAATACTTTTTTTGATATTGCGTTTTCAAGCTTACTTTCCTCTCAATCCCCAATCTTTTCCAAATTTAACCGCTGATTTAGCTTTCAACACAGCTGCCAGCTTTACTACGAATACCAATTGGCAAGCTTATGGTGGTGAATCGACTTTAAGCTATTTTAGTCAAATGATTGGTCTGACAGTTCAAAACTTTATCTCTGCGAGCATGGGCATGGCGGTTGCCGTTGCTCTGACGCGGGGGATTGCCCGTCACCACACGCGTTGGATTGGGCATTTTTGGGTCGATTTGGTGAGAGGGATTTTATATATTCTGTTACCTTTGTCATTGGTTGTTGCAATCATATTGGGATCACAAGGTGTGATCCAGAACTTTAATCACTATGAGGTGGCAACTCTGATTGAGCAATCTCATGGGGCAGGTCAACCTATTCAAACTCAATTGATCCCGGGGGGACCGGTGGCTTCTCAAGTTGCGATTAAGCAATTAGGGAGCAATGGTGGCGGATTTTTTAATACGAATTCAGCGCATCCTTTTGAAAATCCTACACCCTTTTCAAATTTTGTCGAACTACTTGCCATACTAATGGTCCCCACTGCCTTTTGTTTTACATTTGGAGCTTTGGTCAAGGACGAAAGACAAGGGTGGTCGCTTTTTATAGCGATGACACTGATTTTTCTTCCTCTGACAATCTTTTGTGTTTTACAAGAACAACACGGTAATACACTTTTAAATACGCTTAATATTGATCAGGAAGCAAGTGCCATTCAACCTGGTGGGAATATGGAAGGCAAGGAGGTGCGCTTTGGTATCATCAATTCAGCCTTATGGGCTAGCGCAACGACAGCAACCTCAAATGGTTCAGTGAACTCAATGCATGATTCATTCACGGCGCTGGGTGGTCTTGTTCCTTTAATTTTCATGCATTTAGGCGAGATCATTTATGGTGGTGTCGGTTCTGGACTCTATGGGGTGCTTATTTTCGTGCTGATCACAGTATTTATAGCAGGCTTATTAGTTGGCAGAACACCGGAATATCTAGGAAAGAAAATATCTGCATTCGAAATCAAAATGGCGTCACTATGTGTTTTAATCCCTGTCATCGTTATCTTATTCGGGACTAGTTTAGCTTTACTCTTGCCTGACGGGAAAGCGGCTATCTTCAATCCAGGCGTTCATGGTATGAGTGAAGTCCTGTATGCATTCAGTTCAGCAGGTAACAATAATGGGAGTGCTTTTGCAGGTTTATCAGCAAACTCCCCTTTTTATAACGTGATCTTAGGTATTGCCATGTTGATCTGTAGGTATTGGCTCATTATCCCAGTACTTGCGATTGCAGGATATTTAGGGGAAAAAGAGAAAATTCCAGTTTCAGCAGGTACATTATCAACTCATTCGATCCTTTTTATCATATTATTGGTGAGTACGATATTACTTGTTGGGTTATTGACATACATTCCCGTTCTATCTTTAGGTCCCATAACTGAATATTTAACTGTGATGAATTAAATGACTAAGCACAAACAGCAGCATATTAATTATAAAATACTGATTACAGCGATTGGATTGGCGTTCATGAAATTAACACCATGGTATCAGGTACGCAACCCTGTCATGTTTGTGACATACGTATGTTGCTTGATGGCTTCTGGTTTATATATTTACACTTTAGTTAATCCCGCATACGAATCAACCTCGTTTTTGTTGCATGTGAGCATTTGGCTTTGGTTTACAGTCGTTTTCGCAAATTTTTCAGAAAGTCTTGCAGAAGGTCGAGGAAAAGCACAAGCTGCCCTTCTTAAAAAGGCTAGACGAGAAATTAAAGCTAAAAAGCTAAAAAACCAATTTGAAAGGATTTATCTGCTATTACCTTCTACTGAGCTTCATGTAGACGATATCGTTTTGGTCGAGGTTGGCGATGTGATACCAGGTGATGGTCAAGTCATTGAAGGCATTGCATCGGTCGATGAAAGCGCAATCACAGGCGAAAGTGCACCGGTGATACGAGAAAGTGGTGGTGATCGAGATGCTGTTACCGCAGGCACAGTTGTACTATCTGATTGGTTAATCATCCGAATTACGTCTGAGCCTGGTGAGACGTTTCTTGATAAAATGATTTCGTTGGTTGAGGGCGCCAAGCGACAAAAAACCCCAAATGAAATTGCACTTAATATTTTACTAGCAGGTATGACACTTATTTTTTTAATCGTTGTCATGACGTTACTACCCTTTTCATATTTTACAATCGCTTTTTTAAACCAGGGTAGTGCTATTAGTATTGCCGCTTTACTGGCTTTAGTGGTTTGTTTGATTCCCACCACGATTGGGGGCTTGATGTCAGCGATTGGCATTGCAGGTATGGATAGGCTAATTCGTAACAACGTGATTGCAACGTCAGGACGTGCGATTGAGGCTGCTGGTGATGTTAATATTCTTTTGCTGGATAAAACTGGAACTATTACGCTCGGTAACCGTCAGGCAGCTGCTTTTTTTTCAGCAGAAAACGTAGATGAGCGCACTTTAGCTGAGGCAGCGGCGCTGTCTTCTATTGCCGATGACACACCGGAAGGTAGAAGTATTGTGCAATTGGCTAAAGAAAAATACCGGATTACCCTTTCTGATATTAAAAATCTAAAAGCGGATTTTATACCATTTTCAGCTGAAACGCGTATGAGTGGTGTAAAATTTTCGGACCGCCAAATTTTTAAGGGGGCTGCAGATAAGATTTTCAATCATGTTAAAATGTCAAATGGTCACATTGATGATTCTGTTATCCAGAAAATTGAGATGATTGCACGCCAAGGTAGTACACCATTGGTTGTCTGCAGCAATATAAATATATTAGGTGTTGTTGAATTAAAAGATGTTATTAAGCCAGGCATTAAAGAGCGATTAGCCTCACTAAGAACAATGGGGATCAAAAGCATTATGATGACGGGTGATAACCCCCTGACAGCTGCTACGATTGCGAATGAATCCGGTGTTGATGATTTTCATGCGAACGCAATGCCAGAAGATAAGTTAAAAATCATAAGAGATTTTCAGCGCGAGGGGCAATTGGTCGCGATGGTCGGTGATGGGACTAATGATGCTCCTGCACTGGCTCAAACCGACGTCGCTGTTGCTATGAATAGTGGAACTCAAGCTGCCAAAGAAGCAGCAAATATGGTTGATTTGGATTCCGATCCTACGAAATTGATAGAAATTGTAAAAATCGGAAAACAATTGCTGATAACAAGAGGCGCTTTAACTACGTTTAGTATTGCAAATGATTTAGCAAAATATTTTGCTATTATTCCAGCAGCGTTTGTGAGTACCTTTCCAGCCCTGAATGCTTTTAATATCATGCATCTCTCTAATCCTAAAAGTGCTATTTTGTCAGCAGTGATCTTCAACGCATTGATCATTATATGTTTAATTCCGTTAGCACTGAAGGGGGTTCGATATCGAGCGTGGAGTGCGAATCGTCTATTGCAGTTCAATGTACTGGTTTATGGATTAGGCGGAGTCATTATCCCATTCTTAGGCATCAAATGCATTGATATGTTTGTCTCAAGATTGTCATGGATTTAACATCATGAAGCATAAATTCTTCCAAGAGTATATTAGAGTGAGTATTATTTCAATTTTATTCCTAACAGGACTTTGTGGCCTAGCATATCCTATGTTAATTACAAGTATATTAGCTGTTTTTTTTGAGTATGAAGCACAGGGTAGCTTCATTAAACAAGAAGAGCAACTTAGAGGTTCTGTATTATTAGGTCAATTGTTCTCAAGTCAACAATATTTTTGGACTCGGCCTTCAGCAACTGGGGGGCATCCATATGATGCTGCTATATCGAGTGGTTCAAACTTGGGACCGAGCAATCCATCATTATTAGATGCTGTGAATGAGCGTATTAGAGTACTTCAATCTGTACACAGTGAGGCATTACAAATACCTATTGATCTTGTAACAGCGTCTGGTAGTGGACTTGATCCCGATATTTCAATAGCCTCAGCTATTTATCAAAGCAAACGTGTCGCCACTGCAAGACAAATGGAACATGCTGAAGTCCTAAAGCTGATAGAAGCCGTTCAAAAGAAGAGACAATTTAAATTGCTGGGCGAGCCGAGAGTAAATGTAGTCTCCCTGAACCTTGAATTAGATAAACAGGATCTTTTAATGCATGAACCAGGATAGACCTAATCCAGATCAGCTATTGAAACAAGTTACAGTTGAGATAAAAAAGGTAAGTCAAGGAAAGTTGACAATATTCTTTGGAGCTTGTGCGGGCGTTGGAAAAACATATGCTATGCTACAGGCAGCTCACCAAGAGATTGATGAAAACGTAGATGTGGTAGCCGGTGTAATTGAAGGGCATGGAAGACTAGAAACAATTAAATTAATAGAAAAATTGTGTGTTCTACCACTCAAAGAAGTTCAATATCAGGGTGTTACTTTGAAGGAATTCGATCTGGATGCGGCTATTATTAGGAATCCTAGAATTATTCTAATTGATGAACTAGCACATACTAATGCGCCAGGTTCCAGACACCCTAAACGTTGGCAAGACGTCGAGGAATTATTGAATTGTGGGATTAATGTTTTCACGACGCTCAATGTCCAGCATCTTGAAAGTTTGAACGATATTGTTGCAAACTTTACTGGCGTTCGGGTTAAAGAGACCATACCAGATTCAATATTTGACGAAGCTGATGAGATTCATCTAGTAGATGTACCCTCTGAATTAATCTTAGAGAGATTGGACGAAGGGAAGGTTTATTTAGGAGATTTTGCAAAGAGGCGTGCTGCACAGAATTTTTTTAAAATTGAGAACTTGATTGTACTAAGAGAAATAGCGCTAAGACGTACAGCTGAACGGGTAGATGCTTTAAGAGATGTTTATAAAAAATATCAAAGCAAGGACAGCCGTCAAATCGGTGATAAAATTCTAGTTTGTGTCGGCCAAAATAGCGTTGCTTCTAAGCTAATCCGAACTGCCAAACAAATGGCTTCCAAGTTAAAAGCAGATTGGGCAGCTGTTTATGTAGAGAATGAGCAGCATTATAACTTATCGAAAGATGAGCAATTTCAGATCGAAAAAAATCTGCAACTTGCCAATCAAATGGGAGGGGAATCTTTTGTATTACAGGAAGTTGATCCCGTAGAAGCGATTTTAGGATTTGCGCGCGATCATGGTTATACACAAATCCTGATTGGTCGCTCTTCAAAGCCTAAGTGGCGGCGTAAGTTTTTCGGTTCTCTAACAGGTCGATTAATCGAGAACTCAGAATCAATAGATGTCATCGTTGTCAATGATAGTGCAGAACGAAAACAAATAAAGCGTTCTAAACTGCCCATTCCGTGGCTTACTTACCTTAATGCAAGTATGATTCTTATTTTTTGTACGGTGTTAGGTTTTCCCTTTAAGGAGATTTTAGAGCCTGAGAATTTAGTGATGTTATATATGGTCAGCGTTGTGATTGTATCCATCATTTATGGGCGTGGCCCAGGGATCTTTTCTGCAGTTTTAAGCGTATTAGGTTACAATTTCCTTTTTACATTGCCTATTTTGAGCTTAGAGGTGTATCGATTTCAAGACATCATTACACTTTGCATTTTTCTGTTGACAACTCTTGTTATTAGTGCGCAAACATCAAAACTAAGTGTCCAGAATATTTATACCAAGCAGCGACAGAAATTCACTACGGATTTATTTACTTTAAGCCAAAAGTTAATTGCGGTCCATGGTAAGTCGAAAGTGATGAAAGTCATTGCTGCCCATATCCAAGAGTATTTTCAATGTGCTACAACCATTTGGACGCCAAATGAAGTTGGTGTTTTAGTGCTTGCTTCGCATCCCGATCAAAAGCCTGAAGTCAAGGAAGAAAGTGTTGCACGCTGGACTTTCAAGCATCATCAACCTGCAGGTATTGGGACGGATACGATGCCAAGCGCCAGAGGGTATTATTTACCGTTAACAGATGGCACCCATGTCATTGGGGTGCTTGGTATCATCCCCAAAGATCCGGCTAAACAATTTAATCTTGAAGAGGAAATGATGCTGGAAGCCATAGCCATACAAGCAACAGCAGCCTTGGAAAGAGTTAAGCACCATCAAAGTGACGTTTAACGACATCCGCAATTTATTTCTCGAATGTAGGATATAATGATGTACTTGGCGGCACTTAGTCTACTGCCTGACCAAATTGAGAACTTTCAGGGTCATATCTTTCAAAAATATTTAGTATTGAGGTCTAACTCGCTTATTAGGTATTTTCTAGATAAGCGGCATATCATGTGTTTGGAAATCATAGTTTAGGAAATCGATGGTGAAACAAATTAAAATCCTCGTATCGGGAGTTGGTATAGCAGGTCCTGCTCTCTGTTATTGGCTAAAGCGATTTGGCTTTTCCCCCACCATCATAGAAAAATCACCAGCAATCAGATTGGGAGGTCAGGCGTTAGACGTTCGCGGTGTTGCAACTAAGATTGCTAGGAAAATGGGTATTTATGAAAAAATTTGTGAGATGCGCACTCAGATTGAAGTGGGACGATATGTTGATACAGCAGGCAAAACTTTACATGAGGTACACGGCGAAAAATTTGGTTTTCGGCAAGATGATGAGGTTGAAATCTTGCGTGGCGATTTGGTTAACATTTTAATGAACAGTGTTTCAACTGTTACTTGTCGCTTCAATCAATGGATAACTAGGTTGGATCAAACTGAAAATAACATTGTTGTTGATTTTAATGATGGAACCAGCGAACAATATGATGTGGTTATAGGAGCAGATGGCATCTATTCAGGCGTTCGAAAAATGATATTTCATGAAAATGAATATCAATTATTCAACCTGGGATCATATCTGAGTACATTTACTATTCCAAATTATCTGAATTTAAATCGAACGGAATTAGTTTGCGAGGCCAATGGCAAGCTGTTAACCATTAATAGTGATAAAGACCCTTCGAGCGCACGAGCTGGTTTTATGTTTCGCTCAGACCATGTTTTAAAGAATAATCGTGATGAAAGTGAACAAAAAATTTTTTTGCGCGAAACATTTAAAGAATTTGGTTGGGAATCACAAGAAGTCTTAAAGTTAATGACAAATAGTCATGATTTTTATTTTGATAGCATCACTCAAGTCAAAATGAATAAATGGTACAAAGGTAGGGTGGCATTGATTGGGGATGCTGGGTACTGCGCTTCGCCACTTTCTGGTCAGGGAAACAATCTTGCTTTTGTTGGTGCATATGTTCTAGCAGGTGAATTAAAAGTGGCTAAAGGCAATTATATAGAGGCTTTTAAGCGATATCATGAATTATTAAAACCATTTGTGGATGCCAACCAGCAATTTGGGGTTTGGGTGAGCGAATCATATCTCCTTAAACAAGACGAATCAGTAAAGAAGGTTGCTGAAGAACGAAACAATAAAATACTCAGCATGATGAAAACCGTATCGAATGCGATCACACTGCCGGAGTATGATTAACTAACGAAAAATCCAAAATTAGATGAAAAACTGACTTAAGTGGTAAACTGTCTTGCGGCAAATTAGAAGCTATCATCACCTCAAATCCTGTGGTGATGATTATAGTGCACCGACGGAAAGCTCTCACAATTATGTAGTTTGCATCGAGTTGTAGCTAGCAGAAAATCTCGCTTGCACGAAGTATTGTGGTAGGATATTTGAGGCTAAAAAAAACCCCAGGTTCATCACTGACCGGAGTCAGGAGAGGAATAGCCCAGGGACTGTGTCATTAAAATAACAGACTGATGATTTTCTAAATTAGCTTGTAACACAGTTAAGTGCCTACTTAATTTGGCTCCCCGAGACGGGCTCGAACCGCCGACCCAGTGATTAACAGTCACTTGCTCTACCGACTGAGCTATCGGGGAATGAGGCAGGATACTACTTATCCTGCCGTCTAAAGTCAACTCTTTTGAACAACTTGTTCGAGACGTGCGAGGGCCTTCTCCAGATTTTCTTGGCTCGTTGCGTAGGATAATCTCAAATAACCTTCAGCACCGAACGCAGAACCTGGTACCAAGGCAATACCACCTTCTTGTAGCAGATATTCTGCGAACTCCACATCGTTTCTCACAGATGCTATGCGGTCAATAAGTGGTTGCACATTGAAGAACGCGTAGAAAGTGCCATCGCAAGGTAAGCATCGGATACCATCAATCGTGTTCAATTTTTCTACAACGTAGTCGTGTCGCTTTTTGAAGGCCGCAACCATTTTTTGAGTCTGCTCAAGCCCACCCTTTAAAGCTGCTTCAGCGGCAGCCTGTGAAATTGAACAAGCATTGGAGGTACTTTGGCCTTGAATATTTTTCATGGCCTTGATGAGGCTCACAGGGCCGCCAGCATAACCGATACGCCAACCAGTCATAGAGTAAGCCTTTGACACACCACTGAGTACCACGGTTCTATCATAGAGCTCAGGGCAGGCCATGACGATGTTACTGAAGGGCTCCGTTGTCCAAAGCACATGCTCGTACATATCATCGGTTGCGATTAAAATATTTGGGTGATTAACTAAAACATCTCCCAGTGCTTTTAGCTCTTTTTTGGTATAAGCCATGCCTGTTGGGTTCGATGGGCTGTTGATGAAGAAAAGCCGAGTTTGAGGAGTGATGGCGGCTTCAAGTTGTTCAGCTGTGATTTTAAAGCGCTGTGCTTCAGTGGTCTGAACGATCACCGGCTTGCCCCCTGCGAGCAATGTCATATCGGTATATGAGACCCAGAAGGGGGCGGGGATAATCACTTCATCGCCGTCATTAATGAAAGCTTGTAGCATATTAAAAATGCATTGCTTCCCACCATTGGAAACCAGAATTTGATCGGGCGTATAGTGAAGGCCATTGAAAGACTGGAACTTATCAATGATCGCTTGCTTTAGGCTCGGCGTACCATCTTCGGGAGTGTATTTTGTTTTGCCCATTTTAATCGCTTCGATAGCCGCAGCCTTGATATGCTCCGGGGTATCAAAGTCAGGCTCGCCAGCACCCAGCCCAATCACATCTTTGCCTGCAGCACGAAGCTGAGCGGCACGCGCGGTGACAGCCAAGGTAGGGGAGGGCTTAATGCGTTGAACGCGTTCCGAGAGACGAATAGCCATAAGTTACAAACCTCACTACTTGTTACGTGAATATTTTGACTGGATATCTTATACTAAAACGTTCATTTTTGCGTGTTGGAACCCCTCATGAAACAACGTTTCGTCTTAAAAGCAGACTTTCAGCCCAGTGGCGATCAGCCGGCAGCCATCAAAGCCCTTATCGCAGGACTAGATGCCGGAGAAATGCATCAAACGCTCTTGGGGGTGACGGGCTCAGGTAAGACGTTTACCATTGCCAACGTCCTGCAACAGGTTCAACGGCCTGCACTCATTATGGCACCGAATAAAACCTTGGCAGCCCAATTGTATGGGGAGATGCGAAACTTCTTCCCCAATAATGCCGTTGAATATTTTGTGTCTTACTATGATTACTATCAACCAGAAGCATATGTGCCGGCTTCCGATACCTATATCGAAAAAGATGCGGCTATCAATGAACATATTGAACAGATGCGACTTTCAGCGACTAAAGCGCTTTTAGAACGGAGTGATGCCATCATTGTCGCAACGGTTTCTGCCATTTATGGTTTGGGTGATCCTGAGTCGTATACCAAAATGCTATTACACATGAGCCGTGGTGAAGTTATCGATCAGCGTAAAATTTTAAGGCAATTGGTCGCGCTTCAATACACACGAAATGATGTGGATCTACATCGCGGAACTTATCGAGTAAGGGGTGATGTGATCGATATATTTCCAGCAGATTCTGATAAATTAGCCGTGCGAATTGGGCTCTTTGGTGATGAAATTGATCAGATTGTTTGGTTCGATCCGTTGACGGGCGAATTATTAGATAATGTGCCACGCGTTAGTATTTATCCCAAGAGTCATTATGTCACCCCAAGAGAGCAAGTTTTAAAAGCGGTTGATAATATAAAAATTGAACTTAAAGAACGTTTAGCCCATCTGCGAGATACCAATCAATTAGTTGAAGCACAACGTTTAGAACAACGTACATTGTATGATATTGAGATGATGCTAGAGTTAGGGTATTGCACAGGGATTGAAAACTACTCACGGCATTTGACCAATCGCTCACCTGGTGAATCACCACCAACCTTGATAGATTATTTACCCAAAAATGCGATTGTTGTGCTTGATGAATCGCATGTTACCGTGCCTCAGATTGGTGCCATGTACAAGGGCGATAGAGCACGTAAAGAGACACTCGTTCAGTATGGTTTTCGCTTACCATCAGCATTAGACAATAGACCGCTCACTTTTGAAGAATTTTATTCATGTTGTCCTCAGACGATCTATGTGTCAGCTACACCGGGTGATTATGAATTAGAAAAATCGACTAAACCGATTGAGCAGGTCGTACGCCCGACTGGACTTTTAGATCCAACTGTCGAGGTTCGACCCGTAGGTACGCAAGTCGATGATCTTTTGTCAGAGATTAATCGTTGTGTAGCGCGAGGCGCTAGAGTATTGGTCACCACCTTAACTAAGCGGATGTCCGAAGACTTATGTGAATACTTGGCAGAGCATCAGGTGAAAGTTCGATATTTACATTCTGATATTGAAACGGTAGAGCGTGTAGAGATTATTCGTGATTTGAGACTAGGCATCTTTGATGTGTTGGTGGGTATTAACTTGCTCAGAGAAGGTTTAGATATGCCTGAAGTTGAGTTGGTTGCAATTTTAGATGCCGATAAAGAAGGCTTTTTGCGATCGACCCGTTCATTAATTCAAACCATAGGACGCGCCGCGCGCAATTCGAATGCACATGCCATACTCTATGCCGATAAGATTACTAAAAGTATGAAGCTGGCCATGCAAGAAACCGAACGTCGTCGTGAAAAACAACAGGCATACAATCAGATACACGGTCTGACGCCAGCAACCATTATTAAACCGATTGCAGATATTATGGAAGGTGCGCGAGTTGTTGAAAACAAACGTGGTAAACAGCGTCAAGCCACACAACGCAAGGGTCCAGATTTGCCAGAGCTTGCTGAAATGCAGGAAATTAGCAAAGCATTTGACCGCTATACATCCAAAGAAATTTCAAAAAAACTAAAAATTTGGGAAGATAAGATGTATGACTACGCTCACAATTTATGCTTTGAGCAAGCGGCTGCTATTCGAGATGGGTTAAAGACATTCAATGAGCAGTTATTGATTAATCATCGTGCCTAAAGCAAAATATGTTTTAGGCTATCAACAAATTGTTCTGGCTTAGATAAAAATGGTGAATGATCAGCGCTCAAATCTAGAATAGTTTGAATATTCGTTTTTTCAATCATTTTTTGTTGATCGACCAATAAAATAGCTTGATCATTCAAGCATCGAATGTAAGCCTTAGGCACTTGTCCAAAGTGTTCGGTACTCAGCTGTACTGGAGTTGTAAAGGCTTTTAATGGTTCGGGTATTAATCTATGGAGTGCAGATTCTGCATCAGCTCGATCGCAAAAGTTATAAAATAAATCACGTGTTCTTTGAGAATGATAAATACTTATTCTATTTTGAAGGGGGCAAACATCTAGCTCGGTCGAAATGCCTGGTGTTTTGATTTTGGAGGTCATGTCAAACAAGGATTCACCTGATATGGGAATAAATGCAGCCACATAAATCAGTTGTGCGATCTGGTCTGAGCGATTTTCAGCTACTTGGGAAATCGTTAAGCCAGCTAGGCTATGTCCCACAAGGATAATAGGCCCGTCTAATGTGTCGATATAATCCTGAATATAGTTTACATAATCGTTTAAGCTGATTTTTTGGTACGCTCGGGATAGCTCAAATACACGTCCAGGCATATCAAGTGCATGAACTTGGGCAAACTCCTTTAAAGAAGAGATAACAGGATCCCAGCAAGTAGCATCATGCCATGCACCATGAACGAAAATGAGATTCATCAGGACTAGAGCTCGTTGAATTTTAAAAGGCTAGCATAATGGATTTCACAAGTTTTGCAAACGCAAAATGTGTCATTTAACTTTATTTTTAATCTGGATCTTGCATGAATCTGCAACCAATGGTAAATTCTGGCCTCACTGTAGGCGCGTAGCTCAGTGGTAGAGCACCACCTTGACATGGTGGTGGTCGGTGGTTCGATCCCACTCGCGCCTACCAACTTTACTGTAAGTATTTGAAGCATCTGAAGAAAAAATCAACTGCTCTTGAAGTAACCCATTACAGGGACACTTTAGCGGTACACTTCAGAGGTTTTCATGCGAAATACGCAGTACTTACAGCGCTCCGAATACAATGTCTATTATGCCAGATTCAAGCTGCCTCAAGGCTTATCCCATTATTACGATAAAAAGTCTATTAAGGTTTCTCTAAAAACCCGACAACCAAGTGAAGCTAAGATTCGATGTTATTTGGCCGCAGGGTTGTTGCAATCTAAGTTTAATGACTTGATACGTTGGTCAGCTATGAAAGAGCCACAGTTTCCTATTGAGCAGATTAGAGCCGTTATTCGGGAGGAGTTAGAGGGCCTATTGGCTCAGCTAAAAGAGAATTTTAATCCCGAAAACCCATCTATCGAGCTACACCTAAGAAAAGTAAATGGGGTAACTTATTCAACTCTCCATCCAGATCCCATTTTGCCGCAAGAAGAGGCTATTAGCCCCAAACTCTCTTTGCTCATCGGGGATTATAGCCAGGAAAAAATAAGATCTGGCATTTGGTCGCAAAGAACGCAGGATGACAACACCTACATTGGCGAATTGATGATCAAAATTTTGGGGGATGTAGGGGTGGCCAATATAGGTTTTGAAGAAGCAAGGTATTTTAAAAAAACATTAATGGCGTTGCCTGCCCATATGACCAAAAATGAGCAATACAAAGGGATGTCGATTGAAGAGATTGTCGCTACAGAACCTACACAAACGATGTCTATCACGACAATTAATCGGGCATTGGGAGTGGCATCCAGCATATGGGAATATGGTAAGAAAAATGGTTATGTAAAAGAAAATTATTTCAAGGGATTACAGTTACCAAAACACAAAAGTGCCAAGGAAGAGCGATTGCCATTTTCAGACGGTGATTTACAGCGATTATTCGGTACCCAGATGTATCAAACAGGTAAATATCAAAAGCCTTTTCATTATTGGATACCTTTATTAGGGTTATTCACTGGATGTCGCTTAAATGAGCTTTGTTCCTTAACGAAAGATGATGTGGCTGAGGAAAATGGTATTTGGTATATCAGCATTAATGAAATTGGCGATAAGCGAGTCAAAAATAAGTCTTCTATTAGAAAAGTACCGTTGCATTCTAAGCTGATAGAGCTTGGTTTTATTGAATTTGCTAAGTCATCGCATGGCAGGCTATTCCCCGAATTGAAAAAGGTGAAAGATAATTATTCGCATTATGCCACGAAATGGTTTTGCCGTACTTATCTTAAAAATTGTGGCATTGATGATTCACGAAAAGTATATCATTCATTTAGACACACTGTGGCGCAGAGATTAACAAATGGCAATGTGCCAAGAGAAATTGTGGGGGCGATATTGGGGCACCATGATGCCAGTCAAACAACAGGAAGGTATGGGGATGGATTTTCATTGAAAATAATGAAAGATGCTATAGAGAAAATGGAATGCTTAACCATTCGCAATAGTTATTTATCCATACATAACCTGAATAAATAATTAGTTATTTTAGAACTATTTCACTAATTAGATTGTCATTATTGCATGTTGGCGTTTTTTTGAGGCACTGAACATGAGTGATAACGATGAGGTTCTTTTCATTTTTGTGAAAGGTCACAAAGGAAGAGGAGGATTTGTTATTACAAATGCAAACTGTGAGTTTATATTTGAAGATACCGTAGAGAATTTAGTAGATGATAAAGGTCTTCCTTTGTGGCCTGTACATACAGATTGGAAAACAATAAATTCAAGCTTAGAATACGTAAAAAATAATAAAGGTAGTGGAAATTTACCTTCTGACCCAACAGTTTGCGTATTTACTAGTTATGAAAATGCATATCATATTTTATCAGGGCAAAAAGATATTAATGAATCTAAGAAATTTGAAGTTTACTTTAATGAGACGCAAGATTTAATAAAAGATCTTCATCGAACCAAAATAACTAATAAAACAGATGATAATATTAAATTTCTTTGGATTCCTGAGGGTTTTGTCAACAGAATGCCAGAAGTTGTTAAGTTATTGAATAATTCTAAAAACAAATTAAAACCAAATTAACTAAGAGATACTACCCAAAAACACAAAAGCAAGGTTCAAATTATGAATTCATCGTACAAATATAGATTAATAGGTTTAGTTACGTTATTTTTCTCATGCCAAATATATGCTCTTGACGCAATTAATTTTGCAACATGCAAATACCTAGTGTATAGCGATCAAGAGGGCCCACATAAAACTGATGATTTTGTCCTTGAATTTTCTAAAGATACTACATCAAATAACTTTTACTTGAAAGGAAATAATGGGATAAGTGATGTTAAATATGTAAAGGGTTCTAGCGGTATTAATTTTGTTGAAGTCACTGGAGTTGGCAATATAATGTTAACTACAATTGATGAGAAAGGGAATAGCGTACATAGTCGTCACACCATTATGGGGGGAGAAATAGTACCTTCGCAATATTATGGACATTGCGTGTTTAACTGAGCCACTTCCCAATTAACAACTAGTGACGATTTTTTGAGTGTATATATTTGGGAAATCTATCATAAAGGTAAGTTAGAGAGTACAATTTATATAGATGCAGTATCAACGAAAGGTTGGTTTGTATGTATATTGCTAAAGAAAATAAAAGTTCCGATACAGTGATAAGGGCTATTGATTTGGTAATCAATAAGAATTTAGCTCATATTGACACTTCAAACTTGATTTGCCCTGATTGCAAAGGAAAAGTATCATTTCGAAATGGAAAACAACGACAGCCACATTTCTCGCATGCTAGAAATACTAAGAAAGGTGATTGCATAGGAAATCGTAGTTACAAAAATTATCATAAGCAAACCCCAGATAGTATTTTTGATGCCATTAAAAAAGCCAAATATCTTGAATTGTTTTTGCAATCCCATGAAAAACCACGAAAAAGAAAGAGAAAATCAAATGGTGGAAGCGTAACAGGTGAGCATCCTGGAAAGACAAAGAAAGATATAAAATCAAAAAATGGTTCGATTAAATTTTACAATAAGTATTCAACTAATTTGACAGATATATTATCTTTTCTTGCATCCAACAGGTATAGCGAATCTAAAAATGATCTTGATAAAACATGGATAATATTTAATGACAAATGGGAACGCTTTAGAGATGTTGTGATTAAGATTGAAGATGTAGATTGGGGCCACGATAGTGCAAGATATCACCAAAAATCTGCCGTTTATTGGGGGAGAATATCAAGCTGTTCATGCTTTCAAAACGGTGTTGGAAAGTGCTCACTTAAAGATATTGATTGTGAACGTGCGGTGGAATACAAATTGGTAGTTAATTTTGGCAATAAGCAGTCTCATAAACCTACAGTTAAATTATCTCCCTCTGTAACAAAAGATTTTTTAAGTAAATATCATAAAACTGGTAAAAACGATGTAAAAGGGTTATTAGCAGTAATACCAGAAAGCATGGCTAGAAAACATGAAGGGATCAATTTTTTCCTAAATGTGCAAGCTAATGTTTCAATGGAGCGTAGAAGCGCATCGAGGCTGGCTTCCCATTAAATTTAGATATTTGGGTCCTACCCAGATCCCCCAAAATAAATTATTTGTCAATTGAGGTCATTCTTAACCGCTTAAATAAGGTATAAATTGTAGTATATACTCGCTGTTTTATTAGCACAGCTTTTCTGAGGTGCCGGGAAAACACGTTTTCCCGGCACTTTCTGGAGATGAAGGCAAAAGACGATATCTACAAGAAAGTTAAATGTAAGGCATTCCAGGCTCTTTTCAGAGGTATCTCTGCCAGATAAGAGCGAGTAAGAGACATGCTTGTTCAGGAGAAAAACATTAGAGCTAATAAGTGTATATCCTCTCTATACTTTCTCTTATCTCTATACTACGTATAGAGATTCTAATGTAGAGCTAAAAAAGCGTGATCTTACATCCATTTTATCGGCTTAATTTTTCATGGAAAATAATCATATGACTAAAAAAAGACATCATTATTTGCCTCAATGTTACTTGAAAGGATTTACGAATCCTGAAGATAAAATATGGACTTACAAGAAAGCAGATCCTCAAAGCCCATTTCTAAATGCGATTGATAGCACTGCCGTTGAAAGATATTTTTATCGCTTTGAAATTGAAGGAAAAGAAGATGAATTAGAAGATTTTCTCAGCGAGCAAGTCGAGTCTAGATGTTGCGATTCTTTGGAAAAGTTAAGAAATAAGCAATTTCCTACTGGAGATGAGCGGAAAAATCTAGCTGCATTTTTTAGTATTTTATATGTGCGAACTCCTCGGCATGTAGAATATTTGACAGCCCAACAAAATAAAGAACTAAATATATACGCTAAATTGAATGCCTCTAACAAGCAATCTTTTCATGATAGCTACAGACTCGTGCACCCAGATCTTGATGAAGAAACCATTGAGGAAGATAGACAATCTATTCTAACTGGGGATGTTGCCTTTGAAATGAAAAGAGAAATAATACTAAACCAAATGTTACAAGCCGGCGCAATATATTCTTTTCCTTTAGCTGAAATGAAATGGATATTGCTCGAAACTGATGAAGAAAATCCTTTTGTGACTTCTGATAATCCACTTAGTGTTTTTCATCCACAATATCAACCATTTAATTTTTACAAACCCAGTCTCGGTATGCGTGATACAAAAGTTGCTATCCCAGTTTCCAAGGATTTGATATTAATGTTGTTTAATGATGAACGAGTAAGTGATGGTAAAATTTTAAGCGTCAAAGATGCGCGGTTAGAAGCTCAAGTTGTTACGTGGATAAAAGATTTGAGAGAACAAATGATTAATACCTTCTATTTAAACTGTCATAAATTCGTATTTTCTTCCACGGACAAATATAAGGCGCGATTTGTAAATTTTTTAGCACAAGCTCAGGTGATTGAAGAAATTACATCGCAGCTTACAAACCAAAACGTTGGTGGATCGGGGGAGGATAGCTGAAAATCACTCGGAGAAAAAAATTATAAATCTTCCAATTTAACTGTAATAGCATTCTTTATTTGTTTTTGGCGCTTCCTTACTATTTCAATGAGCTCGTAATCTTCAAGAATATCTAGCATTTTTTCGTATATTTTAGAGGGCATAAGGTATGCCACATGCTTCTCGCGATTTAAAATGGCTACAGACTTCCCTTTAGATCGTTTTAAAACTGCCATGGGATTTTTCTTAAGCTCAGTAATGCTTACTGAAGCATTTGCATCAAAAACCGTCATAAATTAGCCTGAACTTTGCGCTGATTTGGAATTTTGCAAAGACTCGATTTCCTTAAACTGACTAATATGCACTTCACCATCAGGGAAACGAGCAATAATATCAAGCTGACCACCCATGGCTTCAATATAACTGCGAAGCGTAGAGATGTACATGTCAGTTCTTTGCTCAAGACGAGAAATATTAGCTTGCTCCGTAGATAATACTTCAGCTATGTTTTTTTGGCTCAATTGACGAGCTTTTCGAAGTTCTTGCAAAGGCATTTCGCTCAGCATTTGCTTAGCTTTTTCTTCAGAAGCTTTTTGAGCTTGTGGCGACATTTTATCGCGTAAATTCTTGAAAGGTTTAGCCATTGTATTACCCTTCCTTCTTTAAAGTTTCAATATGTACATCATATAAATCGTCAGCTATGGGAACATATTCCTCATACCAACGATTATTTCCTGTTTTATCCCCTCCAATAAGGAGAATACCCACACGTTTTGGATCAAAAGCATAAAGAATGCGGTAGGGCCTTCCTTTATGCTGAACCCTTAATTCCCTCATATGAGGGTGTTTTGAGCCATTAATCCCTGAAGAGTGAGGGAATTTTAAATTAGGGCCACATTGCTCTAATAGCCTTACAGAAGCAGCAATATCAACTTGCTCTTCCTCAGCTAGGTCTTCCCACCAACTACCAAACTCATCGGTGTACTCTACTTCCCACATCTCAGAAACCTTACTAAAGTATTACACAAAAGACATATGACTTCAAGATTATATTATAAACAGCTAAGAAGGAGAAGATCCTCTTATTTTCTCGTGTATGAGCGCTTTTTTACAGGGCATTTCCAGTGGTACAATTTTCTCTAGGTCTTCAAGCAGAAGATTGATTTTTCTCAGGTTTTGCAAGCAAAAATTGGTAAGGTAGAGATCCCACTCGCGCCTACCAGTCCGTCGTCCCAAGAAATCCTACCAAATACAAAATCTCAATAAAATCAACAAATTAACGAAATTCATCGTCCTAAGACTGTCTATAGGGTCCATTGACATCCATCGGATTTAGGGGCAACAATGGGGGCAACTCTAAGTTATCCCAAGACAGTTGCCCCCATGGCACTTACAGACGTAGAAATACGTAAAACTAAGCCTACTGACAAGCCACAACGGCTCCACGATCAGCGTGGTTTGTACCTTGAAGTTGCCCCCAGCGGTGGTAAATGGTGGCGATTTAAATTTCGTTTTCGTGGTAAAGAAAAACGATTATCTTTGGGGGTGTATCCAGAAATTACTTTGAAAGAAGCACGTGAACGACGTGATGCATTGCGCAAATTAATTTCCAATGGTGTTGATCCCGCCGAGCATCGCAAAATTGTAAAAACAGATTCCTTAGAACAAGCCGCCAATAGTTTTGAAATCATCGCCAAAGAATGCTTCATCAAATTTAAGCCCACATGGAGTCCAAGCCACGCGAACAAAGTCATACAACTTTTTGAGCGTGATATTTTTCCTTGGATAGGAAATGCGCCTGTTATTGAACTCACACCTGTACAGTTATTAACAGTCTTAAGGCGTATTGAAGAGCGCGGTGCTTTAGAAACAGCGCATCGAGCGCTAGGTCATTGCGGTCAAGTATTTCGATATGCTGTAGCCACAAGGCGTGCAGCGCGTGATCCAACGCAAGATTTGCGTGGTGCACTCCCGCCATACAAAAGAAATCATTTTGCGGCCGAAACAGATCCTAAGCGTTTTGGGGAATATCTCAGAGTCATTAATGGCTATGAAGGCATGCTGCATGTTCGATGTGCTTTGAAATTAGCGCCATTAGTCTTTGTGCGCCCTGGAGAGCTGAGAAAGGCGGAATGGGCGGATATTAATCTAGAGACTGCAGAATGGCGTTTTACTGTCACTAAAACCCAAACATCTCATATCGTTCCTCTTTCTCGTCAAGCATTAGCCATTTTGCGTGAGCTTTATCCGCTCACAGGTCATGGTCGTTACGTCTTTCCAAGCACCCGAACTAAAGATCGCCCCATGAGTGACAATGCTGTCCTGGCTGCTTTGCGTCGCTTAGGGATCAGCAAGGAAGAGATGAGCGGCCATGGTTTTAGAGCCACAGCAAGAACGTTGCTCGATGAGGTTTTAGGCTTTAGACCAGATTTCATTGAACACCAATTAGCACACGCAGTGCGCGATCCAAACGGGCGTGCCTATAACCGTACAGCCCATCTAGGAGAGAGACGTAAGATGATGCAGGCTTGGGCCGATTATCTTGATCAATTAAAGGACCATAAGTAGTAAGGAAGTATCCATGGAGTTAAATGATGACTTTATCTCGTTGCAGGAATTTAAGGATAATGAAAAAACGATATTTGAATACCTTGATGCGGGTATGAGGAAAACCCTGTCGCTTTATGCCTTATCTCATCACTCAAAATTAATCGATTTGTCACCTGTCAATATACAAGCGATAAAGAAGAATTACCCTAATAAAGTCAGAATAACACTTGAAAAAAACCTGTTGTTCGATTTAACGAATATACAGGGAGGACAAGTAGTGATGTTATTTATTATGACCAAGTATTATCTTATTCTGAGTTATGGTTCAAAGAATCAGAGGCTAATAAAATATTCGAGAAGTCAACAAAGCATACGATTGTAAATGAGACTGAAAAATCCACGATGCTCAAATTGATCTTAGGGATGGCTATGGGGGCGTATGGATTTCAGCCTGGAGATGCTCGCAACACAGCTACAGGTAGCAATAAAGGAAGCATTAAAGCTGATTTGCAAAGGTTTGGGTTGTCAATTGATGAGGACACCGTACGCAAATATCTGAATGAGGCTGCGGCAATGTATCCTAGTGCTCAAATTAAAGCCAAAAATAAGATCTTGTAGGATTAAGCTGTAAGATCGTGGGTCCTATCGGATCGTTTGAAATGATACCTTATAGTAAATCTTATTCATATTCTAATAATTACAGAATTTTTGACTGAACAAGAAGAAGGAGGGGGCATTTGAAATTCCAGTTACTAGCGCGATAATGCGCGTCTGCGGCCCGCAGGGCTGGGGGTGGGGAGGGACCCTAAAAAATGTTAAGATTTAGTTTCCCATGCATTGTAATACTTTAAGAAGTCGAAGTCATATCCATTCATTTTGAATTGATATATGTACCTAGAGAAAACGGCATAGAACCAAATAGCTAGTTTTTTATCGCTTGTGCTATCGGGGCAATGAGTATGTAAAATATTTTGTGTCTGAACGATCAATCTAAAAAACCTGTGGTTTTTCCACAGGTTTCGGATTATAGCCTATCAACGAATTCAATAGCAAATCGATTCATTGCTTGCCCCCAATGTCTAATTGACATAGTCCATTTCTTGCCTATATTGTTCAAGGCTAAGTAAATTTCTTTAAACATGGCTTCGTCAGATGGGAATGAGCGTTTGTTTTTGATGACCTTACGCACAGTCATATTCAAGGACTCGATAGCATTCGTCGTATAAATAACTCGCCGGATATCTTCTGGGTATGCGAAAAACGTCGTGATATGTTCCCAATGCCGCTGCCACATCTGGCTAATATTTGGGTATTTTTTATCCCATTTTTCGCCAAATTCAAGCAGCGCCGTTTCAGCCTGGTCTATTGTAGAGGCTTGATAAACTTGCTTTAAGTCTGCGCATAAGGGCTTGCGATCTTTCCAGTTCACAAATTTCGTCGAATTACGAATCATGTGCACAATACAAAGCTGAATCTTTGAGTTGGGGTAAACAGCCTCAATGGCCTCAGGGAAGCCCGTAAGGCCATCTGTGCAGAATATAAAGACATCTTTCATCCCACGGTTTTGAAGCTCAGTGAGTACTGATAACCAGAATTTTGCGCCCTCATTTGGGCTAACCCACATGCCAAGCACTTCCTTAAGCCCATCTTGGTTAATACCCAAGGCTAAATATACAGCTTTATTCATAATTTGCTTGTTTTCTTTGACCTTAACAACCAAGGCGTCTAGAAAAACAATCGGATACAGCGGGTCAAGAGGCCTGTTTTGCCAGGCTTTTACTTCATCCATCACATTGTCCGTTACTTGAGAAATCAGCGTGGGCGATAGCTCAACACCATACATATCTTGGATTTCTGCCTGTATATCGCGGGTAGATAATCCACGGGCATAAAGAGACAAAATCTTCTGATCTAAACCAGCAAGTCGCCGTTGGTGTTTTTTAACCAGCTGTGGCTCAAATTCACCTTCCCGGTCTCGTGGGATTTCTATCTCAAACTCACCACTGCCGCTTTTCACTGTTTTTTTGGATTTACCATTGCGCTTATTTTGAGGTGAGCTCTCAGCCGTTTCCTCTAAATGATGCGCCATTTCAGCTTTTAAGGCAGTTTCAAGGGTGCTTTTGATAAGCTCTTTGATTAATCCATTTTTGCCAAAGAATGCTTCCTGTGCATCCTTACTGGTTGCAAGCTCAGCTATTTTCTTTTCGTCTATAATATCTTTAAGTTCTTTATGCATTGTAATGATTCCTGTGTCTCTAACCATACCTTAAGTATGATTGCTGGGATACAGATCGCCAGACACAGAAATCTTTACACTACCTTTCCGTCCAGGAATGGATGACTTTTAGCAATTTTAAAACAGAGTGTCGCGGCTATTTCAGGAATTGAACCATGAAGATAACCTTCATCTTCAAAAAATAACAAAGAGCTACCCACCGCTGATTCTAAAGAAGCTTTATTAATCAGCTGGTGGGGGTTTTGATATGCTTCACAGATTTTTGGTTAAATGCGATAACTTGCTCACAGGTAATATACTTCAGTTCCTTCACTTCAAAGCATCCATTGTCTTCTTATGTTTTGTCAGTACTTTATCAAAAGCAGCCATAGCATCAACATCTGTTGCAGGTTTCATTGGCACAAGCAAAACGCAGCCATTCTCATATTCAGTAACTTGCCATTGTTTCTCTGAATATTGTTGGCCGAGGCGCATTCTGCCCTCTTTATCAGTGCCTTTATAAGAAGTGGATAATACATGCATATTCATCATAATTGTCCAAAAGATTACCATGCTCTTAATATAGCCCAAACGCCCGATTGGGGCAATGTCCGTTTATCTGAATCTACACAGAAAAGATATAATCAATTGATTTATATGAAATAAAATTAAAATAACCGATCAATCTCTGATAAGCTCTGATAAGACTTTAAAAAAATGAGTTAAATTTGTCTCAGCATCTTAACCGAACAACATAGAGCGTAGTCCCTGAAATAGCCTGGACTGGGCTAGCTTGCATTAAAGGAGGATATTGATATTGGTTCGATTTCAGCGCGCACTTGCTAGTCATATTTTGCGCTTCTGCGGCCCGCAGAGATAATTAGCAGGGAGGGACCCATCCAGACAAAAACCAACAAACTTTAATCGAACCCCTACACGACTTAACCGAACGACCTAAAACACCCCCAGCGACAAACCTTGTAATCTTTACACTGCTAACCGAACGGTTGCGATTCGGTTAACTTCTGACCGAATCGAGCTGCGTCATTTTTTTAACTGCTTAGCATGGTAATTGAAAAATCCAATAATCACTTAAGGAGTTTAAAAATGTCACAGAAGATACTAAGGCTTTCCAGCATTAAAGCTATAACCGGCCTATCTCGCAGCTCTATCTATTTGAGGATTGCTGAGAGGAAATTTCCAAAGCCTATTAATTTAGGAGGTAGAGCGGTTGGCTGGCTGGAATATGAAATTGACGCATGGGTTGATCATCAGATTGAGCAAAGCCGTAAGGATGAAGTGCGGGGTGCTGCATAATGCAAAACTATATTGAACAATTTAAAAACAAAATGCTTGAAGTAGGCATAACGCCTCCATCGCTTATTATTGAAGATGGTCAAATACATCGGTTTCCCACGAGTAGTAAAAGTAAGGATACGGCTGGCTGGTATATATTGCACTCTGATGGCATTCCAGCGGGTAGCTTTGGAGACTGGCGCACAGGGGTTGCTTCAACCTGGTGTTCTAAATCTAAAGACCAGATGAGCGTTCAAGAATGGCTGGCATACTGTCGGTTACAAGCAGATGCGAAACAAAAACGGGAGCACGCGCAGCTTCAAGCAAACAACCAAGCCAGGGAGCGTGCGTGCTTGATTTGGGAAAAAGCCGAGCCAGCAAGCCAGGACCACCCGTATTTACTCAAAAAGCTTGTTCTACCTTATATGGCTCGACAGCAGAGGAACATGTTAGTACTCCCTATTGTTAATTTTGAGAATGAAATTCAATGCTTGCAGTTTATTTCTCCAGATGGTTCCAAGGTATTGCTTTCTGGTGGGGCAAAGAAAGGAAATTTTATTCCCATTAATAAAATCGAAAACCCTAAAACCATCCTTATATGTGAAGGGTTTGCCACAGGCGCAACATTAGCAGCCTCACGCCCAGATGATCAAGTGATTGCAGCAATCGATGCAGGCAACTTAAAGTCCGTTGCACTTAATGTACGGCGCTATTGGCCTGAGGTTGAGATTCTGATTTGTGCAGATGATGACAGGATAGTATCCGGTAATCCTGGTAAGACTAAAGCACGAGAAGCGGCTATTGCAGCTGGAGCAAGATACACGTTTCCAATATGGCCTGAAGACGCGCCTTCCTCACTGACTGATTTTAATGATCTCTTTAATTGGAATTTAAGATCTCGGGGGTTAGCATGATTCATAGTGACATCATTGAGCAGGAACACTGTGAACATCGGGAACATGCTAGTGTGGGTCTGGGGGAAAGCCGTTCCCAGATAGATAACAGGACAGGGAACATTGGGAACAATTTAATCACAGAAATCAAAAATCCAATAAACGTTATTCCCGTTAATCTACCGAAACCAAAGATAGAACGACCTAGCTATCAATCATATGATGACTGGTTTGAATTAAACGGTAAAAAGATGAAGCCAGGGTTATATTGGCATGGCAGAAGGCACAAGGATGGTGAAGCTGCTGAGGTGGATGAGTGGATTTGTTCTCCATTAATAGTTGAAGGAATTAGCTCCTCACCCAATAAGGATAATTTTGGTCGTTTATTGCGGTTTCAAGATACCAATGGGCAATGGCATGAATGGGCCATGCCAATGCAGATGCTCAAGGGGAATGGCGATGAGCTGCGTGGTGAATTATTAAATCAAGGCATCATCTTCAATCCAAAAAAGCGTGGCGACATTGTTAACTACATTATGACTCAATCATCTCAACGCAAAATCACTGCCGTAGACAGAGTGGGCTGGCATGGGGATGCATTTGTTTTGCCCAATCAAGTCATTGGCAAAGCGGATATTGTGTTTCAATCCGAGAGTATTGGGGAAAATGAATTTCAATGCGCAGGTACCTTATCTGAATGGCAGCATGAAATCGGCAAGCTTTGTGTTAGCAATATTCCTCTCATGGTATCGGTCTCTGCCGCGCTTGCAGGTTCCTTATTAAAGCGTATTGATCGCCAACAGGGTGGTGGCATTCATTGGGTAGGGGATTCCTCTTCAGGGAAGAGCACAGCGGTTGAAGTGGCTGCTAGCGTTTGGGGTTCATCTGAATTTATACGTTCTTGGAGTGCTACAGCGAATGGCTTAGAAGGCGTTGCTGCAACGCGCAATGAAACATGCTTAATTTTAGATGAGATTGATGAGGCATCGCCTTATGAAATAGGCAAAATCTCGTACATGCTTGCCAATGGCCAAGGTAAACAACGTGCAGGTCGAGTAGGGCATGCACGTAAAATACAGCGCTGGCGAATTATCACATTATCAACGGGTGAACGTACCTTAACCTCCATTATGAATGAAATCGGCAAACGCCCGAATGCAGGACAGCTTGTACGACTACTTAGCATCCCTGTTTCTTTTGAGCATGGTGCCTTCAGTAACCTTCATGGTTTGGAAAGTGGGCGTGCATTGTCGGATCATCTAAAAGTCATGCGTATGAAGCATTATGGTCATTTAGGTCCAGCGTTTATTCGCAAGCTCATAGAAGATAAACGAAATTTTTCAGTAGCATTAGATCAGATGGTACAGAAGTTTAGTGAAAGGCTAACGACGAATATAGAGAAAAGGGCCGCCACTACGTTCTCTATTATTGGATTGGCAGGGGAAATAGCAATTGAGTATCAGCTTTTGCCATGGGAACAAGGCAGTGCCTTTGAAGCAGCCTTAATCGCCTTCAAGCGTTATCAATCTTATATGGGATCAAGCCAGACGGAAGATAGCCAAATTCTCCAAGCAGTTAGTGACTTTATTGCTAAGCATGGCGACTCTCGCTTCTCATCGATTTCTGAGCATCCTGAAAGATCAATTCAAAACCGAGCTGGTTGGTATAAAAATGATGAGCAGGGTAGGGTTTACATGTTTTTCCCCGTAGCACTGAAGGAAGCTGGCGCAGGCTTTGAGCGCGCACGGATTATTGAGACTTTAAAACGATCCAAATGGCTTGTGGACCATGATTTGGATCGCCTCACCAAGAAGACTAGAACCAGTGCAGGATTAAAGAGTCTTTATCATGTTCAAGAGCAAGAGACCTAGTTATAAAAATGGGGTGATTCATTCTTCTTCCACAATTTTGAGAATGGTAGCAAAGCTATCTATTTTTTTTTGCGATTTGCTAAAAAATATAGAAACCTGATCAGCAGCGTGAGAGAGGCTGCAACTATTAATGAAATCAGCGCTCCAGATAAAAATAATTTTGTTGTTAACTCACTTTTAACAAGCGGGAGGAATAGACAAACTGAGATAGCTAATAAAAAAACAATAAAAAAGAAAACTGAAAGACCTAGCCTATTTTTAAATACATGATCTGTAAAATAGCCTCCTAAAACAGAGGCTATTCCTTGTATAATTAATTCAATCATATCTACTGTTCTTGAGCAATTGCTTGGCCTGCCGCGTTAATAGCCATGAATCCTGGCCTCCACACTAAATTTGCAACTACTCCACCTCCAGCAGCGCTAACTGCAGCACCACCTATTCCTCCAGCAACTGCGCCAAATGTAGCAGCTGTTGCTGCACCTTGAGGTGTCATCGGTTCCTGTTCTTGGTGTTTATTAAAAGCATAGCCTAGAAAACTTACTGTTGATCCGGCTGCAAATCTAGCTACAACTGGCCAAAATCCACCATTTATTTTAGTCAGTACTTCCATAGATACATTTTTCACTTTCTATTTTTCCTTTGATATAGATGATTCCAAGCACAAAAAGGGACGATGGCATAATACTATATTAGACTTTTGGCTCAAAATACATTGCGACAAGATTCTTGCAATGTATGTGCCAGAAAATGGACTTTCATAAAGAAAAATTAACTAGGCAACTGAACAGATGGAGTGAAATATCAATCAAAGCAAGCACCAATCGAAATCTAAGTAATTTTGAAATGTTTTAGCATAGGGATTATATGAATTTGAGGGTGTGTTCTCGCTCTATATCTGATCGAGAACAGCAATGAAGATTCGATTCTTCTGATGAATCTTAGTAGTTCACGTTGTTCCAAATGTTTTCGAGGAATGCATTGCGAAGATGGTAAAGAACCTATCGGTTTACACCCTCGTTTTGATTGTTTATACTCCGCCCGCGATTTTAGTTTTAATATTAGAAGGAAAAAAATATGAAAGCAGTATCTAATATCGACCTCCAATTAGTAAGCGGTGGGGACAACGAACAGGGTCAAACACCACCGGTTCAGGTTCATGGTGGTGGAAATGGTGATGGTTGGGCTGTAGGTGTGAGAGTGAATGTACCTATTACGGATAATGTTGTTGTTTCGCCAAGTGTAGGTCATGTAACTGGAATTGGGTTTGTGAACCCTGGCGTTCATGTAGCTGTGAAGTGGTAGAGAACTATTAAATATTGCCCCGTGCAGTCACGGGGTATCAATTGGAATCGTATGCTAAAGCTTGTTGTTTTTGTTTTATGTATATTCTGGAGTCTATCTAATGTACAAGGTAATCCAGCTTCTGATCTCAATTACACCATTAAATTTAATAAATCACAAAGTCAATGTCTAGAGATTGAAGCTCTGCTTCCCACCGATAAAAATGGTGATTTATTAATTAACATTCCATCTAAAGGCGTTTCTTCATTAAATATAGAACCTACATTTAATAGAGCTGAAGATGTTGCTTCTTATGTAAAGAGATTTTCTTTTCAAAAGCAGATGCAAATTAATGTTTCATATCAGTTGTGTATGGTTAATGAGGCATCCAGTATTGATTTGCCAATTATAGAAAGTAATTATTTGCAATTATTATCAATGAACTCATTTGTTTTACCGCTAGATAATCTAGATGAAAGAAAAGTAATTAATATTAACCTTCAAGACATGCCAGAACACTTTACATACATTAATTCGTTTGGATTGGTGAAAACTAAGAAAATTGAAATTAAGAGTACTATAAATGAGTTCGTTACCTTTGTATTGGCTGGGGTAAAGGGTAGTCCCAGTGCGTTTCAATCTGGAAATAGCATAATTTATGGTGTTTCTAATAATCCTAAAAAAGCATTTTCAAAAGACCAAAAAAAGAATCTGAAAAATATTGTTTCATTTCAAAAAATATTAATGGGTGATAAAAGTAAGGATCCATTAATATTATCATTTGCTTTTGCTCCAGCAGCTTCTCAGTTTTTAGGTAGACACTTCACCAACACTGTGTCAATCTCTATTCCTAATCAAAAGTCAGATGAAATTATTATGCGAATATTTGCACATGAATATTTTCATCGTTGGTTAGGATTGCAGTTAGTTGGTGGGAAGCATTTTGATGAATTGCTATGGTTTGTTGAAGGAATTGACGATTATGTCGGTCTTAAAAGCGCATATGAAGTTGGTGCAGTATCGTTTCAAGGATATCTCAATGGAATTAATGAAAATTTAATGGAGCACTATCTATCACCTTTGAGAAGTTCAAGCTATAAAGATTTATATAGCATACATTTGACGGACGTTCAGCATCACAAGACAACGCAAATAAGAGGGCATTTAGCATCAATTGCACTTCAAGGAAATAAAAGGATTTCGTTGAAGGGCGACCCCATTATTGCCATTTTAAAAAAATTATTATCCTCTATTGAGGGCAAGTATAAAATGCTTACCCCGGAAATTGTTGACGCGGAATTTAAAAATACTCTGGAGATTCAGGAATGGATAAAGTTTAAAAAATTTGTTGATACAGGTGAAGATTTAGACTTGCCGAGTGAGCTGGGAAATGGGCGAGCAAAATTAGTAAAGAAAAAAGTGCTCGCTGCGGATTATGGCTTTGATTTAGACGTATTTTTCAAACAGCATAAGATTAAAAATCTAAAATCAAATACACCTGAATACAAGTCTGGGTTAAGAGAAAATATGGATGTATTAAATTATACAATTTCTTTACATGATCCAAATAAGAAAGTAACCATCTATGTTAATGCAGAAGGACGTGCTAAGCCAATTGAGTTTGTTCCAGGGACTAAATATGAACTGATTCCGCAGTATGTATCACAGAAAATAAAAAAATGACCCTCCTAAATGGTGGAAATAATGGCAAAAGATGAGCTTATTCTAAATCCTCAAAACTTGAGGCCTCATATTGTTCTTCTTGGCGCAGGAGCTAGTTTAGCTGCATTGCCCAATGGTGATAAGCATGGGAAACTATTGCCAGTTATGGATAATTTTGTTCAAGTGCTAGAGCTAGAAGATGATTTACTTAATACAAATATTGATCCATCTGGCAATTTTGAGAAAATATACTCACAGATTACAGATGATGCGTTGAAAAACTTAATTGAGAATAAAATATATAACTATTTTTCAAATTTAGAGCTCCCATATACAGTAACCGATTATGATCGTTTATTGTTGTCACTCAGAGAAAAGGACGCGATTTTTACCTTTAACTCGGATCCATTCTTGTTTGATGCGTATATGCGTAATCGAGAAAAAGGAGTCACCTTACCAGAAATATTTTTTCTTCATGGAAATGTGCGTTTACTTGCTTGTCCCGATCATTATAGATTTGGGCATCATCCTGGCATTTGTGATGACTGTGGCAAAAATTTTGTAGCAGTTCCATTATTGTATCCCATTGAGACAAAAGATTATCAAAACACAGTTAACTATACAAAAGTTAGCTGGGAGAAAGCTCAAAATCGTTTTACTGAGGCATTTACAATAACGATTTTCGGTTACGGTGCGCCGAACTCAGATGTAGAGGCTGTAGATCTTTTGAAAAAAGCATGGTTAAAAGAAAGCGCACGGGAAATGGAACATATTGAAATCATAGATAATGATAAGCAAGCTATCCTTGCCAATAGGTGGAAATCCTTTGCACCAACCAATCATTATCATATAGTTAATAATTTGAGGAAATCGCGCCTATGGAGGTGGCCAAGACGCTCATGTGAATCTTTGTTTTATCCAATGAGCCAAGGCATACCATGTGAGGCATTTCCTTTACCTGAAACTGAAGATCATGATGAATTGCAAAAATATATTAGACAAATAGCTAGCTATGAATAAATATATGCCGTTGGTCAGCGATTCAATCTCATCCGACAGGCGGTAAATTTGGGGGCAACACGTGGGGCAACAAGTTGAGATTCAAAATATAAAATCATTGTAAATCAATTAGATAACATGCCACTTAAATCCCACTCGCGCCTACCAGTCAGTCATCCCAACAAATCTAAAAAAATCCAAATCATATTTAAATTATTCAAACTTGAGTACCATTTGTCATCAATAATCGCTTCAGGCCGTAATTTGTTACGGCAAATCCTTTTATTAGGTAGAGATCCCACTCGCGACAACAAGTCAGTCGTCCAAGCATCACCAACAAAGTCCAAAAATTTAAATCAGCAATTTCTAAAACTTGCATACTCAATCCTTGCACAGATCCACTTTCCTTCGTCATAGAATCAGAGTAATTTATGTAAAATTGTCGAAACGTAAGGTCAATTAATGTTTAAAAAATGCATCGATCTAAAGCAGGCAAAAAGAAATGGTCGTACCAGAGCTTACACTCGAAAGTCTTGTCCAACATATCAAGAGTTGACAAACAGGAGTCGAAACTGTCTCTATTATAGCAGTGAAGCAGCATCAGCTTATATTAAAGCTTATCTAGATTACCAATCTAAAATGCGAGGATCGATGTCAAAAGAAGTATATTCAAAGATCAAGAAATTCAATGAGCTTTTAGATAGAAGTTATCAGTTTCAACAGAAGTTGTTAGTTGAGGAAGGTGGCGCATACTGTTCAAGTCAGAATACTTTGTTATTCTCGAGGATTGAATCTATTGGTCTTAGTGAGGAAGCGCAAGAGACGAACAATAAATCTGATAATTTTGACTCAATTCCATCAAATAGAGAAACGATAGATGCGTGGATAAATACATTATTTATTTGAATTGATGGATTTGCCTACAAACTTAGAGAGATATTTTGAAATATACCCACAATAGATGATTTTTCGGGTACTTGCCTACGTTCTTGGAACTTCGAGCGGACGCGTCGGGCGGACAAGCAACCCCCGAAAATTCAGATGTGAAGGGTATATGAATGATTTAAGGCTATAAACGATGACTGAGTTAACCTTAACTGAAATATTAAGTGATCCAAACTACAAAATACTAAGAAGATTACCAGAGTCCTTAGAACGTCAGGCTAGTATACAGCCGATTGGCCGTGTCTTTAGTGCCGTTATTGTTGATCTTGAGACAATAGGCTTAAATCCAAAATTAGATCCGATTATTGAAATTGGCCTATTGAAGTTTTCTTTTACAAATGAAGAAGGAATCATCGAGATTACTGATAGCTATAATGAGCTTAATGACCCAGACCGATCGATTCCTGAAGAAATAACAGAAATCACAGGTATCACTAATGAAGACGTTGAGGGAAAAGCAATTGACTGGAATAGAGTAACCGATTTGCTTAAAAATTGCCATTTAGTTATTTGCCATAATGCTGAATTTGATAGAAACTTCTTGGAACTACAAACGCCAGAAAATATAAAATCAATTTTTAAGAAACTACCTTTTGCTTGTACCATTAATGATGTTAATTGGAAAAGCCGAGGGTTTGAAAGTCAAAGATTAGATTATCTAAATTGGAAGTTAGGATATTTTTATGACGCGCATAGGGCACTAACAGATTGTTGGGCTACATTGAATTTGCTATTGAAGGAGGAAGGTGCTTTCGATGAGCTTAAGAGTAATGTTAAGAAAAAGCGGATCATCATCCAGGCAATCGATGCCCCATTTGATAACAAGGATTTATTGAAAGCTAGAGCATATAAATGGAATGATGGTGTTGAGCGTTCGCCAAAGTGTTGGTGGACAATTATCTTTGAGGCATATTTAGAATCTGAAATAGAATTTCTTGAAAATGAAATATATCAAAGTATACATGCTGCTCAACGTGTTCGATATCTTGAAGTTACGGCTTCTACACGGTATTCATTTCGTGAGTGGGATACCAACGTTAGCTCAACTTCGATTTGACATACTCGCAACAGCTGAATTTTGCGAGTTTCGTAGTACCGAAGCTCCAAACTGCAAATACTGATGTGAGCGAGCAGCTTGGAGCAAAAATCGAGGATTCTTACTTTTCGATTCCAATATAAATATCAACAATAGCTTTCTGAGGGTTTGCCGCTCTTTCATCATAAATCTCAAAATCAGTATGATACTTTCTTTTTCCGCCAAAATCAGAATCATTCATTTTCCAGATTGAAAACCAAGCATTGCGAATAACGTCAGGCATTGGGGCAGGATTCGTGGTAAAAAGCGAATAGCTTTGAGCAGGGATAATTAATCTATCAAGATTGGTAGGTTGGTTATCAAAGGATCCAACTTCTTCGCCTACAAAATAAGTATAATCACCAGTATGATCGCTTTCATAATCGGTATAACAGCAAAAAGTAGTACCTGGTTTTAAGCGGTGTTGAATACTTTCAAATAACTTTTGTTCGAAATATTGTTGCAGAGTGTTTAGAATTTTGCCAGTTTCAGGATTCACCTCTAGCCTGTTATTTGTACGAACCCGAATACCAACGAGATTTTTTTCAGGTACAGTTAAAAAACTCTGATTCATTTAAATTTCCTTACTGCCAAATTGAGGTTAATGAATTACTTGACATAAAGTCCCCATAGTTTCATGCCAGATTGCATTGGAACCTTTGTGTTTTGATTCGCAAGCATGATCATGCCGATTTCTTCAGAGGGGATATATCCAATAAAGGTGTTTGCGCCGTTAATGTAGCCAGGATGAAAAATGAGATCTTTTCCAGGCCTCTGTTTTGCTCTTAAAATTCGCCATCCTAAGCCATAGTAGGATTCAATGTTACTTCGATTAAAAGGCATTTCTGCTTGCCATTTGTAAACGTCTCGATTGGAGATCATTGGTTTATGAAATTTTTGTAATGTATTTTTAGAAATTAAATCTGGTCTATAACCAAAGCTTAATTTATAGAATTCAATCATGCCATCAAGTGATGCAAAGACACCAGCTGCCGCGGGTGCCGCTTTCGGGTAATATGGCGGAAATCGAAGCGGTTTATCTTTAAGGTGTGGATAAGCAACCTCTAAATTTGGATTCAAAGGCACCAATTGAATGCCGTTGGTTTTGAGTGTCTTACGAAGATTAAAGATTGCCGATTGCAGTGTCAGTTTTCGCACATTGAGCACTTCTTCGACGAGACTATAAGTTGCATTGCTATAGGAATAACACTGACCTGGCTGGCATTTAGGTTTTTCGTATTTAAGCTTTTGCAAAATAGTTTGTCTTGGCATGCCTCGTTCAATTTGAGGATTACCTGAGAAGGGATAACCTGTTGTGTGGCTCAGGATATTATTTAGACTCACTGGATTCACAAGATAGGGCAGCTTGACTCGTTCATTTAGGCTGACTGAGCCATCTTCGACCATGAGTGCAATAGCCATGGCTGAAACAGGCTTAGAGACAGAAGCAAGTGGAAAAAGAGTGTTAGATTTTATTGGCTTGCTGTTGCCGCGTTGTTTGCCAAAGGTTGTTTTGTAAATAACTTGATTCTTATATAGTATAGCAGCAGCCCCACCATGCAGATTCTTTTTTTCTGATTCAAGATGCTCTATAAATTTTTGAAGTTTATGCTCATTTGCAGCACGTGGGGCAGCAAATGTAGAGGCGCAAATTAACAGCAGTCCCGTCGTCAATAAAAGTGTAAAGTATTTTTTCATTATTTTTAGTGGCGTAACATAAAAGAATAGATTTAATCCCGATGTCAGTTTAACAAAAAGACTATCGGAAATAAAAAAGGCAAATAAGTCAAAAGAATAACTATAAAAGATTGGGTCTTGTTTTGCTATTATTAAAGAATGAATTAGAAAAAATACCGAACACACTGGGGTCTGGGTGCCTGATGCAATGAGTCGATGGATCATTTTTTTTTGCGGACTCTTGATCGTAGAGGAAGGTGTTGGAGTTGAAAAAAAAGATTACCATCTAACTTACCATCCTAAGTTCCCGTTGGTTGCTATCCCTGAGCAAATTGAAGCGGATGGTCCAGTGACCGTTGATGCACCTTTGGGGCATTACACGGAGTCCCCTATATTATCAGTTCATATTAATGGATCTGGCCCTTATTTTTTTATGTTTGATACCGGATGGGGGGCTGGTGCAATGATATCAAGGCGCTTAGCAGAGCACTTGAAGCTTCCTTTGGCTGGACAAAATAGTCACCATACAATTACGCCCAATCAAATCGTTGAGGTTTTTCATGATGTCTATTTCATTAAAGAGTTGAAAGTTGGGAAAATTAAAATATTAAATTTTTCACTCAATGCCAGTAGTGGTTTCGAGGATGATCTTGATTTATTTAAACGTCATGGGATTGGGCAAGAAGCAGGTATTGATGGTGTGTTAGGTATCAATGCATTTTATGGGTTTAAGCTGACGATTGACTATCAGCGAGAAAAAATAACTTTTCAAACAGATAGTTTGTCAAAAAATGATAAAGATGTGCTCCCTTATGGAAGTACACAGTCAGTCCCAAATGTCGATTTGACGATACATTTTCATAAATTAAAAAAACACTCTAAAATAGTTCAAAACTTTATTATTGATACCGGTAATTATTCTTATATTAGAGTGAATGCTTGTAGAATTCCAGAGATGCATGAATTCTCTGAAAAAGAACAGTTGATGTCTTCTGACTTTCTGGGTAACAAAATGCCTGAATATTTCGCTAAACTATATGGTGATATCGAAATATTACCGCATTATATCATACACTCGCCATATATTACGTTTGCAAGCAATAACTGTCATCAAAGACCTTATGGGCTATTAGGTCGAAAGTTCTTTGAGGACAACTCAATCGTGATTGACCCAGATGACGAGTTGGTTAAAATCACAAAGAACTAACGACTTGGCCGGGATTTCGAAGGTTCAGGTCCCTGGGGCGTTGGTGAAAGCTTCTCTTCAAAAAAATGTTTAGCTTCTTTTCCAGAGCCTAAGACTTTGAAGCTTTCAATCTCAGCTTTAATGCCACCTTTTGAATCAGCGGATAGTCGGACTTCCATATCTACTCGAGCTAAAGGCTGCTTGGGATTTGCATTTTTATAAATTTTGGGATGTTCAGGATCTCCACTTCCGAATCGATCTTTTATATTGTTAAGAAGAGAATACGTTTGTATTGTCACTGAGCCATCTTCATTCCGACTGATATTGATCTGATCAATGACACGTTCCATAGTGCATCCAATCATCTTGCTACCTAAATAATTGCCAGATACATTTGTAAGACCTTGTTGATGTAGATTGTTGACGAGATGTTCTAATAGGTCAGGTTTAATATCTGATAACTGCTCCCGAAGATAGGTGACAGCTTCTTGAGAACGGATGATGGGCACTTTAAGATTTAATTCTTTAATATTCGTTGCATCTTGCGAATCAGATTGGATGTAAACTGGGTTAGCATCAATGGAAATATTATGAATTCTTTCCAGATCAATCTTGGTGTTTTGAACGCCAGGTGTATGTCCTTGTCCTACATGTCTTGCTTCCCAGTCTTTTAAGTAATTTTGAAGGAAGGGATCATCATTCATAGCGGACAACATATTTTCGTCAGCAGTCATTCGCCAGATTTCATCATCTGGTTTAGATTGAGCTTGTTTTGGAGGACGCTTTGAACGACCAGAAGGGATATATGCGGGCATACACATGGCTCCTAAAGTTTTTCCGTTTCTATTATTTAGGCATGACCCGTGGTGAAAAGTTCAAAATTCAGAATTCGTGCCAAACTGAGATGTCCGGTTTGGAGCAAAGGTAAAATGTCCTGCAATAATAGACACTTAAGGCAAGGAAGCTTGGAGAGTGATATTACAGTGGGTGGTTATGTATACAGTGGGCATTTTGGCTTTGCTCTAAGAAATTCTAATTTCTGAAACGAATGCCAGAAAGATTGAGTTTAGGGCCTGACAATGGATTCTGATAATTTGATCAGTTTTTTTGAGCTGTTTTAGTTGTTGGTGTGGATTGTGTTCATAGTGATAGACTAGGCCTTTAAAACCGACGCAGAAAGGATGTATCGTGATAGGAACAGACAAGATATTTAAAGGTCAAAGGTTGGACGATCAAACATTTGTTGAGGTTATCAAAGCGTTGAAGCAACAAATGCCCTATTCATCTCTTAAAAAATTATATCTCTCTTTTGAAGACATCAGTGATGAACAAGGTCAACAAATAGCTGAAGCCTTGCAAGTCGAGTGTACTTTTGAAGAATTGGACCTCGTGCTTAAAAACCTTTGCCCATCACGACAAGCTGATGTGATGATTGCCATTGTGGCATCTGATTCTCTAAAAAGTGTTTCGGTTGATTTTGGTGATCATTCTTATCTCAACAAAGAGGCGATTAGTCAGGGACTAGCGGCTAAAATATCTGGAAAACTTGATGAAGCTCTAGAACCATTTCCGGATCCAGATGTATCAAGGGAGGACGCTGAGGAGAGCAGACTTTGGGATCAGGTGACTGGTCACATTACTTCATTGTATAACGTGAGTAAAGGTCTGGTAGAATCTTACACTCCAAGTATGTCTGAAGTTAGGGCAGTATGCACAGCTTGTTTGCCATCTTCTCCAAAACCTAAAATGGAATAGCTGCTTTGCATTTGGTGAAAACCTGGGAAGAGTGGATGGGGCCCGCCTACGCTCTGTCGAGCAAAGTCGGGCATCCACCTTCGCCAAGGCTTCGGCGGACAAGTAAGATTTTCTAACATTCGCTTCGCGAATGGAATGCCCTTCCTGAGAGATAGTTAACACAATATTCCGAGGACATAGGTTACACTATTAAGTTTGAGGTGTAGCTTATGTCTTGGAAGGAGAGCAGTATTGTGGATGAACGTCTCAAGTTTGTAGCTCGTCTTCTTGAAGGCGAAAAGATGAGTGTTGTTTGCCGAGAGTTTGGCATTTCAAGAAAGACTGGATATAAGATATTTGGTCGTTATAAAAGTCATGGGTTAGAGGGGCTTTCCGATCGAAGTCGTCGCCCCTACAGACATGCAAATCAGCTGCCTTTTCAGGTTGAGAGAGCTATTCTTCAAATTAAAAAAGAATATCCGACTTGGGGAGCGCCGAAGCTTAGGGAAAAACTGCTACGACAATATCCTGATATTTCTCTTCCAGCAACGATCACAATTCATGCAATTTTAGATCGGCATGGTTTAGTCACCCGTCCTAGACGTAGACGCTATAAAGCAGAAGGAACAGAGTTATCTAATGGTAAAAAGCCGAACCATCTTTGGTGTGCTGATTACAAGGGAGAGTTTTTGCTAGGTAATAAGCGTTATTGCTATCCTCTGACAATTACAGATTATTATTCACGCTTTTTGTTAGCGTGTGAGAGTTTGGAATCAACTAAGGCGCCCTTGGCTTTTTCAGTTTTTGAAAGAGTATTCAAGGAATATGGGCTTCCAAATGCAATACGCACAGATAATGGCCTGCCATTTTCGTCGCCAAATGCATTATATGGATTGAGTCGACTTTCCGTATGGTGGTTGCGTCTAGGCATTTCAATTGAGCGCATCAAGCCAGGGAATCCTCAGGAGAATGGACGACATGAACGTATGGATTTAACGTTAAAAAAGGAAACGACAAAGCCAGCTGAATTTAATTTCTTACAGCAACAAGAACGATTCGATAATTTTCAAGAGGTATACAATAATGAGCGCCCTCATCAAGCGATTGGGATGAAGTATCCCGGTGAACTCTATACACCTTCGAGTCGTCAATATTGTGATCTACCAGAGCTGGAATACCCATTTCATGAAAAAGTAATCACGGTGACAGAGTGTGGTAGAATTTGTTTAAAAAGGAAGAAGATCAATTTAAGTACTGTATTAGCCGGCCAAAAAGTTGGATTAACTCAAAAAGATGATAGAATCTGGCTGGTTTCTTTTATGAAATACGACCTAGGGTACTTTGATGAGGAATCTTGTAGAGTCGAGCCTATCGACAATCCTTTTGACTCAAAAGTGTTACCCATGTGTCCGGTATAATCTGTTACCTATGTCTCAAGAACGGACCGAAAATTAAATGCGCGCCCGGAGAGACTCGAACTCCCGACCACCTGGCTCGAAGCCGCAAACTTTAAACTTAACTAATTGATATATAACAATAATATGTGTGGCGCTCATTACGTTTTGCCGGGCTTTTCCCCACAAATCAGAGCTGATCCCGGCAAAAGTCCGTCACGGAATTCACAACATATTATGCACTGCTTTCAAAAAGTAAGGTGTACATCGGGAGGGGAAGCACTTAAATTATTGTGTATAATTTATAATGATTTATAGTTTGATATTGCTACGATATAAAAAGTATAAATTATTAAATATTATCAAAATTACACTAAAAATTGAAAAAAAGTTTAATAATGTTCTATTATAATAAGCATGAGTCATGAAAATAGATCAAAATTAAACCACTTGCTAAGAATATGGCCCACTAAAGCTATATGTCTTTCCAGTTGGCTTGGCGAGCATGATATTTCTCAGCCATTAACATTCACTTATGTAAAATCCGGTTGGCTTGAAAAGATCGGCTCAGGTGCCTTTAAAAGGGCAGGTGAAACGGTTGATTGGATGAGCGGGTTGCAGGCGATACAAGAACAAGCCAAGCTGAATATTCATCTGGGTGGCAAGAGTGCGTTGCAATATCAGGGCTATGGGCATTATTTGCCGTTAGGTGAGCATCAGACTTTGCACCTATTTGGGTATAGGAATATTAAGCTTCCAGCATGGTTTAGCAATTATGCATGGAAAGCACAGATTCTATACATGCAAACAAACCTATTTCCGCCAAATCTCAATGTGGGATTAACCACTGTTAATGTTGATGGAATAGTTGTTAAATCATCAACAGCAGAAAGGGCAATCATGGAAGTGATCTACTTGGTGCCTAGACGGGAAACCTATGATCAAGCCTTGCAGCTCATGGGATCACTTTCTACGCTAAGGCCGAACATTGTGCAATCACTGCTCGAAAAGTGCAATTCCATCAAAGTAAAGAGAGCATTCATGGTGATGGCGGAGCAATACAATTATCCTTGGATCAAAGAATTAGATCTTGCTAGTGTAGATTTTGGCAAAGGGAAGCGTGTGTTTATCAAAAATGGCTATTTAGAGCCAAAATATCAAATAACAATTCCTAGAAATTTCGATCAAGATGTAGAAGTATGATGTATGAATAAAATTTTTTTAGAACAGTCAAAACTGGTGATGGATGTTTTGCCTTTTATTGCTGAGGAGAAAATATTTGCTTTAAAGGGCGGAACAGCGATTAATTTTTTTATTCGTGATTTGCCAAGATTAAGTATTGATCAATGGCGCTAAGATAAGCCTTCCCTCATTTCATGCAGCTTTCATCTACTTTGTTTCGATGATTATACATCTCATAGTTTAGTAATAGTTGTCTATTCGTTGACGCTTTTGCACACGCCTTAACAAACGTAGGTTCCCATTGCTCGGATCGTATTCCTTTTCTGGAAGCATCAGCAGCAATGTTTGTTGCAGTTTGATGACTGTAATTTTCTTGATTAGCATCTGCTCCAACGAGAACTAATGCTTTGACAACGCCCTTATGGTCCCTTGTAAAGGGGTGAAAGCTCAAGTCTAAATTTTCTGCGACAAGATGTAATGGGGTATTGCCATCATCATTTTGTGCCGAAAAATCTGCATGATATTTTAACAGGACTTGAACGACATTTAAGATACCATTTCTTGCTGCTTTATGTAGTGGCGTGTTTCCAGTCGAATCGCGAAGGTCAGGGTTTGCTCCATTTAAAAGCAATAATCACACTATTTTGTCATATCCTTTGGTTGCAGCGATATGCAGTGGTGAGCTGTGCTTAAATTCTGACATTTTATTTACATCTACATTGCGTGATATTAGAAAATCCACTACTCCTAAATGTCCTCGGCTAGCAGCATGCTCTAAACCAGTTATATAAAAGCATGAATATTGTTCGATATCAACTTCTTCAACTAAAACCTGAACTGTCGGTAGTTCCCCATCTTCACATGCTTGTAGGAATTCAATTTGTTGTTTACTGTACTTTGGCATTTAAAAAAACTCTATCTAGTAATGCTAAGATTGGCAGAAATTTTGCACCTAGGTAAGGGTAATAGGTATTTTCTTATCTTCTTATATGGTGCATGGAAAGAATAAATGTATTTTAAGCAAACTCTTCCTGCAACAAACTCCGCACTACCCCAATCACTTTACATTTTTTTCCTGCTTCTTCCTGCTGAAAAAGTGGATTCAGTGGTTGCAAGAATTGCTTATGTCCATCCTTGGCGAGTTTACGTAGCATTGGGCTATCGCCGTTTGATGCGATGACAAAGGTATTTGGTTTCACTTCAGCTTCCGGATCTACTATGATTACCATTCCTTCGCGGAAGGATACCTCATTGCCGGAAGGGGCAACCATGCTGTTACCACTGACTGTCAGGGCAAAGCTTTTGGGGGAGACTGCGACAGTCGTACCGATGCGTCTTACTATATTGCGCTTGGCGGGTGGTTTTGTAATGTCGTCCCAATCAATAAGCGGGATGGCTTCATTGATGAGTTCTTCCGCACCAAGTCCAAATTGTAACCAAATAGGGGAAACGCCCAGAATTTGAGCGGCTTTTACTACCAACGCAGGATCTCGAAAGGTTTTGGCAGTCCCTTTTTCAATCGCTGAGATAGTTGGGCCAGTTAATCCACCTAATGCATCGCCAAGTTGTTCTTGGGTGATACCTTTGCTAAGTCTGGCTTGTTTGAGTCGTTGTCCTAATTGCATAAATGCAATATTAACAAAACTTAATCCTAAATTAAAATAAAATCTATTTAAGATGGATAATTTACTGGCTGAGTTAATCAAAATCAATATTGAATAAAGTATAATTTTAAATTAAGTTTAGGGTGTGTCTAAAAAGGGGAACCGATTATGAGTCAAATGGAAGCTGTTGTTTTGCATTTTGGTAGCAGAACCTCAGTTCGGAGTTTTTGAAGGCGGGGTTGGTTTGTAATGACGTCATTCCGCACAGCGATAAGCGCACAAAGTGCGCAGCGTGTGATGCGGAATCTATTATTCACGCGGCCTTGGCCGCTTATGCGATTCAGCCTTTAAAAATATCAGCAATCAAATTATTAGCTGAGATTTGATAAAATTCTGGATGCCGGATCAGACGCTACACACTTCGTGTGATGACCGCTGTGAGGGATGACGATAGTTCCCAAAAAACCCCGAACTGGGGTTTTCGTAAGAATTAGTCTATGCAGTAAGTACCATCTTTGATTGGGTGGTCTGTTTTTGCTCTATAGAAATGAATTTCCATATCGTTATTGTCCATTTTCCAAGCGTGCATAACGTTGTCGTCAAACAGAACCATTTCGCCTTGATTAATTGTGTACTCTTTTCCATCATAGTGGAGTTTCATTGTGTTCTTAGTGTTGACAAGAATAACCAATGGTTTGTCACCGTTTTTAAAATATCTGTTATGCATTGGATAAGAAGCAGTATGATTTTTTCTGGTTTCAGAGCTGATATATTCTGTATTTGCGAGGAGAAGCTTAAATTTTTTTAGTGATTCATCGGTTGCTTCTGTAATTTGAAATATATTATTCATGATATTCCTTGCATCAGGATCTGAACTATCGAAGTTGCTCCTGCGTCTCAAGAATGGACCCTTTAATTCTTGGCGCGCCCGGAGAGACTCGAACTCCCGACCACCTGGTTCGAAGCCAGGTACTCTATCCAGCTGAGCTACGGGCGCAAGGTGAAGAGTATATATATTTTAATCCTCTATAAGTCAAATTTTTTCGCTCCCATTTAAAAGTTTATCTACTAACTGCTTCTGTTTATCGGTCCCATGCTTACGTTTATCCTATTGAGACTACAATCTTCTTTTTGTTTCACATACAGTTCGTTTTGCGCGATAGGCGTGTTGTTAAATTTAAAAGAGGTGATATAAAAATGCGTAAATTAAATGAAATTGAAATTCAATCTGCAACAATTTCAGGCGGCAGTTTAGGTGAATTTTTCACGACTGTAGCAGGTGGTGGGATTGGTGCTGCTATGGCATCAAAATATCTTGCTCGTCAGCAAGCAACTTGGTTAGGCATGGTTGCAATTCCATTAACCTTAGCAGGTGGCGTCATTGGTGGAAAAGTAGCACACATTCTATACAACATCGATGATGCACTGACTCCACCAGAGCGCAGGGGATCTCTATTAGCCTATTTGGTCGGATAATTAAGTCAGGTGAAAGTGTTAGCGCCATCCTTATCCCTTAAGGAATGTGGCGCTAACTTGGGTTTAACTGAGATGTGTTTAGATATTTTATTGAGAGTAGCCCAGTTTTTTTGGCGTACAAGAAATTTTCAATTCTTGAGAGCCTGGTACGGCACTGCCTTGGCAATTTACTTTCATTTTTTCTTGTCCAGAAATATGAAATAAATCGATAGCTGCATTTTTGCCATAGTCTTTATCAAAGGCAAATTTGCCTTCTTCATTGGTTTTTACCTCAAAGTAGCTAATAGGTTTCCCACCTTGGAACACTTGTCCCTTTACAGTGACATTCTCTAAAGCAGGGCCTTTTGTTTTAGACGTATAGGTCAGTGTATAGGCTCGTTTGTTAAGTTCGGTTAATTTCTGTTGCTCAGCAACTTCTTCAGGCGTTAAAAGCTGAGACTCAGATAAAATTGAATCTGAAGTTGCAATGATGGGCATTTGCGGTACTGTATTATTTTGTGCATCTGCAATTACTTGTATGGGTATCAATGAACGAGGATTAGAAGAGATATCAGACGCAATCACATTGCTTGTCATGAGCATGCCTAGCAAACAACTGCCAATTTGCCTAGATAACATTTCCATTTCTGACTCCTTAATGTCTTTAAGTCCTGGATCCATGCAAAGATGATGTCGGCAGTGGGCGTGAGAAGTTTAGCCATTTAGGGGACAAGATGTGCTGCATCGCGGCAATATTGATATTTTAGTTCAGGGCTGATTTGTTTTGAGTTTATCCAAAACAATACGGTAGCCATGATGAGGCTCTTCCTTCAAGAAACGAGCAACGCGCCCAATGGTGGTTAAACTGGCGCCGGTGATTTCGTGGATATCGCGATATGATAAATGACCGCGTTCCAAGAGTTGGCAGACCCGCCAGCGCTCTTTCAGTGCTTTGATTTCTTGGGGCGTGCAAAGATCCATCATAAAACGGTGGCATTCGTTTTGATCTTTGAGTAACAAAAGTGCTTCGAAAAGATCAAGTTCGGTAGGATTTGCAGTTTTCATATTGATTGCCGTATGCTTAGGGGTCAACTTAAGCTAATGGGGTTAATAAGATGCCTACGATAACACTTTTAGATGGTAGTCAAAAAGTCTATCCAAAACCAGTCGCGGTTTTTGAGGTTGCTCGTGATATTGGTACTGGGCTTGCTAATGCAGCTTTAGCAGGTAAAGTGAATGGAAAGCTCGTAGATACTAGCTTTCTGATCGAAACTGATGCAACCCTGGCAATTGTAACCGATCGGGATCCAGAAGGGCTTGAGGTACTTCGTCATTCCTGTGCACATTTGTTGGCGCATGCTGTAAAAACAATTTATCCAACTGCCCAAGTCACGATTGGTCCCGTGATTGAAGACGGCTTTTATTATGATTTTGCATTTGAGCGCCCCTTCACGCCTGAAGACCTAGAAAAATTTCAAGCAAAGATGGCTGAATTAGCCGATGCTGATTGTGAAGTCGAGCGATCTGTCTTGTCACGTGATGAGGCGATTGCGCTCTTTAGGGCGATGGGAGAAGATTATAAGGTTCAGATTATTCAAGATATTCCTCAAGCTGAGCATTTAACGTTTTATCGCCAAGGCGATTTTATTGATCTTTGCCGAGGCCCTCATGTGCCTCGCACGTCTAAGCTGAAATTTTTTAAGTTGATGAAATTGGCCGGTGCTTATTGGCGAGGTGATTCAAATAATGAAATGCTGCAGCGTATTTATGGGACACTTTGGACCAATAAAAAAGATTTAACAGCTTATTTGACACGACTTGAAGAAGCTGAAAAACGCGATCATCGTAAATTAGCTAAAAAGTACGACTTGTTTCATTTGCAAGAGGAAGCGCCTGGAATGGTCTTTTGGCATCCTAAGGGATGGTCTATTTATCAGACTATTGAACAACACATTAGACAAACTATCACTCAGCATGGTTATGAGGAAGTGAGAACGCCTCAGGTATTAGATCGCTCTTTATGGGAACGTTCTGGTCATTGGGAAATGTTTTCTGAAGAAATGTTTACCATCACAGCTGATGAGCGAACATTTGCTGTGAAACCAATGAACTGTCCTTGCCATGTTCAAATATTTAATCAAGGCGTTAAGAGTTATCGTGATTTACCTATTCGTTTAGCAGAATTTGGGTGCTGCCATCGTAATGAGCCATCTGGGGCATTACACGGTATCATGCGAGCGCGGAGTTTTGTGCAAGATGACGCGCATATTTTTTGTAGGGATGACCAAATTCAATCTGAGGTTTCTAACTTTATTTCTTTATTGTTCCAAGTATACCGTGATTTCGGGTTCAATGAAGTATTGGTCAAGCTGTCAACCCGACCAGAAAAACGTGTGGGAAGTGATGAGGTTTGGGATAAGGCTGAAAAAGCACTAGAAATTGCCTTAAATAACAATGAATTAGAATGGGCTCTCTCACCAGGAGAGGGTGCTTTTTATGGCCCGAAATTAGAATTTTCCCTGAAAGACTGTTTAGGGCGGATTTGGCAGTGTGGTACCGTTCAAGTGGATTTTTCGATGCCAAATCGTTTAGGGGCTCAATATGTCGCGGAAGATAACACGAAGCGATTCCCGGTGATGATTCATCGGGCTATTTTGGGTTCGTTGGAGCGCTTTATTGGCATTTTGATTGAAGAATATGCGGGTTCGTTCCCAGTTTGGTTGGCGCCGATACAGGTTGCGCTCATGAATATCTCGGCTAGCCAGCATGAATATGTTCAAAAATGGACTCAAAGCCTTCAAAAACAAGGTTTTCGCGTTACAGCTGACTTGAGAAATGAGAAGATTGGGTTTAAAATTCGCGAGCACACTGTGCAACGAGTACCTTACCTCTTGGTTGCAGGCGATAGAGAAGTTGACAATCAAACTATTTCTGTTAGAACGCGAGAGGGGCAAGATCTGGGTTTATTCACATTAGATGAGTTTGTTAATAAACTATCAGAAGATGTGAACTTAAAAAAGAATATGCTTGAAGCGAGCCCGGTATAGAGGGCGGTCAGTAAGCATTTGGGGAGGAAGCTGTAATTAGTACAAATAAGAAAAGCCGGGTTCGAGTAAATCAGCAAATCACAGCGCTTAAAGTGAGGCTGGTCGATCCTGACGGCATTATAACTGGAATCGATAGTCACCTTGTTGGGATTGTGACCAGACAAGACGCGTTAAGGCTAGCGGATAAATTGGGGATGGATTTAGTAGAAGTATCTCCGAATGCAGAGCCGCCAGTTGTCCGAGTTATGAACTACGGTAAGTTTCTATTCGATGAGAAAAAGGCCAAGAAAAAACAAAAGATCCAAAAGATCAAAGAAATCAAACTTAGGCCAGTCACGGATGATGGAGATTATCAGGTCAAACTGCGCAACCTGATAGGCTTCTTAAAAGACGGTGATAAAGTAAAAGTAACGGTTCGTTTCAGAGGCCGAGAAATTACCCACCAAGACTTAGGTATGAGACTTTTAGATAAAATTAAAGTCGAAATCGAAAGTCAACATGTCGGTGTCATTGATCAGCAGCCGAAATTAGAAGGTCGTCAGCTGGTTATGGTGATTTCACCGAAAAAATAATATTAACAATGCGAAGTGAGTGAGTCATGAGTAAAAAAGTTAAGAAAGTGAAAATCAAAACCTGCCGAGGTGCTGCGAAGCGATTCAAAATCACCGGTACCGGTAAGGTTCGTTTTAGACGAGCAAATCGTAACCACATCAAAACAAAGCAAAGTTCAAAGCAAGTGCGTCATGCCCGCGCTAATGGCGTGATGGCACCTTGTGATGAAAAATTAATTCATGCTTTATTGCCCTACCAAGTTTAAATTAAGAGAGAAAAATCATGGCTAGAGTGAAACGTGGTGTTACGTCTCATAAACGACATAAAAAAGTTTTAAAAGCAGCGAAAGGGTATTACGGTGCCCGTAGCCGCACCATTAAAGTTGCTAGACAAGCGGTTATCAAAGCAGGTCAATATGCTTATCGTGATAGAAAGCAGCATAAGCGTGAAATCCGCTCGCTTTGGATCGTTAGAATTAACGCTGCAGCGCGCGCTTTTGGTTTAAGCTACAGTCGATTGATTGCAGGTCTAAAGAAGGCCAACATTGCATTAGATCGCAAGAGCTTGGCTGAATTAGCTGTGTTTGATCAAGCTGCCTTTAATAAAGTTGCAGAAAAAGCGCAACAGGCACTTGCTTAGTCAAATTTAAAATTGAAAAAAGGAAGGCCTAATAACCTTCCTTTTTTTTTGGACAAATAACTGGATATTAACATGCAAAATATCTCAGCATTAGTGCAAAAAGCAGAAGGCGAAATTAGCTTAGCATCTGATTTGCCAGGCTTAGATCAGATTAGAGTAAATTATTTGGGTAAAAAAGGGGATTTAACGGCCGCCCTAAAATCCCTCAAAGACATGTCACCAGAAGAGCGTAAATCTTTTGGGCAGGTTGTCAACGTTGCTAAAGAAAGATTAGAAATGCTAATCGCAGCTAAAAAGCAATTGCTGGAACAAGCCGCTTTAGATAAAAAAATTAACGAACAGCGTGTGGATGTGACATTGCCGGGTCGAAAAGAAAGCTTGGGTAGTATTCATCCTATCACCAAAACAATGGAACGGATGATTGAGATTTTCACTGCAATGGGTTTTCAAGTGGAAGAAGGCCCTGAAATAGAGACTGAATATTACAATTTTGAAGCACTGAATATTCCAGAGCATCATCCAGCACGAGCGATGCATGATACTTTTTACTTTCCGGATGGTAGATTGCTGAGAACACATACCTCCCCTGTCCAAATTCGAGTCATGGAGAAGAATCCACCACCATTTAGAATGATTGCCCCCGGGCGAGTCTATCGTTGTGATTCAGATGTAACGCATACTCCAATGTTTCATCAACTTGAGGGATTGTTGATTGATCAAGCGACCACATTTTCTGAATTGAAAGGTATTCTGCATGTATTTTTGACAGAATTTTTTGAGAAAGAAATTAGCTTGCGATTTAGACCTTCTTATTTTCCTTTCACAGAACCTTCGGCAGAAGTCGATATTAGTTGCGTTCATTGTGAAGGAAAGGGCTGCCGTGTTTGTAAACAATCGGGTTGGCTTGAAGTATTAGGTTGTGGCATGGTCCACCCGAATGTCCTTAAATTTGGATATATTAATCCCGATGAATATATCGGATTCGCATTTGGCATGGGTGTTGAACGATTGGCCATGCTACGATATGGTGTCGACGATTTAAGGCTTTTCTTCGAAAATGATGTTCGACTGTTGAAACAGTTTAGTGGGGTATAATCATGCGTTTCAGCGAGCAATGGTTGCGATCTTGGGTCAATACGCCACTGTCTTCTAAAGAATTGGTCGAGACTTTCACCATGGCCGGGTTAGAAGTGGATGCCATTGAACCAGTTTCGCCTGGTTCTAGCGATAATTGCATCGATATTGATCTAACACCCAATCGAGGCGATTGTTTGAGCATATTAGGGTTGGCAAGAGAGCTGAGCGCTATTACGGATGTTCCGTTAAAGCCGCATGCTATCGAAGCCATACAGCCGCATACTCAGCAGATTTTCCCAGTTCAAATTCAGGCAAAAGAAGCTTGTTTGCGATACGTTGGACGTGTGATTCAGGGCGTGAATGCGCGAGCAAAGACGCCCGATTGGATGCTTGAGCGTTTGCAATGCGCTGGCCTTCAAGCTAACTCGATTATTGTTGATATTTTAAATTATGTGATGATTGAGATCGGACAACCCTTGCATGCATTTGATTTAGACAAGTTAAAAGTGGGCATTTCAGTTCGTCTTTCTGAATCTAATGAAAAAATGGTATTGCTGGATGGGCAGTCAATAGAACTTAAATCCAACACTTTGCTGATTGCTGATCAAGCGGGGCCTGTTGCTATTGCTGGTGTGATGGGTGGGCTTGAGAGCAGCGTGACTCTTGAGACTCAGAATGTTTTTATTGAGAGTGCTTTATTTTCTCAAAAACAACTGGCAGGACAAGCCAGACGTTATGGTTTGGTCACAGATGCAAGCAGTCGCTTTGAGCGAGGCGTTGATCCGAATCTCCAGGCAAACGCGGCAGAGCGAGTGACAGCATTAATCATTGAATTATGTGGTGGTAAGGTGGGCCCAATTTCTGAAAAGAAATCGGTAGATACTACTGGTATCGAAATTGAGTTGCGATATCGGCAAGTAGAGCGCATTTTGGGGATTAAATTCTCGGAACATGAAATCGAAAATTTTCTCACTCGCCTCAACACAACGTTTCAAAAAGAAGATGGTGGGTGGAAGGTGTGCCCGCCAACTTATCGGTATGATTTAAGAGAAGAGATTGACTTAGTCGAGGAATGTGGTCGTTTGCATGGGTACAATCTTATCCCTGTGACAAGACCTAAAGGTGCGTTCAATAGCCGGACAAAAAGTGAAACCGAAGTTGCTTTAAAGCGATGTAAGCGTTTGCTGGTGGACGCGGGTTATCATGAAGTGATTACCTATAGTTTTGTAAATCCTCAATTACAATCTATTTTCAAATTCCATAATGAAGCTTTACAGTTGCAAAATCCGATTTCTCAAGACATGTCGGTGATGCGTCAAAGTTTATGGCCTGGACTGGCGGCAGCACTTCAGTACAACATGCAGCGACAGCAAACCAGACTCAAAGTCTTTGAGTCTGGACTTATTTTTAGAGTCGTCGAAGGAGAGCTTCATCAAGTCCCTGTATTAAGTGGCATGGTCATGGGCACAGCTTATCCTGAGAACTGGGGATACCGAAATCGCCCAGTTGATTTTTTTGATATCAAAGGTGATGTTGAAAAACTTTGCGCTTTAACACAAGGTGAGTTAATCACCAAAGCTTATCGTGTTGAGGCGTTGCATCCGGGGCAAAGTGCAAGTCTATATTTAAATGGTGAGCGCATGGGCCTTATGGGGGCTTTGCATCCAGAGATTGAAAAAGAGTTAGATCTCATCGGTCCTATCTTTGCATTTGAAATTGAACTTGAACATTTTAGAGTTGGTAAACTTCCACATTATGAGAGACTGTCGAAATTTCCGGTGATTCGACGAGATTTAGCGATCGTGGTAGATGAGGCATTAGAAGTCGAAAAACTTCTTGGTTTGCTAAGGCGAAGCGGCGGCGAGTTGCTTAAAACGATTACCTTATTTGATGTCTATAAAGGGAAAGGTGTTCCTGAAGGCAAGAAAAGTTTAGCCATGGCCTTGATTTTGCAAGCAAATTCGCGCACGCTGGTAGATGAAGAGGTTGATAAGCTCGTGAAGGAGCTGATTGGCTCACTTCAAAATCATTTTTCGGCTGAATTGAGGGTATAGGGATGGCTTTAACAAAAGCTGAATTAGCAGAAGCGGTATCTTTGAAGTTAAATTTCAATAAGCGTGATGCCAAGGAAATCGTTGAGGAGACTTTTGAAATCATTCGTAATGCCTTGGAAAGTGGAGAATCTGTTAAGGTCTCTGGTTTCGGCAACTGGGATTTACGTGACAAAAGGCAACGTCCTGGACGAAATCCTAAGACTGGGGAGGATATCCCCATCAGTGCAAGACGGGTGGTGACTTTTAAATCAGGACAAAAGCTAAAAGCTCGTGTTGAGAAAATCGATCCGAGTAAAGTTGAAACTGAAGACCCTTCTTAGTACAATCACTTACCTTAGCGGGGCGTAGCGCAGCCTGGTAGCGCACATGCATGGGGTGCATGTGGTCGGAGGTTCAAATCCTCTCGCCCCGACCAAAAAAACCTAGGTCCATTCTTGAGACATAGGTGGCGCATTCCCCCGAAAAAAACAGACACCTTACTAAGCGCCTATTTTCCTTCCAAACTCAATGCAGCCCAAATAGTCCAATTTTGAATTAAGTTGTGACGACTACGGCTTATAGCAAGCTTTTACTTCAAGCTGAATTAACTTTAAAAACCCCAGTTCGGGTTTTTTTGGGAACTATCGTCATCCCGCACAGCGGTCATCACACGAAGTGTGTAGCGTCTGATGCGGGATCCAGAATTTGAATCGCCCCGTGCCTGGGTCAAACGAGCTGAAGGCGGCTTGTCTGATGCGGATGGAGATAAGCTCAAGGCATTGGAGCGAGAGAATCGAGAGCTAGAGCGCGCGAATGAAATATTACGCAAGGCTGCAGCTTTTTTCGCCCAGGCGGAGCTCGACCGCAAACAGAGTTAATGGTTGACTTCATTGATAAAAATCGAGATGACTATGGTGTCCACCACATGGGGATCAGGTCAGTTGGAAAATTATTTCAAAGGGAAAGAATTAAATAATATTAACTTGATTACTTGTGCATATCAAGCCCCAGAATTTTACAAGAAATGTGGTTTTAAAGTTGAGTTTGTAAGAGAAAATATTAAAAATCCTAAACTTACAATGACTTTCTTTATAAAATATTTTGATGAACAGAATTGAGAATGGTTACCCAGGTGCAAATGCAATTAAATCCAAACTTTATTTCTAATATCCAAGATGTTTACGGAGAAACAGGTCAATCCTGGTTAACAGAATTACCCTCTCATCTAACCCGGCTTTGTGAAAAATATGATTTGCGTTTTCTGAGCCTGATGCCAGATCTCACGTATCATTTTGTTGGGTTGGTTGAGATAATTGCTACGGCTGAAACGGCTATCATCAAGATGGCACCTACTAACCAGAATATTGATACTGAGGTCAAATGGCTTCAGTGTTTTAATCAAGGTGTGCCCAAAATCTATTGGTTCGACGAAGAACAGCATGCATGCTTGATGGAACGTATTGTGTCAGGAAAATCTCTCAAGTCAATGGTTCAGTTCGATGATGATGCCGCGACGAGAATTATTTGCCAGACTATTCTGAATTTACAATCGCATCAGCAAAAGCGAGATGGGTTTAAACATTTATCTGAATTAGCAAAAGATCTATTAGTATTGAAAGGTCGAATAGATGATAAGATGCTATCACAAGCACTAACCTGGTTTCAGGAAATGACAAGCGATCGAACAGACGACGTTTTGCTTCATGGCGATCTACATCACGACAATATACTTGCTAGTGATCTAACCTGGAAAGTGATCGATCCGCATGCTTATATCGGTGATCCAGCGTTTGAAGTTGGTCCAATGATTTACAATCCACGCGGAGATTTCTTTCCCACAGATCGAACCATTCCAGAGACTATTCAAAGACGTTTGAAAATCCTTGCTGAAGCGCTTCCTTTCGATGCTCAGCGCATTAAAGCTTGGGCATTCTGTATGACGGTTTTGTCGGCAGCATGGACGGCCGAGAATCAATCTGACGTCCCTGAATTGGAACTCATGATAGCGCGAGTGATTAATGAGACTTCTGTTTGATTAGGGGGTTTTGACATTTCGCCGCTTCGCACCATGCCTACGTGCCGCGGATCGGCGAAATGTCAACACGCCCTACTGTTTTCTTTTTTTAGCAGGAAGTTCTTCATGAGGCGGTAAAGCTCTTTTTTTACGAGGTTCTTTTTCGAGAGGATTTTCATCTTCTAACTCAGACTCTAATAAATTCATTTCGACTTCTGCGAAACTGGCTAATAGGTCTAGCTGAGGGGTAAATATAGGCTGTTGGATCATGTGTAATGGAACTTTCAAGTTCGCCGCTTCTTGAGGGGCAAAAAGAATTTTGTCCTTCACCACAGCTGAGAAATTACCTATTTTTTCCAATGCGATGGTTAGTTCTTCTGACAGATCTAGAGTAGGACAATTTATTTTGATGCGAGATTGAATTTTATCCAATGAGTTCGGATTACTTAAGTTCATGACCATGGGTTGTAATGTTGATTTTTTTAAGCTTCCATTTATAAAAAAACCTTGTTTTTTATAAAAATCAATTGATTCTATTGTTGAATCTAAATGAACCAAATGACAACCAAACAAAACACCCACTAAAATAGAGGCATGTAAAAGCATTTCTCCATATCCGTTTTTTTGGTTTTTGAGACCCACTTCTAGTAATGAAATAGTTAAGACTCTACTAGGGATGTCTATTTCAAAAGTGAGAGCGCCTTTTAAATCAAAAAATAAACTGCATAATGTCAATGTTTTAAAGTATCGAGATAATTGTTGATGTCGTAATAAGTACTTTTGGCTTGAATACCAATCAAATCGAAATAGCTCAAAAAGTGGTAATTTTTGAATTTGATTGTAAAGTGACTCACTTGGTTCAATCAAGAATGAGTCTTCTTGAAATGTTGCAGACCGAGGTTGTGCCCCTCGGTAATAGTTAAGAATGATTTCGTTTTTGTCTTTAAAGGCATTAAACAATCTGTTTTTGATGTAAGCGCTTCTAGGAATGATTGTATTTTTGAAAAATTTATATTCGACCATGTTAAACAAACTAGTTTATGTTATTTGTATAACTATATCATTGTTATTCTGTTGTAGGCTGAATTTTCAGATAAGCGGTCAAAAATATCGCTTGAGAGGTAGAATTCTTTAGTAAAGCTAGTTTTCTGATATTATTTTTTCGGCATAGTAATTAAGTATGCTAGATAGTTTATAAGTGGTAATTGGAGCATGTAATGTGCAGGCTGTCTTAAAGTCAAAAAGCCCTGTTTGAATGTCTTCATCCTTTTCAGGATTAATGCCAATTAATATTAAATCTCCGCCTTTTGGATGACTCTTGATAATTTCAACAAATTCATTTGCGCGCTCACAGTCATTGTCACAGATTAATCCGAGATCGAAAGACTGCAAATCTAAACTCCGTTGAATCATCTCAGGCGTATCCACGATGTGAAGTCGATGTGGTGTTTCTCTGACAATATTAGTGATTAAAACTTCATCCAGTCGCCTATGAAGAATCAATAAGATGTGTAGACTAGGTATTTCTTTGAAGCTATCACGATCAGAAATTTCAGCTTGATGGGTCTGACGCATGGTTCACTTAATCTGTTGCTTTGTATCAAATTATAGTCTAAAAATCTCCAATGCGATGTCATCAGAGTAAGTTTATCTGATAACTGCATTGACCTAATTTTTTTTTAAGTCCTGACATGTTAAGCTAGGCCCAGCACGATTTAGCCAAGTTTGGACAGTATGGAAACTGAACATCAAAATACTCCCCCAACAGAGTTTCTACCTTTTTTAAGAAGTCTTCTGACCGCAGATAGAAATTATCCGTGGCTCGCTGAATTTTATGTCAAATCCATTCAAGAACCTTACACGCAATTTATTGAAGATACTCTCTTTGATAGCAATAAATATGGAAAATTTTACCCATATGCAGTTCCTATTGATAAATTGAGAATTTTAAAAAGTTATTTTACCAGAGAAGCGGTTGAGCCATTTAATATCAGAGAAGTGCTCAGACCTTTAAAATTAAAAATTGCAAGCGATACACAAAATGATAATTTTGCATGGCCAGCACAAAGGGTCCAAAGCAATTTAATTTGGCAGCTTCAAAATCAATTAAGTTCCGCAATCACCAGAAATTTGGTGCCTGTTGATACGTTTGTCTCAGAAGATGCCCATATCACGTTGCGCGAATTAATAGGTTTGCAGATTCTTTTTTACATGAAGAGAAAAGTTCATGCTTTGGAAAGATCAGATGTCTCTACTCAAACGCTAAATGATCTAAAAAAATGGATCGAAAAAGAGATTGGAAATAGGGTCCCTAAAAAATTAGATTTAAGCCCTAAAAAATTAAAAGAACAACAGGCTAGTCTGAGGGTGTCGGACATATCGAATAGAAATATGTCTGATTCGCTCATTTATTTTTTTAATGGTGCGACTAGGCTGCCTATCTGTGTACAACTTGAGTATATTAAATTATCGAACATAGCTAATAATTTTAAAATTAATGTTGAGTATTTTGCGAATCAAAAGTGGAAGGCGAAGGATCTGTATCTTAATTTACCGCTTGCAAGCTTAAGATTTTTCCTCGACATGGCGTTACTAGCATTGTTACCTTATCGAGTCCTTAGAACATTAGTGAATGAAATTACGAGTAGCTCTTTTAAGATCATTCGAAATTTAACGAGAAATATAATTCCCTCATCAGCTGGCGCTAGAATCGGCTTAGCATCATTGTATTATAGCTCTCAAGCTGCCTTCTATGCGTTCTTATTGCTTAGCATGGGCTTGCCCTTGTTTCCTAACCCGATTTCATGGTTGCCGCAAGGCTTCCTTTATGCAGTACCTGTGATTGCGGGGGGTTACTACTTGAGTGTCATGTCTGGCGGATTTCTCTATAAAATTTTCTCTCACAACAAGTCAAAGGTTCCTGATTCAAAATCTCAGAATTTGGAATGGCTGCCTTTCAAACCACACCCAACAGAACATAGACCAGAACCCAACCTAGCTTTATATGATTTTCCAAAGCCATTTCGGATTATAAATGCTTATGAAAATTGGGGTCCATTTATCCCTAAGCCAAACTTCGTACCCGACGATCTGAAATTGGGTCCTGTAGCGCCAGCAGCTTAGCTAGGGCGTCTCCCTAAAGTTTCAACCACACAAGTATTGCGACGACAGTTAATGCTGCCATGAACATTACTTTTGTTTTATCATATACTCTTCACAGCTGCATTTTCGGGGTTGTTGCCTTCGCGATTCTCACCGCAGTCATGTACCTTGTGTACACTCCTGCGTCTCGAACGCTCGGCGCCTACCCGAAAAATCATCTGTTGTGGGTATATCTATACAAAGGAATCAGGCATGGTATACTTTGTTTTCTGGATTCCCGCTTTCGCGGGAATGACTACCTAAATGTGATTTTAATTACACGTAGCAGCACTTGCAACTTTAGGGACACGCCCTAGAGTTTCAGGATGCAATCTAAGTAGGCTTTAACTTCTTTGAAAAGAGGATGACTTGCATAATTGATGAGCACATATTCCAATACATCTTTAGCTTTTTTATCTTCGTTTAGTTTCTCGCTGTATATTTTCGCAAGAAAAAGATAAGCTTCTGGAATATTGAAGTCATTCTGGCAATATTGATGCAAATTCGTAAGGGCTTGAGCAGCCAGCTGATAACGATGAAGATCATTTAAAACACTTGAAAGTGAAATAGCAACTTGGACTTCCTCAAGATGAAAGTCTGGCATTTTTCGCCATACAGTCTCATAAATCTCAGCGGCATGAATGCCGTGATTTCTTGCTAATAGCTTACGAATGAAGTTTCTTGAATGATGGTTTAGGGATTTTAGATCATTTGTCTTGATTAATATCTCATGATAGTGTTGGTGAAGATCTAGGTTCAATGAATCAATGTTAATTGCTTTTTCTAATAATTCTATAGCTTCTTTGAACTCTCCTGCAGCAATTTTAGCATTCGCATGTTTCAGAAATTGCTGAGATGATGCCTTGAGCGATTTATTCTCTATCCCTCGTTCAGTTGGCCATTCTGATTCATTGAGTTTAAAATGATGCTGAAACAAAACGTACCCCATGACCAGGTACATTACGACCGTGAAATAAAGGCTCAAATAGCATATTAAGAGATAAAGTACCAGATTGGGTAATGAGTCTGATAGCAGATAAGCAGCTAATCCTAACAGTCCAATTAATACAAGTGCAATAAAATTGATGGCAAGATATGAAACCCCTAAGGAATGTATTAATTGCATCATCAGAATTGGATTTAATGCTCTTGGTAAGCTTTTTTCAACAAAAAGCAACATTAAAATAGCAGGTAAAAACAAAACCCCCAAGAATGCACTTGTGTACATTAAAAATTCCAATTCTTTTTCACGAAGTGTAACGGCGACAAATCCAAGAATAAGAAAAAGTAATATATGTTGCGCTATAGATAGTTTATCGAAATTTTCGTAGGTTTCGAGCCAAGATGGCGTATGTTGACGTCCTAAAGCAATATTTTGAATCATTGGAAGAGAAATCGAAAAAAATAATAGCAATATCAAAACAGATAATAAAATTGACATAAAAAAATTATCAATCACAGGAAGCTTAATGGCACTGACTGCAATGACAGAAAGGAACACGGCACTCAAAGGATAGAGAGGGTATCCAAATAAGTAGGGCAGCTTTCGCCAAAGCGGTGTATTATTTACAGTCACGGTAAGATCAATCATCTTTTGGTTGCTACTACTCATAATAATAGCTGAAAGGATCTCGCTATTTTTTCGAGAACGCTAAATAACGATGTGCATGTATGGCTGGCAAAAACGGTTCTGGATCTATTTGCAGATCAGCGCGGATCATCCGGTCTTTGTTTTTCGCTTTCTTTTGTGTGGGCGGCTTAAAAATAGGAGATATTGAAGTTGTGGCAGGATAAAAAATTGGGATAGGCCCTTTAATCATTAGACGCTTCTGATCTGTAAACAGGATATTTGCCCTAAGATGGGGCGCCAATTCTTGTACCAGGGCTAATGGCTCTAAGTGAGAGAGGGATTCTAAGTTTCGTAACTGATACTCAATGCCCATATCTTGAGCTCGTTTTGATAATAGCGCTTTAGCTTGTTCCTTGGAAATTTTGCGTATTGAGCGAGTATGCGCCCAAGTCCAGGTTATTTTAAGAGGGGCTTCTGTTAACACGGGAATGCTTCGATAGCATTGTTTCAGATGTAGTCTTGCTAGCCCCATTTTTTTTAGCGCTGTTGAAGTTCCACCTTCTCGCTTACTCAGCGTTGATTCTAATGCGGTGACAAATGTCTTATCGTTTAATTTAAGTTTTTCCTTTTTGAGCATTAAGACCATCCGCTTAAAATGATGTTTAGCTTCGTTCAGTGCTTCAACCATTCGCAAGGTCTCATAAGAGGAGGCGATAATGCCTGCACAAATGATAATTTCTTTCGGGGCTTGCGTATCCTCATATTCAAGTGCACTTAGCACAGCATAAGCGCGTTCTCGATGTGAAAGTTGAGAAAAGTAAGATGACGGACCATCCTGTAGCCAAGCCATCAAGCTAGAATCCGCTAACAGACAATGCTTTAGGTTTTGTAAGCAAGCTTGCAATTTTTCATAGGCTTCAATGACATCAATATAGCGTTCTGATGCAAGCATAGACATGTTTATAATAGGTTTGGTATGCACTCAATTTAACGTCAGAGACAACCATGAATCAAGACCTAAGTAATTCAACTATGAATTTAAACCATCTAGTTCATCTGGGCCAAGAGTATTTTACGTGGCTAAATAACTTTTTATGTGAGCCTAATGGATGGCCTAGATTCTCTCAAGCTCATCAAGCTTGGTGTGATGATATGATTAAATTGTGGAACCAGGAAGAGCTTTCAAGCGCCGAAGTTGAGGCATCTGGTTTTTTAAAACCTGCAAAGGATGACAAACGCTTCAAATTCAACGAATGGCAGTCTAAGCATTATTTTAAATTTTTGCAGCAAATGTATCTTTTGAATGCAAAGCATATTTTTCGTTTTATTGATGAAAATAAAACAAGCGATCGAAAATTGAATAGAAAAATTGACTTTGTGACTAAGCAATTTCTAGACGCTTTATCACCCAGCCATACGATATTTACGAACCCAGAGGTATTAAAAGCGACAATTGATACGAATGGTGAAAATTTGAGAAATGGATTGCAGAATTTTTTAAGTGACATGATTCGAAGTCAAGATATCTTTAGCATTCAAATGACTGATTCATCAGCATTTGAATTAGGATATCATCTTGCAGCAACTCCAGGAGAAGTGATATTTGAAAATGATTTGATGCAATTAATTCAATATCATCCGACAACGGAGATGGTGCTTGAAAAGCCCATTCTGATCATTCCACCTTGGATCAACAAATATTATATTTTAGATCTAAAACCTGATAATTCACTCGTTAAATGGTTGGTTGATGAAGGCTATACTGTTTTCATGATTTCTTGGGTTAACCCGGATAGCCTATTGCGAAACAAAGGGTTTGAAGACTATTTATTTGAGGGGCCTCTAGCGGCACTCGAAATGATCGAGCAGCGAATTGGTCAGATGCCAGTTGATCTGGTCGGATATTGTTTAGGTGGAACACTGTTATCAATCTTATTAGGGTATTTAAAGGACTCTCATCGGATTGCTAGCGCGACCTTTCTGACGACGTTGATTGATTTTTCGGACACAGGCGATATTGAGGTCTTTGTTGATGAAGCGCAAGTGAAAGCCATTGAAGCGAGAATGGCAGAGAAGGGATACTTGGATGGGCGTTTGATCAATCAAACCTTTTCTATGTTAAGGGCAAATGATTTATTTTGGAATTACTTTGTTCAAAACTACTTATTAGGTCGAACACCACCACCGTTCGATCTGCTGTATTGGAATTCGGATGCAACGAACATGCCTGAAAAGATGCATAGTTATTATTTGAGAAACATGTATCTTGAAAACAATTTAATTCAAGGGAAATTGAAAGTTAATGACTATTCAATTGATTTAACAACCGTAAAAATTCCTGCATGTTTTATATCAACCGAATTGGACCATATTGCGCCGTGGAAAACCACCTATCAAGGGGCGCTGGCATTGAGAGGACCGACGACATTTGTGTTGGGTGGTGCTGGTCATATCGCGGGTGTTGTGAATCCCCCTAAAAATAATAAATATGGGTTTCGGGTTCATCCTGGAAAATTATTACCCAATAGCGCTGAGGTGTGGTTTAATGAAGCCACTTGCTATGAAGGGTCATGGTGGAGATATTGGCAATCCTGGTTGAAATCCCTTTCAAGCAATCAGGTGCCCAAGAGAATCGTTCAAAATGGAATTGAACCTGCGCCGGGAAGATACGTTCGCAAAAAGGTCAGCTAATCTATGTACATTCAAGGTATCTTAAGAAAACTCATTCCTTTGCAGCGCGAAGTCGTAGTATATCAACTTCCATTGAGTGATGAACTGATTTCGTTGAACGAACATTTGGGAAAAACAATTTCACTCACCTTTGAGGGGCAGATAAATTGTGTTGCTTGTAATCGTACTATTTCAAAAAGTTACCAACAAGGCTACTGTTTTCCTTGCACGCGAAAGCTCGCGCAATGTGATTTTTGTGTGATACAGCCTAATCGATGTCATTTTCATTTGGGCACTTGCCGTGAACCAGAATGGGGATTGGCACATTGTATGATCCTCCATTGGGTCTACTTAGCGAATACCTCTTCACTCAAAGTGGGTATCACCAGGGCTCATCAAGCACCCATACGTTGGATGGATCAAGGGGCCACAAGCGCATTACCCATCTATGAGGTTAAAACACGTCGACATTCTGGCTTTTTAGAAGCTCTTTTTGCTACCGAAATCTCGGATAAAACGCATTGGCAGAATATGTTAAAAGGCATTCCTCCAGATGTTGATTTGAATGAAGCTAGACTCCAGTTGAGGGCGAAGCTTTCTACAGGACTCCAAGACGTTATGGAACGCTTTGAGCCGGAAAGTATTGAGTGGATAGAGAATCCAAAATTGTATGAATTTCACTATCCTGTCCTTGAATATCCTACTAAAATTAAAGCATTTAATTTTGATAGTAATCCAGTTGTTCTCAGTAAATTATTAGGGATCAAGGGGCAATATCTTATTTTTGAAGAGGGTGTACTAAATGTTAGGAAGTTTTCTGGTTATAACGTTGGGTTTAAAATTGAATGAAGACTAACTATCATGTATGATATTAAAATTCTTAAAAATTCAGAAGAAACCAAAGAGATGACTTCAGAGCATGAGCGGAAACTGGGGATTGATATATCACAGGACATTGAAAATCTTGTGGTCGTAGAAGGGCGTGAAGCAGCCCTTGTCGAATTCATGATACCTGAGAGCGAAGTCCTAATACCTAACCTCACCGAGCCGGATCACATTAGCAGTAGAGCATCTCAAGCGATTAAAGAGGTTCCTAATCCGGTACAAGCTGGAGTATTGCCTCATTATGTTTCAATTGATTTTCAAGGGTGTGAATTGAATGTGAATTTTTATGATTCCATATCAAAGCCGATTAGCCCACACGAAATCATTAAGCCAGAATTAGATCATATTCACTTAGAACCGCAACAGCCTGAGGAGATCAAGTCCACCGTGCCAGCAGCAAATCAGGGCGCTCAAGAGTCAGAATTATCGCCATTGCCACCAAACCAAGGAGGCGACGTGCCTTCGCCGCCAGATCCCATTTGGTTCGCTTGATCTAACCTTCAAGGCTAAATTTTCAGCGTGATTTTAATGATGGACTGAATCCTTTTTTAATGCTTTGAAAAGGGTACTCGTTCAAGTTAACTTCTTTGAAGACCAATTTACAGAGTCCAACAATACCAACCACATTAATCAGCAGCATACAATTCATAAAAATATCTGCTAAGGACCATACCATATTGACGGTGAAAAGCGTCCCTAATGGTATGAAGAGAGTAAATAAGAACTGAAAATAGGGCACCCACTTCCTTGAAAATAAGTATTCAATTGCTCTGTCTGCACAGAAAGACCATGTCAAAATAGTCGTGTAAGCAAAAAATATTAGAATGATTGTAACGGTGGGCGCTGCGAGGTGATCGCCAAGCCCAGATTTAAATGCTTCCACGCACATGATGGTGCTTTCAACGCCAGGTAGCATCCAAGCATCAGTGACCATTAGAACCAGCCCAGTCATCATACAGACTATCATTACAATAATAGGTGGAATGGTACTGATTAAACCTTGAGTCAAAGCAACTTGTCGCTGAGAGAGCTCAGGATTGTCTACAGAAGAATGGATGATAGGGGCTAATCCAACTCCTACATCGGTTGCGAATAACCCCCTATCAAAACCAGTGCGAATGGCTTCTAAGACCGTGAATCCCATCACGCCGCCCATGACAGTTGATGGACTAAATGCGCCATTGAAGATGAGGTGGAAACTCGGCAAGACTTTATCCAGATTCTGAAAGATAATTAATAAGCAAGTCGAGATATACCCCAGTGCCATAAATGGCACAATGATGGAGACAACTTTATTAAATCGCTTTAGACCCCCAAAAATAACGAGACCAACCAAAAGACTCATAGCAACACCAGAAGTGAGCGGATGAACGCCTGATTGAGACATGGGTAAAGCCACAGAATGCATTTGAACCCAATTTCCAACAGTCATCGCACCACAAATAGTTGCCAAGGCAAATAACTTTGCGAGGAATGGCAAATTAAGTCCCTTCTCTAAATAATACATTGGTCCACCAAAAAAACCCCCATTGGGATGTTTTTGGCGGTATAGAACACCGAGTGTACAGCCTGTGAATTTGATTGCGGCCCCAAGCAGTGCCATGACCCACATCCAGAATAATGAACCAGGACCGCCTGCCTTTAGCGCAACAGCAATTCCGGCAATATTTCCGGTGCCCAAATTACCGCCTAAAACCGCAGCAACAGCGCTAAATGAAGAGGGTTTGCCGCTTGGATCGCGCTCTAACAAAAAAAGCTTAAATCCTCTTGGAAATTTAACAATTTGGAGAAATTTAAGTTTATAAGATAAATAAGCGCCTAATATAAAGATGATAGGGATAATTAGAAAATCAGATAAGAAGTGTTTAATGACGTCAATCATTCAGTTTAGTTAAATTTCAAAAGAATTTAGAGGATTCTACAGATGAGGGTGCATATGGTCAATTTTAGTTTGATATGTGTTATTCAACCCACATAATTGATATGTCTATCTCAAAAGTTTAATGTAGTATTAAAATCAATTAAAGAAAAGAGCTGTGATTATTTAGAGGGATCTTATGAAACTCAGATTTTTAGGAGGAACTGGAACTGTCACAGGTTCGAAATATCTGCTCACAACACGTGATGGTAAGGTATTGATTGATTGCGGCTTGTTTCAAGGATACAAAGAGCTGAGGCTAAGAAATTGGGCACACCCTCCATTTGATGCTAAAAAAATAGATGCCGTATTGTTGACGCATGCTCATATCGATCACAGTGGTTATCTACCATTATTGGTTAAGCAAGGATTCCAAGGGCCTATCTACGCAACACACTCAACAATTGATTTGTGCAGTATTTTATTGCCTGATAGCGGGTACCTTCAAGAGGAAGATGCCAGGCGCGCTAATCGATATGGGTATAGTAAACATCATCCAGCATTGCCACTCTATACAGAACAAGACGCTCTTAAAGTTTTAAAGCAGTTTAAATTAATAAATTTTGAAACAAAGTATGATGTCACCCGCACTATGACAGCCAATTGGTATTCAGCCTCTCATATTTTGGGCGCTTCGTTTATTCGTTGTGAAGTTCATGGCAAAAGTATTTTGTTTACTGGAGATATGGGAAGGCCAAACGATCCGATACTTTACCCACCGCATCCTATTGTCGCCTCAGATTATCTTGTCGTCGAATCAACCTATGGAGATAAAATTCATCCGAATGAAGATCCTAAAATAAAGTTAGCAGAAATCATTCAAAATACTGCAAAACGAGGGGGTACCATTTTAATTCCATCTTTTGCAGTGGGTCGAGCACAACTCATTTTGTATTATCTTTATCAACTTAAGAAACAAAAGCTGATCCCAGATATTGCAATCTACTTAGATAGCCCACTTGCCATTGAGGCAACAGAGATTTTACACGCGCATGTCAGTGAACATAGAATGACGCCTAAGATGTCTGAAGATGTTTGTCGAATTGCAGAGTATGTTCATACGCCGGAAGAATCCAAAGTCATTGAACACAATATGATGCCTAAAATTATTATTGCGGCGAGTGGCATGGCAACAGGTGGGCGGGTATTGCACCACTTGAAGTATTACGCGCCTTCTCATCGTAATACGATATTATTTACAGGTTACCAGGCCGGGGGGACGCGAGGTGGTCGGATCATGGCTGGAGAGCGAACTGTCAAAATTCATGGGCAAGAAGTTGAAATGAATGCACATGTTGAGTTTTTATCAAATACTTCAGCACATGCTGATTCAAAGGAATTAATGGATTGGCTCTCAATCATAGAAACTCCACCTAAACATGTTTTCATTACTCACGGAGAACAGAGTGCTGCCCAAGCATTATCTGAAAAAATAACAGAACGTTTTGGATGGTCTTGTAGCATCCCCAAATATCAAGATGTAGAGACTTTATAATATGTCCAGTCAACATACTTTAATATTGAAGAAAATTGGGATTGATACCTATAAAGAAGCCGTTATTTATATGCGGGCAGATTGCCCTATCTGTCGAGCAGAAGGTTTTGCTGTGCACGCGAGAGTGCAAGTGGCCTTTCAAGGCAAGCACATTCTTGCGACGCTCAATATGGTAGAAAATGGGTATTTAGCCGATGATGAGGCCGCATTATCAAAATATGCTTTAAAATTGCTTGAAGCTAAAGAAGGGGATACCATATCGCTATCTCATCCGGCGCCTCTTACCTCTTTAAGCCATGTTCGTTCTAAGATATATGGACATGAGTTATCTGATAATCAAATCGATGACATCGTTCATGACATTGCCAAAGGTTATTTCACGGAAATTCATGTTGCCACCTTTCTCACGGCTTGCGCCGGTGGACGATTAAATCAGCGTGAGATTAATGCATTAACGTCTTCGATGGTGTTGGCGGGTGAAAGACTCAGTTGGCAAGCTGATAGAGTGGTTGATAAGCATTGTGTGGGGGGGTTACCAGGTAATCGCACTACATTAATCGTGGTTCCGATTGTCACTGCTTTTGGTCTGACCATGCCCAAAACCTCATCTCGTTCTATCACATCGCCAGCGGGTACAGCAGATGTGATGGAAGTTTTTGCACCTGTGGACTTAAATATCTCAGAAATGCGAAAAGTTGTTGAGAAAGAGCATGGCTGCATCGTTTGGGGAGGATCGGTTGCTTTAAGTCCAGCTGATGAAATTCTAATTAGTGTGGAGCGAGTGATTGATTTAGACAGTGAAGGACAGTTGGTTGCTTCGGTATTGTCCAAAAAAATAGCAGCAGGTTCAACTCATATTGTGATTGATATGCCAGTTGGTCCTACCGCAAAAATTCGTTCAATGGAAAATGCACAGGGCTTGCGTGATATGTTTGTAAATGCTGCACTGGCACTGGGTGTACAGGTGGAAATTATATTTTCAGATGGCTATGCTCCAGTGGGGAGAGGGATTGGTCCCTGTTTAGAGGCGCAAGATATTTTATCGGTGCTCAAATGCGAGAAAGATGCTCCAAAAGATTTACGAGATAGGGCTTTGACTATTGCGGGGCGTATCTTAGAATTTTCACCTAGAGTGATGCCGGGTACTGGGCGACCACTGGCTAAGAAAATATTAGAATCGGGTGAAGCGTGGAAGAAGTTTCAAAAAATATGCGAGGCGCAAGGTGGTATGCGTGAAATAACGTGTGCAAAATTCTCACATGTTCATCTTGCGTCAAGTTCGGGTAACATTATTAAAATCGACAATCGCAATTTAGCACGCTTGGCAAAATTGGCAGGCGCACCCAATGATCAATCTGCGGGCATTTATTTGCATATTCAATTAGGACAAAGTATACAAGCTGGAGAACCTTTATTTACACTCTATGCTGAGTACAAAGGTGAACTTGAATATGCCAAGGAAGCGCTTAGCCAGATCCCAGATGTTATTCATATCGAGAGGTTGACGTGAGTGTTAAAATATGTTCCTTATTTGATAGCCCTGTCTTAAAAGCTCTCGGAGAAGCACAGAATTTAAACATCTGCAAGATATCATATAAAACTTTTCCAGATGGGGAATCTTATCTGAGATTTGAGGAAGATATCACTGGAGATCATTTAATTTTAATCGATAGTTTAAATACACCTAATCCCAAACTCTTACCAATGGTTTTTTTCGCTGAAACAGCCAGAAAACTAGGCGCCAGTCAGGTCGGTTTGATTGCCCCTTACTTGGCATATATGCGACAGGATATAGCATTCAACCCTGGTGAAAGCGTGACTTCTGTTTATTATGCAGAACTGATCTCGCGATATTTTGACTGGTTGGTCACAGTGGATCCACATCTGCATCGATATCGTAGTTTGAGTGAAATTTATTCTATAAAGTCTAAAGTCGTATCAGCGACTCAAGCAGTTGCAGATTGGATCAAGACAAATATATCGAATGCCATCTTGATTGGGCCGGATTCAGAGAGTGAGCAGTGGGTTTCAAAAATAGCAGAAATAGCCTCGGTTCCTTATGTAATTTTAAAGAAAGAAAGATTAGGCGATAGAGATGTTGAAATCACCTTTGACCGAGGCCTAAATAGTCAGGGTAAGACGCCTGTTTTGGTTGATGATATTATTTCAACCGCAACGACAATGGTGGAAACTATCAAACAGCTGAAAAAAATCAATATAACTGCACCAGTGTGTATTGGGGTCCACGCAGTATTTTCAGAGGATGCTTACGAAAGCTTGATTCACGCGGGCGCTCAAAAAATAGTGACTTGTAACACCATTGCGCATCATAGCAATCAGATTGATATCACGAATACGCTTATAAAGCCTTATCTAGAAATAGTTCATTCTAAGGCGTAGTTTCACCTTGTGGCTTTGGCGGACACTGAAAAGAGACATGTGTGCTGCCATCTTCTTTCAATGTTTCAAGCTTCACAGGGAAGCCCCAAAGGGTATAGACATGTTTGAGCACCTCTTCCGCGGAATTGTCCAGTGGCCTACGATCGCGCTGGGTATAGCGTAGCGTTAAAGAGCGATCACCTCTTAGGTCAACATTATAAGCTTGAATATCAGGATCGATATTGCCAATGTTATATTGTTCCGAGAGAGTTTGGCGAATTTGCTGATAGCCTTCATCATTGTGGATTGCGGCGACAATCAGATCGTCTTTTTCTTCATCATCCAACAAGCTAAATAATTTTAAGTCTCGAATCAGCTTTGGAGATAAAAACTGAGCGATAAAGCTCTCGTCCTTAAAGTGACGCATTGCAAAGTCGAGCGTTTCAACCCAGTTGCTGCCAGCAATATCGGGAAACCACTTTCTATCTTCTTCTGTTGGAGACTCACAGATCCGCCTGATATCTGTGAAAATAGAGAAACCTAATGTGTAAGGATTAATGCCAGAGTAGTACTTATTATCAAATGCAGGTTGATAAATCACACTGGTATGTGAATGTAAAAACTCCATCATGAACTGATCATTAATGATCCCATCATCATATAGGTCTTTCATGATGTTATAGTGCCAAAACGTCGCCCACCCTTCATTCATGACTTTGGTTTGGCGTTGAGGGTAAAAATACTGGGCCATTTTGCGTACGATTCTGACTAATTCGCGTTGCCAAGTTTTGAGCAGCGGAGCATTCTTCTCTATGAAGTACAGCAGGTTTTCTTGTGGATCTTTAGGAAAACGCTCCTCACCATGGTCATGCTGTTTCTTTTCTGAAACCGGCAGTGTTCGCCACAATTCGTTGACTTGTGATTGTAAATATTCTTCTCGCTTAGCCTGGCGGATTTTTTCCTCTTGAAGAGAAAGTTTTGCTGGTCGTTTATACCGATCAACGCCATGACTCATTAACGCGTGGCAAGCATCTAAGGTTGCTTCTACCTCATCAATGCCATATTTTTCCTCGCATTGAGCAACATAATTCTTTGCAAAGACAAGATAATCAATAATCGAATCTGCATTTGTCCAAGTGTTAAATAAATAATTCCCTTTAAAGAAAGAGTTATGACCATAGCATGCGTGGGCAATCACTAATGCCTGCATGGTCAGAGTGTTTTCTTCCATGAGATACGCGATACAAGGATTTGAATTGATGACCAATTCATAAGCGAGGCCCATGTAACCGCGTTTGTAGTTTTTTTCAACGTTGAGAAATTGCTTACCAAAAGACCAATGGTTATAACCTAAGGGCATGCCGACAGAAGAGTACGCGTCCATCATTTGTTCGGCACTGATGATTTCAATTTGATTCGGGTAAGTGTCGAGCTTATATTTTGAAGCTATACGCGCAATTTCATGATCGAATAGCTCGAGTAACTCATATGTCCACTCTGAACCAGATTGATCAAGCTTTTCTTGTAATTCTGTCATTGGCAACTCTTTTAGTAAGGTGTCCATTTTAGGCGATATTCACTTCTCGTTTAAAAAGTTCTCTGAAAACAGGATAAATATCCTTCACATTTTCAATATTTTGCATGACAAATTGTGGGCAGTGCTCTTTAATTGTCAAATAAGCTTCCCACAAGCTTTGGTGATGTCTTGGCATGATTTCAACATACGCAAAATATTGCACAAAAGGCAAAATGTCATTGATCAGAATGTCTCTACATCTTGGTGAGTCATTATTCCAGTTATCGCCATCAGAAGCTTGAGCGGCGTAAATATTCCAGTCTGAGGTTGGAAATCTTTCCATCATAATTTGATGCATCAGCTCCAGTGCGCTGGAAACCACAGTACCACCAGTTTCACGAGAGTAGAAGAATTCTTCTTCATCAACTTCTTTGGCAGAGGTATGATGTCTGATAAAAACAAGTTCAACATTCTCATAACTTCGTGTTAGAAAAAGGTACAACAAGATAAAAAATCTTTTAGCAATATCTTTTTTAGTCTCATCCATTGATCCTGAAACGTCCATCAAACAGAAAATGACTGCTTGAGTTGTTGGCTTAGGGTGCCGAATTCTGTTGTTGTAGCGTAAATCAATTGGGTCAATAAAAGGTATGGCTAAGATGCGACTTCTAAGGTGCCTAATCTTGATACGAAGCGCATCAGCTTCTTCAGAATCAGAATGTGTCTTGCTGATTTCTTCAAGTTGCTCTTCGCATTCTTTGAGTTGTTTCTTATAGGGGGCCCCTAACGCGATTTTCCGCCCTAAGGCACCTTTTAGCGAGCGGACCACATTAATGTTAGTAGGAACGCCATCTGAGGTAAACCCCGCACGGACAGATTTGAATGCAGGCACTTTCGCAATTTGAGTTTTGACTAGATTGGGGAGAGCGAGATCTTCAAAAAATAAATCTAGAAATTCTTCCTTAGAAATTTCAAAGGCAAAGTCATCCATCCCTTCGCCTGATTCGCCGGCTTTAGAGCCACCAACACCACCACCGCGAGGAGGTCTCTTAATGCGATCGCCAGTGGAGAAGTTCGTATTACCGGGCAAAATGACGGTACGTTTTCCACCTTCTCCAAAATGATAAGAAGGCTCCGATGTATCTTTGGCAGGAATCGTTACTTTTTCACCCGCATCATCAATTTGCTTGATACTTCTACCAGCAACAGCATGACGAACCGCTTCTTGAATTTGTTTCTTAAAGCGGCGCATAAAGCGCTGTCGATTGACAGCGCTTTTGTGACGTCCATTCGGTCTTCTGTCTATAAAACGCGACATATTCCCGCCTTAGGTAGATTTTCTGACCCTGAGATACCATTCGCATAATAACCGGACTTGTTTCGGGGTATACCCTTTGTCTACCATGCGATCCACAAATTCGCGATGCTTCTTCTTCTCTGCGACAGAGGCTTTCGCATTGAAAGAAATCACTGGGAGTAAGTCTTCAGTATTAGAGAACATCTTCTTCTCAATGACCACGCGAAGCTTTTCATAGCTTGTCCAACTTGGATTTTTACCTCGGTTGTTGGCTCTAGCTCGTAATACAAAGTTAACGATCTCATTTCTGAAGTCTTTTGGATTGCTGATGCCCGCAGGCTTTTCAATTTTCTCAAGTTCTTCATTAAGTGAACGTCTATCTAAGATCTCGCCAGTATCCGGATCTCGGTACTCTTGATCTTGAATCCAGAAGTCAGCATAAGTAACGTACCGATCGAAAATATTTTGACCATATTCTGAATAAGACTCAAGATAAGCCGTTTGGATCTCCTTACCGATAAATTCAACATAACGCGGCGATAGGTATCCTTTGATAAAAGACATATACTTTTCGTGTACTTCCGGTGGGAACTGTTCACGCTCAATTTGTTGTTCAATGACATAGAGGAGGTGAACCGGATTCGCGGCGACTTCTGTGGTATCGAAGTTAAACACTTTAGACATAATCTTAAATGCAAAACGGGTTGAGAGTCCTGTCATGCCCTCATCCACACCCGCAAAATCCTTATACTCTTGGTACGATTTGGCCTTAGGATCAGTGTCTTTTAAATTTTCCCCATCGTACACTTTCATTTTTGAGAAGATCGAAGAATTTTCGGGCTCTTTCAAGCGAGATAAAATTGAAAATTGCGCCATCATCTTAAGCGTATTCGGTGCGCAAGGGGCGTCACGTAAAGAACTGTGTTGTAACAACTTCTTATAGATGTTGACTTCTTCTGTCACTCGTAAGCAGTAGGGCACCTTTACAATATACACACGATCTAAAAAGGCTTCGTTATGTTTATTGTTTCTAAAAGTTTGCCACTCACTTTCGTTGGAATGCGCCATAATGATCCCATCGAATGGAATCGAAAATGTTCCCTCTGTTCCATTGTAATTCCCTTCTTGGGTCGCAGTGAGCAAGGGATGAAGTACTTTAATAGGGGCTTTAAACATTTCCACAAATTCTAACAAGCCCCGATTCGCTTTACACAGACCGCCGGAATAACTATAAGCATCAGGGTCATCTTGAGAGAAATGTTCAAGTTGGCGAATATCAACTTTACCAACCAGGGAGGAGATATCTTGGTTATTTTCATCACCAGGCTCTGTTTTAGCAACACCAACTTGTTTTAATCGAGAAGGCCAAATTTTAATGACCTTAAATTGATTTATGTCACCGTTAAATTCATTTAATCTTTTAACAGCCCATGGCGACATGATGGTGTCGATGTATCGTCTAGGGATACCATACTCTTCTTCCAAAATAGGACCATCTTCCTCGGCATTAAATAAGCCTAAAGGAGATTCGAATACGGGGGAGCCTTTAATTGCATAGAAAGGGACATTTTCAATTAGCGCTTTCAGGCGTTCAGCTAAAGAAGATTTACCGCCGCCGACCGGACCCAATAAGTAGAGAATTTGTTTTCTTTCCTCAAGTCCTTGAGCGGCATGTTTAAAGAAAGAAACTATTTGCTCAATAGGATCTTCCATACCATAAAATTCTTCAAAAGAATTGTATAACTTGATGACTTTATTAGAGAATATCCGGCTGAGCCTTCTGTCCTGACTGGTATCGACTAAAGTAGGTTCGCCGATGGCGTGTAATATTCTTTCAGCAGCGTTGGCATAAGCCAAACGATCCTGTTTACACAATTCAAGATATTCCTGAATTGTAAATTCCTCCTCTTGATAACGTTTTTCGTACCGATCCTTAAATTTGCTCAATACATCCATGATAGTTCCTTTTGCAAAGCGGCAATCGCTGTGAATAATTTCATTTTATCTTATTCTGTTAAGCGCTGTAAAACTCTCTGAACTGAGTGAGCCCTCTTGCGCTAACATCCCCATAACTACTAGGATGTGCACTCGTTGCCAGCAGTGCATAGGGGAACAATATGAGCAATAAGACAGACAAATTTAAAGTAACTTACTTGAAAGATTACCGACCTGCCGACTTTTTTATCCCTGAAACCGAGTTAATCATTGAACTAAAAGAAAAAGACACGATTGTTTCCTCGAAATTACATGTGGTTCGAAACCAATTAAGCGGCAAACATGCACGTTCACTGGTTTTGCATGGTGAAGGACAGGTGCTGCAATCGATCACATTGAATGGCAAACCTTGCATGTCCACAGAATATGAAGTTGATACCTCTTCTCTGACGATAGCGAATGTGCCCGATGAATTTGTGCTTGAAATTAAATCTTTAATCCAACCTCAAGAGAATACAACATTATCAGGTCTTTATCGCTCCAATCAGATGTTTTGTACGCAATGTGAAGCTGAGGGTTTCAGACGAATCACCTATTTTCTTGATAGGCCGGATGTGTTATCCAAATTTACCACTCAGATCATCGCCGATAAAGTGAAGTATCCCATTTTATTATCAAATGGTAATCGAGTTGCTAAAGGTGATTTAGAGGGAGGGCGCCACTGGGTGAAATGGATCGATCCCTTCAATAAGCCATGTTACTTATTTGCTTTAGTTGCAGGTCACTTACATTGCAACGCAGATACCTACCGAACAAGCTCCGGTAAAACTGTGGCGTTAGAAATTTATGTTGAACCTGAAAATAGAGATAAAACAGCACATGCTTTGAATGCGCTGAAAAAGGCGATGCGTTGGGATGAGGAGACCTTTGGCTTAGAATACGACCTCGATTTATACATGATCGTTGCAGTCAATGATTTCAATATGGGTGCGATGGAAAATAAGGGTCTCAATATTTTTAATTCCAAGTATGTTTTAGCAGATCAGGATATAGCAACTGATACTGATTTTGAAAATATTGAATCAGTTATTGGGCATGAATATTTTCATAATTGGACAGGTAATCGAGTGACTTGTCGAGATTGGTTTCAGCTGAGTTTGAAAGAAGGACTGACTGTTTTTAGGGAGCAACTTTTTTCAGCCGATTGTGGTAACGGGACAGTTAAACGAATCCAAGATGTCAATTTAATTCGAGCAAAGCAGTTTTCTGAAGATGCTGGTCCTTTAGCACATCCAGTTCGGCCAGATAGTTATATTGAGATTAATAATTTCTATACGATGACGATCTATCATAAAGGAGCTGAAGTCATTCGGATGCTCCATACTCTCCTTGGAGAAGTGGGTTTTAGGAAAGGGATGGATCTCTATTTTGAAAGACATGATGGTCAGGCTGCAACGACCGATAATTTTGTTGAGGCGATGAGTGATGCGAATGGTGTTGATCTCAGCCAATTTAAACGCTGGTATGTTCAAGCAGGGACGCCCACAGTCACAGCCCAGAGTGACTACGATCCTAAAAACAAAATATATACGTTAAAGCTGTCACAATATACGCCACCAACGCCGGATAACAGTGATAAAAAGCCGTTCGTGATTCCTATTAAGTTTGCTTTACTCAATGCGCATGGGACATCAATCACGGATGATCAAATATTAGTCCTGAAAGATCAAGAGCAATCTTTTATATTCAGAGATATTAATGAGAATCCAGTTCCTTCTTTACTGGGAGGCTTTTCAGCGCCTGTTAAATTGAATTACACTTATTCGGATACCGAACTTATAATGTTGATGGGGCATGACCCGGATTTATTAAATCGATGGGATTCGTGTCAAAAAATTTATGTAAAAATATTGTCCTTACTATATAAGGACTTAACTGCTAGCATTTCAGATTCGTTAATTGATGGCTTGAGGCAGGCTATTCATACAACTGAGGAAACCGGCTTACTTGCGCAGATCTTTTCATTACCTTCTTTTGATTACCTACTTGAGTTGATGGGAGAAATCGATCCGATTCGTTTACTCCAAGCACGCGATAAGCTAAAGCGTCATATTGCAAGTGCGCTAGCAGAAGAATTTGAAAGGCTCTATCAAACCTATCATCGTGATAATCAAGAGCTGACAAAAGAAGCCATGGGTGCAAGGCAACTCAAAAATACGGCATTAGCCTATTTGATGTTAACTGATCCAGAACAATGGATTCACATTGCTAAGATACAATATGAAGAATCGCATAATATGACTGATAGAATGGGATCACTTTATGCTATCAACGATGTATCGATGCCACTTCGAGCAACGTTACTCAAGGATTTTTACGAAAAATGGGCACATGTACCGTTGGTTGTTAATAAGTGGTTTTTGTTGGAAGCACAATCTCGGTTACCGGAAACACCAAGGCGAGTCAAAGAACTCACTGCACACAAGAGCTTTGCGATTTCAAATCCAAATAATGTCTATGCTTTGATCCGTGGATTTGCGAGTAATCCACAAGGCTTTCACGAGCCTTCAGGGGAAGGGTATGACTTTTTAGCCAATATGGTACTGGAATTGAATAAGCTTAATCCACAAGTTGCCGCAAGAGTTGTAGAACCACTGACGCACTGGCGGAAATACAGCTCTCCACATAGTGATAAGATGAAAGCCGCACTGAATCAAATTTTGGTTGAAAAAAATCTATCAAATGACGTTTATGAATTGGCTCAGAAGTCTTTGTCAACGCCGTGATGTGTTGCTTGAGATGCAGCTAATCAACGAAAATTTTGATATGATTTTAAACAAAATCAATAATAAGTTATTAAAATGAATATTAAGCAAGGCCTTCTACTCCTTAATTTAGGCACGCCTGACGGACCTGATTTGCTGTCAGTTTGTCGCTATCTCAGAACTTTTTTGATGGATAAGCGAGTTGTCGAGTTACCTTACTTCATTCGTTGGCCGTTGGTCCATGGGATCATTCTTCCTTTTCGCTCGCCTAACACCACCAAACTCTATCAGAAAGTTTGGCAATCTAAAGGTTCACCCTTGCTGGTGAATACCAAGGCACTCAAAGATGCGTTGGTTAGGCAGTTAGATGGGCGGTGTGAAGTTGAATTTGGGATGAGATATGGTAATCCATCGATTCCAGCAGCCTGCCAGAATCTATTGGATCAAGGATGTGAAGGCATCACCATATTACCTTTATTTCCTCAATATTCATCAGCGGCAACCGGATCAGCGCTGGCTGAAGTATTTAAATTTTTCAAACAAGTAGAGAATATTCCAAGTCTTCGTGTTATTAATCAATTTTATGATCAAAACTTTTATATTAATGCACTTTCCGAACACATTTCTGATTGCTTAGAAGGTCAGACACCAGAATTTTTATTGTTTAGTTATCATGGGTTACCTGCAAAGTTTAGGAACTATCAAAAACAGTGTGAAAAGACATCTGATCTAATAGCCCAGCAATTAAACTTAAATCCTATGCAATACGGCACATCTTTTCAATCGAGATTAGGACGAATCGAATGGATTAGACCTTATACAGACGAGTATTTGAGTGTGTTGGTAGAAAAGGGTGTCAAGAATTTAACAATCACATGCCCTTCTTTTGTATCTGATTGTCTGGAAACACTGGAGGAGATAAATATTGGAATACGTGAACGTTGGGTCGAATTAGGTGGGCACTCTTTTGAGTATTTACCTTGTTTGAATGCCAATCCTAGATGGGTTGAGGCTATTTTGTCGGTCTGTTAATACGTTTTATCTTTTTTTTCTGTTAATTTCTTTTCCAGGCTCATAATCTACCTCGATGTCCTTGTTCGAGTATTTAGTATGTTTGGTAATTTAGTTAACAGAGTCGTTGTGGGCCTTGCTAAGGTGGTTTTTTTTGTTGATTCGATCACGTTTAATCACCTCAAGTTAAGTTCTAAGCTGATAAATAGGCTATCGGAAGATCTGAAACATACCGTATTGTTTAAGTCTAATTGGTTTCGACAATTTGCGTATCAGCCTAATATTTTGAGTGCTTTCGATGAAAAAGAAAAATTTAAAATACTCAATCTCAAAAAAGATAGAGATGGAGATACGCTATTCCATTATCTGGCAAGAAATGGTCATCATGACAGTCTAAAAGATTTATACCATTCGTTTTCCGATCCGAGCTCAGATGAGAGTATTATAACTTGTTATAAGCTCGTTATCCCTTACTTATCAAATTTAAATCATGAAACCGTCAAAGACCTATTGCCCTCAGAAGAAAAAAAATTTTATAAATCAGAAAAAGAAAAGCTTCAAAATTTTAGACTGTCAATTTCGGATGTTCGTTTTCTGAGGCGTATTTTAGTTCAAATGAAAATTAATAAAGGATTTAATTTATTTGAAATTGATTATCACGAGCTTTTTAGAGATTTAAAGGAAAAAGCAGCGGGTGCTGGGCTTAAACAAAAACCCATATTATTTATAGATTTTGGAAGCCATATTAATAACGGATATTGCATAAACAATACAGTCATTTTGCCATTAGGGAAAATCAGATATCTTGCAAAGTGGAGTGGGGGATGTGTCCAGACTTCATTGGGTCGATCACTCTTTGATAATAATCCATACCAGTTCATTAGGACTGCTCTTCAGTCTACGATAGGGCACGAAATGGGGCATATGTATTTTAAAGAACAGCAGACAAGCGGAGTAATTAAGAAATGTTTAAACAAAGTGCATGCAGATTTTTATCAATATTATTCTGTGAATAGTGTGCCCTATGATTTGTTGTTAGGTGCATGTCTTGCATTGTGTTCGAGTCACAATTTTTTAGATAATAATTATGAAATGAATTTGTTTGATATTTTAAAACCCGTAAGTATATACGGTTTAGTAATATTCACTCGAATATCTTCTCAGCTAATGTACTGTAAAGCTTCACGATATGAAGAACAGCAAGCGGATAAGTTTTCTAGAAATTTGAGTAATGATTGTCTAAAAGGACAATATGCCTATTTTAAACTTCAATCAGAAAAATGTGCAGATAGAAAAAGCCTATTTTCTACCCATCCTAGTCATAGTGAGCGTGCTGAAGTTGCTTGTCAGGCATTAATCAAAAAAGGCTATCAATTAACTTAAAGTAGCTTCAGTGCAGCCTCCGCCTCTTCAGTCGGTAAAAGCTGGAAGCTGCGCTTGAAAGCCGCTTTAGCATTTGATTTATCTCCCATCTGAGCAAGAATTTTCCCCTTTTGAAGCGGGATATAGAAAAACTGTCCATTTAATTTTTCCCCTTGGTCCAGACTAACAAGCGCTGCATTGAGGTCACCCAATTTAGCTTGACTATCAGCTTTAAGACTATAAAACAAAGCTTCACTTGGCAGGGATTGAATTGCAGCATTAGCGGCTTGAAGTGCACCAGCAGGATCTCCTTTTGCGAGCAAGGCTTGGCCTTTATCATGTTGCTTGTACGCAGTATCTTGCTTTTTCAATAGGGCTATCTTTTCTTGATAACGCTTTTCACCGGTTTCAAGGTGAGAGGGTAATGTTTGAGCAAGTGCTAAATTAGCAGCCGCACGATCTCTGGAAGGCGGGTGAGAAGCAAATAATCCTTTAAGCCAATTGGAGCGTCGTTCTTCTGAGAGTTTGATGAAAAGCTCTTGAAGTTTGACTGCAGCCATGGGGTCATATCCCGCTTTGGCCATGGTAAGCATGCCATAATGATCAGCTTCAAGTTCCGCTGCGCGGCTATATCTTAGATGAATAAGCGCACTAGCTATTTGAGAACCGTACAGTAAGGCACTATTATACGCCGTAGGTTTCTCCGGATCAGAGAGAGCAATCGCGCCTGCTGCTAATCCTGCATTTACAATCAGGCCGCGTTCTATTGATTTAGCGCCATGGCGTGCAGTGGCATGAGTGATTTCGTGGGCCAGCACAGCTGCTAGCTCAGCTTCACTGGAGAGTTGAACCAAGAGGCCCCGGTTAATCGCGATCTTCCCTCCTGGTAGCGCCCAGGCATTGGGTATTGAGTCATTTAAGATTACAAATTCAAAAGGCAAATCGGGGCGTTCACTATTCTTGGCTAATTTTTGACCAACTGTTTGAATATAGCTTGTGAGTCCAGGAGACTGAGTATACAGCCCGCCACTGGCCTGTTGGCTCTTCACATAGTTCTCTTCTCCAATCTTCACTTCTTGAGATTGCGATACTAGATGCAGTTCACGTTGATGGGTTACCGGATTAGTGCTGCATTGAATCATGAATAGGCTGGATAAAAGCATAGCGAGAACAGAGACAAAGGAGCCTTTTTTCATCATTTTACCCACAGAATGGCTTTAAACTGCTGAATATTATACGAGGTTCCGAGTAAAATAAGCAGCAGATCATGAGGATGTTGAGTATCCAGGTAGCACAAAAATAGTCAATTGACTTGCTATATTTATATAAACAATTTCCATTTTAAGTTAGATAATTTTAAAATCAGCGCGAATCAGTTAGGCCAACACCAAAAGGGGGAGAGCGGCATGTATTCGGCCAGCCTAGTATTGGAAGATCTCGTTTCAAAGATCATCAAACACGTCCATGAGAAAATGCAATCGCAAGAAGCGCCGCTCATTGAGCAATTTGTTCGTGCTTTCTTCTCAAATGCCTCTCCTGAAGATGTTGCGGAGCGCAATGTTATCGATTTATACGGTTCAATGGTTTCTTGTTGGCATTTACTGAATGCAAAGCAAAATGGCGGATATAAGGTTCATGTTTATAATCCTCAATTTGAACAGCATGGCTGGCAGTCTACCCATACTATCATTGAGATCATCAGTCCAGATATGCCCTTCTTAGTCGATTCAGCACAAATGTGGCTTAACACCCATGGCTTCACAGTTCATTTTATGTTGCATACTGGTGGAATCAAAATTGAACGAGAGCCTTCAGGTAAAGTCATATTTCTTCATTCTGAAGTAAAAGCGAATCATAGCCTTAAGAATGATAAAGAAGCTTGTTTATTCTTCGAGATCAATAAGCAGAGTGATCACCGTGTTTTGCTCGATATCAAACAAGGTCTTGAGGCCGTGCTTAATGATGTGGCACTGGTCGTTGAAGATTGGCCTAAAATGCAAGATAAAATGCAACAATGTATTGAAGATATCACGAAATATGTGAAGCAATCGGGTCATGAACAATTTTCTGAGCACCTTGAATTTTTGGATTGGATCAACAAAAATCACTTTACTTACTTAGGGTATCATCAGTTGATGATGAAAGAGCAAGACGGGGTGATAAATTGGCACGTCCTTCAAGAGTCAAGGTTAGGGGTGTTAAAAGGCAGAGCAACTGATGTGGCTCGAACTTCCAAAGAGTTACCTAAATCTGCTTCTGATTTGATTCTCTCGGGTCTTCCCATTTTTGTTGGCAAAACAAAGACGCGTGCAACCGTTCATCGACCTGTTAATTCAGATTTTATATCGGTTAAGATTTTTGATACAAACAATAAAGTTATTGGAGAGCACCGTTTTGTGGGCTTATATACTGCGGCAGCCTACAATAGAAGTCCTCAAACAATTCCCCTTTTAAGGGGCAAAGTGCTTAATGTCATCGAGCGTGCGCAGGTGCCTCATGAAAGTCATGATGGGAAGGCGCTTCTCAATATACTAGAAAATTTGCCCCGTGATGATTTATTTCAAGCATCTGAGTTTGAGATTTATGAGATGGCGCTTGGAATATTGCATTTACAAGAGCGGCAGCGAATTCGAATGTTTATCCGAAAAGATGTATTTGGCAGGTTCTACTCTTGTTTGGTCTATGTGCCAAGAGAAAGATTCAATTCTCAGCTCAGAGAAAAAATGCAGAAAATTCTTCAAACCGCTTTGAATGGATTTGAATCAAGTTTTTCAACTCGATTTTCAGAATCAGTGTTAGCAAGAATACATTTTACGATTAAGGTTAATGAATATACAGATGTTTTCCATAATTTTTCTGACATAGAAGCGAAGTTGATTGAAGCCGGAAGAATTTGGCAAGATTATTTCAGAGATGCATTAGTTGAACACTATGGTGAAGAGCAAGGTCATCAATTGTTCTTAAAGTATGGCAACGCTTTTCCTTTAGCATATCAGCAAGATTTTGTAGCTCGCACAGCGGTTTATGATATTCAACATATGGAATCACTTTGTGCCGATAAAACGCTAGCGATGAGTTTTTATAGACCTTTAGAAGATGCAGAAGGTATTTTACGATTTAAACTGTATAAACCTGAGAGTTCTATTCCATTATCGGATGTTATTCCTATGCTAGAATGCATGGGGCTGAGGGTCATCAATGAAAGACCTCATAAAATTGAAACCAGCGATGGGCTCACGATCTGGATCAATGATTTTCGAATGGTTTATGATAAAAACCAAGATTTAGATGCAGATGAATTGCGAGAGAATTTTCAAGAAACTTTCTATAACATTTGGCATGGACGAGGTGAGAATGACGGATTTAATCGACTTGTTCTAGGGGCTGGTTTAAATTGGCGTGAAATCACCATGCTTAGAGCTTATGCAAAATATCTCTGGCAGATTGGTTTTACCTTCTCGCAAGCTTATGTTGAATCGGCTCTCGTAGACAATTCTCTTATTACGCGCAAAATTGTAGATCTATTCTTGCTTCGTTTTGATCCGACCACACCGCATGATGGTAAAAATTCCAAAATTAGCAATCTGAGGCGCGAAATAAAAAGCGAACTTGAGATGGTTGCTAACTTAGATGAAGACCGCATCCTCAGAAGGTATGTGGATGTACTCCTGGCAACGATTCGTACAAACTATTTTCAAGTTGGCGATGATGGTCAATTTAAAGATTATTTGTCGTTCAAAATTGATCCATCCGCTGTACCTGAAATGCCTTTGCCAAGACCGATGTTTGAAATTTTTGTCTATTCGCCACGGGTTGAAGGCGTACATTTGCGAGGGGCTAAGGTTGCTCGTGGCGGACTTCGTTGGTCTGACAGACGTGAAGATTTCAGAACGGAAGTATTGGGGCTAATGAAAGCGCAGCAAGTTAAAAATGCAGTTATTGTTCCCCTAGGTGCTAAGGGCGGTTTTGTGCCAAAAGCGCTGCCTCAGAATGGAACACGTGAAGAGATTCTTCAAGAAGGGATTGCTTGTTATAAAACTTTTATTCGAGGTCTTTTAGATTTAACAGATAATATTAAAGACAATCATATTGTCGTGCCTAAAAATGTTGTACGCTACGATGCAGATGATCCGTATCTAGTGGTTGCTGCAGATAAAGGGACCGCAACATTTTCAGATATTGCCAATAGTATTTCGGCTGAATTTGGATTTTGGCTGGGTGATGCTTTTGCTTCAGGTGGTTCGATGGGGTATGACCACAAGAAGATGGGGATCACGGCAAAAGGCGCTTGGGAATCTGTTAAGCGTCATTTCAGAGAAATTGGTAAAGATATTCAAACTGAGCCTTTTACCGTCATAGGTATTGGTGACTTAGCAGGTGATGTGTTTGGGAACGGGATGATCTTATCTCGTGCTACTAAGCTTATTGCTGCTTTCAATCATATACATATCTTTATCGATCCAGACCCAGATCCTGAAAAGAGTTTTGAAGAACGTGTGAGGATGTTTAACTTGCCCAGATCTTCTTGGGAAGATTATAACGATAAATTGATTTCCAAAGGTGGTGGCATTTTCTCCAGAAAAGCCAAGTCGATTGATGTGACACCTGAAATGAAAAAATTATTTGGTATCAATAAAGACAAGATCATTCCAAATGAACTGATCAGAGCTATTTTAAAAGCGGAAGTCGATCTCCTTTGGAATGGTGGTATAGGGACTTATGTTAAGGCCTCATACGAACATAACTCTGAAGTCGGTGATAGAACAAATGATGCGCTTCGCATCAATGGTAATGAACTTAGATGTAAAGTTGTTGGTGAGGGCGGTAATCTCGGCTTTACACAACTTGGACGGATTGAGTTCGCTTTACTCGGTGGTAGGTTAAACACTGATGCGATTGATAATTCAGCAGGTGTAGATTGCTCTGATCATGAGGTTAATATAAAGATTTTGCTGAATCAGATTGTTGCAAGTGGTGATCTAACTGAAAAAAACCGAAATACCATGCTCGCTGAGATGACTGACGAAGTGATTGAGCTTGTTTTAGAAGATAATCGAGGTCAAATTTCAGCCATCAGTTTAGCTGAAGCATCAGCCCCTCAGAACCTCGAATTACACAAGCGGCTAATAGAATATTTGGAAAAGAATGGGAATTTGAATCGAGCACTAGAATTTTTACCCTCAAATGAAGAGTTGATCAATCGAGGTCAAAATAAGCAAGGTTTAACCCGTCCTGAATTGGCTATACTGTTGGCGTATTCTAAGACTCTCCTAAAAGAAGAGCTTTTGGCTTCAGATTTGCCAGAGGATCCATATGTCTCGCAAGCGTTATATGCACCAGTGCCCACTTTGCTGAGAGAGAAATATCACGATGAAATGAAAGAACATCGATTGCATCGTGAGATTATTACAATGCATGTCACCAACACAGTGATTAACGAAATGGGGATGGGTTTTATTAATCGTCTTCAAGATGAAACGGGTGCGACGTCTCATGAAATTGTTAGGTCATACACGGTTGCTAGAGAAGTTTTTAAGGCAAGGCAATTTCGTGAAGCGATCGTTGCGCTTGATTTTATCGTAGAAGCCGGAATTCAAAGCAGAATGCTGCAAGAGTTAAATCGTCTCGTTCGTCGTGGTACCAGATGGTTCTTGAGGCATCGCCGTGCAGGGATGAATATTCAAGAGACTATTGATCATTTCACCCCATTAGTTCAAGAAGTTCGAGAAAACATACGTCAAGCCTTAAGAGGAACATCGAAGGCTTATGTTGAATCTTTCAAAGATGAATTGCTTGCTGCAGGGGTCCCTGAAGAGATGGCATATCGAGCAGCTTGCATGAGTGTGATGTTTTCTGCACTAGACATCGTAGAAGCGGCAACAAGCTATAATATCCCCGTTGAAAAGGTTATATGTGCTTATTATGCGGTTGGATCTCGTTTAGAGTTGGGTTGGTTTAGAGTGCAGATTAAAGAACATACGGTTACCAATCATTGGGAAGCCCTTGCTCGAGCTGCTTTTAGAGACGACTTGGACAGACAGCAACGAAGTCTCACTATCAGTCTGTTGCTCATGGAAGGCGACGCTACTGATATTGATGCACGCTTAGATGCTTGGATGGATAAACATAAAGTCTTAGTTGAGAGATGGAAATACATGATTAGTGACCTTAAGGCGACTTCGAATCGAGAATTTATTATGTATTCAGTCGCTCTTCGGGAATTGCTGGATTTGGCGCAAGTTTCTAAGTTTGAATCAGAAAAGCGTAGTGAACAGGATGAATTGACGGATGGTGTCGATGAAGCTGTTTAATTCATGATGTATTCTGTTTTGAGGCAGCTTTTATTTAAGCTTGAGCCTGAAGTCGCGCATGCTTTGGTGTTAAAAGGCTTAATACCTCTTACGGCTATGATGCCCAATCGTTTAGATTGGGCAGCTTATCAAAGACCAACGCATGCTTTTGGTTTATTATTTCCCAACCCAATTGGGCTTGCAGCAGGCCTTGATAAGAATGCCGAGTGTGTGAGTGCATTCAGTAAACTTGGTTTTGGATTTGTTGAAGTAGGCACTTTGACGCCTCGACCTCAAATTGGGAACCCCAAGCCTCGTTTATTTCGCTTGGTGAATCAGTCTGCTCTGATTAATCGAATGGGATTTAACAATAAAGGCATCGATTATTTCCAGCGTGTCATTAAACTTCAGAAATATAGTTGTCGATTGGGCGTTAATATTGGTAAGAACAAAGATACGCCGAATGAAAATGCGCATGAAGATTATCTCTATTGTTTTAATAAAGCCTATCCTTATGCTGATTACATTACTGTGAATATATCGTCCCCTAATACACCAGGGCTTAGGGCTCTTCAAGAAGAGCGCGGACTTAAGTTGATTTTGGAATCGCTTTGTGAAGCCAGAGAACGATTTGTTCAGGTGTTCGGTAAATATGTCCCTCTCGTAATTAAGGTTGCTCCAGATTTGAGTGGTGAACAATTACAGCAATTTGCTGAGGTAATTAATCAATACCCTGTTCAAGGGGTGATTGCAACTAATACGACGATATCAAGGCCTGGATTGGAAAAAGACCCACTCGCTAAAGAGGCGGGGGGATTATCAGGAAAACCTTTAGCAGCACTTTCTATTTCTGTTCTCACAATATTAAAGAAAGCTTTGAATTCTGATATTGATATAGTGAGTGCAGGAGGGATTGACTCGGCAGTATCCGCTCAAGAGCGATTTGAATTAGGGGCTCGATTAATACAAGTTTATACCGGGTTGATATATCAAGGGCCGGATCTGATTAAGGCGCTTATTCCAAATGCTTTATAGCTTAGATTCTGGTTTTTCTTTTTTTCGGAACTTATTCTTCAGTCACACCTTCTAACGTTTCTTTTTTGGATTTTAGTTTAGGAGTTGATTGGGTGGACGTGTTCTGTTTACTAACTTTAAGAATGCTCTCATAGAGCTCCATATACTCTACTGTGTTTTTATGATGCGTTTCTAGAAAGATCAAAGGTTTGGCAACGTCATGAGATTCACGAATTCGAATTGAAGAGGTCAAAAAGGGCATCAGTACAGGCAACTTTTCCGATTTGAGTTCTTGAATCAGGCGAAGTGGTAGTTTTGCTTGAGGTTGGAACTGATTGACAATAATACCTTCAATGTCCAAGGCAGCATTATAGTCCTCTTTGATCTTCTGCATGCCTTCTATTAGGTTGTAAATGGCTTTTCTAGAGAAAAGATCGCAATCAAAAGGAATCAGACACTTATCAGCTGCAACTAATGCAGACCGCGTAAAAAAGTTAAATGCGGGAGGGGTGTCTATAAAGACGGCATCGAAATGATCTAGCTTATCTAGCAGACTACGCAATTTAAAAACTTTATTGTGACTTGTGAGGTCATGCTCCAAGTGTGCAAGTTGTTTTGTAGCGGGTAAAATATATAAATCCGAAAAAGGAGTAGCATGAATATATTGATTAGCATGCTGCCTTTCAAAACGAATTGCTAGGACTGCATTATAAAAATCACTGATGCTAGACGGTATGTGATCTGCGGCCTCGCCGAGTAGGTACTGTGTGGAATTTGATTGAGGGTCCAAATCAACCACAAGTGTTCTATGGCCGTGAAAAGCACTAATAGCAGCTAAATTGCAGGTGATAGTAGATTTGCCGACACCACCTTTTTGATTAAAGATCACGCGACGCATAGTTTCCCTTAAATATAGTTAATTTTATAACTTTCAGACAGGCCTCACGGTACAATACCCGTTATAATACATGGTATAGTATGCGCCCAGATTCATGCTAGAGTCATTGTTATAATAGAGACACGATGAAAAAAGTTGAACCTCGCCTTATTAAACATCAAGTTGTCATTCATTTCGCTGGAGATTCCGGTGATGGGATGCAAATTACCGGGATGGAGTTTACGCAACTTTCAGCGGTGATAGGAAATGATATCCAAACGTTGCCTGATTTCCCGGCCGAAATTAGAGCACCTGTTGGTACTTTAGCCGGCGTTTCAGGGTTTCAGCTTAGCTTTGCGGATTTTGACATTCAAACGCCGGGTGATGAATTTGATGTGTTGATTGCAATGAATCCAGCCGCATTAAAAGCGACACAATCCAGATTAAAAGCAGGTGGAATTTTAATTGTCGATGAGGACAAATTCAATGACAAAGAATTCAAAAAAGTAGGGTATACCGAAAACCCGTTGGAAACTGCCGCAATTTCAGCTTATCGACTCATTAAATTGCCGATTACGCAACTGACCTTGAAAGCGACAGAGCAGGTCGCTTTAAGTCGTCCAAAAGCCCGAAAATGCAAAAATATGTTTGCATTGGGCGCTTTATGCTGGTTGTACGACAGACCTATTTCACCGGCCCATCAATGGCTACAAACCAGATATCAGAAAGACCCACTGGTCGTTGCTGCCAATCAAGCTGCATTGCAAGCAGGTTATGATTTTGCGATAACAGCAGAAGTTTTTAATGAATATTATTCTGTGCCACCAGCTCAATTCCCATCTGGTCGTTATAAGCAAATTACAGGTAATCTGGCCTTGAGTATGGGATGTGTTGCTGTTTCAGTTTGCGCTAAGACACCGATGCTGGTTGCAGGGTATCCTATTACGCCTGCATCAGACATCCTTCAAAACGTTTCGCAATTTAATATGCCGGGCATCAAAACGTTTCAAGCAGAAGATGAAATGGGCGCGATTGGTGCTGCGATTGGTGCAGCCTATGGTGGCACATTAGCTTTAACCAGTACCAGTGGTCCGGGTATGGATTTAAAGGCCGAATCTATTGGATTAGCCGTCATGGCGGAGTTGCCGCTGGTTATCATTGATGTACAACGTGCAGGGCCTTCTACAGGCATGCCAACAAAGGTTGAACAATCTGATTTGTTGATGGCATTTTACGGGCGGCATGGGGAGTGTCCCTTGCCGATCATAGCACCTTGCTCACCTGGTGACTGTTTTGACATGTTATTCGAAGCTTTTCGGATTGCTATTCAGTATATGACACCGGTGATAGTCTTGTGTGATGCCTATCTTGCGAATACAGCTGAGCCATGGCAGATCCCCGATGTGGACAGTTTACCGGATCTCACTCCTTGCTATCGTGTGGATCCGAAAGATTATCAGCCTTACCGTCGAAATCATGAGACATTAGCCAGAGAGTGGGTTAAACCTGGTACACCAGAACTCATGCATCGAATCGGAGGTTTGGAAAAATCAGATGTTACAGGGCATATCAGCTACGATCCCCTTAATCATCAAAAGATGGTCGAACTTCGTCAGAAAAAAATTAATGAGATTCAATCAACTTTGAAGCCACTTGAGATTTTAGGGCACCCTACGGGAGATTGCTTGATTTTAAGCTGGGGTAGTACTTATGGTGCTGTTAAAACCGTTGTTGAAACACTGCAAGGTCAAGGCCATGCTATATCAATGTTACACCTAAAATACCTCAATCCTTTTCCTAAAGATTTAAAGTCGAAATTACAAAGTTTTAAAACTGTCCTGGTGGTTGAGTTAAATTTGGGGCAATTAATAAAGTTAATTCGTTCGGAATTTCTCATAGATGCAAAAGGTGTAAATAAAATTTCTGGACAGCCCTTTTTTACGCATGAACTTGAGAAAGCATTTTTAAAATATTTGAGTCCAAAGATCAAGGCGGTAGGATAAATCCATATGTTGACTAAAAAAGATTTTGAATCAGATCAAGAGGTCCGCTGGTGTCCGGGGTGTGGCGATTATGCTATTTTATCTAGTGTTCAAAAAATCTTAGCAGATTTGCAGCGTCAACCTGAAAATACCGTGTTTATTTCTGGTATTGGTTGCTCAAGCCGTTTTCCATACTACATGAATACTTATGGATTTCATACGATTCATGGTAGGGCCCCCACGTTTGCAACAGGACTTAAATTAATGCGTCCTGAGCTCGATGTTTGGATTGTGACGGGAGATGGGGATGGGCTAAGCATTGGTGCAAATCATTTGATTCATTTGATGCGTCGGAATGTGAATGTCACTGTTCTGCTTTGTAACAATCGAATTTATGGACTGACCAAAGGGCAGATTTCGCCTACTTCTGAAATTGAAAAGGTAACCAAAACAACACCAAAAGGGTCAATTGACCAACCCTTAGATCCTATTTCACTGGCACTGAGTGTTGGCTGCACCTTTGTTGCACGAGCTATCGATATTGATACTCAAGGGATCCAAAGTGTGCTGAAGCGAGCAGCTTTACATGAGGGAACCTCTTTTGTTGAAATTTATCAAAATTGTAATGTGTTTAATGATGGTGCATTCAATAGCTTTGCTGATAGGGTGGTTCGTGATGCGCGGACGATTAGGTTCGATCCACAGGATCTCGATGCTCCTAAGGAGGATGAATTGATGAAACGATTGGCATCACCAGATATTTTCCCTGTTCCCATCGGAATTTTTAGAGAGAGCAAGCGTCCGACTCATGATGGATTAGCAGCGAGCAAAAACAATGGTGCTTCTCCAATTGAGAGGAAGCAATTGCAAGCGTTCTTAGAAAAAGGTCAAACTTGGGAGATTTAGCTTTTATCTATGTAGTCCGACTAAACAGCGAACATAATTTCCGGTCTCATTGTATTCTAATTTATCGAAGCTCATCATACGCGCCAAAATGATACCTCGTCCGTGTTTAGCTGTTTGGTTGGCACTAGGATCTTCTAAATATTCTTGCCATCTAAATCCGAGACCTTCGTCTTGAATCTCAAATTGAACAGCATGTGCATCTTTATGAACAGTAATATGAACCATTTTGCTTTGATTTGCAGGCATATTTAATCGGCGTTCAATTTCTTCGAACCAGGCGGATTCAGACGTGAGCTGATTTTTTTCTTCAAAGGTAATACCTAAGTTGCCATGCTCGATCGCATTGATAAAGAGTTCTGTAAGTCCTACAGCGGTACGAGCTGGGTTTGGACACAGATAAGATAAATGAAAAGCTAGTTGACGAGCTTGGCAAAGTGTTTGAATCTTAAATTCAGCATGTGTCAGTAAGGCAAGAAATCGAGCCTCTAGTTCTGAAAATGTCTTTTCAGTAAAGTTCGGCAAGGTCTGGATTTTTTCTTGAAGTATCTGATTTAGCATGCCGCTCTCAGGTTTCATCCCTCTCTTTTTTACACTATAGCTTAAAAGTACCTTAAGCAGAAACGGGCGGGATAGAGAGCATTAAATCACGAATCTGGGTGTCTTCTCCTAAGAGCTCACGATAGATTGCAATATATGTAAGAACATTTTTTACATATTCTCTCGTTTCCTTGACCGGAATGGTTTCAATCCATTCAACCGCTGGTATCTTTTTGTTGGGAAGCCAGCTACTCACTCTGCCAGGCCCCGCATTATATGAAGCAGTCATCAGAACGGGGTGATTAGCCATCTTACCGGATAGATAACGTAAATAGGCTGCACCTAGTCTGACATTGGTATCAACTTTAAGGAGCTCAGTGCTTGAATTGAGCGGAAACGAAATTTTTTTAGCAACATACTGTGCCGTGGTGGGCATTAATTGCATGACTCCAATTGCGCCAGCTGAAGAATAAGCATCTCGGATGAATGCGCTTTCTTGACGAGAAACAGCAAAAAGCCATGCAGGTTCCAATGCAAATCGCTTGGCTTCTTTTATAAAGGTATCAGAGTAAGCCAGTGGAAAACGTATAGGGATGTCATGTTTATATTTTGCTTTAGAGAGGGCCAAAATGCCTAAATCATACCATTTCATTTGATAAGCGATTTGGGCGGCTGCCTGTCGTTGATCTTCTGAAAAATCTTTTAATGCATGTTGCCATTCGGCTCGAGATTCTCGAAATCGATTTAGTCGAATCAGTTCATGAGTGCGCATCATGTTAGGTGAGTTCGAAACTTTGTTGATCAATTTAGAATCAATATTTTTGGGTAGGGAGTGAATATTGATATTTTTATTCAGTTCAGCGCTTGCTATAAAGCCATAGTAATTTCGTTGGTTTGCAAGCTCCGAAAATAAAGCATGCGCATTCTGATGAGGACCTAATTTATTAAATGCGTATGCTCTCCAAAAGCGCCATCGTTTAGTTTTTTTGAGATTGGGAGGGAGTTTATCAGTTAATTGGAGAAGGCGTTGCCAATTTTGCGATTTAATGGTATTGCGAATTCTCAACTCATAAATAGACTTATCCATGAGATTTAACGGAACTTTGTCAAGCCATTGCTGAGCAAGTTCATGACGCTTAACCGAAAGTGACAGTGCAATTGCTTTTTGAATCGTGCCTATCTGATCAGGTGTGAGATTGAATTTTGAGATAGCAAATTCAAGAAGTTGCATACTTCCAAACGGATTTTGTTTAGCATGCTGTTCAAGGGCTTGCACAATAATAGTATGAATAAGCGGACTGGCTTTTTTAAAATTCTGAAATGTTTTAGGTTCTTGTATCAGCTTAGGATTTTCTAAAACAGTTATCCAACTATCAATTTGGGTTTGTTCAGCTTTCGTAAACTGCGACTTTAAGTGTTTGGCGAGTGGAATATTTCTTTTGGCTAGGGCTAATGTGAGTCTTTGCCAATACCTATCTGTACTGAGGAATCCTTCTTCCTTCATTGCCATAAAGAGTGCATCACAGCCATTTGGTTGAGAATAATCTACTAACCAGAGTGGAAGACCCTGCGACAAGATTGTTTTGTCGTGATCCATCAAGTATCTCGCATAGATCGCACGACATTGAAGAGATGCTTTGTTGTTAGGCTGATATTCAGCTAGGAATGTTTTCCATTTTCCTTCACCTGCTTGAACGTTTAGCCATGCTTCTCTAAGAAAATGTGTTTTTGGAAAATCAGGGTATCTTTTTTCAAAAGTCTTGATTTCCTGCAGGCTTGTTGATCCAATCTTGTAATTCAAGTACTCATATTGTAAGTAGGGAAATAGTGGATAATCTGTCAATTCAAAGCTCAATAGCTTGAAGGATTTGATGTCATCATTTTTGAGAGCCGTTTCAGCTTTGACAAACTGAGTACGTTGATGATCAAGTTCTTTTAGATTAAGTGAATTGGCTGAATGTGGAAAGCAAAATGCAATGAATAATATAAAATTCAGCTGTGATCGGTATCGCATGATTATTGGTAGGTGACTTGTAGGTTTAAAATCTTTGGAATGTCGCTAGCTTTATATAAGCGTAACATATTCAACGCATCCAGATTAAGTGGATCATTAGGTTGAATACGGATTGAAAGTGACGAGGGATTAGCTAAAAATTGCTCGATAGCTGCTAAAGCAGATTGGTCAAGGATAATCTGATTTGATAATTGCGCATTCAAATCATGAAGAAATTTTTGTTGCATTGCTTTATCTGAGAGTTGATTCGTCTTAGCATTGGCGTTTAACCATTTTTTAAATAGAGAATGATCTTGATAAGTTAAAGTCCCTTCATGGATTTGCATCAATTTATAAGATTGTTCTGACGGTAAATCAACAAGGAAGTTGAGCTGTAGAGTAAACATATCTCGATTTATTTGGGTATAACTAACCTGCATTTGTTTTTTCTCAGGTAGAGGAGTTAAGCTAATCAACACATTCGACATTATCGTCGAATATCCTAATTTATCAAGCAGAATATTTTGAGAGGCCCAATTGACTTTAAATTTTGAAGGCGCCGATCGTTGGATTAGATTAGAGAAAAGAAAGGAGTCAGATTTATTGCTTACCCCTTCAAGACTCAGTTGCTTGACATTAGGTTTTTCAAAATTAAACAAAGAAGCAGATTTTGCAAATGGTGGATAAAATTCTAAGCCTTTGATTGTCAAGCGCTCAATCGAGATCCCGTCACGATTGTTCACTGGGGTGATTTTAATATCTGATATTATAATTAATCCATCGAGTGGGGCTGTCTTGAAATCTCGATATTCAATTTGAAGATAAGGTTCTGCTTTGGAAATAACGGCTTCAAGCGCATGTTTGACGTCGTAATAAAGATAGCCTTTTAAAGCACCATAGCCAATTAACACACTCAATAGAAGTGAAAACAATTTATTCATATCATGTGTGCCGCTTATCTGTGCTACATCCCAGCTTATGAAAGCCCTCAAATCAAGCTGGGATGCCTAAAACATCTATGGTTTACCAGTTCGAATAATGCCTACGCCAATTCCTTCAATTTTAAATTGCTCATGATTTAAAGGAATTGTAACGTCTGGAAAATCCGGATTTTCTGCACGTAATATGATTTGTCTTTCATCAGGCAGATATCGACGAACGAGCAGATGTTGATTATAGCGAGCTAAAATCAGATCGCCTCGTTGCGCTGTTGTGCCTAGGTGGACGGCTAGTAAGTCCCCACTCTTAATCCCTGCATTTTTCAAGCTATTGTCATGAATAGACAAAAGAAAATCTGGTTTTGGGTTGAAAAGCTGATTTTCAATACGGAGTCTGGCTTGAATATTCTCAGGTGCTAATAATTCGACTTGAGAAGAGGTTGTTCTAATAATGGGTAAGCCAAGACCGTGTTTTCCAGCAAGCTGAATACCTCGAGAGGTTCCTGGAGAAAGAACAATGGCCCCCTTTCGAGCTAGCGCTTTTAAATGATCTTCTGCTGCATTGACTGATCTAAATCCGAGCTGCTTTGCTATTTCAGCACGAGTCGGAGGGGCACCTGTCGATTCGATATGATTTCGAATGACTTGCAACACTTCCGTTTGTCGCTGAGTTAACTCTGCTGCGCGATTGGTTGTCGTAATGTTCGCCATAATCATCGCTTCCTGAGGTTATTAACAGAATTGATTATAGCTTTTTGGTGCACATTCGCAAATTTCCTAAAAGCCTCTTTGAGTTTAGCAAAAAAAACAGCCTTTGTTATAAGTTTGACGATAAGTCATGAAGAATAATATTTGGAGAGGTGAATACCAAACTTAGTATTCGATGTCGAGTGAAATGCCTGACAAGGGGCTATTCCAATCTTCTGGGCGAAGCACATCATCATCGGTAAAATAAAAATCCTCTTTACTCATTTCGAAAGGCCCAGATGAATCTTCTGGCGGAGGAATCAATGAAAGCGCGAGTTGATACCAGGTTTCCAAGTCGTATTCTTCAATTTCGCCTGAGAAATATTGTACTTCCACGGAGCCCTCTTCGTCATCAATGGCAACGACCTCAAACCTTGTCATAATCTCCTGATCTTGAAACCAATCACCAATGTTGGGAACGTAATGATGCTTCATAGTGTATACAACATTTTTACTAAGTTTCTTACTTAAGATAGCATTCTTAGTACCTGAAGTCACGCTAAAGCGTGTATACTCCTCCTACTTTTTGGCAAAAGGAGGTGTCGATGGGGTGGTTCGCAAATATTCGAAAATCGTTTTTTTCAAAGCCCCTTTTTGATTATTTTTGTCGGGTGTTACCGCCGCTCAGCGAAACTGAAAAAGAAGCGCTCAAAGCAGGGAATGTCTGGTTTGAAGGGAGCTTATTCAGCGGAAAACCTCTTTGGCAAGATTTATACCATTATCAAGATGCGCAACTTTCCCATGAGGAGCAGCTTTTTGTTGATCAGCAAGTCAATGAATTGTGTAGTTTGCTGGACGTTTGGGAAATTGAGCATGAAAAAAGAGAGCTTCCAAAGCATATTTGGCAGTATTTAAAAAAAGAAAAATTTTTTGGGATGATTATTCCTAAGGAATATGGGGGCCTCGGTTTTTCAGCGATTGCACATTCAACAATCATTCTGAAAATTGCAACTCGCAATATTTCCACAGCGGTTTCGACGATGGTCCCTAACTCACTAGGACCTGCTGAACTGATTATGCATTACGGGACAGAGGCACAAAAAAAATACTATTTACCGCGATTAGCGGCGGGTGAGGATATTCCTTGTTTTGCCTTAACGGGCCCAGATGCGGGTTCAGATGCAGGCGCAATTCCAGATACTGGTGTAGTTTGCAGAGGCAAATTCGAAGGCAAAGAAATTATCGGTATCAAACTAAATTGGGATAAGCGCTATATTACGCTTGCACCTATCGCTACGGTGATGGGATTAGCATTTAAACTATTTGATCCAGACCATCTTATTGGCGACAAAACTGACCTGGGTGTGACCTTGTGCCTGATTCCGACACGTTTACCTGGTATTGAGATTGGAGATAAACATTGTCCTTTAAATCTTGCTTTTCCGAATGGTCCTACACGTGGTAAAAATGTGTTTGTACCGATTGATTCAATCATCGGGGGTGCTGGGATGGTGGGTTTAGGTTGGAAAATGTTAGTTGAATCTTTATCTGCAGGAAGAGGAATTTCATTACCCGCGCTATCAACTGCAACAGGTATGTTATGTTATCGAACGACAGGCGCTTATAGTGCGATTCGAAAACAATTTAAAATGCCCATTGGGCAATTTGAAGGTATCGAGGAAGGGCTCGCCCGTATCGCTGGATTGACTTATATTTTAGAAGCCACCAGACGTTTGACCGCGAGCAGTTTAGATATGGGAAATCGTCCAGCAATTGTAACTGCTATTGCAAAATATCACATGACGGAACTGGCTCGAAAAGTTATCAACGATGCCATGGATATTCATGGAGGCCGTGCGATAATGCTAGGTCCTCATAATTATTTAGGGGATGCCTATCAAGCGACTCCAGTGAGCATTACCGTTGAAGGTGCCAATATTCTCACACGCAACTTGATGATTTTTGGTCAAGGTGCTACACGCTGTCATCCTTTTGTTCAAAAGGAGCTTCAGGCAGCTGAGCTTCGGCTTGAAAATGAAAGTGAAGCATTAGATCAATTTGATGCAGTCTTGAAGCAGCACGTACTATATACTCTTTGTAATATCGGGCGGTGGCTTAAATTATCTTTCTCAAGGAGTTATGTCTGTCAATCTCACATAAGAGGACAATTAACACACTATGAAAAGCGATTAAATTGGCTGAGTGCGACTTTGGCTTTTACAACCGATGTTGCTTTTTTAGTATTAGGGGGGAGTCTCAAACGAAAAGAAAGATTGTCTGCCCGGTTAGGGGATGTTTTAAGTTATCTCTACTTGAGTTCAGCCGTCTTGAAATTCTATCATCAGAACTCAAACGATCCGTCGCATTTGAATCATGCGAAATGGGCATTAAACTACTTAGGATATCATGCACAAGAGGCCTTAATCGCATTTTACCAAAACTTTCCTCAGCGCATAATCGGGGTTATCTTAAAATTTTTAACGTTCCCTTTTGGACGAATTTACAAAGCAAATCATGATGAACTTGATCGTATTTTGGCACAGACAACACAGCATGCCAGCGTTTTTCGAGATCAGATCACACAAGCTTGCTTCAAAGGCACGAGTAAAAGTGATCCTGTGCGGATCTTAGATGAAGCGCTCTCTATGTTGGAACAAATAAGACCTATTGAAAAGAAAATCAAGTCAGCTATCAATGATAAGAAAATTCCGCGTACGACTGAACAAGAGCAAGTTCAAATAGCATTTGAAAAAGGATTCATTTCTCAAGCTGAAAAATTAATCTTAGATCGCTTTGAAACGCTCAGACAGAAAGTAATCGCTGTGGATGAATTTAATTCGAATATGAATGTAAGAAGGCAGTCATCATGCAATCAGTCTCAACCAGCCGAGATCGGCTAGTCTATATTGTCGATGGGCTGAGAACGCCCTTTCTGAAAGCCAAAGGTCAGCCAGGTGACTTTTCTGCTGCCGATCTGGCAGTGGGTGCAGCCAGGCCCTTGCTAGCGACTCAACCCTTTAATCCGACCGATTTGAATGAAGTGATTGTGGGTTGTGTATCTCCTTCAGAAGAAGAAGCAAATATTGCGCGCATCATAGCCTTGAGATTGGGATGCGGCCATCAAGTCCCTGCTTTTACGGTACAACGAAATTGTGCTTCTGGGTTACAAGCGATTGATAGTGCATATCAAAATATTTTACTCGGTAAAAGTGATTTAGTGCTCGCTGGTGGCACAGAAGCGATGAGTCGGACACCCCTTCTATATTCAAGAGCAATGACGATGTGGTTTGCGCAATTGAGTATGGCTAAAAATATTCCGAGTAAACTTAAAGCGTTAATTAAATTTAGACCACAATTTTTAGTACCGGTAATTGCCTTATTGAAAGGATTAACTGATCCGGTTGTGAACCTCAACATGGGGCAAACGGCAGAGGAAATTGCATATCGATATAAGATTTCACGTCTAGAGATGGATCAGTATGCGACTCAAAGTCATTTGAGAGCTGAACGTGCTTATCAATCGAGTGAGATGGATGAAGTCACTGCGTTGTATGATAAAAAGGGAGGGGTCTATCTAAAAGATGATGGCATTCGCCCCGATTCCAGTCCTGAAAAATTAGCTAAATTAAAGCCTGTTTTCGAAAAATTTGGCACGATTACAGCAGGCAATAGCTCTCAGATCACAGATGGTGCTGCTTTTGTTATTCTTGCCAGCAGTGATGCTGTTAAACAGTACGGTTTGAAACCCTTAGCAGTGATTCGAGACATTCATTGGGCGGCATTGGATCCTGCTATTATGGGCCTTGGTCCTGTGCATGCGATAACACCCCTTTTAAAGAAGCATGGTTTGGGATTTAGTGATCTTGATCAGGTCGAAATTAATGAAGCCTTTGCAGCTCAGATTTTAGGATGTTTGAAAGCTTGGGAAAGTGATGAGTTTAAGCTGGGTAAGCTTCCTTCAGAGATTTTGAATCCAAATGGTGGTGCGATTGCGATGGGACACCCAGTTGGTGCCAGTGGTGCGAGATTAGTACTTCATTGCGCTAAGTCACTGGCTAGAAATAAGAATGAGCGTGCAGTAGCAAGCCTCTGTATTGGTGGCGGGCAAGGTGGAGCAATTTTGATTGAGAGAGTAGAGGGGGTTGTATGACCAACATGAAGTCGTATCTGCATTGGAAAATCGCCGTAGATGATATGGGGCTTGTGTGGTTAACGATCGATCGACAAGATTCTTCTGCCAATAGCCTCAATGAGCCTGTGTTGAGAGAATTTGCAGATATTATTGAACATTTTGAGAAAGAACGACCCAGAGCTTTGATTATTCGTTCTGGCAAATCATCTGGTTTTATCGCTGGGGCGGATATTGAGCAGTTCAAAACGCTTGAAAGCGCTGATGAGGCGACTGTGCTCATTAGAAAAGGGCAATTGATTTTTGATAGTTTAGAAAAATTACCTTTTCCAACGCTTGCTATGATTGATGGATTTTGCTTAGGGGGTGGGATGGAGCTGGCTTTAGCTTGCCGATACCGAATTGCTGTTGATTCACCTAAGACCAGACTGGGATTACCAGAAGTAAAATTGGGCATTCATCCAGGATGGGGTGGAACAGTTCGCCTGCCCAAGTTGCTTGGGGCATTGAAAGCAATGGATTTGAATTTATCTGGTCGACTCCTCAGAGCCAAGCAAGCAAAACGAATGGGTCTTGTAGATGCAGCGGTTCCATTGCGATTGGCAGAGATAGCGGCTCGTGAGATGGCACTTAATCCACCGCCTCGTAAGCAATCAATGGTTTCAAAAATCACTAATTTGACTCTTATCAGACCGTGGCTTGCAAAATTGTTTTATCGTCAATTGAATAAAAAAGTCAAAAAAACTCAATATCCATCACCCTTTAAAATAGTTGAGAATTGGGTCAAAGAAGGCACAGATGATCAAGCTTATATTCGTGAAGCTGAATCGATTGGTCAGCTGTTGGTTTCGAAAACCTCTAGAAACTTAGTTCGAATTTTCTTTTTACAGGAAAAGTTAAAGAGCTTAGGAAAATCAGCCGCATTTAAGCCCAAGCATATTCACGTGATTGGTGCCGGTACGATGGGTGGAGATATCGCTGCGTGGTGTGCAGTCAAAGGTTATATGGTCACATTACAAGATCAAAAGCCAGAATTCATTGCACCTGCGATAGGCCGGGCCTATCGTCTTGCTGAAAAGCAGCTCAAAGAACCGCATGAAATCACAAAAGCAATGGATAGATTGATGCCGGACGTTGCTGGCATTGGAGTGCGCCATGCAGATGTGATTATTGAAGCGGTCACTGAAAAACTAGAAGTTAAACAAGCTGTGTTCAAGCATCTTGAAAAGATGGCTAAAGCAGATGCGATTTTGGCGACGAATACATCGACCATTCCACTCGAAGAGATATCCACATGCCTTCAACATCCTGAGCGACTGATTGGGATTCACTTCTTTAATCCGGTTGCGAAGATGCCATTGGTTGAAGTTATCCATGCCGATAAGACCTCTAAAGCATGGATAGATAAGGGGCTTGCCTTTGTTAAGCAGATTGATAAGCTACCATTGCCAGTAAAGAGTTCACCCGGTTTTTTAGTGAATCGTATTCTATTGCCTTATATGCTTGAAGCCGTTGCGTTGCTTGAAGAGGGGGTGCCGGGACCAACGATTGATAAAGCCGCAGTTGAATTTGGAATGCCTGTAGGACCCATCGAATTGGCTGACATCGTTGGGCTAGATATTTGCTTAGCCGCTTTAGAAAAATTGGCGCCACACTTAGGTGCTCAAATTCCTGAGCAGCTGCGTCAACTAGTGTCACAAAATCGTTTGGGCAAGAAAACCAATCATGGATTTTATGAATATCAAAATGACAAGGTCGTGAAACCTAAAGTCACAAGCCAGCATGGGATTCCAAAAGATATCATTGACAGGCTGAGCTTACGAATGCTCAATGAAGCAATTGCTTGTTTAAGAGAAGGTATTGTTGAAAGCGCCGATTTACTTGATGCCGGAACTATTTTTGGATTTGGCTTCCCACCATTTAGAGGCGGCGCTATTCATTTTACCCAGGAGGAAGGGTTGGATAGATTGAAACAACAATTAGAAAAATTAGAAACACGGTATGGTAATCGATTTGCAGCAGATAAAGGCTGGGATAGCGTTGTAGCAGCTTAAGGAGAATAGGGCGTGATGAATCAATACAATCGCATTCATAAAGTAGCGGTATTAGGCGCTGGTGTTATGGGGGCACAAATTGCTGCGCACTTTGTTAATGCAGGCTTTCAGGTGATTTTATATGATTTACCCGCTCAAAAGGGAGATCCAAATTCTCTGGTCAAAGGTGCTATTCATGCTCTGAAAACCTTAAGCCCATCCCCTTTGGCGACCGATCAAACACTTCAAGGTATTCACGCTGCTAATTATGAACATGATTTAAATCAGTTAACAAGCTGTGACTTGGTCATTGAAGCCATTTCTGAAAGAATGGATTGGAAAAAATCCTTATTTGATAAAGTGATCCCTCATCTACATCAAACTGCTATTTTAGCCAGCAACACATCAGGTCTTAGCATTCAGGCTCTAGCAGATGATTTGCCTGAAAATATTCGCTCTCGCTTTGTGGGCATGCATTTTTTTAATCCCCCGAGATACATGCGTTTGGTTGAATTGATTTCTCATGATGCTAGCTCTACAGCATTGTTGGATCATCTTGAAACGTTTCTGGTCACTTATTTAGGCAAAGGGGTCATTCGTGCTAAAGACAGTCCGAATTTTATTGGTAATCGCATCGGCGTGTTTGCTTTACTGACGGTGATGCAATATGCAGAGCACTATGATATTCCCCCAGATGTGGTGGATGCTTTAACCGGTTCTTTAATTGGCAGACCCAAGAGTGGAACTTTTAGGACGCTTGATGTTGTTGGATTGGATACCATGGCCTATGTGGTGAATACGATGAAGCAAGGATTGAAAAACGATCCTTGGAGCAATCGTTTTTATTTTCCGACTTGGATTGAGGATTTGATTCACAAAGGCTATCTCGGACAAAAGACAAAGCAGGGTGTTTATCTCAAAAAAGATAGAGATATCTTGGTGATTGATCGCAAAGAAAGCAATTACCGGATCTCTAAACCTCAAATTGCAAATGAAATTCAATCTATTTTTAAATCGACATCGTCTCATTGGTTGATTGCTTTAAAAGAGAGCAGTCATCCACAAGCACAATTTCTTTGGTCTGCATTTAGAGACTTATTTCATTACAGTGCTTACCATTTAACCGACATGGCGAATACAGTGAGAGATGTTGATTTGGCGATGCGGTGGGGATATGGATGGCAGCAAGGTCCATTTGAGATTTGGCAAGCTGCTGGATGGTCCTTGATAGCAGATGCTTTAGATAAAACGATATCGGTACCTGTTTGGGTGAACGAAATTGATCAAGGACCTTATACCCTAAAAGGCGCTTGGGCACCAGCTTCTAAATGCTATCAAGCACGTTCTCAATTACCGGTTTATCAGAGACAGATCGTTGCTGAACCCGTCTTGGCTGAAGTGCAGGACGCTAGTAAAACAATATTTGAGACTGATGCGGTCAAATTGTTTTCTATCTCGAATTATCTCGATGTGCCTGTTTTAAGTTTTAAAACAAAGCAAAACACCATCAGTGAAGCCGTCCTCGATGGTATTCAAGAAGCGATTGAGCGAGCAGAGGTCGATTACAAAGGTTTGGTGCTTTGGCAGGGTCTTGACGAACCTTTTAGTTTAGGCGCGAATTTACAAGATGTTCTTAAGGCTGTGGCAGCTAACCAATTTGAAGCCATAGAGCGCGTTGTTACAAAATTTCAAGCGACAGCTATTAAAATTCGAGCATCACGTGTTCCTATTGTTGCTGCAATACAAGGTTTTACCCTTGGAGGGGGGGCTGAACTAGCCATGCATTGTGCACGAAGAGTTGCTGCATTAGAAACTTACATGGGGTTAGTAGAAGTTGGGGTAGGTATTTTACCTGCAGGTGGTGGCACCAAAGAATTAGCTTATCGTGCTGCGCGAGTGGCTAGCGGTAAATCCGTTGAACCGATTGTGACGCGCTATTTTGAACAAATCATGAAAGCAGAAGTCAGTACGAGTGCAAGAGAAGCGTTAGCAAAAGACTATATGTGTCGTTCAGACTCGATTGTTCTGCATTCAGGTGAATTACTGTATCGTGCTTTACAGGAAGCGAGACATTTGAGCGATAATAACTATCTTGCGCCGAATATTCTGCCTTTTGCTGTTGCGGGACGGGATGTCCAGGCTAATTTCCAGACACATCTTGTCAATTTACGAGAGGGTGCTTTTATCTCTGATCATGACTATCTCATAGGAAGCCTCATTGCAGAGGTCATTACGGGTGGGGGTGTTCCAGAAGGGATGTGTGTGACAGAGGAATGGATGCTTGAGAAAGAGCGTGAAATGATCATGCGTTTGATTAAGACTAAACCAACACAACAACGTATACAACACTTGCTTGAAACCGGTAAACCCTTAAGAAATTAAAGGATGGATAAGATGAAATTGCAAGAGGCTTATATTGTTGCCGCGCTTCGCACGCCTGTTTGTAAAGCAGGAACTGTTTTTGCTGAAACTCGGCCAGATGACTTATTAGCACATGTTCTGAAAGCGGTGATGAACCAGGTTGGACAAATTTCACCAGAGCAAATTGATGAGGTTATTGTAGGTTGCGCGATGCCTGAAGCTCAGCAAGGCATGAACGTAGCTCGCATTAGTACGTTGTTAGCAGGATTACCAGATTCTGTGCCTGCCATGACCATTAATCGTTTTTGTGCATCCGGGTTAGAAGCGATTGCGCTTTCTGCGAATCGAATTCAGTTAGGCGAAGCCGATATCATTCTCGCCGCTGGGGTTGAAAGCATGTCGATGGTGCCCATGGGGGGCTTTCATTTTTCAGCGAATCCTCGTTTCTTTTCTGAAGAGGGCATGGAGCCTATTGCCTATGGCATGGGGGTGACCGCAGAAAAAGTAGCTTCAAAATGGGGTATCGGTCGAGACCAGCAAGATGCGTTTGCGTTAGAAAGTCATGTTCGTGCATCTAAAGCTATAGAGCAAGGTAGATTTCAAGCTGAGGTTGCACCGATCACGGTTCGTGAAACGCTTTTTGATATTCAAAGCAGAAAACGCATACAGGAATTTAAATTAATTGCACAAGACCATGGTCCACGTCGTGATACTTCGTTGGAGGTACTATCTAAGCTGAGGCCTGTCTTTCACGCCAAGGGCACTGTAACGGCCGGTAATAGCTCACAACGAAGTGATGGTGCTGCAGCGATTTTGTTGGTGAGTGAAAAGGTGCTTGCTCAGTATGATTTGCACCCACTCGCTCGGTTTATGGGATATAGTGTTGCCGGTGTTGCGCCAGAATATATGGGGATTGGACCCGTTGCAGCGATACCAAAAATCTTGTCTCGTTTGAAATTAAACTTACAACAAATCCAATGGATAGAGCTCAATGAAGCGTTTGCAGCGCAGTCATTAGCGGTTATGAAAGATTTATCTCTGGATCCTGCGATTGTGAATCCAGTTGGGAGTGCCATCGCATTAGGGCACCCCTTAGGCGCAACGGGCGCGATACGTACCGCTACTTTGATTCATGGTATGCGCCAACATCACTTGAAGTATGGCATGGTTACGATGTGCATTGGTACGGGCATGGGAGCCGCAGGGATATTCGAAATTCTGTAGGGTTAAAAATCGTAAAGGCGATTTGATATAAAGTCAAGCATTCACATTTGGCTGACTTAAGGGTAGAGTATGCCCTTACAACGAAAATAATTTACTAATGGAGTGATGTTGTGGATAAAAAGGACTTTGGAATTTTCAAGTCATTATATTGCACCGCACTTTTCTCAAGCACTTTTATATGCGCCACTTCTGTTTTGGCAGCTGGATTTCAAATTCAAGAGCAAAGTGTTACCAACTTAGGAACGGCCTATAGTGGTACCGCAGCCCTGAGTGCAGACGCCTCAACGAATTTTTATAATGCGGCAGGCCTAACGCACATTCCCCATACTCAAATCGTTGTCTCTGCTGTTGGGATTAATGGTAAGTTTGATTTGCACCCGACATTGGCGAATGCCAATGCGCCTGCAAACACACCTATTTCTCCTTTGACTGTTGAAGATGCAGGTGGCTTTAATTTTGTGCCAGGTTTACACATGGCTCATCGTTTTAGTGATGACATTGTGGTTGGTATGAGTGTGACTTCTGCTTTTGGATTAAAAACAGAGTACAGTGAGACCAGTGTGGCTCGGTTTGCTGCCACAAGATCTGAGCTTATTACTATCTTGCTTAGCCCCAGTATTGCTTATCAAATGAATCCACACTGGTCTTTTGCGGTTGGGCCGGATATTCAATATGCAAAGGCAAATTTAGACGTGGCCACCAATTTTACAGGTGGCGATCTTGTTAACGATGGATATTCTAAAAATGAAGGGGATGATTGGGGTTATAGTTTTCATGCCGGTATTTTGTATGAGTGGACGGAAAAAACTCGCTTAGGTTTAAGTTACCGAAGTCATTTTAATTATGATGTCGAGGGTACAAACGAAGCAAAAGCAGTTCCTTTGCTTGGTGGGCTTGTTAGTACGCGCCCTCTTGAAACCAGTATTGTGTTGCCTGAAACAGCCATTCTTAGCGGTTTCCATGAATTTGAAAATAATTGGGCCGTGATGTTCGATGTTCATTGGACGGCTTGGAGTCGCTTTAGAACGCTTCGTTTACGCTATCCAGCAGGTTCTGGTGGAGTTGATACCGATACTTGGGAGCATTGGAAAGATACTATTCGTTATGCAGTCGGCGCTCAATACCGTTGGTGTGATAAGTGGATTTTTAGAGCAGGCTTGGCACTTGATGAAACTCCAGTCCCCGAAGAGCGTCGTACCGCTCGTATTCCTGACAGTGATCGGACATGGGTTGGTGTAGGGGTAGGTTATACGTTCACCCCGAATTTTCATGTTGACTTAGGGTATGCGCATTTATTCTTTAAAGATGCAAATATTAATGATCGCGGGCCCTTTGCTAAACAGACATCTACGCCAGTATTGCCAGGCACCCATTTAGTTGGTAAATATGAGAGTTATGCAAATATTTTCGGTATTCAAGTGAAGATAGATTTTGTATAATGGATAAGTTAGACATTTGATGTGAATATTTTTGAAGGGGTTATGCCTCATACTTCGTGAGAAGTGTTAGGTGTAAGTTGTGTAGGGTCTCTGGGGTGCTACGGAAGCAGTTTTACCCCACTTGCTGGAAAAATGGACTAAAGACGTTATGCCACGGAAAACAGACAAAAGAGTAAGATTAATTGAAGCTGCGAAGGTTTTAATACACCAACAAGGCTTTAATTTGACAACACTAGCAGACATCGCTCAAGAAGCTGATGTGCCGCTAGGAAATGTGTATTATTATTTCAAGACTAAAGAGGCGATTGGTATTGCCGTCATTGAAAAGCGTGCCTCTGAATGGGCGGAGCGCTTAGCAATGTGGTCTGAACTGCCTGAGCCTCAGGTTCGTCTCAATGCATTAATCAAATACGGCTTGGAAGATTTGGAAGTAACCGCTCGTTTTGGTTGTCCAATTGGCGGACTCTGCCAAGAATTAGGCAAACAAGGTGGAACCTTATCTGATCTGGCTGCAAAATTATTGCATGATATTTTGCAATGGGGTGAAGAGCAATTCAGGGCGTTAGGTTTTGGTGACATTTCTGCAAGTCACGCTTTGAATCTAGTTGCGATGATTCAAGGTACGTTCCTCCTGACGCATACTTTTAAAGATCCAAAAATTGCGTCACGTCAAAGTGAAGAGCTTCAAAAATGGTTGGCTGTCATGGTTGAGCGTAAAGGTCAGCCTGCGCGTCAAACAACCGAAGCTGCTGCATTCGTTTGATTTATTAGATTTCAAGCAATTTAAAAGCCTCCCTCAGTTCAGTATCCAATTGAGAGAGGCTTTTTATTAAGCTTTTTTGTTGCTTATCTTGATATGTGTAATGGGTGAGGTTTCCCAGCCACTAACAAAAAAACTTTCAGTATATTTGCCGTATATCGTGGGAGCTGAGGTAAGCGTTAAGTTTTCAGTATTAATGCGAACGCTGGCGACTTTTTCACCTGTCGAGCGATCGAAGAAATCAATTGGGCAATTATGCATGACGCCTGCTTGGTAACACCCAATTTGTAGTATTCCTAAGAAAACATTTTTACTAACGTTAGCTTCAATGCCTCGACCGGGCAAGCCTGCGACAGACGTATTAAGCCCAATGTTTGTTTCATTGGTAAATTGAATTTCTAGAGGAAGCGCTATCGCACTGGCTGACAATGCTAACCCCATGGCGAGCGTCATCGATTTTAATTTAAACATCTTGACTCCTATTCATATTATCAATATCAAATCCAATTCACTATATGATTCTGTTAATAGTGATACAAACAGCTTATTGTTTCGAGAAATTTTTCAGCACATTCATGTCTAACGAAGCATCATATAAAAATCTATCAAACCGGGTTGCACAACTCAGAGAACAGCCTATAGCATCCGTCGTTTATTTTTAGCTGTATGTCTAGGAAGTTGTGATGAGGCGAGGGTTGCTGCTATTGGGTTGCTGCGTTGTTTCGGTCGTGAGAGCAGAGCCTGGGATAGTAGCGGATATGAGTGCGCCGAGTATACAACAACCGGATATTTTTGAGACACGACAGGGCGTTCCACAGATAGACATTCAAACTCCGAGTCCAGCGGGGGTTTCAAGAAATACGTACGTTCAATTTGACATTGAGCAACGCGGTGCAATTTTAAACAATTCTGCTATCAACACGCACACACAATTATCAGGTGAGATTGCGGGTAATCCGCATTTGTCGGGTGGTTCTGCGCGAGTGATATTGAATGAGGTCAATAGTTCTAAAGCGAGTGAATTGCGCGGGATGTTAGAAGTTGCGGGTAGTCGGGCGGATGTGGTGATAGCGAATCCATCTGGGATTATTTGCAATGGTTGTGGTGTGATTAATGCGCATCAGATGACGTATACAACGGGTCGACCACAGTTTGATGAAGTGGGTCATATTCGCGGCTATGGCGTTAAAGAGGGATTGGTCGACGTTGGTGAGCAAGGGATTGATGCGCGAGATTCGGATTATACGACGATTATTTCACGCGCGGTTGAGATTAATGGTGCGATACATGCGAAAGACATTTACGCAAAGATTGGGGCGACGGAAGATGGGGTAGGGCCTGCGCCGAAAGTGGCCATCGACGTGAAATCGCTGGGTGGGATGTATGCGAATGAAATATTTTTGGTGGGCACTGAAGCGGGTGTGGGTGTACGGAATGCAGGCGAGATAGGAGCAGGGCCTGGGGGATTTGTTATCACAGTGGATGGTCGAATTGAGAATAAGGGTTCGATTCAGTCTGCTGGAGAAGCGGTGGTTGCGGCTCGAGACATTTACAACGCAGATGGGGCTGTGCTGGACAGTAAGAAGCAAATGATTTTATCGGGTCCATTGGATGAGTTGGGTCATATTACGGGTCGAGCTGAGCGTGTTTTGAATGAAAGCGGCGACATTAAATCGGGCGAACGTTTAAAGATATCGGCAGAAGTGTTGGAGAATCGAGATATTCACTTTGAAACGAAAGTGGTGTCCTTGCCGACTGAGACAGGGGTGCATTATTACGTTGAAGGCGATAGCACGGCATACGACAAAATGCCTGTACATTTTTTGCCGGGGCGAGCGAGGACGCAGCGAGCGTTCGCGAAGCATGTGACGGAAACGGCGATAGCCGAGTCGAAGCCAGCTAAATTTTTATCAGACGGTGAGATGTGGTTTGACTTGGGTCGTTTAGTCAATGATAAGGGGCAGGTGGTTTCAGCGGGGCCGATGATGGGAAGCATTGGAAGCTTGGCGAGCACTGAGGTGAAAGGCGAGCGAGTTGAGCACAGTAACTTTAATACCTTTACCATAGATAGAAATGAAAAGAGGCGGTATTGGGACCCTGAAGATTATGTTGCGAAGACGACCTTCACCTTGCCGACTTCTTACATCAGTTCAAATGGCAAGGTTGCGGGTCCTGCATTGATATCGAGTGGTGGGGCGAGTCATTTGACGGTAGCGGGTGATGTTCATAATCAAGGGACTTGGCTTGTTGATGAGCTGACGCTGAGAGCGAATGGGATATTAAACGAGTCGGGTGTGATGGATGGTCGTCGATTAGATTTATCGGTGGCTGAAGACTTTAAGGTATTGGGCGGGCAGCTAACGGGTGGCGAATTATTAAAAGTGTTTGCAGGTCGCGATGTGTTGGTCAGCTCCCAACTAAGTGCCTCGACCTATGCCACGGGTCAAACAACAAATCTTGCGGACGTCGCTAGCCTTTCGGTAGGAAATGGCAGTTTACAGCTCGAAGCTGGAAGGGACGCGATATTCAAGGGGGCTCAAGTGATGCAGGCTGGGGCGGGCACTCTTGATGTAAAAGGCCGAGATATTTGTTTAGAAACCTTACAGATATCAAATGACCAGAGTCTAGATTACGAAGATGGCCATACACGTTCAGCGCATTATGCTGAGGATATTGGTAATGCATTTTCGAGTGAAGGGGATGCGAACTTTAAGGCAGAAGGCGCTTTTCTGTTAAAAGCATCGAGCATTGATTCGGATAATGACCTTAATATCACTGCAAAGACAGCACAGGTGGTTTCAGGCAAGGTGGTATCCAGCTTTGATGAACATCGAGAGACCCAACATAGAAATCTGTTTAACAAGACCAAAACGAAGACAGACGAGCAGGGTTATGGTTCTGATGCGATTCAGAGTGAGCTAGGGGCTAAGCGAATTAGGATGGATATTGCTGAGGATGCGCGTTTTGAGGGTGCAAAGGTGCATGCTGAAGAGCGTATTCAAGTCAAGGCGGAGAATTTGTATGTTGGGACGACGCAGAATGAATATCAATACCGTAAATCAGTTGAGAGCCAAGAAAGCGGGGTGATGGGGACGGGTCGTGGTGTGATGGTTGGGGAAGAGCGCATCAACGATAATTACGAGCGAGCCATCACGACGCAAGTAGGGAGTACGTTTACGACGGATAATGGGAATATTGATTTTCTGGTAAATAATCACTACAGCCAAGAGGGTAGTCATCTATCAGCGCCGAATGGGACGACGCGGATTGAGGCGGCTTCAGAATCGATTATCTCAGCGACCGATAGTGATAGAGAACTTCATCATCATCAGGTGAAGCGCAGCGGGGTGATGTTGGGGGCAACGAGCCCGGCTTATGATGCAGCGCGCAGCATGGATGAATCTTTCAAAAACTTGAAAACCGTAGACAACGATGGTCTAAAGGTATTAGCGGGCATCAATATTGCGACGCAGGCTGCTAACCTGAATGAAATGGGGCAAGGGATTCAGACGGCTTGGAAAACAGACGGTGAGATGCCGTTGGATTCAGTGGTAAAAGGGACGGCAAACATTGGGGTTCAGATGTTTGAAGATTGGCGGGAAGTGGGAATCACCAAAGCCGTTCTACCGGTTATAGAGACGCATCGATTTGAGTTAGTGCTTCAGGGCAAAGGAAAAGACTCAGGGGCGGTGATGACGGGGGTACAGCTTAAGGCTAAAGAAGCGGATTTCGATATTGAAGGCGATTTGCATTTGAATGCGGCCACGAATGAACGCACGGAAGTAGCTTTGCATCGCAGCGAGATGGTTTCGTTGGGTGCATCCGTCGGATTACAGGGTAAGGTGAGCATCACCGGGCAAGGTTCTCAGCAGCGAACCGATGTGAATTCAGTAGACCTGACACACACCTCAACGCATTTTGATATCGGGGCTTTTAATCTGAAAACCGGCGGTGATGTCACGTTAAACGGTGCGTTAGTCGATGCTAAACACCTTCAAGCGAAGATTGGTGGTGATTTAGAGGTGACGAGCTTACAAGACCGAAGCACGTATACGAGTCAAGACAAGCAACTGCAATTTAGTTTTTCCATCCCCATTGAAGCGGGCGTAGCTAAAGCGAATGCAGCGAAGAATCAAAATACGCTCGATTACCATCAAAACACCGTCACCGACCAGAGTGGATTTCAAATTGGGGAAGAGGGTTCTCATGTTGAAGTTCAAGGGCATACGATTTTCACAGGCGCTATCTTTGATGTCGCGTTATCAGCCATTAGCGCGGGATTACATTATTTCAGTACGGGTACTTTAAGCACGCAAGATATTCAAAACGAAGCCTCTGCTCATGCGAGCGCCAAAGGCTTTAGTCTAAGCGAAGATATGGTCACCCAAGGTGCTTATGGCACCACCAAAGCCCTTGCTAAGAATACCCTGCTCAACGCCAACCTCTCTGAGAGCGACCAATCCCTCACTCGCACCGCCCTGAGTGAAGGGGAATATCACATCACCAATGAAGCTGAGCAACTAGGGCGTACGGGCCAAACCGCAGAGCAAACTATTGAGAACTTGAATCACGATATCAGCAATGCGCACACTCCGCTCAAATCACTCAATCCCAGCCAACTTGCAGAGGAAACCAAAGCCATGCAAGCTATCAAACAAGATGCCTACGAGATCGTCAAACATCATGCCGATGCGGCGTATGAGCGGAGTAAGACTTCTAATCAGCATGATGTCACTAAAGATGAAAATGGAAAGCCCACGGCAACCCCAATGCTTGCTCAAGAAGAATCTCCTACTATTGGTTCAGATGGTAAGGCGCATGTGGCCACAAATGGGATTTATAATAACTTAGAGGCTGCAACCAAGTACGCTGAGCAACATAATCTTGCCGATCAAACAGTGAGATTGATTCATATCCCTGAAGCAGAGTCGGCATTGGGAGAGTTGATGTTGGCGGGATATCAGAAATTTTTAGAAAGTGACTTCTTTGGATTAACCCAAGCGACAGAGGATATTAAGTCTTTACTGTTAGATCATGGCCAAGAGGGAGTTCATCTTTCTGGCCACAGCCGAGGTTCGTTAACGATTGGAAATGCGTTAGAGTCTTTAGCAAAACTTCCTGATGCAAAAGGGATGCTTAAAGGCACGACGATTGATTTTTTTGGGCCAGCATACAATGCAGAAAAGGCTGATAAGCTCCTGGCTTATTTACAAGATCGGGATAGTATTACTGATCCAGAGGAAAGAGCTAGAATGGTGATCAAGATGGAGAATCATTTCCTAGATCCAATCGGCAGATGGGTTGGCGGTAATCCGGGGACGGGTGGTGTGATACCAAAAGGTGAAAACATGATTACAGTGGTCTTGAAAGCTGCATCGGGTCGTGCTAATACAAGTCATAATTGTTATGGGAAAGCCGAGGATAGAGCTTGCAAGGTGCTTTGGTGATTCTCTTGCGTTGTAATTTTCTCTTGCGTTGTAATTTTATAGTCATTATATTTTTTATTTTATTTTTGTCCGCTTGTCGGAGTGCATTTCAGCCTCCACCAGATGCATATCAGCACTGGATGCGCAAGAACACCTCAAAAGAAGATACAGAAAGGATTCTTTTAGAATGTGGATATCCGTCTGTTCGTGGAGAAGGATTAAAAGCTACTGACAATGAGGTAGCTTTAATGCATATATGTATGGAAGCAAGAGGTTTTAAATATCAGGGTGAATATGGGCCATACTGTAAATTTTACCCCAATCTCCCTGCCTGTGTCGAAGCGAGGGAAGAGGCTGCTAAGAAATCAAACAAAGGGAATTGATACCAGTCAAGGCGGAGAATTTGCATGTTGGGACGGCGCAGAATGAATATCAATACCGTAAATCAGTTGAGAGCCAAGAAAGCGGGGTGATGTTGGGGGCAACGAGCCCGGCTTATGATGCAGCGCGCAGCATGGATGAATCTTTCAAAAACTTGAAAACCGTAGACAACGATGGTCTAAAGGTATTAGCGGGCATCAATATTGCGACGCAGGCTGCTAACCTGAATGAAATGGGGCAAGGGATTCAGACGGCTTGGAAAACAGACGGTGAGATGCCGTTGGATTCAGTGGTAAAAGGGACCGCAAACATTGGGGTTCAGATGTTTGAAGACTGGCGGGAAGTGGAAATCACCAAAGCCGTTCTACCGGTTATAGAGACGCATCGATTTGAGTTAGTGCTTCAGGGCAAAGGAAAAGACTCAGGGGCGGTGATGACGGGGGTACAGCTTAAGGCTAAAGAAGCGGATTTCGATATTGAAGGCGATTTGCATTTGAATGCGGCCACGAATGAACGCACGGAAGTAGCTTTGCATCGCAGCGAGATGGTTTCGTTGGGTGCATCCGTCGGATTACAGGGTAAGGTGAGCATCACCGGGCAAGGTTCTCAGCAGCGAACCGATGTGAATTCAGTAGACCTGACACACACCTCAACGCATTTTGATATCGGGGCTTTTAATCTGAAAACCGGCGGTGATGTCACGTTAAACGGTGCGTTAGTCGATGCTAAACACCTTCAAGCGAAGATTGGTGGTGATTTAGAGGTGACGAGCTTACAAGACCGAAGCACGTATACGAGTCAAGACAAGCAACTGCAATTTAGTTTTTCCATCCCCATTGAAGCGGGCGTAGCTAAAGCGAATGCAGCGAAGAATCAAAATACGCTCGATTACCATCAAAACACCGTCACCGAGCAGAGTGGATTTCAAATTGGGGAAGAGGGTTCTCATGTTGAAGTTCAAGGGCATACGATTTTCACAGGCGCTATCTTTGATGTCGCGTTATCAGCCATTAGCGCGGGATTACATTATTTCAGTACGGGTACTTTAAGCACGCAAGATATTCAAAACGAAGCCTCTGCTCATGCGAGCGCCAAAGGCTTTTCATTCAGACTAGCCAAGTCGATACCCTGTCATCAGCTAGATTAAGCTGTACAACGCCAGATATGTTTACAACATCAAGCACTCAAAGTACTTTCAACAAGCTGAAAAAGGCTGTGCAATTGACTTCATTTGGAGGAGATGCCTATGCTTTTGGATGCCTGGCTGCGGGATATGTTGATCTGATTCTGGAAGCACAATTGAAATTTCATGATGTTGCTGCACTAATTCCAATTATACAAGGCGCAGGGGGGGGAAATATCAGATTGGCAGGGCAACCCAATTACCCCCTCGTTCAATGGGGAATGCCTATGTGCTTCAAACAAAATGTTACACCGGTTGGCACTTTCCACAATTGTTTCCGTGAAAAATTATAAAAAAAACGAACAATTTAGAGAAATTTTTGGATTGCTGCATAAAACCATAATTTACACTCACGGTAATTTTTTTATTCGTGTAAAAGTGATAAAATCTGTTCGCGAATAATGTAAGGATATGGTGTATGCAGCGCAAAAAAATAATTATATCTGCTTCTCTTCTGTGTGTAAGCATCATCCTAACGGGTTTTACTAATCTTTCAAAACCGATAGACTCTCCTCGACAACCGATACCAGGCAACCCCGATCCAGAAGCAGGCATTGTTGTTAGATTCGACAGTACGGCAGAGGATATCTTAGCTGACTCAAGTCAAAACATTAAATTTAATGTATCGTTGCTTTATGGCACAACTAAAATTCGATATCTGGATATTGACTTATTTGACCAAAATCCCAAGCGCTTTAGAATAATAGATGATGCTTGCGGTTTTATAGCAGATGAAAGTTACTATGCTTCTGTATCTTTCGATAAAAATAAAGAGAATTGGTACGGGCTATATTTTGCTCCATTTTTACCTGGTTTTCCAAAAACAGAGTCAGAAATTAGACCTATTTTAGATAAGTGGATTTATTTTTTTACCAAAAATGGTTGGAAGTCTAGGACTTCAGAATCAGAGATGAGTGAGCTGGAGCCCTATCAATTTCCCAAAAATGGAATACCTGACCGCTCAGTATATCAAACATTGAGCTGCAATGGTCATAAACTAGTTATGCTTGTGCATCCTGGTCAGAACAATACATTTTATATTCGCGTATTTATAGAAAACTACAGCCTTTTTGATGATAAGGTGCAAAAGTGATTGGGTCTGAGATATATAAGACATTTGAATCAAAAAAAGCGGAAGCAGAAATCTTTTTAGCTTCTTTTGGAAACGATAACGTTAAGCGTAATGCAGCCATTAATAATGTATATTTGAAGCTTTACAAGGAAGATCCAACATTTATTTGGTTTGCAGCTGCTGTACTAGGATCTGAAAAAGTTGGCCAAAATTTGCAAACCACAATGGCTGGTAGTTTTGTGGAATTCAATACTCCAGACTTCGAATATTTACACAATCAATTGTCTGATGGAAATCAGAAGATATTCACTCACATGATATCTAGATATTTGACGTTCAAGGAAGTAGGTATGGATGGCTTAAACCACCTGAGGAATAGCAAATACGCAGATTTCTTTGGTGATGAAGTTACGTATAAGCTCTTCGAAGATCATAGCGTTAATTCTCATAGATTCGAAAACGTTGCCTTTGAATTAGGGTTATCAAAATATGATCCTAGAGTGATTGAGTACTTCATGTTGAATCAGAGCAATCTCAAGAACACCATACAGGAAACTGTCGACTTTATGAAAGTTGAACAGGGGGTGCTCCAAGACATGTATACTGCTAAAGTAGTTGATATGTTAACAAACCCTTTATTTGTAAAAATTGGTGAGCAGCTAGGACTGACCGGTGTTCAAATCGACGGGGTCTTTTATTCTTTTGCAAAATCTGTACCTGATCCCGCAAATCAAGAACAGCGTGAAGAATACTTCACAAAACTGATTGAAACTGTGGGGCAGTTATATCAGGACGATACCAAGCTGTCTGATTTTTTGAGCTCTGTCGAGGTGGCTGCATTAAGAAGCATATTCAACACAAATCCTTATAAAGACTCACTTAAAACCGTAGGTGGAATTGCAGCAATAGATAAATTTGCAGCGTACAATAATTCATTTGAAGAAAAGGTAGATTCTTTTATAAGAGAAAATACCAATGAGGCGTATCTAGGATTTTATGGAATTGCAAGACCAGAAATTATTGAAGAAGTGTTGAGTCAGTCTGGTTTTGAGTTATCAGATCTTGATCTCAAGGCACTACTAAATTCGACCCATACAATAGCTCAATTTAATGATTCACATGACAATGCTGGAAGCTCATCTGTTGAAGAGGTTAATTTAGTTGAAGCAATGCTTCACCAAGATTTATATATATCGATGGATCTAAGTGATACAAATTATCAAATCGTCCATCCTACAAGAGCGGATTTCAGAGCTTCGCCCTACTTTACAGCTGAAAATATGAATGGTTCAATTGTCCACTGGGGAAAAGGAATCCCGTGGATGGCGCCATCTGCTGCAATTGTAGAGACGCCAAACGGAAAAATATTTTACTACGACATGTTTGGACTCACAAAAGGCATCACTTTTCCTATGATGATTGATGCCTCAACAAACACGCTGCTTACAGTGCCAGTCGACAGAAATGGAAACTATTCCGATGGGAACACAATAGATATTATTAAGCAAAATATTAATCTGTTTGGTGATACAGGCGATATTGTTAATAATAATGCTTTAAAATTGCAGATTATCAACAACATGGCCCATCAAGTGCCAGCGATGCACAATCAAGCTGCTCATCATGCAATTGCAAAACGATTAGATGATGTCAGAAAACTCAATCTGACGGATGTTATCAAAACTAGCGATGATTCAATTCAGGGGCTAGACAAGGCAGCTCTATCAAATATGACAATCTCAAATGCGTCTTTAGAAGAAGGCGGAAAGATGCGTTGCTTAGGATTTGATGGAAATACGGTCGAAGTAATCAACCCCCATGATGGAAATGGAGATAATATCCTTGAGATGTGCTTTCCCAAAAACGGCTATTATTGGGAGCAATTATAGCAGCCGGAGAATGGAGATAGGTCATGCGTGATGGAATTTTTTTTTAGAAATAAGCATTGCTCAACCGGACATTTCTATCTTGCCGCCACAAACATTAGGTAGACGGTTGACTCTATATGAGGGTTATGATATGTTAACAGTAGGGCTAGTACCTCCGGTTTTTTTTTGTAAAAATTAAGGTAAACTATAATACACATGCCATATGCTATTCCTTTCTTAGACAATACTTATCATTATTTTGCCCTCAATCCTGACATCTAAACCTCGTCGATATAATACATTTCATAATACAGACAATGCGTTGAAGTGCGTTTGCTCTAAATATCCATAAATACATTGAGGAAATAAGATGATTAATAGTATTCATTCTGAAACCAGGACATATCGAAATTGCAAAATAAATATTCGAGCCGTATATGATGACGGTCTTTTCCACGCTGATGGAAGCATAATAATAAATTATCCTAATTGTGTTGATGCGCATACACTTACCGGGGATATATTTAAAACCAATTTTGAAGATGCAGTAGAAGATGTATATAAAAAAGCTGTATCAATCATAGATTCTATTTTCATCAATGCTAAGGGATAGGCCAATATGAACCCAAAAGACGTTGACATATCTCTAAATTTTAAATGGCATCTCAACAAAGCGATTGAAAACTTGACTTCCTCTGATTTGAATCAGCTAGACCGTTATATCTACACTGCTATCCATTCAGCGGTTTCTTTTCAGTTAGGAATTGTAGTAGCCCCCGTTTAGACCGGACCACCTAGCCTATTTAAGACATAGTAATAGGACTAGTATTATGAGTATTAACAAGACCGGTTCGATCACAGAAGTTATTTGTTCGACAAAGGCTCGCAGACGGTGGGCTCCTTACGAAAAGCAGCAAATTGTTAAGGAAACCTATCAACCTGGGGTTTCAATCTCGTTTATTGCAAGAAAACATGGTATACCTCCTAGCCAATTATTTACCTGGCGTAAGCACTTGGAGAATGGAGCTATGGCTGGAGTCAAGTCCGAAGAAGATCTTGTCCCTCAAAGCGAGATGATTGCGCTCAAGAAGCATATCAGGAAGCTTGAACAAACCTTAGGTCAAAAAACTTTAGAAAACGAGATTTTACGTGAAGCGGTCAAGCTTGCGCGTGAAAAAAAACTAATCTCGCGGCAGCCCTTGTTCGGAGTGGAAGATTTCGAATAAGAGCGATTGCGCGTACGCTTGATGTCGCGCGCTCGAACTTAATTGAAAAAGTAAAATTGTTGGTTACGCGCCCGAAGAGGTACAACAAGATGGATGATGATGCTTTGCTAAAATTAATAAAAGAAATTACAGATGCACGGCCTACTTATGGATATCGGCGTGTCCTGCCTTTGCTAAATCATCTATTGCAACAGAAAGGTCGCCCAAAAATAAACCACAAGCGTCTTTATCGCATTATGAAGCAGCAAGGCTTGTTACTTCAAAGATACGGCAAGAAGGCTACTCGGACGCATGATGGCAAGATCATTACACTCAAAAGTAACTTGCGCTGGTGCTCAGATGCTTTCACAATCCAGTGTTGCAATGGTGACAGGGTCTATGTTGCCTTTGCGATGGACACCTGCGACCGTGAGTTTGTAGGGTATATAGCCTCAACAGTTGGCATGGATGGCGAATCTATCAGGGACTTAATAATGGAATCAGTTGAATATCGATTCGGTGAAATTAATAAACTACCTCATCGCATTCAATGGTTAACAGACAATGGGCCATGCTATACAGCTAAAGAGACGGTTCAATTTGCCTGTAATCTTGGATTTGAAGTTTGCACTACTCCATCCTATAGCCCACAAAGCAATGGTATGGCTGAGGCTTTTGTAAAGACCTTCAAACGTGATTACGTTTGGCTTTCAGAGCTTAACAATGCGCGGGATGTCATGGCTAAACTGCCACAATGGTTTGAGGATTATAATGAATATGCCCCTCATCAGGGCTTGAAAATGAGATCTCCTAGACAATACATTAAAGAGTTCTCAATGGCCGGCTAAGTGGTCCGGGTTTATAGGGGCAATTCCACTGAAGCGTGTGAGAGATATTGGCCTAAACTTGACAATGCTCCTATCTAGAATGAAATTTTTTCTACAACCTAATAAAGTGTGCATGTTAGGAATAGTCTTAATGTTAACTGGCTGCCCAAGTGCGTTCCAACCTCCACAAGAAACGATTTTTTTATGGAAAAAAAGGGGAACCACATATTCTGAAATTGAAAATGAAATGTTGGACTGTGGCTACCCTAGTGCGGCAGGTGCAAAACCGGGAACGGATAAAAACGAAGTAGCTTTAATGCAATTATGTATTCAAAAGAAAGGATATAGGTTTGCAATAGAGAAAGGAACATTTTGTGATATTTACCCCAACCTCCCTGCCTGCGTCGAGGCTCGTTCAAAGAAGGGGCGTAGCAACAAGGAGTGAGTATCGCTTCGCGAACGAGATAATAAAAATGGCAATCAAGATGGAGGATCATTTCCTAGTACTACAGTTGTAAATCAAGGAGGCTGCTGATAAAATTCGTATTTTTAGGATGAATCATGGTCTTATCAAGGATAGAGTCTCCTCAATTATCAGCTAGTTCAATTATGTCATCAATAGAACAAGAATTAATTGGCATACAAGATATCTTGCAAGACTGTTTTACCAGAGCAGAAACAAAGAAGTCAGCAGCGGCCTATTTTAACGGTTTAATTAGCTCGGTGGAGCGTAAAAACAGTTGGCAGCTTGCAGAGCAAGCGGGCTGTGAAAGCCCGTATGCTTTTCAATATTTACTGGGTCGCGCCACCTGGGATGTGAATTGTTTAAGAGATGCATCGTGTACGCATACGATAAATTTCATGGGCTCACAAGAAAGCGTGTTATCAATTGATGAGACCGGTTTTTTAAAAAAAGGTGACAAATCTGTAGGTGTTGGACGTCAGTATACCGGAACAGCAGGTCGTATTGAGAATTGTCAAGTAGGTGTATTTTTATCTTATGCTACCTCTCATGGTCGTGCTTTGATTGATAGAGAACTGTATATTCCGCAAGATTGGTTTGAAGATAGAACTCGCTGTAAAGAGGCTGGCATCCCTGATTATATTGAGTTTAAAACGAAGCCGGTATTAGCTCAAGACATGTTAAGGCGAGCATTGGAAAATGATATTAAGCCGTCGTGGGTTGTGGGTGATGAAGTATATGGTTGTTATGCATTACGTGCTTTTTTGGAGAAGCATCAACAATCATATATCCTATCTGTTGCATCAAATACCACGGTCACCATTGGATTCGAGGAGTATAGGGTAAAGCAAGTTTTGGAGCGTATTGAACCCAGTGCCTGGCAGACTCTTTCTGCTGGTAACGGTTCTAAGGGTAAACGGCATTATCAATGGGTACGGATAGTCATTAATTCCGACAGCCCTGAGGGATGGGAGTGACCCGCCCCTGACTTTCCGGACACCTCACTAAGATAGTAAAATCTGTCCTAGAGGTGTTAAATGAGTCAGAAGAAATTAGTCAATATTGTGAAGCAGCGTAGCAAATATAGCTTACAATTCAAAGAACAAGCAGTTAAAAGGGCTGAGATCGATGGTATATCCAAAGTAGCTACCGATCTTGGTTTGTCAGAGAGCGTTATTTATGCCTGGCGGAAAAAGCTAGAGCAAACAGGCATCCCCTTTGAAGACCAGAAGATTCAATCAGCTGAAATGGCGAGGCTAAAGCGTGAAAACACACGCTTGGCTCAGGAGAATGCTTTCCTAAAAAAGGTGGCAACGTACTTCGCGAAGGACGAAGAGCGAGGTACGAAATGATTAAAGAGAACGAACCATTTTTTGAAACTCGAATGATGTGCCGTGTTCTGTGTGTCTCACGCAGTGGCTATTATGACTGGGTTAAACGAACGCCATCACGCCGAGAACAAGAAAATGAGAATTTGGCTGTTCAAATTAAAACCATTTTTGATAATCAAAAACAACGTGTTGGTGCTATCCGAATCACGAAAAGCCTTAGGAAATCTGGTCTCAAGATTGGCAAGAATCGAGTGGCGCATATTATGCGAAAACAAGGGTGGCGTGCTAAAGGTGCTCGAAAATTTAAAGCAACAACCAACAGTAAACATAATCTACCAGTCGCTCCGAATCTGCTTCAGCAAAATTTTGAAGCAAGCAGGCCTAATCAAAAGTGGGTCTCCGACCTCACTTATATTTGGACTGAAGAAGGCTGGTTGTATTTGGCTGTTGTGTTAGACCTCTATTCTCGCATGGTTGTGGGGTGGGCAATGGGAGAACGTATGACCGCATCTTTGGTATGCAATGCTTTGCAAATGGCTCTATGGCGCCGTAAGCACCCTCATGGGGTTATCATTCATTTCAGATCGAGGGGTTCAGTATTGCTCAAAGGAATACCAAGCACTACTAGCTAAATACAATCTGATTTGCAGCATGAGCAAAAAAGGTGATTGTTATGACAATGGTGCCATGGAAAGCTGGAATGGGAGTCTCAAGGTTGAAGCTATCCACGGTGAGTGCTTCAAAACGCGCCAGGAAGCCATGCAGCATGTTTTCGATTACATCGATGTCTATTATAATCGTCAGCGCCTTCATTCTAAATTGGGCTATTTGAGCCCCGTTGAGTTTGAAGGCAAAATAGTCGCTTAGTGTCCTGTCCGTTTTTTCGGGGGAAGGTCAGAGCGTTGGTTACTATTGAGAAGGAACATTAAAGATCCTACAGATATCGCTTTTTACATCGCCTTTTCTCATCAACATAAATCACTACAAGAGATGGCCAAAGCTGCAGGAAGCCGCTGGACGATTGAAGAATGCTTTGAGATGGCAAAAGGCGAAGTAGGTTTAGATGAATATGAAGTGCGTAGTTGGACAGGATGGTATCGTCATATTACATTTTCAATGTTGGCACTTTCCTTTCTTGTGAAATTACGTTGGCAATTCAATCAAAATGAACTTCAATTATTAAAAAAAAGAAAAAAGAGCCGAATGAAATTGTTTCTGAGAAGTCGCGGTTTGGCCTGATTGAGTGGTCAGTACAAGAAGCAAGGCGATTTTTTGTCTACTTTTATTCTAACATTCAACATGCAGTTGTAAAATTGCTTGAGTGGTCTGCTTGGCGACGTAAACATCAGGCTTTGGCAAAATTTTATCATTATCAAAGGAATGAAATGCAGCTTCCTTAATTTACAACTGTAGTACTAGGGCGTGTCCCTAAAGTTTCAACCACACAAGTATTGCGACGACAGTTAATGCTGCCATGAACATTACTTTTGTTTTATCATATCTTGTTGCAATTCGACGATGCTGCTTTATCTTAGCAAAAAATCTTTCGATCACATTTCTTTCCTTATATATTTCCCTATCATATTCATAGCAAATTGTACGATTTGATTTTGATGGTATAACTGGCAATATCCCAGAATCTAGAAGTGATTTACGAAAATCAAGACAATCGTATCCTCGGTCTGCGACGATATAACATCCATCACAATCTTGAGTTGGTAATCCTCCCTTAAACTAAGCCCAGTCAAAAGTAGAGTTTTGTGTCAAAATAGGACCGAAGGAGCTCTACAATGAAAAAATCGAAGTTTACCGAATCACAGATACTGGACATGCTGAAACAGGCTGAAGCAGGGGTACCAGCAGCCGATATATGCCGGGAATATGGGGTTAGCGCAGCTACATTTTACAAATGGAAAGCTAAATACAGCGGAATGGATGCTTCTATGATGAAGCGATTGCGTGAGCTTGAGGATGAAAACCTGCGTTTGAAACGCATGTATGCAAACGCTCAGATGGATAATGAAATCCTTAAGGAAACGCTAAAAAAGCTCTAAAGCCCACGCAAATAAAGGCCCTCGTTGCGTGGGCTATGGAAACATGGTCTTGTTCTGAGCGCCGTATTTGTACGTTATATGCTATTCACCGATCCACGGCTAGGCGCAAGCCCAAGGCGACTAATGAAAAAGAAGAAATTACAGAGCTACTTATGCGTTTAGCAGATAGCCATAAACGATGGGGATTCGGCCTAATGTTCAGATGGTTGCGAAGACAGGGTTACACTTGGAACCATAAACGTGTGTATAAAGTATATTGTGAATTAGAGCTTAACCTGCGTATTAAGCCAAAGAAGCGTGTGCCAGCTAGGGATCCAATACCATTACATCAACCGAAAAAATCCAACTCCTTTTGGTCTATGGATTTTATGTCGGATGCGTTGTCAAATGGAAGGAAATTTAGGACATTAAATGTGATAGATGATTTCAATCGCGAATCGTTAGCAATTGAAATTGATTTTTCACTGCCTGCAGAGCGTGTTGTTCGTGTTTTAGAGCAGATCGCTACTATGCGCGGTTATCCAAGCTTTATACGTGTAGATAATGGCCCTGAACTGATATCACAGCGACTACTAGAATGGAGTAAAGAACACGGTGTTATCATTAACCATATTCAACCTGGAAAACCAGCTCAAAATGGTTACATAGAACGCTTTAATCGTACTTACCGTGAGGATGTGCTCGATCAGTATTGGTTCGACAATTTAGATGAAGTACGAGACATCACCGAAGATTGGATTGTTATGTATAACGGGCAACGGCCACATTCATCATTAGGCGGCATGACGCCTTGGGAATATGGGGCTTGTTCCGTTCAATAAGTGTCTACTTTTAATTGGATGCGTTTAAGGGGGCTTTACAAGTTATTGCTAAGGCCGATTGACTCTCATGACATTGACCTGCAATTAGCTCAAGTTTATGTGGTCGACCCAAACCATCCACTCGTGCATGAATTTTTGTTGAAAAGCCACCTCGACTTTGGCCCAAAGACTGTTCGTCCTGGCCATTTTGAGCGCCAGCCGCATGTTGGTGAGCCCTTAGAATTGTTGCATCAATATGATGGATGGCGAGACCGCCATCTTTTTTTTAAAGTTTCTAAAATTGAATTAAGATGACCATATTTTGCCCATCTGTTGAAGCGATTGTATTGTGTCTTCCAATTTCCGAGATCAGCAGGTATACCCTTCACAGCTGAATTTTCGGGGTTGTTGCCTTCGCGATTTTCATCGCAGTCATGTACTTTGTGTACACTCCTGCGTCTCGAACGCTCGGCGCCTACCCGAAAAATCATCTGTTATGGGTATATTAGAAGTTTCTACCCAAATCCGATCAAGCATTCAACCCACTGCATTTAAAGTTGTGACCTTACCTTCTTTCTCGGAACAATCAGGGCCGGTACCTACATTTTGGTAGATTTGTTCTGGGTAATCCGGGCACTGGCGGGGTAATATCAAAAGGTGAAAACATGATTACAAGTGGTCTTGAAAGCTGCAGCGAGTCGTGCTAATACAAGCCATAATTGTTATGAGAAGGGTGGTGGTGAAGGTTGTAAGAAGTTATGCGAATCACAAGAATAAAATTTTATTAAGGAAACATTATGGCACTGGGCCCTTTGATTATTGATGTAAATGGTCTGACATTAACCGATGAGGAAACTGAATTATTGATGCACCCCGCTGTAGGGGGTGTTATTTTTTTCACTAAAAATTATACCGATCCAGAGCAATTTATAAGCTTAGTCGAACAGATTCGTACGGTTCGCCCAGAGTTACTTTTAACGGTTGATCAGGAAGGTGGGCGCGTTCAACGTTTTAAGAAAGGCCTGAGTTTGTTGCCAAACATGCAGATATTGGCAGAGACTGACTCGTTAGCTAACATTGAAGCAGCAGGCTGCTTGATGGCCCTTGAAATGCGGGCTTTAGGCTTAGATTTAAGTTTTGCCCCGGTCCTAGATTTGGATTTAGGGATCAGCCAAGTCATCGGTAATCGAGCTTTTGGTGCTAATCCAAAGCAAGTAGCCCAGATGGCTTCTGCTTTTGGGAAAGGGATGCTGAAGGCAAGGATGCCAAGAACAGGTAAGCACTTTCCCGGTCATGGTGCCGTTAAGGAAGATTCTCATGAATCATTACCCGTTGATAGGCGAACTTGGCCCGAGATAGAGACGGATCTCTTTCCATTTAAAGCGTTGATTGATGAAGGTATTGAAATCATCATGACTGCGCATATTGTATATCCAGCGGTTGATAGTTTTCCAGCTAGCTTTTCAAGAATTTGGTTACAGACTATTTTGAGAGAACAGCTTGGATTCAATGGTATTATTTTTAGTGATGATCTCGCCATGGGTGGTGCCAAAGGGATGGGAACTTACCCTGAACGAGTTGAGGCGGCGTTGAGTGCTGGGTGTGACTTTGTTTTCATTTGTCATCAACGTATGGCTGCAATTGAGTCGATGCGCTCTCTGGAAGGTAAGCTTGAACACTATCCTCATCGGAGGCAGACTCTAAGTAGAACATCTTCTTTAGTTGCTTGGGATACTTTAAAACAAGATCCGCTGTATCAATCGTGCATATCATCTTATTCAAGCGTTCATTCGCTAAGTTGAGTAGCCTAATCTGTTTCATCTATGGTAAATTGGTCTTTTTAGTAAGGGGTTTTATTCATGTCCGAGATGTTGCCGCCTGATTTTATTCGAGCTGTTGAAAAAAGGGCAAAATGCCTCCATTCACTGGAAGATATTGAGCGAGCGCTTGATAAGATGGCGATCGAAATTAAAGCGGATTTGAGCGAGTCTAACCCTATCGTGTTATGTGCCATGATTGGAGGCGTTGTCCCAACCGGCATGTTGTTGACCCGACTAGATTTTCCTTTACAGGTTGATTATGTACACGCGACGCGTTATGGTCTGGAGACCAAGGGGCAGCAACATCTAGAGTGGTTAGTTCGTCCTCGTGTCCCGCTCAAAAATAGGACGGTGCTGATTGTAGACGATATTTTAGATGGTGGTGAGACCCTAGCGGGACTCATTCAATTTTGTAAGGATGAGGGTGCCACAGAAGTGAAGACTGCGGTTTTAGTTGATAAAATTCGTGTTCGCCCTGTTCATGCGGTACAAAAAGCTGATTACATTGGCGTACTGGTTGAAAATGTATTTGTTTATGGATTTGGAATGGACTACAAACGTTACTTAAGGAATGCCCCAGGAATATATGCAGTCTCAAGTGAAGATGAATAGAATCGGTGTGATTGGGGGCTCTCGGCTCCCAACCCTCACAAACCTTGTGATTACTCATCAAACTCAAGTTAAAACACCCTATGGTGCACCATCTTCAAATCTGGTGTTTGGTTTGCTTCAAGATAAAGAAGTTGTTTTCCTTTCTAGACGGGGAGAGGAAGATATGGAATTACCCCCTCACCGAATTAATTTTAGAGCCAATATCTGGGCATTGCGGGATGCAGGTGTCGATGCCGTGATTGGCACCACTGCTGTGGCAGGTATTCATATTGACTGTAAAGCGGGTTCGATCTTGTTACCCGATCAATTAATTGATTATACGTTTGGTCGTGAAAATACTTTCTTTGGAGATGAGAAAGGTGTTCAAAGTATTGATTTTTCAAAGCCATACAGTGAAACTCTACGTAGGACAATCTCACTAACGGCTGAGGAAGAACGTCTCTCGGTGATGGCTAAAGCCGTTTATGGTGTCACACAAGGTCCACGTCTAGAAACTCAAGCTGAGATTAAACGATTAGCCCAAGATGGCTGTGATATTGTTGGTATGACTGGTATGCCTGAAGCGGCGCTTGCAAAAGAATTGGGTTTAGAATATGCCTCACTTGCATTAGTGATACGTCGAGCTGCCGGTTGTGAGCTGCCACTGGAATCACAACCTTCTGAGTCTATCTTATTGGAAAAAGCTAACCAGATTGAGCAGCTCATTGAACGAGTCATTTTGAACTAAATTAAAATACCTGTACCCTTCACAGCTGAGTTTTCGGGGTTTGCTTGTCCGTCCGACGACTCCGCTCGAAGTTCGAAGAACGTAGGCGGAAGCTCGTAAGAGCGTAGGTAGGTACCCGAGGTAGGTACCCGAAAATTCATCTGTTGTGCGGATACCTATCAGTTTGATTCTTCTCCTTCTAGATCAGGGACAACAGCAACGAGTTTCAGCATTTTTTCGCTGATTTTTAGTCCCTTTTGATAAACAGCAGGGGGGTTAATCATAATAGCCATGCGGTTGTTCATAATAAAAAAGTTCATGTCACCGCCATTCTTTGCAAAGTCGTCAAAGTCACCAAAAGCAAGGGTTTTAGAGTTCTTTAGTTTTTCAACAATTTCAGCGGATTGTTTTGAGAGTGAGGGGCTGATAAATAAAATTTGACAGTTTTTTTCAGCTTGCTCAACAGTCCGAACAGGCTGCACAATGATCGAACGATTATCGACCATTTTTCCATTAACAGAGTTAATCCCTTTAAAGGAGGGTACATCGCCAATGATGCATAAATTGTATGAAAGTTCGGGTAATGCATCTTTTGGCCATTCGACATATTTTACAACATAACGCAAAAATGCTGCTTTAAGAAAATACTCTCTGGCAACTTGTGCATCTTCTTTTGTTGGCGTACTGGCTTGAGCATTTTCCATTTGTTGTGGTGGAGTCGCTGTTTCAGCGGCCTGTATAGCTGCAATTCCACAGAAAAAGGAAATCATTGTTGCTGATAAAATTGATGAAATTTTTTTCATGCCTTTTTTTCCTTGGCTTCAGATTGCTTATTCAGGGTTGGAAGCTTGACAGTAAACTCAGTATATTCGCCTTCTTTAGATTGAACGTCGATTTCACCGTCATGTTGTTTCACAATAGTATCATAGCAAATGGATAATCCAAGCCCAGTGCCTGTGCCTGTTGGCTTGGTTGTGAAGAAAGGTTCAAATATTTTGCGTAGACGGCTCTCAGGGATGCCTTCACCATTATCCCAGATTTTAATTTCAATATGATCTTTAAGTTTAAGGGTTTTGATTTTAATCTTAGGCTGGTAACTAGGATTAGCTTTGCGTTTTTGCATAGTAGTATATAGAGCATTATCGAAGATATAACTGACAACTCGACCAATAGCTTGAGGGGTAATAAGAAGCTTGCCAACTTGAGCATCGTATTCTTTTTCAAGATCAACAATAAGATTCTTGTCTTTTGCTTTATAAGTATCGTAAGTCAGTCTAACGTTTTCATCGATAAGATTATTGACGTCTATTTTTTCGCGTTGCACGCTGGCCTCTTGTGAATGAAGCAGCATATTTTTTACGATACCATCAGCTCGTTTGCCGTGTTCGTTAATTTTTTGACAGTTGGTTTGTAAGTCTTTAATGATATCGTTCATAGCGGCTGTTGAATCTTCGGTTGGGCTTTTCTTGTAAATTTCCAATTCTTCGGAAAGCTCTTCTAGGAGTTCAACAGAAAGATCCGAGAAGTTATTTACAAAGTTAAGTGGGTTTTTAATTTCATGTGCAATTCCGGTCGTTAGCATACCAACGGACGCCATTTTTTCTTTGAGGACGAGTTGATTTTGTGCTTCTTTCAGATCGCCGAGTGCGGTATTTAGAACAACATTTTTTTCTTTCAATTCCTTTGTTCTATCATCTACACGTTGTTCCAGCTCTTTATTTATGACGGCAAGATCATCTTCAGCTTTCTTTCGTACAATAACCTCCTCATTGAGTTTATGGATAGTTTTTTCAAGTCGTCTAAACGCCCAACGTAAGACAACCAATAATCCAAAGACTAATAAATATAATAGAATACGGTACTGATTCGCGTTTGTCTCATATTTATCATAGGCCTGCTGATATGCAGAATGTAAGCTATTAATCTGTGTTTCTATTGGGATGCCAAGAATAGCATTATTCAAGCTATTCAGTTCAGGTTTGATGCTCAATATGACATCTGCGTAAATCAAAGCTAAATCTAATTTTTCTAATTTCTCTGGTTCTTTACGAATTTCGCTGACTAATTTTAAGAGCTTTAGCCTCATCGGTTCATCTGGGACGTTGGTATAGATCATCATTCCAGTGAAAAGATTTCGAGCTTTTTCAATTGCCTGAAATTTATAATCCATGGCCAGACAATTTTCAATCAGCTCATCGTAGGCTTGATCTTCAATAATTAGGCTCATATTGCTTGAAAAGTCAAAAATTGCATTAATCAAGATAGGATTTAGCCGTTTGAATTTTTCGACCAGATCGCTTTTCTTGTTTGTAAAGTCTTCTAGTTGTTCAATACGGCGAGCAATTTCGATGTTAGGTTTAGAACTTTCAGCGTGTTTGAATTCAGTGATGACTTTGTACAGTCCATTAATAGCATTAACAATTGGGTCATAACTTTTAATGATCCCATACTGGGTTTGCACGATAGCTTCATCTAACTCAGCATCGAATTTCTTAAATTCATTAATTTTGTTTTCATAGCCCTCATAATTGAAGGGTTTGATTTCAGTAAAGTAATAAATAGCCCCAATCATCATGAAGATAATCACGATAAAAAGTCGAGTCATTAAATGTCGTACATTGATGTTTAGCACAGTTATTCCGCTGGCATTTCACCGGTTAATGTTTCTAAAAATAACTTAATTTGATCTACATGTGTTTTGAGTAAAGGCTGCCCGATCTGATAAATTGCCATGGCTTCAATCGCTTCTTCTAATGTGGCTTTGCTGCCATCGTGAAAATAAGGTGCTGTGAGAGCAACATTTCTCAAGCTGGGGACTTTGAAAACAAATTTGTCCTCTTCCAGCCCAGTCAGATTGTATTTGCCATAATCCGAAGGCGATAGATTAGGCTTTTCTTCGTAATAGTTCTTATATATTCCTAATTTTTGAAATAGATTGCCTCCAACATTTATGCCTTGGTGGCAAGAGATACAGCCTGCTGTTTTAAAAAGTTTGTATCCTTCTTTCTCTTCCAAGGTTAATGCATTCTCATCTCCCATCAGGTATTTGTCGAATCGTGAATTTGGGGAAATGAGTGTCTTTTGATATTCATGAAGGGCGCTTTCAATATTGGCTTTTGTTACGCCATCATCGAATAAAGTATTGAAGTGATTTCGATATTCTGGTTTGTTTTGGACTGCAGCAACAACATTTTCCCAGCTACTACCCATGATGTTTGGATTGGAAATCATATGATGCAACAATTGATGATAATGCTTGGCGCTTCCATCCCAATGATATCTGAAGTTGAAGATACTGTTTAAAACACTAGGCGTATTGGTTTCAGTCATTCTCCCATTTGCAGCGGGGGAGCGGACTAGATTATCCATGCCACCCTTTTTTATATTATGACAACTAACGCATGACAATTTGTTGTTAGCGGATAGTATTGTGTCACGAAACAGTAATTTGCCTAACTTTGCGCGTTCAATGTCGTGGGGCAACGATTCTGGGATAGCGTTAATTGGATGATCGGTGAAATCTCCCGCAACAGCAAAGTTTAGGCTTGTGATTAAGCCAATAAACATGGCAATGAACTTAGTTAGAAGTAGTCTATCCATGACGCCTGTAAAAATCACATGTTATCTCCATAAGAATAGATGAAAGCCTATGCATTCACAAAAAATCTACATAGCAAGTGAAATCGAGTGAAAAAATAAATTAAAAAACTAACTAATATTTAAGATGTTGGCTCTATAAAACTATTTGCGCTGTACTTGAGTTTAGAACCTCAAGTTGATACGTTATTAGGGCACTGTTAATTTCTTAATCTTAAACTTTAGAGAGCATTCTATGCAGCGTCCTAAAAGCACCGCTATGATTTGGTTGATGTGGGGGCTGGCCTCCTTCTTTTATGCCTATCAGTACATAATCCGTGTTCTTCCCAATATTATGATGCTCGATATTTTAGAGAGATTTCAGATTGATGCCGCTATTTTTGGTCAATACTCAGGCTTTTACTACATTGGCTATGCAGGGATGCATATTCCAGTTGGGATTTTGTTAGATAAATACGGCCCTAAATGGGTCTTGCCGGCATGTATGGCTTTGACAGTAGTTGGTCTTTTACCACTCATCTATGCTGAGCATTGGTTGTATCCCAGTTTAGGGCGAATTTTGATTGGTATGGGATCTTCGGCTGCAATTCTTGGGGTATTTAAAGTTATTCGAATGTGTTTCCCAGAAGAAAAATTTCCTTTTATGCTTGGTTTATCCGTGATGGTAGGCCTTCTGGGTGCAATTTATGGTGGTCAACCCGTGAACTATATGATCCATCAATTTGGTTCAGATGCTGTAATTCACGGGATTATTCTAGTTGGTTTCTTACTCGCGATGGCGACAGTTTGGATCATCCCCAATCATGCTGCCTCTGAAAATACGAAGGGATGGTTCGACAGCGTGAAAGCAGTCCTGTCTCAATGGCGGATTATGAGCGTCTGCATTTTAGCAGGCTTTATGGTTGGACCGCTTGAAGGTTTTGCAGATGTGTGGGGCAAGGAATATCTGAAAACGGTTTATCAGTTGAATGAAGCACTGGCAGCATCACTCCCTTCACTCATTTTTATAGGGATGTGCTTTGGATCGCCAGTTTTAAGTTATCTAGCCTCTAAGACAAAAGCCTATTATGAATTTATTATTTTAAGCGCAATTGTCATGGGTAGTGCGTTTGTTTTCCTATTGACTGGAACGGTACCGACTGCTGCACTAACTGTGCTATTTGTCGGGGTGGGTATCTTTTGTGCATATCAAATTCTAGCGATCTATTTAGCGAGTACCTACGTTAAAGAAGAATTAGTCGGGCTTACGACAGCCTGCGCCAACATGATCATCATGATTTTTGGCTATGTGTTTCATAGTGTTATCGGTAACGTGATGGATTCACAATGGTCAGGACAGATGCTCAATGGGATCCCTGTTTATGATGCCAATAACTATACCAATGCGTTGATGATCGTACCGATCGGCTTGATCTTGGGTGGAGTCGGATACATCATCTTGAGGTTTACGGCAAAACCAAAGTGAAATTGTAATTTAGGTTTTATGTAAAAGAGACTTAAGCTGATCAAGCGTCAGCCTAAAAATTATTTGGAGATCGAATAGTTTCGCTTGATAGTTTTTCCAGCGACCGATTTCAGATTCGTGTAAATTAATGTGTTTGAGCGGTTCAGGTTTTATATCTAAGAAATGATACACTGATTTAAGCGTGTCGTCGGGTTTTCTGATTAAATCTTCAAATTGTATAGAAATAATATGCTCTTTATACTGTTTTTTCCAATACAGCATCAGTAGATCGAACTCTCTGTGAAACAAAGCCAAAATTTTTAAGTCTCGGATTTGCGCCTTACTTTCAGAATATTGAAAATATTGATTTAAACAAGTATCCATATGGCTTCGCTTAAGATAAATAATTTTAGCTTTTGGAAAAAGCAGCATCAGGAGATTTAAATGGTAGATGTGTGTAAATTTAGTCAGAATCGGTAGTTTATCTTTTGGACACACTGTGGAAAGCAACTTCTGAAAATTTTCAGGTTGTTTGAGATAAGGTTCAATAGATAGATTGCCGCAGGTGTGAATTTTAGAATGATTAGCCATAATGCTTTCTAATAATGATTTACCAGCCATCGGCATGCCCACAATAAATATAGGCGTTAAAGGACTTGCTTTCAAAGCGTAAGATACTGGCTTAGAATTCATGATGCTGTTGGTAAATTCCAAAAAATGATTAAAGTCGAAAGGATGAAGTTTACCTTGAATCTCATTCGCTTTTTGGTAAGCATCAAAAGCAGCGTCATAATTTTTCAGGTTGTCAAAAATTTTACCAAGTCCATAATATAACTGAGCCCTATCGTCTTCTTTTAGTTTTGGATTATTCAATAAGGTGTGAATAGTTTGAATATGAGGATGATTTGGATCAGTATAGGTTTGGCACAGAGTTAATATTCGATACAATGGACCAAATCCGGGTTGAAGATTTAAACCTCGTTCAATCATAGATGTTGCGTGCAGAACATCCCCCAATTGAATATAAAGTTGAGCGAGACGATAGATTGCGGCAATAGTTCCTGGTTCTAATTGTAGTACTTTAAGATAGGTGTCAATAGCATCTTTCACTCGGCCAATTTGTTCATACTGGAAAGCCAAGTTATAGTGAACCAAGGGATTGTTAGGATTAATTTTTAAAGCCGTCGAGTATGCTTGTATGGCTTGTTCTGCTTGATTTTGAATAGAGAAAATATTGCCTAAGTTTATGTAAGCGTATTGGTATTTGGGGTCAAGCGTGATTGCCTTTTGATAGGATGTAATCGCCTCTTCATTCTTATTTAATCCTTTTTGGGCAAATCCTAGGTTATAGTAATGCTTTGGGTTATCTCCTTGAAGGGAAATCACTTTTTTAAGTGATTCTTCAGCTTGATGATATTCATTGCATTTAAGGTAACTAATTCCAAGGAGCTCCAATGCTTTCGAATTGACCGGATTTTCTTTAAGTAATGCGTTCAATAAGCTTTGGGCTTTTTTATGTTTGCCGTGCTGAATTAGCGTTTGGCTGAAGACAAGGTGATTGCTACTAGGTTGTTCTGCTGTCATGTTTACTCAAAATTCCCTGAAGACTCTGAGTATTTATCGGCGAGAGCACATACCCTCTTTATAGAAATATATAGTCGAATAACTTATAAAGGACTGATCCCTGGGTATATATACATTTAGCTTTGCAAATAACTTCTATTGCGGCTATTATGCTTGCCACTTTATAGTTAAATTGAGACCGCAGCAAATGAGTGTAGAGACTACTGTAGATCCCTTTAAGCAATCCTTGTTCACTATCTTTAATCAAGAAGATTTTAGTCAAAAAGATTTTTTGGATATCAATGCGGTGAATGCGAAAGGGATGAGTGTCTTGCATATTGCAGCGATTTTAGATGATGCTCCCCTGGTTAAGCGCCTTGTTACCAGTGGTGCCAATCCTATGCTTGAAGATAATATGCATCAAACTCCCTTGAGAAAAGCTGCACAATTGAAAGCGACCGAAGCGACTAAAGTGCTCGTATGTCATGCTTTGCAAGATCATCCTAATCCCATGATTCATTCTGGTATGACACTTTTTAAGAAAAAAGGGGATGGCGTAACGATAGGGGGTTTTTATCATGATGCTAATCATCAAGAGTGGCTTGTTAAAGAAGGGCACTATGATAATCCTAAAAGCGTGATTCAAGAATTTGTTGCTGGTGGACTGTTTCGTGCAATCCTAGGTGATTATGCGCCGCAAACAGAGCTTGTTTATGACGATAGTCATGCACAGCTTTTGCTGGGCTCAAAACTCATGGCGGGATTTGGACAGCTTAGGGATTATTTTCCCTACGGCAAAGTAGTTGAGAGCACTTTTAACGGCAAACCAATTGAAGGTTTAATGGATGTCGTCAGTGCAATTGTTTTTCTGAATGATACCGATGGTCACCGCGGGAATGTCGGTATTGTTGATTCTGAGAGCGGGTATCATTTTGCGAAAGTCGATCATGGATTCTCGATGGATTTCACTTGGCAGACTACTGCTTTAACTCTAGATCAATTTCGATTTGAATTAAGCGGGAATTATGATATTGAGAATATTGAAACTCTTGGATTCCATTCAGTATATAATTCAATATCGAAAATTGCAGAGACGCCTTTTAATGTGTTTTCGAATATTATCCATGAAAAGTTGGAAGAAGCCAAATCCGCTATGGCAGTATTGCAGCTGAAAGATTTTAATGAGTATTATGGCTTTGATTCGAAAGGAAATTTGGACCAGAATATTGAAAAGTATGAGCAGAAATTGATAGCCGATCTGCATAATCGTCATGAAAATTTCCAAGCAATTTCTAATTTTATGCTTTTTGAAAAATCGATTATCGATCATGATTTAGACACAGTTTTAGAATTGATGGAAACAAAAGGTATTGAATTAGAGCATAGTTTTGTTCCATTTTATGGTGTTAAGAGAGATTATTATTGGTCTGACCATAGGACCACGGGTAAAGAACTGTCTGAAAAAGCGTGGCCTGAATTGGGTACGCTGCTCAACTCAAGGGATATTTTTTCAGATACAGTTAATGCATCTAATAATGAATACTATCAATATGCTAATCCAATCATTCATGATCAATTAGGCAACGAATGGCAACTATTTATGACGGCTCTTGGTTTCCATTAGCAGCTAGGAATTGACCACTTGTAGGATTATCGATATCCATTAAAAAATATGATGCTAGAATGCGCCGAATGATAGATATTAACAGCTTTTGGGGTTCAAAATGATTGGTAAAAGAAGAAGAAAAATTACTAAGAGTGATTATCCGCCTGCCAGAAAAAATAAGATCGACCATGATGACAGCGCTTCTAGACTATTAGCTAACATTAATCTATTTAACGAATATTTTGACAGCTGCATATACAGCAGCTTTTATAGAAACTTAAAGTTCAAGCTACATCGTTTATGGCATAGATATCAGTATGATACTAAGATTATTTTTCCAGATATGCCCTCACAAGAAATAATAGATCATGCTTGGGAGCTTGTAAGGGGTTGCAAATTATCAGAAGACCTGAGAGCGTATGGGGTTTTATTAAATAGTAAAATTCTAAATTTTTTAAAAACAGAAGCTGGGAGGAAAATGACCTCTCAACACCAATCTTATATTTCAGGGTTGAAATTTGGAGCGCCATCTCAATGGTTGGGCTCTCAAATAAAAGAAAAACTCATACATCGCCAATCTTCTAATTCTGTTTGGCGTAGATTTTGTGAGTACTTCAACCTACCAGTTTTTTTGAAAATTCCTTTGTTGGGTACTTTTAGATTATATGTAACAGCACAATATCGACACCCAGAAGATAAAGTGAATCATTCAAAGGAGGCCAGTCGAATATTTTTCAGTACTATAGTTGAAAGACTCAAGGGGACTTTTTGGGATGCACGAGCTAACTTCTTCAGAAAGAATCAGAATAATGAAGACTGTTATCGAGGTGATATTCCCTTGAATGAGGGCTCGATGGGAGAATTCACAAGCTATTGGGTTGGACACGCTACTTGCTACATGAACATTCCCGTATATGATACTAAACATAGGATAAAACATATTCGGTTATTAACTGACCCCGTTGAAGGTTCTTTGAACAAATTTTTATATCCAAGGAGAACTGAGGTAGGGTGTCGTGTTGAAGAGTTGCCAGGCGTTGACATAGTTTTGATTACGCATGATCATCGAGATCACTTAGATGAAAGAACGCTCGAAAAATTATTGCCTCTTCAGCCACTGCTAATTGTACCTGAGGGTGCTGAAGGCCTAGTGTCTAAAATGGGGTTTAAAAATGTTCGTGCATTACTACCTGGACAGGGTGTTGAACTCTGTGATTCCGATGGATTTCGAGTAGCCACAATTAATGCAAATGTCGCTAGGCACTGGTCAGGACGTTTTGTTCATGACGCACATGCATCGGCTTTTTTAAGCTACATCATTCAATCCAATGCACTTAATGAAAGAGATATTTTCTTTGCAGGGGATACTGCACTTTTAAGTGAAGAAGAAGTTTCCTTAATGGGAGAAAAATTCTTTATCTCTTACTTGTTCCAACCTGGTGGTCCAGATGAAAATCGCATTGATATGGAATCAACGCATCAGTCTTCTGCAGATGGCTTATTAATCCATACACGCTTGTTGAAAATAAATATAGCCCGACTCTCAATGGAGCCTAACGACCCTGTGCGTTATGACGATTTAAATGAGATCGTTAAAACGATATATATGCATAACAAAACATTTAAGCTAGGTAATCTCCATCATGATGATACTGACTTGAGCATATCTAGAGTTTTAAATGCCTTGCTCTCAGTTAGAAGTTACAAAATTCGTGAAAATAGTGTTGATTTCGATACTTTTTCAGGGCGGAAAATATATTTGTCAACACTCAAGCCATATGAATACAACATTTTAACTGAAATCCTTAAACTTCTTGCTAGCATTAATGTAATTGATGCTGATAATAAGATTAGACCGCTGACACCTAAAGAATTATGTGAGTTATTCAACAAATCAGTCTCGGTTCCTAAGATTGGAGAAAAATTGGCCATCGGTTCATTGGATCTTCCGCTAAGTCTCTTGGACCATTCTAATATTATCAATGAAAATGCGTTACAAGAATGCATCGATCATTTTGCGTCATATGAAAATTTAGCAGATGAAAATGCTATATTAGAATGCATTAAGACTCTTTTTGATAAATATAATTCAAAATGGTGGCATGCATACACGAGAGAACATTGTGATGCTGAAATTAGTCAGCTCAAGAATTCTAATAATCTGTATGACTTATCGGAAAATCTTGATAATTTGGTTGCCAAACAAGGCGCTGCTGATAGTCACCTCGCTAGTTATTTATTGTTTTGTTGTAATCAATTGGCAGCAATTGGGCCAAAACAGATTTCGCATGATAAATTGAGTACCCAGAGATTTTCATTTCGCCTGTGAAAAGATCAGTCTTTAGAATTACTTAAAAGTCTGCAAAATCTGATCGACTACTTGCAATCGTGTTTCAGGCTTTTCCATGTTGAAGGTGAATCGTAATTTATCTGAACCAGCTATCTGATAATGTTTAGGATTATTTTTAATTAAAGTAATCACCTTGGCAGGATCTAAATTTGGTTTATCGACAAATACGATTCGCCCCGTACTGGCATTGGCCTCGATCTTCCGGATACCGATAGGTTCGGCTTTAAGCTTAAGATTCGTAATCTGAAACAGATTTTTAACCTCAAGTGGGAGTAAACCAAATCGGTCAATCATCTCAACTTTTAGATCATCTAGCTGTTTGCTATGTTTGGCACTCGCTATTCGTTTATATAGAATAAGCCTTGTATGAACATCTGGTAAATACTGTTCAGGAATAAACGCTGAAAGTTGAAGGTCGATTTCAGCACCAGTTGTGAGCTCTTTCATATCGGTCATCGTTTTACCTTGCTTTAAGGTCTGAACTGCTTTTTCGAGCAATTCCATATAAAGTGAAAAACCGATGACTTCCATATGCCCACTTTGATCAGCGCCTAATAGTTCACCAGCGCCCCGGATTTCCAAATCATGGGTTGCCAGCACAAAGCCACTGCCAAGATCTTCTAACGAGCTGAGCGCTTCAAGACGCTTGACAGCATCGCCAGTTAACAATTTTTGAGGGGCGGTTAAGCAGTGCGCATAAGCTTGATGGTGGGAGCGTCCTACACGACCCCGTAATTGATGCAGTTGAGCCAATCCAAATTTATCAGCACGCTCAATGATAATCGTGTTCGCAGAGGGGATATCGATCCCGGTTTCAATAATAGTGGTACAAACAAGAACGTTTGATTTTTGATGATAAAAATCGCTCATAATTCTTTCAAGATCACGCTCATGCATTTGACCATGTGCAACACATACGCGTGCTTGAGGGATTTTATCTTGAATTTCAAGTGCGACTCGATCAATAGTGTCAACTTGATTATGTAAATAATATACCTGACCACCCCGCATGATTTCTCTCAATATTGCTTCTTGAACGATTGAAAAATCGTATTCGTGTACAAACGTCCTGATTGAAAGTCGCTTTGCAGGCGGCGTGGCTATAATTGATAAATCGCGGATGCTCGAAAGCGCCATGTTCAAGGTTCTGGGGATTGGTGTTGCGGTTAGGGTGAGGATATCAACATTGGCTCTGAAAGCTTTTAATTTTTCTTTTTGTTTGACGCCAAAACGATGTTCTTCATCAATAATCAGGAGTCCTAGATCTTTAAAAATGATATCGGGTTGAATCAGTTTATGGGTTCCGATAATGATATCAATTTTCCCCGCTTTGAGGGCTTCAATGGCTTTTTCAGATTCTTTTTTTGTTTGAAAACGTGAGATTACTTCTATTCGAATGGCCCAATCTGCAAAGCGATCCTTAAACGTTTCATAATGCTGTTGTGCCAAAAGAGTTGTGGGAACAAGAACAGCAACCTGCTTATTAGACATGACGGAGATAAACGCGGCCCTTAAGGCAACTTCTGTTTTGCCAAAGCCTACATCACCACAGATTAAACGATCCATGGGCTTTTCGCTTTGCATGTCTTTCAAGACATCGGCTATCGCATTGGTTTGATCCGGGGTTTCTTCAAAAGGAAAGCTATTAGCAAATTTAAAATAGTTTTCATCGGGTTTAGGGAAGGCAAAGCCTTTTTTGGCCTCTCTTTGGGAGTAAATGTTAAGCAACTCAGCAGCTACATCAAATGCCTTTGATTTTGCCTTTTCTTTCGCCTTTTCCCACTGGTCGGTGCCTAATTTATTTAAAGGTGCATGTTCGGGTTGGTTTCCCGCATAGTGACTAATCAGGTGAAGTGATGAAACCGGAACATAAAGCTTATCCTGACCTGCGTACACAAGGGTCAAATATTCACTTTTATTGTCACCCAGCTCAATAACAGTTAATCCCTGATAGCGACCCACACCATGCTCAAAATGTACGACAGGCGAACCGATCGTTAATTCCGCCAAATTACGAATAGTCAGTTCAGCGCTGTTGTCAGTCGCTTGGCGACGACGTCGCTGCATCACTTGTTGCCCATAAAGCTGACCTTCAGCAATGATCGCTTTTTGGGTATGAGGCAATAGTATCCCATGATTGATGGGGGCCACCGTGATCAGAAATCGATCGGTCTTTGTGAGAAAATCAGAAATAGAATGACAAGAGAGGGGGTGAATGTGAATTCTGCTTAAAAGTTCAAGTAGGTTTTCTTTACGACCAGGGGATTCAGCACAAAACAAGATTTGTCCTGGATGCGATTCTATGAATAATTGGAGTCGTTCAAGCGGTTCTTTTTTTCGGACATCCAATGACAGATCAGGCATGCTGTTAAAGTTTAAATTATAATGACCGGATTTTTCAGGTAGAGACTGCTCAGTAGCCTTAATTTGTGGGTACGCTTTTAACAACCCAAATAGTTCATTTTCTTTTAGATAAAGTAAACTGGGGTCGAGTATTGGCCTGGTAACGTCATGTCTTCGTTGTTCATATCGCTCTGATGCTTCTTGCCAAAATCGCTGTAGACCTGATTCCACAGTCGATTGTCTGATAATGAGGCTGTTTTGGGGTAAGAAATCAAACAGTGTATTCAGTGACTCGTAAAATAAAGGTAAATAATATTCGATGCCAGGTGGGGAAGCACCTTGACTCACTTGTTCGTAAAGCGGACATCGAAGGGGATCGCCAGAAAAACGTTCTCGCCATTGGCTTCGAAACAGCTTGATACCCATTTCGTCTAACGGAAATTCATGTGCAGGTAGTAGCAAGAGGTGATTAACTTGTTCAAGACTGCGCTGTGTCTCTGGATCGAAATATCTCAGCGTTTCAATCTCATCGTCAAAGAGATCAACTCGAATAGGCTGATCGACGCCCATGGGGAATAAATCAATTAAAGCCCCACGAATTGCAAATTCACCATGGCTAATCACTTGCGATACCGCTCGATAACCGCTTTGAATAAGTCTTGCTCGCAAATCAGGGATATCAATTTTGTCGCCAATCTTCAGATCAAATCGATGTCCATGGATAAAATGACTGGGTACCGTTCTTTGACATAATGTGGTAATCGGCGCAATTAAAATACCTTGCTTGGTATTGGGTAATTTAGCAAGGGTCGCTAGCCGCTCAGAGATAATATCTTGATGTGGCGAGAAGTGATCATAGGGTAGTGTTTCCCAATCTGGAAAATGTGCAATCAATGCTGAATTATTTAGAAAGACTTTTAGTTCTCTTTCAAGTTGAAAGCCCGACTGAGGATCTGCAGTGACGACGACAATAAATCGATCCGTTTCTTCTAGCAGGTGTTTGATACAATAGCTTAAACCCGCGCTGGTTAGATTGCCCCAAGCAATCTGATCGCCAGGCTTTGAGGGTAAAGGTGGTTTTTCTGGATTATGCAAATTCATAGACATCGGTTCTGGCCACAGCGGCTTTCTGGCGTTTCAAATAGGCTTCTCGGGTGATTTGTAAATCGTAAATAAACCATTCTAAATCTGATAAAGGTATGGCTTGTTGACTATCAACTTTGGCGTTCTGCGGAAAAGGATGAAAATCAACCAAAACCATATTTGCACCAGCAATGAGGCCTTGAGCGGTGGCATGATAAATGTCTTGGATATGGTCTGGCGCCCGATCATTGCGTCCAACAGCATGAGATGGATCGACGCAGACGCTGAGGGAGGTTAGTCTCTTAATTGTCGGGATCTGCGCGAAATCAACTAGGTTACGATGAGGGGCACTAAGACGAGTCGCCACACCCCTTAGGCAAAACACAATCTTTGGGTTACCACTTTTTGCAATATATTCCATTGCTTGAAAGGACTCTTCTAAGGTATTGGCATATCCTCTCTTATAGAGAATAGGATATTCAGTTTGTTGACCAAGTGCTTTGAGGAGTTCGAAATTCTGGGCATTACGGGTACCCACTTGGAGCATGATACCAGTTGGATGACCTAATTGTTCAAGATGTTTGTGAATGGCTTCGATATGAGCTTCATGAGTGACTTCCATCGCAATCACTCGGATCCCATATTGGCCTGCCAGCTCAAAGACATAAGAGAGGCACTTTTCACCCAAGCCTTGAAAGGAGTAAGGGTTGGTTCGTGGCTTATAAGCGCCCATTCGAGCACAGACTTGTCCGCATTCATGGAGTCTTTGAAAGGTCTGTTTGACGTTGTCTTTATCATCTACAGCGCAGAGGCCAGCAAATAAATGGAAGCTATCTTGCGAGAAATGGAGATCTTGATAATCAAACCCGGCTTTTAGTGTCGAGGTTTCTCGGTTGAGCTGTGGATACAGAATTGAAGGACAGGCCATGTGTGATCTGGGCGTTTATATATTCTTATGAGAGTTGCATCTTAGTCTTTGGGCTAGGTTCGATCAAGTTTTAAGAAAATTAGGTAATTGGATTACTCATTTGCTAGTCCCTGATTGCGGCGGTAAGATGGCACAGTCATTTTTAAAGGTTAAAAGAAGCCATGTTTCGACCCTTTTCACTCTTTGTTGGTGCTCGATATGCCAATTTAAAGCGTAAAGATCACTTTATTACTTTTTTATCGCTTATCTCGATGATAGGGATTGCTTTGGGCGTCATGGTCTTGATCACGGTCCTATCCGTAATGAATGGTTTTACCAAAGAGGTTCGTGCACGAATATTAAGCTTGACCCCTCATTTAACCGTCAGTCATTGGGGTGAGCCTGTTCAAAATTGGCGTGAACTGGCAGATACCTTACGTGAGCATCAAGAAGTCGTCGCTGCAGGTCCATATGTCGATGGGCAGGGCATGTTTATTGAAAGTAATCAAGTGCGAGGCGCTGCGATTAAAGGCGTTTTACCTCAAGAAATTGAGGGTGTTTTTCCGCTTAAAGAAACGTTGGTTGAGGGGAGTCTTGATAACCTGCAGCCCGGCCGGTTTGGCATTATCTTAGGTATTCAGTTGGCTCGTTTTTTACAGGTCGGCGTCGGTGATAAGGTGACTCTCATCGTGCCAGAAGTGATGGTCTCTATGGCGGGTGCCATGCCTAGAATGAAACGCCTCGAAGTGGTCGGTATTTTTGAAATAGGCTATGTCTATGATCATGGGTATGGCTTTATGCATTTGGATGATGCTTCTAAGTTGTTCAAGATGCAAGGTGGCGTGACAGGCGTACAAGCTCGGTTGGTTGATCCCTTTAGTGCGCCTCGTTTGGCGCGAGATTTCAAAGGCATATTGCCGCCTGGATTTGCCGTGATGGACTGGACAACCTTGAATGGTGTCTATTTCAGTGCGGTCAAAATGGAAAAAACCATGATGTTTTTTACCTTGATGATGATTTTGGCGATTGCAGTTTTTAACCTGGTTTCAACGCTCATTATGGTGGTTACTGATAAACGTGCTGATATTGCAGTTCTTCGCACATTAGGGGCCTCAACTCGGAAAGTGATGAATATCTTTATCTGTCAAGGCGCAATGATTGGCACCATTGGAACCATTATCGGAGTGGTGTTAGGTGTCGTTTTATCTCTCAATGTGACGGAATTGGTCTCCTTGATTGAGCGGATATTTAGTGTTCAATTTTTATCATCAGACGTTTATTTTATTAGCTTTTTGCCGTCAGATTTAAAATGGAACGATGTCGTGATTATCGGATTGTGTTCACTCGCTTTAAGTTTGATTGCAACCATTTGGCCAGCGAGACGAGCGGCTAACGTTGTTCCTGCGGAGGCCTTAAGACATGACAACTAAAATAGCTGAAGCCATCTTATCTTGTCATGGCCTCAAGAAGGTCTATCAGGACGCCAATGGTTTTATCACAGTCTTAGATGGGATTGATTTTAGTATTTACCCCAGTGAATCGGTTGCCATTGTAGGCCGTTCAGGTTCTGGAAAAACAACATTGATTAATTTACTCGGTGGGCTTGAAATGCCTACCGCCGGCACGGTCCGCTGCGAAAATCATGCCTTTGAAAGCCTCTCCGATCGAAAACGAGGTTATCTGCGAAATCGTGTACTAGGTCTTATTTTCCAATTTCATCATCTATTGCCAGAATTCACAGCGATGGAAAATGTTGCTATGCCTCTACTGATAAGAGGTCTATCCCCTAGGCGGGCAGAGAAAGCGGCTTTAGAAGCTTTGGGACGAGTTGGACTAGCGCATCGAGTGAGCCATAAACCAGCAACGTTGTCAGGTGGTGAGCGCCAACGAGTTGCGATCGCTCGCGCATTTGTGACTCAACCTAAGTGCATTTTAGCGGATGAACCGACTGGTAATTTGGATTATGAAAACGCCGAACACATCTACCAGTTAATGCAAGATTTAATGCGCGAGGTTGGAACCAGTTTTATTGTTGTGACACACGATATGCAACTGGCTCAGCGGATGGACCGAATCGTTAAGCTAGACAAAGGGATGTTAAGTCTTGTGACGCCTTCTACGACGTCGCACCCAGCTTCTAGTAACAGATAAGCGCCAGATGACCCGGATTGAAACATTACAAATCAAGCCTAATGTCAATCCAGTTAAGACGCACCCTAATAGAAAGGGTTTCCAAATATGCAAAAAACCCGTGGTAAGCCATTCGACAGTTGGTTCGAACTGAAAGCCAGTCGGGGGTACATCAAGAACAAAGGCACCTACCTTAAAGCAAAAATAAAATAAAGGTGGCATGGTAAAGGGGTTAGTCAGCCAAACCAATGCAACTGAAATTGGCAAATTAGCGTGAAAAATAATAGCAAATGCTGCTGAAACAAGCATTTGCATTGGGATTGGAAGGAAAGCCGTAAAAATGCCAACTGAAAAAGCAGTTGAAACTGAATATCGATTCAGATGCCACAAATTCGGATTATGAATAATTGATCCAAACACTTTCAAATGACGATGATCTCGAATTTTTTGGGTATCCGGTAAATATTTTTTTATAAGTTTTTTTGCCATTTGCTGTTGTATAAGCTTATCAATGTTTGGACTGTATGCGTTTACCTTAGGGCTATTATCAGGTATCGGATGTTACGCTGAATCGACTCACTTTCCTAGTTTAATTGATCTTATGCTCGTCATCATAAGTTTCATGACTCTAATTCTTTGCCTACCTCGCTTCAAGTCCTGTCGTTGGCTCCTGATTTATTTGTTTGCGCTCCTGATAGGATATGGTTGGGCGCAAATACATGCTAACGCAGTATTATCTTGGTCGCTACCGACTAAATATATTGGTAAGTTAGCTACCATAACTGGTCGAGTAACTCATCTACCTCAACAGTTTGTTCAATCTTTGCAGTTCGATTTTCTAATCGATTCTATCTGTGATGAAGCTGGAAGTTGCGCGAAGCATAACGCTATGGTGCGATTGCATTGGAATCAAGCCAAACAACTTGTTGAGCCAGGTCAATCACTTGTTCTGCTCGCAAAATTGAAGCCTCTCCCTATTTTAGCTAATCCAGGGTCAAGAAACCAAAGTAAAGCCTATTTTTTAGCAAAAATAAGAGCGCTAGGCTCAGTCAAGAAACTGATTTCGGTATTACCCGATGAAAATCGTGGCGCAATCATCGATAGAGTGCGGCAATATTGCCTCGCTAAGATGGCGCCTGCTATTGAATCTCTACCCTACGGGAAAATTCTAGAAGCGCTTACATTAGGCGTACGTCAAAAATTTACTAAAACAGACTGGGAGATTTTTCAAAAAACAGGCACCAGTCATTTGATGGCAATATCAGGTCTACATATTGGACTTATCGCGACTCTCTTTTGGTGGTTAGGGCAGCGGATCTGGCGAATGAGTTACCGCGCGACATGCCATGTGCCGGCAGTGCAAATTGGGGGTGCCATTGGACTAGTATCGGCTGTATTTTATAGCTTGCTAGCCGGTTTCGCTGTGCCAACTCAGCGCGCGCTCGTGATGATAGCCGTGGTTGTTGTGAGCACTGGTTTAAAACGAGCCTTAAGTTTCGCGCAAGTACTGTGTCTTGCGATTATGACGATAGCGATTTGGGATGTACTAGCACTTTATTCTGAAGGATTTTGGTTGTCGGTGATCGCCGTTTTTTTCCTATTAGCGTTGTCGCAAAATCCTACACGCTTTGCATCTGTAAAATTACAATATGCATTGCTAATTGCAATGTTACCCCTAACTTTATTATTTTTCTCTCAAGTAAGTTTGCTATCGCCTTTAACCAACTTTTTTGCAATTCCTATGGTCGGTTGGGGGGTTGTGCCGCTTGCTCTGCTCGGCGTGGCCTTTAGTCTTTGCAGTTCAACGCTCGGGAGCGTTTGCTTTTATTTAGCCGACCGCATCTTTGCGCTGGCCTGGTTTTTGCTCGAAAAAATGGCAGCATGGCCGCTATACTATGAATTTTCGATCACGCCGTTCCAATTTATATTAATTTCAATTGGGTGCGCTTTATTATTGCTCCCGAAAGGAATACCCTGGCGTTGGTTAGGTTGGCTGGGTTTTTTACCGATTTTATTCAATCAAGCCCCTCGTCCAAAAGATGGAGAAGCTTGGTTTTACTTGCTCGATATAGGGCAAGGACTAGCCAGTGTGGTTCAAACGCGTGATCATGTCTTGCTATTTGATGCGGGCCCTAAATATGGTCCCAGTGATGCTGGTGAGCGGATCTTGTGGCCTTTTTTTCGAGAGAAACGGATTAAAACGATTGATCACGTTGTCTTAAGTCACGCAGATAGTGATCACATTGGTGGGTTTGAATCCATCTCAAAACGTATGTCTATTGATACCTTATCGAGTAGCGAGCCTAATCGATTTAAAGGTCCTTGGGAGACTAAATCTTGTTTAGCTGGCGAGCAGTGGTATTGGAATCATGTTCAATTTGAAATGCTGCATCCTGATTCTGATTTTCAAGGTAAAAAAAATGAACGTTCTTGTGTGCTCAAGGTGACAGTTGCTGAACAATCCATTTTAATCAGCGGAGACATTGAGAAGCATGCTGAAGCTAAGTTGCTTAAATATCCCCATGATAAGTTACAATCTAATATCGTTGTAGTGCCTCATCATGGGAGTTTGTCATCATCCACACCTCAGTTTGTAAAAGCACTCTCTCCGCAATATGCTTTAATTCCTGTTGGTGTGGCGAATCAGTATGGCCTACCTAAAGAGGTCGTTGTGAAGCGATATGAAGCAATCGGCAGTACTGTCTTATTAACCTCACAAACAGGGGCGATTTGGTTTAAGTTAGCAGCTAACCAACCACTTGGTGAACCGGTATTATGGCGTGAACAACAACGAAAAATTTGGGATTAATCGTCACTGAAGAGGATTTGATTTATGCTCGAAATGCTGAAAGCAGGTGGATTGCTCATGCTGCCAATTCTGGGATGCTCAATATTGGCATTTGCAATCATTTTGGAGAAATTTTGGCGACTACGTGAAGGAAAGATTGTACCCATTGATTTGGCGCCCAAGGTACTGCATTGGGTGAATCAGCAACAACTGACCGTAAAACATTTACAGCAACTCATGAGTATGGGTCCATTAGGTCAAATTCTATCCGTGGGCTTGGAGTGCTTGGATGAAGGCGGTGAGGCAATGAAAAGTCGCATGGAAGCGCAAGGCCGACATGTCATCATGGAACTTGAAAAATATTTGAATGTTTTAGGCACTATTGCAGCAGCAGGGCCTTTGCTGGGATTATTGGGGACCGTTGTCGGGATGATTCAAATGTTTAGTGCATTTCATTTAGAAGGCTTGAATCAACCAGACTTATTAGCAGCGGGTATTGCAAAAGCCTTAATCACAACCGCATTTGGGCTAAGTGTAGCGATTCCTAGTTTGATGTTTCATCGATATTTCCAAAGAAGAGTTGATGAGCTAACATATAAATTGGAACGAGAAGCGTTACGTTTAGTAGATGGACTCAAAAAGATAGATTAAATATGGTAAACTAACATGAAATTTCGCCAACGACCGTCACAAGATGTTCGGATCGACATGACGTCCCTGATTGATGTGGTATTTTTGTTATTAATATTTTTTATGTTGTCCACTACATTTAAGAAATATAACCAACTTAGCATTGAGTTACCCAATTCGACTTCGAGTCAAAATGCGATGGTCACTTCGCTTGAGATTGGGGTCGATAGTCAAGGTGCTTATCATTTTCAAAAAATCTCTTTTGGACAAGACGTAAGCGCATTGAAAAATGCGATTCAGGCTCATATTCAGCAGTCTCCTTCAGCGGATATTCAGGCGGCGATTGTTGGTGATAAAAGGGCCCCTCATCAATCTATCGTGTCGGTCATGGATGTCGCAAACCAACTGGGAATTCATAAATTGAAAATTGTAGCTGAGTCCACCTAGATGATTTATTCAGACTCGACCCTTCATGTTTATAAGCGCTTACTGAGCTATGTGAAGCCATTTAAATGGGCATTTGCAGCGGGTATTTTAGGTAATATCTTGTATGGTATTGTTGATGCTAGCTTTATGAAGCTGCTTGAGCCTTTAATGAATAAAGGCTTTGTTGATCATGACATGGTTTTTATCTCTTGGATCCCCTATCTTGTGATTGGAATAGTTGTGATCAGAGGGATTGCGTCTTTTCTGTCTACTTATTTTATGGGATGGGTTGGTCGGCGAGTTGTGATGACATTAAGGCAGGATTTGTTTCGGCACATGTTATCTTTACCCGCTTCCTTTTACGATAATAATACTTCTGGCGAGCTCTTATCTAAAATTACTTACAATGTTGAGCAAGTTGCTGATGCCAGCACAGATGCACTGACTGTACTCGTGCGTGAAACGTGTACAGCGGTAGGATTAGTGATTGTGATGCTCACGGTGAGTTGGCGATTGACGTTGCTTTTTTTCGTTGTGGTTCCTGTGATGGCAGCAGTGATGCATTTTGTGAGCAAACGATTACGGTTTGTCAGTAATCGTGTTCAAGAGTCAGTTGGTGGTGTTGCGCATGTTGCAGAAGAGGCTTTGGAAGGACATAAAGTGATTAAAGCCTTTGGTGGTCAGCAATATGAAGTTGCGCAATTTCAAAAAGCGACCCGCTCTAATTTACAACAAGAAATGAAGCTGATAGTCACGTCGGCATTAAGCGTGCCCGCGATTCAGTTGATTGGCTCGTTTGCTTTAGCAGGTATGATCTATTTAGCGACGTTGCCGCCAGAAGCGGGCCAAATTGGGATCACACCCGGCGGATTTGCCACCTTGATTGGTGCTATGTTTATGTTGTTAAAACCATTAAAGCAACTTACCAAAGTCAATGGTAATATCCAGAAAGGAATTGCAAATGCAGCCAGTGTATTTGCGTTATTGGATATTCCCGCTGAGAAAGATACAGGTTCACATCGATTAGAGCATGCAAAAGGCAAGATTGAATTCAAAGATGTCTCATTTTCATATGATGCTGAAAAGGGACTCACGTTGTCTAATGTGTCTTTTAAGGTCGAGCCTGGCGAAACAATTGCGATCGTCGGTCGTTCAGGGGGGGGCAAGTCAACATTAGTGAATTTAATCCCCAGATTTTATGATTCAGATGGCTTGATTACACTGGATGGGGTTAATATCTACGATATTCCCTTGAAAGATCTAAGAAAGCATTTTGCTTTGGTATCGCAGCATGTCACACTTTTTAATGATACGATTGCGCATAATATCGCTTATGGTCAAGACGAATTTGATCTTGATAAAGTAATTGAAGCTGCCAAAAAGGCACATGCTTGGGAATTTATTTCACAATTATCAGAGGGATTGGATACCTTGATTGGAGAGAATGGCGTACGTTTATCGGGTGGTCAGAGGCAACGTATTGCAATTGCACGAGCCATTTTAAAGCAAGCGCCCATCCTGATTCTCGATGAAGCGACCAGTGCATTGGATACGGAATCAGAGCGTAAGATTCAGAACGCACTTGAAGCGCTTATGGCGCATTGTACAACCTTGGTTATTGCGCATCGTTTATCCACGATTGAAAATGCAGATCGTATTTTGGTGATTGATTCAGGTCGTGTGATTGAGATGGGTACACATGATGAATTGATTGCGAGAAAAGGGATTTATTCTGAATTACGTGTGATGCAATATCATCCTGCGGAAAGAAAGGCTTCTTAACACATATGGCTACCTTAAAAGAAAAGATTGTTCAAAGTTGGTATCAAACTAGCCCATTAACCATTTTTTTAAGACCCTTATCACGTTTGTATGAAAAAGTGATTTCTTTCAGAAAAAACTTTTTGACGAAACGAGCCCTGAAAATACAAGTGCCGGTTATTGTAATTGGTAATATCACCGTGGGTGGGACTGGTAAGACGCCTTTGATTATGAAGTTATATGAGGCTTTGAAAGGAGAAGGCTTTCAACCTGGCATTGTCAGTCGAGGGTATTTGAGCCAACTTTCAAGTGATTTTCCTATTTTATTAAAAGAACACCATGGACCTGAAGACGTGGGTGATGAACCTTACATGATTTATCGTCGGATTAAGGCACCGGTGATGATTTGCAAAGACCGAGTCAAGGCAATAGAAGCTTTGTTAACTATAATGCCTTCGGTCAATGTTATTTTATCGGATGATGGTTTACAGCATTATAGTATGCAGCGAGATATTGAAGTCGCGGTAATTGATGGCGATAGGCGATTTGGAAATGGAGAACTGCTACCTGCAGGACCGCTTCGTGAGCCCATTTCCAGATTAAAATCAGTAGATTTTGCTGTTTGCCAAGGAATTCCGCAAGGTAATGAGCTGAGTATGAAGTTGGTAGGTGAAACGTTATGTGCTTTGAATAATCCGCATTTGACGCAGTCGCTTCGCGATCTAAAATCAATGACAGTGCATGCCGTTGCAGGGATTGGTCATCCAGAACGTTTTTTTAAGAACTTAAGCGCTCACGGATTAAATGTGATACCCCATCCTTTTCCGGATCATCATCTATTTCAAGCCTCCGATTTTGACTTTAAAACCATGGCGCCGATTATCATGACTGAGAAGGATGCTGTAAAATGCATGCAGCTATCCATTCCGAATGCTTGGTATTTGCCAGTGAATGCAGAAGTCGACCCTAATTTAATTCAAGCGATTTTAAGGAAGTTAAGACATGGATAAAAAATTACTTGATATCCTCGCCTGTCCGATTTGTAAAGGGGGATTGATTTATAGGAAAGCTGAGAAGGAATTGGTTTGTAAGTTTGATAGGCTGGCATTCCCGATAAAAGAAGACATTCCGGTCATGTTAGAAGAGGAAGCTCGCAAGATTCCGCTAGAGGAAGATATTCCTCTGTTTTAATGAATGTCGATTCTTTTCTGAAAAAACTGCTTAAATTACGAGTTGAAACTCTCCTTTAAGCTTTGATATCTTTAAATGACAATATATTGGCAAAGAGGCCAATGATGTTGTCTCAGGATTTACTGGATTCAGATCGAGATATTTTTGAAACTATTTCGGAAAATGGTCAGGCTTACTCACTGATATTGTTTGAATTGATTAAGCAAAAATCCATGCTACAACCCACTGCTATACCCACAACAGATGATTTTTCGGGTAGGCGCCGAGCGTTCGAGACGCAGGAGTGTACACAAAGTACATGACTGCGATGAGAATCGCGAAGGCAACAACCCCGAAAATTCAGCTGTGAAGGGTATACTAAGGTTAGAGTCTTTGATAGAGAAACTTACCGTTCTGAAAAAATTGCTAGTTACATTCATACCGTTGGTCGATTTTCATTATAACTTAAAATATCATTCGCCTTGTCCTTAGCTATCCTGATCTTAACAGGAATGAGGTATTAGAAACACAATATGCTCCAGTGAGACATTCTGTTCTAATTGACGAATGCATGATCATCCACTAGGATCAAACTAAGTTTACATTTGTACACTATAATAAATGAGTGAGATATCATACTATATAAAGCATCTCAATCGCCTGCGTGATTATTATGCTGAATGGAAGAGCTTCCCATCCTATAAGCGACTCTGCGCTGTCCTCAATATCAACTCAGCGACAGGGGTGGGAAATATTTTGAGGCGTCTCAGACAGGAGCGGTTCTTGGATCGCACCCCAGACAAAGTTTGGATACCAGGCCCGAGATTCTTTGAGAGACTGTTAATACCTGCAAGTATACCGGCGGGGCAGCCAGTCGATGTGCCCGATCTTCCCACTGATGTATTCCAAGTTGATGAATATGTCGTCAGTAAGCCCTCATTAACTGAGTTTTTGAGAGTTAAGGGCGATTCAATGATGGATGCTGGGATATTTGATGGTGATTTGGCGGCTATTGAGAGAAGAAATACGGCAAAACCAGGTGAGATAGTGGCAGCCTTTGTTGACAATGAGCTTACCCTCAAAGAACTCGCTTTAGAGGGCGAGAATTACGTACTGAGACCGAGAAACAAAGCTTATTCATTGATTAAACCCCATACTAAACTTGAAATTTACGGGGTCCTGATTGGAATTGTTAGAAAATACTAGAGTGCCTTATGTCCGTGACACATTTAAATAATATTAATGCTGTGTTACCAAAGGGTGATAAGCCGTTATTGGCAAGACCCGTGCCCGCAGGTTTTCCGTCGCCCGCTGATGATTATATTGAATCCAGCATTAATTTAAACGATTATCTTGTGTCTCATAAAGAAGCAACCTTTTACATGAGAGTAGAAGGAGATTCCATGGAAGGGGTTGGCATTTTTGATGGAGATATTTTGGTTGTTGATCGATCGTTGCCCAAAATAGACCAATCGATTGTTATAGCGGTGATTGACGGTGAGTTTACGGTAAAGCAACTTATCATCAAAGAGGGAAAACCATGTTTACGTGCTGCGAATGAGAATTATAAAGATATAGACATTAAGCCAGAGCAGTCTTTTGAGATATGGGGTGTGGTCAAGTTTTGTATTCATAAATGCTTATTATGAAATCAAAAACATTTGCACTGGTTGATGCTAATAATTTTTATGTTTCTTGTGAGCGGGTATTTCAACCAGGATTAGAAGGTAAGCCGGTAGTCGTTTTATCCAATAACGATGGTTGTGTTGTCGCTAGATCGCAAGAAGTTAAAGATTTAGGCGTTAAGATGGGGCAGCCGTGGTTTAAAATTCAAGAACTTGCCAAGAAGAAGAATATTGTAGCATTTTCTTCGAATTACACGTTATATGCGGACATGTCCAGCCGCATGATGCGTCTGTTATCTGAATTTAGCCCAATTTCTGAAATTTACTCAATTGATGAGTGCTTTTTAGATTTAGCAGGCTTTGATAGTTACGATTTAGTTCAGTATGGTCAAATCATACGGAATAAGATTAAGACATTTCTAGGCTTGCCTACATGTGTAGGCATTGGTCGCACTAAAACATTGTCTAAATTGGCGAACTATATTGCTAAAAAGAAGGAAGCTTATGATGGGGTTTGTGATCTACATGCTTTGAATGAATGTACGGTGAGATTGTTGCTTCAAAATATCCCTGTCAGCGAAGTTTGGGGGGTGGGGAGAAAGTATAGTGAGCGTTTAAATAAGCTTGGCATTTATACAGTTTATGATTTACGAGAGTCGCCTCAAAAACGCCTTCGAGAGCAATTTAGTGTTATGATGGAGCGAACCATTGCAGAGCTAAATGGTGAATCCTGTATCGATTTAGAAGAAGTTCCTGCTGATAAAAAACAAATCATATGCTCAAGATCTTTCGGCAGATATATATCTTCTTTGGAAGAGCTGAAAGAAGCTATGGCGACTTATGTCAGTAGAGCCGCAGAAAAGTTACGTCATCAAGGATCATTGGCGAATTTAGTCCATGTGTTTATAGAGACAAACCGATTTAACACGAGTATTCCACAGTACCAAAATGGATATTCAGTCTCTCTAGGAAAACCGACTGCTGATACACGAATATTGATTAAAGTGGCTTGGGAAGCGCTCTCAAAAATATATCGCCCAGGATTCGCGTTTAAGAAATGTGGCGTTTATTTGTCTGATTTCACCAAATCTAGTGTTTATCAACCTTCATTATTTGATGATCCAGCTGTTGAAAGCAAAAGTGAGCGACTAATGGAGATAATAGACACCATCAATGAATCAATGGGTCGGGGCACTTTGCGTATATTAGGTGAGGGGGTTGGCGCCAATTGGGCGATGGCTAGAGAAAATCTATCTGCTCGTTACACATCCTCTATTGATGAGTTAGGGATTGTTAAGGCGCGCTAATTTTTGGAATGTTTCATATAAATACTTTTCAAGATGTTCAAGCAAAAAGAATTGGGAGAGTAATCTGTTTTGATTATACTCATTTTTTATAAAGATAAAATTAATTAAATAGGATCTATAAGATGAGCAAATTTAAGATTGAGCAAGGAACTGAGGATGAGGTAGTGTAAAGAATTCTGTGTCTGGCGATCTGAATCGCAGCAATCATACTTAAGATATGGTTACAGACACAGGAAACATTAGAATGCATAAAGACCTCAAAGGTATTATAGACGAAAAGAAAATAGCTGAGCTTGCAACCAGTAAGGATGCTCAGGAAGCATTTTTTGGTAAAAATGGATTAATCAAAGAGCTAATCAAAAGCACGCTTGAAAGTGCCTTAAAAGCCGAAATGGCGCATCATTTAGAGGCAACAGCAGAAAGCTCGCCGCAAAATAAGCGCAACGGTACATCGCAAAAGACCGTAAAAGGGGAAAACGGCGAGTTTGAGCTAGAAATCCCACGAGACCGTGCAGGTGAATTTGAGCCGCAGCTGGTTAAAAAGCACCAACGTCGACTTGCTGGCTTAGATCAGAAGATTTTATCCCTTTATGCGCGTGGATTATCTACGCGTGATATACAAGCAGAAATCCAGGACATGTATGGCGTTGAGCTATCTCCCACGCTGATTTCGCAAGTGACGGATAATGTTATGGATGAAGTAAAAGCCTGGCAAAACAGGCCCCTTGACCCACTGTATCCGATTGTATTCCTAGATGCTTTGGTTGTTAAAGTGAAAGAAAACAAGCACATTATCAACAAAGCTGTATATTTAGCCTTGGGTATTAATCAGGATGGCCTTAAGGAAGTGCTTGGAATGTGGGTTAGCCTGAATGAAGGGGCAAAATTCTGGCTCTCGGTACTTACGGAGCTTCAAAACCGTGGCATGAAAGATGTCTTTATATTCTGCACAGATGGTCTTACGGGCTTCCCTGAGGCCATTGAGGCTGTTTACCCTAGGTCAAAAATACAGCTCTGTATTGTGCACATGATTCGTAATTCGACGAAATTTGTGAACTGGAAAGACCGCAAGCCCTTATGCGCAGACTTAAAGAAAGTATATCAAGCCTCTACAATAGACGAGGCTGAAACAGCTCTGCTTGAATTTGGCGAAAAATGGGACAAAAAATACCCAAATATTAGCCAGATGTGGCAGCGGCACTGGGAACATATCACGACATTTTTCGCATACCCAGAAGATATCCGGCGAGTTATTTATACGACGAATGCTATCGAGTCCTTGAATATGACTGTGCGTAAGGTCATCAAAAACAAACGCTCATTCCCATCTGACGAAGCCATGTTTAAACAAATTTACTTAGCTTTGAACAACATAGGCAAAAAGTGGACTATGTCAATTAGGCACTGGGGGCAAGCGATGAATCGATTTGCTATTGAATTCACTCATAGACTATAATCCAAAACCTGTGGCAAAACCACAGGTTTTTTAGTTTGATCGTTCAGACACAAAATATTTTACATACTCGAGGATGATCTCGATGCAATCAGCGATCAACTTTTTGATTTTAATAAAAATATCGTACGTGGTTTTGTTGGTCGGGCGACTCCAATTGATGTGGTTCGCTATGTGATGAAAAAAGATAACGAAGTCATTGCGGGTGTTTTAGGAAAAATTATAATAAATAATGTGGTATATATTGATGATTTATTTGTCAAAGAATCATTTAGGAATCAAGATTGCGCGACATCGTTGATGGATACTTTAGAAAAAGAGGCCAAATCGCGAGGTTGCTATATGGCCTATTTAGATACCATCAATCTAAATGCACTACGTTTTTATGAAAAACGAGGCTATACAATTTTTGCCACACTAGAGAATGTGCCTTGCCCTGGGGTGAATGCTTTCTATTTAAAAAAAGATATAAAATAATATGTAGAGGGCATATTTTAGTTCTTCCGCTGATTTCTCCTGTTCTGTCCTTTATTTTGACGAAGCTTTTTTTCTTTTTCGGTACGTTTATGTTCAGATTTTGGAGAGGTAGTATGTCGAACCGGTGATTTGTGTGATAAAGCATCAAAATCAATGACTTTGCCTTCTTTTTGCATCATCATTTTCGCCAAGTCTTTAGCCACGTCTAGTGGTTTTCCAAGACCGAGTAAGCCTTTGACGCGCCAGTTAAATTCTGATTCTAGATCCTGCGTCTTGGATTGCAACTGGGGTAAGTGCTCTTGAAAAGCTTGTTGAACAATGGGTTTTGCGAATGCCATCTTTTGAACAATCCCTTGTATAAATTCTAATGGTGGCTTTTTATTTTTGAATCGACTTTGAATCGTGCTGCAAAATTCGGATAATAAATTGGATTGTGCTTCTGAGGGTTGAGAGGCCCTTAACGCTTCAGGCAGCAGATCAAGAATACCTGGGGTCATATCATAAATGATTTGTGCAGCACTTTTAATGGCTTCAGTCTGGAATGAAAAGTCGACCAGGTTGCTCATGACATGATCAACTCGCTTTGAAAAAATAGAGCCAATTTGTTGTATTCCTTTTTGAATCAAGGGCATCAAATTTGGAATGATATTATCTTTGGCAAATGAAAGAGCTGTTGTTAAAAGATTTGTGACAAAACCAGATAACTCTATACCACCGAGTTTTTTCATCGAATCAATAAGACCCCGTTGAGTGGATGTGGGGCTCGCATTTCGGAGTTTGTCCTCAGCAATTTGATTCAAATGTTGCATACCTTGTTGTAGCGTGCCATTTAAAATCTGATCAAGGTTTTGATATAAATTAGATTCATATTTTTGTTTTTTATTTCGTTTAACTTCAGCTGTGCGTTGCTGAGCTTGTTTTGCTTGGTTCATGCCCTCTAATAGTATTTGCCAGCTTGTTTTATTTTGATCAATATTTCGTTGTAATTTTGATTTTCGTTCTTCTTCAAGTCGTTGAAGTTCACGTAAATAGCCATTTTCAAGCATAGGTCAACTCTTTTAGGCTTTTAGGATACACTCCTAAAACTATAGCAAAGCTTAAGAGCGAGGGAGAGCTTTTCGCACGAGATCAATCTGAGCTTGATTCTTGTCGTCCGTATAGATGGTATGATCAACAGTCTCTATATTTTTACAGGCATAAATCAAATTTGTAATTTGATTAGTGTACTGCATTGGGATCCCCATGCAGTACGGAAAAACCGATCGAATGGTGTTATCGATTCTCTTAGCGTATTTTGTTTGAAGTGTGGCTTGAGAAACAATATTGAATAGTGCATAACCCCCGGGTACCAATGCTTTTTTAATCTGTTGAAAATATTCTTGAGTCAGTAGGTGCACAGGAATTTCATACATATTGTTGTATACATCTGAAAAAATAGCATCATAGCGTTTGTCCTGGGTTAAAAAGAAAGCGCGGGCTTCTTGAGCAATAAAATCGCCTTGTATTGCATCAAGGAAAGACCCCTTAACAACATGAGGCATATCTTTATCTATATCAACGTAAGTAAAGTGATTTTGATGCGTTCTTTCAGCTGTTATTGAGAACCCACCTGAACCAACCACTAGGATTTCTTTATTTCTCAATTTTAAATCATCAAATAAAATTTTCTTGACTGTTTCGATGTAAGGAAAGGCTTTTTTATTTTGATCAAGGTAAGAACTATGAGCAGCATTGACCTCGAAAACATGACCCTTAGTTTTTTGGTCGGAACCGTTGTGTTCGGTAACAGCATAATTGGCATAACTATTCGTTTTAATGAACTTTAAATTCTCATAAGAAACATTAAATTTATAAATAATGACACTGAGGATGGCTAATAGAAAGATTCTAATAATTCCAAAACGACCAACAAGTGAGATCATCAAGACTATCAGATAAAGTAGAATGCAATTGATAAACACAGTGCTAGCGACACCGAAAAAATTCATTAGCACCAGAGCGGTGAGTACTGCACCCAGAAAAGAGCCAAGAGTGCTAAGATGAAGCACTTCCCCCCCGATAGCACCCACCAGCGGTTCATGTTCTTGGTGTGAAAGGGTTTTGATCAGATTCATGGTAACCGGCACGGTTTGGCCTAGAATATAGACCATTGGAGCCGTAATCAGTATGAGGTATAAACCAAGACTGTAGAAGATATTATCCCCAATGAGATACCTTGCGCCATGAAAAAAGAGATCTAAGAAAGGATAGGATAGACCAAATCCTAGGAGTGGAAAGGCAATGCAAAAATTCCTGCTGAGAATTTTAAGAAAGTCTTCTTTATATCGACCACCTTGTCTATACCCATAAGCTAAGAAGAGCAAAAAGATGCCAATGATGAGACTCGTGACAGCAACGCTATTACCGACAAAGGGAATGAGTTGTCGAATCGTTAGGATTTGTACTGAAACAGTGACGAACCCTTCGAGTAAAATGATGCTGAAAATAAAAAGGGGCATGAAGCCCCTTTTTAAATCAATGGTGTGAATCCCCATGGACATTTTCGCGGTGTATTTCCCTGGCTGTTGATTTGGTGACCACTTGTTTCAACGGTGTGCTTGGAATATGTGATCGAGGCTCAGGCGAAGATACCATTTGACGTTCAGAAGGTGGCACTTTAGCGCTAACAAAAGTTGGACTAATTGCTTCTGAAGCTACCACTCGCGTAGGTGCAGTAGTTTTTACCTCATGCAAAGGTGAATGAGATGCCAACTGACTATGATGATCATGAGCTTCTAGTTTTACTTGGTTTGCATTTAAATTGCTTTGATGCTTGGCTTCAAACGCAGTCCAATTTCGCTGTGGTTTGGGTTGTTTTTCGATTGACTTTTCAACGGGTTTAGCAAGAATCGGCTGTTTGACTAATTGTTCAATGACTCTTGGTTCTGAGGGAACAGCTTGAATCGGGGCAGCCTCAGGCGAAGGACTTTGGTTTCTTTGTTGCTGATGAGATTCCCGACGAGGTGCTTGTTGTGGTCTTTCACGTGCTTCGATGGGTTGATGAGACTGACGTTGTTCGGTCTCACCATGCTCACGGCGTCGATTCCCTTGCTCTTGACGATCTTTGGGGTTAGAACGTCGACGAGGATTTTGTTGGTTTCGATTATTGTTATTACGGTTGCCACGACCTTGCTGTGGACGCCTAGTCTGTTGTCCTTGTCTTCTAGGGTCACGGTCACCTTGTGTATTTTGATCTTCGCTATTCTGGCGAGCAGCGGTATTCCGTGCTTGTGTCGTAGGCGTATTATCAGATTCTCGGCTAACAGAGGTTTCCGATCCTGGGGTTGCGCCAAAAACAGCACTCCAAAGACGTTTAATTAAACCAGAGTCTCGAGCAGAGCGAGAGGGCGGCGCTTGAGAGGGCAGTGTTTTGATCGCAGGCTCATCCATTTTGGTTTCATCTAGACGATCTCGTTCTTCGATTTCTCTTCGCTTAGGCCGGTTGGCTAATTCGTAAGATTGAATAGCCTGGGCCTGGGTATCTGATTCGTTAATCGTCTCAATTTCATAATGAGGTGTGGTGAGATGAGAATTTGGGATCAATACGACTTGAATCTCATGCCGTTTCTCAATTTCAACCAATGCAGGTCTTTTCTCATTAAAGAGGTAAGTCGCCATTTCAACGGGCAATTCGGCTCGAACTTGTATCGTCGCGTCCTTCATAGCGGCTTCTTCAATCACTCGTAAAATAGCAAGTGCAAGCGATTGCATGCCTCGAATGGTGCCTTGGCCTTCACATTTAGAACAGGTCACAAGCGTTGCATCGCCTAATGCAGGGCGAAGTCGCTGTCTAGACATTTCCAATAAACCAAAGCGAGATATTCGCCCAATTTGAATTCTGGCACGGTCGTGCTTAAGCTCATCCCTTAAGAAATTTTCAACTGAGCGCTGATTTTTGATGGAGCTCATGTCAATAAAATCAATGACAATCAAGCCGCCTAAGTCTCTTAGGCGAAGCTGTCTTGCAATTTCTTTGGCAGCAGCGAGGTTAGTTTTATAAGCGGTTTCTTCAATATCGCCGCCCTCGGTTGCTCTTGCAGAGTTAATATCAATTGCAGTGAGTGCTTCAGTATGATCGATGACAATAGAGCCGCCATTTTCAAGTGCTACTTTCCGGACAAACGCGGATTCAATTTGGCTTTCTATTTTGTGACGATTAAAAAGGGGCACAGAATCCTGATATAGTTTAATGCGACTCACAAAATCAGGTCGAACAGTTTCAACATGGTTTTTAGCGCGTTCAAAGGTTTCAGGATCATCCACCCAGATTTCGTCTATATCAGGGCGTAAATGGTCGCGAACGGCTCTTGCGACGACATCACTCTCTTGGTGAATGAGGAAAGGTGCTTGACGAGAATCAGCAGCCTCTTGAATAGCATTCCACTGAGTTAACAATACACTGAGATCCCATTGGAGTTCCTCGATATTACGGCCTAATCCAGCGGTACGAATAATAAGGCCCATGCCCTCAGGAATGTTCAATTGGTTCAAGGTATCTCGAAGTTCAGAACGATCATCGCCTTCAATGCGTCTTGAAATGCCACCGGCTCGGGGATTGTTAGGCATGAGAACTAAGTAGCAGCCCGCTAAACCAATATAGGTGGTCAGCGCTGCACCTTTAGTACCCCGTTCCTCTTTATCGACCTGAACAATAACTTCTTGTCCAGGTTTCAGAGCATCTCTAATTTTCGGGCGACCGCGATCTGAATTGGCATCTTGACTGAAATACTGAGGCGCTATCTCTTTGATAGGCAGGAAACCATGCCGGTCTGAGCCATAATCCACAAAAGCAGCTTCTAAGCTGGGTTCTACGCGGCTAACGCGGCCTTTGTATATATTGGCCTTTTTTTGGGCTCGACCTCTACGTTCAATATCTAGGTCACACAGGATGTTGCCTTCAACAATGGCAACACGCAACTCTTCTTTTTGAGTTGCGTTAATTAACATTCTTTTCATCATATTTGAGTAATTATAATAACTTATCTAATTTAATATCTAACACATGTTGACATATGTTGGTAGGGTTTACTTAGCATGTACACTTTACCAGCTTTTGACTTTTTACTCTAGTTGCTGGGACCTCAACGGCCATAATTGGGTGACAGCTGTCTCTAAGCCAGAAATATATATATAATTGATGCTCGGTTAGATAGAGAACAATTATGTCAAATCAGAGCCCGACCCCACCCACCGTAAAGCAAGTTTGTATTACAGAGGCAGCCGCGGGGCAGCGTATTGATAATTACTTGCTTCGGTACTTAAAAGGTGTACCTAAACCTTATATATACAAGATTATTCGTCAAGGGCAAGTTAGGGTAAATAAAAAAAGGATAGATGTTCATTACAAGCTGATTTTGAACGATGAGGTTCGAATCCCTCCTGTTTGGGTGGCCGATCCCAATGAGGCTATCATTCCCACAGCTCAGCATGAGAGTACTTTAGATAACTCTGTTTTGTTTGAAAATGAAGACTTGATGGTTATCAATAAGCCAGCAGGTTGGGCCGTTCATGGCGGGAGCGGGGTTTCTTTAGGGATTATCGAAGCGTTCCGCCAGTTGAAACAACCTAAATTCTTAGAGTTGGTTCATCGAATCGATAAAGGCACCTCAGGCTGTTTAATGTTGGCTAAAAATCGTTCTACGTTGTTAGATCTTCAGCGACAACTTAAAGATGGCTTGATGCGTAAGAGTTATCTGACGATAGTGCAAGGTAGTTGGCTGAATCAGAAAAAAGTAACTGCGCCACTTTTAAAAACACTTTTGAAGTCAGGAGATCGTTGGGTGAGGGTGGACCCGGCTGGTAAACATGCTGAAACCCATTTTAAAGTCTTGACTCGACTGAAGGGCGTCACCTTATTAGAGGCAAGTCCCATTACAGGCCGTACTCATCAAATTAGGGTGCACGCCGCCTATTTGGGATGTCCCATCGTCGGTGATGAAAAATATGGTGATAGAACATTCAATCGTGAAATGACTCGCTTGGGTGTAAAGGGTTTATGTTTGCATGCCAACCGCTTAGAATTTAACCTACCAGGGCAAGGTAAGCGGGTGGTCTTTGAAGCACCGAATAAGTTGCCTCTCAAACTATTTTCAGAACTGTAAGGAACTCTCATGCAAACAAGTGAAAGCGTTTCACCGACCTGGGAGCGTGATGTCATTGAAAAGACGCTCATGGCTGCCTACATCGAACAGAGACGTCGTCGCCGTTGGGGGATTTTTTTTAAATCTCTGGTCATTGGAATAATCATTTTATCTTTGTTCTCGCTATGGCCAGAATCTAAACAGGCTGTAGTGCATCAATCGCATACGGCATTGATAGAGATCAAGGGCGGCATTTTTGAAGGAGAAGAGGCGAATGCTGATTCAATTGCATCAGCACTTCGTCAAGCCTTTGAAGAAGGGCAGGCTAAAGCCGTTCTCTTAAGAATTAATAGCCCTGGTGGCAGTCCAGTTCAAGCTGCTTATATTTTCGATGAGATCATGCGCTTGAAAGCGCTTCATCCTGATAAGAAAGTCTATGCGGTTATCACAGATATTGGTGCTTCAGCAGCTTATTATATTGCAGCTGCTGCCGATGAGATCTATGCAAACGGTTCAAGTTTGGTTGGATCAATAGGTGTTATAATGCCAGTTTTTGGTTTTGTGGATGTGATGCAGAAAGTTGGCGTTGAGCAGCGTACTGTCTTTTCTGGTGATAATAAACTCTTTTTAGACCCATTTTCTCCAGTCAATGAAAAGCAGAACGCGCTGGCACATGAGATGCTTAGAAATGTCCATGATCAATTTATTCAAGCGGTTAAAAAAGGACGTGGTGATAGGCTACAAAATGATCCACAAATCTTTTCAGGGCTCGCATGGACAGGTGAGCAAGCTTTAAAATTAGGCCTCATTGATGGTTTAGGGAGTGCCGGATTTGTTGCTAGAGAAGTGATTCAAGAAGAAAATATTCTTGACTATACGGTTCCACAAAATCTGATGGAGCGTGTGTTGTCTCGATTTGCCTCTTCATTTGCGCATCAACTGCGCAGCCAATCCATGATGCAAGAAATGCGTTAATCGGAGTTCAGAGTACCTACCAGCTCTTGAGTGGTAGGTACTTTTTCTTTCAAACCACTGTCACTCGAAGATTTTCAAAGTCCATCATATAAGAAGGTCCGGTTCGGTCTCCAACCTTATCTCCAGGAAAATTTCGTTCTTCAGTTATTTGTCTGTTGAAGCAATGTGCTTCTAGTCCATCTAATGTTTGATCTAGATCGTTTAATCCAGTAGCTGGATGATTTGAAATATAATCTAAGACACAATCAGTCGAGAATCCGTATATTGTCCAAACAGAAGTTGCTTCTAGATTGACCCCACCAGATATTTGTTCAATCTCAAAATTGTTTAATAAATCCATAGAGCTCTCCTAAATTTCTGATATAGAGATGACTTTGCCTTCAAAAACACTGTTCATAAAACTTATTTGCTCATTAATAGAGCAGATATCTTGTGTAAGATATGGCTTGTTTTTTGACACGCTAAGGTATTCTGATAAGCATGCTTCAGACAGCTCATCGTTGATCAGCTTGCTTTTGATCTCTATGTCAATTTTTCCGCCCGATACGCAATTAACACTAGTTGGGTGTAATAATTTCATCTAATCCCTCTCAAAAATTAATTGAATGGAAGATTAGATAGATTTGAAATTAAGATGTCAACTTAAAGATAGGGCTTGTCGTAAACTTTAAATCAGCTACAATCGCGATTTCATTTTTTGCATATCAAGGAAGTTGTGATGAGGCGAGGGTTGCTGCTATTGGGTTGCTGCGTTGTTTCGGTCGTGAGAGCAGAGCCTGGGATAGTAGCGGATATGAGTGCGCCGAGTATACAACAACCGGATATTTTTGAGACACGACAGGGCGTTCCACAGATAGACATTCAAACTCCGAGTCCAGCGGGGGTTTCAAGAAATACGTACGTTCAATTTGACATTGAGCAACGCGGTGCAATTTTAAACAATTCTGCTATCAACACGCACACACAATTATCAGGTGAGATTGCGGGTAATCCGCATTTGTCGGGTGGTTCTGCGCGAGTGATATTGAATGAGGTCAATAGTTCTAAAGCGAGTGAATTGCGCGGGATGTTAGAAGTTGCGGGTAGTCGGGCGGATGTGGTGATAGCGAATCCATCTGGGATTATTTGCAATGGTTGTGGTGTGATTAATGCGCATCAGATGACGTATACAACGGGTCGACCACAGTTTGATGAAGTGGGTCATATTCGCGGCTATGGCGTTAAAGAGGGATTGGTCGACGTTGGTGAGCAAGGGATTGATGCGCGAGATTCGGATTATACGACCATTATTTCGCGCGCGGTTGAGATTAATGGTGTGATACATGCGAAAGACATTTACGCAAAGATTGGGGCGACGGAAGATGCGATAGGACCTGCGCCGAAAGTGGCCATCGACGTGAAATCGCTGGGTGGGATGTATGCGAATGAAATATTTTTGGTGGGCACTGAAGCGGGCGTTGGTGTACGGAATGCAGGCGAGATAGGAGCAGGCCCTGGGGGATTTGTTATCACAGTGGATGGTCGAATTGAGAATAAGGGTTCGATTCAGTCTGCTGGAGAAGCGGTGGTTGCGGCTCGAGACATTTACAACGCAGATGGGGCTGTGCTGGACAGTAAGAAGCAAATGATTTTATCGGGTCCATTGGATGAGTTGGGTCATATTACGGGTCGAGCTGAGCGTGTTTTGAATGAAAGCGGCGACATTAAATCGGGCGAACGTTTAAAGATATCGGCAGAAGTGTTGGAGAATCGAGATATTCACTTTGAAACGAAAGTGGTGTCCTTGCCGACTGAGACAGGGGTGCGTTATTACGTTGAAGGGGATAGCACGGCATACGACAAAATGCCTGCACATTTTTTGCCGGGGCGAGCGAGGACGCAGCGAGCGTTCGCGAAGCATGTGACGGAAACGGCGATAGCCGAGTCGAAGCCAGCTAAATTTTTATCAGACGGTGAGATGTGGTTTGACTTGGGTCGTTTAGTCAATGATAAGGGGCAGGTGGTTTCAGCGGGCCCGATGATGGGAAGCATTGGAAGCTTGGCGAGCACTGAGGTGAAAGGCGAGCGAGTTGAGCACAGTAACCTCAATACCTTTACGATAGATAGAAATGAAAAGAGGCGGCATTGGGACCCTGAAGATTATGTTGCGAAGACGACCTTCACTTTACCCACTTCTTACATCAGTTCAAATGGCAAAGTAGTGGGTCCTGCGTTGATATCGAGTGGCGGGGCGAGTCATTTAACGGTAGCGGGTGATGTTCATAATCAAGGGACTTGGGTTGTTGATGAGCTGACGCTGAGAGCGAATGGGATATTAAACGAGTCGGGTGTGATGGATGGTCGTCGATTAGATTTATCGGTGGCTGAAGACTTTAAGGTATTGGGCGGGCAGCTAACGGGTGGCGAATTATTAAAAGTGTTTGCAGGTCGCGATGTGTTGGTGAGTTCCCAACTAAGTACCTCGACCTATGCGACGGGTCAAACAACAAATCTTGCGGACGTCGCTAGCCTTTCGGTAGGAAATGGCAGTTTACAGCTCGAAGCTGGAAGGGACGCGATATTCAAGGGGGCTCAAGTGATGCAGGCTGGGGCGGGCACTCTTGATGTAAAAGGCCGAGATATTTGTTTAGAAACCTTACAGATATCAAATGACCAGAGTCTAGATTACGAAGATGGCCATACACGTTCAGCGCATTATGCCGAGGATATTGGTAATGCATTTTCGAGTGAAGGGGATGCGAACTTTAAGGCAGAAGGCGCTTTTCTGTTAAAAGCATCGAGCATTGATTCGGATAATGACCTTAATATCACTGCAAAGACAGCACAGGTGGTTTCAGGCAAGGTGGTATCCAGCTTTGATGAACATCGAGAGACCCAACATAGAAATCTGTTTAACAAGACCAAAACGAAGACAGACGAGCAGGGTTATGGTTCTGATGCGATTCAGAGTGAGCTAGGGGCTAAGCGAATTAGGATGGATATTGCTGAGGATGCGCGTTTTGAGGGTGCAAAGGTGCATGCTGAAGAGCGTATTCAAGTCAAGGCGGAGAATTTGTATGTTGGGACGACGCAGAATGAATATGAATACCGTAAATCAGTTCAGAGCCAAGAAAGCGGGGTGATGGGAACAGGTCGTGGTGTGATGGTTGGGGAAGAGCGCATCAACGATAATTACGAGCGAGCCATCACGACGCAAGTAGGGAGTACGTTTACGACGGATAATGGGAATATTGATTTTCTGGTAAATAATCACTACAGCCAAGAGGGTAGTCATCTATCAGCGCCGAATGGGACGACACGGATTGAGGCGGCTTCAGAATCGATTATCTCAGCGACCGATAGTGATAGAGAACTTCATCATCATCAGGTGAGGCGCAGCGGGGTGATGTTGGGGGCAACGAGTCCGGCTTATGATGCAGCGCGCAGTATGGATGAATCTTTCAAAAACCTGAAAACCGTAGACAACGATGGTTTGAAAGTATTAGCGGGCATGAATATTGCGACGCAGGTTGCTAACCTGAATGAAATGGCGCAAGGGATTCAGACGGCTTGGAAAACAGACGGTGAGATGCCGTTGGATTCAGTGGTAAAAGGGACGGCAAACATTGGGGTTCAGATGTTTGAAGATTGGCGGGAAGTGGGAATCACCAAAGCCGTTCTACCGGTTATAGAGACGCATCGATTTGAGTTAGTGCTTCAGGGTAAAGGAAAAGACTCAGATGCGGTGATGACGGGGGTGCAGCTTAAGGCTAAAGAAGCAGATTTCGATATTGAAGGCGATTTGCATTTGAATGCGGCCACGAATGAACGCACGGAAGTAGCTTTGCATCGCAGCGAGATGGTTTCGTTGGGTGCATCCGTCGGATTACAGGGTAAGGTGAGCATCACCGGGCAAGGTTCTCAGCAGCGAACCGATGTGAATTCAGTGGACCTGACACACACCTCAACGCATTTTGATATCGGGGCTTTTAATCTGAAAGCCGGCGGTGATGTCACGTTAAACGGTGCGTTAGTCGATGCTAAACACCTTCAAGCGAAGATTGGTGGTGATTTAGAGGTGACGAGCTTACAAGACCGAAGCACGTATACGAGTCAAGACAAGCAACTGCAATTTAGTTTTTCCATCCCCATTGAAGCGGGCGTAGCTAAAGCGAATGCAGCGAAGAATCAAAATACGCTCGATTACCATCAAAACACCGTCACCGAGCAGAGTGGATTTCAAATTGGGGAAGAGGGTTCTCATGTTGAAGTTCAAGGGCATACGATTTTCACAGGCGCTATCTTTGATGTCGCGTTATCAGCCATTAGCGCGGGATTACATTATTTCAGTACGGGTACTTTAAGCACGCAAGATATTCAAAACGAAGCCTCTGCTCATGCGAGCGCCAAAGGCTTTAGTCTAAGCGAAGATATGGTCACCCAAGGTGCTTATGGCACCACCAAAGCCCTTGCTAAGAATACCCTGCTCAACGCCAATCTCTCTGAGAGCGACCAATCCCTCACTCGCACCGCCCTGAGTGAAGGGGAATATTACATCACCAATGAAGCTGAGCAACTGGGCGTACGGGCCAAACCGCAGAGCAAACTATTGAGAACTTGAATCACGATATCAGCAATGCGCACACTCCGCTCAAATCACTCAATCCCAGCCAACTTGCAGAGGAAACCAAAGCCATGCAAGCTATCAAACAAGATGCCTACGACAACGTTACCTATCATGCCGATGGGGCGTATGAGGTCATTCACAAAAGCGGTATTCATGAAGTCTTTGCGGGTGAAGGAGGGGTTGCTTTGCATACTAAAATCTCCTCAGAAGATGAGATGAATTTAGCAGCAGATGGTAAACTGCATCTTGCATTCAATGGGATTAACAATGATATTGATGCGGCAGCAAAGTATGCATTGCAGCACAGCACAGCGGAAGGTGGCCCTCAATATTTTGTTCATTTCGAAAATGCCAAAACCACTATCGGAGAGTTAATGGTTGCAGCGTATCAGAAGTTTTTCGAAAATAGCTTCTTTGGGATGACGGCTTCATCTAAAAAGCTAGATCAATTCATGGATACCCATGGTCAGGAAGGACTTCATCTCGATGCACACAGTCGAGGTGGTATGACGGTGGGTAATGCGCTTGAGCAACGGGTCAAAGATCCAGAGAACAAAGGTAGCTTAAGTGGCACGACCATATCATTCTATGGTCCAGCCTATAATGCAGAAAAAGCAGATAAGCTTCTAGCTCAGCTGCAAGACCGTTATACCATCGAAGATGCAGGCACTAAGGAACAAATGAAGCTTAAACTCGAAAATCACTTTGCTGACCCCGTCGGTACTTGGATTGGCGGCAATCCTGCAACAGGGGGTGCATTGCCAGAAGGGATGAGTGTTGGGAAGGCTAGAGTTGAGGCATTGTATGGTGATACCACAGTTCATAACTGTTATGGCAAGCCATCGCGAGAAGCATGTGAGAAATTTCGAGAAAATAGAGAAGACCGATTTCCGTCAAAGCTAATTGGATTAGATTAATGAAGAAGACGATTTTGTTTTGTTTTTTATTTTCTTTCGTTGTTTGTTGTCAAAATTCATTTAAGCCTCCACCATACGCATTTGAAAATTGGACGAGGGATAAAACCACAGTTGAAGATACAAAAAAGATTATGAAAATTTGCAGATACCCCAATATTGCTGGTGAAGGATTTAAAACTCCTCAAAATGAAATCGCGCTAATGCATCTTTGTATGGAGGATCATGGTTTTAAATATACGGGTCGTTTTGGCACGTACTGCCATCAATATCCCAACCTCCCTGCCTGCGTCGAAGCGAGGGAAGAGGCTGCTAAGAAATCAAACAAAGGGAATTGATACCGGTCAAGGCGGAGAATTTGCATGTTGGGACGGCGCAGAATGAATATCAATACCGTAAATCAGTTGAGAGCCAAGAAAGCGGGGTGATGTTGGGGGCAACGAGCCCGGCTTATGATGCAGCGCGCAGCATGGATGAATCTTTCAAAAACTTGAAAACCGTAGACAACGATGGTCTAAAGGTATTAGCGGGCATCAATATTGCGACGCAGGCTGCTAACCTGAATGAAATGGGGCAAGGGATTCAGACGGCTTGGAAAACAGACGGTGAGATGCCGTTGGATTCAGTGGTAAAAGGGACGGCAAACATTGGGGTTCAGATGTTTGAAGATTGGCGGGAAGTGGGAATCACCAAAGCCGTTCTACCGGTTATAGAGACGCATCGATTTGAGTTAGTGCTTCAGGGTAAAGGAAAAGACTCAGATGCGGTGATGACGGGGGTACAGCTTAAGGCTAAAGAAGCGGATTTCGATATTGAAGGCGATTTGCATTTGAATGCGGCCACGAATGAACGCACGGAAGTAGCCTTGCATCGCAGCGAGACGGTTTCGCTGGGTGCATCCGTTGGATTACAGGGTAAGGTGAGCATCACCGGGCAAGGTTCTCAGCAGCGAACCGATGTGAATTCAGTGGACCTGACACACACCTCAACGCATTTTGATATCGGGGCTTTTAATCTGAAAACCGGCGGTGATGTCACGTTAAACGGTGCGTTAGTCGATGCTAAACACCTTCAAGCGAAGATTGGTGGTGATTTAGAGGTGACGAGCTTACAAGACCGAAGCACGTATACGAGTCAAGACAAGCAACTGCAATTTAGTTTTTCCATCCCCATTGAAGCGGGCGTAGCTAAAGCGAATGCAGCGAAGAATCAAAATACGCTCGATTACCATCAAAACACCGTCACCGAGCAGAGTGGATTTCAAATTGGGGAAGAGGGTTCTCATGTTGAAGTTCAAGGGCATACGATTTTCACAGGCGCTATCTTTGATGTCGCGTTATCAGCCATTAGCGCGGGATTACATGTAAAGCTTTAAATCAAATCTGACACATCCTGTATATCAACTAGAATTAAAATGTAAAAGTATTTAACTCTGAGAATACAGGAGTGTCATAAATGACCTTAGCAGAAAAAGTAATCAAGCCCAAATTAGGCGTCTTAGAACTGGCAAAACATCTAGGTAACGTATCCCAAGCGTGCAAAGCCATGGGTTACAGTCGAGACACCTTCTATCGGTATAAGAAACTTTATGAGACTGGCGGTGAAGAGGCATTGCAAGATCTAAGCCGCAAAAAACCGAATGAAAAGAATCGTGTCCCAGAATATGTAGAAGAAGCTGTCGTTGGGCTGGCAATCGAAAATCCTTCCTTGGGGCAATGGAGAGCAGCGAATGAGCTTACGCAGAGGGGAATCCTGGTTTCTTCTAGTGGGGTTCGCTCAGTGTGGCTCCGTCATGACCTAGAAACCTTCAAGAAACGCCTAAAAGCGCTTGAGGCTAAGGTAGCTCAGGAAGGGTTCATATTAACCGAAGAGCAACTGGCAGCGCTTGAAAAGCTGAAAGAAAAGAAAGAGGCGAATGGTGAAATTGAGACGGAACATCCGGGCTACCTTGGTTCTCAAGATACCTACTACGTGGGGACAATCAAAGGCCGCATTTATCAGCAAACATTTGTTGATACCTACAGTCGAGTTGCGATGGCTAAGCTATATACGGATAAGTCAGCGATTACGGCGGCGGATATGCTCAATGACAAGGTTTTACCATGGTTTGAAGAGCAAGGGATCCCATTATTGAGGATCTTAACAGACCGAGGAACAGAATACTGTGGAAAAATTGAGAATCATGCCTATCAGCTTTATTTAGCTATTGAAAACATTGACCATTCCAAAACAAAAGTTCGCCATCCGCAAACAAACGGTATATGCGAACGTTTTCATAGAACCATCAAGGAAGAATTTTACGACATCACATTCAGGAAGAAAATCTATAAGGATTTGAATGAATTGCAGATGGATGTCAACTTTTGGATGGAAAAATACAACAAACTTAGGCCTCACTCAGGGCGTTTCTGCTATGGCAAAACGCCTTTCAAAACTTTTGAAGATGCCAAGCATATTGCAATTGAAAAAAATCTTGGTAATCTATACGAGACATCAGACAGCTTAACCTGGCTGACAATGCCAGAGAAAACTGTCTGATCAGTATGGGTGTGTCAGATCAAATTTGAATTTTTACAAATTATGGGAATCACAAGAATAAAATTTGCTTGCTTACTGCTACTACTTTCAAAGTATACCGCATTTATTTTTTTATTTTGCATTACTGGTTGTGCTAAGCCATTTCAGCCACCACCATATCCATATGAATACTGGTATAAGAAGGGTGTTAGTGTTGAAGAAGTTCAGCAAGCAATGAAGGAGTGTGAATATTCGATCTATGAAAGTATCGAGCGCTTTACTGAGTATAATGAGATGGCTAAAAAGCATATTTGTATGATGAAGAAAGGGTTTAAATATAACGGAGAATATGGCACATATTGCCATCAATATCCTAACCTCCCTGCCTGTGTCGAAGCGAGGGAAGAGGCTGCTAAGAAATCAAACAAAGGGAATTGATACCGGTCAAGGCGGAGAATTTGCATGTTGGGACCGCGCAGAATGAATATCAATACCGTAAATCAGTTGAGAGCCAAGAAAGCGGGGTGATGTTGGGGGCAACGAGTCCGGCTTATGATGCAGCGCGCAGTATGGATGAATCTTTCAAAAACCTGAAAACCGTAGACAACGATGGTTTGAAAGTATTAGCGGGCATGAATATTGCGACGCAGGCTGCTAACCTGAATGAAATGGCGCAAGGGATTCAGACGGCTTGGAAAACAGAGGGTGAGATGCCGTTGGATTCAGTGGTGAAAGGGACGGCGAACATTGGGGTTCAGATGTTTGAAGACTGGCGGGAAGTGGAAATCACCAAAGCCATTCTGCCGGTTATAGAGACGCATCGATTTGAGTTAGTGCTTCAGGGGAAAGGAAAAGACTCAGGGGGGGGGGGGATGACGGGGGTACAGCTTAAGGCTAAAGAAGCAGATTTCGATATTGAAGGCGATTTGCATTTGAATGCGGCCACGAATGAACGCACAGAGGTAGCCTTACATCGCAGCGAGACGGTTTCGTTGGGTGCTTCGGTGGGGTTACAGGGTAAGGTGAGCATCACGGGGCAAGGCTCTCAGCAGCGAACCGATGTGAATTCAGTGGACCTGACACACACCTCAACGCATTCCCCATTGAAGCGGGTGTGGCTAAAGCGAATGCAGCGAAGAATCAAAATACAGTCGACTATCACCAGAACACCGTCACCGAGCAGAGTGGATTTCAAATTGGAGAAGAGGGTTCTCATGTTGAAGTTCAAGGGCATACCACTTTCACCGGTGCTATCTTTGATGTGGCGTTATCAGCCATTAGCGCGGGATTACATTATTTCAGTACGGGTACTTTAACCACGCAAGATATTCAAAACGAAGCCTCTGCTCATGCGAGCGCCAAAGGCTTTAGTCTAAGCGAGGATATGGTCACTCAGGGGGCTTATGGCGCCACCAAGGCCCTTGCTAAGAATACGTTGCTCAACGCCAATCTCTCTGAGAGCGACCAATCACTCACTCGCACCGCGCTGAGTGAAGGGGAATACCACATCACGAATGAAGCTGAGCAACTGGAGCGTACGGGCCAAACCGCAGAGCAAACTATTGAGAACTTGAATCACGATATCAGCAATGCGCACACTCCGCTCAAATCACTCAATCCCAGCCAACTTGCAGAGGAAACCAAAGCCATGCAAGCTATCAAACAAGATGCCTACGACAACGTTACCTATCATGCCGATGGGGCGTATGAGGTCATTCACAAAAGCGGTATTCATGAAGTCTTTGCGGGTGAAGGAGGGGTTGCTTTGCATACTAAAATCTCCTCAGAAGATGAGATGAATTTAGCAGCAGATGGTAAACTGCATCTTGCATTCAATGGGATTAACAATGATATTGATGCGGCAGCAAAGTATGCATTGCAGCACAGCACAGCGGAAGGTGGCCCTCAATATTTTGTTCATTTCGAAAATGCCAAAACCACTATCGGAGAGTTAATGGTTGCAGCGTATCAGAAGTTTTTCGAAAATAGCTTCTTTGGGATGACGGCTTCATCTAAAAAGCTAGATCAATTCATGGATACCCATGGTCAGGAAGGACTTCATCTCGATGCACACAGTCGAGGTGGTATGACGGTGGGTAATGCGCTTGAGCAACGGGTCAAAGATCCAGAGAACAAAGGTAGCTTAAGTGGCACGACCATATCATTCTATGGTCCAGCCTATAATGCAGAAAAAGCAGATAAGCTTCTAGCTCAGCTCCAATACCGGTATAACATCGAAGATGCAGGTACTAAAGAACAAATGAAGCTTAAACTCGAAAATCATTTTGCTGACCCCGTCGGTACTTGGATTGGCGGCAATCCTGCAACAGGAGGTGCATTGCCAGAAGGGATGAGTGTTGGAGAGGCAAGATTACATTCTTTGGGTGGAGAACATACTCCTCATAATTGTTATGGGAAGGCAACTCACCAGGATTGCACACCTTATTGGCCAAATAAAACATGAGCAATTTGAAAAGGTACTCAAGCAGGTTCGGGTCCATGTTATTTCTAATCGTTAGTTTGAGCGCCTGTACGAATAAATTGTTTCAGCCACCTCCGTATGCATATGAACAATGGATAAAAAAAAACATCTCGATTGAGATGGTAAAAGCAGACATGATGGATTGTAAATATCCTAACGTTTATATTGCAAGTCCTTCTATAGACCATAATGAGTATGCAAAGATGCAGCTTTGTATGCAAAAAAAAGGGTATAGATATAAAAGTAATTTAGGTACATTTTGTACACTTTATCCCAATCTTCCCGCCTGTGTCGAAACGAGAGAAGCTTCTGCGAAAGGAGCGGTGAAGGGGCACTAATGGTTGCAGGGGCCGGCCCCTACATTTTGGTAGACTTGTCCGCGGCAATCCGAGCACTGGCGGAGTTATACCAGAAGGTGAAAACAGGAGACGTTGAAGGGCCCTGAATTTGCTTCACTGCGAAGAGCATACACCATCTTCTTGTGGCGAATCTTAAAATGCGAGAAGCTTCCGGATTGGCCCGCTTTATGTCAACTAGACGAGGATACCGTTATGCTATCTGACCCCAGTTCGGGTTTTTTTGGGATATATCGTCATCCCGCACAGCGGTCATCACACGAAGTGTGTAGCGTCTGATGCGGGATCCAGACTTTTATCAAATCTCAGCTAATAATTTGATTGCTGATATTTTTAAAGGCTGAATCGCATAAGCGGCCAAGGCCGCGTGAATACTAGATTCCGCATCAAACGCTGCGCACTTTGTGCGCTTATCGCTGTGCGGAATGACGTCATTACAAACCAACCCCGCCTTCAAAAACTCCGAACTGAGGTTATCTGAAACCATCGACACCTGGAGAGACCAAATCAGACAAGAAGGTATGGAACAAGGTATGCAGTTATCTATCCCCCAACTACAGAGCATTATCCAAAATAGCCTCTCTGCTGAAAGCATTGAGGATATTTTTAACCTCACTGAAGCCTAGATAATAAAGAATTCGTGCTTAGAATATCGCCATGTTCGGCGGCATAATCCATAACAAAGGTTCGGCGGGCATGCCCGCCTGCGTTGAGGCTCGTTCAGAGAAGGCGCGAAGCAAGAAGGTCTGAATATTGCTTCGCGATTGATAGGACTAGCTTCTATTTTGCCTCTAGTCGCACGTTTGTATTGATAAAGTCTTTTGATTTCAATACCGCTTCATTTTCTGACATGGTATTAGGTATGGCCATCTCGTAAGTTACAACACCAAAATTGTCAGATCCAGAATATCCTTGAAGATACATTAACCATTTCATTCTGCCTAGTGTGTAGACGGCGGCAAAGCCTTCAGTATTATATTCTTTATTGCTTTGTTTCCATTTACTTAAAATTCTGTATCCAGTCTTATTAGTCGAAAATTGATGATCTGCGAATTTTACAAATTGGTTGAGAGAGTCTTTGCTTTTAATCGCATAAATAACAATAAATCGCTCCAAATATGACGTTTCAGTTGCATCACTTGGCCAAAAAAGAGCAACCGGTCTCTTCCCGCTGCGGAATTCCTCTAGTGACTCAGTTGGGACAAAATTAGCAGGCTGTCTGATATCCATATAGGTGGTTGGCTTTAATTCTGGATTGATGGGAATAGGAAAATGAATTTCATCATCCTTAGCCAGAGGCAAAGCTTTGACGCAAGCGGGTAATAGCGGATAGTTTTTGCAAAATGTTCCCAACTTTCCTGTATACTCAAATCCTTTTTTTTCCATGCAAAGTTGAATGGCTGCTATTTTATTATTATCCGGTTCTCTCCCTGCGCCTTCAGGGCTTGGATACCCGCACTCTTTCATTGCTTTTTGTGTTTCCTCGATCGAAGTATTTTTTCGATGCCATTTTTTATAAGCAGAAAAGGGTTCATAGGTTGCTGGGTTAACGACTTGATAAACCCCACACCCTGAAATCGCAATACTTATTCCAACTAGAAATGTGAATTTTTTAATAGACATTGACATCTTGTCCTTCTTTATTTTTTATCAGAGGAGATAGATTTTGCTTCAGCGATTTGGCCACCATGTACTATTTTACATTCCTCATCGTAAGGATGTCCGTAACAGACATGAGCGCCGTAGTTGGCGGTTGAATCAAACGCTGGTTTGAGTGAAGTGCAGCCAGACAGGAATAACATGGATAAGCAAAAAGTGGTTACTTTCGAAATCATTTAATTGGAACCTTTTTTATAGTTGTAGTTATACCCTTCACAGCTGAATTTTCGGGGTTGTTGCCTTCGCGATTCTCACCGCAGTCATGTACTTTGTGTACACTCTTGCGTCTCGAACGCTCGGCGCCTACCCGAAAAATCATCTGTTGTGGGTATATTAATCTAATCGCCTGTGTACAAACCGATTAACCGAGAAGATGCAACAATGCGGATCAAGACCATACTAAACAGGATCCAATTATTCAAGATGTTTTTTGCCGCCTTTAAATTCTGCTAAATAGGCTGGTTGACGTAAATTCACTTGTCACGGAAATAGGTTACTTGTTGGAAGGTGGTTCAAACACCAACTTAATTTTTAGCCAAACTCAAATCCCATCGTTTCCAAATATTCGGTGAGTCGAATCATGGGAAGTCCCATGAGTGCGGTGGGATCATCGCCTTCCCAGCGTTCCATGAGCAGAATGCCCAGTCCTTCTGAGTGTAGGCTACCTGCAGAGCCATAGGGTTTGGCTGTCTTGAGATAATACTCGATTCGCTCAGGGCTCAAGGTTCTAAAAGTCACCTTGGTGAGAACGATGTCGGTTAACACTTGTTGTGTAGCGCCATGATAAACGCAAACCCCGGTTAAAAAATGAACGGTTTGTCCGCTCATTTCGGTGAGCTGTGAGACAGCCGTTTCATGGTCTAAGGGTTTGCCTAAAATTTTGCCATTCAAGGATGCAATGGCATCTGAGCCTATGGTTAAAGCATTAGGGTGTTTCACCCCAATCGCCACAGCTTTTTCTTCGGAAAGCCGCAGGACATATTGGGTGTGGGTTTCATCGGGTAATGGGATCTCATCTATGTTTGGTGAATAACACTTAAATGGGGTATTGAGGCGTTCCATAAGGGCTTTGCGTGCTGAAGAGCTCGAAGCGAGGATAAGTTCTATCATCTTGTTCCGATTGAGGTTATTGGGATTGAGTGGCATCATATCAAGTTGAGATTTTGACTCCAAGCGTGTGAGGCGCTATCATCCACGGCTTATGTTGCCTAATATACTCCCACAAACCATCCGACTGTCAGATTTTGATCGTTTTATGCCAGGTCAAAGTGAATATATTGTCGGAAATATTGCTCTTCTGAAGCTCTTGAAGCTGCAGGATCTCGTTTTTAATCCAACAGATGAGTTATCTGTAAAACTTAATTTGGGGCGTGACGATGAAGGTATACCTTATCTGAGAGGGCAAATTCAGGGCGAAATAGAGGTCAGTTGTCAGCGTTGTTTAGAGCGTTTGAAGTTGAATATCGCATCTCAATTTTCATTGAGCCCAGTTGCAGAAGACCATTTGGTGTTACCCGCGCAATATGATCCGATTATTGCGGAGGAGGGGCAAATTCAATTGATTGATTTAGTCTCTGAAGAGATTTTGTTGAGTATGCCTATGATTGCTAGTCATCCTGAAGATGCTTGTCCAGGCACACAATGGTTAAAAACGCATCAACAAAAAGTGAATGAAGAGACACATCCATTCCATATCTTAAAACAGTTAAAATAAATATGATTTATTGGAGGTTATAATGGCTGTACAACAGAACCGGAAATCTCGTGCAAAACGCGATATGCGCCGTTCGCACGATAGAGCGACATCTGCAACACTTTCAACTGATTCGGAAACGGGTGAGAAGCATCGCAGACATCATATCACCGCCGAAGGATTTTACCGTGGCCGACAAGTGATTGAGCAAGCCGTTGTTGAGACTGATGACGAGTAATCCATTTTGAAAGATATTCGTATCGCGCTAGATGCTATGGGCGGCGATTTTGGGCCAAGTGTTGTGGTACCTGCCGCATTATCGGCATTAGCATTGCACCCCTCGCTTCATCTGACCTTGGTCGGTCAGCAAGAGGTTATCCAGACTTATCTGGGCGCAGCAAAGACTCAATTCGGAGATAGGTTGTCTATCCACGATGCTCGAGAAATTGTTGCGATGGATGAGCCTCCGGCAATTGCGCTTCGCACTAAGAAAGATGCTTCTATGCGAGTTGCGATTGACTTGGTGAAAGAAGGTAAAGCAGCAGCTTGCGTTAGTGCTGGGAACACGGGAGCCTTGATGGCAATTGCTCGCTTCGTTCTCAAGATGCTGCCTGGTATTGACCGGCCTGCTATTGTGTATCCACTACCTTCAGAAGGTGAAAAAGGTCGCATTCGAATGTTGGATCTGGGCGCAAACGTTGATTGTGATCCAGAACATCTATATCAATTTGCTGTCATGGGTTCAGTTTTGACCGCTGCTGTTGATGGCATTCCTGCACCTCGAGTTGCCCTTCTAAACATCGGCTCAGAGGTCATAAAAGGTCCGAAATCAGTAAAAGATGCAGCTGAATTATTGTCTCAACGTCAAGTTGTGAATTATATCGGCTATATTGAAGGGACTGATTTATATTCTGGCAAGACGGATGTTGTGGTTTGCGATGGATTTGCAGGAAATATTGCGCTGAAAACCAGTGAAGGGGTTGCTAGATTATTTTTTAATTTTTTCAAACACGAATTTTCAAAATCATGGTTGATGAAATTAATTGGCATGATGGCTAAGCCGACTTTTAAAAAACTAAGCGCCAGGTTTGATCCGAGCGGATATAATGGGGCCTCATTGCTGGGTCTAGGCGGTATTGTGATTAAAAGCCATGGCCACGCCAGTCAGCAGATGTTTCTTAAAGCGATCGAAGAGGCTATTTTAGAAGTTGAACATAATGTGCCTGAGCAGATTCGAGCTGAAGTCGCTAGACGTTTACAGACCGAGGTATCATGACATTTTCACGCATCCTTGGTACAGGCAGTTATTTGCCACCCAATATTTTAACCAATGCTGATTGGGAAAAAAGGGTCGATACCACCGATAAATGGATTTTTGAGAGAACGGGAATTCGCTCACGACATATTGCAACGAGTGAGACTGCTTCTGAGATGGGGGCGCTGGCTGCTCGTGAAGCGCTTCAAGCGGCAGGTGTTGCAACAAATGAAATCGATCTGATTATCGTTTCGACGGGAACACCTGATAAGATCTTTCCCTCAACAGCATGCCTGATTCAAAAAGAACTCAACATACCGATTTGTCCTGCATTGGATATTCAAGCGGCCTGTTCAGGTTTTATCTATGCACTGTCTATTGCCGATAAATTTATAAAAACAGGTGCTGCGAAAAAAGCATTGGTTGTAGGCACTGAATTGATGAGTCGTTTGATGGATTGGACTGATCGAAAAACCTGTGTCTTATTCGGTGATGGCAGTGGCGCTGTAGTATTAGGCGAAGATGATACAACCGGTGTGTTGTTCACGAAACTATATGCCGATGGAAAGTATGCTGATATTTTAAGTGTTGATAACACTCAGTGTGCTAGTCGCTCGAAAGCGCTCTGCGCGGATACGATCACGGCTGATATTTCACCGTACCTCCATATGGAAGGTCAGAGAGTATTTAAACTGGCTGTCAATACATTTGATAGCATGGTCCAAGATATTCAAAATGAACTGCATTTAGAACTACAAGACATTGATTGGCTAATCCCGCATCAAGCGAATACGCGAATTATTCAAGCCGCTGCTGATAAATTAGGTCTTCCCAAAGAAAAAGTCGTCATGACTGTAGAGACGCAGGGCAATACTTCGAGCGCCAGTATTCCGTTAGCATTAGATCATGCGGTGCGTTCTGGTGATGTTCAACGAGGACAATTGTTATTGATGGAAGCATTTGGCGGCGGCCTCACTTGGGGTTCTGCATTGCTCAGATTTTAGAGGGTATGATGACGACAAACTTTAGACTGGCCTTTGTATTCCCAGGTCAAGGCTCTCAATCTAAGGGTATGCTCTTCGATTTAAGTGCTGACTTTAGGGTGATTCAAGACACCTTTCAGACAGCTTCAGATGTTTTAGGTTACGATCTGTGGGATTTGATTCAAAACGATTCAGCGCTTCAATTAAACCAAACAGAATATACCCAGCCGGCTTTATTGGCGGCTAGTGTTGCTTTGTGGCGCACCTATCTTGAATTAGGGTATCCCATGCCTGAGATCATGGCTGGGCATAGTTTAGGTGAATATTCCGCATTGGTATGTGCAGAAAGTTTAACTTTTGAAGATGCTCTACAGTTGGTTGCAACGCGTGGGCGCCTGATGCAGAAAGCGGTTCCCAATGGCGTTGGGGCGATGGCTGCTATATTAGGAATGACTGGAGATGCAGTCGTTGATTTATGTTTACAAGTTCAGGCGGAAGGCCTTGTTTCTGCAGCCAACTTTAACTCTTTAGAACAAACCGTGATTGCCGGCGACAGCACTGCTGTTGAAGCAGCGATGCAATTCGCTAAAGAGAAAGGTGCAAAGCGTGCGATCAAATTGCCAGTGAGTGTGCCTTCGCATTGCGCTCTGATGAAAGAAGCCGCTAATGAGTTGAGTGAACATTTAAAAGCCATTGCTTTTCATTTACCCAAAATCACGGTATTGCGAAATATAGATGCCTGCCCTCATGAGCAAGGTGACAGTATTCGCCAGGCGCTGATGAAACAGCTTTATCAACCCGTACAATGGGTTAAAACAATTCAAGTTTTTTCAAAACAAGGTATCCAGGCTGCTATAGAATGTGGCCCGGGTGCAGTCTTGACTGGGCTAATCAAGCGAATTGATCCTGATCTAAAAGTTGAAAGTATCCAAACCCCTCAGTCTTTAGAAAAGGCCTCTGAGTTGATCGGCTCGTATGAATAAGGAGTTCTGTTGATGAGTTCATTTTTGAAGCAAGCGCAATTAGAGAGCAAAATTGCGATTGTAACAGGTGCGAGTCGAGGCATAGGCCAGGCCATTGCCTTCACGTTGGCAGAATTGGGTGCCTTAGTGATTGGCACAGCAACCACTCAAAAAGGTGCAGACGCTATCAGCGCGCAATTTGAAGAAAAAGGTTTAAAAGGGATAGGGCGTGTCTTGGATATTGCTGATGTTGCTCAATTAAGTTCTTTTATCGAGGGCGTTACCAACGAATTTAATGGGCTCCATATTCTTGTGAATAATGCGGGTATTACACGCGATAATCTATTACTTCGTATGAAAGAAGAAGATTGGCAAAGTGTTATTCAAACTAACCTAACGGGCGTTGCTTTACTCTGTAAGGCAGCTCTAAAACCCATGATGAAAGCACGTTGGGGGCGGATTATTAATATCAGCTCAGTCGTGGGTACGATGGGTAACCCTGGGCAGTGTAACTATGCCGCAGCCAAAGCTGGTCTCATTGGGTTTACAAAATCATTAGCGCGTGAGATTGCTTCTCGGAACGTCACCGTGAATGTCGTATCTCCAGGTTTTATTGATACTGATATGACCAAATCACTACCGGATGTTCAGCGTCAGGCCTTATTGACTCAAGTCCCTTTAGGGCGGCTAGGGGCTTCAGAAGATATTGCAAATGCAGTGGCATTTTTAGCAACCGATTTATCATCGTATATCACCGGAGAAACCGTGCATGTCAACGGTGGAATGCTGATGGGTTAAGTTAGAAAACAAATTTTTTGACCGCAAAGGCTGGCACTGAAGAGGGAATTTTGTTAGCATTTGCGCTCACGGGTAATGTAAATAGAAATAATTCTTAATGATAACTTTTTCTATTTGCAGCTTAGTTTTAATTAAACTGGAGCGTTAGTCGATTAACATGACTGAGAAACAGGCCGTTATGAGCAATATTCAAGAACGTGTAACAGATATCGTAGTAGAACAATTAGGTTTGGAACGTGACAAAGTACGCCCCGAGTCTAAGTTCATTGATGACTTAGGTGCTGATTCACTCGATACCGTCGAGTTGGTCATGGCATTGGAGGAAGAGTTTGACATCGAGATCCCAGATGAGCAAGCTGAGAAAATTACAACGCTGAAAGAAGCCATTGCTTACGTTGAGCAACACGCTAAGAAGTAAGGTTGTAAAGGGGGGGGCATGAGCGTGGTTGGACGTCGTCGTGTAGTGGTCACAGGTCTTGGGATTATTTCTCCTATTGGATCCACGGTTGAAAAAGCTTGGCGTGCTTTATTAGCGGGTCAAAGCGGCATTCAGACCGTGACCGGGTATGATCTCAGTGCGTTTTCAACGCAAATTGCAGGTCAAGTGACTGATTTCGAGCCCACGCTTTATGACATCACTTCGAAAGAAGAACGTAAGATGGACCCTTTTATTCAGTACGGCATTGCTGCCTCGCATCAAGCTGTAGTAGATTCAGGTTTGCTCTCACAGCTTGATAGTATTAACCTCGACCGATGCGGTGTTTCTGTAGGTTCAGGCATTGGTGGATTAACGTTTATTCAAAAGAACGTTGAAACACTAAATGAATCAGGTCCTAGACGCGTCTCTCCTTTTTTCATTCCTGGCGCCATTATCAATATGATTTCGGGCTATGCTTCTATTCGCTATGGCTTTAGAGGTCCGAATCTAGCTTTTGCAACAGCCTGCACAACGGGTTCCCATAGCATTGGTATTGCAGCGCGCTCTATCGCGTATGGTGATGCTGATGTGATGTTGGCAGGTGGATCTGAAAAAGGAATCACGCCATTAGGGGTAGCAGGATTTGCCGCAGCGCGCGCGCTTTCCACACGAAATGATGATCCTCAAAAAGCTAGTCGTCCTTTTGATGCTGATAGAGATGGCTTCGTCTTAGGTGATGGTTCAGGTGTGCTGGTGCTCGAAGAGTATGAGCATGCAAAGAAGCGTGGCGCTAAGATATATGCTGAACTTGCTGGATTTGGTATGAGTGGTGATGCCAATCATATTACGCAACCTGCAGAAGGGGGCGCTGGTGGTGCAGCTTGTATGCGGCTTGCAATGCAAGATGCTGGCTTAACACCAGATGACATTGATTACATTAACGCGCATGGCACGTCTACACCAATCGGTGATATGGCTGAGACCATGGCGATTAAAGCAGCTTTGGGCGATAGAGCTTATAAAGTTGCAGTCAGTTCGAATAAATCGATGATTGGACATTTATTAGGTGCAGCGGGTGCCGTTGAAGCAATTTTTTCCATATTAACCTTGCGCGATCAAATTGTCCCACCGACTATCAACCTAGAAAATCCGAGCGAAGGCTGTGATTTAGACTACGTGCCTCATACCGCCCGAGAAATGAGTGTTCGAGCTTGTATTTCTAATTCATTTGGATTTGGTGGTACAAACGGAGCATTGTTATTTCGAAAAATTTAATTAAAGGGATTTTTCTTGTTTTTCTAGTGATGCTATTTGCGGCGCTGGATTGGATTTACTTTCTCAATACTCCTTTAATTCATGAATCTCAAACTCTTATCTTTGAGAAAGGGCATTCAGCTTCTCGTTTTATAGATCAGTTGCATGATCAACATTTGATTAATGCCTATCAAAGGATTCATTTGAAACTTTGGTCTCGCTTCAGGCAAGCAGATAAGAAAATGAAAGCGGGTGAATATGCCTTTAATCAAAAGACTTACCCCAAACCATTTTTAGATAAAATTGTAAAGGGCGATAGCGTTAGCCATAAGATTACCTTTATTGAAGGTTGGACTTTCCAAGAGATCGTTTCAGCGTTACAAGCAAACCCGATTTTGAAACAATCAAGCTCCCTTGAAAGTGAGACTGTTATGGCTGAGTTGGGGCTTCCCAATCAATCTCCAGAAGGATTATTTTTCCCTGATACCTACTATTTTGTAAGGGGCATGTCGGCGAAAGATGTCTTAATTAAATCAAAACAAAAAATGGATGAAGTATTGGCGTCGTTGTGGGCTCGGCGAGACCCAAATGGTGTTTTGAAATCACCTTATGACGGTTTAATTTTAGCTTCCTTGATTGAAAAAGAATCAGCTTACTCTGCTGAACGCCCATTGATTTCGGGTGTATTTCATCTACGTCTTAAAAAAAATATGCGTTTGCAATGTGACCCTACTGTCATTTATGGGTTAGGCACTGCGTATACAGGGAAGCTATCAAAAAAAGATCTGCAAACTGATTCACCGTATAATACGTATGTGAATGCAGGTTTGCCACCAACGCCTATTGCAGCCCCAAGTTTTAGTTCAATACAAGCGGCCTTTCAGCCTGTACAGACAGATGCATTGTATTTTGTTGCAAAAGGAGATGGGACGCATACTTTTTCAGCAACTTTAGCTGACCATGTTTTAGCTGTGGAAAAATTGAGACAAGGTATACAGCATGAGTAAATTCATTACAGTGGAAGGTACTGAAGGCGTGGGCAAAACCACTGCAATTACCTCTATACGAAAAGTGTTTGAAGCACATCAAACAGCTTACCTGTTAACACGTGAACCAGGAGGCACCCCATTAGCTGAAGCCATGCGTGGGCTATTGCTCGCTGAGCGGGATGAGGTTGTTTTACCCGATACAGAATTATTATTGCTCTATGCAGGACGGATACAACATTGGCATCACAAGATTAAACCGGCTTTAGAAGCGGGAACTTGGGTGGTTAGTGATCGATTCTTTGATGCCACCTTTGCCTATCAGGGGGGGGGGAGACAAGTTCCTTTTGAGCGTATTCAGCAAATTCATGATTGGGCTTTGGGAAACGTAGAGCCTAACCATACTATTTTGTTGGATGCGCCAGTTGAAATTGGCTTAGCACGTATTCAAGGGCGAGCGCATCTAGATCGATTTGAGCATGAAACTGTTGCGTTTTTTAACCGAGTACGAGCCTTTTATCTAAAGCTTGCTGAAGATAATCCTCGATTCACTATCATAGATGCTTCCCAATCAGAGGCTGTGATTCAAGAGCAAGTCGCTACATTGCTTGAAACATTACTAAAATGATAAACAATCGGCATGTGAGACAAGCTCAAAAGTTGATTCAAGCAGATGAGCGTGGCCGATTAGGACATGCCTACCTGTTGTCAGGTTCAAAAGGCATTGGTAAAAGGGAATTCGCGTATCATTTTATCCAATCACGCCTATGTGTCGCTCCTCAAGCCCATCAAGCGTGTGGCACCTGTAAGCCGTGCCAACATTTTCTACAAGCGGTCCATCCAGATCTTTTAAAAATCATACCTGAGAATGGTACGATCTCAATTGATATGATTCGCTCATTAGAGGATTTTGTCACGCATACAGCGCAAGGAAAACGTAAATGGGTGGTTATTGAAGATGCACATCAACTTAATATTGCCGCTAGCCAGGCTTTGCTGAAAACATTAGAAGAGCCTATTAACACGACATTTTTTTTGATTACCCATCAATTATTGACCTTATTACCGACGATTCGAAGCCGCTGCCAAACGTTGGTTTTCCAGGGGGAAGTAGAAGAGGTGGATACCGGAAGTCGGCATCAACTCCTATTATTAGGCTTGGGTCAAATAGATCCGCTCTGGTTAGCTGAACAGTGGCAAAAAGAATCGCCGGAAGAACGGCTATACTTAATATATGGTTTGATGCATGACTTGTTAAAGTTGTCTTTATCGGTCAGTATCGATCATACTGTGAATGAAGCAGAAAGGCCTTTGTTGCAGCAACTGTCTGAAAGATTAAGTATGGAACGCTTTTGGGCTGCCTATGATACCTGGCGTTTTATACAATCTAGATTGCAACAAGGGGTTCGCTTTAATCCAGGTTTGATGTTTGAATCTATGTTAATACATTGGCAACAAATTTGGGGATCACAATGGATGCAGCAACCCATGAACCTTCGATAGAGCCGTCTAAAAGTCGACCAGGTATTTTATCAGTGACGATTAAAGACAAAGCAGTGTTGTACTGTGCCTATATGCCTTTTATTCGACACGGTGGCCTATTTATTCCGACTACAAAAGAATTTGAATTGGGTGATGAAGTATTTATGCTGCTCAATCTCATGGAAGAAAAAGAAAAACTACCAGTTACCGGCAAAGTTGTTTGGATTACGCCAAAAGGCGCTCAAGGCAACCGTGTCGCTGGTGTGGGGATCCAGTTCAACCAAACAGAAGGTGTGGTTGTACGAAATAAGATTGAAACCTACTTAGCGGGTGGTCTACAATCCGATCGCCCTACCCATACGATGTAATGGTATCCAATGGTTTCATTTGTTGATTCACACTGTCACTTAGATATGCTTGATTTATCCTCTTTTCCAAATGGATTAGCAGGTGCTCTTCAGCAAGCGGCTCAAAATCAAGTAACCCATTTCTTATGCGTTTCGATTGATGATCGAAAGTATCAATCTTTACAGAAAATAGCTGAAACGTTTTCGAATGTTTATTTTTCGGTAGGGTTGCATCCGAATGATGAGCCTGAACGCATAATCACAGCAGCTGATTTGGTTGCACTCACCAACCACCGTAAATTAATTGCGATTGGTGAAACAGGTTTAGATTATTATCGAACCGCTGTTGGCGTTGAATGGCAAAAAAGAAGATTTGTTGCGCACATTGAAGCGGCACAGGCTTCAAAGAAACCATTGATTATTCATACTCGCCAAGCGAGAGCGGATACCATTGATATTCTTTCTCGATACCCCATGGATGATATTGGGGGGGTTCTGCACTGTTTTACAGAAGACTGGGACACTGCTAAAGCAGCGCTTGATATGGGCCTTTATATTTCCTTTTCAGGCATTGTAACTTTTAAAAATGCGACTGAGATTCAGGATGTTGCGAAGAAAGTCCCTCTGGATAGGATGCTTATCGAGACAGACGCTCCTTATTTGGCGCCGGTGCCTTATCGAGGCAAGCCGAATTACCCTGCCTATGTTCGTCATGTCGCGGAATGTTTAGCGGTATTGCGTGAAGAATCATTAGAAAAAATTGCTCAGGCGACGAGTGATAATTTTTTTAGGTTGTTTAAGGTTGTCCCATAAAGCTCAAGACTAATATCTCAGCGATGCAGAACGTTGCTGAAACGATTTGGCAAATAAGTAATCGGCACCTAAAAGGCGATACTAAGTAATTTTTTCCCAACCTGCTTTTCTATTCGAACGGTTCCATTATTCGGATTAATAAAATAGGTTAAATAACAATTTAGAAGAGGGTTGCTTAATATATTTTTATTGAAAGCAACAACATTTAGACCCTCTGCATGTCTTGCTGAAGGAGCAAGCAAGCCAGGATGTCCTTCAGTTTGAAGTTGGCGTCCTATTTGTTGAGTAAAGGTATAATCATTAAATATCAGTTCAGGGTAATCTTTTGATTTCTCAGAAAGATCAATTAATATGGCATGACAATGAATATTATAAACGGCTCTTTCCCTAATGACTTCTTCATTCAAACCTTCTATACCTTGCTCACTTTTTAATGCATGATATGCCGTCTCATAAATCGTAGTGATCTCAGTTAAAGAGCCATACCAACAAGCATATTGCCCATTACTATAGCGGGTATTGATATAATTTTCTCGCTTAAAAGGATATTCAATTGCTGTTGTATAGTAAAAACTTCTACTTAATAGGTCACTAGGTGCTTTCTTAATTCTGCTTTCTACTCGAATTGCGATCTGTTTTGAATCTTCGTCATGGAGGTCATACAAGTCATCAAACAAATCCTCACTGATTCTTAAAGAAGTAATGTTTCTTTTAATGATATGATTTAGTTCAACATTACGCTCGAACAAACTGTTCATTAATGGCCTCGTATAAAATCAAGATGACGAGCAACTTTAGCAAGCCCCAGCATACCTTCCTCTTGAATCAATTCTAAGGGAGAGAAGTTATTAAAAGCTTGATTTCGACGTTTTATCCAAGTGTGGCGAATCACGACGTTTTTAGGATAGAGCAATCGAAGCGCTTTATGAATAGACAGCAAATAGCCTGCTCTATCTAACATATCTCTTGATTTTGGTAAGGATTTACCTTTCATATAATGTGTTAACGAGCTTCTACTTTTTATGCTTAGACCTAGGAAATTAAGCTTTGTAGCCTGATCTAGTTCCCATAATTCAAAAAGCCGCATTAACATGATTGTGAGCTTTTGCATTTCATGATCATTTAACTCACTAGGAGGGTATAAAAAATCAGATTTAGAAGAGATCTCAGCCATTTGTGCTCAGATATTGAAGAATTATGATTAATAATATAGTTGAATGTATCTATAAAGTCAAAAAATGTATTTACAAAGACATTCTGCTATTTTAGTGTAATTGCTCTGTAAATACATACAGTTTAAATATCTAGTTTGAGCGCGTAGCATTTTATCAATTCCGCGTGGCGAAAAGGGACGTGAACGATGCAAAAATTGGTTAGCTTGATTGCATGTGCATTTTTCTTAACGTCTGCCTATGCAGCAGACCCAGTCTCAATACTAACTTTGAAGCAGAAAGCAAAAGCAGGTGATCCTGCCGCGCAGTATGAGCTTGGGCAGTATTATGAGCATCCAACACCCGACCAACCAACAAATCTTATGATGGCACGATACTGGTATGAGCAAGCCGCCTCTTCTTATCCAGCGGCTGCTAAACGCCTTGGAGATTTATTAAGCTCAGGTACACTCGTTGCATCCGATCCCATTGAGGCCACTCGATATTATCGCCAGGCTGTTCAAATGGGTTCTGCGCCAGCAGAGGTTGCCTTAGGTGATCTTTACGCTAAAGGGCAGGGTGTCAAACGAGATGAAAGTAAAATGCTAGCTTGCTATGAAGCTGGTAGCGCACATGGTAATGCAGACGCTCAATTTAAGTTGGCAGCTTTGTATGAAAAGGGACAAGGTGTGAAAAGAGATTTGCAGATGGCCAATAAACTCTATGAAGAAGCGGCTCAACAGAATCATATTGATGCTCAACTTAGATTAGGGTACTTATATGACAGGGGGAAAGGGGTCGAGAAAAACACGGAAAAATCACTGTATTGGTTACGCAAAGCAGCAGAATTAGGTCATACTCGAGCGCAGTATAAATTGGGTTGGGCTTTAACTCGCAGTAAAGAATTAGAAAATAAACCAGAGGCGCTAGCCTGGTTAACCTTAGCATCAGAAAAAGGTTCACGTTTAAGCGGTATGTATCGAAAAAAATTAACTCGACAGCTTTCTCAAGAAGAATTAGAAGCTTCGCATAACATGCTGTTAGCGATGCGTGAGCAAGGATTGTAGCATGAAGCAAACGTGGGCCTCATGGTATGAGCCGCCTCAAATCCAGGACTGGTCTGGTCGAAAGGAAGAAACGGTCTGTCGATATTATCAAATTATTCACTGCTTAGATTTAACTAAACAAGAGGCATGGGAGTCACTTTCCAGCAGAAAGACAAAGGTTATCATTTTAGGCTTTTGTAGTGATGAAGGGGTAAAGCGGAACCAAGGGCGAGTCGGTGCGAAAGAAGGGCCTACTCAGCTTAGAAATAAGTTTGGAAAATTACCACTTCATTTTCTAGGTCACGATTTTGATATTGTCGACGGTGGTAATATTACTTGTAATGGTGATTTGGAAGCGAGCCAAACAGCATTGGGACATTTGATTTGTGAAATCCGTCGTCGGGGTATTTTACCGATTGTATTGGGGGGTGGGCATGAAACAGCGTGGGGACATTATTTAGGACTTCATGAGACCGCAGGAGAAGCCTTCGGTATTATTAACTTTGATGCACATCTCGATATGCGTCCGTTAGCTCAACATCCTGCAGTTGGAACGAGCGGGACATCTTTTTTACAAATTGCAGAGATGCGAAAAAAATCACAATTACCTTTTCACTATGCTTGTCTTGGACTTCAAATGACTGGTAATGCCGATGCATTATTTCAAACCATGACCACATGGGGTGTGAAGCCCGTCTTTGCAAAAGATTGGTTTTTAAAGCCAGATCGCGTGAAGGAAGTAATTCAATACTACGTTCAGAATTTTGATTCGCTGTATGTCAGCATTTGCTTAGATGTCTTTTCAGAAAGTGTGGCACCGGGTGTTAGCGCGCCAAGTGCCTTAGGTTTATTTCCTTACCATGTTATTTTTCCGTTACAAAAATTAGCAGAGTCAGGAAAAATAATTGGCTTAGATATTGTAGAATTGGCACCTAATCTAGACCAAAATGATCAAACAGCACGGTTAGGTGCAAGTTTATTAGCAGAATTCTTATATTGTCTTAAATGAAGTACATGACACATGAATGATTCAACGCTATGGCGTTGCCACCGATTGGCACGAGGATTGCCGGCTCTCCCTGTGATTGAGGATGGCGGGATTGTCACTCAAAAAGAAAAAATCCTTTGGGTGGGAACGATTGCAGATTTGCCATCTGATTTGGCTTCCAAGATTCAAACGACACATGAATTTCCAGGACAATGTATTACACCTGGCCTGGTGGATTGCCATACTCACTTGGTTTATGCCGGTGTACGAGCGCATGAATGGGCCGGAAGATTAAGCGGAGAGAGCTACGAATCGATTGCCAAGAAAGGGGGAGGGATTCAGTACACTGTTCAGCGAACACAACAAGTTTCGGAAGAAGGTTTATTTAAGATCTCAAGCCAAAGATTGCAAGCGATGTGTGAAGCGGGTGTCACCACGGTGGAAATTAAATCTGGGTATGGATTAGAATTTGAAACAGAAGCCAAAATACTCAAAGTTGCAAAAAGCTTAAGTGAAATTTATCCGGTTACCATTCAAAAGACTTATTTAGGATTGCATGCATTACCGATCCAAGACGCTAAAAATCGTAGAGCTTACTTAAAACGAGTGACTGAAGACATATTGCCTAAATTGGTTGATATGCGATTGGTTGATGCGGTTGATGCTTTTTGCGATCATATTGCATTTACAGCACGTGAAGTAGAAACTTTTTTTAAAGCTGCGCAGCGCTTTAATTTGCCCTTAAAGTTACATGCAGAACAACTCTCTGATTCTGAAGGTTCACAATTAGCGGTACAACATCAGGCATTATCGGTTGATCATTTGGAATATCTTTCAGATGCCGGCATTAAAGCGTTAGCAAGCAGCCAAACCGTCGCTGTGTTGTTACCAGTCGCTTATTACTATTTAAAAGCCTCCCAGAAACCACCGATTGAAAAATTACGCGCTCATCAAATTAACATGGCAATTGCAACAGATTGTAATCCGGGATCAAGTCCTACCACTTCACTCTTGCTTGCGATGAACATGGCATGTATGTTATTTGAGATGACACCTGAGGAAGCCTTTTTAGGAGTGACCTACCATGCAGCAAAAGCACTTGGTTTAAGTGATCGTTATGGTAGCTTGGAGCCGGGTAAGATCGCAGATTTTGCTGTTTGGGATATTGAACATCCCATTGAGTTGGTTGCTCACTTAGGTATGAATCCCTGCCAAGCCGTTATCAAGGAAGGACGACTAGTTTATGACAAAAAGCGTTTTAAATCGATTTGATCCTAATCGTCATATTCGGGCCTATCGTGGCAATCTACTGCATGCAAAAAGCTGGCTCACAGAAGCTCCTCTTCGTATGTTGATGAATAACCTCGATCCCGCTGTAGCTGAAAATCCCGCACAATTGATTGTCTATGGTGGCATGGGACGTGCAGTGAGAGATTGGGATTCATACGATAAGATGATCAAAGTTCTCACGCGTTTAGAGGAAGATGAGACCTTATTAGTTCAGTCTGGCAAGCCTGTTGGTGTGTTTCAAACCCATCCTGATGCTCCTCGTGTATTAATTGCAAATTCAAATTTAGTTCCACATTGGGCTAATTGGAAACATTTTAATGAGCTTGATCAGAAAGGTCTTATGATGTATGGCCAAATGACAGCCGGCTCTTGGATATATATTGGCAGCCAAGGGATCATCCAGGGAACTTATGAAACCTTTCAGTCTGCTGCTGATAAACACTATCAAGGACAGCTTCGTGGTAAATGGATTTTAACAGCAGGATTAGGTGGCATGGGCGGCGCGCAGCCTCTTGCTGCAACCATGGCCGGTGCTTCGATATTAGTTGTTGAATGTGATCCAACCCGTATCGAACGCAGGTTACACATGAAGTATCTCGATACTATGTGCACATCACTGGATGAAGCGATTAAATTAATTGAAGATGCAACCGAAAAAAATCAACCTATCTCGGTAGGCTTACTTGGTAATGCAGCGGAAATTCTACCGCTTTGCGTACAAAAAGGCATTCGGCCAGATTTTGTCACTGATCAGACTAGTGCACATGATCCGCTAAATGGTTATTTACCAATTGGGTATACGCTCGAGCAAGCGGCTATAGAGCGAGAGAAAAATCCAGTACAAGTGATTCAAGATGCGAAGGCTTCGATGGCGATACACGTGAAGGGCATGTTAGATTTTCATCAACAAGGCGTCCCAACATTTGATTATGGTAATAATATTCGTCAAATGGCATTGGAAGCGGGTCTTGAGAATGCGTTTAATTTTCCAGGATTTGTGCCCGCTTATATCCGTCCTTTATTTTGCAAAGGCATTGGACCTTTTAGATGGGCGGCTTTATCGGGTGATCCACAAGATATTGCATTCACAGACAAATTAGTTAAATCGCTTTTTCCACAACATCTCACGCTCCATCGATGGCTTGATGAGGCACAATCGAAAATAAGCTATCAAGGACTACCAGCGCGTATTTGCTGGCTGGGATTGGGAGAGCGAGCGAAAGTGGGCTTAGCATTCAACAGCGCGGTCGCAAAAGGTGATCTGAAAGCGCCGATTGTGATTGGTCGTGATCATTTGGATTCCGGATCGGTTGCCAGTCCAAACCGGGAAACAGAGTCGATGTTAGATGGTAGTGATGCCGTCTCAGATTGGCCGTTTTTAAATGCACTATTAAATTGTGCTAGTGGTGCCACTTGGGTCAGCATTCATCATGGTGGCGGCGTGGGCATGGGCTTTTCTCAACATGCTGGGTTTGTGATCGTTGCTGATGGCACAGCAGTGGCTGCCAAGCGGTTAGAACGTGTATTGACAAATGATCCGGCAACGGGGGTAATGCGACATGCAGATGCGGGTTATGAAGAGGCTCTGAACTGCGCTAGAGCACATCATTTAGATTTACCTTCTGTAGGATAAAGAAGATGTCGGAGATAGTACTAGAAGCAGGGATGCTGACATTAAAGACGTTGTCAGAACTACGCCATCAAAAAATTGTGCTTTCAAAAGAATCGGAAAATCAAATTCACGCCTCGCATCAATACATTCAAGAAGTGATTCAAAGTGGTCAAACTATTTATGGTGTGAATACAGGGTTTGGAAAACTTGCTAATCAGCGTATTGCTCCAAAAGATTTAACAATTCTGCAGCATAATTTGATTCTATCGCACGCGGTTGGAGTGGGCGAGGCGCTCCCAAATGAGATTGTAGCTTTGATTTTACTCTTGAAGATAAACAGCCTTGCCTTGGGGTTTTCGGGGGTTAGTCTAAATCTGGTTCATCGACTCGTCTCTTTATTCAATGAGAAAATTTATCCTAAGGTGCCAGCTAAGGGATCCGTGGGCGCATCTGGAGATTTAGCGCCTTTAGCGCATATATCTTGTACTTTACTGGGGGTTGGAGACTGCTGGTATCAGGGGAAATGGCGGCCAGCTAGTGTGGTGTTAAAAGAGTCTAAGCAGGAACCACTACAGCTAGGGCCTAAAGAAGGATTAGCCTTGATCAACGGGACACAAGTCTCAACAGCGATAGCGGTAGACGCTCTTATAAAAGTACGGACACTATTTGAGACCGCATTAATTGCAGGTTCACTGACATTAGATGCTGTGATGGGCAGTGATTTACCATTTATCGGAGATATTCATCGTATTCGTGGGCAATCGGGTCAGCAAAAAGTGGCTGCTTGTCTCTTGGGGCTCATGTCAGAGAGTGAGATAAGGAGAAGTCATGCAGAACATTGTGATAAAGTGCAGGATCCTTATTCGTTGCGGTGTCAGCCTCAAGTGATGGGCGCGATATTAGATCAGATACAATATTGTGCTGATATTTTGGAAAAAGAATGTAATGCGGTAACTGATAATCCGCTGATTTTCTCGAATGAAAGGCGTATTTTATCGGGAGGAAATTTTCATGCTGAATATGTTGCTTTTGCGGCCGATGCGCTTGCGATTGCTATCTCAGAAATCAGCGCGTTATCAGAGCGTCGAATTGCCTTGTTGATGGATAATCACATGAGTGGTTTGCCTCTATTTTTGGTGCGAGAGCCTGGTTTAAATTCAGGGCTTATGATTGCTCAAGTGACAGCGGCTGCGTTGGCCAGTGAGAATAAATCGCTTTGTTTCCCGAATAGTGTTGATAGTTTGCCGACATCCGCCAATCAGGAAGACCATGTGAGCATGGCGACTCATGCTGCTTGGCGTTTGCATAGGATGCTTGACAATTTAGCGAGTATTTTAGCCATTGAGTTGATCGCTGCTTGCCAAGGGATTGATTTTAGATCACCCTTAAAAACGGCAATGCAATTGATGAAAATGCATCAAGCCGTTCGTCAACGGGTTGCATTTATCGAAAAAGACAGATGGTTAGCACCTGACATAGAAATAATAAAAATAGCCGTGCTAGAAGGTGTATTTGCTTTAAAGGCTGAAAAAGATTTAAATAGTGAATCGCTTTGGAAAAAATCATAAGAAAGGAGATGACTATGCGTGAATTATCAGTTCAAGAACAAGTAGCTGCCCACGGTGGAGCGAATATCATTTCAGATACCTTATCTGCGGTTTTCTCTGATGGTCTCACAAATTCAGAAATTGGCCTCTTAGCCTTTGGCGCAATCGGTGGGTTTTCAGCTGGCATTGTTGTAGGGAATTCGACGGTTGTTTCAGTGGTTAGTGTTGCTGCTTTACTGGGTGGTGGTTTTCTGGCTTATCAATGGTACTTTGATAAAGATGATGCAGCGGCTTCACCGAATTAGTTGGTGTTGAACTCGAAATTAAATAGAAATTTTGTCTGTAAGGGCCGGTTGCTACCGGCCGTATCAAATATCATGCGTGTACGAATGCAGAGTCTCTGCTCATAGTGAAGATGTTTAGATTTTAAGCGTATTGCTCGGACGGACTTCTGCTTGAAGTGCCTTGTTCAGAATTTGATTGCCAGCTTCTTCAATAGCAACAAAACGCGGTGTTAAGACGCGTTGCGTGATTTGATCTGCAATATGACCCGTTACAGTTTTTAAGTCACTTTCCGTTGCTTCTAATTGTCTTTTATATAAGGTGAGTGTTGTCATCTCTGTATGGTACTTATCTTAACTATAAAGTTAGTTAGTATTACTATATTAATTTATCGTCCATCTTATCTTCAATGAGTTAGGTTGTAAAGTAACTTTTTGACCAGTGGATGATTTAATCCGATGGATGGTTGTTATCAATTAAACCTTACAAATAAGCTTGGACGTATTTTTTCTAACTTCTTGATTTAAATGTGATTTATCTGTTGTGTCGGCCTGAAGAAAGCCTTTGGTAGGCTTTTGGATGATCACTTTATCCGTCTGGAGGGCCAAGGGAAGATGCTTCAGGATATCAGAAATAACTTTATTAACCTCAGTTTCGTTTAATGAAGATTCTGCACGATCAAGGTGGTCGCGAATGGATTTTTGATTCTTTTGTGGCGTTCTGTGGAAGCGGTTTAATAGCATAACAACTTATTTCCAGACAAAATCAGAGTGAAATTGATTATGCCATGTATTACTGAGAAGCCAAAATATATGACATCTTAGCCGGAAACAGAAAATTAGTCAATTGACTGGATTGCAAAAAGAGTTTATTTCCGCTTTTGAGGCACGTTTGAGTCACTTTTATCGCGCTTTTTTTCAGGCCCTTTCATGGGCGGTAGCTTTTTAAGCTTATCCGGATCAAAAGCAATTTTATCCTGAGCGCTATGGCCTTGATTAAACTTTTTTGCTTCATTAGCATGGTCAACTAAATCATGCTCATCTTTTTTGCCATGGCCAGTCGGTGACATGCTTAAAAACGTATGGGACATACACGCTACCAAGTTAAACGTCTTATAATAGACAACTTAGCACGTCAACATAATAAATTGTATAGATCTATCAGAAATTTGTTTCGTTTTCTTGGAAGGGTGTATAAGGATAGGTTCCATCTCTTTCATAGAGGCGGCCACTGGCAACCCCCTGTTCATATAAGGCTTTGAATTTTAAGATTAAAAATTCGATAGCCGCTTGACGTTGGTTATCTTTTTGACGTGTTTCAATGATACGCATCATTTGTTCTGCCTGGGCTCTAAAATCTAAAACGTATCTATCTACCATTTCTTACTGAGCTCCGTATTTTGAAAACGCAGCATAGCGTTTATAATCACCCTTCACTACTTAATATAGGCCAAAATATTGTATCAGACACATCAGTTATTCATTAATGTTAAATACGGATCACTGGTAAAATATTAAGCATGAGCGTACCATTCAATCAATTCGAGCATTGTACACAAATGAAAACCGTGAATATACAGATTACTGACGCAGCTAAAATGCATTTTGCTGCTCTTATTCAAGAAGAAGCCGTGCCGGAAATGGGCCTTCGAATTTTCCTAGATCAACCTGGTATGCCGACAGCTGAAGTTGGTATTAGCTTTTGTCCGCCAGGTGATCAAAAAGGAACTGATTTAATCATACCGCATGATGTTTTTATTTTGTATGTCGATAAACTAAGCGCGCCTTACCTAGAGGATGCGCATATCGACTTTAAAACAGATGAGTTAGGTGGTCAACTTGCAGTTACGGCACCCAACCTCCGTGGTCATAAACCCACGAATGATGCGCCTTTGGCTGACAAAGTAACCCATATTTTAGAGACAGAAGTAAATCCGAATTTAGCGCATCATGGCGGTAGAGTGACACTTATCGAAGTCACACCTCATAATGAAGTAATTCTGCAATTTGGTGGTGGATGTCATGGTTGCGGTATGGTTGATGTAACGCTCAAGCATGGGATAGAAAAATCGCTAAAGGCGCAGTTGCCGGAGATTACAGCGATCAAAGATGTCACCGATCACACCACTGGTGACAATCCGTATTATTAGGCCGAGGACTTCATGAGTAACCTAAAAGATAAAAAAGTTTATAAGAGCGGATATATCAGTGAAATTGATAAATTCTTTCATGAGTTTGATCGAAATCGAATAGAATTTCCAGAATCTAGGAAACAGGAAGTTAGAAAATATCAAGCGATTTTTAATCGTCGAGATTATGCAATTGAAGTTGAGCCTGTTCAAGGATGGGAAAAATTTTAGAGTGTAAAAGGAAACCCTGATTCGAAAGTTTTCTAAAGAAAAGGTCCCCCTAGATTTCAAATCGTTTGATGAGCCGCATTCCTACGAGAGAGGGCTTAATATTCGGCTACATGCAGATCGTGGTTTTTCATTCCCAAAGGAGAAAATTATGCCGGAGGGCTGCGTGCTTTAGCAAGCGCATTTGGTGACAGTCCTTTTGCAATCAATCCGAATTTCGTATCCGTGCCAGTCCCAGAAGAAGAGCTACTAGATGATCAAGCTGCGATCCTGAGGCAGAAGAAATTATCTCGTTTTAGACCTACATAGGAATTTTTCTTATTTTGGTGTAGTCTCTTACCTAATCTGGAACTCAAATTAGGTCATTGATCTGTGAGCGATATCTCTATACAAACCAATCAGCAAGCCTGCTTAAAATATTGGCAACAGGCATTCGTTAGATCTTCCTGCAATAGAATTGATTACAAATTAGATAGTCAAACAGGACTTCGTGTTTCTAAGTCAGATATTCTGGTAGGTCAGATCAATCCAGAGTTTGTTTCAGGTGAAGCTCAAACGGTTTGGATTGGCCTTGAAGTGGCGCAGCACAAAAATACAACTCAGGAAACTTACTTGATACCACTCTGGTTTGCCGCAGAATTAGATCACACCGGCAAATTATCGTGCCATCCGCGTCTGAATTACCCTTGGATCCCGAGCGTGTTACTCGATCCACTATCGCGCGGTCCACTTTTAGGTTTGTTGCCCCAAATGGACGAGGCATGGGCCTATTTTTTTCAAAAAAATGATCAGGGTAATTTAAATTGGTCTGATTTTATCCAACAATCTTTAAAATTCTTGATACACATAGCTGGTGCGGCATGGCAAGATAAAATTACTGAGGCAGGCTATCAATTTATTGATGAGGGTATTATCCTCTTTGAAAATAAGTTTCAATTTCGACCTTCTTCTTTGCTCAATAATTTTATGAGTTTAGAGGAACAGCCCTTTCAAGAAGAACTCACGAATGAAGTCTTGCTTAAAAAAATAGCAAATTATCCTGGAGTTTCTTATCAAGATGCTAAGCTGACAGAGGAAGATTTAAAGGCTTTTTTGCACGCTTCAGAATTGGGAGAAACGCAATTACTTAGCGTCACTGCGCCTGCGGGGAGTCAAAAGCAGGTCATGATTTGGAATTTAGCAGTTTATCAATGTTTACAAGCAGCATTGCAATCGGCACCATTTCCTCGAATTGTTTATGTTGGGCAGCATGCCCCCGATTTCAAACACCCCAAATTAGATTTGATATCAATGGATCCGCTCAACTTGAAAGCCTCACTTGAAGCAGAAGTCGCTGTTCTCAAATCAGGTTTGGCATTGATTGAAGCCTATCAGACGGGAGCATCATCTCAGATTGATATCGAGCAGTCGATTGAGGGACTGCAAAAGGAGGACCAAGCATTAGAGGAAAAAGCCGATCAGCTGAATGCAACGCATAGTCGTTGGCGAGAAGCGAACGCACGGCGCTCTTTTTTCCAGAAAATATGGGAAAATTTATCAGCTGGAAAACGTAAAAAATTAGAAAAGACTAAAGCATTTTACGATAGTTATTTGAAACCTTATTTTACACTAGAAGAGACTACCCCACTAGATGAGCAAATCATTACCGTTTTAAGGGCGATTAAGGTACAACGCACTAAACTGCATAATCAATTAATGACCGTTACAGACTCACTAACACGAGGTAATACGACTCGAGCCGAACTCGTTAATTGGTTTAAAACCCATTTAGGTCTTGATCTTTGCACTGATGATGAAACGCCCTTATCGCTTTCAAAAACAATCTGTGAGCGTTTAGGCGTCAAGATTCTCCAACTGCTGGCCAGTTTTTGGCATACTCAGGGAGAAACCGAATTGATATCGGTTTTAGCATTGTCGGATCTAGAGCGATTGAATTTGAATACTATTGATTGGTTGATGCTTGATCACAGCGAGCTCATCTCGCCAATGGAAACCGCAACGCATTTATATCGTGTGAAACGATTACTAGCCTTTGGTGATATGGCTAATCAAATATCGGTTCCATTATTTCCAAGGCGAATGGATGATTTTGAGATTAAACAATTGGGACTGGCAGAAGATGATGATGGTCTCGAAGATTTACAATTTAAAGGCATGACGGCCTCCAATTCCACTTTTGAATTAGTACAAGATAAAAGCGCGTTCAAACGAATGGCGGCACATGGGTTGCTGGCGCAGAATGAATTGAGATTAATTGTCATGCCGCATCATACGAGTCAAATTTTAACTTATGCGAATCGATGTGTTTATGCGCATAAATTACAGGGTGCCGTCACATTAGATAGCAAACCAGCTTTAGGCTATTATCATGTCCGTGGCACGGCAGATCTTGCTTTACTCGATTGGATTCAGCAAACGGATGTGCCTGTTTCTGATATCGGTATTATCACGCTGTTTGAGCATCAAAAAGATGCTTTAAGCCTAAGTTTAGCATCTTGTGATGTTGAAATCAGAACAATTGCTCAAGCAAATGATTTTTCTCGTCAAACTATCTTGTTTGTACCAGGGTATACTCTATTTGATAAAAAACCATATGCTTTTGATCAAGGTGAACAGCTGTTTAATAGAGCATTTTTGTGTGCTTATCGGCAATTCCTAGTCTTTAGTGATATGGCTATTTTTGATCCTAAAACCCATAGTCCATCGGGCCATGTTGCGAAGATGCTTTTTAAGTTATCCCCCTTACCATTAACGGTGTTGATTGAGCAAAATTCGGTACAGGGAGAGGAGTCACATCGCGAGATTTTACAGGGAGCGTTGCAGGCACAACATTCACTAACGATTGTAAGTCAGGGATTAGATCTAAAGTCTATCCAAAAAGTGAACTTAGACGGAGCTTTGCAGCAATTGCGAGAGCAGGGAGTGCGAGTCACCCTCTACGTGGGTACTTTAGGGATCATCGGGCAGGGTGTTCAGTCAAAGGCTTTCAAGCATCAAGTTAGTGTTTGGCAAAAAATCGGTATTTCCGTCTTTTTGGTTCGAAATCTCCACAGCAATGCCATTTGGTGGGATGAGCATCACTTTATCGAAGGACAATTCCCCTGGCTTGCGGGGTTTGGCAAATCAGCGGGTCATCCCTTTGTGAGCCTTCTCGGCGATGATAAATTAAAGATTAGCTTTCAAAGTTATCTCGGTGTTCACAGTGTTCGTGCGCCAGCCAATGTCTCAGCACCCATTTGATATCATTAACCCCTTTCTTCCTGATGCCGCGTGAGGGTCTCAATGAGGTCCTCATTTTTTTCAGTTTTGATGATAAACTCGTCCATACCTGCATCTATGCATAAATTATAATCATTAGGATCTTGGCTGGCTGTTAGCGCAATCAGGGTTAACTGCCCCCGATTATCGGGTAAGGCTCGAATAGCCTTCGCCGCCTCATAACCATTCATTTGGGGCATGAAAACATCTAAAATCGCTACATCAAAGTGCTTGGTCTTGATTTGTTCGATGGCCTCAAGCCCATTCGAAACAGATTCAATTCGAAATCCAGCTTGACTGAGTTGCTGAGTTAACGCTAGGCGAGCTGTTTTACTGTTTTCAACGAGTAATATTTTTAAGTTCTGGCTTTTTGTATCCTGGTCCATAGGGTCAACCGTTGTTATAATCATCCTTATATAACATCAGTGTACCGATTAACCTTGAGGCTAGCTAGCAGTAGAGCGTATTTTTAAGTCGGAAACAAAACGGAAATAGGCATGCGTTTAACTAAAATACACCTTGCTGGGTTTAAATCATTCGTCGATCCAACGACCATACCTTTAATAAGCAATTTAACTGCCATAGTTGGGCCCAATGGGTGTGGTAAATCAAATATCATCGATGCCATTCGATGGGTTATGGGGGAATCTTCCGCTAAGCAATTGCGCGGGGGATCAATAACCGATGTGATTTTTAGTGGTTCCACAGCCCGTAAGCCTGTTGGGCAAGCAGTGGTTGAATTGACCTTTGATAATTCGGATGGTTCACTAGGCGGTGAATATGCGAATTATGCTGAAATTGCTATTCGCCGTGTGGTTACGCGCGATGGACAATCTAACTATTTTTTCAATGGTACTCGTTGCCGTAGGCGAGATATCACTGATATCTTTTTAGGCACCGGCATGGGGCCTCGTAGTTATGCCATTATCGAACAAGGCATGATTTCGAGATTCATCGAAGCCAAGCCAGATGAGTTCCGAGTCTTTTTAGAGGAGGCGGCTGGTATCTCACTTTACAAAGAGCGTCGTCGGGAAACCGAAAATCGGATTCGACATACACGCGATAATTTGTCACGCCTGATGGACTTGCGAGATGAGCTTGGTAGACAACTGCTACATTTGGAAAAGCAAGCCGAGGCAGCTCAGCGTTTTGCGGTGCTTGATGCAGACTTAAAAGAAAAGCAAGCACAACACTGCGCAATGGCTTGGGTTCGCTTAAATGGTGATATCGTTGTCAAAGAAGCTGCTATTTTAGAAGGGAGTAACCAATTAGCGGCGTGTCTAGCTCGAGCACAAAGCTTTGAAACGCAAATTGAAAAAGAGCGTTTGATTTTAATAGAGGCGCAAGAGGCGCATCATGAAGTTCAAAAACAGTTTTACGATTTGGGCACACAAATTGCAAAATTAGAACAATCTATTCAACACCATCAAACAAGGTTAAACGAATTAAATGAAGATGAAGGTCAAACGACTGATTCTTTGACTGAGATTAATCTTCAGCTTGCTCAAGATCAAAAAATATTGGAAGACATTGAGCATCGTTTAGAAAGGCTCTTACCTGAATATGAGAAAGTAGCCTTATACACGGCTGAAGTGGTTGAGCAGCAGCAGCAATATGAAGAGGAATATGAAACTTGGCGTGAACAATTTGCTCAACATCACCAAGAAAAAACTCAACCCGTTCAACAAGCTGAAGTTGAAAAAACCAAAATCACCCATTTGGAAACTCAGATTACACAGGCTATTACGCAATCTGAAAAGTTGACCCTAGAAAAGAGTCGTCTTTCCATTGAGCCGGTTGAGGCTAATTTAAATCGCCTTAAAGAAGAAGGGATTCAGCTTGAAGCTGAGCTGTCAGAGCTCGAAAATCAGCTTCAAGATGCAAAATCTGAATACGCCGCACATCATCATCAGGTTGAAGCATTTCAAGATGCGATTAATGAGCAGCAAAGCAGATTACAGCAGCTAAAAGGGCAGCAAGCTTCACTCAAAGCTTTGCAAGAATCAGCCCTCTCAAAGCAAAATAAATCAACACAGGCTTGGCAACAAGCTGTTGGTTTGTCAGAAGCGAAACGATTGGCCGAGATCTTGCAAGTCAAGTCGGGCTTTGAAGTGGCGGTTGAAACCATCTTATCTGCTTATTTAGATGGCATTTGTGTGCCTCAAGACGCAACCCTTTCTGAATTTGCGGCACAAATTCCTCAAAAATTGAATCAACCGATGACATTGATTCAAAGTATGGAGGTGTCTGAATTAAAGGGTGGTTTATTAGATGCTATTCTTAATCCCCACATGTTACCGCCTCATTTGGCAGCGCAGTTATCTTATGTAACCTACGTTGCTGATTTAAAAACGGCTTTTGAATCGATCGAAACAGCGTCTCCCCATCAGAGTTTTTTAACCTCTGATGGCATTTGGGTTGCAAAGGGCTGGGTCTGGGTGAGTGGTGATCAATCTAATCCACAAGCTGGCGTCTTAGCACGTGAGCAGATGCTGAAGGATATTGAAACGGCAATTGAAGAAACGCAAGCTGAAGTTACACTTCTAAAAGATCAATTGGTGCAAGCCAAAACAGAATTGGACGATCATCAGCAGCGTATTGAGCAAACGAATAACTTGAAGCAGCGGGCCAGTCAGCAGCAAGGTGAGTTAAAAGGTAAGATTCATGCGGAGCAGCATCGATACGAGCATCTAAAACGACGCATTACAGAGATTGAACAAGCAATCATTCAATCTGCTGAAAATCAGCAGTCGGCGCAGGAGGCTTTAACTGGTTGTCGTGAGAGATTGCAGTCTGCTTTAGAATCAATGGCGCTTTTAAATGAACAATTTGAAGTGCTACAGCAAACACGAGACACTCTCCAGGTTGCTCTAAAGCAAATTCGCGATACGGTGAAACAGGCTAAAGATCAAGAACATCAATTGGCTCTTGAGAAACAGAAATGTGAAACCATCAAGGCAACTACACTAGACAGCGTGGCTCGGAATGATGCCAATTTAAAAGGGTTAGAAACAAGATTACATCATATCGTACAGGCTATTGAAGAAAATCAAAGACCTTTAGAACCTTTGAAATCTGAATTGGCTATATTACTAGAGCAGCGTATTGAAACTGAAAAAACGCTTCAATTTGCAAAAGATAGGGTCAATGGTTCTGAAAATCAACTCAATAGCTTTTATCAAGCCAAATCAGTTGAAGAGAAAACAGCTAATATCATTCGCGAGCAATTAGAATCTGAGAAACTATCAGCACAGACTTTAAAAGTGCATCGTGAGACTCAAGAAGCCAGAGCAAAAGACATGCAATTGGATATTGAGGTGACCCTGAAAGAATTATCTGAGGGGGCATCTGAAGAAGTTTGGCTTTCTCATATTGAGAAATTAGAACGTCAAATTCAACGTTTAGGGCCGATTAATTTGGCAGCAATTGAAGAACATAAGGGGTTACTGGAGCGGAAGACCTATCTTGACGCGCAGAACGCAGATTTAGAAGAAGCGCTTACGACACTTGAAAATGCAATCAAGAAAATTGACAAAGAAACGCGTCAGAAATTTAAAGAGACCTTTGATAAAGTCAATGATGGATTTAAAGCATTGTTTCCGAAATTATTTGGAGGCGGGCAAGCCCAACTTGAGCTCACCGGTGAAGACTTGTTAGATACCGGAGTACTCGTGATGGCAAGACCACCAGGGAAACGTAATAGCACTATTCAGCTATTATCAGGTGGTGAAAAAGCGCTTACAGCGGTTGCGTTAGTCTTTTCCATTTTTCAATTGAATCCAGCACCATTTTGTTTGCTGGATGAAGTCGATGCTCCGTTAGATGACAACAACGTTGGACGTTTTTGCGATTTAGTTAAAGAGATGTCTCATTCGTTACAATTTTTATTCATTAGTCATAATAAATTGGCAATGGAAATGGCACAGCAACTACAAGGGGTCACTATGCGAGAACCAGGTGTTTCTAGACTCGTATCAGTGGATGTTCAAGAAGCAGCTTCGATGGTACAAGGTTAATAAGGGGATAATAAGCATGGAAATGGATTTGCGGTTGATACTCCTCATCGTGGGTGGGCTAGTAGTTGGAGGTATTATTTTAGATGGCATGCGTCGACGCCGAAAAACTCAATCTCAAGAAAAAATAGATACCTTTGATGAGAAGGTGTTCGAAAAAACGTCGGATTCATTGCAAGACCCCTTATTAGAGGGTTATTTTTCAAAATCATCCGAGAACAAGATTTTTAAAACCCCAAAGTCACAAATTGAGGGATTTCAAACGACCGAGACCCGTTCTGAGCCAATACCTTCATTATCTCATCACGCTCGGATGACTGAAGATCCTGAAGAAATTATTGCGTTAACGATTATACCGAGCAAAAATCGGTTTTTTTCAGGAGGATCATTACTGAGTGCCCTCCAAGCAGCTGAAATGCATTATGGTGATAAAGAAATCTTTCATCGTTATGGAGTTCACAGTGGTAACGAGTATATTGCATTTAGTCTAGCCTCTATGACTGAACCAGGCGTGTTTGATCTTCAATTGATCAATCAAAAGATGTTTTCAGGGATTATGCTATTCATGGTATTGCCAGGTCCTTATGATCCCTTGATGACATTCGAGCAAATGTTATCGGCAGCAAGGAAGTTGGCTAGTAATCTAGGAGGTCAATTGTGTGATCATAAGAGAAGCCATTTGACCATTCAATCGATCGAACACTGTAGGGAAAAAATTCGTGAATTTATGCGACATCGTCTCGCACAACAAAGATAACGTCAATATGAGTCAACCACCTCGCGATATTATCAATCGAATCCAGGATTTACGCGAGGAACTTGAGCTCCACAACCATCGATACTATGTGTTGGATGAGCCAAGTATCCCCGATTCAGAATATGATCGTCTTTTTAGCGAATTAAAAAAGCTTGAAGAAAAGTACCCTAGTTTAATTACCCCTGAATCTCCGACGCAACGGATTGGTGGCAAGCCATTGATCCAATTTGGAAAGGTAAACCATCAAGTACCGATGTTATCGTTAGATAATGTCTTCACTGAAAGTGAATTTGAGCAATTTCATGCTCGCATAGAGCAGCGAGTATCGGGTGAAGCTTGGATATATTATTTGGAGCCTAAGTTTGATGGATTAGCGATCAGTCTTCGCTACGAAGATGGTAAATTGATGCGAGCTGCAACCAGGGGAGATGGGGAAGTTGGGGAAGACGTTACTCAAAATATTCGTACCATCCACGCTATTCCACTTCGCTTGATGGGAAACTATCCAAAAACTTTAGAAGTCCGCGGTGAAGTATTTATGCCAATAGCGGGCTTTAAAGCATTAAATGAACGTGCGATCTCGCAAGATGAAAAAGCATTTGTAAATCCTAGAAATGCAGCTGCTGGTAGTTTGAGGCAACTCGATCCTACCATCACGGCGCAACGCCCACTTGATTTTTTCGCATATGATGCTTTTTTTGAGGGTAAAAATAGTTTAACCCAACAAATACTAATGCAACGACTTGAAGGTTGGGGCTTGAGAATTTGCCATGAGTATCATATAGGGCATACCTTGAAAGCAGTTTTCGAATATTATGCATCCCTCTTAGAAAAGCGAAAATCATTGCCATATCAAATTGATGGGTTAGTGGCAAAGGTGAATGAAATTGATTTACAACGTCGTATAGGATTTGTTTCCAGAGCACCTCGATGGGCCGTGGCCTTCAAGTTTCCATCCGAGGAAGAGTTAACAGAGCTAATTGCGATTGATTTTCAAGTGGGGCGCACCGGCGCCTTGACCCCTGTTGCGAGATTAAAACCTGTCTTTGTAGGAGGCGTTACTGTCAGTAATGCGACCTTGCATAATATAGATGAGATTGAGCGAAAAGATATTCGTCTACATGATACCGTAATTATCAGACGTGCGGGTGATGTGATCCCTGAAGTGGTTGGACCTATTTTAGAGAAGCGAAAGCCACATGCACTTAGAATAAAATTGCCGTCAACCTGTCCAGTTTGTCATTCTCATGTGATCAAGGAAGAAGGGGAGGCGATTGCAAGATGTATGGGGGGCTTGGTTTGTGCGGCTCAGCGAATTGAAGGCATTAAGCACTTTGTTTCACGGAAAGCACTTAACATTGAAGGTCTTGGTTCAAAATGGGTTGAGCAATTGGTTGAGGTCGGTCTGATCAAGGATGTTTCTGATATCTTTCATCTTAGAAAACAAGATTTACTCTCTATTGAGAGAATGGGTGAAAAATCGGCGACAAATCTACTTGAATCGATAGAATCCAGTAAAAAAACAAGCTTTGCTAAATTTATTTATGCACTTGGTATTCGAGAAGTAGGTGAAGCCACCGCTAAATCGCTCGCGCATCATTTTCAAACCCTTGATGATTTAATCGTTGCCACTGAAGAGAATTTGCTTGCTATCCCAGATATTGGCCCAGTGGTTGCACAGCATATTGTCAGTTTTTTTGCAGAATCTAAAAATAAGGCCGTTATTACGGAGTTATTGAAAAGTGGTATCAATTGGCCAATCGCCACAAAGCCTAAGGCACAACCACTTCAAGGCCATCGCTATGTCATAACGGGTACGCTCACCGTACCGCGTGAATTGATTAAAGAAAAATTGGAACAATTGGGTGCAGTGGTTTCAGATAGTGTTTCAACTAAAACCACAGGATTAATAATTGGAGAAAATGCAGGCTCTAAGTTGTCGAAAGCAGAAGCATTGGGCATTGCTGTGATGGATGAATCAGCACTACGCCAGATGCTCAGTCAGATTGGAGAAACTCTACTCTTCCCACTTTAAATTTATGCTTTGTTGTCTGCGTTTTCTCGCTGCCGTTATGCACTCTATGTGCACTCCGGAGGACTCGTTCACTTGACGCCTTGCCTAAATTCAAAGTGGTTTGAGTATATTAAATAAGGAGTGTTTTATTGTGAGTCAAAATACCATCATTTTTCTATCGATTGCGGGTTTTATTGTTTTATATTTGATTATTATCTATAACCGATTAATTTCGCTTAAAAATCGGTTTGTTAATGGATTTGCGCAAATCGATGTTCAACTTCAGAGACGTTATGACTTAATCCCTAATCTGGTTGAAACGGCCAAAAAATATATGGATCATGAGCGCGATACCCTTGAAAAAGTGATCCAAGCTCGTAATTCTGCTCATAGTGCAGAATCCAAGGTGAACGCTGACCCTGCCGATCCGTCAGCCATGAAGGCCCTGGTTGGGGCAGAAACAGCGCTCACCAGCTCAATGGGCCAGTTTTTCGCTTTAGCTGAAAATTATCCGGATTTAAAATCTAATCAAACCATGGCTCAGCTAATGGAAGAATTAACTTCAACGGAAAATAAAGTAGGATTTGCTCGTCAAGCGTTTAACGATGCGGTGATGACCTATAATACCTACCGAGAGCAATTTCCCAACAATATATTATCGGGATTATTTGCTTTTAAAGCGGCTGCTCATTTTGAGATAGAAAATGCAGAAGCAAAGCAAGCCGTTAAAGTGAAATTTTAATGAATTTCTTTGAGCATCAAGATAAGGCGTACCGCCATACCAAATTACTTTTTTTTTATTTTGTATTAGCAATCATTCTGATTGTTTTAGCAGTGAATGCTGCTGTTTACGGCGTACTGTTTACCACGGAATTGACGGGTGAATTGCGTTATGATAAGAATTTGCAGGCAAATCTATGGCAATATATCACAGCCGGGGTATTGACAGTCATCGCTTTTGGCACCCTCTTTAAATTATTTATACTGCGTCATGGTGGTCGCTCTGTAGCTGAAATGGTGAATGCCAGAAAAGTTGCATCGGATACGTTAGATCCAAAAGAGCAACGGCTCATCCATATTGTTGAGGAGATGTCTATTGCCTCAGGCGTCAGGATGCCGACGATCTATATTATGGATCAGGAATCAGCTATCAATGCTTTTGTTGCCGGTACAAAACCGACTGATACGGTATTGGTTGTAACAAAGGGTATGCTTGATGCGCTTAATCGGGATGAGTTGCAAGGCGTGATTGGTCATGAATTCAGTCATATTTTTAATGGTGACATGCAGATTAACCTGCGCTTGATGGGTATTTTGGCCGGTATACTGGCTATTGGCCAAATTGGTCGATTTCTACTTAGAACCAGTGGTCGGAGTCGAACTCGAAGTAGCCATTCTAAGGGAGGCGGGGCTCAGGGCGGGGTTGCGCTAATTGCAATTGCTTTGTTTATGATTGGATATATTGGTTTATTTTTTGGTGCTTTAATTAAAGCGGCCATTTCTCGTCAGAGAGAGTTACTCGCGGATGCTTCATCTGTTCAATATACGCGTAATCCCAAAGGTATAGCAGGGGCTTTAATTAAGATTAAGCGCCATGCTGAACGTTCTCGTTTAGCCTCTCAACATGCGGAAGAAATTAGTCATATGTGTTTTGGACAATCCCTAGAATATTTTATTGGATTATTCAATACCCATCCTTCCTTGGATATCCGAATTGAACGACTGGATGAAAGTGGGACACTTGAAGCTGAATATTTGATTGAAAAAGATGAAGGGATTGAACAGAAAGCATCCCATAAAATCGAGGAATCTAAACCAACCGCTCAAGCACAAGCTATGGGTCTTATCACCGGACTTGCGTTTGCAGGTGGTGTTCAGATGACGCCGCGACAAGTAGCCGAGGCTGTAGGACACGTGGCAAATGATGCGCTGCTTCGTGGGGAGTATTTATATGGGCAAATTCCTGATTCAATTCGAGAGCAAGCCCATAATCCTAATGCAGTGATGTTATTGCTATTATCTTTTTTGATTCCTAAAGATGAATCTTGGCAAATTCAAGCCAAGCATTTGATTGAACAGAATATGGGGCAAGCTCAATGGGAAGCAGTTCAACAAACCATGACTCAAATTAAAAATTTGAGCCGTTCACTCTATTTACCAATTATTGAAATCAGCATGCCTGCTTTGATGCAAAATGATGATGCGACGATTATTTCTTTTTTGTCGATAATGGAACGTTTATCTCGTCTAGACAATAAAATTACGTCGTTTGAGTTTGCGATGGTACATTTAATTAATCATCGACTTAGACCTAAAGCACCGAAAATATCCTATAGCAAGTTTGAGCTCGTATTGCCGGAGATTTCAGTTTTGTTATCTTTTATTTTGAGCGCGAGTAAGATGCGCAAAGAAGAGCGAGATGCGTGTTTCAGAACGGTCTATTCAAAATTCACAAAAAAAGCTTCGTTTCTTGACGCTAGTGAATTGAAACCTGCAAAAGTCGCCGAGGCTTTGGTAACTTTAAATGGATTACTCCCTTCTTTGAAACAAACACTAATTGAAGGTATAGCGTTGTGTGTGATACGTGATGGTAAAATTGAAATTGAAGAATCAGAATTGCTACGCACCATTGGAGCTTGCTTAGATTGCCCTATCCCACCGTTATTGGTTTAGACGTCAAACTGCACATATTTGAAAAATGTATCGAGGCCATGATCTTCCCCCTCAACAGACAATTTTATGTCAGCAACCGTGATAGGATTTTGAACGCTTTCGGTAGCATCAGAGATATGAACAGTATAATGGTCTGAATCAGGTCTATGCGTGACTTCAACTTTTCGATTTTCTGGTGAGATATGCATGCTGTCAAATAATGAATCTAAATTAATTTTAGTGAACGAGCTAGAACCCTTATTGGTTTCGACAATAATATTTTGATATACGCTTTGTTCATAGACAATCGTGAATGGGTCATTTGTGGCAATAATCGGAACATCGGTTGTTACATTTACAATAAATGTGCCAACTTTTCCATCGCTCAAAAATTGAAAGGGTATGGGCAATTGACTTTGAGCGGAGTCTAATATTGTTATATCGTGTAAAAGTGTTTCGAGAGAGAGTTCGCCTTTGGTTACAAATTTAAGCTCGGATGTTTCAAGCACACCGCTGATGATAGGGAAGTTGAATCCAGTCCACCCTTCAATTGATTCAGAGATAGTATACAGGTGTTGATTGCTCCAATAAATATCAACTGGTGAATTTCCAGTGCTAGCCGGAGAATAATAAAAACTCAATTGATAGGGATGACTTGCCTCAGTCGGCAATTGGTAAGTAAATCCGATTTCTTGGTGGTCGCCAAAGTCATTTTTGACTTTATATTTAACTGTTTGGTCAGATAATAAATTTTCAGGGTATTCTCGGTCAAGCGGTTGAAATAAGGTGAATTGAAAATGACCCTCGTCCGTTACGGAAGCTTTAAAAACCATATCACCATTGGCGCCACGTCTTGCAATGATATCGTGCTGGTTATTTGCGAATGTATAGTACAACGGAACGCCATCTGATTTTAAATCAAGTTCAGGCAAAGTTTGTGATACTAATTCTGAAAATTGAATAGATTGATAAGTTTTAGAATAATCCAGATCTAAAACGCCATTAATTTCTGTAGGCTCTGTCGCGCCTGGGAGCAATCCCACTTCGTCTATGGTGATAAAATTCTGAATAGTCATAGTCTAACCCATTGAATCGTTTATAGTTAAATTTCATCATCATCAGTTTTTTTTGTACAGTGGACTTTAGTACATCCTTGATAAATATCAGTTTTATATCTATGTTTAAGCTCAAATACACTATATAATTTAAACTATTAGGTAGTAGGTCTGGTAAAAAAAAGTATGCGTTGTTTCACTTGTTGCTTATCTAATGACCTTGATTTAAGTCTTTTACAAAATTCGATGGCAAATGAATATACATGCTTAAACTTAAAGCGTGTATTATCTCTTAATGTGCAAAATACAGACAAATACTTATTTTGTTTTTATTATGGGAGTCTTGTATTTTGGGGATTTAATGAAATTGAAGAGAAACAGATATTAGAAAAAGTAAGCGTAACGTCACCTGAAGGCACGCAGATCATTTCCGAAGATTTATTTAGCTATCAGTATGGCGATACTTTGAGGTTGGTGAATGACGATATCAGCTTAATCGATAAAAAACATTATACCAAATTAGCTGTTTCTTACGCGCTGAGTCAATCTGTAAAATTAAGCACCTTCGAGGCCAAATCAGAACAGATGATTGAGATCTCAAAGGATTTCCCAGAGCAACTTGCCACAGAGGGTCGCATCAAGCTTTCTAGGAGAGAATTGCCCATACTCATTGGGAAACTTCTAAAAACAAGGCATTCAATTAATCTGCATTTGGAGCTATTAGATACGCCTATATTTTTCTGGGACAATCCGCAATTTGAGAAGTATTATCTTACAATCAAGGAAGAGCTAGAGATTGAACGTCGATTGCTTATTCTGAATCAACGGTTGAGTGTCATACAAGATTTGCTTGAAATGCTTGATTCAGACAGAAAACATAAAGATGCTCATCGATTGGAGTGGGCTATTGTTCTGTTGATTGTGGCAGAAGTACTCATATTGCTAGCTACAGAAGTTTTTGAAATTATCTAAACAACTTACAAAAAGTCATCTGTCAAGGGGTAGTGCCCCCGATTTAGACCCAACTTTAGGGACACGCCCTAGTACTACAGTTGTAAATTAAGGAAGCTGCATTTCATTCCTTTGATAATGATAAAATTTTGCCAAAGCCTGATGTTTACGTCGCCAAGCAGACCACTCAAGCAATTTTACAACTGCATGTTGAATGTTAGAATAAAAGTAGACAAAAAATCGCCTTGCTTCTTGTACTGACCACTCAATCAGGCCAAACCGCGACTTCTCAGAAACAATTTCATTCGGCTCTTTTTTCTTTTTTTAATAATTGAAGTTCATTTTGATTGAATTGCCAACGTAATTTCACAAGAAAGGAAAGTGCCAACATTGAAAATGTAATATGACGATACCATCCTGTCCAACTACGCACTTCATATTCATCTAAACCTACTTCGCCTTTTGCCATCTCAAAGCATTCTTCAATCGTCCAGCGGCTTCCTGCAGCTTTGGCCATCTCTTGTAGTGATTTATGTTGATGAGAAAAGGCGATGTAAAAAGCGATATCTGTAGGATCTTTAATGTTCCTTCTCAATAGTAACCAACGCTCCCATCCCTCAGGGCTGTCGGAATTAATGACTATCCGTACCCATTGATAATGCCGTTTACCCTTAGAACCGTTACCAGCAGAAAGAGTCTGCCAGGCACTGGGTTCAATACGCTCCAAAACTTGCTTTACCCTATACTGCTCGAATCCAATGGTGACGGTGGTATTTGATGCAACAGATAGGATATATGATTGTTGATGCTTCTCCAAAAAAGCACGTAATGCATAACAACCATATACTTCATCACCCACAACCCACGACGGCTTAATATCATTTTCCAATGCTCGCCTTAACATGTCTTGAGCTAATACCGGCTTCGTTTTAAACTCAATATAATCAGGGATGCCAGCCTCTTTACAGCGAGTTCTATCTTCAAACCAATCTTGCGGAATATACAGTTCTCTATCAATCAAAGCACGACCATGAGAGGTAGCATAAGATAAAAATACACCTACTTGACAATTCTCAATACGACCTGCTGTTCCGGTATACTGACGTCCAACACCTACAGATTTGTCACCTTTTTTTAAAAACCGGTCTCATCAATTGATAACACGCTTTCTTGTGAGCCCATGAAATTTATCGTATGCGTACACGATGCATCTCTTAAACAATTCACATCCCAGGTGGCGCGACCCAGTAAATATTGAAAAGCATACGGGCTTTCACAGCCCGCTTGCTCTGCAAGCTGCCAACTGTTTTTACGCTCCACCGAGCTAATTAAACCGTTAAAATAGGCCGCTGCTGACTTCTTTGTTTCTGCTCTGGTAAAACAGTCTTGCAAGATATCTTGTATGCCAATTAATTCTTGTTCTATTGATGACATAATTGAACTAGCTGATAATTGAGGAGACTCTATCCTTGATAAGACCATGATTCATCCTAAAAATACGAATTTTATCAGCAGCCTCCTTGATTTACAACTGTAGTACTAGTATTATGAGTATACCCTTCACAGCTGAATTTTCGGGGTTGTTGCCTTCGCGATTCTCACCGCAGTCATGTACTTTGTGTACACTCCTGCGTCTCGAACGCTCGGCGCCTACCCGAAAAATCATCTGTTGTGGGTATATTAAGAATAGGGGGTTGACCACAGAAGTTATTTGTTCGACAAAGTTTCAAAGACGCTGGTCTCCTCCATCTGTCACATGAACACAGCCAAGCGTCTGCACCCTTTGTATCAGGCCTAACAGCTGTTGAGATTGAGAAATTTTTTATTTATGTTCTTCATCCAGAAATATACCCACAACAGATGATTTTTCGGGTACCTGCCTACGCTCTTACGAGCTACGGACGGACAAGCAAACCCCGAAAATTCAGCTGTGAAGGGTATAGATTATAAATGAGCTCTTTTGCTGAAACCTCAAAAATGCTAGATTAGCGCTTATTATGTTTTTTAGCTAAGCTAGGCTGTTATATGACCCATACACTTAATCTGGATGAAGCGACCATAGAGCTAGAAACCCTTCGTGATCTGGTGCGATTCTGTATCTCTCAATTTAATGCGGCTGATTTATTGTATGGTCATGGAACGGATAACAGTTTCGATGAGGCTATGAATTTGGTACTGGGAAGTATTCATCTGCCCCCAGACATGGATCTCAGTTTAATGAATGCCAAACTCACTCGCTCAGAAAGAAGGCTCATACTGGAGCGTTTAAAGCGACGTATCGAGGACCATGTTCCCGTACCCTACCTTGTCAAAGAGGCTTGGTTTGGCGGCTTGGGCTTTTATGTTGATGAGCGAGTGATTATACCACGTTCGCCAATTGCAGAATTGGTAGAAGAGCAATTTAACCCTTGGGTTGAAGAAGGGACGGTTTCGAATATTCTAGATCTTTGCACGGGCTCAGGTTGTATTGCTATTCAAACGGCTATTAATTTTCCAGATGCTGCGATTGATGCTATTGACGAAAGTCAAGAGGCGTTAGAAGTTGCTCATATTAATTTAGAACGATTTGATGTGGCTGACCAGGTCACGTTGATTCGTTCTAATTTATTCGAGAAAGTGCCTGCTAAACAATACGATATTATTATTAGTAATCCGCCCTATGTGAGTGAAAAAGATTACCGCTTGCTCCCAAATGAATACCATCATGAACCTAAAATGGCTTTGATTGCTGAAGATGAAGGTCTCGCTATCGTTTTGAGAATATTAAAAGAAGCAGGCCAATATCTCACTCCAAAAGGGATCTTAGTTGTAGAAGTTGGGTACTTACAGGAAAAACTGGAAGCACAATATCCGGATGCGCCTTTTACTTGGTTACAGTTCGAAAACGGTGGAGATGGTGTTTTTCTATTAACAGCAGATGAGCTGCATGAATTTCAATCACAGTTAACATAAGTCGCTGTATGGGGGCAAATTCATTTGGACATACTTTCACATTGACTACTTTTGGAGAAAGTCATGGATCTGCAATAGGGGCAATTGTAGATGGTTGTCCAGCAGGGCTTCCCATATCTGAACAAGATATACAACTTGATTTAGACAGAAGACGTCCAGGTCGTACGCGTCCGACAACACAACGTAGAGAACCCGACACGATTCAGATTCTGTCTGGCGTTTATGAGGGAATGACAACCGGCGCCCCGATCGGCTTACTCATCACAAACTTTGATACCAAACCGAAAGACTATGAAAATATCAAACATGTTTTTCGACCGGGTCATGGGGATTACACGTATTTTAAGAAATACGGTATTCGAGACTATCGTGGAGGAGGTCGAGCCTCTGCTCGAGAGACCGCTTTAAGAGTGGCTGCGGGTGCTATTGCAAAGAAATGGCTAAAACAATCTTTTAATCTTTCTGTCCAAGGCTATCTTTCTGAGATGGGTTCTTTGAAAGCTAATCCTAATCATTTTGATTGGGGAGAAATTGAAAAAAATGATTTTTTCTGCCCCGATGCGTCTATGGTGCCAGCATTATCAGCGCTCATACAACAAATTCGTAAAGAAGGCGACTCGATTGGTGCTAAAGTTTGCATTGAGGCTAAGAATGTGCCCGTCGGGATTGGCGAACCGGTTTACGATAAATTAGATGCAGATTTAGCAAAGGCACTGATGAGCATCAATGCTGTGAAGGGAGTTGAGATTGGTGATGGCTTTCAAGTAGTGCAGCAGCGAGGCTCAGAGCATCGAGATGAGATGATGCCTCAAGGCTTTTTAAGCAATCACGCTGGTGGTATTTTAGCAGGGATTTCAACAGGTCAATCTATACTGGCGAGCATTGCGCTTAAGCCGACCTCTAGTATTTTAAAGCCAGGCCAGAGTATAGATGTCGAGGGATACTCTGTGATGGTCAGCACAACAGGGCGACACGATCCGTGTGTGGGTATTCGGGCTGTGCCAGTGGCCGAGGCCATGATGGCGATAGTCTTGATGGATCATTGTTTAAGGTATTTTGGTTATTCTGACAGGGAAAGGGAAAAGGAAAAGGTTTAAACATGGCTTTATTAATTCAAATTTCAGTTGCAATTATCTGTTTATTTTTTGTCTGGCGAATCTATAAAGTTTTAAAGGCTAATCCTGAGCTTCTGAGCCGAGAAAATTTAACCAAAAGTTTTTCCACAATGGGTATTTTGGCGCTGATTTTAATCGGATTTATGGCCATGTTGGTTATGATGCTGCGATAGGGAAAGGGTGATGGAACAAAGGACACTGTACGATAAACTCTGGGATGAGCATGTTGTTGAACATCTTTCGGATGGAAATGATCTTATTTATATCGATAGACATTTGCTTCACGAAGTCACATCGCCTCAGGCTTTTGAGGGGCTTCATTTAGCACGTCGAAAACCTTGGCGGGTTGCCTCAAATTATGCAGTACCCGATCATAATGTACCCACAACCCCTGGGCGGGATGCCATCAAAGATCCAGATTCTAAACTCCAAGTTGAGACTCTCGCAAAGCATTGTCGTGAAACCGGTATTGTTGAATTCACTTTAAATGATATACGGCAAGGCATTGTGCATATTATTGGACCAGAGCAGGGGTTAACGCTACCCGGTATGACCATTGTCTGCGGCGATTCTCACACTTCAACGCATGGTGCTTTCGGAACGATTGCGATGGGAATTGGTACCAGCGAAGTAGAACACGTGTTGGCAACACAATGTTTGGTCTCACGAAAAATGAAAAATAAGCTGATTCAGCTTAATGGACGATTACAACCAGGGGTGTTTGCTAAAGATATCATATTGGCCCTGATAGGAAAATTGGGGACAGCGGGTGGAACGGGGTTTGCTATTGAATTTAAGGGAGATACACTCGCAGAGTTGTCGATGGAAAGTCGCATGACACTTTGCAATATGGCGATTGAAGCCGGGGCAAGATGTGGTCTGATTGCAGTTGATACGATCACTTTGGCTTACTTGAAGGATAGACCTTTTGCACCCAAAAACACAAATTGGGATCGAGCCAGCCAGTATTGGCAAACATTGCGTTCAGATGTTAATGCTTCTTATAGCAGCCAAATTGAATTAGAGATTTCCCAACTCGCCCCACAAGTTACTTGGGGTACTACTCCGGAGATGGTTTGTAGTGTGCTGGATAGTGTCCCCGATCCGGATAGTATTGTCGATCCAATTCAGAAAGCAAATGTTTTCAATGCGATTCGATATATGGGGCTAAAACCTAATCAAGCTATTCAGGATATTAAATTAGATCGTATTTTTATTGGTTCTTGCACCAATTCTCGAATTGAGGATTTGCGTATTGCAGCCGATGTTATAAAAGGTAAGCATATTGCTAAATCGATCAAACAAGCACTAGTGGTTCCAGGATCAGGCTTGGTGAAAGCAGAAGCTGAACAAGAAGGATTGCATGAGATTTTTTTAAGGGCAGGCTTTGAATGGCGTTTACCGGGATGCTCGATGTGTATTGCTATGAATCCGGATCGGCTGATGCCTGGTGAGCATTGTGCTTCGACATCTAATCGAAATTTTGAGGGGCGTCAGGGACGAGGTGGGCGAACTCACTTGGTGAGTCCAGCAATGGCGGCTATAGCCGCTATCGAAGGTCGTTTTGTTGATGTGCGGCAGGAGTTTTAAATATGGAACCTTTTAAACGACATACGGGTCTGGTTGTCCCACTGAATCGCGCCAATGTCGACACCGATGCAATTATGCCCAAGCAATTTTTAAAGTCTATTAAACGAAGTGGATTTGCTGATTTCATTTTTGATGAGTGGCGTTATTTAGATCGTGGCGAACCTGGAATGAATTGTCAGGATCGTCCTAAAAATATGCAATTTGTTTTGAATCAACCTCAGTATCAGGGCGCCTCAATCTTGTTGGCACAAGATAATTTTGGTTGTGGTTCATCAAGAGAACATGCGCCTTGGGGGCTATACGAATATGGCTTTAGAGTCATTATTGCACCTAGTTTTGCTGATATTTTTGCAAATAACTGTAGTAAAAATGGGTTGCTCTTGATTACGCTAGCTGACGAAATGATTCAACGGTTCTTTGTCGAGGTTGAATCATCTAAATCATATCAATTGAGCGTCGATCTTGAAAATCAAACCCTTCAAACGCCTACAGAAAATATACTCTTTAAAATAGACCCCAGCGTCAAAATCCGATTATTAGAAGGATTAGATGAAATCGCATGGACATTGAAGCGAGCTGAAAAGATAAAACAATATGAAGCGAAGCGCAGATTAGAGTGTCCCTGGCTATTCGAGGGGGAAGTCGGATGACTAATATTTTATTGCTGCCAGGTGATGGCATTGGACCTGAAGTTATCACTGTTGCTAAAAAGGTTCTACAGACAGTCAGTCATCTTTTTACACTTCATTTGGAATTTGAAGAAGCTTTGATAGGTGGGTGTGCAATTGATGCTCATAAGACGCCGTTACCAAGAGAGACATTAGCTTTGGCCCAAAAAGCAGACGCCATTGTGCTCGGTGCTGTCGGTGGCCCCAAATGGGATAGCATTTTACTGCATGAGAGACCAGAAAAAGGATTGCTGGAAATTCGAGAAGCACTCGGTTTATTCGCGAATTTGAGGCCAGCGCGATTATCAGCTTCATTAGCCTCAACGTCTAATTTAAAACAGGATGTGATAGCGGGGCTTGACATCTTAATTGTGCGAGAATTGACAGGGGGGCTTTACTTTGGAAAACCCCGTGGGACTGAGAAAGAGCGTGCTTTTAACACTATGGCTTATGATCGAGCAGAAATTGAACGAATTGGCCGCCTGGCATTTAAGCTTGCACAAATGCGAGGCAGCAAGCTTTGTTCGGTTGATAAGGCAAATGTTCTCGAGGTTTCTCAATTTTGGCGAAAAATTATGAATGAATTGTCTGAATCTTATCCTGAGGTCAAGTTAACGCATATGTACGTAGATAACTGTGCGATGCAGCTCGTGCAATCGCCAAAGCAATTTGATGTCATTGTGACTGAAAACATGTTTGGTGATATCTTATCTGACTTAGCTGCGCAATTAACTGGTTCCATAGGGATGTTGCCTTCGGCATCTTTAAATGAGAAACAGTTTGGATTGTATGAACCTATTCATGGTAGTGCGCCTGATATTGCTGGTCAGAACATCGCAAATCCGTTAGCAACAATTCTATCGATGGGTATGATGCTAGAGTATAGTTTAAAGCGCGAGGATGCCAAATTGGCACTAGAAAAAGCTGTTGAATCTGTTTTGAAAGCAGGATTTAGGACAAAAGAAATTGCCAGCCCAGGTTCCACGCTTGTTGGAACGCGTGAAATGGGTGATGCTGTAATTCGTGAGTTAGAGAGGCAGGGGTAGTATGAATAAAGTGAATGTGGCTATTTTAGGGGCAACAGGCGTTGTTGGTGAAGCGTTATTGGAGATACTGGAATCAAGACGTTTTCCGGTTGATGAGCTTTTTCTATTAGCCAGCGAACGATCGGCTGGTCAAACCGTTCGATTCAATAATAAATCGTATTATGTTGAAGATGCTGCCGAATTTGATTTTTCTAAAGCAGACATTGCCTTTTTTTCGGCAGGTGGGAATGTTTCTGAGCACTATGTCCCTATTGCAACGCGTTTAGGATGTGTGGTGATTGATAACACCGCTCAATTTCGGTATGAACCCGATGTGCCTTTAGTGATACCAGAAGTCAATCCTGAAAAAATTGAGGAATTTAAGGTTCGAAATCTCATTGCCAATCCTAATTGTTCAACGATTCAGATGTTGGTTGCGCTCTACCCCATTCATAAAGTTGCACAGATTAAACGGATTAATGTGGCCACTTATCAATCTGTCTCTGGAAAGGGCCGTTCCGCGATTAATGAATTGAGTCATCAAACTGTTGAGTTGCTAAATGGTCGTCATGCCGAACCAGCGGTTTTTACTAAACCTATCGCTTTCAATGTGATCCCACATATTGATCAATTTCAAGATAATGGATTTACCAAAGAAGAAATGAAAATGATTTGGGAGACTAAAAAAATATTAGGTACGGATGCTATCGGCGTTAACCCGACCTGCGCGCGTGTTCCGGTTTTCTTTGGACATTCAGAAGCCATTCATATTGAGACAGAGAAAAAATTAACAGCACAAGATGCGAGGCGAATTTTAGAACAAGCGCCTGGTATCAAAATTTTAGATAATCCATCTAAAAATCTGTATCCCTGTCCAGTAAATCATGCTACGGGTGAGGATGCTGTGTATATTGGGCGGATTAGAGAAGATTTATCTCACCCTAATGGCTTAGATCTGTGGGTGGTTGCCGATAATATTAGAAAAGGTGCGGCATTAAACAGTGTTCAGATTGCAGAAATATTGGTCAGGGACTATTTATAAATCTATAGTATAGATAAATGCTCAACTGCAGAAATTTATAGTCGGCTGACTTCATAATTCACTCAAGAGGAGCTAGTGTGTTTGCCAATTCACGCTTACATTGCATAGGGCTTATCCTCTTTGGAAGCAGCTCGGTGGCTTGGGGATTAGGGTTAGGTGAGATTCAACTCCATTCCTACTTGAATGAACCTTTCTCTGCACAAGCACCCTTATTGGAGCTGAATAAGTTAGAGCTGCATGACATCCAAGTTCGTCTTGCGGGGGCGGAAGAGTTTGAAAAAGCAGGTATTGAGCGGCCTTATTATTTATCACAAATTCAATATCAGGTCACTCAAGATACAAAGGGTAACCCCATTATTCAATTCTCAAGCCAGGTACCCTTGAGTGAGCCATTCATGACCCTGTTGGTAGAGGCAGATTGGCAGAGTGGTCGAGTCTTGAAAGAATATACGATACTGCTAGATCCACCCAAGGTAGCGAGTCGGGCGCATGCTGCAATATCGAAGGTTGCTCTGCCATCGTCTAAACCAGAACAATCGATAAAAACATCAAGTAGTTTGGACTCACTTACTCCGGGCAGTGCCTTTGGACCGACTACCTCAACAGATACTTTGTGGCGCATTTCTAGTCGAGTAACCAAAGATAATACTTTATCTGTGTATCAAGCGATGATCGCGATTCTTAAGAAAAACCCTAATGCTTTTTTAAAGCAAAATACCAATGGTTTGATGCAAGGGCAAACACTTCAATTACCGAGTGAACAGGAAATGAGTGTGATTTCTGCTTCAGAAGCAGAAGCTCTAGTCAAAGAATATACAAAAGCATGGTCTTCTGGTGGAAATGCGCCAGAGTTACCCATGGCTACTACGCAAGCATCGCTTAGCAAGGGCAGCAAAATCAAGCAAACAGAACCCCCTTTGAAATTAGTCACTTCAACTAAGCCCTTTGAAGTACCTGAGGCGTCTACTGTTGCTGTTGAGGCAGATACAAGCGTAGCTGAAGCAGCATCAAGTGAAACGCCTAGCACAGAGGTGGATCCGGTTCTAACTTCATCAAAGCCATCAGCTACGGCAGCGTCTATGGGATCAGATTTGGTAGATGTTAAGCTTCTATCTAATCGTTTAAATTTAATGGAAGAAGCATTAGACACTTTAAAAAAGGTGAATCAAGATTTGCTCGGAAAGCAGGAAATTTTGCAGCAGCAGAATGAATCTCTGACTAAATTACTAACGCTTCGTGATGAAGAGTTATCAAAATTATTAACCCAAATAGAAAAGAAAGAAGTACCAGAGCAATTAGCTTCAGTTAAACCAGAGACCATTGTTATGCCAGCGGCCACGATGATACCCCCTAAACCTGTAGTTGTAGAACCCATTATTGCATCTGAGGGTATGCCTATTTGGGGTTGGATTATATTGATGGCTGCTGTTGGTGGTAGTGGGCTGATCTTGGTTTTGCGATCCAAGAAAAAGCTAGATTTAGTTCATGTGGGTGATACTTTAGTACAGGTTAAAGAAGAAGCATTAAATTATTTTCAAGCGATTAAATCTAGATCAAAATCCAAGAGCCAAGAGAAAGACCAAGTTTATCCTGACGTTCATCCTCAGATATCAACTTTTTCACAACCAACGCAGAAAGCAAGTATTCCTCCCGATGTAGATGCGTCTAAACAGCTGCCTGAAACCAGTTTTGATATTGATGAAGCTATCGCAGCATTTTCAGAAGACTTTGACCAAAAGTTAGTTGATCGTCAAAAACCTAATGATGACTCTGAAGATGAAAACCGGCGCAACATAATGAGTGATATTGATATTTATTTGACCTATGAGCGATTTGGACTTGCTGAGGAATTGATTAAAAATATTCTGAAGCAATATCAAAATTTCTGGCCGGCAAAGTTAAAGGAATTGGAACTATATCTCAAAATGAATCGAAGGCAAGAGATCTCAAAATGGATAGAAGCATTGCCAGCTGATTTTAATCAAAAGTACCAAAATATTTGGCAAGAGGCTGTTAATTTATTGAAGCCACTGCAATTAAAAAAATTGCAACCTGGCCAACCCATTGATTTACCAGAGCAGAAAAACGAATCATCTTATGGTGAGATTGATTTTCAGTACGATACTGCATCAGCTGAAGAGATTGAGCCGATTGTAGTCTCTGAAAAAACCGAATCTGATTCATCTCAATGGGAAGTGACTACGCAATTTACTTTGGAAGGGGCAGAGTTGAAAGAGGATTTGCATTCAGTTCCTATAAAGGGATCTGCTGAAGATGAGGTAGATCATCAAGATGATGCTATTACAAAGCTTGAACTGGCTAAAGCATACATTCAAATGGACGATTTAGATGGTGCTAAGGTATTGCTGGAAGAAGTTCTCAAAATTGGCAATGCAGACCAGATTGCGCAAGCGGGTGCATTACTGAAGCAGTGCTAAGTTTATATCTGCCCTTTTTTAAATATTAGCAATAGCAGAAAAACAAAATTCACAATAGGCACTCCAATGAGGAGTGACCACCAGCCACTATAGCCTAAATCATGCAAACGCTTGATGAGGAGGGCAAACAATGCGAGTCCAGTTGTCAACAGTACAAATCCTAACAGGCATAGAAATATAATACCTGTCAATAAAGCATCACCATGAGCAAATGTTACAAAAAATGCTCTAAATATTAAAAGAAACAATGACCAAGCACCAATCCCTAATATAAAAGTTTGGCGATCAATCCTGCCTTCAAAACGAAAATACAATTGGCTGACGTACTCTAAGGTTAGATTTGATGCCATCGTGTTTTCTCTAAGTTAATTGATGTGCTAAATATAAAGAGTAGACGAAACAATGTAATTCTATATTGAGGGATGCCCTGTGGGAATTTCAACTGTTCAGGTATCTAGTCCAACGCACTTTGTGAAAGTCGTTGATCCTAATACCGTGACACAGCAATTTGCGATCAATCATGAGAAGTTTGCTCATCTTGCAACACCCGCTGAATTTGAACAGCTTAAATCTCATTTAATTGAGATTGATATTAAAACAGAGTTGGGAAAAATAAAAAGTGACGGCTTTTTAGAGATTTCTGTACCTGTTTTAGGTTTGACGGATTTTTTAGCAGCCACGCCTACTTGGCATGAATTTTCACAACAGTTTCCTGTACCAATTGTTGTGAATCGATATGGTGCCCCTATGGACACTGAAGGGGAAGCACAGTATTACCCTCAAGCTGATTTTGTTGTTGTAAAGGATATTCTAGGTAATCAATTCGAATTATTTGTGAATGCGGATGGGCTGATTGAAATCCCAGAAAAAGGAACTGGTTTATTTTCGGTCATTACGGAAATTACTTATATCTTCAGCCATGATCAGGTGATTGATGGCAGGGGACTATACCAGTTTGAAAATGTTGGCGCTGAGTCGGGCAAGTTGTATTTATTGCCACCACCTGGAGTGCATGATCGATTTAACGTAAAGATCAGTGCTGCATATTTAGATGAAACAAATCAAAAGGTTGTAGATTATGTTCAAAAAGTACCTGTCGTACAGTTGCATGATGAGTTAAGTGAGGCCGCTGCTGTCAATGTTGCTGTTAAGAATTTATCAGATGAGCAAGAAAATCTGATCCAATTAGAGATTGCTTATCGTAAGAAAAATTATCATGGAGAATCATTTGGGCTCGATATTAGTTTAGAAAAAGCCTTTGGAGTGACGTATGGTATTCTGGATGCTCATTCGGGATGGTCTCAGCAGAATGAATCTAATATATTGACGAAGCAAGTTGGATTAAGTGATTATGCGTTGACAGCGTTAGTTCGAAATGTTTTCTCTGAATATGATTTTTCTAAATCACTTTTAGCTGGCGAGAGCTTTGAAATTAGTCAAAAATCAGGCTTTAACGATTTTGTATTGAGTCCAGAGGCTATTGGACTTTATTATGATCTTTTTGTATCAGGGATTGTGCAGCAGTCACTTCCAGGTGAATGGTTATTTGCTCATGTTCCAAATGATCGTATCGAGAATCTTAATTTAGATTATGCTTTTTTAAATTACCATGACTCTGCACTAATTAGTAATATTGTGGATGATGTTAAAGCAGGGCATTACGAGAGTTTCGCAAATCATTTTTTTGATCCTAGTGAGCCATCAGAAATTTGGGTGCATGAAACATTGAATGTTCTTACAATTGGCGCAGATCCTGATTTTCTCCCAACTGTCGAAGGAAAATTCCATGTATTTCAAGATCATGATTTCAAGAATTTGATTGATAGCATGCCCAGTTTGACGGATGCTGCGTTGAGCCACGCAGCTGAGGCTTTGTCGCACGAAGTCGCTTTATCGCCGGGGCATGAAGCGATGACCATTCACTATTCAGACATCGTTGATACCAGTTCAGCATTGGGTGCGACGATTACTGGATTTAATATCTATCACGATAAACTCAATCTTGGAGATTTCTTGGATAATAACCCCAATTTTTCCAAGGACACCATTCGTGCAGATATTCAGGGCCAAGATGTTCATGTCATCGTCACCAATACCATGACAGGCGAAGAGCTCACTGTGGCAACGCTCGTTGGCGCTCATCAGTCTACGCAAGATCCAAATCTACCCCCCTCCCCACAATTTATTGAGTTTGATACCTAAAGAATTTTGATTGCTAGCTCATTTTTACAGCTTTCGTTATAATCACCTGTTCTTAAACTCTGTATCCTTAGGTGTAATGGCACGTTTAGCACTTGGCATTTCTTATCAAGGTAATCGATATTTTGGTTGGCAAACGCAGCAGTCTTTACCATCTATTCAGGCGCACCTTGAATATGCCTTAAGTCGAATAGCGGAAACTTCGATTACGACCACAGTAGCGGGTCGTACGGATGCTGGTGTTCATGCTGTCGGACAAGTTGTCGATTTTGAAACAGAGGTTGTCAGGCCTGATCTCGCTTGGACTCGAGGTGTCAATTCTCTCTTGCCAGAAGATATACGTGTACACTGGGTACGAACGGTACCGACAGAATTCAGTGCACGTCGCAAAGCACATTGGCGTCAATATTTATATCTGCTCTACCAAAGCCCACACGCCCCTGCGATTTATCGTAAAGGGGTTGCTTGGACCCACCGAGTTTTGAATGTTTCCGCAATGCAACGTGCAGCTCAGTATTGGATTGGCGAGCATGATTTTAGTGCCTTTAGAGGGGCGGGGTGTCAAGCAATTCATGCAAGACGCCACCTCTACCATTTAGATATCCATTGTGATGGACCTATGATTATTTTTTCTGTGAAAGCAAATGCTTTCCTGCTTCATATGGTCAGAAATTTTGTTGGCACATTGCTGGTCATTGGACGAGAGGAAAAGCCTATTCAATGGGCGGAAGCGGTGCTTCATAGTAGAGATCGGAAAGAAGCGGGTCAGACTGCAGCAGCCTCAGGCTTGTATTTATATCGAGTGGGCTATCCCGCAGAATATGATTTGCCGATAGGGCCGCATGAAAAATGGTGTTTACCCGGTTTAATTGAAAAAAGTTGGCAGGCAGAATATGAGTTGGTTTGAAAAATTACTTCCAGGCAAGGTTAGAACGAATTCTGAAAAAAAGAAGTCATTTCCTGAGGGCCTTTGGTCAAAATGCGATGCCTGTCAGGCAGTGCTTTTTCGTTCAGAATTAGAGCGAAATTTATTTGTATGTCCTAAATGCCATCATCATATGCGTATGACTGCTCGCCAACGCTTGGATTCTTTTTTGGATACTTTAGGGCGAGTTGAATTAGGTCAAGAAATTGAACCCGTTGATAAACTGAAATTTAAAGACACCAAGCGTTACAAAGACAGATTATCAGCCGCTCAAAAAGCAACTGGTGAGAAAGATGCGCTGATTGTCATGCAAGGTGCGGTACAGGGTTTACCGGTAGTGGCTTGCGCATTCGAATTTTCTTTTATAGGGGGTTCAATGGGCGCTGTAGTTGGACAGCGATTTGTCGTGGCTGTCCAAACCGCTATTAAGCACCATTTACCTTTAATCTGCTTTGCAACGAGCGGTGGCGCCAGAATGCAAGAATCACTAATCTCATTGATGCAGATGGCGAAAACCAGCGCGGCTTTATCAAAGTTATCGGCTTTAGGGTTGCCCTATATTTCGGTCATGTTAGATCCTTGTACTGGGGGAGTTTCCGCTAGTTTAGCAATGCTGGGAGATATCAATATTGCTGAGCCTAAAGCATTGATTGGGTTTGCAGGGCCGCGTGTGATACAACAAATTGTGAAGCAAACGTTACCGGAAGGATTTCAACGTAGTGAGTTTCTAGTTGACCACGGTATGCTAGATTGCATTGTCGATAGGCGAGAAATGAGAGAGAAGATTGCGAAAATGCTGAGTATCCTTCAAAACAAAAGGCTTGAAGGTCATGAAGCCTAAAACGCTACCTGACTGGTTAGCCTATATAGAATCAACAAGCCCCTCAAACCGTTGGGTACTAGGATTAGATCGTGTCATAACCGTCGCGATGAAAAAAGGACTTCATCAATTTTCCTGTCCTGTTATCACCGTAGCGGGCACCAATGGGAAAGGCACAACGGTTGCGGGCATTAGCGCATTATTATTGAGCACAGGACTTCGTGTTGGAGCTTATTTTTCACCGCATCTTTTTCATTTCACAGAAAGAATCCAAATTGATGGCACTGCTGTTGATGAAGAGCTGCTCTTGAAAGCTTTTGAGACAATTGAGATTTTGCGAGGTGATACGCCTTTAACCTATTTTGAATTCATCACATTAGTGGCATTTCAGTGCTACCAGTGGTCAAATTTGGATGTATTGGTGTTAGAGGTGGGGCTGGGTGGGCGACTGGATGCTGTCAATTGTGTGTCGCCTGACATAGCTGTGATCACTTCCGTTGACTATGATCATTGTGAATGGCTGGGATCGGATTTAGAAAGTATTGGGCGTGAAAAGGCCGGCATCTGCAGACCTAATATTCCATTATTGTTAGGGCGAGAAGCTATACTATCTTCAGTGCTTGATGTTGCTGCTTCTATGAACGCAATAGTCTATCAAGCAGGTAAAGACTTTGATTGGGAAGATAACTTAAAAAAGACATGGAAATTTCAGGGTAAGGTGTTGACAGGTTCGCTCCAATCTACATTTGCAGAGAGTAATTTACTGGCTATGGCGGCAGCTAATCTGGTTTTGAAAGACATTGCCAGTGAGCCTCCTATTGATCGCCCTATCGTCGTAGAAATGCCGGGTAGACATCATGTCTTAGAGATCGACGAGGTGACTTATATCCTTGATGTTGCGCATAATCCGCATGGTGCGAGGTGGCTTTCTGAGAGGGTTAGTCAATCAGCTAATTCTGGCCGACTTTTGGCCGTATGGTCTAGCTTTAAGGATAAAGATTTGCAGAACATTGCCACACCATTTGTTGGGATCATAGATGAATGGTTTATTGGGCCTTTAAATCACGCAAGGGGTGCAAATTTAGCTTTACTAGCGGATACTCTAAAGACCTGTGGCGCAAATAATTTTAGAGAGTTTTCTAGCATTATTGGGGCATTTGAAGCTGCTAAACAGAAAGCGATTGCTGGAGATACCGTGCTTATTTTCGGATCGTTTGAAACGGTAGCCTCTGTGGCGAACGAAATTTATGACAAAAAGGAGAGTTAAGATGGATCAAAAATTGAAAGAACGCGTATTTGGCGCTCTAGTCGTTGTTGCTATTGCTGTTATTTTTGTACCAATGCTTTTAGACAAACAGCAAGATCAAGCGGTGAATATATCAGAAGCAATACCAACACCACCAATCGAAGAGACGGCTTTAGCAGATGTTCCTCAACAAGTTGCCGAGATAGAGGAAACAGTCAATCAACAACATTTAGAATCAGTTACAGCAGCTTTGCCTAAAGAAGCAGCGCCTGTTGCACCTGAAACGAATAAAATATCAACTGAAATCGTACAGGCTGCTCAAGTGGAGATACCTGCACAACCTAAAGCTGCTATCATCGCCGTCGCACCGACACCTGCTCCAATTCAGCCGACAGCGAAAACCCCGGCACTAGCAACACCAAAAGCAGCACCGGCAACAACAGCGGCTGCTAGAGAATATCGCGTGCAGGAGATGCCTATTGCGAGTGTTTCAAGCGCTTCCGCGACTAATGATTTTCTAGCCGAGAATGATGAAACAGGGATGTCCCGTGTTTCTAGCGCTGCAGCTGATTTTGCAGCAGAAGAAAAGCCAGCTCAAGCAGCTATAGCAGAAACGGCTGCAATTGAAAAACCTAAAGCCATTCAAAAATCCTCTGAAACAGTTGCAGCAGCGGTTCAACCCAATGAAGCAGGATGGGCTATTCAACTTGGTACATTTGCAAATCATTCAAATGCAAAAGCACTAGAGCGTAAATTAAAAGACAAGGGCTATGCAGCCTTCTCGTATGAAGTAGAAAGTGGCCATCAAAAGTTAACTCGCGTCTTAGTTGGGCCTGAAGCTAAACGTGAAGATGCAGCCAGAATGGTTTCTAAATTAGAAGCCAATGTTCAGATCAAGGGCGTTGTGATACGGTATGAACCCTTGGCCTGAAAGGATAAAAAGAGGTCTAAAAAGTGAGTGAAATTAATTGGGCAGATATTATCATCCTGAGCATCATTGCCTTGTCGATTGTCATCAGTTTGATTAGAGGATTTGTCAAAGAAGCAATCAGTTTAACGAGCTGGGTATTGGCAGCTGGTTTTGCGATTAAATTTTGTCAGCCGCTATCTGGGTATATTACTTTCACCACGATGACTTCTTTACGGATGATTATTGCGTTTTTATTGGTATTTGTCAGTTTGGTGTTTGTCGGAGCGATTATCAATTTCGTTGTTGGGAAAATGATTCGTAAAACACCCTTTAGTATGCCGGATAGAATTCTAGGCATGTTTTTTGGAGCGTTTCGGGGCGCGTTGGTTGTGAGCATGTTGGTTTTGCTGGCAGGGCTCACACCGTTCCCAAACGATCCCTGGTGGAAGTCTTCAAAATTGGTGCCTAAATTTCAAGTGATTGCAGAATGGTTTCAACATCAATTGCCCACTGAAATTTCTCAGCATTTTGTATTTCCAGTTCAATCAAACAATGCTTAAATCAGAGTGAGGTATCCATGTGTGGCGTCGTAGCAGTTTATGGCCGAGAGGAGGTGAATCAATCTATTTTTGATGCATTAACGGTCCTTCAACATCGAGGTCAAGATGCAGCTGGCATTGTGACGGCTCATGGCGCTCAGCTCTATATGCGTAAAGCAAAAGGCTTGGTTAATGAAGTGATTCGAACGCGCCATATGATGCGCTTAAAAGGAAATCTAGGTCTGGGGCATGTTCGATATCCAACAGCAGGCTCATCCAGTGAGCTAGAGGCGCAGCCTTTCTACGTGAATTCGCCATATGGGATTACGTTAGCGCACAATGGGAACTTAACCAATGCAGAAGAACTTAAATCGATCTTATTTCAAACAGATTTGCGCCATTTAATTACTAATTCAGACTCAGAGATTTTATTGAATGTATTAGCTCATGAATTGCAAAAATTCGGAAAGCTTCATCCAACGCCAGAAGAGATTTTTAAAGCAGTTGAAAACGTTCATCAGCGCATTCGAGGCTCGTATGCGGTTGTTTCATTAGTCACGAACGTCGGTATTTTGGCCTTTCGAGATCCAAATGGGATCAGGCCGCTAGTGTATGGTAAACGAGAGACAGCGCTGGGCACTGAATATATGATAGCTTCTGAAACGGTTGCTTTAGATTCGCAGGGATTCAAGGTCATTAATGATGTTCAGCCCGGCGAGGCGATATTTATCGACTTAGAAGGTCGTTGTCATGTTCGGCAATGTAGTGTGCGTCCCAAATTAACACCCTGTTTGTTTGAGTATGTTTATCTTGCTAGACCGGATTCATTTTTAGATAAAATCTCAGTTTATAAAGTGCGGATGAGCATCGGCCGGAGGCTGGGGCAGAAGATATTAAGGGAATGGGCAGATCATGATATTCAAAAAGTCATCCCTGTCCCTGAAACTTCGAGACATGCAGCTTTAACTTTATCTAATGAAATTGGTGTTAAATTTCGAGAAGGTTTAGTTAAGAATCGGTACATTGGTCGTACTTTCATTATGCCAGGTCAAAAGGCGAGGAAAAAATCAGTCGCTCAAAAACTCAATGCAATCAATTTAGAATTTAAACATAAAAATGTTTTGTTAGTCGATGATTCGATTGTACGTGGTACAACTTGTAAAGAAATTATACAAATGGTCCGTGATGCGGGTGCGCAAAAAGTTTATTTTGCTTCAGCAGCACCACCTGTGCGATATCCAAATATTTACGGTATTGATATGCCCGTTGCAGATGAGCTGATTGCACATAATCGAACCGTTGAAGAGGTTGAGAAATTGATTGGCGCTGATAAATTGATTTACCTTGATTTAGAGGATTTGACTGAGGCTGTGAAAGAAGGCAATGAAAATATTGAGCAATTTGAAACGTCTATTTTTGACGGTCGCTATATCACAGGTGATGAATCTGCTTATTTAGCGCGAGTTTCCACTGTAAGATCCGATCAGGCTAAGGAAGACATCAATCGCCAAAAGGGCAGCGGTTTACACATTCTAAATCGTGCTTAAATTTCTCCTATTCGCGCTATATACCCACAACAGATGATTTTTCGGGTACCTGCGCTCTTACAGCTACGGACGGACAAGCAAACACCGCAAATTCAGCTGTGAAGGGTATACCTACAACAGACGAATTTTTGGGTGCCTGCTCTTGCGAGCTACCGACAGACAAGCTAACTCTCAAGATTCAGTTGTGAAGAGGATGTATACGACGATGTATCACAATGGTTTGACAAATGTTTTTTTTTGGCTAGTTCTTTTTATTCTTTACTCTGATACTATTTACATACATTTTTTCATACCTGGATTTGAGTATGTTCACCTATTTAAAAAAAATTCTTTACGGTAATCTCTCTCCAGATTATGCTCAAGTCGTTGAATTAATTAGGCAACGACAGACAGATGAGATTCAACGAATGGACCTTTATAATTTATCTATGGAAGATGTTTTTGATCTAATATTAAATGCTCGAATTGAAGCTAAAAAAAACGAAGATAATTACTACTATACTCAGATATCACGGATATTATTCGAAAAGATGTCAAGGCTGTCTGGGGTCAGCTCTGGATATATTCTCAAAAAATTAGTTGCTTTACCTAGTGGCGAGCAATCAGTTGAGGCTTCAAATTTTTTGATCGATTTACTGAAAACTAGTCAGGTCATGCCTTCATCGAGCTTAGTGAACAGTTTGAATTTAGCGATCATCAACGCAATTGAAATCAATCAACGAGCGATTGTTGCTGATGTCATACAATATGCGTTTTCATTATCGCAAGAGACAGGTAATTCAGTATTGAATCATTTTCTTGAATCCGTTGAACTACGCTTAGGTCCAGCTCGTGAAAATTTGCTTGAGCAGCAAACCGTTTTCTTTCGGAAACGTCAAGCTGAAGAGAGTGGCTTCGTGATAGATGGTAATCGACAGAATCCTAAAAGGAAAAAAGCAGAATTTGATGCACCTGAAGTGGATAGCGAAATGAAAATAGAAGAAGCGTTTTCACTCGTGGACCAGCAGCAAGTCAGTCTAAGAAGCGATAGGGGTCTCTATAGATTTTGATTCGTTGCTGCCTGTAGCGTATTAAGTAATAACATCGTAACGGTCATAGGGCCAACGCCGCCAGGGACGGGGGTGATGTAGGCTGCGCGTGTTTTTGCAACTTCAAACTCAATATCGCCAACTAATTTTCCATTTTCTAGACGGTTCATGCCAACATCAATGACCCAAGCACCCGGTTTGATCCAATCTCCTTGAATCAGATGAGGTTTTCCAACTGCAACGACCAACAGATCAGCTGCGCTGACTTGTGACTTTAAATCTTGCGTGAATCGATGGCAGATGGTCACAGTTGCACCAGCGAGTAAGAGTTCAAGTGACATGGGTCGGCCCACAATGTTAGAAGCGCCCACGACGCAAGCTTGTATCCCTCTAATAGGAGCTTTATGAAACCTAAGCATTTCCATAATGCCGTAGGGTGTACAGGGTCTAAGCGTCGGATTCCGGCCAGCTAAGCGACCTAAATTGTAAGGATGAAATCCGTCAACATCTTTGTGAGGAGTAATCGCTTCGATGATAAGATTAGGATTAATATGCTGAGGCAAAGGAAGCTGCACTAAAATCCCATCGATAGTTTCATCTTGATTCAGATTTTTAATCAGATTGACTAATTCTGATTCTGGGGTAGATGCGGGTAAATTATAGGCAAAAGATTGAATTCCAACTTCCTCACAAGCTTTTCGCTTGTGTTGGACATAAATTGTCGAAGCAGGATCGCTCCCAACGATGATAACAGCTAGTCCAGGGCATTTGAGTCCATCTCGAATTCGATTTTGAACTGCTAACTTGATATTGTTGCGGATTTCAGTCGCAATTTGCTTACCATCAATGAGGGTTGCGGCCATAAGTTAATTTACTTTCTGCTTTGGAGTGGTGGAATGTTCGCCATTGCAGCAGGTTTTAAATAAAAGCGCAAACTGCGGATGCAGATTTGTTTGACGATCGGGGCGTGAATCAGTATAGTTCCCCGTCTAGAGTGCATAGCTTTCGGGGTATAGCGCAGCCTGGTAGCGCACCTGCTTTGGGAGCAGGCTGTCGGGGGTTCAAATCCCTCTACCCCGACCAATTTGTGCGCTTGTAGCTCACTCGGATAGAGCATCGGCCTTCTAAGCCGAGGGTAGCAGGTTCGAATCCTGCCAAGCGCGCCAGGTTTAGTGGTGAGCGTAGCTCAGTTGGTAGAGCCCCGGATTGTGATTCCGGTTGTCGTGGGTTCGAGTCCCATCGTTCACCCCATTTTGAAAATGGGAGTATCTGGGTCGTTAGCTCAGTTGGTAGAGCAGCTGACTCTTAATCAGCGGGTCGTAGGTTCGATCCCTACACGGCCCACCAGTTACTCGGTATGCTCAAAAAGTATGCGAAAGTGGCGGAATTGGTAGACGCGCAGGATTTAGGTTCCTGTGGGGTAACCCGTGAGAGTTCGATTCTCTCCTTTCGCACCATCTGTTAATCTGTACGTTTTATTGTGTTGAAGTTTAAAAGTGAGGTCGCCCATGGAAGTGTCAGTTGAGAACACAAGCCCGCTTGGTCGTCGTTTAAAAATTAACGTGCCCGATGCTAATTTATCCGGAAAGATCACCAGTCGCTTGAACCAACTCTCTAAAGAAGTCCGTTTGAAGGGTTTTCGACCTGGTAACGTCCCTCATAATGTGATGCAGAGACGTTTTGGGAAATCTGTCCACGCGGAAATTCTGAATGAGGTGATCCAAAATTCATTTGGTGAGGCATTAAAGCAGCATCAACTTCAACCGACAGGCATGCCAACTATTGAAGATATCCGTGAAGATGACAAATCAAGTGGTGTCGAATTTATTGCAATTTTTGAAGTGTTTCCGGAAATTAACTTAACTGAATTTAACACTTATGAGGTTGAAAAACCTATTGTCACATTGACGGATGAAGATGTTAAACAAACTTTGCAAAAAATGTGTAATCAAATGGGGCACTGGCATGATGTTGAGCGTGCTGCAAAGCTAAGCGATAAAATCAAGCTTTCTGTAAATTACACTTTGATTGATGAAGACCCAATTCAGCATGATGACTTTGAAATTACACTGGATGAGAAGACAGTTTTAAAAGATCTATTGTCTGCCTTAATAGATCAGAAGGCGGGTGACACATTTGATGTTCAAACGACCTACCCGGATAGCTGGCCGGATAAGAAAATGGCGAATAAGTCCGTTGCCTTCAAAGGTGAGATCAAAACAGTTTATGAAAGACACGCTTTAAAGCCGGAAGACTTGGCTAAGCATTTTGATGTCTCAGGTGATGACTGGGAATCGAAATTAAATGAAAAAGTCAAAGAAGAACTAGAAAAACAGGTAAATGACGTACGAGACAATATTGTTAAAGAGCGAGTTCTCCAGCTCCTGGATGAAAAAAATACGGTTGATGTGCCGCAAAGCCTTATTCAACAAGAAAAGAGAGCAATGCAGCAAGAAATGGCAAACATGCGAAAAACGCGTGTGAGTGAGGAAGGCGATGCTGCATTTGAAGAAAATGCTCAGCGTCGTGTTGTGCTTGGTCTTTTGATCAATGAAGTTGTCAAACAGAAGAATATCAAAGTAGACGGCAAACGAGTTCGCGCTGAAATTGAGAACATTGCTAAGCGTTTTGGCCAACCAGAAGAAATCGTGCGCGCATATTATCGAAACGAGCGCCTACTTCATCAGGTTGAACGTCAAGTACTACTTGATCAGGCTGTTGAAGCAATCTTAGTAGAAGCTAAGGTAGTTGATAAACCGATGGCTTTTGACGAATTAATGAAAGAAGCAGAGTAGAAAAAGGAACAAGCAATCATGCTAGATACAAGCAACTGGGAGCGCTCGTCGCCGCAAGCTATTGGGTTAGTGCCTATTGTTGTTGAACAGTCTGCAAGAGGCGAAAGAGCTTATGATATTTACTCGCGCCTTCTGAAAGAGCGAGTTGTCTTCCTGATTGGCCCGGTTGAAGATAACATGGCTAACTTGGTCATTGCTCAGCTCTTGTTTTTAGAGTCTGAGAATCCAGACAAAGATATTTATTTGTATATCAACTCACCTGGTGGTGCCGTCACCGCGGGTTTGGCGATTTACGACACGATGCAATTTATCAAACCGGATGTCAGCACTGTCTGTATTGGTCAAGCTTGTAGTATGGGAGCCGTGTTGCTTGCCGGCGGCGCTAAAGGTAAACGGCACGCCCTACCTAATTCCCGAATGATGATCCATCAACCTCATGGCGGATTTCAGGGGCAGGCGAGCGATATTGAAATTCATACTCGAGAAATGCTAAAGGCGAGACACGCATTAAATCAGATCTTGGCTAATCACACAGGTCGTCCGGTTGATTTAGTTGCTCAAGATACTGACCGTGATAATTTCATGGGTGGTGAAGATGCTGTTAAATATGGACTAATTGATTCAGTGATGTCTAAAAGGTAAAAACTGTAATCAGTGCATGTACAGTCTAGGCATTTCATATAACTAATTGAGCTCACTAGCAAATAAGATCTTTGGGTAAAGTTTTGAATATTGATGCCTTGACTTTCTATGGCCTTACCCACATGTTAGAGAGATAGCGGTATAAGAATAAAAAGGTGGGCTAATGAGTGACAGTTCTGGGCGTGGAGATGAAAGCGGAAAGCTTCTCTATTGTTCTTTTTGTGGAAAGAGCCAACATGAAGTCAGAAAGCTTATTGCTGGGCCGTCTGTTTTTATCTGTGATGAATGTGTTGAGCTTTGCAACGATATCATTCGAGAAGAAATAGAAGAAACAAGCGTCACCAGTCCTCAGGCTAAGTTACCTTCACCCAAGGAAATTAAAGAAATTTTAGATGAGTACGTGATTGGTCAAACCCGTGCCAAGAAAGTGCTATCAGTCGCAGTTTATAATCATTACAAGCGTCTTCAAAGTAACATTAAAGATGATCATGTCGAACTCGGCAAGAGTAACATTCTTTTGATTGGGCCAACGGGTAGTGGTAAGACGTTATTAGCGGAAACTTTGGCTCGTTTATTGAATGTTCCTTTTACGATTGCTGATGCGACTACATTGACGGAAGCGGGTTATGTTGGGGAAGATGTTGAAAACATCATCCAAAAACTGCTTCAAAAGTGTGATTATGATGTCGAAAAAGCGCAACAAGGCATTGTTTATATTGACGAAATTGACAAAATCTCAAGAAAGTCTGAAAACCCTTCGATCACACGAGATGTTTCTGGTGAAGGGGTTCAACAAGCATTGCTTAAATTGATAGAAGGCACTACAGCTTCTGTTCCACCACAAGGCGGGCGTAAACATCCTCAGCAAGAATTTTTACAAGTAAATACGAGTGGCATTTTGTTTATTTGCGGTGGTGCTTTTGCGGGCCTTGATAAAGTCATCCAAGCTCGTTCTGAGAAAGGCGGCATTGGTTTTACTGCCAATGTGAAGAGTAAATCAGAGCAGAAAAAGATTGGTGAAGTCCTTAATAATGTTGAGCCAGAGGATTTGATTAAATTTGGATTGATTCCTGAGTTCGTTGGACGTTTGCCAGTGGTTGCGACATTAGAAGAATTGGATGAGGCTGCTTTAATTAACATTCTCACAGAGCCTAAAAATGCTTTGACGAAACAGTATCAAAAGCTCTTTGAAATGGAGCATGTTGAACTCGAGTTTAGAGAGGCTGCATTGATTGCAGTCGCTAAAAAAGCAATGGCTCGTAAAACGGGTGCGCGTGGTTTGCGTTCTATTTTGGAGCAAGTGCTGCTTGATACCATGTACGAGTTACCCTCACTTGCTGGGGTTGCTAAAGTTGTTATTGATGAGCCGTTTATTGAGGGAACGAGTCCCCCTATTTTGATTTATCAAAATAATCCTGAAGCAAAGCGTGTTGCGCAGAAAGGGGAAGGCTGAAATTAGTTTAATGACCAGAGGGAGTTACCATGGAAATCTCTGAATCCCCCACACCTAGTAGTACATTAGAATTACCGGTATTACCACTTCGGGATGTTGTCGTTTATCCCCATATGGTTATTCCACTATTTGTAGGGCGTGAAAAATCGATACATGCTTTGGATGCGGCTATGAATAGTAGCTCAAAGCAAATTTTGTTGGTAGCACAAAAAGAAGCTTCCGAAGATTCGCCTGCGGATAAAGATATTTATACGGTTGGTGCAATTTCAACGATATTACAACTTCTAAAATTGCCTGATGGTACTGTAAAAGTGCTTGTTGAAGGTGTCAGGAGAGGGCGTGTCATTGATTTTGTTCAAAGTGAGCCCTATTTTCTGGTGAATGCAGAATATGTTGGTGAAGGTGAAATTTCTGAAGAAGAAGCTGAAGCGCTTGTTAGAACAGTCCTTTCCCAGTTTGAGCGTTATGTAAAGCTTAATAAGAAAATCCCGCCTGAAATTGTTACTTCGGTATCCGGCATCAATGATCCAGGCCGTCTGGCTGATACCATTGCGGCTCACATGTCTCTCAAAATTCAAGAAAAACAGAAATTGCTTGAATTGATAGATTTGAGGGCACGCTTAGAGCGCTTAATGGAATTGATGGAATCTGAAATTGATTTGCTTCAGGTTGAACAGCGTATTAGATCCAATGTCAAAAGACAAATGGAAAAGAGTCAGCGGGAGTACTACTTGAATGAGCAAATGAAAGCAATTCAAGAAGAGCTAGGGCATGAAACCAATGAGAACGAGGAATTAAAAGCTAAGATCGATAAAGCGGGTATGCCTAAAGAAGCTTATGACAAATCCATGTCAGAGCTTAACAAATTAAAAATGATGGCTCCCATGTCAGCTGAAGCCACGGTCAGTCGAAACTACATCGATTGGATGTTATCCGTGCCCTGGAAGAAGAAATCTAAAATCAGTCTTGATCTGGCACAAGCGCAAGAGATTTTGGACAAAGACCATTATGGTTTAGAGAAGATTAAAGAGCGTATTCTTGAGTACTTAGCGGTTCAAAAACGGGTTAAAAAATTAAAAGGCCCCATATTATGTTTAGTGGGTCCACCAGGGGTGGGTAAAACATCTTTAGGTAAGTCAATTGCTCGTGCGACCCAGCGTAAATTTTTGAGAATGTCATTAGGGGGAGTTCGAGATGAGGCAGAGATTAGAGGCCATCGACGCACCTATATTGGTTCAATGCCTGGTAAGATTTTACAAAAACTTGCCAAGGGCGAGGTGCGCAATCCGTTATTTCTCTTAGATGAAATTGACAAAATGTCGATGGACTTTAGAGGTGATCCGGCTTCAGCCATGCTAGAAGTGCTTGACCCAGAGCAAAATCAAGCTTTCAACGATCATTATCTTGAAGTTGACTATGATCTATCCGACGTGATGTTTGTAGCAACAGCGAATTCTTTAAATATGCCTGCGCCGTTATTGGACAGAATGGAAGTGATTCGTTTGTCGGGCTATACGGAAGACGAAAAGATGAATATTGCGAGGCAGTATTTAATCCCGAAACAAATACAGGATAATGGCCTGGAAACATCAGAGCTGACGATCGATGATAAAGCGATACTCGGTATTATTCGTTACTATACCCGAGAATCGGGTGTGCGTAGTCTTGAGCGAGAGATTTCAAAGCTTTGTCGAAAGGTTGTGAAATTGATTTCGATGAAGAAAGATCTCGCGCATCTTCACATTAGTGAAGATGATTTGGAAAACTATTTAGGTGTTCGAAAGCATCGTTTTGGTCGTGCCGAAGAACATGATCAAATTGGGCAGGTGACAGGTCTGGCTTGGACGGAAGTAGGTGGTGAGATCTTAACGATCGAATCGGTTGCTGTTGCGGGTAAAGGTAAAACCACTTGCACAGGCTCCTTAGGTGATGTGATGCAGGAATCCATTCAAGCGGCTATGACTGTGGTACGAAGTCGAGCGAAGCTTCTGGGGATTGATCCGGCTTTCTATGAGAAAACGGATATCCATGTTCATGTGCCAGAAGGCGCGACGCCTAAAGATGGTCCTAGTGCAGGTATTGGTATGTGCACAGCATTAGTGTCTTCGCTCACCAAAATACCGGTACGAGCTGATGTTGCTATGACGGGTGAAATAACGCTACGTGGTGAAGTATTGCCCATCGGTGGATTGAAAGAGAAATTGCTAGCAGCTCGTCGAGCTGGGATTATGCATGTGGTGATACCTGAAGAAAATCGGCGTGATTTAAAGGAAATACCAAAGAATATTTTGGAAAAACTAGATATTCATTGCGTCAAATGGATTGATGAAGTGTTTGAGCTTGCATTAGCTAGACGCCCAGAACCGCTCAAAGAAGGGGAATCTGGCGGAGGTGGGGCAGCTGAAAAGGCAACTTCCCCTGATGGAAAGGAAGGCGAATTGGCAAGTGATTTAAGCCATCACTAGTTTTCGCTTGTCACTCTGATAGAAGCGTGTTAAGGTCCTTCTACTTCGGACGGGTACTATATTATTTAAAAGGGGATATCTGTGAGTAAAATTCCTTTAAACAAAGCTGATTTAGTGGACATGCTCGCTGAGAATGCTGAATTGACAAAAGCATCTGCAGGAAAGGTATTGAATTCTTTGGTGGATATCATTACTCTATCACTCCGTAGCGGCAAGTCAGTATCTTTGCTAGGCTTTGGAACATTCGCAGTCAAGCCACGCGCAGCGCGTGTTGGACGTAACCCTAAGACGGGTGAACCCATTCAAATTGATGCAGCAAATGTGCCTGTATTTAAAGCTGGTAAAGCGCTGAAAGATGCTGTAAACTCCGGTTCCGTTGTAGCTGAAGAAGCTTAAGATTTAAAATAGTCGAAGCGAACGGTTTTTAGCAAAAGTGACAGAAGCTGTCGAATAACAGGAATGTATGTATAATGCATGACTCTAGCAAGATCAGCACTGTTAACAAAGTAAAAATCAGACGCTAAGAGTGAAGCGGGTGCTTAGCTCAGCTGGTAGAGCGTCGCCCTTACAAGGCGAATGTCGGGGGTTCGATCCCCTCAGCACCCACCAATTTCGGAGCAGTAGTTCAGTTGGTTAGAATACCGGCCTGTCACGCCGGGGGTCGCGGGTTCGAGTCCCGTCTGCTCCGCCATGTATCTCAAAAGGCGCATTGGAAACATTGCGCTTTTTTTTTGATTACAAGGATTTAATATCATGCTCCAGGTCATGCGCGACAAAGCCCAGGGTTGGATTGCTGGGATTATTATCGGTGCAATTGCTATTGCTTTTACATTTATCGGAACGGGCAATTTCTTTATGCCCAATGGCAATCAAAACGTAGCAAAGGTTAATGGACAGGAAATACCCTGGCAACGTTTTGCAGAGCGTTATGAGCAAGTCCGAGCGCAGAATGAATCAGTTTCAAGCATGGATACACAGCAACTTAAATCTATGTTGCTTGAAAACATGGTACGTGAATTGGCTTTGATGCAAGCTTCTGAAAAAAGAGGATTTCGGGTCAGCACCCAGCAAATCAATCAACTCATTCAAAATATTAATATCTTCCAAGAAGATGGCAAATTTTCATACGATAGATTAAATCAGTTGTTGCAGCAGCTTCATCTGTCTCAATACGAATTCCATCATCAAATCCAAGAGATGATGATGGTGGCTCAAATGGAGGAAGGTCTCAGAGATAGCGCCTTTTCTCTGATGTCTGATTTGGGAAGTCATCTCAAATATTTAAACCAAAAACGTCACGTCAAATATGCAGAAATAGATCGAAAACAATTTGAATCTGAAGTGACGATCACGGAAGACGAATTGAAGCAGTACTATGATGCGCATCCGCAAAAATTTATGACTGACGAAACAGCTCAGATTGAGTATATCGAGCTACCTTTAACGAGTCTGCTCGATAAGATTGAAGTTTCATCATCAGATCTTTCTGAATACTATGAAGAGCATAAGAATGTTTTTGAGACGCCCGAAAAAGTGAAAGTGTCTCATATTTTGATTTCATCACAAGAGAAAGGGAGTCTGGAGAAAGCGAAAGCCGAGATCGAAACGATCCAGAACCGTCTAAAACAAGGTGAAAGCTTTGAAGCGCTGGCTCGTGAATTCTCAGATGATCCAGTCTCAGCTAAAGATGGCGGGGTGTTGGACTGGGTGACCAAAGGGGAAGTTGTTCCTCAATTTGAAGAGGCCGCCTTTAACCTGAATAAGCCGGGTGAAATCTCAGACATCATTCAAACAGGGTTTGGCTATCATCTCATCAAATTAATCGCTCACCAGGACACACAATTAAAACCGTTTGATGTCGTTAAAGATGAGATTGCAGCTGAGATTAGACGCCAAAAGGCTGAAGAGCAGCAAATCAATTTAGCTGATGAAATGGTTACATTAGCCTATGAACACCATGACTCCTTGCAGCCCATCGCAGATAAAATAGACCAGCCAATTCAAACCTCTGAACCATTCACTCGAAAGGGTGGGAAAGGCATTTTGGCTGATCCCACTGTATTGGGAGCGGTCTTCAGCGATGATGTGCTTGTCGTGAAGCAAAATAGCGATCTCATTAAGATTGAACCAGATACCTATGTCGTATTACGCCTCAAAACACATCAACCTTCCGAACTAAAACCCTACGAAGCGGTGAAAACCGAAGTTGAGGGTATTCTTCGAGATAACAAGTTAAATGAAAAATTAAAAAGTTATGCGGATTCAATTGTAGAAGGCCTAAAAAAATCCCAATCAATCGATCTGATAGCTTCCGAGAAGAAATTGAACTTTATTGATAAGACGGTCACGCGCTCTGAAATTAATTTAGACCGAGCAGTGCTAAGCAAAGCATTTTCGATCCCGCGGCCAGTAGCTGGGACTTTTGAAGTTGGTTCGACGCCAATCAGCAAAGGATACGCTATTGTTTTAGTTGATGATGTACAAGATGGTCAGCTCAGTGAAGTGCCAAGCGATAGAATCAGCTTTATTCAAGGATTTTTAGCCAATAGCTTGGGTGAGATTGATTATGATCTGTATGTGTCCGAAATTATCAAGCAAGCCAAGGTAGAAAAATTTCTGCCAGCTCAAACAATCGAGAAAGAGGTCGTAGAATAGCGCTTTCTCAAGTCTTTAATTGGCATCCCGGAATTTTTCGAGGAAAAATATCCGGGATCTGGAAATTATTCAGAAGATTTTAAGGGCTCAATTTTGATGTCATCTTTAATCGAATCAATCCCTTCGATACCATGAATCACTTCAAGGAGATGTTGCTTTTGGCCTTCACCGCTTAAGGTACCTGATAGATAAACAACATTATTTTTGGCTTCTATTTTAACAGGCCAGGTCGTTGGATCTTCCTTTTCAAAAAGACGTGTTTTAATTAATTTAGCTTTGATTAAAGCCGTGAGGTAAACATCTGGCAACGGGTTTTGCTTTTGAACGACATTTAAACGCGTCGCGTCGACTTTATTAACACTCTCAGTAGCAGCGGCGTGCATGATCGCTTTTTCGTATTGTGACTCAGTCTGCACTTCACCAACTAGGGTTACATGACCGGCTTTGGTAAACGCCTGAATTTTAAATGGGCCTAAATCTTTATCAATGGAGTATTTGCCCATGATTTTAGCAGTCGTGGCTGTTTCATCTAATTCAATGGCCATTTTATCAGAAGCCTTATCAAGTTTCTTACCTAACTCCTCAAAAAGTCCAGGCTCCGATTTGGGCACAGCAGATTGGGTTGCATTATCAGCCAAAACAGCCAAAGGTGCTAGTGAGATAGCTAAAATAAGTAATCTTTTCATCCATAATCCCCGCATATAAAAAATCATTATACCTGATATTCATAGTAACCTCAGTATCACTCGCTGCGCACTTCGTGCGCTTATCGCTGTGCGGATTGACGTCATTACAAAGCAACCCTGCCTTCAAAAAACCCAAACTGGGGCAAAAGCTGTTTGACTTATATCTGATCAAAGGTGTATATACATACACGTAATAATCAAGTTGTTATCCATCAGCGAAGCATCCGAGTATTTAGGTGTCACTCCAGCTACATTGCGTAGATGCGAAAGGAGTGGCCGCTTAAAGCCTGCCAAAAGGACGATAGGTAAGCAGCGTCGCTATGACATATCGCAATTAAAACCTCACCTATTTCGAAATGTGCCCTTAATACAAAATAAAACTACTTATGCATACGCAAGAGTGTCTAGTCACGATCAAAAATCTGATTTGCAAAGACAAATTGAGATGCTTGAATTGTATTGTGCTTCTCAAGGCTGGTGACTTAAGAAACATTTACCGCGAGCAACTTTCTCCTGGAATCGCAAATACCCTTTATACGAAGCGAGGCTTACGTAATTTAGTGCCTGGGATAAAAGTTGAGAAACCTTTTTTGAAAGTGGCTCACTCTTCACCTCTAAAAAACGTAGCTTTGAGACTCACCGATACCATCCAAACATATCAAAAATCACGCAAAGGAAAACGCAAAGGCAAGCAAACGGGCTGGCCACAGTTTCGAAGCTGGCGCAGAAGCTGGTTTTCTTTGTTGTACGATGAGCCGAATAAAGGATTTAAAATTGAGCGTGATGAGCTAAAACTTTCCTTAGGTAGAGGGGACGACCGAAAGCAGCGCTCACTTAATATTCCAATTGCAGAGGCTGGGCTGCTGAAAGGAAAGGAAATCCGAAATTTGCGGATTGTAAAAGATATGAATGTGTATTATGCGGTTTTTTCAGTCACGAGAGTATTGCCTGAACCCAAATCAGTTGAAAAAATCATTTCACTTGACCCTAATCATAAGAATCTTGCGTATGGCGTCGATAATGACAATCAAGCACTAGAGATAGAAAGTCCGTGGTGGTTAAAACAATATGACAAACGCATCGATGAATTAAAAAGTAAACGAGACCGATGTCAGAAAAAATCAAAAAAATAGAGGTACTTGATTCTCAGGGCAATACAACTGGAAAAGTCAGATATCAGCCATCCAGGCGATGGCAGGCATATCAAGGGACATTAGAAAAAGCATTACAAAAACGTCGAGACCAGACTAAGTCGTATTTGTATGCTATCGCTAATAAGCTATATAGCCAATATGATTATGTAGCAATAGGCGACTATACGCCGCATGGCAATGGATTGACTCCATCTATGCGACGCGCCATGAATAATCGCTCCCTGATTGGTCGATTCAAAGAGGTGCTCTCTTGGGTCGCTCTTAAATCAGGGAAACATTATTTTGAGTATGATGAAAAAGGCACAACGCGAACATGTCATCAGTGCGACCATAAAGTGAAAGAGGGATTGTCTCCCAACGTTCGCAGTTGGCAATGTGAAAACTGCCTGTGTCACCATATTCGAGATGAAAACGCTGCGATAAATGGCTTATACAAAGTATTAGGTCACTTGTCTCAGCAAAACAAGGTGAACACCTTGTCAGTGCCTGGCTCGGGCCGCGTCTATGCGAATGGACGTTGGGCTTGGCGTGTTTGTCCTAGTGGCGTGCTTTGCTCGCCGCGGGGGGCGAACCGTGATTTATCACAAACGCCAAGAAATCAAAAGGGGCGCTTGAGAGCACCCCATCCAAACGCGATTCAGCATGCATCACTCTTGTGAGCAACTTTGATCAACTTTGGAAGAGCGGTTCTTAGTAACGAATTAAGTTGATTCTTTTTTGAGTGGGGAGGGATTTGTTAAGATGTCGACAATTTTTCATATAAGAAGAGAATACAAGTGTTACCTGACAGACTTATAAAGATTATTCAAGAAAAGAGCCTTGAAGATCGGATTTTAAAAAAAGTCAAAAAGATAGTCGAAGCAAACAAACAGGGAAATTTGAACGGTATCAAAAATAAAAATAGCCTCCCTTTGGAATCGCCTCTTTCTGTCGCAGCAAGCCGAGGATTCTGTACCATATTGCGGTATTTAATCGAAGAAACTGGTCAGAGAAAGCCAAATCCAGATCAAGTATTGTATGGAAATCAAACAGCTTTAGGGATTGCACTTTCTCATGACCAGTATCCCGCAGCATTCTACTTGGCGCAGCATACTCAGCTTTATCCGCAAGATATCCAGTGGGGATATACGGCTTTGCACTTTGCAGCTGCCCGTAATCAAGCCGAAATTCTTAATATTATTTTATCTAAAACGCCCGATATCATTGATCTTTCTTCTAAAGAAGGTTTAACCGCATTTCATTTGGCTGCAGAGCAAAATGCATTTGATGCAGTTGATACGTTAATTAACTATGGTGCCAATTTAAGGCTTCGTACGAATCAAGATGCGACTGCATATGGAATGGCTCTATCCCTAGCGAATAATCGCATGATATCTCGACTTTTAGATTATGCGCGCGCGGCTTCCGCTCTAGAATATACTCATTGTTCGATTCGATTTTCACCTTTGAAATTTGTGATGGATGGTTTGAGCACTTCCAAGTTGCCATCGGTTATTGCCTTACTAGAAGCGGGTGCAGGATTAGATCTCGATATTATTCCAAAAGAGGTATGGGGATTATTAGAAACATTGGGCAAAAAAAGAACCATGTCTTGGGAATGTCTCATTGTGGGTGAAATCAAAAGAGAAGGAAATAGATCTCCGCGAAAAGAGTTTGTTACCTCGATTGCGGATTTTGAAGGATTGCTAAACAATCCAAATGCTTCCTTTAAATTGAAACAGCTGGGAATATCTGTACAACATCCTAAAGTTAAAGATTTAGAGCATGTTAAAAAAATAGCGGCATTGGTTCAATCGAAATTAGCCGAGCCGTTACCAACGTATGAGCGAGATACTCAAAATATCGATTTTTCTGAAATCGTGAATATTAATACTCGAGAGAATATAAAAAAATTAGTACGAGATGATCTTCGTTTGCAATTTGAGTTTGAAAAAATATTGTTTAAGAGTGAAACAAAGCGTTTCATTCACCATCTGTATATGATTTTTAATGTTTTAAGTAAAGTAGCCCTAGAAGATGAAGAGAATTTTGATGCAAAGCATATTTTTGATTCCTATTTACGTAGGCTCCATGAGGTTTTGAAGTTTGTAATTCATAAGAATTCGATCTATCTTCATGGATGGGATGAAATTCGAATTGAATTTACGAGTGCTTTTGCATATTCCTATGCTGCCATTTCTACGCCAGAATTCCAAGGATACGCTGTCAAAATCATGTCGCCATTTGTAAATGCCATTGGGCGAATAGTACAAACTTATTCTCAAGATTTAAGAAGCAAGCAGACGAACCTATATAATGCGTTCTTAGATGCAAAGATTTGTGGAATGCTAGAAATGGCACGCTCATACCTAACTGAAGCTAATTTTGATTTGGCGCAGACCCTAGCAGAGCAACTTATTTATGAAGGATCTAAAATCATTGTTAATAATGAGAGCTTAGCTAGTAGCGTTAATCAAACAAAAGTCCAAGCATTGATTATCCTTGCTGAAGTGCATATTCATGAAGAACGATTTCGAGCAGCTTTTGATTGTTTAGAAGCGATGTTAGAAATCTCTCATCTTGGCTTGTATGTTTGTAGAGGGATTAGTCATGCCGTAAATCTTCTTTTAGAACGACATAGCTTTGACATGAAAGCGAGCTTGGTTTATCTCCTTAAAGAGGTGATATCTTATCTGAGCAATTTTAGACTTGAATCAGAAGGTAATGGCTTCTATCGCCATCTATTAAAGGAGGAGCAAGCATTTCTAAATCATTTTGAATCAGGACTTGTTTTGCTTGAAACTGAACTGCTCGAGTTCCGCATTGATGCACTTAAAAAACAGTTTAAGTTGTTAGGTGCTTTAGAAGTTGACTCTGTAGAAAATGCGGTGATTATTCGCTTGTTTGATTCAGTTGTTCACCCTAAAAATAAAAGACAGTTTCAAGTTTTTTTGAATAGAAAAAGTGATTTTATAAATAACGACAATTATATTCTTAGAATCAAGAATGAATATCTCTTAGGTGATGAGTTTGAGATAGATATTCAATCTCTTGTTAAAATTCTTGAAATTGAAGCTCCCCAGTCTAATATCACAAAAAAGTTGGGTGATTCGTCTGCTGATTTATACCCACAACAGATGATTTTTCGGGTAGGCGCCGAGCGTTCGAGACGCAGGAGTGTACACAAAGTACATGACTGCGATGAGAATCGCGAAGGCAACAACCCCGAAAATTCAGCTGTGACGGGTATACAAGTAAAACTAGATCAAGTCATCACTCAGCTTAAGAATTTATCATCAGAAGGACTTGAGCCAGCAGAACAAGCAACAGAACAAAAAATTAAAATAAAAAAACAAGGGATTGCTAACCCTGATCTTGATAAAAAAAGGAAGAAGTTTAAAGCTGAAATTAAGGTTACATCTGATTCTGAAGAATTTGAGGTCCCAGAGGGTTATATGAAGCCTACCCCAATGCAAGGAGGGCATCTAGGCGAAAATCAACTTTTTGTTTCAATGCCCAAAGATAACCCTAATTTTGAAAAATTTTATAAATTGATTAAAGGAAATTTTATTCATTGCATTTCACAATATGGTAAAGGTCAGCAGGGCGTGAAGCTTGGAAAAGCCGCTGCCGTGGATGATAAAGGCTGTTTTAAGGAAATCCCGATTGCACGTCTCAAAGTATGTGGTGGTGAAACATTAAGAGCTTGGGGCTTTGTTTCGCAAGCTGTCCGAACCGAGAGAGGGGTACGCAAACTATATCTTTTTAAGCCAGAGAATATAGTTGAGAAAAAAGATGAATATCGTAAAGGATATAAGATGTAGGAATGACTCTCACCCCGTGCTTCACACGGGGATGAGTTAGATTTTGAGTTTCGATCGGAATGGCTATTCTTCTACCAATAAGTCTGTCATAGCGACTTTACTGAATCCACTATCAACGTACAAGATTTCGCCAGTCATACCTTGAGAAAGTTCAGAGCAAAGAAATGCAGCAACGTTCCCCACATCGATGGTTTCAATGTTTTGACGTAGGGGACATACTTTGGCGTTATAGCTCAGCATTTTCTTGAAATGTTTAATACCAGATGCTGCTAATGTTTTAACAGGGCCTGCCGAAATCCCATTCACTCGAATGCCTTTAGGACCAAGGCTAGCAGCTAGATAACGTACATTGGCTTCCAAGCTCGCTTTAGCCAGACCCATCACATTATAGTTGGGGATGGCTCGTTCGCTGCCTAAGTATGAAAGTGTAACCATAGCGGCTTTGCGCCCCTCCATTAGAGGATAGGCTGCTTTTGCTAGTGCCGCAAAGCTATAAGAACTAACATCATGCGCAATCCTAAAACCTTCACGGTTAACAACATCGACATAATCACCATCTAGCTGATCTGAGGGTGCAAATGCAATAGAATGCACCATTCCATCTAGGTTTCCCCACTGACTTTTGATGGTGTCAAAACACGATTGAATTTGCTCATCAGATGAGACATCGCACGGGATTAGAAAATTAGAATTCCATTGAGCCGCAATATCAGAGACCCTATCACGGAATTTTTCTGTTTGATAGGTGAAAGCGAGCTCAGCCCCTTCGCGGTGCATGGCCTCAGCAATACCCGCAGCGATGGATTTGTTACTGATAATGCCGGTGATCAAAATTCTTTTGCCAGTTAACATACCCATTTATATACCTCTTGGACTAAAATTGATTGCCAATTCTACCTTTTTTATGGGTTGATGTAGAGTGTAGGATATAGTGGTATAGGCGCTTTCATCCAAGAAAAGGATCATTCTTGATAGCCAGAATATTAACAAAAATCATCTTGCTCGTTTTTTGTATGACGGTTTTCGCAGCTGAGCGCCGTCCTTGGAACGATCCTTATCCAGCAGATGATCCGAATGCGAATACATATTACACCTCATTCACAGAGCGCCCTAAGCATTTAGATCCGGCTCGATCATATTCTAGTAATGAATGGGTGATTATTAACCAAATTTACGAACCGCCTTTTCAATATCATTACCTAAAACGACCCTATCAACTGGAGCCTTTAACGGCTGTTGCCATGCCTGAAATGACTTATTACGATGCGCATGAAAAAGTATTGGCGAGTAACGCATCAATAGAGCAAATTGCTTATACAGTCTATCGAATTAAAATCAAGCGTGGGATTCTGTATCAACCGCATCCGGCATTTGCTCAAGATGAGAGCGGGGCTTATCGGTATCATACCTTGAGCGTTCAGGAATTAGATGAAATCGATGATATTAATGATTTTCCACAAACAGGCACACGAGAACTGACAGCTGAAGATTATATCTATCAAATCAAAAGATTAGCAGATCCAGAATTTACGTCGCCCATTTTTGGCATGATGGCCGCTTATATTGTTGGATTGGGTGATTTTGAAGCGGTCTTGAAAAATTTCTATCAACAAACTAACGAAGATTGGATTGATTTACGAGACAGGGTGCTCACTGGGGTTACCTTGATAGATAAGTATACTTATGAGATAAAATTAAAAGGAGTTTATCCGCAATTTCAATATTGGCTTGCTACACCTTTTTTTGGCCCCATGCCTTGGGAAGCAACACGATTTTTCTCACAGCCAGGCCTCATTGAAAAAAATATTACTTTAGATTGGTATCCGATTGGTACAGGGCCTTATATGCTCAAAACCAACAATCCTAATCAAGAGATTGTATTGCTTAAGAATCCTAATTTTCATGGTGAGCAATATCCTAATGAAGGAGAATCTAAAGATCAAAAAGTCGGCTTGTTAAATAATCAAGGCCGATCTTTACCGTTCATTGATAAAATACAATTTGTAATGGAAAAAGAAAGTATTCCTTATTGGAATAAATTTTTACAAGGATATTATGACACTTCTGGTATCAGTTCAGACAGTTTCGATACGGCATTGCAATCTTCAGCGAATGGTGGATTGACCCTCACAGAAGATTTAGTACAAAAAGGGATTAAGCTTGATACTGTTGTTTTACCTTCAACATTTTACTGGGGGTTTAACATGGAAGACCCTATTGTCGGAGGGTATTCAGATCAAAAAAAGTGGTTAAGACAAGCGATCAGTATAGCGATAGATTTAGAAGAATATATTGAGATATTTATGAATGGGCGAGGGATTGCCGCACAAGGCCCCATTCCACCGAGCATTTTTGGCTATCAAGCCGGAGAAAAGGGAATTAATCCTTATATTTATGAATGGGATGCTTCCCAAAAAATGCCAAAGCGAAAATCGATAGAGGTTGCGAAAAATTTGTTGTCCAAAGCCGGCTATCCTAATGGTATAGATCCCAAAACCGGTAGGCCGTTGGTTTTGAATTTTGATACGGTCATGAGCAGTGGTCCAGACAGTCAAGCGCTGTTGGCCTGGATGCGTAAGCAATTTCAAAAATTAGGGATTCAATTAGTGATCCAAGCGACGCAATATAATCGGTTTCAAGAGAAAATGAGTACAGGTCAAGCTCAGATTTTCAATTGGGGGTGGAATGCGGACTATCCTGATCCAGAGAATTTTTTGTTTTTATTGTATGGACCTAATAAGAAAGTCATCAGAGGGGGGGAAAATGCTGCTAACTATAATAACGAAGCGGTGAATCAGCTATTTAAGAAAATGAAGAGCATGCCAGATGGTCCTGAACGATTAGATCTTATTGTGGATTTATTAGAGATTGTGCGTTCGGATTCTCCTTGGATTTGGGGGATTCATCCAAAACAATATATATTGAAACATCAATGGATAGGCCCCACCAAGCCCAATGCCATTTCATCAAACACGATCAAATATGTTGAGCTGAATCCTGATATGCGGAACGATCTTCGTACAGAATGGAATCAACCTATCCTGTGGCCACTTGCCATTGGGAGTGGTTTGTTACTGCTCATTGTGATTCCAGCATGGTTTCAGTATCGTCGAAAAGAACATCGAGGGGCATTGTGATTGGTTATATCTTTAAGAGAATCAGTTATGCGATTCCTATTTTAATTGGTGTGAATATATTGACCTTCTCTCTTTTTTTTATGGTTAATAATCCCGATCAGATTGCGCGAGTGCATCTAGGGGAAAAGCATGTTACAAAAGAGGCGGTTGAACTTTGGAAAGCCGCACACGGTTATGATAAACCACTCTTTATAAATCACTCTGAAACGGGCCATCACATACTGACCAATACTATTTTCTACGAAAAATCTGTGAAGCTTTTTGCTTTTGATTTTGGCCGCTCTGATGTCGGAAGTGATATTAGTCATGATGTGTTTCAACGAATGTGGCCAAGTTTGGCAATCGCAGTGCCTGCCTTATTAATAGGTTTGTTGTTGAATATTACGATAGCGATTTTAATTGTATTTTTTAGATATTCATATTTAGATACGTTTGGGGTTATCGTTTGTGTGATGATGATGTCGATTTCAGCTTTATTTTATATTGTGGGCGGGCAATTTCTGTTATCTAATCTTTTAAAATGGGTTCCGATTTCAGGTTATGAGCACGGAGTCTATATGATTAAGTTTTTGATATTGCCGGTTTTAGTTGGAGTGGTCGGTGGCATTGGCTCTGGTGTCAGATGGTATCGTACCTTATTTATTGAAGAAATTAGTCGAGATTATGTTCGTACGGCTAGAGCCAAAGGGCTTTCTGAAATAGCAGTGCTATTTAGGCATGTGTTGCGTAATGCCTTAATCCCAATTCTCACCGGTGTCGTCGTTATTCTCCCTTTATTGTTTCTCGGGAGTTTGTTGACGGAGTCCTTCTTTGGTATTCCTGGATTAGGTAGTTACACCATTGATGCGATCAACCAACAAGACTTTGCCATTGTCCGATCAATGGTATTTTTAGGTTCCGTCCTGTATGTGCTGGGACTTATTTTAACGGATATCACTTATACATGGGTTGATCCGAGGGTGCGTTTTAAATGAATTTTGTGATGCTATGGACCGATTATTTTGTTTGGACTTTGGTGTTATTAGCGTTCATCAGTTTTGTGCAAATGCTTCGAAATCCACTTTCAAGACAAACAATATTAGAATTATTAAGAAGTCGCATCAATGTTGTCGCAATCATTGTGCTCAGTGCTTACATTCTCATCGGGCTTTTAGACTCGATTCATTTCAAGTATGACACACCAAATGTTGAGTCGCTAAATGAAATCAATAGTGTATTGGACAGCATTCTGAAACCCATGCGGTTACATAGTGAGCGATCTTATTCGGCTCCTTTTGCGACGCATGCTTTTACAAAGGAGACTGTTTATCTACCTGATGGGTCTCATACCCGAGATTATCCTAGGCTACAGTATGGCGGAGCTCACTTAGAGGATCCGACCACTAGAACCTCCGATGTCCTGCAAAAGTTGGCTTGGTCTAGTATGGTATCGCTGATTTTATGGGGCGCGTTATGCGTTGTCTTAGCGTTTTTCATTCGAAGTCGCTGGACTACATCTTGGAAGACCGCTGTGATCACATTCGGTGTGGGGATATGGCTAGTAATGCAAGTTTATAGCTTCATGCCTTACTATCATATCTTGGGAACCAGTCAAGTTGGTGAAGATGTTTTGTATCAAGGATTAAAGAGTATTCGAACGGGTTTGATTTTAGGCACAGTCACAACTTTAGTCATGTTGCCTTTTGCGTTGATATTAGGGTTGATGGCTGGTTATTTTAAGGGATGGGTTGACGATGCGATACAATATCTCTATACCACCTTGAGTTCGATTCCAGGCGTTTTGCTGATAGTTGCTGCGGTGTTGTCATTACAAGTCATTATGAACCGCAATGAATCCATGTTCCAAACCATCGTTGAGCGTTCGGATGCCAGATTGTTAGCGCTTTGTATGATTTTAGGGATTACCAGCTGGACAGGATTATGCCGACTCTTAAGAGGGGAAGCTTTGAAACTCAGTGATATAGAGTATGTCCAAGCCGCAAGGAGTTTAGGTGTATCGCATGCAGGTATTTTATTTCGTCATTTATTGCCTAATGTTTTGCATATTGTGTTGATTGCCATTGTCTTAGATTTTAGTGGATTGGTCTTAGCAGAAGCGGTCCTGTCTTATGTTGGGGTAGGCATCGATCCTACCTCTTATAGCTGGGGCATGATGATTAATAGTGCTCGATTAGAAATGGCGCGTGCACCGATCGTGTGGTGGTCTTTGGCTACCGCCTTTGGGCTCATGTTTTTACTAGTGCTTTTCGCAAATATCTTTGCTGATCATCTGCGAGATGCACTTGATCCGAGGATCCAAAAGAAAGTGAGCGTATGAAGGATATATTATTAACTGTTTCTAATCTTCAGATTATCATTGATTCCATGATGGGCACAATTAACCCCATTCGTGGCATCAACTTTTCAATTCATCAACAGGAAACTTTCGCTATTGTTGGAGAATCGGGTTCTGGTAAAAGTTTGACAGCGCTCTCAATTTTGAGATTGTTACCGCATAATGCGCGTATTTTACAAGGCAGTGAAATTAAATTAAGTCGAGAGTCTCTTTTAAAATTAAGTGAAATTGAGATGCGACGTGTGAGAGCGCAGCGGTTGGGTTTTATCTTTCAAGATCCAATGAGTGCTTTAAATCCTGTGATGAGGATCAAGACTCAGTTGATAGAGTGTTTCAATTCAAATCAAGAAAGGATTGATGTACGAAAGAAAATTTATACGATGTTAGAGCATGTGCGAATTGCTGATGTTGATCATTGCTTAAAATCTTACCCTCATCAGTTATCAGGAGGGATGAAGCAACGAATCATGATTGCTATGGCACTTGCAAAATCTCCAGATCTATTGATTGCCGATGAGCCAACAACTGCATTAGATGTGACTACGCAAGCTCAAGTATTAAATCTAATTCATTCTCTTAAAGAAGAAATTGGTATGAGCGTTTTGCTCATTACTCATGATTTTGGCGTTGTAGCTCAAATGGCTGATCGGGTTGCTGTTATGAATCAAGGCGAAATTGTTGAAACGGCTCATCGAGAAAAATTGTTTAGAGCGCCAGAACATCCATATACACAAAAACTTCTGAATGCATTGCCTGAGAAATTGGTTAAATCAAAAGAAGTAGACCAAACCTCAACAATCATTTCAACCCCGATCTTAAAAGTTAATGATTTAAAAGTGAATTTCAATTCTGTCAAAGCCGTGGATGGTGTCTCCTTTGAATTAGGAAGTGGGCAGACACTCTGTTTGGTGGGAGAATCTGGTTGTGGCAAGACGACCACTGGGAAAGCAATTTTGCGTTTGATTGATCCGGCCTCAGGTGAAATCATGTTCCAAAATACCGATTTGGCGCACCTTACGCATCGTGGGATGACACCTTATCGCCGGGCCGTGCAAATGGTGTTTCAGGATCCATTTGCTTCGATGGATCCAAGGATGCGAATTCGAGAAGTGCTATTGGAAGGGGTTAATGCGCTCCATCTTTTTACCAACAAATCTGAAAAAGAAAATTGGATTGACATGCTTTTAGAGCAAGTGGGGTTGGATATAACGATGAAGCATCGGTATCCCCACGAATTTTCAGGGGGGCAGCGTCAGCGGATTGCTATAGCGAGGGCGTTGTCAGTGAATCCTAAACTTATTGTTTGCGATGAACCGACAAGTTCATTAGATGTGTCTATACAAGCGCAAATATTACAGCTGCTTAAAACATTGCAGCGTGCGATGAATCTAAGTTATGTGTTTATTACGCATAATATTGGTGTGGTAAAAGTTTTAGCTGATTATGTAGCCGTGATGTATTTGGGGCGTATTGTCGAATATGGCACGGTTGATGAGGTGTTGATGTCCCCAAAGCATCCTTATACACAGGCGTTATTGGCAGCGGTACCCAGTGTAGTCAATCCTCAGCCTCTTCAAGCAATTCAGGGAGATATTCCTTCTCCCCGCAACCCGCCGAACGGATGTCATTTTGCACCACGCTGTCCGCACGCTTTTGAGCAGTGTGTTGTATATCCACCTATTTATAAACTGACGCAGTCTCATCAAGTGAAATGTTATTTATACGAAAATCTGATGGAGAGCAACGTTCCGTCATATGATTTAGCTCAAAACTAAATAATTTAACTAACATATTTTTTCTATAACTGTACAATTACTCCAGCCTTTGCTAGAGTTTCGCTCCTTGTTAGCAGAATAGATTGAGTAATATGAATAGATTAGAAAAATTCAAAATATGGGCGAAATTAACCTGGTTAGATTTTAGAGCTTATCCAAAAACTGCGTTATTCTCGGGATTAATTTTAATCGGCGTGGCTTCACTTGTATTCACCTGGCCTAGCGTGGCGTTATTGAAATATGCCTTAGGTTTTACGGCCTCTTTCACATCAGTAGAATTGAGTGTATTAGCAACTCAATATGTTGGTGGCTTTAGTTTTTGGGGACATCTGGCCGGTATCAGTGCTTTTTCGGGATTGTCGATTTTATACGCTGTGAAATTTTCTGTTGGAACGATGAACGTTGCGTACCTAATCATTGACATTATGGAGTTAGAACGTTTATTTGAGAAAGGTGAAACGGATACACAGGCGTTTCAAGATCAACTGGATTCAATTTTAGAAAATATCCTAGGCACGCCAGAAAGATTATCACTTTATATGAGTACTTCGCTTAATGCAAACGAGGAGTTTTATCTAAGTAAAGTGAGTAAAATTACATCAGAAGATTTAAAAAAATTGCTAGAAGGATGTTCATCTTTAGAAGCGGCTGATGAGGTGGTTTCAGAATTAGCCATGGAGTACAGCAAGATTTTTTGGATTGAAATCATTAAAGCGTCATTCAAATTGCTCGTAAAAAATGAGTCATGGGTAGATGTTTTAGTTGAAAGAGCAGGAGAGCTTTATCCTGCTCCAACCTGCATGAAGGATCGCTTTGAAAAAGTAACGAGAGCGGAAGTGGAAAAACGAGGCCTACAATATTTAGGTCTTAAAGATTTACAGGAACATTTTTTAGATCAAGGTCTTTCGCCTTATAGCGTTTTGGGGGTGTCGGCCTTTGCAACTATTAAAGAGATTAATAGCGCATATCGTCAAAAATGCTTTACCTGTCATCCTGACAGAGCTAAGACCCCAGAGGCAGTGAAACAATTTTTATTGTTGACGAAAGCGAGAGATCTATTAGTTAATCCTACGGTACGCGCAAACGTTGATAGGGAGCTTGTAAAGAATAATCTATCTACACCTTCTGTTCCAGGCAATATCGGCACTGTCCCAGAAGTAGTTACAATGATGAGAGACCGTCATGGAGTAGATTTGACAACAGCCTCGGAAGGTTCAGGATGTACAGCAACACCCTACAGACGATCTTTGCTTAAAATTTAAAACAACAATTCAATAGGTTGCTTTTGTGGGGAGTGTATACCCTTCACAGCTGAATTTTCGGGGTTGTTGCCTTCGCGATTCTCATCGCAGTCATGTACTTTGTGTACACTCCTGCGTCTCGAACGCTCGGCGCCTACCCGAAAAATCATCTGTTGTGGGTATAAGAACTACACAAAAGCAACAAAACCAATTTTGAACACATTTGCGCCGCGATAAGCCTGTTTCAGAATATAAGGGTGCTGAAGTTGGTTTTCACCAGTCCATTCAAATCTCGACAAGGGTTCACGATGAACCATCGCACGAATACCCAGGTGCTTCATGAAGTTGTACTGTACCCCAATACCCCAACGCGCAAACCATTCAGTATTAACAGTCGGCAGTATTTCGCGAGTCACTCCAGCCAAGCGATAAGCAATGGTCGTTTCAGCCTCTGCTCGAGCGAGCCCTAGCATGACAAACGCTTCAAAACATTTTGCAAAAGGGTAATGATAAGATAGGTGTAGGTAGATATCTTTCATTCTAAAATTAACATTGACGGCATCCCCTTGATTGTCCGGATCGCCAAAATAGGAACTGCTGCCGGATACGGCAGTGAACTCAGTGAACCGATGAAAATCAAATGATCGTTCGTATCCAATGTCGATATTATAATGTTTTAAAAAACGAACGCCCACATAACCGCCAACGCCATCCGTGACATCAGGAAAGATGACTTCGTAGTTGCCAATTCCACTACCACCAATGTAGTTATAGTCAACCCCAATGTGAGGAGACCAGATGTCAGGATTGAACGGGTCTGCATGAAGCAATAGGGGGCAAGTGCTCACTGCAAGTGCAGCACAAAGGGTAGTGAGTCGTTTCACAGCAGGTCATGTCCTTATTTAAAAGAACTATTTTGGAAGCAGCGCTGTCAATAGTCAATAGCATGATTGTTCAGAAATTGAACAATTATTTTTAGTCTGGTATTTTCAGGATGATTTTAAATATCCACAGGTCAATCACAGTACTATACGCAGTTATTGTGGATTGACTCCTCCCAGTTTGAATTTATGCTTTGCTTGTCCGTCCGACGCGTCCGACGCGTCCGCTCGAAGTTCGAAGAACGTAGGCGGAAGCTCGCAAGAGCGTAGGCGGATTGTCTGCGTTCTCTCACCCCCGTCATGCACTTAATGTCCACTTCGGGGGATTCGCTCACTTGACGCCTCGCCTAAATTCAAACTGGTTTTAGTATCTTATATTTGGAATCTCAGTTCGGAGTTTTTGAAGGCAGGGTTGGTTTGTAATGACGTCATTCCGCACAGCGATAAGCGCACAAAGTGCGCAGCGTGTGATGCGGAATCTAGTATTCACGCGGCCTTGGCCGCTTATGTGATTCAGCCTTTAAAAATATCAGCAATCAAATGATTAGCTGAGATTTGATAAAATTCTGGATCCCGCATCCGACGCTACACACTTCGTGTGATGACCGCTGTGCGGGATGACGATAGTTCCCAAAAAACCGCGAAGTGGGGTATTTGGAAATTAATTTTGGTTGTTTAGCTTTCGTCGATAATAATTTTTTGACCCGGCTGTAGAACGCTAGAAGTGGCTAGACCATTGCGCTTAACAATCGAAGAAACGGGAATTTGATAGAGTTGGCTAATTGTCCAAAGTGAGTCACCCCTTTGAACAATATGAGTTACTGATTCAGATTTTTCTTCTGTCGCCGGTTGATATCGTCCTGGGATTACAAGGCTTTGTCCTGGATAAACGACGACTGAATTGAGTTGATTTGCTTTTTGAATCTCCGCAATCGTTGTTTGATAAGTGCTGGCGATATTACTCAATGAATCGCCTTCTTGAACGCGATAACGAAAAGGCTGTGATTTCTTATCGTCTGAACTAGCCAACTTCTGTTGAAATCGATTTGCTTTTGCAATAGGTACTAAAAGGTAGAACGGGCCTTTGTTCGGGACGATCGGTTTTTGTAAGCCTGCGTTGTGACGAATCAAGTCATTTAAATTCATGTCTGCCATTTTAGCGGCCAAGCGTAAATCTAAGCCTGGTTCAACTTTAACACGTGCTAAATAAGCCTGATTGGCGATAGGGGGTAACGTAAAACCATATTTCGAAGGCTGCTTCACAATCGAAACAAGCGCTAATAATTTAGGAACATATTGTTTGGTTTCTTGCGGTAAAGATGAAAGCGACCAATAATCAGTTGGCTGACCCATGCTTTTATTCTTCTGAATGGCCCGCTTTACTCGACCCTCGCCACAGTTATAAGCCGCTAATGCCAACAACCAATCACCTTTAAAGGTTTTATGAAGATAAGCCAGATGACTTAATGCTGCCTTAGTGGAAGCATGAATATCTTTTCTGCCGTCATAACCGCCTTCTTGTTTGAGGCCAAACCACTCACCGGTCTCAGCCATGATTTGCCATAAGCCTGCTGCACCGGTTCTAGGTTGCACTGCTTTAGGTTCATATTCACTCTCGACCAGCGGTAGAAGTGCAAGTTCGGTTGGCATCCCCTTGCGTTCGACCTCCTCCAATACAAGGTGAAGATAAGGAGCTGCGTTTGTTTTTAGTTTGTTATGCAACCAATTTCCGCGTGTGAATTTGTGAATATGCTGTTGTACACGACTCCCGTTCTCAGAGTATCGAATGGTAAATTTGCCTCGAAGTCGTATCCACAAACTACCTTGAGCTGGTTGACTTGGATCTTTCAGCACAGATTGTGGTGATGCACTTTGTTTCGTTAAAGCGGCAAGCATCATAGGAGAATCATCCGCAAAGCTAGAGGCTGTGCTGAGAGAAATAATAATCAGAAAAGTAACTATTTTTTTGAATACGTGCGGAAACATTATTCTGATGATTCTAAGGAAGGTGTATATCTTAAGAAAAATACAGGTTAATCGCAACTTTAGATTAAGATAAGAATTCTAACTAAATTCATTTTTCCATTCTCGAAGTGACGCGAATATCTGGATAGGATCTGTTATTTTCGGTGATTTTTCATGATATCGCACAGCTTTGATCACGCCAGGTTGGTTGCAATTTAAAAAAGGGTTTAATTGTTTTTCAACTCCCAGCGGAATAGGTAGGCTGGGTAGGTTGAGGGTGCGTTGTCTTATTACTTTTTCTTGAAAGGCCTTTAACTGTACTGAGTCGGGTAACACAGTTTGTGCAAATTTTATATTTTGCAATGTATATTCATGTGCGCAACACACCAATAGGCAGTCATCTAGGTTTCTCAACTTTTCCAGACTGTGGTACATCATCTCATGGGTTCCCTCAAATATTCGACCACACCCGCAAGAAAATAGGGTATCTCCGCAAAAGAGCCAAGTGTCATTAAAGTAAGCAACATGCCCCATCGTATGCCCTGGAATATCCAGCACTTCGAATTCAATGCCCAGGGTGCTTAAGGATAGTCTATTGCCAGGTTGAGCAGCCTCAGTGCGTAAAGGGATATTTTCGTTAGCAGGGCCAATGACGCGAGTATGAGGATAATTTTTCTTTAATTCTGCAATACCAGCGGTATGATCAGCGTGATGGTGAGTCACTAATATCGCATTGAGCTGAAGCTGATAATGAGATAGGTATCGAAGGATGGGTTCAGCTTCACCTGGATCTACGATTAGAGCTTGCTGCTTTGCGTGATGGGCTAAACACCAAATATAATTATCCTTCAGCGCAGGGATGGGTGTTAAAGTGAGTTGAGAAGAGGTCATAATACATATGGTAACAGAAAATCAAGCTCGCTACGCTTGGTATACCGAGGGTGCTGGTTCATTGCTCATTGAGGCAGAAAAAACAGCTTTGGAGAGTGTTCTTAGTAAAGTATATGGCTTTCATTTGGTTCAAATTGCAGATCCTCAACTTTCAAAATTGGTCTCTTCTAGCATGATTGGTCATCGAATTTTGGTCAATAAGGGCGATTCTGATACTTGGCCTTGTTCCTTAATTAGAGGTGAGGTTGATGAATTACCCATTAAAACGGATAGCATCGATGCTGTCCTCTTATCGCATAGTCTGGAGCAAGCAGCTCATCCACACCAAATGCTGCGTGAGACACATCGTATTTTGTTACCAGAAGGACATCTCTTAATCACGGCTCTTAACCCGTATAGTCTTTGGGGCTTATGGTATAGCTTATCTCGACGTTTGAAGCACATTCCAAAGCAGGGTCGCTTGATGAGTTTGAATCGTATTCGGGATTGGCTAGAATTGTTAGATTTTAAAATTGTTAGTGCGAATTACTTTTTTTTCAGGCCCCCTTTCGCAAAGAGTGGTATGATGCAACGCTTGCAATTTTTGGAAAAATTTGGTCCAAACTGTTTTCCATTTTTAGGGGGCGCCTATCAAATCGTTGCTGTCAAGCGGGTTGTGGGATTAACACCGATTCGTCCAAACTGGAAACGAAGGCGCGTTTGGGCAGATCGAGCCGTCGCCAAACCTTCTGTCAGACAAAAAATATGAGACTATGATGTTAAAAAAGGTTGAAATGTTTGTAGATGGTGCTTGTCGTGGTAATCCAGGACCCGGCGGTTGGGGGGTGCTGTTGCGCTATAAAGATAGTGAGAAAACCTTGAATGGAGCTGAAAAAGAGACTACGAATAATCGCATGGAATTAATGGCAGCGATTGAAGGTCTTAACTCATTAAAGGAACGTTGCCATGTCATCATGACGACGGATTCACAGTATGTAAAACATGGCGTGACAGAATGGATGGCAGGCTGGAAAGCCAAGAATTGGAAAACTGCTAATAATAAGCCTGTCAAAAATCAAGATTTGTGGCTTCGATTAGAAGAGGCGCTCTCACGACATCAAGTCGAGTGGCATTGGGTTAGAGGCCACAGTGGCCATGAAGAAAATGAACGCGCTGATATGCTGGCTCGACAAGCGATTGATGAACAATTATGAGACAAATTACATTAGATACTGAAACAACGGGTTTATCGCCACAAGCAGGTCATCGCATTATTGAAATCGGTGCCGTTGAACTCATTAATCGCAGACCAACTGGTAATGTATTTCATTGTTATTTGCAGCCTGATCGAGAAGTTGATTTTGGGGCGATGAAGGTTCATGGGATTAGCAATGAATTTTTAATCGATAAACCGAGATTTCATGAAGTGGTGTCCGATTTCAAAGAATTTATTCAAGGGGCTGAACTCATCATTCATAATGCCCCCTTTGATATTGGATTTATCAATTATGAATTATCGCTTTTGAAAGATCCGTGGGCAGATATCTCAGCTCTATTTTCGATTATTGATACTTTGCCATTAGCCAGGAAAAAGCATCCTGGTCAGAAGAATAATTTAGATGCACTTTGTAAACGGTATCAGGTTGATAATGCGGGTAGAACGTTGCACGGTGCATTATTAGATGCTCAAATTTTAGCTGAAGTTTATCTTGCCATGACCGGCGGACAAGCAAGCCTATCGCTTCAAGAAGAGCAACGTTCTGACATGGCTTCAACCACCCATCGTGTTGCAACGGCTGTTGCAGTGACTGTTCAGCATGCCAATGCGGATGAGCTTCAAGCACACCAAGATAGGTTGAAGTCCATAGAAAAGGCTTGTGGCAAGCCTAGTCTATGGGAAAGCATGGAAAATCTTTAGAACAAACTATGATTGAGCCAAATGTGGCAAGCGATGCTCGCGATATAACCTAAGGCAATCGCCCACAGCCATTTGAGATGGCCAAAGAAAGTATACATGCCTTTAGATTGCCCCATGAGGCCAACACCTGCAGCAGATCCTACTGATAACAGGCTTCCTCCAACCCCCGCAGTGAGTGTTACCAATAACCATTGGCCTTCAGACATGGTTGGTGACATCGTGAGAACTGCGAACATAATCGGGATGTTATCGATAATGGCCGATAAAACACCAATCGTAATATTAGCTGGAGTAGCTTGATGTGTAGCACTGAAAGATTGACCCCAGACGGTATAGAGCTCGTGGGATGCAAGTTGGAGGTAACCAATAGTAGCGAGTCCTCCAACACATAAAATAACACCGTAGAAAAACAGCAATGTATCCCATTCTAAATTCTGTATTTTTTTAAAAATATCAAAAGGAGGTGAATCTGGCGATAAAAGTGGACTTTTTCTCTTAAGGTAGTACCCATAAATCTTGAGCAATCCTAAACCAAACATCATTCCAACAGCTGGTGGAAGATGTAAAAAATTATGATAGCAAACGGCTAAAGCGATGGTAAATAAGAATAGTATGATCACAGTGATAGCACCAGGCTGCAGGCGTACTGATTGATTTAATGCTTCTGGACGGCCTGTGGGAACAGCAAATTGCATGCAGAATGCCGGTATCACAAAATTGACCACAGCGGGAACAAATAGCTGAAAGAAATCTCCAAATTCCAACACCCCTTTTTGCCAAACCATCAAAGTCGTGATATCTCCAAAGGGGCTAAATGCTCCTCCAGCATTGGCAGCAACCACAATATTGATGCAAGACAAAACAACAAATTTCGGCTGATGGCTTCCAACAGCCATGACCACAGAGCACATCACAAGAGCGGTCGTTAAGTTATCTGCAATCGGAGAAATAAAAAATGCAAGGATACCCGTGATCCAAAAAAGTGCTCGATAACCTAATTGTTTCTTAACCAGATAAGCTCGCAAGGCTTCGAAGACTTGTCTTTCTTGTAGCGTATTCACGTAAGTCATTGCCACAATTAGAAAAAGCAGTAATTCCGCATATTCTAATAAATTATGCCGTATATTTTGTTCAACCTCAGCACTGACCTGAGATTGGATGCCCATCAAGGCAACCACACTCCAAATCATCCCGGCGGCTAAAAGCATGGGTTTTGATTTTCGAAGATGAATAAATTCTTCTGCAATAACAAAGAAATAGGCTAAGACAAATGTGAACAATGCGAGCAACCCAAGTCCAGTGTGAGTCATATTTAAAATATGCATGGCAGTTAGATCCTACTTTATGATTTTAGGTTTAATAAATAGGGTGACAATGAGAGCGATCGCAAGAGCCATTGGGAGAATCACAAGTGCCTTTTCTAGATCTTCCACATTCTGAGGTACAAGATAATGGTTAGGAGATAGCTTTGTCAGATAATCTAGCATCAGCCCGATAATAACTGGAAAGAAGGCGCCGCCAAACATCACAATTGTATTGGTGAAACCAATCGCAGTGGCTTGATGATCACTTTCATATTCTCGATTGATCATTGAAAAACATAGCAACATATTACTACTCATCATTCCGTATACGACTAACAATCCCATGACGACTGAATATGAAAGTTGGTCACAAAACACAATCATCAATAGGCAAATTAATGCGACAGAAGTGCAAAGCCGCATCATGCGTAAAAAATGATGGTAATGTTTTGCAAACCAACCTAATAAAGGTCCTCCGATTGCAATGCCCATAAAAATGGCTGAATTGAGGAACGCGGCATCAGGTCTTGATAAATGGCATTTTTGTTGAAGGTAGTGGATCCCCCAAAATTCCCCAAAAGCAACGATTGGCGAAACTAACAAGCATCCATAGATGGCGATAAGCCAAGTTTGTTTGTGATGAATGATCTGCTTTAGGTAGGCTAAAAAGTCTCTAAGCGAAAGTAATTGAGGGGTCGTTGAATGTTGAGTTTTGTTTCGAATCATGAGTGCGAGAGCTAAAGTGATTAATGAACCTATGCCACTCATAAAAATAACCGTCCATTGCCAACCAATGTCATCCACAAGGGTAGCGAGCGGTTGATTGCCCAAGATAGCTGCAATTTGTGCGCAAAGATTTGTGAAGCCGACGACCAGTGGGAAAGAGTCAGGATGAATCCATTGTCGACCTAATTTCAAACAACCGACGAAAGCAAAAGCAGATCCAACCCCCACAAGAAAGCGGCTTAAAAATGCGATGTTGATGTTAGGGGAGTATGCTAATAAAAAGCTGCCGATCGTTACTATTAGACAAGCTGTCGTTAGAAGTACGCGGCTACCATATCGATCAATTAGGATACCTGCTGGAATTTGAAATAGCGCATAGGCCCAGAAATAGATAGCTGTGAGCGCACCGAGCGCAGTATCTGAGACGTGAAACGCGAGTTTTAATTCTGGGATCATCGCGGCGGGTAAAATTCTATGAATAAATTCATATCCATAAAACAGCGCAGCAATACCCCAGATAGCCCACCCCATGAGCTGCGGTGAGCGATTATTAGTCATTTTAATAAATACCTTAAGGTTATCGCTCAGTCATATTGCTTTAGCGTTGATTTTAACAAAAAAAAGGGCCCAATAGGGGCCCAAATGGATATTGGGATGAGATTATTGTTATCAGACACGTTTACGACGAAGTTGCCACCAGCCTAAGAGGCCAAACATCATCAAGGCTGGCACGGCAGGCAATGGAACTTGTTCTGTTATTTCGTTAACTTTAATGTCAACGAAGGCTTCTGTGAATGCTTGCGCAGATAGCCCACCGAGTCTTAAGACATTAAGGTCCCAAGAGGCGCCACCTGTGCCCAAAGCTAAGTTAATATAGTCGGCTTGTGTTGTGCCAAAACCGCTAACAGGTACACCGCCTGTAGAGGTGTTATAGCTTCCAAAACCATCTTCGAGATAAGCATTACCAGCGCTATCGATACCGAACGCTGTGTTTGAGGCACCATCTTGATAGCCATAATTTACCACGGCATTGAGTAGAAAGTTTTGACCCATCAACCCAGCTAAAACGCCACCAAAAGTGAGACCACCGTTAAATTGATCACGATCTTCGTCTGTGATCAAGATCATGTTTTTGGCAACACCAGGGCGAAAGGTTAGACCTAAACCAGTGTTAATACCGTCCCAACCATCTTCTGTTCCACCATCTGTTAGTAGGCTAGCTGTTGCGGCAGAGAGATCTGCTGCTGTGCCCCAAGTTCCAGAACCCACATTGTAGCTATGACCACCAATGATAGAGGCATCTCCAAAGCCAACTAGAGCATACCGGTTCTGATCCATGCCATTACCAACACCGGCAGCTATAAGAGCATTTTCTAAACTGGTTACCATATTAGAAATCCAAGAATGCTCTCCACCCATTGAGCTTGACTCATCGACAACAAACACGATGTCGGCAGCGGCAGAGAAAGCAGCTTGGGAAAATGGCACGGTGCACATCAGAGCCAGTGCGATTCGTGATAATTTTTTGTTCATTTTCCGGTCCTTAAGTTTATTAATTTGAGCGAGCACGTTCTATCAAGCAAACTTCAGGCCAAGTTCTAAAAAACAATAAAAATCAAAAAGATAAAGTATCTTCCGGTCTGTGAGGAAAAGAGGGCTGTAAATCAGGTTGACAACCCCCTATCGGAAAGACTGGGCTAGTGATTAGTAAGGAGACTAGTGACCTTCAAAGCTCCAAGCTGGGATAGCTTGGTGGGAAAATAATTCCTCAGCCTTTTTGCGAACGGGTTGCGAACGCAGTGCACTGAGTAGTTTTTGGAATTTGGGGTCATCTTTTTCTGCTGTTCGAACAACCAGTATATTTGCATAAGGAGAATCAGTATCTTCCATTAACAAAGAGTCTGGATAAGGTTTTAGACCGGCTTGTAAGGCATAGTTTGTGTTAATGACCGCAAAATCGAGCTCTCTTAATGCTCTGGGTAATTGCGCGGCATCCATTTCTTTGAATCGAACTGCAAACGGATTTTGTAAAATCTTTTGAGGAGTCAGGTTGAGATCATTCTCATCTTGTGGAATGACGATAAATTTTGCTTTCGCTAATAGTCTCAGTGCTCGAGCTTCATTGGTTGGATCACTTGGAATACCAATATTGGCTTCCTGTGGTAAATCAGCTAATGAATGGTGGCGAGAAGAATAAATACCCATGGGATAGATAAATGTTTTACCGATTGAAACAATGTCGTAACCTTTATTACCAATAGCAGCCTCTAGGTACGGTTGATGTTGAAACATATTCGCATCGATTGAGCCTTCCGAGAGCGCAGCATTCGGCATGGCATAGTCTGAAAACTCTACAATCTTAAAGTCTAACCCTAGTTTTTCTTTAGCAACTTTTTGAGCAACTTTCATGAGTTCAGTTTCAGGGCCAGAAATGGTGCCTACTTTGAGAGGTTTTTCTCCCCGATCACCAGAACAGCCTGCAAAAATTAGAATGATACAGGCTAGCGCACTAACGACGAAAGATTTTATTGACGGCATAATCACCTATTCCTTGAATAATTTGAACTAAGATAATCAATATCACTAAGGTAGACAACATTAAAGGCGTATCAAATCGAAGATATCCATAGTTATAAGCAAGAGTTCCAAGACCACCTCCACCAATCGCGCCAGCCATGGCTGAGTAGCCAATTAAATTAATGATTGTTAATGTCAAGCCAGCTAAAATACTTGCTAGAGATTCCGGGATGAGAATCTTGGAAATGATTTGTAGCGGGGTTGCACCTAGGGCATACCCTGTTTCAATGAGGCCATAAGGAACTTCGAGTAGAGCTAACTCAACAATTCTTGCAAAAAAGGGCGTTGCTGCTAAAGAAAGCGGCACCATCGCTGCAACCATGCCAATAGATGTTCCAGTGATTAACCTAGTTAAGGGAATGATGGCGATCATCAGTATGATAAAAGGAATAGAGCGACCAATGTTCACTAAAAAACTTAAAGAAAAATGAATGAGTTTATTTTCCCAAAATTGTTTGGGCTTGGTTGCAAAGATAGCAACGCCAAGGGGTAGACCTAAAATCACAGCAGCTAAGCTTGAAGCCAAAACCATGGCTATCGTTTCAAGAAATGCTTGAAATAAATTAGTGGACATAACCCAGCCTCTCAACAATGAGGCCACTTTCCTCTAAGAAAATGAGGCCTTGATTGATTTTATGATCTTTACCTTCAAGCTCAACAATCAGCAAGCCGAGCATTTGTTCTTGAATTACTTCCATATTAGCCTGGATAATATTAACGCTTAAATCAAATTTCTTAATAAGATGAGTGATAATCGGTTTAGAGGCTACATCTCCTCGATAAGCGATTCGGATTAGCTGAGCACTCTTTTCAGAGGGCATATCGTGTAAGAGGTGCTGATACAACTTTGGGATATCCATTCGAGCTGCCGTTTTAACAAAATCTTTTGCCATCTGAGTTTGTGGTTTTGTAAAGAGATCTAAAACGGCTTGCTCTTCAATGATTTCACCATGGTGGATTACGGCGACACGATCACAGATCGCTTTTACCACATCCATCTCATGTGTGATGAGAAGAATCGTCACACCGAGTTCTTTGTTAATGGTTTTTAATAATTCAAAAATAGAACGCGTAGAGCGAGGATCTAAAGCTGAAGTTGCCTCATCAGAGAGTAATACTTTTGGAGAATGAACAAGCGCACGGGCAATCGCAACACGTTGTTTCTGACCACCACTGAGCTGACTCGGGTAATGGTTTTGATGGGTAGACAATTCCGTTAATCTTAATAGTTCATGCACTCTGGCGTGAATTAGAGACTTTGGATCTTGATTCAGCTGCATAGGGAGCGCAATATTTTCAAAAACCGTTTTTGATTTAAGCAAATTAAAATGTTGGAAGATCATACCAATGTGCTGTCTTGCTTTTCGCAGGCGATCAGGCGATACCTCAGTGATGACTTGCTTGTTCACGGTAATACGCCCCGTGTCCGGGCGTTCCAGTAGATTCACGCAGCGGATCAATGTGCTTTTACCTGCGCCACTTCGCCCGATGATGCCATAGATCTCGCCAGGTTTGATTTCTAAGCTAATATTATTTAGCGCTTTTATTTGCTGATGCCCCTCTGAAAAGGACTTTGATAGATTTTGAATTGAGATCATCTGGACACATGATAAGCCATTAAGTCAACTAGTGCTTAATAGTAGCACACTCAATTAGATGGTGCTAGCGATAAACTTCTGTGGGCAATCGGTAAATAGTGCAAAACAACCAGCTTCCAATAACTGATGACCGAGCGATACCTCATTAACGGTGTAAGGGATGAGCGGGTGTTGGTTAGCAAGCTTTTTGATATATTCTAAATCAGTGTGTTCATTAGCATGAAAGTGAATGGAAATATTATTTAAAGTTGAAATTTGCTCTATCTCTTTTGGATTGATATTTTCAAATAAAAAGCCTAGCGGGTATTCAGGAGCGTGGTTTCTTAACCAGTTTAAAGTCTTGTGTTCAAAGCTTGATATCAATGGCAAGGATTTATGGGCAGGCCAATCTGTTTTTAAAAATTCCAGTAGTTTTCTACCGAAAGTTTCAGGTAAAAATGGGCAGCCTGCAGCAATCTTGATTTCAATATTAGGGATGAGCCCCGTTTCATTTAGTAATTCGATCACTTGCTGAAAATGGGGTATTTTTTCGTTTTTAAATCCTGGATGAAACCAGCTGCCTGCATCTAAGGATTTTAAATCAGCAAAAAGATGTTCATAAATAGCACCGTGCCCGGTGGAGGTGCGATTTAAAGTGTCATCATGAAATACGACCCATTCTAGATCTCTTGTAAGCTGAATATCAAACTCAACCCAGTTCAGACCAAGCACTTTTACTAACTGGAATCCTGCTAGCGTATTTTCAGGTGCCAGTGAGGCGACCCCTCGATGTCCAATTAAGCGAAAGCGGGGGCGATAGTTGGAGTAGAAGTGCATATTCAAAATCCATTTATCGTTTAAAGAATACCGTTAATTCGGCGTCAGATTGCTTTTTAAGCTGGAGTATAGTTATCTATTTAACATAAATTACTCTAATTGAGATTAAATCATGAGTCTAGACTTGCTTCAGAATTACACAAGGACATATTCAGATCAATCCACTGTTCTGATAGCCCCTCTGCTAGGCCCTGATAATTTACGTGTAAGATATCCTGAAGTAGAGCAGCTTCGTTATAATGGCTTTTCACCGGAGCCTCATAATATTGGCTTTGTAATTGGCAAGGAATTACGTAACCTATTTGATCTTACTTTTGATATTTCCTGTAAATCCTATAGTGCTGCTAAAAAATATATTTCGTCAATAAAAGATAAATTGTTTCGAGATAGACTGAAACAATATGCTAGCCCAGACCATACTGAACTCTCCAAATCTGAACAAATATGCATGATATTAGACTCAGGATATCAGTATGATAGTTCGGATGGCATAAAGGTCTACATTGAATCAGATGGTTTAACCGAAAGTCAATACGAGCTATATAATCAAGCATTTCATGACGCGGTTGAGGAATTTGAAGAGCATTCAGCCATTAATGTTGAATTTCTAGACTTTCCAGATGAAGCAGATATTATTGCAGGTAAGCTTGATGGGACAAAGTCATCATTCTTAAGCTTAGTCAGTGACGTAGGGGGGCGGGCAGAATATCCTGTAGAAGGCGGCGTTCAGGATTTCCAAATTAAATCAGAATATTTGGTTTCCTATGGAGAATTTGATGGAAATCATTACTATAGTAATTTTCTCAGGAATCTACTTCTTCACGAAGCGGGGCATGGCTTAATCGGATTGCTTCACCCTTTTCAAATACATTATAAAATAGACTGGCCTAATCATTGGATAGATAGGTTATTTTTCGGCAGTTTTCTTGATATTCCAGAGTTAACACGAATGACTTATCGTAGCAATGGGAAATCTGAGCATGTTGCTTATCCTAAGCAAACATTGTTAAAGATGGGCTTAGCATATTGTGATGCTGTCGTTGCGCAGCAAAAATACGGGCCTCAAACTGCATGGTATGGTCGAAGTATAACTATAAATTTGTTGGAAAATACACGTGAGGCAATTACAATCCCAACCAAATTGGCTTCCACGTTAACACTCGATGCAAGAAATGTGACAATTCAAAGCGTAGAATTTAGTCTTGGCCCTGGTTTTAGGCCAACAAAACTAGAAGGATCTCACTATTATATTGGCCCTGGACGCCATACCAATATCCATGCGTATACTTCATTGCTCAATGATACGATACGTTTCGGTCATCCCAAAAATGCTGTTTTTGTAACAGGTGGATTAGGTAAATCATTTATTATTAGATCTGATTCAGGATTAAATGAAGTTTACGGATTCAGAGTGGATCTTGATAGAATTGAATTTCAAGGCGTCAAGGAATCTGAGCTTCAGATCAAATTCGCACAAAACTATACGCAAATTCAGATTGATTCAAATACACTTTTAAATCTGTATGGTGTTGAAAAGGGAAGGTTTCACTCTGTAATGAAGTCTTTTGAATCTCATAGAGAGGATGATATTGATTATATAAGCAATTTGTATCTAGATGTCACAGGAGATTATGGTAAATTTAGTTTTGTTGCAGCAATTGCAATGGCGGGTGGGCTCGTTTATATTTCTTATGATTCACTTAAGAATAAATTCAGAAACACTAGCGGTAGCCTTCAGGGTCAATCAATAGTTGATGAAGGATTCGAAGATAGTTATATTGAAATCGAAGTGGGTGAATGCATTAGTTCGAGTTCAGATGCAGAAAATGATTGTATTGAATTCGAAGGAGGAGAATGTATTAGTTCGGATTCAGATGATGAGTATTCTTCGGAGGAATCTGATATAAATCTACAAGAAGAGCACTCGCCTTTTCTGATATACCAATTTAGAAATGAAAGTCACGCTCAAAAAACTGATGGTGTGCAAATCAAAGACACAGTTTTGAACTCCTTCAGATGTAGAGCCTAATCGTGGGGGGATGATTTTTCGGGTACCTGCCTACGCTCTTGCGAGCTTCGACAAGGCAAGGGACGCCGAGGAGTGTACACAAAGAACATGACTGCGATGAGAATCGCGAAGGCAATCCGCCTACGCTCTTACGAGCTACGGACCGACAAGCAATAACAATCATAATAAAAAATGGGGCGAGCATCCAATAAAATGACTTCAGGTAGACGGACAGGGGTAAAATGCTGCAGGGCGCCAATCCCGCGGCCGAGCGCATAGGGGCTAATGCTGAGTAAAGCTTCTGCAACGACATATGCCAGATAATATATTACAATCCATTTTCGCCATGGTTTACCGTGTTGACAGACGGCTTTTATGAGGTCGATATAGGGATTTTTCAAAGTTTATACTCTTATCTCAGCTAGATCACTAAGCACTGAACAGCGTCTAGTCGTGAAGTGCAAATGTCCGCATTCACTGGAGTGATAGCAGAAAAATAGAGTAACTAACCTAACTTTACAAATCAACTTGCTACCTCCGCAAAGGAACCGCATGAAGTTTTCAAGCTTAGAAATTCAAACCACGATTTTAACACCGACCAGGCGATTAGCGACTTATCTGACAGAGTGCTTAGTCACTGAATCTCTCAAAACTGCATCTGTAGTCTTGAAACCCTACATCTTCTCTCTTGAAGATGCACTGTTACAGATGTTTCAGCAAATGTTGCTTAGGGGGAAAATAAGTGGGTCGCTCATCTCAAATGCGGAATCTCTGCTGTTACTGGAAGACATCATCCATAGCTCAGAGAGTGGGGCGGGGCTCCTTAAAATCACTACAACCGCTAAACTCGTTTGGCAAGCGTGGCAGCATTTTGCATTGTGGAATGGAGATTTCGATCAAGTTGATTGGTCACAAGAAGACTCAAAAGCGTTTTATGTTTGGATACAGCAGTACCGTTCTAAACTAAAACAATCAAACTGGATCGATAAAACAGACATTGCTCATTGCCTCTGTGAGCATATCAAGAAGAATACAGAGTTTTTGAATGTTTCACCTCACCGTAGCATTGAGTTGTATGGCTTTGACGATATTCCGCCACAGTATCAGATGCTATTAGAACATCTGAAGCAGGTCGGATGGCAGATTTTTGAAAAATCTCCGGACGTAAACGCTATAGTACCGATCAGGCATCGGTTTCAGACAGTCGAAAATGAATTTAAGGCAACGGCTGAATGGGCTAAATCTATTTTAGAATTAGATAATAATGCGAGGATAGGGATTGTTATACCTGAATTACCACGTTATAGATTGATAGTGGAAAAAATATTTAGAGATATTTTTCATCCTGATGCTTTATTATATCCAGAACCTGTTGTGAGTGAATATTATAATATTTCAGCAGGACAGCCGTTGAATACCATCCCGATTATTCGTTGGGCATTAGATATTCTCTCAAATATATCAGATGATTACTACAAAATAGATTATGCGACTTGGCATCAGGTATTTAATCAGCACTTGAAATCGTCAAATTGGCCAGGAGAAAGGGTCTTAGATAGCATAGAGCATCAAGCCGTTAAGCAATGGATTGCTTTGATGGAAGATTTTGCCAAACTGGATAGATTATTTGAACCAGTACAACACACAGTCGCTTACCTTAAATTAAAGCATCTCATACAAGATATTCCTTTTCAACCTCAAAGTCATGTGGTTAGACTCCACGTATTAGGTGCTTTAGAAGCCGCAGGACAGAATTTCACCCACTTATGGATTAGTGGTCTGAACGACGCCGATTGGCCAAGTTTGCCAGATCCCAATCCATTTTTACCCATGACACTGCAGAAAGAAAAAAACATGCCGCATGCAACGCATGAGCGACAATGGACCTTTGCAGAAAAAATGACTCAGCGCTTTCTAAGCGCAGCTCGGCATATTATAGTAAGCCATGCTGAAATCGTTTCAAATCAAACCCACTCACCGAGTGCTCTAGTCAAAAATTATACTGAAACACCCTATTCTAGTGATTCTAAGTCGTGCTCGCCATCTTTGTTTGAGACTATTTTTAATAGTGTTTCAATCGAGAGTATCACTGACGATAAGGCACCAGCCTTAGCATTCAATAAAATTCCCGCTAGCAGCAAGACACTTAAGTTACAAGCTCATTGCCCCTTTAGAGCTTTTGCTGAAATCAGATTAGAATTAATTGATAAATCTGAGACTTCGTTGGGTTTAAGCTTGAGAGACCGCGGTATTCTCACACATCGAATTTTAGATGCGCTATGGTCTATTCTGAAGACACAAAAGGCTTTATTGACTTTGTCTGAAGTCGCCTTACAAGAGCTGATTCAAGTAACAGTAAAAGATCAACTCAAAGGATTTGAGACGTTCAAGCCAGGCTTAAAATTTTGGGACATTGAGCAAAATCGACTTGAGAAATTAATGTTAGCCTGGCTTAATCTTGAAAAAAAACGCTCTCCATTTGAAGTGATTGCCAGAGAATCATATTATCCTATTAATATTGAGGGTATGAATTTAAAAGTCTGCATTGATCGAGTTGATAAAGATGACTCAAATCAATATTTTATCATCGATTATAAAACAGGACAGGTTGATTTGTCAGGCCTATTAGGTGAAGACTTATTAGAGCCCCAGTTGCCGTTATATTGTTTTAATAACCAATTTCCCACACCTGCTGGCATTGTATTTGGCCAGGTCAAAGGTGATAAGTGTCGGTTTGTTGGGTTATCACAAGCTCCTCAGTTCCCAGATGTCAAAGTATTTTCAGAAGATGAATGGGCATCACTCCTTCATTTTTGGCAATCTGAATTAGAAAGATTGGTGAATGATTTTAAATCAGGAAAGGCTGGTGTGACACCAGCTAATCGAAATAAAGTATGTCGTTACTGTCATTTGCCAAGTTTCTGTCGTATCAAGGAGCGTACTTGTGCCAGATAGTGCAGCGAGGCGAGAAGCCTTAGATCCAAGGGCTTCTTTCATTGTACAAGCACCAGCTGGATCGGGTAAGACAGAACTTTTAACGCAGCGTTTTTTAGCGCTATTGAGTGTTGTTGATATCCCTGAGGAAATTCTAGCAATTACTTTCACCAATAAAGCTGCAGCAGAGATGAAGGCCCGTATAGTCTTAAGGTTACAAGAAAAGCCTCATTTAGACAGATGGGATATTCTAAAAAATCCTAACCGACTTAGAGTTGTGACGATTGATGCTTTTTCCAGATATCTCTCAGGTCGGTTGCCCTTGCTTTCCAACTTTGGGTGTCAGCCTGATATATTAGATGAACCTAGATTTCTCTATCAACAAGCAGCAGAGGCGCTGCTTCAAACATTAGAGCAGGATGTGCCTTGGGCAGATGCATTGCAATCCATATTGAGTCATCTGGATAATCGCTTTGATTCGGCTCAGAACTTATTTGAAAACTTGCTCTCTAAGCGTGATCAATGGTTAAGCGTGATTCATCGTGTTGATAGTGAATTATCGCTTCCACTCCAGCGTATGGTTGAAGAACTGCTCCAGCAAGTGCATGCTAGAATTACGCCTGAACAATCAGTTCAATTATTAAATTTGATTCAGCATGCATTTGACCATGCCCCTGATGATTCAGAATTAAGAGCTTACCCACGTTTAGATCACTTCCCAGACCCAATAGCGGAAAAACTACCTTTATGGCAAGCGATTAGCGTATTTCTAACAACGCAAGAAGGTGGCTTTAGAAAAACAGTTAACAAAAATTTGGGATTTATAGCAAAAACGCATCAAGTTCAAAAAGATGCCATGATGGATCTCTTGTCTGAGCTGATGCAGCTGTATGAGCCTCAACTGTTCGCTCAGATTAAAGACTTACCTAATCCTGATTATTCACCCATTCAAAAGAAAATTATAGAAGATATAGTTAAAATATTACCAGCATTAGTAGCTCAGTTGAAAGTGATTTTTAAAACGTGCGGTCAAGTCGATTTTATTGAAGTTGCAGAAGGTGCTAGCCGAGCCTTGGGGGCATTAGATGATCCCAGTGATCTGGCGCTTAGATTAGATTATCAAATCAAGCATATTCTAATCGATGAATTTCAAGATACATCAGTGGCGCAGTATCATTTTTTTGAACGATTAGTTGCAGGTTGGCAACCCGGAGAGGAGCGTAGCTTATTTTTGGTTGGTGATCCAATGCAATCTATCTATCATTTTAGAGGAGCAGAAGTTGGTTTGTTTATCAAGGCTCGTTCTGAAGGTCTAGGTAATGTACTCTTAAAGCCACTTTATCTAACTCAAAATTTTCGATCACATCCTGTGTTGGTTAATACATTTAATCAACTGTTTTTGAATCTCTTTCCTCGAGAAGATAATTTAAGTTTAGGCGCAGTGAAATTTCATAAAGCCGTATCAGCTGTAAATGATACTTCAAATAATCCTCTCAATGTATTTTTGATTCAGGGTCTAAAATCAATTGAGAGTCATTATCTGATGGAGCATATAAGAGCTATTCAAGCAAAACATCCAGACTATCGTATTGGTGTTCTTTCACGTACGAAGCAGCAATTGAATGATCTGTTGAGTGTATTAAGTTCTGAAAAAATACCTTTTCAGGGAGAGCAGCTTGAACCTTTATCTGACCAGCAACTTATCTTAGATTTAAAAGCGCTCACATTGGCGATGTTAGATCTGACGGATCATTTAGCTTGGTTTGCAATATTGAGGGCACCTTGGTGTGGTTTAACGCTACATGATTTGTATATCATTAAAACATCCGAATCTGGAACGATCTGGGCAACTCTTCAGGATCAAACCGTTATTCGGTTGTTATCCGAAGACGGCCAAGTACGACTTTCAAAGCTCTTGCCTCTAATGAGCGAATGGCTTTCTCAAAAAGGCAGGGTGTCTTTAAGAAATTGGATACAAGGACTTTGGATGAGATTCGGAGGGCCTGCTTGTTTAAGACATTTAAAGGAAGAATCTATTGCCGATGCTTTTTTTGAATTGCTCGAATCAATGGATGAAGGTGGCGTAATTCAAGATCGAAGTCTATGGGAGGAAAAACTTTCGAAATTATATTTGGAAGACATAACTGCCGAAAAGAATGCTTCAAACTTGACCTTGATGACAATCCACAAAGCTAAAGGTTTAGAGTTTGATGTTGTATTTTTAGTTGGAGCAGAGGATGCAGCAGGCATTGATGATAGCCCATTATTTCTCTGGTTTGAGCGTCCTTGGGCGCGTGGAGTTGATCTTCTGTTTGCACCCAAAGCTGAGATCGGAGAATCAGATAAATTATATGAGTATATTAGACAACAAATTAAGGCTAAAAAGAATCTCGAACAAATTCGTTTGCTGTATGTCGCAATGACAAGAGCACGTAAAGCGCTCTATGTCTGTGCAAGAATTGAAGATGAAGAGCGGCCTTCTTCAAAGGGAAGCTTTTTGTCCCATTTGAGACCCTTGTTTGAATCAGTCGAAATCGTGAAGAGAGAGACCCAAACAGTTCGAGCTGAGTCTGCTGTTATACCATGCCTCAAAAGATTAAATACGGATTGGATGTTTCCAATTCAGATAAAGTCTAAATTAGCTGAGAAGGATAGTGATTTAAATCATCCTGAAAATCTAGGTGCCCCTTTGAGTGATTTGCGTCATGTAGGCACGCTAGTGCACCAGATTTTTCAAATGATTGCGGATGAAGGTCGCCATCGATGGAAAACGGTTCATCCAGAGACTTTTCAAATGGCTTGGCAAAGTGCATTATTAGCAATGGGTGTGACACCAGACCGCTTAAATTATTGTCTTGATTTAGTCAAAATGGCTGTTCAGCACTTTTTGACAGATCAACAAATTGATTGGATATTCAGCGCGGAGAATCAATCCGTGCACAATGAATGGGCTCTTTGTGATGTACGTTTGCAGCGAGTACAAACCCATGTGCTTGATCGGACCTTTATTGATAAAGCAGGTACTCGTTGGATCATCGATTATAAAATAATTGATAAGTCTCAAGATAAATTTCACTTAGAGAAGGTTGTTGAAACATATATTCCTCAATTAAATCGATATCGCAAGTTATTAAGTAATTTAGAAGGCCGACCTACTCGATGTGGTCTATACTTTCCAGTAGAGAAAATTTTATGGTTAGATTAATCCTGACTAAGGAGGCATATGCCGGTTAATTTTACGGGTAAACTAGTGATTGGTATTTCCTCTCGAGCCTTATTTGATTTAGATGAAAGTCATGAGATCTTTGAAAGTGAGGGGTTAGAGGCATATGCTGATTACCAAAGAAGCCATGAAGAGGAAGTACTCAAGCCTGGACATGCTTTTGGATTGGTTCAAAAGTTTCTAAGACTGAATGAAGGTCGAAAATTCGATGATAATTTGGTTGAAGTCTTGTTGTTATCGAGAAATACGGCTGATACCGGTCTCAGAGTATTTAATTCTATTCAGCATTATGGCTTAAATGTGACGCGAGCTGCCTTTGCAGGGGGACAAAATCCTTATTGCTATGCTAAAGCCTTTGGAACGCATTTGTTCTTATCACTTAATCCGGAGGACGTGCATCATGCCTTGCAGGCAGGGCTTGCAGCTGCACATATTTGGTCAGGTCAACAGACGAATACTGATCCAGACGCTTTAAATTTTGCCTTTGATGGGGATGCCGTGTTGTTTTCCGATGAAGCTGAAAAGATCTTTCAAGGAGAAGGTATTGAATCTTTTAATAAAAAGGAAGCGATAGCGGCTAAAAGCCCGCTCTCGCCAGGTCCATTTAAGGGTTTTTTACAAGCATTACAAACCCTGCAATCGAATCCAAATTTACCGATTCAAGTGAGAACGGCGCTGGTGACCGCACGCTCAGCACCGGCTCATGCACGCGTAATTCACACATTACGGACCTGGGATATTCGGATTGACCAAGCTCTATTTTTAGGCGGCTTAAACAAAGCGGAATTCTTGGCAGGCTTCAAAGCAGATATCTTTTTTGATGATCAAACAAGGCATTGCGAATCAGCTCAAGAGCATGTAACCACGGCACATGTGCCGTTTGGGGTTACCAATACGCTTTGATAAAGGCTTCAACGGTCGCCTGACAAGTGGTTCGATAGCCTATTGCAAAATAGAATTAGAAGAGGTAGATTCAAAGTTCAAGTTAATTTACGAGAGGAGAGTATCATGTATCAGATTCATCTGATCTACCTTAATATGACAATTGACTCGCTATTTGCGTCAGTCTCTGCTCCTCGCCGTCCTTTCTCACGTCGTCGCCCTCGCGGCTAAATTCATATACACATTTAAATTTATTTTTGATTAAGTCCCTTTAAAAGGGTTCTTAAACTTATTCTAATCATTTTTGAGGTTTTAAACCATGAAACATTGGCTTGTTGTACTTTCGCTTGGGATTTTTTCAATATTATTAGGCTGTTCAGATAAAACAGTTCATGGAACAACATCTGAACAGCTGATTGTTGGAACAAATGCGAATTATGCGCCTTATGTCTGGATTGATAAAGGCGAGGTTGTTGGATTTGATAAAGATATTCTAGATAAAATGGGAGAAAAATTAGGTAAAAAAATCATTATAAAGGATATGAGCTTTGATTCACTTATTCTAGCTTTGAATCAAAATAAAGTGGATATAATTATGGGTGGGATTTCCATTACGCCATCTAGGATGCAGCAGATTGATATGATTCCTTATCAAGGGGAACCGCTCAAGAGCTTTGTTTTAGTATTTTGGGAACAGCCTAAAAAATCTATTCAAACCTGGAATGATCTAAAGGGCATGAAAATAGCTGTTCAAACTGGAACCTTACAAGACGATTTTATTCAATCGATTCCGGACGTCATAACGAAAACGCTTGATGGGAATGCAGAAATTGTGATGGATGTGCAACATCATAAATCAGAAGCTGCGCTGTTCGAGCCACATATCGCTAATGATATAAAACATAAATTTCCCCAAACATACCTTATAGAATTACCCTTGCCCAATGCTAATTGGGTGATGGGCAATGGAATCGGTGTTTCTAAGCACAATAGTGAATTGTCAAAACAAATTAGTGAGACCATAGAAGCGTTAAAATCAGATGGTTCAATTAAGATGTTTGAGAAGAAATGGTTTAAAAGTGGTGAAGTATCATGATCAATGAAAACGTTGAGATAGTGATCAAATCACTGCCTCTCTTGGGTCAGGGCGCCATCATCACGCTGAAAATATGCACGATTTCAATTGTGGTTGGTTTGATGGTAGGGACAGTTTTTGGGGTTTTAAACTCAAAATATGTTGCTTGTCAAATTGGGAAACAACTGATTCAGGCGTATGTCGCTTTAATAAGAGGCACCCCCTTATTTGTACAACTGCTCATCATTTATTTTGGATTGCCCAGTATGCTTCATGTCGAGATATCAGCGGAATTATCAGGCATTATTGCTTTAAGCTGTAATTCAGCAGCATATCTTTCGGAGATTGTTAGAGGTGGATTGAACCATTTACCCACCGGGCAGTATGAAGCTGCCTATGTGTTGGGTTATTCAAAAGTGGAAGCCATATTTTATATCTTGATGCCCCAAATGTATAAAAATGTTTGGTCAGCTATTACCAACGAATTTGTGGCCCTTATTAAGGAAAGTAGCATTTTGATGATGTTAGGTGTGCATGAATTAACAAAGGTCAGTAAAGATATTGTGACAAAAGAGTTAAAACCGATGCAGATCTATTTAATGACCGCTCTGATTTATTTTTTGCTAACATGGGTGACAGCAAAAATTCTGAAAAAATATGAGGTGAAAAAATATGAACATGCTTAGCATCCAAAATTTGACTTTAACACCAATCGGAACGATACATCCCATTCTAAATAACGTTTCGCTTGCATTAAAGGAAAATAGAATCAACTTGCTGATTGGAAAGAGTGGTTCGGGGAAAACGAGTTTATTCAAATGCATTTTAAATCTAAATAATCATTATGAAGGGACCATCACCTTAAAAGAGAGTTGTATTAAAAAAATTAAAAACTCAACGAAAGCAAGTATGATTGGATATGTTGCTCAGGGTAATCATCTTTTTCATCACAAGACTGTGTTGGAAAATTGCGTACAACCACAAAGAGTTGTATTAAAAGAATCTAAAGAAGGTGCTTGCTCAAACGCGTATGATTGGCTTGAAAAATTGGAAATAGCTCATTTATATTCGAAATATCCATCCCAATTGTCAGGCGGTGAACAGCAAAGAGTCGCGATTGCCAGGGCGTTATGCATGAAGCCAAGTATTTTATTGTTGGATGAACCGACTTCAGCGCTTGATCCTGAGACAACACATAAATTGAGTCAGATTCTCTTGAAACTTAAAAAGAGTGGTCTTACCTTTTTAATGACAACCCATGATATGAGCTTTGCAAAATCAATGATGGACTATGTATTTTTCATGGAAAATGGTGAAGTCATTGAGTGCTATGATGCGCTTGTTTCAGATGTTGAAAAAACACTTAAGATTCAGAAATTTATTCAATATGATGGAGGATATTTAAATGGTTAATAAAATTGCATTAGCCTATTCAGGTGGACTTGATACGTCTGTTATGATTCCTTGGTTGAAAGAGCACTATCATGCTGAAGTGGTTGCTGTGATCTGTGATTTAGGCCAAGATGAAAATTTGTGTGAGATTCGTGAGAAGGCAATTAATAGTGGAGCATGTAAAGCACTGGTTCTAGATGTCAAGCAAGAGTTTGTCTTATCTTATCTTTGGCCTTTGTTAAAATCAGGAGCAACTTATGAAGATCATTATTTATTAGGCACCATTTCGAGACCATTGATTGCGAAAAAGTTAGTTGAGATTGCGCATGCTGAAAAAATAAATAGTGTAGCGCATGGTGCGACGGGTAAAGGTAATGATCAAGTTCGATTTGAATACACGATTAAAGCGCTATCTCCGGACTTAAAAATTATTGCACCCTGGCGAGAGTGGGATATTAAATCAAGAACGGAAGCGATGAATTATGCTGCTTTGCATGGTATTTCAATACCAACAACGCCTAAAGCGCCTTTTTCACGAGACAGAAATATTTGGTATGTTTCTCATGAAGGTGGTGTATTGGAAGACCCATCGCAAGGTTATCCTAATGATATGTTATTGATGGTAAACTCAATAGAAAATACACCCAATTTACCTGAAATAATTACAATTGGGTTTGAAAGTGGGCAGCCCTGTAAAGTCAATGATGTTACCATGGCACCATTGGAACTATTGGATTTTCTCAATAAAAAAGCAGGATTGCATGGCATTGGCGTCACTGACATGATTGAAAATAGATTGGTTGGTATGAAATCAAGAGGCGTATATGAAGTACCAGGCGGGAGTGTATTACATATAGCCCATCAAAAACTAGAAACACTTTGTTTAGACAAAGCAACCGCTGAAATTAAGCGTTTTTTTAAAACAGCCTATGGCAATTTAGTCTATGATGGAAAATGGTTTTCGCCATTGAAAAAAGCATTAGATGCTTTTATTAATGAAACCCAGCAATATGTTACTGGGAAGGTTAAATTAAAGTTATTTAAGGGACAGGTGACTGTCTGCGGTGTTGAATCTCCGTTTAGCTTATATCAGCCTGAGATGGCAACTTTTGAAGCAGATACCGTGTACTGTCAGAAGGATGCTGAGGGATTTATTAATCTATATGCCCTGTCTGCCAAAATATATAGTTCTATACATGGAGGATTGTATGACTAAAGCCCATGCAACTTGGGGAGGGCGATTTAAAAAATCGCTCAATCCGAAAGTGATTGAGTTTAATGCCTCATTACCTTTAGATCACAGACTGTATGCTTTTGATATTGCAGGTAGTATTGCCCATGCTCAAATGTTGGGTGCACAACATCTCATTTCTAGAGAAGCATGCAATAGTATTGTGACCGCATTGGGTGAGATAGAGATTGAGATCCAAAATAAATTATATCCATTAAATTTAGAATGCGAAGATGTTCACATGTGGATTGAGGCGCGTCTGATAGAAAAAATAGGTGAAGCAGGCAAAATGCTTCACACAGGACGAAGCCGAAATGATCAAGTTGCATTGGATTTAAGGTTGTATACTCGCGATGCCATTGAAATAATGAGTGCGCATCTGCAGATATTACTGGATGTATTGATGAAGCTTCAAGACGAATATCAAGATATTGTAATGCCGGGTTACACGCATTTACAGCAAGCTCAGCCCATTGCCTTGAAAACTTATTTTGGTGCTTATTATGCCATGTTTTCGAGAGATAGTGAGCGATTAAAGCAATGTCACGCGCGATTAAATTATTCCCCATTGGGAGCCGGTGCATTGGCTGGTAGTCATCTACCATTAGATCGAGCGTTTGTTGAAAAAGCGCTTGGTTTTCAAGGCATTATTGAGAATACATTGGATGCTGTCAGCGACAGAGATTATATCATTGAACTAGCTAGTGTTGGCAGTATGATCATGATGCACCTGTCAAGATTGAGCGAAGATCTGATTATCTGGGCATCTACCGAATTTGATTTTGTTCAATTAGATGATGCTTTTGCAACCGGATCTTCTTTAATGCCCAATAAAAAAAATCCAGATATTCTGGAATTGGTTAGAGGTAAAAGTGGTCGTGTATTTGGGCATTTAATGGGCATTTTGACTATCATGAAAAGCTTACCCATGGCGTATAATAAAGATATGCAAGAGGATAAATATGCTTTATTTGACGTGGTTGATACGCTCATTGCTTGCCTAGATATCATGCCTAATTTCTTAGAAAGCTTATCTTTCAATGAAAATAAAATGCAGTTGGCTGCTGAAAGCGGATATTTGGAAGCCACTAAATTGCTTGAAAAACTTGTTTTACAGGGTATACCATTTAGGACAGCGCATCATCAGGTTGGCCAATGGGTACAAGAAGCAATTGATACAGGACGCCCATTGAAAGAGATTTCAGTTGCGAAGGGTGTATTATAGAGCCTCGTTAGAGGCTCGTAATTGCTCTATTAAAAACTTTAAAATATTGGCAGTAAATCCCCATATATGTTTGTTTTCGTATTCGAAATGATAAAAATGACGTTTCTCGCCATTGTGATATTTGAAGTCTTCTTTAAAAAGATCAGGGGTCATTAAAACATGCAGCGGGATTTCAAAGATTTCGGCGACCTCATCTTCAGACGCTCTAAATTGAGAAGGGGGGTCGAGGAATCCCAATATCGCTGTAATCTGATAGCCAGTGTGAGTTAACCAACACCCTAGTTCACTGATGATTTGAACAGAGCTTGGGTTTAATCCAATTTCTTCTTGTGCTTCTCGCAAAGCGGTATCAGTTGGATTGCGATCATCGGGTTCCCACTGACCACCGGGAAAACTGATTTGTCCAGCGTGAGATTTTAAATGCTCGGTTCTTTGCGTCAATAGTATAGATAGCTCTTCCCGTTTTAAAATCGGGATCAGTACTGAAGCTCTAATAGGCTCGTTAAGCGAGTTTGTAGGTTGGGTGCTATTTTCAGCCTGGGCTGAAAAATTCTCAAAAACCTTCAATACGTCCTTGGGCTGAATATTCATGATGATAGATTATTTTGTCAAGATTAGATTCTCTATATTAATGATATGCCTAAATCGTGGATTGAGCTAGGACTGTATTGTTAGAAAGCTAGAGCAGTGGTATCGTATCTCTCTGATTCTTTTGTTAATTCAATCATTTGGAGCTTCTGGTGCCCAGTGTTCAGAAACGAGTATTAGGTGTATTTACTTTAGCCATGATTAACGTCGCAGCGATCATCAGCCTGCGAAACCTGTCAATTATGGTGGACTATGGATTGGGCTCTATATTTTTTTATACGGTAGCGTCTTTACTCTTTTTTATACCTTCTGCCTTAGTGTGTGCTGAGTTGGCAACCGGTTGGCCATTAAGAGGGGGATTATTTGCCTGGGTCAGCGTGGCGTTTGGCCAACGATGGGGGTTATTCGCAATTTGGATTTCTTGGATTTTAAGTATTTCCTGGTTTCCTGCTGTACTCACCTTTTCAGCTGCCGCCATAGCCTATCTCATTGATCCTGCACTTTCGAATAATAAACTATACATGGTCAGCATGATGCTGGTCATTTTTTGGAGTGCAACGCTCGTTAATTTCTTTGGTATCCAGACTTCCAGTTGGATTAGTAGTGTGGGTGCCATCATTGGTACCGTCATTCCTGGTATTTTGATTATCAGTTTGGGACTTTTTTGGTTGTTGTCGGGGAGACCTTTACAGTTAGACATGAGTTGGGGAGCACTCATGCCAAGCTTAGAGTTAAATAACGTTGTCTTCTTTGTTGGCGTGTTGTTAGGTTTAGCCGGCATGGAAATGAGTGCCTATCATGCGAGAGAGACGAAAAACCCGCAGCGTGATTATCCGAAAGCAATTGCTACTTCAGGTGTTTTAATATTATGTTTGTCAGTTTTAGGATCTTTGGGCATTGCATTTGTGGTGCCTAAGCAAGACGTGCATTTGGTGGCCGGTCTTTTGCAAGCATTCCAAGCATTTTTTGCAGAATTTGGAATCGATCATATTGTGCCTTGGGTTGCGCTTTTAGCTGCAGTTGGATCGTTAGCCGGTATTAATACCTGGATTATGGGGCCAGCAAAAGGTATTTTGGCAGCGGCAGATGAAGGCTTACTGCCTGAAATCATGCATTATACGAATCGATACAACGTGCCAGTTGTCACTTTATTGGTCCAAGCTATTTTAGGATCGCTCTTGGCATTGGTCTTTTTCTTTATGCCTGATGTGAATAGCGCCTATTGGATTATTACGGCTATAACAGTTCAGTTTGCAATGATTATGTATTGTTTTATTTTTGCAGCAGCGATTAGACTTCGATACTGCCAACCTGATGTAGTTCGTGCATACAAAATACCTGGCAAAAACTATGGGATGTGGATAGTCTCTGGGCTTGGGTTTTTAACTTGCCTATTCGGTTTTTGCGTCGGATTTATCCCCCCGAAGCAGCTAACCACCGGATCGATTATTTTTTATGATGGTTATTTATTTATAGGTCTGTTACTGCTATCTGTTCCCCCATTTATTTTCTACAAGATTAGGAAAGGTTAAAGCAATTTTCCATGAGTTTTACGACTTAATTTTCTAACTTGTCATCCCGGCCAAGCACACGAAGTGCCCGGAGCCGGGTTCTTCTTTCCATTCATACTGCTTTGCAAACTTACTTATATCAGTTATGTAACCTCAGAAGTCTTTTTGGTAGAGCTTCATCTATCAGCAAGTTACAATGGACGCACTCTCAATACACTGTAGCTAACATCATGCTGTTTGAACCTGGTAAAGTATTACGAAAAATCCTGATTGAGGAATTTCCTTTACAGATTGTTGGGGTTATTAATGCCCTTTCTGCCAAGCTAGCCGCGAAAGCGGGTTTTCGAGCTATCTATCTATCTGGTGCGGGGGTTGCGAATGCAGATTTGGCGATGCCAGATTTAGGATTAACGACTTTAGATGACGTGTTGTTGCAGATTCGAAGAATTTCGGCAGTATCTGAATTACCCTTGATTGTGGATGTTGATACAGGCTGGGGTAGTCCATTAATGATTCGTCGGACTTTTTTTGAAATTGAGAAAGCAGGTGCTGCTGGTGCACATATTGAAGATCAACATTATATTAAGCGCTGTGGCCATAGACCTGGCAAGAAATTAGTTTCTATTGAAGAGATGTGTGAGCGGATCCGAGCCGCCTGCCGAGGCCGAATCAAGTCGGATTTTATGGTAATTGCTAGAACAGATGCTTATGCCGAAGAGGGAATTGAAGGGGTGATTCAGCGTGCGAGTGCCTATCAATTAGCGGGTGCCGATATGCTGTTTGCAGAAGCCATTCCGAGCTTAGAGGAATACAAGAAATTAACAGAGGTTTTGAGTTTTCCGATTTTAGCCAATATGACTGAATTTGGTAAAACACCGATGTTAACGTTAGAAGAGTTTGCTTCGGCTAATGTATCTTGTGTGCTTTATCCATTGAGTGCATTTCGTGCGATGAATGCAGCTGCAGAAACATGTTATAAAATTATCAGAAAAGAAGGAACGCAACTTCCGATGCTGGATCTGATGCAGTCTCGTGAAGAACTCTATGCACTGTTAGATTACCATCGCATTGAACGAGAACTAGACGCGTATTTAGACAAAATTGAATCTATACCCACAGCGAATGATTTGAAGGAGTCGGTTAAAGATGAGTAAGCCCGCAGGATTAGCTGGCGTGGTCGCAGGTGAAACAGCGATTTGCACGGTTGGACACCAAGGAAAAGGATTGCATTATCGAGGATATGCTATTGAAGATCTAACTGAAAAGGGATGCTTTGAAGAAACGGCTTATCTTTTAATTTATGGACATCTCCCTAAGCCGAATGAATTAAAGGATTTTCAGACTGCTTTAATTGAGAATCGTTCTTTGCCAGGGGAGTTGATGCGTTTATTAGAGTTATTGCCCAAATCGGCACATCCCATGGATGTACTCCGTACAACGGTGTCTATGCTTGGAACTTTAGAGCCTGAGGAAAAAGACAGTAGTGCTTCTGAAATCGCGGTGAGATTGATGGGACTTTATACCAGCGCCTTATTGTATTGGTTTCATTACCATCATCAAAATAAGCGTATTATGGTCGAGACTGAAGCAAAAGATTTGGCTGGACACTTTCTTCAATTATTACATTTGGGGCAACCGCCTCATTACGAATTGATGCGCAAGACAGTTGATACCTCATTAATTTTGTATGCTGAACATGAATTTAATGCATCAACTTTTGCTGCAAGAGTCTGTGCTGCGACGTTATCTGATTTTTATTCGGCGATTGTTGCTGCTATCGGAACCTTGCGAGGCCCCCTTCATGGTGGTGCGAATGAAAAAGCGATGGAGCTAATTGGTACATATGCCTCTGTCGATGCGGCAGACAGCGGTATTCGACAAAAGCTGGCAGAGAAAGAACTTATCATGGGATTTGGACATCGTGTTTATACTCAATCAGATCCTCGTTCAGATATTATCAAAAATTGTAGTCAGCAATTAGCAAAAGCGTTAGGCGATAAGCGTCTTTTTTTAATTTCCGAGCGTATCGAGCAGATCATGTGGAAAGAGAAAAAACTCTTCCCTAATTTAGATTTCTATAGTGCAACCGCATACCATTTCTGCGGCATCCCTACGGAAATGTTTACTCCTATTTTTGTCATTGCAAGAACCAGTGGATGGGCTGCTCATATTATTGAGCAAAGACAAAATAATCGTTTGATTCGGCCTTCTGCCGATTATGTTGGACCTCAGCCTCAGCAATATATCCCGATTGAAAAGAGAGTATAAAGTATTATGGATAATACGCGCCCTGCATTTGATGAAGAATTACAAGCCATTGCAGATTATGTCTTAAATGAACCGATCGAAAGTGAATTAGCCTTTGAAACGGCTCGTTTATGTTTAATGGATAGTATTGGATGTGCTGTTTTAGCATTATCTTTTAAAGAATGTGTGAATCGGCTAGGGCCTTGGGTTGAGGGAGCAACCTTAAAAAATGGGGCAAGAGTGATTGGAACACGTTTTGAGCTGGATCCCATTAAGGCGGCATTTGATAATGCTGCCCTGATTCGGTGGCTCGATTTTAATGACACTTGGCTGGCTCAAGAGTGGGGTCACCCCTCAGATAATCTAGGCGCATTATTGTCGGTGACTGATTACCTATCTCGCCAAGATCAACATAACAATATCACTTGCCGAGAATTGTGTGATGCGATGATTCGTGCCCATGAAATTCAGGGCATTCTAGCATTGGAAAATAGTTTCAATCGTGTAGGTTTAGATCATGTGATATTAGTCAAGGTGGCTTCAGCGGCTTTGGCGACGAAATTGATGGGTGGCAATCGTGATCAGATTTTAAATGCACTCTCTTTGGCGTGGGTTGATGGCCAGAGTTTAAGAACCTATCGTCATGCACCGAATACCGGGCCTCGTAAATCATGGGCTGCAGGGGATGCGACCAGTCGAGGTGTTCGATTGGCTTTGATGGCGATGAAGGGAGAGCCAGGCTATCCCAGTGCCTTGAGTGCTAAAACATGGGGGTTTTGCGACGTGTCCCTGAAAGGACAACCCATAAAACGATCCAGGCCTTATGGTACTTATGTGATGGAAAACGTCTTATTTAAAATTGCATTTCCAGCTGAATTTCACGGTCAAACTGCTGTTGAGGCGGCTTTGACTTTGCATCGAGCTCTTAAAGACAGATTAGATGAGATTGAAATCATAGAAATCGATACTCAAGAAGCAGGGATGCGGATCATCAATAAAACTGGACCTTTGCATAATGAGGCCGATCGAGATCATTCTTTGCAATATATGGTAGCTTATAGCTTAATTCATGGTGAACTGACCTCTGAATCATACACAGATGAATCTGCTAAAGATCCACGAATTGACGTGTTACGATCAAAGATGCAATTAAGAGAAGATCCTGAATTTACAAAAGAGTATTTCGATCCAGAAAAACGTGCGATTCCTAATAGAGTGGTTATTAGATTTAAAAATGGCTCTGCGCTGGATCCGATTTGTGTGCGTTATCCACTCGGACATCGAAGGCGTCGTGAAGAAGGGATCCCAAAGCTCTATGAAAAGTTTTCATCAAGCATAGCCAGTATATTTTCAGAAAACATTTGCAAGGATTTGCAATCTCATTTTGACCCCAACTTTTTTTGGGAATGGCCCGTAAAAGATTTAATGGAGATTTTGTCTTCTCATAGTATATATACCCTTCACAGCTGAATTTTCGGGGTTGTTGCCTTCGCGATTCTCACCGCAGTCATGTACTTTGTGTACACTCCTGCGACTCGAACGCTCGGCGCCTACCCGAAAAATCATCTGTTGTGGGTATAGACTCTTCACAGCTGAATTTTTCGGGTTTGCCTGTCCGTCCGACGCGTCCGCTCGAAGTTCGAAGAACGTAGGCGGAAGCTCGGAAGCGCGTAGGCAGCTACCCTAAAAATAAAATGTTTTAGGTGTACTTATGGCAAGGACTAGCATTGACTTATGAATCAAAAATTGAGATGTCTTCAAAAATTCATATTATTATCTTCATTATTTGCGCCGGATTTGTTGCTAGGTGCGCAGGTGGATCTGTTGAACAATCAAACCGTTGGTGGAGGCGCTCCTGGCGATCCTGCGGTAGGTGATTGGGTTGTTTTTAGAAATGATGTGATTTTAGGTGTAGGAACTGGTGGTGCAGCAGACTTGGCGGCTAGCCCAACTGGATCAAGCGTTGAGATTGATGGACTGCCACCCAAAGGGACTTTAAATTTTTTAGGAAATAGTAGTGTGCCTGGCCAAGTAGGAGCACCAGGTGCCAATCTCAAAGCTATTTCAATTGATCCGGGAATTGCAAGCAGCATAACTTTTAATCAAAATATTTATGTATCTGAAGATGCTACTTATGGGAAAGATGGGCAAACTATTAATGTCAATTCAGATGCTGAAATTAGAAAATTCAATTTTAATAATACAAACTCTACTCTCAATTTAGGCCCAGGTGTCACAATCAATGGTCAAATTGATAACGCGATAGCAAATAATGGGGTACTTAATTTTATCGATTCTCCGGTGCTTAACACCACAACGACCGTTATTGGAAAAATCGGAAATACTCAGCCTCTTAACGTTGTTAAAATTGGTGCTAACACCAAAAATGGGGTGACCGCATATCTTCAAGAGGACGCTAAAGCGACTCAATTTGAGTTGGCGAGTAAAGCTATTTTAAAACTGGCGCCAAATTTGAATATTTCAGGCAAAATAGTTGCCGGTGGTGTGGGGGGGGGGCTAGGCCGAGGTAATTTATTCCTCGAAAATAACGCTATTTTAAATAATAACGTCGAAGTAAACAAAATTGAAATAAATGCCGGAGTTGGTGAGTTTGCTGATATTGCAACTTTTAATGGTACTACTGTGAGACCAGGTGCCACTCTGCAAGTTAAGAATGGAGCTAATCTATTTACTACTGTGGAGGGGCAAGGTAATATCAAGACAGTTGGCGGTGCAACTTTTTTTCGTAAAATAGGTAATATAACACCCATTGATACAATAGAAATCAATACGATAACGGGTGGGTTTAAAAGTGCTAGTTTTGCAGATTCTGTGATCGCTAACCGTATACTAGTTTTTGGAAATGGAATCAATCCAACCACAATAGAATTTGGTAATAATTCACAAGCAATAGTTGAAACAAAATTTAACAACCAAAATATAATTCGGTTTAACGGAGCGGCACCATCAACACATATTGGCGACGTCGGTGCTCTGGGGAAAATATTTTCCAAGGTGGAAGCCTTGGCTAAGAATGATATGACTTTGAGCGGAAATCTTTGGGCTCAAGAATTATTTCTTGGGGGAAATAATACCTTAAGAATTGTCGATGGATTTAATTTGCATGCGATCACGACAACTAAAACAGTCAATGAAGGCGTAATATCATTCTTGGGAGATTCGATAGTCGAAGGTCAGGTTGGTTCTGCTCTATTACCTTTAAGAGAAATATCTACAACGGGTGCAGGTAAAGTTCAATTTGATAGTAATTTGTATGCTACAGATATTTCTATTCTTAATACAAGCTCATTTATCATGTCAAACAATAATAAATTGATTACTGCCAATATTGCGACTGGTGGAGGTGGAAGTACATTTAATATTGCTGATCATAAATTAGATCTAATTGGTAATCTCTTGATTGCGCCAAATGATACTTTTGCGATTGATCTGACTAGTGGTTCTAAAGGCTTGTTAAATGTCACCGGCAACGTGACCACCACTTCAGGTTTGGGGGGCACCATATTGTCTGTTAATACAGGCTCACCAGTTACAGGTTATGTTCCGTCTCAGGAAGTTGATATTATCAAAGCTTCCGCCGCTGGCACTCTAAAGACCATTGATAGAGTAATTGAGTTTAATCCTTCTGCAATTTTAAGTTTTAAGACAGTGGTGTTACCAGATGGCTTAGGAGAAAAGCTGCGGCTGTTGGTCTTGCGTAATAGTACATTGAATTTGCTTAACATTAATCCTGGTCCACAATTAGAACAGGCTGCTGCTGAAGGACGCTTGACACCAGCCCTGTCTCAGATTATGACCGAGCTGCAAAATTTAGATACGGATGATGAGATTGCTAATGCACTTCGGTCACTAGGACCTAATCTCAGTAGTGCTTTGATTGAAAATACGATACAAGGTTTTAGTGCTCGCACGGATGTTGTGTTTAGACGATTAGAAGTTGCGAGGATGGACAGGACAGGATATAGCGCGGGCGATAATATTTCAGACCAAAAAGGTATTTGGGGCGCTTTTTTAGCCAGGCATTTTCATGATAAACAGATTACAGAAGAATATGAGGCGAATTATTTTCAACCAATCTTTGGATTGGAGAGAAATATTACTGATCAGTGGATTTTAGGTGCTGCTTTAGCATATGGTTTAGCAGATATTAAATACAATCTTGCAAATAGCAATGTTGATGTGAAAAGCGCGCAATTATTTGGTTATGGTAGTTGGGACTTAGAAAGCTGGTTTGCTGATGGTGTATTAGGTTTTGGCTATAATCGTTATGATCAACAACGTAATATTTTGCTTCCCGGGATTAAGCCAGCATCCGCTGTGTATTATGCCTCTGAAATTTCAACGAAGTTAAGATTTGGGCATGAAACGCTGTGGAATTACTGGGGGCTGAGCAAATCAATTTCGTTTAAATTGACGAATTTATTTATCGATGAATATACTGAGATGGGATCGGATGCTGCTAATTTGAAGGTAAAAAATGATAATATACACATTATTACTTTAGGGGGAGGTGTTAAACTTCAGTACTTTGGCGCAGTATTCACACCAGAATTCCGAGCTGCTTATTATCACGATCTGCTTCGAGACAGGCAAAAAACTCATAATAGCTTCGTTGATTCGACGGTTGTTTTTGATCTGGATGGTTACAAGAAATCTTCAAGCTCGTATGAGCTGGGTATAGGGGTGGCTTCTCCTCAAGTCAATAACCTTAAGTTGAATATCAACTATGATTTTAATTTTAGAAGCCAATTTCGTTCACACAGCCTATTTGCCAAGCTTCGATATGAGTGGACTTAGTGATACCTTTCGCGTCTGAATTTTAGGTTTTTGCTTGTCCGTCCGACGCGTCCGCTCGAAGTTCGAAGAACGTAGGCGGAAGATCGTAAGCGGGTAGGCAGGTAACCCAAAAATCATTGTCATGGCTAGATTACCTCAAACGTCGCTCAATCCCGGTGATGACCATCAACCGTGTAGCGAGTTCTTCGATAGATAGATGGGTGGCGTTTAGAAAAGGAATATTTTCCATTTGAAACATTGTTTCAACGCGTTGAACTTCGTGTTGGCATTGTTTCAAATCGGAATACTGGCTATTCGGCCTTCGACCTTGACGAATAGCTTGTAGTCGGACAGGATCGATTGTGAGCCCGAAGATTTTTTTTCTGTACTTTCTGAGCCATGCAGGTAACTTTTCTAGCTCGATATCTTGCTCGGCTAAAGGATAATTAGCGACTCGAAGTCCGAATTGCATAGCAAGGTAGAGGCTGGTTGGGGTTTTGCCGCTTCTTGAGACCCCAATCAAAATGACATCAACATCATCATAATCATGTGTTTTAGCGCCATCATCGTAGTTAAGCGCGAAGTTCACTGCTTCAATTCGCGTGTTGTAGGTGTCAAGATCCTTCATACCGTGTATACCCCCAATTTGATTGGAAGAGGTCAGTTCCAATTCTCGTTCAAGCGGGGGAATGAAGGTTTTAAAAAAATCTAAGAAAAAAGCGTCCGCACCCATTATAATATCGCGGATCTCAGGATTCACGATGGTGGCAAAGGCAATAGGCCGACAGTCGTCGCTAGCTCGAGCTTTGTTGATCTTATCTTTAGCCTCGTGGGCTTTATCGATAGAGTCGACGAAGGGCAGTGTGATTTGCGTAAAATGAATATGCTCAAACTGCGAAATAAGACTGTGGCCTAAAGTTTCAGCTGTGATCCCGGTACGATCAGAAAGAAAAAATGCAGTACGTTGTTTCACAGAATCTCCCTTAAGTGTGGTGAGGTGGGGTAATGAATGGCATCATTGTCGCAAATTGACAATCTGGAGGCACTATGTCTTTTGAAAAATACGTCATAGAATTTAGTAAGCTTTGCAACAAAGATGTGCCTCGTGTTGGGGGTAAGAACGCATCGTTAGGGGAGATGATTGGCAATTTGGCCAAGTCGGGGGTGAAAGTCCCAGGTGGATTTGCGACTACGGCTGACGCCTTTCGTGAATTTTTAGCGCATAATGGCCTAGCCGATAAGATTGCAAAGGCATTATCAACGCTGAAGGTCGAAGATGTACACGCTTTGACTCAAACGGGTCGAATGATTCGAAGCTGGGTTGAACAGACGCCATTACCTCAAAATCTTCAAGATGCGATTTTGACATCGTATCGTGCTCTCTCAAAAAATGACCCTAATTTTGCGGTTGCTGTCCGTTCTTCTGCGACAGCTGAAGATTTACCTGAAGCTTCTTTCGCAGGACAGCAAGAAACCCTGTTAAATGTACGAGGGGAAGATGCGGTATTAAAGGCGGTCAAGTCAGTTTTTGCATCCTTATTTAATGATCGAGCCATTACCTATCGTGTGCATCATGGTTTTGCACATGAAGAGGTTGCTTTATCAGCCGGCATTCAACAAATGGCGCGCAGTGATGTGGGTGCCAGCGGCGTGATGTTCACGCTGGATACAGAAACTGGATTTGATGGGGTGATTCTCATCAATGCTGCATTTGGTTTAGGCGAAATGGTGGTGCAAGGCGCTGTGAATCCAGATGAATTTTATGTCTATAAAGAATCATTGCGTCAGGGCAAACCAAGCGTTGTCCGTCGTCATTTAGGTCATAAGCACCTTAAGATGATTTATGCGGATACAGGTTCTGGCGTCAAGGTGATTGAGGTGCCATCAGATGAACAAGCCCGATTCGCATTGTCTGACAATGATATCGAATTCTTAGGTCAACAAGCCCTTATCATCGAAAAGCATTATGGTCGCCCAATGGACATTGAATGGGCAAAAGACGGCGTTACCGGTGATATTTATATCCTTCAGGCTAGGCCAGAGACCGTTAAAAGTCGTGATAATGTGCAAGTGATGTCTCGTTATGAGCTTCAGAAAACAAGCACCATATTGACCCAAGGGCGTGCTATTGGCCAAAAAATTGGCCAAGGGACAGCCAGGGTCATTAGTAGTATTCGAGATATGGATAGACTCAAACAAGGTGAAGTCCTTGTCACGGATATGACCGACCCTGATTGGGAGCCGGTGATGAAGCGAGCGGCTGCCATCGTGACGAATCGAGGTGGACGAACCTGTCATGCGGCGATCATTGCGAGAGAACTCGGCATTCCGGCGGTTGTCGGTTGTGGCGAAGCCACCCGTGTGATTAAAGAAGATCAACCCGTTACAGTGAGCTGTGCAGAAGGTGAAGTTGGGAATATTTACGAAGGTTTATTAGGCTTTGAGATCAAAGAGCATAGTTTGAATGAGATGCCTTCTTTACCTTTCAAGATCATGATGAATGTTGGCAATCCAGAGCGTGCATTTGATTTTCAACGTTTACCCAATGAAGGCGTTGGGTTGGCGCGCCTGGAATTCTTAATTAGCCAAATGATAGGGATTCATCCTAAGGCTTGTTTAGAATACCAAACATTACCACCCGATATTCAGCAAAAAATCGATGGACGTATTGCTGGATATGCTACTCCGGTTGATTTTTATTGGCAAAAGTTAGCAGAGGGGATTGCAACATTAGGCGTAGCATTTTCACCCAAACGCGTCATTATTCGTTTCTCAGATTTCAAATCAAATGAATATGCTAATTTAATTGGGGGACAGCGTTACGAGCCTAAAGAAGAAAATCCGATGCTGGGTTTTAGAGGGGCTTCGCGTTATGTCGCAGATAGTTTTAAGGATTGCTTTGCACTGGAATGTAAAGCGGTTAAATATGTTCGTGAACAAATGGGTATTAACAACATTGAAGTGATGGTGCCTTTTGTTCGTACCTTGACTGAAGCGAAGGCAGTCATTGAAGTGCTTGCTCAAAATGGATTAAAACGAGGCGAGCATGGCTTGAAGATTATTATGATGTGTGAACTACCGACTAATGCACTTTTAGCTGAAGATTACTTAGAGTTCTTCGATGGCTTTTCAATTGGCTCCAATGATTTAACTCAGTTAACGCTAGGTTTAGACAGAGATTCAGGTTTGGTTGCAAGTCAATTCGATGAGCGTGATCCGGCGGTAAAGGTGCTGATCAGCAAAGCGATTCAAGCTTGTTTGAAGGCAGGCAAATATATTGGGATCTGCGGTCAAGGCCCTTCAGATCATCCTGATTTGGCTGATTGGCTGATGAAGCAGGGTATTGAGAGTGTTTCGTTGAACCCAGATACTGTGCTCGAGACATGGTTGTTTTTGGGTGGACAGAAGGATGCTAAGGTATAAAGTAAATCTTTAATGTTAGCTCTTTTCCCCTCTTTCAATATTGATAGAGGGGGTTCGGGGTTCTCTAGATAGAATTTTATTTCTTGAAAATAAAAAACACCGCTAAACATAAGAGCAGAAAACCAATCAGATGGTTCATTTTGATGGGTTCATTTAGGTAATAGATTGAGAAGATGCTAAAGACAATGAGTGTGATGACTTCTTGCATTGTTTTCAGTTGGACTACATTAAAATAACCATGACCCAATCGATTAGCAGGGACTTGAAAACAATATTCAAAAAAAGCAATAGACCAACTAACTAATATAGCTACCACTAAAGGACTGCTTTTAAATCGAAGATGACCATACCAAGCAAAAGTCATAAAAACATTAGAGAGAATTAATAACACAGGTGTGGTGATAGCGGGTGATAAATTATACAGGCTACTTAAAGTCATATTTGAATTTTATGAATAGAATAAAGGTATTATTTTAAACAGAGCTGTCTGAAGAGAAAAGTTTGCTAAACTGAGTAGAGTCACCTATTTTTAACCATGGAAGGTCAATCAGCATGCAACGATCTTTGTCATTCAGGAAACTAATAGTTTTAGGTCTTGCGGCTTTTGGATCTCAAGCTGCTATTGCTGAAGATAATACCTCGGCCTATATTGTTGGCGCCATGACCGCATTCACAACGGGCTATTCCTTTTTCAAAGATGATACTGCCGGATTAAAAGAGTTTGGTGAGGCTGCCTTTATTGATCTGAGTGTCACATATTTACTGAAATATGCTGTTAAAGAAAAAAGGCCTGATGGTAGTAATGATAGGTCTTTTCCCTCAGCCAATGTATCGCTCGCGGCAACCAATGCAACCTATATGGGCTATCGGAATGGGTGGAAATGGGGATTGGGGATGGGTGCAGTCACAGCCCTGGTGGGTGCAGAAAGGATCCATAAAGATAAAAGTGACCTAGTGGATGTCCTTGGTGGAATGGCAATTGGGTTTTTATCAGCAGCTATCGTCACGACAAACAATAATCACCTTAAATTAATGCCCTCTTATGACGCTGAAAATAATGGTTATTTACTCAATTTTAATTATACATTTTAGGGATCCAGCTGCACACGAAGCCAAATGTGCTGAAACTCTTTAGCTTGTTCACTTGTTTCTAAGAACAAAACACGTGCTTTTTCCTCGCGTTCGATATCGATTCTACCCAAATTAATCCATTTGTCTAAGGGGACAACGATTGTGGTATGTGATTCAGTTGAGGTATGCCTTAAACCTTCTTCAGGGGTTTGATCAACTGTGGTAATAGTCAAGGAAACTTGGCTACCAGTCAGCGTAGGTTGGACCATGATTCCAGACTGAATGCGGGATTCACCGAGCAAACCTAAAGAAATTCTTTCCCCAGTTGAGATATGAGCCGTATTTCCGGATAGAACCTTAATTTGTTGAAAATTAGTCTTAGATTCCTTTCGATTTTCCCTCAGGAATAGGAACTCACGCTCGCTAGGGGCTTCATGACTTTGAGAAACAGTGAGCGTGAGTTGAGCAGCTGGTTGGTCGAGCTTTTCGATCATGGTTTTTAATTGCACTAGGTTTTCAGGTGTGGTTTGAATGATTAGTTGATTATCAAATGCTTTGATTTGTCCACCAGGGCCCACGAAAGGCTCTAGTACGTTAACGATATCTTGAGGTTGTCGATTTTTCAGTGTCAAGGTCGTCAGCTCGAGTTCAGTGTTTTGAGCCAAGGTCATTTGTCCAAAAAGCATTGTAAATACAAGCAAAAAACCTAACAAAACGGCCCGCATATTCATCCGTGTATAGAGCTATAAACTTATTAAAGCATAACAAGGATTGAGATTATTTCAATGAAGTGCATATGCAGTGATCTGGCTGTTTGAAAGTTTCCTGAATACATATATAATTCTCAGCCTTGTCAGTGATGGTTAAAACGGTAAGGTATTTATGCTTGGATCTGCGAAAATAATGTCAAATTTTATTAAAAGTCATGAGCATGATGATGATTTGGAAGAACGAAAAGAAGTTCTATTGCTGAAAGAATCGGAAGTTCAGTCTTCTCCTGAAAACGCTATTCTTTATGTAGTGGATGAACAAGGTAACACACCCTTACATCGTGCAATTATGGCGGGTAACTATGATGATGTGCGTGAACTTCTCGCACAAAAGAAAGTTGATGTTAATTTTACAAATTTAGCAGGTCAAACGCCTTTAATGTTAAGTATTTTTAACTCTCATGGTGATTGCTATCCGAAAATGGGGATTTGGTTGTTAGAAGCGGGTGCTGAATATCAATCTTCAAGTCAAGACAGAGAAATACTAGAACAACTTGTCAGGAAGGAAGCTTGGAAATTAGCGTATACCCTGGTAGATAAAGGTCTAAAAATAAATCAAGTTGATGGTTCAGGTCGAACCCTACTTCATAAAGCATCCAATGAAAATGAAATTTCAACTGTGAAACAATTGATTGGATTAGGTGCTAATATAAACGCTTCCGATGATCAAGCTATAACACCACTTCATCTAGCGGCGCTGAAAGGGAATCATCAAATCATTAATATTTTAATTCGAAATCATGCTTTGCCTACCTTGAAAGATCAGCAGGGGAGAACGCCTCTTCATATTGCTATTCAAAAAGGCAATCTTGGCGTTTGTCGCTCTTTAATAGAAACAGGTATGGGATTAGAAGAGAGAAATACTGACTCAAAGACCGCGCTTACAATGATCTTAGAGGCTGGATTGCAGAATGCTTTTGATCATGTTAGTTGTGAGCTTCTGCTGTTATTATTACGCAAGGATGTCAAGTTGCAAACAAGTATTCGGAATCGTTCATTTGATATCTTATCAGGCGTTCTTAGAGTTAATCAGCTCGAATTATTCGAAGAGCTTGTTAGAGCTGGGCTTAATATTAATGCAGAGAATTCATCTGGAGAAAATTTGCTGGGGGTTATTGTTAAAAGGCAACCGGATAAACCGGCACCTGATTCAGTTAATTTGGTTGAGAAGATGGTTTTATTAGGCGGATTGGTGACACATAAAGACTGTAAGGGTAATTCGCTATTGCATTTAGTTCAAAACAATCGAGACGCTCAAACTCTGATTCAGAAAGGATTAAAAGTTGATGATGCCAATCATGAGGGACTAACACCTTTATTCGTTGCAGCTCAAAATCAAAAGCGGGGCGTTTGTAAAGCACTGTTAGCTAAAAAGCCCAGTTTATATCAACCTGAAAAACAAAAAAATGTGATGCATGCGGCTAAAGCCAATGGTAAGCATACCCACTTTTCTAGATGGTTGAAATCTAAAATAACTTTACTCCCCTCATATTTACTAGAAATCGAAAACCTCTTCTGTAAGGTTTTTTGTAGAGCAAAAGAGGAGGCTGAGCTCTCGAAGAGAAATCTTGTTATTTTGTGTGGAGAACACCACGGTGAATATCATATTTATCAAATGGAAGTGGCATTGATGAAAGCAGCCGAACGTGTAGGGGTTCCTAATCTATTTATAGAGCTTCCAGCGAAATGGATTTCAAAAGGAACAACAAACTACATGCCATTAGATTATGCAAATCGTCATACTAATCTTAACGTGATTGGTGTAGATAAGAATCGTCCCACTAAAAGCAATTCAATTGATCTGCAAAAGAGTAGCTTGATCTTTAGAGATTTAGGGATGAGTCAGAGTATCGAGGAAGCTATGGGGCATGGTATAGGGATTGTTGGAGCAGCTCATTTGGAAGGATTGATTGTAGAGCCGAGTACAAACCTAGATTTGCAGAAAACTCTCATAGTTCCGATCAACTTATCTCGGATTGATTCAAGTTCGATACCTTCATTTTCATTTTATGAGGACAAAAGAAATGTAATTCAGATTAATCCGCAGGGCTACGATGAAAATGGAGTATATGATGTGATTCAAAAGTGGAATGGAGTTGATTTGCGTTTAACACATCCAAGACCACGAAATTTATGAGGCTATTCGTTGTCTTTAAAATATTGCTCGATTACTGCTTTACCATAACCTGAATGAGCACCTGAGAGAGCCATCATGGGCAAGGCACTGATGCAATCAACACCTTTGCCCATGGCAAAGCCGACACTAAAGCAAGCAGAAAGTAAATGAGCGTGGTATTCATCATTCGATTTCTGAAGGTCACGCTCTTTTGCATGAAATGCATTTAAAATAATCGCATAATCAATAATCAACTTAACATTTTCTTCCGAAGTGAAAAATGAGTCAGCGTGAATTAATTGTTCAATCTCACTTTTACGGGAGGCCATTCGTTTTGCAAACTGAGCAGCTCCTACTGAATTAATCAATTTAATAGATTCTCTTAGGTTATTTTTCAGTTCATTAATGTCTTTATCCATAAGTATCGCCTCAAATTATTTAGGTTTGGGTTTACGTGGACTAGGCTCAACAACAGGCGTTTCTGGTTTTCGACTGAAAGGCTGTGATGCAGCAGGTCGGGGGCTGGGTTCTGTTTTGATGGGGGTTGGTTTTAAGATATCACCCACCGTGGCGAGCAAATGCCTTAATAATTTTTTTTCGGCTGAATATACTGGTTTATGTGGATTCGTTAAGATATCTCCCATGCGTGCAATTGCTTGATTTGGCCTGGGGGTGGGCGAGGTTTCGGGTCCGCGGTCCCCTTTAGCGGCCAGTCGGGCCATCGCTAAAATGGTTGGAAATGCCTTTATCGGATCCCCTAATGTATCAGCTTGATTCAATCTAGCTATTGAGTCGCTCAAGGCCTGTAACCCATCCTGGATGGTGTGTCGGGGCATGTGTAGCTCCTCTTGTTCGATTACATTGTATTGTCCATGAGACAGCTCATTCGCTTAAGAGGTTCCCTCTATACCTTTCACAGCTGAATTTTCGGGGTTGCTTGTCGGTCCGTAGCTCGTAAGAGCGCAGGCAGGTGCCCGAAAAATCATCTATTGTGGGCGTATATTAACTCTCCCTATATCAACTCAACTAATTCTTGTGCAAGGCCTATATATCCAGCTGGATGAAGTTCTAGGAGTTTTTCTTTTACAGCGTCGGGCAATCTCAGGCTTTGTACAAATTGCTTTAAATGGATTTCATCCAGCTTTTCTCCCCGCGTGAGTTGTTTAAGTTGCTCGTAGGGTTCGGGTAGACCATACCGCCGCATGACGGTTTGAATCACTTCAGCGAGAATTTCCCAATGATTGTCTAAATCTTGTTTTATAGCCGCTGCATTTACAGCCAGCTTATTAAGGCCCTTTAAAAGATTGTGGTAGCCAATCAGGGTATGTCCAAAGGCAACACCAATATTTCGTAATACAGTAGAGTCTGTTAAATCACGCTGCCAACGAGATATGGTTAATTTTTCAGCCATGAAATGAAAGAGCGCATTGGCTAAACCAAAATTACCTTCCGCATTCTCAAAGTTAATGGGGTTCACTTTATGGGGCATGGTAGAAGAGCCCACTTCGTTCTTTTCTAATTTTTGCTTCAGATATCCTAATGAGATATAACCCCAAATATCACGACTTAAATCAATTAAGATGTTATTAATTCGCATTAAGATGTGAAAATGTTCGCTCAGATAATCATGAGGTTCAATTTGCGTAGTCAACGCTTGCCATTTAAGACCCAAGCTGTTGACAAACGACTCTGAGAGTTGAATCCAATCTACTTCAGGATAAGTGAAAGCATGTGCATTGAAATTACCGACAGCACCGTTGATTTTCCCGAATATCGGAGAATCAGCCAGAAGCTTTTGTTGCCGTTTTAAACGCACAACGGTATTCGCAATTTCTTTACCCATGGTTGTCGGGCTAGCAGGTTGACCATGCGTGCGCGAGAGCATCGCATCATGAGCATGTGCTTTTGCAAATGTGCTTAAGCTGCTGATGATTTCAGTGAGCTTGGGTAAAACACATCCATTCCGAGCTTTTTGAATCATTATCGCATAAGCAAGATTATTAATATCTTCTGAAGTGCAAGCAAAATGGATAAATTCAATATAAGGCTTTAGCTCCACATGCTCAGCGAAACGTTTTTTTAGATAATATTCAACAGCTTTGACATCGTGATTAGTGATTTTTTCGATTTCTTTAATACTGTCAATAGCATCATCGTCTAGTGTTTGAATGATTTCCTCAAGGTGCGCTTGAGCACTTTGAGATAATTTAGGGAGCTCTTTGATGTTGGTTTGTTGGCTTAATACCTGAAACCATTTGATCTCAACGAGGACGCGGTGATAAATCAATCCTTTCTCACTTAAAACAGGTCTTAAACTGTCACATTGTTCGGCATATCGACCATCAATGGGTGATAAGTTGTTTAAAGACATGCTGTTGCTCCTACGTTAAAATCAAATGCGGGTAATCGTATGCAGTGAGGATACTTAGGCCATAAGCCACCAGGACTATTTGTTCCCATGATACGTGCGCCCCCTAAACAGCGGTCTCCTTCATAGAATACGACGGATTGCCCGGGTGTCACAGCGCGTTGCGGAAAATCAAATTTCACAATCAGGGTATTTTCAAGTCTCTGGACTGAGCAAGGTTGGTCTGCTTGGCGATAGCGTGTTTTGGCTTGACATCGGAATGAAGTCTGTTCAATGGGCGTGATCCAATTGATATCCGTTGCAATCAATGCTGTGCTAAATTGCCAGGGATCGTTTTCTGTTTGAGAGACAATCAAGGCGTTCTCATCTATTGCTTTGCCAATGACATACCAAGGTTTTTCTTGAAAATTTTTCATGCCCCCTAAGTGAATACCTTTTCGTTGACCGAGAGTATAGAACATCAAGCCATTGTGTTTACCGAGAACTTGCCCGTCAGCAGTACGGATTTGACCAGGTTTTGCCGGGATGTATTCTGCGAGAAAAGCGTTGAACTTGCGCTCACCAATAAAACAGATCCCTGTGCTGTCTTTTTTGGCATGATTTTCAAATCCAGCTTTTTTTGCAATTTGTCTGACCTCTGATTTTAAAAGACCATGCAATGGAAAATAACTTTGTGACAATTGATGTGCATTTAAAGCGCACAAGAAATAGGTCTGATCTTTATTCAGATCGGCGGCTTTGTTAAGACCCAAGGGATGAGAGGCTCTTTGAGCGTAATGGCCTGTGGCGATAAAGTCGGCACCTAATTTTTTGGCATAATCAAGAAAATATTTGAATTTGATTTCTTGATTGCACAGGATATCGGGATTAGGCGTGCGGCCTGCCTGGTGTTCTTCTAAAAAATAGCTAAAAACGTGCTTCCAGTATTCATCGGAAAAGTTAATGGTTTCAAGCGCGATGTCTAATGTTTTACAGACTTGGCGTACATCTTTTAGATCGGCCTCAGCAGAACAGTACTCAGTTGTGTCATCTTCGTCCCAGTTCTTCATGAAGAGCCCGAGCACCTCGTGACCTTGCTGTTTCAGTAGATAGGCACTGACCGCTGAATCGACCCCGCCGGAGAGACCAACCACTATTTTGCTATTGGATGACAGCTCAAACGCCATAAAGTTATCTAAATCAATAATCTCAAATCGATGCTTATTCTAACACATTTCCGGTACACTACGCGTGTTACAGTTTGTCATGAATAAAGGAGTCGCTATGTCGTATCAAAAAATTCTGGTGCCAGGAGAAGGGACAAAGATTGCAGTTAATCGTGATGACTCATTGAGTGTGCCAGATAACCCAATCATACCGTTTATTGAAGGCGATGGGATTGGAGCTGATATTACTCCAGTTATGAGAAAGGTTGTGGATGCAGCGGTGATGAAGGCCTATGGTCGTGATCGCAGTCTTCATTGGATGGAAATCTATGCGGGTGAAAAAGCGACGGCCGTTTATGGAAAAGATCAGTGGTTACCTGATGAGACCTTGCAGGCTGTGAGTGAGTATGTGGTTTCTATTAAGGGTCCTTTGACCACGCCAGTGAGTGGGGGTATTCGTTCACTCAATGTTGCCTTACGTCAGCGTTTGGATTTGTACCTTTGTTTGCGACCAGTCCGTTATTTTGAAGGGACGCCTTCTCCTGTTAAACAACCTGAATTGACCAATATGGTCATTTTTAGAGAAAACTCAGAAGATATTTATGCGGGTATTGAATGGGCAGCGGGCACGGATAAAGCCAAAAAAATTATCGAGTTTTTGCAGGAAGAGATGGATGTCACTCAAATTCGTTTTCCGAATGACTGTGGGATTGGTATCAAACCAGTATCCAGAGAAGGCACTGAACGTTTAGTGCGCGCGGCGATTCAATATGCGATCGATGAAGACAAGCCCTCTGTGACATTGGTTCATAAAGGCAACATTATGAAATTCACGGAAGGCGCATTTAAAGAGTGGGGATATCTACTCGCAAAAAATGAATTTCGTGCAGAGCCCTATGAAGGTGGTCCTTGGAAAGTACTCAAGAATCCAAAAACAGGTCGTCAGATTATCATCAAAGATGTGATTGCGGATGCGTTCTTACAGCAAATTTTGCTTAGACCAGATGAGTACAGCGTTATTGCAACGTTGAATTTGAATGGGGATTATATTTCCGATGCGTTAGCAGCGCAGGTTGGCGGTATTGGTATTGCGCCAGGCGCGAATTTAGGACGTGGAATTGCTATGTTCGAAGCAACTCATGGCACAGCTCCTAAATATGCAGGCCAAGATAAAGTCAATCCAGGCTCGCTGATTTTATCGGCGGAAATGATGCTAAGACATATGGGGTGGCGTGAAGCAGCCGATCTCATTATTCATGGCGTAGAAGGTGCTATCCAAGCCAAAACAGTCACCTATGATTTTGAACGGTTGATGACAGGCGCCAGAAAACTCAAATGCTCAGAGTTTGGCGATGCTGTGATAAAGCATATGAAGTAGAATATTAACCTGATCCTCTGGTCCACGCGCCGCGACTTGTTCCGCCTACGCTCTACGAGCTACGGACGGACACTTTGCGGCATCCAGTCTTGTTGAGCGATCAATTCTGGATACCGCGCATAAAGCGCGGTACGGGGCTTTAAGGATTAATCCATCAACATTTCTTCGGCAACGCGACTAGTCGTGCTAGCTTGTACGCTGACTGTAGCTTCTGTGGGTTGGATATTGGTTGCATGCAGTCCTTTAGGCCCTTCATGAATTTCAAAAGAGACCTCTTGACCTGCTTTTAAGAAGCGATACCCCTCCATGACGATAGAAGAGAAATGAGCAAAGACATCCTGTCCCCCATCTTCTGGGCATATGAAACCATAACCTTTAGCATTATTGAACCACTTAACTATCCCTGTAGCCATATAAAAGTCCTTTTCCTTCTTTCACTGAACTTTACCATTTTGACATACCTTCTAAGGGTAAAGAAACTAACAAAAATAAGCGGACCAGCTTATTCACAAACATTCTATTATGATGCTAAATGTTGTACATAAACGCAATTGAGTCAAGATTTATCATGTCAATCTAACTTTTAAGTAAACTGGCTATCAAAAAATATAAGGGAATGCGAAAATAAAACTGAGTGCTTGAAGGTAGGTCTTAAGCATGGGTCGAAATCATTAGCTAAGATTTGATTATGGGTAATGAAATTGGGCGTCAACGAGCCAGCGACGTTTTACCTAGTAAAGCTCGTCAAAAAGTAAAGCGTCCAGCTAAATATCAAGTTGTTCTGGTGAACGACGACTATACACCCATGGATTTTGTAATTGTCGTTTTGCAGGCTTTTTTTTATATGGACTTTGACAAGGCAGTTGCTGTGATGATGAAAGTCCACCATGAAGGCAGAGCAGTGTGTGGCGTGTTTACACGTGAGATTGCAGAAACAAAAGTGGCGCAGGTGAATCGGTTTTCAAGATATAACGAACACCCATTGTTGTGCACCATGGAAAAAATCTAATTGCGAAGACCAGGGGGAGGGTAAACGCTTATGTTGAGCAAAGAATTAGAAATGACGCTCAACCTTGCTTTCAAGGAAGCGAGGGATAAACGACACGAGTTCATGACGGTGGAGCACTTGCTCTTAGCCCTCTTAGATAACGCGGCAGCTTCTAATGTTCTTAGATGCTGTGGTGCCAATATTGATCGCCTTCGCCAAGATCTGCAATTATTTGTTGATGAGACCACTCCTGTTATTCCATCCAATGATTCACATCGTGAAACGCAACCGACCTTGGGATTTCAAAGAGTACTTCAGCGCGCAGTCTTTCACGTTCAATCTGCTGGAAAAGAAGAGGTGACAGGTGCGAATGTCTTGGCTGCTATCTTTAGCGAGCAAGAATCTCAAGCTGTTTACTTTCTGAAGCAAGAAAATATTACCCGATTAGATGTCGTAAACTTTATCTCTCATGGGATTTCAAAGATTGAGGAAAAGCCCGATTTAGAAGAACCAGACATGGAACAGCCCATGGAGCAAGAATCTGGGCAAGACCACTCTGCACGCAACCCACTAGAAGCTTATGCGATTAACTTAAATGCACTAGCGAGGCTGGGTAAGATCGATCCGCTGGTGGGCCGTGAATCTGAAATTGAACGTGCGGTTCAGATCTTATGCCGACGTCGTAAAAATAACCCTTTGCTGGTTGGGGAAGCAGGGGTAGGTAAAACCGCGATTGCAGAAGGACTTGCTAAGGCAATTGAGGAAGAGTCTGTCCCGGAAGCCTTACGAGGTTGTACGGTTTATGCCTTAGATCTAGGTTCTTTGTTAGCCGGTACAAAGTATCGTGGTGATTTTGAGAAGCGATTAAAAACACTGCTTCAACATCTCAAACGAGATCAGGGTGCTATCCTTTTTATTGATGAGATTCACACTATAATTGGGGCGGGTGCTGCCTCTGGTGGCGTGATGGATGCCTCCAATTTAATTAAACCCATGCTTGCAAATGGCGATATGCGTTGTATTGGTTCAACGACCTTTCAAGAGTATCGAGGTATTTTTGAAAAAGATCGAGCTTTGGCACGCCGTTTCCAAAAAATTGATGTTAAAGAACCTTCTGTCACTGAAACATTTGAAATTTTAAAGGGATTGAGAACACACTTCGAATCACATCATAAAGTACGATACACTTTGCCAGCGCTTCAAGCGGCAGCTGAATTAGCGGATCGGTATATCACAGATCGCTTTTTGCCTGATAAAGCGATTGATGTAGTAGATGAAGCGGGTGCATTCCAACGATTGCTCCCAAGTTCAAAGCGTAAAAAAGTCATCAATGTTAAAGAAATTGAGCAAATTGTTGCTAAAATTGCACGTATTCCTTCTAAGAGTGTTTCCACATCGGATAGAAGTTTATTACAAAATCTAGACAGAGATTTAAAGGGAAAAGTGTTCGGTCAAGATCCTGCCATTGATGCTTTAGCAGCCGCGGTTAAGATGGGGCGGTCTGGATTAAGCCATCCAGATAAACCGGTAGGATGTTTTTTATTTGCAGGTCCCACAGGTGTTGGCAAAACAGAAGTCACCAAACAATTGGCTAAAACATTAGGCGTTGAATTGATTCGCTTTGATATGTCTGAGTATATGGAAAGTCATACCGTATCCAGATTAATTGGCGCGCCCCCTGGCTATGTTGGATATGACACAGGTGGTTTATTAACGGAGGCCATTACAAAAGCGCCGCACTCGGTTGTACTTTTGGATGAAATTGAAAAAGCGCATCCCGATGTTTTTAATCTATTGCTTCAAGTCATGGATCATGGTTCCCTCACGGATACCAATGGGCGAAAAGCTGATTTTAGGCATGTGATTTTAGTCATGACCACGAATGCGGGTGCTGAAATCATGGCTCGTAATTCAATGGGATTTAAAGATCAAGTTCAGAATACGGACGGGATGGAAACCATTCGTAGAATGTTTACACCAGAATTTCGAAATCGCTTAGATGAGATTGTATTCTTTGCATCATTAACAAGAGAGACCGTTTTCAAAGTGGTTGAAAAATTTATTGGTGAACTCTCTGAGAGGCTGCGTGAAAAGGGGGTTGAGATAGAGATCGATGAAGATTCAAGAGCTTGGCTTGCAGAGCACGGTTTCGACCAAAAAATGGGGGCTCGACCTATGGCTCGACTGATTCAAGATACTTTGAAAAAACCCCTTGCGGAAGAGCTATTGTTTGGGCGCTTGACGAATGGTGGGCGTGTAGACGTCACCGTTAAAGGCAATAAGCTTAATTTGGAGGTCGTTGAGGCGACACAGGCCTAAATGGCCTGTTACCAAGAGACTAGTATGGAGGCTTATTCTTCGGCAGCCTTTTCTGGGGCAGGTGCTGTTTTTTCCGGACCTTTGTCTTTGTCGTGTCTTCTGAACACAATTCGACCTTTGGTCAAATCATAGGGTGTCAGCTGCACGGTGACTCGATCCCCTGTTAAGATCCGAATATAGTTTTTTCTCATTTTGCCAGAGATATGGGCAGTGACAATATGCTTATTATCCAGCTCAACCCGAAACATGGTATTCGGAAGTGTTTCAGTGACGGTGCCTTCTAATTCAATATTATCTTCTTTAGCCATTGGTTACTCTCTTTACAAAATGATTGCGCATTATATTTTATTGCTTATGCATCAGTCAATTGTATCGAATTTGTCTGCTTGCCTGGCTTAAAAATCAGCTTGAAATCACATAGCTAGCAATCCAATAGGGGATAAGAGCGATATCCCGCCTCTTTCAATCTTCTGAAATCAATATATCTCGAATGCTGAGTGAATAGGCTAATCAGGTGTAATTGCCCTGATTTTTAAGCTTTTAGTCTGGGTAATATTCTCTTTTTCGATAAATGGGGTAAAGAGCCGTATAGACGGGCATTAAAATGCAAGCAAACTAACATATAATTTTGTTAGTAAATTGTAGCTTGGAGTTTGAAATGCTTTTATTTAATTTAGAACAAATTTCTGATAGTGATGACATTGGAGCATACACTGTTTCAAGGATTGAAATTGATAGATTACAGGGTCTAATGACCATTTATACAAAGACAGCCACAAGCACACAGTACGAACGAAGTGAGCGCTTTCTTGATCAACTAAGTAAAATAGTAGAAGATTTTGGTGCTGAGCTTGAGTTTGATCATCCTACTGAAATACATCGTAGATTATTTCACATTTTAGGAGTTCCTGGACAATACGAAAATCATTTCCATATCACATTTAAAGCTAACCAACTAAATGAAAACTATGATAAGATTATTGGAGTTTTAGGTTCAATTTCAAATGGATTGCATCCTGATTTTCTCAAAGCATTGGCGAAATATGATCCAGAATTTCGGGACCAAAAACCGCATTTCTTGGATACCGGTAATGAAAGTACGGATAGTGATATTTTTGAAGATGATATGAGCATATTTTTCATGGGGCCCAGTCAGAAAGAGAATATACCACCATCTAATGCTGAAAAATCTCAAGATCTCGAAATGAAAAGCAACTACATGACAATAAGGTAGCCTTTATTTCCCTCCCAAGCAGGGAGGGAAATGTTGACTGATCAAAGCTGATCTAAATACTTCTCGGCATCGAGGGCTGCCATACAGCCCGTCCCAGCTGAGGTGACGGCCTGACGGTAGACTGAGTCAGCGACGTCGCCAGCTGCAAAAATCCCAGGTTTACTGGTTTGAGTGGCCATGCCAGCTAACCCACTTTTTACTATCAAGTAGCCTTGATTCATCTCGAGTTGACCCTCGAAAATCTGCGTATTAGGTGAGTGGCCAATCGCAATAAATACGCCGTCGACTTGAATGTTCGATGTTTGTCCATTTTGAGTGTTTTTAAGGCGAGCCCCAGTGACGCCACTTTGATCGCCTAATACCTCGTCGAGGGTGTGATTCCAAACCACTCTGATTTTGCCAGCCTTTTCTTTTTCAAACAGCTTGTCTTGCAATATCTTTTCTGAACGGAATTTATCACGTCGATGAACGATAGTGACATGAGAGGCAATATTCGATAAATACAAGGCTTCCTCGACAGCGGTATTACCCCCACCAACGACCGCCACCGGTTTGTTACGGTAGAAGAATCCATCACAGGTTGCACAAGCAGATACTCCCCGTCCTTTGAAAGCTTCTTCAGAAGGGATCCCTAAATACTTAGCAGATGCGCCGGTGCTAATGATTAACGCATCGCAGGTGAACACTTTTTGACTATCGGCAAAGAGCGTATAAGGGCGCTTTGAAAGATCGACTTTAAGAATATGATCAAAAATAATTTCTGTGTTAAACCTCAAAGCATGTTGTTCCATACGCTCCATCAGGGCCGGCCCTTGTAAGCCTTCTACATCGCCAGGCCAATTATCCACATCTGTTGTTGTGGTTAGCTGTCCGCCTTTTTGTAAGCCCGTGATTAAAACTGGGTTGAGATTGGCTCTAGCCGCATAAACTGCCGCCGTATAACCAGCAGGTCCAGAACCGAGAATGATCAAAGGGCAGTGGCGAGGTTGTGTCATCGTTGAAGAGGTCCTTATAACTATTAGGCCTGTTATGGTACGGAAAGGTGAAAAGGAATGCTACAATACCAGCATTGTAAAGTAAGCCTACAGATCAATGAAAAAAAAGATTAAGTCAAAAAGTGCACGGCAAGCAACTTCTAGAGGAAAGGATGACGCTATTGGCTTATTTCAACTGAGTAGGCGGATCCGTGAAGCCACCTTTATCCTACTCACAGCACTCGCATTTTATTTACTGACTGCTTTAGTCACGTATTCCAGTCAGGACCCTGGTTGGTCCCACACAGGCTACGCTGAGATGGTGAGAAATGCGGGAGGGCAGACTGGTGCTTTCTGCGCTGATGTGCTGCTCTATTTATTTGGTTTTATGGCTTATTTGTTGCCAGCCGCCACATTTTATGGGGCTTTATCTGTTTACAGAGAAGAGATTAGAGTATTTCAAGGCAATCCCTGGGTTTTGTTTATACGAGGGTTTGGTTTGTTGCTAGCCATTCTTGCTGGAAGTGGCTTAGCCAGCCTACATTTCACGGGCGCTGAAAAACTACTGCCAATGGGTAGCGGGGGGATTCTCGGAACGGCAATACAACAGCAATTAGTTAAAAACCTGAATCATTTGGGTGGTGCTGTTTTTCTCCTTTCATTCACCCTCATTGGTCTTACTCTCTATACGGGGGTTTCATGGCTAAAAATCATGGATCGCTTGGGGAGAATATTTTTTAAGGGCTTGCATTACCTCCAATCAGCCTTGTTTCAGTCAGTCAAAAAAGGTTATGAAGCTTACGAGGAAAATAAAGAAGAGTTGAAGGCCGAGCTAAAGGAAAAGCTAATCGCACCGCTACCAAAACTCATTACTACACAAAAAGTGATTGAGCCGATGCCTGATCCGCTTTTGGACGAGATATCTGCCGTAGAAGATTTACCGGCTTCTGGAAAAGAACTTTTAAAGTTGAAGCCCAATGAAAAGCCAAAGCTCGATCCAAAAATTGAAAAACTCATCAATCCTCCTACTACAAAGCGGCCAACGATTGTGCCTCAAGCACCGCAGATTGTCCCGGTTCAAACCACCAAAGCATTACAACCCAGCCCCAAACCTTGTTTGTCACTATTAGAAACGGTTGAGGCTGTTAAAAAAAGTTTTGATCCCAAGCAATTGGAAGCGCTTTCCCAATTAGTTGAAGCTAGGCTGAATGAATTCAATATCAGCGTGAAAGTAGTTGCGGTGTATCCGGGGCCTGTGATTACCCGTTTTGAAATGGAATTAGCACCGGGGATTAAGGTGAGTCGAATTACTGGTCTTGCGAAAGACTTAGCTAGATCATTATCGGTTGAAAGCGTTCGAGTTGTTGAAGTTATTCCGGGTAAATCTGTCGTTGGTCTTGAAATTCCGAACCAAAATCGAGAGATTGTGCGTCTTAAAGAGATCTTAGCTTCATCAGTCTATGAACAATCTAAATCACCTCTCAGCTTAGGTTTAGGCAAAAGCATCTCTGGTGAGCCCATCGTTGTCCAGCTCGGTAAAATGCCCCATCTTTTGGTCGCAGGAACGACCGGCTCTGGAAAATCTGTGGGGGTGAATGCGATGTTGCTGAGTATTCTATACAAAGCAACTGCGGAGGAAGTCAGACTGATTCTGATTGATCCGAAAATGCTTGAGCTCTCGGTATATGAAGGGATCCCTCATTTACTCACGCCTGTGGTAACGGATATGAAAGATGCGGCAAACGCACTTCGTTGGTGTGTGGGCGAGATGGAGCGACGTTATCAGGTGATGGCGGCTACTGGCGTCAGGAATTTAGAAAGTTATAACCTTAAAGTTGAGAAGGCTAATCAGTCCGGCAAGCCGATATTTGATCCACTTTGGCAGCCTCATCAAGGAGAAAAGCCGGATGTGCTTGGCAAGATGCCTTATATTGTTGTTGTTATCGATGAATTTGCCGATATGATGATGGTGGTGGGTAAAAAAGTGGAAGAACTGATTGCCCGTATCGCGCAAAAAGCTCGAGCTGCGGGTATCCATCTGATTTTAGCCACACAAAGGCCTTCTGTTGATGTGATCACGGGGCTCATTAAAGCTAATATCCCAACTCGAATCGCTTTTCAGGTGTCTTCGAGAATTGATTCTAGAACGATTTTGGATCAACATGGCGCGGAGCAATTACTGGGGCATGGTGACATGCTTTATCTACCAGCGGGTAGAGGTGTACCGGTTCGTATTCATGGTGCGTTTGTAGCAGATGATGAGGTTCATAAAGTGATCGAAGCCCTAAGGAAAGAAGGGGGGCCGAACTACATTCAAGACTTTAAAAAGCAATCCAGCTCTCCAAGTGGAGGTGGGCTTTTTGGGGAATCGTCTGAAGAAGAATATGACCCTCTTTACGATGAGGCCGTTAAAATAGTGACTGAATCAAGGCGAGCTTCTATTTCGCACGTACAAAGGCGCCTTAAAATTGGCTATAATCGTGCAGCAAGACTAATAGAACAGATGGAAGCAGATGGTGTGGTCAGCGCTATGCAATCTAATGGCTCGCGTGAAGTCATTGCCCCCCCGCCCGTAGAATCCTAGTGGAGTATAATATGAAAAAGCTATTGATAGCCTCATTTTGTTTATTGTTAACGCATCAAGTCTTTGCAGGGGATGCATCCAATCAGCTGAAGACAGAACTGAGTAACATTAAAACCTTTGCAGCATCATTTGATCAACGTATTGTCGATAGCCATGATAAACCGGTGTCGAAATCAAACGGGTATGTTTCCATCAAGCGTCCTGGTGCTTTTTATTGGGAAGGTAAAGAGCCCGATCCGTTATTAGTGGTTGCGGATGGTAAGACACTTTGGACGTATGATATTGATCTAGAGCAAGTGACCAAACAATCGATTACCGAAGCGCTTGATAGAACCCCTGCGGCATTATTAGCGGGTGAGATCAAAGATTTAGAGCGTGACTTTAAGATTTCATTTTCTACTGAACCAAAGTGTGTTCAAGAAGCTGATACGTGTTTTCATTTAGAGTCCAACGGGGAAGAGAAGGAATTTTCTGATATTTACATTAGCATGAAGCAAGGTTTGTTTATTGCTTTAACCGTGCATGATCAATTAGGACAAGAGATCTTAACACGGTTTAGTGATATCAAAATGAATGCGCCGGTCGATGAGACCAAGTTTAAATTCACACCGCCCAAAGGGGTTGATGTGATTGAGCAACATAAAGGTAAAAAATAAATGTTAGATCCAGCAGTGGTTCGTCAAGATGTGGATTGGGTTGAGTCAGAGCTTAAAAAGCGAGGATTCCTATTTGACAAGCATGCTTTTACAGCCTTAGAAAATGAGCGTAAAGCTATGCAAATTAAGACGCAGGATTTGCAGAATCAAAGAAACCTGTTATCTAAGCAATTTGGTCAGGTTAAATCGCAAGGCGGTGATATTCAGCCCATTAAATCCCAAGTCGACGAAATTAACGCTGAGCTCGATCGTGAAAAGTTCAAGCTGGATGATATTCTGGAACGTCAAAAAACTATTTTATTGACCCTTCCAAACTTTGTTCATGATTCAGTGCCAATTGGCAAAGATGAAAATGATAACCAAGAAGTGAAGACTTGGGGTGACATTCCGAATTTTCCATTTAAGCCATTGGATCATATCGAATTAGGTCAAAAACACAGCGGTCTTGATTTTGAAGCGGCTTCTAATTTATCTGGCGCACGCTTTGTGGTGATGCGGGGTAAAATCGCAAGATTGCACCGCGCATTAGCCCAATTTATGTTGGATACCCATGTCAAATTCCATGGTTATGAAGAAATGTACGTGCCTTATTTGGTTGAGCAAAAAGCTTTGTTAGGTGCTGCTCAATTACCAAAATTCTATGAGGATTTATTTCACATTCAAGGTGAATGTAAATTAACATTAATTCCCACTGCGGAAGTGCCACTAACGAACTTGGTTGCAGATATGATTTTAGAGGAAAAAACATTACCTCTGAAATTCGTGAGTCATACACCATGTTTTAGAAGCGAAGCGGGTTCTTATGGTAAAGACACCAAGGGTATGATTCGTCAGCATCAATTTGATAAGGTTGAGCTTGTCCAGGTTGTTCATCCTGAAAAATCATATGAGGCTTTAGAGGAACTAAGGCGTCATGCTGAAACCATTTTAGAACTGTTGAAACTACCTTATCGAACCGTTGCCCTGTGCAGTGGAGATATTGGATTTCAATCTGCTAAAACATACGATTTAGAAGTTTGGTTGCCAGGACAAGACAAATACCGTGAAATTTCATCTTGCTCTAATATAGAAGCATTTCAAGCTCGCAGAATGGGGGCACGTTATAGGAATCCGAAGACCAACAAACCTGAACTAGTCCATACCCTCAACGGTTCAGGCCTTGCGGTTGGCCGCACACTCGTTGCTGTGATGGAAAATTATCAGGATGGAGAAGGTAACATTCGGGTGCCTGAGGTGTTGGTGCCTTATATGGATGGGTTGGATGTGATTGAGGTATTGAAGAATTAATCAAAGGGGTTAATTAGTTCTATAGAACATTCAGTAAAATCCTTTGTATTTCTTGTTGCAAGGGCAAACTGATTTGAAATGGCGATTGCGGCGATTTGACCATCTAAAATACTTAGGGGGAGTCCTAAGTGCTTTCGGTGGCTCATCAATTCGCCGTAAACATACGCTGAAGATTCGTCAAACGATAGAATTCTATGACTAAACGCACTTTTTATAACTTTATTGAATGCGTTTTCAAGTGTTTTTCTGCGTCTGCTAACCGGCAAAGATTGAATACCATATTCGATTTCTCCAATAGTAATAGAGGTGATATAAAGGTTGGCGGTTTTTTGCGAGTTAACCCAAGTTATCACAGACAAGGTAGGTGATTGCTTCATCATTTCAGAAATAATATTGGTGTCTAAGATGATCATTTGTCAAAATTCATTGGATCGTGTGGTTTGCGGGGTGAGATATCTAAGTCAATACCATTTTCGAGTCCAAAATATTGCTTGAAAACATCGCTAATGCGTTCAGGCGCAGAGACTGCCTCAGCAATAATGATGCGCGCTTCTTCTTCCATCGATACGCCATGCTTAGCGGCCCGAATCCGGAGCTGTTCATAGATTTGGTTATCAAGGTTTCGAACACTGAGATTTGCCATTGTAATCTCCGAAAGGCGATGCTAGTTAAATGCTAGCATATGACTGCATTGATAGCAAGTGCTAGCGCAAGGTTTCAGTGATTTTTGAGTAGTTACACTCAATCAGGCGTATTTTTTAAAGGGAATAAAAAAGGCGCCTTGCGGCGCCTTTTTATATAGGGATGTCTTTATTCATTCCGTCCGGTGAGTGCGGTCAGAATGTGTAACATCGACACAAACAAGTTATACAGTGATACGAAGAGTGATACTGTCGCCATGATGTAGTTAGTTTCGCCACCATGAACGATATTGCTCGTTTCGAATAGGATGGCGCCAGAGGCAAGCAACATCATCCCAGCAGAAATCATCAGATGTAGCATGGGCATTTGTACAAATAAGCCTACTACAATGCTGATTAACAAGATCACTGAGAGGGCGGCAATGAATCCACCCAGGTAGCTGAAGTTGCTGCGGGTGGTTAGGGCATAGCCGGAGAGGGCAAGGAACACAAGTCCGGTACCGCCTAAAGAGGTCATGACAATTTGACCACCGTTACTGAATCCGCTGATGACTGAGTTGAGAATAGGACCAAGTGTAAATCCCATAAAGCCGGTGAGAGCAAATACACACACTATCCCTAGGGCGCTGTTCTTGAAGGCATTCACGAGCATAAAGAGACCAAAGTAGCCTAATATCATGAGTAGTCCCATTGGGGGGAAATTCATGGACATAGATACAGCCGCCATCGCTGCACTAAACATCAGGCTCAAGGAAAGTAGGATATAGGTATTCTTGATAACTTTGTTAGTTGATAAGATTGATTCTACACCAGTACGTAGGACAGGGGATGTAAATTCTCTGGCCATATATATACTCCTCAGGGTTATGTCTAATTGCCTACTTTAACTGAATTATACCATATGAATTATATGGGGGTTAGACATGGATTTTTAAAGACCAGTTGCAAGTAGATGCAAGCTTAGGTAGACTGCTCGCACTAATACGGAGAGGTGGCTGAGCGGTCGAAAGCGGCGGTCTTGAAAACCGTTGAGGGGTTTCCCCTCCCAGAGTTCGAATCTCTGCCTCTCCGCCAGTTTACAGCGCTCGAACTTTTTGGGCGGCATTTTTCAAATTATCAAATCACCCTCCGAACCCCAGTACTCATAGGCTTTAGCGTCTTTTAATCGCCCAGCACATGCGTACTTAGAGAATCGCAAAATCACCGATTTTACCCTAAAATCTCCCTTTTTGTTCTCTGTTTCTCCGTTAGATGCGAACGTCGGTCGTCAAGGTACGCATGTCCAGAACCCTTGATTTTACTGGGTTTTTTAAAACCGGTCTTGAGGTTTGTTATTGGGGCGGAGAATGGCGTATGTACCCACAGAACGAGAATTTTACTGTGATAGGGTTAGTTTTCTGTTGCTTAGCGCCTGACTATTTGGTATATATGTATACAATATAGCTAGATACTAACGAGGCGTATATGTGGACAAGAACCTATAGCAAGACTTTTCAAGGCATTAGCTCTAAAGATATTTGGCGCATTTGGACAGACGTAAACAGTTGGCCAACTTGGCATGGTGATTTAGATTATTGCAAGCTTGATGGTGACTTCAAAGTTGGTAACCATTTCATGTTAAAGCCCAAGGCGGTAAGCCCTGTAAAAATCATGCTGACCGAAATCGTTGAGGGCCACTACTTTACTGACTGCACTTCGTTCTTCGGCGCCAAAATGTACGATACTCACGAGATGAATGAGACGTCTGATGGATTACAGTTAAGGAATAAACTTGTTGTAACTGGGCCGTTGAAATGGCTCTGGATCAAGCTTGTGGCGCAAAATGTCGCAGATACCGTCCCAGAGGAAATGGAAAACTTAATAAAGCTTGCAAGAGGCAGCAATGTCTAACTTACCATTTGGTTTTGATACACCTCAAGATAGCCCGGGATTTTTGCTTTGGCAAACAACGATGGTATGGCAACGGCAGATTAAAAAGTCTTTGGAGCCTTATGATATATCCCATGCCCAGTTTGTGATTATGGCAACCCTGATGTGGTTTGAGGCCCATCACTATGACACAACTCAAATCCTCATCGTGAACTGGTCCAAGCTTGATAAGATGACTGTTTCAAAATCGCTAAGGAAACTGGCGGCACTTGGTTGTGTTCATCGCATTGAACATGAAACCGATACACGCGCCAAGAGCGTCTCTCTCACCGAAAAAGGCAAAGAGATGGTGCGCACCCTGGTCCCTATTGTAGAGGGGATTGATAGTACATTTTTTGGTAAAGCATCTCATAAGGAACAAAAAAGCCTTGTACAAATTTTGGCGAAATTAACTGCAGGTACCACAGATGAATAAGACAAAAAAATTCTGGATTGGTGTTGCTTGCAAAGAACATGTGGAAAACGGGGCTAAGCTTGGTATTTGTCAATGTTGCCACGGTAAATCTGCCCCCGCTAAACGATTATCCCATGGTGATTTCGTAATTTATTATTCGTCTAAAATAACCATGGCTGGATCCGATCTCTATCAAAAATTTACTGCAATTGGCGAGGTTATTGATGATGCGCCTTACCAAGTAGATATGGGAGATGGATTCAAACCATTTAGGCGTAATATCAATTATTTTGACGCCAAGCATATTGATATCAAACCGCTTGTACCGTTGTTGCCCTTTATCAAAAATAAAAATTCATGGGGCTACGTTTTTCGCTATGGCTTTTTAGAAATCGACCAAAAATCATTTGAGATTATTGCAAGTGGCATGCTTGAGTTTAATCCATTATTAGAGGAGGTGCTCGACCATGTTAATAAAACTTGACGTTAAAGATGAAGAAATCATTGCGTGTTTACAGAATGCGTATGGCTTGACTGTGAAGAAAATAACATTTCTGCCTCTTGGCGCTGATTTCAACACAGCGGTTTATCGCGTGATAACCACTGACGGAGCAGACCACTTTCTTAAATTAAGAAGCGGTGAATTTTTAGAGGCCTCGGTCTCAGTTCCAAAATACTTGGCTGATCTGGGTATCAAACAAGTGATCCCGCCTCTTGCAACCAAAACTGGGCGGCTGTGGGCAAACCTAGAACTCTTTAAGGCCATTCTGTACCCTTATATCGAAGGCCGTAATGGTGTGGAAGCTAAACTACCAAAAGATCAGTGGGCTCAATTTGGGGAGGCCATTAAAAAGCTTCACAGCACCGATATTCCTACATCAATAACAAAAGATATACCAAAGGAGACGTTTTCTTCTAAATGGCGCGAGACCGTCAAAGCATTTCTGATACACATTGAAATGAAGTGTTTGAAGAGCCTGTTGCTGTAAGAATGGCACTGTTCTTGAAATCCAAAAGTAGCGAAATTCTTAAACTTGTGGAACGCGCTGAAGAGCTTGCTTTCACGATCCAAGAACAGCCCATCGACTATGTTTTATGCCACGCTGATATGCATGGCTGGAACCTGTTTCTTGATAAAGAAGAAGCTCTTTATATTGTTGACTGGGATACGTTTATCTTCGCACCCGTCGAGCGAGATCTGATGTTTATCGGCGCTGGTATTTGGGATAGTGGTCTAACGCCTGACGAAGAAGCCTCACTTTTTTACAAAGGTTATGGTCAAACAAATATAAATCAGGATGCGATGGCCTACTATCGTTTTGAACGGATTATCCAAGATATCGGCGACTATTGTGAGTACATCTTTCTATCTGGTGAAGGTGGTGACGATCGGATCCAATGCTTTGAGTATCTCAAATCTAATTTTCTGCCAAAGGGCACGATTGAAAGAGCATATCAAGCGGATAATATGAGGAAAGTGTTATGAGTATCAAGCATGTTATCGGAATAGTAGCGCCATCTAGCCCAGTACCTGATGGGCTCATCAAACAATCAGTAGAATATTTCCATAAATTGGGATTCAAAGTAAAAACAGGAAAGCATCTCGATAAACAAAAATTATTTGCAGCCGGCTCTGATGATCAAAGAGTAGCTGATATTATGGACTTCATCAAAGACCCAGAAGTTTCAGTCATCATCACGACCAATGGCGGCACTTGCTCGATTAGAACCCTGCCTCTTTTAGATTATGACCTGATTACACAAAAACCAAAGCTGATCGTAGGTTATTCAGATGCAACAGCCCTACAAGTAGGAATCCATGCAAAAACCGGTACGCTATCCTTAACGGGCTTTAATTGTAGCGATATTAAAAATGGAACTGTCGCAGAAAACACATGGTCGTCTCTTCTACATTGCCTAAACCAAGAAAGCTACTGTGTAAAGGGTGGCCAGACAGTATACCATGGCACCGCCACAGCCCCTTTAATCGGCGGGAATCTCACTTGCCTGCTAAATCTAATGGGAACACCCTATCAACCAGACTTTTCAGGAAAAATTCTTTTGATAGAAGATGTTGGAATTGAGCCATATCTTGTTGAAGGCATGTTTTCTCAATTGCACGTCGCAGGTGTTCTAGATAACCTGGCTGGTCTTGTTATTGGCAATTTTACAGAATGCACGGCCAAGCATTTTGACTCTAAAGACGTAATGACAGAAGATGTGATCGATTTCTGGTGCGCAAGAATTAAAGTTCCCTGCATTAAGAATTTCCCATATGGCCATATTGAGAATAGATATGTATTGCCCATTGGGCAAAGTATCACACTGGATGCCTCAAATTCCAGACTGGATGTTAATTTTACGGGTTGATTATGAATAATATATAGCCACAACAGATGATTTTTCGGGTAGGCGCCGAGCGTTCGAGACGCAGGAGTGTACACAAGGTACATGACTGCGGTGAGAATCGCGAAGGCAACAACCCCGAAAATTCAGCTGTGAAGGGTATATCATGTCCTTTAGGTTACGAATATCGTTACTTTACGGACATGACATCCCTTATTTACTATGAAAATTTCACTGATTAAAAAACCAGAGCGACTTTGTAAGTTGAAGCTTTATGGTATCCCATAGGAGCGAAAGGGAATATTCATCAAGAGGAGCCATCATGAGCAACATCAAACGCATTTTTAACATGGGCTATTCAGCAGTAGGCAAAGGTGTTCCCGCTCAAGCTTTCGCCAAAAAGCATACTTGGAAGTTGATCAATGCAGATGGTTTTGGATCTGTAGCTCACATTCGGCGCACTTCGTATCAAGACTTAGGCACAGAGGGTGAGTGCCCTTTTAATCGTTGTCTGACAGAAATCTTCCCCTATCAAATCAGTAAAGAAAACATTATGGTTATAACGAACGAAAGCATCATCTGCGATGAAAAAATGTGCATTTGCGGGAAAAAAAATTGGAGAACAAAATATGAGTTACCAATCTAAGAAAATATTGATCACAGGTGGTACAGGTTTTATCGGAAAACATCTTTGTGATCGCCTTCATCAAGAGGGCTATGGATTATATATTCTCACCCGCAGCCAAAAAACTAATATGAGGATGGATCACGAAAAAATTCTTTACATTAATGATTTAAGTGACATTAGAAATACTCACATTGATATAGTGATTAATCTTGCTGGTGAAACAATAGCCCAGCGATGGACAAATAAAGCAAAAGATGAAATTTACAACAGCCGTATAAAAACCACGCAGAAGCTTGTTCAATTTATTACAGCACAACAAAAACCACCTGAATTATTCATCAGCGGTTCTGCTGTGGGTTATTATGGAACAAATAATAATAAAATATTTACTGAAGAAAATATTCCAGAGCCGATTGATTCAGAATTCGCAACATTACTTTGTCATGACTGGGAAAATGAAGTATCACATTTAAATGATGCAGGAATCAGATCAGTTTTTTTAAGAATTGGACCAGTTCTTGAAAAAGATGGAGGAATGCTAGCAAAGCTTTTGCCAAGTTTTCGACTAGGTCTCGGAACTCAAATTGGCGATGGCAAGCAATGGTTATCTTGGATTGATAGAGATGATCTGATTGAACTCATTCTTTATATCATTCATCAAGAAAGTATCGAAGGCCCAGTTAATGCGACGTCACCCAATCCTGTGACTAATGAAGAGTTTTCATTTTCTCTGGCTAAAATGTTGAGCAGGCCATGCCTTTTAAAAACCCCAGAGTTTGTTTTGAAATTCATTTTCGGCCAAATGGCTGAAGAGATTATGATAAGGGGACAAAAAGTACTACCTCAAAAAGCACTTAGCCATGGATTTCAATTTTCATATCCAACACTTCAACAATCGCTTTCTAAAATATTTAGGTCATAAATCATGGATCAGTATTTAGAAAAACATTACAATATCGATATCCTTAGCACAGGCCTTATCAAAAAAATTATTTTATTTTTAAATTTATAAAATTTTGAAAGCATGGTCTGTCAATAAAATTACCGTCAACATTAAACATCATGAGTGGGTACGCTACCAGAAAAAAATTTTAATTTTAAGGGAATAGAAATGATAAATGTTCTACGAATATTTTTTATAATAGGAGCTATGATAATGAACACTGCCGATGCTATTTCTTCTGCAAAAAGAGCTTATGATTTTGCTTTTCTATCTATTGATAAAAATAAAAAAATTAACCTCGGTGATTTTAAAGGAAAAGTCATTTTAGTGGTCAATACTGCTTCAAATTGTGGGTTTACATCGCAATATGCAGATCTTGAAAAACTGTATCAAGGGTATAAGGATAAGGGGTTAATAGTGATTGGGGTCCCGAGTAATGATTTTGGGGGCCAAGAACCAGGAAGCAATAAAGAAATTGCAAACTTTTGTCAGGTTAATTATGGTGTCACTTTTCCCATAACAAATAAAGAAAGCGTTTCAGGAGAGAATGCCCACCCCTTTTATAAATGGGCAAAAGAAGTATTGGGCTTTGGCACTGCTCCAAAATGGAATTTTCATAAATACCTTATTAACCGTGAAGGTGATCTGATTGATTATTTTCATTCCACGACATCGCCCCAAAGTGATCGCTTAAAAAAAGCAGTCGAAACAGCTCTGAATGATAATGTTTTGAAGGATACTCAATGACAATACTTCGGTTGCTGTTCTGGGATCAGTTATCCCATTCTATTTCATCATTAAAGAATGTTGATCCTAATGACATCGTCTTAATGTGTGAGTTACGGGATGAAGTGACACGTGTTCCGCATCATCCAAAAAAAATTGCTTTATGGTTTGCATCTATGCGTCATTTTGCTCAAGAATTAATAAAAAATGGCATGAATGTTCGGTATGTTAATTTTAATGATCCCTTAAATACTCATAATCTAACGGGTGAAATCCAAAGAGCAATTCATGATCGCTCTATTCAAAAAGTTATTGTAACAGAGCCCAGTGAATATCATTTGCAAGAGACCATAAAGTCATGCGTTAAATCTTTAAACGTGGATCTGGAAATTTGCCTGGATGATCGTTTTTTATGTACCAAAGATGAATTCACGCAATGGGCTAAGAATAAAAAAGAACTACGCATGGAGTACTTTTATCGAAATATGCGAAAAAAGTATAACATTCTAATGGAGAGTGATGGAGCTCCTGCCGGAGGACTTTGGAACTATGATAAGGAAAATCGTAAATCACCATCATCGAAGATCATCTCTATAAAACGTATTAGCCACAGAAAATCAGACATCCTAGAAAGTGTTTTAGATTTGGTGCGCTATAATTTTAATGATCATTTTGGTGATTTGGACCCATTTTATTTTGCCATTACACGGGATCAAGCTTTAATTGAATTGGAACATTTTATTGATAAACTTTTGCCAAACTTTGGTGATTACCAAGATGCGATGCTTAGAGGCGATGCTTATCTTTATCACTCTCTCTTATCATCTTATATTAATATAGGTCTTTTGCTTCCACTTGAAGTATGTCATAAAGTTGAAGCAGCTTTTAAAAATGGTAAAGTATCTCTTAATTCTGCTGAAGGTTTTATACGGCAAATTCTTGGATGGAGAGAGTTTATCAGAGGAATTTATTGGCTTAAAATGCCTGAGTATGGAGACCTCAATTTTCTTGACGCCAAAACGCCTCTGCCAGAGTTTTACTGGGGGAGTAAAACTCACATGACCTGTATTTCAGAAGCGGTCTCTCATACGAAAATTCATGCCTATTCCCACCACATTCAACGCCTGATGGTAACAGGAAATTTTGCTCTTCTGGCGGGTCTAGATGTCAAATCAGTACAAGCGTGGTATTTGGCTGTCTATAGTGATGCATATGAATGGGTGGAGATGCCCAACACTCTTGGCATGGCTCTTTTTGGGGATGGTGGTATTGTTGCAAGCAAGCCTTATGCAGCAAGCGGTCAATACATCAATAAAATGAGTAATTTTTGTAAAAAGTGCAATTATGATGTCAAAGATATGACGAGCGCTAAAGCTTGTCCATTTAATGCATTGTATTGGAATTTTTTGTATAAGCATCGTGATGAGTTTTCAAAAAATCCCCGACTCTCTTTTATGTATGCGACATGGGATAAGTTCGAATCGTCGAAAAAAAGTGCTATTATATCCAAAGCTTCCAATCTTTTAAAATCAATGAGTGAAGAAAAGCTATAATCCCATAAGTTATCCATATACCCACAACAGATGATTTTTCGGGTACCTGCCTGCGCTCTTCGAGCTTCAGCAGGCATGGGCGCCGAGCGTTCGAGACGCAGGAGTGTACACAAAGTACATGACTGCGATGAGGATCGTTAAGGCAATCCGCCTACGCTCTTACGAGCTACGGACGGACAAGCAAACCCCGAAAATTCATCTGTGGAGGGTATAGAAATCACATTTCAGAGGAAATAATAATTGTATGTCAACGTTATTTGACCTGAAGAAAAAAAGGAACACTATTTTGGGTGAAGTAAATATCCCATTCGAAAATTTCGTAAAAATCTAAAGATTATTCTAGTCTAATTTAAAAATATGAATAACAGTTATGAATCAATTTAAATCTAATATTTTTTCGGTGATATACCCACAACAGTTGATTTTTCGGGTAGGCGCCGAGCGTTCGAGACGCAGGAGTGTACACAAAGTCTCTGTACAGGACAAAACTATTTAGTTGGAAGGTCTGCTTTTCTAGTAGCTCGCTGAAATAAAAACAAAAAGTGTATAATCTCGATTGTCAAAAAAGAGGTGTACCTGATGTTTTCATTCAACGAGTTAAAATGCATTTTAAAGCCATATTTTAAAATCGACAATAGGCGTCTTGATTGTCTCGCTCAGATTCTCGTTGCGCTTATTACTGTGCGTACAGTTAATTTAGTGGAAATAGCGCAAGCAATGCTTACTGGGGGATTATTTGAAGCTCGCTACAAGCGTCTGCGGCGATTTTTTAAGGAGTTCAACGGCTTTTCATTTCCAATATTCTCAAAGTTCATTGCACAATTTTTTCTACCATCTAATATTAAATGGCAATTAGTCATGGATAGAACAAACTGGAAATGGGGCAAAGCTAATATTAATATATTAATGGTATCGGCGGTGTGCGGCACTGTTGCGATCCCATTAATATGGAAATTTCTTCCTAAAAAAGGTGCTTCGAACACGGATGAATGGATAGAAATTGTTGAAAAATTTATTGGAATTTTTGGACTCAATGTTATTCAAGAATTACTTGGTGATAGGGAATTCGTAAGTGCCAAATGGTTCCAATGGCTACAGGAAAAGCAGCTCCCTTTTACAATTCGGCTCAAGAAAAGCATCAGCGTAACCAGCGCCAAAGAGAATAAGACTCATACTCGCACATTGTTCATTAATTTGAGACAAGGTCAAGTTCGTTATATAAAAATGCAAAAAAGACTATTTGGGATTTCGGTATGGCTAGCTGCCACGCGCGCAGAAGATGGTGAATGGGTAATTGTTGCAACCAATCACCAGCCTGAATTCGCTTTAGCGAGGTATAAATTGCGATGGAACATCGAGACACTTTTTGGATTTTTAAAATCGAAGGGATTTTGTTTTGAAGATACCCATATTACGCTTCCAGAACGATTACATAATTTATTATCAGTGTTGGCGATAGCATTTTGTTTAGCATATAAAGCAGGTCAAATTGTAGCAAAAGAAATACCTATTAAAAGAAAGAAGCATGGCCGATTGGAAAAAAGTATACTTCGGGTTGGGTTAGATTTATTAAGAGAGATATTTTTTAAAATGGCACGTTCAGTTAATAATTTTGTTGATGAGATAGCCCCCATTTTTCTCAAAAATGGGGTGGTCAATTTGATTTTTTCAAGGAGTTAAATGTTTTGTCCTGTACAGAGACACAAAGTACATGACTGCGATGAGAATCGCGAAGGCAACAACCCCGAAAATTCAGATGTGAAGGGTATAGCGGTGGAGTTATGGTAAAAAATAATTGCGGTTTTCAATTCGAAACAACCTATACCCAGCTACCAAGATCGTTTTATACTTATTGTGATCCCTTTCCTTGTTCGTTCCCAGAAATGGTCATTTTGAATATTGATTTAGCTGAAATGATAGGGCTTGATCTTTCTCATCTGATGTCTCATGAATTGGCGCGGATCTTCTCAGGGAAAGAGGTGCCAGATGGCATAAAGACCTTTGCTCAAGCTTATGCGGGACATCAATTTGGACATTTTACAATTTTAGGGGATGGCCGTGCTTTAGTCTGGGGTGAACACATTACAACCAATGGTGAAAGGGTTGACCTACAGTTTAAGGGTTCAGGACAAACACCTTACTCCCGTCGTGGTGACGGAAAAGCAGCTCTTGGACCTATGTTGCGTGAATATATTATATCAGAAGCGATGTATTATTTAGGCATTCCTACTACACGTAGTCTGGCTGTTGTTGCCACTGGAAATCCTGTAATACGAGAAACTCTCTTGCCGGGTGCTGTTTTAACGCGCGTTGCATCTTCCCACATTCGAGTCGGAACATTTGAGTTTGCTGCTGTTCAGGGTGACATAGGTTTGCTAGAGGTCTTGTTCGATTATACCATTAAACGTCATTATCCTTTTTTACAGAATGAGAAAGATAAAGCTTTGAGATTCCTTGAGAATGTGATGGAGAAACAAATCAATTTGATTGTTGAGTGGATGCGAGTTGGCTTTATACACGGTGTGATGAATACGGATAACATGACTATATCGGGCGAAACTATTGATTATGGTCCTTGTGCTTTTATGGATGCTTATCATCCCAATACCGTTTTTAGTTCTATAGATTATTTAGGCCGCTATGCTTATGCAAATCAACCCAAAATTGCTCAGTGGAATATTACAAAATTGGCTCAAACGCTATTGCCTCTTATTCATTGTGATCATCATAAAGCCAAAGAAATGATAGGGGAAGTGATTAGTAGCTTTTCAGATATTTATCAACGAAGATGGCTTCAAATGATGCGTGCTAAGATCGGTTTGTATCAAACTCACGAAAGGGATGGAAAGCTTATCTCGGACTTATTGACATGGATGGAAAAAAATCATGCAGATTATACTAATACATTTCTTGATCTTATGGACGAGAAAAAGCCTGAAGGGAAGATATACGCCCAAAGATTTTTTCAAGATTGGTATATTTCTTGGAAACAAAGACGTTCTATTGAAGAAAAATTATCTGGTCAATCTCTGAGTTTTGAAAAAAATATCAACCCGACGATTATTCCTAGAAATCACAAAGTAGAAGAGGCTTTAAAATCTGCTAATGATGGTGATTTTCGTAATTTTCATCAATTGCTAGAGGCTATAAAACAGCCTTATAAAAACAGAGAACTTTTTCAATCCTATACATTACCACCAAACCCAAATGAGCGTGTCAGTCAAACCTTTTGTGGAACATAATTCATATGCAAATTGAAGCTGTCAGGGTAGCCGGGAAATATAGAGGGCAGAAAACAGGAAGTTGGATGTTTGACCAAGTAATTAGCTATGCGAAAGAACATGATATTTCTATTATCCAGCTCAGCACAAATAAAAAACGACCAAAAGCAAAATATTTCTATGAAAAGCTTGGTTTCGAGGCCAGCCACGAAGGCATGAAATTATATTTGGAATAAGCTCTATGAAAATTAAATTTGAAAAAGTAACGGCAGCTCATGTAGACACCATCTTTAAATGGCTTGCTGAACCTTTTGTTCGGGAATTTTGGGATAATACCCAAGGCCATAAAGACGATGTTTTAAATTTTGTGAATGGCCGAAAAAAGCACTCAAATTATTGTGACGGCAAGTATGTTTATTGGATAGCAAGCTGTGATGCTCATCCATTTGCAATGCTAATGACGATACATGAGACAGCTGAAGACCATATCGATGATATTAAATTAAATCACCTCTCAAAAACGGGTCATACGTATGGTATCGATTACATGATTGGGGATAAAGATTATTTTGGAAAAGGATATGGTGCCAAGACCTTGTCGGAATTTCTTGATTTCTTCAGAAGCGAATTCGATGGATCAGCCGATACATTTATAATAGACCCTGCTAGTGATAATCCTAGAGCAAAGCATGTTTATATGAGGGCAGGCTTTGAACATATTGATGACTTTATGATGGGTGGAGATTGTAGTGGTGCCGGGAAATCTCATCATTTATTGATTAGACGTTTTGTGCCAAATGTTAGATTATAACCGTAACGATTTCTGATTACTCCATAATTCAAAATATGGCACGTTTCTATGTGTATGATAGAACAGCCTATATGGGCTGGGAATGCCCTGAGAGTGGGTTATTCGAATGCATTGACTTTAAAAGTTATAGCGCCCATAGCTATAGAATCTAATTTATGATCAAAGAGGTCGCGGTCAGAAATCTGAATATTTTTCAATATGGAGAACAAATGCAAATAATGATTTACTTTTTAAAATCCTGGATGATAGGAATTGCTATTGCTGCACCTGTTGGCCCCATAGGCATGTTATGTATTAAGAAAACATTGGAGATGGGAATTAAAGGCGCTTTAATTGTAGGGCTAGGAGCAGCATTAGCGGATAGTGTGTATGGTCTGATTGCAGCCCTTGGCCTTACAGCTGTTTCACATATGATGCTCGCTTCCAGCTCAGTGCTTAAATTAATAGGGGGTATATTTTTATTGTATCTCGCCTATAGAGAAGCAAAAAGTACTGTAGCAATTCATGAAGCGCGGGTTACCGAAAAAAGTCAGATGAAGCTTGTTGGTGAGGTTTTTTTTCTAACGATAACAAACCCTATGACGATTTTGAGTTTTCTAGGAATTTTCGCCTCGATTGGTACGGGAACTTCATCAACATTAGAGTCAATTACGATGGTGATTGGAATTTTTCTTGGCTCGATGACATGGTGGTTTGTGCTTGGAACTATCATTACAAAAGTTAAACATAAGCTACCTGAAATATGGTTGGAGCGGATAAAATGGATTTCATGTTTTGTATTGGCAAGTTTCGGTTTGTTTGCCATTTTTAGCAGCTTGTAGTGTGAGGTAGTATGACTTTATTTTCGCCTTTAATAACGATCTTCTTTGTTGTGGTAGTGGGTATATTTTGTTATAGAAAAAAAATTTTTCATAAAACGCAGATAGATGGTTTTGAACTTTTGTTATTTAAGATCATTATGCCATCATATTTATTTGCTGCCGCGTATCAAAATGACCTTTCTGCATTGTTAAATACGGATTACATTGCGGCCTATTTATTAACTTTTGGGATTTTGGCTCTTATCGTTACGGTCATTTTCGTTAAAAGCTTATCGATGATTTCTGTTTGTATGAGAATCCTATCTGCTTCTTATGTGAATGCAGCCATATATGTATTGCCGGTTATTAGCATTTTTCTTAAAGACCCAACAGCAGCTATTATTGGGAATATGGTTCAGGTCATCATTATACAACCTCTCTTTATGATATTGCTCAATACAGTTAAAAATAAAGAAAAATCAATGTTAAAAAAAATTATAAGTATTGTGACTACTCCGCTGATCATAATGCCCATATTGGGAATCTTGCTGAATTATCTTCAGATCCGAGTACCTATTCCTATAGTTGATGCGATGACAGTAATAGGAAGTGGTGCATCTAGCTTGGCACTATTTGTGTTTGGCTTAACGCTCGGCGCTACGAAAATTACTGCCCAATGTTTAAAGTTTGATTTGATTAGCGTTGTTCTAGTAAAGAGCGTGATTCACCCATTAATCGCAGTATTGATTGCATACTACATGAAGCTGGAAACCTATTGGTTTAACTCTTTGCTGATAGCAGCTTCAGCACCGACTGCTGTTGTGGTCTATATTATTTCTAAGGAATTTTCTTCAGAAGAAGAGTTCGTGAAAAAAGTTGTTGCACTCACCTCTGTGGTGGCAATGGTATCCCTCATATTGATCACTATCATTATTGGTTAAACGATTATGAAAACTAAACAGCACCTGTCTTTGATAATTTGGATTGTAGCCCTTATAGCAATTGGAGGTCTAATTGGATCTTTAACCAAGCCCGAGATTAGTACTTGGTATAGCACATTAAATCGCTCCAGTCTGACGCCGCCAAATGATGTATTTCCCATTGCGTGGACTATTTTATACGGAATGATTGGTGCTTCTGGCTGGTTCATTTGGCAAGAGTCTACAGCTCCCAAGCTAAATGTAATCAAAAAATTATATGTGATTCAGCTTATCCTAAACTGGAGCTGGACACCTTTATTCTTTTATTATCAATTAACTGGAACTTCCTTAGCTGTTCTCGCAGTCATGGACATCTTGGTTGGTGCACTCATTTATTTAGCCTATCGAAGGACTAGAGCTGCCTCTCTACTGATGCTTCCGTATCTGTTATGGCTTCTATTTGCAACCTTTTTAAATTTTTACATATGGCAATATAATTGAACAAGGCTAGCATTCAGCTCAATATTAAAAATCAGAAATGTCGCGTTTATTTCAATGTACGCAGCATGTCTTGGTGTTAGAATTGTAGTTGCGTACGCAAACTATTGATGAGGTGGTGAGTGATTAGTAAAATTTATCTGACAATTGATGACTCGCCATCAATCCATACGGACAAGAAAGTGTATTTTTTAAGGAAACATAATATTTCTGCTATATTTTACGCACGAGGTGAATTCATAGAGAAATATCCAAATCAAATCATTAACGCAATCCAGCATGGCTTTATAATAGGTAATCATTCCTATACACATCCTTATTTTTCAAAAATTTCTCTAACACAATGCCTGAAGGAGCTTGAGCAGACAGAAAACTTAATAAATGAATGTTATCTAACTTCCGGTATAGAGCGTCCATGCAAAATAGTCAGGTTCCCTTTTGCCGATAGAGGAGCTGGACCTAAAGCAAAGGAAGCAGTAAGCCATCTAGAAAAAATGAAAGTACTTGAACTTCAATCTTTCTTAAGAAAAAATGATTTTAAATCTTTGAATTTTCAGCCAATAAATTCATATCTTGATTCGTATTGGGACTGGGATACAGAAGATTATAAAACAAAGCACATATCCAACAAGGATTTGTACCTTAGCAAAATGCATTCTTTTTTAAATGATTACGAAAAGGAGAAAGCTGTAATGCTATTGCATGATTTCGATACGAATCACCATCTTTTTGAAGCATCCATGACTTTTCTTTTAAATAAAAAAATTCAATTTTTGGATTGCCACTATTAGCAAAGCGGCTTGAAACTAAGGAGAAACTAAATAAACCACGAGGGCATCATTACTTATTTCAAATTATTAAAACATTCGAGTAATAGTTTTTCAAGAAGAGCCCTATGTTCTTGGCTCACTGTAGCGAGCATACGAGATTCGACAGTGCGTATCATATCATGAGCTTCTTTAACAACCTTTTGGCCTTGCGACGTTAATTTTGTGCATAAAATTCTACCATGAGAATCATCGTTTTTACGCCGGATCAACCCTCGTTTTTCTAAATTAGAGACAATCCCGTGCATGGTTTGGGCCGTGATAAAGGCTGATCTTGCTAGTGCCGCATTCGACACCCCAGGCTTTAATTCCAATTGTGCCAGGACTGCGTATTGTGGGGTGGTGAGATCCAGAGTCCTTAGCGCTTCATCCATATTCAGCCGCAGAGCATGCTGGGTCTTTTTAAGTTTGTACCCAAGTAAACTCTTAACGCCTAACTCTTTATTGCTTGACATATCAGCGTCCTTATAATACATTATCAGTACCCTTATAATTTAATGGGATCTTAAGATGAATACAACTGTTTTTGACTCTCATTCTAACTTGGTGATTGCTGAAAGCTATTACAATGCCATGCTCGCAAAAGATTTTGATAAGATGGCGAGTTATCTGCATGATAATGTGCACTTCCTCGGGCCGCTCGGAGAAATGCAGGGGAAAGACGCCGTTCTTAGCGCTGCAAAAAACATTGGAGGAATATTACAAGAGATCCAAATCAGGTCCCGCTTTGCAGCAGGTGATGAGATTATGTTTGCTTACGATATGATTATTCCAGCACCGATCGGTAAATTCAGAGCATCAGTGTTGATGGGATTCACAGAAAGATCCATCTCTAAAATTGAGCTTTTTTATGATCCGCGCCCTTTCTTGGAAATGAAAAGCGAGATTTTCGATAACAGGAACGATTCGTAGGTTTATGGCGTATATACCCTTCACAGCTGAATTTTCGGGGTTGTTGCCTTCGCGATTCTCACCGCAGTCATGTACTTTATGTACACTCCTGCGACTCGAACGCTCGGCGCCTACCCGAAAAATCATCTGTTGTGGGTATAATGAATCATATCATGGAACAATACCGACTGACTGGAAGGGTTTCGGTATCCATGTGGGACAGATGCATCGAAGCGTAGCCCCTCATGCTGATTCACTTTGCGCCACTGTTCATCGATTAGCACTTCAATAAAGCCGCTGACCGGAATCACATGCTCTATTACTCCTTTTTGATGAGGGGGAGATAGATGCGTGCAGTCTGGAAGCAGCTCTATAATAAACACTTCAAATCGAAGATGCTCATCAAATGGGAAGATAGGCATGACCTTGATCTTCTTATCTTCTTTGTGGAGCTGTTGTAACTCAGGCTTTCTATGCGTAAAGCCTGGCTGATACGGTTCTACATCCTCTACAAATGATGAAAATGAAACATCAAATCCACTTGCAATCTTCCAAAGCGTTGAAATGGTAGGGCTGGACTCTCCACGCTCGATTTGGCCAAGCATAGCTTTACTAACCCCGGTCTTTCCTGAAGTAACATCCAAACTCCAACCTCTTTGATTTCTCAGCATTTTTAGAGTGGATGATATTTTGGCGCTTAAATGATTCAAATCTCTCACATAAATAAGACTTGTGCGCTATAGCGCACGGTGCTACAATTTCATCATTGTGCGCTATGACGCATAAAATGTAAATAGCAAAATTCTATCGATGAGGTAATGATGCAACCAAAGCTTGCTAAAAGCGCCGTTTCCGTTCTGGGGTTAGAGTGCAAAGTTTTGGAGCTGCCAAACAGCACTAGGAGTGCTCTAGACGCGGCCTCAGCTATTGGTTGCAACATGGCTCAAATAGTAAAATCTTTGATTTTTAGAACAAAGAGAACAGAAAAACCTATACTCTTATTAGTATCTGGCCCTAATCAGGTAGATATTAAAACAATAGAAGACTGCGTTGGCGAAAGCATTACCAAAGCCGATGCAGATTTTGTAAGAGAGGTTACGGGATTTGCAATTGGCGGCATCCCTCCTGTTGGGCATAAAAATGCCATAGATTTCATTTACATAGATCAAGATCTCCTAGAACTTGATGAAGTATGGGCAGCAGCTGGCACATCTAACGCTGTATTTTGTATTAAAAGCCAAGATTTGTTCATGGCGACTAGTGCAAATATAGTTTCATTGTCAAAAAGGGAACCAAAATCATGACGATCAAAGTTTTCTGGGACAATCCTTATCTGACTGAGCTTACGACGACTGTCAAAACAGTCGATGGCAATCGCATTACTTTATCAGAGACAATATTTTATGCTTTTTCAGGAGGGCAAGAAAGTGATGCAGGAACGATAGGTGCGTATGAGGTTTTCAAGGCTGAAAAGGTCTGCTCAGAAATTTACTACTGGCTTCCTGATAATCATGCCCTCAAAGTAAATGATATCGTAACGATTATCATTAATTGGAGTAGACGCTATAGTCTAATGAGGTTACATTTTGCTGCAGAAATTGTTTTAGAGCTCATTTATCAGAAATATCCAGAAATTCAAAAAGTAGGTGCTCATATTGGTGAACATAAAGCCCGCATTGACTTTAGATGGGATAAAAATACTGCACCTTTCTTAAGTGATCTGCAAAACGCTGCACAGGCTATTATTGATGAAAACCAATCTATTGCAACGGCCTTTAGTAATGAGACAGAAGAGCGGAGATATTGGAAAATAGAAGGGTTTTCAGAAGTGCCCTGCGGCGGAACACACATCAGAAATACAGCTGAGGTTGGAGTCATTAGGCTTAAAAGGGTCAACCCTGGAAAGGGTTTAGAGCGCATTGAAATTTTTGTAACTGATAAACATGATTTGATAAAGAGCTAAAAATGACATTAGAAAATAAATTGGTCATCATTGTGAATAAAGATATCCATGTGGGCGTGGGTATGAATGCGATTGCCCATGCATCTTTTGCTGCAGGTGCTTTACTTGGAGCTGATAGGGCTTTTTTGCAATCCAACATTGACGCAAGTGGCAATGAGTGGAAAGTGTCGGGCATGCCCTATATTGTTTTACGGGGTAAATCGAATGAGATTAAAAAAGCTGTATTAAGCTCAAAAGAGGAAGGTATCATGCAGCTTGCTTTTGTTGATAGCATGACAGGTGGTACATATTTAGAGCAAATCGATAACATTTCTAAAAAGACTCAAGAGGAGCATATGTATTTTGCGGCTGTACTTTTTGGCCCCTATGATGCGGTGTCCCAAATTACCAAGAGATTCTCTCTTTATAAATAAGAAGTATGAAGATTATTTTAGGTATACCCACAACAGATGATTTTTCGGGTAGGCGCCGAGCGTTCGAGACGCAGGAGTGTACACAAAGTACATGACTGCGATGAGAATCGCGAAGGCAATCCGCCTACGCTCTTACGAGCTACGGACCAACAAGCAACCCCGAAAATTCAGCTGTGAAGGGTATATATGAGAAAAATCAAATTCTAGGAGCTCAATGATGAATAACCAAGGAAAATCTTATGATAAAATTGCAGAAGGTTTTGCCAAGATGCGGGATTCTTTTAACACTGAGCAGAAATATCTTGATGCATTGATAAGTTACATCCCTGAAAAATCTCACATCCTTGAGATTGGTTGCGGATCTGTGTTCCCCATTGCCAATTATTTTATTGAGAAAAATTTTCAGGTGACCGGCATTGATGGGTCACAAGAATTGCTAAAAATAGCTAAAAGTAAATGTCCCAAAATGCGGGGTTTATATGGTGATGTTCGCACTATTGAATTCAATGAAAATATTGATGCCATCGTTGAGTGGTGGTGTCTTTTTCATCTTCCCAAATCAGATCATGAGCTTATGATTGCCCGTTTTGCTGGGTGGCTGAAACCAGCTGGAATACTTGAATTTACAAGCGGTGACAGTGAGTTTGAAGGAACTGACAGCAATATGCTTAACCAAGAACTTCATTTTTACAGCCTCGATCCTGCAGTTTACGAACAGCATCTTAAAAAATATGGCTTTGAAATTCTTTTAAAAGAAAGTGATCAAGATCAGCATCTTGTTTGGATAGCAAAAAAGAATGGCTAACGATAAATTAAATGACGCCCTTGAATGGGCCATGACGGCTCTACAACAAACTAAACTTAGCACAGAGACCGTTGTACAAACGCCTTGGTCCAATGTGGTACGAATCAACACTGGAGATGAATTATTTTACCTTAAAACTACCCCAGAGCTTATTGCTTTGGAGTCTAAAATTATTCAACTTTTGCATGACCAATTTCGTGCGACGGTGCCTACCGTTATTGCACACAATCCTGAGTTACATTGCTTTTTGATGAAAGATGCCGGTACATCATTGCGCAGTATTTTAAAAAAGAAGTTTGATACTGATTTGCTTTGTAAGGCAATCGAACAATTTACATCGCTCCAAATAACGGTTGCAGATCATGTCGATAATTTTATTAATATAGGTGTTCCTGATTGGCGCTTAAACAAGATGCCTGATTTATACGGCCAAGCTATTTTACAAAAAGATCTACTCATGGCTGATGGGCTGTCTGAATCAGAAGTACATGAATTACAATCTTTATCTCCAAAGGTAACTTATTTATGTGAAAAATTATCAGGCTATGCGATTAAACAAACGATTGTACAGCCTGATTTTAATGACAATAACACGCTGATAGACGATGAATCTCAAGCTATCACTATTATTGATCTGGGGGAAGTCTCAATATCACATCCGTTTTTCTCGTTGCTCAATTGTTTATATCAAGTTAGGAAACACTATGCGCTGACAGAGACGGATCATGACTATCTTAAGATCAAGCAGGCCTGCCTGAAGAATTACTTGATGTTGGAATCAGAACAAAATGTGGCAGATGTTTTAGAAATAGGCCATGTATTGTGGTTTGTTTATGGTCTATTAGCTCACAATAGGTTGTTGCAGGCATGTGGTCAAGATAGATTATTATCATTTCAGCATGGAAAACTCAGTGAAATGCTGAAAGAGCTTCTCAGGATCTGCAAAACTGTTAGATAACCTGTATTCTCATGGTTAAGGACAAATATAGATATTAGTCAGTATGAAGTGCAATTCAGAAATGTGTAAACAGGGCTATCTTATCTAGATAAGATGCCCTGTGATCGTTCTAGGCCTTGATCAGTTTTAACCATTCCTTTGCTTTTTGACTGACATTATCATCTGAAAGAACAATATTGTAAATTTCCTGTTTACGAGAATCATCTTCTCCATACATATCGTCAAGAGCTTCTTTCCAATGTTTGAAAATAATATCATTAGAAACTCCAGAGCCGACTTGGCTCAGAATTCCATAAATGCGATCTCGCCAATAGGCATCCATTGCTTTATCCATCCAAGATACGATTTCTGGCGTTAAGCCAACATCGCCAAGACCTTTCCCTTCTGCAAAGCCTTTTTCGAATTTTTTAGTACGTAAATGAGCATATTTCTTGCCATATACTCCATTAATCCAATCCATACATTTTTTACCGATAGCAACGCCGATACTGGATGTTGGATCCTTGTCAAGATTACTTTTCATTTCAGCGATCAAATTAGCCCAGTTCTTCTCGAACGCTGCTTTTTGATCAGGTGTTGAATTGGATTTGAATTCACTTTCAAATGCTGCATATTGCTTTAATTCATCCGGAGTAAATATTTCTTTAACCCAAGAATGTTCAAGTTGCTGTGTCATACGATATACCTCAATTAATTTAATAATGGTTTCCCAAGGAATAGATTTATTGTCAACAACTTCAGCAATTATCTGCTTAAGGGCATTGACGGCATCAAGCATGGTCATTGCTTTTTGTTCCAGCAATTTGGTTTGAACTGAAAAATGTTCAATAGCTTTTGCTGAACCTGCCAGGAGTGCTTTGATTTGAGTTAACTCAAAACCAAAGAACTTTAAAGCAATGATCTGCTGTAGACGCAATAAATCCTTTTCGGAGTAAACCCGATAGCCATTTGCTAAACGTACTGAAGGCTTTAACAAATCAATACGGTCGTAATGATGCAATGTTTGCACCGATACCCCGGTTATTTTGCTTAAGTCTTTTACGAACCATTCAGCCATCGTTTTGCCTCCTTATCCTGAAAGATAGGGTATATAGTAACTATAGGGTCAAGCTATTGATGAATTTGGCGTTAGATTTTAAATGCCATATTCCAGGTTGACCTATATTTTAAGTAATCCAACTAAACGGATCGGTGCTTCTGTGCCATCTTGGATTTTGATGGGCAGGACCATAACAAAGCCGCCGGTAGGTGGCATTCTATCCAGATTTGCTATATTTTCTATTAATATCTTTCCAGCACCTAAAAAGATTTTGTGCACCTTATAGCCGTCTTCAGGCCTATCGGGCGAAAAGGTATCAGTACCAAGGGCATTTACGCCTTGCTCAAGCAAGCGTTCTGCAGCTTCAAAGGATACGGATGGGAACACATGGTTGTTATGGTATTTTGAAGGCTCGCTCCAAAACTTGCTCCAACCGGTTTTAACCATCACGCATGAGCCGCCTGCGATCTTGCCATACTCGCTTTCAAAATCTGCAATATCCTGGGCGCTTAGGGAATAGCGTTCATGTGATTTATTGGATATATCAATGATTACACACGGCATGAACAAATCATTCAAATCAAAATCATGGATGCATTTAGCACCAGCAACACAATGACTTGGCGCATCCATGTGAGTGCCCATACCTGCATACATTTTAACTTTCATTACACGGAATTTATCTTCGCTTGTGCAGTCAGAGTAATCTATATGGACATCATGATTAAATCCGCACCCACCATTCCAAGTGGGTATACTGCTATCAAGCGTGTGGGTTAGGTCTATCAGTTTGTAAGGGAAAGTCATAAAGCACTCTCTTTAATCTGAATTTGATAAGATACGTTCTATAAGTTCGCGAATATCAGTGATTCTATTCGGGTGATTCTGAAGATCTGAACGCTTTAGCAGATCAACTAACGATGATAAATTCAATAAATCTATAGTAGTGCGCCAATAAGCAGGTAATATGAGACCATTTTTCTGCAAGGCATCTAGAAATGAGTTTTCGAATTCAGGGGGCATTTTATGAGCGTATCGGAGGATATTAGCGACGTCCCAAAGGTATGAGCCAGAAAACGCAAATTCCCAGTCTAAAATGCCAGTAATAACCCATGTGCCGTTAATCTTATCAACGAAAATATTAGCGGGATCATAGTCACCATGAACGAGATGCTTGTCATCGTCAGTGTGAAATAAAGATGCATGTTCCTCTATAGATTTTGTGATTTCCGCAATCATCGAAGGATCTAGGGCGGCTAATATGGTTTTGTCATTTAAGCAATCCTTCGAAAAATTGATAATATCAGAGGATTCATTTTGGACCACCTCCAATTTATTGTTTAGGAAGCCAGCTTTCGGAAATTCATAAGCTGCAATTTTTGAGAGAATCATACCCACCTCATACATGATTCCGCTCAGATCGTAGGAGGGTTTACTCAGTAAAAGATCGCGAAGAGATAGCCCTTGCATAAATTCTGTAATGGCATACTGATACCCTTCAATTTCGCCGATGTAATAAGTTAGGGGTACAGGTACCATTTTACTTATTAATGCTGCTAGTTTTTGTTCTCGATAAGCTGCCGTCTTGTCGCGTAAATATACACGCAAAAGAAGTGGCTGGCTCTGATGTTCGAGGTGAATTTTGTAATTAAAATTGGCACATCCACCAGCAATTAAATCAAATGAAATAAGTTTTTTCTCAGGATAGGCAAAGCGTATCATTTTCTCTACCATACCTATTGGTAACTGAGTAGATCCGCTTTGATTTTCCCAATCAGCTTTAAACATGGTATTGAGTCGCTTCAGCAGATTGGTCATCCCCCAAAAAGCCGCCAACTTGGGCATCCCACAAATGTTTATAATGGCCGCTTTTGGCAAGAAGTTCACTATGGGTACCATCTTCTACAATTTTGCCTTTGTCAAAAACCAAAATTCGATCCATATGCAGCAAGGTCGATAAACGGTGAGCTATGACGATGACCGTCTTTGATCTTCGAGCTTCGCGGATGAAGGTGCTTTTGCTATCCACTTCGAAGCGCTCAGAAGGGGGTTGCTGCATGAGTGCCCACAAAGATTCTTGGATTAAGTTTTCTGTCACTGAATCAAGCTGACTTGTAGCTTCATCAAGAATGAGAATGGGCGCATTTTTAAGAATCGCTCTGGCTATGGCAATACGTTGCCGCTGGCCGCCAGAAAGTTTGACACCTCTCTCGCCAACCAGTGAATCATAACCTTCTGGCAACGTCGAAATAAACTCGTGAGCGTGAGCCTTTTTTGCGGCCTCAACAACTTCCTCATCACCTGCGTCAGTACGTCCATAACGAATATTCTCCATCAAACTTCTATGAAATAGAGATGGGTCCTGTGGGATCATAGCGATGTTTTCGCGTAGTGAGTCTTGAGTGACCTCCCTGACATCATGACCATCAATCGAAATCGAACCATTGCTCACATCATAAAGCCTGAGTATCAAATTAACGAATGTTGATTTCCCACTACCTGAATAGCCAACAAGACCAACTTTTTGACCCGCCTCGATTTCGATAGATTTATTCTGGAAAAGTGGTTCAGTATCGGAACATATCGAACCTTCATGCGAAGAAGGTTTGTAATGGAATTCAACCTGATCAAAAGTGATTTTGCCTTGTGTGCATTTTAAAGTGGCTGCCGTTGGTTTGTCTTGAATTTCTAGTGGAACAATTAAGGAAACTAGACTTTGTTTACATTTTCCAGCGGCTTTGTTGAAATAATCAACTTCACTCATTAGAAACCAAGTCATGTGTCCCGTTTCCATAGATAACCCCAAAATAAGTGCAAAATCTCCGGTAGTAATTAAACCCTTACCATATAAGTGAACTAGGAAGTAGCATGAAAAGGCCATCATGATGGCAATAAGCCCGCCTTGGATGCAATAGAGCAGAATTGAGTAAATATTAAGCGAATAGTATGCATTTCGTTGGTTTTCAAAAAATGGTCTCATCCTTAAGTTTTCATAAATTTTGCGTCCGAAAATTCTGACGTTCGAATGATTTGATAATGAATCAACCAATTCACCAACCACCACCGTTTCTTCTTCAGCTAATTTATCAGCTAGAGATACAATTTTTCTCGACATTGAGATGCTTAATGTAGCGAAAAGTATAAACCATGTGGTTAATATCAGGCAGAAAACTGAATTGACGTAATAGGAGGCAGCAAATGCTGCAAGTAACAAGGATGCGCCTCTTAAAAAATTTGTTATTTTATACGTGATGATATCAATAATGCTATCTGATAAATTAGTAATTTGCTTTGAGATTTTCCCAGACAATTTATTTTGATAAAACCCATGAGAGTGTGCTAGAGAATAGTCTAACGTCACCGAAATAATTGTATTTTGAACGACCGGCACATATTTGGCCCAGATAAAATTGATTCCTCGCCAGGTAAAGTTATCGAAAAGAATAAAATTGATCACGATTAGACTTGCGGGTAGAGCGAGAACTTGGAGATTTCCATCCTGAACAGTAGGCAATAAATCTATCAAGTGTTTGATCAATAAGCTATTAAATGGCCCCCAAAAGCCAGCAATGATTGATAAAAATATCACGGTGAATACGACAGTTTTATGTGCGTGTAAAAAATACCAGATGAATTTAAAAAGCCCTTTAGGCAATATGTTCTGATTATGCATGATTTATCTTATTTGGTTCCGCACAGGCTGGTGTGTATGCTTAAACAAGCTTGACACAAGTTCATATCTTATACAACTAGATTAAATCTACTCATGCTAAAATGTGAATATTAGAAAACAGTTTCAAAAATATCTAAGTTAACTCGCTATAGGAATATCTTTCAAGTCATTAAAAGATTTATCTTCAAGAAAAGAACCACTCGCGACGATTCGAAACATTGTTCAAGAACGCTATCCTGAAGCTAAGGCTGTATTCTGGGCAGGATCAGTTTCAGAAGGTCGGGGAACATGTGCATCGGATCTTGATCTTGTCATTGTTTTTGAAGTGGTGGCTCGCGCTTATTGAGAAGCGTATATTTATGATGGTTGGCCAATCGATGCATTTATTCATGATATCGATACTTTGGGATTTTTTTTTTAAGAATCAAGGAGAGGGAATGGTATCTCTGGCCTATGTTATATACCCACAACAGATGATTTTTCGGGGTTGCTTGTCCGTCCGTAGCTCGTAAGAGCGTAGGCAGGTACCCGAAAAATCATCTGTTGTGGGTATACTCCGCTAAAAATAAATTTCAAACTTATCCAGAATCTGGATTAAAATACGATTAATCGAATTATAATCTTGTTCTATAAGAGCGTTAGTAGTTTGCGTGAATTTCGAAGGTGATAAATCCTCCCCTGCACATTCAATCATAGTCTGAATACCATCCAAAGTGATCTCCAGGTGACATTGAAATCCATAAACTTTCGGTAAATAGCGAATGATTTGTCGCGGACAACCTTCACTAAATGCCAGTAAGGCAGCGTTTTGAGTCAGTCCGGGCATATCATTGTGCCAGTGAATAACTGGAAAGCTGTTAGGTAAACCTTCGAGAAATTTATCCCTCTTGCCATCGTGTGTTAAAGTTATCGGAAAAACACCAATTTCTTTTTCTGGGCTGCGGCTTGGTGAAGCGCCAAGGGCTGTTCCAATTAGCTGTGCACCCAGGCAAAATCCAATGATTTTTTTATCTTGCCTAATAGCTTCTTGAATGAGGGTTATTTCCGATTGCAAATAGGGAAATTCATTCACTTTCACAGCGCTTTGAGGTCCACCCATGATAATTAAAAAATCAAAGTTCTCAATCGAAGTCAGCGATTCCCCACGATAAGGCTTCACTATTTTGAAGTTGTGATCACGTTCTTTCGCCCAATTTTCAATGATACCAGGGGTTTCAAAATCGGCATGTGTGATACAAACAATATTCATGTGGCATACCCCTCATTTACAAAATCAACCAACATGCTCAATGCGACTGACATATTTTGTCTGCCGTATCCGATACGAAAATAATTATTGGGGTCATCATAAACTGATCCAGGCAATAACAGTACGCCTTTTTGATTAATCAATTTTTTGCAAAACTCATCAACAGAAATTTTTGATTTGTATTTTATAAACCCGACACAACCGCCTTGCGGTCGGGTCCATTCAAACAATTCATGATATTCAGATATAAAGGCATCTAATCGTTTTAAGTTTTCAGCCACAATTTTGTTATTCCGATCTAAGATAGTTTCCTTGTGCTTAAGCGTTATGAGGCTTATCACTTCAGATGGTGCGCTATTGCATATTGATAAATAATCTTTCATTTTCTTAATTTTATGAAGAAGGATTTGATCTTGAGACGCAATCCAGCCCACTCGAAGTCCTGGCATACCAAAGGCTTTACTCATTACACCTAGTGAGATAGCTTTAGGATATATTTCAGCGGCAGGTTTTGCCCACTCGTCCTGAGGGGTGCCCAGTAAACGATACACTTCATCAGAAAAAAGCCATAGTCCGTACATATCACATAAACCAATTAGATCGTCGAGTTCCTTCGGCGTGATCACTTGTCCTGTGGGATTATGCGGGAAGTTGATCACAATACATTTTGTGTTTGATTGAAGGGCCTGTTTGATCTCATTGATGTCTATCTGCCATTGATTAGACTCTCGCAAGGGAACGGATGTAACTTTGGTGCCTTTTAATTTCGGAATTTCCATCAGCGATTGATAACAGGGCGTCAACACGATGGCATGATCCTCAGGCTCGCAGAGTGTAAATAATGATGCAAAAATCGCTTCTTCAGCACCTGCTGAGCATAAAATATTTTCGGTTTGAAGGGTTGGGTATAATGAGGTCGCAATTTGCTGTCTCAATTGAGGCATGCCATAGGGTTCGGTATATTGTAGGCGCAAGTGTTCCCACAGCTTCCTATCTTCGGTGCTAGCTAGATCTAAAATGCTTTTCATTGCAAAGCTTTCTGCATCTGAACAACATAATAAGTATGGTGCTGTAAACTCATGTATAGAGAGGTACTCTTCCAGCTTGAAACTACTTAGGTTCATTGATTTCTCCACTCTTTCAAATATTTGAATATCGTTGCGCGACCTAATCCAATCATCTGTGCAACATAGTCAGGTGCATTTTTCTGTGAAAAAGCCCCAGATTCAAATAGATGCTTAGCTAATACTTTCTTTTGCGCATGATTTAATTCTTCAAATTTCCATGATTTTTCTTTAACAAAATGATGAATGGCTACATGTAGTTTCTCTTGCCAATCATTGATAAATAAACTCGAAGGTTGACTATCAGATGAACACCTTAAAATGAGTTCGCTTAGATTTTTCATTTGATCGAACAACGATATATCAGCATTGACACAGATTAACCATTTATCTTCGATAGGAATAGAAATTGATTTGATGAGTCGACCATCGAAACTAATTTTTGGATAGATTATTTTATGTAAATCTTGTTCAAATTTACTCGGCTCTAGGTGTGAAGGGTCTCCGACTTGACGATTTGAAAGATTTCCATTGATATAGAAAATGGTCCCAGAAGATAAATCATGAATCACAATCTCTATTAAGGGATTCATGAGTAAAATCAGGGCGTTACAAAGCGGAATATAATTATATATATCCATGAGATAACTTGATAGTCTAAATTTGGATAGAATATAGACTTTTAAGTCTTAACTGTCAATAAGAAAATTGATGTGATGGATGTTGATGATCAGGGACTTCAACTTGAGTGGGTTGCAACAACTTTGCGGCCTCTAGCTCCGGCTTAAGGGCCGTGAATTTCGACTTATTCATCGTAAATTGCCAACATAATTTATCGCTTCCACCATTGAGATTCCCAAAGAAGGGGGTATCATTCATGTCACGTAAGCTACTATCTAGTTTGATTAAAGCGTTATAGACTGACTTCCTATTCCCCCATAATTTTACGCAGTCTTCTTCTGGTTCAATCTTGACTCCGAGTTTAAGTTTGAGATGTTTCTGCTCGAGTTTCCATAAAGCAAGTGCTTCTTCATTCGAAAGAATTGGTTTATTATGAAAGTGTTCAAGTTGTTTTCGAACAATTTTAGGGTCTAGAGATTTAACATCTTGATCCATAAAGCTATATCTTAAACCAATAAATTCGAGAGGTTGAGCCAGGTTGCTTAGAGCATCAAAAACGTGTTCAAGATTGTATTTTTTGTCGTCGATGAAGATGATTCTTTTTGGGAAATAATTTATTTTATTTAATATTTCTATCAGGGTGTGACCTTTGTGCTGTCCTGCGGCATACGCAACACCATTGGATAATAAGGCACCATTACCGATTTCAAGAGACAGTTCTATGTCCTTAAATGCTCCGGCATTAAATGACAAGTTAAGCGATTGATCTTGTAATTGATTTTCGGTCGCTTGTTTTAAGTAGTCTCCTCGGCTAGTTAGAATCATTGATTGAGAACCGCGTGCTTGTATAGCCTTTACCAGGCTGGGTATTTTTTCTTCTACAGGCTTGAGATCTTTAATGGTGTCCGCGAGACGAGTTAATTGTTCTAAAGTGCATGCTTTAGCTTCATTCGGTGACATTCCCTTTGAAATTTTTTTCTTAAAGTAGTGATCGAACCATTGATCAGTTCCTAGGTCATGTCCGTAAGTGAGTATAGTATTATCTAGGTCGTAGATTACAAGCTCATTTTCACTGCCAGGTTGCTCTGTAAAGAAATTTAATATTGATTGAAAGTTTTGAATTTCATGAATTTGGAAATGTTCAGTTAGCATCATTAATATGACTCTCTGTTAGTAATATACCCTTCACAGCTGAATTTTGGGGGTTGCTTGTCGGTCCGTAGCTCGTAAGAGCGTAGGCGGATTGCCTTCGGGATTCTCATCGCAGTCATGTGCTTTGTGTACACTCCTGCTTCTCAAACGCTCGGCGCCCCTTGCCTTACTGTAGCTCGCAAGGGCGTAGGCAGGTACCCGAAAAATCATTTGTTGTGGGTATACAGTAGCTCTTGCGAGTTTTCAATTTATTTTGGTTTTTTCGCTTTGTACTGCTTCTTTCACGGAAGGGCGCTCAGCAATTCGATCTAAATAATTTATGAGTTGTGGCCATGCTTCCAAGTTGAATTTCACTAAGCCAGCCCATCTGAGTACTGTAAAAAGATAAGCGTCTGCGATTGTAAATTGTGAGCCCATCACGTAATCTTGCGTTTCTAATCTGTTTGCGATGACTGGAAGTCGTTTAGTGAGGGTGTCTTTCGCGATTTGAAGGTAGCCTTCGGGTGTATCCTTTCTAAAAAAAGGGCTGAATCCTTTATGAATTTCTGTTGATATAAAATGTACCCATTCAAGTAAAGTGTATCGTTCTCGAGAACCGAATTGAGGAATAAGATTTCCTTCAGGATGCTGATCAGCCAAATACTGTAAAATGATAGCGACTTCTGAAAGCGTTGATTGATCATCTAAAACCAGAAAAGGAACGTAGCCTTTGGGGTTGATTTTTGAAAAATCTTCATCTTTTTCGGTTGTTTTTGTTTTCAGATCAACTTTGATTTTTTCGAAGGAGGCTTTTAGTTCGCAGAGAATAATATGGGGTGCAAGTGAACAAGCGCCCGGAGAGTAATAAAGTTTCATGCTGGCTTCCATTTTAGCATTCTTAAAGAATTGATCATACCCATAAATAATTTGATAATAAAGTGTATCCTAGAAATTGCGCAGCACATGCTTAGTAAGCTTACATAAAGCTTTCTGTGACCTTCAACAGTGGTAAAGCCCTGTCAGGTACGTTATGCTGCATTTATAAGAACGAAAATTACCGCAATGACGTGAGGTCTCTCCTTGATTACCATCCTCTTAGTAGATGATCATGAGCTTGTGCGCGCGGGTGTTCGAAGCTTACTTGAGTCCGTTGAAGGGATGAGGGTCGTTGGGGAAGCTTCTAGTGGTGAAGAAGCGATTAAAATTGCACGTGATAAGCAACCTAAAGTCGTCCTGATGGATGTTAAGATGCCTGGGATTGGGGGCTTGGAGGCCACTCGAAAACTATTACGCGTTGATCCAGACATTAAAGTGATCGCACTAACTGTTTGCGGGGAAGAGCCTTTCCCCTCGAAATTGCTTCAAGCTGGTGCAGCTGGTTATCTCACTAAGGGCTCAGGTTTAGATGAGATGGTCAAAGCAATTCATGCTGTGAATTTGGGCAAGCGTTATATCAGCCCAGAAGTCGCTCATCAGTTAGCACTTAAGCATCTCTCAGATAAACAAGCTTCTCCATTTGATTCCCTTTCAGAACGCGAGCTTCAAGTCATGTTGATGATTACCTCGGGTACGAAAGTGCAAGAGATTTCTGATAAGCTTTGTTTAAGTCCAAAAACTGTTAATAGTTATCGATATCGATTGTTTGATAAACTAAATGTTCACAGTGACGTTGAATTGACCCATCTCGCTATTCGACATGGTATCCTTGATACAGAAGCCAGCACTTAGTTCCAACTATGTTTGATTCAGACAGTTTTTTAAAAACTGTAACCACTCACCCTGGTGTGTACTGCATGGTGGATCGTAAAGGCGAAACCCTTTATGTCGGTAAAGCTAAAAATTTAAAAAAAAGGCTGAGCAGTTATTTTAGGGGGAATGTAGAAACCAAAATACAGCATTTGGTCAATCAAATTGCTGATATTGAGGTTACCGTCACTCGCAGTGAAAAAGAGGCCTTACTCCTTGAAAATTCGCTGATTAAGTATCTTGATCCAAAATACAATGTTATTTTAAAAGATGATAAATCTTATCCTTATCTATTTGTGTCAGATCATACTTTCCCCAGATTAATCTATCACCGAGGGCCTCAAACGAGTCAGGGCGAGTATTTTGGACCTTATTCCAGTGCACAAGCTGTGCGTGAGACGCTCAATTTTTTACAAAAAACTTTCAAATTAAGACATTGCAACGATAATTTTTTTAGTCATCGTTCAAGGCCTTGCCTTCAATATCAAATTAAGCGTTGTAGCGCGCCGTGTGTCAATTATATCGAAAAAACAGCTTATCTCGAAGAAGTCAATAATGTGCGCCAATTTTTGAAAGGTAAACTGAACGTAGTGCATGATGAACTAATTCAGAAAATGGAAAAGGCATCAAAAGAATTGAAATATGAAGAAGCTGCATTTCTGAGAGATAAAATTCGTAATTTGCATCAGGTCCAAGAAAGACAAAGTGTGGTGGCAGAGAAGGGTCAAGCAGATGTACTGGCGATTATCCGGATTGCTGAGCAAGTCTGTATCGCAAGAATTTTAATTCGAGGGGGGATTGTCCTGGGTGCGAAAGCGTATTTCCCGAAGACGGGATTGGAGACAGATTTAGGAGCGATTTTGCAGTCTTTCATTACCCAGTATTATGTCTCAACCTGTATGCAAGTTGATTTCCCAGAAGAGTTGATTGTTAATCAAGGGATACCCGACAAATCTCTCATTCAAGAAGTCCTGTCTGAACTGACACACGCTGATATACAAGTCAAAGACAATGTTCGTTCTAAGCGGGCGGAGTGGCTTCAGTTGGCAGAAGAAAACGCAAAACAAGCTTTAAGAACTAGATTGGCTTCCAAGGCGCAACAAGGGAAGCGTCTTCAGAATTTGGAACAATGCTTGGGACTTGAGATTAACCGGTTTGAATGTGTGGATGTGAGTCATACCATGGGAGAAGCCACGGTGGTGAGTGCGGTCGTGTTTGATAGGACAGGCCCAGTCAAATCAGCATACCGTCGTTATAACGTCGCTGTGACCACAGGAGACGATTATGCCGCATTAGATGAAGCGGTGTTTAGACGTTTCTCAAAGCTGCAGGTAGATGAAGGTGTGATGCCTGATGTGCTGTTTATCGATGGTGGAAAAGGGCAATTAAGTCGAGTGCGCAGTGCGTTAGAGGAATGCCAAGTTACTGAATTGGTATTGGTCGCGATTGCAAAAGGGGCTGCACGCAAGCCTGGGCTCGAGACACTATTTATTTTACAGCCCGACGCGCTGGAGGCTTTGGAGGTTCATTTACCACCGACATCGCCAGCCTTGCATTTGATTCAAGCGATACGCGATGAGGCGCATCGTTTTGCAATTACAGGACATCGTCGACAGCGCGCCAAAAAACGTCAACAATCGCCCTTGGAAGCAATTCCTGGTGTGGGTCCTAAGCGGCGACAGCAATTACTGAATCATTTTGGTGGGCAACAAAGCTTGATGTCTGCCAGTGTCGAGGCGATCAGCGAAGTTCCTGGTATCAGTCGTCTCTTGGCTGAAAAAATCTATGCAACGCTCCATGCGACATGAGCAGCATTGATCGGTGACAGAATGCATGTTAGCCTTCATTCGGAGAACTTTATTTTTGGACTGAAGGCAAGATCTGAGTGTGATGAGTATTCCAAACATCTTAACCTTTGCGCGGATTTTGATTATCCCATTTTTTCTGGTGGTTTATTACTTACCGTTTCAAGGCGCAAATATTGTCACGGCGATCCTATTTGCTATTGCTTGTCTCACTGATTGGCTGGATGGCTATTTAGCTAGAAAGCTGGAGCAGTCTTCCAGGCTAGGTGCATTTTTAGATCCAGTTGCGGATAAGTTGCTAGTCTCCGTTGCTTTGGTTTTACTCGTTGGGGATTACGGCACTATCTGGGTAACGTTACCGGCAGCTATCATTGTAAGTCGGGAAATTGCGATCTCTGCTTTACGTGAATGGATGGCAGAGATGGGCAATCGCATTTCTGTTCGGGTGAGTAACCTGGCCAAAGTCAAAACTTTCTTCCAAATGTTATCGATTATTTTATTGTTGTCGCAGCCTGTTTCATTGACATCAATCATTGTGATTCTTGGATTGGTATTAATGTATATAGCGGTAGGGTTAACGTTGTGGTCGATGTACTCCTATCTGCAAGCGGCTTGGCAGGAAATTAAAAAAGGGGCTTGACACTTATCCATAAAGCTTTAAAATGCACTCCACAAACGATGCGGGAATAGCTCAGTTGGTAGAGCACAACCTTGCCAAGGTTGGGGTCGCGAGTTCGAGTCTCGTTTCCCGCTCCAAGAATTTTCAAGGTGGTCACACGCCAGAGAATCCGGCTGGGTAGCAGAGTGGTTATGCAGCGGCCTGCAAAGCCGTAGACGCCGGTTCGATTCCGGCCTCAGCCTCCAGAATTGTCCATTTAAAAAGGTCTAAAACTTAAGTTAGAAAGTTTTCTGTATTAAGTTTTGGTGACGATCATCGAATGCCCGGGTGGCGAAATTGGTAGACGCAAGGGACTTAAAATCCCTCGGAGCGAAATCTCCGTGCCGGTTCGACTCCGGCCCCGGGCACCACTTAGACGTGGCAGTCCTATCGAAGACTATATCCCGATCTTATGTGCCAGATGAAAATGATGAAACCATCATTTATCCCGGATGTTTGGCTACGCTAATTCGCGAATATATTAATAAAAATGGAATTGCATGGGTGGCCAGAGAAATCGACTTATCCTAAACATTATTCTTGAGGTATCCTCATGCAGAGTATCAAAATATGGAAATGATTTTAATAAGCAGTTGCTTATTAGGGGCCAAAGTCCGATACCATGGGGGTGACGCCCACTGTCGTCATCCATTGCTAGAACGCTGGATCAGTGAAAGAAGACTTATCTCGATTTGCCCTGAAATACTAGGAGGAGCCCCAACACCAAGAGCTCCATCCGAAATAATTGGCGTTGGTGCCGGCCTTTCGGTGCTTAAGAATGTGGCAAAGATTAAAAATAAAGAGGGCTCAGATGTTACCTCAACTTATGTTAAGGGTGCTCACATTGTTTTAGAGAAGGTGAGGAAAAATAATATCAAGATGGCTATCCTCAAAGATAATAGCCCTTCGTGCGGTAGCCATTTAATTTATGATGGCACGTTTACAAATCAAAAGATCCTTGGGATGGGTATTGCAGCGACCTTGCTTGATCAATATGGTATTAAGCTATTTACCGAAAATCAGCTTGCGGAAGCTGATAACTATTTATGCACAATCGAAGCTAATTAACTCGAATAGCCTGTGATCTTTCGTTGATATTTGAATGTTCAGACTCTTTAGAATCGTTTGCGGATTGGCCTAATCGATACGCAAGATACATGCCACCGACAACAGCGCTTGTTCCAACAACGCCCACCAGAGTACAATTTTTTTCAATCATTTCAGAAACGAGTGAGTAGGCTGATAACCCAGCTTGATTAGCGATTCTTGGTGCTTGAACCACTAAATTAGAACTTGGCGCGTATCCCAAGAAAGATTCTACAATTGATCCTATGAAAGTTTCCTGCTTAGCATTCTCTGCTATTTCTTGAGTTGAAGCGATAACATTATTGTGGACTCCATGATAGACTTTTTCAGCAATCTTAGGAGCAAGATATAGCCCGACACCTTTGCCAAATAGTCCACCAATTCCTCCGCCGATGCCTGTGGTTGAAGCAAAACTAAATAGTTCACTAAACCACCCTAAGGCCCCTTTCTTTTTGTTATTTAATTTCTTCATAATCTTACTCAATTCAATTTCATGTTGGTCAGGCATTGACTACCTAGATCCTGTTTATAAAGAGAGGATCTAGGATGTTAACAATCATTCATTCAAAAAAGCATCCTTAAGAAAGGCTCAACTTAGCAAGATTGTTTGTCAATGCATCGATATCAGGATCCTCATTATGATCAGGTGAGTTGTCTACCCCTGTTTCATGTTCTTTATTTTTGCTAAGCTTTTTATATTGATTATACAAGCAACCAACAGCCATGGTGCTTCCGATACCAACTACAGTGCCTACGATACTACCTACGATCATACCTTGATTGGTCATTAACTTAATACTTTCGTCGTACGCGATATCAGCAGCTTGAAAAGAAAGTTCTGTGGCGATGCCAGATACTAAAAACTCTTTGCCAGGGACATAGCCTAAGTAGGTTTCCTTTATGGCCCCCAGGGTCACGTTTTTCATGACGGAGTATGTTTGATCTCGGACGCCATCAAAGACCACGCCTGCTACATTCGGTGCAACAAACCATCTGGTGAAAAATTGACCTAACCATGTTCCACCCGCAGTACAGCACCCCACGAAAGCAGTCGCTTTTGTAGAGATCCAGCCAGATTTTTTAGCATCTTCGACCAGTTTTGCAGACTTATCATAAGAATTACTTTTGGGCATAAAGAACCCCTTCTAAAATAGTTAATACACAATTATTGAATAGGTTGTAATTTAGTTAACTTAGTGCTTGGATGCAATCTGGAGCCGATGAACGGCTTGATTTATCTGATAGGCGACATGACAGAAGAGAGAAATGTTAAATTTAAATTGTCTTTTTAGATGAAACGCCAAAAAGAACTGATAGGTATGCCTCTTGATATAGCCTTCACACCTCAATTTTCAGCGTTTGCTTGTCCGTCCGACGCGTCCGCTCGAAGTTCGAAGAACGTAGGCACAAGCTCGAAAGAGCGTAGTTAGGTACCAGAAAAATCATCTGTTGTGGGTATAAGTTAATTTATTGAATAGATTTTCGATAGTTCCTAAACTTTAGAATATAATATAAACCTTATGAATTCTAAAATGCACTTTAAAATTAAAGAGGTGATAAATGTATAATTGCGGTTTAGATTTCGGCACCAGTAATTCAGCACTCGGAACCTTTCAGGATTCTAAAACTTCATTAATAATGCTAGAAGGGCAATCTCCTATCTTGAAGTCAGCTATTTTTTTCGACTCGGAAATAAAAGAGCACTTTATCGGACAATATGGGATAGATCGCTATTTGAACGGTGGAAAGGGTCGATTAATGCTGTCTTTGAAGAGCATTTTAGGATCGACTTTGCTGAATGATAAAATTGCAGTTTGTGGAAAATGGATAACCTATCGGGATGTTATCGGGTTGGTAATCAAATATATTAAAGACAGTGCTGAAAAGCAAATAGATGCCCAACTTTCCCATGTCGTATTAGGGCGACCAGTACGTTACCACGATACGAATGAGGAAAGAGATAAGTTAGCTCAAGATACTATGGAGCTGATTCTAAAGGAGCAAGGTTTTAAAGAGGTTGTTTTTCAATATGAACCCATTGCAGCCGCTTTAGATTATGAAAGTACTATCCGTAGTGAACAACTTGCGTTAATTATTGACTTAGGGGGGGGGACTTCCGATTTTACGGTCATTAAATTAAACAGTGCAAACAAAACCATCAGTCGAAAAGAAGACATTCTTGCTAATTGTGGTATACATATTGGTGGCACTAATTTTGACAAAGAGCTAAGTTTGCATTCTATTATGCCATTACTGGGTAAAGGCAGTAGTATTCTAGGGATGAACGGAGCCAAACTCGAAATGCCGGCATCATTGTATTATGATCTAACATCCTGGCATTTGCTGAATAATTTATATTCAATTGAAAATATCAATAATATTAAAAAACTATATTTGTCATCCCTTCAGAAACCATTGATTCAGCGTGTTATCAATGTGCTTCAACATAATCTCGGTCATTATTTATTGCAGGCAGCAGAAGATTCTAAAATCAGATTGAGTAGCTGCTTAACTGATAATATGGATATCTCAAAAGTTGAGCATGACTTGCACGTGTTGATTACCCGAAATGATTTTGATTCTTATTGTCATGATTTAGTCAATGGTTTGTATAATACTATACAAGCCACGTTAACTATAGCAGGTGTAAGCGCAAATCAAATTGATTCAGTATTTCTCACAGGCGGGACCACACAAATCCCCTCTGTGAAGAGTATGATAAGAAATATTTTGCCGAACTCACAATTGATTGTAGGCGATATCTACGGCAGTGTCGCTAAAGGACTTGCGATAGCGGCAGCACAATTATGGAAATAAATTGGACGTCGAAAAAATCTATCACTCACACAGAGGTAATCGATGGGATGGTATATGCTCTAGATCATAAGTCGTTTTCTAACGTTTTCTGTTATCGTAAACAAAAAAATTTTAAAAAAATAGGTAGCGCTCTCTTTTTCTTGAAATTATCTCATCTTGCTCGTCTTCAGGTAATTCTGAATATTGGTCCTTAATAAATATATTATTAAGCTTTTTCTCTTCTTCTTTTGCGGTACAGTTAAAGATAAGGCTGTCGTCCGTACCAACAAGCACTTGTGTACGCTTCTGATAAAGATTTAAAATCGGATGAATTTCGGATTGTTTCCACCAATCTAATTGTTCATGACAAGAAGGGCATATTTCTATAGGGATCTTGAGGCGTCGAATTGTTGCATTTTGATCTTCCGAGCGATAGATTGCATGCCCTAAGCGGACTTTGCCACGAATATCACCTTCATATTCACTAATTGCTTTCAAAATCAGGTCAAAGTCATATTTTTCAATATCAGAATCTATCTCACCTACATGAAATGAAGCGCCAATATCTTTACTCAGCGCATATTTTACTGATTCATAGAGATCATTCCCAGTTAATTTACGGTCACCCAAGTAATTTCCGCTTAGATCTATGCCTACTATCATTCCAGTTAATTTTTTTTCTTGACTGGCTGCATCAATGATCCTCTTGGCATCGGCTAAAGTATGACGTGTCCTATCAATACTTAATAGGCCGCGAACTTTTTTCTGGGGATACAAATTGTTCGATGCTAGTAATCCATCTCTAAAGGACTGAATATAATCAGTTTCGCTATTGGCGCCTATTTTTTTTGGTGTAGTCCGAATTTCAAGGATATCGGCATTTGATCCTTCAGCAACATCAATAGTTGCTCTAGCGATGTCTTCTATGGTTTGGATAATCTGATGTACCCACGCAAATTTATTCCACGGATTAGTTTCCAATATAAATTTATTGTAAAACTCTATACAGTTATTTTTCTCGGAGGTTTCTTTTAGAAACCTCAGGCTTACAGAGCCGTTGAGATGTAGGTGTGCGTCAATAATAGTCATATGAGCTCTAATCTATACTTACAAGCTGAAAGTTGATGATCAATAAATTGATCTTAGAGGATTTAGCATTGACTTTCAACGCGTTTATATATCGATCACATACTGACGTTTGATAAAGGTATAATTATAGAAGATGGTACGCATGAAGAATTGATCGTTAAAAATGGAGTCTATGTAGCGCTTTGGAAAGCCCAGGTGGGCGGATTTTTGATAGATGATGAAAAAGGAGGGACTCAGTTTGAGAAAGATAACCAGTATTGACAATAGTTCGGAGACTGCTGTATTGTCGCAAGTTTCCCTTGATTAGGAGATTTAAATGCGTGAATTAACCCGTATCGATGTTATTTCGATAGCCGGTGGCAGCGAAATTGGATTAGCAAGTGCTATCATTTCAGGCGCTATGTTGGGTGGTTTATCTTGGGGGCTCGCCGCTTCTTACTTAGATTCAACGCGAGCGAACACCCTGATTTTGGGTCTTTTAGGAGCACAAGGAGGTACAATAGCCGCATTAAGTTTATATATGATTTCTTCATATCCCCAGAATACCGAGATGCAGACGCCTTCTCAATGTAGCTGCATCTAGAAACATTTTCATATATTTATAAAATTTGCCTTGTTATGAATCTATTGATATTTATGCGCAAAAATCAGGAATCTCGTGATTTGGAATTTCAAACGCACTGGCTTTATTTTGTGAATAGCGTTTTCAATGTAGATTCTCACCCTAACCTCAATACGAGACTAGGGTGACCTTTGGTGGTATGTTTATTGTTTAGCTTTTTTATCCATTGCTTTAATAAAGGCTTTTGCTAAATCAGCATCAGAAGCCGGGTTTTGTCCTGTAATTAACTCTTTATCTTCGATTACATTATTTTCTTTAGGGTCTTCGTTCTTAACATTGGCGCCAGCGACCTCTAAAGCTTTTTCTGGATAAAATAAAACTTCACCATTTAATTTATTTTTTTCAGCCTCTTCTTCTTCCTTGGTAGAAAAGATAGTCATTTTATAATTCTCATAAATCCAATCCTCAGCTAAGTCTTCTGCTGCGTCTTCATCATTTTCCGCCAGTTTGTTACGAAAAGTTTGTGGATCTTTTAATGTGGAAAGCACAGCAATAGGACCATGACAAATCATCGCTGTGGGTTTTTCATTTTCATGAAAATAAGTTAGGATTTTGCCAACATTAGCATCGATCATGAGATCTGCCATAGGTGCATGACCGCCAGGCACAAAAACTCCAGCATATTCGCCGAGATTTTCATTGGCAACTGTGCTCAATTTACGTATATTTTGTTTATTAAGCACGTTGTTTGCAAATTGAAGCGCCTCATCCATTTTCTTTTTATCATTTTCGAAAAAAGCAGGGTCTTTAGAGCTTTTATCCATATTAGGTCTTTTACCTTGAGGAGTGGCAATGACGATGTCATAACCTGCATCCATAATGGCTTGCACGGGGACCGCAAATTCGTTCAGGAAAAATCCAACCTCAACTGATTTTTTATCTTTTAATTCCAAAGTATCTGCATTTGACATGATAACCAGTACTTTGTCTTTACTTTCTGCAGCATGAACATTAAAAACAATGCTTATTAGCAGAAAAAACGAAAACAGTATCCTTTTCATGACGATTTTCCTCCTTGAATTTAAAAAAAAACTATAGCATCATTGTCATATGCTGTTAAACTGACTTAAGATGGTGTTGATACATGCTATAAAACGTTTAGTATTTAGGTTTTCTCAGTTTTTGACCCTGTTCAAAAGGCATATTTGGATGAGTTAATAATTTTTCATAAGAATGGGCACTATAAAGATAATCCGGTAGTGAATTGGAAATATCAATCAAAATATCTGCAGGTGTCTTGACATTCCAAAGAAACGAAAGATAGACATCAGGATCCTGCTTGTGAATCTTATAAAGTGTTTCAATCGATGTGTTTGGATTTCCAGAAACATCTTTTAAAATATAATAATTATTAGTTTGTGCTAACAGGTCAAGGGGGGCTGTTCGAGTCTGATGATTCTGCGCTATTCAGCGCATAACCGCGAAACCACGAGTATTTTTTCCCATTAGGCCTGTAATGGACCACATATCCATTGTTAAACTCGGGTCTTGAAGCAGCACGAGCCGATGAAATATGTCAGAATCAGCATAGGGATGCATTACAATCGCAGAATAGATAAAAGGCTTTTCTGTCAGTGATTCATTCCGATATTCTTCAGTGGCTTGTATCAGTTCTGTTCTGTTCATTTTTTCTATCTGATGGATTATAGAATTAGTATGTAGATATTCATAAAATGGACCGATAGATAAACTTAAAAAAACGATAACGCATAAGGACGACAAAATACCTTTTGACGAGTTGAGTTTTCGTCGCCCCATTCACGCAAAGATTAAAAATCCGCATGACGAGCCTACTAAATATTCGATTAATCCAAGAATTGGAGTTGCTATCAAGGTCATCAGTAAGCCGATACTTGAACCGACAGAGGATGGTCCATGTGTAAAGGTGCCCCACGAAAGAATAAAAAGATTAAGCCTCCGCACAAAGCAAAGACAACACCAATATTCCTTTTGACTCTATCATTAACCTCAGTTCGGAGTTTTTGAAGGCAGGGTTGCTTTGTAATGACGTCATTCCGCACAGCAATAAGCGCACGAAGTGCGCAGCGTGTGATGCGGAATCTAGTATTCACGCGACGCTTTAAAGAAAGCGCTGATAGTAACATCTCAATAAGTCCGGGCAATTACACCAACTTACTAGGTAGGAATTGCCGCTTTCTGCGCTATTAAAATACCTAGAGGAGGAATGATATTTTGTCTAGATAACCTATCTGTTAAATAATCCCAAAATCCTAGACCGAGTTTTTTACATGTTTTCTTCAAGCTTGTGAATGTATCTCGGCATCTGCGTCCTTCATCGCTGCGAGTGCTTCCGCTTATTTTGCGTTTTTTCACATACTCCCTGATATCATTCTCACTTAAGTTGTTATGCAGCGGTATTTTCGGATGCTCAAGCACCAATAATAGCTCTTTCCTATTAAGCTTCATTCGTTTTAAGACTAAATTGAGCGTGGTATAATCCGTCTTCTTCTGAACGAATGCATCAAATTGTTGCTCAATTTGTTTTTTTGCCTCTGCTGTTGGGCTTTGCTTGTACACTTTTAAGTCTTTATAAATAGCCCAAAACCTTTCTCTCGCACCTTGAACTGCTTGCGACTGAATATCATTGCTAGGGATCAGCTCATTGATTTTTCGTTCCGCATGTATCCAACATAAAGCATGCTGAAAAATATTAAATTGACCCGCATCGTCGCTTAGAATAGCCAAATCCATACGAAACCCATGATGTAAAAGTGAACCAATGAGCGCGCCCTCTGTCGCAATTCGTTGATTATGTTTGCTCAAAATCCCCAGGCTGCTCATGTGCTCAATCCAAGCAGACTCTGACCCAAACATTTTTATCCCTTTGTCTAATTTTCTTCTATATTGAGGCGCAAGTTTGTATTTTTCCATGTAAGCTAACGCATGTTCGTTAATGATATAGCCTGCATGCTCTTGTTTGAGAAGATTTAAAAAATTAATCCGGCTTTTGCTTCCTGTGCTTTCAAACCACGCAAATAGTTCATTGCCTATATGCGTGCAATAACCATTTTTTCCATCATGTCGGGCACCTGTGTCATCTGTTTGAATATAAGCTGACACAGCTAATCCAGTAGAGAGAATTTCTTTCTTCTCTGAATGAAATATTTCTTTGTTTTCCGTTAATATGCGGTTTAACTGACCACTTGATACTTCAATGCCCCACTCACGCAATTGAGCCAATAATAGCGGTTGTGTTACACCTTGATGATGATGTTGGTGCAAGATATAAGCTCGAAGCGTCGCCGAAAAGTGATGTCCTCTAATAGCCTCTGGCAGAGGCGCTACCTGATAGCTTCCATCAGGTAATTGCCATCGTTCCAGTTTAAATAATCGATTTTCAACTACTATTTCCAAGCCTTGCACAAGATATTCTTGGTACCCTTTAAATTTTGAACCTTTAGGCACACCTTCTACTTTAATAACCTCTGTGTGATGAATAACAACAGCGCCTCGTTTACTGCGCTTTTCAGAACCAGCGCGTTTGCCTCCATTGCTATTGTTAGTATTGTCATCGTCTTTGTTCATCTTGCTGGGTCGAATCTTTGGCTTTGTCTTAAGTTGTTTAAGCCGTCGGATCTCTGTTTTTAATTCTTCAATTTCTACAGCTTGCTTTTGAATAACATGATGCAATTGATCAATTTGATTTGCTTGCTGTTGTATTGTCTCGGCTTGTTTTTGAATCAAATCACGCAGCAAGTCATTCTGGATTTGCAGATCTTGTTTTGCAAATTCGGAGTTCAAGCCTGGTATGGGGGGGGATAACTTCATGCTGCATAGAATAACAAATTTTTGTTTTAGTTACACGCATTACCCGGACTTATTGAGATGTTACCGCTGATACACGTAAGATACTGATTTTCTTAGATCAAAAAGGATTTCAGCATGCTGGAAGTGCATCAGCTAGTGCATATTTTTTGCGAAATTGAGGACTTTTGCAAGAAGTTAGAAAACTGCACAACACATTTATTTCTGGCTGGGCCATCAAAACCTAAACGTGGTCCAAGTTGTCGCTTATCTATGCAATCTGATCGGAACAGTCATTGAGCATTTGAAGCATCATTACCAAGTTTGGCACACCAAACATCGTTCTATTTTTAATGCAATGACTCATTTAGTATGGGCCTTGGCCGCTTATGCGATTCAGCCTTTAAAAATATCAGCAATCAAATTATAAGCTGAGATTTGATAAAATTCTGGATCCCGCATCAGACGCTACACACTTCGTGTGATGACCGCTGTGCGGGATGAGGATATATCCCAAAAAACCCCGAACTGAGCTTATCATTAAAAAAATTTTTGGATAATTGGGATTCCTGTCTACCTGAGTTGTGCTGCTTTTATGAACAGTAGATCTACATAAACTTTTATAGTGAATGATAAGATAAGAGTTCAGTTTAAGAGGATAGTTTCTAAAATCATTTTTTGTGATACTTTGATAATTTGAAAGTTGCTCAAAGTCCCAGGTCTCCACCCGAAATTCTCTTAGAGCCCTTACATAATATGCATTACCTACTTTTCATGGTCTTTTGTATTTTTAGTGCCGCCGCATATGCCGATGAGTTGACGACCATATCAATCGATCTGTCCACTCGTACCCCCATGACCGATGCCTACATCGAAGAAGATCAGGTTCGACTCAGCTTCGATTCAGGTGCGCGAATGCCAATTATTTTAAAGCAAACTGTTTTAGATCGTGTTCGAGGGGTTCATTTAACGGGACGATACCGGCATTCAACTGATGCGGCGGGCCGACAATATAAAAATCCTGAATTCAGACTGAGACAAATTCGTTTAGATCAATATGCGACTAATAACATCGTAGGCAATTTGTATAAACCGTGGGGGGTGCGCTTTAATCCCAATGAGTCTAATTCATCGACCACTGTACCAACCGATACCTCTTGGTTGGATGGTGTTTTTGGATTGGATATCTTTAAAAACAAACGCTTGATTATTGACTATCCAAGCGAAAAATTGGTTGTTTTACATCGAAATTATTTTCCTGAGCCTTATAAGTCAATGCAATGGGTCAGTTGTCAACGCAGAATGGATAAATCTGGTTTTGTGATACAGGCAACTTTTTTCGGCAAAAATGGGTGGTTTCTTTTAGATACCGGTGCCACCGGGTCCTTTATAAGACCTTCATTTCTAGATATCGAGTCAAGTAACATTAGTGTGACAGGTGATTTTCAGATTAGTAAAGAAACCCAACCCAGTAAAATAACATTCTACCTTTATGAATTCGCTGTTCCTAAAGTTGATGGTGTTTTAGGGTATAATTTTTTCGCAGATAAGAGAGTGTATCTTGAATATAAAGTAAGCCATAGAAATTCGGCTGGTTGTCTTATTTCAACACTCTAGGTTACTAAACAATTTAGTTATAATTATCACCTTCCAGTTAAAAGGTTTAATACCACGATACTAGACACCTCTATTATTACTGATTAAAATGTCTTCGATATGCGAGTTCTCTCGAATTCAGTTAATCGGTAGGCGGCGCATACAAGTTAGAAGTGTAGTTTTCGATTAGTATGTAATTTCTCCATAGCAGCGTTTGATTTGCGCTCAAGTTTTTCTCAAAAGGATTTTAAATATGATCAAGAAGCGTTATTTGCCACTACTCGCCGCACTGTTGTCAAGCTCTGCCTTAGCAGGCGGAGACGGCAAACTTCTTCTACTCGAAGCTGGTTTCACATTTTCCCATGCATTCTATAAGAGCAGCGTAGTACCTCCAGAATCTATTACAGATACCCATGCAGGTGGTTTTGCGTTCGATCCATCCGCTCATTATCCAAATGATTTCTGGGGTGGTTACATTGGTGCTTCTCTGTACACGGGATGTTGGTTATTGAATACCCGGTATGACATGTACGATAAGGAAGATCAAACGCATGGGACCTCTAATACCAGGCTGCATTTTTCTCCTGTCAGATTATCATTCTCTGTAGACAAAGTTTGGGGTGATATTCGTGATTTTTCAGGAGGCATGGGGCTTGGAGCTGTGATTGAAAACCTCAATAAAGGTACTTTCTATGAAGGTAATGAGCAAGGTACACAGCGCAGCAGTACATTAGATGGTCGTAGCCGAATCGATCCATTAATTGAAGCCTTCGTGATGAAAAATGTGGCTGAAAACGTTGCGATCAAACTCAATGTGGCTTATCAGTTTCCAGCGCATAACCGTACCTCTAATGGCGATGTTAATGTGAATCTTGGTGTGAACTACGCTTTTCCAGTATAACTAGTATTGTAGGGAACACGGAAAAGGGAGAATCAAATGGATATTGAATCGTTAAAGGAAGATAGCTCACTTGAAGTTGAGGTGCTATTTGAAGATAAAGTTGCTAGTGATCCTGCTTTAGATGCGTGCTGCTGTTGCAGCACCTCATGCTGCTGCACTGCAGCAACTTCTGGAGCAGTTACGGAAGAAGCGTAACGCTTGAAATAAAAATGCCGCTGTTGGGTTCAACATTGCGGCATTTTTATTGATATCGAAAAATAAGGAAGTGATGATGTACATAGTAGATAATTATCAGCTCATAAAAGCTGGTGATTCGATGTATCTAGGTAATTATGGCATAGGCGCCAAAATCAGTAATGAAAAGCTAGTCTCCATTCTAAAGCATATCAAGAACCAAAATAAGCTTGAAATCAGTGAGCAGCAGTTAGCTGTTTTAGCTGAGAGTAATCACATTAATGTCGAAGAACTCAAAAGAGTTTTGATCGACAAACTCAATATTTTACAGACCCGTTCAGCGCGAAAATTGGACAAAATATATATTAGTTCAGATGATGGCTTGGTTGGCAGTTTTGTCCAGGATGCGCTTCAGAAAGAATACGATGTAGAGATTGTTGATGCTCAGTTTAATAGCTTTGATTCTAAGTCTTTAGTCGTATTTTATCGAAACAACTACTCGCACAGTGATTTTAAAACACTGTATAAAGATTTACCTGACAATGTATATTTTGTCACAGCAGGGATTATTCATAAAATTCTGATAATTGATAATTTATATTATAAAGACAGTGGTTTACCTAGCCACTTTTCCAATTTAAACAACCTCTTAGCTTGCGTCCACAATGATTTATCTATTACAAAAAATAACTGGTTACTCTTTTACCGTAAAATCATGAAGGATACGGTTGATCAATTTCCAGAGCCAGAAGTGACACAATGTCAAAGAGGCTATATTGCTTATAGTTTACATAAATTTCTTTCACAGTTTACTAATTTTTGGAAATTACCTACGACATTAGATGATATCAACTGGTTTTGGCATATTGATTTAACGAACTTTTCAGTGAACCGAGAGGTTGCCATCCATTCACCTTATTCAGAGTTTGACATGAATCTTGATTTTTCAAAAAAATCTCAGCTTAAAATGGCTTCTTTATGAACGTTTTTCAGCGAACTCATTTTATAACCGGTGATGTGGAAAGTGGCATTGACTCAAAAGTATATGAAAGCATTTTAAAAACACATGCAAAAGAAGCCATCACACTTTTAGATATTGGCTTGGTTTCTGTCACTAATACTGAAAATGAAATGATTGAGCGTGTACAATTTACGGAATGTGACATTTTACCGTTTCATCAGGGTGACCTTGAATGTACAGCCGAAGGGGCAGCTGACTTTGAGCGGCTTGCTTCTGTGAATGCTTTTGAACCTCGGTCTATTTCGTTTTCTGACGTTTCAAAATTTTTAATTCATGCCTTTTCCCCTGATAAAACAGGAAGACGTCCATACCCATCCGCTGGTGGATTGTATCCAGTTGAGCCCTTAGTATTTTTATTCAATGAGCGGCTGGAGGAAGATGTTGAGTCAGGCTGCTATCATTTTAGACCTATCAAACAAAAACTACAAATTATACAATCAATTACCTACGAGCATTTTTTTAATAAACTTTTACACGGGATGATCAAGATCGAAAATGCGCCGTGCTTTTGCATTTTGTATGTTGCGCATCTTGGCAAGTCAATATTCAAATATCGATATCGAGGCTATCGACATGCTGTGATGGAATGCGGCGCCATGTATCAGCAAGCAACCCTTGTTTCCCAAAGACAAGGATTAAGAACGACGGCTTGGTCTTCTTTTGGTGATCATGAAATGCTTCAAGCGCTGAATTTAGATCCTGGGGTGTTTTTACCGATAACTATGCAGTTATTCGGTTATAAGGACATTTGATGTTTACGCTTTATTATAACTATTCGAACCATTTTCCGATTTGCAATACTTACCATGCCTCGATGCACTATCCGACACGAATAAAGTTATTTGCCAATAACTTATTATCAGCTCCGAGGACCATTGGTGTAGATGGCGTGATGAGCTATGGTGGCGGAACGGGGTTGGGATTAGATCTTCCTCGAAAAGCATTTGGGGAGTACTTTGAGCGGAACCATTTTTTTACCTCTGTACCCGTTACCTCAAAACGATTGCTTAAAGATATATCGTCTGATTCACTCAAAAGCCAGCTATTAAAGTGTATTGACCAAGTCAAATATACTGATCAAGATCCGCTCGAACATTCATTTTGTTTTACAACAGTAAATAGTTTGATGAATGATGAAAGTCAGGAGTATCTTTACAACGCGATTAGCTTGAATGGCGAAAAGTTAGATGGTCCTTTTTATAATTTTAATGACAGCTGTGCCTGCGCAACTCATGTTACTAAACAGAAATCATTGAATAATTCGTTGATGGAATTTTTGGAACGACAAGCACTATTGGGAAGTTGGATTTCAAAGCAATATCGATTTGCAATTGCTCCGGAAGTCTTACAAGTCATTACGCCCTATAAGCCGCTTGTTGAGAAACTCCTTAGAAATGGCGAACTATTTGTTTTCGAAAATGGTGTGAATCTGCCAGGATATAGTACGATCATATTTTATTTTTCTAAATGTCGACAAGATTTAGTCCAGTATTCAGTAGGGTCCAGTGCTGGTTTAACGCTTGAGGATTCGCTGAATGGTTCTTTTGAAGAGCTTTGGCAATGCTATTTGTTTCAATACAATGCTGAAAATTCGAGAGGCCTAGAAGATCGTGCTGGGACGGGATATCACTTAAGCTTTCAAAAATGCAATCATGCAGGCATTCGAGATATTATTCCTTTTGTGCAAGATGGCGCCTCTAGACAGTACACTGTTTCAAATTATCATCAAGTGACTAAACTTAAGACCTATACCTTCGATTCGGTTGTGTCTGAATTGGCAGACATTTCCAGTAATATATTTTATTACCATCATTTTGAGCGAGCACTTAATTTACACTTTTCTAAAATTGTGAGTCCTGATTTCTTTGTCCACATGGCATTAGAGCAGCCTCTTAATTTAGTGAATGCCTATTCCCAAGCGGTTGGGATAAATCGAGAAAATGCATATACAGAAAAGATACCTTTTCCTTAACTATGGAGAGTGAGCTATGGAACTAGAAAGCAATGTTACAGACAATAAAGAAACATCATTGGATGTCGAAATTATATTTGACGACATGATTATTAGTGATCCTTCTCTTGACTCTTGTTCTTGCTGCTGCACTTCATGTTGTTGTACAGCTGCATCAAGCACAGTTGGAACTCAAGACTAATCTTATTTGCCCACAGGGTAGTATACCCACAACAGATGATTTTTCGGGTAGGCGCCGAGCCCTTGAGCAACCGGAGTGTACACAAAGTACATGAGGATTGCGAAATGGGCGATGGCAACAACCCCGAAAATTCAGCTGTGAAGGGTATATGTGGGCATTTTACTATTTTGCAGGTGCTGTATGCGGGTCATTTCTCATTTAAATAGTAGATTGTTATTGCCATTTCAAATGATCTTAGACATAGGGCAGCAACTTTCAGATGACCTGTATCGTGATCTAAAAAGTTCAGTATTTGAAGACTATTTTGAAGTCAAAACGGCCAATGATTGGATCAATCTAGAAGCGTTTGGCAATATGACAGCCGTTCGCGCTCAGGCCTTAATTCAGATTTTAAATCAATATTTTCGAGCGAATCAGATCGAACAGATTTATATCGATCTTTATTTGAATGATAAAACGTTAACCTCAGATAATTTGTATTCCTTATTGATCCTTGCCGATGAGATACGTCCATTAAATGTAAATCTTTGCGTGATTGCACAAAGTCCTATTAATGAATCATGCCTCAAATATTTCTCAGATAAAGATAATCTTCTTTTAACTCATATTAAAGAAAATGAGATTAATCGGAAGTGCGCTACTGAGAATATAGCTCATGTTTTGAAAAAAAATCGTTTTTCTGTTTTGAGCGGAAAAGGGTATTCATTTAAAGAAACTTCAAATGACGATCACCCTGAGTCACCTAAATTGGTGGACGATAGTATACGCTACGCTTGGTCGATTTTGAAACTAGGCGCTTATGACATTGCAACGAATTTGTTGGCGCATGTTCTGATTCAAAAAGAATTACCCAAGACCTCTTATGAACACATCCTCATGCATTTACAATTGATTCGATTTCATGCGCATCAGTATGAGGCGGTTGCGTTACAAGATTATCCCGAGTTTAATCATTTGGAAGAGCGATCTGTTCAGTATATTCAATATATCAAAGCGTATTCAGCGACTTTATCAAGGCATGCTGATATAGCCGGAAAGTGCTTTGAAGCTTGTGGTGTTCATCAAGACATGTCCATCCTAGATGAATTTAATCTATATCAGCTTAATATCTTTGCATTATTCAATGTGATCAGAGGTCAAATTGACACAGCGTACCAGCTTGAGATGAAAATCGAGAGTGCTATCAAAAGCAATCCACATGCTTCCCTGGGCTTAAAATATGTCAATAATATTAATATTGCTAGGCTTTATAAGAAGCTTGAGCAATACGAATTGTCAAGGCAATATTATGAGCAGGCGTACGATGAATTATCTGGCGGAGGATATACGACCTCCGATTACATTTATTATAACATGAATTTGGGCAGCTTATATGAGGCTCAAACCAAGGCTCAGGACGCTTTAGTCTGTTGGGTCAAGGCTGCCATGCATTGGTTAGTAAGTAAAAACCCTTACTCGTTGGCTTGGCGACCTAAGATTATATTGACTCAAGAACGGTCTGTTGATCTTAATTTTCCTTTATCATTAAAAAGCGTCGCATCTTTTTTTGTGGATAAAATCAGAGCTCTATTAGACCTTAGTCAGATTCCTTTGAGACATGGAGAGTCATTTAGTTTTAAATTGAATCAGGCGCGCATTCATGAAGCTCACGCTTATATTCAAGATCACTTTATTGTATATGGTAGTCTGTCTGAGGGTGAATCGCCTCATCTAGACATGAGCACGCTACGAGCATTATTGTCGGATGTGATTCGAGAAATGCTTCCAATAGCACCAAGTGTTAAATCTATCTTGATTGATTATCAAAGTGAATCGTTGCTGAGAAAACAAAAAGAATTTTGGGCATTGGCCTTGGTCCATGATTGCGAGGAATGGATAATCAATCAGGAATCCCTCAAACCTCAACAGATCCGAGCGTTATCCGCTTTTCAAAACATTTTGTTAAAACCCTCTCGCTTGATACAAACTGTTGTGTCTGACGGAAAAGGGATTCGTTTAATGTACCAGCGTAGCTTTATGAATAAGTTCATTCAGGATGAAGCGACTATTGAAGTATTTAGAACGCTTCTAGACAAACCATTAAAATTAAAACCCAACATGCAGCTGCCTGAGAAGTGGGTTCAGATGCTTTTCGAGCATCTTCTTGAATTCGAGTATTAGCGCTAATAAGGTCACTGCTGTGAAATGGTTTGCTTTCTCTGAATTGACTATCTTCTCAGCACCTATCTGTGCGACTAATTTGATCGGTGTTTTGATTAATTTTTTTGCTATGATGATAGTCGCTTCGATGGGGGAAGCTGAATTAGCTGCTTCCGCCCTGGCGACCTCAACCTATACAACCTTGATGTTGGTTGCTTCAACCTGTCTCTATGCTGTTGGAATTTCGATCAGTCATCTCATCAGTCAGTTTGAGCAAAATTTAGGTCAAATACGTTTAATTTTCAGAAATGCTTGTTGGTTATCACTTATGCTTTCTCTACCAGTTAGTATTTTACTATGGAATGGACATTATTTTTTGGCATGGATCGGTGAAGATGCTAGGTTGGTATCGCTGACGGTTTCTTATTTTAAGTATTCCGCTATAGCAATTTACCCTATTTTGTTAACGATAGTCTTCTCACAGTTTTTTATTGGGATTGGCTCGCCCTATTTTACATTAATTACTTCTCTCTTAAGATTGCCATTTATTATGTTTTTTTCATATGCATTTATTCTGGGTGAAATGGGGTTGCCTCAGTTAGGGCTAGGGGGCGTTATGGCTGCGACGCTCTTGGTTCAAACAGTTTATTCTGTCGGATTATTAATTTATTTAAATTTTAATCAAAAATTTAAAAAATATGAGCTATTTAAAAATTTTTTGAATCTTGAATTGCAAGGCTTAAAAAGATTATTTAGTTTAGGATATCCCATTGGAATACAATATGGCAGTGAGCTTCTAGTCATGACGTTAATGACGTATATCATGGGATATTACGGTAGTGCACCGCTTGCAGCTTCTCAGATTGTTTCTCAATATGGTTTGCTTGTGATTATGTTGCTTCATGGATCGGGTCAAGGTCTTTCGTCACTCGTGAGTCGTGCAATGGGCGAGCAAAAAATCCATCAAGTGAAGGATTTTTTGAATGCAGCATTATATCTCTTGGCAATCATTTTTATTTGTATGATGTGTTTCTATCTTAACCCTGAGGTTTTGGTAGCCTCATTTATGAGTGAGGGGGAAAGGATAACCCCTGAGCTTAGTTATTATGCAGTTGGGTTTTTTATGATTTCGATTATTTCATTGACTATTGATGGGGTTCGGATTTATATCAGTAGTGTGCTAAGAGGATTAAAGCAGACGCATTATCCCATGATGGTCGGATTGGGATCTCTGTGGCTTATCTCCCTACCGGTGGCATGCCTTGTTTCATTTACACTCAATACAGGCCCGATTGGACTCAGTGCGGGCTTTATCAGCGGGTTAGTTGTCGCTTCTTTCCTGTTGTGGCGCAAGTATCGGCAAATTTACAATGCGTTGGTCCCCCCAATATAGCCATCCATCTTACTTTTAAGGCGTACAGCTCTTTTTTCTAGTATGATTTCAGTACGCTAGCTAATGTAAGAGTGTGTATCGATGGCAATGAAATTACTTCAAATCAATTTATTTGATTCCATTAAAACCAATCGACTTGGTGAAGTGAATCATTGCTTAAAAACAGGATCAAGTCCTAACGCTCGTTGTAAGGGATACCCAGGTTTGCCTGATGGTTGGTCCCCCCTTCATGAAGCGGTTCATCGTGATCCGCTGATCACAAAAATATTGATTAAGCATGGCGCTAACTGTAATCTTACCGCCGGGACAGCAGGGACGCCTTTGCATCTAACGTCTCAAGTCGAGATTGCTCGAATCTTGATAGAGTCTGGTGCAGATCTGGCAGCAAAAAATGCAAAAGGCGAATCACCTCTCGCTGCGCAGCGGCGATTGGGGCATGCTGAAATTGTTGAGCTGCTGATCCAAAAAGGCGCACAAGACTAATTATCTACCCTGTGAAAATGAGAATGATTTTTATTTGGAAAGTCGTTCAAATTTTTTTGACTTACTTTCCCAATTTATTTAACGTAAGGGTGTTTTATAAACACCCAGTTTCATGATTTTGCGGTTCTAAAGTTTTCCAGGGATATGATATGCCACAAGCGAAAGCGATCGACAATTATAATTATCAGGTTATCAAACAATTTTCAGTGATGGCTCTAGTCTGGGGTATCGTTGGTATGGCTGTTGGCGTTTTGATAGCCGCTCAACTTTATTGGCCAGATTTAACCCATGGAATTCCTTGGCTCTCATATGGCAGGTTGCGCCCACTTCATACCAATGCAGTGATTTTTGCATTTGGAGGATGTGTCCTCATGGGTTCATCCTATTATGTTGTTCAACGAACTTGTCAGGCAACTTTAGCCTTTCCTGGGTTGGCCAAACTGACTTTTTGGGGCTGGCAGTTAGTAATTTTACTTGCTGCAATTACTTTGCCAATGGGGATTACTTCTGCTAAAGAATACGCTGAGTTAGAGTGGCCCATTGATATTCTGATTGCTGTTGTTTGGGTATCCTATGCGTTGGTATATTTTGGTACGATTGTAAAGCGCAAGACGCCTCATATTTACGTCGCAAATTGGTTTTATGGTGCGTTCATTATCACCATCGCTATATTGCATATCGTTAATAGTATGGCGATGCCAGTGAGTTTGATCAAATCGTATTCGATGTATTCAGGTGCAGTGGATGCGATGGTTCAATGGTGGTATGGGCACAATGCAGTAGGATTTTTCCTCACTGCCGGTTTCTTAGGGATGATGTATTATTTTGTTCCGATACAAGCTGAGCGTCCTGTCTACTCCTATCGCTTGTCCATTATCCATTTCTGGGCTCTGATTGGTATTTACATGTGGGCTGGTTCGCATCATTTGCATTATTCTGCGTTGCCTGATTGGGGGCAATCTTTAGGGATGGTTTTCTCGATTCTATTATTTGCACCATCGTGGGGTGGTATGCTCAATGGTGTTTTAACACTCTCTGGTGCTTGGCATAAACTTAGAACCGATCCCATTATACGATTTTTAATCGTCGCCTTGTCTTTTTATGCCATGGCAACCTTTGAAGGTCCTGTGATGTCTATTAAAACTGTGAATGCCTTGTCACATGATACGGACTGGACGGTTGGTCATGTTCATTCTGGAGCCCTAGGTTGGGTTGCGATGATTTCAATCGGCACTTTATACATTCTGATACCCAGGGTGTTTGACAGAAAATCCATGTTTAGTACCAAATTGATTAATCTTCATTTTTGGTTGGCGACCTTGGGTACTGTGCTTTACATCGCGGCGATGTGGATCAGTGGTGTGATGCAAGGATTAATGTGGCGGGCGGTTAATGAAGATGGCACTTTAACTTATAGTTTTATTGAAAGCGTTGAGGCGACTTATCCATTTTACCTAGTCAGATTATTAGGTGGCACTGTATTTCTAGTGGGTATGTTGGTTATGGCATATAACGTTTGGAAAACGCTATCAGACAATAAGGCACTACAACATGCAGCATGAAGTCGTTGAAAAAAATATAGGTTTGATGATCGTTCTCATTCTATTGGTTGTGAGTTTAGGAGGGCTTGCCGAAATAGTGCCACTCTTTTATCAGGCTTCAACAACACAACCTCTGGAAACGCTAAAACCCTGGTCAGCTTTAGCATTAGAAGGGCGCGATATTTATATTCGTGAAGGTTGCCATGTTTGCCATACGCAAATGGTGCGACCGCTTCATGCCGAAACAGAGCGATATGGAAAATTTTCAGTTGCAGAAGAACATGTTTACGATCATCCATTCTTATGGGGTTCAAAACGGACTGGACCGGATTTAGGGCGGGTAGGTGGACGCTATTCTGATGAGTGGCATCAAGTTCATTTAAGAAATCCAAGAGATGTCGTTCCTGGTTCTAACATGCCGGCTTACCCTTGGCTTAAAACAACCCGCTTAACAGGCGAGAACATAGCTTCAAAAATGAAAGCGATGAAAAAACTCGGGGTACCTTATACGGATGAGGAAATTAAAGGCGCGAAAAATGAGGTGAAAGGTAAGACTGAAGAAGCCGCACTAATTCAATATTTGCAACAATTAGGTCATGCAAGACCTGGGCGGGCATCATGATAGAGGCAGTTTTGACACTTATTTTTATGCTGATGTTTATAGGGCTTTGTATTTGGGTTTATAGGCCGAAAGCCAAAGCAAAGTATCAGGCACTAGCTCGTATGCCATTCGAGGATCCTAAACCATGAGTCAATTTTGGAATATTTATATTATTGTCATCGTGGTGTTCACTGTTGTTGCTTGTATGGGGCTCCTTTGGTGGACTAAAAAATTTACGGTCAAAGATACGGATGTGGGCAAGACCCTTGATCATGATTTTGATGGGATCCGTGAATATAACAACCCAATGCCCAGTTGGTGGTTGTGGACGTTCTACCTAACAGCCATTTTTTTGGTTGCCTATTTGGTGATTTATCCAGGGTTTGGTTTTTTTGAAGGCGCTTTAAAATGGACTAGTCGCGGAGAATTAAAAGCGGATCAAGACCGGGCTAGAGAGAAATATGGAGCATTGTATAAAGAGTTATCATCACAGCCTGTTGAATCTCTGATTCATAATCCTCAAGCCATGAGAATGGGGCAGCGATTGTTTGCAAATCATTGTGCAGCCTGCCACGGAGCTGATGGTCGTGGCTCGATTGGATTTCCCAATTTAACAGATACTCATTGGATTTATGGTGGAACGCCAGCAGAGATTAAAACAACTATTACCTCTGGCAGACAGGGGATGATGCCCCCCCAAGAGAGAGTGTTAGGATCTGACAAAGTCATTCAAGATGTTGTGCAGTATGTTTTAAAATTAAACCATAAAACCTTCGATGCAGCAGCAGCAGAGCGTGGTGAACAAGCTTATCAACGTGTTTGCGCGGTTTGTCATGGTCAAGATGCTGAAGGGAATAAGCAAATTGGGGCCCCAAATTTGAAGAATAATGCTTGGACTTTTGGTGGGACACCGCTTCGAATCGAAATGACGGTTCGGTATGGGCGGCAAGCTCAGATGCCAGCACATGAAAATATTCTAACCTCAGAAAAGATTCATTTGTTGACAGCATTTGTGTATAGCCTTTCGCAACCTATAGAACAGGGTGAATGAATACAGTAGAAGGCCATTCTAAACAGGTAAGTTTATATCAGAAAAGGAAGAAAATTCATGCCCGTTTAATTACGGGCACCTACCAACGTTTACGTGATTTAACGATCTGGATCACCCTTAGTTGGTTTTTTGCAGCCCCCTGGTTAACCTGGCATGGCAGACAAGCCATTTGGTTTGATTTGCCAGGTCGAAAATTTTACATTTTTGGTTATACTTTTTGGCCTCAAGATTTGATCTTCTTGACCGGGGGATTAATCTTTGCGGCTATCGCGCTTTTCTTCTTTACAACGATATTGGGTCGACTATGGTGTGGCTATACTTGCCCACAGACCGTTTGGACCAAAATTTTCATGTGGATTGAGGAGTATTGCGAGGGTTCCCGTAGCCAACGCATGAAGCTTGACACCGATCCCTTAAGCTTAAAAAAAATCTGGAAACGGACAACCAAACATACTCTCTGGTTGATAATAGCCTTTATCACGGCATTTACATTCGTCAGCTATTTTACACCCGTTCACATTTTGTTATTTGATTTATTGAATTTTCAATTAAATTTTTGGCAGATTTTCTGGATTTCATTTTTTACATTTGCAACCTATATGAACGCAGGCTGGATGCGAGAGCAAGTTTGCTTATATATGTGTCCTTATGCAAGATTTCAAAGTGTCATGTTTGATAGTAATACTTTGATCATTTCATATGATTCAGAACGTGGAGAGCAAAGAGGTCCTCGAAGTGGTCCCCGAAAAAAGGAAACAATTCCAACCAGTGATTTAGGGGATTGTATTGATTGTGGACTCTGCGTTCAGGTGTGTCCTACCGGCATTGATATTCGTGAAGGTCTTCAAATGGCATGCATTGCTTGTGCGTGTTGTATCGATGCGTGTAACCGTGTCATGGATAAAGTGGGGTTACCGCCAGGACTGATTCGATATACAACAGAAAACAGTCTGAAAAAGAAAAAATATAATTTTTTCAGATGGAAAAGCATCGCATATGGATTATTGTTGTTCGGAATTGCGGTAGGACTTTTAGTCGCTTTAATAGAGCGAATTCCACTTGAATTGGATATTTTGAGAGAGCGAGCGCAGCTTTTTAGGGAAACGGTCGATGGGAATATCGAAAATATTTATTCTCTGCAAATCATGAACAAAACGCAAGATAACCATACTTATATTGTTAAAATTGAGGGATTCAAAGGGTTGACTTATATTGGGCGTGCACGAATTGACGTGGGCCCAGGGGAACTACTGAGCCTCCCGATTCGCATTCAAGTCGAACCTGATCGAATACCCAAAGACAAAAACGAAATTTGGATTACAATTCAAGATCAATCAGATGAGAGAATACGGGTTCGAGAAAAAACGAGTTTTATCTATAAGCGAAAGGGTAAATAGCATGAAAGCTTGGTACAGACATCCCTGGATGTGGTTAATCGTAGGACTACCTCTTGTTTCCGTGATTGGATGTCTCATCACGATTTATTTAGCCTATCAAAATCCTGATAGACCTCTTGCGAATGATATTAAGAGGCAAGGGATGTTTTATAAAGATGCAGAGCAGCAGTAATATACACTTAATGCTTTTTTTGCGACCTCGAGCACAGGGATGTATCGCTCGAAAGGGCCAGGATGGCCACTGGAGCAAAAAAAACGTTAAGTGTATGTTAGAGGTGTGATCATGATCTGTTTCCACTGTCATTTACCATTACCCCTTGATAAAAGCTTTCCAGTTATGGTAGAGGGAAGGCAACAAGATACTTGTTGCCCAGGGTGTCAAGCAGCAGCAACTTTTGTTAATGAACACCAACTTTCAGCTTACTATCGCTTTCGAACAGAACCGAATCTCAAAGTTGAAGTAGATAATCGTCTTCAGGATTTTGATAAACCCTATTTAGCAGGTGGTATTCAAGAGGCACAGATTTTAGTAGATGGAATTCAATGTGCAGCCTGTTGTTGGTTAATTGAGAAAGTCCTAAAATTGAGTGAGCACGTTAATACGGCACAAGTAGGATTGGAGGCTCAACGGATTTTATTGAGGTGGAATGCAGATCAAGTGATGCTCAGTGAGCTACTTTCTAAGATAGTTTACCTTGGGTATCGGGTTAGTATCTACCAACCAGAGAAACAGATTGAACAACTCGAAAGGGCGCGTCAAGGAGCCTTGCTCAGATTCGGATGGTCTGCTTTAGGTATGATGCAAGTTATGATGTTCGCCCTAGCAGTCTATATTGGCGAATTTCAAGACATTTCAAACCAATTCGCATATTTTATGGGGCTAGCCAGTCTAGCACTGACGGTGCCTATCCTGTATTTTGGAGGGCAACCATTTTTTATAGGTGCGAAGCGTTCTTTATCCGCAGGACAAGTTTCGATGGATGTCCCTGTGAGTGTGGCATTAATTGCGGCATTTGGTGTTAGTTTATATCACTTAGCGATTGGGAGCACAGTTGTATATTTTGACACCATTTGTATGTTTCTATTTTTCCTCTCATTTAACCGATTTTATGAAATCAGTGCAAAGTTAAAAGCGATTTATCCCATTGCCCATATTAAGAAAAGTCTGATCCGCGATATCACCTTAGCTTCAGGAATGACTGTATCGCTTAATGATGTCAAAGTAGGCGATCAATTCATTATTACCGCGGGACATTTAGTGCCAATTGATAGTCGTATCCTTAAAGGTGAATCGGCTATTAGTACTGCCTTTTTAACCGGTGAAGTTGTACCGCAATTAAAAGGTCCTGGTGATATCCTATTAGCCGGTTCCATGAATCATGACCAGCCGTTATTAGTGGAAGTGAAAAATGAAGCGGCTCATTCTACATTACAAGGAATTTTAAATTTAATTGATGCTGCTGAAGAGACGAAGCCTAAAATGGTTCTGTGGGGGAATCAAATTGCGCAGCATTTTCTAATTTGTATTTTATTGCTGGCTATCATCGCAGGTAGTTACTGGGGACAATTTGAAATCTTTTTGGCAATTTTGGTTGTCAGTTGCCCCTGTGCACTGTCTTTGGCATTACCCTTGGCAATGACTGTTTCAAAAAATGCATTATTTAAAAAAGGACTCATTCTAAAGCAAGTTGATAGTTTAGACCGTATGCTCAAAATAAAGACCATTATGTTTGATAAAACGGGTACGTTAACGGAAGGACAGTTTTCTGTTAAAGCATTTGATTGTGCCTCTACTGTTCATGAATTTGTGAGATCTATCGTTAAATCCCTTGAGCAGTACTCTGAACATCCCGTTGGCCAGGCTTTATATCGGTTTTGCCAAGATGCTAGAACACTTGAAGTCATGAAATTGAAGATTATTCCGAATCAAGGGATTGAAGGCTTTATTGATGAAAAATTTTATAAAATATATAGGATCTCAGATCACGCTCAGCATCAAATTGCCTTAGAAGGGCCATCAGGCTCATTGGCTACCTTTATACTAGAAGATAAGCTGAGGCTAGATATCTTGCGTGAAATCGATTTCTATAAAGCGAATGACATCCACTTGAAAATACTAAGTGGTGATCGTCATCATGCCGTGGATGCCGTCGCTAGGTCACTTCAAATCGAAGATGCAGCGGGCGAGCTCGGACCCGTTGATAAACTCGATATTGTTAAAAGCGCACAAGCTAATCGTCAAGTGGTTTGCATGGTGGGAGATGGATTAAATGATGCTCCCGTTCTTAAACAAGCTGATCTTTCGTTTGCAATGAATAGTGGCGTGGAGATGAGTCAACTTTCAGCGGATGCCATTGTCTTAACAGGCGAGATAAAAACCATTCGCCATGCAATCGAAGCCGCTAAACGAACCCGGCAAGTGATGTGGCAGAATTTATGCTGGTCGATGGCTTATAATGTCGTGATGCTGCCCCTTGCTGCCATGGGATTTTTGACACCTTATTGGGCGGCTATTGGGATGTCTTTGAGTTCTGTATTGGTTGTATGGAACTCCCTCAGACTCGATAAAATCATTACGAGATTATAATGGAAATCACTTATATTTTAATTCTTTTAAGTTTAATCTTTATTGTTATAGCGGCCTTTGCGTTTTATTGGGCCATAAAATCTAAGCAATTTGATAATCTTGAGGTTGAAGCCAGCCGTATTTTATTTGAAGAGAAAAAAGATGAGTGAATTTAACTATCTCTCTGCTTTTTTAATTGGTCTTTTAGGCAGTACCCATTGCTTGGCGATGTGTGGTAGTTTAGCCGGTTGCTTTAGCCTAGCGATTGAACCGAAAAATCCGCAACGTGTAATGCTCTATAGCATCTTAATTAATTTGGGTCGGATTTCATGTTACGTCATTCAGGGTGCGCTAGTTGGTTGTTTGGGTTTCCTCTTGACACGTGAATATGGATTACTGGCCTCTCAAGTCTTGCGAGTTTTTGCCGCTGTGATGATGATCTTGATGGGGCTTTACTTAACGGGATGGTGGCGTGTGCTTCGACACCTTGAGGTCATTGGAGCGCACCTTTGGCAGCGTGTAACGATCGTGCGTCGTCATTTGTTTCCGCTTAATCATCCGTTCAAGGCCTACCTTCTAGGGATTTGTTGGGGCGGCTTGCCGTGTGGACTCGTTTATAGCACGCTAGCATTGGCGCTGAGTGAGGGTCGTTTTGAGCAAGGGGCCTTCTTGATGATATGCTTTGGACTGGGTACACTGCCCAGTATGGTGGTGGTTGGATTCTCAGCTTACAATATTCAACATTGGCTTGAAAAATACGCCTTGAGAGTCTGGTTGGGATGTATTATCACTCTCATGGGCGGCATTATGTTAAATCAAAGTTTACATCCAGTGGTTGCAACGTGTCATTAAGTTATGTTCATCGTTATCATGCGGGTCATTTTTCAGATATTCACAAGCATTTGGTTTTAATCGCTGTCTTACAAGCGTTACGAAAAAAAGAAACCCCTTTTTGTGTTTTAGATGCTTTTTCTGGGGAAGGGCTTTATGACTTGCATAGCGACGAAAGTCAAAAGTTAAAGGAATATTTGAAGGGGATCGGTTACATTTTGAGTGATCACTCGCCTTCGGAACTTGTTCAATCACTTATTCAGATCATTCAAACTTTACCACCGCACCATTACCCTGGATCCCCGTTCATTATTCAGCAGTTTTTAAGACAGCAAGATGCTGCGCATTTGATAGAAAAGCATCCCACTGCGCTTTCAGTACTCAAACAATATTTTGGGAAATCAAACCAACTTCATGTGCATGGACGGGATGCTTATGAAGCGATGAACGGATTAATTCCTTTTAAAGAAAAAAGAGGGCTGGTCTTCATCGATCCGAGTTATGAAGTTAAAATTGAATATCAACTCATTGCTGAAGCAGTAAACCGTTTACTTCAAAAGTTTGCAAATGGTATTTTTTTGATTTGGTATCCGCTATTACATAACATGGATTATCATCTTCAATTGATTGATATCCTCAAACATGGCCCTGCTACAAAGGTTTGGCGTTTTGAGTGGACGCCCTTTAAAGCCAACGCTCCCGAAAATTCAGCTGTGAAAGGTAAATGCCCACAACAGATGATTTTTCGGGTAGGCGCCAAGCCCCCGAGCAACCGGAGTGTACATCAAGTACATGAGGATTGCGAAGTGGGTGCAGGCAACACCCCCGAAAATTCAGCTGTGAAGGGTATATATGGTAGTGGCGTGGTGATTATCAACCCACCTTGGGGCGTTGATGAGCAGGTCATTAATACGTTTGAGCATTTAAAAAACTCCGTTTATCCTGACAGTCATATGGAATCTTGGTAATGTCGAATCCAATTTTTATTCTAGAGTTGAATGAATTTAATGATGAGTTTTTACGCTTAGCGATTAAGATGCATGCACTACCTCATCTTGAAAAAGTTCTGAATTATAACCGTTCACTTTACAAAACATCTGATAGATACAATAGTGGTTATTTAGAGCCTTGGGTACAATGGGCTTCTATTCATGCGGGTGTTTCTTCAAAGGAACACCAGGCGAAAAATAGAGATGAGATGCCAGAGCATTTCCAGATGATTTGGAACAAGCTAGCAGAGGAAGGGTTTTCAAGTGCAGTATGGGGTGTTATTAATGCGCCCATTTCGCAGAGTGATCAAATTCATTGTTTTACGCAAGATGTTTGGTCTAAAAGTGAATCGGCTTATCCTAAGCAATTGAATCGATATTTAAATCTAGGCCGCTATGTGGGCCAGCATTTAAATCGATTATCCTCATGGCGAGCCAGTCTGAGAGCACATGTACTGAAATTTTACCTAAAGCGGGCTAAGCTCAATGCTCAAGTAGCATGGGATATTTTTAAAGCAGGTCTTCAATCCTTTGGTCCCAAACCTTTTGTCTTCATGGCTTATCATGAGCATGCTTCGGTACTAAAATTGCTCGATATGATGAAGGACAAGAAGCCAAAGGTCACGTTTTTATGTTTGAATTTATTATCTTATTTAGAACATCATTATTGGTCTCAATCGGATGAATTCACACCAGAAATGTTATTTGGATTAAAGCATTTAGATAGATTGCTTGGTATGATCATTGATCACAATCCTGAGATTACGTTTGTGATGCATAATGGTTTATCTCAATTAAACATGAATTCTGAGAAAGGACAATATTATTATCAACCTAAGCATTTATATCAATTTTTGATTGATATGCGGATTCGTTTTCTCAGCATTGATGAAAGTATTAAACCTTTCTGGAAAATGCTATTTACTTGTACAGATCATTGTGAAGAAACCTATCAAACGTTAAATCAGGCTCGACTTTACGGAAAGCCTTTATTTAAGATTGAACGAAGTAGTTCAGATAAGCAATTATTTGTTCGATTGAATGTCATGGATGACATCTCGAATTCAACTTTTTTTGAGTTCGGAGGTGAGCAATATTCTTTTGATAAGTACTTTGAAAAGGGGGAATTAATCACAGGTCGTCGCGTCCCCATGGGAACCGTTTATAGTAATCAGATTGTATTTCCTGATCATATATTTAATCATAATTTTAATAGATATCTTCTAAACTACCTCAATCCTGAAAAATATCCTCTCCCTAAGCGTGAATCGGAGTTTAAGTTCGAATTTGAGGAAACGCTGACAGTTGAATAAATTTTCTTATTGTTCCTCATCTTTTTGATCCTTCCTAGGTCCGTATGGTGCATTTAAGGGACGTTTTTCAAGCCTGGGGCCGCGGTGGATATCTTGCCCAAACCCTTTTGTTTCAGCCTGCCCTGGTTTAGGCTCGGGAATACCGTACTGCTTGCGAATAGTCTCTTTGGGGACTTGTTTGGAAAGCCAGTCCAGTTCGTTCGAAAAGCGAACATATGATTGTGGGGGCATTGGTTCATTCGGATCGGGTATCGCAGCCAATGGATTAACTTGAACTATCAATACATCACATTGTGCAGAGCTTAATACCGCATTGGCGGTGCTACCAATTAGATTGACAATATTTGTACCCGCACCGTGACTCCCCAATAATAATAAATCGCATTTGAGATTGATTGCAGTTCCGAGGATATGGGTTTTAGCTGAGCCTAGTGCAAGATGACAATTTTTGGAGGGAATTTTGTACGTTGATGCAAATTCTTTAAGACTGTGTTCCGCCCCTGCTTTCATTTCTCGTAAAGCATTTTCCGTGATTTCAAAACCTGATAAATAAAAGAGAGGGGGCTCAACAACATGTAGGATATCAAGTTCCGCTTTAAACGTACTTGAGAGCGCTATTGCTTTTTGGATAGTTGCTTTACTGTGTGTGCTGAGATCGATACCACATAAAATGTGTTGATATCCTTTCATCATAAGGCCCTAATAAGGTTATTTATCTTGCGAAAAAAATATTGCTTCGTTAAAGTGCAAACTAATTATACCGGATAGGAACCGATTATGTTAAAGAATGCGAATCCTGCATGGGTATCCAGTTTATTCTTGGGTGCGACTTTATTCGCTCTAAGCCCCGTTAATTTTGCAGCTCAGCAAAAAAAGACTTCAGACCCACAATTGCAATCGACGATGCAGGCGATTGCTCAAACCTATGAATCGTTTTTACCGTTGGTGTTTGATCCAGAAAAATTTAATGCGCCTGAAAATGAAGAAACTATTAAGCAGTCCATCAATAGTTTGGAACGCTTATTTGAAAAAGCTGAGCCTCATTTTAAAAATAGCCCAATTACCTTTCATGTTTCAAGTTTAGTTTTAGAAGATCAACTTGAAGGAGCGCGTACGGCTTTTGATAAAGATTTGAAAGGATATGCTCGGCAAAAATTGGTTGGCGTTGCGGGGGTCTGTTCAAGCTGTCATATTCAAGATAAAAGAAGCAAACATCTGTTTTCAAATATTCACCGGGATCGTTTTCCAAGTGATTTTGCTTATGCTGAATTTTTATATTTAACTCGAGATTATGCTAGAGCCAGCCAATTTTATGAATTATTTATCCCGAAGGCTAATCTAGTTCGGGATGAAGAAAATATTCGGATAGCACTTGAGCGAATATTAATGATTCATGCACAGCTTTTGAAAGATCCGGAAAAGGCCTATGACAAATTAACATATTGGTATGAAAAGCACCCTTTACCGCCGACTGTGCGCCAAGATTTGAGTCAATGGATGGCTGGGCTTAAAGAATATATTAAAGAATCTGGTATTGATAAGGATGATATTGACTACAATCAGCTGGATCAGTACATGAGCAAACATTACGTCGCGATTGAAAATCAGCCTGTCCCGATGTTGGCAGATGAAAAAGAGAAGATATTCTATTTAATGTTGAGAGGTTCTTTGCATGATTTTCTCAACGATAATCCGCCACAATCACAAATTCCAGTCGTTCTATATTGGCTAGCCGTCTGTGATCGAACTTTGAGTTATAATTTTGATTTTTCATTAGCAGATTGGTATTTAAAAGAATGCATTTTAGAGTACCCTAATAATCCATTTGCGAAGAAATGTTACAGTGCATATGAGGAATACGTGAAATTTGCGTTTGCGGGCGCTGAAGAACAAAGTATTCCTGAAAATGTTAAAAAAGAGCTTAAAAATTTAAAGGCTAAAATCGATAATGGGAAAGTTTAAGCTTGCCTTTCGGCAAGCACTTTTTCAACCGTGTCGACAATAGCTTGAGTTTGGGGGTCAATTTCAAGATTGACCTGACTCCCGACTATCTTTTGGCCTAAGGTGGTTCTTTTTATGGTTTCAGGGATAAAATGAATTTTAAATGTGCCGTGTGGGCTAGGATCGACAATCGTGAGGCTAGCCCCGTCGAGCGCGATAAAGCCTTTTGTTAAGATATATTTCATCCAGTTAGGGTTACATTGGAAGGTATTGATTTGTAATTCGTTTGAACCTTTTTCGATATGAGAAATCGTTGCTTCCCCAATGACATGCCCTGATAAAATATGCCCACCAATTTCGGAACCAAAGCTTAGAGATCGCTCGATATTTCGATATTGACCTACTTGGATGGTTTTAAGAGTCGTGATGCTAAGGGTTTCAGCCATGACATCAAAGAAGACTTCATTGCCCTCGATATGAGCTACCGTTAGACAGACGCCGTCAACCGCTAGGCTTGCGCCCAAGTGTAAATTTGTTAGGGAGCTAATTGATAGGGTCAAGCTAAATCGAACTGCATTGCCTTTGTGCTCAACCCATGTAACGGGTACTAAGTCCTGAATGATACCTGTAAACATTCAATTACTCCTGACGCTCATCATGCTCAATAATACGAGCAGTGATCATATGAGCGTCTATGTCTTTCTTGACTTTGAATTGTTGATATTTAACAAAAGCAATAAAAGCAAGAATCAATGCCGCGCCCAAAATCAGAGAGTAAATCGCAATCAGGATTAAAAAAGGGATACAACAGATTCTTAAGATAAGTCTCGCTGTCCGTGGTAAATGGCGATCGAACATAAGTAGCACTATAACTGGGATAGCCGAAATCAGTAGCCACATACACAACGCCCCCTCTGGGTGATCAAAAAATGAACAATCAAAAAAACCATTGAATATTTTCAAGGTATTTTAATATTTTCTAAGGATGTAAACAGTATTATCCACAGCTTTTGTGAGTAACCTTTGCTTTGTTAGCTCTTATACCAATTTGGAGTAAATGGGTCAACTAAATAAGTGAATATACATCTTTTTTCAATCGACAGTACTTGAAAAACAGAAGTTTGACCCGATGTTTAAAATTGAGTGACGACACAATCACATTTGAATAGGAGGAGCGTATGGCACTCATTAGATATAACCCAAATCGTTTATTTGATGATTTAAATAGAGATTTTTTTGGATTAATGCCAAGGGGATTTGAAGATAAATCCATGGTGGAAACAGGATCATGGATTCCACAAGTCGATATTAAAGAAGAAGCTGATCGTTTTTTAGTCTTCGTCGATGTACCTGGTGTTGATCCCAATCAAATTGAAGTATCTTGGGAAAATAAGGTTCTGACCGTTAAAGGTGAACGAAAAACTGAAAAGAAAGAAGAAACCAACGGTTACACGCGAGTTGAACGTTCCTATGGAACCTTTTATAGGCAGTTCACACTTCCAGAAACAGCAGATCAGCAAAATATATCTGCGAAATCTAAACACGGCGTCTTGGAAATTGTGATTCCAAAACGTGAAAAAGAACAAGGAAAGAAAATTAATATTAAGGTTGAAGACTAATTTTAGCTTCATGGCCCCGCACGTTGTGCGGGGTTTAATCGATATTTCTGTAAAGTTTCATATCGAGATTTACCACCGGCTTCAACATTTTTAGATTGCATGAGGCAAAGAGATTCCGTATCAAAACTGAAGTGATGATATCGCTCTGATAACATTTTTGAAATTAATTCCCTCGTTTCTAAATGAGGCGCATTATTTCGATCAATTTTACCAAGTGTTAAATGAGGTAAAAAATGTCCTTTGGTTTCAAAAGGATACTTGTCTTGAGTCGTCATTTGTACTTGCTGAAGCAAGGTTTGGTAAATGGATTGAAACGTATCATTAGGCTCCAGCAGCAGTGTTAATGATCGTCCTAGAAAGCTCACGCCAGAGACTGTCACCTTAAAGGATGAGACCTTGGGTAGGCTGGAAGTCATCGCATTTAGCAGAGAGGTGACATCGTGTTCATCTACAGATTTCATATACCCAATCGTAATATGATAGTCCGTTGAATAAACCCATTTTGTCGTCGTTAATCCTTCGATTTGTTTTTTATAAATTTTTAGAATAGTAAAAATACTATTTTGCCGCTCTTCTGAAGGCAAGAGCGCTATAAATTTATTTTTTTGTATCATTGCAGATGATTGACTCATAATTTTGCTCTGGGTGACACCGATAGCTGCTTGGTCGGATGTAAGTAAAAAGTAATATCACAGCCGGTATTTAAACCTTGGTAGAGAGTTGCCAATTGATTGATACGCTGTAAATCAACTAAATTTTCTGCATATAATTTTATAGTCTTCTCATGAGAGCAAATATCGCAACTGATATAATAATCTTTCATAGGATCCTGAGCCTGAAGGATTTCGATGATGTCATTACTATTTTGAATAGCATGAGGTTTACTCTGATGAGTGGGGGGGCAGGATAGTTTGTTTAAGAGCGCAGTCATCTTGAAGCCAACTAACATACTAATCTCCAGAATTAGAAACTAAGCTAACTTTACTATTTGAAAACAATGCTTAATTTAAATTGTTTTTAGGTCTAAAATAAACCAGATTAAAAAGTGACCTTCATGACTCAACCCCATGATTCCAGCATATCAGCATGTTGATTTGATATTTGATCCGGCGCGTCAAGCGCTTGCGCTGAAGCTTCCAGAGCAGGCAAAGCGTATAAACCCTTGTTTAAGAGGGCTATTTTCCGATCTGACGCAAGATGTTTCAGGCAACCTTCAACAAATTCAAAGCGTCGTCGCTCGTATTCGAGAAACCCCCAGCTACAAAAAGTTAGTTGACACAGTAAATGTTAAAGTTAAAACTGAGATTGGTGAAATTGAGCTTAAACCTACGACAGTAGCGAATTTAGAGATTTATATTGTTTTCGCATCGGCTCTGAAAATAAAAAATGGCCACCGACTCTTTGCAAAAGGCCTGAGGATAATTTTTGGACTCGAGCCACATTTAGAGTCATTACATCGTTCTCTCATAGTCCCCCATGATTTAGATTGTGCTTTGATTGTTGCCCAAATCCGTAATCTCAGCGGATTTCTTCCAAGGATCTTTAGATGGCTGTTGGGTTTACAAGATTTAGAAGAAGTGTTGGATAAACTTTATCGTCGACGTACTTGGCAAAATGACCGGCAAATCCCCACTTTGTTCAAAGATCAATTCCCAACAGTTGAAATTAAGAATAAGACTAAGATCATACAAGCGACGGATAGCGGTAGTGGAGGGCACAATATGCTGAACCCTAAGCGAACCCAAGAACCTAAACCGAAAGATGATACGACGCCATTAAAAACGCGCCCTGGTAGAGATAAATAAGAGAATATTGAAGATGATATTATGTTTGGACGTTGGAAATTCAAATATTTTTGGTGGTGTGTTTGATGGAGATGACATCAAGCTTCGTTTTCGATATAGCAGTCAACCGACGGCAACTTCAGATGAATTGGGCGTTTTTCTGAAAGGTGTATTACGAGAAAACGAAATCGATTCGCACAAAATAACTCAAATTGCAGTCAGCACAGTGGTCCCTTACTTAGATTATGCTCTGAGAGCAGCCTGCAAGAAATACTTCCATTTAGATCCCTTTGTGCTAAGTTACAATGATAATCTTCCAATCAGTATTTTATACGATCATAAACAAGCTCTCGGATCAGATAGGATTGCCAATGCCATTGCTGCGGTTGCTTCATTTCCTGGTGAGCCTATTATTATTGCTAGTTTTGGCACAGCAACAACGTTATGTGCTATCAATGAGCGAGCAGAATACTTAGGGGGGGCGATTCTTCCAGGATTCAGATTATCACGAGATTCATTAGAAGCACATGCGGCGAAATTGCCATTAGTTGAAATCTTAAGGCCAGAGCAACGGGTTGGCCACTCTACTGAAAGTTGTATTCAAGTTGGACTGTATTATAGTCAGTTGGGTGCTGTGAAAGAGATGGTCATGCAAATAAAGGCTTTGTTTAATCGAGAACCCATTGTCATCGGAACAGGAGGCTTTTCTTATCTCTTTGCCGAGGAGCCGGTGTTTCATCACCTCATGCCGGATTTAATTTTGGAAGGTTTGCGCCTAGTGGCTAATTATGATATGAATAGAAGTTCGGGTTTTGAGGATATCGTTCTATGAAATGGTTACGAAACTGGTTTTTGAAAAGGAGCAAGCCCCAAGAAAAAGCACCGGATTTGGAAAATAAAACCAATGGAACCTCGAGCCCACACGTCCTGACCCTGCAAATTGATAAATCAGGTAAGATTCAGACTAATATACCAACTGAGCTGGCGCAAACAATCAATATGCAAACTATTTCACAAATTTGCAAAGTGATGGGTTATATTGCCATCTTAGAAATGCAATCTACAACACGCACCCTTCATTAGTCTCCTCTCTTCCTTTACAATGCCTCTTAGGTCTTCTGCAAATTTATAGTTAAGGTCAAAACTTAATGTCTGTACTTGTACAAGTTGAGAATGTTTCTAAATATTATGGATCTCTAAAAGCAGTTGATGACTTATCGCTCACAGTCAATCGAGGAGAAATTGTAGGCTTTTTAGGACCAAATGGTGCTGGTAAGTCGACAACTATCAAAATGATCACTGGTTTTCTAAACCCGGAATCAGGGCGAATCTTAATTGATGGTGAAGATATCGCGGATGCTCCTGTCAAGTTAAAAGAGAAGATGGGCTACCTACCTGAAGGGGCACCAGCTTACTCCGATATGCGAGTTTATGACTTTTTGAATTTTATTGGAGAAGTAAGAGGACTGAAAAAGGATGAGCGCCTAACAAGAATAAAATCAATCGCGAAAAAAGTTAACATTGCATCGGTATTAGCACAACCCATTGATACCTTATCCAAGGGATTTAAGCGCCGTTTAGGTTTAGCCCAAGCGATATTGCATGATCCTGAGATCTTAATCTTAGATGAACCGACCGATGGGCTTGATCCAAATCAAAAGCACGAAATGCGTACGTTGATTTCAGAGTTAGCTAAAAATAAAGCCATTTTAATTTCAACTCATATTTTAGAGGAAGTTGAAGCACTCTGTCATCGTGTCGTAGTCATTGCGGGTGGGAAAATGGTTGCGAATGCCACGCCGAGCGAATTACTATCTTCGAATCAACAGCCTTCGATCATCCTAGCAATCAGTGGGATTGAAGGTGATGAGTTTGCTATCGATTTGAGTGAAGTGAATGGGGTAGAGCGGTTAGAAATTTTATCTCGAACCCAAAAATTTGCAGAGATTAGATTGTTTTGTGGACATGCGGATGGTCCCCTCCAAGCGATCACTCAAATGGCAAGGCTAAAAAAATGGAAGATTGAGGGTTTAACGACGCACAAGGGTCGTTTAGATGAAGTCTTCCGTGACATTACGCAGCGCATACAAAAAATCAGTTAATGGGATTCAAATATGTCTAAAATTTGGCCACTCTATAAACGAGAATTTAAAGCCTACTTTGTAACACCGATAGCGTATATTTTTATGGTAATTTTTTTGTTGTTATGTGGACTATTGACGTTCTATGCGGGCTTATTTTTTCAAAGAGGACAGGCAGATTTGCAACCTTTCTTTGAGTTTCATCCGTGGATATATTTAATTTTTGTCCCTGCATTGTCCATGCGTTTGTGGGCAGAAGAGCGTAAATCTGGAACTTTTGAATTACTTTTGACTTTACCGCTTTCTCCGATTCAAGCCGTACTTGGAAAATTTTTGGCAGCGTGGACTTTTGCTGGATTAACCTTACTGTTGACCTTCCCATTTTGGATTACAGTTAATTACCTGGGCGAGCCCGATAATGGTACGATTTTATTAAGCTACATTGCATCATTCATTCTAGCGGGTTCATTTTTATCGATTGGAACGGCTTTGTCTGCTTTCACGAAAAACCAGGTTATTGCTTTTATATCAACTCTTAGTCTGGGATTGCTGTTTGTGCTCAGTGGTTTTCCGATAGTGACTGATTTTTTCTATCAATGGGTTCCAACAGTGATTGTAAACGCCATCCGTGATTTTAGTTTTATGACTAATTTTGAGACCATGACCAAAGGGGTTATCGATCTCAGACATATCGTCTTTTTCACAACATTCATTGGAATATTTCTCTTTATCAATACGTTAGCGCTTGAGGCAAAAAAGGCAGATTAATATGGAAACAAAAACTTCTCGCCAAACATCCTATCTAGCCTTTGGGCTCGGTGTGCTATCTATTGTTTTATTTTTTGTGATTAATATTGTGTCGCAACAATTTTTGACTACGCAGCGATTAGATTTTTCAGATACGAAGCGTTTTACACTATCTTCCGGAACCCGATCAATCTTGGAAACGCTTGAGGAACCGGTGACTTTGCGTTTTTATTTTTCACGTCAGATGGCAAGACAAAGTCCCGCGCTCACAAATTACGCCAATCGAGTTCTGGATATGCTAAATGAGTATGCCCGCATTGGGGGTGATAAAATTATCCTGAATATCATTGAGCCAGCTGCGTTCAGCGAAGCAGAAGATCAAGCGCTCGATTATGGATTGCAGGGCGTATCGGTCGACAACGAAGGATCGGAATTGTTTTTTGGATTGGTTGCAACCAATGCGACCAGCGGCATCATGATTATTCCTTTTTTTCAAACAGAGCGGGAAGCTTTTCTTGAGTATGACATTTCTCAATTAGTTTACCAGCTTGCAAATCCTAAATTGCCGGTTGTTGCTACAATCAGTAGTTTACCGGTTCAAGGACAATTAAGTTTGCTTAACCCAGAAGTGAAACCTTGGGTTATTTGGGAGCAGCTCAATAGTGTGTTTGAGACTCGTATTTTAAGGCCTGATCTGGATCAAGTCGAAGAAGACGTCGATGTTTTGTTGTTGATACAACCTAGGGAACTAACAGACGGCGCTTTGAAAGCGATTGATCGGTTTGTTATGCGAGGTGGCCGGGTTTTGGCTTTTCTGGATCCCTTTAGTGAGGTATTAGGTGAAAAGGGGGAGGATCCCAGTTCTTTATCATCGCTTTTAACGGCTTGGGGTGTTGATTATATTCCGAATAAAGCAGTGGCTTATCGCGATGCAGCAAATCGAGTTCGCTATAGCCAAGATGGACGTGATATGGTTGATCCTTATCCCTTGTGGATGACCTTGACGCAGCAACATTTGTCTCAAGAAGATAGCGTAACCTCTCAGCTGCAGAATATTATTTTCGCATCACCAGGGTTTTTAAAACATCGTGATGGCGCAACGTCTACATTTAAACCTTTGATTGAAATTCCGAATGGTGTCATGACGGTTCCTGCAGAATCTGTTGAGGGCTATCAACATGATCCAAAATCACTGCTTCGTAATTATAAAGTAGAATCAGGTCAATTTGTGGTAGGCGCTCGTCTCACCGGTACCATAGCGTCTGCTTTTGAAGCTGATAAATCAACTGATAAAGCGAATATCATCTTGGTTGCAGACAGTGATTTCTTATTTGATGATTTTTGGGTTCAAGTGCAAAATTTTGCAGGAACTCATTTTGCAGTTCCCATGGCAGGAAATGGTCATTTTGTGCTAGGTGCGGTAGAAAATCTGGCAGGCAACAATGCGCTCATTAGTGTTCGTAATCGAACCAATTTCAATCGACCATTTGATAAAATACAAGCGATTCAAACGCAAGCTGAAATGAAATTCAGGGACAAAGAGGCGGTTTTGATTGAGCACCTCGAATCAACCAAACAGAAACTCTTGGAACTTGAAGAGCAAAAAGAAGCCAATAATGCGTTAACCTTAACCGTCGAACAGCAGCAAACGGAAGCGGCTTTTAAGCAAGAAATGTTGGAAATCAGAAAACAACTCCGTCAAGTTCGACACGATCTCAATAATGACATTGAGACCCTTGAAAATACGCTTAAGTTCATTAACATCTTTTTAATGCCTTTATTGATTTGTTTATTTGGTTTTGCAATGAATATTATCTATACAAGGGGATACGCAAAACGCCTTGCTAGGAAACTTTATGCTTAAAATGCAATCCTTCAAAAGATTATTAGTTTGGACCTTGTTTTTAACCCTATTGCTATCCATATATTTGTTTCGAAGCTCTCAACCTGTAAAAGAAGCTAAGCTTTTTTTACCTGAACTTCAGGGAAAAGTTGATCACTTTGATCACATTCAGATCAAGATGGCTGAAACAGAGTGGCATATCGAAAAAAACAATAATCGCTGGGTGATTAAAAATAAGGCGGGCATTGAAGTTAACGTGGCTTGGTTGAGAGAGTTGGTGCAAGGATTACTCACCATGAAGATAGTTGAACCAAAGACACAAAATCCAAATGCTTTTGCATCTATTCAAGTTGATCTACCCAATCATGCAGAAGCTAAAGGGATACAGGTTGAAGTCTTTGACAAAAATAATCAAGCTTTACTGAATATTGTCATTGGTAAACGACAAGCTAGACCAACAAATCCGATTGATCAGCTTATTTTTGTTCGAAAAGTCGATGAATCTCAGAGCTACCTTGTTGAGAGTCATTTGCCAGAGGGCTTTGAATTGAATGATGTTGCTAAAGAAAATCTTTTGGCTTTTCAAAATGAAAAAATCAAACGTATCAAGCTGCACGGTCCAGATGAAGGCTTTGTTTTGAAAAGAGAATCTGAAGAAGAAAGCTTTAAGATAATCACTCAAAATAAAGAAAACTTGAAAACCTCTTATATTGCAAACGACCTGGTGGAAGAACTGGAAACCTTCAAATTAAAAGATATTTTACCCCGAGAGTCTCAAAATTTAGATTGGGAAAAGGCCGTTAAATTGTCAATTAAGACTTTTAAGGGAAATCAATATACTTTAAGTTTTCTAAATCAGAAGGATAAGATTTTTATTAGTGTTCCCAGCTATCCTGATTGGCTTTTTGTGAGTGATAAAGGGATCTATGATAAAATTGGAATCAAGGAATCTGACTTGCTTGAAGCATTGCCATTATCTATATCATGAGCTTAAATGGACTAGATTGTACCCAGACCATTGTCCCTTATGCAGAAGATTGGATTATTGCAATTGCGAACCTTAGAAAGAATGCGCTCACACCAATTTTTCAATTACTTTCAAATCTCATTCAAGAGAGTACTATTTTAATGACGGTGGCCTTAGGCTATTGGTTCATCAGCAAGCGAGTTTTTTACCGTGTTGGTCTATTATCCTTATTTTCATTAGGGATTAATATTCACCTTAAAGGGATCATCATGGAATGCCGTCCGATGAAAGTTGAATGGCTCGAGGCTGCAAATGGTTATTCCTTCCCGAGTGGGCATTCTCAAGCAGCGAGCACCTTATTTGGAAGTATTGCTCAGGTTGTCAAATCGAAATGGGCTGTGGTCACATTGATTACTTTGCCATTTCTCATTGCTTTGTCGAGAAATTATCTCGGTGTTCATTATGTGCATGATGTGACTATTGGGCTTCTGATTGGATTCTCATTAGTTTTGATACCCTGGCCAACTGCTTGGTTTACTCATTTATCTCTTCAGTCGCAAATTGCAATGATGTTAATGTTTCTGCTCATTTGGGGCTGGGTCATTAATTCACCAACGGGTGGATCTTGGAAATATACGGGTTATTTATTTGGTTTTTGGCTTGGTGGGCAGCTTGAGCGGCGATATTTAAATTTTAAATCGTCACGCGGTTTTTGGATGATCTTTCACGGCCTCTTAGGCATCGGAATTGCAGTACTGCTCAGAAAGGGGGCCGCACCACTCTTAAATTGGGTAGGTTTAAGCTTAACTCATTTTGTGTTTGCTCAGTTTTGCTTGCTAGGCCTTTGGATTAGCTTTCTAGCCCCATGGCTCTTTAGCCATCTCTCAAAACGACCGATACAGTAAGACCTACTCTTTCTTTAAAAGATTGGCCCTATGTCATCATCAAATTCTGTATTAGAGAATAAATTTAAACTGAAAGAACTACTGGATGTGTATTTAACCGATGTGAAACAGATCAGTTCGACCTCTTTTACGCCAAGTGAATTAAAATCTAAGCAGCATTATGTTTCAGCTATCACTGATATTCAGCACACGGGTATCACAGACATGGTCAAATATGCGATGTCATTTGGCCGCGAACGAAGTGGTCAAGCTAAAATATTTGAACAAGCTCTCCCGATTCTCATCTGTTGGCATGTGCGGCAACCCAATGCGATGGATAAGCAATATGCTGCGGTCCTGTATCAATATGCCGTTTCTTTTAAGGCTAATAGACGTAATTTAAAAGATTTGATGCTAGGGTTTGTGATTAATAGCAATCTTTCCCCTGTAAAACCGTACTTTGATCGTGAGTTGGATCATGTGATTCAACGTGCGAAATCGATGATGTAATTAGAGGACCCAAACAAGCCAGTATTGTTCTTGAACATCATTTAGGTGAAACAGCCTTGATGCTTAAATTAAAGATGGATAACCAACAAAGTCTTGATGCGATATAAAGGTTTTTCTCGAAAGTAGGTGAGTCAATCGCCCTTGCGGTCCTTGAGGGAAAAAATCATAATGGAAAAACGCCTTTGGATTTAGCTAGATACTATGATCATAACGATCTGGTTAAGCATTTCTAAAGCTTTCAAACCACCCATTAATGCTAAAAGGAGAGTAACCATGGCGGCTGGTGGAGCTTCTGAAGAAAAAAAATCTTCGTTTTTTGATTGGAAAGCAGCGCTTGAAGAAACTCAGGAAGCATGCGAGCTAAATGCAGTGAACATGACCCATCCTATCGATATACCATTGCCCAATTTATCTGAAGCAAGCACCCTGTCTAGCAGTTTAGAGGGTAAAACCATATTTGGGTTTAGAAAGAAACGGGTTGAACAGCTTTCTGATGAAGAGAAATTTAACAGGATGATAGGATCTGCTCCAGGCGCCCATGACTGGAGAAAACGGGCAATGAACTCCAGTAGTGAGTATAGCCCCTTAAGAAAATCAAGGCTGACGACTTCTTGCCATTCAACCCCAACGAGTCCATTTACCCAAGGATCAACTGACTTATTCGTCAATAAGTCAAAAGATAAGCTGACTCCACCGTTTTAAGCAACTCCATTCTGCCAATGAACTCACGTATACTGGAAAGTAATCAGTAGTGTGGGGGAAGGCAGAATGCTAGATTTGATTGAATATGTCGCGGGGCAACTAAATGGTATTCAGAGCGCTGGACTCTATAAAGCAGAACGCATCATTTCTTCACCTCAAGGTTCAATTGTTCGCCTAGAGTCTGGACAATCTGTATCAAACTTCTGTGCAAATAATTATCTCGGGTTGGCCTCTCATCCTGCTTTAATTTCAGCGGCAAAGTCCGCGCTCGAACGGTATGGTTATGGACTGGCCTCAGTTCGATTTATTTGTGGCACTCAAACGATTCACCGTAACTTAGAAAATGATATTAGCCAATTTCTCGGAACAGAGGATACGATATTGTATTCATCTTGTTTTGATGCCAACACTGGTTTTTTTGAAACCCTTTTTACAGAGGAAGATGCTATTTTTTCAGATAGTTTAAATCATGCTAGTATTATCGATGGCGTGCGATTGTCAAAAGCACAACGTTTTCGTTATGAACACAATAATCTGACTGATTTGGAAGATAAACTTAAATCTTGTCAGGCACGCTTCAAAGTCATCGCAACTGATGGCGTGTTCTCCATGGATGGTCATATTGCCAACTTGCCAGCGATCTATAATCTTGCGCAACAATACAATGCATTGACATTTGTTGATGATTCTCATGCCGTTGGGTTTTGGGGCCCCTCTGGGCGAGGAACGCCCGAATTTTATGGGCTCCACGGCAAAATAGATATCTTGACGGGGACACTAGGGAAAGCGCTTGGGGGTGCCTCCGGTGGCTATACCTCTGGCCGAAAAGAAATTATTACTTATCTTCGTCAAAAATCACGCCCATACCTGTATTCCAATAGTCTGGCCCCGATGATGGTTGCAAGTGGGATTGAGACCTTAAAATTAATAAAAGCGCATCCTGAACTGAGGGTGCAATTAATGGAAAACACAGAATATTTTCGCATGCGACTGAAAGGTTTGGGTTTCAATATCATGGCAGGCGAGCATCCGATTGTGCCGATTATGATCGGAGATGCTAAACAGGCGACTGACATGGCCAATGCGCTTTTAAGAGAAGGGATCTATGTTATTGGGTTTTCTTATCCAGTAGTGCCTATTGGAGAAGCACGTATTAGAGTGCAGCTATCTGCAGAGCATTCACGTGCTCAACTAGAGCATGCGCTTCATGCCTTTGAAAAAATAGGGAAAGTTTTAAAAATAATTGAATAGGATGTTCAGTAGATGAAAGCACTCGTTAAAAAAGAATCAACGCCAGGACTATGGCTTGTTGATATACCCGTGCCACAAATTAAACCGAATGAGGTTTTGATCAAAATTCGGAAAACAGCAATTTGTGGGACTGATCGTCATATTTATGATTGGGATCCGTGGGCAGCTAAAACTATACCGGTGCCCTTGACGATTGGCCATGAGTGCATGGGGGAAATTGTTGAGCTCGGACATGAAGTGCATCACTTAGAAGTGGGTCAACGTGTTGCAGTAGAGGGGCATTTTGCATGTGGCCAATGTGTAAATTGTAGAACAGGGCTGGCGCATCTTTGTCTACAAGTAGAAGGATTAGGTGTACAGCGACCCGGAGCATTTGCTGAGTACTTAGCGATGCCTGCATTTAATGTGATTTCACTCCCTGATCAAGTATCCGATGACAGTGCGGCTATTCTCGATCCATTTGGAAATGCAGTCCATGCCTTGATGTCTTATGAAGCGACCTGTCGGGATATCTTGATCACAGGGGCAGGCCCGATCGGCCTTATGGGTATCCTAATTGCTAAAAAGATTGGTGTTCGTACGGTGACAGTCAGTGATGTGAATCCATTTAGGCTAAAATTGGCCGAAAAATTGGGGGCTGATGCAATTTATCATCCTGAGCGTGACAATATGAGTGCACTCAAGGAGCGATTGGGGATGAAAGAAGGATTTGATTTGGGGTATGAAATGGCGGGTAATCCTGCTGCATTATCCATGTTATTAGAGCACATTCGCCATGGGGGGCGGATGGTATTGATGGGGGTCTATCCTAACGTCATTCCCGTTGACGTGAATCTAATGATTTTTAAAGGATTACGTATCAAAGGTATTTATGGACGAGAAATGTTTAGAACTTGGTATCAATCCTTACAGTTATTGCAAACAGGTCTTGATATTAGCCCTGTGATCACGCATCAATTCCCATACTTCAAATTTGAAGAGGCTTTTGATGCGCTCAAAGCAGGTGATTCAGCTAAAGTCGTATTAGATTGGTGCTAATTTAAGCTGTCAAAGACTTCCCTTTTTCGCTTTTTAGGGTTTTGTGAATTAGCCTTGTTATCAATGATATTGATATTAATTTCATCATTGCTCGTATTCTTGGAGTCTTTGATAACATTGAGTGCTCTTGCTTTTTCAAATGATTGCTGTCTGATTTGATTTAACAATAGTTTAGGATCGATTAATTCGATCTCTCCATTTTCGTTATAAATTTGACAAGCAAATTCAGCAGTGTGGTCCGATAATATGCCATGTAATTCCGAAATGACTTTGGAAGAAAGATAGGGTATTTTTTCAGCATTAGAACTTAATTCTGAATGACAGCGTGACAGTGCATCCATTGGGCATTTGTCAGTGATTTCCTGATAAAAGTTATAATTATTTCCGAAATTCGATTCTGAATCGGAAGTTTTAACTTTCTTGAGGCGAGGGGCTTCCATGAGCTGAAATTTTAAAGTGGTTTCATATTTTTCGCAAAGCTCTGCAACAAGATAAGGATTGGCTACTTTAAAAAATAACCCGCGTTTATTGAAAATAGAAGAGGTGAGGCTATTGCCAGCGCTCAGTATTTGTAAAGCCGTTTCAGAGCAATTTAGGCTATATAAATCGAATGATGCGTTTTTATCTACTATAGTTCGCATTTGTCTTAACATGTTTTCTAATATCAAGCCATCTTGCTTTACACTAGATTGAATTGAGAATTTAAAGGAATGGTCGGGGGTTCTACCCAGTGACTTTGATTCATTCTCTGCATTTAATATTCTATCATATATTTTTTCTTGCTCTTCACCTGAGGTTTCTAAAAGTCTATCCATCAATGCATTTTTTTTAGATTCAAGAAAAGAAGTATGCTGTATTTCTCTGATACCTAAGGTCCGAGTGTAGGATTGAGGATATTTATCAAGACCTAATAGTGAGCATGTTTGTTCAAAAAAAGGAATTTTTGATATAGTTGAAACATAAGGTACACTTTTGATAAAACGCACAAAATTTGGATGGATCTCTTCATCTTTGGGTTGAAAAACATCTTTAAATTTTTCTGACCATATTTGATCTCGATTTCTTTGCGAATCTAAGCAATCTCCTTTGTAATTGCCAAAATAAAATGGAGCATCATTCAAAACACCAGAGTAAAAACTCCAATACAGACTATAATGTGTTTCGTTTTCTTGGTAAGGGATAGTTGTACCCTTGATGTATTGATCGACAAGATTTGTATTTTCTTCATTTTTATCGAACATCAATTCGATCGCGGCATGACCAGATGTACCTGCTTTATATAGTTTTGCTTTTGCATGTTCAATAAAACCATTAAAGCCAGTTGATTCCATTGGCAACCAAACGTGTACTGTCGCTGAATTTATCATGATTTTTCCCACTTCTACCCATTTGAAAAATGATAAGTAGTATCTTAAGTGAGGCAGGTGTTAATTTTATAAGACCTTCCGCTGGATGGTTTTTTTAGGGGGATGAGTGGTTCAATTTAGAAAAAACCGATGGATTAGACAGGCGTTCCAAATCGATTATTGCTTGGTTTCCCAGGCATCAGCAAGCAAAAAACTAACACGAGTGGATTAAGGGGGGTAAAAAATAAAATAGTAAACCAGCCCGATAGATTCATGTCGTGGAATCGTTTGATATGGATCCCCAATATCCCAAAGAGCATCAGGACAGAGACAATCAGATCAACGGCAGTTACAGTTAACACCCAAAGTTTAGACGCCAAATTATCGACGCTTAACAGCGGAATTTGATTGGGCAGCCAAATGAATAGAAAGCCAGCTACCAGTAGAATAATCCAACCTAGAAAATAGGATTGCCGTGAGATACGGCCTTTAAAGCTAAAGAGTGTAAATAAAATATTAGTGAGCAGCATCTTGTTTACCTTTTCCAAGGCAAAATGACTCAAATTCCAGGTAAGCATGTGGCTCGAGATTTTCTTTTGCGAGCGCCAAGATGCTATTGCCAGATAAGTCTTGAGCATCCAATCTAAGATTAGCTTTCATTAAGGCCTGCGTTGTTGCTTTCAAGGTTGAAATATCAATCAGAGCATTCGTGACAGCAACGTGAAGGGGATTGCGTCCTAAATGGTTGACCAAAGTGGCTTGTGCGTTTTTTCGAAGTAATAATTTGATTAAATCAGCGCGACCTTGTTCTGCTGCAAGATGAAGCGGTGAATCACCATTAAAGTTAAGTGCATTGATGGGGGCACCTGAGAGTAGCAACAATACAAGAGTCGTTTGTGAGCTACTTTGAGCGGCTTCATGTAAGGCTGTGTTTCCAACATGATTACGAAGTGTGACATCGGGTTTATACGCTAGCAAAGCGTCTACCAATGTCTCATCAGACCATCTAGCCGCAATATGTAATGGACTTTCAGCGTCCTCATTTTGAACATTAATATCCGCATGGCTAGCGTTTAATAAATGAATCATCTCGATTTGGTTGCTGATCACGGCTTCATGCAGTGCGGTATTACCATAATCGTTATGTACATTAACTAAGGCACCTTTTCTCAGCAACAGAGCAGCTATTTCAGTGCGACCAGCACTCGCAGCAATATGTAGTAAGGTATCGCCAAATCGGTCTTTTGCTTTGATCAACTGAGGTGTGACTGATCGTTCAAGCTTATCTAAATCGCCAATGAGAATGAAATCCATAGTGATATGAAGGCCCTCATCATGATGAAAGCTAGAGGTTGAGTGTTTCATAAATATAACGCTTTGAAATTATGATAAAAAATGGATTGCTCTATTCTGACACGTGATGGGAAAAGCCTCAAACAAAAAAATTTAAGACCTATTATCAACCATGACGTTGCATTACACGAGATTGGTCATACAATGAAATTAGGACGAATAACACAACTAGGGAAGATGACTATGAATCAGGACTGTTCTAGTAAAACCTCTTTGAGTGCTTGTGCGCTTGGTATGGCACTTGGTATCTCTTGGGGCTTGGGCGTGATGCTATTAGCATTAATGAGTTGGCTCGGCGGTGGTTGGGGTAATGCATTGGTCACATCGCTTGGCTCTTTGTATGTTGGTTATCAAGCTACTGGGGTAGGCAGTATCATCGGTCTTGTGTGGGGTTTCGCGGATGGCTTTATTACAGGCCTTGTCATCGCTTGTATTTATAACTTTATACTGTGTCGTTGCCGTTGTAAAAGCTGCTGCCCAAGCAAAAAGGCTTAGTTTGCTTGAATCGACCTAAAGATGAGCAGTTGTTAGAAATGATGCTTTGTTAGCAATTGCTCATCAGAACCTCAGTTCGGAGTTTTTGAAGGCGCGGTTGGTTTGTAATGAGGTCATTCCGCACAGCGATAAGCGCACAAAGTGCGCAGCGTGTGATGCGGAATCTAGTATTCACGCGGCCTTGGCCGCTTATGCGATTCAGCCTTTAAAAATATCAGCAATCAAATGATTAGCTGAGATTTGATAAAATTCTGGATCCCGCATCAGACGCTACACACTTTGTGTGTTGACCGCTGTGCGGGATGACGATATATCCCCAAAAACCCCGAACTGGGGTTACACAAAGTCCATGCTTTACGTGATACTGCCCGATATCACTTGCTTGATAACCGTCAATCTATACCCACAACAGTTGATTTTTCGGGTAGGCGCCGAGCGTTCGAGACGCAGGAGTGTACACAAAGTACATGACTGCGATGAGAATCGCGAAGGCAACAACCCCGAAAATTCAGCTGTGAAGGGTATATCCAGTTCGCGATAAGTCATACTCACTTCCTCCTGCATGTCTAGCCTCCTTGCCAGAGCTCGGTGTTAACTACACTTATAGCTCTAACTAGCTGTTTTTGCAGGACATCTCTAACTTGCTCAACCGGACATTTCTAAATTGCCGCTACACGCTACACAACACTCTGTTAGGGCAAAGTAGAGATGTCCTGTATATGGCAAGATAGAAATGTCCGCTGAAGATAATCTCAGGTTAGCATAATGATGTTAATTTGAAACGTTGATATCTGCTGTCATGTGTGATTTCTGGGATAAAGACTGCTTAACTTCCGCGTACGCCAAAGGCCTTGGAACGGACACGCCGGCTAAAGCCTTGTCGGTCCCCTTTTGATAAATGAGAGGTGAGCGCTATACCAAAGCATAGGTGCGAACAGAGGGATTTAGCGATGCATGGGGGAGAAGTGAGTTGGATGCCAACACGCCTTCTCAAGTCGTTTGATTTTATTGAGATAGCTATTGACGCCTTTACGACTTAAAAGCTGGTCAACGTGTAGATGATTCTTGTAGACTTCAAAATGAAGTGACTGGTTTTTGTAAAGGATTTTAATCTTGCCAGATAGCCCTTCACAAACTGTCACCT
>JAXMEB010000003.1:0-542500 GCA_046348545.1 Gammaproteobacteria bacterium
GATCGTCAAACATCATGCCGATGCGGCGTATGAGCGGAGTAAGACTTCTAATCAGCATAATGTCACTAAAGATGAAAATGGAAAGCCCACGGCAACCCCCATGCTTGCTCAAGAAGAATCTCCTACTATTGGTTCAGATGGTAAGGCGCATGTGGCCACAAATGGGATTTATAATAACTTAGAGGCTGCAACCAAGTACGCTGAGCAACATAATCTTGCCGATGAAACAGTGAGATTAATTCATATCCCTGAAGCAGAATCGGCATTGGGAGAGTTAATGCTAGCGGGGTATCAGAAATTTTTAGAAAGTGACTTCTTTGGATTGACCAAAGCGACAGAGGATATTAAGTCTTTACTCTTAGAACATGGCCAAGAGGGGGTTCATCTTTCTGGGCACAGCCGAGGTTCATTAACGATTGGAAATGCGTTAGAGTCTTTAGCAAAGCTTCCGGATGCAAAAGGTATGCTTAAAGGCACGACCATTGACTTTTTTGGCCCCGCATACAATGCAGAAAAGGCTGATAAGCTCCTGGCTTATTTACAAGATCGGGACAGTATCACTGATCCAGAAGAAAGAGCTAGATTGGCAATCAAGATGGAGAATCATTTCCTAGATCCAATCGGCAGATGGGTTGGCGGTAATCCGGGGACGGGTGGTGTGATACCAAAAGGTGAAAACATGATTACAGTGGTCTTGAAAGCTGCATCGGGTCGTGCTAATACAAGTCATAATTGCTATGGGAAGGGGGGTGGTGAAGGTTGCAAGAAGTTATGGGAATCGCAAGAATAAAATTTGCTTGCTTACTGCTACTACTTTCAAAGTATACCGCATTTATTTTTTTATTTTGCATTACTGGTTGTGCTAAGCCATTTCAGCCTCCGCCCTATCCATATGAATACTGGTATAAGAAGGGTGTTAGTGTAGAAGAAGTTCAGCAAGCAATGAAGGAGTGTGAATATCCGATCTATGAAAGTATCGAGCCGTTTACTGAGTATAATGAGATGGCTAAAAAGCATATTTGTATGATGAAGAAAGGGTTTAAATATAACGGAGAATATGGCACATATTGCCATCAATACCCCAATCTTCCTGCCTGTGCTTCCGTCTCTGGCAAGGCTTCGATGGACAAGAAAGCTTCGGCAGGCATGCCCGCCTGTGTCGAAGCGAGAGAAGCTTCTGCGAAGGGATCGGGGAAGGCGCGAAGCGACAAGCAATGATTGTTCGCTTCGCTTTTATTGTTAAGAAATGATGTATTTGGCCCCACCATCGATGTATTGGCCGACAATAGAGACAACATTTTTACCATTGTATTTGCCAGTTAGCGTGTAAGTCACCGGAGCTTTGAACATATCGTTCGAACAGGTATCATTTTGGCAAATTGAATCAGCCAAGAATACCAAACCTTGCATGGTTAGTTTGCTATTGCCTGTGACAAGGATCCCATCATTACTAAGCATTGCAAGACCGCCTGAAACGTCGATAGCAAGATCCGAATCAATTTCAATCATCATTTACTCCTCATGATCGATGGCATCTGCTGGCTAGCAGATTTAAAAACGCTAATGCTAAGCAAAGTAATAATTTTTTTCAAGCACAATATATTGCGCATCACAGCGAGTGATGTGGTTATTGAGATCTGTTAGAATCCTTTTCCGATTAGGCTATCGTAATAAGTTAATAGTTTTTTTTGTTATGGGAAAAATAGCAGTTTCTTTTTTCGTCCTATTTTTTATTTGGAATTCAGTTGAAGCGAACCAGGATTTAGGGGATTGTTTTCCTATTTCCAAGATCTATCTGACCGGTGAGGGGGCCAATCGATTTCGATTTGCATTAAATCCAATTTTGAATGAAATGAAATTTTCTAATGTCTATTGCCTAGGAAGCGATGACATTAACAAGATTTTGCACCGCGTTCAGAATGCTATCATTGAAGAAGGATACGTAACAACACGAGTAGTACTTCCGCCACAAGATCTGAAGTCAGGAGTTTTAGACCTTAGGGTTGTGCCAGGCCGAATTGGCACCATTCAGGTTCAATCACCTTTCGACCCTTGCAAAACAATGCAGAATACTTTGCCATTAAGAGCCGGAGATTTCCTTAATTTGCGTCACGTTGAACAGAGCTTAGAGCAGTTTAAGCGCATACCAACGGTTCAAGCTAATATTGAAATTGAGCCTGTGCACAGTAAAGATGCAAAAGGCAGTGAGAGCAATGTGGTGATTCATCACCATCAACGCTTTCCACTGCGCCTTGATGTTTCAGTAGATGATGCCGGTTCGAAAGCAACTGGACGGTACCAGAGTGGCCTCATTATTTACTATGATAATCCATTGGCATTAAATGATTTATTTTATATTAGTTTTAATCATGACTTGAGCAGCCACCAGCAAGGCTCAGAAGGATACGCTTTACAGTATTCAGTGCCTTACGGATATTGGCTCACAAGCCTAAAAAGTGAGCGATATGATTATTATCAATCGATAGCAGGTTCTTCTCATCCCTATGTTTATAGTGGAACCAGCCAAAACAGCGATTTTAAGTTATCGCGGCTGATTTACCGGGATGGCGAACGTAAAACGACTCTTTCACTCAGAACTTATCTCAAAACTTCCAATAATTTTGTAAATGACAGCTCCGTCGAGGTTCAACGTCGTCGGATGGCAGGTTGGGAGGTGGGACTATCACATCGTGAACTCATTGCGAATAACACGATTGATTTAGGTATCAACTATCGACATGGGATGGGTTCTTTTGGGGCTATATCTGGACCAGAAGCCGCAACTGGAGAGGCCACACCTCATCCGATAGTGATAACAGCACATGCCTTAGCACACGCTCCGTTTAAGCTCGGACACCAAAATCTCCATTATAGGGGTTCTTGGCGATCTCAGTGGCATCAAACGTCGCTTATTCAACAAGATAAGTTTGCAATAGGTGGTCGATATACAGTAAGAGGGTTTGATGGCCAAAACATGTTAGCTTCTGAGCGGGGCTGGATCTTACGTAACGATATGGCCTTAGCATGGCGATATCCCTATCCGGAGCTATATCTTGGTATAGACTATGGTATCGTCGCTGGGCCCACAGCAGATTTATTGATGGGCAAAGAGCTTGTTGGTAGTGTGCTTGGTTTACGAGGTGATCTGAAAGGTTTTTATTACGATGCTTTTATTGGAAAACCATTTCACAAGCCAAAAGACTTTGAGACAGCCGGGATTACTGCGGGATTCCAGGTGGGTTGGAGAAGTGATTAGACATTTCGTTTAGGGAAAATCTTCACGGTTTTAATTCGATTTTCTTGCAGTTGCATGACTTCGATAGGGTATTGATTAATCATGAGGCAGGTTCCAATCTCTGGGATGGTTTCAAGATATTCGATAATGAGGCCACTTAATGTTTTAGGCCCATCGGTTGGAAAATCCCACTGCATGCTCCGGTTAAGCTCTCTGATGAATACGCTGCCATCGACAAGCACACTGCCATCTTCTTGAGGATGGATATCTGAAGCAACTTCCCCAATATCGGTTGTAAATTCCCCAACGATTTCTTCAAGGATATCAGCGAGCGTCACGAGCCCTTCTAACTCTCCATATTCATCGACAACAAGCGCGATCCTAGATTTTCTTTTTTGAAAATTCAAAAGTTGAGTCGTAACGGGAGTACCTTGGGGGATGAAATAAGGTTCTTGTATGAATTCTTTTAAATCATCAAGTGTAAAAGATTTGTTAGCAAGCAGATTTAGGGCATTTCTGACGTGTAAGATCCCTTTGATATGATCAATTTCCTCCTCGTAGATCACGAGTATCGTATGCTGCGAAGTAGATAGCTGACTACAGATGCCAGGCCAATCATTACTGAGATCGATTCCCACAATCTCGTGTTTGGGAACCATGATATCGTCAACCGTGACGGATTCTAGATCAAGAATACTGAGCAACCAATCACGGTGTCTTGGATGAATACGACCATGAGTTTCATGGACTAAAGTTCGTAGCTCTTCACGATTAATTTCAATCGGATTGGGTTCTACGCGAATACCAAATAGTTTAAGGAGTCCAATAGAAATACCATTGGTAAACCAGACTAGGGGGTAAAAACACCAGAGCAAAAATCTTAATACATAGGAAGCAGGGAATGCTATTTTCTCTGGATGTAGAGCAGCAACTGTTTTAGGTGAAATTTCTGAAAAAATTAATATGCAAAAAGTTAAGAGCACGCTCGTGATGAGAACGGCGAAATCGCCACCAAATTTTAAAGCGAGCATGGTTGCAAGCGCTGAGGCTAAGGTGTTAGCAAAGTTGTTGCCAATCAGAATAACGCTCAGTAGTCGATCGGGTCTGGCTAATAGTTTACTGAGCTGACGTGCTGTTCGGCTTATTTTGCTAAGATGTTTTAGTCTATAGCGATTGATGGAAAGAATACTTGCTTCGCTGGCGGAAAAGAAGCAAGAGAGTAAGAGCATTCCAAATAGAAGACTTAGGATAGTAACGAGTGAAAGATTTTCCAAGCTTTGAATTCCCTCTTATAATTTTGAGAAGAAATGGATACTAAAATAGGCGATGAACATCGTGAACATACTGGACAAAGTGATATGAACTGCTTTAACGCCTCGCCATCCGTATTGATGGTGGCCAATCAATAAAATTAAGAAAAGCATCCAGGCAATAATCGACATAGCCGTTTTAGGTAACAGAGCCAAGCTTAAAAAATGATCAACATAGAGCATGCCTGTGATGAGTGTCGCTGTCAGCAGTAGAAACCCCAACCAAATCAAAGAGAATAAAAATTTCTCCATGGTTTCCAGTGGGGGTAGAGCTTGGAGCATACGGTTAGAGAGATGCTTTTTGAGCCAACGGTTTTGACCCCATAGGAGAGTAGCTTGACAGGCAGACAGTCCCAGCACGGCCGTAGCTAATATCGAGATGACCACATGAGATATCCCAAGCAGGGACAACTCAAAGCCTTTTGATAGTAGGCCCAAGTGACCGATCACTAATATCGTTACAAAAAATAGAAGCTTCATTTGAAGAACATTATACAAATGATATTCAGTTTCGCACATGTTATTCTTCACCCCAAGTAATCAAAAAATGTAAGTTGGATTTCAAAATGTTTGAAAGTTTAACAGATCGTTTAAGCGGAGCTTTTAGGCGATTAGTTGGGCAAGGGCGTCTGACTGAAGACAACATGCAAGACACCTTGAAGGAAGTCCGTTCGGCGTTGCTTGAAGCGGACGTGGCTCTAGAAGTGGTGACTGCCTTTATGGAGCGTATCAAAGAGGCAGCTATTGGGGTTGAAATCGATAAACATCTTTCCTCAGCGCAGAAACTTGTCAAGATTGTTAATGATGAGCTTGTTGGCGTGATGGGGGAAGCTGCAGTTGAATTGGATCTAAAGATTCAACCTCCCGCTATTATTTTAATGGCGGGTCTTCAGGGTTCGGGGAAGACGACCAGTGTTGCAAAGCTGGCTAAATTTTTAACTGAGCGAATGAGCAAGCGGGTCATGCTGGTGAGTGTCGACATCTATCGACCTGCTGCAATTGAACAGCTTCATACTTTAGCACGAGAAATTAAAGTGGATTGCTTTGAGCATGGCTTGTTGAAATCGCCTGTGGAAATGGCTCAGGCAGCATTGGATGCGGCGAGGAAACAGTTTGCTGATGTGTTAATTGTAGATACGGCAGGCCGTTTGCACGTCGATGATGAGATGATGACAGAGATCCAAGCGCTTCATCGTGCGCTTAATCCCATTGAAACTCTGTTTGTTGTGGATGGGATGACTGGACAAGATGCCGCTATTTCTGCCAAAGCATTCAATGAGGCATTGCCATTGACAGGGGTCATCGTCACTAAACTTGATGGTGACGCCAGAGGGGGGGCTGTACTCTCTATACGTCATATCACCGGAAAACCCATTAAGTTTGTGGGAATGGGAGAGAAGGTCGATGCCTTAGAACCATTCTATCCCGACCGCATAGCGTCGCGGATCTTGGGCATGGGTGATATTTTGTCCCTCATAGAAGAGCTAGAGCGTAAGGTTGATAAAGCCGATGCAGAGCGTCTGAGTAAAAAAATAACCAAAGGTCAGGGATTTGATTTAGAGGATTTTAGAGGTCAGTTGCTTCAAATGATGAATATGGGCGGATTAGCCAGTTTAATGGATAAGATGCCGGGGATGAATGCCCTGCCGCAGGGGATCCGTGAGAAAGCAAATGATAAAGTGCTTAAGCAAATGCTTGCGATTATCGACTCAATGACCTTAAAAGAGCGTCGCAGACCACAAGTTATCAAGGGCTCACATAAGCAGCGCATAGCAAGTGGTTCAGGTACAACGATTCAAGATATTAACCGTTTGCTGAAACAGCATGAGCAAATGCAAAAAATGTTTAAAAAAATGTCGAAGAAAGGTGGGCTCCAGCGTATGATGAGGGGTCTTTCTGGCATGCTTCCCCCGGGGGGCGGTGGATTTCCGCCGCATTAGGGGCTAGAATACGATGCCCTTCTGAGGGCGGAATTTAGTTTGTTAATCAAATTATTTTGTAAAAATTGAAAATCTAAGGTGATATTTTCTATGGTGGTCATTCGGTTGGCTCGTTCAGGGGCAAAGAAACGTCCTTTCTATCATATGGTTGTCGCAGACAAGCGTAACAAGCGTGATGGTCGGTTTATTGAGCGTTTAGGCTTTTTTAATCCCGTTGCGAAAGGCAAAGAAGTTCGATTGTTGATTCAAAGAGAGCGTCTTCAATATTGGCTTACACAGGGGGCTCAGCCTTCTGAGCGTGTGCAAAGTTTAGTGAATCAATGGGATCACTCAGAGCAAGCTGTGAGCGCATGACAGATACACCCGTTATAATCGCCCAAGTTGGGCGTCCCTTTGGGGTGGCGGGTTGGGTCTTTTTGCAGTCTTTTACGGATCCGATAACGCGCTTATTTGACTATGGCCCTTGGCTCATACAGATGCCAGGTCATGAAGCATGGCAGGCACTTGAAGTTGAAACTTGGCGTTCGCAGCAAAATGGCCTCGTTGCCAAGCTAAAAGGCTGTGATGATAGAACCATGGCGCAGTCTTACACGGGGGCTCGTATTGCTGTCATTCGGGATATTCTGCCAACATTGGAAGAATCTTCCTTTTACTGGCAGGACTTAGAAGGGCTAGAGGTTGTCACTGAAGGTGGCCAGTCGCTAGGCACTGTGCTTTATATGCATAACCAAGGCGCCAGCGATGTGATGGTGATTGAAAATAAAGAAAAAAAGATGCACATGCCATTTGTTCTCGGGCAAGTTGTCAAAGCGGTTGAGCTTGATGAGCAGCGTATTGTTGTAGATTGGGACATGACCTTAAATCAGGTGGTCTCAGCTGCAAACGACGACGATTAATTATGTGGTGGGGTGTTGTTACATTATTCCCTGAATTGTTTGTCCCATGGTCTCAATTGGGTGTTGTTGGGCGTGCGCATCAGAAAGGATTATTTTCGCTGGCATTAGAAAATCCAAGACGACATACCCGAGACGTTCATCAGACGGTGGATGATAGACCATATGGGGGCGGCCCAGGCATGATTTTGAAGCCTGAACCTTTAGATGCAGCGATTTTGCACTTGAAGGAAAAAGCACCCAGCAGAGCGAAAGTGATTTACTTATCGCCGACAGGAAGGCGTTTAGTACAAGCAGATATTGAAAAGATGGGTGACACTAGAAGTCACATTTTAATTGCCGGACGGTATGAAGGCATCGATCAACGTGTATTAAACTACCATGTTGACGAAGAGTGGTCGATTGGAGACTACGTTTTGAGTGGTGGGGAAGTGCCAGCGATGGTGGTGATGGAAGCCGCCATTCGTTTGATACCTGGCGTGTTGGGACACCCAGACTCCGCGATACAGGATTCATTTAGTGAAAGTGTATTAGGTCTGCTCGAGTATCCTCAATATACGAGGCCCACATTGTGGCGAGACATGGCAGTACCTGATGTTCTAACAAGTGGTGATCATCAAGCCATCAGAGCTTGGCGCCAAAAAGAAGCATTACGATTAACAGCCGATAAACGGCCTGATTTGTTGACAGATTTGAGAGGAGATGACCATGAGCAACGTAATTAAAGAAATCCAAGCAATTGAAGAAGCACAACTTAAGACGGATGTGCCAGCGTTTTCGTCTGGAGATACTGTTGTTGTGTGGGTTAAAGTAAAAGAAGGAACGCGAACCCGTCTTCAGGCATTTGAAGGCATGGTCATTGCAATTAAAAATGCTGGATTGAATTCATCTTTTACGGTTCGCAAGATATCTCATGGAGAAGGTGTTGAAAGAGTATTTCAAACCCATAGCCCAGTCATCGATCGCATTGAATTAAAGCGTCATGGTAAAGTACGTAAAGCGAAGTTATTCTACTTGAGAGACTTAAAAGGCCGGGCTGCTCGTATTAAGGAAGATTTAAATAAAGGCAAAAAATTGCAAGAAGCTAGTAATAATCAAGCTTCTCAACAAGGAACTGAAAGCGAAGCGGAATGACAGCAACGCTAGAAAACGTTGTTATTTCAACACCGTTAGGGCCCCTTCAGTTGATCCTGGAGGGCACTCGGTTAGAGCGAGTAGATTTTCTAAGTAGGCAGATTGTGCCGATTCCTTTTGTGAAGCAATCTGATACCGGACAGAGAATTGCTGATTGGTTTGACCGATATTTTAAAAATCCACTAACTTGTTTTTCTTTACCCTTGTTACTCAAGGGCACGCCTTTTCAGGTTCGAGTCTGGAAGGCGCTTCAACATATCCCACTGGGTCAAACTGTTACATATGGTGAGCTTGCCAAAGGTCTTGAAACCTCTGCAAGGGCGATAGGCCTTGCTTGCAGGCAAAATCCACTCCCTATCGTCATTCCTTGTCACCGCGTTGTTGCGCAGTCTGGTATAGGGGGTTACTGTGGAAAATCAAGTGGAGATATTTTAGATCGAAAGATTTCACTCATTGCACATGAAAAAAATTGCATCCACGCATAAGGGAGCACAGACTATGAATTGGAAGACAAACATCAAATCTCTCATTTTCGCGTTTCTGTGGATTGGAGCGAATCAGATGGTTTGGGCAGGAGAGCCTGATACAAATCAAATTGCTGCAATTAAAACCAAAATTGAAACATTATTTACAGATGTCAAAGTGGATAATGTAACGACGAGTCCCATTGACGGTTTATATCAAGTCACGGCTGGTCCTTTGGTGCTATATGCAACGAAAGATGGACGATATGCCGTCACAGGCGATGTGGTCGATCTGAACGATGGACAGCTGAACATTACGGAGCAAGCGCGAAAGAAAGCGCGTATTCAGGCATTAGAAAAGTTAGGTGAGCAAAATATGATTGTTTTTTCTCCTGATAAACCTAAGGCCACGGTCACTGTCTTCACTGATATTGACTGTGGGTATTGCCGAAAATTACATGCCCAGATTTCAAAAATGAACGAGCTAGGTATTAAAGTTCGATATTTAGCTTTTCCGAGAACGGGTCCTAATTCAAGATCTTTTGATAAGGCAGTGGCTGTTTGGTGTAGTAAGAATCCTGCTGAAGCGTTGACACTTGCAAAACAAGGCAAAGAGATTGAAGAAAAATCTGGTTGTGACAAAAAAGCAGTGATTGAAAAGCAGTTTAATTTTGCTCTCTTAACCGGTGTGATGGGAACGCCCACCTTTATTCTTGAGGATGGTACCTTGATCCCGGGTTATTTACCCCCAGAAAGACTTGCTGAGCTCACGGAGCAAATTAAAGGGCATTGATCGATTACATGCTGGCATAGTGAGGACCGCCGCCACCTTCTGGCGGTGTCCACTCAATATTTTGAGTAGGGTCTTTAATATCGCAAGCTTTGCAGTGTATGCAATTTTGCGCATTAATCTGTAATCTTTTTCCTTTGCCTTCAATTGAAATAATTTCGTAGACATTGGCCGGACAATATCTTGTCTCAGGTGCAGCGAATTTTGCCTCATTAATTAAAATAGGGATCGCTTTATCTTTGAGTTTGAGATGACAGGGTTGATTTTCTTCATGAAATGTATTGGAACGGGAAAGATTAGTTAATTTGTCAAAGCTGATTTTGCCATCGGCTTTGGGATAGACTATTTTTTTACTATTTTGAACAAGCTTAAGTGACTGATGATCATAGCGATGATGAAATGTCCAAGGCGCAAATCCTCTGAAAAGATAAGTGTCCAGTGCGCTATAAGCTAATCCAGCATACAATCCCCATTGGAATGCCGGACGAATATTTCTGGCGGTATACAACTCTCGCCAAATCCATGATTTCCGAACATTTCGTTCATATTCAGTTGCTTCATTGATGTCTGTTTGATGTTGCAAAATATGAAAGATGCTTTCAGCTGCCAGCATGCCGGATTTCATCGCGGTGTGATTACCTTTGATTTTAGGTACATTTAAAAACCCTGCACTACAACCAATTAAAGCGCCACCAGGGAAGGTGAGTTTGGGTACGGATTGTAATCCACCTTCATTTAAAGTACGCGCACCATAGCTTAAAACTTCGCCCTCCTCTAGCAAGGGACGGATCAGCGGATGATGTTTAAAACGTTGGAATTCATCGTAAGGGCTCAGATAAGGATTTTGATAGTCCAATCCCACAACAAATCCAATCGCAACCTGATTGTCTTCTAAATGATATACAAAACTTCCACCGTAAGTTTTAAGATCCAAAGGCCAGCCAATCGTATGCCAGACCGTACCTGCCCGATGTAAGCGGCTGTTGACTCTCCAAAGTTCTTTAATGCCTAAACCATAGGTTTGAGGAGAAACTAGACGATTGAGGGCAAAATGTTTAATTAAAAATTGACTTAAGGATCCTCTAGCGCCTTCGGCAAATAGAGTTTGTTTGGCGATGAGTTGCATACCGGGTTGGAAATTAGATTTAGGTTGCCCAGCTTTATCTAGTCCAACATCATTTAGCGTGACACCTTTGACCATGCCTTTATCGTCAAACAGCACTTCAGTCGCTGCGAAGCCAGGAAAAATTTCAACACCTAACTGCTCTGCTTCTTTAGCAAGAAAGCGGCATAACTCTCCGAGGCTAATCATATAGTTTCCATGATTTCGCATTTGAGGTGGTGTTGGCAATTTGTAATATTGATCAGATGTCAGTAGAAAAAAGCGATCGGTTGTAACTGGCGTGACTGGGAAAGCTTTCTGTTCGCGCCAATCAGGTAATAATTCATCGAGCGCTCTGGGTTCAAGTACTGCACCTGAAAGAATATGGGCACCGACTTCGCTGCCCTTATCAATCAGGCAAACACGTACTTCTTTATGATGCGCTTTGCAGCATTGAGCATATCGAATCGCTGCGGATAGTCCAGCAGGTCCTGCGCCTACAATGACAACATCAAACATCATTTGTTCACGTTCAGGCATTTCACAGTCCATTGATATGCAAATGAAAGCATTTTCTCAAGAAGACCGATCTAGAACAAGTTCTTCTTGCTTGAGCCTATTTTCAGCAAGTATTCTGACCATTAGTGTAGAAGCAATTTGATTCTTTAAAATGATTCCTGGAAAATGATAATCGGTTTTCAATTCAAGGATACGACATGAAAGTCTTAGTACCTATCAAGCGCGTCATTGACCCTTATGTCAAAATTCGCGTCTTACCTGATAGATCTGGCGTTGAGACGCATCAAGTTAAAATGAGTATGAATCCATTTGATGAAATTGCTTTGGAAGAGGCGATTCGATGGCAGGAGAAAGGCCTAGTTAATGAAATTATTGCAATCAGCATTGGCGGATCGCAATGCCAAGAGACGCTCCGCACAGCACTTGCACTTGGTGCAGAGCGCGCTATCCTTGTGGAGACCGCACTAACGACTTTAGAGCCCATTCATGTTGCGCGTATTTTAGCACATTTTGTCAAGGAGCTTGCTGCAAACGTCGTGATCATGGGCAAGCAAGCGATTGATGATGATTGTAATCAAACAGGACAAATGTTAGCAGGGCAATTAAATTGGCCGCAAGCCACTTTTGCCTCAAAAATTGAATTTTCAAGCGATCAATCGCATGCCTTGGTGATGCGTGAGATAGATGATGGTCTTGAAACCTTGGAGATCACTTTGCCTGCAGTGATTACAGCTGATTTACGATTGAATGAACCTCGATACGCAACCTTGCCTAATATCATGAAAGCTAAACGCAAACCACTGGATGTGATTGCTTTAGAGACTCTATCTATTATGACAACGCCTCATGTGACAATCTTAAAAATAGATACACCACCTGAAAGAAAGATGGGGATTAAAGTTGAGACTGTCTCAGCGCTGGTCGATTATCTAAAGAATAAAGAGAAGGTGATCTAACATGGCCGTTTTAGTATTAGCAGAGCATGGTAATCGAATTATAAAACCCTGCACACTAGCAACCTTGGGCGCAGCATCGTGTCTCAAGATGCCCATCCATGTATTGGTCGTTGGAAAAGACGCTTACCCTGTTGTAGAGTCTCTAAGAGGATATGAAGCTGTCGAAAAAATTTGGCATGCTACTTATTCAGGTGATGAGCATCCTATCGCAGAAGAAATCACTGAAATCATTCTACCTTTTGTGCAGTCATATTCGCATGTCTTAGCGCCAAGTACGACATTTGGGAAAAATATCCTCCCACGCCTTGCTGGAGGTATGAATATCGGTATGATCTCTGATGTGACCGCTATTATCGATCATAAAACTTTTATGAGACCAATTTATGCAGGGAATGCTTTTGCAACGGTTCAATCAAATGATTCTTGTATTTTGATGACTATACGTTCTACCCGTTTCGAAAATATTAAAGAAAGTACCTCAAAAGCGGTTGTAGAAAATATATACCCACAACAGATGATTTTTCGGGTAGGCGCCGAGCCCTTGAGCAACCGGAGTGTACACAAAGTACATGAGGATTGCGAAATGGGCGATGGCAACAACCCCGAAAATTCAGCTGTGAAGGGTATACAGCAAGAACCCACTAATCGAACAGCGAAATTTATGAGCTTAATGACTCCAGAAACTGAGCGCCCCTCTTTAGATGCAGCGCGTGTCGTGATTTCAGGAGGAAGAGGATTGCAAAGTAGAGAAAATTTTCAACTTATCGAGAAACTCGCTGATAAACTAAATGCAGCGATTGGCGCATCTAGAGCGGCCGTCGATGCTGGGTTTGTACCGAATGATTGTCAAGTTGGGCAAACTGGGAAAATTGTAGCGCCTGATCTTTATATTGCTGTTGGCATCAGTGGCGCTATTCAACACCTTGCGGGCATGAAAGATTCTAAAATTATCGTTGCGATTAACAAAGATGAAGAAGCTCCCATCTTTCAAGTCGCCGATTATGGCTTGGTCGGTGACCTGTTTAAAATTTTGCCAGAGTTGATCGAAGCACTATAATTTACTCAGCATCCGGCTGATTCTCGGGAAATGCTCGAGATATTGCCGGATGTGCAAATGCATTTTCATAAATCCTTTGTAGTTTGGGAAAGTTATTCGTTTCGCATTTAAATCTTATGGCATTGTAGATTTGAGGTACTAAACAAACATCTGCTAGGGTAGGACTTTCACCAAAAGCAAATGAATCATCATGTTGCGGTAGCATCTCTTCAATTGCTCTAAATCCAGTCTGGATCCAATGTTGATACCATGCATTTTTTTGATCTTCAGTCATGTGTAAATTATTTTTCATATATTGCAAGACACGAAGATTGTTAAGCGGATGGATATCACAAGCAACCATATTCGCAATTGCACGCACCTTTGCTTTTTGAATCAGATCGGTTGGCAATAACGAGGGAGATGGGTGTATGGCTTCAAGATACTCAATAATAGCAATCGATTGAGTCAATGTTTCACCGCTATCCAATACTAAAGCTGGAATTAGCTCTTGTGCATTAATTGCATGATAATGCGCTTGATGCTGTATGCCTCCCTCTTTTAATAAATGAATGGGGACTTGCTCATAAGCTATCCCCTTCAAATGGAGTGTAATTCGCACCCTGAATGCGGCGCTCGATCGAAAGTAATCATAAAGTCTCATGCTAGATCCTCAAGTTGATACTTTACGACTTGCTGGTCGATGGTTCCGAAAATGCTTTCTTTATTTTTATCGAGCATTTCAATTCTGACTTTATCACCGAAATGCAAGAAAGGAGTTATCGCTTCCCCTTTTTCGATGATCTCAATCATTCGCTTTTCAGCAATACAAGATGAACCTTTGCTGCGATCATAGTTTGAGACGGTGCCTGAGCCAATGATGGCACCAGCCCCAAGCGGTCGTGTTTTAGCAGCGTGTGCTACCAGAGTAGGGAAATCAAAAGTCATGTCAATCCCTGCATCTGGCGCACCAAACAACTTACCGTTAAGGTGGCTGATCAAAGGTAGATGAACCCGCTTGCCATCCCATGCCCCCCCCAGTTCATCGGGTGTGATGGCAACCGGTGAAAAGCTACTAGACGGTTTGCTTTGAAAAAAACCGAAGCCTTTTGCAAGTTCATTTGGGATCAGATTGCGAAGTGAGACATCATTGACAAGCATTAAAAGAGCGATTTTACTCTCAGCTATCTCGAATGATGCGCCCATTGGGACATCTTGAGTAATTACAGCGACTTCAGCCTCAAAATCGATACCCCATCCTTCATCTTGAAGTAAAATATCATCCCGAGGGCCTAAAAAAGCATCTGACCCCCCCTGATATATCAGTGGATCGGTCCAAAAACTTTCAGGCATTGTTGCGCCTCGAGCTTTACGAACCAGTTCTACATGATTCACATAAGCGCTACCATCTGCCCATTGATATGCTCGTGGCAAGGGTGACATGACTTGGGTGGCATCAAATGGAAACGAATTTTGTACGTTGCCTTGATTAAGCGATTCATAAACCTCGTCTAGCCTAGGTGAGAGCTTATCCCAATCATCTAAAGCGGCTTGAAGGGTGGTTGCTATGCCATCTACTTGGACGGCTAAGCGCATATTTTTTGAAACAACGATCAATTGACCATCGCGCTTGCCATTTTTTAAAGTTGCTAACTTCATTTTGGACTCTCTTCGGTATCTTTTAGCACGCCACGGCGAATTTGATCTTGCTCCATAGCAACGAATAGGGCTTTAAAATTGCCCTCTCCAAAACCCTCATTTCCTTTACGTTGGATGATCTCGAAGAAAATAGGGCCAATCACATTTTCAGTAAATAGTTGCAATAGAATGCCTTCTTTAGACTGATAGCTACCATCAATCAAAATCTTATTTTTGCGCATTCTTTCTAAGTTTTCGCCATGATCTGGAATACGATTATTTATTTGCTGATAATACGTATCGGGAACATCTAGAAATTGAACACCCTTTGATCGAAGTCCTTCGACTGTTTCAAATATTTCATTCGTATATAAAGCAATATGCTGAATACCTTCGCCTTTATATTCTTTGAGATATTCTTCGATCTGTGAATGCGCATCTTTAGATTCATTGATTGGAATTCGAATTTTTCCACAAGGGCTTGTGAGTGCGCGACTAATGAGGCCTGTTAATTTACCTTCGATATCAAAATATCGGATTTCTTTGAAATTGAATAATGTCTCATAAAATTTAGCCCACTTATTCATTTGTCCTTGGTTAACGTTGTGTGTAAGATGATCAATCAGATTTAATCCACTGCCTTTCGTATTAGCGGGTGCCCCAGGAATGGGTGAAAAAAATTGTTCATATAAATCATGAGGACCATTTTGATCAACTAAATATAAGGCGCTGTCTCCTATACCATAAATTGCAGGTAGATCTAAAGTGTCTCCATGCTGCCCAAAATCTTTAGCACCTAGCGATAAAGCACGTTTATGAGCAAAAGTCGCGTCTTTGACTCTAAAACCCATACCGCATGCAGCAGGACCATGTTTTTTTGAAAAATTGTGTGCAAAACCCTCTGGTTCTTCATTGAGTAGGAAATTAATATCACCTTGTTGATAGCGCGTTATCTTTTTAGACTTATGTCTTGAAACAGGAGCAAAGCCTAGCTTCATAAAGAGATCAGCTAGTGCTGATGGCTCTGGTGCTGCGAATTCTACGAATTCGAACCCATCGGTTTGCATAGGGTTTTCCCACGTTTTGAAATTTGACATAGCGTTCCTTGTGAATGATTCAGTGCGCCTACCCTAGAACAATTTGGTCACAATGCCAAGACTAAAGCATGCTGCATTGCAGGCTATTATTCGATATCATATTTTGTTAATTTTCAAAATTGAGTCATAAAAAATAAGAGATGAGTGGTGTTGGAAGTCGATCTCATGAATACGAAGACGCAGGGGTTCACATTGCAATCAATTAGTAAAGTGCTAGGAGGCGCCCTACTGGTTGCCGGCACATGTATCGGAGCTGGTATGCTGGGGCTGCCCGTCTCAACAGCGGCAAGTGGTTTTTACCCAACCCTCGGTATGTTTTTAATCTGCTGGAGTTTAATGACTCTAACAGCATTTCTGATGTTAGAGGCCTCACTATGGTTTAAGAATGAAACGAATCTAATTTCAATGGCACATGCTACCTTAGGAAAGAAAGGTGAGATACTTGCTTGGGCTACTTATATTTTGTTTCTATATGCATTAATGGCCGCTTACACCGCTGGTGGCGGAGGGATTGCTGGCGATGTGTTGTCTCAATTTGGTATCACAAAAGAAATGAGTACAGTCTTGTATGTTATTTTTTTTGCTGCATTAGTTTACTGTGGTGCACATTGGGTGGATATCGCTAACCGAGTGATCATGATAGGCCTTTTAGGTGCATACTTTGGACTGGTCTACTTTGTGACCCCGCATGTTGAATCTTCTCGGATTGATGGAGGCGAGCCACAGTACCTCTGGTTCACTTTGCCATTGTTGGTGACTTCTTTCGGTTTTCATTTACTCATACCAACTTTAAAATCTTATTTTAATGGTCATGTTAATCAATTGAGATTAGCTATTTTTTTAGGGAGCCTATTGCCTTTAACGGTATATCTTGCTTGGGAATGGATTATTTTGGGAACGATTCCCTTGGAAGGAAATGGAGGTTTAATCTGGATGTTGCATCATGGCAATCCTGCTGTAGAACTTCCTAAAGGTCTGAAGACGATTATTGGTAATGAGTGGATCACGGGGTTTGCGAAGTCATTCAGCTTTTTCGCGATTTTAAGTTCATTTATTGGAGTTGCACTTGGATTGTTTGATTTCTTTGCAGATGGTTTTAAAATCAAAAAAAGCAAAAAAGGACGATTATTGTTAGCGGTAATGACATTCGTGCCACCTTTCATATTTGCTGCAATTTATCCAAAAGGTTTTTTGCTAGCCTTAAACTACGCTGGAGTATTTGCAGCTATTTTGCTTGTTATATTTCCTGGCATACTGGTCTGGCATGGCCGGTATCGATCAAAAATAGCGCATGGATATCAAGTTCGTGGCGGTAAACTATCGCCGATTATTGCATTGATATTCGGTGCTATTGTGATTGTCATGCAACTTCTCATGCAATTTAATGTCTTACCTATGCCATAGTATCACGGAGCAGTACAGATGATTTCAAAATTAAACCTCAAAAAATTCGATGCAGTTGCACTCGCGCATCAGGGTGTGCGAAAACTTGAGCCCTATCAAGCAGGCAAGGCTATTGAAGCGCTTGAGCGAGAATTGGGGATTCACGATATTATTAAACTTGCAAGCAACGAGAATCCTTTAGGGCCAAGTTTACTTGCGCTAGATGCAGTCAGCAGGCATTTAAAGGATTTACATTTCTACCCAGATGCAAGTGGTATTAGCTTAAAATCAAAATTAGCAGATATGCATCATGTGATGCCGGAGATGATTACATTAGGGAATGGATCTGAAAATATATTTGATTTAGTCATCAGAGCATTTTGCCAGCCTGGTGATGAAATTATGATTTCTGAATATGCATTTATTGCATATCAAATTATCGCTAAAGGATTAGGTGTCGATGTCAATCAAATACCGGCTAAACAATATGGACATGATCTCAATGCAATGTTGACAGCGATTTCTGATCGTACAAAAGTCATTTTCATTGTGAACCCCAATAATCCAACAGGAACATATTTATCAATAGAGGCGCTGAAGACATTCTTGCGCATGCTTTCGAGCGATATTTTAGTCGTTCTAGATGAGGCATATTGCGAATACATGGATGGAGCACTTGATTACCAAAGTGGTGTGCATTGGATAGATGAATTTCCAAATCTCATTATCACACGAACTTTTTCAAAAGCGTATGGACTTGCAGGTGTTCGTATTGGTTATGCCGTTTCACATCCCGATGTAAGGGATTTGCTAAATCGAATTCGTCAACCTTTCAATGTGAATAGTTTAGCTTTGGTTGCAGCATTGGCTGCGCTGGATGATGTAGAACATGTTGCAAAGACCACGCTTTTAAATAGAGAGTCACTAGAGCTTTTGATACGCACATTTTCAAAGATGGGCTTAAGTTATGTGCCGCCTCATGCTAATTTCGTTCTCGTAGATTTGAAACAAGATGCGATGCCAGTTTATGGAGCTTTGTTAAAGCGAGGTGTGATTGTTCGGCCCGTTGTGCCCTATAATTTAAGAACGCATCTCAGGATTAGTACGGGTACGCTAGCTGAAACTAATCGATTTATAAAGGAATTTAAAAATATCATGCAATGCCAAGAGGTGGTGAATGAGTGATTTAATTGAAAGAAAATGTAAAGCCTGTGAGGGCGGGATTGCACCCTTGTCTGAGAAAGAAGTGCAATTTTATCTTAAGAAACTTGAAGGGTGGAAAGTTAATCAGCAAAATACAGAAATTGACTGTATGTTTGCATTTAAAAATTACTACCATACCATGGCATTTGTGAATGCCGTGGCTTATATGGCGCATTGTGAGAATCACCATCCCGATTTAGAAGTTTCTTACAATCGATGCAGGGTGCGCTATACAACCCATGCGATTAGCGGGCTTTCTGAAAATGATTTTATCTGCGCCGCTAAAGTCGATGCTATTATTGCGATGAAGGGTGGTGCTTAAATTTCACGGCAAGGGTTTCTTCTTGCCGTTTATTATATTCGCTGTGGGTGCTGTTCTCTTTGAAGTCACTGATTTAAATCTATTGGTCAATGATTACTTTTTTGATTTTGAGGGGCAAACTTGGCGTCATGGTCAATCCTGGTGGGCGAATAACCTGATCCATAAAAGCGGTCTGAAGCTTGTTAAGTCTGTTGCTTTGGTCGCAGTGACTGTATATATAGTTTCATTTTTTTCTTCTGCACTAGGGCATTATCGTCGGGCAGCCTTATTTGCAATATTAGTGATGGGTATAGGCCCTGGCTTAGTAGCCATCGGAAAGCAGATATCCAACATGGATTGTCCTTCACAAATAGATCGATATACAGGCGATAGACCCCATATTAAGTTATTCGAAAGTAAGCCCAAAGAAATCAAGAGAGGGAAATGTTTTCCAGGTGGGCACTCTTCCGGGGCATTTTCTTTAATCTTTATTTACTTTCTGATGCGGGAATCGAATCGATTGAGAAAATATGCCCCTTTTGGTGCAATATTAGTGATTGGTCTGGGGTACATTTTTTCAATCGCTCAGTGGGCGCGAGGATCACACTTCCCTTCGCATGATTGGTCTTCACTCTTTATCTGCTGGTTCACAGCATGGGTAATCTATGTATATCCATTCAAAAAGACTATATTCCTTCCCAGAAAACCCTTAGAGAGAAGTCCTCTTAAAGAAAATCTAGCGATTTTTTGATAATTTTCTGAATTACTAAAAGAAATTGTGTTAACATCTACCTCCCAAAATTAGTTAACCGAATTTCTCATGAAGACAGAATCAGGTGTAGATGCACTTACGGAGCGAGACCAAAAAATCTATTCAAAGCTCCAAGAATTTCTCGAGTCGACCAAAATAAATTCCGAAACAAAACTCGAAAACATCTCGTATGATGAGATTGAAATCAGCGATAAGTTAAGTGCGGTTTCGAATGAGATAAAGAAGATTAAAAGCTTAGATGATTTGGAGAATCAGCAACAAGAAACAATTCTTAAACGATTGGAAGAAACAATAGATTTGCTGGTTACTCTTAAGAAAAGAGAAATTAGAGAATCAGAAAGAATACCCTACGTTTTACTAATCATGGAGTGGCTCAGATTGTATCCAGCGAAAGGGGTTGTCAATTCTGAGGCTAGACAAAATATTCATAACTTATTCAAGGCAGTAAATAAATTTTATCATGAAAAATATTTGCGAGATGAGCAATCGAGGTTATGTGACGTTTGGCATTTAATTGCCGAAAGTTCGCATGCGGCGGATTCTAATATTCTGCTAAAAGATTTCTATAATAAATATAAAGCATCGATAATTAAGCTTGGAAATGTCACAATACTGGATGAGCTCGTTGCGAGGAATGGAAGCTACGATGACAGAATTAAGATCTTTGACGAGGTCTGTCAGGTTTATTCTCGAGAAGAGTCATTTCAGTTTCTGGAAAAATACCATAAATTAGTCGAATATTTTTATCAAGAAGAAATATATAAATCACTAGATGCAGAGTATTTAACTAAAATAGATTACTACAGTGATGTTGTTATTCGGTATGCAGAATTGTGCTATCAAAACTATATTAGATTCGATATAGAGTCGCCATCTTCGTGCAATCGAGTAGCCCAAGCAGCAGAGCTGCTTTTAGAATCCTACCATTGTTTTCTCAGATTTAAAAAACTCATTTGCATCGTTGGGCAGCAATATATTGGATTAGCTTCAGAAGATATTGAGGATGGATTGGCAATGATCCTACCTGAACATCTTCAAAATACATCGCTTTTGGCTGATATCCGAATACAAATGCGAAGTTTGAGGAAACGTTTTCAAAAGGTGCCTAAGCGTGAAGAAAACTGGGTTCGTCTCATACATGAAGTATATCTTGCGATGCGAACAGATGATATTCAAGATTTTATGCAAGATATTGAGATACTTGAGATGGTTTCTGAAGATGATACCCAAATTAGTTCTCAGCTCATACAATTAGTCCTATGCTGGAATAGTAAAAATTCATTAGAATTAGATTTGAAGATGCTCCAGGATGGGCCTGATATTCCAGCAGAAATTGAAAAGCATAAATGCCAATCAAGTGAATGGGATATTCAAAAGAAGATCATTAGATCCATATACTTCGATATTTTAAACCTTCTGTTGAGTCGACCGCAGCATCAAGCTCACTCTATTCCGCCTAAGCAAGAGATTTTTCACAGCAACTTTTTGAATGTATACCCACAACAGCTGAATTTTCGGGTAGGCGCCGAGCGTTCGAGACGCAGGAGTGTACACAAAGTACATGACTGCGATGAGAATCGCGAAGGCAACAACAAAGAAAATTCAGCTGTGAAGGGTATAAAGCCCGTAGAATTGACGCACTCATCCAATATATTAAAAATGCAAGACGAAGCTTTGATAGCTGAAAAAACTAGCAAGTGGTCGAACTCGATTTTAAATTTCAATCATAAGAAGAAAAAAAATAAAAAAGCGGATAGAAAGACAAAACGCTCAATGATCGACCGTTCAACAGGAAAAACATTAACAGAAATATCAAAGAAAGAATTAAAGCAAACAGAAGAACAAGCAACGCGTCGACCAGAAAAGCCAGGCCCTACTGAAGAGGCTCGCAAGTTAGAAGATGCCAAGAAGCATTCTAACCAGACACAATCAAAAAAAATCTCAACAGCAAAAAGCAGAAAAAAGCTGCAGCGTGAGAAAGCAAAACAGAAAAAGCAGTTAGCAAAGCACGATGAGTCTAATCTTGAAGAAAAATCAATTGATACTTCAAGTGACTCTCGATGTCTCGAAGAGATAGAAGTTGATTTGGGATTATTAGAATTGATTGATTCAGAACCCTCAAATCTGGATAGTGAATATCTAAGACCTGGCTACCGAATATCAGTTCCTGATGAGGCGCAATATGTTTTAAATAAATTGACATTTGGAGGATTTCGAGCGTTTATCGTTGGTGGTTTTCCCAGAGATGCTCTAGCAAGACCCGATCTTAAGCCCAATGACTTTGATATTGTTACCGATGCGTCAGAAGATCATCTAAGAGCAGAACTCGATTCAAATATCTCTGAAAGCCGACATATAAAGGGATTGTATAAATTTAATTATCAGAATCAGTCATTCGACATTTGTGTGAAACCAATTAATTTCAATCTATTTGATGATGCACTTAAGCGCGACTTGACAGTTAATGCGATTTATTGCGATAAAAATGGTCGAATATATACAACTTTTTACGCGACGTTGAATGACTTATTTTCTAGACAGTTGAAAATTATATCAATCAATGACGAAATTGAGAATCGATTTCAAGAAGATCCAGTTAAGATGCTGCGCGTCATCCAGTTGAAGCATAAACTGTCATTGCCCAATCAGGAATGGACGATTCACATCGACACCGCTTCTGAGATACGGAGAAATGTTTCTCACTTGAGCAACAGTGATTTCAATTATGGCAAATTGACTTCTCATCTGGCGAAAATGTTCATGAATGGACAGGGATTTCAAAATTTTCTCGAATTTATCAACTGTCAGATATTTGATGCACTATTTAGAATGGGAAGCCATGGCTTCACAGAATATCTTCGAGTAGATCTTATGCAATCTTCATTTCTTTCAGATAAATGGGTTGAATTTGATATGGCTCAAGATAAAAAATTCTATGAGATGTTAGCACTATTGGTTTTGCCATATGTTATCAGCTATACAGAGTGTTCTGGATTCAGTTATGAAGAAGCAATAGTCCAAGTATTGTCTGCGTTTCGAAAAAATTATCAAGCGGATTTTAGCTTTAACGGTAAAATAACGAAACACTTTCAAGATAGTGATATCATGCAAAATTGTCTTTATAGGCTGTGCAAAGAATATCAAGATAGATATGAATCATATGCTCAGTGTCATTGGTCAATGCATGCTCAACAAAGTAATTTACTTTATACTTTTCGTCATTACAGAGCGAATTGCAATCCGACCGATATTCCTAGTCAAAATGATAATGCATTAAATATCAAAGGTCATTTGAGTAATCATCATCCATAAATAACATAAATCTCAGCTAGAAGGTGATTTAGTCATGATACTATCAAGTATGAAATCAAATGGAGAACGTGTCGAAGGATGGATCAATTTTTACAATCAAATGAATAGCAGTAATGCGCATCTTGCGGAATCAGTAAATGAAAGGTTTGTCAGTGAGCTCGACGTTGACGAATTATTTAATGCGCTTCTAGAAAGAGTCGAGCAAATTAAATCTAGTGAGAATAGGTATCTAATTAGTGCTTGTTTAAAGCTAATTAATAGATGTACAGACCGAATTTTTAAGCGCCAAGATCGTAGAGATGAAGCACAAATTATAACTGACATCACAGAGTTGTTTGCTAAGCAAATTCGCTTGGTTTCTCTGCCCTTTATTGGTCAGTCTGAATCAACCCCAGATTATTATTGTTTCGAAGGTGCGGAAGCAGAAGTTTACTTCAATGTTCTTGATCGCTTGATTAAGAAGACGCTAGAAATTCAAGAGGAAAATGATCGCTTCAAATTGATAAATATACAATTATCTTTACTGGAAGCATACAGTGATATTTTGTATTTACCTGATTTTGATAAAAAAAATCAACTCCACCATCTGTCACAGACGCTTAATAATCATTTGAGAAACGATAGCAGTATATATACATTAGAAAATATCGAATCCAATCTTAGTAGAATGACAATCAAAATGTTTGAATGGTGGTTTGATAGTGCGCAAATTATAGATCCCGTATTAAGAGCTAAGGAGTTAGAGGATTTTTATGATGCACATGCATTTTTGTTAGACAGTGAACAGATTTCTGAATCTCTGGTCGATTGCTCACTTCAATACGCTGAGAAGCGTTCGAATGAATTGTTAGCAAACAAAAAGATTTCTGAATGGCTTATGTTCTTCAATGAAATATTCGTAGACTTTCTTACTGGGAAAAGACTCAATCCTGAACAAAGTTCAATCGTATTGAAATCTAATGATGCTCTAAAATCAATCCTTTCGAACATTATGGCAACTGGTAAACAGGAGCTCATATTTTGGCCGAGCTTGATGTTGAAGTTTGAGAATTATATTCTTCACTTGACACGATTTCTCCAAACTTCCTTAGATGCTAGGGATGCTCAGGGAGTGTTCTCATTAGGTATTAATATATTGGATTATAGCGGTTTAATATGGACATTTGGATTTACAGACGCGGCATGTGGATATGTACAGTTTGTTGATGAGGTTATAGATTCATTGAGCCGTGATAAATCAAACTTTCTCACGAAAAAGATAAGTGAGGATCTTATTGATCATGGCGTACAGTCACTAAGAGTCAGAATTGATAATTTTCATCATGCACAGGAATGTGACCCTGCCAATCTTAGAGCAGAGATGAAAAAACATTTGCTATTATATGATGCATTCGTTACGACCGGCGATGTTTCATCCTTAGACCATGCTCTTGATCTAAAGAGCTTTTATGAAGCATATATCTTACGTGATTTTGATCTATTGAGTCAGGCAGCAATGCAGCTTTCAAGTCAACTGGAATCTCTTAATGGATCTGTTTTGGAATCAAAAAATCCATTAAAATTGACGCAGTCAGCTTTTATACATCAGATCTGTGGAGTAATATTATCGAGGAAACTTGCGCCGGTTGTTGTAAGTCAGTGGGTCGAGATGGCGTCGTCTATCGATCAATCTAGATGGGCCCGTTACTGTGCTAATCTCGATATTAGACCACTCATTAACAAATTCGACCAGGAATACAAATATCAGACGACCAAAAAGCTAGAGCAGCTTATCAGTCAAGCGGAAAGTGATGACAGCGCGGTATATCAATCTGTTGTATTGATTTATCATTTGTATATTAATGACTTTGAAAGAATGACAGAAAAAGGTGCGTTAACGTTTTTAAAGTTAATGATAAAAAAAATATCAGAATTGCTTGAACAGGTTGACGAAAATTATGGTGTCCCTAAGCAGCCTGCCTCTAATGTCAGCTTCCCTAACATAATTGATTTGTATCATAATAGAAAATTAATCGAAAAGTATCTTGACAAGTTAAGCAGCAAGATCGTTTTAATGAGTCCACTATTATCTGAGGATGAGGATTTTAAAAAAGTCCGCTCTGAGGAATTATATGAAATGCTCATACACTTCGAAAAATATCTAGCGCCAATTTGTGATAGTAATTCACCTGATATGGTTCATTTGTATTTAGAAAAATTCAGTGCGCTTGGGTTGTTTGATAATGAAAAATATAAAAATATTATAGAAACAAGAAACCCAGGCGTTAATCAAAAAGAAATTCCACGAGCTCAACAGTTCAATGTGATCGAAATGGCAGATTATTTTGTTGAGGTTTATTCTAGGAAAATACAACGCCCTGATGGAGAGCTCCATGTCGATTTATTTGATGAGGCAAGTGTATTGAGCAACCTACTCTCAGAATTGAACAGGCTCAGCTTTCAAAAAGATACTTCAAAAAGATACATCGATCTTTTTGAAATAACGATTTCTTTAATGAATAAATCAGCTCAGTCGTCAGCGATCATGTATCAGTCTAATGTTGATATGTTGAAAATAATTAAGCAATGGCGGTTAATTTTCAATTCGAATAATAATGGAATTGATAGACTGCATACATTATTAATTATTGCTAATACTGTTCTTAATAAGATGGCATCAGATTGGATACGACATACTGCGCAGATTCAAAAGGTGAGGGAAGCCGAGTCAAAGCATCAAGCAGTGAAGATAGAAGTAACCACTCCTCTAGCTGTGGATACTGTTAAAAATACCAAATCCGATCAGAAAAAACTAAATCGAAAGATTAAGAAGCAAGAGGCTAGAAAAGCCAAAGTTGAAACAAAAAAGCTGGCGCAAGAAGCCGCGCTTGAAAGAGCAAAGATAGAAGCAGTTAAGAAAGAGGAAGCACGATTAAAGTGCGAGAGGGAAAAGGCTGAAGCAGAAAAGGCAGAAATTGAGAAAGCACGTCTTCAAGCAGAGGAAAAGCAAAGGCGCCGTGAATTAGCTAAGGAGCAAATGCGTGCAGCGGAGGAACGGAAAGTAGCGGAGAAGGCAGAGAAACTCAGGCTACAGAGCGAGAAGAAGCAACGCAAGCGTTTAGAAAAGCAAAACAGAAATCAGAACCAAGAACAAAGCCCGATTATAGAGGATAGGGTGTTAGAAACAATTCAGGTTCAATTCGAAAACTTAGTGATAGAAAATGTTGATATTTATCAGCTGGATCACCAATATGAAACAGGTCGAAAAATCCCAATGCCTAGTGATCTCTCTTCGGTGATGAAATTCTTGTCGGATAGAGGCTACAGGACGTATTGTGTTGGTGGCTTTCCAAGAGATGTCTTGTTGAGGCGCGGTGAAATCTCAAAAGATTATGATGTTGTAACAGAAGCGCCTAAAGACATTATCGAGGAAGCTTTGAACAGTTCTGTTTTGCTAGAGGGTCGTAATTTGAATGTAAAGCCCTGTTTAAGAGAGGTATTAGCTATACCAGGCCTTTATAAATATAAAACCTATGATTTCCTGGTTAAAGAGAAAGGATTTGATTTGAGGAGAGATGCTGAAAATAGAGATTTTACCCTCAATGCATTCTATGTTTCTTGGACCGGTGAAATTTTAGCTCCACTTTCTAATACGATACCGGATTGTGATTTAAGAACCCCAATCAAGGCTATTGGCGATCCCTTAATTCTATTTAAGAAGGACCCTGTTAGGATTTTGCGTGTTATTGACCTCAGTACGAAGATGGGTAGAGAGATAGGCGAAGCTGAAATCAGAGCGATAAAACGGAATGCCTATCGACTGGGCGATTTGCCGTATGAAGTCACTATCGTTCACTTATCGAAGTTGTTCTCATTAGGCCGTAGTTCGCAAAATTTCTCTAAGCTGTTTAATTTATCACTTTTATATCCAATGATAAAATTGCTTGAAAATGATATCCATTCGTATATCTCTAATACTGAGTATGTAAAATATTTTGTGTCTGAACGATCAAACTAAAAAACCTGTGGTTTTGCCACAGGTTTTGGATTATAGTCTATGAGTGAATTCAATAGCAAATCGATTCATCGCTTGCCCCCAGTGCCTAATTGACATAGTCCACTTTTTGCCTATGTTGTTCAAAGCTAAGTAAATTTGTTTAAACATGGCTTCGTCAGATGGGAATGAGCGTTTGTTTTTGATGACCTTACGCACAGTCATATTCAAGGACTCGATAGCATTCGTCGTATAAATAACTCGCCGGATATCTTCTGGGTATGCGAAAAATGTCGTGATATGTTCCCAGTGCCGCTGCCACATCTGGCTAATATTTGGGTATTTTTTGTCCCATTTTTCGCCAAATTCAAGCAGAGCTGTTTCAGCCTCGTCTATTGTAGAGGCTTGATATACTTTCTTTAAGTCTGCGCATAAGGGCTTGCGGTCTTTCCAGTTCACAAATTTCGTCGAATTACGAATCATGTGCACAATACAGAGCTGTATTTTTGACCTAGGGTAAACAGCCTCAATGGCCTCAGGGAAGCCCGTAAGACCATCTGTGCAGAATATAAAGACATCTTTCATGCCACGGTTTTGAAGCTCCGTAAGTACCGAGAGCCAGAATTTTGCCCCTTCATTCAGGCTAACCCACATTCCAAGCACTTCCTTAAGGCCATCCTGATTAATACCCAAGGCTAAATATACAGCTTTGTTGATAATGTGCTTGTTTTCTTTCACTTTAACAACCAAAGCATCTAGGAATACAATCGGATACAGTGGGTCAAGGGCCTGTTTTGCCAGGCTTTTACTTCATCCATAACATTATCCGTCACTTGCGAAATCAGCGTGGGAGATAGCTCAACGCCATACATGTCCTGGATTTCTGCTTGTATATCACGCGTAGATAATCCACGCGCATAAAGGGATAAAATCTTCTGATCTAAGCCAGCAAGTCGACGTTGGTGCTTTTTAACCAGCTGCGGCTCAAATTCACCTGCACGGTCTCGTGGGATTTCTAGCTCAAACTCGCCGTTTTCCCCTTTTACGGTCTTTTGCGATGTACCGTTGCGCTTATTTTGCGGCGAGCTTTCTGCTGTTGCCTCTAAATGATGCGCCATTTCGGCTTTTAAGGCACTTTCAAGCGTGCTTTTGATTAGCTCTTTGATTAATCCATTTTTACCAAAAAATGCTTCCTGAGCATCCTTACTGGTTGCAAGCTCAGCTATTTTCTTTTCGTCTATAATACCTTTGAGGTCTTTATGCATTCTAATGTTTCCTGTGTCTGTAACCATATCTTAAGTATGATTGCTGCGATTCAGATCGCCAGACACAGAATTCTTTACACTACCCTAATACTCCGAATTTGCTCGAATTTATGAAAGATGTATGGTGCGACCGTGACAGAAATCACATCAATGATCGAAATAGCTCGCTAGCCTTACTATTGTTTCCAGCAGTTCTGAAGGGAGTAACCACTACATGTAGTTTTCAGCAAAGTACAAGACACATAGTTGATGAGTTGGAAGCTGAATTTACCTTTACGGAAGAGCCGGTTATCAAGACCAAGCAGAAGGAAACACTCAGCGCGTTGCCCGGTTGTTTACATTTATTTAACAACGCTTATCATGCATACTTGAGAAAAGAGTCGCAATCATCCATTCAGGGAGACTATTTTGACCTTATCCCGCCCCCTTCAAGGAGCTATTTTGTAAGAGGACCTAAGCCACCAGTAGCTTATTCTCAGCCTTATAGCTCGCCGCCAGTCGTAGATGCCAGAGAGTTAGAAAGAATGTTGGTCAATAAGCAGCAACGCCCTCAATAGGCGTTGCTTCTATTAAGCTGTTTCCAATCATTGGCAGTTTGGAGATAGGCTAGCGCAGTCATGGTTATTTTTTCATCTTCATCTGTTGTTGGTAAATATGCTTCACCTTCTTTCTGATAAAAGTTAATCTGCTTTCCAGGCTTGAAGATAACAAGTTTATTTTCTGTTAAATAGCCTACTTTTTGATAATTTGATACGAAAGCTCTGGGAGTATTTTCCTCAAGAAGATTTTGACCATAAAATCGGCTCGTATAGTGCAGCCTTAATAAGCCTAATAGCGTTGGGGCAACATCGATTTGGCTTGAGAGGGTATTGACGACACGAGGTACTATGATATTCGGCGCATAGATGATTAAAGGAATATGATATCGCTTTGGGTCAATTTCGTTCTTACCGCCACTCCCAGCGGTATGATCTGCCACAATCACAAAAATTGTATTGTTGAACCATGGCTTTGACTTGGCTTGTTCTATGAATTTTCCAATCGCGTAGTCGGTATATTTGACGGCACCTTTGCGGCCTGTTTTAGATGGAATATCAATTTTTCCTTCAGGATAGGTATAAGGTCGATGGTTTGAAGTTGTCATCACCATATTAAAAAAAGGTTTACCTTGAGCATAGAGCTCATCACTTTCTTTCAGTACACGGTTGAGCAGGTCTTCATCGGAGACCCCCCACACATTTGAAAAAGTAATTTCCTCTGGTTTTAAGTCTCTCCTATCGACAATTTCATATCCATTATTTTCAAAAAAGTAATTCATATTGTCAAAATAGCCAAAGCCACCGTAGATAAATTTTGAACGGTACCCTTTGGTATTGAGCACAGCCCCTAATGAAAATAAATTTTCATTACTGGGTCGTCTAACGATAGCATTCCCTGGTATTGGTGGGATTGAGAGTGTAATCGCTGTCAATCCATACACAGTTCGTGTTCCAATCGCATAAAAATTGGTAAAGAATAGAGATTTATTCGCTAAATCGTCTAGATGAGGGGTGAGATTCTCTTGATTACCAAAGGCTTTCATATAATTTGCACTGAGACTCTCAACCGTTAGAAGTATAATATTGTAGTGATTTTCTTCGCCTGATGGCGTGATTGAACGTTCCAAAATATTTTGAGTTTGAGTTGTTTTGTTGTTTAATACTTTTTTTAAGAGGGTGTTGAGGTCATTTTGATCTGCTGTGACATAAAATTGATCAAATCGTAATTCATTTCGACGAAAAGCGGAGAAGAGCTCGTAGACGCCATTTTTAGCAATTTCAGTTGTGTATTGATTGTCACTGATTTCTGCAATCGAGCTATCTAATGTTACGAATTGGCCCAGTAAGCATAAACAACTGAATATCAAGGCAGCAATTCGTATCTTCAATGTGAGCTCTTTTGGCTTTGCAGAGTCGGTATTAAATTTTCGATAAAACTGGAAGGTTAAGATGAAGCTGAGTATGCCAATTCCAAGCAGCAAGGGCGTGACGGGATAAGACTCCCAGATATTGCCAATAACCTCATGTGTGTATACTAAATAGTCAACTGCTATGAAATTAAACCGGGTTGAGAATTCATCCCAAAAAAACCATTCGGACAGACAGCCGAATAGTAAAGCATAAGAAAAAATAAGGTAAAATCCGCTAGTGAATTTTCTATCTAAGTAGGTTCCATGTTTTTTCTCAGGGAGCAGCATTAAGTAAAAAGTGATCAGGGTCATGAAAAAAGTAAAGACTGCAAAATCTAAGATGAACCCAATAAAAAAAGATTGGATAATAATTTGAATGCTATCTAGATTATCTCGCTCTACAATTGTAAAGATAGCTCTGACTAAAGTTTCTGCACCAATAAATAAATAGAAGAAGGGTGCAATTCGTTGTGCATAATACTTTGCATGAGAACAAGTCATCATCGATTATCCAACTAGATTAAATGTTATACTCAGGGCGATTGCGACAGTTAATGTGATGCTCAGATTGTCATCGACATGAAGTTGTTTTGAATAGCGTTCTATCATCATAGCGGCTAAAGTCGCTGCACAACCAGATCCTATAAAAATCACTGGCTGATGAAGGAGATTTGAAAGTATGAAAATAGTGATAAAGCCTGATATTGCAAATGCAATCGATCCGGCCCAAGATTTTCCAAGCGCACTGGGTTGACCATAGCGCTTGCCGATTAATGCAGCAGCAGTATCCGAAATGAGCATGATACTGAGTGCTGTGATGGCAATGATTTTTGGAAATAAAAGCGTGACGATGAGCGCTGAAATGAGGACATAGCTGGCACCTGTCAGTTGAAAATGCCCTTTGGTTTCATGTTCTCGAAGCATGAGGTGGGTTAGCTTTATTGCTAATTTTGAGAGTCCATGATCTTGTATCCGCACGGTTTCATAAATCAACATGCCAGCCAATAGTACAGTAAATATGAGCACAGCAGCCCCACGCTCCGTATAATAGATGATGAGGGGCATCCAAAGTGAACTGAGATGGATTAGTTTTCGGTTTAATTCCATGTAATAGGGTAAAGGACCAGGGTTTAAAAGCATCGTATGTACTCAATTACAAAAACTTAGAACAATATCCTCGAAAGCTGCTAGAACGTCAACTTAGCACGTTTTGAAGCCGCTTTCTTCATCCGATTCCTCTTTTTCTTTTGGTGGGAAAAGAGGTGCGTGCATACCCAGCGAGCGTGCTTTTTCAATAGCGGCTATCAAATCTATTTGAACTAAATCAAATAGTTCCTTAAAACTATTGATGACAAAGTAAACAGGTTGAAAAATATCAATACGATAAGGTGTGCGAAAAGCATCAATAACGTCTAGCGATTTTCTAATAGCTTGCTTACTTTCAAGTGCGTATACGGTTTCTCCTTTTGAAGAGAGTATCCCGCCACCATAGACTCTTAAGCCTTGTTTGGTTTGAATCAAACCAAACTCAACAGTAAACCAGTAGAGTCTAGCCAGCATGGCGTGATTCTTGGGGTCGGCATTCGCCCCTATTTTTCCGTAGGTAGCCATAAAATCTGCATAAACGGGTATTGTTAAGAGTGGGCAATGTCCGAATACCTCGTGAAAGATATCGGGTTCTTGTAAATAATCCATTTCTTCGCGTGTTCGAATAAAAGTTGCGCAAGGAAATTTTCGGTCAGCTAGTAATTTGAAAAAACGTTCATAATTGATGAGAGCGGGAACCGGTACAATTTCCCAGCCAGTCAAATTCCGTAAGCGATGATTGACTTCTGGAATTTGAGGGATTTGATTACTAAGACCTAAATGACCAATGCCTTGAATATACTCTGAGCAGCCGCGATTCTCAATGATTTGAAGCTGTCTATGAAAGAGCTCAGACCAAATTATGTTTTCTTCATCAGTATACTGAACTCGGCCAGTTTCATTAGGTTGTTTAGAAATGTATTTTGAGGTTTTCATAGACCGCCCTTGTCAGATACCCAGAAAATTTCAGTATAGCTGAGGCGAGTTATATTTTAAATCCCCAGCCATCAGATTTACCCATCACAGCTGAATTTTCGGGGTTGTTGCCTTCGCGATTCTCACCGCAGTCATGTACCTTGTGTCTCTGTACAGGACAAAACTATTTAGTTGGAAGGTCTGCTTTTCTAGTAGCTCGCTGAAATAAAAACAAAAAGTGTATAATCTCGATTGTCAAAAAAGAGGTGTACCTGATGTTTTCATTCAACGAGTTAAAATGCATTTTAAAGCCATATTTTAAAATCGACAATAGGCGTCTTGATTGTCTCGCTCAGATTCTCGTTGCGCTTATTACTGTGCGTACAGTTAATTTAGTGGAAATAGCGCAAGCAATGCTTACTGGGGGATTATTTGAAGCTCGCTACAAGCGTCTGCGGCGATTTTTAAGGAGTTCAACGGCTTTTCATTTCCAATATTCTCAAAGTTCATTGCACAATTTTTTCTACCATCTAATATTAAATGGCAATTAGTCATGGATAGAACAAACTGGAAATGGGGCAAAGCTAATATTAATATATTAATGGTATCGGCGGTGTGCGGCACTGTTGCGATCCCATTAATATGGAAATTTCTTCCTAAAAAAGGTGCTTCGAACACGGATGAATGGATAGAAATTGTTGAAAAATTTATTGGAATTTTTGGACTCAATGTTATTCAAGAATTACTTGGTGATAGGGAATTCGTAAGTGCCAAATGGTTCAATGGCTACAGGAAAAGCAGCTCCCTTTTACAATTCGGCTCAAGAAAAGCATCAGCGTAACCAGCGCCAAAGAGAATAAGACTCATACTCGCACATTGTTCATTAATTTGAGACAAGGTCAAGTTCGTTATATAAAAATGCAAAAAAGACTATTTGGGATTTCGGTATGGCTAGCTGCCACGCGCGCAGAAGATGGTGAATGGGTAATTGTTGCAACCAATCACCAGCCTGAATTCGCTTTAGCGAGGTATAAATTGCGATGGAACATCGAGACACTTTTTGATTTTTAAAATCGAAGGGATTTTGTTTTGAAGATACCCATATTACGCTTCCAGAACGATTACATAATTTATTATCAGTGTTGGCGATAGCATTTGTTTAGCATATAAAGCAGGTCAAATTGTAGCAAAAGAAATACCTATTAAAAGAAAGAAGCATGGCCGATTGGAAAAAAGTATACTTCGGGTTGGGTTAGATTTATTAAGAGAGATATTTTTTAAAATGGCACGTTCAGTTAATAATTTTGTTGATGAGATAGCCCCCATTTTTCTCAAAAATGGGGTGGTCAATTTGATTTTTTCAAGGAGTTAAATGTTTTGTCCTGTACAGAGACCTTGTGTACACTCCTGCGTCTCGAACGCTCGGCGCCTACCCGAAAAATCATCTCTTGTGGGTATACCCGTCACAGCCGAATTTTTGGGCTTTGCTTGTCCGTCCGTAGCTCGCAAGCGCGCAGGCAGGTACTCGAAAAATCATCTGTTGTGGGTATAGACAGCTTGGTCATCCATATTGAAGCAATTTCAGCTTGCTTTGCAAGACTATTTCAATTTCTTTTTGCGTATCTTTAATTCCCATTCTTTGCTTGGGAGTTTTTAGGCTTTTTTGATTTAGACTTTTCATCATGCCTTCCTTGGCCTATTTTGGCTAGAACTTTATATCTGGGATATCCCCTTCAATAATCAGTTTGCCTTCCGTTTTGGCTTTGATTTCATCAACCATGACGCCAGGGGCTTTTTCACGTAAGTGAAATGCTCCATCGATGACATCCAGCACAGCAAGATCAGTCACAATTTTCTTCACACAGTTCACACCAGTCAGGGGAAGTTGGCAAAACTTGAGGAGTTTAGACTCACCTTGTTTGTTGGCGTGCTGCATTGCAACGATAATATTGCGTGCGCTAGCCACCAAATCCATCGCACCTCCCATTCCTTTTATCAGTTTGCCAGGGATCATCCAAGAGGCAATATTTCCATGCTGGTCAACTTCAAAGGCGCCTAATACGGTGAGGTCGATATGCCCGCCCCGAATCATGGCAAAGCTATCGGCAGAGGAGAAGTAACAGGCGCCTGTTCGAGCTGTCACGGTTTCTTTACCGGCATTAATTAAATCAGGATCGATTTCAGATTCAGTCGGATACGGCCCCATCCCAAGGAGGCCATTTTCAGATTGTAAGAAGACGTCAATATGCGGTGGAATGTAATTTGCAACCAAGGTTGGGATCCCAATCCCTAAATTAACATAATAACCATCTTTAATTTCTTGCGCGATGCGAAGCGCAATTTGTTCACGAGTGAGTGCCATAGATGCCTCTTTTAACCACGGATTATGCGACGTTCAATGCGTTTTTGAAAAGTGCCTTGTATCACACGATTAACATAAATACCCGGTGTGTGAATAAAGTTCGGATCGAGTTCACCAGGCTGAACAATTTCTTCAACCTCAGCTACCGTAATTTTTCCCGCTGTTGCCATCATAGGGTTAAAATTCATAGCCGTTTTTCTATAAATAAGATTACCCATGGTATCCGCCTTCCAAGCTTTAATCAGTGAAAAATCAGCTTTGAAAGCTTCTTCTAGAACATAAGGCTTACCATTAAATTCTTTTACTTCCTTACCTTCTGCGACTGGAGTGCCATAGCCAGCTGGGGTGTAAAATGCAGGAATACCGGCACCGCCAGCTCGTATTTTCTCAGCTAAAGTACCCTGAGGTGTGAGAATGACCTTCATCTCTCCACTTAAAAACAATTGCTCGAAAAGTGCATTTTCACCTACGTATGATGAGATCATGGTTTTGATTTGCCGTTTTTCAAGCAACATTCCCAGGCCAAAACCATCTACCCCAGCATTGTTTGATATACAGATTAGCCCTTTGGTGCCCATCTCATATACTTTTTGAATGAGACCTTCCGGAATACCGCAAAGTCCAAACCCACCGGCCATCACCGTCATATTATCGATTAGACCTGCTAAAGCTTCATCATAGGTTTTAACAACTTTATTGAACCCTGACACAATGACCTCCAAAATATTATGCACGAGACCATTTTGCTAGACCGACTTGCGATCGAGGCAAAATCCCGAGTATGTTGCAGATCCAACGACCTGCATCAAGTAGTAATTCTAAATCAATCCCTGTACGGTAGCCTAGTCCATGTAATAGATAAAGCACATCCTCTGTAGGGACATTCCCACTGGCTCCTTTTGCGTAAGGACACCCCCCTAATCCCGATACAGAGGAATCGATAATTCGAATGCCGGCATCGAGACTAGCATAAATATTTGCAATAGCTTGGCCATAGGTGTTATGGAAGTGCACAGCTAAACGTTCGAGTGGCACTATGGGGATAATCGTTCTCAATAGCGCAAGGACCGTATTAGGGGTGCCAACGCCAATAGTGTCTCCCAATGAAATCTCATCGCAACCGAATTCATGCAGCGACTTTGCAACGGGTAGAACTTGCTTCGGGTGAATAGGTCCCTCATAAGGGCAGCCTGCAACGCAAGAGATATATCCTCTAACAAAAAAATTTAATCGCTTGCCTTTTTCAATAATAGGGCGGAATCGGTCTAAGCTCTCTTGGATCGTGCAGTTTATGTTCTTTTTTGAAAAAGTTTCAGAAGCAGCTGCAAATACTGCAATTTCTTTAACCCCTGCATTCACAGCCTTTTCGAAGCCTTGTTCATTGGGAACTAGAAATCCAAAATGTCCTGGTTTGTTTGACAAAGCTGCAGCTATTTCAAGATGATCAGCCATCTGAGGCACCCACTTGGGAGAGACAAAGCTACTCGCTTCAATATACTGAAGACCAGATTTACGAAGTCTGTCAATCAGTTCCAGCTTGACTCCTGTTGAGATCACTAGTTTTTCATTTTGAAGACCGTCTCTGGGCCCAACTTCAACAATCTTGATATCGATATTATTCATAGTTGGATTCAAACTCCAACAATTCGGTGCCTTCAGTGACTTGATCCCCTATTTTGTAAAATATCTGTTTGACAATGCCAGTTCTAGGCGCTGCGATGGTATGTTCCATTTTCATGGCTTCCATAATCAGCATTTTTTCTCCAACTTTAACAGTCACACCTTGTGTTACAAAAATTTGCCGTATCACACCAGGCATCGGTGCAGCAAGCGCACTATCACATTCCTTATGTTTACTTAGATTAACTGAATAATCTGCTAATTTAATTCGATAATGATACCCTTCATGATTCAACCAAACATGGTTCTCAACACTGTAAGCAAATACCTTATACGTTTTAAGTAAATCATTAACGATTAAAAAGAATCCATCCGGACTTGTCTTTAAGCGCAGTTTAGCGTGATTAAATATCCAAAGCTCTGAATGGATGTCATGTTGTAGTTTAATATTCAGCGCAGTGTGATTGACTATGATATCAAATGTACGCTCAAATCTTTGATTCAAGCGCCAAAATGATAAAAACTTGTTCTGCTTCAGTAACCAATAAGCTATGGCCAATGCGCCGATATGTTCGAAGGGGTGTGGCAACGTTATGAGTTTATCTAGTTGATGCGAGATATATGCAGTTGAGGGCTGCTCTCGAGTAAACTCTGAATTAGAGGTAATATTTTTTAAGAAATTCAAATTTGTGACAGGGCCTGCGATATGATAATGTCTTAAACCTTGCTCTAAAATTTGAATAGCTTCTGACCGTGTTTGGCCTTTAGCAATTATTTTGCTGAGCATTGGATCGAAATTAATGCCAATGGTATCGCCACTTTGGATCCCAGTATCGATTCGAATGCTATCACATGCTTCTGAAGACAAAGCATGAATTGTGCCTGAAGTGGGCAGAAAACCTTGGCCAGGATCTTCAGAATAAATTCGTGCTTCAATTGCATGACCCTGTTGTACAATATTATTTTGGTTTAATGGTAGGGGTTTGCCTTCAGCAACATCGAGCTGCCATGCGACTAAGTCTTGTCCAGTAATCATTTCTGTGACAGGATGCTCAACTTGTAATCTCGTATTCATTTCCATGAAGTAAAAATTATCATCCGCCACTAAAAATTCAATGGTGCCAGCCCCAACATAGTCAAGCGATTCAGTAATCTTCACAGCAGCAGCATACATATTTTGTATAGTAACATCAGATATTACTGAAGCAGGCGCTTCTTCAATAATTTTTTGATATCGCCTTTGAATAGAGCAATTACGTTCAAAAAGATGAACTACATTGCCGTGTTGATCACCAAAGACTTGAACTTCGATGTGATACGCCGTCGGGAAGTATTTTTCAAGAATGATATGGGAAGAACCAAAACTTAGTGCGCTTTCGCGTTTTGCACCTTCGATCGCATTTTCTAGTTGATCAACCTGTGTGACAATACGCATGCCTTTCCCGCCACCACCATAGGATGCTTTGATTAAAATAGGTAACCCTATTTCTTTGGCAGCTTGTATTAAGTGAGTTGTGCTTTGATCTGTGCCTTGATAGCCGGGTATGGTTTGGATATTCAGCTTTTCAACCCATTCCTTGGCTACAGACTTGATCCCCATTTTATCGATGGCTTCGCTGCTAGGACCAATAAGTATGATATGGTTGTCTTCGCAGGCTTTTGCGAATGCTGGATTCTCAGATAAAAAACCATATCCTGGATGAATGGCATCGAGGTGATTTTCCTTAGCAAGTTCAATTATTTTGGGTATATTGAGATAGGTTTCACTTAAAGAACCTTCTCCTAGATAAAAAGCTTCATCTGCAGCTATTACATGTAACGCGTGTTGGTCAGCTTGATTGAATATTGCGGCACACCGTATGCCGCGTTCTCTGGCTGTACGTATGATGCGACAGGCTATTTCACCTCGATTCGCGATCAGCAATCTTTTGATCATATATTCCCATTATGCCCAATCGGGTCTACGTTTTTCTAGAAAAGCAGCAATACCAGCTTGACCTTCTGGCGAAACACGAATTTTTGCAATTGCTTCAACGGTATAGTTTAAAACAGAATCAGAAATAGGAGGGGGAGAAAGGGTTCTGATTAAGTCCACAGAGGATTTGAGCGCTTGTGGGCCATTCCTAATAATAAGAGATAGATAATTATGAAGGGTCTCTTGTAGTTTGGAATGGTCAACGACTTCATGACAAAGACCAATCCGCAGCGCGTCTTGTGCTGAAAATTTCTCGGCGGTCATAAAATAGCGTAAAGCTTGACGTGCACCAATTGCGTGGATCACATAAGGACTGATGGTTGCCGGGATGAGCCCTAGTTTCGTTTCAGAAAAGCAGAATGTTGCATCATGGCTAGCCAGCACTATTTTGCAAATAGCCGCAAGACCTGCGCCACCACCGTATGCACCGCCTCGAATGACACCGATGGTTGGAATAGAGAATTCATATAATGTTTTAAACATCAATCCGAGTCGTTTGGCATCCCTGTAATTTTCTTCGAATGAAAATTGTGACATTCTACCCATCCAATTGAGATCAGCGCCGGCAGAGAAATGAGGGCCTTCATGTGTTAAAACAATAGCGCGAATGTTTTGATGTTGCGAGATAGTGTTGAAATGAGCTAGCAGTAATTCGATAGTATTTTCATTAAAAGCATTATGAACTTCAGGTCGATTAAGTGTGATTGTGGCAATGTGATTTGAAATATCGAGTTTAACCTCAGTTTCTTTAATCATATTCTGAAAATCCCAAATTGTGTTTCCCGAATTGGGGCATTGAGAGAGGCAGATAAGCTTAAACCCAAGACCTGTCTGGTATCGACTGGATCAATTACACCATCATCCCATAATCTGGCGCTAGAGTAATAAGGGTGCCCTTGTAGATCATATTGATCAACCACTTCTTTGATAAATTGTGATTCACTCGTTTTGTCCCAGGCTTTGCCTTGATGCTTTAACTTGGCGGCTTTAACTTGAGCCAATACACTACCAGCCTGTTCGCCACCCATCACTGAAATGCGCGCATTGGGCCACATCCATAAAAAACGCGGTTCATAGGCACGGCCACACATTCCATAATTACCAGCGCCAAAGCTACCACCAATGATCACTGTTAACTTGGGAACATTGGCATTGCTGACAGCCGTGACCAGTTTGGCACCATCCTTTGCGATCCCGCCTTCTTCATAGCGTTTGCCGACCATAAAGCCTGTGATATTTTGAAGAAAGATAAGTGGAATTTTTCGTTGGCAACAAAGTTCAATAAAGTGGGTGCCCTTTTTAGCAGATTCGCTGAATAAAATGCCGTTATTCGCTATAATTCCAACAGGATAACCATATAAGTGCGCGAATCCACAGATGAGTGTTTGGCCATATAGTGCTTTGAATTCATGAAACTCAGAATCATCAATAAGACGGGCAATGATTTCTTTGACATTCATAGGATGCTTGAGATCGGGTGGAATAAGCCCATAAATTTCTTCAATAGGGTAGTGTGGCTCGCGAATGGGTTGTAAGGACCAAGGTAAATGTTTTTCATTAGTTGTATGTTTGATGGCTTCGCGAGCCATCATGAGCGCTTCGGTATCATTTTCAGCATAATGATCGGCTACACCAGAGATTCGGCAATGTACATCTGCGCCACCTAAAGCCTCAGCGGTGACTTCTTCACCCGTCGCTGCTTTGACCAGTGGAGGGCCTGCTAGGAAAATGGTCGCTTGGTTTTTAACCATGATCGACTCGTCCGCCATGGCAGGCACATAAGCACCACCCGCAGTACACGATCCCATGACGACAGCAATTTGTGGAATGCCTTTGGCAGACATGGTAGCTTGGTTAAAAAAGATACGGCCAAAATGTTCACGATCAGGAAATACCTCGGCTTGGTGGGGTAGGTTAGCACCACCAGAATCTACTAGATAGATGCAAGGTAATTGATTTTGTTCTGCGATTGTCTGGGCGCGAATATGTTTTTTGACAGTAATGGGGTAGTAAGTTCCGCCCTTGACGGTCGCATCATTGACAATAATCATACATTCTTTGCCGTGGATACGACCAATCCCCGTGATGATACCACCAGCGGGCACAGCTTCATCGTAGAGCTCATAGCCTGCCAGTTGTGAGAGTTCCAAAAATGGCGAGTCGGGATCGAGTAACACATTGATTCGTTCACGGGGTAATAGTTTGCCACGAGCGGTGTGTTTTGCTCGAGCGTCTTCCCCACCACCAGCTACAATCATTTCGACTTGATGCTTCAGATCGGCTACTTTATCGACCATAGTCGATAAATTATGTTGATAATCCATCGATTGCGGACTGACTGAGCTAGGAAGACGCGCCATGTTAATGAATCCTTATGCAACTTCAATTGCCAATGCGGTTGCTTCACCACCACCAATGCAAAGTGCTGCAATACCGCGACGTAGTCCTTTTTGCTTCAAAGCATGAATCAAGGTTGTCACAATACGGGCGCCGGATGCACCAATAGGATGTCCTAATGCACAAGCACCACCATAGATGTTGACGATTTCATGCGGTAATTCAAGTTGTTTCAAAGCCGCCAAAGTGACTACGGCAAAAGCTTCATTAATTTCAAACAAATCAACATCGCTTTTTTGCCATTTTGATTTGGCCAAGACTTTCTCAATCGCGCCTATTGGTGCAATGGTAAATTCTGCAGGCTTTTGAGCATGAGTTGCATGCGCTTTGATCGTCGCAAGGGGTTTCAAGCCGCGCTTGTCGGCTTCAGAACGACGCATCATAAGATGTACGGCTGCTCCATCGGAAATAGCGCTTGAATTAGCAGCAGTCACAGTGCCATCTTTTTGAAAGGCAGGTTTCAGAGTTGGTATTTTGTCAGGTCTAGCTTTTAGCGGTAATTGATCATCATTGATGATGTGTATTTCTTTATTTTGTGTGACTTGAAGAGGCGTGATCTCGCTCATAAACCATTTATTTTTGATTGCCTTCTGAGCTCTATCCAATGATGCTAAGGCAAACTGATCTTGAGCTTCACGGGATAAGTGAAACCGTTCTGCAGTTTGTTCAGCAAAAACCCCCATTAATTTCCCTTTATCATAAGCATCTTCAAGGCCATCTAAAAACATATGATCTTGAGCTGTTTGATGTCCCATACGATAGCCTGTTCTGGCGCGGGGCAATAAGTAAGGTGCGTTGGACATGCTTTCCATGCCGCCGGCTATGATGATATTGCTCTGGCCACTCAAGAGTAAATCGTGTGCGAACATCATCGCTTTCATGCCTGAGCCGCACATTTTATTGATGGTGGTACAGGGTGTGTGATCGGGTAAGCCTGCTTTGAGCGTTGCTTGTCTGGCAGGTGCTTGACCTTGGCCTGCAGGTAAGACGCAGCCCAAGATCACTTCATCGATTTGGTTATTCGGAAAATCAACCGCCTTGAGTGTCTCAGCAATCACAGCACTGCCTAGTTCAGCCGCTGTGAGTGCTGAAATAGCACCCAGGAAGTCACCAATGGGTGTGCGTTTCGTGCTGACGATGACTATGGGATCGTTTTCAATATTCGTCATCTTCGATATCCTCTTAAGTTGTTTCTTTGAAAAGTTCTCGACCAATTATCAAGCGGCGTATCTCTGAGGTGCCTGCACCGATTTCATAGAGTTTAGCATCGCGTAGCAATCGGCCGGTTGGAAATTCATTAATATAGCCATTCCCACCCAAACATTGTATGGCTTGAAGTGCAACCTGTGTTGCGCGCTCTGAAGTGAATAAAATAGCAGAAGCGGCATCTTTGTTGGTAATCTTGCCTTGATCTGCAGCTTTTGCTGAAGCATAGAGTAAGGCTCGACTCGATGTGAGGTCCGTATACATATCAGCGACTTTAGATTGGATCAGCTGGAATTCACCAATCGACTGTCCGAATTGTTTGCGTTCATGAATATAAGGTAAAACAATGTCTAAGCAATTTTGCATGATACCGACAGGACCTGCAGCTAAGACCACGCGTTCGTAATTTAATCCTCGCATGAGTACTTTAGCACCCTGATCGAGTTCGCCTAAAATATTGTCTTTGGGAACTTCACAGTTATCAAAAATCAATTCACAGGTATTAGAGCCTCGCATGCCAAGCTTATCTAATTTTTGGGCCGTACTAAATCCAGAAAAATTTTTCTCGACAATAAATGCAGTGATTCCTTTTGAGGCTGAATTTTTGGTCGTACGCGCATAAATAATAAGTACATCTGCATCGGGGCCATTAGTGATCCACATTTTTGTGCCATTTAAAATGTAATGATCCCCTTTTGCTTCAGCTTTGAGTGAAAGACTCATCACATCGGAGCCTGAGCCGACTTCACTCATGGCTAATGCGCCGACGTGTTCGCCACGACATAGCTTCGGTAAATACATTTTCTTTTGCTGAGGCGTGCCATGAAGCTTGATTTGATTGACACATAAATTAGAATGTGCCCCATAACTCAAGCCAACCGATGCCGAAGCTCGACTGATTTCTTCCATCGCGATCACATGTTCCATGTAGCCTAAACCTGCGCCACCATACTCTTCTTCAACCGTAATACCGAGTAGCCCAACAGCCCCCATTTGGGCCCACAAAGATCGAGGAAAGGTATTATTGTGATCGATGTCTTGAGCAATCGGCGCAATTTCTTTTTGAGCAAATTCATGCACCGTATGCTGTATCAAGGATGTAGTTTCTTCAAAACTAAAAGGCCCTAATGAACGCATACACACTCCTTTGTTTAGTTGTCTTCATCAAGGTGAACAACTGTTGGTGAAAGCTGTAGTCAACAAACTTTATCCCGCTTAGGTTTAAATCACAAGAAGACATTTTAAGTTGAATCGAGTATGGTAAGCAGCCATGAGGCGAGAATAAAGCTAGTTAGGGAAACATGGACATTGTTGATCGCTTATTTATTGTTGCAGGTGCTGCATCGGGCATGGGACTTTCAACCGCTGAAATGCTTGCCAAACAGGGCGCTCGCCTGGCTCTGCTTGACATTCAAAACGATGCTTTGGAGGCAGCTGCTTTAAAATTAGAAGCGTTGCCGATTACAGTTGATGTTGCATCCAATGAGTTAGAAAGTTGCTTTAATAAAATAAAACAACATTTTAAGATGTCAATCAGTGGGTTAGTCAATTGTGTGGGCATAGCCCCCGCTGAAAAAATTATCAGTAAGACGAATGAGCCTGCACCTCTTAAACTTTTTCAACAAGTCCTTCAAATTAATTTAATCAGCGCCTTTAATCTAATGCGTTTATCGGCTGCTGATATGACTCAGCAAACACCCAGTGCAGATGGGGAACGCGGTGTTATCATCCATACGGCTTCGATTGCAGCTTATGAAGGTCAAATAGGTCAAGTGGCCTATAGTGCTTCGAAGAGTGGTATGGTTGGCATGATTCTCCCTGCAGCACGCGAATTAGCGCATTATGGGATCCGCGTCAATGCGATTGCGCCTGGTTTGATAGAAACACCTATGTTAAGAGGATTACCTGAGAAAGTGACACAGGCTTTACAAGCGCAATTACCTTTCCCTAAGCGATTTGGGAAACCGGAAGAATTCGCAAAACTGGTACGCCATATTATCGAAAATCCATTAATTAACGGCACGACCTTGCGTTTAGATGGTGCCTTAAGGATGAACTAAGCGAGACTAAATGATGAACTATCTTAAAACCGTTGCACATTTCGAAATTCCTTACACGCGATATTTAACACCCGAAGGCAAACTAGAACAACCTCTGCCTATTTTTGCACAACAAGCTCAAAATTTAATTGAGATGTATCGTATGATGGTTCTCACGCGTCAATTTGATCGCAGGGCAATCAATTTACAACGAACTGGAAAGTTAGGGACTTATCCGGCTACCCTTGGCCAAGAAGCGATTGGGGTTGGTATTGCGGCAGCCATGGTAAAAGAAGATGTGTTTTTGCCATATTACCGTGAATATGGTGGCCAAATCTGGCGAGGCGTCACTATGGAGGAAATTCTCTTGTATTGGGGCGGGAATGAGCTTGGAAGTTGTTTTCAACATCCGAATGCACGACAAGATTTTCCCATAGCGGTGCCCATTGGGAGTCAAACCTTACATGCGGTTGGAGTTGCATTTGCTTTAAAGCACCAAAAGAAACCTTTTGCAGCCGTAACGACGGTGGGTGATGGGGGAACGTCTAGAGGTGATTTTTATGAGGCCATTAATGTGGCCGGTGCTTGGGAGTTACCGGTTGTATTTGTAATTAACAACAATCAATGGGCTATCTCAGTACGACGTGAACATCAAAGTAAAGCACAAACATTAGCTCAAAAAGCCATTGCAGGGGGTATAAAAGGGATACAAGTTGATGGAAACGACGTGATTGCAGTTCGTCAGGTGATGGCAGAAGCATTGGAAGCAGCGCGTAAACATCATCAAGCGTCAGTGATTGAAGCAATTACTTATCGAATGTGTGACCATACGACGGCAGATGATGCAAGCCGTTATCGTCCTCAAGAAGAGGTGAGCGGTCATCAAATCGAGGACCCTATTCTGAGATTGAGAAATCATCTCGTCAATATTAACGCTTGGGATAAAGACAAAGAAAAAGCACTCAGTGAGGAAGTTGCTGAGAAAGTAAATCAAGCTGTGGAGCGTTATCTTAATGCGCCGATTCAACCTGTGAGTAGCATGTTTGACTACCTATATGCACAATTGCCAGAAGCTTATGTTGAACAGTATGAAGAATTAAAGACAAGGAGCGATGAATGCCAGTCATCACATTAGTTGAAGCCGTGACGCAAGCCCTCGCTTATGAGTTGGAGCATGACCAACAAGTTGTGGTTTTTGGCGAAGATGTGGGGCGCAATGGGGGCGTTTTTAGAGCAACCAATGGATTACAGCAGCGTTTTGGTGAAGAGCGTGTTAAAGACTCACCATTGGCTGAAAATTTGATAGCAGGTCTATGCGTCGGCATGGCGGCACAAGGATTGAAGCCGGTTGCAGAAATCCAATTTATGGGTTTTCTCTATTCGAGTTTAGATCAAATCATCAATCATGCTTCTCGTATGCGAAATCGTACGCGAGGCCGTCTCACTTGTCCGATGGTGATTCGAACACCTTATGGTGGCGGCATTCATGCGCCAGAGCATCATTCTGAGAGCACAGAAGCAATACTGGCCCATTTGCCTGGACTTCGTGTCGTCATCCCTTCGTCTCCCGCAAGAGCCTATGGTTTATTGTTGGCAGCGATTCGCGATCCGGATCCAGTCATCTTTTTGGAACCCACGCGTGTTTATCGACGTGTCAAAGAAGAGGTGCCCGATGATGGCAAAGCTTTACCTCTGGATGTATGCTTTCAGTTACGTGAAGGTAGCGACATTACGTTAGTGAGCTGGGGTGCGATGATGCATGAGACTTTGCAAGTGGCTGATCACCTCGCCGAACAAGGGATCCAGGCAGATGTCTTGGATGTTGCGACTATCAAGCCATTGGATATGACTTCGATTATTGCTTCTGTGGAAAAGACAGGGCGGTGTGTGATTGTTCAAGAAGCGGTTCAAACCTGTTCAGTTGGATCCGAAATTGCAGCAACCTTGGCTGAAAAAGCGCTCACTGCTTTGATGGCGCCGGTTATACGGGTTTCCGGATATGACACCATTATGCCACTGTATCAGCTTGAAAAAGTTTATATGCCCAGTGAGACAAAAATCATGAAGGCAGTTCAACAGGTTATGGAGTACGCATAATATGAGAAAGACTTTTAATTTACCTGATCTGGGCGAAGGGTTGCCGGATGCTGAAATTGTAGAATGGCATATTCGCGAAGGAGATACCGTTAAAATTGATGAGCCATTAGTTTCGATGGAAACGGCAAAAGCGGTTGTTGAGGTTCCTTCACCGTTTATTGGTCAAGTGTTAGCACTACATGGGAAGAAAGGCGATGTCATACAAACCGGTTCGCCTTTAGTTGAATTTGATATACAAGATAGCATGCAAGATACCGGTACGGTTGCTGGCAAGCTAGAGACCAGCGAAATGGTGACTCAGTCAACAATATCACGGATTGCACCGAGCCAAATCAACAAAACAGCCGGAATCAAAGTAACGCCTGCGGTGAGAGCCTTGGCACAAAAGCTACAAGTGGATTTATCCAAAATTGGACCCACGGGCCCTAATGGCACTATCACAGCTGACGATGTTCATAAGGCTCAACAAGCAAGTTTGGGTTCAGGGCAATGGGAGCCTTTAAAAGGAGTTCGTCGTGCTATGGCGCATAGCATGCAGCAATCGCACATTGAGGTGGTACCCGTGACAGTGGTGGATGATGCCGACGTGACGGAGTGGGTGGATAGTGGAGATATCACCGTTCGACTCATTCAAGCCATGGTCTATGCGGTAAATCAAGAGCCTGCCTTAAATGCTTGGTTTAATGGACTATCAAGCAGTAGACAAATTTTTAAGACTGTTGATTTAGGTCTGGCGATGGATACTGTGGATGGGCTATTTGTCCCATTGATAAAAGATTGTGCCAGTAAGTCATCAGATCTACTACGTGAGGAGATTAATCATTTAAAGCAATCAGTCACGGATCGTTCTATTCCAGCTGAGCAACTAAAAGGACATACGATTTTACTGTCCAACTTTGGAAAATTTGCAGGCCGCTATTCAAACCCCATGATTTTACCACCCACGGTCGCTATTTTAGGCGTCGGTCGAACGCGGCAGGAACTTTTACCCTTGAATGGTGATCCAACCGTAAGAACACTTATACCTCTTTCACTGACCTTTGATCATCGAGCTGTAACAGGGGGTGAGGCTACACGATTTTTAGGTGCTGTGATTCAACATTTGCAGAAGAAGGTATAAACTGAAAATATCGCTGCAGGAGGAATAAGTCATGAAGACAAACATACGCTTACTACTGGGTGCTTTGAGCATCTGCGCCGTTATGCCTTTATGGGCAGCTGATGTGGTTGCCGATGCAGATATGCTCAGAAAAGATAGGGAGCAATTAGAACGATTGAAGCAGCCTGGTGTGGATTTACCCGCTAATCTAGTTCAAGATCTTGATCCGGCTATTAAGCAAAAATGTATCGAAAAAGATGAACAACATATGCGAGATGGAGGAGCTGGTAAATACGCCTGCATGGAAGGGTACGAGAAGGTACCCCAAGTTGATATCGGTGATTTTGATACCCCCCCAAAAGGCGAGCATCCCATTTTCCAAAATAGAATGGGGAATGAAGATTAGTGTAACCCACTGAATTATATAAATATTTATTGCCTTCAATCAAGCCATCCCTGTACCAGGGGTGGCTTGATCCTATATTAGCCTTCAAGAAAGAATGAAAATGAAGTCTAAAAAAAACTACGATTGATTTTACATTTTTTAGTATCAGCTCCGGTTTGAGCTTTGAAATTTTTTAAAATCGAATCAAGTCGCTCGCCTGCTTCTTTCAAAGACATTCTTTTGTTTAACATAAAATGCATTAATCCATTTGATATTTTTTTTATATCACATTCAATTGGGGAGTCTACAAAAAGTTCCTGTAAAATTTTACCATATGCGTAAATATCTTTACTGCGTGTATTGAATCCAAAAAAACCTTCAGGTGAGAGGTGGGAAAATCTGCTATGGGTCGCATAAAAATATTTATGATGAATGTTGTCAAGTCTTGTCATGCTCTCAAAATCAATAAGATGAGATTTTTGGCCATCCCAGCATATGTTTTTAAGATGCAGATCGTTATGCAAATATCCGGTTGAATGTAAAAGGGATATTTCATCTGCTAAGGATATGGATAAGCGAATTTTTTCATCAACAGGAAGAAGCATTATTTCTTTTTGAAAATACCAAGGCATTAAAGAGTAAATATATTTTTTTTGAGGATCTTTTTTTATAAGCTGCCCAAGCAGTTTATTATTTTCATATAAATATTCATTCTCATGTAAAACATTATACTCCTTTGACGGAGATAGAACGGTCAACTCAGCAGGAATCATTTTGCTTTTTGATTTTAGATTGTTTCTTTTTACCGCAACCCATTCTTGTGAATCGAGGTTCTTTGCTAAAAAAGCCTTTCCAGAGTCACCTTTTCCTAGTAGTGTGTTTGTTAAAATGTAATGTTGTTGATTTTGAGGAACAAAGAGCAATTGAAATTCGAGAGAGTCATTTAATCTGAATTGTGAAATACAACATTTTTGATCTTGATATCTTAGATCCATGTGTTGTATTAGATTTGTGGTTACACCTTCTATAAAGTTGGGATTGTCATGAAGTATTTCAATTAATTCATTAGTCAACGATGGAGTATGATTTTGGGGATGTTTTTGAGAAACCTTCTTAATGCCCTTGTTAATTTTTCTTTCAAGTTGCCGATTGTAGTATGGTGTCATGGGAGAATATTCTACCCAGAGATCAGAGTAGAAAAAATATTTCATACTGATGATCGTTGCAGATATCATTACTATCCAAATTAAATAGACTATTAATTCTGCACCAAAGAGCGACATTCTAAGAAATTCTTGAAATAAGAAGGCAAATATTTTAACTTTAATAATATAGATTCGCAATTATTTTTGAAATTATCTGAAGCTGCAATTTAGAGATAGCCAACAGGGATGGCTGTCACTTCGTGGGACAATGGGATGTCTTTGTCGACGAAACAGAACACTGCACCATGACGATATACCCTTCACAGATGAATTTTCGGGGTTGTTGCCTGCACCCACTTCGCAATCCTCATGTACTTTATGTACACTCCGGTTGCTCAGGGGCTTGGCCCCTACCCGAAAAATCATCTGTTGTGGGTATATCTCCCTCTAAATACGCTTTCTTAATATCAGGGTGATCGAGTAATTCCTGACCTTTTCCTTCTAATTTAATTTCGCCATTGACCAGCACATACGCTCTGTCTGCAAGATGAAGGGCTTGGTTTGCATTTTGTTCGACCAAGAAAAGAGTTGTACCCAGGGCGCGAATATCATTTAAAATTTTAAAGATGTGTTTTACGATCTGGGGTGCCAATCCCAAGCTGGGTTCATCTAACAATAGGAGCTCAGGTTGGCCCATCATTGCACGTCCAATAGCGAGCATTTGTTGTTCACCACCCGATAACGTTCCTGCACGCTGGTTGATTCTCTCTTTCAAGACAGGAAAAAGCTCCAAAACGTGATTGAGATCACTTTGATATCGTTTTTTATCTTTAGCGGGCAGAGCACCAAGTTGTAAATTCTCTTCTACACTCATCTTTGGAAAGACTCGCCGACCTTCCGGTGAGATGGTGATACCCAGATGAGCGATTTGATATGTCGATAGTTTGTGAAGCGCTTGGTGTTTAAATAAAATTTCACCTTGTGTGATTTTCGGTTGATTGAAAAGTGTTTTTAAGAGCGTTGTTTTGCCTGCTCCATTAGATCCAATGAGCGTTACAATTTCATGAGGGTTAATATGAAGAGAAACGTCTCTTAACGCTTGTACAGGGCCATAGCTGGCGCTGATATTTTTAATGTTGAGTAGCGCCTTTGATATCAATGGTTATACTCCTAAATAAGCTTCAATCACTTTAGGGTTATTTCGAACTTCAGTTGGGACCCCATCTGCGATCACCTCACCATGATCTAGCACAATCACATGATCGGATATATTCATGACCATTGACATGTCATGTTCAATCAATAATATGCTTATTTTATATTGATTTCGAAGATTAATAATAATCTTACTTAATTCTGCTGTTTCTTGAGGATTTAGCCCAGCAGCAGGTTCATCAAGGCATAGTAATATAGGTTGGGTACACATTGCGCGTGCTATTTCTAGATGTCTTTGCTTGCCATAAGGTAATTCACCGGCTAGCTTATTTGCCTCATCGGATAAGTGAAAAACATCTAACCAGTTAAATGCAAGCTCAATAGCTTCTTTTTCCCATTTAGTAAATGAAGGTAAATTCAGAAGGCCGCTAATCAGGTTTCTATTGGCAAAGCGGTGCTGTGCAACGAGCAAATTTTCAAGTACGGTCATTTCTCTGAATAGTCTAATATTTTGAAATGTTCTTGCTATACCCAATTTTGCAACTTGGTGAGATCCACCAAACATTTTAAAATAAAGGCACTTCAGTAAAGCATCGGGCCTTAAAAGGTGCGTAACATGAAATTGATCACCCAGTAATTTTTTAAGATTGTATGGGGTTGAATTAAGAAGAAAAATCAGCTCTCCGCCCGTTGCCTTGTAAAAACCGGTTAAGCAATTAAAAAGAGTTGTTTTACCAGCCCCATTGGGTCCAATCAGTGCGGTGATAGTTTCGGCTTGAATAGTCATATTGATTGCTTTTAAGGCTTTCAATCCTCCAAAACGCATCGATAGATTTTTCACGGTGAGCAGAGTATCAGCCATGATTTTCCTTTAGACGCATTATCGCAATTCTTACAGTACGCACTAGCCCGCGAGGTCTCCAGATCATCATGAGCACCATCAGCCCACCAAAAAGAAGCATTCGAAATTCAGAAAATTCTCGGAGGGCTTCTGGTAAAAGGGTAAGCAGAGTCGCCGCAACGATCACGCCAAGGACCGATCCCATCCCTCCTAATACAACAATGGCAAGTATCATAGCCGATTCTATAAATGTAAAAGAGGTTGGACTCACAAATCCTTGGTAGGCCGCAAAGAAGACGCCACCGAGCCCACCTATCATGGCCCCCATACTGAAGGCACTCAATTTTGTAGTCACATGATTGATGCCGAGAGATCGACAAGCGATCTCATCTTCTCTCAGCGCTTCCCAGGCACGACCAATCGGGAGAACTTTTAAGCGATTGACGAGTTTTATAACGATAGCGACAGCGATGAAAAGCATACAATACAAGAAGATATAAAGATATTCTTTGGAAAAAGGGAGATTGAAGAATTCATGGAAAGGCATGCCACCTTGCTGAGCTTTGCGAGTAAATTCTAAACCGAAGATCATCGGATCGTTGATAGAGATCCCATTAGATCCTCTGGTAAAGGTGACCCAATTGTTGAGTACTAGATGGATAATTTCGCCAAATCCGAGCGTGACAATCGCTAGGTAGTCTCCATGCATTCGTAGGACTGGGAAGGCGAGCAGAGCGCCTAAGCAAGCGGAGATCAACATCCCAAGTGGAATGGCTGTCCAAAACCCCATATCCCAATATAGAGCACCCAAAGCGTAAGTATAAGCACCGACAGCATAAAATGCGACAAATCCTAAATCTAGTAGCCCTGCTAAACCTACAACAATGTTGAGACCGAGCCCTAATAGAATATAAATCAAGATACTAATACTAACGGTAAGCCAATACTTTCCGATGAAAAGTGAAGCGGATAGTCCACAGAGTATTGTCAGCATCAAGAGTGTACGGTGGTGAGGAGAGGGAGATTTGACAAGGGTATGAGGCTTGAGATCTGTTACCTTTTGTATTGGGTACGTCAAAAATAAGAATCGCCCCAATACGACTAGTCCGGTCAACATGAGGGGCCGCGTCAGCTCTAGCTTAATGCCAAAACCCTTTAATATGATACCCGTAATGGGGCCAAAAATGAGCAATGCGATCAATGCTGTGAGAGACAGATCTTTAAAGCTATTCAGAATCGTTCTCACTATACTTTCTCCACCTCAGGTGTACCAAGGAGTCCACTGGGTTTGAAGATTAGAACCAATATGAGAATAGAAAATGCGAAGACATCCTTATAGTCGACGTCAATAAAACCTGAAAAAAGCGATTCAGCCATACCTAGTAAAATTCCGCCCAGCATGGCACCACTCAATGAACCAATCCCACCTAATACCGCTGCAGTGAAAGCTTTGATTCCGACGACAAATCCGATCGAGAAATCAAATGAGCCATAATTTAAAGAGACCATGACACCTGCGATGGCCGCCATGAGTGCACCCATTACAAAGACAATTGGAATGATTCGATTAATATTAATCCCTAACATATGAGCCATAGACATGTCTTGCTGAGTTGCACGCATGGTGCGCCCTAAAGTTGTGTGTTTAATCAACATGCTAAGCACTATCATGCTGCTGAGAGCAACCAGCATAATGAGAGATTGAAGGTATGAAACTTGAACTTGATAGAGGCCCAGATTAAAAATAAAGTGACCCTCAATCAAGGCAGGGATCCCTTGACTGCGCGCACCTTGAGCTAGTCTGACATAATTTTGCAAGATGAGGGACATGCCAATTGCAGAAATGAGGGGAGCTAGACGCGTGGCGTAACGAAGTGGGCGATATGCGAGTCGCTCGATGGTCCAGCCATATATCCCGGTGATAATCATCGTCAAGAGGAGGGTCAGGGATAAAGCGATAACGATGGAACCAATCCCTAACAATTGCATCAAGGCGAGAAAGATGGCTGTTAAATAGGCTGATATCATGTAAACATCGCCGTGGGCAAAATTAATCATACCGATGATGCCATAGACCATGGTATAACCAATTGCAATGAGGCCGTAGATACTACCTAATACCAGTCCATTAACAATTTGTTGAGCGACGATATTACCGTCTAGCATCACGTTTATTGTCCGCTCACTTCGGAATAACTACCATCTGTTTTCCAAGCATACATCACATAATCTGTTTCTTTAAGATCACCTTGATTATTCCATTTCTTCGGGCCCATGACTGTATCAACGGTATTAGCATGTAGCCACTTTGCCAGATGATCACCTTTGGAAGCTTGGGTTGCCTTAATAGCATCTGCAATGATTTCGACAGTTGCGTAGGCGTATAGAGTGTAGCCTTCAGGTTCAAAGCCTTGAGTTCTTAATTCGGTTACAACTTTTTGTCCTTCTGAGAGCTTTCGTGGGTCGCGTCCAAAGGTCATGTAGACATGCCTGACCATACGAGCACCGCCAGCAGAGGTGACAAAGTCTTGAGACATGATACCGTCACCTGAAATAAAGGGGATCTCACTGCCTTGTTCGCGAAGTTGCCTGACTAAGGGGCCTGCTTCAGGATGCATGCCGCCAAAGTAAATGGCATCTGCTTTGACTTGTTTTAATTTCGTCACAAGCGCATTAAAATCTTTTTCACCTCGAGTTAAGCCTTCATACAGGGCTATTTTATGACCTAGGGTTTCTAGCCGTCCCCTAGTTGCATCTGCTAAACCTTGTCCATAAGTGTCTTTATCGTGAATAACGGCAATATTTTTAGCTTTCAATGTATTATGAATAAAATCAGCCGCGACAAGACCTTGTTGATCATCTCGACCGCAAGTTCTGAAGATTGTCTCAAGTCCTCTATCAGTGACAGATGGATTCGTAGAAGCAGGGGTTATCATTAATACATCTGCATCGGCATAGACTTCAGAAGCAGGGATGGTTGACGAAGAACAAAAATGACCGACAACCGCGTCGACGTGCTCGAATTCAACAAGCCGGTTGGCAATGGTGACTGCTTGTTTGGGTTCGCAGGCATCATCAGCTTTAATCAATTCAATTTGCTTGCCATTAATGCCACCTTTTTCGTTAATATCTTTAGCGGCCAGTTCGGCGCCACGCCAAAGCTGTTCGCCAAAAGCAGCATTAGCGCCTGAATGAGGACCTGCAATTCCAATTTTGATGGTATTGGAGGTCGCGATGCTTGAAGAACTATAACTTAATACGAGTGCAACTATACTCGAGTAAATCCATTTACGAGTCATCATCAATTCCTTTTAACTAGGTTGTTTTATAGAATGGATTAGGTAGCTTAATATTTGCTTCTGAAAATCCACCTTTCAGATCAACTTCTTGATCACCAATGTTGAGTATAATCGTGTAACCTAAATTGGAAATTTCTTTTCGAGCTCTGGTTTTGTAGTCACTAATACTCATCGTATCGTTTTCAATAGGACGTAAGTAGAGCTTGGCCCACGAATTATAGCCTGCTGCACGAAGATTTTGAGTGGTCGCATTGGTTATTTCAGGGGTTGCGGGTCTGCCAGTGATGAAGAAGACATCTACTTTCTGCTGAATAGCGTATTGATATAGGTTTAAAATAGGCTCGATGGCTTTGCCATTCGCCAGCATATAAGCTGCAGCAGCTGCTTCAGAATTGCCTGTGAAGGCATTGCGCTTGAGATCATCGTAGTAGCTCAGTGCTGTTTCATCGATATCTAACACGATAGCCAACTTTTCATTTTGCTGATTTTGGATTCTATGATCAAGATAACGCCAAGCTTCCTCTAGTTTTGCTTGAATTTCCTGGTTGTAATTCCCTGACAACATATAGCGTTCTATTGAATCTCGTCCGGAAGGAGTTTGTAGCAAGCTGGTGCGTTCCGCTTCGGCGCTAAAGCTGAGCAGCAAACAAATCAGTAACAAATAAGTTTTTTTCATGACAAAATTTTACTCAGATTCAAAGTCCCATCATGATAACAAATTTCTAGAATGGTGTCGGATCTCAAGATCTTGCATCAAGCAGAGCGCAACACAGAATAGGTAAGGGAGTGTTAGAATTTGAATGAAGGCTTGAGCAAGGGTCGCGTAGTAATGGAAATGTTCAAAGGATAAGGCTAACTTCATAATGAGTAAGTAGCTGACTAAAGATGGGGCGATGTAGATAAAAATAGGGACGCTGATAATTAAAGAGACTCGAAGCAGTTCAGGCCAAATCAGATTGTGGCTATAGAGCAAAGCATTCATGATGCTCGATTTATTCGTAACCACTAAGAAGATAGATAGCATCAATGTCATAGATAAAATGAAGCCTGGCAAAATCAATAAAATAGTTCCACACGCCACGATTACCATATAGAGGAGCAGGACAATGACAGTCGGCCCCAATCTTTTTAAGCTAAGTAACAAAGCATGCCCGATCGTATAATCAAATATATGCATCGCACCATACTGATAGATGACTACGCTCATCCATAGGATGAATGCACCAAGTCCAGCCGGGATAAACCACAGCGCGAGTTTAAGGGACAGATCTTTAGTAGAAATGAAGAAGAACTGAGGCTCAAACCAACACCCTGCAGCAAAAAGGGAAAGTAAAGCAGCTGGCCAAAAGGTAGATTTGTAAAGGGTGAGAGCCCTTAATAATAATTGAAAGCTATCTAAAGAAGTTTGTTTCACTTAATATGGACTCATTTCAACAATTGTCATCAAACTCTATTTCATTATATACCCATTATGGACGCTCTAATCTTAGATAATTTATCCAAGCAATATCAGAATGGCACCTTAGCCCTGCAAGGTATTCACCTGAGGGTACAAGAAGGGGAATTTTTTGGTCTACTAGGTCCTAATGGTGCTGGTAAATCAACCACCATTGGTATCATTGCTTCCTTAGTTAAAAAAACCTCCGGACAAGTCCATGTGTTTGGATATGATTTAGAAAAACAAACGAAGTTAGCTAAATCAAAAATAGGATTGGTTCCGCAAGAATTTAATTTCAATGTTTTTGAAAAAGTCATCGACATTGTCACTAATCAAGGAGGGTATTATGGACTACCCAGGCGCGTTGCTTTAGAAAAATCGGAATATTATTTAACAAAGCTTGGTTTATGGGCAAAACGTAATGAACCTGCGAGATTTCTATCCGGCGGGATGAAGCGACGTTTATTGATCGCGCGGGGATTGGTACACGACCCTAAGCTACTCATATTAGATGAGCCCACAGCGGGCGTAGATATTGAGTTGAGGCGAAGTACATGGAGTTTTCTCAAAGAAATCAATCAAAAAGGTACGACAATTATTTTAACAACTCATAATCTTGAGGAGGCAGAGAGTCTTTGTAAGCAAGTTGCGATTATTGACAAAGGGCACATCATTGCGAACACGAGTGTTAAAGAGCTGATTAAAAAGTTGGATAAGGAGACGATCATCCTTGATTTGAAATCACCACTTATTTATCTACCCCGGATTCAAGGATTTCATTTTGAAAAGTTGGATGATCTAACAATGGAAGTCAGCTTTACAAGAAATAGACTCCTAAATGATCTTTTTTCAGAGTTAGCCATGATAGGATGCGAGGTCATCAGTTTAAGAAATAAAGCAAATCGATTAGAAGAACTTTTTTTGGATCTGGTGAAATCAAATGGCAAATAAAATTTTAAGGCGTAGTGAATGGATAGGATTTTATACGCTGGTGAGAAGAGAAGTGGTGCGTTTTTGCAGAATATGGACACAAACGCTTTTACCCTCACCGATCACGATTATGCTTTACTTTGTCATCTTTGGTAATTTAATTGGGCCCAGAATAGGCACGATGGGCGGATATGAGTATATCGAATTTATTGCACCTGGATTGATTATGATGGCCATCATCAATAATTCATTTGGTAATGTGGTAGCGTCGTTCTATGGTGCTAGATTTCAGAAAAATATAGATGAAATGCTGGTTGCCCCACTTTCCAATTTGACCATTTTGATGGGTTTTTTGATTGGAGGTGTTTTAAGGGGGGTGATTGTAGCTTTCATAGTGACCATTGTGGCCCTTGCTTTCACGATGATTTATATTCACAATCTTTGGATTGTGATGTTATCTGCATTGCTCACAGCGTTACTATTTTCTTTGTTGGGATTTCTTAATGGGATGTTCGCGAAAAAATTTGATGACATCAATATTATCCCGACGTTTGTACTAACCCCATTGACCTATTTAGGCGGTATTTTCTATTCTGTTGAATTATTGCCTAATTTTTGGATTAATTTTACACATTTGAATCCTATTTTCTATATGGTAAATGCTTTTCGGCAAGGCATGTTGGGTGTATCCGATGTTAATATCTGGGTATCATTAGGTTTTATATCAGCTTTCATCTTAGCTATTTTTATATTCACCCTGTACTTAATGAATCGAGGTGTGGGGTTAAAGCAGTGACAGATTCAAACTTCATTCAATCTAGCTATGTACAGCATGCATCCTCTTACGAAAATTATAGAGATGGGCAAGAGAAATCCGACCATGCTAAGACCTGGATGCGAGAAGATAATGTCAATGCATTTAGATTGAAGCGAGTGCATGCGTTGCTGGATCCGTGGGCGAGACTGTTCCCGAAGTCGACGTGGATGACCGTTGGAGATGGCCGATATGGATCGGACGCACATTATTTAAAACAAAAAGGTCTTAAAGCCCTAGCAACGGATATTTCCGATGTTCTACTTAAAGAAGGACAAGCATTAGGTTATATTGATGCCTACCAACGGGAAAACGCTGAACAATTGAGTTTTAAAACAGATTCCTTTGACTTTGCTTTTTGCAAGGAAGCTTATCACCATTTTCCCAGACCAGTGTTAGCATTATATGAAATGCTACGAATCTCAAAAAAAGGGGTGCTTCTTATTGAACCTATTGATAGAGAGATAGTGGATTGGCATCAGCTCTTGTTTTTGAAGTTAAAGGATTTTCTAAAGCGATGCTTGAGAAAGCCTGTCACAAAATATTTTTTTGAAGAAGATGGTAATTTTTTGTATGCACTCTCAAAGCGGGAAATTGAAAAAGTTGCTCTGGGGCTTGGGTTACGTCAAGTTGTTTTCAAAGGGATTAATGATATCTATTTGGCCAACATGGAATACGCACCGGCGGTACCCTCTGATCCGGTGTTTAAAAAAATGCGTCGAAAACAATGGTTCTACGATTTTTTTAGCCAATTGACATTAAATCCACATAATTTGCTATTTGCAGCGATCTTGAAAGAGCCTCTAAGTCAGGAGACCGTTAATCAATTGACTCAAGAAGGCTTTGAGGTTCGAAATTTGCCAGCCAATCCCCACATTAAGTTAAATGACAAACACAGTTGAGGGCGCTGAATTTTTATTTGAATATGGTATACTACCCGCCTCTTTGTCTGGAGAGATGTCCGAGTGGCTTAAGGAGCACGCCTGGAAAGTGTGTGTACGGTAAAACGTACCGAGGGTTCGAATCCCTCTCTCTCCGCCAGATTTCGTTAAAATGACTTTTCTCTTATGTCATTCCCGCGCAGGCGGGAATCCACAAAACCCCAGTATTTATGGGCTTTCCAAGGTTTTAGTGTTGCGTTAGATGCGTACTTCACTTTCTCCGAATTTCCGATTTTATCCCCAACCTCAGTTCGGAGTTTTTGAAGGCAGGGTTGCTTTGTAATGACGTCATTCCGCACAGCGATAAGCGCACGAAGTGCGCAGCGTGTGATGCGGAATCTATTATTCACGCGGCCTTGGCCGCTTACCCGATTCAGCCTTTAAAAATATCAGCAATCAAATTATTAGCTGAGATCTGATAAAATTTTGGATCCCGCATCAGACGCTACACACTTCGTGTGATGACCGCTGTGCGGGATGACGATATATCCCAAAAAACCACGAACTGAGGTTACCCCCAAAATCTCTGTTTTTACTCTCTCTATCTCCGATACATGCGAACACTCGGGGCGAAGGTTCGCATGTCCAGAACCCTCTTGTCGCTCCGGAGCACGTAGTGCGTAGGGGGATGATTTTACTGGGCTTTTGCAAAACCGGTCTTGAGGTTCGTTATTGGGGCGGAGAATGGCATATGTACCCACAGAACGAGGATTTTCTGCTGAAATACACCTAATGTGGTAAAATTATACTGGGGAATCTTTAGGTTAATCAGTGAGTTATTTGATTAAATAATGGGTTTGTTTCAGGTTCTGTGAGGGCTATAAAATGCGGATACAGCATGCAAGTAGAAGTAATTAAAGCCACCATAGAACAGAAGCCCGTACTGGCTAATCTATTAGAATTATACGCGTACGATTTCACAGAATTTTGTGACTTTGATATTGGCGATGATGGTTTCTATGGATATGAACGCCTGCCTTTGTATTGGACAGAGCCAACTCGCTTCCCCTATTTGATTTACGTTGACAAGAAAATAGCTGGGTTTATCTTGGTGCAAAAGGGATCGCCCATTTCAGATGATACAACGGTTTGGGATATTTCTGAATTTTTTGTCATGAAAAAATATAAGCGACACGGTGTTGGTACTGCAGCTGCTCTAAAGATATGGGAGCAATTTAAAGGCCCATGGCAAGTCAGGGTATTAGTGAGCAATCTAATAGCCTGTTCATTTTGGTTACGGGCCATTAAAAATTTTACTTTAGTAGCCCCCGCTAAAACTGAAGCAACGATTAAAGAAGAGGACTGGATTATTTACACATTTGAATCAAAAGATAGGAGCAGCCTATGAACGCCCCATTAACAAATTTATACCGCCAAGCCGAAGACTATTTTTTCAGAGGTATTTCCTCAAAATGTTTGGATCTGGACGACGGTGCTCATGCTTATATGACCGGTGGCGCCGAACTCAATTTTATTTACATTACAGGAAATACAAATGCTCTGGATAAAATTCTAACCGAAGGAAAGCAGTTTTTTGACCAGAACAACCTGTCTTTTGATGTGGTCATTCCCCAAGAATTTTGCGGACCTCAAATGATAAATGTCTTAAGCACTATGGGTTATCCCCAAAAAAGTAAATCTGTTTCAATGGTTGTGGACCTAAATAAATTTCTATTTGACCAAACTGCCAATCTTGACCTTGAAACTACTATCAAATCGAATGATAATCAATTAAATGACTGGATGATGCCATTGATAGGTGCATTTGAATCAACGATTGAAATTTGTAGGGTCTATGCAGGTATCCATGAGAATGCCTTAAAACGGAATATTAATCTTCGCCATTTCAGCTTATACAAACAGGAAAAACCCATCGCGTCGATCACTCTATCAATGAACGATGCTATTGCAAGGATAGACGATGTGGGGACTCTACCTGAGTTTCAAGGCAAAGGATATGCAACACATCTCATGCATTACGTGCTATTCGAAGCCAAAAAATTAGGCGCTCGTCATTGCTTTTTGGAATCATCTGATTCAGGGCTTGGAGTCTATCAAAAACTTGGGTTTGAACCTCTGTTTAAAAACAATATTTATTCGAGGAAAGCATGAGTGCTGATATTGGTGATCGAACGATTGTATCGATTAGTGACGGCAGTGTTGCCTATGCGGAGCAAGAGCCTCTACTTCAACAAATCAGTCTATCAATAAGCTCTAGAGATCGTATAGCCATTACAGGCGATAATGGCAGCGGCAAATCAACCCTGATCAAGGCCATCCTTGGCGATGAAAGTGTCTGCAAAACAGGCGAGTGGCATGTGATAAAACAAGAAGATGTTGGCTATCTCGATCAACATTATGGCACCCTCTATGCTGATAAAACCCTGCTTGAGACCATAGCAGACCTTGTGCCCCACTTGTCCCATACTGAAATAAGGCGCCACTTAAATGACTTTTTGTTTCGTAAAAATGAAGAAGTGAATGCCCTTGTGAGCACGCTTTCCGGTGGTGAAAAAGCAAGACTCAGTTTGGCAAAAATCGCAGCCAAAACACCAAAGCTTCTGATTCTTGATGAAATCACCAACAACCTTGATTTAGAAACGAAAGAACATGTGGTCCAAGTCCTAAGGGAATTTCCCGGTGCGATGATAGTCATCTCCCATGAACGGGATTTTCTGGAAGAGATAGGGGTTAGTGAAGTGGTTGATGTTGGGAAATTTAAGTCATGAAATTTTTAGAATAAACAGCTTCAATGTTATGGGCATCTGGATCAATAACAAAAGCTGCGTAATATCCATCTTCATATTGAGGCCTAAAGCCAGGTTCTCCGTTGCACTTCCCGCCACTCGCAAGTGCACTTTTATAGAAGGCATCAACATCTCCTTTGCAAGACGCATTAAAAGCTAAATGAACATGCTCCGATAAAAGTGATTTTTTATCAAATTGGCGTATTTCAAACATATCGTGAACGCTTGTTCCATAGCCTACAACAGCACCTTCAATTTCAAGCACCATCTTGTATCCTAAAGCTGCCATAATAGCGTCGTAGAACTTACGACTCCTTCCTAAATCTTTGACTTTGATTTGGATGTGGTTAAAAAGTTTCATAACACTTTCTCTAAAATAAATTCACATCTTTGTGTAACCGTCAGCTCTTTGGGTACAATCATGATGTCAAAGCAAAATTCTTTATACACATCCAGATGAATCTGCTCAAAAATCAAAGCATCTTCATAAGAAATTATTCTGGCATCGGTATGTTCTATAAACCCTAGATTTTCAAAAAAGAATATCTGGCTCTGGTAAACGCCGTTTTTTAGGCAACGATCAATTTCATCAAGCAATACAGGCGAGGGCTTAAATTCGAGGCTTTTCCAATGCGCCAAATATTTACCAAGAGCATAGGTGCAAAAAGGTGAGCGGTCGTAAAACTGCAGATCTCCAGCAGCATTCATCTGCCGCTCTTTCTGCATAAGTGTAATTTTATCGACAAACTTAGGCTCTTCCCATGGCTTTTCTATGCCCTTAGCTTGCTCTTGGCTAATCACATCGGTTGCAGCTTCATGAATTACAGTATGCCCTAATTTTTCTAGCTCTTTGATGACAGAAGTTTTTCCACTGCCTGGGGTGCCGGTGAAGATGAAGTGCCTCACCTCAATGCATTTTTTGTCCATTAGGAACCTTTGGATCAACTGTTATCAAACATATAGCACCGCTTTCATCGGCAAATCCCACAAGCAAAAACTGAGAGGTAAAGCCCGCTATATTCTTCTCTCCCAAATTAACGCATCCTACAATCTGGCGCCCAATAAGAGTCTGGGGCGTATAATGCACAGTCACCTGAGCTGACGTTTGCAATACGCCAACCTCAGGTCCAAAATCTGCCCACACCTTAAATGCCGGTTTTTTTGCTCTTGGAAATTCTTCTACTTTCACAATCGTACCAGAGCGCAAATTCACACGCTCAAATTCTTCGTATGTTATTGTTGTCATTTGTTACCTTCAATCTGATCTATAATTTTTTCGATTTTTTCTTTTGCATCTGCTTTGGCACGCTGACTGGCGCCAATCTCTTCTTTTTTATCGTCTTCTATGTGGTTTGAGAAAATAATTCTTCTATCGCCTTTTTCAATCCAACCAATGAACCAGCCATGATATAAATCAGGATTTTTTGTGTCATCAGCATTTAATAAGCTGCCCATTCCTGTTTTGCCATAAAACTTCCAGCCGTTTTTTAACTCTTCTACAAATATGATATTTTTTGTCATTGCTACTGCATGCGGCTTAACAGGTAATTTTCCAGCTAGCATCTTCTGTAAAAAGGCGACTTGCTCTGCGCTTGAAATCTGCAGAGAACTCGATAACCAAGCATTTGTAAGGCCGTTGTTTGATCCTTTGTCTCCTGTTAGGTCCTTATTGCCGTAATCAAATTTTGTGACATACTCTTGAAATTTTTTCATACCAAGTTTTTTGGTCAAAACTTGGCTATACCAAACACAGGATTCTTTCATCCAGCTTTTGGGGGTTTGATCTTGCTTCCAAACCTCTCGCCAATTAACATAGCCTTCTTTAAAAGGCCATACAGGATGCATTTCATCGGCAAGAATGCCCGAATCAAATCCTATGAGGCTTAAAGTGATTTTAAAAGTAGACATAGGCGCATAGCGCTTTTCGCAATCACCTTCACTTTTTAAAACACGGGTCTTTTCTTTTGCAATAAAGCAGCTATCGGCAAACGCTACGTTGACTGATAACATAATTGAACATAACAATAAAATAACTTTTTTCATGATTTACCTATCTAAAAATTTAATAATTGATTTTTGAATTTCGTCCTTGATTTGCGAACTCCCTTGATCACACAAATCTATGTGTTTAGCGCTTTCAATCAGAATTGTCTCCACTCCTTTGCCTGGGATAACACCGGGATCTGCCTTGGTATCATTGGCACCGAAATGTAAAATTGGAACACCCATATCAGATGGAAAGGGATAGCGCAGACTATCAAGAGAGATGACTTTGTTAACTTTTTCTGTATATCTATCTGTAAACATCATAGAAATATCACCGCCATTTGAATGGCCTATTAAAATTACCTTGTCTAAATTTAAATTTTGTTTGGTTTTATTAAGCTCTTTGATGACAAATAATATATTCTGAACACCACGTTCCCAAAGAGGTTTTCGCCTTTCGAATAGGTTGCCCGTTCTGGGTAGCGGTTTATCTGTTTCAAGATCATGTTGAATGCTCACTATAAAATATCCACGTGCCGCTAGCGCATTTTCGATAAACGCATATTCGGTATTTTTAGCACCATAGCCATGGTTAATAATCACCACGGGAAGTTTAATAATTCCTGCTTTAGCTTTACCCATCGATTCGCCACTAACGTAAATCTCGACAGGTATAGAGCGATTGCGGGATTTGTCAAAATAATTTAAGTTTTTTGCTTTAATAAAAGGATTGTTGTCAGGCTCAGGGTCCTGTGACCAATCGACCACTTTGCCCCTTGTGAAATCCCATCGATACAGCCATGAAACGCCAAATGGCGCATAATAATTATCTGGCTCTAGGTAGGCTTTATCTTCTAATGCCCGATCTAATGTTACAAACCTGTATCCAAGCTCATCAACGATTTTAAGCAAATCTTCCATAGCATAAGAGTTGATTAAATTTATATGTAATAACCATGTATGCCTGATATTACGCCCAAAGATTTTTTCAGAGGCAGTCTTGTAAAAAGCGAATTTTGCCTTTGTGTGCGCTAGATACTGGGCAATAATCTTTTCTTTATCTTTCGGAGTTTCAAGCAACTGCTGATTAAATTTCCAATCATCTGTATCAATGGTAATGGGGGCAACAATATAATTTTCCTTTTTTAGAAAGGACTCAAATGAAGCACGCATTTCCTTCGTCGTGCCGGTATCAAGATAAGGGTGCCTGAAATAACGGTAAGGCATGCCGCTATCTGCCATCAGTTTTTTGGAAACTTGGGCGCCTTTAATCACATCCCTTTGAAATTCATCAACCTTTACGCTGCTTAAAAATTTGTGTGAGTAGGTATGATTACCGAGTGGATGCCCATCATCAACCCATAATTTAAGAATCGCGATTTTTTCTGATTGCTGTCCCTTGCTGTAAAGCTTTTCTTCATTTACAAAGCCAATAGCTGGCGCATTAAATTTCTTGAGCGCCTGCAAGATACGCTTATTAATGAGGCTTTGATTTTGAGCCAACTCATCTTCTTGCCCTGGGAGATCATCAAATGTGATAGCAATTTCATTAGCATAAACTGCGCTTGCAAATAAAAATAAAAACAGGGTAATGAGTATGTGCTTCATTGGTTTGATCTCAAGATTAAATTAGTGGGGGGCGATAAAATCGACCCTCGCTGTTATTTGCTATATTACAGGTTTTTATTTGCATAGAACATCATTGCTTCCCCAATAAATTCAATCATTTTCGGATGGTATACATCAAAAAACTTCTTGAAATCAGGATGCTGCGCATATAGCTCTGATAAGCCTATATACATATTTTTTGTAACTTCATGAAAGCGCCCTTGTAATTGGCAATGGCGGTGGATAATTGCTTGAACTGCATCAGAGTCAGCTTTTGCTCCCTGCTCAATAGCTTCAGCTAAAGATTTATGAATGGCGTCACCCTGATTTTTTACATCATCCCATTCATCTTTATCCCATGTGGCAGTCGCTTTTTTGCTTTCCAATAGAAGCTTTTCTGCGTCTGTACCATGGTATTTTACCAAGTATTGTTCATATTCTTTTTGCTTCGCTTTATCAAAGCCATAGTATAACTCTTCGTCTTTCATAACCTGTTTTCCTCTTAAATGTTGAATTGTTTTATCGATCGTAGCAATTAAGCTGTTTTTACGAGCGATATCTTTTTCCAAAACTTTTCTATGCGCATATAAGGCTTTGATATTGTCAAAATCATTTTGCGAAAGCAGTTTTTGGATATCATTTAAGTTGAATCCCAGCTCTCTGAAGAATAAAATTTGCTGTAGCAGCAACAACTGTACCTCTTCATAATAACGGTAACTATTGGCGCCATGATATGCGGGTTTCAATAACCCGATTTCATCATACCAGTGCAGTGTACGTACACCGACCCCAGATATCTTCGCCAATTCTTTTACCGTATAAGCCATAAATCCATCCTCAAATGATACAATTCAAAGATAATGGATCACGTAACGTGAGGGTCAAGGGGTAAATTAAAATACTTTTCATAAATATCTCATTTCAATTTCTTGGTGAACCACAGCACCAGATCATCGTCGAGTGGGTAGCTATTTCCTGGGATGGTTGGCTGGTAATTGTAAGTGACACCCTTGCCATCTGGGATATAGCCGCGTTTGACATACAGCCTTTGAGCTGCTCCATACCCGCCATCTTCGCCTGCATATAAGCCGACACCAATGCCAATTGTATCTGATTTAGTTGCAGCTTCTTGTTCGGCTGTATCAAGCAGCAAGGAACCAATGCCCATTTTTCTGAATGAAGGCAATACGTTTAAATCCATAATTTCTGGGATATTTTGCGCTTTAAATGACGGATATTGTGATTGCCATTTTAAGGTCACATAACCTGCAAATTCGCCCTTGAAGTGAGCCAGCCAAACAAGCCGATCTCCTGCTTCTTGCTCATTTAAATATCCTGCAAAAAGTGATTCCGGTTTATTCCAGCCGATTTGGTTAAAAGCGGATACAATAATGGGGATATCATCTGTAATGAATTTATCAATTGAGATACAGGACAGCTTATTATCAATTGTATACATGCATTGTTGAGCATTAAAAAGTTCAAAACTCCTGATATATTCCATACCGATTGTCTGTAACAGTTGACGTGACTTAATGTTTGCTTCTTGTGTGATGGCAATTATTTGTTTTAACTTGAGGGTATGGAATCCGTAATCTATGCATGCTTTTGCGGCTTCACGAGCGAACCCCTTTTTCCAAAACTCTGGAAAAAAGATATAAGAAAGCTCAATACCATCTTTGAAATCTTCGGAATGATGCAATCCACAAAGGCCTATTGTTTTTTTAGCGACTTTGTCAAAGACGGCACATCTTCCAAACTGATATTGATCCCAATGATTTTGGAGTTCAACTACTTTTTGCTTGATGCGATCATCAGAGATAATGCCACCAAGAAATTTTCTAACCCTTTCATCCCGCCATAGATTCTCTAATATTAGCATATCATCATTGGTTGGTCGGTATAACAATAAGCGAGGTGTTTCAATCATAACACCTTACCCACAGGAACATCGTTTGGATCGGATTCATGGTTTTCGGGATCATTAAACGGCACTTCTGTATAGCCATTTTTGAGATAGAATCTTAAACTGCATTGTCTGGATTCAGCATGAATGCTTTTAACCCCTAAACTTTTTAACCATTTCTCTATAAGCGCTAAAAATACGCTACCAGAATTTTGATTTCGCTTGTCCTCATCAACAGCAATAATACGAATTGCCGCTCTTTTATCATGCCAAAATTGAATATGGGCGTAACCAATAATTTCCGTGCTCTGATATAAAACGAGATGAGCATGCTCTTCGTGGTTAAAAGTCCATGTGTAAGGATCTGCTATGCCGTGGGGACCAAAGAAATAAGTGTCCCGAAAATGTTTGGCTGCAGCCCATTCTAAAGCGTGGGTGCATAGCACAAATCGGTGTTTATTAAAGCCAGACTGATTTAATATGCTTTGAATAAAATCGTGTTTACCAAGAGTATATCCTCTATAAATAGAGTCGTTTTTCTCATGATTCGAGTCTTCTGCAATCAATTTATATTTAAGCAGCTCATATTCATCCCTAGCGCTAGGGTTCTCACGCAAATGATCCCTAAATAAAATATTTAATTCGATTTCAGGATCGTTTTCTTCAAAAACGTGAAGATTGATATTTCTATCAGCTGTTCTTGTTGTGAAGCTTCTTCGGAGAGGAATATTAAAACCACCCCTATATTTATACCCTATAGCCTCTAATTGTGATTTATCAAAAAACAAATTTCGGACAACTGCGATAATGTCTATCTTAGGCTTAGCGGCCAGGCCTGGCACTGACGTTGAGCCGACATGATGAATAGCAATGCAGTTATCCCCCAATGCTTGACTGATAAGTAGCGCCTCTTTTTCAAAAATATGAGGCCAATTTCGGTCATAAGGTTTAATTTCAACACGATCTATTTTTTGCATGTTATTTAACTTTGATAAGATATGATTTATAAGATCGCGAATATCAGCGCATCGATGCGGATGGTCTTTAGGGTCTGATCGTTTAAGAAGGTCAAGCAACGATGATAAATTCAATAAATGTATGGTAGTGCACCAATGAGCGGGTAATTTAATACCATTTTTTTGCAAAGCCTCTATAAATGAGTTCTGGAATTCAGGCGGCATTTTATGGTCGTATCTGAGCATGTTAGCCACATCCCAAAGGTAAGACCCAGAAAAAGCAAATTCCCAGTCCAAAATGCCGGTCACAACCCAAGAGCCGTTAATTTTATCTACCAAAATGTTGGCGGGATCAAAGTCACCATGAACGAGGTGTTTTTCATCACTAGTGGGAACGGAAGATGCGTGCTGCTCTATAGCTTGTTTGATTTCAGTAATCACCGAAGGATCTAGCATAGATACTACGGTTTTGTCATTCAAGCAGCCTTGTGCAAATTTGATGACGTCAGAGGATTCGCACTCGACCACCTCCAAATCTTTATTTAAGAATCCAGATTTTGGAAAGTCATATGCTGTAATTTTTGAAAGCATCATACCCACTTCACTCATGATTGCACCAATAGCCTCAGGAGCGTTGCTCAACAAAAAATCACGAAGAGAGATGCCAGGACTAAACTCTGTAATGGCAAAATGATGCCCTTCAAGTTCGCCAATGTAATGTGTTAGCGGGACTGGCACAGCTTCTTTTATTAATGCAGCTAATTTTTGTTCTCTGTAGGCCGCATCTTTGTCGCGCAAATAAATACGCAAAATCAGGGGATGGTTTTGATTTTCCAGCTGAATTTTATAATTAAGATTAGCACATCCACCAGCAATCAATTCACATGAGACAAGTGCTTCATCAGGATAAGCAAAGCGCACCATTTTCTCTACCATGCCTTCTGGCAGCTGGTATGTGGTACTTGTTTTCTCCCACTCAACTTTAAACATTACAAGCTCCGCTTTAAAAAGATACAGCTTGAATTTTGCGTATAGCCCGGCCTTTCGAAATCAGTTACATATCCTAACTTTTCATAGAATGTTTTTGCGCCTTGAAAACTCATCGTGGCAACGGTTGCGATCCGGCATCCTGACCTGCGGCCGTAATCATGAACAGCTTCCATTAATTGATACCCCAAACCATTCTTGCGGTGATCGGGATGTACCCACAATTGATCGGTATAAATGCTGCCGAAAATCACACTCCCGTTGCATCCCGCAATAATTTGGTTCTTCTCATCTCGAATAAAGAATGCGAAAGGATGAGCTTCGCCAAATTCAGGTGTCTCTTGATTAATTTTCTGGGTTAGAAAATCAATGTTTGCGCTTGCTGGGGTAGATGTGTATTGAATATTTACTGAAGATTTCATACTTCATCCTCCGTTTTTTCATCACCCAAAAAGCCACCAACTTGTGCATCCCATAGGGTTTTATAAAGCCCTTCTTTTGCAAGAAGTTCACTATGGGTTCCGTCTTCTACAATATTGCCTTTGTCAAAAACCAGGATGCGATCCATATGCAGTAAGGTTGATAAACGGTGGGCAATGACGATTGTAGTTTTGTTCTGCATCAGCTCCCATAAGGATTCTTGGATCAAGCTTTCCGTCACAGAATCAAGTTGGCTCGTTGCTTCATCAAGGATAAGGATTGGTGCATTTTTGAGAATTGCTCTGGCAATCGCAATACGTTGACGTTGTCCACCAGAAAGTTTGACGCCTCGTTCACCAACAAGTGAGTCATAACCTTGTGGCAACGTGGAAATAAACTCATGAGCGTGGGCTTTAATAGCCGCTTCAATTACTTCTTCATCAGTGCTATCTGCTCGGCCATAACGAATATTGTCCATCAAACTTCTGTGAAACAATGATGGATCTTGCGGAATCATAGCAATATTTTCTCTCAAAGAATCTTGAGTTACATCCCTAATATCCTGACCATCAATTAAAATAGCGCCATCTGTTACATCATAAAGGCGGAGGATCAAATTGACGAAAGTAGACTTGCCGCCTCCTGAATAACCAACAAGCCCAACTTTCTGACCAGCTGTAATTTCGATGGATTTATTTTGAAAAATAGGTTCAGTACCCTTGTAATGGAATTTGACGTTGTCGAATGTGATTTGGCCTGTTTTAATTTTTAGGATTTTCGCATCAGGTCTGTCCTGAATATCTGGTATGTCCTCTAAAATAATGAGCGCTTGATCTACCGTGCCAAGGTTGGTAATAAAATTTTTAACGATGGTTGTTATTTGGAAAAGACGGTTAATAATTTCAAAGTTCAACATGAACACAAGAGCAAAGTCACCTGGAGTAATAAGTTTGTTTTTACTTAAATAAATCATGCCACAGAGACAAGAAAGGATGTATAGGGAAAAAAGACTTCCTTGTGTCATAAAATAAGTTCTTAAATAAAGAATGCTAGTTTTACGTTTAGAAGTAAGATCTGTTAGTTTCTTATTTATTCTGTTTATTTCGTGCGAATATGATGAAAATATTTTTACAGAAAACATATTCGTTATGTAATCAACAATATTCCCCCATACTTGCGAGTCAGATTCAGCTTCTAGCTTGCTTAAAGCAGCAGCTTTTTTCATTTTTACGTAGCCAGTAGCTAAAAATATTGCAATCCAGATAATGATTGCTATGGCAAAGCCAAAATGTACTTTTGCAAGCAAAAAAATGATGATCGTTAACATCAAAAATATTTGAAAAAATTCAATTAATATGGTGTTAATCATCTGGGGTGCGAAATTAGCAACATCCGACAATTTAGATGAAATGCTACCGGAAAGATGTTCTTGAAAAAAACGATATGGATAATTATTTAATTTATTTAAAAGAGATTTTGTAATATAGGCTGTCATTGGTGGATAGAGTTTGCTCGAGAATAAATCGAAAGATGCCCAAGTCAAAACCAATCCGAATTGCATAACCCCATACACAGAAACGATTAACCAGATGTAACTGTAATTATTTGCACTTACGGCATCTATGATCATTTTTATGAGATATGGTTTACCATTTGCATCAATGGCAACGAATGTCATTAGCAGCACTATTGCCAACAAATACCATTTATATGGTTTTGATATTTCTAATAAAAATCTTAAAACACGCACTGTGTTATCCTCCCCAGGATGTTCCAAAAGATGTGCCGCCGTCAACGGTAATGCATGCTCCTGTAATATAAGACGAATGTGCATTTGATGCGAGAAGCAACAAAGCGCCATCTAAATCTTTTGGTGTTGCAACAAAACCCATAGGAATCTGCTCAGCAAACTCTTGTCGTTGTTGATCAGTGCCCAATTTGTGCTCTGTCATAGGAGTATGAAAAAGACCGGGGGCTATAGAATTGATTCTGATTTTATGCCTTGATAACTCGGTCACCAAAGATTTTGCCATATGAATTACAGCCGCCTTAGAGGTTGCGTAAGCTGTTGCTTCTTTATAAGGAAAGGCATCTCCGTTAATGCTGGCAATATTAATAATAGACCCATGAATGCCATGGTTCTTCATGTGATTTGCCACTGCCTTAGTGACATACCACACGCCCATCAGGTTCGTTTGAACAATCGACTCAAAATTATCATTATCATCTTCTTCAAAAATAGGAGTAAGAATAGCAATCCCAGCATTATTAACGCAGATATCAATCTTTTCACCTGATTCTTCCAGCGCAGAAAAAGCAGCTTTTACGGATTGCTTATCTGATACATCCATCTGGATTGCTCTGGCGTTATGAAGCTCAGCAGCCAAGTTGTTCAACTTATCAATCCTGCGAGCGGCCAAGATCACCCGTGCCCCTGCGCCAGATAGGCAACGGGCAAATTGCTCTCCAAGGCCACTAGAAGCCCCGGTGATTAATGCTGTTTTACCTTTTAGATCATATAGTTGCATGTTCAATTTTCCGCCAGATGACAAAATCATAAGATTCCCACAGCTTTATCTTGACATAAAACTATATTTTGTGCAACTATAATATGTATAACCATGTTATGATTATGCTCTTTTTTAGAAACAACCCATTTTATGGAGAGAAATACATGTCAGATAACGCCACAAAAGACTACCCAATCCCTGTGCTAGAGGGCCCAAGTTTTACTTTTGCTCAGGCCTATTTTACGTGGAAGCGCATCACAGACAGGGCTTTGGAGGCAGTTGGTTTAACACACACACAATACGTCTTTATGGGGACGCTATTTGAGCTAGAAAAGCACCAAGACAAGGCAACACAAAATGATTTGGCGAGGCTCACCAATTCTGATGTCACCATGACATCGCAAATCCTTCGTACTCTACAAAAACGTGGGCTTGTTTTGCGCGAACAAATAGAAGGTGATGAGCGGGCAAAATATTCCAGCCTATCACCTGCTGGTAAGAAGCTCGTCAAAAAAGCGGCTGAAATTATGAAAACAAATGAGAAGGAGTATTTTGCTCCAGTGGAAAAAGATATGGAGCAATTTTTAACTTACCTGAAGGTCTTGACCCACCTACGCTCTACGGGCTTCGGAGGGCAGGCACGCGTCAAAGAGATTAACCTGCTATGAAAATTACTTTTGTTCCCTTAGCTGAATTACATTTTCCGTTACTGCTAAAGTGGCTGGAGACGCCTCACGTCAAAAAATGGTGGGACCAGGATGTAACGTATACGCTTGAGTTGGTTAAAGAGAAATTTGGCAAACACATCCATGGCCTTGCTCTTTCAAAAAATTCAAACCATAAAACATATGCTTACATCATCTGCGCTAACAAAGAAATGATAGGTTATATACAGGCTTATAATGCTCATGACTTCGCTCAAGAGAATGGTCTAAATTTAAGCGCTATTTCTGGCTCTGTATGCGGTGTAGATTTATTTATTGGAGAGCAACAATTCCTACACCAAGGATGGGGAGCGAAAATTTTAAATGAATTTGAAAGCCAAGTATTAAAACTGAATTTTGATTGGTGCCTAATCGATCCATCAAAAGACAATCTAACCGCAATGAAAGCCTTTACAAAAGCTGGGTTTAAAATATTTGAGCAATTCCAAACAGAATCTAATATTTGGATGTTAAAGGATTTATCCTCAAGAAATGACCCGTTACCAACCATCCAAAAACTTATTAAAGAACGCTACGTGCAGGCTAAAGCTATCTTCTGGGCAGGATCAGTTTCAGAGGGTCGAGGAACAAGTGCATCTGATTTGGATCTTATTATTGTTTTTGAAGAAGTAGCCCACGCTTATCGAGAAGCCTTTATTTACGACGGTTGGCCAATTGATGCATTTATTCATGATCTTGATACCTTGCGGTATTTTTTTGAAGAATCAAGAACCGGAAATGGCATTTCTGGCCTATGCTATATGATTTTGAATGGACGCGACGTAACTAATCCTGGCGTTTTTTCAGAAAATGTTAAAACACTTGCGCAAGAAGTTTTGAATGCAGGGCCAGCTATTTGGGACCAAGAACAAATCAACAAAGAACGATTTTTAATTACCGATGTTTTGGATGATATTAAATGTCCAGCCGGGCGCGATGAGCAGATTGCATCCGCTGCGTGGTTACTTGAAGCTCTGGGGCAATTTTATTTTAGAAGCCAAAATAAGTGGTGCGCCAGCGGTAAATCAATTATTCGTTATCTTAAAAGCGACAATCCCGATCTTGCTTTAGAATTCATGCAAGCCTTTCAAGGCCTTTTCCAAACGAGTAATTCTGCTGCATTAGAATTATTAGTAAAGAAAATTCTAGACCCTTATGGTGGATTATTTTGGAATGGATTTAGGTCAGATGCCCCAAAAGAATCAAGGATAACCGAAGCTGGCATCTTGCCAAAATCGATGGAAGCGTTAGAGCGGTCCCTTTTAGACTCTTCTATCAGACAATCCACCGAGCAATTAGGTAAGTTAATCGCCGATGATTTTCTTGAGTTTGGCAGCTCCGGCAAAGTCTACAACAAGCAGGATTGTATCAAACCAGATGAAACCTCAAGAAAATTTGTGGTCAGCGACTTCAAGATTAAGGAATTATCCAAAGATGTGATGCTAGCGACCTACAAAACAACAGAGGATGGTATTGCTTCGCTGCGATCTTCCATTTGGCAGCGATATGGCGATGAATGGAAAATGATATTTCATCAAGGCACAAAATGTGAGGTTGAAGATGAGCTCGAAGAATAATATCCACGTTTTGAGTCGAGGCGTGATAATAGATCAAGACCATATTTTGCTTTGCAAAACACTTGACCTGCCAATCAGTTTTTATTTTCTTCCGGGTGGTCATGTTGAGCATGGTGAATCGGTTGAGACATCGCTCCTTCGTGAATTAATGGAAGAAACCGGAGCTCATTGCAAGATCAAGCGATTTTTAGGATGTCTAGAATACAGCTTCGAACCAGGGCATAGCAGTATCTGTCACAACCATGAATATAATTTTATTTTTGAGGCTGAATCAGAATCTTTGAAAAGCAATCATAAAATTCCCCAGCTTGAAAAGCATATTGAATTAATCTGGGTTCCCTTGCATCAATTATCTGAGATTGATTTTAGAGCCGAGCCCTTGAGAGAACTCGTGCCTCAGTGGCTGAAAACGCCGGCTTCAGATGTATTTAGGAGCGTGATGATATGACACAACCAACAATAATCATCTATTTAACCGGCAAGCCTGGGGTTGGCAAATACACCATCGCTAAGGCATTAGCTGCAAAGTATGGTTTTATCGTGTGCGATAATCAGCTAATCAATAATCCTATTTTTGAGCTATTGCAATATGACGGATATGCCAAGATACCTGATTTTGGTTGGGAGGCGATCGGGAATATTAGAAGATGCGTTTTGACGTTTTTAGCCAAAGAAATTGATAACAGTTACGTGCTAACAAACAACCTATACGAAGATGCCGGCGATAAAGTCTGCTATGCAGAAGTGGTTTATATGGCAGAAGCAAGAGGTTCAATATTTGTGCCTGTCAGGCTTTTGATTGATCAAGATGAACATTTACGACGGGTTGTGGATCCAAAGAGGCGCGATCGATGGAAATCAATTGATCCGCAAGATGTACACGATGAAACCCCACTGCTTTCCATCTCCCACCCTAATTTGTTTTCACTAAATGTCAGCAATTTAAGCCCGGAAGATGCAGCAGAGGCCATTATGAATCATATAAAAATACTAAGCCAGAGATGAATATGAAAACACTTAAACATACAACAGCAAAAGCCTCTTATTACAACACAAGGGCTGAGTGCTATGATGAATTTAATGAAAATAATTCGAAGGCTATCAATGCGCTTTTAGAGAAAATATTAAAAGAGCATCAGGTTGCTACCGTTCTTGATCTTACTTGCGGTACCGGTTCTCAAGTTTTTTGGCTGCAAGAAAAAGGCTTTGAAATCGAAGGCAGCGACATTAGCCGGAGCATGCTCAAAATTGCTAAACAAAAAGCGAAATTAAAGCAGTTGAAAATTAAATTCTTACAAGGAGATTGCCGCACTGTTCATGCAGGCCAGTTCGATGCCGCGATTACCATATTTAATGCAATTGGCCATTTGACTCGCGAAGACTTCAAACTCACCATCCAAAATATAAATCGTAATTTGAATCCGGGTGGCTTGTATATTTTCGACATATTTAACTTAGATTATCTGAAAGCCGGTAATAACATCACAAAATTAACCGGAGACTGGATGGCGGTCTCCGATGGTCAGAAATTCAGAGAAATCCAATTTAGCACCATCTCTGATGACGGCATTTTAGCATCCTATAGTACCTATGTTTATCAAGATGGAAATGAGAGCCCTACAAAAGTATCAAAAGGTTATGAAAACACCTTACAGGTTTACGGTAGCGATGAGTTGCAAGAAATCTTAAAAGAAAATGGGTTTGTTGTATTGGCTCAAACCGACATAAATGGCGAAGCGTTTTCAAAAGAGGGTTCTGAGCGAATATTAACAATTGCCAAGAAGGTGTAATGCTATGAATAACCTTACCCACAGAAAAGCAAGGATTGCCGATTTACCACGTCTTATAGAGCTGCTCTTAGAAGATGAACTAGGGAGCACAAGAGAATCAAAATCAGCTGCAGTGCATGAAAACTACATCAAAGCATTTTACAAAATCGATAGCGATCCAAACCAATATTTAATGGTCATAGAAAATGACGTTGAAATTCTTGGCACTTGCCACCTCACCATTATGCCATCACTCACTTTTATCGGTAGCACCCGTATGCAAATAGAAGCGGTCAGGGTAGCCGGGAAATATAGAGGCCAGAAAATAGGATCTTGGATGTTTAATCAAGCGATTTCTTATGCCAAGGAAAATGATGTTTCTATTGTCCAGCTCACAACAAACAAAAAGCGGCCAAAAGCGAAACATTTTTATGAAAAACTTGGCTTCGAAGCCAGCCACGAAGGCATGAAATTATATTTGGAGCAAGTGGCATGAGCATTAATTTTGAAAAAGCCAATGTAAATCACGTTAATATTATTTTTGGTTGGCTTGCAGAGCCTTTTGTTCAGGAGTTTTGGGATAATACGCAAGGCCATAAAGACGATATTTTAAATTTTGTTAATGGCAGAAAAGAACCTTCGAATTATTGTGACGGCAAGTATTTTTATTGGATAGCAAGCTGGAATCGCCACCCATTCGCAATGTTAATGACGATCCAAGAAACAGCTGAAGACCACATCGATGATATTAAATTAAGTCACCTTTCAAAAACCGGTAATACGTATGGCATCGATTACATGATTGGGGATAAAGATTATTTTGGTAAAGGCTATGGGGCCAAGACCTTATCGGAATTTCTTGATTTCTTCAGAAGAGAATTCGACGGATCAGCCGATACATTTATAATAGACCCTGCTAGTGATAATCCTAGAGCAAAGCATGTTTATATGAAAGCAGGCTTTGAGCTTATTGCTGACTTTGTGATGGGTGGAGATTGTAGCGGTGCCGGTAAGCCCCATCATTTATTGATTAGACGATTTGTGCCTAATGTTAGATTATTACCTGCAACGATTGCTGATTACCCCACCATTCAAAATATGGCACGTTTCTATGTGTATGATAGAACAGCCTATATGGGCTGGGAATGCCCTGAGAGCGGGTTGTTTGAATGCATAGATTTTAAACATTATTTTGAGAATTCTGATGAGAAAGCTTTTTTAATAAAGGTATCGGATGAAATAGCAGGCTTTGTGTTATTGGATAAAATGCATTTGCTTGAACCTGTCGACTGGAACATGGGGGAATTTTTCGTTCTTGCTAAATTTCAAGGAAAAGGTATTGCAAGCATAGTTGCTAGAGAAATATTCAAAGAACATCCAGGCAAATGGTCAATAGCTGTAATGCCAGAAAATATAAAAGCCGTAAAATTTTGGCGCAAAATTATTTCCGAGGCATCCCATGGTGGTTATAGTGAGGTGTTTAAAACAGAGGATGAGTTAAGAAACACTGAAAATCCTGATCCTTATGCAATGAACGTGTTTACCTTTGATACTAATCATAGAGTGAATAATGCCAAAGATGATATTTCTGTTCGGCTTTCTCAAGCTAGCGATATACAAAGCATAGTCGAGATGTCGTATCAAAAACGCCTGTCTTACGAAAAAGCGCAACCCCAATTTTGGAAATATGCTGGGGATATTGCAGAACTATCGCAGGCCAAATGGTTTGAAGAGTTACTTGGCTCTAATGACCACATCATGCTTACCGCTACTTGTCATCAAAAAATCGTTGGTTTTATTATCGGCAAGTTGATGCCAGCGCCAGAAGTTTATAATCCTGGTGGGCTAACCTTAATGATCGATGATTTTTGTGTCACTGATGAATCTGAGTGGCATTCAATTGGATCTCAATTGGTTCAAAAAATTAAAGCAATCGCAAAGTTCAGGGGAGCTGCGCAAGTCCTTATTGTTTGCGGCACCCATGATGGACCGAAATGTCACTTTCTTAAAAAAATCGGGTTAACTGTGGCTTCAGAATGGTATGTGGGTAGTATCATATGAATCAAAAACATCTAAAGCACGTAAGCCAGCATTTTGACCTTGGTACACCGACTCAAGCGCCCACAAGAGTACACGGTGGCTTGCTGCATATCATGTGGCGTCTTGATACAGATAAAGGCTCCTATGCGATTAAGCAACTATCTAAAGATATTGATTTGCAAAATGAGCAAGTCATTAAAAATTATGAATTGAGCGAGCAAATAGCTTCGAGTTTTATAGCTCAAAATATCCCTGGGGTATGCGCTCTCTCGCAATCTGATAAACATCTTTTAATTACAGATGGATATGGCTACCTTGTGTACCCTTGGGTTAACGGGAAAGCTTTAGATAAAGATGAAATTAACGAAGGTCAAGCATTAATCATTGCCCGTTTACTTGCAAAAATGCATTTAATAAATCTCTGTTTTGAAGGTATCGATGAACCTGAATTTGATATCCATGATAATAAACACATTACAAACTTAATCAAGCAGTCAACTCAAATGAGGCTTCCATTTGCTGACATTTTAAATTCTCATTTATCTACCCTTCTCGCAATTAATGAAGGTTATTTGGGTTCAATTGAAATTCTTAAAAAACATACAGTCGTTGGGCATGGTGACTTAGATAAAAAAAATGTTTTGTGGACTGAGAACAAGGAACCTCTATTAATTGATTGGGAATCGGCCCGTAAACTAAACCCCACATATGAAATTGTAAATGCTGCGTTAGATTGGTCGGGCGTGACAACCAATCTCAAAATCAATTTGTTCCATAAAATACTTAAATCTTATTCGGAGTCCGGAGGTTTAATTGAAAAACGCATAATTGAAGCGGCGTTTTATGGGGTTATGGGAAATTGGATTAACTGGATGGTTTACAATATTAATCGGTCTATCAATCAAAGAGAAATTGAGCAAAAAAATATTGGGATAGAACAAGTCATACAAGTATTACCAACAATTTTAAGAGTAAAAACTTTGATGCCAGAATTAATAAGTGAGATAGCGTCATGATCAAAATCGAACTGCTTAAAAACCATCCCAACACTATATCCGCACTTGCACACATTTGGCATGAAGTATTAGGTAAAATCTGGGTTCCTGATGTACCCGTTGAACGTGTTATCACAAGATTTGGAGATCACTTGAATGATCAAGCTTTGCCAATCACTCTTATTGCATTAGATGGCGATTTACCGGTTGGCATGTGCTCTTTGCGTGAAAATGATGGCATTCGTCCAGATCTTACTCCTTGGCTCGGTTCACTTGTCGTCGATCCAAAATATCAAAAGCAAGGCATTGGCAAGATGCTGATTGATGTGACTGTACTGAAAGCAAAAGAGCTTGGTTTTGAAAAGCTGTACTTGTTTGCTTTTGATCCCACAATACCAGAATACTACGAACGTCTTGGATGGAAGCAAATCGGTATGGATGAATTTAAATCTCATCCTGTAACCGTTATGGAGGTGGAGTTATGAACAACGAATCGATGATGCCAACCCTTGATCTTGCGCGCAAACTCATAAGCCAACAATTTCCAGAATACGCTAGTTTACCTATCGTTGATGTTGAAAAACAAGGGCATGATAACCGCACCTATAGGCTTGGCGACCATATGCTCATTCGTATGCCAACAGCAGCAGATTACGCTTTAAAAGTTCCAAAAGAACAAGAGCTACTGCCGCAATTAGCGAAATGTTTAAGTGTTAATATTCCAGCCCCGATCAAAATGGGAAAGCCATCAGCAGATTATCCTTATCCATTTTCTATCTATAAATGGTTACCTGGAAAAAGTATCAATCTGCTGACGTTAACAGCTCAAGACAAAGAACAACTTGCTTTTGATCTCGCCAAGTTTTTAAAAGAGCTACAGGTCATGAACGATGTTGAAGGACCTGAGCCTGGTCAGCATAACTGGTGGCGAGGCGACCACGTCAGTGTTTACGATAAAGGAGCGCGAGAACAGATCGCAGAGCTGGCTGAGATTATAGACGTAACCCAAGCATTAGCTTTATGGGACAAGGCGTGCGCTACAAAATGGGATAAAAAGCCTGTATGGATTCATGGAGATTTTGCGATTGGCAATATACTGATGGATGGCGGCAAACTCTCTGCTGTCATTGACTTTGGCGGCGCTGCCGTTGGTGATCCTGCCTGTGACTTAGTAATTGCCTGGACGTATTTATCCGGCAAAGCTCGTGAGATTTTTATAACAAAAATGGATATGGACCCAGATACATGGCTCCGAGCTCGCGCCTGGGCATTGTGGAAAGCAACATTTGAATTGTGCCAAATTGCAGATAAAAACAGCTCTGAGGCTAAAACGCAGAAAATAATTATTGCTGAGGCAATAGATGATGGAATTGGAGCATTATGAGTAAAATTATTTTATTAAATGGAGCAGGATCTAGCGGTAAAACGTCTATTGCAAGAGCTATACAACATTTAAGTGACGAACAATGGCTAACCTTTGGTGTTGATACATTTATTGAAATGACACCATATCCATCTCCAGGAAAAAATGCTGAATATTTCGCTTTTGTGCCAGGAGAAAATAATCGTGGCCCTTTAATGAGGGTTGAGTCAAAGCCTACTGGAGATAAATTATTTGGTGTTATGGCTGATTTTGCTTTGTTACTTGCAAATCAATCTAACAATCTCATTATAGATGAAGTTATATTTGACGATCAGCATTTGAAATCGTATGTAGCCAAATTGGCTGAACATATTACCTATTTTATTGGCATTAAATGCGACTTAGCCATTATGCAAGAACGTGAATTTTTACGCCGCGATAGAGCTGTAGGGTTATCAAACGATCAATGTGATAGAGTGCACAGCGGAACTAGGGAATATGATTTAACAGTTGATACGAGCAATTCATCAGTATTTGATGTTGCTAGAGAAATAATTGATTTTATCGATAGCAACCAAAACCCTAAAGGTTTTGATAACATGAGAAATAAATTTTATGGATAAAGATTCAGATATAAAAACCCTCAACACCTACCTCAGCCTTTGTACAGAGGTTTACGAATTAAGCAAGCCAAACCCACCGGAAGATGCATATGCTTTTTATCGTGACTATGCCATGAGAGCGAACGGTCCTATTTTAGAGCCGATGTGTGGCACAGGCCGATTTTTACTGCCATTGCTTGAAGAGGGATTTAATGTCCATGGCTTTGATGCTAGTGATCATATGCTCCAATCTTTGCATGCTAAATCTAAGGCTAAAAATCTAGAGCCTACGGTATGGAAAGGTTTTATTGAAGATTTAAAGCGTCCAGAAAAATATAACTTGATTTTTATTCCCAGCGGCTCCTTTTGTTTAATAATCGATCCTGCAGCAGTGAAATCAGCGCTTAAAACACTTTATCATCATCTAAGCGACGATGGTGTTTTCTTGTTTGAAGGTGAAACCCTTAAAGCTGTGCCACCACTTGATGTATGGCGTGGCTCTGTATGGCACAAACCGGATGGTCAGATGATCATGCTAAGCCAATTAGCAACCATGGAAGGTAATGTTTTCAATTCGATCGGAAAATACGAACTGATCCACAATAACAGCATTATTCATACAGAAATTGAAGAATTGAAAGTCAGAATTTACGATCAGCATGAGTTAACTGAAATTCTCAAAAGTTGTGGATTTAAAGTTCGCGCAATAAAGGCTTTTGATGGCTCAGCTACCCCAGACGAAAATGATGAGAGCGTTGTCTATGAATGCAGAAAATAATGTTTCTGATCTCTTAAATGCTTTATCAGATGAGGTTAACCGGCTCTATGGTTATGTCACAATACCTGGTGATAATTTTGGTGAGCCAGCCATTAATTCAGGCCCATGCGCTCCATTTGCTAATGCCTTTTTAAAGCTATGGAATCAGAGTTTTAGTAAAAAGGCACATATTGTTTTTATCATGGTTAAAAACTCAGATGAGTGTTGGCATGTTTTAGTACGCTTGCCCAATCGATTGCTTTATGATGGTGGACATGGAATTCATAGCGAAGAAAAATATAGCGACAAATTTGATATAGTGGACATGATAGAATATGACATTGAACTTTTAGAAAAGCATTCCTACGGGCTTGAACGAACATACCCACGTTATTGCCCTAATTTTTCAATAAATACTATCGAAACAATAATAAGAAAATATTTAAATTTAATTCAACAAAGTATTACCTTTGAAATAATAAACCCAGAGCATCCATTGCTTGGCTCTGTTATTAAGACCAGTATCGGCTCTCCATCTGCAGAAAAAATTGCGCAAGTATTACAAAATTATAAACAGCCCAATCAATTGTTGATTGGCGCTTTTTCATCTAAAAATTTAATTGCTGTTATTGGCTTTGAACTTAAAGGTACTCAAGCTATCATTAAACATATTAGTGTGTCTGATGATTTTAAAAAGCACGGCATTGGTAATTGTCTGATTCAAAAAGTAATAAAAGATCACGTGCTAAGTTCTATATTATCGGAAACCGATGATGAATCTGTTGGATTTTATAAAAAATTAGGCTTTAAATGTGAACCTTTTGATAGTGAGTACGGCAATAGATATCGTTGTCACTTGGATTTATCGTGATCAGACATCTGTATATCTCTCAAAGAATTCTGTTAAATTTTTAGAGTAAATATCATCACAACCATCCTCTATTGCCCACACCCAGCTCAGCACCGCTTGCACAAAACACCAATCAAGGATTCGCTGCGATGGTAATTCAAGGAACTCAGCAAATCGAGTGACACGGTTATGAATAATATTTTCTGTATCATCGTAATTCAGTAGTTCTGGCATAGGATTTCTGATAAAGGCTGCCACTTCATAGGCTGGCTCACCAATCACGCCTTTGGGATCGATCACCACCCAGTCATTGCCATTTTGCAAAATATTATCGTGATGCAGATCGCCATGAAGAAAAACATCTGGCTTAGCTGTTTTTAAAAGCTGATCCCGGAGCTGTCTTGCTTTTTGAAGCGGTTGTACTGGCATTTTTAGGTCGCTATCTAACACCGCAAGCCAATCTTTGACGTGAGGAAATTGATGGGGGCTTGGCATGGGCGCTTTGTGCAATCGTTTGATAACATTTGCTGTGATATTAATTGCCTCATCATCATTTTTAGGGAAATGGGCTTTTAAAGAAACGCCTGGTACTGCGCATTCAAGTAGAAGTAAACCTGTGTTTTCTGAAAATATTTGAACAATACCAAATCCCTCAAATGCCATGAGAGCTGCGGCTTCACGTTTGAATCCATCAATATCCAATCCTAATTTTAAAATAATTGGCTGAGGTCCTTGAAACCCCGATAACACATAATTGTAGCTTAAATTATTGACTGGTTTTAGATTGGCTAGATTATATTCTTTAGTTATTTTAGATATAATTTCAGGCAATCCTTTTAACCATTGCTTACCTACGCTGCCGTAAATTGAAATGATATTTTGCTTGAATGAATATTTCATATTATTCACATTTGGTAGTGAACTTTTTGATAAACAACGTTTCTGTACCAGCAGCCGTTGTTTTTGTTTTTACGGTTTCAATTTCTTTGTATCCAAAGTTGCGGTAAAAATTTGCGGCTGATCCAGATTGAAGGTACACTTCTTGAAATCCTATCTTTTGGGCTTCTTCCTCTAAACGTTTTATTAGATTTTTGGCTAATCCTAACCCCCTATATCTATACAATGTATAAATCGAGGCAATCCAAGGTGTTTTTTCTGGCCATTCTGTCCCATCACTTTCCCATAAACTCCCCATCGCAACAGGAAGGTCTGTTTCTAGGTTGGTAACTATCAGCGTTAAAGGTAGTTTATCTTTTTGCATCCCTTTTTTAAAAATACTTATAGCGCGATCTAGGCTCCCATCCTTTTTTTGGACGCCCCACCTTCCATATGCCCAAGCTGCACAAGCATGTAGGCAATCAGGCCTGTTCGCTAAATAATCTATTTTAAAATTATTCATTCATTTCTCCGCTTGTAAATATTCATCAGCTGTGAGCCGGTATAAAATATGTTGTGATAAAGGATGATCCACAGCTAATTTAGGATGAGCAAAATCGCCATTTAAATCACGTTTTAATCCAATTTTTTCCATGACTCGGATAGAGCGAATATTAGCTAGGACTGTGAAAGAAATGATTTCTTTAAGGCTGCACTTTTTAAATCCATACTCTAGGCAAGCTTTGGCGCCTTCCGTCGCATATCCTTTGCCCCAATATTGCGATCCTAAGCGCCAGCCCACTTCCACTGCAGGTGTAAAATTCGATTCCCAATCAGTATAATTGAGACCGATAAAACCCATCAACTCACCGGTTTCTTTCAAGCAGGCAGCCCATAATGTGTAACCATGTTTGTCGCCATGACTATTTACCGCTGGTATAAAATCATTGACCTGTTCCATGGTTAATGGGCCACGTAAAAAATCGATCACTTTTGGATCTTGGTTGATTTGAAAATATGGATCTGCGTCTTCTTTTTTCCAGGTTCTTAAAATCAGTCTTTTTGTTTCAATAATGGTGGTCATGGTATCTCCGATGAAATTGTTCTCAGTAATTTTTCTATTTGTCTTGCAGGGTATGGAGTTGATTTGTTTTCTTTCTGAAGTTTTTGAAAAAATTCATCCATGAGCAATGCCATGGGAGCGTATCGATTGATAATCGTATTAATTGCAGGCGGAGCATTACTGAGTTCACCGGCAAGGTATTCACGCAAGCGAATTTCCCAATGCTCCTTACCAAAAAGTGATGTGATAATACAATGAAGCAGGTTCACAGCCGCGCAAGCCTGATCATAAGATTGATGTTGTTTTAAAAATTCTATTTCTTCCGGGGTTAAATCAAATTTTGATGATAACGCTAACCCAAAATCGCTTAAGTAGAGCAGCTTACCGTCTGTGAGTATATTTTCAAAGTGCGCATCAAAATGCATCAAGCCGCGTGCATTCATATACTTGTTTGTTTCTTTGAGCTGTTCGTCTACAAAGGCAACCGCTGCTTCAGCGCTATCATCACCTTTAGCAATTTGAGCGCTCAGCCAGTCATGCAAATTCTGTGGGACATATTCAAGAAATAAAGCGATATGCGCTGATGCATTATTGAGATTTTCAACGCGCTTACGAATGACGTCGGAATTTTCCCAGTACTGGCAGTATTTTTCGATGTCACCCCAATAGTTGATATTGATATCCCCTGGGTGACTTGGCAAAATGCGCCAGTGGTACATAATGGGGAAATTGGCACATTCACCTGTGATCACCCAGTTGGTTGTCATGATATGAGTCGCTAGCTCACGCCATGCTCCAAAGCCAGCAGAGCCCACACCATATTGATAGCCAAGTGGTAAATCAAAAAGATTCTCAGTGGACATAAAATGTTGAGGCAGTTGCTCAAGATCAGTCAGCGGCACTTTTTTAACAAATACGGGGGTATCGTCAATAGAAATTAGAGCTGACTTGCCACCGATGCCTTCATGCATGGGCTTGCTATCTGCCAAAATCTGTTTTAGCTTCTCATTGCTCAGGCATGCGAGGCTTGTTGAGATTTGGCTATACAGTTTAATTCTTTGCATTATGGCAGCCTGCTAATGACGTTATCTACAACGAATTGATAGGCTTCTTCAAAATTCCAATGCAATTTCGATGGCAATAAAACACTCATATCCATATGAAAGTCACGATGATCCTTTTTCAGATCAAGATTCTTTAGAAATTCTTCGCCCGTAATCTTCACGTTGTTATAAGTGCAATACTTAGCAAAAATATCAAAAACATGATTTAGGTTAATTAAATCGTTGGTTGTCACATACCATATATCAAATAAATCTCGTGCTTTGCGGCGCTGGTACAGAGCTCGCAATTTAGTCGCCATCAGCTCATCCATTTCGTAAGTAATAATATCCGCCGTCCCCTTGAACCAATCTGAATCCATAGAGAAAGGGACCTTTTTTAAGGGCAACACTTGGAAATGTTCAGTTGTATTTATTTCGATTTTTAGTTTTGATGCAGACTTGTTTATGGATTCGTATTTGTAAATTAGCTTTGCACTTCTTTGAGTAATTTTCCATTTTGGTTCACCTAACCATGGTTTGAGCACCTCACGAATCGCATTAATTGTTTGGCCGATTGGATCAGCGTTTTTCTGCACGAAATCGATATCTTCACTATACCTAGACGGCGGGTTAATAAATAATTTGTTAAGCGCCGTACCGCCGCGGAAAACTAAAGCCTCTTTGATGTGTGGATTGTTGTACAAATCTACTAAGACTCTGCTGATAATGAGATCTTGTTCAATTTGGGCTGGTGTTTGCCATTTAACATGATTAGACCAGTTTTGTATAAAAATATTTGGGATCATAAATCGCTATCAATTTCAGTGTTTTCTATTACTTTCCATCTTTTGGATCTCGGGCAACCCATTTTTTCTATTTCAGAAGCGATAGGTATGTAATATTTCATTTTACCGTTTAAAAAAGCTTCTAAGGCTTCCATTATTTGAGCTTTTTTATCTTCATCCATGACATCAATTTTCTCTAAAATATAACCAATACGTTGTAGTTGATATCTAGCATTAACCTTTTCAGCAAGCTCTATCAGTTTTCCCGGTTCTATAGCTTCGGCTAATTCAGAAAAAACGGTTGCTATGTGGTTAAGCCCACCCGCATGAGAGGGGTAATTAAGTAAGTCGATTGCAGTGAGTTCAGGTGATGCAACTTTAAGATAGCCAGTATCAACAACGAAATCTTGAGTTGGAAGCCCGGAGAGTGAATTTTTATAGATAAACTCTATTTCAACATCACCAAAAACCAAATTACCGCTCATCCTTTTATTCAACATGACTTGGAATCTAGCGGGTTTTTGATGGGTCGCTCCATGAAACAACCCTGCTGATAACAGGGCAACATAATAATCGATATTTAGATGCTTCATGAGTATGGGAATAAGTTGTTCTGCAGGTATACAACCGTATGTTTGATATTCAGGAGGCACGATGACGTAAAAGCCCCTAGCAGGTGAAACAAGATCACCACTTTGAACGAGCCGATGCAAAGCTACTCTGGCATAATTGCGAGATACTTTGAACTCCTCCAAAACCTCTTCAATAGTGAAGGCTCGTTTCCCGTATTTTCTGAGCTGTTTGATGTAAGATTGTAGATTCATATTACTACCATGCTTCTAAAATTACAAATAGTGTAATTATAAGAACATGATGCATCTATTCTCAGGAAGCCGCAAGCAAAATGTTTAATTTTTTGTGTCAGTATGTCCGTATAATTACTCATAATGTAATTATAGCAAGATGATAAACTTAAAAACATGCCAGCAATAGCTGAAGTTTGCCAATATATGATTATGCATGTGACTAAAGTTACAAATAATGTAATTATACGAACATGCTAGCTCTAAGAAAGTGTGTAACTAACTGTAATTTAGCGATTATGATCAATATGTCCTTTAAGTTACGAATAAGACATGAATGCGTCTAGCATGTCCTAAAAGTGACAGATTTCGTTATTTTTAGGACATGGTAAGTTTATTTTGAATAACCGCATTATTATCGAAAACAGCGTCAATCGATAATAGCGCCATTTCTTATCACCACTTCTGATAATAACTGGTAGCAATATCATCGAAATCTGCTAGAACCGCAGTCGGTGAAGTTGACATTCCCCACCCAGTTTGGAGGTGGTTATTTTGAAGAATGCTAACCTCCGCCACCCTACGTTCTTCGAACTTCGGGCGGCACGCCGGAAGTGAGGTAGAACTAGGAGTGCCTGCCGAAGCTTTAGCGTAGGTGGGAGAATCACAAAATCACCGATTCTACCCCAAAATCTCCATTTTGGTTCTCCGTTTCTCCGTTAGATGCGAACCTCCCTGCGCTAAAGCTTCGAGAGACAGGTCCTCTATTGCCCACACCAAGCTGAGCACCGCTTGCACAAAGCGCCAGTCAATGATTCGCTGAGATGGTAATTCAAGGAGCTCGGCAAATCGAATGACGTCATTACAAATCAACCCTGCCTTCAAAAACTCCGAACTGAGGTTGTTAACTATCTCTCAGGAAGGGCGGCGAGCTACGGAAGGACAAGCAAACCCAGAAAATTCAAGTGTGAAGGGTATATGTGGGCTCAGATATAGCCCTTGTCATAGATTCCGTCTCATCATACGATAAAAATATTCTCAAATGTGCCTCTTAAAAATAGAGTAAAATTTTGTAAGAGGAAAAATGACAAAAGATAATGGTAACTTCTATGGATAAATTTTCGAAACATATTAGGAACATAATATCTCGAAAGATATGGGGATTTACTGTCACATTACTGATAATTTTAAATACAATTGTCCTCGGTATGCAGACATATCCTCATCTCATGTCTGTTTATGGCGACTTTCTAACATCTATCGATCAAGCAATATTGTATCTATTTATTCTGGAGCTGAGTTTGCGATTAATTGCGTATCGTCTTGATTTTTTCAAAGAGCCTTGGTCTATTTTTGATTTCTGCGTTGTTGCAATCGCTCTTATTCCTGCTCAAGATGGATATAGTGCACTCAGAGCTGCACGTGCGTTGCGTGCTCTTCGTCTCATTTCAGTATTCCCTAAGCTTAGAAAAGTCATTGAAGGGCTGGTGATGGCGATACCTGGAATATGTGCTATAGCTGGAGTCATGGCAATTATCATATGTGTATTTGGTTTGATCGCTAGCAAGCTCTATGGAGCGTCATATCCCGAATGGTTTGGTAATCTACATTTGTCAGTTTTCAGTCTATTCCAAATCATGACGCTGGAAGGGTGGCCAGATATTGTGCGTACTGTCATGCAAGAAAAACCATTTGCATGGATATTTTTTGTCACATACATTCTTATTGCGACTTTTAGTGTGCTTAACCTTTTTATTGCAGTGGTTGTGGATGCCATGCAAAGAAATCACACTGACGAAACAGACGATGGGCAAGATGAAAAGGAAGAAAAAATACAAATTATTAACAAAAAACTAGATTTAATAATCGAAAAAATAGATATACCCAGAACAGATGAGTATTCACGTAGGCGCCAAGCGGCTGATTGAATCAAATTTTTCACGGAACCGAGCATGTCAACTTTTAAAAATATAGCTGTTATAGGGGCTTCAGGAGGGATTGGTCAAGCTTTTGTTGATCTTATTTCTTCTCGATATTCGGACGCAACGGTTCATGCATTTTCACGTACAGTCGGATATCCAATTAATTATGAAAGTGAAGCTTCGATAGCTAAAGCAGCTAATATCGCGTCAAATTTAGGTCCACTTGATCTTGTTATTGTCACTAATGGTATGTTGCACAGCCAAGGTGTCATGCCAGAAAAATCGATAAAAGATTTGTCCAGAGAAAAGCTTCAGAAGATTTTTGAAGTTAACACAATAGTTCCATCTTTGATTTTGAAACATTTTTTACCCTATTTAAATCATCGTGATAAGTCTATATTTGCAGCACTATCTGCACGTGTAGGTAGCATATCTGATAATAAACTAGGAGGCTGGTATGCCTACCGATCTTCAAAGGCTGCATTAAATATGATCATCAAAAATGCTGCGATTGAAATGGACAGGCGTAATAAAAATGCCATTATAGTCGGCCTACATCCAGGAACGGTAGATACGCCGTTGTCCAAGCCATTTCAAAAAAATATCCCTTTAGAACGAATATTGACGCCCCATGAATCAGCTGAAAAAATGTTAGAAGTTTTGGCATCGTTAACGCCGTCGCAAAGTGGTAAATGTTTTGCTTGGAATGGAGATGAGATCTTGCCATGAAAGGAAAGGCCAAGCGGAAAATTCGCCTCAAGCTTTTAATCAGAACCCCGTATGTTTAATATACCCACAACAGATGATTTTTCGGGTAGGCGCCGAGCGTTCGAGACGCAGGAGTGTACACAAAGTACATGACTGCGATGAGAATCGCGAAGGCAACAACCCCGAAAATTCAGCTGTGAAGGGTATAGCTGGTTTAAAGAGTCGATTTAAGCTTAAAGCAGAAGTTGACGGTGGTTTATCCTGTTGAAAAAGATCTTACAATCATTCATCTAGTCAGCAACCCTTATTGCGCATCAGGGATTGAGCACCATAAAAATCATGACAAAATCTGAGCTTATTTGATGAGCATACTATCTCAGTTAGTAGGTAGTTTGATTGCTGGTGACCCAGCATTCGCCAGATTCAAGGGCGATTTCTTTTAGAATGGCCTGAACTATTATGGGTTAGGTTCTGATGTTCTACGGAAGCGACCTCTCCAATGTTATTTAAGATGTTGATACCCCCTGAAATGGAAGGTAAGACATCAATTTGAATTTCATTTGTATTGGTGTTGAGCTCTGATTTTAAAGTATCTAATATGCCCTCTAGCTTTAGATTGGTTTGAGTGGTGATATATCCTTCGATGAATTCGTCTGTGAGTACGGGCGAGCCGCTAGGATTCGTCTTTAATTTAGAGATGCTTGTCCAAACATTCCCATGGATGAGAGGAATACCTGGTTCAGGTGCATCAAATACTTTGTTGCTAATCTTGGATGTGAAGATGAAATCATTTGAGTCATTCACTACGAATTCGGAGTAGCTCAAAGTAGCGCGAAGTAGACTTGTTTTAGTCGCGGGCGCAGCAAAAAAAACATCATAAGAGCGGGGTAAATTGAATCTAAAGTCAATATTATTTAATTGGCCAGTGCTGTCTCTATCAAAGTTCGTTGCCAATCGGGGGTAGTCTCCTATGCTGCCAATATTCAAAGGGTGATTTGTATCTCCAGCCAGGATGGTCATGATATTTTGCTGAGTCTGCTCGTATAGATAATCAAGAATCTTTTGGCTGATTTCTTTCTCAGCTTGAGTATGATCTAAATGAGCATTTAAAATATTAATGGGTTGGTCACAGAGTTTGTCTTTAAAAAGGCATTGAAAAACAGTATTTTTTATTTTTCTACTATCTAAAAATAGACTCTGTGGCTCACGAAATAGATAGTATCTATTCGCATCAAATAAAATCGCCAACGGTTTGCAATGATCTGACTTTCGTGTCAAAACAATTTCCCACCCCATTGCTTGCAGCTGAAAAAGAAACTTATGGTATAGATCAACATCGCTTTGGTCTGGCGCATATTTCAGAAAAATGAAATCCACTTCTTGCAAACAGATAAAATGAAGACGGTTTCTTTTGATGTGCTCAATGATGATATAAAATTGATTTCGTTTTCGATTAGCCCATGCTTTATTGCTCTCTTCAAAATTATAAGGATTATTTGAGAATTTAATTTCTGAATTCGAGTTGCAGTGGGCTTCATCATGCATTCTATTCAACATGTTCCAAGTCATGATGTTGATAAATAAACTGTGATTGGTAGGATATACATTCTGGATGGATGCAATCTGTATGCCATGGTCTGATGTTTTATTGCCAAGTGGGTTGAACAGCATGAAATAATAAAACCAATTAGAGTTTATTTAGTTCTTGGATTGTATCTATTCCAATGCTTTTATCATATGGCTCAAACCAGCTCGTTAAAATATTGTTCGCGTTTTCTTCGTCTAGCGTACGGTTCGAAAGCACTAACACGTTTGCATGATTCCAGATGCGGGCAAGTTTTGCGGTTTCTGGCTCGGTGCAAAGTGCTGCACGTATTCGCTTGACCTTATTCGCTACGATTGAAGATCCTGTTCCAGACCAGCACAAGAAAATACCTTCATCTGCTTGACCCGTTGCAACTGCTTTCGCGGCTTCAAGCGTTACATCGATCCATGGTTCATCATGGTGTGAGCGGAAAGAACCCAATAGCACGGCTTCCATGCCATGCTGATGAATCCATTTTTCAATATAAGCGTCAATAGGGTGCCATTCATCCGAGACGAGTGCTATCTTCACGTAATATCTCCATCAATTTTTCTTTGGCAATTTCCTTCGCGCGGGGACCTGAATAAGTTTCCTGTCTCTCACTATCTTCTATATAGTGTGCAAAAACAATATGACGGTCCCCTTTTTCTACCCAGCCCACAAACCAACCCATTGGTTTACTTTTATTCTGCTGGCCATCTTCATTCAATAGGTATCCGCTGCCTGTTTTTCCATAGAGTTTCCATCCATCAGTGAAATTTTCAACAAATAAAATATTTCTTGTTTTTTCTTGCGCTTTCTGATCAACAGATAATGTAGAGTTCACTAAACCATTAAGAAAGATGGTTTGCTCTTCAGGTGATATTTGTAAAGAACTAGAAAGCCAGCTGTGCGTCAAACCATTCTCTAGGCCTTTGTCGCCAGAGGCATCTTGATTGCCATAATTTAATCTGCTGAGATAATTCTTGAATTTAGGCATGCCGAGATGTTGTGTGATGACTTGTGAATACCAAATATTACTATTTTTTATCCAAGTAGTGGGGGTATGGGGTTGTTTCCAGATTTCAAGCCAGTCGTCATAGCCCTCTTGAAAAGGCAGTTCTGGATGTGTTTCATCTATGAGAAATCCGTCATCAAAGCCCATTAAGCTAATGGCTATCTTAAAAGTTGAGCAAGGCGCATGACGTGTTTTACACTCACCTTCCTCTTTGAGAAGTTTGCCAGCTTCAGATGCCAGGAAGCATTTTGTATTGGCGATCGCATTCGTGCTGAGTATTAATCCAAAAATTGAGGACAATAGAATTTTTTTCATAGGATAACCATTTGATAGTAGATTGCTGTAATTCAGATGAGATGGCCTGATGGAAAGCATCAATCAAGCGCATGCTAAGCACGCTAAGGACGTATTGTAAGTGCTTTAGTGAAAAACGCAATGCGTTCCCTAAAATCCGTCAGAGATAAATTCAGAAATTTTTTCGCAAGCTTCATCATTTTAATGGCAAGCGACAGGAGACATGAGCGCAGTGGACGCCGCTTGATAGCATTTTATACCTGAAGCATGAACGGAATATGATGCCGTGCTATCAAACTAGGCGGCACGCTAATCAATACTTGCTTATCAGCAAGCAGTAAGATATATTACTTCCTTCTAGTACAAGTGTCTCCTCGGCCAACGCAAATCCTGCTATTAAAATCACCAGTGTTTGTATCTTATCGAAGAGAAACTAGTTGATTAACTTATAAGGTTCTCTATGCATTCATTTCATGAGATGGGATTAGACCCATTTCTCCTTCGTTCACTTGATAAAATGAAATTGACTCAACCAACACCTATTCAGGCTCAGACTATCCCGCTTTCATTGGATGGAAAAGATGTGCTGGGTTCTGCGCAAACTGGTACAGGTAAGACCCTGGCTTTTGGGATCCCATTGGTGTCTCAACTATTAAAAGATCAAACGAGCACTGCCTTGGTTCTTGCACCCACTCGTGAGCTTGCACAGCAAGTTATGCATTCGATTCGTCAACTAACTGGCAATCATCCTCAGCTCAAAATGGCGCTCCTAATTGGTGGAGAGTCGATTGTTAAGCAATTTAAGCAATTACGGGTTAGGCCCCGTATTGTTGTAGGCACACCGGGCAGAGTGATTGACCACTTGCTAAGACGAAGCTGGGATCCTGAAACGGTCAAATTTTTAGTATTAGACGAAACTGATAGAATGCTCGATATGGGTTTTGGAATTCAGCTTGAAGAGATCATTCCCAAAATCCCTAAAGACCGTCAAACGTTGATGTTCTCTGCTACATTTCCAAAGAATATTCTCAACTTAGCAGGCAAATATCTTCGAAATCCTGAACGTATTTCAATCGGGTCTCCAGATCAGCCTGCAGCAAAGGTGAAGCAGGAAATGATTAGAGTTTCAGAAGGACAAAAATACAGAGCGTTGTTGGAGCAACTTTCTCAACGAGAAGGATCTATTATTATTTTTGTTAAAACGAAGATTGGTGCTGAACGTCTTGCAGAGAAGCTAAACGATGAGGATCATGATGCACTGGCCATTCATGGTGATTTGCATCAACATAAACGCGAACGTGTGATCCGTGCTTTCAGAGCTGGGAAACAACGAATTATGGTTGCAACCGATGTTGCAGCACGTGGTTTAGATATTCCACATATTCAACATGTTATCAATTATGATTTGCCTCAGTGCCCAGAAGATTATATTCATCGAATTGGCCGTACGGCTAGAGCGGGTGCTGAAGGATCTGCTTTGTGCTTTGTCACGCCTCAAGAGGGTGGTAAATGGCATGCGATCCATCGGTTTATGAATCCTACAGCTCCACGTGAGAACGAATCTCATCGTTCTCCGAAGCGCCCATTCTCGAAATCAAAAAGATCCGGAGCAAGCTCTGGATCCGGCGCTCGTGGAACAAATGGCAAATCAGAATATTCAAGATCTTTTAAGTCTGATGGAGGATCAGCTCGAAAAAGCCGTTCAAGACGGAGTTTTTCAAGAGAGACACCTAGAGATTAAAAGTTAATTTTCGTACGAGTCGGCAATTTGCAAGAAGGAATTTCACTTGTCGGCTTTATTCCAGCTCCAGCTCTCATAGAATTCAGCGGTTTTTCTTGAATGGCGTTTAGAGTTGGTGTAAAGGCCTTTTGATGTTGAGCATGATCCTCCTTTAGATCGATATCTAGCAGTGATAGATCAAAATCAAGTGGGTCAAAACTAATTAACTTTTCTATATTATCTGGGAATTTTAGAGTAGATGGTTTCAGATCATAGATGAGCGTGAAGCGCGATGATTTTGAAACATCATCGGATAGATTTAAAAGTTGATTGATATATTTATCTTGTGACCGACAGTAATCTGTCAATTCTTTGAATTTTTTAAAAAAATTCTGACCATTCAAAATTTTGCCGTTTTCCCACCAAGCGTCAATTACTCGGCAATCACGCCATCCCCAGGTAGATGGGTTATTTGGATCTGATTGTATGTTTCGATTAACAACTATTAGTTGATGATCTAGCTCGTCAAAGGAAATGATTTCGAGGCGTTTAATACCTGAAACACAGCCATAGCGGGTTGCCATTTGCCACAGAAAGCAATAGACATGCGCGGCGTGATCGCCACAATTCCCCATCCGTAATCGATTCGAGACGATATAAGCTGATAAAAGTTGTGAAAATTTTTCATAGGGCTCTTCAAGGAGCTCATTCTCTACCATGTCAGTAGGATGGACTCGTCTGATATTAGAAGTTTTATGTAATTGCCAGTTATTCTCTTCATTTTTAACATATTTTGAATAGGAATAAGCTCGCCACCAGGCACAATGTGTCCAGCCTGATGTTTCTTCTAAATCCTCTTTCTTGTTGCTTGAGCCGATAATGAGGTTATTTTTAGCATATTTAATCGAATTAATAAGTAAGTTTGATAACATTTTCTTGGGCGGATTTATAAAAAAGAGAAATAATACTATTCTTTAGCTTAGAAAGATAGCATATATTTCTAACTCTGGGTGCTAGCGCGCTTAAACCAATTAAGCTGATTAAACAATCAAAGCCAGTGTATTGTGTGATTACATTTTTGGTCACGGATGAACCATATGAAACCAGAACAGGTCATTTTTCTAAATACTCCATGGGATTGGCTGCAAAGAATAGGTTTTAGATTTAAAAATTATATTCAAACGTCAAAGCTAGGTGTTTATATACATCAATTACAGTTCCAAAGTGCCTATTATACTATTCTCGGGATGATGAAATGGAATGGAATCACAGGCGAGCCAGGCGCACACCCTATATGGAGTTTTTTGGCAGGTAAGTTGAGTGACGAAGCATTGCAAAATGGGGTTGCCAGTATTGATTTATACCTGATTAATCGAAAATTAAATCTATTTGGTGAGAGTTATCATTTCAAAGCGTTTCGAGTTTGTACATTGATGTCAGTTGCTGCAGGCGAAAACAATTTGAAAAATTTTGCTAATGTACCGGCACGTGCATTGTTTAATTATCCGAGGCTATTATCAGGCTATCCATTTTTCCCAGCGCGTCCATTTGATTCAGATGCAATTATGGAAAAAGGAAAAATTAAACAAGCCTTCGTTAAAAACTATGGCCGGTTATGGCAGGTGACAGATAGTCACTGTCAAAAATTACACGAAAGTTGGCAAGTTGATAAAAGCGCGCCATATAACATCGCTTCGTTTGTCATGAATATCTTGACGGATACGGTATATGGTGTTGAAGCATTGCATCCAGAATTTTCATCTTTTCTTAGCGAATTTGAAGAGCTTTGGTTTCATGTTGAAAAGCAAACAGTTGAAGGTATGTTATCTTCAAAAGCGCGATTCCATGAGATTTCAAAACAAATGCGGGTCAATCAGAAACCAGCAGATGAATATGAAAATAGATCTAAAGATTTAATGAAAGAGCTTTACAAATTTCATGCTGAACGAACAACATTTATTTCTAGAGAAGAGGATTTTGATGTAGCAGGATTTTTATCTATTGTCGGTAATTTACCGAGAGCAATAATACGCTTAGTGTACCATGTGATTGCAGATGAAGCTTTAATGAATGCTGTGAATCAAGAAAGAGAGAGATTATTTTACGATCTTAAAGTGCGGCAAATTGACTTAGAATCTAAGGAAGCTTTTGATTATATTCGAAATCATTCTGAATTGTTTCAGCGTATCTTTTTTGAGGTTATGCGAGTCTCCTTTGTCGTGCCTGCTATGGTTCGACTCAATACAAATGTCTTTTTCAATGGGGCAGGAAATTGGAAAATAAATGATGATTATGAAATAAAAACTAGAACATTAGCGATATTGCCTCAGCAACGCATTGCCATGAATGATCACAAATACAAAGACCCAGCATCATTTAATCCCTTTAGGGACGAATATGTGTTTGAAAAGGATGAAAGTGGTGTTGTTCGATCTTCAAGTGCGCCATTAGTGTTTGGTCCTTTAAATAGTGCGCGTGCTTGTCCGGGGCGTTTTTTTACTGAAGATTTGATTAAAGCACTATTGGTTTGGTTGCCAATTTATCAAGAATTTAACTTATCACCCGATGAAAAATTAAAATTAGATTTTCCGCCTGAAAGAGAATTACACCATGCACCATTAGATGAGCGCATGTTGTTTGGAGATGTTTCAATAAAGGGATGTTTAACGCCCCGATTCGTGATGGGCATAGCTCACCAAGATCTGAAGGATGATGTGCAAATCAGTGCTTCAGATTTAATGGACAAAAACGAAAAAAGATACTCAGCTAGCTTTTAGTGAAGTGTTACTTGACATGGTATTAGGCAGAAAGCTAGTCTGCGCCAAATTACTCAATATTTGTGAGGTCGGGTGTGAAGCGAATTGAAGCCTTAATCCGTGGGCATGAAAAATTCAAGAAAAAGTACTATGATGGAGCCGATACTCAATTCGAAGCGTTAGTCCGAGAGGGCCAAAAACCTCAGATCCTGATCATTGCTTGTTGCGATTCTCGGGTCGATCCGGCAATTATCACCAATTGTAAACCCGGGGATCTTTTTGTGATCCGCAATGTTGCTAATCTAGTCCCGCCTTATGAAAATGACGATACCTATCATGGCACGAGCGCAGCGCTTGAATTTGGGGTGACAGGTTTGGGAATTGAAGACATCATTGTGTTTGGTCATACACAGTGTGGAGGGATTAAGGCACTCGTTGAAAATGAAAATAACGTGAGATGTGGCAAGGGATTTATTTCGAAGTGGATGGAACTTGCGAAACCAGCCTACGATCAAGTGATGGAATTCCACGCTGCGACCCATCTTGAAGAGCAAGCGCATCTATGCGGTCAATATTCGCTTATTAATTCATATAAAAATTTATTTACATTCCCGTGGATTAAAGAACGGGTTGAAGCAGGGCAACTTTTTCTGCATGCCTGGTATTTCGATCTACATTCAGGGAATATTTTTTGTTTTGATACTGAAAAATATGGATTTAAAGAACTAAAGCTGGAACCTAAAGCGTAATTGCTTTCTTCTAAAACACCTACTTACCGCGGACTTGTTCCGCCTAGGCTCTACGAGCTACGGACGGACACGTCGCGGTATCCAAATGAAAATGCGTCTGGATCCTGCGGACAAGCCGCAGGGAGTAAGGGGGCAGTAGGTAATTACTATTATTTTTACATTAGCCCAGACACTGAATTAGAAAGTCCTGCCACTAAATCAGGAATCGCTTCATCCAATTCTAGATTGACTTTGTTCGCTGTGCTGACGACTCGTGTTTGATAACGTTTCCAATCCGTTGTTTGAGTCGCTGTAACGGTTTTGTTACCACTAGTCCCTTGTTTGAGTTTTGAATTCATAGACTCCGTCACCTTGGTACCTTTAGCGCGTTCAGAGATCTGAAGATCAGTTACCATGGTATAGTTGATATCCTTGACCATGGCATCGGCCATGATACCAACGGCTGCGCCGACTAAGCCTACACCAATGGCCGTTCTCGCATCGCCACCCAATGCACCAGCAGCGCCCGCGCCAATTAAACCACCACCAAAGCCTTGTTCTAGGAGGTCATTCGTTTCAGTTAGATTTGTCTTTCCAACTTGGAGGACATTCGTTTGAATTAAATAATGTGCTGTTTCCGGATCAGAAACGACTTTGTATCCCTTGGCAGCCAAGGCTTGCCCTAATTGGGGCTCTATGTCCAATTTATTGTTGCCCGATGTATTTCGCACTTGAATGAAAACCGTCTTTTTGTCAGCTGAAACGGGATCTAAGAAAATGGTTTCAGACATCTTGGTTTGAACATCCAAATTTCGTTTACTGATAGCGGTATGCGTTGCAGTACAGCCCCAGATTAAGCTTAAAATGCTACCAAGAACGAAGCTTTTTAAAACCCTGTTTCTAGAAATGTAAGTCATAAATATACCTTATTTAAGTCATAGAGAACAAAAATTTATCATAAATTGAATAAAAAAACCTAAAATATCGACAGAAAGCGTATCATATTGATTGCCTTCTGAAATGGAGCAATTGTAATGACCGTCCCATTGGCCTATGAATTAAGACCTTTATCCCCAGATGATTATTTTGGCCAAGAGCATTTGCTTAAAAAGGGGGCGCCAATACAACAGGCGCTTGAAAAAGGTTTATTACACCCTATGGTGCTTTGGGGGCCTCCGGGCACGGGAAAGACCACGTTGGCTTATTTACTATCTCAGCGCGTGGATGCTGAATTAGAGTCTCTTTCGGCTGTTTTTGCAGGTGTTAAGGAAGTGAGGGCGGCAATCAGTGTCGCTGAAGAGAGATTGGCAACGACAGGTCAAAAGACAGTCTTGTTTATTGATGAAATTCATCGTTTTAATAAGTCACAACAAGATGCCTTATTGCCTTTTGTAGAGAAGGGCACCGTTTTACTGATAGGCGCTACGACCGAGAACCCTTCTTTTGCATTAAACCGGGCTTTGTTATCGCGTCTTCGAGTGTATTGTTTGGAACCATTGTCTGAACAAGCATTGGAAAAAGTACTTTCTCGCGGCTTGAGATATTTGAATACTTGTCAGAGTGCTGCGTTTGAATTAGAGACTGAAGCGAGATCCTTTCTATTGCAGGCCGCGACTGGGGATGCACGCCGATTGCTAAACCTCTTAGAAATTATTACTCAGCTGTCAAATAAGACGGATACCAACATCACAGCGGAGTGGATTAGGACTCATTGCTTTGAAAAACTAGGGGCATTTGATAAGCGCGGTGATATTTTTTATGAGCAAATCTCGGCGCTACATAAATCAGTACGCGGTTCTCATCCAGATGCAGCATTGTATTGGCTAGCCCGCATGCTCGCTGGGGGGTGCGATCCGCTATATATCGCACGTCGAGTGGTCCGGATGGCGAATGAGGACATTGGCAATGCAGATCCGAGAGCCTTTCAAGTGGCACTCAATGCCTGGGAGGCTTGTGAGCGATTGGGCCAGCCTGAAGGTGATTTAGCATTGGCTCAAGCGATTGTGTATTTGGCCATGGCACCTAAAAGTAATGCAGTTTATATGGCATTCAAGCTTGCGAAGCAGGATGCAGCGCGTTATAACCATGCTGAAGTCCCGCTTGGAATCAGGAACGCACCATCTGATTTAATGAAGTCATTAGATTATGGGGCTGGATATCGCTATGATCCAGATGAGCCGGGCGGCATAGCGCTCGGGCAACGTTATTTCCCAGACAAAATGCCAGTGAGAGAATATTACCAGCCTAGTGAAAATGGCTTAGAAATTAAAATAAAAGAGAAACTGGCGCATCTCAAAGCACTAGATGCTAGTCGGCGAGCTAAGACTCGCGCTTGACTTTAAGAACTTAGGCTGTAATATTTAAAACTTACACTGACAAGGTTAAATGGTATGTATCCGCTTACAACACTCAGATCTATTTCCTTCCGAAAGGCTCCTTAAGGAGCATCGTCACTTTTAGCATCATCCAAAAAAAGCATTCAAATAAATAGATAAAAGGGTTATGCCATGTCCCGTCAAATTGGTTTTTGGTCAGTTTTTGCGTTAGTTATTGGGAGTCAAGTTGGCTCAGGCGTATTCATGTTGCCTGCAAGTTTGGCACCTTTTGGAATTTATAGCCTAGCTGGCTGGATTGTTTCTGCGATAGGTGCGGTTGCCCTGGCTACTGTTTTTGCATCACTTTGCGCTCGATTCCCGCGAACGGGTGGGCCTCATGCTTATGCTGAGGTGGCGTTTGGGCCTTCAGTTGCTTTCTTCACGGGATGGACTTATTGGGTGATATCTTGGGTCAGTAGTGCTGCAGTGATTGTAGCAAGTATAGGGTATTTAACTCCCCTCATTGGGTCACATTCTGCTGGTGTAACTGTCGGACTAGAGATTCTGCTGCTTCTCAGTATTACGGGCATTAACCTAAAGGGTGTTTCAACAGCCGGCCGAATGGAATTTGTATTGACTCTAATGAAAGTGATCCCTTTATTGGTGATACCGATTGCAGCATTATTTTACTTTGATGCTAGCCATCTGATTGTTGCTTCAGAGTTTCAGAGTCTTACTGTCTCAGAAATCACTGCAAAAGCAGCCTTATTAACATTATGGGGATTTATAGGTCTTGAATGTGCAACCACGCCAGCTGGCTCGGTTGAAAATCCAACAAAAACGATTCCTCGAGCAATTATTGCCGGCACACTGTGTGTTTCAGTACTTTATTTTATTAATAGTTTAGGCATCATGGGACTTTTTCCAAGCACAGAATTAATGAATGCTAAAGCACCTTATGTTGATGCTGCTCAAAAGTTATTTGGTGGTCGTTGGCATCTTATTGTTTCGGCTATGGCATCCATTGTTTGTATCGGTACACTCAATGCCTGGGTTTTATCTAGTGGACAAATCGCATTAGGGCTCTCACAAGATGGATATCTTCCAAAATTCTTTGGCATTCGAAATCAGAGTGATGCACCTGCTTATAGTTTGATGATCAGTGCTATTGGGATTATTCCGCTATTAATTTTGACAGCCAATGAGAGCTTATCTCGCCAAATTACCTTGATTATTGATTTTTCGGTAACGGCGTTTCTCTATGTCTATTTGCTTTGTGCAATTGGTTATCTAAAGATTGTTGTTAAACAGCAGACATTTTTAAGTTTACATTCTGGTCTTTCAATCATAGCGATTCTGTTTTCAGGTTGGGTTTTATACGAAACCTCAGTTCAAACACTTCTAATCGCAGCTTTATTTACGATCAGTGGCGTGCCACTTTTTTTAAAGTATAAGAGATATTTCTAGCGCTAATATTTGTGAGTATGGAAATCATGAGATAGAATTTTACTATTGAAAGTAATCCCTGGTAACGTTCTATGCCCCATATTACAGTAGAGTACACTGATAATCTAAAAGACAATATTGATTTTAAGGCCCTGTTTATTAAGATTCACGAAATTATCCATGATATTATCCACGCGCCTATTCATGTTTGTGAATCACAGGCTAGAAAAATGAATCAGGCGATCATCGGAGATGGTCATCCTCATCAAGCCATGGTTAAGTTGGAAATCCATCTTTTGGAAGGGCGTACCCCAGAGCTTAAAGCTGCTTTGGGTGAGAGAGTATTAGCCTATCTGATATCTCAATATCCCAATTCAATTGAGCAGTTATCATGTCAGGTGATTGTTCGTTTAATTGAGATAGAGAGGGAACACTATTTTCATTTTTCGAGCGCTCAGTAAGTGAGGGTGCACCTTTTAATTTTTCTCATTTTGCTTGATATAAACTTGAAATAGAGTAGAATTCATCCCTCAAACTCAATTTAATTATGTTGAGGTATTTGTATATGCGCTCAATTTCTGAGAGCCTTTTAAAATTTACATCTGGCGGATGTATTAAGTTTGGTCCAGCTTGGTATCAATGGGAGTGTGCAGAAGCACGACAATTTTGTATTTCAAATCCTGAGCTAAACAAATGTGAAAAGGTGAATGCAGCTGCTCCATTCGAACCTTTCAAAAAGAATAAAAACTAAGCGATCGCAACTGTCTTTTCTTCGATTTGCATCAACACTTCTGGATTCGATTGAAGCAATTCCTCAGCTTTTGCCAGTGTTTCAGGTGTGCCAATATCAACAAAGGGTACATCTGAGCATATCACTTTAAATTTCCTATTTTCATCAAGCCATTTTGGAAAATAGTCTGATTCAATGCTTGAAGTTTTATCGACGATAATCTGGTCGATAATATCCTTTCTAAGGATATAAATACCCGCATTAATCAAACCATCATTAGGTCTTTTTTCTCTGAAAGCTTTTAGAAACCCGTTTTCATCCACATCAAGTGCGCCAAAGCGGCCTGCATTGGAAAGTGGTGTGCCTAGAATAATGCCATCCAGTGCTCGGTTGCGTTTGATTTCAGCGACCGCTGCTTTTAAGTTGGTTAGTAAGAGACAATCACCATTCAAGATAATGAAATAATCATCTGGGAATCTTCTTGCACAGAGTGCGATAGCGCCGCCAGTACCTTGAGGTCTGGCCTCAATCACAACGTCTAAACACAGTTCGGGATGAATGCTACTGGTTTGGCTGGCCCATGCGAGCACTTTTTCTCCCATATAGCCGCCAGCGTAAACGACATCAAAAATACCTTGCCCTTTGAGCCATAAAGTTAACCATTGTAGGAAGGGTGCACCTGAAACAGGGATCAGCGCTGTTGGTAAGTCAGGATAATCAGGATTGACGATGGAGGGTCTGCCTCCGGCTAATACGATAGCGGTCATATTGTGATCTTTACTGTTCTAAAAAAATTATTCTAGCAGTAAGATCTTATCAATTGAAGGGACCACAACCGCCATAAAAATTTATTGTTCGAAATTTGTTTTTGTGTGTAGTTAGATAACTTTTTTCGTTTTAAATAAGGTAGATTTAATGTTTGATGCAATGAGCTTTGTTTCGTCGAACATTTAACAAGAAACCCTATTTTGTCTCGACGGCTTAATATCTCATTTGGAACAATCCCCTGCATTGCGTTTCTGAGCAGCACTTTTCTAATCCCTTGATCATTAATGATAAACTCATCCGGCAGTTGAAATACCCATTCAATTAACTTTGGTGAGAGAAAAGGTACACGATTTTCGACTGAATGGGCCATGGCATTGTGGTCCTCAAATCTGAGTAAGCTGGGGAGTAAGCGTTCTGTGAGATCAAGATAACGTTGTCTGCGAAAATTATCTGAATCATGATCAGAAACTGAAACAGGTTGTTTAATCCCTCTATCCTGAAACCACTTATTTTCGATCCAGTGACTACCAAAAGAATCTGTTTTGAAAGCAGATAAAATGCTTTGAATATGGGGTTTCTTTAAAAGATCGTTATGGCGAATAGTATTGAATAAAAATTGAAGTCCTTTGAAAAGACTTGCGCGTCTGATGTGTTTAAATCGCGTCGCAAGATATTTGGCATATCCGCCGAATAGCTCATCTGCGCCTTGCCCTGAGAGGTTGACTTTACAGCCCGCTGAATGAATACACTCATATAATTTATATTGTGCAATAATACTTGGACTTCCAAAAGGCTGATCTTGTGTATCTAATACTTGATTTACAATCTCTAATATTTCTTCTGAAGAAAGCCTTACAGAAGTGTTTAATTTTGGTTGAAGGGCTTGAATCCATACAAGCTCAGAAACAGATTCCTCTTCTGCAATATACGAAAATGTCTGTGGTTCTGGGTATCTAAGATGTTTCAGACCACAAAATATGCTGCTGGAATCTAACCCACCCGATAATGTGAGGCTGATAGCGGCTTGGCTTCGAGTCTGCAGCCGTAAGGATTCTAGAAAGTGAAATTTGAATTCTTCAGTGGCTTCTTCAAATGTGCAATTTGATATTTTGTCCAAGTTGAGATTCCAGAATCTTTCAGGTCTAGGAACCTGCGATTTTTGTAAATCAATCTCTAGCCACGATCCGGCGGGAAAAGGTTTAATGTGTTCATAGAATGTTTTATCTGGAAAATCTGATTGGCCGTAGAGAATGAATTCATAGGTGGCTTGTAGATCTGCTATGGGAGAGGGTACTAAAGGTAGCAAGGCTTTTATTTCACTGGCGAAAGAAAATAGATTGGCTGTCTGATAATAATATAAAGGTTTAACGCCAACATGATCGCGGCACAGCAGTAAAGTTTGTTTAATACTATCAAATAAAACAAAACAAAATGTACCATTTAATTGATGAATTGCCTTTTTACCCCAAGCGAGTAAGGCATTCAGCAAGACTTCGGTGTCACTTTCAGATTGAAAAGTATAGCCTTCTTGTTCTAATTGTTGTTTGAGCTCTAAAAAATTATAAATTTCGCCGTTAAAAACAAGATGATAACGACCATCTTGTGAACGCATGGGTTGAGCACCGTTAGGGCTTAAATCTTGAATGGCTAGTCGACGATGTGCTAATAGCAAACGGCCTTTGGGTAGGTTCTCGGGCGAGTCACTGGTATAGGTATGAACCCCGTCCCAAGATAAGAAGCCTCGTCCATCGGGTCCGCGATGTTTGAGGCGCTTATCAAACTCCTTCAGGAAGGATGTTTCCAAGGGGTGACGCCAGCTAACAATCCCTGCCAGGCCGCACATAAAAAATCCTTATTTAGAATGTATCTGTGACTTGATGAATCGCTGAGACGATTAAAGCAAGTTGTCCTTCGGTTAAGTAAGGGTGCATCGGCAAACTGAGAACTTGGTTGGCAAGATGCTCTGCAGTAGGAAGCTGCGGCGCAGCTCTGGGATAATCTTGGTAAGCGGCTTGTTGATGCAGTGGTTTTTGATAGTAGACTCGTGTTGGGATCCCTTTTTTGTCTAATTGAGCGACCAATAAATCACGCAAATCAGCATCACAGGTGATGGTGTAGAGTGCCCATGCGCTACGAAGCCCTTCAGGGACTCTGGGAGTTTGTAGCATGGAGGGTAGATTATTTTGATAGTAAGCTGCAATCGCTTGACGTTGCTCAATCTCTTCTTCGAAAATATTTAATTTAGCAAGTAGAATGGCTGCTTGAATAGTATCAAGCCGACTATTCAATCCTACTCTAACATTGTCATATTTATGCACACCTTCGCCGTGTACACGCAGTGACCGGAGCTGTTCGGTTAAAGCATCATCTCCTGTGAAAATGGCACCACCATCGCCGTAGCATCCTAATGGCTTTGATGGAAAGAAGCTCGTTGTGGTCATTTCACAGAAAGTTCCGACATATTGATCACCAATCTTAGAGCCAAAGCTTTGAGCCGCATCATCGATAATCCAGAGCTGATGTTGATCAGCGATTTCTTTTAAAGCACGATAGTGTGCTGGTAACCCGAATAAATCTACAGCAATAATACCTTTAGGATTGAGCCCCAGTTGGAGTGCTGCCTGGATCCCTTGTTCTAAGCTTTTAGGATCAATATTGAAGGTGTCTCGTTGAATATCGATGAAAATTGGGACAGCTCTCGATTCTGCAACGACTTCAGCGGTCGCTGCAAAAGTAAATGTTGGAACGAATATGGCATCATTGGGACCGACTTTTTTCGCCATCATCAGTAATTTGAGTGCATCAGTTCCATTGGCGCAAGTGATGGTATGCTTCGATCCAGTCATCTGACAGAATCGTTGTTCAAGTTCACTCACTTCAGGGCCTAAAATGAATTGACCATGTTCTAGTACTGCATCAATGCCTTGTTTAAGCTCCGTTTTAATTTTAGCTTGTTGAGCATGAATGTCTAAAAATCTGATGGTGTTTGAATTAGGCATAATCTTTTTGTACCTGTTGAGTTAAAGGATCGGAAGTCACACGTTCACCGGCTTCGTTAACCCATCCAATAGGTTTAGCTGGGTTACCAGCAACGAGTGTATAGGGCTCAACATCCTTCGTGACCACACTGCCTGCTGCAATAAAACTATATTGCCCTATCGTGTGTCCACATACAATTGTCGCATTTGCGCCAATGGTGGCTCCTTTTTTGACCAGAGTGGGTCTAAATTCATTTTTACGATTGATAAAAGCACGCGGATTATGCACGTTCGTAAAGGTCACACTGGGCCCGACAAAAACATCATTTTCGAGTGAAACGCCTTCATAAATACTCACATTGTTTTGTATCTTACAGCCATCACCTATCTTTACAAATGGGCCAATGCTAACGTTTTGACCAATGTTACATCGTTCACCAATGAAGGAGCCTTTTTGAATATGACTGTGATGCCAAATTTTTGTTTCGTTGCCAATGTTACAGTTTTGATCAATGTGCGCTGAGTCGTGAGCAAAATAATTGTTCCGAGGGCCTCGAAACAAGTAAGGAACGGGATTTTGAAAATGTACCGCTTGGTTTTTTTGAATCGATAATTCAGCGGCTTTTAAGATTTCCACGACGCTACAGCCTTCAATGCCATCGGTAACCGGGGTACGGTTTTCTCGAATACAATCTAAGAAATGGCTATCTTCTGAGACCAAGGGTTCTTCTGGAGTCAGCGGTATCAGTTTCGGGGTTGTTTTGGCCGGTTGAGGTAGACCATCCACCCATTCGGTTGGATAGGGATGAAGTTGTAATTTTTCTTCCCATGGTTTTCCATCGTCAAAAATAACCATCGCTTTTTCACCGATGACTACCAATCGTTGTTCTTTGTAAGGATGCAGCCAAGAGACAAAGATGTGAGCTAATTCGCCACCAGGAAAGCTTAAATGTGTATGAGTGATATCAGATGCAGTGTGTTGTAGATATTTGCCACCCACCGCGGTCACAGTATGCGGCATCTTTTGAATCAGGGATAAAATCATTGAAATATCATGGGGGGCAAAGCTCCACCAGATATTATCTTCAGAGTGATATTTGCCTAAGTTAAGTCGATTTGAATAAAGGTAATTGATTTTCCCCAGAGTTCCATCTTGGACTAATGCTTTGAGCTGTTTGAAGCCGGCGTGGTATTGAAGAATATGGCCTACCATCAGGACTCGCTGATTTTGTTCGGCTAAAGCAACCAAAACACGAGCATCATTTGCACATAAAGCTAAAGGCTTTTCGACAAAAACATGTTTGTGCGCTTGAAGACACTGCTTTGCGAGATTAAAGTGTGTGGTAGCTGGCGTTGCGATCAGGACACCATCAATTTGATGGTCATTTAAAATAGACTCAAGCGTTAGTTGCTTGACTTCGTATGTTTCACTAAAACGCTGACTAACCTCAGCCTCTAAATCACAGATCCCATAAAGTGCGCCCAATTGGTGTAGTACACGGGTATGATTTTTACCCCAATTCCCACACCCGATAACGACAATTTTCAAATCAGAATAGGGTTTTTGAATTTGCAAAGCGACTTCCTAGCAAGCTAACACTGAAACGAGGGATTTTCTCATATTTAATAGAGTGAAACCAGGGTGACTCAATAAGATATTGTTTGTTAACTTAGTCAATTATGATGCGCTGGAGATGAGCTAAAGCGCATGGGTATAATCTCATCATGACAGAGACTAAAGGCGGTTCATGCAAGATATACAATCCTATGAATTTTTTAAAAAACTTCAAGCGTTGCCTTTTGTTGAAGAGGTTTTGCTTTATGGTTCTCGCGCCCGTGGTACCAATCGCCCTCGTTCAGATATTGATCTGGCCGTCGCTTGTCCTACGGCTACTGATTCAGATTGGCTTAGAGTCTTAGAGATCATAGACAATGCGGATACTCTCCTTAAAATTGATTGTGTGCGCTTCGATCAGTTATCAGACGCTAATTTGTTAAAACAGGAAATTATGAAAGATGCGATTGCGCTGTACCAAAGGGAATCAAAATGAATGATCAAGTGAAAAAATCGTTTGATAGGCTAGAAAAGGCAATCATTGCTTTGCAGGTCATGGTTGTCAAGCCGATGGAAGCCGATCGCAGTAATATTGATGCGACGATTCAGCGTTTTGAATTTACCATTGAGTTGTATTGGAAACTCTTAAAAAGGCTTTTAGAAGAAAAAGGCGTGATAGTTCAATATCCCAGAGATGTTTTACGAGAAGCTTATGCGGGTAGGCTTATTGATGATGAGGCTATATGGCTTAACATGCTTAAAGATCGTAATTTGAGCTCTCATACTTACAATGAAGAGCTGCTGATGAAATTTATGGGCATATCAAACAATATTTTCCCATTATCAAAAAAACGTTTGAACGCTTGAAGGGTTGTTAATTCGTGCAGAGGCTTATTTTGTCGACAGTACTTGATAAAATCTTTCTGTTTCCGAAATAACCCATTATAATGCCTAATGCAGTCCGAGATCTGAATTGGAAGAAATACAAGCAGCGGCTCATTTGATCAGCAGTTCTCAAAATGAATAGCCGATAGATCAACACAGGGATGGCGAATATACTCAATAAACTTCAAGATGCATTTCTAAATGACTTGGAAATTGTCGTTAATTCTACCTGCGAGTGACCCCGCAATTTCTGGCAGGGTATACCTAAAGAAATTGCTTAGCGACCTTTTAAAGTCTTTCGCGCTTTTGAAAAATTGATTATTCCTAGCATGTTCATTCATGACTTTCCACATTCGTTCAATTGGGTTTAAATTCGGGCTATACGGTGGTAAATAATGTAGCTTGATGCTTAATCTTTTAGCCATTTTTTTTACCTCTGTTGCTCGATGGTAGCCTGCCTTATCTAATATCAAGTGAATTTTTCGAAAGGATGGGTTTTTATGCCGAACCTGAATCAAGAAATCTTCAATTGCTTCAGCATTAATGGATTTATACTCACAAATTTGAATATTTCTGATATTTTCAAGCTCAATGGCTCCAACTAAATTGATGCGCGTTCTGCTTGCTGTTGTGTTAATTTTCTTGCTTTTGCCCACCCGTATCCAGCCATAGCTTAATTTCGTTGCTTGGGTCGGGTGTACTGAATCCATAAACAATATGGTTTCATCAGATCCAATACTATTTTTTAGACGATTATACTTCTTTATAAATGCTAGTTGTTGCTTTCTATCTGATTTGTAAGGATGGCCTTTGGGCTCCTTATAGCTAAATCCATTGCGGTGCAGCCATTTATTCATCTTATTACAAGTTTTGTGTCGACGTTCTAAACGTGATTTTTCTTGTTGGGATAGACTAATTCTTTTCATGCTGAATAGTTTGATCCCTTTACGCCTAAAATACAAGCATCTTCAATGATCATTGGTATAGTAGTGGAACCAGCCTCTCAGTAATAGGTTCAGTTCTTCGATCACGGTTTGCAGACTAACCCCGCGGTTTCGCTTATGAACGCTGGAAGGGCTGTTAATTCGTGTGCATACGCGCTCACATCGACTACACTCGACAAAAAAACAAAATAGTGTATTATATAAACTACAGTATTAAGTATTTTTTGTAGATTAAGGTCGACAATGCTAGATAATCTATATGGGTATCACCTTGAAGTCATGGCTCACACACCACTGGTGTTTAAACGCTATCTTTATAAACAGCTGAGCTGGGAGTCTCAAGCTTTATGTATTATTGGTGATAGAGGCGTTGGGAAATCGACCTTAATCTGTCAGAGGCTTATTGAGCATTATCAGAAGTTGCCCCGAGCGCTTTATATTTCAGCAGATAATATTAATGTGCTGGCGAATGGTTTGTTGAATACAGCTAAAACTTTTTTTGCTCAAGGCGGGGAGGCATTATTTATTGATGAAGTTCATAAGTATCCAGATTGGTCAATAGAATTAAAGAATATTATAGATATTTATAAAAATAGAAAGATTATTTTTACGGGCAGTTCCAGTTTAGAATTAGCGAAGAGTAAAGCAGATTTATCTAGGCGAGTCAGTTATAAAAGGCTGGTTGGTTTATCCTTTAGAGAATACCTTCAATTTTTTTTAAAAAGTGAACTGCCTATTTTTACTTTGGATGAAATTTTATTAAATCACACCGAAATTGTGTCAGAACTCAAGTTGGAAGCAGTTTTGAAGCACTTTCAAGATTATTTATGCTGTGGCTATTATCCTTTCTTCTTGGAGGGGTTGGGTGATTATCTTGAAAAAATTAATAATATGATAGAGAAAGTTATCTATGAGGATCTTTCTGTGATCTATCAGCTTAAGGGTGCTAGCTTAGTAGCGCTTAAAAAAATAATCTGGTTGATTGCAACGGCGGGTATTTTTATTCCCAACATTGATAACATGAGTAAGGAATTAAGATTATCTAGGGATTTTGTTTATGACGCTTTAGAATATCTTGGGCGTTCAGGCATCATTAGCAATATTTATCCGAGTGGTGTGGGTATGAAGTTGATCCGTAAGCCAGGTCGTATCTATCTAAATAACAGTAATACCTATTCAGCCATTAATGGTGAAATGAAGCTTAAAGCAGATGTGGGTGTGGTTAGGGAGATATTTTTTGCTAACCAACTCGGATCGTTTCATAAAATTAATACGGGTGATGTCGGTGATTTCCTGATTGATGATCGGTATGTTGTTGAAATTGGGGGGGCTGGCAAAACAAAGAAACAGATTAAGCAGCATTCAGAAGCGTATCTGGCTTTGGACGGTATTGAAATAGGTGCAGGAAACAGAATCCCACTATATCTTTTTGGTTTTCTATATTAATTAAGAGCCGGGGTTGTCTTCCCTTATAGAAGGCGTAAAATGGACCACATTTGAAGTTGAATAGCTCATATTGTGTTAAAAGAAAAAAAAGTTGCACTCATTACAGGCGTTACAGGGCAAGATGGTGCTTACCTGGCTGAATTTTTATTGAATAAAAACTATATTGTGCACGGCATTAAGCGTCGCACATCGTTGTTCAATACCGATCGAATCGATCACCTTTATCAAGATCCTCATATCGATAACCGTGATTTTATACTGCACCATGGTGATATGACGGATTCAACGAGTTTAATTCGAGTTATTCAGCAAGTTAAACCAGATGAAATCTATAATTTAGCAGCGCAGAGTCATGTCGCTGTTTCATTTGAGCAGCCAGAATATACGGCAAACGCAGATGCCTTAGGGACGCTTCGTATTTTAGAAGCCATTCGGATTTTAGGGCTTGAGCAGAAAACAAAATTTTACCAAGCTTCAACATCTGAGCTCTATGGCAAGGTGCAAGCTATCCCTCAGACTGAGAACACGCCATTTTATCCACGCTCACCTTATGCAGTGGCTAAGCTGTATGCTTACTGGATTACGGTGAATTATCGAGAGGCTTATGGGCTCTATGCTTGTAATGGCATTTTATTTAACCATGAGTCGCCTATTCGGGGTGAAACCTTTGTTTCTAGAAAAGTAACGAGGGCGCTAGCGCGCATCAAGCTTGGGTTACAAGATTGTTTGTATTTAGGCAATTTGGATGCGAAGCGAGACTGGGGACATGCTAAAGACTACGTTGAGGCACAATGGTTAATGCTTCAGCAAGATATGCCACAAGATTTTGTGATTGCTACCGGTATCCAACATACCGTCCGCGAATTTGTTGAGCTGGCAGCCGATGAGTTAGGGATTCGTTTAGCATGGCGTGGTGAAGGGTTGAACGAAGTCGGCGTTGATGCGAATACGGGCACCTGTTTAGTGCGCGTCGATTCGCGTTATTTTAGGCCTACGGAAGTTGACACGCTGCTAGGCGAACCAGCCAAAGCGAAACATGCACTAGATTGGCAGCCTAGAATCAGTTTTCAAGCTTTAGTGAAAGAGATGGTGCAATCTGACTTTGAGCTAGCCAAGCAAGATGCATTGTGTGCCAGCGAAGGGTATAAAACATTTGCTTATTTTGAGTGATGGTGAGTTGTAAATAGATGCAGCAATATAGACAAACAGATTTGGTAAGTTCAACTCGACAGAAAGGCGTCATGAAGATCACCAAAAAGAAGAAAATCAAAGTTCCGAAAGTGTCTCTTAACGGTTGGAATACCACGGATTCTGATGAAATAGAACGAAGACGGATCCGAGGGCAAACAGAGAAATTTAAAGTTCAAAATTTGCATCCGACACAGAATTATTTCAGCTCTTTTTGTTTGACGACAGCGGAAAATAAGCAATACCACATTGAGATTCGGTCGTTGTCTGAACTAATAAATTCGTGTGATTGTTTTGACTATCGTCACAATAGACTAGGGACTTGCAAGCATATTGAGCATGTTCTCTTTTATTTGAATAAATCCAAAAAAAAATTATTTAAAAAAGCACAAATAGAAGGGAGTCCCAAAACAGAAATTTTTCTAGAACATCGTTCCAATAGAATGGGTATTCGTTGGTCACGACGACCTCCCGCGATATTGCATCGATTAATTTCGCCCTATTTTTCATCGGATAATTTTTCAAGTCATGAGCTTACTTCCGCATGGTCAAAATTAAAGAGCGTTTTAAATGAAAGTAATTATGTTTTCAAGAGAGCGCTTAGGGTTTCAGAGCATATTGAATATTTCGTAGAGTATCAAAACCAAATTTCTCAAAAGAAGGTATTTAAGGAAAGCTTTCTAAAGAAAATACAAGCAGGTAAAAAATCTATTCATCTTCTAAAACACCCCCTCTACTCTTATCAGCAAGAAGGCGCGTTACATCTTGCGCTGAATGAGCGTGCTTTATTGGCTGATGAGATGGGATTGGGAAAAACGATTCAGGCTATTGCAGCATGTGAGTTGCTGCGCCGTGAGAAAAATGTTCAAAAAGTATTAATTATTGCAACCGCCTCTCTAAAAGCAGAGTGGGAAGAGCAAATTAATAAATTCACGGACCTATCAAGCCTTATTATTAGAGGATCTCGTGCGGAAAGGCTACAACAATACGAAAAACCGGCCTTTTTTTATCTGATGAATTATGAGCAAGCCATTATTGACCGTCAAGAGATCCAAACAGTCTTGTCACCTGATGTGATTGTCCTAGATGAAGCTCAACGTATAAAAAATTGGCAAAGTAAGACAGCTCAAACGATAAAATTGCTCAAAAGTCCATATGCTTTTATTTTGACAGGGACTCCTATAGAAAATCGTATTGATGATGTTTACTCCATTACACAATTTTTAGATCCTTATCTATTTGGGGCACTTTTTCGATTTAATCGAGAGTTTTATCAGCTCGATGAGAATGGTAGGCCCATAGGCTATAAGAATCTAGATGAACTGCATCGGCGATTAACCCCGATTATGCTTAGACGTCAGAAAAGTGATGTTGAAGGTCAGCTTCCCAAGCGTACTGTCAACCACTATTTTGTTAAGATGTCAAAAGAACAACGTTTACGATATGACGAATATCAAGATAAAGTGGCTCGTTTAGTCGCACGATCTAAAAAGCGACCGCTTCGGAAAGAAGATTTTGAGAGACTTCAACGATGGCTAGCTTGTATGCGGATGCTGTGTGATACGCCTTATATTCTTGATCAAAAATGCCGTGTTTCACCAAAACTAAATGAGCTGAAGAACATTTTAAAAGAGCTTTTATCGGATGAAAGCACAAAGATCATTATATTCTCTGAATGGGTTAAAATGCTTGAGCTGGTTAGAGAGCATGCAGAAAAAAATAATTTAGAAGTTGCTTGGCATACTGGAGCTGTGAATCAAGTCAAGCGACGTCTTGAAATTAAACGTTTTAAAGAAGATCCTCGTTGTCGATTATTCTTGTCGACGGATTGCGGCAGTGTTGGGTTGAACCTGCAAAGTGCCAATGTTGTGATCAATCTGGACTTGCCGTGGAACCCGGCTAAGTTAGAGCAACGAATTGCACGTGCATGGCGGAAGCATCAAACTCGTTCTGTGCAGGTTATCAATTTGGTTTGTGAAGATAGCATTGAGCATCGAATGATCACCTTACTTAGCCAGAAGCAATCACTGGCACAAAGTGTTTTGGGGAGTGGCGAATTAAAGGAAATGCCTTTGCCTTCCAGTCGTGCTGATTTTATTGAGCGTTTAGAAAGTTTGATCAACCCCTTAGATTTGACGCCGAAGAAGGATGCTATTTTACCTGAGGGCTTGATGTCAGATCTTATTCTGCTTCAGGCGCACCAGCATGCAGAGACGGGTCAAAGAGCTGCATTGGCTGTTGTTAATGAGAGGATTAATGAAGTAAAGAGTCACCTTATAGACAATTTAAAGTTAGATCCCCTACATGTCGAAATTTTAGACCGTGATACCTATGAAACTATAAATCGTTTGATAAAGGCAGGCATACTATCATTGTCAAAACCGCTAGAAACATTGCATCAGTTGGCAGATCCACCCCTGGCTAGAAAGTCGTTGTATACTGAAAAACAACTTGCTGAAGCAAGAATGCATTTTTCTGATGCGGTCAGAAAGCAGCGAATGGCTCAACTTCTCCTTGAGGGTGAATTTCATGAAGAAGCCCTCAATCCTATTCATGATGCTCTAAAATCAGTAGTGACTTCTTTTTCGCACTTAAACGGGAAGCAGGATGACTCTAATTTATTTACAGATGAGTTTATTAACAAAAATTTAATAGAGCAGCATGGATTTCCAGAGCAGGCAGCATCCTTGTTTAGTTATGTAACCGATGAGCTAAATCAAGTGCCGTTGCCCCATGTTAAGTTTTTACTTAATGATAATAATCAAGTGATTCAGTATTTGAGTAAGAGATTAGATGAGCAAACAAATTAGGCTAAGCGATCGTGAAGTCCAAGCTATCCAAAAAATATTTCTTCGTTATTTTGGGGGTGAGGATCACATTTGGCTTTTTGGCTCTCGTACAGACTTAAGTAAGCGAGGTGGCGATATCGATCTTTATATTGAAACAAAGATTGATGACTTATCTGAAATTTCAGATAAAAAAATTAAATTTCTAGTTGATTTGAAGAGTGAAATTGGTGACCAAAAAATTGATATTGTTTTAAGAAGACTATTGTCACATGATAATTTGCCTATTTATGATGAGGCTCGAAATTCGGGGGTAATGCTTATATGAAGAAATATCAGCATTTAAAAGACTATGAAAAAGTCGCTGACATTCACGCGCGCAGATTAAGCGCTGCCGTTAATAAAACGCAATTCTTATTTCCGTTCACGCCAGAATCGCTAAGTCTGTTGCAAGATGAGCAAGTTGCACTTTTGGATATGATGACTACTCGGTTTGGTAAGTTGCAGGATATAATTGGTGTAAAAATATTTCCGATTATTCTAGATATCCTGGGTGAGAATGCTCCAAGTTTTAGAGATAAGCTGAATAGTTTGGAAAAACTCGGGGTTATAGATGATGCGCAGTGGTGGATGGAAATGCGTGAAATTAGAAATCAAATAACGCATGATTATCCTGAAAACTACAATGTATTGTCAGCTGATTTTAATAAGATGCTTCCCTTTGTTCAAGGGCTAATTGTGTTTTGGGAAAAATTAAAAATATATATTGGCACATTGCCACAATGTGTAGGCCTGAGTAATGAACAATAAAGTCAGTAGAAACGACCCCTGTCCTTTTCAGCCTTGAGAATCATATTTTAAGCGGGAAATATCTCCAGAAGAAGCGATCAAGAAATTATTACCTTTAACCTTATCAAGCGATGAATCTGAGTTTTTAGACGATGCTAAGAGAAATAAACTGGGAAAAGTGACGGGCATTCAATTTTCCTGTTTAAAGAAAGGCAATAAAAAGCACAAGGGCTGGGAAAATACCATAATGGGAGAGATTAGGGTCTGTTGACATTTGGACACCCACCTCACCCGCCTACGTGCCGCGGCTTGTCCGCGGCATCCAGGTATTATGAGCAGATGTCTTGATACAGATCACGCCAGGTTGGGTTAAATTCTTCTATTAAATTCAACTTCCATTTTCTGGACCAATTTTTAAAGCGTTTTTCCCGCGTGGCTGCTTCAACGTACATTTCATGCATTTCATAATAAACAAGCTGTTTTACATTATATTTTTCAGCCTTGTTGCATAATTAATAAAACCGCTACGTTCCGCAGCTTGTCCGCGGAACCCATTTTTGGATACCTCGCATAAAGCGCGGTAAGTAGGCGCATGTTGCGATTTATGTACATTATATTTTTCTGTAAAACCACGAATTGCCTTATTTTTATGCTCCCAAACCCTTCTCGCAAGATCTGCTGCAGAGCCCACATAAAGTGTTCCGTTTCGCTGGCTAGCCAGAATGTAAGTATAATACGACCTCATTATGCTTCCTTAAAAAACTTGACCCATACGATGTTTTTAATTATATCAATGTTTTTTTCACATCGGTAACCATAGATATGAACATGCTAATGCCAACATTGATGAAAAATTTCTTTTCAATTTGTCATACCGTGTTGCTATCGAACGAAAGTGCTTGAGTCGCGCAAAAATATTTTCAACTAAATGTCTATGCTTGTATAGGCCCCAGTCTACATCAAAATTTCCTACTGTTGAGTTACTTTTTCTTGGAATAATTGAGATAGATGATTTATTCCTGACAATCTCTCTAAGTTCTTCACTGTCATACCCTTTATCTGCAATCACATAATCTGATACAGGGAGTTTATTAATCAATTCTCGTGCAATTTTGCAATCATGGACTTCGCCACCTGTGATCTCAAATTCAATGGGTAAACCAAAACCATCAACAGCCATATGTATTTTTGTAGTATTTCCTGCAACTGATTTACCGATCCCTTGTTCTTCATTACTTGCTGCGCCAGCACTATGTTGATGTGCATTTTACAATGCTTCCATCAATGAATTCCCATTCCAAATCTGGTTCATCCACTAGCATTTTAAAAATCATCATCAATTTGTTTTTGGCTGACCAGCGATTAAATTTTTGGAAAATCGAGTTCCAGCATCCAAATTCTTCAGGAAGGTCTCGCCAAGGGCAGCCCACTCGCATGCGATATAACATCCCTTCGACCATATCGCGAAGAAAAGGCTTGTCATAAATTCGATGTTGTCGCAAAATTCCCTTTAGCTTAGACCAAAGCTCATTTGTGAGCATTCGTCTAGCCATTTCAAACTCGTTTTGTTTTATTTTTGACGAATAAATTTTACGAGTTTGCTCTTTTTAATCAATAAGTTGAGAAGTTTGGAAAGTTAGCTGCTGGATGCCGCGGACAAGCCGCGGCACGTAGGCGGGTGAGGTGGATATCCAAATGTCAACAGACCCTAGTATTGAGGGCAGCAGATTAATTTTGAGGACAAATTCAGAGAAGCGATGCAAGAAAGGGCAAGCTTTGTTGGAGCGCTATTTAAAGGACGATATTTGCTTTCAGAAAACAGTTATTGAATCAATCGAATCTATGATGAAAAAATCATCAAAAAAAGGGATGAATCGAGAAAGCAATCAAGATGACTTTCGAAGCTCTCCAGAAGTCCAGCAACAATTAAAGAAAATGATCAAACAGCATTGGGAAAAATGGTTTGATGAACCAATCCCCGCCTTAGACCATCAGACACCTCGGCAGGCGGCAAAAACAGAAAAAGGCCGAGAGCTACTAGAGGCATTGTTACTTCACTACGAGTCTAGTAACAGCAAACAACCTGATAACTTGCTTAAAGTAGACCTCTCGCATATTAAAGCCTAGCTTGGGTTAGAGATGTAATGAAGTTTATTTGTAAATAGTATTTAAATACAATGAGTTACAAGATCGAGGTAGCCAGATAAATTAACTGGTGGTCTGGTGACAGAAATGCTATGATAATCACCAAATTTTTAGGGAGCAGATAGTCATTATGCCTCGGTATTTAGACCCAAAAAGCGATGTAGTTTTCAAGAAAATATTTGGCGAACATCCGCATCTTTTAAAGAGTTTTTTGAACGCGATTTTGCCGTTGCCGAGTAATCGTCAAATTATGGAGTTAGAGTATTTATTTCCGGAGCAAGTGCCTGAGATCCCCGAGTTTAAGCGAACAATTGTTGATGTTAAATGTCGAGATCAACAGGGTCAAATATTTATAGTTGAGATGCAGGTTGAGTGGGGCACTAGCTTTATGCAGCGACTTTTGTTTGGGTCTGCACAAGCGTATGTGAAACAATTAAGACCTGGAGAGCATTATCGTCTTCTAAACCCGGTGTATGGTTTAGGGTTAATTGACAGTATTTTTGATCAAGAGAGTCCTGATTGGTATCACCATTATGGATTGGTCAAATTGGATAATCCTCAGCAAGAAATAATTAATGGATTAACGTTAGTATTTGTTGAGCTTCCAAAATTTAAAGTCACAACGTGGGATGACAAGCGATTAAAGATATTATGGCTTCGCTTCATGCGTGAATTGAATACGGAGACCAGGGAGGTTGATCCGAGCTTATTGGGGGTTCCAGAAATTAGGGAGGCGGTGGCATTGGCAGAGGAGGCAGCTTATACGCCAGCGGAGCTAGAGCTTTATGAAAGCTATTGGAAGCAAGTTAGTTCTGAAAAAAGCTTGATATTAGATGCCATGGAAGAGGGATTTGAGGAAGGTATTAAAGAAGGTATTAAAGAAGGTATCAAAGAAGGTATTAAAGAGGGCCTCAAAAAAGGGAAGGAAGAGCAGGCATTTGAAACTGCCAAAATTTTGAAGAATGGGGGGGTGCCTTTAAGTTTAATATCAGAATCTACGGGCCTTTCGATTGAGCAAATTAACAAGCTTTGAACGGACAAGCAAAAACCTAAAATTTAGTCGCGAAGGGTAAATATACCCAAATCAGATGATTTTTCGGGTACCTGCTTGCGCTCTTCGAGCTTCAGCAGGCATGGGCGCCGAGCGTTTGAGACGCAGGAGTGTACATAAAGTACATGACTGCGGTGAGAATCGCGAAGGCAACAACCCCGAAAATTCAGCTGTTGTGGGTATATACGAGTCAAGGTGGGATTGTGGAAGATATTATAAAACCACTTGAAAAAATTGAAGAGACAGGATCATTCTGTTCAAAAAGAACAGAGCCTGTTGAGAAGTTGTCTTTAGAAATCAAAGAGTTTGGCGCTTTAAAATTGCCTATTACGGCGAGCCATGCCAAACAGCTTATCAAATTTGCTAAACCTGCTAAATTTGGGTTTCGTGATAAGACTCTACTAGACAAGGCGGTGCGAGATACATGGGAGATTACTAGAAGTAAGATTAAGATTAGCAAGGCCTGGAACGATGAGCTTAAGCTCATTCTTGATTCCTTCAAAGCAGATTTAGGCTTACCAGAGGGTGCTTCATTAACCGCCATTTTGCATAATCTTATTATTTATGAGGTCAGTCAATTCTTTAGTCCGCACCAAGACTCTGAGAAAGTGGATGGCATGGTTGCGAGTTTAGTTGTTGTCCTTCCATCGGCCCACAGCGGCGGGAGTCTTGTCATTGATCATCAGGGCGAAAAAAAGCAGTTTCATACTAGTCGATATCCGCTTGATAAATTATCATTGATTGCATTTTATGCAGATTGTCATCACGAAGTGAAGCCAATTAAGCAGGGATATCGAGTTGCATTAACTTATAATTTACTGCTTAAGAATAATTTAGATGCATCTATTACGAAAGGTCCTAAAAGATCAGAATCATTCCAAGCAGTAGCAAATAGTTTGCGGGCCTATTTTTCGCCCCAGAATGTGACGAAAGAAGAACGGCTGCGGCATGATAATAAAGTGCCGAGACAGTTCGTATATCTCCTAGATCACAGTTATACGCAAAAAGGGTTATCATGGAGTCATCTTAAAAATGTTGATACTGTAAGAGCAGAAGCGCTTAAAATGGTGGCTGAAGCTTTGGATTTAGACATCCACCTTGCTCTGGCAGAGGTTCAAGAAACATGGGACTGTGAGTCAGATGGGGATGACTATTATTACCGTCGTAAGAAAAAGCGTTATTACGACGAATATGAATTTGGATCCAAAACCAATGAAGCGAATGTTGAGCTTGTTGATTTAATTCAAAGAAATGTCACATTAAGTCATTGGATTGATAGGGCGGGCGTAGCAGTCGATCTTAAATCGATAGGCGTGGCTGGTGCCCATCTTTGCTGGACGAAAGCAAGTGATCAATTTGAGCCTTTTCAATCAGAATATGAGGGATTCATGGGCAATTATGGTAATACCATGGATCGATGGTATCACCGAGCTGCAATTATTCTTTGGCAAAAGAAAGATCATTACTCTGTCCTTTTCCAGATAGATGCAGGCAGTGTGATTGAGGAGTTGTCAAATTTATCGAAAGAAGAGAAGGGTGCGACTCGTGTGGCGGAGATTATACATTCTCTTTTGCCTTATTGGGGTCGGGTTCGGCATTTAGGGGGTATCAAACCGGTATCTTCCGTATTTCGATTAGCTTTTTATGTTAACGATCCTAAATTAGCGGAAGCTATGCTTAAGTTCTATGATATAAGCGTATTGACGCCTGGTATGGTTAGGTTATTTTTATCTCTGAAAGGATCTTATGGTACTCCCTGGTGTCTAAGTATGCTGTCGACATGGACCACATCTAAAGATACGTGGGGCTATCTTGAAAAATGTAAGGATTTATCAGGTGTTGTCAGAAAAATATCCTCGACACAAGACAATGTAGAGCTTACAGATTGGCTGCTCAACTTTCAATTACATAAATTAAAGCACGAAGATTCTGCTGATAGGGAAGTGAGTCCTGCATTTCTCAAAGAATCGTTTTCTCAACGGATGGAAGACGTGACTGATTTTGTTGAGGCTTGCTGGATTGCTGAGGCAAGTAAGCAATATGCGTCCTTATTGGAGCATGTGATGTGTAATCCTAAGCTATATCCACCTTTTGACTTAGCTAATATTATTTTTTTTCTGCAGGAGCGTTTAAATCAAAGTCAATTGACAGCATGGAGCTATAATGAGTTATTTCACTATGTTTTTGATTGTCTCAATAATGAGAAGGCTCTTGGGTTACGTGATAAGGATGATTGGTCTATTCAAGAGGCATCTTCTTGTAGCTGCAGTGATTGTCGCGTGTTGTATGACTTTCTGAAATCATCTACTGTTAAAGAGATGAGATGGCCGATGGGTAAAGATCGTCGAGCACATATACATCAGATCATTGACGGATTAAGTATTCCGGTGACACATGAAACAGAGCACGCGGGCTCTCCCCACAAATTAGTTTTGATAAAGAAAGATAAGTTGTATCATCAAGCAAAGAAGCGATATATCGAGGTTGAAAAATTACTATCTCGATTGGCTCAGGATTGTTGTGACGTTGTAAAAGAGTTGTATTAAAAGAACCGAAATACCTATTCCTGCGGCAGTGTACCATTTTCGTGATGAAGCATATGAGAGAGTAGGGTCAACGACTAGAACAATAAAATATGAAAAACTAAAACAATTAATGCTTGAGCGTACCTTAGACAAGGGCTGGGGTCAGTTACCAGCCCTTGGGTGTACAGAGGCAGATTTATACCCACAACAGATGATTTTTCGGGTAGGCGCCGAGCGTTCGAGACGCAGGAGTGTACACAAAGTACATGACTGCGATGAGAATCGCGAAGGCAACAACCCCGAAAATTCAGCTGTGAAGGGTATAGATGAGAAGGAGGTTAACCGCGCTGTCGAGGATGGAATTCGGAGTGGTCGTTTAGATAAATCTATTATTTCTTCCGAGATTCAACTCCATGAGCTTTTGCGCGGGCTGGGATTGGCATTGAATGGGACGATTACCAATCCAGCAGTTGTTTTATCAACAGCACAAGACATGAAGCTAAAGGAAATCTTAAGACAACTGTCTGATAAGCCGGCCGAAAGAATATTGCGAGATGATTTGGCCTCTCTGAGAGAAAAGGGCTTTATAGAATCGAAGGGAAGTACTAAAACCATGCTTTGGCCAATGAAAAAATGATTCGGCGGTGATTCGGCGCAAGAGCAGGTACACGACTTTTTTCTTCTGGTGGAAGAAATGGGTCTTATTAGGGTAATCTATGCAAAAACACGAGAAAATTTACGTCGCGGGACATAGAGGGTTAGTTGGATCGGCTATTGTCAAAGTATTGGAAGCTAAGGGGTATAGCAACTTACTCCTTAGAACTCATGCTGAGCTTGATTTGACGGATGGCTTAGCTGTAGAAGAATTCTTTAAATCAGAAAAACCAAGCTATGTTTTTTTGGCAGCAGCAAAAGTCGGTGGGATTCATGCAAATAACAGTTTACCAGCTGAATTTATCTATCAGAATTTACAGATTCAGACGAATGTGATTCATCAAGCTTGGCGAAATCAAGTTAAGCGATTGTTATTTTTGGGATCATCTTGCATTTATCCTCGTGATTGTCCACAGCCGATGAAAGAAGAATATCTTCTGACAGGGCCACTTGAACCAACAAATCGTCCTTATGCGCTTGCTAAGATAGCGGGCATTGAAATGTGTTGGGCCTATAATCGGCAGTATCAGACCCATTTTGCAGCGGTGATGCCGACGAATTTATATGGTCCGAATGATAATTATGATTTGAATCACTCCCATGTGATTCCTGCGATGATTCGGAGGATGCATGAAGCAAAGGTCAATGGCCAATCTGAAGTACATTTATGGGGAACCGGTGAGCCCAAACGCGAATTTTTATATAGCGAAGATTTAGCGGATGCTTGTGTCCATGTGATGAATTTATCAGAAGATAAATTTGCAGACACCTTCCTCAGTGAAAAGTCACCTCCTATTGTTAATGTGGGGTGGGGTAAAGATATTCAGATCAAAGAGCTTGCAGCATTAATAGCCAAAACAGTTGGTTTTCAGGGTAAGCTTGTTTTTAATGCAGATATGCCTGACGGGACTCCTATTAAATTATTAGATACCAGCAAAGTATTAGAGATAGGATGGAAGGCAAGATGTGAGTTAAGAGAAGGCTTGGAACGGACAACTAAAATATTTTTGAAAGAAAGGGAAGGTTATGATCAAATACCTAATTAAACAGTTTATTAAGAGATTTAGATCGCCATCACTGGGCGCAATAAAACTATTGAATCGCGGATTGAGAAAACTTGTGGCATTCACTCATAAATGTCAATTTTATTGTGAATGGGCAATCAAACCCAACCCTGAATGGTGCGATCATTTTTTAGATCAATATTATACCTGGCATGAGCTTCGTAATCCTCTCGGATGGGAGCGCGGGATTTTTAATCTCTTAAGTATCAAAGAAAATGCCACAATTTTAGAATTGTGTTGTGGGGATGGATTTAATGCATATCATTTTTACTCAATAAGAGCCAAGCATATTATATACCTAAAGCGTTTTGAAATTAGGCCTTCAATTTGTTAGAATTTAACCACCATGAAAGGATTCACTTTAACACCAGAAGACTTAGAGATACTTCGTTCAGCTCATAGAGATGCTAAACGGACGAACGCCAATGCAGCCTATAGGATTAATGCCGTTATTCTTCTTGGGACGGGATGGACATTAAGGCAAGTGAAAAACGCACTTCTTCTTGATGATGAAACATTGCGTACTTATGTTGAGAGATATTGCGACGGCGGTATTGCTGCTTTACTTTCTACAAAATACAAAGGTCGAGATTCTTTATTAAGCGAGCATCAAGAAAGCTTGTTATGTGCTGAGCTTGATAGGCGCATACACTTAACGTCACAATCTGTGATTGAATACGTCCATAATGAATTTGGCATTCAGTACAGCATGAGCGGGATGCGAGACCTGTTGCATAGGCTTGGATATGAGTACAAGAAGCCAAAGCTTGTTCCTGGCAATCCAGATATTGATGCACAAGAAGAATTTATAAAATATTTTGAAGATTTTATGCACAACAAGCCATCTGGTGTTGAGGTTTTATTTGCTGATGCGGTGCACCCTGAACATAATACAATGGCTGCATACGGCTGGATAAAGCGTGGTGAAAAGAGAGAACTAAAGACAAACAGTGGCTGTCAACGTTTAAACCTTCATGGTGCAATCAATGCAGAAACGCATGAGGTCACTGTGATTGAGTCTGAGACGGTCAATAAAGACTCAACGCTTCAACTTCTTGAGATACTGGAACAGAAATATTTTTATGCCACGATGATATACGTCATATTGGATAATGCGCGTTACCACTATTGTAAAGAAGTTAAAGAGTGGCTGCACGGAAAAAACATCAAGCTTGTTTTCCTACCTGCGTATTCACCCAACTTGAATTTGATTGAAAGACTTTCGAAGTTCCTCAAAAAGAAAGTGCTTTATAATAAATATTATGAAAATATGCAAGAGTTTAGAGAGGCCTGCATTGATTTCTTTAGCAACATCAATCAGCATTCAAAGGATGTTGCTAAATTTATGGATGCAGATTTTGAAATGGCGTAAGACCTAATTTCAAAACGCTTTAGGTATATCGGTTGATTTTTATGCGGCAGCAATAGCCCATGCAAAAAAGAATTTTAAACTTAAAAACGTCGAATACCAAATCATGGATATTCGAAAAGAGCCTTTTACGGGCATATATGATAATATTATTTGGGATGGTGCCATTGAACATTTTACACTCGATGAAATGGACCATATTTTGAGAAAAGCGCATAAACAGCTAAAGCCTCAAGGCATATTGAGTGGCTATACCATTATTGGGAATGAGCACGGTCCAAGTCATGATGATCATGAGTATGAATTTAAATCGAAACTGGAACTAAAAAAATTACTTGAAAAGCATTTCAAACATGTGCTTGTTTTTGATACTAAGTATCCAGATCGGCATAATCTATATTTTTTTGGATCGGATATTGCTTTGTCCTTTTTAAAAGATTTTCAAGATACAGTGTCTCAAAAATCATCTGGCAAAATAGAAATATTGAAGGCGCATGACAAGGATATACCATTATCTCGGGATGTGGATACCATCCCTGCAGGCTATTTGTAGAGATATTTAGAATGCATATATGCTAGATGGAAAGATATAGTGTGATATACGAAATATTAATTTCAATTCTTCAAAAACGATAGACGTTAAGTGACATGAAATTTTATAAAAATAATTTTATTACTTAAAGCAGTCTAAAAGAGGTCAAAGGTGTTTGATAATAAATCAATATTGATTACTGGCGGTACGGGATCCTTTGGAAAAGCTTTTACCAAAATGCTTCTTCGTAAATATCGGCCTAAAAAGATTATCGTATTTTCAAGAGATGAATTAAAACAATTTGAAATGAAACAAGAGTTTAATCAATCGTGCATGCGATATTTTTTGGGAGATGTGAGAGATAAATCGAGATTAATGCAGGCGTTTCAGGGTGTGGACTATGTTGTGCATGCTGCAGCAATGAAGCAAATCCCAGCTGCTGAGTACAATCCTATGGAATGTATTAAGACCAATATTCATGGTGCGCAAAATGTGATTGATGCAGCATTAGCGAGCCATGTTGAAAAGGTGATAGCGCTTTCTACCGATAAGGCCGCCAATCCAATTAATCTTTATGGAGCAACGAAGCTAGCGTCTGATAAGTTAATGGTTGCAGCTAATAATGTTGCAGGATTAAGTAAAACCTGTTTTGCAGTTGTGCGTTATGGAAATGTTGTGGGTTCAAGGGGGTCTGTTTTTCCCTATTTCAAAAAGCTTGTTGAAAGAGGTGAGACTTCTTTGCCGATTACAGACATGAGAATGACACGTTTTTGGATTACTTTAGATCAGGGTGTAGAATTTGTTTTGAATGCTTTTAAACGAATGCAGGGCGGTGAGATCTTTGTACCAAAATTGCCTTCTGCTAAAATTGTTGATGTAGCACGTGCATTTGGAGAGCATTTAGATTTTCATTCGATAGGTATTCGTCCAGGTGAGAAATTACATGAAGTGATGTGTCCACAAGATGATTCGCATTTAACTATTGACTTTGAAGATCATTTTGTGATCAAGCCTTCGATATCGTTTTCAAAAGAGCATGATTATACCGTGAATTCCCTTGGCGAAAATGGGACGCCTGTTGAGGAAGGCTTTGTATATGACTCGGGGACTAATTCTTGGTTTCTTAGAGTCGAAGAAATTAAGGAATTGGGTGGACTTGTATGATTGGGTATAGTAAACAATGGATTGATGAGGCAGATAAAAAAGCTATTATTGGTGCGGTAGAATCTGATTTTTTGACTCAAGGCCCCGCGGTTACTGAATTTGAAGAGGCTGTGGCTACTTACTGTGGTGCAAAATTTGGCGTTGCAGCTAATAGCGCAACAAGTGCTCTGCACTTGGCTTGTGTCGCATTGAATTTGGGTCCAGGCGATTGGTTATGGACATCTCCTAATACATTTTTGGCATCTAGCAATTGTGGATTGTATTGCGGAGCAAATATTGATTTTGTCGATATTTGCGCTAAAACATATAATATATCTGCGCAAGCGCTTGAAATGAAACTTCAAAGAGCGAAACAGCATAATAAATTACCCAAGGTGCTTGTTTTAGTTCATTTTGCGGGGCAGCCGTGTGATTTGAGAGAAATTCATGAACTTTCAAAACAATATGGATTTTATATTATTGAAGATGCTGCTCATGCCATTGGCAGTCGGTATGAGAACATTAAAATTGGGAGTTGTTTCTATTCCGATATAACTGTGTTTAGTTTTCATGCTATTAAAACAATGACGACGGCTGAGGGTGGCATGGCTACCACAAACGATCCAGGGCTTTATCAAAAGATGAAGTTGATTAGTTCACATGGGATGACACGTGATAATTGTTTGATGGAAAGTGAATCTCATGGTCCTTGGTATTATCAAATGACAGCATTGGGATATAACTATCGCCTTACAGAAATGCAAGCCGCTTTAGGAATAAGTCAATTATCTAAACTGGATGATTTTATTCTTAAGCGTAATAAAATTGCTGAATTTTACGCTAAAGAATTTCAAAATTTACCGCTAGTGCTCCCTTATCAAAAGAAGAATATCTATCCCGCATGGCATCTTTATGTAGTTTGCCTAAAACATGAGGTGAAGAAAGATAGAAAAGAGGTGTTTGTTGCTTTACGTGAAGCAGGAATCGGTGTGAATGTGCATTATATTCCTATACATATTCAACCTTTCTATCAAAAAATGGGCTTCAAGTGTGGAGATTTTCCTGTCGCAGAAGAGTATTATCGAAATTGCATATCACTACCTATGTATTATGGTCTTACTGATGAACAGTTAATTCAAGTGGTTGGCGCGGTGAGGAAGATTCTATCATGAAAGTAGTTGCATTGATTCAAGCCCGCATGGGATCTGAGCGTTTGCCCGGGAAAGTTCTAAAACCCCTTCATGGATATTCTGTTTTGAATTGGGTTGTTAGTAGGGTGCAACGCTGCAAAAAGATTGATCAGGTTGTTGTTGCTACAACATCAAATCAACGCGATGATAAGCTTGTGAGAGCTTGTGATGAATTGAGCGTTGATAGTTACAGAGGATCTGAAACAAATGTTTTAAGTCGATTCTATGATGCGGCGTTACAATATAAAGCTGATGTTATTGTCCGTGTTTGTTGCGATTGCCCTTTAATTGATTCTAATTTAATCGATTTAATGATTGAAAAATTTATATGTCTAAATAAGATTAAAAAATTAGAGTATCTATCGAATACGCTAGTTCGAACATTTCCTAGAGGGTTAGATGCTGAAATCTTCAGCATTAGTGCTCTAAAAAAGGCTAATGATTTAGCCAAAGAATCTTTCGAACAGGAGCATGTCACGCCATACATTTATCTTAACCCTCAAATTTTCTCGATTGAAGGTTACAAAAATAATGTCAATTATGGCAATTTAAGATGGACCTTGGATACAGAGGATGATTTTACTTTCCTCAATGCATTAATTGGAATGGTGTCAACTGGTAATAAGCTATACCTTACCACAAACGAATTGCTTGCCATTTTAGAGCGCAATCCTGCATTGATTGAACTTAATGCACATGTTAGGCAAAAAGAAATTATAAATACCTAAAACTTTTAATTCATAGCAACAAATAAAAGCTATTAAGGTTAATATTTATCGCTCAAAATTCAAATTTTAGTGAGGAAGCATGTATCAAATTGGTCACCTTGGTTATGTTGTCAAAAATATAGAAAAATCCATCAGTCAATTTGAAAATGAAGGTGCTAAGCTTATTCTCTCTCCTGTTGAAGATAGAATTCAACGCGTCATGGTTAGTCTATTAGAAACGGATGCTAATATTTGTATCGAACTTGTGGCACCTATCAAAGATTGCAAATCGCCAGTTGAAAGCCGGCTAAAGCGAGGTGGTGGCCTAGACCACATTTGCTACATTGTTGATAGTATGGAGGAGGCCATGAATAAAGAAATACGTCAGAGGGCTCATCTATTGCATGCTCCAAGTTATGCAAAAGCATTTAATGCAAATGTGGCATTCTTTTTCAGGTCTTCTGGGTTATTAGTTGAGCTAATGGAATATGTCTAGGTTTTTCACATCCAATGCCAAGAAAGTCCACTTCTTTAGGGCTATTCTCTTTTTGTGGTATAAATGAAATGTCTCGATAATTCCTTGATATCTCTTCCAATAACTCTACGTTAATGTAGGAATTAAGAAATTTGTATTGAGGAATATTTGCAAGTTTTAAGAGTATTCGAGCATAAACAGTGTCTCCTGGGTGAAGTCCATCTAGATATTCGCAGTTAGTAGATTCAAGTGTTTCAGGATCATGAAAATCTGCAAAGAAAAGATCTTGCTTTTGAAATGCATGGAGTACTTGTTGATAGTAAGGATAGTTTGATATTTTCTGCTTCAAATGTGTGTAAGGAGTTGGCGCAAGTGGTGGCATAAACAGAACTACCTTTACACCTTGAGAAGAGAAAAAATTCAGAATGTCTAGAAAATAACCAAATTTTTCAGCACTCATCTGAGAAAACGGTTTGAAAAGCCAATCTTTAGAGTTAATCGCATGCAATGTTGAATGAAATTCGAGGTCGGCATCATTGCTTAACCCGGAAACAAGAGCGTTATAATAGTATGAACCATCTACACCAAATCCTACCTTGTTATATCGTCCATTTACACCAATGTACTCTGTATATTCATCATAATATAATAGATCCTTAAAGTAGTCTGAAAAACTTATCTTCTTTTCAAAAATCCATAACCAAGGTTTTATAATTCCTGCTAATCTATTATTCTCCCTATTGTAATCGCCGCCAAGATATTCAGGTGATGAATCAAATAACCAATAATCAATAGAAATAATTACAACTTCAGGTTTATTAATTTTAACAATGTCTTCAGCAACTTTCTTGGCTAGACATATATTTGGCCAGGCACCTCCTAAATTTAGAAAAGGTTGTGAAAAAAAGTATCCTCTAAACTGCATGACGCGTGATTGACCGAAAGTGATAATTTTTGGTCTTTTTTTCTCTAGAAGCTCTAATTTATAAGCTATCGTATTCTGATAAATTGCAGTTCCATATAAAATATCAGAATCAATAGTTTGAAGAGCTACCACTTCTTCAAGCGTTAAATTTTCTCTATTATTCCTTAGATATAAAAAATTCATGAAGGCGAAAGACATCCATATGAAATTAAAAATTATTACTATAATTAAATATTTTTTATATTTCATCTTAGAGTCCCTTGAGGCATGAAGCATTCATATAGTTATCAGGTAAGAAAAGGAATTTAGAAAGAAAAATATAAAAATTCACTTTGTCCTATCAATATAAAACAGTAACTTATAATGAGGAGAATAGCCGTTACAAAAGCAAATCCTAAATTTGGTTGCCATCGGATAGATAAAATACTCTTTTTGTAGAGATTTGACTTATCATCTAAACATGGAGAGAATTTAGACATAATCTCTTGGGTGTTTGGCATAGTTAAAACGATCACTAATAGAATGATGAACGAGAAAATCTCAAACCGCCCTAAGCTAATCAACATGGCTTGATCAGAAAATTTCCAGTGCCAGGCATTTTCTAGATAATTACCTAATCCAAACAGGTAGTTTAAAAATGAAAAATAATGCTCTGTTAATGAAAAACCATGACCGCCGATCATTGAAGAATACATTGAGATAGCTGTAGACATATTCTCAGCTCTGAATACAACGAATGAAATAACCAATGATAAATAAGTAATACCCCAATAAATTAAGCGCAAAAATCGAGTATTCTGTTTTTTATCAGAATATTTTTTGATTTTAGCAGTAAAATGTCGCCAACTAAAATTGATAAAATAAAATAAGCCTTGAATAAACCCGAAGCAGATAAATGTCCAGCCGGCACCATGCCAGAGCCCTACCAGCAGATAAGTTAAGATAATTGTCACAAAAGCGGTTGCCAATTTCTTTTTTCTAAGTATTCGTGTTTGTGCGAAAAAAAACGAAAACGGTAAAAAAACGTATTGATATATTACACGCCCTAATGTCATATGCCATCGTTGCCAAAACTCAATAATAGACTGCGACTTAAAAGGTGAATAAAAATTTTGGGGGAGTAGAATGCCAAACATTCTGCTCAATCCAATAGCCATATCAGAATAACCAGAAAAATCGAAATAAACTTGAAGATTGTATGCTAGTGCACCACCCCACGCTTCAAAAAAGGTGGCCGTTTGTCCTTGATGTAGTAGCCCCCGTTTAGACCGGACCACCTAGCCTATTTAAGACATAGTAATAGGACTAGTATTATGAGTATTAACAAGACCGGTTCGATCACAGAAGTTATTTGTTCGACAAAGGCTCGCAGACGGTGGGCTCCTTACGAAAAACACCAAATTGTTCAGGAAACCTATCAACCTGGGGTTTCAATCTCGTTTATTGCAAGAAAACATGGTATACCTCCTAGCCAATTATTTACCTGGCGTAAGCACTTGGAGAATGGAGCTATGGCTGGAGTCAAAGTCGAAAGATCTTCGTCCCTCAAAGCGAGATGATTGCGCTCAAGAAGCATATCAGGAAGCTTGAACAAACCTTAGGTCAAAAAACTCTTAGAAAACGAGATTTTACGTGAAGCGGTCAAGCTTGCGCGTGAAAAAAAACTAATCTCGCGGCAGCCCTTGTTCGAGTGGAAGATTTCGAATAAGAGCGATTGCGCGTACGCTTGATGTCGCGCGCTCGAACTTAATTGAAAAAGTAAAATTGTTGGTTACGCGCCCGAAGAGGTACAACAAGATGGATGATGATGCTTTGCTAAAATTAATAAAAGAAATTACAGATGCACGGCCTACTTATGGATATCGGCGTGTCCTGCCTTTGCTATCATCTATTGCAACAGAAAGGTCGCCCAAAAATAAACCACAAGCGTCTTTATCGCATTATGAAGCAGCAAGGCTTGTTACTTCAAAAGATACGGCAAGAAGGCTACTCGGACGCATGATGGCAAGATCATTACACTCAAAAGTAACTTGCGCTACAATTGCTCAGATGCTTTCACAATCCAGTGTTGCAATGGTGACAGGGTCTATGTTGCCTTTGCGATGGACACCTGCGACCGTGAGATTGTAGGGTATAGCCTCAACAGTTCGGCATGGATGGCGAATCTATCAGGGACTTAATAATGGAATCAGTTGAATATCGATTCGGTGAAATTAATAAACTACCTCATCGCATTCAATGGTAGACAATGGTATGTACATTAAAGAGACGGTTCAATTTTAATCTTGGATTTGAAGTTTGCACTACTCCATCCTATAGCCCACAAAGCAATGGTATGGCTGAGGCTTTTGTAAAGACCTTCAAACGTGATTACGTTTGGCTTTCAGAGCTAAACAATGCGCGGGATGTCATGGCTAAACTGCCACAATGGTTTGAGGATTATAATGAACATGCCCCTCATCAGGGCTTGAAAATGAGATCTCCTAGACAATACATTAAAGAGTTCTCAATGGCCGGCTAAGTGGTCCGAGTTTATAGGGGCAATTCCACTTGAGTGACTGCTGTGAAGACGGGAGTTGCCAGCGCGCCTAGGTTGTCAGCAATCACAGTTTTTTTAAATAGCCCAATTGCAAATACTGTCAATCCAACAACCATATTTCTTGAGAACTTGTTATACCTTTCTTTCCAATCTAGCTGAAATATGATTTCTTGATGTTGTACAATTGGACCAGCTATAAGCTGAGGGAAGAATGATACGAAAAAAAGATAATTTATAAATCCATTTGATTTTACTAGCCCTTTATAACAGTCTAATAAATATACGATCTGTTGAAAAGTGTAGAATGAAATTGCTAAAGGTAAAACAGACTCTTTAATGGTTAGGTGAAACAATGAAGATAAGTTGGTTGTCTCTAGAAAGAAGTTAAAATACTTATAATACCCAAGTATGATTAAATTTAATAAAATTCCCAAAAAAAGAAAATGTATATCTTTTCTTTTTAGTAACAAACTTCCTATAATGTAATTAAAAGCAATCGATCCAAGCAGTAAGCTTAAGTATTGAATGTTGGAATAACCATAAAATATCAAGGAACTTACTGAGAGCAGAAAGCCCGTGAGATGGTATTTTTTTAACTTTAAAGTTATGAAAAAAAGAAATACCGTTGCAGGTAAATAAATATAAAGAAACTCAAAAGAATTAAAAAGCATTCGTTGTCAGGCTCTCTCACAACTTTCCATAAATAGAGTTGACTCATTGATAATTGTTAAAGTGTGAGGCAATGCATGGAAATTTTCTGGAGAAAGCCTCCAGAAAACTTCATTGTTGCCTAATTCAGCTGATCTAAAGCCCCATTTTTGATACGCTAATGCAACTATTTCATTTCTTATTCCGGGTATATAATGACCAATTAAAGAGCTTATGCTTCTGTCTGTTGTTAATTTTACAAGAAGGTTAATGATAGCATGCTCAATTTCACGGCCCAGTACTCGACAACTTAATATAAAATTTACTATGCAAAGCTGTTCTTCTTTTTTGTTGAGTTTCAATAAAACAACCCCTATGATACCACTGTCGCCAAATTTATCTGTCAAACTAAAGCAGAGTCCGATATTATTCTTTTGGTCGCACCAATCCGAAAATTCAGATTCACTAAATCGTTGTTGTGTAAAATTAAATTGGTTTGTTTTATTAATCAGTTGCAATGCTCGTATTTGATTTTGAGGGGAAAGATTTAAAACGGTTAACTTCATGTTTAAAGAAGCGTAGTACGACTTTAAGTCTGTAAATGCCTGCTTTGACTGTTCTCTTTGAATATTTTCAAGATAAAGATTTGTTCTATTGCCGTCCTCAGATGTTTCTGAGGTTAACTCAAATAAACCGGAATTAATCAAAGTAGAAAGATAGAGTGAAGGATCTTCTGGCAGTGCAGGCACACAAACATCCGGTAAAGCGAGTCTGACTGCTTCACGCTCCATAATATTATCGTCAATAAATATAAACGAGTCTAAGCCTAAAGAAAGCTCTGCTGCGAGTGAACGAATATTTTCAGATTTGGGCAGCCAGTTTGCTTTAAATGCAACAATATCATCTAAGCTTAAAATCATATCCTTTCGGTTAATAAAAGGATCTTTAGCATTTATTTCATCATTTTTTGAGCAAACAGTTAGTATAAAACCTTTTGATTTTAAGTATAGTAGCCAACTTTGAAATTCGGCAAAAGCTTCACCTAGCGCGTTGCCTTGGCCGATTGCGATTCCAGTTGAACCTAGATCACCAACAACCCCCCCCCATAACGTATTATCTAGATCAAGGATGATGCATTTTTTTTGGCTAGAATTTAATTGAGCAATGGAGCAAGCAAGCTTGTCTGACACTAAAGGAATGAAAGAATTAGAAAACGATAGCTTAGCTAAATGATACTGTACGGGTTGATACCAATTTTCTATACCAACTATTTGTGCTAGTGCCTCCATATCGAATATTTTATGGGAAGTAGGTTTTAATATATTCTCTAATTGAGTATTAAATTCACGAATTAATGACTTAGTTTTGATAGATATAAACGGAGGAGGAGGGATTGTAGAAACAATACAAGTAACAGGTGTATTTTGGTTGAAGCCTTCAATTATGCTCTGAATAAATTTTAAAGCTTCCTGAATAACAGTAGGCTCTGGGTGTATTTGACTTTGCCATGTTCCTAAAAAATGATGATCTAATAAAACAATAACTGCGTCAGATGTGACATTTAATTCTGAGTTAGGATTCAGTGCTTCTTGAGCAATATTATTAAAAGAACCTAATTTTACTTGAAATAAGTAATCATACCGCAGCCCGCTAGCAATCAAAGGATATTTTAGCAATTCAATATTATAATTACTGACTAATCCCAGGCTAAAATCTTTAATAGACAGAACTTCATTAGAAAACTGAGCAAACTGCTTCCCCACAGTAGACAGATGTCTCTCATTCAAATAACATGCTTTGATAAGCTCTATACAGCGTTTATCAATAGAGGTTGATTTCTTTAAAGATTTGTTCAGGGAAGGATATCGCTCTGGAGAATATCTCTCCAGCCAAGGTAATGTCTCTAGTTTCATACAGCAACTGATTCGAATGACTTTAATTTTACTAAAATTAAATCTACTAAATCACTAACCTTTTTCAGTTCAGTTACTTCAAGTGTTGAGAATTTGATTGAAAATGCTTCTTCAACACTAATAATCAAACGAATATGATTCAAGCTGTCCCATGATGATACATCATTCGCAGATAGTTCAGGTACTAGAACGATAGATTCATCTTCGAGTACTTCATGAAATACTGTCGTTAACACCTTATAAATTGATTCAATGCTCATATAATAATTCCTATTTTAAAGTGGCAACTACAACTACAGACGTTGTCAATGATTGAGCTAGAGCTCGTTTCAAACTAATGCCTGTGGCAGGATAAACCTCTGTATGCTCGATGTGATAGCCTGAATGAGACACTAGTTTGAAAACGTCATCTGGATGTTTAAATAAATAGATATGATCAGGTGCAGGACTATTGCATGGAACGTTGATAAAAAGCTTTCCTCTGGGAGCTAGATTCGATTTCAGGATACTTAGTGCTAAATGCGGATCTTCAAGATGTTCCAAGATCTCACTCATCACGATTACATCAAATGCTTGCTTGGATTCAATTTTAAAAATATCTTGTTTTTCCAATTTCAACTTAGTTGTCTCAGATAGGGATGAAAGAGTTTTTTTTGTGAAGTCTAAACTTGATTGACTGATGTCCCAACCTGTAATAGATTCGCATTTTTCAACAAGTGTCGCAAAATATAGAAGTATGCCGTGCCCTGGACCTATCTCAAGCAGATGAAAATCCTCGGGAATACTCTGGAGAAAATTTTGGGCATAGTACTGCAACACTGCCGTATGATTTGACCATAGAAGTTGAGATAACAAGAGCCCATCCATGTACTTCAACATCACTTCGGTATTGGAATATACAGTTATTAACGCTTCTTCGAAGTTTTTTAGCCGATACCGATGATAACGCCTGAAGTATAGTTCTTCTTCCAAGACTGCCTCGCACATCCATTTATAACCTGAGATTAACTCAGTTAGCCTATCAGGATAGATGTTTAGGATGATCTTTGAGAGTTTTTCTGCAAAAACAATACTCTCGGTAGTCATTAGTTGCAGCCGTTGTGTCAGAAATTTTTCATGTTGCCGCCAAGCTTGCAGGACTTCTTGAAAGATGCGATACATGGAGGGTGCAGAAGTTCCTATAGGAACTGTATCAGTTTGTATTTTAGTGTCTAACATATCAAGCAAAGCTTATTCCAGTTGAATCATAGATCCACGTCGCGGATTCTACCATAGGTCAACGATACAGAGAAACATAATCATACAAGTAATAGATATTAGCAAAGGGGGTGTGGTTTGTAATTAAACTTAAGATACAATGCAAACTACTCACGTTAGAGTCATTTCAATCAAAGAAGATTTTAAACCATGATCCAAATTTGTAGTAAGATATGATTCTTAATTAGCTTTGAAAAGGCGTTGGCAATGCTGCTGAGTTAAGTGATGACCCTTTGAAATAGTACTAATTGTGATTTTATAGCATTAATTTTTTGGTAAATGATGCGCAGGCTAGATGATGGATGATGGGATTATTTATATTAGAGTTGATGCTTCACAAACCATAGGTTGCGGGCACGTCTATAGATGTTTAACCTTGGCTGAACGCTTGCGCAATGCATCAAAATGCTCTATTGAATTCATTATGAAAAAATTGCCTGGAGATATGCAAAATTTCATAACAGGCAAAGGATTTTCTGTACACTCAATGCCTGAAAAAGATTATTATAACTCAAAGTCAGACTTTGAATTTACCCGATCCATTATAGAGAAGAGCTCTGTAACTAGGAAAATACTTATTATTGATCATTATGATTTAGGATATGATTGGGAAGAATGGTTTTATAGAAATTGTGACATTGTATTAGTAATTGATGACCTGATAGATAAAAAGCATTGCTGTCATTTTCTATTAAATCAAACGCCATTTGTAAAAGAAAATTCATATACTTCCTTGGTTAGCAATAATGCCCAACTTCTGTTGGGGGAAAAATATATTTTATTAAGACCGGAATTTGAAAGAATTAGGCCCAAGGTCAATATAGAAAAAAATTATTCAGAGCCAAGGTTCCATATTTTTTTTGGAAGCAATGATACCAAAAATTATTCCTATAAGTATTCCAAGATTATGCTAGATCACTTTGATACCATTTCCTTGAAAGTAATACAGCCTAATTTAAATGCTAATACATGGGCAGCGTTAAAGAGGAAATATAAGAGCCGGATAACTATCATTGACAAGCCTATAAGTATGCCTGAGACAATGAGTGATTGTGACCTTGCTTTGGGGGCTCCAGGAATGACAACGTGGGAAAGAGCCACATTGGGCCTAGCGGGTATCTATATAGCAACAAATAAAAATCAAACACAGATTTTAAGGAAACTAGATGATATAGGGTTTTGTCATTATATTGGGCTTGCAGATGAAATTGACGATAATTTTTTCATCGAAAAAGTAAAAACAATATTGAATGAAAAACAAATACTTAAGAAAATGTCATCATTTGGTTTTAATCAAATTGATGCGCAAGGGGTTGAGAGAGTTACAAATATTGTTTTAAACATTAAGTAGGAGAAACATTGGAAACTACAGATGTCAAATTGCAGCTCTATAGTGACGAACATGTGTCAATGACAGTAGAATGGCTAAAAAAGGATTTTATCAAAAAGAATTTTTGTACAATTGATGATATTTCAATTGAAAAACATAAAGCATGGTTGTCTGAAAATCAAGATGTTTGTAAATGGGCTATATATGTTGATGAGCATATAGGAAACATATTTATTTTTCTTGATCAAAAACATTTTTCTGGATATATGCAAATCTATATAGGGAGTGAGAAGCATCACGGAAGAGGAATAGGTTATCGAGCTATGCAAATGGTGATAGATTACTCCTTTGCGACTATTGGGTTGCATCGTCTTTGGCTGCACTGCTACCCAGAAAATATAGTAGCTGCTAGGCTATATAAAAAGCTGGGTTTTATATATGAAGGTTGTGAACGTGAGGCAATTTATCGAGACGGAATGTTTATTTCTCAGGACAGATGGTCATTGTTGGAGAGAGATTGGATGCAAGGAAGTGGCTTTTCATGAGATGCGCAATAATGCAACCGACCTATTTCCCATGGGCAGGATATTTTAATTTAATGACCAAGGTAGATTATTTTGTTTTTTTTGATGATTCGCAGTTTCAGAAATCAAGTTGGCACCATAGGAATAAATTTTTAGTAAATGGGGAGCCGCGCTGGGTCACAGTCCCTGTCGTCAGAGAGTTTCTAGGTCAACTGATTTGTAACAGTAAATTAGATCTTCAATCGAATTGGAGAAGGAAGCACTATGAACTTATCAAACATAATTATCAAGGGTGTCAATATTTTAGCTGTATTGAATCCCTTTTGGAAATCATATTAGATTGTTCTATTCTTTCCTTATCTGAATTGAATATTTCAATTATTAAAGAGATTTGCAATATTATTGGTTTGAAGATCAAATTTCTATGTTCAAGTCATCTGGGTGTGGAGGGTGAAAGAACTAACAAAATCATTGGCATTTGTGATTTAATCGGATGCAATGAATATATTTCGCCGCCGGGGGCAAGGGAATATCTTGAGGAAGATAATTTTTTGGTCCTTACCGATATAAAGCTTAGTTTTAATGATTTTGTTCCTCGTTCATATGAACAGAAAAATAGGAATAGTTTTCAAGGATATCTCTCGATCGTCGATGTGCTTGCAAATATTGGCCCATCTGAAACGCATCGATACATCTCAATATGAAATCCATAATTTGAAGGGGTAAATATGATTACATCTAAATATACAGTAAAGTCAAATTCCGATTATGGGTTCTTTCAAATTAGTCCCACCCCTACAAATGAAGAAATCTCCAAATATTATGCGGACGAATTTTATTCTAGATCATATCCACGAGTGAACAATTCTTCATTAGAATTTCAAGAGCGTGATGAAGAATATAACAACTCTAGAAGAGAGGATATGTATGATTATCTTAACCGCATATTTAAAGCACCCATTACAGGCATGAATATTTTTGATTTTGGGTGTGGTTGGGGCCATAATCTGAAGTTTTTTAAAGATCGTGGAGTAAATTGCTATGGTTGCGACCCTGCAATCGAAGCGGTCGATTATTGTCAAAGCCAAGGTTTAAATGTAGTAGAGACCAAAATCCACACTGTAGAGCTTTTTGAAAATTTAAAATTTGATGTTGTTTTTTTGCTTAATGTTTTAGAGCATCTTGCAAACCCTGTCGAGACGATTGCTGAAATAAAGAAAAAAGTACTGAAGAAGAATGGGGTTTTGATATTAGAGGTTCCAAATGATTTCAATGCTTTTCAGGAGTGTGCAAAATTAGTGCACGAGCTTCCGCGCTGGTGGGTGGCTCCACCTGCACATTTAAATTATTTTAATAGGAGCACACTAAGTGCGCTTTTAGAAGGTGAGGGATTTGAAATTGCCCATATTACCGCAACATTCCCAATGGAATTGTTTTTACTTTTTGGTGAAAATTATATCAAAAATCCTGAGCTAGGCCGTGCATGCCATGAGAAGAAGGTCACTTTCGAGACGAATCTCAAAAAATTCGGATTTAAACAAGAATTGGAGTCATTTTACAAAAGCTTATTGGATGCAAATCTAGGAAGGCAAATACTTGTTTATGCGCGTTCAATTTAGCTTTAATGTTTACTAGGAGTTGATTTTATGCGAATTCAAAACATTGCTGGCGCTACTGCAGTTTTAGAGCATAATGGTGTTAGGATCTTGTTTGATCCTTGGATGGACGAAGGAATTTTTCATGGTGCCTGGTATCATTACCCTCCTTCAAAGGTTTCATTGGAAGATTTGGGGCGAATTGATTTTATCTATATATCACATATTCATGAGGATCACTGTTCCCCTGGTACCCTTTCAAAGTTGAATAACGATGCCGAAATAATAATTTTAGATAGGAAGCCAAATTTAGTCGCTAAATTTTTGGATAATCATAAGTTTAAGTTCAAGAAAATACATCTAGTACAAGCTAGGAAACCTAAAGAAATATTGTCGAATCTTTCAATTGATATGATAGAAGGTGATCCCGCGAATCCAATGGCACATGCTATAGATTCGACATTAATTCTGAAATGGGACGACTATATCATTGTAAATGCAAATGATTGTTTACCCTATAAGGATGGAATGGATTACATTTTGGGGCATTATCAGAAGATTGATATTGCATTGATTCCATATGCCGGTGGGTCTGGATATCCGTCATGTTATTTGAATTTAACAGACGAAGAAAAGGAGCTGGAAAGGAATAGGATTATAGAAAATAAATTGGAAGCTTTTTTATATAATGCTAATTATTTAAAACCAAATTATGTAATGCCTTTTGCAGACCAATACGTTGTTAGCGGTTCTCGTTCTCATTTGGATCAATTCATCGCGCATCCGCATAGTCCAGGCGTTGTTGAGGAATATGTTAGGGATAAAGTATTTTTAAGTAAACTACTGCTTCTTAATTCTGGACAGGCTTTTGACTTTGAGCGTGGTCAAAAATTACCACCTGACTCATTTTGTCATACAACTCGAGAAGATAGGAGGGTATATTTGCAAAAAATTATTTCTCAGAAATATGACCACGAGCATTTTAATCTAAATCCATCTGTTGCGTTGCACAGATTAGTTTCATATGCTCGAGAGCGGCTATGGAAAGTACAAAATGAAAAAGGGTTTAAACTGGAATTCCAATTTTACTTAGATGCTGTCGATTTGGAAAGACGTTTTAAGATTGACTTGGCTTCGGACCTTGTTGAGGAAGTTTCGATTCATTGCAAATGTGTCGAGCCATATTTAAGAATTTCTGTGACAGGCACATTGTTGATGTTACTATTAATTGGTCATATTTCTTGGAATATTGCAGATGCAGCATTGTTTATTGATTATGAGCGCCGCCCTAATGTCTATGATGCTCGTATTTATGAATTTTTAAACTACTTGAAGGCTTAATAAATGTCTGTCATTATTCAAAACCGAGAAATTAGTCATAATTCCAAACCTCTCATTATTGCTGAGATGTCGGCGAATCACGGACAATCAATAGAGAAAGCGTTGAAAATTGTAGATGCTGCTTCAAAAGCGGGCGCTGATGCAATTAAGCTTCAGACTTTGAAACCTGAAGGAATTACTCTAGATATTGATACATCTGATTTTTTTATATCAGATGAAAGTAATCAATGGAAAGGGCAAACTCTACATGAATTATATCAACAAGCCTATTTACCCTGGGAGTGGCACGGGCCAATATTTGAAAGGGCTAAAGAACTTGGGTTAATTGCGTTTAGTACGCCATTCGACTTGAGTGCAGTTGATTTTTTAGAAACATTGAATGTGCCCTGCTACAAAATAAGCTCTGCTGAAAATCGAGATATTCCTCTGTTGAGAAAGGTAGCCAAGACAGGGAAGCCACTTATTATGTCAACTGGCATGGCGAGTATTAGTGAACTTGCCGAATCGGTGTCTGCTATACGGGAAGAGGGCTGCATGGATTTAATATTACTCAAATGTACTTGCGCGTACCCCGCATTACCCTCAGAAGCAAATTTGAGAACCATCCCACATTTAAGAGAATTATTTCAATGTGAGGTCGGTATTTCTGATCATTCAGAAGGAATTGGCTTAGCAATAGCAAGTATCGCATTGGGCGCTCGAGTCATTGAAAAGCATTTTATGCTCTCAAGAGATGAGCAATCGTTGGATGCAAATTTTTCATTGGTGCCTGACGAGTTGAATTCATTAGTTGTTGAGGTAGCTAGAGCATATGAAGCTTTGGGATGTGTTCAATACGGACCTTCAGATTCAGAATTGCCCTCACTTAAATATAGACGCTCACTCTATGTTGTAGAAGATCTGCGGAAAGGAGACATGATTAGTGAGAGGAATATCCGCTCAATTCGTCCTGGCTACGGATTGGAGCCAAAATATTATCCTTTTGTAATCGGGAAAAGAGCCGCAAGAGATTTAAAAAAAGGCGATCCTGTAAAGTGGGATGCAATATATTAATATGAAGATTTTTTTCTTTTCGCCCTTTTCTGCAATTTGGTCTCACTCATTTCCCGAGGCGTTAATTGCGGAATCGTTGAAAAATACGGGCCATGAAATAAAGTATATCTATTGCGACAAGTCTTTTGAAGGTTTTTGCACAGCAATGGCTGCAGTCGGTTTAACAAATAATGCAAGCGTAGCAGACAAAGAAAAAATTTGCTTAAAATGTAAGCAGAGAAAAGACACTATCTTTCGAAACTTTAATTTTGATGGCTATAGTATTAAAAGTTTCTTATCGGCTGATGACTATATTGAGATTGATTCGATTCTGGAAAGTGTTACTCAACAGGACTTTCATAAACTCTCTATTGATGATATCGAGATCGGAAAAATAGCTCTATATCAAGCCATATTAGAACTAAAGAAAATATCGCTAGAATTCAAGGATGAGCAATGGATTCGAGTAAAGATAGATTTAAAAAATACTTTGATGACTTTTTTTGCGGTTCGTAAAATATTTTGGAGCGAAAAGCCTGATATTGTTATTTTATATAACTCCCTTTACTCAGTTAATCACGTTGTTTGTAAGCTTGCTCAAAAGTATCAAATTAGGCAATATTTTATGCACGCAAGTGGGAGCCTTGCCCATAAATCAGAAACAATGATTTTGGGAGAAGGTGATGCTTTTAAATATTATAAAAAATTGTTGAAATTTTGGGAAGTTGAAAAGTATAACCCCTGTTCCATATCCGAATTAAAGCAAGTATCGATGCATATTATCGCTGCTATAAGAGCAAGCACTCTTTTTTCCTATTCAATTAAAGTAGGAAAGGAACAGCCAGACGTAATTTCATATTTTCAAGTAAAGCGGCATCAGAAAATATTGCTCGCAACAATGAGCAGTAATGATGAAAGGTATGCAGCGAATATTATTAATGCATTTCACCAGAGTGAAAATGTGTTGTTTCAAACGCAGACTGAATGGCTTGCTGCTCTAATTAATTATGTAAAGCCAAGAAGAGATCTTTTTTTGATTATACGCGTTCATCCTCGAGAGTTTCCTAATCGAAGGGAATCTGTTAAATCAGAAAATTCAAGTCAACTTGAGAGTCTGCTATTAAATCTACCAGAAAATGTAAAAGTTAATTGGCCTTCAGATGGTATATCTTTATATCACCTTGCACAAGAAATAGATCTTTGTTTAAATTCATGGTCAAGTGCAGGGAAGGAGCTCGCGGCGTTAGGAATTCCTGTTTTGTTGTATTCAAAGGAGATTCAGGTATATCCTGCAGATATTAACTATCTAGCTGAAGATATAGATTCGTATTTTTTAGAATTAGAGAAAGCATTGAAGAATGGGTGGAGTTTTGAAAATGTTCGTAAGGCATATCGATGGTATGCAGTCGAGTATTTCAGAACGACTTTGGATCTTTCAGATAGTTTTAGAAATGTAAATAGCAATCTGATTAATAGAGTATTGAGAAAAATAATAACCTCTGTATTTGATTCTGGACTAGACTACCTTGACTGCAAGCGCAGAGCTAGGTCGTTGAAGACATCTAGTATTATCAGAGAGATTATCGAAAAAGGAAAAGATTCATATTTAGATATTTTGAGTGAAAAAAGGAATGGACCGCATGGTCATTTTTCGGAAACCTCTGCGCTCAAATCGATTTTGTATGAAATATACATGATATTGAAAAGAAATAACAGGAAAATGACGCCGCTTTTAATCAACATAAAGAATTATATCGACCTAGACGCAGGCACATGACGAATTATCAGTTATTTTAGGGCGGTTTATTTATTTGTGAAAACATTTAACTGGAGACTTCTTGTGTCAGAAACTATAAAACTAATAAAATATATTAAAGGTGTTTTGTTCTCTCCATGTTTTGACTTTTTTAACTTATTATATGGATACCTATTTTTCAAAATATATAATAAAACGCCGAATAAATCATTCCAAAGTCTAGTCAATCTGTTCTGCCTTACAAGAGGATTTTCTAATGACATATTGAGTACACTAGTTACATTCCGAAATAGACCAATATCTTTCGAAAGCATGATTGGTATTTTAGGGAATATGAATATCGAATTGAGAAGCCAGGTTGGCACAAGCTTAAGGACTCAAGGGTTTTATGTTTTTCAGGATAAGATGAATGTAGATATTATAAATGAACTAGTCGCTTTTGCTCAGAGCAGGCCTGCTACGGTACGTGGTATACACGACAAGAAATTTATATATGATCCATTGGACCTAAAAGGCGTCAGGTATGATTTTGATTCTGATCAACTGCTTGAACTTCCATGTGTTCAAAAACTTGTTTCGGATCATACATTTTTGATGATTGCACAAGATTATTTGGGCGCTCCCCCCATACTTGATTTAATCTCTATGTGGTGGCATACCCCCTTTCAGGAGCGCCCCGATGAAGACGCAGCTCAATTGTTCCATTTTGATATGGACCGAATTAAATGGATTAAGTTTTTTATCTACCTTACTGACGTCTATGAAGGTAATGGGCCGCATACGTTTATACCTAAGACTCACAGGCGGTTTGGTATTCCTAAAGACATCTTAAGAAAAGGCTATGCGAGAATATCAGATAAAGAGGCTTCTGATGCATTGGGTGAAAACTATCAGCCCAAGGAATTTATTGGACGGCAGGGTACGATCATTGCTGAGGATACCCGAGGGTTGCATAAAGGAGGGGTTGTGCGTGAGGGTGGAAGGCTCATTCTGCAGTTACAGTTTACCAATCATCTTTTTGGAGCGAATATCTCTAAGTTTAGACTAAAAAACCCTATTCAGGAATTAATACTGGCCTCTACAAATTACCCAAGAGCTTATAGTAACTTTGTTTTGGGAAATTAAATCAAATAAAATGTAAATTATTTTAGAGAATTGAAGTATTCGAAATGTAAGGGATAAATCATGGGAAATGACGAGCTTAATATATTCAAAAAAGTCAAAGTTATGGCACAACTTGGATATGTAGCCTTCAGAAGAGGACGTATTAATCGAGACACAGAAGAAGTAAAGACTGAGTATAATGCAACGTGGAATCAATTTAAAAATATTCTTATCAATTCAGAGTCACTTGATAAATGGTTGAGCTTGAACGGACTTGAAGACCTTAAACATTTGAAAAATTACGAAGGACAGATGTGTTACTCTTCATTTAATGTCGGAAATTACAATAGGGAGATGATATTAAAATCAATTCTGGAAAATTTTCATAATGTTCAGTCTATTACTGAATTTGGATGTGGCGTGGGGCGAAACTTACTATATATCAAAAGCAAATATCCCAATATTGAATGCTATGGATATGATATTTGTAAGGAGGGAATTTCTGTTGCAAAAGACGCCAGTGAAAAATTTGGAGTCGAGGTCAAATATGCTGTTTTAGATTATGTGAATGCCAAAGACGATGATTACATTTTTCCTGTAACAGATGTGGCCTTCACGTTGTATTCTCTTGAGCAGATATCATCGAGAGTTGAGACGGCATTAATCAATATTTTAAGCAAAGTTAAATATGGAACGGTGCATATTGAGCCGATACCCGAGAATTATCCTAGAACAATCAGGGGCTTTATTGCAAGGCTTGATCATTGGAAGGTTGATTATATTCGAGGGTTTGAAAATCGACTTCAAACGATTGGAGATATCATATTTACAAAAAAAATGTTGGGAACCTCCCATAATGTCTTGATGTTTCCAACTCTATATTGTTTAAAGAAATAAATTAATGAATATTTTTAAAAGTATTATTTATCATCTTTCTAAAACATCTTGTGTAAGGAAAGTTAAGTATTCTGTCAAATACCGTCGTGTTGCCATTGATCCTACTGCAGATGTTGTCATTAGAGGCAAGTTTATATATGAGCATTCATTAAATATTGGACGAAATACAACTCTATATGTTAAAGAGGGAATGCATCTTCAGCTAGGGAAAAATTTGTATATTGGCAGAGATTGTGAAATTTCACCGAATTGTATAATTAAAATAGGGAGGAACACTTCTATTCAGGATCGTTCGATTATTGTTGGCAATGTATCAATAGGTTCTGGATGTTTAATATCCTATAACGTTTTAATTTCATCCGGTACGCATCACTATAATGTTGTGCCGCATCTAAGTATTCGAGAGCAAGATTGCTTATCTATAAAGGGAACACGATCCTCCTTTTCCGACCAGCTAAGTGTGAAGATTGAGGATGATTGCTGGATTGGAATCAATGTTGTAATTATGCCTGGCGTGATAATAGGCAAGGGAGCTGTCGTCGGAGCAAATTCTGTTGTAACAAAACATGTTGGTCCGTATACCGTAGTCGCGGGTGTTCCTGCTAAACAAATAAAGAAAAGAATTCTATTTTCCCCCCCGGAAAAGATTCACTTCAAAAGCGAAATAGACTTGCCTTATTTCTATTCTGGTTTCAAGTTAGGTTTAGATCATCAATCTGACTTAGATGGCTACGCCACGGATTCACTCTTTAGAATAGCGCTTAGTTTATCTAATGCAAAAACTATTATGTTAAGGGTAAGAGCTTTCAAAAAGGCAGCCACAATTTTATTTGAGAATACATCATGTGAAATCAATGAAATACTTGCAACCTACTCATTCGAAATCTCTGATTTGAGCATGAAGTTTTTTGAATTTAGTTGTAATCAAGAGTCAGGTGTTGTTGTGGAGAGTGCTTGGCTATCATAGATTTCTTCTGAAATATCATTATACGAGACAATTCTATCAATTTTACCATCCTTCATGATAAGTATTCTGTTACATTTTCTAAGAGTTGTCAGACGATGGGCGATCATGATAATTGTTCGTTCATTTGATCTAATATTCTCAATGGTTTCCATTAAAGCAAGCTCTGTTTCGTTGTCGAGTGATGAAGTTGCCTCATCAAATATCAAAACATTAGGATTCCTATATAACGCCCTAGCGATTACAATTCTTTGGCGCTCTCCTCCAGAAAGCCGAATTCCACGATCACCAACCAAGGTATGAAGGCCATCAGGTAGTTTTTTAATCAATTGATCTAGTTGTGCAGCTGATATTGCATTTTTAAGTCTGGTGTAATCTATGTCTTGATTCGACTCCCCGAAAAGTATATTTGCTTGGATTGTGTCGTCAATTAAATAAATTGTTTGGTGAACATAGCCTATTTGTTTGTGCCATTGATTAGAAGTGAGTGGATATTGATTATCTGCTAGTGCATAACCACTTTCGGGGTTGATCAGCCCTAGAAGGATGTCGCAAAGTGTTGATTTACCAGATCCTGTTTTGCCAATGATGCCAAGACACTCACCTTTGAATATATCTAAGGAAATATTCTGAAGAGCATAATGATTGCTTGATTGATACTTGAAACTTAAATCTCTTATAACAATATTTTCATTAAATTTAAAATCTTTAATATCTAAATATTTTATATTTGAACGATTTTTAAAATCAAGTGCTTGTACAACCTTGCTTATTGAGGGAGATATAGATTTAAATATGTTCAGCTGCATTATAATTCTATTTAAACCGGGCATAACCCTAAAGCCTGTGTACATATATCCGGCTAAAATTCCCATCATCATCTGTTGTTCCATATGAGTATAGCAGAAATAAGTAATTGTGATAACAAGTATGAGAACGAAAAGTGTTTCCGTTATTATCCGTGGTAAGTTATTGGAAGAGTGTTGAAGGGCTTGTAGTTTTGATTTCTTTTCAAGATGAATTTGACATTGGTTTATAAATGATTTTTGCTTTCCTAGCAGAATGATTTCTTTAAATCCATAAAAGAGCTGTAAGATGTGTTTATGGCCAAAGAGCCGTGCATCTTGCAAGGCTTTCCCCCAATTGTAAAACAAGGGTAGCAATTTTTTCGATAAAATCAGCCCGAATAATCCTCCAAAGCTCAAAATGATAAATGCAGTACTTGGATTGGCTATAAATAAAACAGTTATCAAACATAAAGAAATTAGTGATTCAGAAAAAATGATACTAAGAGAGGTTAGGCCGCTTGAGAATACTGCTTCTGTATCAGTGCTAACGATGCTGAGAATATCAGATGGATTATGAGAAAGATACCGTCCATAATCCAACTGTAAATACCTTTTAAGAAGACGTCGTTGAAAACGATAGCTCATTTTTTGAATGGTGAAATTTTGAATAAAAACCTCAAAGCAAGCAAATATGTTTTTTGATAAATATAAAGCTCCAACAATTAAAGCAGCATATAATATTGATTGATGAGTGCTTAAGTTATATAGGTATATGTAATTATAATATTTTTGACTGGTTTGTGGGTTTGTAATTACTTGTGTTAAGAGTACAATTGAAATGGTTGTTGCGATCTCAAATAAAGCAGAACAAAAGACAAGTAAAATTATTTTGCTTACTTTCAATCGATCTTTAATTGAGAGCATAGAGACTATATTCGAAACATCCGATAGCATAGAATTGGTTGACTCTTTTCCGCCAGAGAAGCAGTTATTCAATTAAGCAATATATTTCTATGGTTATAGGCTGTCAATGAATAGATAAACTTTTTCTTAAGCTTTGACAAAAGACGCCGTCGCCACAATAGTTGCATGTATTTCAAAATTTATTCGCAGAAGGTGTAGAATTTGACGAAACTTGCCCCCATCGCGCTCTTTGTCTACAATCGTCCGTATCACATGGCGCAATGCACCGAAAGTTTGCGTCAGAATGATTTGGCAGAACAAAGTGGTATCTACAGTATATTGTTTGAATCATGATAATGATTGCGTGACAAAGTGGGAAATGAACCGACAAGATAAAGAGGGTAGTTAGCAAAATTATTTTGTTTTTCTAGATTAAGTGGCGATGTGCGGGATAATAAGGTGGGGCTAAATTTCCGATTATATTCGTTCAAGCTTTTTTGTTTCATCTTTATGCCTGATTTGACTTCTAATGGATAAATGTCGTCTTCGTAAGCAATCACAAAATCAACCTCTGCTTCGCCTGTGCTTGACCAGTAATAGAGCTTGTGATCATGCGCGACTAATTCTTGAGCCACGAAATTTTCGGTAAGCGCGCCTTTAAATTCTGTGAACAGCTCGTGGCCTTGCAAGATTGTTTTAGATGAAAGTTGGGTCAGTGTACTTAACAATCCCACATCCAAGAGAAAAGCTTTAAAGCTCTTTTTGTTGCTATAGCTATCGATAGGTAAGCGAGGCGTTGAAATGTGGTGTGCGCAATGGATTAAGCCCGCCGCGATAAGCCATTCAATGGCACTTTCGTATTCCCTAGAGCGAGCAGATTTACTGATGACTGAGAAGATGAATTTCTTGTTTTCCTTTGCAAGTTGATTGGGGATCGACTTCCATGTAGCTGTTATTTTTATAACTTCAGCTGGAGCAGCGTGTTTCGAGAAATCAAGTAGATAGGCATCTAGAATATCTTGATGAATAGGTCTGATGGTGTTTAAGTTCTGTTCATTTGCAAAATGCCTGACAGCTTCCGGCATCCCGCCTATATAGTAGTAAAATCTCAGTTGCTCAATAGCTTGAGCGTGTAACGCTTCTGGAATGGGTTCCGCCCATGAAGCTTGACGCAGAAAAGAGGCTAGTCTTTCCTTACCTTGTGCTTCAAGAAATTCAAAAAAAGTCAGGGGGTAAAGTGTCAAGAAGTTTACTTTCCCAACAGGGAAGCCTTTTGCTTGTGAAAGCTGTAGGCCGAGAAGTGATCCGGCTGAAGCAATACAATATTCGTTTGCCTGCTCTTGAAAATATTTTAAACTCGTCAAAGCGTTTGGGCAGGCTTGAATTTCATCGAAGAATATCAGTGTGGAGTCTGGAACGATCTCTTGGTCATAGTAGATGCCTAAGTTGCGTATAATGCGCTTCGGATCTAAATCATCATCAAATAGTTTTTGAACGCCTGTTGATTCTTCAAAATTGACGTACAATAGGGATTTAAATTCAGATTTTGCGAATGACTTTAAAAGGTGAGTCTTGCCTACCTGCCGGGCGCCCCGAAGTATCAAAGGTTTCCGATACTTGTTATTCTTCCAGTCTAAAAGTAATGGGTACAGTGCGCGCTTCATATTCGCAGTTTAGCAAAAATGTGGTAGGATTCCAAATATTCGTACAAAAAACGTGATCATAATCACGGAATTCGTACAAAAAACGTGATAAACCGTGTAGGCGCTCATATTGCAAGGCGCAATAATGGGGGTTAACTTGCTATATTTCAGAAGGTAAAATACGTGACAGCATTAGCCCCCATTGCGCTCTTTGTCTACAATCGTCCGCATCACATGGCGCAATGCATTAAAAGTTTGCGTCAGAATGATTTGGCAGAACAAAGTGACCTATATATTTTTAGTGACGGGCCCAAATCATCTGATGACATTGAAAAAGTCGAACAAGTTCGAGCTCTGTTGAACCAAATGGAGGGTTTTAAATCTATTCAGGTAATTGAGCGTGATCGTAACTTGGGGCTCTCTAATTCTATTATCACGGGTGTGGCGGCAATTCTCAAAGAGCATGAGCGAGTCATCGCGCTTGAAGATGATTTAATTCTATCACCTTATTTCTTGCAGTATATCAATGATGGACTTGAACGGTATGCTGAAAATCAGAAAATTGCTTCGGTGCAGGGCTATTTTTTTCCTATTAAGGAAGCGCTACTACCAGAAACCTTTTTTTTAAGAGGAACCGACTGTTTAGGATGGGGGACATGGCGAAGAGCATGGCTGCAATTTGATCAGAATGGCCAAAAGCTGTTGGATACTTTAAAAAAGCGAAATGAGTGTTTTGCTTTTGATCTAGATGGTACGGTTAAAAATACTCAAATGTTGGAAAATCAAATTAAAGGCAAGAACAATTCTTGGGCTATTCGCTGGCATGCTTCTGCTTTTTTAAAGAGTCAGTTTAGTTTATTCCCTAAGCAAAGCCTCGTGGACAATATTGGATTTGATAATACAGGGACACACTGCGGAGTAAATAATGACTTCCGTGCTGAAATTTATTCTAAACCGATAAAGGTAGAGACTATCCCCGTCATAGAGTGTTCTGAGGCGCGGGAAGCTATTAAAAAATTTTATCGTAGCATCACACCCACAATGACACAGCGAGTAGTTAGAAAGATAAAAAATTGGTATCGCAGTATGCTTAAAACGAGTATTAATTTATTGATACCACCTTTTCTACGCAGGCTATACCGATCTAATATTATCGCCATTAAAAAACACGGAGGATTTTATGGACGATATGATAATTGGCAAGCCGCTCAGAAGAATGCTAAGGGATATGATGCTGAGCATATTTTAGAGCAGGTTGCGAATGCAACACAGCAAGTCATGAATGATCCAGAACTGAGTGAGCGTGATGGTTTTATAGTTCAGAATCGTGATTACAGTTACCCAACTTTAGCTTACTTATCAAGGTGGGCTATGATTGAAAATGCTCTGACGGTACTGGATATTGGTGGTTCGTTGGGTAGTACTTACTATCAATTTAGGAAATTCTACCCTGATATTAAACAGATGCGCTGGATGATTGTGGAACAGCCCCATTTTGTCCGAAAAGGACGACAGGCTTTTTCATCGCAAACGCTAACATTTCATTCTTCTGTAGAAGACGCGTTGAGCGAAGAAACAGTTAATGTTGTGCTTTTGTCTGGTGCTTTGCAGTATTTTTCTTCGCCCGCTGAATGGTTAGAAAAAATTAAGTTAGCTCAAGCCAAATATTTGATTATTGATCGCATTCCTGTCTCTCAACATGATGAAGATCAGATTACAATCCAATATGTCCCTGAGCATATTTATCATGCCAGCTACCCAGCTTGGATTTTTAGCAAGACTAAATTTTTAAAGAGCCTGTTGAATGATTATTCATTGATTTATGAATTTCCCGCCTTAGATGGTCACGCATACCTTGGGTTACAGCAAATCGATTTTCGTGGTTTTATTCTGGAAAAAATATAAAAATGAACTTTTTTTGCACTCTATTTGACACTAATTACTTATCTCGTGGCATAGCGCTCTACCATTCATTAAGACAGCAATTGGGAGAGGACTTTCATTTATTTGTATTTCCGTTTGATCAATCATCTTATGATCTACTGACCGTGATGAACATGCCTCAGCTTACTGTAGTGGCTCAATCTGAATTTGAGACCGACGATCTCTTAGCCGTCAAGCAAAACAGAAAGCCAGGAGAATATTGCTGGACTTGCACCCCTGCGATCATTGAGCATCTTCTAGAAACCTATGAAATCGATCACTGTACTTATCTAGACGCGGATACCTTCTTTTTTGATTCACCTGCCTTGATTTTGAATCACCTTGATAAAAAAGATGTGATTATCACAGAGCATCGTTTTACGACACAATATGACAGGACTGATTCAGTAGGACGATTTTGTGTTCAATTTGTTTACTTTAATCAGACAGAAAATGCGCGCAGCATTTTAAAGCATTGGCGAGAGCAATGCATTGAATGGTGCTTCGATAAGATTGAAGATGGTAAATTCGGAGATCAAAAATATTTAGATGAGTGGCCTGCTTCACCGAATGTTTTTATACCTCACCATTTGGGCGTTGGTGTCGCACCTTGGAATGTTCAACAGTATGAGGTCAGATCGGTGAGAGGAAAACCCTATATCTATGATGAAAAAGGCTCTCAGTGTGTGCCCCTTGTTTTTTACCATTTTCATGGACTTAAATTTATAAATGCACATGAAGTTGATTTGGGTGGCTATAAACTAGAACAATCTGTTGTTGATAATATTTATAAGCCTTATTGGACATTGCTGAAAGAAATAGAAAATCGTTTGAATTCCTTAGGCGTCGATTTGAATATCCATGGCATTCGGACATCCTCGTCATCAGGCTGGCTAGATAACTGGAAGCGTAAAATAAAAGGGACCTACAATGTTCAGAAATTGAAGGAGAGCGTTCCTGGCTGAAATTAACTTGTATATATGTTGAGGTACACTAATATAGATATTTAAGGCGACAAATATTGAAACCATAGCAAATATGTCGTACAATTTGCATCATGTATAGCAAAAATGTCGTGTCGAGAATGATTCCAAGGATACTGAGTCTTCCTCTTGATGAAAGCTTTTTCCTGTTTGGCCCTCGTGGTGTCGGTAAAACGACAATTCTTAGACACCTGATTTTTTTTGAAAATGCACTTTACATTAATCTTTTGAGAGCAAAAGAAGAGCGGCAGTTTACTAGGGATCCTGATTCGCTGGAAGCAATTGTTGCTGCTTTGCCTGAGACGACAACACATATTATTATTGATGAGATTCAAAAAATACCAAAATTGTTAGATGTCGTACATCATCTCATAGAGTCCACAGATAAAAAGTTTATTCTAACAGGCTCAAATGCTAGAAAATTAAAACATGGCGGGGCAAATTTATTGGCAGGCCGTGCGTTTGTTTATGATCTGCACCCATTTACTTATCTTGAAATCAGGGATCATATTGAGCTAAATCATTTTCTAAGTTGGGGGATGTTGCCCAAGATTTTTGAGTATGATACGGACGAAAAGAAACAAAGATTCCTAGAAGCATATGCTAATACTTATCTGAAAGAAGAAATTTGGGTAGAGCAATTTATACGCGATCTTGAGCCGTTTAGACATTTTCTTGAGGTTGCAGCGCAAGCAAATGGTAAAATTATCAATTTCTCAAATATTGCGCGAGATGTTGGGGTTGGTGTTCATTTGGTACAGAAATATTTTTCCATTTTAGAGGATACATTGCTTGGATTCTTTTTAAATAGTTTTCAGCATTCATTCAGAAAACGTTTAAGTAAAACGCCAAAGTTTTACTTCTTTGATACCGGCGTGGCAAGAACCTTGTCAGGGCACATTAGTTTGCCATTGCGTGATGGAAATAGCAGCTACGGTGAGCTATTTGAACATTTTGTCATTGTTCAATGTAAAAATCTGAGCAGTTATTATCACCGTGATTATAAATTTTCTTATTTAAGCACAAAGGATGGTGCCGAAATTGATCTTGTGGTTGAACGGCCTGGGAAGGCTATTCTATTTATTGAGGTTAAAAGTAGTAACGATGTAAAAAGCCAACACCTTACAACGTTAAAACAGCTAGCGAAAGATTTTGGCGATTGTGAAGCAGTTTGTTTTAGTAGAGACAATTTTGCAAAGAGATTGGATGGGGTGACCATATTCCCCTGGCAAGAAGGTATAAAACGTTATTTTGAAAATTGATTCTAAAAAAATATTATGAGATCTCAATTTGCTCAATTGTTCGTAATTTATGCGTAAGGATTCATTAATAAATGGCTGAAATGATATCATTACCGACTTTTTCTGATGCTCGAGGCTCTTTGACGGTTCTGGAAAAGTGCTTGCCATTTGAAATCAAACGAGTCTATTGGATGTATGATTTGAATGATCAAACGCGAGGCGGGCACCGACATCTTAAAACAGTGCAAGCTGCAGTCTGTTTGCAAGGTGGTTGTACTTTTAGAATTGTTAAAGACCAAATTGAAACAAAATTCCATCTCACTTCTCCAAATCAATGCTTGTTATTGCTGCCAGAAGATTGGCATGAGTTGACCGACTTTAAGTCAGGTGCCGTCGTCTTGATGTTAGCTTCAGATTATTTTGATAAAGCAGATTATGTTTTGACGCCAATTTTAAATTAGGTGTAGCTCCGCTATAATGCTTCATTTTTTTTGAGATGGGTGGAGCAAGCCATGAAGTTACAGGGAGCGTTCTTGTTATTGATGTCGTTCAATAGCATAACTTATGCCAATTCGATTCTCCCTGACTCGAATGCACCCTTTTCACAGCGTCCTGATGTATTAGAAGCAAGTCAGGGTGTTCCACAAATTAACATACAAACTCCAAGCCCCGCGGGGGTTTCTCGGAATCAGTATTCTCAGTTTGATATTGAGCAACGAGGCGCAATATTAAATAACGCCTCTGATAAAGTAGAGACTCAGCTAGCAGGCCAGATAGCGGGGAATCCACATTTAGCAAATGGTGCTGCACGCGTCATCTTGAATGAAGTGACCTTCCCCCGAAAAAACGGACAGGACACTAAGCGACTATTTTGCCTTCAAACTCAACGGGGCTCAAATAGCCCAATTTAGAATGAAGGCGCTGACGATTATAATAGACATCGATGTAATCGAAAACATGCTGCATGGCTTCCTGGCGCGTTTTGAAGCACTCACCGTGGATAGCTTCAACCTTGAGACTCCCATTCCAGCTTTCCATGGCACCATTGTCATAACAATCACCTTTTTTGCTCATGCTGCAAATCAGATTGTATTTAGCTAGTAGTGCTTGGTATTCCTTTGAGCAATACTGAACCCCTCGATCTGAATGAATGATAACCCCATGAGGGTGCTTACGGCGCCATAGAGCCATTTGCAAAGCATTGCATACCAAAGATGCGGTCATACGTTCTCCCATTGCCCACCCCACAACCATGCGAGAATAGAGGTCTAACACAACAGCCAAATACAACCAGCCTTCTTCAGTCCAAATATAAGTGAGGTCGGAGACCCACTTTTGATTAGGCCTGCTTGCTTCAAAATTTTGCTGAAGCAGATTCGGAGCGACTGGTAGATTATGTTTACTGTTGGTTGTTGCTTTAAATTTTCGAGCACCTTTAGCACGCCACCCTTGTTTTCGCATAATATGCGCCACTCGATTCTTGCCAATCTTGAGACCAGATTTCCTAAGGCTTTTCGTGATTCGGATAGCACCAACACGTTGTTTTTGATTATCAAAAATGGTTTAATTTGAACAGCCAAATTCTCATTTTCTTGTTCTCGGCGTGATGGCGTTCGTTTAACCCAGTCATAATAGCCACTGCGTGAGACACACAGAACACGGCACATCATTCGAGTTTCAAAAAATGGTTCGTTCTCTTTAATCATTTCGTACCTCGCTCTTCGTCCTTCGCGAAGTACGTTGCCACCTTTTTTAGGAAAGCATTCTCCTGAGCCAAGCGTGTGTTTTCACGCTTTAGCCTCGCCATTTCAGCTGATTGAATCTTCTGGTCTTCAAAGGGGATGCCTGTTTGCTCTAGCTTTTTCCGCCAGGCATAAATAACGCTCTCTGACAAACCAAGATCGGTAGCTACTTTGGATATACCATCGATCTCAGCCCTTTTAACTGCTTGTTCTTTGAATTGTAAGCTATATTTGCTACGCTGCTTCACAATATTGACTAATTTCTTCTGACTCATTTAACACCTCTAGGACAGATTTTACTATCTTAGTGAGGTGTCCGGAAAGTCAGGGGCGGGTCAAAGTTAATAGTTCTAAAGCGAGTGAATTGCGAGGTATGTTGGAGGTGGCTGGTGAGCGAGCTGAAGTGGTGATAGCCAATCCATCGGGCATCATTTGCGATGGATGTGGTGTTATCAATGCACATCGAATGAGTTATACAACAGGACGACCCCAATTCGATGAGGCCGGAAATATCCAAGATTATCGAGTGAGCCAAGGCGTCGTGCGAATAGAAGGAGAGGGCTTGGAGGCTTCTAGTACCAGCTATACAGATATTATTGCGCGCGCAACAGAAATCAATGCAGCCATTCATACCAAGACACTTCATGGGCGATTAGGAGCAACGGAAGGGAGTATGGAGCCACCGCCGAAGGTTGCGATTGATGTCAAATCCCTCGGTGGGATGTATGCCAATCAAATTTACTTGGTTGGAACCGAGGACGGCGTTGGTGTTCGTCATGCAGGCCATCTGGGTGCAGGTGTTAATGAATTTAGAGTGACGGTTAATGGTGAGATTGAAAACATTGGGACAATGTTTGCTGATAAAATTGAGATGTCGGCCAAAAAAATAAACAATCACAAGGGAGATAGTGGCGGTGCCGTCATAGGGGCGCGTGAGAATTTAAAGATGACATCCAAAGAAATTGAAAATACTGGCCACTCTGCGATATTAAGTTTAAATGAGATGCACCTCGACTTTGAAACTCTGAAAAATGTCGGCTCTGTGATTGATGCGAAGGGCCCAACAACGGTGCGGGGACAGCAAGTTGAGAATTTGAATGCGGGATTAGAAACTACCCTAGAGCAAGTTTCAGCCATGTCGCTTAAAGAATATGAGCCCGTTCGAAAAATAAAGGGGGCTTTTAACCAAAGCCATTTACGTTATCCGGCATCGGAAGTTGCTGTAATTTATGATGGACAAGTTGCGATTTTAAAAATACCGGGGCAAGAAGATGCTTGGCATTACAATATTTATGATTTTGTGAGGACCACTGAGGAGAGTCGGGTTTCTAAGAGCGAACCGGCCTGGTTTAGTGTTGGGGGACAGTTAACACTAGAAGTTGAGCGATTTCTCAATAAGGACAGTTATGTGAGTAGCAATCTGCTGAGCGGATCCGGCGACAGCTTTACGAACCAGCTGACAGCAGGGGTGCGTGTGATTCGCGATGATGGTGACCGTACTTGGGTTGAACGTAAGCATCATCGAGGTCGAGATAATAACGAATGTAAGGTTTTTCCGTATTCAGAACAGAAAGTCAAGCCTAATATATTGAAACATGATGTGATGGTAGGTCAGATTGAGGCGCCTCAGAGTTTGTTGCATCGGATTGACGTAGAGCCAACTAAAGGTTACTGGATAGAAACTGATAATCGATTCATTGATTCCGCTAATTATTTGTCCTCTGATTATCTGTTGTCTCAATTTGGATTAAATCCTTCTGAGTACATTCGATTGGGAGATGGGGCTTATGAACAATCCTTAATTCAGCAACAAGTGATACAACAATTTGGATATCGTTTTTTAAGTGGGTATCAGGATGACGTAAATCAATATTTAGGCCTTATGGAAAATGCGACTGAGCAAGCGAAGGCTTTAAACTTTAGTTTTGATATGAAGCCCACTGAGACAGATCTATTGAATGTCTCAAAAAACATGATTTGGTTAATACCGCAGGTGATTTCTTTATCAGATGGACAAGTTATAGAAGGGTTAGTGCCCCAATTGTATGGGCCCGCATTTGGAACAGTGGCTGTCAATGGCTCTATTATTTCTGCAAATCATTTAGAGATGAAACTATCTAGTAATCTGGAGAATGGCGGATCACTATTGGGGCGGCGTTTAGAGGTCGCTGCTGAAACAATCCGCAATACTGAGCAGATTGCAGGGGGTCGTATAGAGCTTACTGCGGAAGAAAATATTGAAAATATCGGTGGGACGGTTAAAGCAACTGAGTATTTAGGTGCGCATGCAGGGGGTGATATTTTAAATCAAACGACAACAAGAGCAGAAACAATTGTTGATGGCAATCGCATAACGCATAGAACCGATGTTGATAAAATTGCTCGTTTTGAACTGAATGGTGATGCGGATATGGATTTAGTAGCGGGGCGTGATATTCAGGTTCAAGGCGGAGAAATCCTCGGTGAAACAGGCACGATCAATTTGAATGCCGGTCGTGCTGTAAATCTAGAATCTTTAGAAACCAGGGTTGATATCACTGAAACGAACCATTATAAGAAACACAGCCTACTCAAAAAGACAGAAATAGAGGAGACAATAGAACTGCACTCAACAGATCAATTTGCAAGTATTATAGGATCTGCTGGTTTAGTTCAGATTAAGGCGGGTGAGCGCTATACACAGACGGGGAGCCATATTGTCGGCCCTGAGGCAAAGTTAGTCATTGATGCGCCTAAGCAACATATTGAAGGTAGCCTTGACACACTGGATGAAGTAACGCGATATAGATTGAAAGAAACTGGATTATCTTTAGGTCTCAAGAGCCCCGCGCTTGACTCTGTTAATCATCTTCGAGACACGCTTGAGTCAACTGAAGACGTTGATGAGGCAAGGTTAAAAGCCTTAGGGATCACAAGCATGGCTCTTAGTGGCGCAACCACAGTCGGTGCGGTAAAAGCTGATCCCATCGGTCAGGTAGCACGAGCGGGCGTACATCTTGGGACTCGGACCGAAGAAAAAGAGCATATTGTTCATGAGGAGTATGTGAATCCTAGTTCGATTAATGTTAAAGCGTTTGAATTGAACGCCAAGGGGGATGGGGCTGAGATTTTGATTGCAGGGAGCCATATAAAGGCAAAGACAGGGGTGATTAGGACCGATGGCAAGTTTAATATGGAATCACAACAAAATATTCATACGGAACATGACACGCAGGTCATTCGTCAAACTGAAATTGGTGTGAGTGTTGGTATTAAAGGTAGCTTGAAGGTAGACGCAAGCGTATCTGAACAGAAAGCAGAAAGTCACGCTGAGAGTATCGTACACCATCAGGCAACCCTTGAAGCGGAGAAGCTTGTGGTAGAAACAGGTAGCGATGTGGGATTATTGGGTGCAGTCTGGAAAGTGTGGGAGGTTGTTGCCAATATTGGTGGCTATTTTAATATTGAAAGTGTTCAAGATGAGAGTCATTACAGTTCGAAGCAAACGATTTCACGCGCGGCGTTGAGCCTGCCGATTACCAATGGCACGCCGACAGCGGATCTAACGCAACTTAAAAATACCGTCGAGTATCATCAAGAAGCAGTTGCTACGCAAAGTGGTTTAGAAGTTGGTGCGGGTGGGTTTGATATCCAGGTGGCTGGCAATACGCATTTGACAGGGGCATTATTAGAGGCTGATCCAGAAGCGATTGCAGCAGGTCGAGTGAAACTGACGACGGATAGGCTGACGGTTGAGGACATCGAAAATAGAGTCGATATTGAGGCTAAGAGTAGTGGGCATTCATTGAGCAGTGATATTGCATCACAAGCTAAATATGGAGTTGCCAAAGCGCTTGTGAGCAATACGCTGATGACGGGCGATGCGAGTGCATCGGACAGTAGTTTGACGCGTACAGCGGTCAGTGAAGGACGATACCTTGTTAGAGACAGCGGGCAAGATGTAAATGAGCTGCTGAATCATGATACTGCCGCTGCGAATGAATCTTTAGATCAGCTGAATGCGGCTGAGGTGCTTGAAAAAGCTCAAGCAGCTCAAAAAGTCAAACAAGGTGCTTTTGATGCATTTGAGCCTTTTGCAGATGAAGCGTATGTGACGATGTTTATTTTATCAGCCAAGATTTATGAAATTTTGAAAGATGACAGAGGTCAGCCTTTAACGGTAATAAATGAACAGGGTGAGAAGATAATACAGACTCGTGAGTTAACTGCTGAGGAAAAACAAAACTTGCAAGTCTCTAAAGATGGCAAAATACACGTTGCAACGAATGGAATTAATAATAACCAAGAAGCGGCTACGAAGTATGCTGATCAGCACAACGTGAACCAAGATACGCAATATCTCGTTCATTTTCCAAAAGCAGGTAATCCGTTATCAGAGCTCTTAGTGGCAGCGTATCAAAAATTTGGTGAAAGTGATTTGTTAGGACTAACCAATGCAACGGTAGAAGTTAAAGGACTGATGAATCAATATGGAACAGAGGGCTTACATTTAGATGGGCATAGTCGAGGCGCTATGACGATTGATAATGCGCTCAATTCGTTGAAAAATGAAGACTATGAGGTAGGTATTTTAAGTGGGACGACGGTTTCGCTATTTGGCCCTGCAGCCAATGCCGCACGTTTAGATAAAAAATTAGCGGTATTGCAGGGACGTAGCACCATTGAAGATCAAGGACAACAAGAAGCGATGAAAGTCACGCTGGAGAGTCATATCGCTGATCCAATTTCGAGATATATCGGGGGTAATCCTGCAACAGGGGGAGTGATACCGGAGGGAAGTAATTTTCTGATAGAAAATCTTTATGCTTTATTTGGAAAACATACTACTCATAATTGTTATGGAAGTTTTGCTCCTGGACCTTGTGAAGGATATTGGGAAGACTATAAATAGAGTGACCTATAATTTGGGATTTTGATATGAATTTTATAGCAAGATTGAAATTGATTTATTTTATATTGATATTAGCAGGGTGTAGTCATTCTTTTTTGCCTCCTCCATACGAGAATGAAATGTGGGAACGTTCTAAAACTACACTACTCGAAGTTAACGAGATCATGATTCAGTGTGGATATCCAAGCTCGGCTGGTGCGAATAGAGGAACGAATCCTAACGAGATTGCATTAATGCATCTTTGTATGGAGAGAAAAGGTTTTAAATATAAAGGTAGATTTGGTTCCTATTGTTCAATGCACCCATCCCTCCCCGCTTGTGTTGAAGCGCGCGCTGAAAAATTAGAGGCGAAGTCGAAGTGATTTTTCGATTCGAGAGTATATATTTCCTGTAATGCCAATTAAGTTAGTCTTTTTGTAGTAAAGAAGTTAGGAGTAAAAATGATTAAAGTTGTAGGTTTTAGTGCTGCAGTATTTGCGCTTGTGCTTACCGGTTGTTCAACAGTAAAAGTGCCTCAATCAAGCGGTGGAAGTAAGTCGGATGCCACTGTTGAACTTTCATTTGAGCATAATTGGATTCAAAAACCGGTTGTAGATTGGAAAGCAGCTGAAAGAACTGCACTTGCAAAATGTCAAGCATGGGGCTATGAAAATGTTGAAGCTTTTTCTGCCTTAAGATCCGAATGTGCAGATAGAGATCATCGTGGCAATTGCACTACAAAAATTGTTACCAAAAAGTACCAATGTATTGAGTAAAGGGCCTGCGTACCATGCACAAAGCATGGTACATAAATGATTTGAAGCAAGTGGTGCGTAACAGGAAATAATTTTAATGAAAATCCCCTATGAAGATCTCGAAAAAGTGAATGCGCCGTTCATGGCTGCCTTTAAAGAGGCAGCAGCGACGGTGATTGAGAAAGGCTGGTATATTCTGGGGCAGGAGGTTGAAAAGTTTGAACAGGATTTTGCCAGATTCCATGGTGCAAAATATGCAGTAGGCGTTGCCTCTGGTTTAGATGCGCTTCGATTGGCTTTGATGGCGTTAGAGCTGCCACCACAGAGTGAGGTCATTGTCTCTGCCAATAGCTATATTGCGACTGTCTTAGCCGTGACTCAAGCAGGTCATATTCCTGTATTAGTAGACCCTAGATTAGAAGATGGGAATATTGATCCCAGTAAAATTGAGGCCGCCATCACCAAAAAAACACGCGCTATTATGCCGGTACATTGTTATGGACAACCGTGTGATATGAAAGGAATTGGTCGCATTGTTGAGCAATATGGGCTTGCATTAATTGAAGACTGTGCTCAAGCGCATAATGCTACCTTTCAGGGAAAAATGGTTGGTACATTTGGTGATGTCGGTGCATTTAGTTTTTATCCCACTAAGAACTTAGGGGCGTTGGGGGATGCGGGTGCAATTATCACGAATTCTGAAACGCTGTTTGATAAAATTAAATCCCTTAGAAATTATGGTGAAAAGCAAAAATACCAAAATCAATATTTAGGGCTGAACTCTAGATTGGATGAAATTCAAGCTGCATTTTTAAATGTCAAATTGCAACACTTAGTCAAAATCACGGAACATAAGCGTCATCTAGCTGACATCTATTACAAAATTTTAAGACCTGAATGGCTGGTTTCACCCAAAAGACAAGACGCGCTTTCTGTTTATCATATCTTTAGCATCAGACATTCAAAGCGCGATGCACTGCAAAAGTATTTGTTAGAGCGAGGGATTGGTACGGCAATCCATTATCCTACCCCACCATATCGACAAGCAGCGTATGAAGGACAATTTGTTGGAGAGTACCCAGTGAGTGACGAATGGCATACTACAACACTGAGTTTGCCAATCTCTTTTGGTCACAGAACAGAAGAGATAGAATACGTGGCTAAGCGTATTAATGAGTTTGAATCATGAAAGGCATTTTATTAGCAGGTGGTCAGGGGACTCGTTTATATCCTTTGACCAGTTTAACATCTAAGCAACTCCTGCCTATCTATGATAAACCGATGATCTACTATTCTTTATCAATCCTGATGTTGGCAGGTATTCGAGATATTTTAATGATATCAACCCGGAATCACTTACCTCAATTTCAGCGATTATTTGGAACGGGAGAGAAACTGGGGCTTCATATCGAATATGCAATTCAAGAGGAACCGAAGGGGATAGCGGATGCCTTTAGGGTAGGTGAGTCATTTATTGCTTCTGATTCAGTTTGTTTGATGTTAGGGGACAATATTTTTTATGGTGATAGCCTTCCGAGCCAATTGGAGCGTTTAACGCACCAGGCGGAAGGGGCAACGATCCTTGCTTATTGGGTTAAAGATCCGGCTCGGTATGGCGTTGTTGAGTTAGATAACACTGGAAAGGCCGTATCACTTGCAGAGAAACCCAAATCACCGCCTTCGAATTATGCGGTGACGGGACTATATTTTTACGACAACAACGTGGTCAGTATTGCTAAAGACTTAAGCCCGTCCGCTCGAGGTGAACTTGAAATCACCGATGTGAACCAAGAATATCTAAAACTCGGTAAATTGAATGTTGAAGTATTAGGTCGTGGTATGGCGTGGTTAGATACGGGCACACATGAAAGTCTTTATGAGGCCAGTCATTTTGTGCAGGTCATAGAAGCCAGGCAAGGCTTAAAAATCGCCTGTCTTGAAGAAATTGCTTATAGAAAAGGCTTGATTAGTCTCGAGCAGTTATCTCAGCTAGCGCATGAGGTGCGACATTCACAATATGGGCAGTATTTGATGGATATGATTAAGCGAGAGAAACATGCCTAATATTCTAGTGACAGGGGGTGCAGGTTTTATTGGGAGTCATTTTATTCTTCATTTACATCGCGCATATCCAAATTATACCATTATCAATTTAGATAAGTTAACTTATGCTGCAAATTTGGGATATTTGGAAAGTATCGCTCATAGTCCTCGATATCGATTTGTGAAGGGCGATATTGCAGATGCAGGTTTAGTTAAGGATCTCTTTAGGACCTATTCACCAGAGGGCGTGATTCATTTTGCCGCAGAATCGCATGTTGATAACTCCATTCAGGGACCCGGTATTTTTGTTCAGACGAATGTCCTGGGTACACAAGTGTTACTTGAGCAAGCCAGGCGCTCTTGGAAAAAGCCTTATCGATTTTTGCATGTCTCTACGGATGAAGTGTATGGCTCCTTAGGAGATACCGGCTATTTTACAGAGGAATCGCCGCTTAAGCCTAATTCACCTTACAGTGCCAGTAAAGCAAGCAGTGATTTATTAGTGAGAAGCTATTATCACACTTATGGTATGAATCTCACCATCACACGATGCACCAATAATTATGGTCCCCATCAGCATGATGAGAAGCTAATCCCAACGATTATCCGCAACGCGATTCAAAATAAGCCTATTCCAATTTACGGGAGTGGTCAAAATACGCGCGATTGGTTGTATGTGACAGATCATTGTCATGCAATTGATCTTGTTTTCCAAAATGGGCAATCTGGTGAAGTGTACAATATTGGGTCAAACTGTGAATGGCGAAATATTGATTTAGCAAAGACAATTTGTAAAGTGCTCAAAAGACCGGAATCACTCATTCAGTCAGTGGATGACAGATTAGGGCATGATTTTCGTTATGCTTTGGATGTGTCAAAAATCAGAAATCAATTAAAGTGGATATCACAGACGTCCTTTGAAGCTGGCTTGGAACAAACTATTGCTTGGTATCTTAGGAAATATAGCGGAATGCTGAACAGGGAGCGCGAATATGGCGTTACCTAGCGTCACAATTATTACGACGGTTTTGAATGAAAAAGCAGGGCTACAGCGTACAATAGAATCAATTCAGCAGTTGAACTACCCAAACCTGGAATATGTCATTATCGATGGTGGGTCAACCGACGGCACGATTGAATTAATAGAAAAATCTTCAATCGTTAGCAGATGGATTAGCGGCCAGGACGCAGGAATTGCCGATGCTTTTAATAAAGGTTTAAAACTAGCGACAGGTGATTATATTAACTTTCAAGGGGCTGGTGACTATTTTATACAGCCTGATGTGATAGCGAAGTTAATGGATGATGTCAATCCATCAGAGGTTGATTTGGTTTGCGGTAAAGTGCAACGAGTCACTGAAGATAATCAACCACTGTGGATAGCTCCCAAGCGATTTGGCGTCGAGTTTGATAAAAAAAGCTTGCTGTTCAAAATGTCTTTACCCCACCAAGGATTGTTTACGCATCGTCGTTTTTTTGGGAAGTTTGGTGGTTTTGATGTGGCCTGTAAATTTGCGATGGATTATGAATTATTACTTCGAGCTTATCATGATTTTCCAAAAGTCATGACGAAAGATCTGCTTGTTGCAGCTTGGCGCGCAGGTGGTGTTGGGACAGGGCGATTGCAACAAATTTTTGATGAATATCATGCGATTAAGTTAAAACATCAGGTTGCGACACCGTTGCTATTAAAATGTATTGATAAATGGACACGCTTCAAGGCCAGCATGAGAGAGTATCTTGGAGTTCGAACATGAGCGTTACGTTTGACTCAGTTCAAATCCTAAAATATATTACGCAAGAGAATCGCTGGTATGAGATACCCAAACGGCTATTACTCGCCATTTGGCATCAGATCTACAAACGCTTGACGCAAGGCATTATCAGTCATCGCCTACCCAATGGTGCTCATATTTTTTTATATCCTAATTGTCCTATTTCATCAGCATTTGTATACTCAGGCTTACCAGATCGTAAAGAAATTGGTTGGCTGCGACAACATTCAAATAAAGAGAAAACTATTTTTCTTGATATTGGGGCTAATATGGGGAGTTACTCAGCCTTACTCTCTGACAAGGCGCATGCTATTTATGCATTTGAGCCACATCCCGCTGCCTTTCAACGATGTCAGATGAATTTTTTGCTCAATCACCTTTCTCTTCAGCATGTTTTTAGAGTTGCACTATGTCAAAAAAAGGGTACACGCTATTTTAAAAATGAAGGCGCTTACGGTGCGCCAACGAATCGGTTAACAGATTCAGCTATGAATGGGATTGTTGTCACAGCAACGACGCTTGATGATTTTGCTAATACACATTTTCTCGTCCACAAAAATGTGGAGTATCTGCTGAAAATTGATGTTGAAGGCGCTGAAGCGCAAGTTTTGCAGGGGGCAAAAGAGTTTCTAAGCACCTATCCTATTGCAGGGATTTTGTTTGAATGCTTTGATGCTAATCTGAAAGCGGTGAAGCAAATTTTACAAACATATGGATTTCGCATTACGCATCTGAATCATCATAACTATTTTGCAAAAAAGCAATGACATCCTCTTCGTAACTGAGTTCTTGCGAGCCTTGCTTTGCGATCTGCCAAAATTAATCTGCTGAGACGCTAAGTAATGGCTGAATGCAATCTGCAAATCGATGCTGTCCTTGAGCTGTAAAGTGATCGTCGTGTATATAGTAGAGTTTCTCATTCGTATACTGAGATAGACATGATGAAGCATCGATGTAAGGTATTGAGCGTTCATTTAGAGCATTAATTAATAGCTCATTAGGAAGATAAGGGGATAGTGATTCAGGTCGCAACCCATATAGTTTAGCTTGAAAATTTCTGGTTTTTTCATCGAGCTGATAGCGATCAGGGATCATTATAATTAAAGGATCAAAATGATATTGTTCTTTTAATTCTAATAATCTATCAAGTTGATCAAATAGTGCACTTTGGGCGATTCGAGTATATTCCATATTATTTTCGATGATTTTAAATATGGGATTTGAAAATGTTAACGTATTTTTATTCATCAAAGAGACGATCATGGATCTAATGTATTGTAGGAAATAAGAATTTTTAAAGATAGAGGTTTGATAAAAGATGGCATTTATTTTATTGAAAATACCATCGTTCATTTCAGAATGAACTTGAGTTCCATTGCTTGTTTTTTTTTCATAAGCATTAATGAGATCAGCAAAATCATTGCCTAAAAAAAATGCAAAAATGACTTTTTTAGGATTTCCAAGTTCGTGATGTCGTAATGTTAGTATGTCTAGATGATTATGAATAGCACTGCCGGGTACACCCAAATTTAACCATCGTTGGTTTGAATTTTTAGATAGATGAGATACAAACGTTTCATAATCTTCAACGCCTATTCCGAATGTAAACGAATCACCGTAGACTGGCATCATTGTCGCGTCGTTCATTAAGTGATGAGTTGGAACCTGTCTAGCACCCCATTCATCAATATGCACTTGATTCTGATACTCAGGGTGTGTGATTGGGAATTCGCTATGCGGTGTAAACCGATAGAATTGACCGTCTTGGAATTCAGCTGTTGATCCCGCATCACTTCCAAATTGCATTTGTCCGCTTATTTTGATCATGCATATTCGATAATTCAGCCAATCAGGCGTTGCGATCCTCAGCGTTATCTCACCGATCCCAAGGCATATTAAGCAGGTAAACAATAACAGTAACAGGTTGGTTGTTCTCTGAAATATCGAGGAAATCGGTATTTCATTTCGAAGTATGATATTTTTGAATATGCGTGCCATAGAATCTAAATTTAACAGTCTAAACAAAATGTTACAATATAGATCAGATGACAGCAGTAAATACATCTGTTAGGCAAGTTTCCTAAAACGCTAATTACAAAAACATAATGTGAATTTTGAAATTATATTAATAAAGTATAAGATAATGTGGCGATTTACCATCATTATAAAGGGAGTTAATATGCTAAGTGAAAGTTTAGCCGCAATGTATCTCAATGCAAGTGATAAACAAAGAAAAGATGTAGCCTTGCAAAGGGAATTTTTTGCAATTTGTAAAGCGGCTCAGATTCAGAAGAATCGAGAAGATCATAGTTTGACTGATCATGAAAAAGTACTTCAGCAAGTGAAGCAATTTTTCGATACAAATCCAGATTTCTACCCAGGCGTTGATTATGTAGGCTTTACACCAGCACACTATTTGGCAGGTAGAGGGAATGTCATAACAATGGCTTATTTGGCAGAGCGTTTTCCTCGTTTTAACTGGGATGTTAGCCACGACCAAGGTTGGTCACCTGTTGTAAATGCCTGTTATTTCGGCCAATTACAAAGCTTAAAGTTTTTAATAGACAAAGGGGTTAATTTACATCCTAATTTATCCGGCAAGACATTAGCTCATGTCACTGCATTTAGGCAAAATCCCAATACTTCAGTTGAGGAATTTTCGGCATCCAGAAAACCTATCTTTGATTTACTGCATAATCAAGGTGTTGACCTTGAGTCGCAAGATGCACGTGGTCAAACAGCACTTGATGTGATGGCCTATTCTTTATTTTCAGATGCTGAAACGCAGGATCCTTTCGGTCGGACTTATCTTCATTGGGCGGCGTATATGCCTAAGTTGAGAGATGTTCCAGAATTGAATGTTTTAATAAATGATCGAGACGTTGTTCAACAGTGTGATGAATATGGCAAATCTGCACTACTTTATGCGGCTGTCATGGGAGATGAGAATTTTTTTCAACGTTTGTTACCATTGAGTGATGTGAATGCACAAGGTATTGGTGGTACAACTGCATTGCACTATGCTGCTTCGAAACCGATGAATATTAATATGGTGCGAACCCTGTTAGCATTAGGATTAGATCCATTACAGCGTGATAAATTAGGACAGAGTTCTTTTGATATTGCTTTTAAATGTGGTTGCGATCAAGTTTTGAGGATTCTTCAAGAACATATTTTAATAAACGATAGAGACAGTTTGTCGCTTTTAGAGGAGTACATGCCTGAAACTCAAAAGTCTTTCTCTATTTCTGGACAAGTTGAGAGTGGAGATAGCGGGTTAACGATTGATTATCACCGTCTCAGAGATATCTCAATAAACACCTTATCCACGAAAAGTAATGAATCAAGTTCACGGGAATATCCAAAACCCTAGTAGAACAGCTCAAGTATTAGCAATCAGTTTCTGAATCAGCTGGTTGCTAATTAACTCTCCCCAAACAGTATGCCCTTTTTCAGTAAGATGAATGGAGTCATAAAACAAACTATCAATCTCGTCCTGTTTTTGGACGTCATCTATAAGATAGTAGACTTCGAGTGCAGTACTAGATAGAGCATCTTGAACCAGCTTATCGAGAGGCGCTTTATGTTTGGCCTGATCTAAACTCGGCGTGATAAAAATAACATGTTGATACCCTTTTGATTTGATAAATACATCCATTTCTTTTAGGTATCGAACAGCTACGTTAACAATTTGATGCTGTTCTTGAAGGGGTAATGTTTGAGGGTTTAAGAAGCCATTCATTCTGAGATTTAGTTTATAAAGACCATAATAGATGATCTCTTCGAGCGCGAATTGAGGCTGCTTAGTCCAAAAAGGTTGCCCACCAATCCGGTTAAGGCCTCTGTAAAAATCGCCTTCGGGTAATACGGTGACATAAGTTGTTGCGGGTAAGAAAGGCATTTCAGTGATGAGTGCATGGATATTAAGGACACCCCAAGCATTCACAGCGGCATTACCATCTATTAAATCAAGTGCTTGAGCTGCATGCCGCGAGAAAAGTTTGTCATTATTAATATAACTCCCGCCATAAGTGACCGAATCTCCTAGAAAAAGAATGCGTTTTTGAAAAGGAGTTATCGCCCAATCAGGGTGCGCTCTTAAGCCATCCTCATTCAAGGTAACGGTGTGGTCTAGACGTGTAACTGATTGATTGGGTTTTGGTCTAAAGCCATAGATGGGGTGTGCATCGTAAACAACGACTCGACCGAGACCCAAGCCATATCGTGCGAGGCCTTCAAAAGCAACCAATAGAAAAGCGATAGCAAAGATAGCAATCAACACCCCCGTTAAAAGAGGGTGTTTTTCAAATCCATTCTTCACTGTTTAGAATAATGTATAAATAAAAGGTGCAACTGCTGAGCCTTGTGTTAAGACCATCAAGGTTCCCAGTAGCAGCAATAGCCCTAAAATAGGTGCTAGCCAGAATTTTTTTCGAATGCGCATAAATTGCCATAAATCTTGGAAGAACTCGATCATATTAAAAAGGCCTCTCCATATGACTCGCATCACGAGGTTGAAGTTTGATGCGATATGTTTTTAAGTTTGGTTCATATCGATATGCCAGTGGGTCACGTTTTAAAAGTCGTGTGATTAATCCAACTGGTGCGAATAAGATCGCATAAATAAGGGTTAGGAGGATAAAAGTATTGATTCGACCTAGTGTTTCACCCACTTTCATCCAGATAATGTAAACTTTTTTTAAAGCACTGGGCTTGGTAATCGCAATGATGGATAGCGTTAAACCAATTGCCCAAGGCCACAGTGGCCACGTGTGCTCCGCAATATAAGGAATCATGATGCCAAAGAGAGCGATAAAAATGCCACCTGTGCTCAAGCCAAAATTTCGGAGCAATCGTGGTGTTAAAATTAATTTTGTTTTGTGCATAAGCTAATCCAGTACAAATTCTTTACGCCAATCATGTGCTTCTTGCCAAGTTGGTTGCTCTGCTTTACAGATTAGCGCATTTTCTATAATCAGATAATCCATTTCAGTGCGCATGAAGCAACGGTAAGCATCACCAATACTACAAACAATCGGTTCCCCACGTACGTTGAAAGAGGTATTAATTAATACAGAGCAGCCTGTTTTTTCCTCAAAAGCTTTGATCAGCGCATAGAAACGAGGATTTGTTCTTTCGTGTACGGTTTGAATACGCGCCGAATAATCCACGTGAGTGACAGCAGGGATATCAGAGCGCTGAGTGTTCAGTTTGTCAATACCAAAGAGTTTTTGTTCATCTTCCGTTAATTTGCGTTGTTTATTGCCGTGCACATCTGCAACTAACAGCATATAAGGACTCGGGTTTTCAATTTCAAACCACTCGGAAACTGTTTCAGCTCGTACAGCAGGCGCAAATGGTCTGAATGACTCTCGGTATTTAATCTTCAGATTCATGACGCTCTGCATCTTGGGATTCCTGGGATCACCGATAATAGAGCGTCCGCCTAATGCACGAGGCCCAAATTCCATTCGCCCTTGGAACCACCCAATGACATTGCCATCCGCGAGTAACGAACTGACTTTTTCATAGAGCGCGGTATCACTCAATACATGGTAGGGGACTTGTAAAGAGTTCAGATATTCATTAATTTCTTTTTGATCGTAGCTGGGCCCTAAATATGCGCCTTGCATATTATCTTGTTTTTGAATATCGCGAGGATGCTTTAAATAATTATGTGAAGTTGCCAGAGCGGCCCCCAATGCACCGCCAGCATCGCCTGCTGCCGGTTGAATCCAAATATCTTTGAAAATACCAGAGCGTAAAAGCTTCCCGTTGGCAACGCAATTCAAAGCAACACCACCGGCTAAACAGAGATAATCGGCTTTGGTTTCAGTGGCAATCGTCTGCCCTAGCTTCAGAAGAATTTCTTCGGTCACCGCTTGTATCGAGCGTGCTAAGTCCATATCTTTTTGAGTGACTTCAGACTCCGGTTTTCTAGGGGGTCCCCCAAATAAAGCATGAAATCGTTCGCTGGTCATAGTCAGCCCTGTTGGATAACTAAAGTAGTCCATATTGAGCCTGAATGTGCCATCTGATTTCACATCGATCAGATGATCGTAAATGGTTTGCACATATTTTGGTTGACCATAGGGGGCCAAGCCCATTAACTTATATTCACCAGAGTTAACTTTAAATCCTGTGTAATAGGTAAATGCAGAATAAAGCAGCCCTAATGAATGTGGGAAATTAAGTTGCCAGATAGGTGTTAAAGTATCTTGTCCCATCCAAGCAGATGTCGTTGCCCATTCCCCCACGCCATCCAGACAAAGTACCGCAGCCTCTTTAAATGGGCTGGGATAAAAAGCAGAGGCTGCATGAGATTCATGGTGTTCAGTAAAGAGCAATTTCGGTAAGTCTTTAATCCTGAGTCCAAACAATTTTGAGAGCTCTTCTTTTAAGGTGTGCTTTAAAAATAATTTCTCTTTAAGCCAAATAGGCATGGCTTGGCAAAAAGACCGCCAGCCTTTAGGCGCATTAAAAAGGTAGGTTTCTAGCAAACGCTCAAATTTAAGCAGGGGTTTATCGTAAAAAGTGACATAATCTACCGCTGTCAAATCGATACCGGCGCTTTGTAAGCAATAACAGATAGCATGAGCGGGGAAATTGGGATCATGTTTTTTACGAGTGAAACGCTCTTCTTGCGCCGATGCTATGATGTGGCCGTCTTTAACAAGCGCAGCAGCGCTGTCATGATAATATGCAGATATCCCTAAAACATAGCTCACTTAATCATGGGCTCCAAGAAGAATGATCCGAGAAGTGTAACGAATTTTTTTGAATGCGGCTAGAGATAGCCGCAGAGTGGCCAATTATTTTGGTTGGTTGCCATACTCTGATGATTTTGAGAGTTAAATAAAAATGTTTGACGCTGTTTTTATTACAAATTTACCTGCATTTTATAAAACTAATTTATATCAGGCCATTGCCGAAAGAAAAAAAATTTTTGTTATTTTTATTGGGCGCGGCTCTCAAATTCGAACTGATGATTTTAGTGGACAAACGATCGAGTTTCCTCATTGCTTTTTGAATGACCGCAGCTATGAAGCACGGGTGGGCATCAAAAGTATGCTGCGGCTGATTCAGGTGTTAAACGGTTTGGAATTTAAAAAAATCATTTTGGGTGGATGGGATTTACCGGAATATTGGATGACTTGGTTGTTTCAACCGAAGCGAAAGCTTCTCTTAGCATTAGAATCAGGGATTGGAGAGAGCAAAACCACAGGCTTGGTTGCTTGGATTAAAAAAGCTTTTCTATCTCGAATAGACGGTGTGTTGGCATCGGGAGATCCTCATCAAGCTTTGCTAAAAACGTTGGGATATCAAGGCATGGTTTGGTTGACTGGGGGGGTGGGCTTGATGAATCAAATGCCAATTTTGCCGCGATCTATAGGTTTTCAAAATCGATACTTATATCTAGGACGATTATCTGCAGAAAAAAATTTAGATTGTTTGATTAATGCTTTTAATACACAACGGGAAGCTAGTTTGACATTAGTTGGCAATGGGCCTGAACTGGATAGACTACGTGCCATTGCAGGCCCTATGATCATATTTCAATCACATGTGCCTAACCACGAGCTCAATGTGGTTTTTCAACAACATGATGCGCTTATTCTGCCATCACTTCGCGAACCCTGGGGCCTGGTCGTTGAGGAAGCGCTCTATCATGGTTTACCAGTTCTACTCTCTGATAAGGTGGGATGCCGTGAATGGGTGACCACGTATCGATGTGGTTATCTTTTCGATCCCTACTCTGCCAATGACTTGTTGAAAAAGATGCGAGATTTAAAGTGTAATTATGCTGAGCTGAAACAAAACGCAGAAGATCTTGATTTCAAGATATTCCGAGAACATCAGATTACGCAGTATGAGGAGCTTTTGAGCGCTAGTGAGCCGAATGCTTGATCGATTATAGTTTGTTGAATCTCATACAGGTGGGGATATTTGACGTGGTAGATACTGCACGTTAACATGCCTTTCTATTTTAACCCTTGCAAAGAAGTTAAATTTTATATTGGTACACGGAGGTTGTTGTGCGTACTGATTTTCTTAGAATAGGTATTCACTTTTTTTTATCGTTATCCCTCAGTGTATCAGTAAATGGTTGTGATTCTGCCATTTACTCATTGGATATTCAAAATAGGAATCAAAATCCAATTATTATCAAAGAGATCCGTGTCAACCATGAAGTTATTTCAAATAAATCAATAAAGCTCCCGCCTTACGAGCCGAAATTTACTATTCTGTCAAATCTGAGAAAATTGCATGGTTCCTATTATCAAAAGTTGAGTATACAAAACCCTCAGATACTCGAAGTGTTAATTGAAAAGATTGATACGATTCAAGATATTGAGTTATCCTGCCACCTTTATAATACCGCTGAAAACGGACGTTTATTCACGGCCATGATTCAGGAAAATAATACGATTATATGTGATCGTGATTCATCTTCTTAGTTTAAATAGATTGGAGATTTAACATGTTTATACTTAAAGTGATAAGAATTTTTTATATCACTGCCCTCATGATATCAGGCCTTATCCTCATAAATTGTCAATCAGGAGAAAATGAACAATTTATCGAGAAAAGTAAGCTTCAGAATGTTGAGGTTGATCACGTGATAAAGTTAAGCGATCTACTAGAGAAAAAAAATGGCACTCTTTGTGTGCTGTATCCTTATCAAGAAACTCTTTCCATTGAAGTACCTTTTAGTAAAAAAATCAATTCATACTTAGAAAATATAAAATATTTTTCAGATGAAGACCGATGGTCACTTATTTACTTGGACCAAGACAAAATATCAATATCTACTTTCAAAAGATCACAGAAATTAGATATCTTGTCGCCACATGAAACGCAGTTGCCATATGACGGAAAACTATTAAAAGACATGAAGCCAGCGAAAGCGAGTTGTATATCTATTGATCAGGCTGTTGTTATGAAAACGGAAATAAAAGGCAGAATATTCCTATTATTTGGAGAGTCAAGTGAATTATAGTAGTTTATATAAACGGTACATGGCTGAAGCGAATGAATATGCCACTAAATACGATCTCGACCCCAAAACCAAGCACAATGGTTCATGGGATGCTTTTAGGCATGCATATGCAAGCGGAGCTATGGCGTACGAATATGGAACATTTATCGCTAAAATTTTTGGCGACCTAAATGAACTACGAGGTGATCTTACTCATCAACAGCCCTTGTACGAAAAGAATATGGATAAATGGAATAATGCTGTTGGAAGAAGTATTGGAAAAGATTCAAAAACTCTCGATGAAATCGCCTCCAAAGTCTATGAGTCCTTAGTGCAAGGTAATCTTATTGTTGATCCATCTAATGATACTCGCCAGTGTTGTGATGAATTTGCTTGGGAGCAAGCATATGGCAACGATTATACAACTACTATAGATAGAGCAAATGGACTTGTGGGTACAGATATTCAAAACCTAAGTTATCAAAAGGTAGTTGGTTTAGATTATCGTGGGATAGTTCTAGCACTTAGAGCCGCCAACCCCCCGCGTCAGGATCCACTTGCTTTAGATCTGGACAATGATGGAATAGAAAGTATCAGCGCTTATGTTGAAACACCGATTCTGTTTGATCATGACGGTGATGGCATTAAAACAGGCACAGGCTGGCTTAAACCTGATGATGGGTGGCTTGTGCTCGATCGAAACTCAAATGGGAAAATTGATTCAGGTCGCGAACTTTTTGGCGTTGATACGATAAAAAGTAATGGGCAGTTTGCTAAAGATGGTTTCGATGCTTTGGCTGATTATGATCAAAACAAAGATGGCAAGATCACAGATGCTGATAACATATACGCTAGACTTCGAGTTTGGCGAGATTTAAACCAAGACGGAATAAGCCAGCCACACGAACTAACATCTCTTACAGAAAATCAAATTCTTGCTATCAATCTTAAACATGCTCTTGTGAACATTAATTTAGGAGATGGCAATTTCCAAACGGCTAAAGGAGCATACACGAGATTTGACGGCACAACACATCTTGCTGGTGAGGCGAATGGTGCAATAGCCAACTTGGAGTTGGTGACTAATTCATTTCATCGCGAATTTACTGAACGTTTCCCTGTTTCATATGAAGCTCTTCAGCTTCCGAATTTAAGAGGTTCAGGACAGATTCGAGATCTTAGGGAGGCTATGACGCTATCCCCTAAATTGCTTCAAATCGTAAAGCAATATAGTGATTGTACAACACGAGAATCACAAATTGAATTGCTTGACGAGCTGATAGAAGAATGGGCAAAAACCTCAGAGCTAAAATCGCTGAAAATCCAGGTTGAACTTCTCTCCAGCAACGATGCAACTATTTCTTACCATCTTAACCGAATGAAAGTTACATCGCCTGAGCAACATGAATTTATAAGAAAATTGGGTATAGTTGAATCTTTGATGGGATTCACTTATTTTGGTCCTTTTGGGAAAGTACGATTTAAACCCTTAGAGAGCGATACAAAACACATTAATGTTAATCTTAGCTCTGACCAGATAAATTTTATTTCATTGTCGTATGATTATTTTAAATCCTATATATACGAATCACTCCTCACACAAACAAGGCTAAAATCATATCTTGATAAAATAGAGATTATTAATGAGAGTGAAGTAATCAAATTTGATTTTTCAGAGGTTGAGAAAGCTTTTAAGCAAGCAATCGTCGATAATCCAAAAGATGGAGCTGTTGATTTGCTCGAATTTGTTAGCTCAGTTGGAGAACATAATTTAAAAAATTTTGGATGGAAACCTATAGATTTTATAGTCTCTCAAATTTCAAATATTGCGGAAATGGGAGCATTCAAAGAAAAGCTGAGCTTATGGTCTATCGAATTTGCTTCAACTAATGCAGCGAGTGTTTCTGGAGAAGCTGATTCTGACTTTATTGTTGGAACCAATAAGGATAACATTCTTTACGGAAAAGATGGGGATGATCTCCTTTTTGGTGGTAATGGCGATGACAGGCTGTATGGCGAAAAGGGTGATGATATTTTAGATGGTGGTCCTGGTAATGACATCCTTGAAGGGGGGCTCGGCAACGATACCTATCTTTTTGGTCTAGGGGATGGTCAGGATAAAATTGCACATGATCATTACCTCAAAGAAACAAAAAAGCAAAATACGCTAAAATTTAAAGAAGGTATTTTCGCATCAGATATTTTAATTTCTCAGTCAAGGACTGATTTAATTTTGGCCATTAAAAATAGTCCCGATAGAATTACTGTTAGTGATTTTTTCTATGATGACGATCCATATGGCGAATTTAATCCTGTGCAACAAGTCATTTTTCCAGACGATACAATTTGGGATATTAATTTTATCGTCTCAAAAGTTCTATCGGGAAGTTGTTCTGAAGATTATATCAAGGGCACAAAATATGATGATTTGATCACTGGTAAAGAAGGAAATGATGTACTGTATGGTCGTGATGGGAGCGATACTTTGTATGGTGGTAATGGCGATGACAGGCTGTATGGCGAAGAGGGTGATGATATTTTAGATGGCGGTGCTGGTAATGACATCCTTGAAGGGGGGCTCGGCAACGATACTTATCTTTTTGGTCTAGGGGATGGTCAGGATAAAATTGCACACGATCATTACCTCAAAGAAACAACCAAGCAAAATACGCTAAAATTTAAAGAAGGAATTTTCCCATCAGATGTTTTAATTTCTCAGTCAGGGATTGATCTAGTTTTAGCCATCAAAAACACTGCCGATAAAATTACTATTAGTCATTTTTTTCATAACAATGATCCTTTTGGCGAATTTAATCCCGTGCAACAAGTCATTTTTCCAGACAATACAGCTTGGGATGTGAATATTTTGAAAGATATAGTTAATGGTGCGCCCAGACCTCAAAGCTCTTTGAATTTGACAGACATTATTGATGTAAGAGGAGAACAAAGTCTCATTGTGAGCGAAACAATTAGCCTTCTACCAGTTCAAAATCCATTAATCACAACCGAACACTTCTGGTAGGTTTGCGAACAGTGAATTAGCGAAATTGTTCGGAGACTATAACATTATAAAAAAGGTGAGGGCATCCTGACATGAAAGTGCTTGTGGTTCATAATTTCTACCAATCTAAAATGATTGGGGGGGAAGATCTGGTTGTTCATCGAGAGATCAAAGGTTTACAGGCTGCTTTAGGTGAGGAATCTGTTTTTCAGTACCATGTGCGTAATGATGACATTCATCCTATCAAACTCATGCGTTCGATTTGGGGCGATGAATCGCATGCCACAAGGATTGCTCAGCTGGTAAAGCAACATGCGATTAATATTGTCCATGTTCATAATTTTTTTCCATTATTGACCCCGTTGATTTTTGAAAGTGCTAAAAAAGCAGGTGCAAAAGTAATCCATACCCTTCACAATTATCGGAATTGGTGTTTGTCGGGCCTCCTTTATCGAGAAGATAAGCCTTGGTGCTTAGATTGTGTGAATCGGAAATTTATGTGGCCTGGGGTCAGGCATGGATGTTACCGTCAATCTAAAATGCAAAGTGCGGTTGCTGCATTAGCTTTTGGATGGTATCGCCAAAAGCATTATTTTGATGCCATTGATTTTTATTTTGCGCTCACTGAATTTCAGAAAAACTTGTTAATCCAGCTCGGATTGCCTGCTGGTCGAATCGTTGTGAAACCAAATGGCATTGAGTACCCTCGGTCGAAGGTGAAGCGTGAGCGAGCTGGATTTTTATATGTTGGGCGCTTGGAGAAAGCAAAAGGGATTGATGATCTGCTTGCGATTTGGAAAGATCTGGATTATCCGCTTTGGGTGATTGGCGGGCCTCAAGGAACTTATGCGTCATATCAGCATCCGAAGGTGACTTTTTTAGGGCAGTTATCGCATAATGAGACTATAGATTGGATGGGAAAGGTGAAGTACTTAATTCATCCAGCTCAAGCCGTTGAAACCTTCGGATTAACCATGATTGAAGCCATGGCACAAGGCACTCCTGTGATTGGTTTGAATCGAGGGACTCGATTAGAATTTATAATACCTGGTCAAACCGGTTTTCGCGGTGAGCCAAATGAGCTTAAGCAGCTCATTATCGACGCTGAGCATTATTCAGATTATACTGCTTTATCGGAGCGAGCCGCACGATATGCAGAGCGATTTTATATAGAACGTATCATTCAAGAGCAAATTTCATGGTATCACAACCTAAAATTAGCATAATCACCGTTTGCTATAATAGTCAGCAGACGATTTTAGACACGATTCGATCGGTTCAATCGCAAGATTATCTAAATCGTGAGCACATTATCATCGATGGTGAATCCAAAGATGGCACCCTTATGTTATTGGAGCAACATCGATCAGAATTTGATGTGCTAGTCAGTGAGCGTGACCGAGGGATCTACGATGCCATGAATAAAGGAATTCGAATAGCATCGGGTGATATCATTGGTTTCTTGAATTCTGATGATATTTACTATGATAAAACGAGCCTTTCAACAATTGCTGGTGGATTCAGTGAGGCAACTACCGATGCAGTCTTTGGGAATCTGATTTATGTTTCTAAAGAGAATTTGGAAAAGATTGTCAGATTCTGGCGTGCAAGTTCTTTCCAGACTGGGTTGTTTTCTAAGGGGTGGTGTCCGCCTCATCCTACATTTTATGTTAAAAAGGCTATCTACGATCGTCTGGGGGGATTTGATATCTCTTTGCCGATTGCGAACGACGTTGAATTGATGATGCGTTTTTTAGAAGTGGGTAAAATAAATACGCGACATATTGACGAAGTGCTGGTTCGGATGAGAATGGGGGGGGTTTCAAATAATAGTCTTAAAAATATTGTGTATCAAAACTACGTGATTTTAAAATCACTTCAAAAGCATCAATTGCCGTCGGCTTGGCTCCCCTTTATCTTTGCCAAACTAAAATCTAGAACAGCACAATACTCAAGCAAATCATGCCAGCCAACATATTAATCACCGGTGCAACCGGTTTTGTGGGTCAATATCTAATCCACTATTTGAGTGAGCAAGGTTACCCTATTGTTGCTTTGGTTAGGAACCCCCCTGAAACTCTGCCTAACTTATCTAACGTTAATATTAAAATCATCCCAGACATTGTGAATTGTGATTGGTCTACTTATTTAGAAGATGTGGACAGTGTCATTCATTGTGCTGCTTTGGCGCATGTGCCTAATGTTGAAAATCAAAAAGCTCGCTTGTGGGATGTGAATGTGCATGCTACTGAGAAACTAGCGCTTGCTTCACAAAAAGTTGGCGTGAAGCGTTTCATCTTCTTAAGCTCTGTCAAAGTGCACGGCGAATATACAGAATCGAAACCATTTTCCGTTCAGGATAAGCCGTTCCCTAGCGATTTATATGGTGAATCTAAGTGGGCGGCTGAAGAAGCGATTCGTTCAATTCCTGATTTAAATTGGGTGATTATTCGTCCTCCTTTGATGTATGGCCCGAATATGAAAGGCAATCTAGATTTAGTTTTAAAAGCTTTGCAGAGAGGTATTTACTTGCCCTTGAAATCGATTCGGAATCAGCGTAGTTTTTTGAGCCTTCGTAATTTAAGCCACTTCATTGAGCTTTGTTTGAAGCATCCTGGTGCGGTGAGGGAAACCTTTTTGATATCAGATGGTGTTGATCTTTCAACACCAGAATTGATTCGTGCCGTTGCTGCGGCTGAAGGATTGTCGCCTAGATTAGTCCCCTGTCCAACCGTTTTATTGCATTTGGCGGGTATACTGTTTAAAAAGCAAGATGCTGTTGCAAAGCTGCTTCAATCCCTACAAGTTGATATCAGCCACGCAGCTAATCATTTAAACTGGCAGCCACCGTATACCTTGGCGCAGGGCCTAGAAGGGATTGATCAAGAAATCTTGTAGCGTGATGTCTTTAATTCGCATACCCACAACAGATGATTTTTCGGGTAGGCGCCGAGCGTTCGAGACGCAGGAGTGTGCACAAGGTACATGACTGCGGTGAGAATCGCGAAGGCAACAACCCCGAAAATTCAGGTGTGAAGGGTATATCAAAATTATTTTGTCCAATCACGGAGAGGGTTTCTTTGTTAAACGATTTTAAGAACCACAAAAACTCTATAGGAACCTCAGTTCGGAGTTTTTGAAGGCAGGGTTGGTTTGTAATGACGTCATTCCGCACAGCGATAAGCGCACGAAGTGCGCAGCGTGTGATGCGGAATCTAGTATTCACGGGGCATTGGCCGCTTATGCGATTCAGCCTTTAAAAATATCAGCAATCAAATTATACCCTTCACAGCTGAATTTTCGGGGTTGTTGCCTTCGCGATTCTCACCGCAGTCATGTACTTTGTGTACACTCCTGCGTCTCGAACGCTCGGCGCCTACCCGAAAAATCATCTGTTGTGGGTATATTAGCTGAGATTTGATAAAAGTCTGGATCCCGCATCAGACGCTACACACTTCGTGTGATGACCGCTGTGCGGGATGACGATATATCCCTTTAAAACTCCGAACTGAAGTGTTGTTAGTCCAAAATCTGATCTAAAGATATGCCGAACCAATTTAAGACCATCAATATGAGGTAGGACGCCTTCACTGAGATCGCCGGCTAGAAGACGTTGATTTATATGAAAATTATCCACTCTGTATCTCTGGCCACGTCTAATGTTCTAAACGTTAGCAAATGAAGTGCCTTTTCTAATGAATGGTTGGGGCTTGTCGAGCGACCCTAATCCCTGATACCATCCCCCACTGCTTCAGTCGATGAAGCCCTATGGTGGCTTTATCGGTCCTTTCGCAACGATAGATTGCGAACCCCGTCAGGCCCGGAAGGGAGCAGCGGTAGTAATTGATTCGTGTGCCGAAATGTGGCTGGTAAAGCTGCCTCCAATCGAGTACAACTATCAGCATTATCTTTTAATGCCAGGAAGTGTCTGTGACCTATCAAGTGTTAGCGCGTAAATGGCGGCCCAAATCATTTGATATGTTAGTCGGCCAACCTTTCGCTAAGCAAGCCTTAAGTAATGCCCTTAAGCGAGGCCAACTCCACCATGCTTATTTATTTGGCGGTACACGGGGTGTCGGTAAAACCACCATCGCTCGAATTTTAGCTAAATGTCTCAATTGTGAAACAGGTGTCACAGTGACGCCGTGTGGGCAATGTCAGACCTGTGAAGCCATTGATGCGGGTCGTTACGTTGATTTAATTGAGGTGGATGCCGCATCTCGAACACGCGTCGAGGATACCAGGGAACTGTTAGAAAACGTTCAGTATTTGCCGGTACAAGGTCGCTTTAAAGTTTATTTGATTGACGAAGTGCACATGTTATCAGGGCATAGTTTCAATGCACTTTTAAAAACATTAGAAGAGCCGCCGGCTCACGTTAAATTTTTACTGGCGACCACTGAGCCAGAGCGTTTGCCAGTGACTGTCTTGTCACGGTGTTTACGTTTTGATTTGCAGCCTATTAACGAAGCAGCGATGCAAGCGCATTTAGCTTTTGTTTTAAAAGAAGAGCGGCATGAATTTGAAGATAATGCATTACTTGAAATTGCTAAAGCCGCTAAAGGCAGTGTTCGTGATGCATTGAGTTTATTAGAGCAGGCTTTAGCATTTTGTGAAAACATCATTACATTAGCGGATGTTCAAACATTATTAGGGCTTGGCCATCAAAATTTAGTGGGGCCAATTTTAGGAGCTCTCATTCAGCATGAGCCCATCAGAGCGTTTGAGCAGGTTGAATGTATGGAGAGTAAAGGGGTTGCCTTCGAAGCTGCCATTGATACCCTGCTGGAAGGGCTTCATGATTTAGCACTTGCCAAAGCATTACCTGAGATAGGACGTAAGCCCGATTATCTTGAAGAAAATGAATGGCAAGCATGGCTTTCCAATATTGCACCAGAAGAAATCCAATTGCTTTATCAGATTGGATTAAAGGGTAAACAAGATTTTGTTTTTGCACCGTCGCAAAGGAAAGGCTTTGAAATGATGCTCTTGAGGATGCTTTGTTTTAAACCAAAGCTCAAAGAAGCCATCAGTATGCCGTCAACCCCCTCAGTTATCAGTACACCCAAATCCAAGCCAATTGCAGCCCCGTCTGAAATACCTCAAGGAGTCGCTCCTAGACCTCAACAGCCACTGCAACCTGTGGTTACGCCGGCAGCTGCAAGCGTGAATCCCAAGCAACTTGACTTGAAGAAAGCATGGTCAGAGATGGTGCCAAAATTGCCGTTAGTCGGTTTAAGTCAAGTGATCGCTCAGAGCTGTGTGGTCAGTGCTTGGCAAGATCCAATGCTTTCTTTGTTGTTAGAACACTCTAAAATGGCTTGTTTGAATGATGCTAGGCGAGAAACCATTGAGAAAGCCTTAAGCCAATATCTTGGTAAACCCATTAAACTTTCCATCTCGATAGGAGAGGTCGGGGAGGACACACCTGCTAATATCATGGCAGTTAAAAAGCAACAGAAGCAGGAGCGAGTGGAAGCCGCCGTGCGCGCCGATCACAATGTAAAAGCGATTATAGAAACATTTGATGCCACCATCGAGAAAATTATTCCAAATGACTAAATAATGAGGACAATATGGATACGAATGATACTGATATGAAGTCAATGTTTTCAAATTTGATGAAAAATGCTCAAAAATTTCAAGAGAATTTAGCGGGCGCCTATCAAAATTTAGCTGAAAAAAACAAAGATAAATTGATAGAAGGCAAAGCTGGCGGTGGTTTAGCTAAAGTATATGTGAATGTAAAATTACAAGTTGTAAAAATTGATCCAAGCCCTGATCTGTTTAAAGAAAGCCCAGAAGTGATCTGCGAGTTAATTGCAGCAGCGACTAATAGTGCTTTGCAAGAAGCTCAAAAAGCCATTAAAGAAGAGATGCTTTCTGTGACCAAGCAAATGGGATTGCCAGCGGATCTTATTCCAGGAACAAAATAAATGGCATTTAGTCCTCTGGTCACTGAGCTGATGGGGGCGTTGCGCATTTTGCCAGGAGTTGGTCCTAAATCTGCGCAGCGTATGGCCTTTTATCTATTAGAAAAAAATAGAACGGGCGCAGCTCATCTGATAGAAGCATTAGCACATTGTTTGAAAAATGTAGGATATTGTGATAGGTGCCGGATTTTATCTGAACATTCTGTTTGCAATATTTGTCAGGATCCAGAGCGCGATGCCAGTCAACTTTGTATTGTGGGCTCGCCTGCAGATGTGGTAGCGATTGAGAATACTGGGAATTTTGCTGGTTTGTATTTTGTATTATCAGGCTATTTGTCGCCCCTTGATGGGGTTGGTCCTGAGCAGATTGGTGTGAATAAGTTAATTGTGAGATTTGATCAAGGTTATTTGCAAGAAGTTGTTTTGGCAACAAATTCAACGGTCGAAGGCGAAACGACGGCTTATTTCATCTCTGAGCTTGCTAAGAAACGTGGTATTCGTACAAGTCGTCTAGCACAAGGTGTGCCGTTGGGCGGTGAATTAGAATATATCGATGGTCAAACTTTAGCGAGAGCTTTTTTAGATCGAGTTGATTTGTGATGAGATCAATTCATTCGACATTTTGAGTCAATTTGCTAAAAAAGACCCAAAATGTCCGATAAAATTGGCAATTTTTTAAGTCCCTGTGCCCTCAATTAATTGACTTCTTTGATAGCATACAAGAAATCAACATAATTGCCTAAGAATTTCAGTGTTTGCGCTTTTGTACAGGCTTTTACAAAAGCAAAGTCGCTATCAAAATCTGTTGTGATAAGCATCATTAAAGCCTCTTCGCAAGTCATCTGTGCATTTCCACCAGAGATATTAGCTAAAGCGCTTGAATTGATTGTTTGCATAATTTTACTCCAATAAGTAGTTTATTAACTTAGAGGATGAATGGTACCTAACACATGATAAGCTGTCAAACTTATTTTTTGAAGTAGCTACACGTATTATTCTGTCTTGAATTTTAAGTTTAGAATACCCAAATATCATAATATGGAACTCAGTTTAACTTAGTAAAGTAAATAGGTGTATTGCATGTCTGAAAATATGATGAAAGAAACCCGTGGCTTTGAAGCAGAAGTGAAGCAATTATTGCACTTGATGGTGCATAGCTTATATAGCAATAAAGAAATCTTTTTAAGAGAACTCATCTCCAATGCTCAAGATGCTACTGACAAACTTCGTTTCGAAGGTCTCTCGAATTCGGCACTGTTTGAAGAAAATGATGAGTTGCGTATCCGAATAGACTATGACAAGGACAAAGCAACTGTGACCATTTGGGATAACGGTATTGGTATGTCTAAAGAAGAAGTGATCAAGAATCTAGGAACAATTGCACGATCGGGTACTCAAGAATTTATTAAAGCGCTCACACCGGAACAAGTTAAAGACCGCAATTTAATTGGTCAATTTGGTGTAGGATTTTATTCTAGCTTTATTATTGCAGATAAAGTGACCGTCAGAACTCGTCGAGCAGGATTAGCGTCTTCTGAAGGTGTTGAATGGGAGTCCGAAGGTAAAGGTGAATATACGATTCAATCTATTGAGAAGCAATCTAAAGGGACTGAAGTCATATTGCATCTGAAGCCTGAGGAAAAAGAATTTCTCAATGGGCATCGTCTACGACATATTGTAAAAAAATATTCCGATCATATTCCACTGCCTATTTACATGAAAGTGGAAGATGCTCATATGGAAGATAAGGATAATGAAAAGGAAGCAGAAACAAAAGAGGAAATCGTCAATCGTGCAACCGCAATTTGGACGTTACCGAAAAGCGAGATTAAGGAAGAGGAATATACTGAACTTTATAAACATATTGCACATGACTATGAAGGCCCTTTAACTTGGGTTCATAATAAGGTTGAAGGGAAGTTAGACTATACAACCCTGCTTTATATTCCGTCGCATGCGCCTTTTGATTTGTGGCAAGCGGATGCTGCACGAGGCCTTAAGCTTTATGTTCAGCGTGTTTTTATTATGGACGATTGCGATCAGTTCTTGCCAAATTACCTTCGATTTATGCGTGGTATTGTAGATTCTAACGATCTGCCGTTGAATGTTTCGCGTGAAATTCTCCAGTCTAATCGGATGATGGATTCCATGCGTTCGAGCATTGTTAAGAAGACGCTGAGCATGCTTAAAACATTATCACAGGATGAACCTGAAAAATATTCTACATTCTGGAAAGAATTTGGACAGGTGATCAAAGAAGGACCTGCGGAAGATTTTGCAAATCGAGAGCAAATTGCCGAACTTTTAAGATTTTCATCGACTAAAGCTGAGAAGGAAGAACAAACTGTATCCCTAGATGATTACATTAGTCGCATGCCAGAAGGACAGACCAAAATTTATTATTTAGCAGCAGACACATTCAATGCAGCACGACATAGTCCACATCTGGAAGCTTTTCGTGCCAAGGAAATTGAAGTCTTTTTGCTCTATGAGCGTGTTGATGAATGGTTAATGTCTCATTTAACAGAGTATAAAGGTAAAACTTTTCAATCTGTAGCGAGAGGTTCTTTAGATGATTTAAGCTTTGCGAAATCGAAGGATAATCCTGAATCCAAAGAAGAATTGGAAGAGAAAGCAAAGTCTTTTGAACCGGTTGTCGAGCGTATTAAGAATGCACTTAAAGATAAGGTTAAAGATGTACGCTTAACAGAGCGTTTGACAACGTCACCAGCCTGTATTGTCGCAGATGTCGATCAGATGACCTCGCAAATGGAGCGTATCTTAAAGGCAGCTGGTAAGCATGTTGAGTCTAAACCCATTCTTGAACTAAACCCAGAGCATATGTTGGTGAAGCGCCTTCAGCAAGAAGACGATTCAGAACGATTTGGTGATTTAAGCCAGATCTTACTCGACCAAGCTATCTTATCTGAAGGGGGCCAGTTGGATGATCCAGCAACGTTCGTAAAACGGTTCAATGAGCTATTATTGGATGTTGCGAAGGTTTAGCAGCTCATATCGTGGCAGTGGCACTTGCGCCACTGTCATGAAGTTAGTGACTAACGCTGGTCTGTCATGTTTTAGTTTTTTTGTGTTTCTGCCATTGCCAGAAAAATGGCGGCGTGGCAGTTAACACAATCCCAAAGAGTAATATCGTCGTGTAGGTTGCTCTGCCCCCAAATTCAAATTCACCGGCGGGTACAAAGCCTATTAAAAATGTTAAGACTGATGCTACTGCACCTGTTCCCGCGATGAGCCAAACGCCTATCTTCCCACCGGGGATCTGATAAGCTCTTACGGTATTAGGTTGTGTATACCGTAGACGAATGACCGACAAAAAAATGAGAAAATACATGATGAGAATGAGTTGAGAGGCCAAAACGGTTAATAACCAATAAGAGCTATTCACACTTGGGAGAAAGAGAAATGTGAAAGCTAGTAAGGTTGAAATAGTAGCTTGCATCAACAGAATGGCAACTGGTGTGCCGATTCGATTCGTTCTTTTAGCAAAATCAGGCATATCATTATTTAAAGCACTCGTTAAAAGACCTCGACTGGGGCCAATAATCCAAGTGTTAACCAGGGCTAACGCCCCTATGAGCAAGAGAAATGCGAGAACGGGCACGGCCCATGGCAGATTTAATGCGTGAAAGAAAAATTCAAAAGCTTGCATAACCCCAGCAGTGAGGCTAATCGAAGCTTTGGGGACGACAAGAGCAATGGAAAGTGAGCCTAATGCATAAATTGTGATAATAATGCCGGCTGCCAAAAAAGCAGCTTTGGGGTAAGCGCGTTGAGGATCTTTGGTATCACGAACATGGAAAGCAGATACTTCCATGCCTGCAAAGCTCAACAAGATACCAGTGAAAAAAACAAGAGTTTCTAGATTCATACTCGGAATGAGGTCTTGCGTTGTGAGGCCAATAGCGGGAAGATTGCCGGCGACGAGCCACGCTATTGCAAGCATGACAATGAGTGTGCCTGGAATCAAGCTTCCAAACATGATCCCCAAGCTAGAGACAAGGCTAGATGTTTTCATCCCTAGGAAGTTAATAAACGTACCACTCCAGAGAACAGTAAGCATTACAGCTAAAAGAAAATACCGATTTTGGGCTAACGCGGGATTGATGAGATAAGCCGAAGTGGCTGCGATGAAGGATAATACCGTTGGCAACCAAACAACTGATTCGATCCACTCAAACCAAATAGCCAATGCCCCGGCTTTTTCACCAAATGCTTCTTTGACCCAAGCATAGACCCCGCCTTCTTTAGGCCAACCTGATGCAAGTTCAGCGCACGCGAGAGAGACAGGGATGAAAAAGAGCAGGGCAGCAAATGCATAGAAGAACAGAGAGGAGAAGCCGTGCAAAGCCATCATGGGTAAATTTCGCAGAGCAATAATTGCTGAGACACTCAGCATCGTCAGCGTGAATAGTCCGATGATGGGTTGACGAATAGGGCTTTGGGCCTGGTGCATGTGGTCAGCCCTCTCTAGAATAAGAGTTTACATTATAATTTTCGTCATAGTAGCATCCTTTCAATCTACAGACAGCATTTATCATCACAAGGAGTGCGGCATCATGCGGAAAGTCATGATATTAGGGGCAGGCAGGATTGGGCGTTTAATGGCCTGCTTACTAAAGGGAACCAATGCGTATGATGTTATTTTGGTCGATTCAAATGCTGATCACTTGGAGCCCGGCTTATTTGGGAGTCTAAATAAGTTAATTGAGCGAGATGTGTGTGACGTGACTGACCATAGCGCTTTGAGAAATCGACTCAAGCATCATCAAGTTAACGCAGTGATATCGTGCCTGCCCTATTTTTGTAATCCACAAGTCGCTGAGCTTGCCCGAGAGTTGGGAATTACTTACTTTGATTTGACTGAAGATGTTCAAGTCACTAAAAAGGTTTTCGAGTTAGCTGAATCATCTGAGCAGCCTTTTGCACCACAATGCGGATTAGCGCCTGGTTTTGTCAGTATTGCTGCTAATGCGTTGATGCAAGACTTTGATAGTTTAGATGCTGCTTTTCTAAGGGTGGGCGCATTACCGGTTTATCCGAATAATTTATTAAAATATAGTCTATCTTGGTCAACCGACGGATTGATTAACGAGTATGGAAATACGTGCTTTGGCATTTTTCAAGGGAAAGCAGTTGAATTACAACCTCTAGAAGGTCTTGAAACGCTTCAGATTGATGGATTGTTGTATGAAGCTTTTAATACCTCTGGTGGATTGGGTACCTTAGGGCAGACCTATTTTGGTAAAATTAATACCATGAACTATAAAAGCTTACGCTACCCTGGGCACTGTGAGTCGATGCGATTTTTAATGAATGATCTCAAATTAAACGAAGATCGTGCCACTTTAAAACGCATTTTAGAAAATGCCATTCCCTCGACACAGGATGATGTTGTTGTAATTTACATCGCTGTACGAGGATACCAGCAAAAAAGGCTGACTGAGAAAACGTATGTAAAAAAAATATATCCTAAGGTGATAGCGGGTTTGCCATGGACAGCAATCCAAGTTACAACAGCCAGTAGTGCTTGTGCTGTGATCGATGAGGTGCTGACGAACATAGGGAAATATAGAGGGTTTGTAAAACAAGAGGCATTTAGTTTAAAAAACTTCCTAGGGAATCGCTTCGGTAATATATTCGCGTAGTTACGCACAGGGGGCAAAACAATGGATTGCTTAACAGCGCTCACAATTAAAGACTTGAATGATGGTGTGAGCGTCGGAAAAGGGAATTGGACCGGTGATCATCACGAAAATAATCTCATTGAAAGTGTTAATCCGGCCAACGAAAAAATAATCGCACGTGTTCGAGCAGGATCTGCATTAGATTTTGAGCGTGTTGTTGTGAATGCTTCTACCACCTTTTTGACCTGGCGCGAAATCCCTGCGCCCAAACGTGGGGAATTGATCCGTGAAATAGGCGTGAAACTTCGAGAAAAAAAATCAGAATTGGGTAAGCTAATTTCTCTTGAGATGGGTAAGAGTTTGCAAGAGGGAGAAGGTGAGGTTCAAGAGATGATTGATATGGCAGATTATGCTGTTGGATTATCTCGGATGATGGCAGGTGCTACCTTTCAATCGGAGAGACCCCGCCATCGTATGTACGAGCAATGGCATCCACTGGGTGTGATTGGCGTAATTTCAGCTTTTAATTTTCCAGTCGCTGTTTGGGCGTGGAATGCGTTTATAGCGGCAGTTTGTGGTAATACCGTCGTCTGGAAACCTTCAGAAAAAACACCACTTTGTGCCATAGCCGTTCAGCATATCTGTAATGATGTGACCAATGCGTTAGGTTATCCAAATGTCTTCTCTTTGCTGATTTTAAATGACGATAAGCTTAAGGAAAAATTCGTTCAGGATAAGAGATTGCCGCTTATTTCATTTACTGGATCTTGCAAAGCAGGACATATTGTCTATCAACAAGTTGCTAAACGCATGGGTCGTGCATTGCTTGAATTAGGTGGTAATAATGCAATCATTATTGATGAAACGGCGAATCTAAATCTAGCTATTCCAGCAGTCGTATTTGGGGCTGTTGGCACAGCAGGACAAAGATGTACGAGTACCCGTCGCTTATTTATACATGAATCATTGATGTCTGAAGTGGAGACGCATTTAAAAAATGCTTACCGGCAGGTGACCATTGGTGATCCTTTAGCGCCCAACATATTAATGGGACCTCTTATTGATAAAGCTGCTGTCAATCAATATGCAGAAGCTATCGAAAAATGCTTACAATCTGGCGGAGAATTGATATACGGTGGCAAGGTGATCCAAGGTCCAGGTTTCTATGTGGAGCCTACCCTAATGCGAGCAGAAAATCACTGGGATATTGTACAGCAAGAAACATTTGGACCTATTTTGTATCTGATGCCATTTAGTGATTTGCGGGAAGCGATCAACTTACAAAATGCGGTTGCGCAAGGACTTTCTTCAGCCATATTCACTGATTCGGTGCAGAGCTCAGAGTATTTTTTAAGTGCGGCCGGCTCAGATTGTGGCATTGCTAACGTCAATATTGGGACATCAGGTGCTGAAATTGGCGGCGCATTTGGGGGTGAAAAAGAAACGGGTGGTGGTCGTGAGTCGGGCTCAGATACTTGGAAAGTATATATGCGGCGTCAAACAAATACGATTAATTGGGGTGATGACCTGCCGCTGGCACAAGGTATCCATTTTAACATTTCGATTTAGGAGTTAATTAGTTCATGGAGAAAATTTGGTTAAAGCACTATCAAGCGGGTGTGCCAGAAAATATTCAGCTTAATTCATATTCATCATTAGTCGAAATGATGCTGGAAAGTTGTCAACAACACAAAAATCGCTTTGCTTTCACCAATATGGGAGTGGGGATATCATTTTCGGAACTCGATAAGTTATCTTTAGCGTTTGCATCCTATTGTGAAAATATCTGTGAGATTAGGCGTGGTGATCGCTTTGCGATCATGCTTCCTAATGTATTGCAGTATCCAGTAGCGATGCTTGGAATCCATCGAGCAGGTGGCGTTGTGGTGAATGTGAATCCAATGTATACCTCACATGAACTTAATCATCTTTTAGAGGATTCAGGTGCAAAAGCTATCATTGTACTGGAGAATTTCGCACATACAGTTGAGAAAGCCTGCAAAGGGACTAAAATAAAGCATATCATTGTCGCAAAGATGGGCGATTTATTAGGATTAATGAAAGGCACTCTCGTCAATTTAGTTGTAAAGCACGTCAAGAAAATGGTGCCCCATTATACTTTGCCGAACGTGATTTCATTTAATAAGGCCTTAAATTTAGGTAGGGCTCGCGAATTTAACCCCCCTATTTTAACGCAAGATGATATTGCCTATCTTCAATATACCGGCGCAACCACTGCAAGAGCCAAAGGCGCTATTTTAACACATAAGAATATGGTAGCTAATGTTCTGCAAGCGAGAGCTTGGATCCACCCTATGACTGAGGCACATAGCTTGCAAGGTGGGATTATTACAGCATTGCCGCTCTATCATATTTTTTCGTTAACAGCAAATTGCTTGACGTTCATGAATTTGGGTATCACGAATATTTTAATCACTAACCCCCGAGATATTAAAGGATTTATCAACGAACTAAAAAAGCATACCTTTTGTGCTATGACCGGTGTGAACACGCTTTTCAATGCACTTTTAAATCATAGTGAATTTGAGAACGTTAATTTTTCGCACCTCCGAATTACCTTAGGTGGGGGAATGGCTGTTCAAAGAGCGGTGGCAGAGAAATGGCAGCAAGTGACCGGTAGACCGCTTGTAGAAGCCTATGGATTGACAGAAGCTTCACCCGCAGTGTGTATTAATCCACTTAATTTAATGAAATATAATGGTTCCATAGGGCTTCCTATTTCATCTACCGAGATTTCAATTCGAGATGATAAAGGAACTGAGCTAGGTTTTAATACGCCAGGGGAGCTTTGGGTTAGAGGCCCTCAAGTGATGAAAGGATATTGGGAACAACCAGAAGTGACTAAGGAAACCCTCACTTCGGAGGGGTGGTTAAAAACAGGGGATGTGGCAACGGTTGATCAAGATGGCTACGTCAGAATTGTCGATCGTAAGAAAGACTTGATTTTAGTCTCTGGATTTAATGTGTATCCCAATGAAGTTGAAGATGTGATAGCACTGCATCCCAAAGTCAAAGAAGTCGCTGTTGTGGGTATGCCAGCGGGCGTTCGAGGCGAAATCGTGAAAGCATTTATTGTTCGAAAGGATTTAAGCCTTGATGAGCACAGTATTATTGAACACTGTAAGCAGTATTTGACATCTTATAAAATTCCAAAAATTGTTGAATTTAGGAATGAGCTCCCAAAAACTAATGTTGGGAAGGTATTACGACGTGAGTTGCGAGAGAAGGTTAGTTAAAAAATAGTCACAGCTGCATTTCAGCTCTTAAGACTATATCTGAACGATGCGCCTAGTTGCATCTAGGGAGACCACTTTCCCAATCGGCAAAACGCATCGTCTATTACCATGACCGTAAGGGAATTCTTTGAGGCAAGGAACTTTAAAGCGTGCTGCCCATTCGTCAATAACATCATGAATCGTGCCATCTCGCTCAGGGTTATGATGAGCGATGCAATGTTCAAATTGCCCAATAATAATGCCGGCTACTTGTTCGAAGATGCCGGCTAGTTTCAGTTGAGATAGCATTTCATCGACTTGAAAAGGTTCCGCCCAGACCTCTTCAAAAAACAAGATAGCGTCTTGAAAATGAGGTTGATATGGCGTGCCAATCAGAGATCGGATTAACGATAAAGTCCCTCCAATTAAGGGGCCTTGCACTTGTCCGGGGTGAATGGTGATGCCTTCATTGATTTGATAAGGTCTCTGCTCTAAACAAGCCATGAAGGTGTCATGAATCAGCGGGTCCGGCTGTCCGGTTTCAGTGTCTCTAAAAGTAAAGCCAGAATAGGTCACCAGTCCTGTTTTGGCATAAATGCCCAATGATAAACCAGTGGTATCGCTGAAACCGGTGAGAATCTTAGGATGGGCTGTTATCACATCATAATCTAATAATGATAGTAAACGTGTGGAACCAGAACCGCCAGCCGTTGCGACGATGGCCTTTATAGTTGGATCTTTGAAGAAGGCCATAATATCACGGGCCCTATCTTCATCTCGGCCAGCTAAGAAGCGAATACCATCCTTAAGATGAGAACCTAATTTAACTTGATATCCGCATCGCTCTAGATATGGAATACCCGTTTCTAAGCGCCCAGGCCCTAGAGGGCTTGAGGGTGCCACTAAACCAATGGTATCGCCTTTTTGTAGAGGAGGAGGGGAGATCATATTATTCAATATCATGTATGAAGCCCCCCTTGATTTGGATTATTCAACCCCTGCAGCTTGAGGTTGCATAGGAGTCTTTTTAGCCTTTTTATTATCATGCGTTACATCAGGTGCCGTTGTTGTAGTGGCTGATTCTGTAACTTCGATGCCAGGTTGCTCTTCAAAGGAAGAGGATTCAGGTAAAGAGACATTTAACTCTAGGACGGATTGATCGCCAATTCGCTCGAGTTGAACGCGAATTTTATCCTGATCAACCTTAATATATTTGCTGATGACCTCAATAATTTCTGCTTGTAATTTTTGGATAAAGTCAGGGTTATCCTTACGATGACTTTCATGAGAAACTATAATTTGTAACCGCTCTTTCGCAACTTGTGCGGCGGTGCGTTTTTGACCTTTAAATCCAAGTAGTTGCAAAATGTTCATGCTGGGCTCCTGGATAGTCCGAGTTTATCTAAAATGATTTGCGCCCAACTTTTACTGCGACGTTTGATTGGAATATCGTTGCCCAAAAGTCGAGAAATTGCTTCATCATAAGCTTGTTGCGCTTCACTGGTTTCATCCAATGTCACTGGGACGCCTCGGTTAGAGGCATTCAGGACAGCGGGTGACTCAGGAATAATCCCCAGTAATGGAATCGACAAAATTTCGGTCACATCATCGATGGCTAGCATTTCACCTTTTTTAGCACGTCCTTCAGAGTAGCGTGTGATGAGTAAGTGCTCTTTAACAGGCTCCATGTTATTTTTGGCGCGATACGATTTACTTGCAAGAACTCCAAGGATTCGATCGGAGTCACGAACTGATGAAACTTCAGGGTTAGTTACTATGATAGCTTCATCTGCAAAATGTAACGCCATCAGTGCGCCTCGTTCAATACCCGCAGGCGAATCGCAGATGATGAAATCAAATTCTTGTTTGAGTTCATTGATGACCCGCTCTACCCCATCGTCAGTTAAGGCATCTTTATCTCTGGTTTGTGATGCTGGCAGAATATAAAGATTCTCTTCCCGTCTATCTTTGATTAAAGCTTGACGGATAGTGGCATCGTTATTGATGACATTAACGAAGTCATAAATGACGCGACGTTCACATCCCATGATGAGATCAAGATTGCGAAGTCCAATGTCGAAATCAATGACAACCGTTTTTTTGCCACGCCTGGCTAGACCTGCTCCGATCGCTGCGCTGGTCGTGGTTTTTCCAACGCCCCCTTTTCCAGAGGTAATAACAATTACACGTGATGAAGTAGACAATGTGTGTCTCCCAATTTCTAGTATTGCTTAATTTGGTTTAAACTAAATTTGACTAATCTGCAAGCGATCTTCTTTAAGTTGAATCAGCGCTTGCATTTTCCACATCGTATCTTTGTAGTCTTCACTAATCCGATACTGACCTGCAATGGATATCAGTTCTGCCTCTAAACTTTGACAGTAAATAATTGCATTTTTATCGCCGTTGATGCCGGCTAATGCACGGCCCCGTAAGGGAGCATATACATGGATATGGCCATCTGCTAATAATTCTGCACCATGACTAACTTGTGCTAATACGACCAAATCACCACCGGGTGCGTAGATTTGTTGACCAGAACGAACGGGTTGTGTGATGAGTTTCGTTGGGGTTGTTTTTCTAAGCTCTGTGTTACCTTCTTCTTGAACCTCGCCCTTTTTATGAGTTGTTGATTCTGTAGATAAAGGACGTTCAGATTTGCTTTCGGGCAAAATAGCTAGGCCAGCGCCACGCGCAGCTTCTTGGATTTGAGCCGTTGCACCTCGGATCCCAACTAAAATGAGCCCTCTTTTCTGTATGGTTTCAGCTAATTGACCTAAATCAATCAAATCTTGAAACTGACTGATAGGTTGTAAATCAAGTACAATAGGAGCTTGTTTAAAGAAGTTGGGTGCTTGTTTGATTTTTTCATCCAAGAGAAAGCCAAGTTTAGCGTAGTCTAAAGAATAAAGACGCAACGTCGGGAGGGTAAAAGATGCTCCCTTCAATTGAAAACAAGTTGTAGATTCTTCTGCTACAGTCATGAGCGCTCACTGTTCTTGGCCGGAATTGCAGAAGAAGGCTACCATGGAGGGTAGCCTTGATGCAATCAATTGGACAGCGTGCTGCTCTGGCCTTTACTGTGTTTAGGTAAAGAATTTCGCAGTGCAGAATGATTACTGATCATGCTTTCATGCTTTCGTTCAAATGCGTTTGGCGCAAAATCATCGACCGCAATCGCTTGGAGTACGAGCGCGTGCGCATTACTCAGTTGCTTAGCTTCTAGATCATTCAAAATTTGAGCTTTCAGCGCGGCTTGAATAGACGATTGCAATGAACCTTGTGGGATTTGGCCATGTTTTTGTCCTTTCAATACTTTGCTATAAGCATCTGTTGTTGCAAGGGTTGCTTCAAAGGCTTGCATCAGAATATGAATTTCATCTTCAGGATGTTTGTCAAAGTAACATCCTTCCATCAGGCGTGAACGCGCGTCATTTTCCGTAGATAGTATTTTTGAGATTTCGCGGTTCAAGCTATCACTAGGTGGCCTCACGCCACTGCCGAAGGGCATGACTGCGATACGAAGTAGGATTGCAGTCCATCGATTTGGGAAATTTTGAAGTAAGTCGGTCATAGCACGCCAAAATTGAGATAAGCAATATTGGCAACTCCAAGCGAGGAGTGGCCAATCTGAAGGCATGCGCCCCTCATCCTGATAATGCTTTAAGGATCCGGTTGCAAGATAAAGATACGATAGGAGATCACCTAGTCTGCCAGAGAGGCTTTCTTTGAACTTGAGACGTCCGCCGAGCATAGCCATGGTGATATCACTGACCAGCGCAAATGCCATAGAAGCTCGATTAATTTGCTTAAAGTAAATCGCTTCTTTGCCTTTCAATGGGCTATGGGTTAAGTGTCCAAAAGTTAAGCCATGTAGAAAGCTGCCTGCCAGATTTGCAAGTGTGTGTTGAGTATGCTCTCCAACGAGTTTTTCGAAGGTATCAAATTGATTTTTCTCAATGGCTTGTAGTTCCTTCAGAATGAAGGGATGACAACGAATACCGCCCTGACCAAAGATAATCATACTGCGGGTTAAAATATTGGCGCCTTCAACTGTAATTCCAATGGGAACCCCTTGATATCCTTGAGCGAGATAATTCTTTGGTCCTAAGATGAGCCCCTTGCCCGCAAGAATGTCCATCGCGTCACGCGCGATGGTTCGTCCAAAATCAGTCACGTGGCATTTTATGATGGCGCCTAAAACGGATGGTTTTTCACCTTGATCAATAAAGCGAGTCGTTAATGTGCGTGCGCCTTCAGATAGGTAGATTAATCCACCGATGCGCCCTAGGGCCTCTTGAATGCCCTCAAATTCTGCAAGAGGAGTTTTGAATTGGCGCCTGATACGCGTATAGGCGCCAGCAGTCAGTGCAGCTATTTTAGCGCCGCCACAACTGGTTGAAGGCAGTGAAATACCTCGACCAATAGACAGGCGTTCAACAAGCATGCGCCAACCCTGTCCAATCATTGCTTTACCACCAATGATTGCCTCTAAAGGGATGAAGACATCGTGTCCTTGGGTGGGGCCATTTTGAAAGGGGACAAATGGCATATGACGTTGCCCGATAGTAATTCCTGGCAAATTAGTAGGGACCAGTGCGCATGTGATTCCTAAATCTTCTTTCTCACCAAGTATGTGTTCTGGATCATGAAGTTTGAATGCTAAGCCTAATAGGGTCGCAATAGGCGCCAAGGTAATATATCGTTTATTCCAATTCAATCGGATCCCTATCGTTTCTTTGCCATTGTGGTTTCCGTGACAAAGGACACCAGTGTCAGTCATGGCTGTAGCATCTGATCCTGCCTCAGGGCCCGTTAACGCGAAGCAAGGAATTTCAATTCCTTTGGCAAGTCTCGGTAAGTAATACTGTTTTTGTTCTTCGGTGCCATAGTGCCAAATTAGTTCAGCAGGCCCTAAAGAGTTCGGTACGGAAACGGTAGAAGCCAGCGTTAAGGAACGGCCAGCAATTTTTGTAAGGATTTCTGAGTGGGCAAAAGCAGAAAAGTCTTTACCACCGAATTCTTTAGGAATAATGAGTCCAAAGAAACCCTGTTGTTTTAAAAAGTCCCAGACATCTCGGGGTAAATCGTAGGCTTGGTTAGTAATCTGCCAGTCATTCACCATGCCGCAAAGAACTTCTACAGGACCCTCTAAAAAAGCTTGTTCTTCTTGTGTCAAAGTTGGTTTTTTGACAGCCATTAATTTTTCCCAACGAGGATGTCCGCTGAAAAGTTCTGCATCCCAGCCAACTGTGCCAGCATCAATGGCAGCTTGCTCAGTCTCAGATAGAGAGGGGAGTGATTTTTTAACAGCGTTAAATAAAGGAGTCATCACCCATTTTTTTCTAAAATCAGGGTGATTAAGGATAACCAGTGCACCGCCAAGGAAGAGCCAAAATGAGATGATGAGTAACCAACTAATATCAGCAAATAAGGTCGTGACGATTAGGCCTGCCAATATGGCAATGGAATTTGTTTGCAGTGCAAGACGAAAGTAAGCCAATGTCCCTAAACCAATTATCCACGTAAAAAGCCAAAATAGGGTCTCCATAAACACTCCATCGTCAATTGCGTTACAGTTGCAAAGTCCCAGTATAACAGGCATGCTTTTTAACAAGTAACTTGATTGAGCAAATTATTTTATGAAGAAAAGGTATTTTATTTCAGGAGTTGTTTTACTAGCTATTGCGGGCGGAACGTCTTACCTGTATGGGACGATCGTTGAGAATAAATTCAAAGAAGCGGTGGCTCTGTTCAATAAATCAGATAATGCGACCTTGAATGTCACGGAATATAAAAGAGGTTGGTTAAATTCTCAGGCCAAAACAGATGTGATTGTACATTCTCCGAAAGGATCTCGCCCAGAAATCCATATGACTTTTGAACACAAAATTCAGCATGGACCTATTTTCAAGCAAGTTTCAAAAACAGGTTCAACCTGGCAATTTGCGCAAGGTTTAATTGAATCTAAATTAACGAGCATGGATAAAGGTCTGGTTGCTCAAACTGATCTTCAAAATACAGGTGTAATCGATTTCACAACTTTAATAGGACTTAATGGAGAAAGTGAAATTTCTATTAAGGGCGATCAATTTAGGATTAAAGATGATGGTCAGGGAACTATAGATTGGCAGGGTTTAACTGGTCACTTTAATATGAATAGCAATCTGGATAAGGTCAAAGGAGAAGTGATATTACCTGGTATCGTTTTGAAAAATAAAGACGTTGATTTTTCGCTTGAAGACGTTGTCATTAAGACTGAACAATCATTGGGCGCACAGCCTTTTCAGGACCTTTGGCTTGGTAATGCTACAGTGACCATACAACATTTGGTTGGTAAAAATGAAAAACACAAGCCCTTAAATTTGGATGTAAAGAAAATACTATTAGGTGGCGTAGCGGAAGCTCAAGACAATCATTTACGCTTATCTGGCACACTTAATGTTGATCAATTTAACTTCAATGAGAAGCAAAATGGACCGCTTTCTTATAGTCTTAACTTTAATAAAGTCTCTCCGGATGCTTTGAGATTTCTGGAAGCTCTTAATTTAAAGGCGAAAGAAAACCCAGCGATGGGCGGGTTAATTTTTATAGAGCAAATGGGTGAATTGGCGAGATTGTTTTTAACACCTCGTCCTGAGTTGGCCATGCCTAGTTTCCAATTAACGACATCAAATGGTGTTGTGAATGGGCAATTGCAAATTGCAGTTGGAGGGGAAGCAGCGAGTAATTTACAAGCACCACAAGCCATTCTGGATTCAATTGAAGGTAATGCTAATCTCTCATTGCCGAAGCCCATTTTAAAAGATATTTTGGTTGGTTATTTGACGCCACGTGCACCGATTATCACGCCTGATCAACCTGCGGCTTCAACATTGCCAGAGCCGACAGATCTGGCTCAGAAAGCGGATCAAGCGATTCAGGAACTAGTACAGAGCGGTATGCTGATAGAAGAGAAAGAACAGTATAAAATGAATCTGCTTTTTAAAGGTGTTAATGTGACAGTGAATGGTAAGCCTTTTGTTATGCCTTCTAGTCTTCAAATGCAATCGATGCATGCTTTCAGACCCGCAGTTAAGATGAACGCTGTGACTTCTGAGCCGACATTGACAGCGCCGAGTCAGCCAGCCGCGGCAATGTCTGATCAATCAGGGATAACCTCTGAACCTTCTGCTCAGGAAATGCCACAAACGATTGAACCAGAAGAAATGGATTAGTGATATCCACAACAGATGATTTTTCGGGTACCTGCCTACGTTCTTAAGAGTGACGGACGGACAAGAAACCTCCGAAAATTCAGCTGTGAAGGGTATATATCTCTGGGCTCGATTTTCAATCGAGCTCATCTGCCGACAGTTGCGTATTTTATGAAAATAATTCAGCCAACTGAGCCTTTTTTTGTTGCCTTGTATTTCCCCTCATCCCTTCGCGATATCTAAAATAAGTTATTTAAATAGTTCATATAAAATAAAATCCATATAAAACAGATAGATAAACCCCACCCAGTGTTTATTAGGTGTTTAACTTGCAAAATACTTTGCTTCGAACTATCATGCTTGGAAAATTAGTTAACTTAGAGGCGTAATACCATGGCAATGAATGGTGTAGGAGATGATTTAGATCTTGGCTTAGATGATGATTTTGATGATATTCTTCTGCTTGATGAGGAGCGAGAAGAGCATCTTAAAACCAAAGAGAAGCTTCAAGCAACAGAAGAAAAACTGCAACAAGTCAGCAGCGAACTTCAAAACGTTAAGCAAACATATGAAGAAGAAAAAAAGCTGTGGAATGCTGATCTAGACGATCTGGGTGATCTAGAGAATTTTGAGTTGGATCAGGATCTTAAAGCACTCTTTAAAGAACAAGAAGCGCATATAGAAACAATGACTATGCTAACCAAAGCGAAAGCTCAAATCGATGTTTTGAATGCATTGTGCAAAGTAAATGAACAAAGATTCCTTCGAGAGACGCAAGAAATTGAATCACTAAAGGCAAATCTAGCGACTGAAACTCAAAAAGCACAAAGTGTGGAAGCTACACTTCAAGCTCGTGATCAAGCGTTGAGTGCGGCGAAGCAAGAAATTGAATCGCTTAAGGCAAATCTAGCGACTGAAACTCAAAAAGCACAAAGTGTGGAAGCTACACTTCAAGCTCGTGATCAAGCGTTGAGTGCAGCGAAGCAAGAAATCGAATCGCTTAAGGCAAATCTAGCGACTGAAACTCAAAAAGCACAAAGTGTGGAAGCTACACTTCAAGCTCGTAACAAAGCCTTGAGCACAGCGAATCAAAGAATTGGGGAGCTTGAAGCGCAATTAGAGGCATCAAAAAATTCTGGATTTGTCTATAACGTCAAAAAAGCTCTGAATTTTGTTAATCGCCCTTCTGTTGTGACTGGGTTAGCCGTAGGGGCAGCATTGGTTTTGACGGGGGCTGCTGCTAATCCATTCGCCATTGCAGGATATGCGATAGCCTCTCTGATTGGTATTGAAGGCTTTAAAAAAGTGCGAGATAGTCTTGCAGTACGACACTTACAAGCGGCTAAAAAAGCAAATCAACTTGATTCAGATCATTCTTATTTTGTTCATGGGCAGGAGGCTGAACAAGAATGGAAAGCCTATTTAAATCCTCTTTGGGTTGCTACGTTTATTCCTTCTTTTATGAATGATAAGTCGAAAGCCTTTCAAATGGGGCGCGAATTCAAGCGGACCGAAAATATGGACGACGCTAAGGCTAAGCGATCATATACCCTTCACAGCTGAATTTTCGGTGGTTGCTTGTCCGTTCGTAACTCCTAAGAGCGTAGTCAGGTACCCGAAAAGTCATCTGTTGTTGGTATAAAGATTAGTTAAACGAATAGTACAGATCTCCCGACTTATGTCAATGATGGGTGAGACAAGTCTAGATGTTTGTTCAATCAAAAAATGTAGGATTTTGCCGTAATTACATTTACAATCTACGTTTTTGTTTGATAGAAGGATTTATATGATAACAATACATGAGGCTGTAAACAGATTATCCATTATTCTTTCGCAGGTCTTAAAAACTGGACAAAGAAATATTGAAGTTCCTGAAGACACTTTTGATGGACTTCAGGGACATTTTTTTAATAGCGGTCAGACGAATGTGCATATGTATTTATCAAAATCAAATGGTGAGGGAGAACCATTTGTTATGTGTGGGCTCAATGAAACGATAGTGAATTCATTAATCCCAAGCTCAGAGCATTTTGCAACATTATATTCTACGGCTGGACAATCTTTGACTTGCGTGATTCAAAAGTTACAGGAACAAATGGAAGATACTAATGAGCCAGAACTGTCCAATGGTGCTTGGGTCAATCCGACGACCATCGCCGTGGCCACTGCATTGACAGTGACTACGATTGGTGCAGGTCTTTATTATCTGCGTTCTAAGAAAAATAACAACGCAGATGAGCCTCAGAAGGAAGATGTTAATCAACAGAGGGATGAAAAAAAGGCCAAACACAAATTTTATTAGCTTTAACGGGCCTTGTTGCATAATTACTAAAACCGCTACGTTCCGCGGCTTGTCCGCGGAATCCATCTCTGGATACCGCGCATAAAGCGCGGTAAGTAGGCGCATGTTGCGATTTATGCAACAAGGCCGCTTTAACGTATTGACCGCCTTTTTTAGGCGGTTGACTCTAGATTGTGAGTTACTTCCTAAACCCCTTATCATAGTAATAGGCAGAGTATGCTGGGGTTTTTTCACTTTTTTGTTTTTCGATTATTTGGCCAGGGGTTAATCTGATGTGTCCATTAATCCCTTTCATCTTAGCAACTAATCCATGGTTACAATTGTTGTAATATTTAAATCCCTGCATATTACTGAATCCAACAATTGAGGGTTGTTCAAATATTCTTTCAATAGACTGATATTGTTCATTTGTTAAGTCCAAATCAATCAAATTCCTTGGCGGTAATATAACATACTTGTAAACTCTACTGGATGTGTTTCGAATTCGTCCTATTGTAATGTTTTGGCCAAATTTATCACGCAATTCTTCTAGTATCATTCCTTCTGGTGTTTGTGTGGTATCGTTGTTATTGTTATTGTTATTGTTGAGTGCAGAGGGGATTGATTTTCTTGTCTTAATTTTTTGTTTTGGAGATATTTGATCTATACCCTTCACAGCTGAATTTTCGGGGTTGTTGCCTTCGCGATTCTCATCGCAGTCATGTACTTTGTGTACACTCCTGCGTCTCGAACGCTCGGCGCCTACCCGAAAAATCATCTGTTGTGGGTATATTTCTACAATACAATGGGCTCAGCAGCCAATGATAATTTTTGAAGTACTTCCTGGGCTCTTTCTAATACCCCATGAGGTACACCAGCGAGCTTAGCAACCTGCAAGCCATAGCTTTTATTAGCGGGCCCCTTCTCAACGGTATGTAGAAAAATTAAATGTCCTTCAAATTCTTTTGCATCTAAATGAACGTTATCTGCGTTTTCAAGCTTTTCGGCTACTTGTGTTAGTTCGAAATAGTGTGTTGAGAACAGAGTATAAGCTTTAATTTCTTTGCTTAAGTATTCCAAACAAGCTGTTGCTAAGGCGAGACCATCATAAGTGCTGGTACCCCTGCCAATTTCATCGAGCAGTACCAGACTTTGTGAAGTGGCATTGTGTAGGATATTTGCTGTTTCAGTCATTTCAACCATAAATGTTGACAAGCCAGAGGCCAAATCATCGCTGGCACCGATACGGGTAAAAATGCGATCAATTGGACCCAAGGTTGCTGTTCGAGCTGGCACATAGCTCCCAATAGAAGCTAATATGACTATCAAGGCTGTTTGTCGCATATAGGTTGATTTGCCGCCCATGTTGGGTCCTGTGATGAGTAACACCTTGCGCTTTGGATCGAGTTTAATATCGTTTGGAATAAAAGGCGCAGAGAGTGTATGCTCAATGACAGGATGTCGACCCGCTTCAATAGTCAATTCATGGGTGTCGACCAGCGTTGGACAGCACAGATTAAATTCAATAGCATTTTTAGCAAACGAAACAAGGACATCCAGTAGCGCAAGATATTGAGCTGTTTGCTGAAGATTGGGTAAATCTTGTTGGAGCTCAGTTAATAAACCTTCATATAGGGCTTTTTCCTTTTCTAATGCTCGATCTTTCGCACTGAGCACTTTATCCTCATAGGCTTTTAATTCGGGCGTGATAAAACGTTCAACGTTTTTAAGAGTTTGGCGTCTAATATAGTCTGCAGGCGCTGAATTAGCTTGAGTGCGACTAAGCTCAATATAAAAACCATGAATCCGGTTAAACCCTACCTTTAAGGTGGCAAGCTGAGTTCTTTTTCGCTCTCTATCTTCTAGATCGAATAAGAATTGAGTGCTGTTGTCACTGATTTGTCTGAGTTCGTCCAGTTCAGCGTCATATCCTGGTCTAATCACACCGCCATCTCGAATAAGCATGGGAGGTGCTTCAATAATAGCGCGCTCTAGCAGTGTGCTGACTTCATTATGTATTCTGAGTTTGATCGTTTTAAGCAGCTCTTCTGCTTTGAAACCTTCTAGTGTTTTTAAAATACAAGGAACGGCCTGTAGACTTTCTTTGAGCTTCACTAAATCACGAGGACGAGCAGAACGAAGTGCGATACGCGTCAGGATCCGTTCCATGTCTCCGATGGATGCTAGATGTGGTCTGATATGTTCGAATAGATGATCTGCTAAGCAGGCTGCCACACAAACTTGTCTGCGTTCAATTTTTTTATGGTCTCTGAGTGGGCCTTGAAGCCAGCGATTGAATAATCGACTGCCCATTGGCGTTACCGTGGTATCATAATGAGCGGCTAAAGTATGTTTAGTATGGCCTTGTGGATGACGCGTGAGTTCTAGGTGTTTTCTCGTATGTGCATCTAGGAAGAGATACTTATGGGGTTGCTCGACTTTGAGGGTTCGAATATGAACCAGTGGTGTTCGTTGTGTTTCTAAAGCATATTTAAGTAATGCGCCAGCCGCCATGATGCCAAGTGGTAAGGCTTCGCATTCAAATGCTTGTAAATGAGCTACTTGAAACTGTTTACAAAGGCGCTCTTGCGCTTGACTCAATTCAAAATCCCAAGTAGGACGTTTTTGAAGAGCAGGCAGTACTCTAATGCATTCCGGCAATGAGAAATCTTCCGGGACAAGCGTTTCTTTCGGCGCTAGTCGTAACAATTCACTTTGAAGTGTTGGAAGATCACATTCTTGGATCCAAAATCGCCCGGCACTCATATCCAATATGGCAAGTCCATAACGAGGTTCAGGTTTAGCTTTAAAGGTGATAGCAGCCAGTAGGCATTCATCTTGAGTATCTAAAAGAGCTTCATCTGTGACGGTGCCAGGCGTTAAGATACGAGTTACTTCCCGGTGCATTGGGCCTTTGGTGGTTTGTGGATCGCCCACTTGTTCGCAGATCACAACGGTATGACCTTTCTGTACTAACTTTGCTAAATAACTTTCTGCCGCATGAAAGGGAACGCCTGCCATCGGGATTGGTGTGCCTGCAGATTGTCCCCGAGCCGTGAGGGTAATATCCAGTAAGCGAGACGCTAGCACAGCATCGTCAAAGAAGAGCTCATAAAAATCGCCCATCCGGTAGAACAAAAGGTTGCCAGGGTATTGTGCTTTGATATCTAAGTACTGCTGCATCATAGGTGTGTGTGTAGATTGGGACATCGCTGACCTTGCTTTGTTGCGCGCTTTGAATGGCGGCATTCTAGCAAGGGTCTTTATATCGAAGCTATATGTTATCTGACAAACTGCTTCGTTTATCGGTGTGAGTGAACCGCTTATCTGGATAATCGGCAATCCAGTTGATTCCAAATTTCCATCTTGCTACCTTCTCATCACACAACATTTTTGAGGAGTTTTTGTGATGTATGATTTAAATGTAAATGAAGCAACAGCAGTTTCTGGTGGTAACAATGATGTATTAGGCGCTCTATTAGTATTGGGTGGGATTGTAACGTTAGGCACTATTGCAGCAATTGGTTCAACGCCGCGTCGTACACCCTATTGCAGACAAGTGATCACACCGTTTACTGAAGAAACACCAGTCTATGATCCTTACACGGGTAGATTTCTAGGTACTCAAATTAATTCCTACGAAAAAACTGAAACAATTTGCACCTAATCAATCCAATAGTAAGAGGAACCAATCATGGGTTTAGATAAAAAAAGAGTTGTTACGAGTTTTATTGGATTGGGAGCCTTGTATCTGATTGGCGCAGGTGGTTTTTCATTGATAGGTGCGCTGGCGACGAGTGGGGTGGTGGGCGCAATTGGATATGGATTCTATGAAGCACTCAAAGACGGAGGTTGGCAGCTAAATTCAGGGGTAAGCTATCATCATAGCGTATCAGGTAGGCCATCCGTCGTGGTCGTAGAAGAACATCATCACCATCGGCCACAGCGGGGATTTTGGCCAAGTTTCTTTAATTTTGGAGGTTCTATGTATCGAGGCAATTCAAGTGTTCATCAAACAGGGAGTAGATTTATACCGGCTGCTCAGTCTGGTTCTAATGTGCGTCCAACAGGCAGTACATTTGTACCCGCTAACTCTCACGTTCACCAAACCGGCAGTTCGTTTTTACCAGCGTTTTCAGGTTATGGTCAAAGCAGTTCTTCCGTTCGCCAAACTGGGACTACATTTGTACCAGCCACAACGTCAGGCTCATCAATTCGTCAGACAGGTAGTACCTTCCGTCCCGCATAATCAGTATTTTCTCTTTTGCCCTTCTCTCGACAATGAGAGAGGGGTGTCCTCGTATTTTACAAAAACGTCAGAAAAATAACTTTCAAATCCCTCGCCTAGGTTTCTTTCAGTAAGCTATGTAATAATAACCGTTTCTTTTAGAAGATTTGGTTGGTTTACTTTGCGGGAGAGGGCTGATGGACAAAGATAACAAAATGGATGCGAACAAGCGTAAAGCGCTAGATGCTGCGCTTGCACAAATCGATCGTCAATTTGGTAAAGGTTCTGTGATGCGCTTGGGTGAGAAGGGGGCGCAGAATGATATTGAAGCGATTTCAACCGGTTCCTTAGGGCTTGATGTTGCGCTTGGAATTGGTGGTTTACCTAAGGGGCGCATTGTAGAAATCTATGGACCAGAATCTTCTGGTAAAACCACGCTGACCTTGCAAGTGATTGCAGAGTGCCAACGTGCAGGTGGTACAGCGGCTTTCGTGGATGCAGAGCATGCGTTGGATCCGATTTATGCTGAGAAGCTGGGCGTCAATTTAGAAGAGCTTTTAATTTCCCAACCGGATACGGGTGAGCAAGCTTTAGAAATTACAGATATGTTGGTTCGTTCAGGCGCAGTCGATGTTGTGGTGGTAGACTCAGTAGCAGCGCTCACGCCTAAAGCTGAAATTGAAGGTGACATGGGCGATCATCATGTAGGTTTACAGGCTCGTTTGATGTCTCAAGCGTTGCGTAAACTCACAGCGAATATCAAACGTTCTAACTCCATGGTTATTTTTATTAACCAAATTCGCATGAAAATTGGTGTGATGTTTGGTAACCCTGAAACCACGACGGGGGGTAATGCCTTAAAGTTTTATGCTTCTGTTCGCTTAGACATTCGTCGTACCGGCTCTATCAAGCGTGGCGAAGAAGTCATTGGCAGTGAAACTCGTGTGAAAGTGGTTAAAAATAAAGTTGCGCCACCTTTCAGACAAACTGAATTTGAGATTTTCTATGGTGAGGGTATTTCTCGTTTGGGAGAAGTGGTTGATTTAGGCGTTAAAGAAGGTTTTATTGAAAAAGCGGGCGCTTGGTATAGCTACAAAGGCACGAAGATAGGTCAAGGTAAAGAAAACGCCAAGCAGTATTTGCGTGAAAATCCACAAATTGCCCAAGAACTTGAAGCAACGCTACGCCAGAAATTGCTCACCGATCTACGTTCTAGACAGGAAGCCAAGTCAGCTGCTGCTGATGTTGTCATGGAATATGAAGAAGTAGAAGAATAATAGTAACCCTCACCCGGCGTTTCACGCCACTCTCTCCCATAATCCGTCTTCGCTAAAGCTTCGGATGGACAAGTTGGGAGAGGGGAGGATTTTAAATGAGATACATTGAAAATGAAATTGAATATCTTACGTGAGAAGTTTTTAGCGTATTTTAAGAGAAATGGTCACACGGTGGTGCCTAGTAGTTCAACAGTGCCAGGAAACGATCCGACATTGTTATTTACTAATGCTGGCATGGTTCAATTTAAAGAAGTTTTTCTGGGCACAGAGAAACGCAACTATCAGCGGGCTGTGAGCAGTCAGTGTTGCATCCGTGCTGGCGGGAAACATAACGATTTAGAAAATGTAGGTTACACCGCTCGGCATCATACGTTTTTCGAGATGTTGGGTAATTTTAGCTTCGGTGATTATTTTAAGCGTGAAGCTATTCGATATGCGTGGGAATTCTTAACCAAAGAACTTAATTTACCTCCTGAAAAGCTTTGGGTGACGGTTTTTGAGGAAGATGATGAAGCCGCAGATATTTGGTTAAAAGAAATGGGCGTCAGCAAAGAGCGTTTTTCTCGTTGTGGTGCCAAAGATAATTTTTGGGCCATGGGTGATACGGGCCCTTGTGGTCCTTGTTCAGAAATATATTTTGATCATGGACCAAGCGTTCCAGGCGGTCCGCCGGGTTCGCCTGAAGCAGAGGGTGATCGGTATGTTGAAATTTGGAATCTGGTGTTCATGCAATATGAACGTTCATCGGATGGAACCTTGGCCCCGCTCCCTATGAAAGCCGTGGATACGGGAATGGGGCTTGAGCGGATCAGTGCGGTCTTGCAGGGCGTGCATAGTAACTATGACACCGATCTATTCCAAAATTTGATCCGAAGAGCAGCCGACTTACTGCATGTGAAAGATATTCAGGCACAATCGTTGAAAGTGATTGCAGATCATATTCGAGCTTGTAGCTTTTTGATTCAAGATGGTGTAATGCCTTCCAATGAAGGGCGTGGCTATGTCTTGCGTCGAATTATGCGTCGCGCACTTCGTCATGGTTACAAATTAGGGGCTCAAGATTTTTTCTTTCATAAAATGGTAGCCCCTTTAGTCAAAGAGATGGCAGAAGCTTACCCTAACTTAAAAGAAAACCAAGCGTTAATTGAAAAGATTATTTTAAAAGAAGAAGAACAATTCGCTAGAACACTTGAATCAGGTATGAAGCTTTTAGATGAGGCGATTGCTGACTTAAAGGGTAAAACAATTTCAGGCGAAATTGTTTTTAAATTGTATGACACGTATGGCTTTCCGGTTGATTTGACCGCGGATATTGCTAGAGAGCGGGATTTGCACATTGATGAAGCTGGCTTTGAGCGCTTGATGACCGAGCAGAGACAGCGTGCGCGGGAAGCGAGTCAATTCGGTGTTGATTATACGAAAGCCTTGAAGCTTGAAGTGAAAAGTGAATTCACAGGGCATGAAAAATTAGAAGATCAGTCCAATATCGTTGTCGTTTTGAAAGATAATCAGCCTTGCGATACTCTAAAGCAAGGTGAAAAAGGTGCCATTGTATTGGCGACTACGCCATTTTACGGAGAATCTGGTGGACAGGTTGGTGATCAGGGTGTTTTAGTCACGGGCGGTGCACGTTTCCAAGTAGAAGACACTCACAAAGCTAGTGAAGCGATTGTACATTATGGACATGTGATTTCAGGTGTCTTAAAACAAGGTGAGACTGTTCACGCTTATGTCGATGAAAAACGTCGAAGAGAAATTGTATTAAATCATTCAGCGACGCATTTATTACATGCGGCTTTGCGCAAAGTCCTGGGGACCCATGTGATTCAAAAAGGTTCTTTAGTCGCGCCCGATCGTTTGCGGTTTGATTTCTCTCACTTTTCAGCATTGACTGCAGAAGAGATTCTAAAAATTGAAGATTTGGTGAACGAAAAAATTCGAGAAGATTTATCCGCCAAAATCGAAATCACAGATTCAGAAACGGCGCAGAAAAAAGGTGCTATGGCGTTGTTTGGTGAAAAATATGGTGACAAAGTTCGTATGTTAGCGATGGGTGATTTTTCATTAGAACTTTGTGGTGGGACCCACGTTGAGCGAACTGGTGAAGTGGGTTCAATGAAAATCATTTCTGAAACCGGTATTGCAAGTGGTATTCGTCGAATTGAAGCGATTACAGGTCAGGCTGCGATTGATTATGCGCGTGCAGATGAAGCAATCTTGAAAAATATAGCGGCTTTATTGAAGACAGAAAAAGGCAAAGCGATGAGCAAAGTGGCTGATTTGGCGAATCATGCTAAGCAGCTTGAAAAAGAAAATCAGATGCTAAAACAAAAGTTAGCACAATCTTCACAAGTAGACTGGAAGTCTAATGCTAAAGAAATTAGCGGGATAAAAGTATTGGTGACAGAGATCCCAGGTGCGGATATCAAGCTCTTGCGAACCATGGTTGATGATTATAAAGCGCACTTTAAGACCGCTGTGATTGTGCTAGCCAGCGTTGAAGATCAAAAGGTGAGCTTGTTAGCCGGCGTGACTTCAGACGTTACTAATAAGGTAGCAGCAGGAGAGTTGGTTAACTTTGTTGCTCAGCAAGTTGGTGGCAAAGGCGGCGGACGTCCTGAACTCGCACAAGCAGGCGGCACACAGCCAGACAACTTGCAAGGTGCACTTAAGAGCGTTGACAAATGGTTGTCTGACCGCTTAGAAACAAAAGAACAGCGTAGAATGTAAAGTGTTCTCGCAGAAGGCCTGTAAGTTTTGGTATTCTGCACAATTCATGTTAACATTTCGCGCCCATTAGGAAATTAAGCTGATGGCCTTAATCGTACAGAAATTTGGTGGCTCTTCGGTAGCAAACTTGGATTGCATCCGGCGTGTTGCCCGTAAGGTGAAAGCAACACGAGATGCAGGGCATCAAGTGATTGTTGTGGTTTCTGCTATGCAGGGTGAAACCGATCGTCTCGATAAGATGGCAAAAGAACTTGCGAATATGCCGCACCCTCGAGAGGTGGATGTACTGCTCTCTACTGGAGAGCAAGTAACAATCGCTCTTTTGGCGATTGCGCTGCAAGATGTTGGTTGCATGGCTAAATCATATACGGGGCAACAAGCTGGTATTTGGACTAACCACCAGCATACACGTGCGCGAATTGAGAGGATTGAAGACGCTCATATTCGAGCTGATTTGAAGCAGGGGTATGTTGTTGTAGTTGCGGGCTTCCAAGGCGTCGATTCGCATGGCAACATAACGACCTTGGGCCGTGGTGGTTCAGATACGACTGCGGTTGCGATAGCCGCTGCGATGAAAGCGGAAGAGTGTCAGATTTACACGGACGTGGATGGGGTGTATACGACCGATCCACGTATGGTGCCTGAAGCTAGGAGAATGGATCGGGTTACTTTTGAAGAGATGTTAGAACTTTCGAGCCTAGGCGCGAAGGTATTACAGATTCGATCTGTAGAGTTTGCAGGAAAATATAACGTACCAGTCAGAGTGTTATCGACGTTTAAGGAGGGACCAGGCACCTTGATTACGTTTGAACAAAAAGGAATGGAGCAGCCTGTAGTGTCAGGTGTAGCCTTTAGCCGGGATGAAGCGAGGCTAGTGATTCGAGGGATCCCAGATATTCCCGGTGTTGCCGGTCAGATACTGGGGCCTATCAGTGACGATGGGATTGAAGTGGATATGATTATCCAAAATATGGGAGATGATGGAACGACTGATTTTACATTCACCGTTCACCGTCGAGATTACCCATTGGCTTTGAATCTATTACAAGCGATTGCCCAAAAATTAGGTGCAACAGCGGTACTAGGGGATAAGAATATTGCGAAGGTCTCATTGGTGGGTGTTGGAATGCGATCACATGCAGGGATTGCCAGTCGAATGTTTCAGGTGTTGGGACAAGAGGGGATCAATATTCAGTTGATCACCACATCAGAAATTAAAGTTTCGGTGGTAATAGACGAAAAATACTTAGAGCTGGGGGTGAGAGCCCTGCATGCTGCGTTTGGATTACACGAGCTACCGAAAGCAGAAGCCATTGTTTTTAAATAATGGTGATATAAATAACCGGTTTTGGTGCACGAGTTAGGAGATGTTTCAATGCTCATATTGACAAGAAGAGTCGGTGAAACGCTGATGATAGGTGATAACGTCACTGTCACTGTCTTAGGTGTCAAAGGCAACCAAGTACGCATTGGTGTTAATGCCCCCAAAGAAATTTCAGTTCACCGGGAAGAAATCTATCAAAGGATTCAGAAGGAAAAAGCCGATCAAGGCGGCTCAATATCTTCAGAAGAGAAAACAGGCGAATAAAAGCTTAACCTTTCGAATCGGAAGTGTTAACATTTTGCCTGCTCGTGGAGAGATGGCCGAGAGGCCGAAGGCGCTCCCCTGCTAAGGGAGTATGGGGGTTAAACTCCATCGAGGGTTCGAATCCCTCTCTCTCCGCCAGTCTACGTTCTTCGAATTTCGCCTGGCGAAGCCAGGATGAAGTGATTTAGAACGGAGTCTGCCCGGCGAAGCTTTTAGCGTAGACGGGCCATCAAGCCATTTTATTTATACACACGGATTGTTCACATGCACTATGTTTATCTGCTTCGTAGTCTAGAAGCAACGGAAGAAACATACGTTGGTATTACATTCAATCTAAGAAGGCGCCTTTTAGATCATAATTAAGGCAGATCTATCTATACCTCGAAATATAAACCTTGGAAGTTAGTGGGGTACTTTGCCTTTGAAGATAGGAATAAAGCCTTTGAATTTGAAAAATATCTAAAATCGCACGCAGGGCGTGCATTTGCTAATAAAAGATTTTGGTGAGCCCCCCAATTTGACAAAAACATCTAAAATCGGCATAATCCCCTTCCTACATCGATGCGCCCGTAGCTCAGTTGGATAGAGTACCAGGCTACGAACTTGGTGGTCGGAGGTTCGAATCCTTCCGGGCGCGCCAAAATTCATTTTTCAAATCAAGCAGTTACAACTTTCATTTGTGTTTGTGTATTTCGTAAAAAAATCATTGCCCGACTTTTGCCCGACTTATTCAAACACACCTTATTTACTGCCTCAATTAGCTCATCTAACTCAGGCGCACTGTAGTGCGTAGTGATATCTCCATTGCGATGACCCAATAACACTTTACGCGTTTCAAGCGGCACACCTGCTGCTCTTAAACGACGCCCAAAAGTATGCTTTAGATCATGTACTCGTACTTGAGTTAAATTCACGTTAGCGCGGACACGTTTCCAAGCAGTGTTGTTTATTGATGTCACAGGTTTGCCTTTGTAAGTAAAAACAAACTCTGGATGCATTCTGCGCAATTCATTGATTAATGAAAGAGCAGTGTGATTTAACACCACCAACCTATCTTCTCTGTTTTTTACAAAAGTACTCGGGATAATGAATACCGAAGTGTTTAATTCCGGTACCTTAACTTCCCATTCCCAACGTAATTGACAGACTTCCTGTTCACGACATCCTGTATTCACTTTAAACAAACACATCCGTGCTAAATGATCTGGCAATGCTTGAAATAGTCTGCCTTGCTCCTCCCAAGTTAAGGGGTAAGGTTTGCGGGCATCATGAATAGGTAGCAATTGAATGAGTGGGGGCGTTTCCAACCATGTCATCCCATTCCCATCACGCCAAAGGCGTGCGGCTAAATTCAAGATGCGTCTGACTACTGCCAATGCGAGGTTAATTGTCTTATTTTTGAGGCCTGATTTTTTTCTAGCATCAATATAAGGTTGCAGTGTTCCTGCATGCACTCTATCTAAAGTAAGATTGCCTATAAAAGGGTCAAGCTGCTTTAAATTAAGTAGCAAAATTATTAATCCCTGCCAGATGCATATTTGTTTCAAGGAAGTAAGCCGCAGCTTCGCGAAAAATCCGTTTTGGGCGAACACCGAAAATTTTAGCATGACGAATTTCTTCGATTTTCCTTGCTAAAATCAGCTCCGCTTCTTTGAGGTCGCGCGTTCCAGTGCTTTCACAAATCTGTTCTCCAAGCACATATTTTTGGATGTGCCAGATCCCGTGTCGATTGCGAAGCCCTGGGATGCTTTTTCGTCCCATTTTTTTACTCCTCTTATACTTGAGGCGGGACGCTCGTTGCGGGCCTTATAATGCTCGACCCAAGTGTCCAAATCAAGTCTGTCAAAAGCAATGCCTTGTTTTCCAATGCGAAGCTCAGGGAGATGTGGCCTAACTTCTTGATTAAACCGGTTTTTATCCATCCCTAAGTAAAAAGGCGCATCGCGATGTCTGATAAGACGAGGGAGAAATTTTGAGCTCTCAAGCGGGGTAGCCACCATGCTAATCCTTTAAATTAGGTCACATTAAAAATGTGTATCATCCCTTGTTAGTTAAGGCTAAGTGAAAATCAATCTTAAATTAAGTTAATGACGGGTGGCTGTCAATCTTAAGTTTGGTTAATATTGAAGATGGATCACTAGAGTGAGATTGAGTGCACTATGTTAAGAATTTTAATTTTCGGAGCAGCTGGTAGTGGGGCGACAACAGTTGCTAAGAAGATATCAGATATTTTAGAAATCTCTCATTTTGATTCAGATGAGTATTATTGGATAAAAACTGATCCGCCTTATAGGGTTAAGCAACCGTTAATTGAAAGGCAAAAAAACCTTAAGGCTGATTTAGAAAAAGAAAGAAATTGGGTTGTATCAGGTTCATTGCATGCTTGGGGTGCCTTCATTTCTGAACTGTTAACTCATGCTGTTTTCTTATATGTTCCAAAAGCATTAAGAATGCAACGCTTAGCAGATCGAGAACAAACAAGATATGGTCACCGCATTAGGGAAGGAGGTGACATGTTTGAACATCATCGAGCGTTTATGGAATGGGCCGCAAGTTACGATGATGAAACTTCAACAAGTAGTAGAACTAAACTAAAGCATTTAAATTGGAAGGATTCACTTCCTTGCCCTGTATTTGAAATTCAAAATGATGAGGCTGTTGATGTTATAGTTCGAAAAATATTAAAAGAATGCTTGTCATCTCAAAACATATAAAGAAGAATCAGTCAAACTCTTCCTGCAGCACAGCTCGCACAACACCATGTAGTTTGACTTTGCTAGTAACGACAGATTGTTGAAATAGATGATTTAAAGGTTGGAGATATTTTTTGCCACTGTCCTCAACCAGTTTTCTGAGCATTGGCGTTTTGTCCTGAGAAGCGACAACAAAGGAGTTTGGTTTGACAGGTGCTTCTGGATCAACGATGACAATCATGCCTTCACGAAAAGAAACTTCACTCCCGGTGGGGGTGACCATGCTGTTGCCTTGTACCTTCAGCGCATAGCTTTTAGGTGAAACGGCGACGGTGGTACCGATACGTCGTTTTACTTTGGCAGGATTCAAATTACCTTTAATCACATCGTCCCAATCTATGAGAGGGATAGTTTCCTGAATAAGCTCGGCATCACCTAGGCCAAATTGTAACCAGATAGGTGAAACCTCTAGAATCTTAGCGGCTTCTAGGATGAGTTGGGGGTCTCGAAAAGACTTGGCAGTCCCTTTCTCAATGGCTGATATGGTAGGGCCTGTGAGTCCACCTAAGGCTTCACCGAGTTGATCTTGAGTCATGCCCTTTTTGAGTCGAGCTTGTTTGAGTCGTTCACCTATATTCATAACCTTTAATATTAACAAAACTTAATCCCACATTGTATCCTTCATAATTCAGAATTAAGTCAATAGACACACTTCCTTAAGTAAATTTAATATTGAAATACACTTAATTTTAAATTAACTTAACCCCGTCGTATCAAGAAGGAATTTATCATGGATCAGATTGACGCACTCATTTCATATTTTGGAAGCAAAAATAAACTTGCTGCTGCTTTGGGCGTTACCCCTCCCGCCATCTCTCAATGGAAAGATTTCATTCCCAAAGGTCGCGCTTATCAAATTGAAGTGCTAACAAATGGAAAATTTAAAGCTCAAGAATTAGCACGCAGGAACAAACTTCAAATTAACTTAAGCTAAAGGACATAGCCATGCGTGACTTCTGCAAATTTTCTCCAAAATTTTGGCAAAGTGCGTTGTCAGCGAAGTTAAAAGCACTCGGTATCGAGGCGTTGCTCTTGATAGCAGTGTGGAACTGGAGGGTATTGATTACGTCAAAGATAAGCTAGTTTTGTATCCAGTCCCTATGAGCAGAGGGGATATTATTCTTAGGCCAGCTGTAGAATGGAGTGTTCCAGAATTTCCCAAATTAGTTGAAAAACTGACCTCTGAAGGATTGGGCGGTACCCCAGGCGTTGGAAAGACATTAGATTGGAGCTGGGGGTATAAAATAGAAAATACACTTTTATTTGGCTTGTATCTTGGCATTTTAAGAAAAGAAAAAATGAACAGGAATCAATACCAGTGGTTTCACCCAGTTCAGTTCATTGAAGAAAGACTTAAGTTGGACGCCAAACATTTACCGAAATGAACGTGGATTTTTTAGATTTGATTTGTAATTAAAAGTGAGCGTAAGACCTCTTCAATTCGATCGAATTGAAGAGGTTTCGAACGGAAAGTAATTTATCTAAGAGTAGTCTTTTCAGTCTTCCTTGATCGGTTAAAAGTGACTATTGTTCTACCCAACACGAATTGCAATGTTAGTGAGAGCGTGAAACCATAAAGGAACCATCGAATATGATTCACTTTACTGATCTCGCCGTTGCTAGTGATAGCAAATACTCCAAACAAGAATATTGCATCTACAAGAGCACTGAGTAAGATTTTCCCAAATTTTATTACTTTATCGTTCATTTTTCAGTCCGCATACATATATGGGTTATTTAATCTATCTTGAACTTGGAAAGCGTTTAAACGATTAATATCTTCTAAAGCTGGTCCAAGTTCTGGTGCGAGGGCTATGAATTGTTCGATTCCGTAAAGAGCAATTCCAAAACCGGGCCCTGCTATTAAATTTGGCCCTCCGCCGTAAAGAGCTGCAACACCGACACCTTCAATCATGGGTCTCATGACATCACGATAAAAATCATCGTTACCACCGGAAATTTTTGAAATCTCACTTTTATTTATAGTATGCAGGTTAACTTCCTTATGCATTTATTTTGTTTTTTTAAAGTGTGCGAAAAGGCTGACTAAGATTACTCTTCCAGGGTTCTATTGTCTATGGTAAGGAGGGTATTCGTGTTGGATAGGGTGGTGAGCTAACAAAAAGTTAAATAGCTATCTTTTGTGATTTGCGAATGCCACTTTTGTTTTCATGATATGAAATCACTGCCGAACTTTTGCCGGAGTGAGTGCTGATTTGTTATGCTTGGTGGTGCTAATTTGCAACGAGCGAACCACTAAATTGTTAATAAAATCAATGCGCTATAATTGCTTGTTCGAACTACGAGCTTGGGGGTCGGAGGTTCGAATCCTTCCGGGCGCGCATTAAATTTTATGGTCCGTTCTTGAGACATAGGTAACAGATTATACCGGACACATGGATAACACTTTTGAGTCAAAAGGATTGTCGATAGGCTCGACTCTACAAGATTCCTCATCAAAGTACCCTAGGTCGTATTTCATAAAAGAAACCAGCCAGATTCTATCATCTTTTTAAGTTAATCCAACTTTTTGGCCGGCTAATACAGTACTTAAATTGATCTTCTTCCTTTTTAAACAAATTCTACCACACTCTGTCACCGTGATTACTTTTTCATGAAGTGGGTATTCCAGCTCTGGTAGGCCACAATATTGACGACTCGAAGGTGTATACAGTTCACCAGGATATTTCATCCCAATCGCTTGAATGAGGGAGCTCATTGTTTACAAATTGAAGCTAAAAAGCCTGATGGGTGATATTACAAGGGGGCAAACAGAGGGCAATTCGTGCTGCTACACCTTGATGAATGTCAAGGAACTACTCAGTAGAAAAACTTGTCTATTATGTGGATTGTCTTTATTGGATATCTGCAATGAAAGAAGAGATTTTGAGTGATTTTGGTTCTTTTATGAAAAAATCAATTGTGCTTCTCGAGAGGGTCGCGAATCAATATAGTGACTCCAAATCTTCGAAAGAATTTTACAATGAGATTGCTAACATCAGAGAATATGCCAATCGCATGGCAAGCGAGGGGGTCTCTTTTGAAGAATTGACTGAATTGCCCAATAAACACAGTAACTTTACAGAAATTGTTAAAAAAGATAAATTGTATTCGTTAATTCCAAGCCCAACACCAGCTGATAGCGAATTGTATCATCAACTTTATCAACTTTTAAATGAACTACAACAAGGCCATGAAACAGGAATAAAATTTGGTCTGCGGGGTCATGCGGTCTCTCATGGTTTATCTTTATTAATCCCATATTCATGTAGAGAATTAATGATCAAAAATCTTCAAGATTCATTCGAAAAATTCTCTAAGTTAGACTTTTCTGAAAGCTGCATTGACTTTTCAATGAACCTTGACGATTTGAATCGCAATCTTGCTGAAATTAATTTTAACATTCAAAATGCAGCTTTAAAAAGTAAAACCATCTCAGAGATTCCCAGCAATAAGCTTAGCATGATGTTCCATGTTACTGGTCATTGGGTCAGTATTGTTGGTTCAGCGGATTACATTATTCACGGCGATAGGTTCAGTGGTTCGATTTTAGATCCCAAAGGGCTTTCTATATTTCGAGCGCCTTCTAACGAAACTAACGAATATTCAACAGATTATGCAAAGAAATTGCTAGAAATATCTGATGGAGGAATGACTGTTGAAAGTTTAAATCGTAAATTATCACATGATTTGAGTTTGGTGAAATTTATTCCTTTAACGCTGCAAAAGTCAGATAATTGCGGATGGACTTCTGGCTCAAAGACGATCATGTACTCTAATGCAATTTTAGTATTCGATCGATATTTTAAAGCACAAGGCATTCCTGAAGCCGACGCAATGGAGCGAGCTTTAGATTGTAGCAAAAAGCTGTACCATTTATGGACAGATTTTGATAGAGTTCAGTCATTACAGTCTTATCTCAACCTCTCTAACCCTGATCCCGTCATAGTGGCTAAAATTTATTTACAAAGCAAAGATAAAGCCAGAAATTATCGAAAAGAAATAAAGAGAATAATAGACGATTCACGTATAATCACAGAGGAAATTCTAAAAGAGGCTAGAGATCAAATGTTGAAGAACATTAAAGTCTCGTTAAAGACCCATCGCACAGATACCAGTGAACATAGCAAATCATATTTAGAGCTTTATTTAAAATCGGGCACGAGTGCCGCTGATGCATTAATTTATAATTATGAAAAGGAACGTTGTGATAATGAAAAACTAATAGAAAATATTATACGTCATCAACTCTTTCCGCGGGAGACCTTGAGCGTAATTAAAGATCAACTGATTAGTACGTATAAAGCTTTTAATGAACAAGTCAGAATAAAATTAGATGCCAGAAGGTGCGAAGTGCAGAAAGTTTTTTCAAATGCCCATATTGCCACGATTATCGCTAGTGAAGGCATAGACCAATTTTATAATATGAGTGAAGACGAAATTGTTCGGCTAAGTGAAATATCAAACACGCTGATCGAGGATGATATGTTTTTATTGTTTTTTGAAGGTTTTCTCGAACAAAATGAATTAAAACTGATGGACTTTGCAAAAGCTTCCAAAGGCACAGAAGACATAAAAGAAATTTTAGCCATGTATCGAGAGAATGATGAGATTTTTGACGACAATGATTCGATTCTTGCTGTAGTTGAGTCAAAAATAAGAAATACATCACGCAATGATTTTTAACACCCTCTACTGCAGGATCAATAGTACTATTATATACCCTTCACAGATGAATTTTCGGGGTTGTTGCCTTCGCGATTCTCATCGCAGTCATGTACTTTGTGTACACTCCTGCGACTCGAACGCTCGGCGCCTACCCGAAAAATCATCTGTGAAGGGTATATGATAAAACAAAAGTAATGTTCATGGCAGCATTAACTGTCGTCGCAATACTTGTGTGGTTGAAACTTTAGGGACACGCCCTAGTACTACAGTTGTAAATTAAGGAAGCTGCATTTCATTCCTTTGATAATGATAAAATTTTGCCAAAGCCTGATGTTTACGTCGCCAAGCAGACCACTCAAGCAATTTTACAACTGCATGTTGAATGTTAGAATAAAAGTAGACAAAAAATCGCCTTGCTTCTTGTACTGACCACTCAATCAGGCCAAACCGCGACTTCTCAGAAACAATTTCATTCGGCTCTTTTTTCTTTTTTTTAATAATTGAAGTTCATTTTGATTGAATTGCCAACGTAATTTCACAAGAAAGGAAAGTGCCAACATTGAAAATGTAATATGACGATACCATCCTGTCCAACTACGCACTTCATATTCATCTAAACCTACTTCGCCTTTTGCCATCTCAAAGCATTCTTCAATCGTCCAGCGGCTTCCTGCAGCTTTGGCCATCTCTTGTAGTGATTTATGTTGATGAGAAAAGGCGATGTAAAAAGCGATATCTGTAGGATCTTTAATGTTCCTTCTCAATAGTAACCAACGCTCCCATCCCTCAGGGCTGTCGGAATTAATGACTATCCGTACCCATTGATAATGCCGTTTACCCTTAGAACCGTTACCAGCAGAAAGAGTCTGCCAGGCACTGGGTTCAATACGCTCCAAAACTTGCTTTACCCTATACTGCTCGAATCCAATGGTGACGGTGGTATTTGATGCAACAGATAGGATATATGATTGTTGATGCTTCTCCAAAAAAGCACGTAATGCATAACAACCATATACTTCATCACCCACAACCCACGACGGCTTAATATCATTTTCCAATGCTCGCCTTAACATGTCTTGAGCTAATACCGGCTTCGTTTTAAACTCAATATAATCAGGGATGCCAGCCTCTTTACAGCGAGTTCTATCTTCAAACCAATCTTGCGGAATATACAGTTCTCTATCAATCAAAGCACGACCATGAGAGGTAGCATAAGATAAAAATACACCTACTTGACAATTCTCAATACGACCTGCTGTTCCGGTATACTGACGTCCAACACCTACAGATTTGTCACCTTTTTTTAAAAAACCGGTCTCATCAATTGATAACACGCTTTCTTGTGAGCCCATGAAATTTATCGTATGCGTACACGATGCATCTCTTAAACAATTCACATCCCAGGTGGCGCGACCCAGTAAATATTGAAAAGCATACGGGCTTTCACAGCCCGCTTGCTCTGCAAGCTGCCAACTGTTTTTACGCTCCACCGAGCTAATTAAACCGTTAAAATAGGCCGCTGCTGACTTCTTTGTTTCTGCTCTGGTAAAACAGTCTTGCAAGATATCTTGTATGCCAATTAATTCTTGTTCTATTGATGACATAATTGAACTAGCTGATAATTGAGGAGACTCTATCCTTGATAAGACCATGATTCATCCTAAAAATACGAATTTTATCAGCAGCCTCCTTGATTTACAACTGTAGTACTAGTTTGATATATCGAAAACATTATGGGGCCTCTGTTTTAAAATCCTCAATAGACATTCTTTTGGGCTCAGCCTTATTATGACTATTGATGCTAGAAAGTTTTGATTAGAGAGTAAAGGATGAAATAGTTTGCGCGTCCATGCGCAGCTGGCAAAAGAGTTTTAACCAAACGCTAGGATTTCGATTGAATCATGGTCAACCAATGGATTAATAGAGATAACGCAAGTTGACAAAGTGGGATGATGGCTTGCGCTGTCAGCAGAATGCTCTACGAAAAGTTCATCATCGTTTTCAGTGCTCAGAGAAGAGCTGGCACCAAGTACTTCCGCTACAGTGATGGCGTTTGATTGAACGGTCTCAACAATAGGTTTCTTGACCACTTCCTCAGGCAAATCCAAGCCTAATTTATGGTATTCGGCTTTTAGGAAACTCAACGCAGTTTTATTGCCATACTCTTGAGCAAGTTCAATGGCGGTCTTGCCATCTTGAGTTTCAAGGATGGATGCTCCACTCTTGATAAGCTGAATCGCTGCTTTAGTAGAGCCATGTTCTACAGCATAATGCAATGGCGAAAAACCAATATTAGGATTGTAATCAACATTAGCGCCGAGCTCGACAAGCACTTTTACCCCAACGCTAGAATTATTAAGGATCGCTAATTGTAACGGGGTAATATCATTGATGTCTGGTAAGTTGATGCTGGCATTATGATTCACTAACAATTTAACGGCTTGAGCATCTTCAAGACAAAAGAAAAGGGGGCTGCGGCCAGCTTCATCTAAAGCATTCGCATCTGCGCCATGTTCTAAGAGTACCGTCATCAATTGAATGCCGCCCAGCTTTGCCGTGGCATAGTGTAGTGGGGTCCACTGATTCACATCAGTGACTTGAACTTCAGCACCAGCCGCCAGCAGTGCCTTAACGGTTTCAACCTGGTATTTGCTAGCGGCTTCAAGGAGAGCCGTTCGTTCAAAATAGCCATGTTGACTATTAACATCAATCTCGAGGTTATTCGCTTTGAGCAAGGGTTGGACTGCCCAGCTTTTATCTTCAGCAATTGCTTTAAAAAATAATGAATTTGCAAATTCTTTATTGTGGATCAGAATTCCAGAGGTGGTTAGCTTATTCAAGGCCCATGCGTTATTGTCTGACAAAGCAATCGAAAGGAGTGATTGCGCTAATTCGCTCTTTTTTGATACATCAGCTTTATCAAGCAGAAGGGCTTGCATAGAAATATCATTGGTCTTCTGTGCTGCCGAGAAAGAATCTGTGCCCCATCCCCAGTAGCCACGTTGATTGACGGCGGCGCCTTTTTCGATCAAATATTCGGCAATTTCAACTTTGCCGAGTTGAGCGGCCAGTGAAATAGGCGTTTGATTAAAGCCAAAAAAACCAGTGTAATTTGGATTATAACCAGCTTTTTCAATCAGCATCTGAACCTTACTGAGGTTACCCTCATGAATTGCAGCATGTAAATTGGACATTCTACTACCTTACTTTATTAATTAAAAACTTTATAATCTAAGTGGCTGAAGTTTTGAAGTCAAGCTAAATCATTTGAGTGTAGGTGACCGCTTCATGGTATATTCCACTTAAAAGATTTGTCCCAAGGTGTGAAGCAAAATCCCCAGGAAAAGCAACAACTCAAAATCAGATGGAGGATGATAGATTTAAAATGGTAAAGAAATATAATCCTGTATTAGCTGATTGTATACGAAAGGTAGATTTAAATCAGGTAGATGAAACGCATTATACTCGACGTGCGGTTGGTTGCCTGATATTGACGAAAGACGGAAAAATATTATTACAGCATCGTCCATTGAATTGGAGAACTTTTCCGGGATGTTTGGCGACATTTGGTGGGGGAATCGAGGTTAATGAACTGCCCCTTAATGCCCTAATACGTGAATTGAAGGAAGAGCTTGGTGCAGATGCCAAGGAGCAAGATATCATTAGCTTAGGTGCTATTACTGAATCAGCAACGAATCATTTGGAATTAATCTATCAATTTTTTTGGCACGATAAGGCAGGCACGATTACAGGCTGCTATGAATGTGAGGCACGGTATTATGAATCTATAGCTGAAGCGTTTGAACATCCTAAAATTATGGATGATGTACGATGGTTGTTAGAAATCTGCCAAGCGAAAGGGCTATTGAATCCCGAATTATAAAATGGGATGCTTCTTATTTTAAATGGCTTTTAGTATACTACTTGCGGCAACATAATAAAAAAAGGAGTAAGAGGAATGTGGAGTGGCTTTTCTGACGGTTTCGGTAATGATGGCTGGCTTCCTTATTTTGCAGCCAGAGATCAACTCTATTCTTTGATATCAAATTCAAACAGTAAATATGAAAAATCTGAAAGTGACCCTGATGCTCAGATTAATGTTGAAAAGCTGGAAGCAGAGTTTAACGCCGCTAGGCAAAAATTTTACACAAAAGACATTTCGCTAAATGCCAAAATACAAGCATTTGATGCCTTCATTAATTCAACAGATTTCCAGAACGAGCTTAATAGAGTAGAGCAACCGCGGTTTATAAGTGGTGCTTATTATTTTAAGGCATTGGCTCATTCACGAATTAAAACTACAAAATCTTTAGAAGCAGCCCTCATCGTCTTAGGTAATATTGATACACCGTCAGCGGCGCATCGTATTTTGCAAGGAGAATGCTTGGAAAAATTAGGTCGAATTCAGGAAGCAAAGGACATTTTTAGATTAGTAGAAAGATCGCTCCTGCATTTGCCTGCTGTTCAGCGTCAGTCTAAATCTTATCAGTCCTCCCTCAAAAGAATATCTGATTTTAACGGTCGACATGATGTTGTAAATGAAGCAACTGGTTTGACACCGAAAGAAGAACAGGAAGGCTTTAAAGTGCAGTCTTTTACGCCATTTAAAAAAATGAAACAGGTTGAAATGTCAGATGCGGCACAGAACTCAAGTGTATCTCAATCTGAAGATCCTCGTTATGCGGTTTCTGTGAGCAATCGCTTCAACATATTGAGAAAATGAGCTCTGAAAATTCTGAATCTTGGTATATCTATATCATTGAAACGGGTCAGGGTACCTTATACACTGGTATATCAAAAGACGTAGAGAAACGATTTAGAGAGCATGTCAAACAAGGTCAACAGTGTGCTAAATATTTGAAGGGCAAAACGCCGTTGACCTTGGTATTCCAAATGATGGTTAACTCTAAATCAGAAGCACTGCGAAAAGAATATGAGATTAAGCAGCTATCGACGACGGAAAAGCGCACCCTCATTAAGCGCAGAAGCTTTAATCCATAGAGCGCTAGCTGTTTTTCAAACTTTAACTAATTCTAGATATCGCTTGATGTTCAATATGGCTGCGGACAAGTGTTAGACAAGGTAATGTCAAGTGATGCTTGTCTGCAATTTTGATTAGATTTCCTAAAATATATTCTACTTCAAGTTGTTTTCCCTTTTGAAAATCATAGTACATGCTTGGCCAGTATGACTTAAGATGAGCTGTATGCTCTAATAAATGCTTGGTGAATTCTTCAGATATAGAAATACTTTCACAAGCGGCCGTTTGTCTGACCTCTTCAAATATATGACGAACAATGGTTAAATAAGGTTCCTGGATTGCTAAGATGTCAGATGTTTTATTAAATATAACGGAAAGTGGATTAAATGCAGCATTCCAGATAAGCTTATGCCAACGTATTGATTTATAGCTGTCAGATAGAATTATCTTTGGGGATAGTGTTGCTGCATTTAAAGTTTCTGAAATATTCTGACAGACAGCTTCTGCTCTTTGGTGAATAGGAGCTAGCCTTAACTCTCCTAAGCAAGCAATTTCAACATTCTCGACATCAGTTCTGCTTGCCGCAATAGAAGTGATACCACAAATGAGGGGATGGTGCGGAAACATCTCTTCAAGAGCTTCTTCGTTTCCGATACCATTTTGTACGATTAAAAGCGTTGTTTGAGCGCCTAAACAAGGGGTAACCAAGGGTACCAAATGTTGGTTCTCTGTTGTTTTAGTTGTTATTAGAACTAAATCAACTTTAGGTAGCTGTTCAGCTTTATTATATACATAGATTGGTGATATTTTGAGACTGATATTAGATTCGGCAAAATGTAGTGTAAAAAGTCCTCGTGATTTGAGGGCTGAGAACTCTGAACGTACCAAATAGTGGACTTCATGGTTGGCAGCCTGTAATAATCCGCCAATCGATTTGCCCACGGCGCCTGCGCCAATGACTGCTATTTTCATCTTAACCGCCAGATTTCTCAAAAAGGAATGTTGTTAAAATATACCGACATTACTATCAAAAAACAAATTCCTATGAGGTACATGAGACCAGTAAGCTTGGAAAATCAGACGCTAAGGGTATATATACCCACAACAGATGATTTTTCGGGTAGGCGCCGAGCGTTCGAGACGCAGGAGTGTACACAAAGTACATGACTGCGATGAGAATCGCGAAGGCAACAACCCCGAAAATTCAGCTGTGAAGGGTATATGATGTGAGTTATGTTGTATATTTGCCGCGCTGTAATTTTAATTCGATTGCTTTTTTGACTTCTTCATGGGGATTAATAGTATACTGAGATCCAAATTCTTCAAGCCATTTTTTTTCAGATTCAGTATTGGCGAGTGATATGATCTGCATTGTGGGATTTAATCTTCTAGCAGATTGACAAATATCCATGGCATCAGTAATCGATGAAAACATGATCATAATATATTTTGCAGATGTGATCCCTGCTGCAATAAGGACTGCTTCGCTTCGCCCATTACCATAATGGGCTCTCAATCCATGCTGAAGAGCCTCTTCAACCGCATTAAAATCCTTATCAATAATGACTAAATTGTCGATATCGTCTATGAGTGTTTCGGCAACGCTTTTCCCTGTCTTTCCATATCCAACTAAAATAACAGTTGGGGGATTTTCAAGAACCTGATTTTTCAAATTAACATTAATGCCATTTTGTTTCGAGGATGCCAGCCATGATTCAAATATGGGAATCAATCTAAACAGGATAGGGTTGAGTGAAATCGAGATCAATGCAGCAGCAATGAGCAAATCATATCCTTGGGTGGGCAATAGTCCGAGAGAATAACTTAATGCAGCTAGTATGAAAGAAAACTCCCCAATTTGCGCCAACCCGATTGCAACAGTCAAGGCAGTGGTAGCATTCCCTTTTAATAACAGAACTATCGCCACTGCAACGAGTGGTTTAGCAACCATAATCACTAATAGGGCCAGGATCAGAATACCTGGGTTGTAAAAAGCAAAATCAGGATCGAATAACATCCCAACTGATACAAAAAAGAGTGCAGAAAATACGTTTTTAAACGGCAGCATATCAGTAGATGCCTGATGTCCAACACGCGATTGAGCGACAACCAAACCACCGACGAAAGCGCCAAGTGCAACAGAGACATGAAAAACTTCAGCGGCGATTGCAGCAACACTAATGGCGATCACAAAGACAGATAGTGTAAATAATTCTGCAGAACGAATTTTAGCCATGCGTTCGAGAATAGGAGAAATGATGCGAGGTCCGAGAAACCAGATGATGAGTGAGAACGCCATGACCTTGACAATAGCAAAGAGAATAGACCAACATAAGTTCAAAGGCGTGGTGCTCACAGCAATCGCTGGCAGAATTACTAATGCCAGCACTGTAAAAATGTCTTCAACAATCAACCAGCCAACGGCGAGATGTCCTTCGTTGCTAGCAAGTCGTCCTTGCTCGCCCAACATTCGCATCAGTACGACCGTGCTGGCTACAGCTAGGCCCATGCCTAATATTAGGCCTGATGTTGGGCTCCAACCGAAGAAAACTGCAATGCCTACACCCAACAGTGTGGCAATAGCACTTTGGGCTATTGCACCCGGTAGAGCGATTCGCCATACTCTCAATAGGTCTTGGGGATGAAAATGAAGCCCCACTCCAAACATCAATAAAATCACACCAATCTCTGATAATTGAGAAGCTAATCTGGTGTCGGCGACGAATCCAGGCGTATGTGGTCCGACAACAATCCCTGCTACGAGATATCCTACGATCGGTGACAGCCCTAACCGCTGCGTAAACCATCCCAAAGCAAGGGCTGCAGCTAAAGCAGTAGCGAGCATGGTGATTAGAGTCAGGTCATGCATTAAAAATTCAATTTTTGATGATGAATATCTCTAAATAATAGGCAAGACTAAGCACAAAAAAATCTGTCTTTCCTTACAGGATACTCTAGGAAATCCGGATATCCTCAATCATGCCCCTTTTTAAACTTGCAACATCGTGTATAACCACATATAATTTTGACCTTTTAGATAATGAATCGGGCAATGATTATGATGGACCTATTGAGCACTATGCGGAGCTCAAAGCGGACTCGTGAACAAAAACGAAAAGAAAAACGTCGGGCAAAGGCAACGTTAGCTTCAGAGATCCGAAATGATTTACGCGACTATTTGTACGGTCATTCTAATAAAAAAATAGATAATCATTTTGATGACGCAGATTGCCCTTCCCATGATGATGGGCATAATAGCCGAGGTGTTTTTACATGCTATCAACCCGCTAGAGTAAGCGGTCTTGAGTTGCATAAAGTAGAGCCTGGTTCTGAAATTTATCAATACGATCAAAAAGGTCTTGTGTATAAGAATACGCCATAATATTGTATCTCAAACAAATTTTCTTCGTTCAGTTCTATTTATAGAAAATTATTTCGCTGTCATCCTCATGTGCAAAGGCTTCCTACACTTTAGGAATTGATCTCTAATCCCGTTCTCAGTGGCTAATGTTATTGCAGTTTGACCATAGTTATCTTTCCTAACTTTAGATACGATATAGGCTCCTTCAAATGTAAACAATGCATTCAATGAATCCTCACAAAAATCTTTGGAGTATTTTGGCCAATTAGCAGCATAATGCAAGGGGGTTCGGTTAATCCTGTCAAGGGCCGATATGTTGGCCCCAAATTTTTTTAAAAGCAAAATGACATCTATTTTCTGATCAAGGACGGCAACGTGTAAAAATGATCGTTCTAGAAAGCACTTCGTTGAATTAATAAACTCGTTCGGACTCGGTAATGATTTAAAATATGAATCAAGTTCTTTGATAGCATTATTATGGATTAAAGTGATTATTTCGTTAGCAGAGTAAATGAGAAATGGTTCCAGAGAAAGTTTCTTAAAACCAAATATAAGCGGTTCAGCTATTTCTTTGTCATTTATAGACGGGTCGGTGCAGCCAGGAATTAAATCTTCACCGGAATCAGAATCGCTTGAAAATTTTGAAGTTAAGCAATTAGGGTCATGAGGTTCATGTGAGCAAGCGCTATTTTTAGTAGGTTTAAGGTTACCTATTAAACTTTGAAAGAAAAATTTCTTTTTCGGAATTCTTTTAAGATCACCGTCTATTAAACTTGTTAATATCTCTTGGGGTATCTGGAAGCAATATTCGAGCATTGACTGAAAAAGAGCTGAAAAAGATCTGATGGTATCGGCACTAGAGATCGCCCATCTGCTGGGTGTACATTCAACAGGAATTGGGATTTATTTTTTCGCTGACCGATCAATTCAATTCAAGAGGTCTGTTCGGTTTTGCTCCTATCCCTTTCTATTCCTAATTGGGTGATGATCCCCTCTTTTAATGCTTCTTACAAAGCTCATTTTCCAATCTGATACTTTACTGGCACAGCATGAAATGAAAGCGATCCGAGAGTTGATTTGCCTACGTATCTTTCATAATGTGTATTTTAATTAGCATTAAGACACTTAATGAGCATTAAGATGCACATTAAGGTTGTTTGTCTTGATATTTATTTTAATGGGTATTATAATGAACATTAAATCGATTAATGAGCATTTTAATGAACATTAAACAAACAAGTAATAAGAGTCTTCCTATACAGGTCCACGTAGCACTGAAAAAGCTTGGCCGTGATTTATCAGATGCTCGTAAGAGACGCCGTATCACAATGGCACTGATGGCAGAGCGTGCGGGTATTAACCGTAGAACATTATCAAAAATTGAAAAAGGTGAACCAACAGTTTTAATGGCTAGCTATGCGCAGGTTCTTTTTGTTTTGGGGATGACAGATCGATTAAAGGATTTTATGGATGCTAATTATGATTTGATTGGGCGTGATCTAGAAGAGGAAAATCTTCCAAAGCGGATACGTAAGTCTGGTCTAAATAAAGCAAAGGAATAAAGATGAGTAGTAAAGAGATCTATGTTTCTATTGCTTTAGGCAACGAAAATCATTTGGTGGGTAAGTTATGGTGTCATACGCGTAAAGGGCGTGAAAGTGCATCTTTTGAATATGATAAACATTGGTTAAAGCATCCTGAAAGCTTCGCTTTGGAGCCTGCTTTAACATTAACTCAAGGTGCTTTTCATACGCAAGCTGATCAAAATTTATTTGGCGCCATTGGCGATTCAACACCCGATCGATGGGGAAGGGTATTGATGCGTCGTGCTAACTCTCAAAATGGAAAGAAAAGGGGAGCTGTACCCAGTACATTGAGAGAAGTAGATTATTTGCTAGGTGTGAATGATGAAGCGCGGCAAGGCGCTCTTCGTTTTTCGGAACATCCTTTAGGGCCATTTTTAAGTTCTAAAGACAAAGCCTCAATACCGCCATTAATTGATTTGCCCAAATTGCTTTCAGCAACAGAGCGCTTTTTGGATGATGATGAATCTGCTCAAGATTTAAAATTGCTATTAGCACCAGGCTCGTCTTTAGGCGGTGCACGCCCAAAAGCTTCAATTCGCGATAAAGATGGTAGTTTAGCTATCGCAAAATTTCCCAAAAAAGATGATGAGTTCAATATCGTTGCTTGGGAGGCCGTTGCTTTAAAACTTGCCCAAAAATCTCAAATCAAAGTACCCAGATGGCGATTTGAAACCATCCTTGATAAAGCAGTTATTATAGTTTCTCGATTTGATCGTGAAAATCAGAATCGAATTCCTTTCCTATCTGCAATGAGCATGTTAGGGGCTAAGGACAATGAGCAGCATTCTTATATAGAAATTGCTTATGCATTAGCAAAGTACGGAGCTCACCCAAATGCTGATATGGCCGAGCTATGGCGAAGAATAGTTTTTAATATTTTAATTTCAAATACTGATGACCATTTGCGTAATCATGGTTTTCTCTATGAACGACAAGCAGGATGGAAGCTTTCACCCTCATATGATTTAAACCCAACACCTGTCGAAATTAAACCACGAATATTAACGACTGCGATTAGTTTTGAAGATAGCACAGCATCATTGGAATTGGCGCTTAGCGTTATTGGAGATTTTAGGATTTCGAGAGAGCAAGCTAATAAAATAATTGAAGAAATCGCTTATGCAGTTGTTCAATGGAGGGATGTAGCGCAAAGTTTCAATCTAAGTAATAGAGAGATAGAGCGTATGAGCTCAGCATTTGAGCATGACGATTTAGAAAATGCATTGAAAATTAAGTAATAAAATTTATGTGCCTTTAAGTTTCCTTCGTTTACAAGGATGCCTGTCAATACAATAATCGTTGTGTTATACCCTTCACAGCTGAATTTTCGGGGTTGTTGCCTTCGCGATTCTCACCGCGGTCATGTACTTTATGTACACTCCTGCGACTCGAACGCTCGGCGCCTACCCGAAAAATCATCTGTGAAGGGTATATATGTTTTAAAGAAACGGTCCACATTAGTGTGCAGTGGGATGCCCTAAATGATAATTTATGCCAATGCTGGCCATATTGAGCCCTGGCTGATAATCTCTTATAGCAGGCGTAGCTTCATTGACGCTGAAGATATGTGAAGCTGATAAAAATAAAGAGACTTTTTGACTAACTTTTGATCCAATCCTGAGTTCAGCTTTCGGTGCAGTAAAATGCTTAGATCCTGAGTCCCAGCTTAGCGCTGTAGTGCTGCCATCAGATGCTTTCATTGCAGAATAATGAAAGTGGATTACAGAAATGCCTGCACCTCCACCAATAAAAAAGTGATTACCTAATGGGGCTCTGAGCATACCCATCAGATCGACGCTATAAATATCGCTGAATTTTGAACTGCCAGTAAATTGTCCAGAGTTAAAAATTTTGAAGTTATAGTTACGCACTGCGGTAGGGTAAGTGCTGAGACCAGCTTCAATAGCAAAATGACGATAGGCTTGTTCTCCTATTCCAATACGTCCGGCAAACCCTGTGTTGCTTTGCATTTCCATAGAGCCGAGCATATTATCTAAAAATCCAAATTCAATACTGCCAATACCACTTTGTCCAACCCAATATAGTCCTTTATCAGTAAAATTGTCTGGTATGTAAGCGAAAACGTTTGTGGTGGCAATAGCCATGAAGACGGATATGATAATGCGCATAATTAAATTTTTCTTTATTTTTTCAATTATTTTATTCGGAAAAGTCGTTATTCATCGATTATTCGACATTGGGGGCGAGATTAAATCATTTTATTCTGGAGATGTCTATATTTTAATGGAGTGGCCTAAATGAAGTATTACTATCATGGCAATATAAATACCGGTATGTATTTTGAGATAGATTAATGAATATGAAGAAGCACTCACTATACCCTTCGCAGCTGAATTTTCGGGGTTGTTGCCTTCGCGATTCTCACCGCGGTCATGTACTTTATGTACACTCCTGCGACTCGAATGCTCGGCGCCTACCCGAAAAATCATCTGTTGTGGGTATACTTTAGAAAAGGTGTTCGCTAAGATCAACGAACCATGGATGCCTTAGCTTTCAATGCTTCGAAAAGTATAAAACGCTTGATTTGTAAGGGCTGTAGGATGGCGTGGGATATCTTGAGATTTGAATCTGGTGGAGGCGGCGGGAATTGAACCCGCTCAGGGGGTAAAAAGCCCGACCATGATAAACCACCAAAGACTACGAAACACAATAAGAAATCAAAGGGTTAGTGCTTGTGTCGGCAGCCTATCTGATTGGTTTTGATTGTCACTAATTGTCAGCAAATGGTGCCGCTGTGGTGCCTTTAATTTCGAGGTTAATTCTGCCATGGCTTTCCAAAATAAGTTTGCTTAGAGCTAAGCCCGTATATGATGTTAAAATCATCTCCAATGGCAAGGCATTAGCCTTGAGCAATAATAGCATTTTATAGGGTGTGCTTGTGACTGAGATTGTAATTTATACGGCCAAAGATGGCCATGTAGAGCTAGACGTTAATATAGCTGATGAAACCGTCTGGTTATCAATGAGCCAGATGGTTGATCTATTTGGTCGAGATAAGTCAGTTATATCTCGACATTTAAATAATATATTTAAAATCAACGAATTAGAGCGCGGGGCAACTGTTGCAAAATATGCAACAGTTCAAAAAGAAGGCGATCGCGAGGTTAAACGTGAGGTTGAGTATTACAATTTAGATGCGATCATATCTGTTGGGTACCGAGTTAACTCGAAAGAAGGGGTGCAGTTTAGAAAATGGGCTACCCAAGTGTTGAAAGAGCATCTGATCCGCGGATATACAATCTATGATAAGCGTTTTTCAGAGCGCGGCGTGAAGGAATTGCAGCAAACAGTAGAATTACTGCAAAAGACATTGGTACATCATGATTTGGTTAATGATCTTGGTCAAGAAGCGATCCAGCTGATATTGGCGTACACCAAGACTTGGGATTTATTGCTGGCCTATGATGAAGGTGTGTTAAAGTTACCGGAGCAAGTAAAGGAAGCCACGCCAAGGCTAAATTATGAAGCGGCATTATCAGCTATCGAATCGTTGAAGACAGACCTGGGCGCACGTAATGAAGCAACACATTTATTTGGGCAAGAGCGTGATGGCGGGCTCGATAGCATTCTAAATAATATTGAGCAAACATTTGGTGGTGAGCCACTGTATAAAACGCCGGAAGAAAAAGCGGCACACTTACTTTATTTTGTCATCAAAGATCATCCATTCACTGACGGTAACAAGCGTATTGGTAGCTTCATGTTTTTGCTTTATCTAAAGTCGCAAAGCATGCCGATAAAGCTCAATAAAACGGTTTGGTGGCTCTTGCTTTGCTGGTTGCTGAAAGTGACCCAAGTCAAAAAGAAATCATCATTCGATTGATTGTAAATTTGTTGATGGATTGAAGATTAAATAACGGGGATTTTATACAAGGATAGTAATGACGTCATTACAAAGCAACCCTGCCTTCAAAAACTCCGAACTGAGGTTAATTCAAATTAAATCACTCTCGGTAGTGTAAAGAATTCTGTGTCTGTAAACATACCTTAAGTATGATTGCTGTGATTCAGATCGCCAGACACAGAATTCTTTACACTACCATACCCTGCCAGAAATTGCGGGTTCACTCGCAGGTAGAATTAACGACAATTTTCAAGTCATTTAGACATGCATCTTGAAGTTTATTGGGTATAGATGAGGTAATGTTTCATTGGGCAGGATGTTTTCTACTTTTTTCATTTTGCATTGGATGGCTTGCAAGACCAAGTGATTTTTTTAGCAGAATGTTCATCGCTTCTATTCTTATCATGATGATAATAGCGTATATTCATTGTATGCGCATCTTATTTTATTGGTTTAAAAACAGAAATAAAAAGCTTAAGAACTGTGCAACAGTCATCCGGCATGAAAGAAAAATAGAAGCTCTGTTAAATGAGAAATTTCATGACCATACCTCTCATATTTTAAAAGAGGTTAAAGTGTGCTTGGAAACAGAAAACTCTAGGAAAATTTATTTAAGTAATCTATTTGCTGGAAATATAAAAAAATCAGGGTTTCTCTTTGCAATAATTATGATGTTAGGCTCTGGATCCAGTTTATATCATCAGATGCTTTCGTTTTTCCCAACGTTAGAGGAGTATAAGCAAGTGATTTCATGCGTTTTTGTCGGTCTATTTTTTGCATTTCTTATGGAAGCAGTGGGTCAGCAAACAATCTTAAATAGCAAAAGCGTTGTGTCGATCCTTAATAAAGTCATTCAACAGAAAGAGAAAAGAGAAGAAGAATTGGCTAGTTTCAAAAAAAAACTATTGGAATAATAAATAGCCAATGTCCATATAACTGTTCTTCCTCCGAAGGATGGACAACGTAACTAAGCAGCACATTCAAAGCACATAAGGGCTCTGGGATGATTTGAGAGATTACAAGAAGAGAATTTGGTGGAGGCGGCGGGAATTGAACCCGCGTCCGAAAGCCCTACGCTTAAAGATCTACATGTGTAGCCTACTATTTAATTTAACCTCATGCCCTCCAGCAGACAGGATGACAATCGGCGAGCGCATATTTAGTTTAACTCTTGGCACTAGCGCGGTGCCGCAAGCGGTCTTATGTTTGTTTACCCCCAACATCCTATCGCATAAGCACAACAGGGTGGAGGCTTAGCTTAACTGTTTAAGCAGCAGCTAAGTATAGATCGTCGTTTTTGGCGTCTATATTGTTACAGTTAAGTTTTACGAGATTAAACTGATACTCGACATGCACCTTAAGGTTCGCGACCCCCGTCAAAGCCAAAGTCGCCCCCGCTAATAAGACTAACAAAGTATTATGAAAAGTTCAAACTCAACCCTTATGCACGTTTTTGAACTTGCTCGCATCTCGCCGCCATTCCTTTTCCTTAGCGGCATCTCGCTTGTCATGGAGCTTCTTACCCTTACCTAGGGCAAATTCAAGCTTCACCAGTCCGTTCTTCCAGTGCAGCTTCAAAGGAACCAGTGTATAGCCTTTACGTTCAACTGCACCAATCAAGGTGTTAAGTTCTTTTCGGTTGAGAAGTAGCTTCCGGGTTCGGTTTGGTTGAGCCACCACATGGGTGGAGGCTGAAAGCAGCGGTGTGATTTGAGAGCCTAAAAGCCAAGCCTCATTATCCTTAATAATCACATAGCTATCGGCGATACCAGCCTTGCCAGCCCGGATACTCTTTACCTCCCAGCCCTGCAATACCACCCCAGCATCAAAGAAGGCTTCTAGGGTATAGTCAAAGCGGGCCCGCCGGTTCTCGGCTATCATGCTGCCTTTATTGGCGTCTTTGGTCTTTTTTTTAGTCATGAAATCAGTCTCAAAAAAATTTATAATAGCTTTTAGGAACCCATATTCTGAGATGGTGCTAAATGCGTGTGGTTGAGCGGTCTGTCTGGGTGCCCTTTGAGGCCGGACAGATGTACAAACTTGTTAATGATATTACAAAATACCCCCAGTTTTTACCAGGGTGCAAAGGGGCTGAAATCCTATTCTCAGGTGATAATGAGATCCACGCTGAATTAATGATAGAAAAAAGCGGTTTCACACAAGCCTTCAGCACTCAAAATCGATTGGAATCCAATCGTCGCATCGAAATGAACCTGCTCAAAGGCCCTTTTCGGCATCTCACAGGTGTCTGGGAGTTTAAGCCGCTCGAAAAAGGCTGCGAGATCTCATTCACGCTGACCTTTGAGTTTAGCTCTAAGTTACTTGATTTTAGTTTTGGATCTATTTTTGAGAGCTTGGTTCAAACTATGGTTCAAGCCTTCACTGAAAGAGCGCAGGTCGTTTATGCCACAGCCTAATTTTCCAATTGAGATTGCGCTTCTTGCCGATCCAGCAATCCCGCAATTAATTTCGTTGCTCGTCGAGCCAGGTACCACCATTGGCGATGCGTTGCTTGAAGCAGGCATATCGCCGGACGGATTCACCCTCGGCAAAGCGGGTAGCGTTGCCAAGAGGGAAGATACGTTAATGGCTGGCGATCGAATCGAGCTCCTGCCACCCCTTATCATTACACCAGAAGCAGCCCGTAAGCTACGGGCTGCCAAGAAAAAGAAACGCGATATCAGGGATGGACTTTAGATTCAATCGGCACTAGCTTTTCGATGCTTGATACTTTTTCGTTCTCGAATCGAATCGTAATTCGTTGCTCACTGGCCTCGCCATAGCCAGGCTTGGTGTAGTAGATATAATCATCTTGTTTCTTTTGGAAGGCATCATCGAGCATCGGCGTGCCTAAGAGTTGACGAACTTGCGAACGGTTCATGCCAACTTTAATCTTCTCAACCTTCTCAGACTCTATGATATTGCCTTGATGGATATCCATCTTATAAGGCCTGAGCATTGAACAGCCCATCAAAGAAAGAATAGTGACCGAAATCAATATAACTCGAGCTTGCAATAACGATGTCATAGTAAAGAGACCTTATTTACTTTGCTTGAAGCAATCCCAGCGAAGGCAAAGTATACGGCACATCGAGACATTTTTTCAAAACCATGCTAACCTCTAAGTTTCTTGAATCGCTTATTTTAATATGTCAGATAACAAAGAAAACCCTGAATTGAAAGAACTTAAAAAGGTTGGCTTAAAAGTCACGTTGCCCCGTTTGAAGATTCTTCAAATTTTAGAAAAATCTAAAAATCGGCATGCTAGTGCCGAAGAGGTCTACCAAGCACTAGTGGAGTCTGGCGATGATGTGGGGTTGGCAACCGTCTATCGCGTACTCACTCAGTTCGAACAGGCAGGTCTGGTGATCAAACATCACTTTGAATCAGGCCATGCTGTCTTTGAACTGGATACTGGGGAGCATCACGATCATATCGTTTGCCTCAAGTGCGGTCATGTGACCGAATTTGTAGATGAAGTCATTGAATCTCGGCAGAATTACATTGCTGATCAACACGGATTCAAAATCACGGATCATTCTCTCAATCTCTATGGCATTTGTGGTAAATGCCAGCTAGAAACTCCTACCTAGATCATTTCATAAATCACGGCCCCAATTTTTTGCTAATCTCTATCCAGGGGGTTGCTAATGACGACTTTCTGTGATAGGTTCAAGAAAGTTCAAGTATTTCTTTCCAAAAAAAATGGATATAGCAGCTTTCGACAGCAATTTAAGTGCCGCTTCTTTAAGCGCACTAGCTATTTCCATTGATTTTTCAATCCTCATTCTTAGCGTGGTGATTCTCGTTTTAGCCTGCTTAGGCCTATCGAGTATTTATCTGCGCCTCGTTAGGCCTATCTCTAGCAAGTAAATTGATAACTTATTGTTTTTGCTATACCCACAACAGATGATTTTTCGGGTAGGCGCCGAGTGTTCGAGTCGCAGGAGTGTACACAAAGTACATGACTGCGGTGAGAATCGCGAAGGCAACAACCCCGAAAATTCATCTGTGAAGGTTATATGGTGAAATGAAATCACCTATGGAGATTTTTTATGACTGAACCTAACGAAGAAAATCCTCGACAGTCCTTTTTTAAAACTTTTTTCAAAGGCACATTAAGCGGTGGGCTGGGTGGTGCACTCGAAGTCTTGGTTGATCACCCGCTGTGGACACTCAAAACACGGCTTCAAGATCCAAATATTCCAAGAGAATCAAAATTCACAATGAATCCTAGGATTTTGTATCGTGGATTGGGTCCGAATATGGCTTCCATGATGCCGATCACAGCACTTCAAATAGGTGCAGCTGGGGGCGTGAAACGTGCCATTGCAAATACCAACGAAGATAAAGAAATTTCAGAATTATGTACTTTGTTTAGTAGTGCGATGGGGGGTTTTGTTTCCGCGACTGTGAGCTCACCTACAGAATTGATCATGTCTCGACAAACCGAGCATCAAGGATTCTATGCGACGATGAAAGATATGATCAGAAGAGAGGGAGCGCGCAGCTTAGGTAAAGGATTTTGGGGAACTGCAAACCGAGATGCCATCTTCACGAGCGCCTATTTGTTTGGAGTACCCTATATTAAAAACAAGCTTCAGCCTCACCTTTCAGAGAAAGGTGCAACGCTTGCAGGGGGTGTGGTTGCTGGGACAACGGGGGCACTATTGTCACAGCCTTTTGATGCCTTAAAAACAGCTCAACAGGTCAGTCACACTCATACATCGATGTGGCGCATCGCGAAGGAGAAAGTGCGACAAGAAGGGCTTCGCGGATTATATAAGGGCGGTGTGCCACGAACATTACGCGTCATTTCTGCAGTGACACTGATTAGTAGTGTGGATCAGAAAATTAGAACAATGTGTCGGATGTAAAGCAATAGAGGTCATCCTGCGGTGGAGCGTGGGATGGCTACACAACCTCTGCTAGCATAGCTTTTGCGTTGGCTAAAGCTTGTTTTGACCGACTATCACCACTCAGCATACGTGCAAGCTCTGCAAGTCGAGTATCGCCTTTGAGTTCAGTGATGCTCGATTCTGTTTGTTCTTTACCCTTATCTTTTTGAACCAAGAGATGCTGATCACCAAAAGCGGCCACTTGGGGTAAATGGGTCACACAAAAGACTTGCGCTTTTTCAGCGAGCCTTTTCAACGCTTGGCCAATCTGAATCGCAGTCTGCCCGCCAACCCCAACATCTGCTTCGTCAAAAATAAGTGTGGGGGTATGCTCTGCTTCCGCTGTCATCAATTGAATGGCGAGACTCATGCGAGACAGCTCTCCACCTGATGCCACTTTATGTAAAGGCTGAGGTGGATGACCTGGGTTCGCACTCATGCAAAAAGTCACTTCATCATAACCATGAGACTGAGGAATGGTAGGGGTGTTGATTGTTTCAAACAAGACACTAAAAGAAGCGCCCTGCATCCCTAATTCTGAAATCGTCTTTGAAATATCATGGGCTAGGATCAGCGCCGTTTCTTTGCGAGCTTTCGATAAGGCATCAGCAATGCGTTGATATTGACCTGATAGTGTTTCTAAATCACGATCAATCTCAAGCAATTTTTCTTGAGAGTGACTTAAGGACTCAATTTTCTCACTGAGTTGATGTGCATGATTGTATAGGGCATCCGGTTCAACGCGATGCTTGCGTGCCATCTGGTGAAGTTGATCGAGGCGTTGTTCAATCTGATGCAGCCCTTCTGGATTGAGTTCGAGGTTGTCTTTAATATCAGACAATTCTTGTTGCGCTTCTTGTAAGTGGATTGCAGCAGGCTCAAGCAATTCGATGACATTTTTGAGTGTGACATGCATGCCGGCGAGCCCCTCAAGTTGTTTGATGACGTGATGGACATTGTCTGTACCAGATTCTAGTTGTATCAGCGTTGCTTCAATTTGAACTGAATTTTCTTCCGAGTGTGCTAATACAGTATGTTGCTCGCTGAGTGAAGAAAACTCTTGAGGCTTCAGCTCCAATTGTTCAAGCTCGTCAAATTGATATCTCAAGAGTGACAATTGATCGGACAGGCCATTTTGCTCATTTAAAAGTAGTCTTTTTTGTTTCATCAATTTGTCGTTCAGTCCAGCGATATTTTGGCACTGTGCGAGCAATTCTGAATGATGCCCGTAAGCATCTAAAAGACGCAATTGCTCATAAGGTTTTAAAAGCATCTGATGCTTGTGCTGACCATGCATTTGAACTAGATATTCGCCGAGTGCTTTAAGCTGTGCTTGGGTAACCGGCTTACCATTGATATACGCTTTAGAACGGCCATTTGTATAAATCAATCGTCGTATAACGCAATCTTGAGTAGCTTCCTCATTCGTGAGATCGACGTCAGCAAGCCAGAGCACCGCGCCTGATAAACCAGAGATATCAAAGGTGGCACTTACCTCAGCAGAGTCTGCACCGCTTCGAATCAGAACGGGGTCAGTTTTAGCACCCACCAATAAATTTAAGGCCGTGAGCAGGATACTTTTCCCTGCCCCGGTTTCCCCGGTGATCACCGTCATGCCATGTCGAAAAGAAAGCTCTAGATGTGTGACCAACGCTAATTGAGAGATTTTTAAATCTAACAACATAATTAATTCTCAGAAGCCCAACCAAGTTTATCTCTTAAAACACTAAAGTAATCGTAATCATTTGGGTGAATGAGATGCAACGGTTTTGCATATTTCGCGATTTGGATCTCATCATTAGACTTGACTGTGGTATGCACTTGACCATCACAACTGACTCGAGGTTCCAATTCATTTTCAGCGGTGATGAGCAATTTAATCTTAGATTCATTATGAATCACAATGGGTCGGCTCGATAACGTGTGAGGGTGCATTGGCACCAAGACAATCGCATCGAGTCCCGGATGTAGAATTGGACCACCGCCTGAGAGAGCATAAGCAGTGGAGCCCGTTGGGGTCGATGTAATCAGTCCATCGGAACGTTGCTTATAGACATAAGTGTTATCGATGTAAGCTTCAAATTCGATCATTCTTGCGATATCACCGGAATAGAGAACAACGTCGTTTAATGCAATATGATGTCCAAGCACTTTTCCCTCGCGCAATATTTGAGATTGTAGGAGAAAGCGCTCTTCTTTCCGATATTGCCCTTGTAAAATCGGCTCTAATTGTTCTTCTATGCGTTGAGGTGAGATATCAGTGAGAAACCCAAGTCGACCCCGATTAACGCCTAATACAGGCGTGTCATGATCCACCACTGCGCGAGCGGCATTTAACAAACTACCGTCACCACCAATCACAATCAGTAAATCAATATGTTTGCCCAAATCGATGGCAGCATACTGTTTAAATTTTTCAGAGATTAACGATTGACATTCATTCTCAAGCACGATCTCAGTTGAGAAAGATTTAAGAATGTTGACAAGCGCTTCTAGCGTGGGCTTCAACTGGGGTTGGTGAGGCTTCCCCATGATCCCTATTCGAGCAAACTGACTTTTCTTCATTTTCTAACTTTTTAAGATGTCGCCCTAATAGCAGCCACTATAGATGTCAAAAGACAACAGGTCAAAGTGGGGCTTATAATATCTTTTTCAACTTGATTAGGGTTTTATCCCCATTGTTTTGTTATTATAATGACCAATAATATGCCTCTGGTATTGAATTGTATAAACACATGAAAAGTTCAAACATCACTGACAGTGCGATTTCGCCCAGAGCGCAGCAGATCTTAAAGCGTCTGGTTGAGCTTTATTTAGAAGGCGGTCAACCGGTAGGCTCTAAAACGTTGGCTCAAATGGCATCGCCTAATTTGAGCCCAGCGACAATTCGAAAAGTGGTTAGTGATTTAGAGGATCGAGGATTGCTGTTGTCGCCTCATACTTCCGCTGGACGAATGCCCACTGCGTTAGGGTTGCGATTCTTTATTGATAGTTTACTTCAAATACACCCTTTGACAGGTCTTGCCGCTAAAGCTGTTGAATCCCATCTTGAGCAAGGCCAACCTGTCGATTTGTTATTAAACAGTACTTCGCAGTTGCTATCGGAAGTGACACATTTAGTCGGGATTGTAACGGTACCTAAACGGGACCATTCAATTTTAAGGTATGTCGAATTTCTGAATCTATCAGATAATCGAATTTTAGTGATTTTAGTTCTCAATGAGCAGGATGTTCAGAATCGAATTATTCTCAGTGAATTTATCTATTCTGACAGTGAATTAAAGCAAGTTAGTAATTTTTTGAATCAGCATTTTTGTGGCAAAGAGCTAAATCAAGCTCGAAGAGATTTAGTCGCTTCTTTAGAGCGAGATCGTCTACAACTGGACTGTTTTATGCGCAGGGTGGTTGATATAGCGAGCAAGGCCTTCGAAAACACCGAGCCCAGAAGTGGGTATGTTTTATCAGGCGAAGCGAATCTGGTTCAATCTTTGTCGGTCGAGCGAGATAAATTGCAACGTCTATTTAATGTCTTTGACGAGAAAAGGCAAATTCTACATTTGTTCGATGCTTGTTTAAAAACAGATGGCGTTCAGATTTTTATTGGTGAAGAATCCGGGTATGATGCCCTTCAAGCCTGTAGTGTGGTCACATCGCGATATACCTTAAATGGTGAGGCTGTCGGAGTACTGGGTGTTATTGGCCCTACTCGAATGCCTTATGACAAAGTAATACCAGTTGTTGAACTGACTGCTAAATTATTGGGTGAAGCCTTGAAATAGGGCCGCGATGCCCCCACATAACAAACGTTGTAAATTGAATAAGGACTGAGCATGGGGACCGAAGAAGACAAAGTGAAATTAGACGAAGCTATGACAGATAGCAATGGTCAGCCAGAAATGAGTTTAGAGGCTATGGAGACACTCGAGAAAGCATTGACCGAAGAAAGAGAAAAATCGGCTGAGCACTGGAATCGGTTGTTGCATAAAGAAGCCGAATTGCAAAACTTTGCAAGAAGAGCGCGCCAAGAATTGGAAAATGCAAAAAAATACGGGGCAGATGGATTAGCAAGCGATCTCATCACTGTTTTAGACAGCCTGGATCAAGGGATTGAAACCGCGCCTAAGCATGAACAGGCTAAACCCGTTGTGGATGGTTTGATGTTAGTTCGTAAAATAATGTTAGATACTTTAAAGAAATATGGTGTAACACCCATCGATCCACAAAATCAACCGTTTAATCATGAATTTCATGAAGCCATCTCTATGCAACCTAATACTGAGGTCCCGCCCAATACGATTCTAATAGTCGCGCAGAAAGGCTATATGCTTCACGATAGGTTATTAAGACCTGCCCGTGTGATTGTTTCAAGTGCAGATGCATCGAATCCCTCAAAGGTGGATGAAGAGGCTTGAAATCCTTACTATAGGACCCCATATCTGACGTAGATTGAAATTTTTTAACCAGTTTAAACTTTTTACTTGGAGAACAACGAGATGGCAGCAAAATCGCCTATTATTGGCATTGACTTAGGTACCACCAATTCTTGCGTCGCAATTATGGATGAAAGTGGTAAGCCACGTGTCATTGAGAATAGTGAAGGTGCAAGAACAACGCCTTCTGTAGTTGCTTTCAGTGAGAGTGAAGAGCGAATAGTTGGTCAGCCTGCTAAAAGGCAGGCCGTGACTAATCCCAAAAACACGTTCAGCGCTATTAAGCGTTTGATCGGTCGTAATTTCAATGATCCTGCGATTAAGAAAGAAATGCTCCCGTACCCAGTGATTAAAGCAGATAATGGCGATGCTTGGGTTGAAGCGCGTAGTAAGAAATATGCGCCACCTCAAATTTCTGCATTAGTCCTTGAGAAAATGAAGAAAACTGCTGAAGATTTCTTGGGGCATGAAGTTAAAGAAGCGGTTATCACCGTGCCTGCTTATTTCAACGATTCTCAACGCCAAGCTACTAAAGACGCTGGGCGTATCGCGGGTTTAGATGTTAAACGGATTATTAATGAACCCACCGCAGCAGCATTAGCTTATGGTTTGGACAAGAAGCCAGGAGATTCATTGATTGCTGTTTATGACTTAGGTGGTGGTACATTTGACGTTTCCGTTATCGAGATTGCAGATGTGGATGGAGAACACCAATTTGAAGTGCTTGCAACCAATGGTGACACTTACCTAGGTGGTGAAGATTTTGATCAACGCTTGATTGACTACCTTATCAGTGAATTTAAGAAAGACACTGGTTTTGATTTACGTAATGATCCGTTGGCTCTACAGCGTCTTAGAGAAGCAGCTGAAAAAGCTAAAATTGAGCTTTCAAGTACTGAGCAAACTGAGGTTAATTTGCCCTACATTACCGCAGATGCATCAGGCCCGAAACATCTACATATCCGCGTCACACGAGCTAAGTTTGAATCTTTAGTCGAGGATTTAATTGAAAAAACACTCGAACCTTGCCGTTTAGCACTGAAAGATGCTGGCAAGACCATTAAAGATATTAATGCAGTGATCTTGGTGGGTGGGCAGACCCGTATGCCAAAGGTCCAAACGACAGTTGAGAAATTCTTTGGACAAGCTCCTCGTAAAGATGTGAATCCAGACGAAGCGGTCGCGATTGGAGCAGCTATTCAAGGCGCAGTACTTTCTGGTAGCGTGAAAGATGTTTTATTACTAGACGTTACACCGTTGTCATTGGGTATTGAAACCATGGGTGGTGTGATGACCAAGCTCATTGATAAAAATACCACCATTCCGACGAAGAAAAGTCAGGTGTTTTCAACGGCAGATGATAACCAAACGGCTGTGACGATTCGTGTATTCCAGGGTGAACGAGAACAAGCTGCACTGAACAAGCTACTCGGGCAGTTTGATTTAGCAAACATTCCACCAGCACCTAGAGGTCTACCACAAATCGAGGTGAGCTTCGATATTGATGCTAATGGCATCTTAAGCGTACACGCTAAAGATAAAGCGACTGGTAAAGCGCAATCGATAGTTGTTAAAGCCTCTAGTGGGTTATCTGATGATGAAATTAAGAAAATGGTCAGAGATGCAGAAGATCATGCAGATGAAGATAAACGTTTCCATGATTTAGTCACGGCACGGAATAAGGCAGATGGCCTGATTCATGCTTGTGAAAAATCATTGAAAGAACTCGGTGATAAAGCGGAAGCCGATGAACGCTCTAACATCGAGTCTGCTATTGGTGCCTTAAAAGAGGCGATCAAAGGCGATGATCAAGCGGATATTGAAGCTAAAACAGAAGTATTGACCAATGCCTCCGCTAAGATGGCAGAAAGAATGTATGCTGCCAAAGGAGCTGAAGGAGCTGCTGATCCTGCAGATGGTCAGACTGGCCGTGATGATCATGTTGTGGATGCCGAATTTGAAGAGGTCAAGGAGAATAAGTAACGATTGATATAAGCGACTGAATCCATGACTAAACAAGATTATTACGAGCTCCTTGGGGTGCCAAAGACAGCGAGTGAAGCAGATATTAAAAAAGCCTATCGCAAGTTGGCTATGAAATATCACCCTGATAGGAATGCAGGTCATGACGCTGAAGAAAAATTCAAAGCGGTCAATGAGGCCTATGAGGTCTTATCCGATCCGAATAAGCGTCAGGCTTATGATCAGTTCGGCCATGCGGGGCTCCACCAAGGGATGGGTGGTGGGCAAGGAGCCCAAGGACATCCTTTCGGAGATATCTTTGAAAATATCTTTTCGGATTTCTTTGGACAAGGCGGTGCAGCAGGGGGGGGGCGTTCACGCTCGCAACCAGGGCGAGGCGCTGATTTACGATATACCTTAGAGTTATCGTTAGAGGAGGCTGTTCGAGGTAAGAGTGTCACCATTAAAGTGCCGACTTGGATTAAATGTTCGCCCTGTGAAGGCTCGGGGGCTAAAAAAGGTTCTCGTCCTATTACTTGCGGAACCTGTCAGGGACATGGACAGGTCCGTATCCAGCAGGGCTTTTTCGCTATTCAACAAACCTGTCCGAACTGTAAAGGAACTGGACAAGTGATTAGCGATCCCTGTGGTACGTGCCATGGGCAAGGACGGGTGCGAGATGAGAAGACACTCAGCGTACGTGTACCGCCGGGTGTTGATGAGGGCGACCGTATTCGATTAGCAGGTGAAGGCGAAGCTGGTTTACATGGATCATCGCCAGGTGATCTTTATGTGCAAGTTCATGTACGTGAGCATCCAATATTTAAGCGTGATGAAAGACACCTTTATTGTGAAGTCCCGATTAATTTGGTCACAGCTGCTTTAGGTGGTGAACTTGATATCCCCAGCTTAGAGGGGCGTATTAAACTCAAAATTCCTGCCGGAACGCAAACAGGCAAGATCTTTAAGCTTAAAGGTAAAGGCGTCCAGTCGGTCCGGGGTGGAGGAGCAGGTGATTTGCTATGCAAAGTTACGGTTGAAACGCCTGTTAATTTATCGAAACGACAAAAGGAATTGCTCAAAGAATTGGAGGAGTCACTTGCAGCGGAACGAGATCATAATCCACAAGTGGAAGGTTGGTTTAAGCGAGTGAAGAATTTCTTTGAGGAGAAGTAAAAAAAAGCCCGTAAGGGCTTTTTTTTAAAACATACGGTTTTTACGAGATGCACCAAATCCAAACATTGAAAATATGTTTGAGACCAGTGGCATCTGACCACCGCATCCTTGACCGAATAGGCCAGCCGCAAAACTGGGAACATAATGTGATTGACCACCAGCATCTGCTTTAGGTTTGCCATTTGTTCCTGTTGCATTCGAGCTTACTTTTGGTTCGCCACCACTAAGGCTATTGTCGCGAGACGCATCTGATTTTGCGTCAGGTTCAACAGCTGGAGTTTGCAATTGATTTGTTAAACGCAAAAGCTGTTCAGTTTGCTCTGATGCTGCTTCATCTTTACGATCAAAGTAAGATCTAATCTTTCCATGTGCAGCATCAAATCCACGGCGTGTCCATTCTGCTGGTACCGAATAGGCTAACCAGTGCCCAAAGGCTTCAGTGCCTAACCAAACGATCGGGCTCAAAACGGGGCCAACCACAGATACTGAATAGGCCAGATTTGCCGCAGTGGAGCTGATAACATTGATTGCAGAAGCTGCAGCGATCGTTGTAATGGTGCCAACCACAACTGATGAACCTGTTCTAGCCGCTTCGATCGGATTATGTTTAACATAAGTAATCACTTGACCAGCGACTTCAGTTGCTTTTATAACCTCTTGCTTGATGGTTTCAGCGGGTTTTTCTCTTAATGCCATTGCGGTGTTAGCAACATATTGCACTGTTTGAACCGCCCCTTTGAAAACCACAATAGCTTGATCAATTGGAGGGGCTGAAATCCCTGCTTTTTGAAAAATTAGAGATATAAAATCAAAAGCGCTATCGATTTTTTTCTCAAAAGACAGAATGAAGTCAGAATATTGATAACGAGCACCCAAAACTCCAACTCCAGATAAGAGCATAAGTGCACTGCCACCAAATAGACCAGCTGCTGCAAGCAAAAATCCTACTGAAAGTGTTTTATGAGGCATCAAAACATTTTTAAATAGATTTAATTCTTCTTTTCCTAAATCGGTCGAGCAGCCAATGATGCCTGCACTGGCTAGTAAAAAAGCCAGTGAAACAGGGACGGCACCGATAGCACCAAGCCCCACAACGCCTGTTGTAAATAACAGATAATATGCAGCGGTTGAAACCCCTTGATTTGGGGTTAATTTAATATTTTCAGTCTTTTTAGGATCTGACATGGTTAAGTCCTCTATATTCCTAGAGCAATATGAGCCACGGCATCCTATCGGGGTTATGCTCCAAAGTCAATAAAATAACAAACTCAGAATGTGTATCCACACCTTCTATTCTCATTGTTCGGAATTTCTTTTTATCTGTTTTGTCAAAAAGAAAAACAAGCTGGGTCATGCTATGCCTGAAAATGAAGAAATTAAAGACCTATTACGTGAGATCCAGATAATCGGTGTGATCCCGCGGACAAGCGATGGAGCTGGTTCTAAAATCCCTGACTGGGCTGGCTCAGAGCCCTCATCAGAGTTTTATGCCACCGTTGAGTCAGCCCATACGATTGATCGTGCGAGACAAGGCATTGAAATTGAAAATCGTCTCAGATGGTTTGGCAAGGCTGCTCCAGTACCTTTTCAATTCATTGCCGCCCCATTCTTTTCAGCTTGGGATTCTCTGAAAGATATATATTACGGGCGGCGCATTAAAACGACTCTTGTATTGAATCTTTCTGTATTGGTAGGCATAGGTGCTGCGCTTGCAATAGCATTCGTTGCTTTACCGTTGTTAATCACAGCTCTGGGTCCTGCTGGTATGGTATTTGCTGGGACGACGATTGCGTTCGGTGGGGCAGTTGGGTTTGCTGCTTTTGGGGCTATGTTTGGAGGGGTGGCAGGAAAGTGGATAACTCAAAAGCTTTTCCCGGAGGAGCGTAAAATGCAGCCAAAGAAGAGTGACAGTGCAAGATATGAGTCGATTTATAAAATCGATGAAGGTGTTTACATTCTAATGAATGCTTACCTGCAGAATCGTATTAGTGCTACAACAGATGAATTAGGAAAAAGACTCTTGAAAAATCTGAGAAAAGATGCCCTTAAAAAGAGGCATGCCCTAAATCATGTGAAGCTAGGACACTATTTTTGTGAAGAATATAATATATTGCAGGCTTCTGAACCAAGAACCTTAAATGTTGAAAAAAACCTGAAAGCATTAGAGGTTGTTCTGAAGTCGCTCAGCTCAGAAAATGCTGTAATGGATGAAGGAACAAAAAAGAAAATTAAAAAAACATTAGAACCACACCAAACAGCCGACCATCACTCCGTTGATCCGGCATTACATGAGCGACTTTCTCTCTTGACCAGCGAGCCTTCCTCTCGAAAGGTTACGGACCCACATGATAATCAAGCAACTCAATTCAAACCTATTTTTAAAAGTGGAATCATCAAACCAGAAATTAGTACATTACAATCGTTAGTAGCGAATTCAGGTATTCAGCTTCAAACTGCTAGTGAAACACAACATATTTTTTCAACAGGTGAAAAATCGCTTCTCGTAGTTAATGTGAAAGAGAATGAATTTATGACAAATTTAGGAGCCTTTCAAAGTTTATCGGTTGATCAGAAGAAGAAAATGGCAGCCTGCTTTATCTGTGAGTTTAAATCTCAGGCCGGCTCTGGACAAATCATGGAGATTGTAGCGGGCGGTAATGCTGAATTTGCTCAATTACTTTATTCGGAAGCTAAAGCGCAAAAAATAAAAGCTGTGATTGCTCAAGATGGATTTAAATCGAAACGGGAAGTTGAGAGTATTGTACGGCGCGTTGAAGAGAAGGGGCAGGCAAAAACTTATGGTAATAAATGATAAAAATCTAGAAGAAACTGAAAGTGAACTAGAATATGAAGTTAAACCGGCAATAGAGCTTGAGAAAGATATGCATGATATGTCAGTTCAGATTCCGGTTGGGATTCGAATCGTTCAAGATTCAGATGTTGAGGAGAATGCGTGATGGGGTATTCAAAAGCTGACATTAAGCCAGAAAAACGTAAATATGTAGAGCGATTTGGTAAAACAGCACGTCGAGGTGACGAAAGTGATTTTATCCTAGAAGAACAACCAAAGTGGTTGGATGCGAGCTTGGTTCAAAGTTTTGAAATTGCTGCAGTTGGAGAGGGAGACGTTTCGATTGAACAAAAATTAAAGGGACTTGGTCAGCTCGTTGTGAAAGATGTAGAGGACTATTTAGCCGTTGGTCCATTAGCTCCCTTTGTCAATGCAGTGGGTGGTGATGCAGTCAAATTGCTCCAAAATTTATATCATGGGCGGCGAAAAAAAAGCAGTGGAACTATTTTGGGGGCAACAGCGATGGGGGCTGGCATTGGAGGGTTTATTGGATTTTGGGTGATTCCAGGAGTTGGACATGTCGCTGGTATACCTGTTGGGGCTATGATTGGTGTATTTGGCGGTATGGTTGCGGTTACACTGTCAACAGTGGTGTTTAAAAGAAAAGGTGAGAATTTAGCCAAAAAATGGTTCCCAGGCGACTATCGTTATGATTTAGATAGAGAGACAACGAAAGGTTTCAAAAAAAAATATGGTATTCCTAATCATGTGTTACAGCTAATGAATGGTTATTTGCATAATCGAATGTTGAATATTAAAAATCCTAATTTGAAAAATGTGCTTGCGAATTTTTCGAAAATTGGGATTGAAGGGCAAGATAAAGAAACTTTCTGTGCGATATTGCTGTATTTAGGGGAGGAATTAGAAGCAGTTAAACAGATCTATACAGAAAAACATAAAGCATATTATATCGCTAAATTAAAGGGGGATAGTGATGAGGTCAATAAGCTTGGGGATGAATTGAAAAAATACCGAGAAGATTTTCATTTGTTGCAATATATGTTGCAACAAGTTGCTATTGCAAAAGTGAATGATGAAGTCACTATTAAATTTCCAGAATCCCTGGAAGATAAGTTGACTTTGCAAATTCCCAAAATTGCCTCAGAGCCTGGCACTGAAATGATGCCAGAAACAAATTGGAAGTTGAGTGACACCAGACGACGTCTAGAAAAAGAAGCTGAAGCAACACGAAAAGCACATCCACTTCGTGATTTAGCTGAAGTGGGGGCTCGTGCGTTACTCTCTAATGTGCCAGCGACAGCCAATGTTATTTCCACGGGTTTTAAGCTTCTTACGCCTGAAGGGCGTGAAGATTTTTCGAACAAGATGATTCAGAAAGTTAAGCAAGATGCTGAATTAGCAGTCAGAAATGTAATTGTTAACACGATCAGTGATGGAGCAACGGAATTTAAATTTGAAGTTGAAGCTGGCAAATTACCTATTCCACCGATTGTATTTGAACAAATTTCGAATGCAACGAAAATAGCGACCCGTCTCTCAATGAAAATTGAATCGACCACTGTGGAAGATCAGATCCAACGTGCGGCTAAGATTATGATTCAAGAAGTTGAACAATTGCTAAAGGAAGTGTCTTCAGATGATATAGCAGGATATCAGCTGGATATTGATGCAGATAATTCATTAACCGAGATACAACGTATAGCCTCCGCCGTTCATTTAAGCCTAGGAGCTAAAAGGCTCGGGGTTGAACCTTACCTTGTTGGATTTACATCAGATCAAAAACAGAAAATACAAGAAAAAGTTGAACAGCTTGCACCCGCGAACCGTACAGGTGCGGGTATTACGCTAAAGCGAAGGACCGAGTAGCAGCAATGACAATTCTTATTGGGTAAGTAGTGTTCCCCATCTAGCAATTTTTCGCCGGGTTCTATAAAATACTGTGCAATTTTGTGCTTATAAATTGTGTCCCCGGGAGGTCCGCTTGAATCAACCTGCGTTGCTGGTGCTAGAAGATGGGTCGATATTTGAAGGGGTAGCTATTGGCGCGTTCAACACGTCCGAACCAATGGTTTACACGCTTGGAGAGGTTGTATTCAATACTGCTTTGACAGGCTATCAAGAAGTGCTCTCCGATCCCTCTTACTCAAATCAGTTGATTACCTTAACCTATCCGCACATTGGTAATGTTGGCATCAATCGAGAAGATCAAGAATCTCGCAAAATGTATGCTGGAGGGCTCATTATTTCGAGCTTAACAGAAAAGCCATCTAACTGGCGTAGCTCTCAGTCGCTGCCTGAGTATCTGGTTGAGCAGGGCCGTATTGGGATTGCGGAAATTGATACGCGGCGTTTAACGCGCATCATACGAGAAAAGGGTGCTTTAAAAGGGTGTATCCTCATAGCACCAATCATTTCAGACTTAGAAAAGAGCAAGGCATTAGAATTGGCGCAAAGTTGTCCAGATTTGAAGGGAGCTGATTTGGCTCAAGTCGTGACGACCCAAGCTAGCTATGCCTGGCAAGGTGGTGGCTTATGGCAACAACCCAATCAAACGTTGTCGTACCCTCTTAAAGTAGTCGTGTACGATTTTGGTGTGAAAGAAAGCATTCTTAGGCAGCTAGCTCACCTGGGGTGTGATGTTGAAGTCGTGCCTGCCAAAACGGAGGCTGAAGTTGTTTTAAATCTTTCACCAAGTGGTGTGTTGTTATCGAACGGTCCAGGTGATCCTGCTCCTTGTACCTATGCGATTGATGCGATTAAGCAGTTATTGCAAGCAGGAATGCCTTTATTTGGGATTTGTTTGGGGCATCAGCTCTTAGCGCTTGCCTTGGGAGCAAAGACATTCAAAATGAAATTTGGTCACCATGGTGCGAATCATCCTGTTGTAGATATTCAAACAGGTCAGGTATTGATAACGAGCCAAAATCATGGTTTTGCGGTCGATGAAAACAGTTTGCCGGAGACCATTATCGCGACGCACCGTTCTTTGTTTGACAATACCCTGCAAGGATTAAGGCATGCCTATTTGCCTGTTATGGGATTTCAAGGACATCCTGAAGCAGGTCCTGGCCCTCAAGATGCCAATTGTTTATTTGAGCGATTCAAAGTGTTGATGCAATCTTACGAGAAGACAAAGCAAACTGATATGGTGATGAGTTAAGTATGCCAAAAAGAGAAGATATTAAGAGTATTTTAATTATCGGTGCAGGCCCTATCATCATTGGGCAAGGGTGTGAATTTGATTATTCAGGTGCTCAGGCTTGCAAAGCGCTTAAAGAAGAGGGATATCGAATTATATTAGTGAATTCGAATCCGGCGACGATCATGACGGACCCTAATTTGGCAGACAGTACCTATATTGAGCCTATCCACTGGAAGATCATTGCTGAGATCATTGCTAAAGAAAGGCCAGATGCTATTTTGCCGACGATGGGGGGCCAAACTGCACTGAATTGTGCTTTGGATTTGGCAAGAGAAGGTATTTTGGAAGCCAACGGTGTTGAATTGATTGGTGCCAGTCGAGAAGCCATTGATAAAGCCGAAGATCGTGAAAAATTTCGCCAAGCTATGATCAAAATTGGTCTAAAGATGCCACGTTCTGCTCTTGCAAATAGTCTTGAAAGTGCAAAACAAATTCAAGCTTCTATTGGGTTTCCGACGATTATTCGTCCGTCTTTTACATTAGGTGGTAGTGGTGGTGGTATTGCTTACAACCGTGAAGAATTTGAGACCATTTGTAAGCGAGGCCTCGATTTATCCCCGACGCATGAGCTTTTAATCGAAGAATCTGTTATAGGTTGGAAAGAATTTGAAATGGAGGTGGTGCGGGATAAAAAAGACAACTGCATCATTGTATGTGCGATTGAGAATTTAGATCCCATGGGGATTCATACGGGTGATTCAATCACGGTTGCACCTGCTCAAACGTTGACTGACAAAGAATATCAGATGATGCGGAATGCATCGATTGCAGTTTTAAGAGAAATTGGTGTTGAGACTGGTGGCTCGAATGTGCAATTCGCGATTAATCCTCGAAATGGTGAGATGGTCGTGATTGAGATGAATCCTAGAGTGTCACGTTCCTCTGCGTTAGCTTCGAAGGCGACCGGTTTCCCAATTGCACGAGTCGCAGCGAAATTGGCTGTTGGTTACACTTTAGATGAATTAGCGAATGAAATGACAGGGGGTGCAACTCCATGTTCATTTGAACCAACTATCGACTACGTCGTGACAAAGATCCCAAGATTTAATTTTGAAAAATTCAATGAAGCCGATGCTTTACTAACGACACAGATGAAGTCAGTAGGTGAAGTAATGGCAATTGGTCGTACTTTTCAGGAATCTTTCCAAAAAGCGATTCGAGGCTTAGAAATAGGGCAATATGGATTAGAGCCTAAATTAGATCTAGACGATCCTGATTGTCAATCCGTTCTTCGTGCTCAGCTGACTAAAGCCAGTTGGAATCGAATATGGTATGTAGCAGACGCTTTCCGTTTAGGTATGACAGTGGAAGAGGTTCATGTTGAAACGGGGATTGATCCTTGGTTTTTAGCGCAGATTGAAGATTTGATTAAAACAGAATCGCATATCAAAACGTATTCTCTTCAGACCCTGGATAAGCAATCACTATTTCGATTTAAACGAAAAGGCTTTTCGGATAGACGCATTGCAGATCTCATAAAATTACCCGAAGCGGCATTGCGTGAACATCGTCATGCGCTTGGTCTCTTTCCAGTTTATAAGCGAGTCGATACGTGCAGTGCTGAATTTCAAGTTTCAACAGCTTATTTGTATTCGACATACAGCGAGGAATGTGAAGCGACCCCAAGTCAGCGTGAAAAGATCATGGTGTTAGGTGGTGGACCCAATCGAATTGGCCAAGGGATCGAATTTGATTATTGTTGTGTGCATGCAAGCCTTGCAATGCGTGAGGCAGGATATGAAACCATTATGGTCAATTGTAATCCTGAAACAGTTTCAACTGATTTTGATATTTCAGATAAACTTTATTTTGAACCATTGACGCTTGAAGATGTTTTAGAAATTGTCGCAAAGGAAAAACCCAAAGGCGTGATTGTTCAATTTGGAGGACAAACACCTTTGAAATTGGCTAGGCGTTTAGAGCAAGCAGGGGTTCCGATAGTGGGAACGAGTCCGGATGCGATTGATAAAGCAGAAGATCGAGAACGTTTTAAAAAAGTGTTGTCAGATTTAAATTTGAAGCAACCACCTAATGGAATAGCAAAGACTTTAGAGGAAGGATTGGAAGTTGCTGAAGACATTGGGTATCCACTCGTGGTGAGACCTTCTTATGTTCTCGGTGGGCGAGCGATGGAGATTGTGCATAATGTTCAAGAGTTAAAGAGTTACTTACTCAAAGCCTTTACAGCATCAGATGAAATCGCCCCGGTACTGTTGGATAGATTCTTAGATGATGCGATTGAAGTTGATGTGGATGCCGTATCAGATGGCAAACAGGTTCTGATTGGCGGCATTATGGAACACATTGAACAAGCGGGTGTTCATTCGGGAGATTCAGCCTGCTCTCTGCCTCCATTTAGCTTATCACCTGAACTCCAAAATGCACTTCGTGCGCAAATGATTCAACTTGCACTGGCTTTACAAGTGAAAGGATTAATTAACGCGCAATTCGCGATTCAAGATGGACAAATTTATGTCTTGGAAGTTAATCCTCGCGCGGCTCGTACAATACCCTTTGTCTCAAAAGTGATTGGTCATTCATTGGCCAAGATAGCAGCATTATGCATGGTTGGTCATGGCTTAGAGAAACAAGGATTTACAAAAGAGCATGTGCCTCAGTTTTATGCGGTCAAGAAAAGCGTATTTCCTTTTGTGAAATTTCCGAGCGCTGATCCTATTTTAGGGCCTGAAATGCGGTCGACGGGTGAGGTGATGGGAGTAGGCAATCACTTTGCTGAAGCATTTGCGCGTAGTGATTTAGCGACCAATAATACGATACGCCGTAAAGGGCAAGTCTTTATTAGTGTGAAAGATAAGGATAAGCCAAAAGTGGTGGATGTGGCGGAAGGCCTGCTGAATTTGGGGTTTAGTATCGTCGCTACCCAAGGTACGGCTCATTATTTACTATCTAAAGGGATATCTTGTACGCCGATTAATAAGGTAGGCGAAGGTCGCCCACATATTGTTGATAGCATTAAGAATGATAAGATTGTCTTTATTGTGAACACGACTGAGGGCCGTCAGGCGATTGCGGATTCTTTTGCGATTAGAGGCAATGCTGTGCAACATAAAGTAAGTTATGAGACAACAGTTGCAGGTGCGCGAGCAGTCGTGTTAGGTATGAAACATGAGAGTAAGCAAATACACAAACTTCAAGATTTGCATTTAAGGGTAACGACAAGATGACTAGATATCCGATGACCTTGGAAGGGGCAAACCAGTTGAGAGATGAATTGCAGCGTTTGAAAAGTGTTGAGAGACCTAAAGTCATTGCCGCAATTGCTGAAGCGAGAGGCCACGGTGATCTCAAAGAGAACGCAGAATATCATGCAGCGAGAGAACACCAAGGCTTTATTGAAGGACGTATTGCTGAGATTGAAGGTAAATTAGGTCAGTCGCATGTTATTGATGTTACAAAAATCCCTCAAACGGGTACCGTGGTATTCGGTACGACTGTTGTATTGTTTAACTTAGAAACAGATGAAAAAGTGATCTACAAAATTGTAGGGGATGATGAAGCTGATTTTAAGTTAGGTAAAATATCAATCAATTCGCCCATTGCTCGCGCTTTAATTGGGAAAAAAGAAAGTGATGTCGTCGAAGTGAATGCTCCAGGCGGCAATATTGAGTATGAGATCAGCGAGGTGCAGTACCGCTAAGTTTTTTTATGCTTCAACGGATTGAAGCGATAAAACACAGCGACATGTCCAATTGTTTGGATGATTTCCGCGTGATGTTCTGAATGGATCTCTTCGGTGAGCTTGCGTCGGATAGTCGCATCACCTTCAGCGATTTTGATTTTTATCAGCTCATGCGCTTTCAGGGCAGCTTCAATTTCAAGATGAACGGCATCAGTGAGGCCTTTTTGGCCAATTCGGATGACTGGAGAGAGTCCTTGTGCTTTGACGGCTAGCGTCTTACGAAAATCAGGCGTTAACATCGTGTATAAATTACTTTAGAATGTAGTTCAACTAAGAGGCGTATTTTACCGCGTGCAATTGCAGAAATAAAGTTTATATTTTGAAACATGACTAACACAAAATCAGAGAAACGAGCAGCTTGGATCAATAGACATTTACGAGATCCATTCGTCAAACAAGCTCAGCAACAAGGTAAGCGATCACGCGCGAGCTTTAAGCTCCAGCAAATTCATGACAAAGATAGGCTCTTTACCTCTGGACAAACTGTGATTGATTTAGGGGCAGCTCCTGGCGGTTGGTCTCAAGTGGCAAGAGAGCGAATTGGTAAAACTGGGATGATCATTGCTTTAGATCTGCTTGAGATGGATCCCATTCCAGGTGTGACCTTTGTTCAAGGTGATTTTTTGTCAGAAGCGGTGCAATTACAACTTAATAATTTGTTGCTTGGTGGCAAAGCTGACTTGATTTTATCGGATATGGCTCCCAACTTGAGTGGTATAGCAGTTGCAGATCAGGCAAGAATGATGACTCTTGCGGAAACTGCTTTGGATTTAGCCTCTGAGTGGTTAAAGCCTGGTGGCGGCTTTCTTGTTAAAATCTTCCAAGGGGCTGGGGTGGATGCTTTTCATCGTGCGTTGAAGCAAAGTTTTAAGAAAGTTGTGGTTCGAAAGCCGGCTGCCTCTCGATCAGAATCGAAAGAGTATTACTTACTGGCGACAGGCTACAATGTATAATAGGAATGTTTATTATTTAACCCGCCAGGTACGGTGGGGTATCAAAAAGGCGGTATACCTTGAACGACATGGTTAAAAATTTAGTTATCTGGTTAATCATAGCGGTTGTTTTGATGTCGGTCTTTAGTAATTTTGGACCCCGACATACCAACATGGCCAAGTTAGATTATTCTGAGTTCCTAGATCGTGTCGATAAAGGCGACGTAAAAAGTGTCACCATTGACCAGCGTTTTATTCGAGGGCAGTTTAGGAATGATGAACAGTTTTCGACCTATATGCCTATGGAAGATCCATATTTACTTGGCGACCTAACCAAGCAGAAAAATATTGCTGTTCGAGGAAAACCACCGGAACAACAAAGCCTTTTAATGAGCATTTTCATTAGCTGGTTCCCAATTATTCTCTTCATTGGTGTTTGGATGTATTTCATGCGTCAAATGCAAGGTGGTGGCGGTGGACGTGGTGCCATGAGTTTCGGTAAGAGTCGTGCCAGAATGCTTGGAGAAGATCAAATCAAAGTCACGTTTGCCGATGTGGCCGGTGTTGATGAGGCTAAAGAAGAAGTTAGAGAGTTAGTTGAATTCTTGAAAGACCCTAGTAAATTCCAAAAACTGGGCGGGCGAATTCCTAAAGGCGTTTTAATGGTTGGTCCCCCAGGCACCGGTAAGACTTTGCTGGCCCGTGCGATAGCTGGGGAAGCGAAAGCACCTTTCTTTTCTATTTCTGGATCTGATTTCGTTGAAATGTTTGTGGGTGTAGGTGCCTCTCGAGTACGGGATATGTTTGAGCAAGCTAAAAAGCATGCGCCCTGCATTATTTTTATCGACGAAATCGATGCTGTGGGGCGTCATCGTGGAGCAGGGCTGGGAGGTGGTCATGATGAGCGTGAACAGACCTTAAATCAATTGCTAGTTGAGATGGATGGATTTGAAGGAAATGAAGGCGTGATTGTCATCGCAGCCACAAACCGTCCAGATGTGCTTGATAATGCACTCTTACGTCCTGGACGATTCGATCGTCAAGTTCCAGTGAGTTTGCCTGACATTGTTGGTCGTGAGCAGATTTTAAAAGTACACATGCGAAAAATTCCTTTTTCGGAAGATGTTGAGCCATTAGTCATTGCGCGAGGAACCCCAGGATTTTCGGGGGCTGACTTAGCTAATTTGGTAAATGAGGCCGCGCTTTTGGCAGCCAGACACAACAAACGCATAGTTGATATGCAAGAATTTGATTTTGCCAAAGATAAGATTCTCATGGGGGCGGAACGTCGCTCTATGGTGATGAGTGAGAAAGAGAAACGTTTAACCGCGTATCATGAAGCAGGTCACGCTATTGTTGGGCTCTCTGTGCCCGAGCATGATCCGGTTTATAAAGTGAGCATCATTCCAAGAGCCCAGGCTTTAGGGGTAACGATGTTCTTGCCAGAACAAGATCGTTATAGTCATAGTAAATTGCGTTTAGAAAGCCAACTGTCTGGTCTGTTTGGTGGTCGCATTGCAGAAGAACTGATATTTGGACCGGAGAATGTGACCACAGGTGCCTCTAACGACATTCAAAGAGCAACGGATATTGCTCGCAACATGGTTACTCGATGGGGATTGTCTGAACGTATGGGGCCATTGACATACGGTGAGAATGAAACCGAAGTATTTTTGGGGCATAGTTTAGGACATCGTAAGGAAATTTCAGGGCAAACTGCCAGTATGATTGATGAGGAAGTCCGTCGCATTATTGATCGCAATTATGAGCGTGCTAAGCAACTCCTGATTGAGAAAATGGCTACGCTGCATTCCATGGCGGATGCCTTGATAAAATATGAGACCATTGATTCGGAACAGATAGCAGACATCATTGCTGGAAAACCGCCTCGCGAGCCGAAGAATTGGTCAGATAGAGGGCAACCACCTTCTAATGCAGCGACAATTCAAACAGCACAAGATACCTCACAGGACGATGTGATCATTGAAAAACAAAGTGGTCGTCGTGAAAGTCACGAGGATCATAAGCCCGCTGAAGAACATTGAGGCCATTAGAATTGATTGATGATGATCGCCCTGTAGTGATGGGGATTTTAAATGTGACGCCCGATTCTTTTTCGGATGGTGGGCGTTACGATGCTCCAGATGCAGCTTTATCTCAAGCCTTGAAGATGATTGAGGAAGGCGCGGATATCATCGATATTGGTGGAGAATCCACAAGGCCTGGTGCAGAGCCTGTCTCAGTCGAAGTAGAGTGCGAGCGTATTTTACCGGTCATTGAACTCATTCAAAAACACACCACCATCCCCATTTCAGTCGATACACGTCATACGGCCGTGATGCGGCATGCTTTGGAATTAGGCGTGTTCATGATCAATGATGTGAATGCGCTGCAAGCAGAGGGTGCTATAGAGCTCTTAGCGAAATTTGACATCAAAATCTGCTTGTATCATTGTCAAGGTTCTCCCCAAACCATGCAGGCTAATCCCACGTATCAAAACGTCGTGGAAGCAGTGTATGTATTTTTAGAAGAGCGAGTTCATGCTTGTGTTGAAGGCGGCATTTCAAAGAGAAACATTGTTGTTGATCCGGGATTTGGTTTTGGAAAGAGCCTTCAGCACAATTTGAGTCTGTTGCAGTCACTGTCCAAATTTAAATCAATTGGGTGCCCGATTTTAGCCGGACTTTCTCGTAAGTCGATGTTTCACCATCTTCTCAATTTAAAAGTAGAAGATAGGCTATATGCTAGTGTATCAGCTGCAGTCATTGCTTATCTGAATGGGGCGAGAATTATTCGCGTTCATGATGTTAAACCGACATTAGATGCGCTTAAGGTAGCGGATGCTGTTTTAAACCATAAGGAAAGTGAGTCAGGTCATGTCTAGACAATATTTTGGTACGGATGGCATTCGAGGTCAGTTCGGGGTACACCCCATTACACCTGATTTTGCACTAAAGTTAGGATGGGCTGCTGGCAAAGTATTTTCAAAACAAGCCAAGCAAGGGCCCGTCTTAATTGGCAAAGATACCCGTATCTCTGGATATCTATTTGAATCTGCCCTTGAAGCAGGGCTCATTGCGGCGGGTGTTGATGTCGTTCAATTGGGGGTGATGCCGACCCCTGCGATTGCTTTTTTAACCAGACGTTGGGAAGCTAGAGCAGGCATTGTCATTAGCGCTTCACATAACCCTTATTCAGATAATGGCATTAAGTTTTTTTCAAATCAGGGTGAAAAACTACTCGATGAAATTGAGCTTGAAATCGAAGCGTTGTTAGATATCCGTTTAGAGACTGTCTCTTCAGAAGCGTTAGGTCGTGCGAGCCGCCAACCTCATGCTTTAGAAGAGTACCAAGAATTTTGTGTTGGGACGATTCCCAGAGATACTCGTTTAGATCATTTACAGATCGTCATTGATTGCGCGCATGGCGCTGCGTATCAAGCAGCCCCTAAGGTCTTTGCGGCACTGGGAGCGAATGTAGAAGCCATTGGCGTTGATCCCAATGGCTTTAATATCAACGATCGTCAAGGTTCAACGGCACCTGAAGCTTTAATTGCCGCCGTCAAAGCTTTTCAAGCAGATATCGGCATTGCATTTGATGGTGATGGTGATCGCTTGATTATGGTCGACCATACGGGTGAAATCGTTGATGGCGATGAAATCCTATTTATTTTGGCGAATGCTTATCATAGACAAAACCGTTTAACGGGTGGTGTTGTGGGCACGCAAATGAGCAATTTGGGGCTTGAATTGGGCCTTAGGAAAATGAATATTCCTTTTACTCGCGCTAAAGTAGGCGATCGTTATGTTTTAGAGCAATTGATTCAGCGTGGTTGGAATTTAGGCGGTGAAGGTTCAGGGCATCTCATTTGTTTAGATAAGACCACAACAGGTGATGCGCTCATTGCAAGTTTGCAAGTCCTAGCAGAGATGAGCTTTCAGAAAAAATCACTGCATGAACTTAAATTGGCCATGCAGAAATTTGATCAAGTGCTTTTGAATGTTCCAAGTGTTCGAGGCAAAGCAATCGTTGAAGCGCCATCAGTGCAACGTGCTTTACAGGAAAGTGAAGCCAAATTAGAAGGCAAGGGACGCATCTTATTGCGTCCTTCTGGAACCGAACCGCTTGTGCGCGTCATGGTCGAAGGCTCTGATAAAGAGATGATCTTAAAAGTCGCTAAAGAATTGGCTGATGCTGTACAAGGCACAGAACGGGCATCGTAGTAAAATTTAGATTGATTTTTCGAATTTACTCATTGGTCATTTCCATCAAAAAATATATCAATAACATAATGTAACTTTTGTTCACCATCAGGTGAATATACCCTTCACAGCTGAATTTTCGGGGTCTGCTTGTCCGTCCGTAGCCCGTAAGAGCGTAGGCGGATTGCCTTCGCGATTCTCATCGCAGTCATGTACTTCATGTACACTCCGGTTGCTCACGGGCTTGGCGCCTACCCGAAAAATCATCTGTTGTGGGTATATATGGGCTGAAGCTCATATCTTGATATAAATTTTGAAATTTTAAGGATAGTCATAAAAAAGGCCTGTTAAAAAATTTAAGATATTTTCACGGAATCATGGTTGATTGAAACTTATGTGTTAAAGCCCTGGCTTCATGTGATTGATTTTTAATTTTTAGTTTAAAGGCTTCGGTATCTTCTCTTGTTCTAATTGCAGTATCGTATTTAAAATGTCCGTTTTCAAAAGCAAATAGTATGGCTGTGCCGTCTTCGCAAGCATAACCTTTTTTCATATGCTTTATATTCTCATCAAAAACAACTTTCCTATTTTTATCTTGGTAATGTGGCGTGCAGTAGCCTTCAATCCAGCCTAAACCCTCAGTGTTGGAAAGGGGACCGTTTTCGTCCCCATCATCTGTTAAACCGATTTGAAACCAACACTCTAATCCTGCGCTTACACCAGAAAGGATCATCGGTCTCGCTTCAAAGACTGATTTTAATAATTTATCAAAGTTAGCATTTTTCCAAGTTTGAATAAGATAGGGAGTCGAACCTCCCCCGACATAAATAACATCTTGATTTGAAAGTATTTTTAGCAAGTTATCATCGTTGTTTTGAGTGTAAAGTTGATGTTCTAATAAAGTAGTGACTTCAAATTGTGGGAAATACCACCAAAGGTAAGTCTTAAAAAAAGTCCGTTGTGCTAAGCTATCTCGACTAGCCGTTGGAATAAAACAAATATTAATCTTTTTATTTTGAGGGAAAAAAGTCGTTAGATATTCAATAAATGCTTTTAAATCGGAGAAGAAATTCCTATTAGCGTTATAGCTCATGCCAATCATCCCGTGATATATACCCATCTTAACTTCCATTTTAGTTAATCTACTTGTTTAGAGTGAATCCCTAGGCAGGGTAGCTTAATATACCACTTTCAGTTATCATTTCCGGCCTCTTGGCTTGTAAATCAAAGTAATATGCGCAAACCCATGATTGCTGGCAACTGGAAAATGCAAGGTGCTAGCGCGACAAATGAAAAATTAGTAAGTCAGTTGATTTCTGATAAACGCTTGATTGCCCAAGCGGATTCGTTGGATGTCGTGGTTTGTCCGCCGTTTGTTTACTTAGATCAAGTGAATGCCCTACTTTCAAAGACGCCTATTCAGCTGGGTGCACAAGACATGAGCGCTTATAAAGAGGGTGCCTATACCGGTCAGGTATCAGCCGCTATGCTCCTTGAAAGCGGATGCCAGTGGGTTATTATCGGGCACTCGGAGCGACGTCAGCTTTGTGGTGAGACAGATGAGATAGTCACTCAAAAAGTAGCACAAGCAATTGAGTCAGGTTTAAAACCAATTGTATGTTGTGGTGAGACTGAGGCCGAACGTAAGCAAGGCCTGACTGAGGCCACCGTGTCTCGACAAATACAAGCGATTCTAAGAGAATTAGGTCCTCAAGTATTTGAGCAAGCAGTGATTGCCTACGAGCCCATATGGGCAATTGGGACCGGATTGACAGCAACCCCCGATCAGGCACAAGATGTGCATCAATTTTTACGTCATCAGGTCATGAGTTTCGATGAAGGGGTTGCCAAAAAAGTCCGAATCCTATACGGTGGCAGCGTCAAACCGGAGAATGCGTCAGGATTGTTCGCTATGCCTGATATTGACGGCGCCTTGGTAGGCGGGGCATCGTTGGTGGCAGATTCATTTATAGGAATTTGTACCGCAAAATTGTGATCGTGAAAATATAGTCGACTAAATTTGGTTAAATACCTATGTACGGAATATTAATTGTTATACATTTGATAGTAGCGATCGCGTTGATTGGCTTTATACTATTGCAGCATGGTAAAGGCGCACAAACTGGTGCTGCTTTTGGAAGTGGCGCCTCTACCACGGTTTTTGGGAGTCAAGGTTCAGGTAATTTCTTAAGCCGAACCACTGCGCTCCTGGCCACGGTGTTTTTTATTTTGAATTTAGCATTAGGTTACCTAATGAATAAGTCAATGCGACCAGAGCCATTGCAGCCGTTGAAGCAGCTAGAAGAACAGGTGCTCCCAAGTGAAGCACCCGCTAAACCTGCTGTGCCAACTGAAAATGGATTGCCAGAATAGCAATCAAATGCCCAAGTGGTGAAATTGGTAGACACGCTATCTTGAGGGGGTAGTGACGTAAGTCGTGCCGGTTCGAGTCCGGCCTTGGGCACCAATCAAAGGTATAACACGTGTTAGAAAATTACTTGCCTGTTTTAATCTTTATCGGCTTTGGGCTGCTCTTTGGCTTACTACCTATCTGTTTGGGCGCAATAATGGGCCCTCATCGCCCTAATCCCGAGAAAACATCTCAATATGAATGTGGCTTTGAACCCTTTGAAGATGCTCGTTTAAAGTTTGATGTTCGTTATTATTTGATCGCTATTTTATTTATCATCTTTGATTTGGAAGTGGCATTCTTATTTCCATGGGCAGTGGTCCTCCATAAGATTGGTTGGGCAGGATTTATTGCGATGGGTATATTCTTAGGTCTTCTTACAGTGGGCTTTATTTATGAGTGGAAAAAAGGAGCCTTAGAATGGGAATAGAAGGCCTTTTAAAAGAAGGATTTGTTACAACCTCATTAGATAGTTTGATTAACTGGGCTCGAACGGGCTCTATGTGGCCTGTGACGTTCGGTTTAGCATGTTGTGCTGTCGAAATGATGCACGCTGGGGCTTCTCGATATGATCTAGATCGCTTTGGGATCATGTTCAGACCCAGTCCGCGTCAGAGTGACGTTATGATTGTAGCAGGAACCTTATGCAACAAGATGGCGGCTCCTCTTCGTAAAGTTTATGATCAAATGCCTGACCCAAAATGGGTGATCTCAATGGGATCCTGCGCAAATGGGGGGGGTTACTACCATTACTCTTACTCTGTCGTCAGAGGTTGCGATCGTATTGTTCCTGTCGATGTGTATGTCCCAGGCTGTCCACCGACCGCAGAAGCATTATTATATGGCATCATTCAGCTGCAAAATAAAATAAAGCGCACCAACACGATTGCACGTGGAGCACAAGATGGCCGAAAGTGATCGTTTGCAAGATCTAGTCTCGGAAAAATTAAGCTCAAATATCCTAAATTGCCAGACGCATGTTGGTGAACTGACAATTGAGGTTCGCCCTGAAAATATCTTGATGGTCTGTCAGCTACTTCGTGATGACTCAGCGTTTGAATTCCATATGTTGATGGATCTGTGTGGGGTTGATTATCTACACTATGGATGTTCAGAATGGACAACAGATGATGCTACCAGCAGTGGCTTTGAACGAGGTGTTGCAAAGTTAGAATATGCAACGCGTAATCCGAATTGGCACAAACCACGATTTGCGGTGGTTTATCATTTATTATCAATTACTAAAAACTGGCGTATTCGTGTTCGAGCGCTCTTGCCTGATAATAATCCAATTATCGAATCGGTTGTTTCTATTTGGCAATCAGCGAATTGGTATGAACGTGAAGCATTTGATTTATATGGCATCCTCTTTAAAAATCATCCTGATTTAAGACGTATTTTGACGGATTATGGATTTATTGGTCACCCATTTAGAAAAGACTTCCCACTCATTGGAGAAGTGGCGATGCGCTATGATGCTAAGGCGGGTCGAGTGGTTTATGAGCCTGTTGATATTGAGCCACGGACGCTGGTACCTAAAGTCATTCGCAAAGAAGTGAAAGAGGAAAGCGCATGACCGAATTTAAAAATTATACGGTTAATTTTGGTCCACAGCATCCAGCCGCGCATGGTGTACTTCGCTTAGTACTTGAATTAGATGGAGAAGTTGTTCAAAGAGCGGATCCTCATATCGGTTTGTTGCATCGTGCAACGGAAAAACTAGCCGAAAATAAACCCTTTAATCAAAGTATTGGGTACATGGATCGCTTAGATTATGTTTCCATGATGTGTAATGAACATGGTTATGTGCTGGCGATAGAAAAATTATTAGGGATTAAAGCACCTATTCGAGCCCAGTATATCCGTGTGATGTTCGATGAGATCACCCGCATTTTGAATCATCTGATGTGGATAGGTGCTCATGCATTAGATATTGGCGCCATGACGGTCTTCCTCTATGCATTTAGAGAACGTGAAGATTTGATGGATTGCTATGAGGCTGTCTCTGGCGCAAGAATGCATGCCACGTATTATCGTCCAGGCGGTGTTTATCGCGATTTGCCCGATAGCATGCCCAAGTACAAAGCCTCTAGATGGCATTCAGAAAAAGAGATTGCCAAAATCAATGAAAATAGAGAAGGCTCTTTACTCGATTTTATTGAAAATTTCACAAAGCGTTTTCCAAAATGTGTTGATGAGTACGAGACGCTTTTGACAGACAATCGTATTTGGAAACAGCGCACCGTTGATATTGGTGTGGTCACACCTGAAGAAGCAAAGCAACTTGGGTTTTCAGGCCCTATGCTTAGAGGTTCAGGGATTGCATGGGATCTACGGAAAAAGCAACCCTATGCGGCTTATCATCAAGTCGACTTTTCAATTCCTGTCGGAACCAATGGGGACTGCTACGATCGATATTTGGTCCGCATGGAAGAAATGCGACAATCTAATCACATTATTAAACAATGTATTGAGTGGCTCAGAGCAAATCCAGGCCCTGTTATTCTAACGGACCACAAGGTAACTCCACCTTCGAGAGAACAAATGAAAGGAGATATGGAATCTCTCATTCATCATTTTAAGCTCTTTACCGAAGGTTACTGTGTGCCTGCTGGAGAAGCTTACGCTGCTATTGAGCATCCTAAAGGTGAATTCGGCGTTTACTTAGTTTCTGATGGAGCGAATAAACCTTATCGCCTTAAAGTGAGAGCGCCCGGTTTTCCACATTTGGCTGCGTTAGATCATATGGCCAGAGGCCATATGATTGCAGATGTGGTGGCTATTATTGGAACCCAAGATATTGTATTTGGGGAGATAGATCGCTAATGTCAACTGTACAAACGCTTATTTCACCCGCAACTTTATCTACTGAATCTCGAAAGCAAATAGATCAGTGGTTAAAGAAATTTCCATCCAGCGAAAAGCAATCAGCCGTCATCGCAGCACTTCATATTGTTCAAGATGAAAATGGTGGTTGGCTTTCGAATGAGCTGATTGAAGGGGTCGCTCAGTATTTACAGATGCCGAAAATTGCAGTTTATGAAGTGGCAACGTTTTATACGATGTTTGAATTAAAGCCCACCGGGAAACACAAGATTTATCTTTGCACCAATGTTTCTTGCATGCTCTGTGGTTGTGGAAACATTGCAGATCATCTCAAGCAAAAGCTGGGTATTGATTTCAATGAGACATCAACGGATGGTCAATTCACTCTAAAAGCAGTTGAGTGCCTAGCTGCTTGTGGTGGCGCGCCGATGATGCAAATTGGTAAAACTTATTATGAAAATCTAACACCAGAAAAGGTGGATCACATATTAGCGGGGTTAGATTAAAAGAATATCATGCTAAATCAAGTTTGCTATAGAACATTGCAATTTGAAAAACCCTGGACGCTTGAAAATTACATCAGTCTCGGGGGGTATTCTGCTTGGACGAAAATCCTCAAAGAAAAAATACCGGTTGAAAGGATTATTGAGGAATTAAAAACATCGGGTTTGCGCGGTCGTGGTGGTGCAGGATTTCCAACTGGCTTGAAATGGAGTTTCATGACACGTCCTAGCCCAGCTCAAAAATATGTCCTTTGTAATTCAGACGAAGGAGAGCCTGGCACCTTCAAAGATAGAGATATCTTAAGATATAACCCTCATCAGCTTATCGAAGGAATGGCTATTGCAGGATATGTGATGGGTGCAACCGTGGGTTATAACTATATGCGCGGTGAATTCTGGGAGCCCTATGAACGGATGGAGCAGGCACTGAAAGAAGCTTATGCTGCTGGATATCTGGGTCAAAACATCTTAGGGGCAGGTGTTAATTTTGATTTACATAATTTCTTAGGCGCAGGGGCTTATATCTGTGGTGAGGAAACCGCCTTGATGGAATCCTTAGAAGGTAAAAAAGGGTTGCCGCGTTTCAAGCCGCCCTTCCCAGCTAATTTCGGATTGTATGGTCGTCCCACTAATATCAATAACACCGAAAGCTACGCTTCAGTGCCCGTCATTCTTGAGAAGGGTGGTAAATGGTTCGCTGAACTTGGCACCCCTAAGAGTGGTGGGACTAAAATTTTCAGCGTGTCAGGACATGTTAAGAAGCCAGGGAATTATGAGATCCCCCTTGGTACCCCCTTCAAAGATTTGTTGGCTTTAGCAGGTGGTGTGCGAGGTGGACATCAACTGAAAGCGGTGATCCCCGGTGGTTCTTCAGTGCCGGTATTGCCAGCACATAAAATATTGGACGTTAAGATGGACTATGAGTCCCTAACGGAGGCTGGATCTATGTTGGGGGCGGGTTCTGTCATCGTGATGGATGAGACAACCTGTATGGTCAAGGTCTTAGCACGCATTTCTCATTTTTATTACGAAGAATCTTGCGGACAATGTACACCCTGTCGAGAAGGAACGGGTTGGTTGTCACGCATCGTCCACCGTATTGAGCATGGCGAAGGCAGTATGGATGATATTGCGTTACTTGATAACGTTGCCGAGAAAATCATGGGTAGAACGATTTGCGCATTGGGTGATGCTGCCGCTATGCCAGTGCGTAGCTTTGTACAACACTTTAGAGATGAATTTGTTTATCACGTTGAGCATAAACGGTGCCTAAAATAATGGTCAAAATTGAAATAGACGGTCAGGAACTGCAAGTCCCACAAGGGGCGATGATCATTGAAGCGGCAGATAAAGCTGGGATACCCATCCCGCGTTTTTGTTATCACAAAAAGCTCTCCATCGCTGCGAACTGCCGGATGTGCCTAGTCGATGTTGATAATGTAGGGAAACCGTTGCCAGCTTGCGCTACGCCAGTCTCAGAAGGCATGAAAGTCCGTACAAAGACTAAAAAAGCACAAGATGCTCAAAAAGCCGTCATGGAGTTTTTGCTGATCAATCATCCCTTGGATTGCCCAATTTGTGATCAAGGTGGGCAGTGTGAGTTGCAGGACATTGCTTTAGAGTATGGTGAAAGTTACTCTCGTTTCACAGAAAGAAAACGAGTTGTCGAAGATAAAGATTTGGGGCCTTTGATTGCGACAGAAATGACGCGTTGCATCCATTGTACACGTTGTGTCCGATTCGGAAAGGAAATAGCAGGTGTTCAAGAATTAGGTGCAACGGGTCGAGGTGAGCATACTGAAATTGGGACCTATGTTGAGCGTAGTGTTAATTCTGAACTATCTGGTAATGTTATTGATCTGTGTCCTGTTGGTGCATTGACTTCAAAACCTTTCCGGTATTCAGCTAGAGCATGGGAGTTATACCGGCAACCCAGTATTTCTATGCATGATGGATTAGGCTCGCATCTTTATTATCATGTTTATCAGAGTAAAGTACTTCGTGTTAGTCCTCGTGAGCAGGAACAATTGAATGAAGTGTGGTTATCTGATCGAGATCGATTCAGCTATGAAGCGTTAAACACCAGTGAACGCCTGGGTGCGCCTGAGATGAAAGTCAATGGCACTTGGCAAACCGTTGATTGGCAAACAGCTTTGGTCGGAGCTCAAACCGCTCTTAATACCATTATTCAAACCCAGCCTGAACAACTCGGTGTCATTGCAAGTCCCCATTCAACGCTTGAAGAACTATATTTGCTTCAGAAATTGTTCAAGGGTAAAAACGTTAGACACCTTGATCATCGTTTGCATCAACAAGATTTTTCAGATAGAGGTAGTTCTTCTGATGATCCAGGTTTTGAGATTTCATTATCTGAACTGCAATCTCAAGAAGCAATTATTGTCGTTGGTAGCTTGTTGCAACATGAAGCACCATTGATCGCGCATCGGATCCGTCAAGCAAGTTTAGGCGGTTCGAAAGTATGCATCCTAAATCCGATCTCCGGTAGTTATACCTTTGAAGCCACTGCAGAATATAATGAGATTGATTTGGTTCAATCCCTCGCTGCTTTGGCAAAAGAATTAGAAGTTTCTTTAACGGCATTATCTGATGTCGTCGTCAGTGAAGCGATTCAGGCGATTGCTGCAGTGATTAAAGAAGCTAAGACCGTTGCATTCGTTGTGGGGCAGTGGGTGGAAACCCATCCTCATCGTAGCGTGATTTATGCATTGCTAGATGCTATTCGCGCAAAATACCCTATGAGCTTGAATACTTTAAGTCAAGGATCTAACAGCCATGGCGCTTGGATTGCAAATATGTTGCCGGATTCAAAAGGCTTGAATGCAAAGTCTATGTTTGAATTACCGCGACAAGGTTATTTTATCTACAATTCAGAGCCCGAATTAGATTCAGTAGACCCCAAACAAACAATGATCGCTTTGAGCCAAGCTAAAGCTGTTGTTGTGGTGACCCCTTTCGTCACGGAAGCGATGCGTCAATATGCGACAGTCTTACTCCCATCCGTACCGGCCTCAGAAACCAGTGGTACGTTGGTAAATTATTTTGGCGATTGGCAGTCATTCAGAGCCGCGGTCAAGCCCTATCAAGAAGCTCGTCCAGCTTGGAAGATATTTAGAGTATTGGGTAATTTATTTGAAGTAGAAGGCTTTGAATTTAACTCCTCAGAAGAGGTTCTTGCTGAAGTGCGCGCTCAGCATACTAAAACGCAAGTAGGTCAGTGTAGAACGGTTGTGCTTAATAGCTTACCCGCGTTAGAAAGGAAGTCGGATACCTTTTATCGTTTAGCGCCTCAGGGGTTATACGACATTGATAATGTTGTTCGACGTTCTAAATCCCTCCAAGAAACGGCCTATCAAGCAATGATGAATGTGGTCCGTGTTCATCCAGATTCGCTCGTTAAGCTTGGTATCGAGGAAGGTCATAGCGTTAAGGTTGAACAAGATGGTCAACTTTCACAATCTATGAAAATAATGTCAGATGTGGCTGTACCAGAAGGTGTCGCCGTAGTTGCCTCCGCAAGAAAAGCGGTCAAAACGTTGGGGGCTGGTTTTTGCAACATTAGGATAATCACGAATGTGGCATGACATGTTGAATGAAACCTTTATTAATTTTGTAGTCCTTCTGCTCAAATGCTTGTTCGTTTTATTGGTTGTGATGGGCGCTGTCGCTTATTTGACGCTCGCAGAACGAAAAGTTATTGGGTTTATGCAAGATAGAATTGGTCCTAATCGGGTGGGTCCATTCGGTCTGCTTCAACCGATAGCCGATGCGGTGAAGTTGATTTTTAAAGAAATCATCATGCCTAGGGCAGCAAACCCATATCTATTTATCGTTGCGCCTATCTTATCAATTGCCCCAGCATTGGCTGCTTGGGCAGTGATTCCGTTTTCAGACGGTTGGGTCCTGGCAGACATTAATGCGGGTTTATTGTTTCTGTTGGCGATGACTTCTCTAGGGGTATATGGAGTCATCATTGCAGGTTGGGCATCTAATTCAAAATATGCGTTTTTAGGGGCATGTCGATCTGCGGCACAAGTCGTCTCTTATGAAATTGCGATGGGCTTTGCTTTGGTTGGCGTCCTCATGGCAGCCGGCTCGATGAACTTAGGTGATATTGTTCGCTCGCAAGCCGGGGGCATTTGGCATTGGTTCTGGTTACCGTTATTCCCCCTTTGGGTGGTCTATTGGATTTCAGCAGTTGCTGAAACGAATCGTTCGCCTTTTGATGTGGCAGAGGGTGAGTCGGAAATTGTTGCCGGGTTTCATGTTGAATATGGTGGCATGACCTTCGCCATTTTCTTCTTGGCAGAGTATGCCAATATGATTTTGCTTTCGACCTTGACCGCATTGATGTTCTTTGGAGGATGGTTATCTCCCTTCCAGGGAGTACCTTATTTTGAACAATGGTTTGGGTTTGTGCCTGGTTTGGTTTGGCTTTTGATCAAGATTAGTTTCTTTCTCTTATTGTACTTATGGTTTAGAGCTACCTTTCCACGTTATCGATATGATCAAATTATGAGGTTAGGCTGGAAAGTGTTTATTCCCCTGACGTTAGTTTGGATTGTAGTATTGGGATTCATGATTAAATTTCAATTGAAGCCTTGGTTCGTATAAGGGCAAGCATGGCAAATATCGTGACACTGACAAAGCATTATCTAAAGAGCTTCTTGCTCTGGGAATTGCTCAAGGGCCTAAAATTGACAGGACGTCATCTTTTTTCACGTAAGATAACAATACAGTACCCTGAAGAACAAACTCCTAAGTCTCCTCGTTTTAGAGGGATCCATGCTTTGAGACGCTATCCCAATGGGGAAGAGCGTTGTATTGCTTGTAAGCTGTGCGAAGCGGTGTGTCCCGCTTTAGCGATTACGATTGAATCGCATGAGCGAGAAGATGGTACTCGGCGGACTACGAAATATGAGATAGATTTATTCAAGTGTATTTATTGTGGATTCTGCGAAGAATCTTGCCCAGTTGACTCAATCGTAGAAACAGCTGAATCCAATTTTGTGATCCATGAGCGGGGCCAGAATATATTGGATAAACCTAAGCTATTGGCTTTAGGCGATAAATACGAAGCGGATATTGCTGCAGCTCGAAAAGACGATGCACCGTTTAGATGATAGGATTGTAAAATGAGCTTTGACTTGAGTCAGGTAATGAATATAAAGCAGTTAGTGTTTTATGGATTTTCCACCATGAGCATTTTGGCTGCTTTAATGGTGATTTCTGCAAAAAATTCAGTCCGTGCTGTTTTGTTTTTAGTCCTCACATTCTTTTCAACAGCAGCGCTTTGGTTACTTTTGGAATCTGAATTTTTGGCGATTGCTTTAGTTTTAGTCTATGTTGGCGCAGTGATGGTTTTGTTCTTATTTGTTGTCATGATGCTTGATCTAGAGCATGGCAAAATTAAAGCATCGTTTGCACGACATTTCCCGATTGGGTTCATCGCAGGGAGCCTAGTGATTGCTGGACTTGTTCGAGTCGCTACTCTTGACAGTTTTGGACTAGAAAAATTTCCAATTCCAGCACCTCAAAATCCGAACTATAGCCATATCAAAGTCTTGGGTGAGGATCTCTTTACCAACTTTTTGTTGCCCTTTGAAATTGCGGGCGTCATTTTGTTAGTCGCTATTATTGCTGCAATTGCTTTAACCTTTAGGGGCGCCAAAGGATCTAGAAAGCAATCCCCTGATAAGCAATCTCGTGTTCGTAAAGAAGATCGACTTAAAATATTGCCGCTTAAATCGGAGAGTCAGTCACTATGATTCCATTGTCGCACTACCTGATCGTGGCTGCCTTGCTATTTGGTATAGGTGTAGCGGGTATCTTTATTAATCGTAAGAACGCGTTGATTCTACTTATGTGTGTTGAATTGATTCTTTTAGCTGTTAACACCAACTTTGTAGCATTTTCAAGATTTCTAGGAAATACCTTAGGTGAAGTGTTTGTCTTTTTCATTTTGACAGTCGCTGCTAGTGAGGCGGCGATTGGGCTCGCTATCATTGTCGTGCTCTTCCGTCAAAGACAAACCATTCATGTTGAAGAATTAGATGCTTTGAAGGGTTAAGCCGTGGACCAAGTGATTTTATTAGAATGCTTAGGGGTGATTTTGCCGCCATTGATTGGGGCCATACTCGCGGGTCTATTTGGCAAGCAGATTGGGCGAGTGGGTGCACATTCAGCTGCGATAGGGGGGGTTGCAATATCATGCCTCTTTTCACTGATTCTAGCCAAACAGATGCTGATTGATGGGACCTTTACTTGGTATGAAAAGACTCTCTATATCTGGGGTGTTTCAGGACATCTCTCATTCCAGGTCGGAATTTTACTTGATCACTTGACCATTCTAATGATGTGTGTAGTCACGTTTGTGTCTTTGATGGTCCACATTTATACCATTGGTTATATGCATGACGACCCGGGGTATCAACGCTTTTTCAGCTACACAGCACTCTTTACGTTTGCCATGTTAATGCTGGTCATGTCCAATAATTTCCTTCAACTCTTTTTTGGATGGGAAGCAGTCGGTTTAGTTTCTTATTTGTTAATTGGTTTTTGGTTTAAGAAAGAAACCGCTATTTTTGCAAATATGAAAGCATTCATTGTAAATAGAGTCGGTGATTTTGGCTTTATATTGGGTATTGGTGGCGTTTTGGCAGTGTTTGGTACCTTAGACTATGTGCCGATTTTTTCAAAAGCCAGTGAAATTGCAAATCTACAACCAACCTTTGAAATTTTCACAGGATATGCTTGGTCGGCGTTCACTGTCATCTGTATTTTATTGTTTATTGGCGCAATGGGTAAATCCGCGCAAGTGCCGCTTCATGTCTGGTTGCCGGACTCGATGGAAGGTCCCACACCCATTTCAGCACTGATTCATGCTGCAACCATGGTGACAGCGGGTGTCTTTATGGTTGCCAGAATGTCACCGCTTTTTGAACTGAGTGAAACTGCGTTGAGTGTGGTGACCGTGATTGGTGCCATCACGTGCTTTTTCACAGGACTGCTTGCTATCACGCAAAACGATATTAAGCGAATCATAGCGTATTCAACGCTCTCTCAACTAGGATATATGGTCGTCGCATTAGGTGTGTCAGCTTATGCAGCCGGGATATTCCATCTGATGACCCATGCTTTTTTTAAAGCACTGCTTTTCTTAGGGGCAGGGTCGGTGATAATTGCGCTTCATCATGAGCAAGATATCCGAAAGATGGGCGGTTTATGGAAAGTGCTACCCATTACCTATGGGACCATGTTTATCGGGTCCCTCGCATTAATTGGTTTTCCAGGGTTGGCCGGCTTCTATTCGAAGGATACGATCATTGAAGCTGTGAAAGTTTCTCAATTGCCGATTGCACAATATGCTTATTGGGCTGTTCTCAGCGGCGTCTTTGTCACGGCGTTCTATTCATTTAGGTTGGTTTTTTTAGTGTTTCATGGGAAATCTAGAGTAGAAGAACATGATCATCATCATGCGATCCATGAACCATCAGCTGTGGTTTGGTTGCCATTGGTGCTATTAGCTGTTCCCTCTATGATTGCAGGAGCTCTTTTTATTGCACCCATGTATGAGGGATATTTTAGGGGAGCCATATTCGTTTTAGGGACGCATCCTGTGATGGCTCGCTTAGGTGAAGAGTTTCATGGTCCAATCGAGATGCTAAAGCATGGCTTTCAATCCATGCCGTTCATATTAGCAATAGGAGGCGTCTTCACTGCTTGGTTGTGTTACATTGCTTTGCCCAAGCTGCCGAGCTACGCAGTTAAATTGAGTGGACCTATTTACCCCATTCTAAAATATAAATATGGTTTTGATGCATTTAATCAATGGGTGTTAGCAAAACTCACACGTGGTATAGGTACCTTGTTTTGGCAGTTGGGTGATAAACGTTTCATTGATGATCTTATTATTAATGGGAGCGCTAAAACGATTGGAGCGAGCGCCCGTATCATTCGTCGTATTCAGTCAGGGTATGTGTATCACTACGCATTTATGATGATATTTGGCATTTTAGCGCTCATGATTTGGCTCGTTTGGGGGATGAAATAGTGTCCAATTGGCCTTTGTTAAGCTTATTGATTTGGGTGCCGATTCTGGGCGCAGTGTTGCTATTTCTCGTCGGTGGTGAAAAACGCCCTCATTATGCTAAATCTATCGCGCTGTTTGTTTCGATTCTTTGCTTATTGCTCTGTATTCCACTATGGCAAGGATTTGATGCCACATCAACAGGCTTCCAATACGTTGAATCGCGGGCCTGGTTTCCTGCTCTCAGTATCCAATACCACCTCGGGGTCGATGGATTTGCTTTGCCATTGATCATGTTAACTTGTTTTTTTACCCCGTTGGTTGTGATCTCGGCATGGCGTGTGATTGAAAAACAATCAGCTCATTATATGGCAGCATTTCTTGTCATGCAGGGATTGATGTGTGGTGTGTTTGCCGCACTAGATGCGATCTTATTTTATGTCTTTTGGGAGGGTATGCTTATCCCCATGTTTTTGATCATTGGAATTTGGGGTGGCCATAATCGAGTCTATGCGACGATTAAATTCTTTTTGTATACTTTCCTGGGATCTGTATTTTTATTGATCGCTTTGATTTACCTACACTTATCTGCGGTAGACCAAGGGATCCAGGACAGTTTTTCTATTCTCAGCTTTCATAATCTGCCATTGAGTTTAGAAGTACAACAATGGATCTTTTTCGCTTTCCTAGTTGCCTTCGCAGTTAAAGTGCCGATGTGGCCTGTGCATACCTGGTTACCAGATGCACATGTCGAAGCACCTACCGGAGGATCAGTGGTTCTCGCTGCTATCATGTTAAAAATGGGTGCTTATGGTTTCTTGCGATTTATGTTACCCATTACGCCGGATGCTTCCCGTCACTTTGATGTATTGATTATCACTTTGTCTTTGATTGCAGTCGTCTACATCGGGTTTGTAGCAATTGTTCAAAAAGATATGAAAAAGTTGATTGCTTACTCTTCAATAGCCCATATGGGATTTGTAACCTTGGGTGTGTTTATTGCATTCAGCTTGCTAAATCAAGGTCAAAATTACCCAGCCGCTAGCATGGGATTGGAAGGCGCATACGTTCAAATGATATCGCATGGGTTTATCTCAGGCGCACTCTTCTTGTGCGTTGGCGTACTTTATGATCGCATGCATTCTAGAGAGATTGCGAGTTATGGTGGTGTTGCCAATCGAATGCCTATCTTCGCTGCTTTATTTGTTTTATTTGCAATGGGTAACGTGGGATTACCAGGCACCTCTGGTTTTGTGGGCGAATTTTTAGTGATTCTTTCAGCGTTTCAAGCGAATGCATGGTATGCATTTTTTGCAGCGTCCACTTTGATCTTGGGGGCCGTCTATACGCTCTGGATGATCAAACGCGTTGTCTTTGGGGATATCGCAAATCAAGAGGTTGCCACCTTGAAGGATATTGGCGGCCGTGAGGGCTTTATTCTCGGTGTGCTTGCACTCATGGTGTTGCTATTTGGTCTTTGGCCTCAACCGTTGCTAGAGGTGACGCATACTTCGACTCAGCAACTGCTTGAGCATATTCTAAAGCCTAAGTTTTGACAGAAGGTAATCAATGGACAATTTGTTGATATTGTTTCCTGAAATGACGCTACTCTCGATGGCGTGTTTGGTTTTGGTCGTTGACTTGTTTTTGCCAACTTCCAAAAAAGTCTTCACCTATCTATTGACACAAATCAGCCTCATTGCGACAGCTGTACTTTGTTGGCTTGGGGTTGACCAAAATCCATCTGTTTTCCAAGGCCAATTTGTAAGTGATCCATTCTCGCAATTTTTAAAAGTCGTTATGTTAGGTTTGCTTGTATTTGTATTAGCGTACAGTAGACCCTATGTTCGTGATCGTCAGATTGCCAGGGGTGAATTTCATCTGTTAACCCTATTTAGTGCGCTGGGTATGATGATATTGGTCTCGAGTCAGTCGCTATTGCTTTTGTATTTGGGGTTGGAGCTTTTATCCCTACCGCTCTATGCGCTCGTGGTCTTACAACGGCAATCAGGCGTTGCGGCTGAGGCGGGCTTAAAGTACTTCGTCATGGGTGCCTTGGCATCCGGTTTATTGCTGTATGGAATGTCATTGGTTTTTGGTATCACGCATACATTGAATTTAGTTGAGATTGCGAGTCAGTTGGGTGCTTTTGCGGGGACAGATCAATTCATTTTAAATGTGGGTCTGGTTTTTATGTTAGCGGGTGTTGCATTCAAGCTAGGCGCAGTGCCTTTCCATATGTGGATCCCAGATGTGTACCAAGGTGCTCCAACGTCCGTTACCTTAATCATTGCAACAGCCCCTAAGGTTGCTGCATTTGGTATGGCGTTTCGTATTTTTGCCGAGGGGTTTGTGGCCTATCAGCCGATGTGGCACGACTTGATGTTAGGGTTGGCAGTCGCTTCACTGGCAATTGGTAATATTGTTGCGATTGCACAAACGAATCTTAAGAGAATGTTGGGGTATTCCACGATAGCTCATATTGGTTTTGTGCTTTTTGGTTTTCTATCAGGTTCGCTTGCTGGTTACAGTGCATCACTTTTTTATATTGTTTCTTATGCCATCGTGGCGGCGGGTGCTTTTGGAGTGATCACAATCTTAAGTGACAAGGGGGTTGAGGCTGAAAATATTGCGGACCTTCGAGGTTTGGCTGTTCGCAGTCCTTGGATTGCTTTTTTGATGCTACTCATCCTATTTTCACTAGCAGGCGTGCCTCCGATGATTGGTTTCTACGCGAAGCTTGTGATTTTGTCTGCGCTAGTGAAGTCAGGTCTTTTGTGGCTTGCAGTACTGGCCGTGGTCTTTTCCATTATTGGCGCCTTTTATTACCTCCGAGTTGTAAAAGTGATGTACTTTGATGCGCCAACCGAGCTGCGTCCCGTGAGAGGGGGGGCGGAGTTCCGTGTGATGTTGTCGATTAATGGCCTTGCCGTGATTGGACTTGGTATTCTGCCTGCCCCATTGTTTGTTATCTGCCAAACAATTTTGGGTGCACTTGCTTAAAGAGAGGTTTTTGGTTAGTATTATCTTCCTGACGCGGGGTGGAGCAGTCTGGCAGCTCGTCGGGCTCATAACCCGAAGGTCGTAGGTTCAAATCCTGCCCCCGCTACCAGTTTTTAAGAGAATTAGCCCCTTTATGGGGCTTTTTTATTGAATGAATGAATGATTGATTGAAGATGAGTAAATACACGCGAATAGAAAATTTAGTTTTGCCTGCTATAGAGGCATTTAATTGCCATTTGTATGGCCTTGAGTTATTACAAAGCCGAGGCAGGACGACATTACGTGTATTACTTGAGCGCGATCAGGGCGTCATTACGATCGATGACATTTCAAAAGTATCAAAGCAAATTGGGGCTGTCTTGGAAGTCGCAGATGCGATACCTGGTGGATATGTTCTGGAAGTCTCTTCACCTGGATTAGATCGACCTTTATTTAAAAACGAGCATTATCTATCAGCGATTGGTCAAAAAGTTTCAGTTGGCATGACTGTTCCAATTGCTGAACGTAAGAATTTCCATGGCGTGTTAACAGCAGTTTCTGAAGAGGCTTTAACGCTTGAAGAAGGTGGCATCGTGTATGTGTTGCCGCGCAACGAGGTGCAAAAAGCAAGAGTAGTGCCTGAGATAATGGTGGGTAGAGGCCAAAAAAAATGAACAATGAAATTAGATTAGTTGTAGATGCCGTATCAAATGAGAAAAACATCTCACAAGATATCATTTTTGAAGCATTAGAAGCTGCGCTTGAGACAGCAACCAAGAAAAAGTATGGCATGAGTTGGGATGTGCGTGTTTCGATTGATCGAAAGACGGGAGATTATGAAACGTTTCGTCGTTGGACGATAATTGACTCGACAGATTTTGAAGAATATACCCCTGATGCTTATTTAACATTTGAAGAAGCTATTGCTAAAAAATTAAATGTAAATGTAAATGTAAATGATCTTATTGAAGAGCCTATTCAATCTGTTGAGTTTGGACGCATTGCAGCGCAAACCGCTAAGCAGGTCATCATGCAACGTCTTCGATCAGCGAAGCGAGAGCAGATTGTTGATGAGTATCGAGCTCAAATTGGTGAATTAGTGACTGGCACGGTAAAAAAAGCAACCCGTGAATTGGTTATCGTTGAGCTAGGTAATCATGCTGAAGCACTATTGAAGCGGGGTGATATGCTACCGCATGAAGTCGTGCGTATTGGTGATAGAGTGCGAGCGTATTTGATGGACGTACGGCCAGATTCAAGAGGCCCTCAGCTGATAATAAGCCGAAGCTGTCCAGAAATGTTGATTAAGCTTTTTGAAATTGAAGTTCCTGAGATTGGGGATGGTTTAATCGAAATCATGGGCGCAGCTCGTGACCCGGGGTCGCGTGCGAAGATTGCAGTGCTTGCTAAGGATAATAGAATTGATCCAGTGGGCGCGTGCGTGGGGATGCGTGGATCGCGTGTTCAAGCGGTTTCAAGTGAGTTGGGTGGGGAGCGTGTTGATATTGTGCTTTGGGATGAGAACTCAGCGCAGTTTGTGATCAATGCGATTGCGCCAGCTGAAGTCAAAACGATTGTTGTTGATGACGAATCTAAATCAATTGACGTCATTGTTGAAGAAAGTCAACTCTCTGCTGCGATTGGTCGAAATGGACAAAATGTTCGTTTAGCGAGCAAATTGACGGGGTGGGAGTTAAATGTTTTGTCTGAAAAACAAGCTGAAGATCGTGATCAACTTGAAAATGAACGACTTTTCGGTCTTTTTCAAACTAGTTTAGAAGTTAACGATGATGTTGCCATTGCCCTAGTGGAAGCAGGGTTTTCTGGGCTTGAAGAAATAGCTTACATGCCTAAGAAAGAGTTACTTGAGGTTCCTGGTCTTGATGAAGAAACCTGCAATCAAATCAGAGAGAAAGCAAAAGATATTTTATTGACAGCAGCAATTGCTGAGGAGGAACGATTGGATACCAATGAACCAGCACAAGATCTACTTGATCTAGAGGGTGTCGATCGAATGCTAGCCTATTCGCTTGCAAGCCGTGGCATCGTGACTAGAGAAGATTTAGCAGAGCAGTCTATTAATGATTTGCTCGATATTGAAGGGATGGATGAAGAGCGCGCAGGCAAGCTTATTATGTTAGCGCGTGCGCATTGGTTCAGTGAGAGCTAGGTCTTTCACCGGGGGTGTTCATGTCTAACGTCACAATCGAAGAATACGCAGAGCGTCTGAAAATATCGCCTGACCTGCTTGTTGAACAATTAAGAAGTGCAGGCGTCGAGTGTGGTGGTATCCATCATCGTTTGTCTGAAGATGAGAAACAAAAGTTATTGGAAAAATTGAAGAAGGATCATGGCGAAGTGGCTGATAATGATTTAAGTGCAAACCTGAAGCACTTTACTGTGACCCGAGAAAGCGTGAGTCAACTTAATGTTCGTATGCCCACAGGCACTAGTAAGACGGTGAAGGTTGTCACTAAAAAGCGACGAACATTCGTTAAACGATCAGCAAAGCCTGAAGAGATGCAGACGCCTGATATCAACGAACATGATGCTGTCTGTGCGGAGGACGCTGCATTAGAAGTTGACTCGCAATTAGAAAACCACCTTGAAGAAGAACATCAGGATGTACCTGAAGTTATCGTCTCTGAGAACGAGATAGAAGCAAATCTGACGAAAGCGAAAGAGGAAGCGGTTGCACAAGTTGAGGCTGTTGTATCAGAGGTAGAGCCTGCTGTCCTGGTGCAAGATGAATATCTCCCTGTTGTAGCTGAACCTGTTAAAGAGAAACCGAAAAGTACCCCTGATAAGCGTGGAAAGCCTCAGCCTGCTAAAAAGGGTGGTAAACGACATTTTGGTGGTTCATCTGAGTCTGATGCAGAAGAAGATCAGACACCACAACGAAGTGGTGGGCGCCGTAAAAAGAAAGAGAAAAGAAGATCGCCAGTGGTTGAGGTGCAGAAGAAGCATGCATTTGAAAAGCCGACAGCCCCGATGATCAAAGAAGTGATCATTCCAGAGACCATTAGTGTAAGTGAGTTAGCTCAAAGAATGTCCGTGAAAGCAGCGGAAGTGATTAAGCAACTCTTTAAGATGGGCGCTATGGCGACCATCAACCAAATTTTAGACCAAGATACTGCTATTTTGGTCGTTGAAGAAATGGGGCATGTCCCTGTTGCTCGAAAGGAAGCGTCTGTTGAAGAGTCTCTGGTCATCAAATATCAAGAAGATGAAAAGCCTCGCGCGCCCATCGTAACAATTATGGGGCACGTTGATCATGGTAAAACTTCGCTATTGGATTATATCCGCCGCACCAAAGTGGCTGCAGGTGAAGCCGGTGGGATTACGCAGCACATCGGTGCGTATCATGTTGAAACAGAACGAGGCATGATCACATTCCTTGACACGCCGGGTCACGCTGCATTCAGTGCTATGCGAGCTCGCGGTGCAAAATGTACTGATATTGTGGTACTGGTTGTTGCAGCTGATGATGGTGTGAAGCCTCAGACGGTTGAAGCGATTCAGCATGCAAGAGCCGCACAAGTTCCACTTGTGGTTGCTGTGAATAAGATTGATAAAGATTCGGCTGATCTGGATCGTGTTAGACACGATCTAGCACAACAGAATGTTATCGCAGAAGATTGGGGTGGCGATACCATGTTCGTGCCCGTCTCTGCAAAAACAGGTCAAGGTATTGATGATTTGTTAGAAGCTATTTTGCTTCAGGCTGAAGTTTTAGATCTGAAAGCGGTAGAAAAAGGTCCTGCGCAAGGCTTAGTGATTGAGTCTAGATTGGACAAAGGACGCGGCCCAATTGCTTGTATTTTAGTTTTGCATGGAACGCTTAATAAAGGCGACATTCTCATCACCGGTCAAGAATATGGTCGTGTGCGTGCCATGCTTAATGAGACAGGGCATCCAGTGGATCAAGCGGGTCCTTCTATCCCGGTTGAAGTCCTTGGGCTCTCTGGTGTGCCGCATGCGGGTGATGAGATGACCGTGGTCTCCGATGAGAAAAAAGCTAGAGAAATTGCGCTATTCCGTCAAGGTAAATTTAGAGACGTCAAACTTGCTCGTCAACAGGCTTCTAAATTAGAAGGCTTTATGGACAGAATGCAAGAAGGCGAAGTGAAGACTTTGAATATTGTTTTAAAGGCAGATGTTCAGGGTTCTATCGAAGCACTTGCAGATGTTTTGGAAAAAATTACGAATGAAAACGTTAAAGTAAAGGTGGTTGGCCGAGGGATTGGTGGTCTGAATGAATCAGATGTGAACTTGGCTATGGCAACACAGGGTATTTTAGTGGGTTTCAACGTCCGTGCTGATAATGCCGCGCGTCAATTAGCTGAAAAAGAAGGGGTTGCGATCCATTACTTTAGCGTGATTTACGATGCGATTGATACTGTTCAGTCTGCTGTGACAGGCATGATTGGGCCCAAGTATAAAGAAGTTATCGTTGGTTTAGCGCAAGTCCGTGATGTCTTTAGATCAGCTAAGTTTGGCGCTATTGCAGGTTGTATGGTCATCGATGGTGTCATTAAACGTAATCTTCCGATTCGGGTATTGCGTGACAATGTCGTGATCTTTGAAGGGTCTCTTGAGTCTTTAAGACGATTCAAAGATGATGTGACTGAAGTGAAGCAAGGTGTGGAGTGTGGTATTGGCGTTAAGAACTATAATGATGTCAAGCCAGGCGATCAGATCGAAGTTTATGAGATCAGGACCGTTCAGCCATCAGATGCGTAATATTTCATAGCAAAACGGTGAAGTAGTATATGCCGCGTGAATTTAAACGAACCCAACGTGTTGCTCATGCGATAACGCGTGAGCTTTCTGTTTTGATCAGCAGAGATGTCAGTGATCCACGTATTTATCCAGTTTCGATTGCTGATGTGAAAGTTAGTCGTGATTTCGCACATGCTAAGGTTTTCTTTTCAGTCATGGAGGAGGGGCAAGCACAGGATGCTGAGACTGCCTTGAATCAAGCGGCCGGTTTTTTAAGAACCCGCTTGGCTGCTAAAATCACGCTTAGAACGATGCCAAAGCTGCACTTTGTCTATGATGACACTTTAGCGAAAGCGCGCAGAATGGATAAGCTGATTGATAGCTTATTTTCACAAAATGAAGAGCCTCCACCGAGTGATGAAGCTTAGTTCCGCATCTCTCATTCATGGTATTGTGCTACTTAATAAACCCAGGGGCATTTCATCTAATGGTGCCTTGGGGCGAGCAAAATATATTCTGAGATCTAAAAAAGCAGGCCATACAGGCAGCCTTGATCCTTTAGCAACAGGTATGTTGCCACTCTGTTTTGGTGAAGCAACGAAATTCTCTCGTTTTTTGTTAGCCGCGGACAAAACCTATCGAGTGACTGCTTCTTTAGGTATTCGCACAAACACTGGGGATGGAGAAGGTCTTGTCCTTAGAGAATCAAAAGTAACGGGTCTTTCCGCGCAAGATATTGAAATCGCTTTGAACGGATTTATGGGACTGCAGCAGCAAGTTCCACCGATGTTTTCAGCATTGAAGGTCCAAGGGCAGCCTCTGTATAAGTTAGCAAGGCAGGGAATCGAGATTGAAAGAGCCTCACGTGAAATTGAGATCTTTGATATCAAAATTCATGACATTAATCTTGAGACACCTAACCCAAGCGTGGATTTCACGGTAACTTGCTCAAAAGGGACCTATATCAGAACGTTAGTGGATGATCTGGGGGAGCGTTTAGGTTGCGGCGCAGTAGTTGCGCAATTGCATCGTGAGTCGGTTGCGGGTTTTGAATTGTTTCCAATGTTCACAATAGAGGAGCTCGCTACTTTAGCAGAAGCAGAGAGGCAAGGAGATGCTGTATTGCCGATTGATGCCGGATTGACCACTTGGCCAGAAATCCAAATTTCGGCTAGTAGTTCTTTTTACCTTCGTCAGGGGCAGTCTGTTAAGGTGCCCCATCAAGCCAAAGACTGGGTCCGTATTAAGACCCTTGAAGGTGAGTTTATTGGAATGGGCGAAATACTTGAAAATGGGTATTTAACACCGCGCCGTTTGTTGCAACAAGCGGGGCTATGATACAATGCTGGGCTACTCGTTATAACTTGAATGAAAAGATAGAGGCAGGAGTTATTTATGCAGCTGACTGCGAATGAAGCAAAAAGCCAAACCGTTAAGGCTTTCATGCGGTCCGATAATGATACCGGGTCACCAGAAGTTCAAATTGCGATTCTTACTCAACGCATTAACAACTTGACTGGTCACTTAAAGACTAATAAAAACGACAACCATTCACGTCGTGGGTTGATGACCTGGGTCAGTCGTCGACGCAAACTATTAGATTATTTGAAAAAGAAAGATTCTGATAGCTACCTGAAAGTTATTTCAGCGCTTGAAATCAGAAAATAATTATTTAATTTATAAAGGAAACACTAGTGTCAGCCGTCATTAAATCATTTGAATATGGCAAGCATACTGTCACATTGGAAACAGGTGTTGTTGCAAGACAAGCCTCTGGTGCAGTTATCGTTAACATGGATGGAACTGTTTTATTAGTGACGGTGGTTGGTGTTAAAGAAGCCGCCTCAGGGCGAGATTTCTTTCCTTTAACTGTCAATTATCAAGAAAGAATGTATGCCGCTGGGAAAATCCCAGGTGGTTTCTTTAAGCGTGAAGGACGTCCTTCTGAAGAGGAAACTTTAATTTCCAGATTGATCGATAGGCCTCTTCGTCCACTGTTTCCAGCAGGATTTTTGAACGAAGTGCAGATCGTTGCTACCTTGATGTCTCTCAATCCTGAAATTGAGCCAGATATCCCAGCCATGATTGGTGCTTCAGCAGCGCTAGCTGTTTCCGGTATACCATTCAAAGGGCCAGTTGGTGGTGCTCGGGTAGGTTACCTCAATGGTCAATACATTTTAAATCCAACAGTCTCAGAAAATGCAATCTCTCAATTGGATTTGGTTGTTGCAGGCACAAAAGATTCTGTGTTAATGGTTGAGTCTGAGGCCAATCAATTGCCTGAGTCGGTTATGCTGGGTGCAGTCATGTTTGGTCATGACCAGATGCAGATTGCAATCAAAGCCATTGAAGAATTAAAGCGAGAAGGTGGGAAGCCTGATTGGGATTGGGCTCCAGCACCCGCAAATATGCCTTTAATTGAAAAAATCAACAGTTTATACAAGCATGAAATTGAAAGCGCTTATCGGATTATCGATAAGGCGGCTCGTCAGGATGCATTGTCTGCAATTCGTAAAAAAGCGAAAGAAGCCCTTTGTATTGAAGGTGATGCTAATGCTCCAAAAGCCAATGAAGTCATCAACTTGATTGGAGATATTGAAAGTCACGTCGTTCGTCATGCTATCCTCTCTGGTGAGCCTAGGATTGATGGCCGCGACACCGAAACGGTTAGACCGATTCGTTCGGATGTTGGTGTATTACCGAGGACACACGGTTCTGCATGTTTCACACGTGGTGAAACACAAGCCGTGGTGGTTGCAACCTTAGGCACTGGTCGAGATGCACAGCTCATTGAGCGAGCGTTTGGTGAACGAAAAGATCCATTCATGCTGCATTACAATTTCCCACCCTATGCTGTCGGTGAAGTTGGTATGATGGGTAGTCCAAAACGTCGAGAAATAGGCCATGGCCGACTAGCTAAGCGTGCTATTCGAGCAGTGATTCCTGCTGAAGACGACTTCCCATATGTGCTTCGCGTTGTTTCTGAAATTACTGAATCTAATGGTTCAAGCTCGATGGCAACTGTATGTGGTACGAGTTTGGCTCTGATGGATGCAGGTGTTCCTTTAAAAGCGCCGGTTGCGGGTATTGCAATGGGGCTTATTAAAGAAGACGATCGCTTCGCAGTTCTAAGTGACATTTTAGGGGATGAAGATCATCTCGGCGATATGGATTTTAAGGTTGCAGGTACGGCTAATGGTGTCACCGCACTTCAAATGGATATTAAGATCGATGGGATTACTCAAGACATTATGCGTGTTGCCTTAGAACAGGCGAAGCGCGGTCGAGAGCATATCCTAGGCATCATGAATAAAACCATTACAACTGCCAGACAAGAACTATCCGAATTCGCACCTCGTGTTTTTACTTTTAATATTAATCCTGAAAAAATCAAAGATGTTATTGGTAAAGGTGGTTCAACAATTAAAGCATTAACCGAAGAGTTTGGTGCTAGCGTTGATATTACGGATGAAGGGAAAGTTTCTGTCGTCACAGTCGATGGTGATGCTGGTCAGAAAGTGATCGAGCGGATACAAAACCTGACCGCTGATGTAGAAGTCAATAAAATCTATGAAGGTAAAGTTGTCAGACTGATGGACTTTGGTGCATTCGTAACCGTTTTACCGGGTAAAGATGGTTTAGTGCACATTTCACAAATTTCAGATGAACGTATTGAAGATGTGAAAAAAGTACTGAACGTGGGTCAGGTTGTTCGTGTGAAAGTGCTTGAGATTGATAGACAAGGTCGTATCAAACTTAGCATGAAAGAAGTTGATAGACGAAACGAAAGCGAGAACCAAAACGAAAGCGAAAGTGAAAACGAACGCGTTGCTGAATAGCGTTATTTTCACGGATTTAGATTTTAGTTTAAAGCTTTATGCCTTGATGATGGATCGTTATTATGGCTTGCTGCTTGCCAATGAAGCATTTCAGAGATGGATTGGGCAATACGCAAGCCAAACTCACAAAATACACTCCTCAAAAGCCGAATACACGACCGCCATTGGTCGTAGTGTTTGCTTTAATCAATAAACCTTACATTTTAGATTTAACACCAGATCGTTCTCTCATTCGTCGTTTACTTGAAAGAGGGCAAACCGTCTATTTATTAGATTGGGGCTCTCCGACTCAAGCTGATATTCATAAAGGCCTAAAGTCTTATCTGCTAGAAGATTTAAACTCGGCGATTGATGTTGTACGCAATCAGGAAGGTATAGATACCATTGAGCTATTAGGGATCTGCCAGGGGGGCTATTTTTCACTCTCTTATACCAGTCTATTTCCGGAAAAAATCAGTCGTCTGATCACACTGGTGACGCCGATTGATTTTCATGCTGAAGGGTGCCGTTTGTTTCATCTCACAAGATATTTGAACATTGATGCTTTAACAGATACTACGTTCTTAATATCAGGTCGTCATTTATCTGAGCTTTTTAATTGGGTGGCTCCCTTTAAATCATTAAGCAAACAATGGCTGGGCGGCGAGGATGGGATTGATCGATGGTTTCAGGATTGCCCCGATCAATCTCCTCGCCTCATTCGAGAATTTTCAAAAGCACTCATTTCAAATGCTTTATTCGAGGGAAAGTTATCTATTGATGAGCACCCTGTTAATCTGAAAAAAATCATTCAACCCATCTTAAATATCTATGCAATAGATGATCATTTTTGGTCACCTTCAACACCAATAGGGCTTAGAAAATTACATAATAGTTGCGACTATCAGGAAGTCGCTTTGCCCTGCGGGCATCTCGGTGGGATGATTGGTCGTTTTCAGCATGAGGTGGCGGATGCGATTGTGAGAAATTATAAATGACGGTATAAACTAAATCTCTTTGTATCGTGTTAGTGCCTCCTGACGGGCTTTAGCATGATCAACAATAGGATTAGGGTAGCTTTCTCCAAGCCTAACGGATGCTGTTTGTAAGATGAGGGGGGGGGCTTCCCAGGGTTTGTGGATGTACTGGTTAGGCAATTCTTCAAGCTCAGGGATCCATTTTCGAACATAAATTCCTTCAGGATCAAACTTTTCGCCCTGTAGTACTGGATTGAAAATTCGAAAGTACGGTGCTGCATCGACGCCGCAGCCGGCTACCCATTGCCAAGAGACAGCGTTATTTGCCAAATCCGCATCAACTAAAGTATCCCAGAACCATTGTTCACCTGCTTTCCAATGAATCAACAAATCTTTTGTTAAAAAAGATGCAACAATCATGCGAACTCGATTGTGCATATAGCCTGTCTGCCAAAGTTCACGCATCCCAGCATCGACAATGGGATAACCTGTTTTACCGCGTTGCCAAGCTTTTAGCGCTGCTGGATTGATTTCCCAGCTAAATTTATTGAATATTTTTTTAAAATTTAGGTCTGCGAATGTCGGGAAATGGTAGAGCAAATGGTATGAAAAGTCTCGCCAAACAAGCTGCCGAATATAAGCCTCGCCATCCTGTTTTTCAGTTTTGTGATAGATTGTCCATGGGCTAATTTCTCCAAAATGTAAATGAGGAGATAGTAGGGATGTGCCTGTTATGTCAGGCCTGTCTCGATCAGCAACGTATGAACGCAATCGTTTAAGAAAAATACTCAATTTCTTTTGAGCACCTTGTTCACCTGGTGTCCAATATGTGGAAAACGATGCGGCCCAATCAGGTTGGGTTGGTAATAAATTTTGATCGTCTAGAGTGATACGACCTTTTAAATTTGAAAAGTCAGCTTGATGTACACTTTTGAAGGAAGGTATTGGATACAATGTCTGAGGTTGTCGAATACGGCTGGCATTTTTCCAATATTGTGTGAATACTTGATAAGGTTGATTTTTTTGATTCAATCCTTCCCAAGGTGCTTGCAATAAAAAGCGGTCAAATGCTTGGACAGAAATATTTTTTTCTTCTAACATTCGAGTGATAGCCTGATCACGCTTTAACTGATTAGGCTCATAACAGCGATTCCAATAAAAGGATTGAATGTTATAACGCTCAGTGATATCGAGTATTAGCTGACTAGCATTGCCCTTTAAAAAGCAAAGTTGAAGACCTTTAGCACGTAGTGTTTCTTCCAGAGATCTCAAACTATGATATAGCCACCATTTTTGTGCGCCCCCCATTTTGGGTATCGCATTTTCATCAAAAATATAAACACATAGAAGAGGGTTGTTTTCTTGAGATGCAAGGTATAAAGCTGGATTATCGCTTAGTCTTAAATCTTGTCGAAACCAGATGCAATTTATCATGATGCTATAAAAATACCATGATTAAGGCTTGAGTGGCGAGTCCAGAAATGTAAATAAACTTTGTGAGTTATTTGTAGAAATTATCTGTGTGTGAATTAGCAAGCCTATCATAGTCCTCTTCTTGAATGATCAAGCGATCTTCTTCCAACATAGAAGCTGTTTTAAAACCTTGATAAGTCGCAATCGCGCTTTCATTTAGGATATTCGATAATTGTTCGATATCAGACTGCGAAATGGTAAGCGTATTCGCTGTGATATGAAAATCAAATTGCAAAGGTCCTTGAGCTTGAAAAAACAGGCTTAATATTGATTTTACTACTTTTGTCGTCATAAATACGACTCGATCTGATTGAAAGGCCACTTGCCATATCGTATGGCGCTTGGAATCCACTTTTAAATGATGGAATATCACAAATCCTTCATTTGAGGATACGGTGGTAGGAGAACATAATTTTTCTAAATTCTCGAGCAAGGTTAACAATAGTGGTGTTAAATGAATTCGATCTGTAACAATTTTTAAAATACCCTTGTCAAGTGCAACCAAATCAGACTTTAACTTTCGAAGAAGATTTGTATACTCAGGGAATTGTTCAATATAAGCATCTATCACCCCAAGATCATTGTCTTGCTTGATTTGATATAGAGTCTCAATCAGCTCTGAAGGTAAAGTTGATAAAATGTCGTCAGAGGGTAGAGTACCTGTTCTGATTTTATTGAGTAAATAGAGGCTTTGCATTTTGCTAGTGAGAGGAGTATCACTATAGACATACAGCCTTTTTTCAAAGAGCTGACAATGCAAAGAAGGACTCAAATTTTTCAAAACCGCTTGGTAAGAAATTGAACACCCCCCTAAATCAAATCCATAAAAAGTGCATCCCTCAATTCCAAAATGGCTTCGGTCGCCAAATAGCGTCATGAGTGTGAGATGCATGATATAGCTCTGGCCCAGCAAGAGACTACTATCAGTGTGAAACTGTTCTGGAATGACAAGCCCTCTTAAATCAAATTTCGGTTTAACAATGAGTTGAGTATTATTAATTTTTTTAAAATCATCACTCCATTCTGAAAAAACCAACAATTTCAATTTTCCGTTCGGGTATTGTGCTCTAGCAAGTTTAAGTTCAGGTACCTTGAGTCCGCGTGATCTGGCTAAGTCGGTCGCTAGGCAAGATAAAACGGCAGATTGATTTGCTTTTTCTGTCGTCATTGCACTTTTAAGCTGATACCATCGCGCGCGCCATAGTGTGATTTTAAAGGACATTCGATTGCCAACCCAGAGTTTAAGACGATGATAGAAGCGCTTAAAGTCAGTTTCGAGAAAGAAATTGCTGAGCGGTATCACTGCTAAGCCCAAGCGTGATAATTGAAAATCATATTTGAAGATAAATTTCTCAATATGAGCCAACTTACTAACCTCTATCTTGAATGCATCAATGATTTTCTGCCTGCAGAGGGGATGATTCAAAAGTAGAGTATAGGATGCAGAGGTATGAGGGAGTGGATTGCTTAATTCAGTGATCGCAAGTGCTTTTGAAAAATAGTGATCTTCGAGTACCATTTCAAAAAATGGATCGCTCTCAACGAAGCGTTTAGCGATATAACAGCGTAATTCTATTCTGCTTTGATTATATTTTGATAAAATATCTGAAATAAGACTATTTTGGCAAATAGGATCTTGTAACAAACGTTGATAAGGTTCTGAATCGAAAAAGTCTGGTTTGAGCAACTGAGCAATTGTTCCAAGCTTATCCATCTGATGTGCTTTTAATCTCTCTAAGAAAAAGCGACTATTCTCTTGTAACTTTTCTATCAGTAAATTTCGAACTTGCTTGTGGAAAGCTTCATTCATGCTGAGGGCAAAAAAGCCTGGATTGAGCCCGACATCTTTCTCACCAACGCATATAAATGTGCCAATGATTTCTCCACCTTCATAGAAATCATTGACACGTAGACCAGTTAATAGGTTCTCCGGTTTACTTGAATAGGTCAGACCTAAGGCAGCTGAATTTGAATGCATGTACAGTGCTCTTCATGTGAGTTGTTCGATCAAGTGAGTGACTTCGTTTATATTATATCGAATCCAAAATATTAAAGCTGGTCAGCTATGAAATTATTTAGCACACTGTTAATAAGTATCGTGGCAATTTTTTTGACCGTTGAAGGATTTGCTGAAGGTGATATTTATATCAAGTCAGCACCTGCACTATCGAATCTGAAAGTACAGTATCATCGGCCTACAGAGATCCCTTTTCCTAAAGAAAATCCTTACACGAATGAAAAGTACCAACTCGGACAACTGTTATTTTTTGATCCTCGGCTTTCAAACTCAGGCATCATGTCTTGTGCGAGCTGCCACAATCCAGGTCTATCCTGGACAGATGGTTTGCCAAAGGGGGTTGGTGATGATAGAAAAATGCTGACGAGGAAAACACCATTTATTCAAAATTTAGCCTGGGATGAGCTATTTTTCTGGGATGGCCGTGCAGATAGTTTAGAAGCACAAGTATTAGGCCCCATCACCTCAGAAGCTGAAATGAATATGAATATATCAAAGTTGGTTGGTGTGCTTAAATCAATTGGTGGATATCCTGATCTATTCAAAAAGGCTTTTCCACCCCATGGAGAAATCAGCGAATATAGCATTTCGCAAGCGTTAGCAACATTTGTTCGAAAGCAGATATCTAATATCGCGCCTTTCGATTTGTGGTTGGCAGGAGATGAAAAAGCGATCTCAGAGTCTGCAAAGCGTGGGTTCATTATTTTTAATGGAAAGGGGAACTGTTCAGCCTGTCATTCGGGGTGGCGTTTCAGTGATGGCAGTTTTCATGACATTGGCTTGAAGTCAGACGACATTGGGCGGGGTAAATACTTACCTAGATTGATTACGATGCAACATGCATTCAAAACAGTTAGTTTACGAAATATTGCGAAGAGATCCCCTTATATGCACGATGGGTCGATGATCACGCTGGAAGAGGTGATTGATCATTATGATAAAGGGGAAATACATCGAGAAAGTATTTCTAATCAGATATTTCCTTTGCATCTAACCATGCAAGAAAAGAAAGACTTAGTTGAGTTCTTAAAAACCTTAACCAGCAAGCCGATAGCAGAAACAATACCAGAATTACCTAAATAAATTGTCAAGGAAGGGCCAAGGAATGAAAGTACAGTGTAAGCAAATATTATTTTCAATTTTGTTGAGTGCTGTTATAGGCACGGTCCAAGCAGAAGCTATAGTGATTGAAGGCGCCAAAGCACAGACTATTTATGATGAGCAAAAGGGCATTGCTCAAATTTTAGTGCAAAAAAATAAAGTATTTACTTTGAGACATCAAGGGCAGGAAGAGGAAAAACCAGATGAAATTAACGTAAAGGTAGGGGAAACATTTTTCATTGTGAATGAAGAAGATAAATTCATTCATAACGTCTATGATTTAGATGATGAGTCTTGGATCCTAAAAAAGCAAGAACCAGGTGGTATTGCTGCTATTCGCTTTGAGGAGGAAGGTCCACACGCTCTTCGCTGCGCGATTCACCCTACTATGAAAACACTCATTAAGGTAAACGCAGAATGAAACCCAAAATACTTCTTCTTGCTAAATTCAATATCTGTCTATCCATTATATTTCTGACGAGTATTACGATTGGCTATTATTCAGTGTCAAATCTGAACAAGTCGACCCAGTCATTAAAGCGGGTCTATTCTAACCAATTACAGTCGGTTAACTTTGCGAGAACAGTACAGCTTAAACTGACAGACTTAGAATCTCAATTTAAGCAAGGAAGTCCGACGGATAATGTTCAAGATAAATATACGATGCTGCTTGAAGACGTTGATGTTGTTAACGATCGTGCTCAATCAGAAGAAGGTAAATCTATTATTAAGACCGTCAAAACAAAGTTAAGTAGCATTAATTTAAAAAGTACTGATGTTGATAATTTAAAAATTTCGTTTTCAGAAATACATAATTCACTTGAAGAGCTTGTTGAGTTTGAGTCTGCTCATGCCTTCAATACCGTTTTAGAACAAAAAAAATTAGCAAAGAAAAATCTAATGTATACCAATGGTGTGTACCTGGTTGGTCTTATGATCATGGCATTGATGAGCCTATATTTATTGAAAGCGGTGGTGTTTCCTTTACGTCGATTAACTACAGATATCCGCAATTTTAGAGATGGAACACTAGATGTTTCAAAAATCAAATCATTTTCACCACAAGATGAGATTGGTGAGGTGACGACAGTCTTTAAAGATATGGCGCTCACTATCAGTAAAAACGAAGTCGATCTTAAAAATATGGTTGTGACGCTTCGAGATACGAATGAGCAATTGGCTGAAGAAGTGACAGAGCGTAAGAAAGCTCAGTTTGAACTAGAGCTGACGCTGCAGAAAATGATTAAACTTTCTCGGCAAGCCGGTATGTTTGAAGTTGCTAGTGAGCTTTTACACAATGTGGGAAATATCTTAAACAGCGTACACACTTCTATTGATGTGCTTGGTGAAATGATAAACAGTTCTACCCTGAAGCAGTCTATTGATTTTTTACTGGAAAATAAAGATAAAAATCTAAAAATCGAAGATGAGCGGGTCAAACTCATTTTCGACTACTTGAGTCATTTATCGACCGCGGTTGAAACTGAAACAGATCGAACTCAATCAGAAGTTGTTGCACTGAAGAAGAAAATTGAAAATTTAACGGTTATTATACAAGCGCAGCAACAATACGCCAAACCAACCAACGTGATGGAACAAGTCAACTTAAACCAAATTATTGAAGAATCCTTGGCTATAAATGAGCATATACTCGACAATCACGGCATTAGTATCGAGCGACATTTTGGGCAGTTGCCTGAAAGTATGACTGATAAACATAAAGTCATGCAAATTTTTGTCAATTTCATTGTTAATGCTAAACAAGCCCTATTAAAAGGTGCTTCCAAGCAGCGAGTTCTGAGGATATCAACCGAGTTAGATTCCAAATCGAATCAAATTTGCATTCGTTTCAAAGATAATGGCATCGGTATTGATGGTACAAAGCTCAAATCAATTTTTCATCAGAGCGTTGATACAAAGATGGAAGAACAGGGATTTGGGCTACACAGTAGCGCCAATATGGCTCAGCAGCTGGGTGGAAGGATTGAGGCTCTAAGTAATGGCTTAAACCAAGGAACTGAATTCATTTTGTATTTGCCGGTTCATCCTGTGTTGTAGGCTATACCCTTCACAGCTGAATTTTCGGATACCTGCCTGCGGTCTTCGAGCTTTGGACAAACAAGCAAATCCGAAAATTTAAGCTGTGAAGGGCATATCAAGACCACGAAGATTAATTAATCGTGGTCTTTACTTTGTCACTCTAGCAAATAGCACAACTTCTATTTTGTTTGTCGTTAGTTTCTTTTTTTGAAGGAGGTTCCTCAGATATAAACTCTTGATTATCCGAATCTCTATTGCGTTTACCAAGATTTGAAACTCCTTGAGCATGATCAAGTAAAGGAGTCAAAGGTTTTGGTTTGAATAGATTTGACAGTGTTGTGTAACACAAACTTTTATTATTTGAAAGACATTCAACCTGAAGAGTCTCAAACTGCGTAGAAAAGATATAGTTCCGAGTGAGGTCTGAATTCAGAACAAAGAAAAACATGAGTAGCTCATTCGCGACTTTGTCTTCTACATTTTCTACTATTTTACGGAATAAATCATATCCTCTAGAATCAGTCTGAGCAGCCGCCTCAAAAAGCAAGTCAGTTTGTTCGTCGTAGCATCTTTCAAATAGACTTCGCATTGGTTCAGGATTTTGCAAGCAAATATCTCGAAGTTTTTCCATTAGAATATTTCTTGCTTCATCCCTTGATTGATTTTGATGCAGTGCTTGTGCTTGTGCTTGTCGTGCTTCTTGTAATGCGGTGATGCGTTGCTTAATAAGATGTAAAGCGTCTACGAGAAATTCGTGTTTGTCGAATAGTCTATAGCAAACTTCAGTTTCTTCCCCTGTGATCCAAAAGCAATTCTTTTGGTCAAAACCATCGTTGACAGCATTTTGAAGAACCTGCTCTGAATCGTCTAGAATGAAGAGGTTCTCTTTAACCGCTTGGTATTCTTTAACTAAAATATCCCTAAGCCCATTTTTGCCTTCTTTTTTGCCTGGGCCGAATGTGTAAGTCTCAATAGGATATCCCAAATCATATTGGGTAATTTGAGTCGGGTTATCCGAATTATTAGTACTTAACTTTTCGTTATAAATAGCAGTTCTACCTAGCTTAAAACTATGATTGTTAGCAGGGGCTGCATTGAAAATTTGCTTCCAGATGTTAAGTTGATCTTCCCAGTTGTTTGAAGAGTGAGATGTAATGATACAGCCCATTTCAGAAAGTTCTTTTAGAATTTTGAGAATATCTTTACCATAAGGCAAATACATAAAATACTCGGCATCTTGCTTTAAGATGAGATCATGTTGTTCATCAACTTGATTGATTTCAGAAGTTGGTTTCCATTGACCATCTAAAACGCCACCGTGGTCAATGCAAATAATAAAAGGACTGTCTTGTGCCTGAGGTGCTTGAGGTGCGGGCATTTCAGTCAGTTTGGGGGTCGTGACAGGCTCTGGGATTGCAATAGGTAATTCTTCTAAGAGATTTTTTTCTTCGAATAGATTGAGCTTACCTTTGAAAATATGAGCACAATTAAATTGTAAAATGTTTTTTAGTCTGTGTTGATAAGATTTAATTTGGGTGTCCAGCATTTCTCGAGCGACCAGTTCCGCTTCTGTTAAGTTTAGGCCCGAAACATTTATAGCGCTTGTTACTTTTCGAATAAGGCTGTAAACACGAAATACCGTATCTTCTAAAGCGATGATATTTTCAGTTGAGTCTAATTCGGATTTGATTAAATTTTCGATTGATTTAATATCTTTTGGAATGTTGCCAATCAATAAGCCCTGATCAAATAACTTTAAATACAGCTGAATGTGAGGGTATGAATCCTTTACTTCGTGTAGCGCAAACTTAACTGTGCTTAATATATTCTCTTTATGCCTATCTTTTATAAAGGATGTATTTTTTATGTCCCGCTCGATTTTTATTAATCTCTGTTGATAATCATTTAATGATTGAGTTAGGTTTTTTGACTGATTTCCGAAATTATTGTTGAAATTGAGTATTTTTTCGGTAATGCTTCTCAGCGTGATAAGCGTTAATTGAATGTCATCCGCTAGTGTTTCATCCTGAAGCGCGTATAATGTTTCTTCATTAAGAATGATGTTATGATTCTGAACGATAGCATGTATACATCCGTGCCTACATACTTCAGCAGAAGTCACGTCGTGATCGCTTAACTCTCTGCCACGAAAAATTAGCACAGTATTTTGAGGGAAAATTGGGATCTGATACGCATCGGAAAGACGAAGTGCTAATTTTTCTTTTATGGTTTGAACATTGTCAGTGTTGTTGATCGATAACCAAATAGTTTGGCCCGTTAATGTTTTGAAAAGAAGCTGCATTTCCGTTTTTGGTGATTCAGTACTATGATGTTTAGCATACTGACCCTGCTGAGGTTTAATGTCCGGCAGATGATCTACAATGTAGTTTAAAGACTCTGTGACAATTTCATTGTTGAGATGATTGTTTTGTTTGAAGGATTGCCTTTTAAGGCGAAATAGAATATCGAGAAAAGATTCATATTGTTGTGAATTCAATATAATACTAAATGTCCTGATTGATTCAATCAGGAGAGTCTGTTCTATGTCGTGGACATTTAAAGCTTGTAGAGCGTACTCAACGGCAAGGTTAGTGAAAGGTTCATCCATCAAGAAGTTAACTAAGTGAATCATATCTAGGCAGAGTTTAGGGTCACTTGCGACCGCTGCATTCCATTCATCAGAAAAGATAAATTTAGTTTTATCTTGTAGTTGGAGATAATGGAGATATTCTTTGAATCCAAAAATAGAGAAGTTTTTATCATATTCAGGTAAGTTGATGACCTGATGATTTTCCCCTTCACGAATTTCAGTCATGTCGAACATTGTTAGAAAAAATGGACATTGTGCCAAAACAGCGTCCTGAACTTCAATCGAACCATCAGAGAAAACAATTTTCATTTCATTTGACCTCATTAATATTTATAGCTGAAGGATTGTACCTGACTTAGTTTGAGTTGCAAGAAATATCCGATAAATGGTTCTAAACGTAGTTAAAATTGAAGAATATACACGCTAGAGTTCTTTGAAGAAAATTGACGCTCACAATTTTTTATTTGGTAGATACGCTTTCAAAAGACTTATTTCTATAGCGTTTACTCTCTGCTTCAGCGTCTAACCAAAGTTTCAAGTCGTGCGGTTGTGGAGGTTTTTGAGGAGTAATTTCCATGAGGTTTAAGACATGTTCTGATGATAAAGGCTTCCCTTGATAGATAAAAAGCACCTTCAATAGTCCCGTCGCTATGACAGTCTGATTTTGTAAAAAGGTTTGCTCGATATAAATCCATTTTTCATCCCACCAGACGACTTCAGTCTTGAGATCGAAGTGAGTGAAGGGAGCAAGATCTTTTATAAAATGGATTTTGACGCCCCCTAAAACAGGCTGCCATCGATGCTTAAGAATAGCTTTAAGCATCCCCTTTTTTGCCATCAAATGAAAGCGCCCCAAATCCATGATTGTTAGATAACGCCCATTATTCATATGCATGTTAAAATCTAAATCACTCGGCCAGACATGCATCCGAAGAATAGAGGGCGTAAGCATATTCAGATCACGCTTCAAAAAAGGCAATTTCAATATTAATAATAATAATCTGAAATATAGATTCATACTTTTCTAAGAATGATACTGCCAATGGAGTATCCTGCTCCAAAAGAGCAAAGCATGCCCCATTCATTAGATTTAAAATCATCATGGTAATGATGAAATGCTAAAATAGAACCCGCTGAGGCTGTGTTAGCATATTCTTCTAGGACATTTGGGGCTTCAAGTTGAGTCGCATCACGTCCCAATATTTTTTTGCTGATAAGTTGATTCATATTCAAATTGGCTTGATGCAACCAAAAACGTTTGATGTCGCTCACCTTGAGATAACAGGCGTGCAGATGCTCCAGAATATGTTCAGCCGCCATCGGTACAACTTCTTTGAAAACTTTCCGACCTTGTTGAGTGAAACGATGATAATCAGGACCGCTGGCACCATTATCAGCACATTCAGAGTAGTTTAAAAATCCAGAATTGTTTCGAATATTATTGGAAAATTGCGTTTTTAAAAGTGTGGATTCAATCCTGAATTTAGGATTTTGCGCTAAATCATGTCGTTCGATTACGACGGCGGTGCAAACATCCCCGAAGATAAAATGGCAATCTCTATTTTGAAAATCAAGATGACCACTACAAACCTCAGGATTTACCATTAAAACACGTTTGACCTGACCGGTTTGGATATGTTGATAAGCTGTATTTAAACCAAATGTCGCAGAGGAACAAGCCATGCTCATGTCAAATGCATAGCCTTTTGTGCCTAAGGCCTGTTGTAATTCAATGCTAACTGAAGGATAAGCCCGTTCTAAGTTGGTACAAGCCATGATAATGAGATCGATGTCCTCTGGACGCGCCTGCGCTTTATCGAGCGCGGCCCATGCTGCATGATAAGCCATCTCACATTGTAAGGACATCTCATCATTTTTGCGCGGCGTTAATTTGGGGCGAAGTCTCGTTGGATCGAGAATGCCAGCTGCATCAACTAAATAGCGATTTTTAATCCCGGATGCTTTTTCAATAAATTCTGGGCTAGAAGGTTGAAGTGCTTCGAGTGTTTTTGATTCAATCTGGTTTCGGTGCTGACGATTGAATGCGGAAACATATTCGTTAAAGCTGGCAACTAAAGCCTCATTGCTGACTTTATTTTTCGGAACATAGCACCCTGTTCCCGATATAACGGCTTGATATGACATAGTTATCCATTTTACATATGAGTATAGAAAAATCTAATTGATTGTAGCGGTAACGATGGAAAATAAAAAGCGCACGTCATCGAGCGCTATGAGGTTATGTTTCGGTGGTCTATAGGCTTAGCGTTATCAGTGTTATTAGAGCTTGCCCTATGGTTATATTCCATCAGATTTTAGAAGAATCTCCTATTGTCCAATGGTTCATTGGTCAATAGAGCAAGATTGGCGCTAGGTCAAAGTTTTTAAATTTGATTTTGAAGTGAGTTCTGCGTAAATCTTGAGCGCTTCATCCTTAAGTTGTGCGTATGCACGCTTTAGCCTCTCAAATAATTTATCGGTTTGATGAACTTGATACTCTGCAATCCTGAGCTCAATATTAAGGCATAGATATCCAAATGAAATGGCCCCAATTTCATTACTTTGAGCGCGAAGCTCTCTTAAGACAGTCAGCATTTGTTTTTGGTTATTATGGCGAATTGCGAATTCAAGCGCTGTGATTTTTTTTTCTGAATCAATGATAAACCACTCAATCAGTTCTTTAATGTCTTTCTGAAATATTCTTTTCAGTTTTAATAATGCGTCCATGTGTATATAGCTGCAATTCATCTGATTCTATTTATTTTTATGCTCAAACATCTTAGGTGCTTGCATTATAGGGTATATACACCAAAATGCATACAGGACATAAAGCAGTTGTTAAACTAACCAACTTATCTTATAATGACTACTTAAGCGCCCTCATTTAGAAAACGCTCTTATGGAAACCGATAAAAGCAAAGATGAAGATGTCATCTCTGAACTTGCGAAAAAATTAGATGTACGATATGCAGCTCAAATACCCGAGGGCAATTTTAGTCCTAAGGTTAGAAATTTGAGTGAACATTTAATTTTGGCGGTGACTTGCGGATGGCCAGCTGAAAAGATTAAAGATTTGTTGGCTCAAGGTGCGGATCCTACTTTTTCAAATCGTAAGGGTGTGTCACCCTTATCCTTAGCACACTCCAAAAAGATTCATGCAGAAAATGATGAGATTCGCGCAAGATATGAAGTTATCGAAAAAGTCTTAGAGCGCAAATCTGATAATCATCCAAAGGTCAAGAAACGTTAAACCTACCCCGCCTTCAAAAACTCCGAACTGAGGTTAAACCTAAATATTCTCTTGACATACTGATCTCTCTACAATAGGCTCTACGACTTTATGAATCTAATTAACTGATATAAAGATGAGCCTACAAGCGATCCAAACGAGACTCAATAGCCTTCTAATCCCCTTTAAATCTAGAAATAGGAAAAATCTCTCTGATCGGTCACTTAGAGAGCTGGAAACCAAAATTACCAATGTTTTATACGAAGCAATATATGATCCAACTTCAACCCTAAAACCAGGCGCTGTGTTTAAAAAATGGGCCTTATGCTCCCATCCCGACCAGAAAAAGCGCTCGCGTAAGCAAGGAAAGGATGAGATCCCTATTCTTTCCCATGATTTAATATCTGAAATTAATAGAATATTTTCTCTTTCTGAGAGCGCTGAGAATGGAAGTATTTTTTTTATTCTTTTAAAAAATGCTTATGATATGGGGTCTGGCGCAGAAAATACAGGTGCAAAAAATATATCAATTGTTGATAAAATTTTCGTTGATTTAATAGATGCAGGGCTTCACCCTTATGAGTACATGGCAAGTTGTAGACCCTTTATTTTTTATCGATTTCCTAATACTGACACTTGCTTTGTTGGGGAGCCACTTTATTTATTCTTATATTTCATTAAATTAAGAGTTTTTGAAGCTGTTCAAAATAATGAGTATAACGATGATATTAGAAACAATATTATCAATGAATTTAAAAAATCTCAATTAATTGGACCTCTAAAAAGATTGTTTGGCGAAGCAATTTTTCCGGCAACCTGGTTGAATCCAAGTCAACCACCTTCGATTGAAATCTTTTCATTAGGTGATGGTATCATTAAATATCACCTTCATGTTCTTAATTGTGAAATTAACAAGGAGAGTACTAATCAAGAACGTAATCAATCAAAAGCGTATTTCTCACTTTGGCAGTCAATTTACGCTGATCCAAGACACTTCAATAATTTTGGTATGAGTATTTTTGATAGAATTGAAAAATTTTCAAATTCTGAGTACCAATACGAACAATACCAAAAACTAATGTCTCTATTTTCATTTAATGAATCAGGAGTTGCCTACCGAAAAAGATTAAATTTTTCTGAATATCAAATTAAATCCCTAAGTTTTAAATTAGGGCAGGACTCATGGTTGAGGCAAGCAACCAGTTGGATCTATAGGCATGGGCCAGAAGTAGCGATTCCTAAACCAGGAAGTCAAACCGGTGTTTATCCTGCAGCTTATGCTTCCAAACAGGGTGAGACATTATGGGACAATATTTATAGACATCCTCAAACCATTGGAGTTCAGCGCTTCCCTCAATGGTTAGCTGCATTGATCTATGGTTTGCCAATTGTATCTTTTTTAGGAAGCGCATTGTTTTGGATGCTTCATTACGAAATCTATAATGTAGCGCCGTCTAATCTTTTTGTGACCTATGTCACCGAATTAGGCCTGGCTATTTTTTTTGGTATCGCAATCATTCAATTCACTCATGGATTGGCACAAGCAGGGTTAGATACCCTTGCTGAATTTAATGAAACTAAAGAGCTTATCAAGCCTTCTTTTGGACCTGATAGATTGAGAAATTATTATTTGAAGGTCATATTTCCCTTTTTAAATGTTTTACAATCTTCGGTAGACGAGGGGGCCTCTTATAAACTTTTATTGAAGGGGCTTTATCCTGTAAGAGTATTACTAGGTGCGGTATTCGCGATTATAGCAACCATTAGCTCTTTAGCAGAATCAATTATTACAAATGCATTCAAGTATTGTCTCCTTGGATATTTTACAATACCCAATTTGTGGTTTGATGGACCAGATTATTTCAAAGCACTTCGCGAGTTACCAGGTAAAGCATATGGAGTGATGAGAGGTATTTTTAATAAAAATGTAGACTCTGAGTATGTAACTGAGCAAAATGAAAAACCTGATTTGAGATGCGGGATGCTTGAAGAAAATCCGAGTTTTTTTACGCAATATTCTCCAAAGGATACCTCGATTGTGCACCCCTTGGTTTTGAACTTCGAACGGACGAGCCCGATGGACAAGCAAACCCCGAAAATTCAGCCGTGAAGGGTATATACCCACAACAGATGATTTTTCGGGTAGGCGCCGAGCGTTCGAGACGCAGGAGTGTACACAAAGTACATGACTGCGGTGAGAATCGCGAAGGCAACAACCCCGAAAATTCAGGTGTGAAGGGTATATGATGATTAAAACATACTTTCATCACTGGGAGGTTTTGATTTGAGTGCAGCGTCTTTATATTGTTGGTCCATCGTCTTTTGTTCAGATTCAAATTGTCCCTTTTTACGAAGACTCAGATCATTGATATGGAGTAAAATGACAAGGGTCATCAAAGGACCGATGATCGCTAATAAAGCGTCGCCTGCTCCTTGAAACACTACATATCCGAAGGGAATATTCACATCTGAAAAGATAATGTTTAAAACAGTAGGAACCCAAAATAGTCCCACCAGGATCAGCATTGGTATTAAACCAAGTATCAATGTTGACGTGTAAGAGCCTTTTGTTAATTTAGCAACATGTTCTTGTGCTGTATTGGCATCTTCTTTTTCAAGCACGACAAATAACGGAGCCAAGATCTTATTTGCTAGAAACAATAGAGTGAGTGTGGCTGTGCTGAGTAGAATACCTAAGCGAATCGTGTCATTCACTTTCTCAGGATCGAGAAATAAAAAGGATGCAACGCCAATTGTCATCAGAATTAATGGGATAAATGATAGATATACTAAGGATAGCAACAAGGCAACTAATTGTCGGAAGCTGGTAATCAAGCTAGTTTCTAAGGTTTGAGCTACTGTGAGGATACCTCGTTGAAAGAATATGAATCCCCCTACAATTGGTAGCAGCAAAATACTACCCATCATAAACAACACATTGATTTGACCTTCTGAGGGAATAAAAGGTAACTGCGGGAGTATTCCAATTAAAAAGTGAATACCAATCATTAAGGAAACAAAGGGTAACGTTCGAGTAAATGTCTTCGCATAGAGTGTCACGGCTTGTGTCACCAAGGCGCCAGGGTTTAAGGGGGTCGTTGGCATTAGGCTAGTAATTTGGGTCATAAATAGCATCCCTGCTGTGGCGACTGTTTGTGGCTGGCATTTATATTCTCATAATAGCCTAAGTCTTACGATTTGTTTCTGGATGGAAAACTAACAAATAACAAAACTCTGTAAGTAATTGATTTAAAACTCCTTTGTCGACAATCGCACCATTGAGCATAAATGAAAAGATAATATCCGTTTCTGCCTGCGTTCTAAGATAACCAGATAAATTCGAAACGCCGGTCATACTACCGGTCTTTGCTCTTACGCGGCCAGTGATGCTTTGAGCTTGGAATTTTGATTTCAATGTGCCACTTTGGCCAGCAATCGCTAAACTATCCATGAAGGCTAATTTGGTGTTCGTATCATCGTAAATGTGGTGCAATAAGCGTGCAAAAACGTTAGGACTGGCTAAGTTATAATACGAAGTCCCAGCTCCGTCTTCAATTTGAATCAATTTAGTGTCGATACCTGTTGGTTTTAAAAAGGTTTTAGTGGCTAAGACGCCCCCTTTAAAAGTTCCTTCACCTAAAGTTTGATATCCGAGTGTTTTCAAAATCGCATTCGCATAGTGGTTATTTGAGTCAGCCAAAATGGGTTTTAATAATTCTCTGAGCGGCGCTGAACGATGTTCAGCAAGTATCTTTAAATCTTTAGTATTTGATTTTTTAAAAATGACTTTGCCCTTGAAATCAATCCCTGCTTTGTTTAGAAGCTGAGGGATCAGCGCTTCAAAACGTGCTTTGGGGTCTTGTATGGCAGCTTTAAGTGTCACCTCAGACTCACTCACGGGCCAACATCCGCCAAATTGATAGTTTAGCGAATCAATGTTGACTGTCAGGTGGCAATGATGTTGCGCTTTATCATCCGTAACACTAACAATGTCACTTTTAAACGTGATCGCGGGATAACGATCCGAATTTGAGATTTGAATGGACGCTTTTTCGCCAATGGCTTTACCAGGGGTGAGTTTGAAGGGAATGGCGTTTTCATCTAATGTTAACGTTGTGACCGGCGCAGAGTATGCCCAAGACAGATCTTCGAACATCAAACCTGAGGCGTATGGATCATTCGAGTAGAGTGTGTCATCAACAAGCAGATTGCCTTTCAGGGTTTGAATGCCTTGTTTCTTAATTTGAGCTAATAAATCAGCGACATCTTCGGTTGTAAGACTTGGATCACCAGTGAAGACCATCACCCAGTCTTGTTCTTCTTGAAACAATTGAGTCGTGTATTGAAATTTAGGACCTAAGGCTTTGAAGGCCGCATAGGCCGAAAGTAACTTTGTGTTACTCGCAGGTGCAAAATTCTTTTGACTTTGATATTCAGCGAGTATTCTGCCAGTCGGTGCTTCCATGATGGTATAGCCCACTTGAGCCATGGGGACATACGATTGAATTAATCGGTCAAGTTCCTGAGAAAGTGGTTGGGCTTGAGCGCAAAGACTGATTATGAACAGAGTAAGGCTTTGAGTGAGTTGTTTCATTTTGCTGATCCTTGAACTGCAAACACACATAAGCAATGATAGCGATTAAGCTAATATAAATGCCTGGCCCATAAATCCAATTGAATTGATAATGAAGCTGTTTGGCAATCATGGGGGCAGTACTTGAGAAAATAGCGACAGCAATGTTCCAAGCAAAAGCATTGCCGGTAAAGCGTGTGCCCGCTGGAAAGAGATCAAACAAGACTTTAACCATTGGGGCACAAAGAGCGGCATTCAGCAGCGCGTAAATAAGCATCGCTAATGAAAGGTACAAGGCATTGCCAGATTGGCATAGTCCGAATATCATGGGGCCGCCGAACATGATCGCCACAATTGCACGTTTCAGCATTTGTTTCGGATTCACATGATCTGCCCACCATCCCATAAGTGGAATTAGTAATGCTGTAAGCAGCTCACCTAGCATCGCAATCATGCTGGCAAGGGATTGTGAAAGATGAGCTTGATGATGCAAGAAAGTGACCAGATAAATATTGCCAATGTAAACATAAACGCCCACAATCGCAGCAACACCAGCGGTAAAAATTAAACTGCGCCAATGGTCACGGAGGGTGGTTAAAAGAGGAATGCGAGAGAGCGCATGATGAGATTTAGCTTCCAAAAACACACTAGTTTCCGAGAGCGAGCATCTTAATATCCAAGCAATCCAACAACCAAGACCACCCATCAAAAAAGGGACACGCCAGGCCCAGGTCGGCGCGCCCGGCAAGCTCACTAGCATAGCTGCAAAGCCACCTATGACCATGCCCATAGCGGCACTTGCCGGAATTAAACTGCCAACAAAACAGGGCCGACGAGACCCAAATTTTTCGATTAAGAAGATCCCGGCACCATGATATTCGCCACTGACGGCTATCCCTTGCAATGTGCGCAAAACCAATAAACCAAGGGGTGCCAGAACGCCAATTTGATGGTAAGTGGGCATGAGCCCCATGCCGAGTGTCGCAATCCCCATTAAAAACATCGAAACCATTAAAGCGGGCTTGCGGCCTAATTTATCACCGATATGACCAAATATCACCGCACCCAATGGGCGCATGAAATAACCAAATGCAAAGATACTAAATGTTTTGATGAGAGCGATATGAGGCTCATTGGCAGGGAAGAAGAGTTGGCTTAAAGTAAGCGCCATATATCCATAGAAGGTATACTCTGCCCATTCAAGCAGAGTCCCAATAGTTGCCAATGCAAAAGCTTGTTTATGCACGCTTCAAGACTCTCAGCATGAAAAAAGAACGATTATAAAGGAATCCGTGCAAGATGTTGTATCTTTTTTTTGCCATTCTCCTGACATTATTCGGACAGTTTTGCTTTGCAGCGGAATTAACGCTTGAGCGCGCACTGCAGTTGGGGTGGGCCAATCATCCTGATTTACAAATCAGTCATCAAGAAGTGACCCTTGCTGAACAAGCCATCTGGCTCGAGAAGGAAGACTTTCGTCCACAAGCTCATTTACGGAGTAGGGCGCGGTATGCTGAAGATATGGAGCGCTTGAGCATGGGGGAGACCCTAAGTGTCAAATCCACGCTTGGTACCGAAATAGCGATCATTGCAGAAGAATGGGTTGGGCATGATGAGCGCAGAAAGCGGCACAACCACAAGGGAGATGACCTAAGCGTTGGTTTGAGTGTGACTCAGCCATTATTAAAAGGGCGAACCAAAGCCTATAACACTTTTGGATTAAATAATGCGACCATTGGTAAATTGATTTCAGAGTATCAATACCAAGTGACTGAGCAAACGGTATTGCAAAAGATTATTGTGGCTTATCGCGCTTTACAACTTGCAACCTTAAATCTGAACTTGCAAGCACATTTGCTTCAAGGTACGGAACGTTTGGCTGGCATGATCGACAAGAAAATTGAAATTGGTAAGATGCCTGAAATCGAAGGGGCACATATCAAGTTACAGGTTCAAAAAGAACGGGTTGCTCTAAAGCAGATCCAAGACAACACTTCGTTGGCATGGTTGAAGTTTTGGGAAGCCTTAGGCGTTGAGCCTGAACCTGGATTTGATCGGGTTTCACTGCCGCATGATGAAGATGTGACCTCTTTTGATAAAGGAGAAAGTATTGAGAAAGGAATGGATTATGATCTGAATCTAAAGATTTGGAATCTCAGAAAACAGCAGGCTGAGCAAGCCTTACAAAAAGCAAGAGAAGATGCCTGGTGGGATTTAGATTTAAAACTAGAATCAAACTTAGGGACCAGTTGGGATAGGCCTTTCAATAGCTATAAAGATAGACGAGCAAATGCGGCTCAGTTGCAGTTGAAGGTGCCGTTAACTGATAAAAGACAGAAATTAAAAATAGAAAATCACGAGATCTCGCTTAGAAAAATCAACCTGAATATTTTGGAGCAAAAGCGAAAAATTCAAATTAATGTTGAAACACTTTGGAAAAATCTAGACAATCTGAGAATGCAAAAACAAAGCTCAAAAGAATGGCTGAAACTGGCTCAAGAGAGCTTGAGTCTTTCGCAGAAGAAATTTGAGTTAGGCCGCTCTTCCATGATGGAAGTGATGCATTATACGGATCAACTTCAGTTAGCTGAAATTCAATACACTCGAACCGCGATTGCGGTATTGAATGCGAAAACTGATTTAGATGTGGCGACGGGACAATTGCTTGAGGTGTGGCGTGATAGAGCACAGTTGGATTAATTTAAAATTTGTTACCTTGCTCATGAGTTTGGTGTGTGAAATTGCGTTTGCGAATGTAGTCTATGAAGTAAAAGCACCAGATGTCTTTGAATCTGAATTCAAATTTCAGGGTCGTTTGATTCCGGGTGAGCTGTTACCACTATATTCGCCTTACGAAGGGGAGATCAAAAAAATCTTTGTCAGAAACGGTCAGGATGTTAAAGCAGATCAACCTTTACTTGAAATTCATGCCGGTAAATTGAAGCAAGCTATTGAGTCAGCCAATGTGGCATTTTTATCTAAAGAGGCACATTTTAAGCACTTAACACATTTTAAATCATCAATCGAGTATCGGCAGCTCTATACGGCTTTTCAGCGTGCCAAAAGGCATGCTGAATACAGTCAGCAGCGATTCCAGGATTCTCAAAGTTTATTTGAGTCGGGGATTATTTCAAAAGATGAATTTAATCAAGATAGGCGTAGTTACGAAGAGACTCAGCAGAATTGGCGAGATGCTGAGCAGTTATTACTTGAAAGTGAAAAAAAGGCACAACCCCCTTTCTTAACGATTGCAGAGCTAGAATACCAGTTGGCTAAGCAGCAACTGAGTCATTTGCGAGCGACTCAAGCACAACTTGTTTTGAAAGCACCGATTGCAGGTCGAGTTGTGTATACGGAATCAGAGGGTGATAAGCGTTTAACAGTCGGTATGCAGGTGATTCAGAAGCAATCTCTCTTGTCTGTGGCAAATATGCAGCATGCGCAACTTTTAACGCAGGTTGATGAATCTATCGTCATCCGATTACAGCAAGGTCTCAAGACCAAGATTAAGTTTCAAGCCTTTCCAGTAGAAGATTTGGAAGGTCAGATTGCAAGTATTGATCCTAAGATGATGACCTCTCAAGAACAGTCTGTGCCGCGTTATCATGTGCGGATTGACTTTGAGGCACCCCCTAAAATAGAGCCTTATTTATACTTTGGGATGACCGCTGCGATTTCAGTAGCCCTTAAGACTGACTCTGCACTTTATCATGTGCCTAAACAAGCTGTGTTGTATCATGATCAGCAGTATTGGGTGAAAAAACTCAACAAGAATACGAATCTGATTTCTGAAATACCGATTCAATTTGAGGTAGTTGATGATCAATTGGTCGCTATCAGGCAAGGTGTAAACGTTGGAGATTGCCTTGTCTTATCTAGTTGAGATTCAGGATGCAAGTAAAGTCTATGCTCTCGATTCAAATCCTGTATTAAATCAGCTTAATTTGCAGATAGGTGCTGGCGAGAGTGTGGCAATATGGGGGCCTTCAGGTTGTGGCAAATCGACGCTGCTTAAAATTATTGGATTATTAGATTCTTTTAGTCAGGGACATTATTTTCTCAATGGACAAGATGTCAAATCTCTTAGTTTAAGCAAGCATGCTGTAGTTCGTAATCGGTGTTTCGGTTTTATCTTTCAATCGTTTTATTTAATTTCTCATCTGACTGTGATTGAAAATGTGATGTTGCCTTTGCTATATCGTGGAGAGACCCGCATAGGAGCAAGGCATAAGGCGAAAAACTTGCTGAATTCATTAGAATTGAGTGCTTTGCAGACTAATTTACCAAATCAATTGTCAGGTGGTCAGCAGCAGCGTGTTGCTGTGGCACGAGCCTTGATTGGTGGGCCTAAAATTATCCTGGCAGATGAGCCAACAGGGGCATTAGATCAAACTTTGTCAAAACAAGTATTTGCATTATTGAACCAGGCTGTTCAGCAGGGCGTAACCCTCTTGATGGTCACGCACGATGCTGCTTTGGCCGAACAATGTGATAGAAGGGTTAATCTATAAAATAATGTTACGAATGCGTTTTATAAACCGCTGTATTGATGCTTTTCAAATCTTCAAGCAAGCCAAAGTAATGAGTGCTTTTTCCCTTGTCGGCATTATGATTGGTGTTGCGGCCTGCGCTGTTTTTTTAAGATTAGAGTCTATTTCAATGTTCAATTACCAGCAGGCTATGAAAGCATTAGGCGAGAATGAATTTGTTGCTACGTTATTGCCTTATCATCAGGATGAACAGACTGAAAGTGATTATGTGCATTGGCAACATTTTCTTGAAAAAAATAAACCACTACAACTGATCCCATTTTTACACTTTAGTATTGAAGAGACGACATTTTTAGCGGTGCCATCGGATTTTTTTACGCAGTTTCAGTTGCAATTGATTTCAGGAAGAGTATTGACTGATCTGGATCGGTTTTCAAATGTGGCGATGGTGGGGCGATTGCACCCTATGGCCACTCATCTTGGAGAGCATTTTCTGATCAAAGAAGATTGGGTGAGGGTGATTGGTGTCCTTGATGGCGTGATGTCGCCTTTAATACAAGTGGATTTAAATCAGGCTGTATTGGTTCACTTAGGGTTGCCTGAGCGACTGGGCTGGAGCAAAAATATTGATATGGTTTGGGGTAAAGGGGATCGCTGGCGCTTTAAGGCATATTTTGAACTTTATTTTAAAGGTTATGGATTGCATTTTCGAGATGCTTCTTTTTATCTTCAACAGTTTTCAAAACAATTGGACTCTTATCAGAATTTATTATTGCAAATCAGTGTGCTGGCTTTTTTCTTGGGGGCTTTGAGCTTTGGTAATTTGAGATTATTGAGCTTACATCAACGGCGACAAGAAATTGGTATTAGGATGGCAATGGGGGCTAGGGCCAGTGATATCGCGATACTTTTTTTGATTGAGTCGGTGGTCCTAGGTAGCTTAGGCGGTATCGTGGGTTGTTTGCTGGCTGAAGGCATCACCCTTTGGATCGTTTCAGGTCTTGAATGGGTCTATTATATATCTATAGGCCCCCATCTGGCTGCATTGGTCTTGTCGATAGCTCTTAGCTTACTAGCTGGATTGTACCCGGCATTACAGGCTGCTAGACTAAAGCCATCTTCTTTACTAACTTCACACTTATAACAGGGGTTGGCATTTCATGTGTGAACTTTTAGGCATGAGTTCGAATGTGCCGGCAGACATTTGCTTTAGTTTTGCGGGCTTAATGAAGCGGGGCGGTCATACTGGGCCCCATAAAGATGGGTGGGGTATCGCTTTTTATGAAGGCAAAGGTTGTCGGCTCTTCCACGACCCTAACCCTAGCAGCCAATCTGAAATTGCGAAAATGATCCGGCATTACCCTATTAAAAGCAAGTTAATCATCTGTCATATTCGAAAAGCGAATCGCGGCCGGGTTTGTCTTGAAAATACCCATCCTTTTTTACGACAGGTGTGGGGGCGTAATTGGACTTTCGCACATAATGGCCAATTGAAAGGGGTCAAAAAATTACCCCTAAAGCACTTTCAACCGATTGGGACCACAGATAGCGAGCATGCCTATTGTTGGTTATTGGATCAGGTCGTCACCCGCTTCCCCAACGGCCCCCGAAAACCGGAGATCTTATGGCCGTATTTGCAAGAATGGTGCTATCGTTTGTCTGAACTGGGATCTTTTAATTGCCTTTTGTCTGATTCAAAATACCTTTATGCACATTGCTATTCGAAGTTATCTTGGATCACGCGTAAAGCTCCATTTGGCAAAGCTAAATTAGTTGATGATGAACTGGAAGTCGACTTTCAAAAGCATAATGCCACAACAGATGTCATTACGGTCATTGCGACGACCCCACTAACGCACAATGAAGAATGGACGATAGCGAAGAAAGGTGACTTTATAGTGTTGTCAGAGGGCAAAGTGATCTTTATGGAGAATTCAGTTTGAAACACAAGAACATGGAGGTTCAATCTAACCTAGAGCTCGCATTAAACACGTTACGTCAATTTGTCCGCATGGAATCTTTTGCGGGTGTCATGCTAGTCTTCATGAGTGTTGTGGCGCTCATTTTTGCCAATTCAAATTGGCACAGTATCTATGCGCAACTGATTGAGTCAAAGTTTTATATTGGTATCAACAGTTTCGAACTCCGTAAGCCACTGTTACTCTGGATCAATGATGGGCTGATGGCCCTATTTTTCTTACTGATTGGTCTTGAAGTTAAACGTGAAATTTATGAAGGTCAGTTATCGAGCCTTTCTCAAATTGTGCTCCCTGGTGTGGGTGCATTGGGTGGAATAATCGCCCCTGCTTTGATATTTGTTCTATTTAGTCATGAAAAACCACAGGCTTTACAGGGTTGGGCGATTCCAGTGGCAACCGATATCGCATTTGCGCTCGGTATATTAGCGCTATTAGGAAATAGGATACCGAGTTCTTTGAAGATCTTTTTGATGACACTGGCGATTTTTGACGATATTGCGGCAATTCTGATCATTGCGGTATTTTACAGTCACGATTTATCACCGTTGTCCTTAGCATTAGCGGCATTAGCAATCAGTGTCTTAATTTTGATGAATCGATTGAAAGTAAAAGCTATTTCACCGTACGTTTTCGTGGGGGTGATTTTATGGCTTTTTGTACTCAAATCGGGTGTACATGCGACCCTGGCAGGTATTATCTTAGCGTTTACCATTCCTCTGAATGGAAAAGATGCGGCTTCCTCGCCATTGAAAACAATGGAGCATGGATTGCATCGATGGGTGGTTTTTTTGATTTTACCGGTGTTTGCTTTTGCCAATGCGGGAGTAGACTTGACTGGCTTGACATTTGAAATGCTGACTAGTCCAGTGGTTTTAGGTGTTTCGCTTGGCTTGTTTTTAGGTAAACAACTAGGTGTTTTTAGTTTTGCTTACGTTGTCATTAAATTAAATTGGGCTAGGATGCCTCAGGGTTCAAACTGGGGACAATTGTATGGAGTGGGTATTCTCTGTGGGGTTGGCTTTACGATGAGCCTCTTTATAAGTTCTTTGGCTTACAATGAGCATACTTTCAGTATCGTTTCCAGGCTGGGAATTTTATTGGGCTCTTTTGCTTCTGCTGTAACAGGCCTTGTCGTGCTATACCTTTTTTCGAGAAACACAAGGGAGCACAAAGCTATTTCAAGATGATTATGTTATAATGCTGCCCTATTTTTTATCTCAACCAGGTGAGAAATGATCGAGTCTTATAACTTACTTCAAGGAAAGGTATCAAAACCAAAGCGGAGATTTCCTATTCTAAGTGTTTTTGGTGCTTATATTCTCTTTGCGCCGATTACGCTTTTACCTTTTCATATTGGTTCGATTTTAAGCTTCACGGCAATGGGGCTAGCTGCCATCGCTTTAAACAAAGCAAATAGCAAGAACGGTCTATCAAGTCGTGGATTTTCCTTGAATGCGAGTGAGCAGTTACATTTGGCTATTTTTGCTGGATTGGGTCTTAGCATCTCAATCTACGGTGGATGGATGTTTCCTATAGCCCTTTTAGCAATGAGCTTCATTATTGGAATAAGATATTATCAACTTATTCTGGCTAGACACCTTGAAAATCAAAACGAAGCCTTACTCGAAAAATGTAAAAACATTAGTGATAGTGGAGTATTCGGCGTAGTGTCAGGCTTTTGGAATGCAGTAGAAATTACTGCATTGCTGGCCGGCGGTGCTCAGCCTGGCCTGTTGTTGCAAAGACAAGGTGGTGAAGTTTCGCTTATGCCAGGCTATGGAGAAAATTTGTCGCGCGTTTCTAAGAGTTTGCTATTAGCTACTTTGGTTTCGGAATTCAATTCGCGAATCGTTCAGATTGGATCTAAGCCTCAACCTGATAGTGCTGAAAATGAAGAGTTTATGAGGAGAGTTTTTGAAAATATGAGAAAAGCGTTCTCAGAAAATCAAAATATTCGCGCTCGTTGGGAAAATATTAAACAAGCACCTTCGATTTTCAATTTACCCCTTCGACCTTTTTTAGGTGAAATTGTCAATTCCATCGGTGATGCCTTAGATCATTGGAATAAAGCGATCAGGCTCCTGATGCCGTTAACCGTATCAACGGATGTGGCCCATAAACCGTATTCAGCTGCTTATCGAGTTGAAAAGCGTGAGCGCAAAGTTATTGCACTTGTGGACCAACTGAAGACCGCTTTGGGTGAAGAGGCGAGTGCCGTCAAAGAAGCACAGAGAAAGCGTCAGCAACATCATGCACAAGTTGTGACTTGGATGCGGCGTGATGAAGCGGCGAATTCAGATCACTCGACGATCTATTCACCTGAGGACGCACTTAATCTCTTGAGCGCGGAAAAGGCTGAGTTGAGACAACGGCTTAAACTGTAACTTATTTAAATGAGCTATAACCGATTGCTCAGTGTGATGCTGGACAATCGGTAAACTGCCATGGCGATATTAACTTTGAAAAACTGTTAAAGATCTATTGAATTCAGCAATGACTTCGCTTTTAGTTTCGTCAGACGAAAAATGCCAAGCACTATATGCTGCAACGCCTGCGAAAGGAGCGATAGCGGTCAGGGTCTTACCAACGAAGCCTAATGCTTCCAGTGCTCCTATAGGTGCACCGAAAGATGATAGGAGATAAACTCCGTTTTGAGCCAAGGTTGAGCTTAAAAAAGCAGAAGCTGCTGCTTCAACCACAAAACCGCCACTAATCGCTTGAATTTCAGAATTATTTAAATTTTTCATAATGACTACCTAATGATTAACAAATAAAATTGGAGAAAGAACCTTAATACAGTTAATCGGCTGAGTCAATCATTTTGTCGCAAAATTCTCTAAAAAAATTAAGTGTTGTTGCACGGATCACTGATGAGGATTCATCTTCTTTAAATACTCTGCAAGCCCGTGTCGTTGCCCCTCTGAAAACACAAGACCTAACTTTGTTCTCCGCTCGAGAATATCTTGAACGGTTATCGCCCATTCGTGCATCATCAAGTATTCAACCTCAGCTTCGTATAGATGATGTCCAAAATGTTCTCCCATGGTTTCGAGGCTTTCTTTATCCTTAAGAAATTGGTAGCACCGGGTACCATAATAGTTTGCATACCGTGAACTGAGTTCAGGTGGCAAAAAGGGAAATTCCTGTTGTAGTTTCAAACAGAATGTTTCGAATGAGACTTGTAAGTCTCCGCCTGGTAATATTGCATCGGCTGTCCAACTAGGGCCCATTTCCTTAAAGAATGGTTTTAGTAGCGACAAGGCTTCTTCAGCGAGATAACGATGTGTGGTGAGCTTACCGCCAAAGACGTTCAGTACCGGTGCCATTTTAGGAGTATGCATCAGTTCAAGTTTATATTCTCGTGATACAGATGATAGTGTATGGCTACCGCTACCCACTAAGGCTCGCACGCCCGACCAGCTCGATATGATTTGGCTTGATTTAACTGAATGATGAAAATATTGATTTACTGAATCAATTAAGTATTCAACCTCTTCTTCAGAAATATGAATATTTTCAAGCGAACCATGGAATGGGACATCCGTGGTGCCGACCATTGTAAATTGCTGGTGGTAGGGTATCACAAAGATCACCCGCCTATCTTTGTTCTGTAGAAAATAGCCTTGATCGCCCTCATAAAGTTTAGGTAAAACAATATGACTGCCTTTCACCAATTTTAATTCATATTGTGATCGAACATGTAGATGGCCCTGGATAATTTTATCTACCCAAGGGCCTGCTGCATTCACAAGAGCTCGAGTGGTAATCACTTGCCTTGTTTGAGTGCGTTGATTTTCAAGGGTGAGAATCCACTCTTGAGGGGTGTGCTTGGCTGCAACGAGTTTGGTGTGCGTGACAATCTCAGCTTGATGTTCTGCCGCTTGCAGTGCTTTCAATACAACCAAGCGAGCATCATTCACTGTACAATCAGAAAACGCATAGCCATGTCTTAGTGATAAATTGAGTGGATTGATTTCAATATTATTTTCAAGCTCAACCACTTCAGAACGTGGTAGTCTAGTTTGTCCACTTAAGAGATCGTATAGGAATAGGCCAGCTCGGATGAGCCAAGCACTGCGCATTCTTTGGTGTAGTGGGAGAATAAATCGAATAGGGTGTACTAAATGGGGTGCAAGGTTGAGCAAGCGTTCTCGTTCTTGAAGTGAATGTCGAACCATTTTAAAGGCATATTGTTCTAGGTATCGCAGTCCACCATGAATGAGTTTACTGCTGGCAGAGGAGGTGCCAGATGCTAAATCCTCCTTTTCACAGAGTAACACTTTCAATCCGCGACCAGCGGCATCTGCTGCAATTGCAGTGCCATTGATCCCACCGCCAACCACGACTAGATCGAATTCTGAATTTTTATGACTAACTAACATTCTATCACTTTCATGTAGGTTATGATGATAAACTTGACCTTGTGCTCGGCCTCAGGTAGGTATGTGCAAAATCGTGAGGAGGATACCATGACTGGATATTTATTGGCTATTGATCAGGGCACTACCAGCAGCCGAGCTATATTGTTTGATCTAAAGGGTAATGTTGTTTTAACCCGGCAGAAAGCCTTTAAGCAATTTTTCCCTGCAGAGGGATGGGTAGAACATGATCCTGAAGAAATTTGGCAAAGTGTTTTGGAGGTGACATCAGCGTGCATTGAAGCAGCGCCAGGTGGGCGAGATCAAATAAAAGCAATTGGAATAACTAATCAGCGTGAAACAACCTTAGTATGGGATAAAGCAACCGGCAAAGCCGTCTATCCAGCCATTGTTTGGCAAGATAGACGAACCGCGGATTTTTGCAGAGAGCATCAGTCTGAAGGGAACCAGCGATTTATAGCGGATAGGACAGGACTCCTACTCGATCCTTATTTTTCTGCATCGAAATTAGCTTGGATACTCGATCAGGTTCCGAATGGACGTGAAAAGGCAGCGAAAGGGGATTATCTTTTTGGTACGGTGGATAGTTTTTTAGTGTGGCGTTTAAGTCAGGGCAAGACTCATATCACTGATATTACAAATGCGTCTCGGACACTGCTTTTTAATATTCATACTCAGGATTGGGATGAAGAATTACTCCGTTTCTTTGATATTCCTAAACAAATGCTGCCAACGGTCACTGAATGTGCAGGTGAACTTGCTGTTTGTGATACGAAATGGTTTGGTTTCCCCATCCCGATTAGTGGCATGGCAGGCGATCAACAAGCAGCCACCATTGGACAAGCAGCAGTGCTACCTGGAGGGCTCAAAGCAACGTATGGGACTGGTTGTTTTGCGGTCCTGAATATAGGGGAAAAACCAGTACTTTCTAAGCATCGATTACTCACAACAATTTTAAGCCGCGTGCAGGGTAAGACGTTATACGCGCTAGAAGGGAGTATTTTTGTTGCGGGTGCAGCTATGTCTTGGTTACATGAAGGGATTGCGCTCATTGAAGATCCTAAACAATCAGATGCAATGGCGCGCAGTTTGGAATCAAATGAAGGGGTGTATTTCGTCCCCGCTTTAACCGGTTTGGGAGCGCCCTATTGGGATCCTTATGCAAGAGGCGCGCTCTTGGGTCTGACACGAGATACCACACGAGCGCACGTGGTGCGAGCCACCTTGGAAGCAATTGCTTATCAAACAAAAGATTTATGGGAAGCCTTCCGTCAAGATTATGGGCAGCCCATCACGCAATTAAAAGTTGATGGTGGAATGGTCAAAAATAATTGGATGGTCCAATTTTTATCAGATATGTTATCGTGCCAAGTTGATCGACCTAAAGTGATTGAAACAACAGCATCAGGCGCCGCTTTCTTAGCGGGGCTCGGCTTAGGCTTGTTTAAGGAGATCACCGATATTGATAAATTTTGGCAACTGGATGCCCACTTTGTCCCTGATATGGCTCAGACGCAACGGGACAAATTATATAGACAATGGCAAACGGCGGTGAAAGCCGTTCTGCTACATGCGGAAGGAGTCGCCAATGAAAGCCATCGACGTTGAGTATCATGTTGAATGTTTGGTACATCAACATATCTATAAAGTAACTTGCAAGATTCGCAATGTGACGGCCGGCTCACTTCGCTTTTCGATGCCGCGTTGGATCCCCGGGAGCTACTTGATTCGGCATTTTGCGAAAAATATCATTTCGCTGAATGTACTGACTCCAGGATTGAAGCTGGAACAGATTGACACAGCCAATTGGGATATCGTCGGGACGGCATCAGAAATCGAACTGGCGTATGAAATCTATGCCTTTGATGCTTCTGTACGCGGTGTGTATCTTGATAATCAGCGTGGATTTATCAATCCCTCTCGAATTTGTCTTCAAATACAAGGTAAAGAACATGCAGGGCATCGATTCATATTAACCTGTCCTAAGCAATTTCAAGATTGGGAGGTTGCAACCACACTACCAGTTGATAAAGTCGATCGCTTCGGGTTTGGCTCATATCAAGCAGATGGTTATGATGAGTTGATCGATCATCCGATTGAGATTGGAAAATTTGAACGTGTTAGCTTTGCTGCAGCAGGAGTACCACATGAAATTGTCATGAGTGGTCGATTTGAAGGTGATGTTGGACGTTTAGCTAAAGATCTTGAAAAAATATGCACTCACCAAATTGAATTTTTTGGACAACCTGCACCGTTTCAAAAATATTTATTCATATTGAATTTAGTGGGGGAGGGCTACGGTGGTCTAGAACACCGTAGCTCGACGGCACTTCAGGCGACACGTGATTGTTTACCCATATCAGGCATTGAAAAACAATCTAAAGAATATGTAAGCTTACTCGGACTATTTAGCCACGAGTATTTTCATGCTTGGAACGTCAAGCGAATTAAACCAGCCTGCTTTATACCATACAATTTACTTGAAGAAACGCCTACGTCGTTATTATGGGTGTTTGAGGGCTTTACGACTTATTACGATGATTTGATGCTGGTTCGTTCAGGTGTGATCTCTGAAGCAGAATATCTTCGCGTGATGAGTGAAATGATGAGCCGTTATATTCGAACCCCAGGTCGATATAAGCAGACTTTAATTGGAGCGAGCTTTGAGGCATGGACTAAGTTTTATCAACCCGATGAAAATTCGCCGAATTCGCAGATTAGTTACTATTTGAAAGGTTGCTTAGCCGCATTGTGTTTGGATTTGACCATTCGAAAGCAGACTCAAAATAAGCGCTCATTAGATGATGTGATGCGTTGGCTTTGGACAGAGAGAGGTCTAAAGGGGATTGGCGTTGCGGACAAAGAGGTTGAGCAGCAGATCATAGCGATTGCTGGTGAATCTATAGTGCCACTATTAAATCAAATCCTTTATTCAACGGAATCGCTGCCTTTAGAATCTTGTTTAGGTGCAGTTGATCTGGCCATTGTTTTAAAACCAACGCCTAAAATACAAAAGTTTGAATGGGATGCTGAAAGTGTCGTGAGAGCATCTATGGGAATAAGTCTAATAGAGACATACGGCAGATATCTGTGTCAAATTGTATATAACGGATCGGCTGCCGAACGAGCCGGACTTTCGGCAAATGACGAGTTAGTAGCGATTAATGGGATTAAGGTGACACCAACCTCTTTTGAGAAGATTATTAAATACTTAACTCCAGAACAGACAGTCATGGTACACGTTTTCAGACGAGATGAACTTTTGACATTATCTTTGGTTTTAGATCCAATCCCCCTGCAAACAGTTGTTTTAAGCCGGATGCATGAAAGTGTTGAAAGTGAGGAGAACCTGAAGCGTTGGCTGGGATGATAACTTATCCAAATTTACCCATTGTTGATAAAAAAGATGATATTTGTCAGGCGATAGCCGCTCATCCTGTGATTATCATTGCAGGCGAGACGGGCTCAGGCAAGACAACTCAGTTAGGTAAAATGGCACTTGAGATGGGGCGAGGTTGCCAAGGGTGGATAGGACATACTCAGCCAAGGCGCCTGGCAGCTCGTGCTGTTGCACAAAAAATTGCTTCAGAATTAAATACGCAGTTAGGCAGTATCGTTGGATTTAAAGTCCGATTTTCCGATCGCACATCAGAAGCAACACAAATTAAACTCATGACAGATGGGATTTTATTGGCTGAAACCCAACACGATCCACTTCTGAAACGATACGATACCCTGATTATTGATGAAGCGCATGAACGTAGTTTAAATATTGATTTTTTGTTGGGCGTCATCAAGAAAATATTAAAAAAAAGAGATGATTTAAAAGTCATTATCACTTCAGCGACCATAGATGTTGAAAAATTCTCGAAATTTTTTAACCATGCGCCGATCATTGAGGTTTCAGGTCGTACTTATCCAGTAGAATTACGTTATCGACCAAGCACCGATACTAAAATTGATCTAGCAGAAAATATTTATAAGACCCTCCAAGAGATTAACACGATTGGTACAGGTGATGTGCTGGTATTTTTGAGTGGCGAGCGTGAAATCCGTGAAGTGGATACCTATCTCAAGGCACGACTACCTCATACGATCGTTTTACCTTTGTATGCGAGACTGAGTCCGAAAGAGCAATCGAAGATCTTTGAGGTGAAAGGCCCGCATCGCCGAGTTATCCTATCTACGAATGTTGCGGAAACCTCTCTGACTGTACCGAATATCAGATTTGTGATTGATCCAGGGCTTGCACGGATGAGTCGCTATAGTTATCGTTCTCAAATTCAAGGATTGCCCATAGAACCAATCTCTCAGGCGAGTGCAAATCAACGAAAAGGTCGGTGCGGTCGTATATCTGCGGGGATTTGCTATCGTCTCTACAGTGAAGAAGATTTTGTGCAGCGCCCGCTGTATACAGAGCCTGAAATATTAAGGACGAATTTAGCACATGTTTTACTCCAAATGTTGTCCTTACGGCTTGGACATCCGAGCAATTTTCCGTTTTTAGATGCGCCTGATAAGCGATATATCGATCATGGTTTAAAAGTATTAGACCAGTTAGGTGCCATTGATGAGGCTCATCGATTGACCCGAGTGGGTCGAGCGATGGCACGATTTCCGATTGAACCAAGATTAGCTCGTATTTTACTTGCTAGCCAAGATTATCACTGTTTGAAAGAGCTCTTGATTATAGTCAGTGCACTATCGATTCAATCACCCTACGAAACGCCTGATTCAGACTTTGTAGACCCGACTTCAGATTTTCTTACAATCGTTAAGCTTTGGGAGACTTTCCAAGAACAAAAAAAATTACTGACTAATCGACAATATAAAGCTTGGTGTGAAGAGAAAGGTTTATTCTTTATAAGATTGCTAGAGTGGCAGGATGTTCATGAGCAGTTGAATATGCTTTGTCATGATATGGATTTTCACTTTAATGAGGCTTCAGCAGAGTATCACGCGGTTCATAAAGCATTATTGACGGGTTTAATCCCGTTCATCGGTTTCAAAGATGAAAAAAATAACTACACCGGACCACGAGATTTGAGTTTTAGACTATTTTTCAATTCTAGCGTAAATGCTAAACCACCTAAGTGGGTTGTTTGTTTCGATTTTATACAAACCCGATTTGTATTTTCAAGATTGAATGGCAAAATTGAACCCCAGTGGATTGAGGAAGTAGCCCCTCACTTAGTAAAAAAGACATATTTTGAACCGCATTGGAATGCCCAAACTGGATTTGTGTCGGCCTATGAAAAAGTGATTTTATTGGGACTTGAAATTGTATCAAAGCGTAAAATCAATTATTCCAAAATCGATCCCATCCTTAGCCACCATCTATTTATCGAGCAAGGGCTGGTAGAGGGTGAAATAGCAATGTCTTTTAAGTTTTTAGAGCATAATGAATCGCTTATCAAGAAATTAAAAAAATACGAAGATAGATTTAGACGAAAAGATTTGTTGGTTGATAAGACCATCCTTAAAGCATTTTATCAAAAAATATTGCCCACTGACGTTAATAATGTACCTGCTTTAAAAGGCTGGTTAAAGCAACATGATGAACGTCAGTTATATTTCGATGAAGCCCTTCTGCTCGCAAAAGAAATTAATAAAGCCTGCGAAGATTTTCCGAAGACGCTGATCTTTCACGATGAAACGCTTAACCTGAAGTATCATTTTAGTCCAGGACAGCAAATCGATGGGGTGACGCTACAAATGACGGTGCCTCAAGCGCGCAAATTGCTCAAAGCTGATTTCTCTGGCATGGTTATGGGATTGATGGAAGAGAAAGTCTTGAGTTTACTCAAATCATTGCCTAAACCTATTCGCCAGAACTTATCGCCACTACAATCCTATGCGAGTGCTATCTTTGAGAATATATCGTCTCACCAAATTGATTTGATTGCCTGCATTATTAATAAAATTAAAAATATGACAGGGGTCACGCTTCGAAAAGAGCAATTTGATTTCTCAAGAATACCAGAATATCTAAGCTATCGATTTGAAATTTTAGATCAAAATGGAACGCTACTTGGCTCGGGACGTGATCTCACTGCTACCTTAGGGGTAGTCAAAACTCAATATCCCGACCGCTTTACTTCTCAATTTCAATTACGAAAAGGGTTAACCGCTTGGGATTTTGGGATCCTACCGAAGATGGATCTCAACGATCATATTGCGCTTTATGATGAAGGCGCGAGTGTTGCCATTGTTCGTTATCAAACAGCTTGGGAAGCGGATGCAGCCCATCAGTTAGGCGTGAGTCGGCTATTGATGATTGGGAGCCCTGCTCTTGTTAAATATTTGTTAAAGGAAATCCCATATCGAAAAGAGTTAAAAGCAGAGGTTGAAGACATTATACTCGCTGCGTTTAAGCAGATTATAGTAGCTCATGGCAGGGATATTCGAGATAGTGTTGTATTTCAAGCGGCTTTGAGTTGCGTCAAGGCAGAGGGGCTTGAAGTTGCTTGTTCGCTTGCTAAGCATCTGTACACCGCAAAATCGATGCTTGCGAAAATAAGACAGTTACCTCCAGATGTGGCTCAACAAGTAGAGCACCTTATTTTTTCAGGGTATATTCAATCAGTGCCATATCAATTTCTGATGCGGTATCCGATATATTTTAAGGCCATTGAGGTAAGAATTTTGAAGCCTAATCCAACACATGAGAGGACGATGCAACGCCTTTGGACACAGTATCAGAATCATCTTAAAGCCTTACCTGAAGAAAAGCGTGGTGTTGAAGCGGTAGTTGAGTACCGATGGTTGTTAGAAGAACTGAGAGTGAGTTTATACGCTCAGCAATTAGGTACCATAGAGCCAATTTCAGAAAAGCGGCTTCAGAAGAAATGGGAGCAAATACTTCTATTGTGATATTGATAAAAATATAGGTTGAAGTCAATATACCCTTCACAGCTGAATTTTCGGGGTTGTTGCCTTCGCGATTCTCATCGCAGTCATGTACTTTGTGTACACTCCTGCGTCTCGAACGCTCGGCGCCTACCCGAAAAATCATCTGTTGTGGGTATATTCATAAAAAAAATTGAAATTTTCAATAAAAGTCTCTTAAGTTTTCTAACTGATGTGTTAAAATCGTCGACTTTTAGATCTTAGGAGCACTTATGCTACCCAATTGGTTATATTACACGCAATTAGATGAAACCCAGCATCTTACTTCTAGAGTCACGAATTCACCGGATATACAAGCATTTATTCAAGGCCAGGCTGACTATTGGATTGATACCAGTCGACAAGTTAGAAAATTAAAAAAAATTATTATTACCGATTCACAGTGCGCATTCTCTTCAGAATCACAACGCATATTCGAAAATTTAATTGAATTTGGCGCCGAAGTATATGTAATTTATGAAGGAAATCTAAAACGAGTATATTCTGGCACAGAAGAGTTGTTTAGTGCTATGGCTCATCCTGAAAATATGATTCGAATGAAAGAACTGAATAAAATGCTCTTTAATGTATGGGGGGCAAAAGAAGAATACATTGTGATCGACTACTTTGCTATGAGGCGTTTAAAATTTCACATTTCCAATGATATTAGTTGCGCTTCCGATGCTATAGAAATAGGGGATTTTTTTGATTCAGAAGCAGTGCTATCAGCGGCTGATAAAAAACTAATCCAAAAACGAATACAACTTCTCAAGGAATCAACAATTAAACCAAAACTGATATATTTATCAGGTCACAAGGAATTAGATAGGTTATGGACCCAGACTTTTCCTGAGCTGGAATATATATCTATGTCAAATTATGAGGTTGTTATAGAAGATCAATTTGATCCTTCTCATCTTGATCCCTCAAGCAAAAAAATATTGATTAGAAATGTAAAACAAATCGATTTTACTCAACAGGCATTGAATACAACAAAATTTATTGAGATCGAGAACTGCCATGTTACTTCAGAATTTTTAAATTCAATTTTGATTCTTAAAAGCCTCGAAGTTTTATGTTTTAGAGATTGTACCTTTGGAGATATTGAAAAAGGTGAGCTTATGAAGCATCTGTCAATTAGGGGTATATATTTCTCAGATTGTACATTAGCTTCACATAAATTTTCAGAAATTATTAGAGTTGCTCCAAGGCTTAAAAAATTATTGATGGAAGGAACAATATTAGATTATGGTAGTGCCGAAGCAGTTGAAAGTGAATTTGATAAAGAAGATTTTCAAGAGTTAGTACAGATTGTATTTGAAGGATTAGATGGTGAAGAAGATGATGCTAACTCATTCATTCAGTTAATGAAGTTGCTTAAGTACCGAATTGAAATGATAACAGATTTGAAAATTAGGAATATTGATTTAAATGGGTTAGAAGTATCATCTCAACTGCTCAAATTTCGCCGATTGAAGAGATTAATAGCAAACGATTGCTATCTTGATCATAAAACTATAGAGTACATAAGTGCACTGAGCAAAATAAATTTCTTATCAATTGTAGATTCACCTTCGACTGATTTTAGCTTGATTTTAAGTCTGGTTCGATTACCAAACCTTCGTTGCTTGATGCTATCCGAAAATTCATTTTATGAGAATGAAGACAAAGAATTCTTTTTTGTAAGTTGCAATCAGTCAGATTTAGATAAACTGTTCTATTATGATGAGAACAAATACAATAACTATAAGGCAAGGAAAACAACATTAGCAACAGAATTTACAGGAAATGGAGATGTTAATACCAGTTTAGATCAAAACCCAACCCAATTTAACATAAAAAGATCTTTGTATTCTAAAAATGAGTATCATCCTGATGCGCGCCTTATACGACAACGGGTTTATACACGATTAGAAACGGAACCATCCGTAATTCGGAATATCGCGCCGTTTAGATTAGAAGTTGGAGAATATAAATTTGAAAAAATTGAAGAAGTAAAGCCATTGTCCATATGTGAGCTTCAGACGATTTGGCGCAAAGAAACGGACCAAGTATATTATGGGAAAATTGAACTTCTGCTGTCTTCAAAACCGACCCCTTTGCCCTCAGTTTCAGCAACAGACAATCTCATCGCGATAGCGTTTGACGATAACGAAGTCACAGTAATGTCTGGCTATTCAAGCGCGCACAATCTAACTTACCTTTGGAGTGAGGTTCAGCTTCACATTGAAATTCATTTTCTGCTGAAAAACGAATTTCAATTTGACAAGCCTTTGACACAATTGCCGAAAGAGATCATACAAGAAATTTTATACATGAAGGAGTTTACAGCAAAGTCTTTTCAAATGACTGATAGCATGTCTAGGGGAGAAGATATCCTAAATGCTATGTATCTACAGAAAACAGGCGCATGTCGGCATCGGACAGCAATGTTTATGCATCGGTTGAAGAATTCTTATCCGGTTAGATATGTTGAAAATGAGTTGCATGCCTTCCCTGAAATTTATTGTAATAACGAATGGCATGCTTTAGATCTTGGAGGATATCCGGCGGAGGTAAACATCGAAAATGATGAATTAATAACTTCCACTGATATAAAGTCAGAGTCTTCGAAAAAAGCAGATTCATCATTAAATCTAGATGATAGATTTGTTACCTGGAAATTTGATAACAAGCAAAGAGATGAAGCTGATTTTATAAAAAGTCTCCTCGTGAAAACAAATCGAAAGGTCCTGATAGATTTAGATGACCCAATAGCGATTTCTAAATTAGCCGTTTACATCCTAAAATTATCGAAAGATCTAGATAGGCCGGTGTACTACATACAATCACCAAGAGACCTAAATTGCAGCGGTCGATGGTTGAGTCTTGATAAGGAATATAAAGGTAAGATTAATTCTGGACCAGGTGGTGATCTTTATGAATTTTTAGTGCATCATAGAAGTCCTATACTATTAGTAAACTATGCTAGTTTTAATGATAATGATATTGTTAAGTACAATCAATTGATTGATTCAATTCCGCTGGCTGACGGGATAGCTGTTCCACCTGAAACACTAATTCTTGGTTTGTATTCTTCAACGAGTCCGTCTGCGTACCAAGGCGGTGATTTCTATTCTAGATTCTACAAAGTAGTCAAGATTTCTTCAAGTTTAGAATCATTTTCTGAAGTGAGCAGTGAACTTCTTCGTCGCTTTCAAAACCACTCATCTTCTGATACAACTTTTATTGATCTTCATCAAAGCTTTGATTGGGAAAGAATTTTATTAGGCAGTTGGCTTTTTACATCAGGAAGCTATGAATTTCAGAAGGGCGCGCTACTTGAAGCGTTAGAAAGCAACACCGAAGCAATTACTCTACATAATGCTCCATGGTCGCATCCAAAATTTGTTGCGTTTTGGGAGCATGCGTTTTTGTACAATGAATTCAAAATTAATGGCCGGGCTTTCAGTATACCTTCCGCATTGAAGCTGTATACTTCAGAGGGATATGATTGGAAAGGTCTAAAAATGGTCATTACAAATTCATCGAGTATGGACTCCACTGCATATGTTCTCAATTCACAGACATTTCCATCTTTTTTTAGAATATATGAGTGTGACAATGGTTCCTTAATGGAAAAGAAAGGTGTTCTATCCCAGAATGCTAATCGTGAGATCATTTTGATTGTTACAGAATACATGACATCTTCTCAATGGTCCCAGCTATTGAGTAGTTGTTCACGCTATAATGTTAGATTAATCCTTCACAGATCAAGAGATGTAGAATTGCCATTTGAGCTTGAAAGTAAAACTACTGACCGCTTTGCTTTAGATCCCAATGTTGAATTAATTCTCTCCGATGATATAGAAGCATCATTATCATATTTGAGTCTGACAGCCGAACATTTAATGGTTGATGTTTCTGAACTTGAGTTCATTGACGTTATTGAGCGTATATCTATTTCATGGATAGATGATAGCAATTTTGCTGCACAAAGAAAAATGTCAGATCTTTGGAAGTGCTTATTAGAAGGTCAGACGTTAATACTGAAGGGAAGATTCTCTCATCACTTGATTAATGAACTTGAACGTTATTGTATAAAGGACTCTATTGATAGCTTGAATAGTAATAATAATATCGGAAAACTTATTTTAATCAGTCAGCCAAATTCTAGATTCAGAAATTGGGAGCACGTTGTTCATGAAATATCTCGAGAATTTAAAGCTACTCTTTTGTCGAAGCACTATTCTGAAAATGAGATCGCCATAATTTCTAAATTCATAGATAGACCTTATATCCAAATTAAGAATATGATCGAGTTTTCGAAACGGTACTCTAATGTTAACCCTGAAGATTTGTGGAGGGGCTTGGAGGTAATCGAATCTGAGCAGCAGACTAATGCACGTCATTTTGATCTGAATCAAATTGAAGCTAGTTTACGACTTCGCACCAAAATGGTCTTTGAGGCATTATCTTTCAGACCGATTGTATTTTTAGCCGGACCGACTGGCGCTGGAAAAAGTAGTTTTGTTGAATCACTGAAAAATAATCCTGACTATAAAATATATTATGAAATGAATTCTCTGAAAGACTGGGCCAGTGATCGCACCCTGAATGTGTCGAAAATACTATTTATTGATGAAGCTAATATTCCCAACTCTGGATATAATATGTTTGAGGGTCTTTATAATAATAAAAAATTTATTTTGATTGAAGGGGTTCTTTATACTTTAGATAATCATTTTATGATTTTGGCAGGAAATCCATGTTCAAATCTCGGAGGTCGTTCGGTTCCTGAGCTCATTAGAAACCACGGGAACAGTGTTGTCTTTCATCCCATTCCGCCTATATATCTTGTATACAAGATAGTGATTCCTTTGTTTGCATCCTCTCGAATTGATCAAAATGCTATAAAAATAATTGCAGCCTTGTTTTTGAAATTTTATACAGATGTGACTGCTTTAAGCACTAAAAAAGTATTGATTACTGCACGTGAGTTGAAAACTATGGCATTGCAAACTCTGACTAGCATAGTACGATCTTCTTCTGCTCAGATCCAACCTGTCGAGGCTGCATTAAAATCCATCTATATTATAGCAAAATCAATTTTATCAAAATCATTGTTTTCGAAACTCCGCAATTTATTTAATTTTGATAATGTGAGTTTTGGAACAAAAGTTGATATCTTTAAAGACTATGTGGTGCCTGTTTCCAGAATGCATGTTAGCCAAGCGATTCAAAATCTTCTTGATGTTCGGGAATATATTCGTCAGGATCAGGCTAAAGCCGAATGGTATATCGGAAGTTTAACGGGACTAATTTTAGAGGGAGAGCCTGGCGAAGGAAAAAGCCAAATGTTAAAGAGTATATTGTCTCAAAGGGGGTATTTAGAGGTCAAACAAAATGAGATTCCAACTGATGAAAAATATTATTATTACATCTCAGCGAGTCAGAGTCCCAAAGAGAGAAATGAGCTATTAATGCAAGCATTGGAAAATGGTGCATTAGTCTTGATTGATGAATGGAATAGTTTAGGGATCAGCGAGAAATGCATAAACAAGATTCTTGACCTAAAAATCGATAATCGTAAACCACGCCAAAGTACATTTATGTTGCTTTGCACACAAAATCCTGCGAAAAAATTGCCCGGTAGAACAGCTTTAACTGAGCCGCTAAAACATCGTGTGATATATTTGAAGTTGAAATCCTACGATAGAGAAGAATGCCTGCAAGTTTTACAAGCAAAGGACCCGAACAATATCGTCAGTCCTGATATTAAATTTAATTTAGTAGAGGAATATTTTCGATGTAAGAATTATGCTGAGAAAAATAGTTATACGCCATTACCTGTATTCAGAAATCTTGAATCTGTATTTTTAAAAATGCAGCGTCATATTTGTCAAAGTGAAAGTGAATGTAGCAAGAAAAGGTCCAGAGCTCACATCAATGCTGAGAATCCACCTTCACCGAAGATTTCAAAGTACTATTAATAACCTCAGTTCGGAGTTTTTGAAGGCAGGGTTGTTTTGTAATGACCGCTGCGCGGGATGATGATATACCCTTCACAGATGATTTCTCGGGTATCTGCCTACGCTCTTACAAGCTACGGATCGACAAGCAACCCCAAAAAATCATCTGTGAAGGGTATGTTGAGTTGGGTTGATTGCTTTTAAGGTGAAGGTGACTTGAACTCTATTCAAAACATGTTAAATTAGCGCTCTTTTCGTTTTGTATCGGAGAGAGCATTGAATTTAGTTGAAGTCCTTGTTTCGCTTGCGATCATGAGCGTCGTGGTACTGGGGTTGGCGACGTCTCAAATGACTGCTTATCTGAAAAATCGAGAGCATTTAAATCATACGCTTTATCTGATTGACCGAGCAAGGCTTGCTGAAACACAACCATAAGATGCTTAATGAAGTATAGGATGTCTGGCATTGGTTTGATTGAGCTCATGATCGCATTGACATTAAGTGCAGTACTGATGCAGGGGCTGTTCCAACTTTATATAACGATAAAGCAGCAATTCCTGTATCAACAGGCACTTTCCAATATTCAGCAGAGCATTCGAGTCACTCATATGCTGTTAGGACAGTCATTACGATCTGATGGCTCTCTGGGCTGCTTGAATATTAAGAATTTGCCACGCTCTATGCAGACTCTTTTTGATATCAAGCCTGTATTACCAAAGCATCGTGGTGATATGATTTGGGTACGGCAAGTGAAACCTTTGTATCATTTGCAAGCACCTGTTAAACCAGCTGAAACCACGCTTCACATCCAAGAAAAACTAAAGGTCTCGGAGAACCAATTCTTCGTCATTTCAAATTGTCGAGATGCTGAAATTGTTCAAATCAGTGATAAAAGTCGATTTTCAAAAAAAACAGGCACTGTACTGACTGTAAGTAAAAGTCTTCGTGGACATTACGATCTTACCGCCTATATTGGGTGGTTTGAATCGAAATTATTTTATGTTGCGCAAACAAGCAGAAAAAACAGCCGCGGAGAACCTATCTTTGCACTGTATTCTAATGATATCCGTGAGGGCGTCAATGAAATTGTAGAGGGTATTGTCGACTTACACGTGGAGCCCCTTACGAACCTATCGAATGCTCATGGTCTTCGTATGAATATTACAGCTCAAGATATTGAAATCACTTCATTGCAACGAACTTGGGTGGAAGAGGTATGGTTTCGATAAGGCATGAACAGGGCGCGATATTGATTGTGGTGATGATTTTCTCGACTGTGATGTCGATGTTAACACTGCTTTCTATGGAAAACACCTGGCTCGAAGCCAAGATGACAAAAGCATTCAGTCAATACATTGAGCGTCGTCTAGAGCGAGAAAAAGCTATGGATTTATTGGAGAAGAGGTTTGAGGCGAATCCGAACGAACTGTTAAAGTCTGGTGAAGCTTCTTTGCTTCAATTTGTGCCAGATTCGATTCATTTTGGTGAACGTTCTGGTCTTTATTATTACGAGTTAAGAGTTGATCATATTATCACAACTCAAGCTATCGAATCTGAAGATATCAATGATGAAGAGAAGCTACTGGTATTCTCAAATGGAACGGCTGGATTTTTGAGGATTGAAAGTCATCATGAAGAAAACCACTTAGTCCTTCGAACAACCTCAGGTGCGATGGAAGTTCCTTTTGCTGTGCCGTTGGGAATTACGACTTTGTTGGCAACCGATTATCAATATAGAGGTTGGGTGGATGCTGTTTATGTGGGGGACCGTTCAGGCAATCTTTGGAAATTGGATACTAAGCCTCTTCAATACGATGAATGGTACTGGCAAAATTTAGCGCAAGTCGAAGGTGAGATAAAAGAGATATTTGCAACCGCAGTCACAGGTTTTGAAACGCCCATTTTAGTTGTCCGAACTTCCAGTCAGTCAAAAGAAGGCGATCAACTCTATGGGTTGTTGGGTTCAGATGTTATTTGGACTCAGATAATCGACAAAGATATTCAACTTAAACTCCATCGCTATTGGCTTCATGCGGGAGACAACCGTATAGATGTAACATCCGGCACAGAGAGCTTGGTATTGAGTATCAATAGAAGTAATCGCCAAAATTGGCGTGAGTTAAGATCATGAAAGCATCAAAGTTGGCTTACTTTGTCTAGGTGCGTATAGTCGAGCGAAGATGATCATACTATTAGGAAGGTTATGGGTAATTTAAATCAGAAGACTGTATTTATCACTGGCGCGAGCCGAGGCATAGGGCGTGAAATTGCTCTAACCTTCGCCAAGGCTGGAGCCAATATTGTGATAGCCGCTAAAAGCACGGAGCCTCATCCGAAGCTCTTAGGTACAATCTATACCGTGCGCGATGAAGTCGAAGCGTTAGGACAGCAGGCTTTGGCTATTGCTTTGGATGTCCGCAATGAAGCGGCTATTGATGAAGCAATGCATGAAGCAGCAAGTAAGTTTGGTGGTTTGGACATTTTAGTCAATAACGCCAGTGCTATTAATTTAACGCCCACACTGCAAACTGAAATTAGACGGTATGACTTAATGCAGAGTGTGAATGTGCGAGCAACTTTTTCTTGTTCTCGAGCTGCTATTCCATATCTCAAAAAATCAAGTAATCCGCATATTATAACCTTATCGCCACCCATTAATTTAAATCCAAAATGGCTAAAGAATCACTTAGCCTACACGATATCAAAATACGGCATGAGTCTTTGTACGTTGGGACTTGCTGAGGAATTCAAACAAGATGGTATTGCAGTGAATTCATTATGGCCCAAGACATTGATTCGCACCGCCGCTATTGAAAATCTATTTCCAAAAGAATTGATTGCAAAATGTAGAAAACCTGGAATCGTTGCTGATGCGGCATTATGGATTGTCAGTCAGCCAAGTCGTTCTCTTACAGGACAATGTCTGATTGATGAGGATGTATTAAGACAATCGGGTGTTAAAGACTTCGAGCAATATGGATTTGAGTCAGGTCAAAGTTTGATGACCGATCTTTTTTTAGAGGCATAATTTAAAGTTTGAGGAGAAGCAAGGATGCTTAAGCGCCTAGTCACTTTGTTCACAATGTTTTGGATCATTGTAGGAGCAACTTGGGCCAAGGCGCCTTATATTCCGGAAGTTCTTAAACCTTGGCAAGAATGGGTTCTTTGGGATCATGAAGCTGAAGTCTATTGCCCAGTCATTCAAGACAAGGAAACACACGATTGCGTTTGGCCTGGTAAACTGAAGCTAAATATTCAAGGGCAGGTAGGCACTTTCTCACTAAGCGTACAGGTCTTTTTTGATAGTTGGGTGAGATTACCGGGGGATGCAAGCGGCATGCCGTTCGATGTGAAAGTTAATGATAAGCTTGCGCCGGTGATGATGCTCGATAGTCCCGCCATATTTCTCAATGCAGGGGTCCATCAAATTAATGGTCAATTGCATTGGCAAGCAGTTCCTAGCGATCTAACGATTCCACGTGACATTGGACTGCTAGATTTATCCATTGATGGGCAAGTGATTGCACAGCCTGATAGAGATCCTAGCGGTAAAGTGTGGCTTAAAGGACGCTACGTTAAAGAACAAAAAGTAGAAGACAGTCTGAGTGTTCAAGTATTTAGATATTTAAAGGACGACAACCCTTTTATCGACAGGACCATTATTAAAATGAAAGTGTCCGGTCAAGATCGTGAGGTTGTTTTAAGTGGACCTTTATTGCCAGACTTTATCCCAATCAGTTTTGCGAGTAATTTGCCAGCTCGGCTTGAACCTGATGGACGTTTAAGGGTTCAAGTGAGAGCAGGTTCCGAGTGGGAGATGACTCTCAATTCACGTCATATTAAACCGGTCTCTGTTCTGAATTATATCGAAAGACCGGCGCCCTGGCCTGAAAAGGAAATTTGGACTTTTGAACCGGTGCCTGCATTAAGATTGGTTGAAGTTAAAGGTGGACAACCGCTGGATCCAACTCAAACGGATTTACCGGAAACTACAAATCAGTTTCAAGCTTTTCTGATGACCCAAGATCAAAAACTAGATTTTGAAGAAAAGCGAAGAGGACAAGCGACAGAGCGAGCAGATCAATTACAATTGACTCGAACAATGTGGCTTGATTTTGAGGGCAGGGGATTCACGTTACAAGATAATCTATCAGGTCAACTTGAACAGGATTGGCGCTTAGAGGTGTCCCCACAAATGCAATTGGGGCGAGTTCAAGTCGATGGAGAAGATCGACTGATTACCAAAGGGCCTAAAGGGCAATCTGGCGTAGAGGTCCGTCAAGGACAATTGAATGTCATGGGCATCGGTGAAATGAAGCGTCAGGGCCAATCTTTTTCTGCGGTGGGTTGGGATCGAGACGTTCAATATCTGTCTACGTTGCTTCAATTGCCACCAGGTTGGCATTTATTTGCAGCAACAGGGGTTGATCAAGTCGATTCTGCTTGGATTGATAAATGGAATTTATTAGATCTCTTTTTAGTTCTTGTGATTGCAGCCGCTGTGTTAAAGCTATTCAACTTTAGGTGGGGGGTGGTCGCGCTGATCACGCTAGTCTTAATTTACCATGAGCGGGGTGCACCGATATATAGTTGGTTGAATTTGCTAGCAGGGATTGGTCTACTGAGGGTGATGTCACCCGGTAAGATGAGAGTGGTTGTAGAATGGTATTATCGACTCAGTGTTTTATTGATCGCATTCCATTTGATTCCATTTGCCGTCGATCAAGTGCGACAAGGGATGTACCCGCAGCTTGCAAGACCCAGCTATACTCAACCGGTTTATGCGGAACCTCAAGTCATGTCTATTGGACAAGCGCCTAAAATGATGCGTCAGCGTATGGAAGCAGGCGCAGAAGCATTGTCAGCCCGAGAATGGTCTAGTGCAGATAGTATGGCAAATGAGCAAGAAGGGGCTGTATTTCCAGAACGTAAAAAAGCACTTGATGACTACGATCCAAACGCTAAAATTCAAACAGGGCCTGGCATTCCGAATTGGACTTGGCAAACCGTTAATTTGATTTGGAATGGACCTGTTATGAAAGATCAAATGATGCGCCTTTGGTTGATACCGCCTACCGTTTCTTCAATTTTGAATTGCTTACGCGTGTTCATGATTGGATGTTTGGCTTGGATCTTGCTCCAATCATGGCGCGACCAAACTAAAACGCCTCAAGTCCTGGCTTCATGGGGTGTTGCCTTGATAGGGGGATTCTTAGCTCTTAATCTGCTGACTTATAGCAGTAAGATATTAGCAGATGAGATCCCTGATCCGGTGATATTGGAGGCGTTGCAGGCACGACTTTTGGCACCACCAGACTGCGTACCTCATTGTAGTGGCGTGGGCAAGATGTGGATTCAAGCAACCAGCACGCAATTGAAAATCCGAATGGATGTCAATGCCTTAAGTCAAATTGCTATCCCTATTCCAAGTGCGCTGGGAAAATGGTCGCCGCAAGTGGTGACACTGAATGGGCAAGTCAAAACCGGGTTGATGACTAAAGATCAGGTGTTACATCTCGCGCTGGAACCAGGCGCTTATAGCCTTGAGCTCGTTGGAATGATGCCTGAGCTTGAGAGCTTTGAATTGCCAATCCCGGTATTGCCGACTTCCATACAAGTCGAGGCAGATGCTTGGAAAGTTGATGGACCGGTTGATGGGTTTTTGAGGACACACAACCTTTATTTTAAACGCATCGTGGCGCAAGGTTCGACTTTAGAAAAATTGAAGCCAGGCGAAATGCCGACATTTGTATCGGTCACACGCAGACTAGAGTTAGGATTTACTTGGAAAGTCATCACTGAGGCTCAACGTCTTTCACCTCAGCGAGGGAGTGTGAGTGTGAAGATCCCGCTTCTATCGGGGGAACGTGTTTTGAATGACAGTATTAAAGTGAAAGACAGCGAAGCGAATATTGTTTTTTCCGATTTTCAAAACGTGGTTTCGTTTGAATCAGAATTGCCTATTGTGCCAAGTCTTGCCTTGAAAGCCGCTGATCAAGTTGATTTCACAGAAACTTGGGCTTTAGAGGCCAGTGGTATTTGGCATGTTGAGTTTGAAGGAATCTCACCTATCCACCAAAGATTAGCTGATGGTCGTTGGCAACCAACCTGGCGGCCATGGCCCGATGAAGCTATCACTTTGAATATTACGCGTCCTGAAGGCCTGGCGGGCGCAACGATGAGTATTGATTCGAGCGCAATGAGCATGACGCCCGGTAAACGAGCGATGGATGTTGAATTGAATTTTAATGTGCGCGCCAGTCAAGGTGGGACACATGTTTTAAAATTGCCACAGGATATTAAATTGCAAGATGTGTTAATCAATGGTCAAAGTCAATCTATCAACCTCCAAGGACAAGCTTTATCCGTTCCCATTTATCCAGGTGGTGAAGCTGTTCAAATTAAATGGCAAATGCCTTTTGAATTGAATAGTCTCTTTAAGACACCAACAGTCGATTTGAATGCTAAAAGTAGTAATGCCGTTGTCAATGTGACCTTTGGTAAAGATCGTTGGATTTTAGCGATGGGGGGCCCTAGTATGGGGCCGGTTGTTTTATTTTGGGGTGTTTTAATTGTCGTATTGGTGGTCGCCTACGTTTTAAGTCGATTGACTATTGCACCACTTAATTTTTGGCAATGGTCTTTATTGGGCGTTGGTGTTGCAGTGGCATCCCCAATTGCGGCGGTTGGTGTTCTGGCATGGTTTTTTGCCATGGGGCGATGCGCAGTATGGAAACCGCAATTCAAATCTTGGGGTTATACGGTGTTGCAAGTTGGCTTAGTGTTCCTTACCTTTATCTTTATTATCAGTCTATTGACGAGCATTTCAAAAGGCTTATTAGGTACGCCGCAAATGCAGCTGGCTGCGCCCATGAGTGGGTTAATTTACAATTCTTACTTTGGACCAGATCACCACTATTTGAGTTGGTATCAAGATCTCAGTACTAATTCTACTCCTAAAGCTTGGGTACTGACTTTGTCGGTGTATTGGTATCGGGGACTGATGTTGCTTTGGGCATTGTGGCTTGCTTTTTCAATGATGCATTGGTTTAAGTGGGGTTGGCAAAGTTTTAGCCGCGGCGGCTTGTGGGTGCCGGCGAAACTTTGATAGGATTCGGGATTCGACAGGCACGTCGCATCTAATCACTAGGGAATCCTTCAACCAGAGTCATTGAATTTGGAGAAGTTCTATGGGTTTTAATCCAAAGCACGCTTTGCCCGCAAGCCTTCTAACTGTCTGCGCGCTATTGAATACATCTACAACCTTCGCAGAAAGCGAAATGAATGTTGATACCAAAGGGGGCTTAAGCGTCTTTGATATTAAAGACGAAGACTACTGGTTTAAGATTGGCGGCCGTATCAATGCGGACTACGCCTCTTTCCACGGGGCAGGCCATAGCGGTTATCCTAGTGGGGCTAATCTTCGCCGTGCCAGAGTGACCTTCAAAGGGGGCGTCGGCAGTCAGTGGGTTTATAAAGTTGATTTAGATCATGCTTCAGATGGCTCCACAGAATTTGGTGAAGCATTTGTCGCTTACGACGGATTTGAATGGATTTGGATTGCCCTTGGTCAAGTAGGGACCCCATTCAGTTTGGACAATTGGACGAGCAGCAACGAATACATTCTTATGGAAAATGCGCTACCCGTTCAAGCATTTTCACCAGGCAGTGGCCTTGGTGTGTACGTGGAAGGTAACTGGACAGATTTTACTTGGGCTGCAGCGTTGACCACGCCTAAAGATGGCGTTACGCAAATTGGTGATGCGCAACCGAGTGCGTTAGGCACTAGTTCAACGACCGGCCGTGGTCCAATTGGGGCTGATCCGATTGGCATAACTGGCAGATTAACTTATGCGCCTATTCACACTGCAGATACGGTTTACCATTTCGGAACCTCATTCACTTGGCAGGATCAAAAAGATTTAGCCAATATGTTTAATTTTTCAACGCGTCCGGAGTTGAGAGCGCGTTCAACCCCTTCACTCAGCACTGGTGTACCCTCTGATTCAGTGAAAGACTACTGGGTCTGGGGCTTTGAAGCCGCTGGCAAATGGGGCCCTGTGTTGGTCATGGGTGAATATTTTACAGCGCACATGAATCGCTTCTCGAACATTGCTGCAACGGATGCGCGTCGCCCAGGCGGTGACTTGGGATACAACGGTTACTATATTGCTGCATCCTACGTCGTGACGGGAGAATCTAAAGACTATGATTTCGAAAGCGCAACCTTTGGACGTGTCAGACCGCTTAGCAAGTCTGGTGCGATTGAATTGGTTGCCCGTCATAGTTTTGTTGATTTGCAAGACAAATCTTTCGGGCTTGGTCGCGAAAGAGATACGACCTTGGGAGCAACTTGGTGGGTAAATGACTATGTTCGATTTATGTTGAACTATACTCATGCTCGCTTACCGGTTGATACGACCTTGAATATTATTGGCGCACGCGCACAAGTGAACTGGTAATATTTTAAGTCTTAAGGGAAGGCAAAGCCTTCCCTTTTTGTCTAGAATTTGGTTAGTAGATTGTCTTTTTCAGGGACGACAAAATGTTGCGACGCATCAATCGCTGTCTTCTGTTACCTATTATGGGTGGTTTTATATTTTTGAGTGGATGTGCAACAACTGATCCTAATCACGATCCGTTGGAGCCCCTCAATCGTGATATCTATGCTTTTAATGGGAAGGTCGACAAATACATTGTTCATCCTATTGCGAAAGTCTATCAGGCCGTATTACCTGATTTTGTAGAACAACGTGTAAGCAACTTTTATGATAATTTGAGAGAAATCCCAACCATCGCAAATGATTTATTGCAGATCAAGCCAGGTCACGCTGTAAAAGATACCACGCGTTTTTTACTCAATACGACGGTTGGAGTACTTGGTATTTTTGATGTGGCAGGTGCCATTGGTGTTGAAAAGCATAAGGAAGATTTTGGTCAAACCTTAATGGTTTACGGCATGAAAAATTCGACCTATTTAGTTCTACCCTTTATTGGCCCTTCGACTATTCGCGACACCATTGGGTTTGCGACAGACTATTCAGCTTTTTCAGTCTGGCCTCATGTTCATCCACAGAGTACCCGTAATTGGTTATTAGCACTGGATTATCTAGATCAGAAGTCTCGGTTTATGCGTCATGGTAAAGTTTTAGAAGCTGTCGGTATCGATGAATATGCGTTTGTACGTAATGCTTATCTGCAACGACGCGCATTTTTAGCCTACGACGGCAATGTGCCTGAGGAAGATCTAGAGGAAAATCCTTTCCCTGAAGACATTCACAAAGGTGAAAGTAGCAAATCAACAGCCGTTCAAGTTGAGGCTGATTCTGAAGCTGCTAAAGCGGCTCGAGAAGAAGCCGAACGTAACGATGTCGTTGAATAAAAATTTTAGTCCAATGACCAATTTTTTGGTGCACCCTCGATATAATCGCCAAGTTGAGCTCTGTTGTTAACACGAGCTCTACGATTACTCAGTGCATTTTGACGTTGTATAGAATATTCCACAAATTGATCATAGTATTGTAAATGTTGCACCAAAGCTTGTTTCACAATTCCTTCCAAGGGGTAGTTAACGAAATCTTGTGTCAGTACTCCCAAAAATTGAGTGTAATCATTAAGAATAGTGTTAGTGACTATAGAATCTCGTCTTCCATCTGGCAGTTGGTTATCCAATTTTCTGACAAAAGATGGAAAAAAGAAAATCGAAAATAATCCTGAAAGTGGTTTTAGATCCGTTGCATTATCCCAATTTTTAAGTTGCGCCACGATATACTCGCGAATCAATGAATCCTGTTTGCAATCAATTTTATAGTTGATATCCAGCCCTCTAAAAATATGATGAAATAATCTCGTTCTCATCATATTGAAAAAATTCGCTAGTGCATTTTGCTTGTAGAACAATTTAATAAAATGCGCCTTAAAAGCTTTAAACGGTAAATCCCTCAAATATACCCCACATTGTTTTATCGTGTTTTGTAGCACAAATGGGATGAATTGATTCATTCTGGTTGCAAAGTCGATGACTCTCAGCATACAAATAGGATTTTGCTTAAATAATTCGTAAGGATTGTCTGAAATGAGCTCGAATTGAGGATTTGCGATATTGATTAAGAAATGCCTTGTTTTTTCGAGCGGAGCATAGCATCGCCCATTTTGATCTAAGAAAATAGCATTAAACGGGAAGTCTCTTTTTTCTGCATTTTCTCTCAGTGAGAATCCTTTTGGTACTGAAATAATGTCAGTTTTGACGCCGTCAATTTCTATAATAAAGAGTCCTTCGAATGGTCCAGGCTGGGGATGATAAGCCGCAAAGCATGTTATGATTTCGTTGTGGGAGAGCTCGACAATTAGATCAATGTCGTTACTAATGTGAGCGCTATTGGTCAAAATGTCTCTTGGATATCCCCCAACGATATATGCGCGAGCCTCTAGACGAGTGACCAGTGACATGACAGCTGTTATAGCAGGCGGGATCAGAATTGCTTCAGTAGGATAAATATAAGCTTCATCTTGAAAATGTGGATCAATACTGATGTTCGAAATTGGCTTGCTGATAAAAGGCTGTTCTTGAGAATGATCGTCAGATAGCATTAGAATATCATTTGTTTGAGGAACTTCAATCTTAGCCTCTGATTTGATACCAACTGTCGAATCATTGATCTCATGAAATTTTTCTGAATTCTCAGCTATTCGATCTTGAGAGTTTGCGTCGATTTTTTTCTTTTTATTGCCGCGTTGTCTCTTTTTCTTATTTTTGCTTTTTTTGTTTTGAGTTGGTTTGACCTTGGGACTAGGCTGAACCTGTGCTGGCTCTTCATTCTCTTTCTTCTTTTCTTCCGATTTTGATATCTGAGATGGAGCGCTTTGGATGCTAAGTTGTTCTAATTTTGATTCAATCTTATCTTTTTTTAGAGCAGCTCGCTGAGACCGCTTTTCTTTTTCAGATTTAAGATGAGATAATTTTAGTTCAAAATGTAGATGAATTTTGGTTAACAAGCTTGGGATCTCGGCAGCGGATCCACAATGGTTTTCAGGTCCTTCAAGTAAGCATGAAATATTTTTAATGAGAGCGGAAAGCTGAAATAGTTCTGCTTCAGTGATTTTTTGGGTGTTTAAATGATTTATAATTTGTAATATATTGTTTCTCTGTACAGGACAAAACTATTTAGTTGGAAGGTCTACTTTTCTAGTAACTCGCTGAAATAAAAACAAAAAGTGTATAATCTCGATTGTCAAAAAAAGAGGTGTACACAATGTTTTCAATCAGCGAGTTAAAGGCCATTCTAAAGCCATATTTCAAAATCGACAATAGACGTCTCGACTGTTTAACCCAAATTTTAGTTGCCCTTATCACCGTCCGAACGGTTAATCTCGTCGAATTAGCACAAGCGATGATTACCGGTGGTGCTTTTGAAGCCCGCTACAAGCGCATAAGACGATTTTTAAAAGAATTTAATGCTTTCAGTTTTGAGACGCTTTCAAAATTTATTGCACAATATTTTTTGCCAAACAATTCAAAATGGCAACTAAGTATGGACAGAACCAACTGGCAATGGGGCAAGGTTGATATTAATATATTGATGATTTCGGTAGTGTGTGGTTCTGTCGCCATACCGCTTATATGGAAATTTCTTCCCAAAAAGGGCAATTCAAATCTTGAAGAACGAGTGACTGTTGTAGAAAAATTCATTCACATTTTTGGGAACAGCATCATAGCTGATCTGGTTGCAGACAGGGAATTTGTCAGTGGTGAATGGTTCAAATGGCTGCTAGAAAAACAGATACCATTTACAATTCGGATCAAGAAAAATGCATTAGTAGATAGTTCAAAAGGTAATAACCTTCATGTACGCCGCTTATTTATCAATTTAAGGCCAGGGCAAACCCGATACTTGTGCAATAGGAAGGATATTTTTGGCGTGAATTTATGGCTAGCAGCCACGCGTGCAGAAGATGGTGAGTGGGTCATCGTAGCAAGCACTCACGAACCTGAGCATGCCTTGATGAGGTACAAAAAAAGATGGAACATAGAAACCCTGTTTGGTTTTTTAAAATCGAAAGGCTTCAACTTTGAAGACACGCATGTTACTTTACCTGAACGCTTGCATAATTTATTGTCGGTATTAACAATTGCTTTTTGCTTTGCTTACAAGGTGGGACAAATTATTGCAAAAGAGCAACCGATTAAAACCAAGAAGCATGGTCGATTAGAAAAAAGTGTATTGAGACTCGGATTAGATTTTCTTCGTGAGCAATTTTTTAACATTGAGCGCTCGGTTGGTGGCTTCATAGGAAAAATAGCCTCAATTTTCAGTAAATACAGTTTCATTGATCTGGTCTTTTCAAGGAGCTAAGTGATTTGTCCGGTACAGAGATATTGTTTATATTTTTTTCAATGTCCGCTAATGTTTTGATTTCTTTCTTGATTTTGATTAAATTTTGAGTTTGCTCTACAGCAATATTCAATTTTTTAGGGGTCGATTTTTGTTCAGATTGATGATGCTCTATAATTTTATTTAATTCTGTACTGAAATTCTTAAACTTTACATGATGCTCAAGCTCATCTTGATTTGCAATCGCAACTTGATGGCGAGTAGTAAATCGAGATAAATGTTCCGCACTGATTAACTCTTTCAAGTGCATCTGGCATAGTTCAATCTCTATTTTTTTAAAGAGCTCCAAATCATTGAAAAAATAAGCAAAATTTTGAATCATCGAAAATGTGTACCATAAATCGTCTCGTATTAAGCAATCTAAAGATACTATTTTTTCTTTGAAATATTTTATGAAAAAATCGTAAATATCAACCAGATTATTTTTGAGGTTCGATACTTCTGGATGCTCCATCATGCAAAGACCTCGGCATAGATAATCTCCTTGCTCTGTATTGTAGATTGTTTTTGAGATGGTTTCTAAAGCCAACTTTAAATCTTGGTAATAGATTGTTTTTAGCGTGTTTAATATCGAATCACTATAATAGTTTTCTTTGACACATTGATGATGAACTAGGATTATTTGTTGAGCGAAATCTATTTTTGTAAAAGGTGATAAGTCCTTTACGGCCATCTGATCTCTTAAAATTTTTAGGAAATCTCTGGATAGGTTTAGATGCATCGAGGTATTGGGGTAAAAGTTCCTTAGGCTGCCGTCATCGCATGGTTTTAAAATTGGGTCATTTTTGGATAAAATTGAAGATAGCTTGACCCACTCATTAGATTGATTTTGTATTTGACGCGTTTTTTCTGCACGGAGCTGGGCATTGGGTATGCTTTGAATGTTGTACCAATTTTCTAACAATGTATAGTTTTTTTGATTGATAATTGATTGAAGTGATTTGTTGTTAGGTACACGTTTCATGAATGCTCAATAGAAATAAGTTATCAGAGGGCGCTATTTTAACAAGTTATCTGACTTTCTATAATATTTCGTTGAGCCGCTGGTCTCATGGTTTGGTGAGCCCATCTGATAGCTGCTTTGTTTAGGGTATTAGATGCGTCCGCGGGTTGACTATCTTCAGGTAGATAGATATAATCCCTCTCATGAATTACACAGAGACCCAACAAAAAATACTGAATGCTGCCGAGAGTCTGATTCAGACCCAAGGTTTCAACGGATTTAGTTATAAGGACATTTCTGGGTTAATTGGCATTAAGACTTCAAGCATTCATTATCACTTTCCTGCTAAAGAAGATTTAGGGATGGCGGTCATTGATTGGCAATTTTCAAAATTATTGCCGATTTTGACACAAATTAAATCTAATAAATTATTGTCGACTAGAAGAAAGTTATATAACTTTCTCGAGGTTGTTTTTGGCGTAACGTATCAGGATCAATTTAAAATGTGTCTGGGTGGGATGCTGGCTTCGGATGTATTCTTGTTGACAGAACCGCTTAGAAACAAAATTAAATGGTTTTTTGAGCAATTGATGGGATGGCTAGATAGCGTCATTAGCGCCTCGGATATTAAAGATTCTGCTAAGGGATTGAGCAATGCCCTCTCAAAGCATCTTGTGATTCATTTAGAGGGGGGCTTGTTGCTAGGACGGTTGTTCCAAGATCAAGATTATTTAAACCTGATCCAGCATTTTGTGGATAGTCAGATTAAGTAAGTTTTTTTAAACCAAAAATCTATCTATAGATAGATAGTTAACGGAGATGAGTATGAAGAAGATATTGACCCTGGTTACATTATTAACAAATCTTATATCACCACTAATTTATGCCAACGAGGAGTTGAACATCATGAAAGCCGAAGATATTCGACAAGCAACGTTTATTGAATTAAATGCGAATGAAAATCAATCTGAAGGCTTGTCAAATTTTCTTAAACAAGGTGCTAAATTGGTTAAGGAGCATGAAAAAAATACGAAATTATGGTTCGCTCTCAAAAAAAACAATTATGAATATGCCATATTTGATGTGTTTCCAAATGATGCCGGTAGAGCTGAACATTTCGCAGGTCAAGTCGCAAATGCCCTGAAGAAAAATGCAGAGAAATTAGTTGTTGGTGGGTGGGAGAAGGGCGTCATCCCACATGTCGCTAATGCATCAATCCTTTCTGTTCGTCTTCCGAAGAATTTAACAACGGCTAAAGCAGCGACATTGATAAAATTTAAGGCAGCCGCCGGTCAGGCAGAAAACCTTGCTAAGCTCTTAACGGAGGCTGCAGCTATTGTAGAAAAAACAGAACCCAAGACCTTATTTTGGGTTGCACTAAAATTTGATGATGAAACTTATGGTATTTTCGATATTTTTACAGATGGAGAAGGTAGAGACCAACATTTCGCGGGTCAAGTTGCTTCTATTTTGAAAGAAAAGGCAGCAATCTTGGTGCAAGATGGCTGGGAGAAGGGTGTGGTATCTAAAGTTCAAAATTTTGAGTTGATTGCCATTAAATAAAAATACGAGGCGGCATTTCTGGCCGCCCCTTTTTTGTGATGAGACGACAAAGGGTGTCTCATTTTTTTTAAATGAGTTAATTTTTAAATTAACATATACCCACAACAGATGATTTTTCGGGTAGGCGCCGAGCGTTCGAGACGCAGGAGTGTACACAAAGTACATGACTGCGATGAGGATCGCGAAGGCAACAACCCCGAAAATTCAGCTGTGAAGGGTATATCTAGGTCATTTTGACGAGGTGGAGAGTTTATTAAATCCTTCGATACCTAACTTTGAGTTTTAAACTTATTTTAATCGGTTAACCAACTTTTCTATTTTGGTCTTTCAGGGTACAGTTCACCACATTTTCCAAAAATAAAATATATTAAAAATACTAGCTTTGTTGTTGAGGTGCGCAAGACCCGATTTTTCAATCAGCGCACAAAGGCTTTTTGATCAATTGAATAGATTGGAGAGCGAAATCATGCCTGAAGAGATAGATCATGAAAAATACCGAATGTCAGTCAAAAAACAATCTTTTTTTCTCTCTCTGAGAGGAGCCATCAACTCGCTTCTGACAGCTGTAAATAAAAAATTGATTATTGATCCTTGGAAAATGATATTACGGTCTTATTATCAAATTCGATATATTGATATTCATAACGCTTCAAAATGTGGCATTGTCACTGCAGTACGAGGATTTATCAGCGCTGGGGTGAATATCAATATACGAGATCATTTAGATCTAACCCCGCTCCATCACGCGGCGAGCCAAGGTAAGGTTGCAGTCCTAAAGATCCTGATTGAAGGTGGAAGCGATCTAGAAGCGCGAGCCCACGGTAAGACACCATTGCACCTTGCTGCAGCATCTGGCCGTTCTAGAGCTGTCCGCGCTTTGATCAGAAGTGGTGCTAATCTTGAGGCGCGCGATGATGAGAATATGACGCCGCTACATCTTGCTGCGCTTTGGGGACATAAAGCAGTGGTGCGTAGTTTAGTTGAAGGGGGTGCCAATATTAACGCAACTTTCACTGAGAATGCTCATGATATTCCTATTGTATTAGCATTTGAAAATGATCAGGATGATATTGTTCAATATTTCTTAGGACTAGGTGTTTATTTGCCGGAGCAACCATTAGTCAGATTGGAGAATGTCAATAATCACCAAAGTGTTCATACGGTTAGTGTTCACATTGGTGTTTCAAAAGCAGCGCAAGCTTTGAAGGAAAAATATGTCCCTCGAGGGCAGCGAGAAGCATTGCATCGCTTAGAGTTAGCAATTTCAGATTTGAAGCAATTTATTAAGGAGCTTCCATACAATCCAGAGAGTGATCCAATTACGAACAAAAATGGGGCAGCTCAACGATGTCTAACTTGGCTCTTAACTGTTGATTTTACAGATCTTCGCTCAAACGTTAGGCTAAATGAAGCGATTGCACTAGTTTGGCTGGCGCTCACTGATCCTGAGCAACTTGCTCGTATTCGAAGAGAGCGTGGTAGCTCAGATTCAGAAAAAGAGATGATTGCATCAGAGCTGGAAGCAAAGTTGAAAATGGAAGAGAATACCGCTTTGAAAGAGGTGATTGTACAATGGCTCTACGAGATTGTGCGTGGCTACAATCTCTCTAAGAAGGGCTTTGATGATGGAAAGCCTGATAATCACACATGCCCCTCAGGCTCATTCAATAAAACTATTTATACCCTAAATGGTAGACATTCTGCAGTCAATATTGCTTACGTTACCAAGGAAACGATTATTCAAAAAGCAATGAAATCTGTTGAAGATAATTTTAATGAACTTGATGATATAGACAAATTCAAATTTGCCAAAGAATTTGATGGGGGGGTAATTTCTGGCGAATTGCTTCAAGTCATGCAAAAAACCTTAACGCTAAAGCTCCACAAGGAATTCGATGATTTTCATAGCGAGGGATTAGATGTGGACAAAATAATCAGTGATATTTTAGTCAATATGGAATATATGCCACCAAAAGGGTTGATTCAGCTCAGTGAAGAGTGTAAGAGATCGCCTCAGGCAATCTCTGAACAGGCAGCTTGTCAGGCTAGTCCAAGTTTAAGGATTTGAAAATATCGCGCAAATATACCCTTCACAGCTGAATTTTCGGGGTTGTTGCCTTCGCGATTCTCACCGCAGTCATGTACTTTGTGTACACTCCTGCGACTCGAACACTCGGCGCCTACCCGAAAAATCATCTGTTGTGGGTATAGAGGCGAGTTTTCCCGCCTCTTGCTTTTTTAGATCTCACACTACAAACGGCGTTATCAATTTCTTCTCAACTGATTTGTTTTTTAGAGTGACATAGCGTGGTAGGCCATTTTGATAAGGTGGATAAGCTTCCCCTTGTATTAGAGGTCGTAAATACCGCCTGCAGGCTTCTGTGATGCCAAAACCAGTTTCATCAATATATTCAGCAGGCATCTTGCGTTCAATATTTGCGACTGACTTCAACGGGACTTCACCAATTCGCCATTGATAAGGTTCGTCTTGGGTCCGTTCAATGGTTGGCATGACGGCATTCTTACCGGCAACCGCAAATTCAACAGCTGCTTTACCCAACGCATAAGCGTGGTCCAGATCAACTTGAGAAGCAATATGACGTGCTGCCCGCTGCAAATAATCGGAGACAGCCCAGTGATACTTTAGTTTTAGTTCTGATTTAATCAGATTTGCGATCGTGGGTGCAACGCCACCCAATTGGCTGTGTCCAAAAGCGTCTTGAGTACCTTGATCGGATAAAAATTGTCCGTTTAGATCTTTAGTGCCTTCTGAGACCACGATTGAGCAAAATCCATATTTCTTAACGCTCTCATCAACACGTTTTAAAAATTTCGCCTGATCAAAGGGGACTTCTGGGAAAAGAATAATATGGGGTGCGAAATGAGGGGCAGATTGTGCTAGTCCTCCAGCGGCGGCAATCCAGCCAGCATGACGACCCATGACCTCTAGAATAAACACTTTGGTCGAAGTTTGTGCCATAGATGCCACATCAAAGCTCGCTTCTAAAATAGAAACAGCGACATATTTTGCTACTGATGCAAAACCAGGGCAATTGTCGGTAAATGGTAAATCATTATCTACAGTCTTCGGAATACCAATACACGTGATGGGATGACCCATTGTCTCACTAAGTTGGGATACTTTATAAGCCGTATCTTGTGAATCCCCACCACCATTGTAGAAAAAGTAACCGATATCGTGTGCTTCAAATACCTCGATGAGTCGTTCATACTCTGCTCGGTGCGTTTCGATACTTTTGAGTTTGTATCGACAAGATCCAAAAGCGCCAGCAGGGGTGTGCATTAGGGCGGCAATGCTCTCTGGTGACTCCAGCGAGGTGTCTATCAGATCTTCATGAAGTGCCCCTAAAATCCCGTTTCTACCCGCCAAAACTTTGCCAATTTTGGTAGGATAAAGCGCTGCAGTTTGAATCACACCGCAGGCACTGGCATTGATGACAGACGTGACACCGCCAGATTGAGCATAAAAGGCATTTTTAGATGACATATCAAGAACCTCACGAACGAATAAATAACACGCAGATTAGCGTAGGGTAAGAGCCGATGCAACAGCACATTAAGTCAACCATACAACTATGTTTATTAAAGGATAGTCCAGAAACGTTGCCTTATTCCAAACCTATGTTGTTTGGTTTAATCGTGCTTCACTTTGGTCTGCGATGGATGGGGCTTAATGCCTTGCCCAATACGGAGAATCATGATTTCTTTGGGATCACTTTGCTTTGGATGGCCTGTAGCCTGGGTCTCGTCTATCTTTTGCTGAGTTTAAAGGGCTTGAAAGAACGTTGGTTTAAGGTAATGTTGTCATTACTGAGTGTGGATATCTTCTTCCTAATTATTTTACAGCTGGGTTTGATGTTATCTACTACTCTGTCCTTGACGAGTTTGACTGCTTTAATTGTCAATGGGGCGGTACTGTGGGTGTTGTTAGTGAAGGGGCGTATATTCAAAATTGCACTGGGAACAGGAATGTTAGTTGGTATTGCATCAGCACTAATGATTGAAGTGCTTTCTAATATCCCTGTAACGTACGTTTTGGTTGATGTGATCGAAAATATGAAGGTCTAATGGGAGAAAGATGATGCATGTGCATATTTTAGGAATTTGCGGGACCTTTATGGGTGGTGTGGCCAAATTGGCTCAAGCGCTTGGACATCGTGTGACTGGATCGGATGCGAATGTTTATCCACCCATGAGTACACAGCTTCAGCAAGTAGGGATTGAACTCATTGAAGGATATGATCCCAAACAACTTGAGCCAGAACCCGATCTGATTGTGATTGGCAATGCCTTGTCTAGAGGTAATCCTTGCGTTGAATATATTTTAGATCATCAATTACCTTTTTTATCGGGTTCAGATTGGGTGCACCAATTCGTATTAAAAAATCGTTGGGTTTTAGCCATTGCAGGAACTCATGGTAAAACGACCACTTCGAGTATGGTCGCTTGGATACTAGAATATGCGGGTTTAAACCCTGGTTTTTTAATTGGTGGTGTGCCTGAGAATTTTGGTGAATCGGCAAGGCTGAGTGATTCACCATTCTTTGTCATAGAAGCAGATGAATACGACACAGCATTTTTTGATAAACGTTCTAAATTTGTTCATTATTATCCCAAAACGGCTATTCTCAATAATTTGGAATACGATCACAGTGACATTTTCCCTAATATTGAAGCGATACAGCGACAGTTTCACCATTTTATCCGTATTGTTCCTCAGAATGGTTTGATTATCAGACCTCAACTAGATTCAAAATTAGATGAGGTGATTCAGCAAGGGGTTTGGTCTCCGATACAAACATTTGGTTTGACGGTGGGTGATTGGCAGGCTCAATTGAAACATCCTGCTGGTGAATTCTTTGTTGTGCTCAAGTCAGGCAAGCCTGTTGGCCAAGTCGAATGGTCCTTGGTCGGACAACACAATGTGATGAATGCATTGGCAGCCATCGCAGCAGCCCATCATGCTGGTGTGCCAGCAGATGTTGCCATTGCGGCATTATCAAAATTTGTAAATGTGAAGCGCCGCATGGAAGTCAGAGGCGTTGCGAATGGCGTGACGGTGTATGATGATTTCGCACATCATCCAACGGCTGTCAAAACAACTATTGAAGGATTGCGAGCTAAAGTTGGCAAATCCCATATTCTAGCAATACTCGATCTTCGCTCTAACACTTTTAAAGCAGGCACCTTGAAAAATGATCTGATTCAGTCCGTCAATGGCGCGGATGAACTTTGGATTTACCAGTCCCCAGATGTTAAATGGGATATTGAACTGGTTGTAAAAGAGATGTCAGTGCCGGTTCAAATCTTCAAGCAAACGCAAGCGATTGTTGATAAAGTCAGCTCAACTATTCATCAAGGCAGTCATGTCTTGATTATGAGCAATGGTAGCTTTGAGAATTTACATGAACGGGTATTAGACGCTTTGGAAGCGCCTGCCATTGTCTGAGATGTTTATAATTTAAAAGTTTCAAATTTCCAAGGAGGGGAATATGCTTGCATCAAAACTGAGAACCCTAGGTATTTTTCTAAGTGGTTATGCCACTCATCAAGTAAGTGATTATGTCGTAGATCAAGGTAAAAGCTATTTTGTGAATACAACGCTTAAATGTTTTGGGATGGGCACTTCAATAGAAGATATTGAGAGACAGATGCCGAATATATACCCACAACAGATGATTTTTCGGGTAGGCGCCGAGCGTTCGAGACACAGGAGTGTACACAAGGTACATGACTGCGGTGAGAATCGCGAAGGCAACAACCCCGAAAATTCAGGTGTGAAGGGTATACCCCCTGTATCGGGACGTGAAAAATGCCATAGAAAGCCGTAAACAAGTATTATCTCGCCATTCGAAAGAAAGGATCTAACCAGAATCGGCATTGTCGAGTTTACTTTCCTTGAACTTCGAGCAGACACGTCGGATGGACAAGGAAAAAACTAAAATTCAGTCGTGAAGGGTATATTTGCTGTGTTCTTTCAGTGAGTAGCAATACCTTTACTATGGCAAATTCGCACGCTTAGATAAGCTCAGTTCGGAGTTTTAGAAGGCAGGGTTGCTTTGTAATGACGTCATTCCGCACAGCGATAAGCGCACGAAGTGCGCAACGTGTGGTTAGATAGATTTTAAGTCGATGCATATGCACACACTGGCATCACTCTGATGCCATTAATCAGTCAGTTGATATTCTTCATCAGTGGGCCCTTTGGTATTTAGATGGGCGATACTATAATGGCTTGAACGGGTAGATAAGGGGTACGTGTAGATGACAGCTCAAAATTTTGCCAAAACCATTGAAGAACTGGCTCTAGAACAAGCTAACGTGGCAGAGCAGCGACGTGCAGAACAGAACGCTCGTGATACACAATTTCTATTCAATCTCAAAGAAGCAATGCGTCAAAAACTGGACGCAATCCGTTTTCGTATTTTCTGGGAAGAGAAACTTGAAGCAGAGGCTTTGAAACTTTTTATTCAGACTAAGAAAGCTAAAGACGTGGAACAACTTCTTTTATGGGCAATTCAATGCCAAAACTATACGGTTGCTCAAGAATTGATTAAGCAGAGTGCTCAACCCAATGCCATGCATGTTGAGGCGCTTAGTTTTAGTTTAGAAAATCATATTCGTTATGGGCAAAAACAATCCACGGAACAAGTACTCCACCCGGTGAAGCATTTTGGGTTAGCATTAGGGTTTGATACCACCATCAATGGCATCCGTTCGCAACGCGCACAGATGCAACAGCCTTTTCATTTGTTGAGCACTCAATTGAAAGATTATGCTGAACACTTGAATGCAGATCATGCTTTCAAAAATGAGTTCACCGCTATTGCGAATGCCTATGCTTATTCTGAGCAAGCGATTCAGTTTTCGGGTAGTCGAGTCAGCAATCCTCAAGCGGCTCAAGCCTTAGCGAAACGATATCAAGCAGGTGAGATCGCCGTTATACCGTGTGGTTGGAAAGGTCATGCGATTTCAGTTTCACTGGTCAATGGACACCTGGTATTAACGAATCGAGGCGAGTCAGGTAACCGTGATTTTGGTACCCAAATTTATAAGATTACAGATCCTGAAAAGATCAATGCGGGTTTTATTCATACCTTATTGAGTGGTATTCAAAATAATGCAACCCCTCAAGATATTTTAAATGCAGTCGGTAAGGTTGTAGATCCAAATCCTGTCATGCAAATTGCAGCCAAAGCGCAAAAATATCAAAACTGCACGTATGTTAATCCGAAATCTAATGTTGAAGGTATCTTGAGCGTATTAGCAATGAATAATCCTAAGCTAAAAGCCGCTACTCATGCAGCTTATAAAGAGATGACAGATTCTTTTAGACGAGAATTGGCGAGTGACTTAGTTGCTCGCTACCAAATCAGCTATGGCTCAGAAAAAGCGATGTATCGTGAAATAATGCAAGCTTATATTAAGGCGCATGCATTAAGCAGCAAAGCGATTGATCAAGAATGCATTAGCATGATGGAACAGCACATCTCAGTAGATGTTGGCCAAAATAAATCGATGATCAGAACACCCTATACGCAAACATCTTCGTTAAAATTGATGAAAGCACCTAGACCCACCCCTGAAGTGGTAGGAAATCAAAGCAGACGGCTTGTAGTGAATTAAAATAGTTCATTATTCCACAAGGAAGTGAGAAAAGTTCGCCAAGGCAAAATAGATAATGATGTTGTATCGTTTATTTTTAGTGTTCTTGGTTTTGAGTCTTGAGAAATAACAATGCCTTGAGCCATGGGATGTTCTTCACAAAATGCAATTAATCCCTTTAAATCAGACTGATGGACTTGCTCTGATATTTTGACCTCTATAGCCACCTCTCCTTTTCCGATGATGAAATCAACCTCTAAGCCAGTTTTCGTGCGCCAGTAGGTGATAGCTTGCCGTTTTCGTTGGAGTCCAATGTAAGCGATTAATTCCATTAAAATATAGTGCTCAAAGCTTTTCCCAGCCACATCTCCCTTGAGCGAAGTGAACTGACGTTCTGCTAGATAGTTAGCAATGCCTACGTCAAATAAGTAGAACTTGGGAGTTGATTTAATTAGATCTCGTTTAATTTTCTTAGAATAGGGCTGTATAAAATATCCTAAAAGCGTGTCTTCTAAAATTTGATAATAACCTTGTACAGTCGATCTTTCGAGACCACAATCTCTTGCAACATTGCTTATATTAAGCATTTCACCATTACAAAGACCCGCAACCTCTAAAAAACGTGCAAATCCTGCTAAATTACGAACCAATCCTTCGTTTCTAATTTCGTCAGTTAAATAAACATCGACGTAAGACTGGTGGCTATATGCAATGTCAGCCTTGTTGCCTAAGTAATGGTTAGGGATCAAGCCATGCTGTAATGCTCTTAGTAAGTTAAAATCAGGAATTTCAGAAAAAACAAATGGATAAAAATGATATATCCATGCCCGGCCGCCTAATAGATTTGTTGCCGTGGTTTTTAATTTACGCGCACTGGAACCACATAGAATAAACTGAGCAGTGGTATTTTCAATCAACCAATGAATTTCATTGAGTAAATTAGGGACCTTTTGGATTTCATCAATAATAATTGGTTTTGATAGATGCTCTGTATCTAAGCTCAGTATTTCTTCTCGGAGAAGATAAGGTGCTTTGGATAACCGAAGTGTCTCATGGGTGTCGAGCAAGTCATAATAGATAGAGTCTTTGAAATGATTTTTCAGAAAATTCGATTTACCCGTTTGCCGGGCACCCCATAGAAAAGCGGATCGCTTGGAAGGTAAGTCTATTTGGCATTTACGTGTATACATGCCTGTTATAACCATTTGAATACATATATCTCAAATAGTAATACTAATTGAGTATTATGTACACAAAAAGTAATACTATTTGCTGGTTAAGCTATCAATTAGTAGGGTTTCTATCTCTTTAGAGATCTGGGCTAAGGTGATATTGGGCTCAAAGGCTGCAATCTGCGTGATGGGTAGCGATTCAAATCCGCATGGATTGATATACGAGAAAGGGGTCAAATCCATCTTCACATTTAAACTCAACCCATGATACGAGTATCCTTTACGGATGCGAAGACCAATAGATGCGATTTTAGCGTCTCCAACATAAACACCCCGAGCCTTTTGATCGCCACGTGCTTGAATATCGTAACTTTGAAGCAGCTTAACGACTAAGTTTTCAAGTAGATCAACCGCATCTCGTACGCCTAAACCGTATCGTTTAAGTTCAAGTAAGGGATAGATCATCAATTGGCCTGGACCATGATAGGTGACTTGTCCACCGCGATCACTCTGAAGAACCGGTATATTATGGGGATTTAAGATATGTTCTGGTTTGCCGGCTTGTCCTTGAGTGAAAACAGGGGTGTGTTCTAGTAGCCAGACTTCATCAGTGGTCTTGTGCGTCCGGGAGAGTGTAAAATCTTTCATCGCTTGAAACACCGGCAGGTAATCCTGCGGTGTTTCAAATTGACGAAAGCGAAGGGACATTGAGTTTAAGACTCTTTGGAGTTAAAGAGTTTATGAAGTCCTAAACTAAAGTAATCAGAAGCCCGATCCCATAAGCCGCCTTTTTCAACAGCTTGAAGAGCTATTAAGGGGCGCTCAGAGAGCACTTCATCATTCAGCTTGACGACGATTTTACCAATTTTATCGCCTTGTTTGATGGGGGCAGTAATTCGAGCATCAAATTCAGTGATTGTTTTCACGTTGCCATATTGCCCTTGGGGAACCGTGATATAGAAGTCGCTATCAGCACCCAGTTTGACAGTTTTGGCATTACCCATCCAGATACGAGTTTCGTTGACAACATCATTTTGTGCAAATAAACGGTGTGTTTCAAAGAAACGAAATCCATACCGTAACAACTGTTGAGTCTGCTCTGTTCTAGCACCATCACTCGCACTGCCAGTGATAACAGAAACAAGGCGCATACCGTCTTTGATCCCCGACGCCGCTAAGCAATAGCCTGCGTTTTCAGAATGTCCCGTTTTAATACCGTCTACAGAAGGTTCACGCCAGAGAAGACGATTACGGTTGGGCTGTTTGATGGTGCCAAAGGTAAACCATTTTTCTGAATGGATTTTATAACTTTCAGGAAAGTCACGAATTAAGGCTTGGGAAAGTTTAGCCAAATCACGCGCAGTTGAGTAATGATTTGGATCAGGTAAACCAGTCGCATTGGTAAAATGGGTATTGTCCATTTTGAGTTCTTTCGCATAATGATTCATGATCGCCGAGAAAGCTTCTTCAGTCCCCGCGATATGTTCGGCCATTGCGATCGATGAATCATTTCCAGATTGGATAATGATACCTCGAATCAAGTCTTCGACTTGAACTTCTTTGTTAGCTTCGACAAACATTTTAGAGCCTTCAGTTCGCCAAGCTTTTTCACTGATGATCACGTTGTCGGTTAATTTAATTTTTCCAGATTTCAGTTCATGATCGACAACATACATGGTCATCATTTTAGTTAAGCTTGCTGGCTCAATTCTTTTATCTGGATCTTGGCTGGCGAGTACTTTCCCACTATTGAAGTCCATTAACACATACGCTGAAGCTTGAACGCTCGGAGGGGAAGGGATCACGGCAGGCATCGCTTGTACTAAGCTCAACATCCCAAACCAGATTAATAAAATATGTAAGAAAACTATCTTTTTTGTGTGCATTGCGGTCCTCATCATGGCTAAACGGTAAGATTCAGACATTATAATCGCGAAATCCTACTATTGCATGGGTTCTTTAGTGTGTTATTCATATTGACCTCACCTATCGGGTCGCCGTCGTTGTTGATAGAAGGGCGATCTTGTTCAATCGAGTACATATTAATCAAGTTGGCGGGGTTGGATGTATTTTCAGAATGATGTGAGTCAGGCTGTTCCGATTTTTTGTCAGATAAATGTCCAACCAATCTATCAATTAGGGTAGACTCCACCATAACTAAACTGTCAGCACATTTTCTTAAGCCCGCAAATACAAATGTCTTGATAGGGTGATATATATTATCTTTTATAAAGTTGAAGCTAGGTTTTGCAAGAGAATTAATCGAAAAATCAAAGGTGGAATATAAAATTTTTGTGGTCAATAAAGTTGTAAAGTACAGAGATAGGCATCCAGCAAAAAAAGTGAAACAAGCGTTGAGAGGTCCAAAATCAATCGCATATACTAACAAAGATATCGGAAATCCAATCGGTGACAATAATGACATTGGAATCGCTAAAATTATAGGAAAGTTAATTCCTTGCGTTAAAATGTAAATTAGAGAGACTGCTCCAATTGCGGCACTGAGTTCAATAGCACTTGCAAAGAGATCACAAGCTATCATGCCTAGATAAGGTATTAAGGAGTTCCGACGAACCATCCTAAATGATTCTTTCTGCTTTTTGAAAGGTAGGGTAGCCAACCCCAAGACTGGTAACATCAAAATAAAGGGTATTGTGCATGCTGTAATAAGAATCGAGATGGCTTTACGTAGCAGTGAATTAATATCCTGCAGATGCGATTGGCCATTAATGAAATTAATCTGCATCCGCCAAAAGCCTCGTAACTTAGCTGCTATTTGAGACAAAGTGGTATTGACGATTTTGGTGTGCGTCATTGATAGGGTGTCACCCCAAGATGCCCTGTGGTAATCACCATAGTTATTGAAACGATGATTAAAATATCCTTCACTGGGTGTGAAGGTTAGCCACTCCAAAAGATAAAAGCAAGCAAAAGGTTTAAGATCAGATTGAAGTCGTTCCTCATAAGGTTCAAGATCAGATTGAAGTGGTTCCTCATAGTATGGTTCAGGAAATTTGGGTACAATTTTGATACTGTTAATATTAAAGTTGAGGACATGAATTGCTGCTTCAGTGCTCCTCAATTGTTTGGATAGGCTAGACAATTCATTGCTAATGAGTGTGTGGTTTTCTCTATCAAAAAAGTAAAAGGAACCACGAGCGATATGCTGATGATACTCATTACGTGCAAAATCGATAGTCTCCTGAATTTTTTGGAGTTCGTAGCGAAGAGAGTCGGATTGTCTTTGTTGATATGCTTGTTCCTCTTGGATTAATCTAACATCTTGAATAAGTCGTTTCAAAAATAATTCAACTCGGTAAACTTGAGTTTCGAGCCATTCCTCAACTGGAATATAATCTAAAGTAAATACTTGACCTCGAGGCTGATCGACCTCACAAAGGCTCTTAAATGAATCACAAAATGCCTCAAGGACGGCAATTCGGTTTAAAAACCTAATGCAAGTAGTGATATTGTATTTTTTATCAATAATGATTTTTGAGGAGGGCGTGTATAAAGGCGCGTCAATCTCAGTTTCGGGATGCGTTAGTGATTGCTTAATGATTTTGAAATAATCATCTTCACTTTCGCTCAATTTAATAAATCCAGGTAATTCATCTTCTGTTAGTAAAGCTTTTAAGATAAGTAACTTTCGAACATGAAATGAATATAAGTCGCTATTTTCTGAAGCTTTAATTTCATCGCTTAGCCAATTTATATTTAAAACAACAAATTCATGAAAGTGGCCATTAATTTTTTGAGCCCAGAATGCCTTAATTGTTCTTCCAAAATTAAAGCCTGGAACAATCTCGGGCTCTTTCTGAGTGTAGAGCTTGGCTAGCTCGTGTCGAATCCATTGCAGTGCAATGTTTAATCTTGATTTGTATTCGCTAGGATCTCTGGATTTGAGCATAAGTCAAGCACCTCAATTTGGGGATTTGTAAGCATAGTCGAAACAAAAATTTTGTAAAGATGCGTAATGCAAAAGTTTGTTAACTTCAATTGGAATTCATTGAGATTGTTTTTAGTTTAATTTCCGAAATAGAATGCAGCCCCATTATAAAAACTACAGGGCTGAAGATGTTGTACAGTTCTAAACATAAGATACAAACCAGTGATTGGTTAAATAATTGCGCGCTTCATTGTGTTGCTGAAACATTACAAGAATTATTGAGTACAAGGGAGAATGCCGATTTTTGGGCCACAGCGCCATACCAAAAGCTTCTTCAGAGCATCGCGGTGACAACTGGATTAGAAGAACAGACGTGGAAAAGTGTGAATGATCTTACCGAGAAATTGCATCCGGCGGATTCTGAAAAAATATGGGGATATGCAATTAGAAAAATTCTATCGTCGTTGTTGATCGATATTTCTGAATATCGTGATCAATTGTTTAATTCATTTCGAATGCTGGTTAACACAGTTGTTGAGCAGGGCCAGATCAACTTTGAAGAAGACGTGAATTTAAGTCGCAGTAACGAGAATTTTCTGATAGAAGTGCGATCATACGTTCAAAATAATCCTAATGAAAATTTTGATGATCTCTTAGATGAACAATATGTTCGAACCTATTGGGTAACTCATGGATACCGTGATTACTGTGAATATTTGAGTGGTTTGCTAGAAGCCTCTCATGAAGAAAAGATCTTAGGGCTAGCCTTCCCAATGATTACTGCTGAAGAACTGGCGGTGATCTGCAAATCCTTGAGATTAAATTTGAGTGTTTATTCCTATGAAGGTAGTAATGAATCAGAAGTAAATTATGAAAGGCCATATAGCGTAGGTGTAGATGTGCCAGATGCCATTGCTAGGGTGACCGTGGTAAATGAGGGGAATCATTGGGAGTCATTAGCGCCATCGGAAAATAGCGCAGTCATCAAGTCTTTTCTCAAGACGCTGCAGGTAGAAAAGGTGAAAGAGAAAAATAGATTTGATCATGATATCTATGAATTTTTGAGAAAAAGGATAAATGAAAATACGCAGCTCCCTAGGCAGCTTACAGATGCAATGAAATCATTGCTTGAGAGTGCGATTGAGCAGGGTGATTTTGACTATATTCTAATGCAGTGTATATCTTCAATTAAGGCATCAAGTTTTTGTCTGAATAAAATGTCTGATACGGAGCTTTCTCGAAAGCTAATCGAGCGCATGAAGAATATGGCTCCAGAAGTGCGAGAAACAATAATTCGCATCAGCAATCTAAAAGAAGAACTCCTACAGACTGAAGGCATGACACCGCTAATAGCCGCTTTACTCTATGACCCTGTACAAGTGCTAAGCGATATGATCAAGAATGGTGTAAATCTAACAACTGAAATAAGTCATTCTATAATTGTCAAAATTTTTACAGAATCAAAAGACAGGCCATTGCCAGAAAAACCAACTCTATACCTAAAGCGTTTTGAAATTAGGTCTTACGCCATTTCAAAATCTGCATCCATAAATTTAGCAACATCCTTTGAATGCTGATTGATGTTGCTAAAGAAATCAATGCAGGCCTCTCTAAACTCTTGCACATTTTCATAATATTTATTATAAAGCACTTTCTTTTTGAAGAACTTCCAAAGTCTTTCAATCAAATTCAAGTTGGGTGAATACGCAGGTAGGAAAACAAGCTTGATGTTTTTTCCGTGCAGCCACTCTTTAACTTCTTTAGAATAGTGGTAACGCGCATTATCCAATATGACGTATATCATCGTGGCATAAAAATATTTCTGTTCCAGTATCTCAAGAAGTTGAAGCGTTGAGTCTTTATTGACCGTCTCAGACTCAATCACAGTGACCTCATGCGTTTCTGCATTGATTGCACCATGAAGGTTTAAACGTTGACGGCCACTGTTTGTCTTTAGTTCTCTCTTTTCACCACGCTTTATCCAGCCGTATGCAGCCATTGTATTATGTTCAGGGTGCACCGCATCAGCAAATAAAACCTCAACACCAGATGGCTTGTTGTGCATAAAATCTTCAAAATATTTTATAAATTCTTCTTGTGCATCAATATCTGGATTGCCAGGAACAAGCTTTGGCTTCTTGTATTCATATCCAAGCCTATGCAACAGGTCTCGCATCCCGCTCATGCTGTACTGAATGCCAAATTCATTATGGACGTATTCAATCACAGATTGTGACGTTAAGTGTATGCGCCTATCAAGCTCAGCACATAACAAGCTTTCTTGATGCTCGCTTAATAAAGAATCTCGACCTTTGTATTTTGTAGAAAGTAAAGCAGCAATACCGCCGTCGCAATATCTCTCAACATAAGTACGCAATGTTTCATCATCAAGAAGAAGTGCGTTTTTCACTTGCCTTAATGTCCATCCCGTCCCAAGAAGAATAACGGCATTAATCCTATAGGCTGCATTGGCGTTCGTCCGTTTAGCATCTCTATGAGCTGAACGAAGTATCTCTAAGTCTTCTGGTGTTAAAGTGAATCCTTTCATGGTGGTTAAATTCTAACAAATTGAAGGCCTAATTTCAAAACGCTTTAGGTATATTATGGCTTGGGTTGGAGATTGGATTGATTCAACCATCATTTATTCTCGCAACGGAGATGAATTTCTTTGATAGGGTCAAGACAGTCAATAAGGACGGAAACAATATCTATCATCTTCTTGCCTTAGAGGGGAAGTCCGAACAGTGTAAAGCCTTAAATGTTTATGGCGTAGGAGAGGGACGTTTGTGGTCGACACATACCGCCGCGCTACAGGCAAGAAATAACAAAGGCGAGCTATTGACCCACATAGTCACAAGGTCTGGTAATCTAGAATTTCTGGAAGAATTGTATGCTAAAGGTATGTCATTATTTGACAAAGATCAATCAAATAATACGCTAGCACATATTGCAGCAGTAAATGACAGAACAGAAATATTATCCTATCTTTGGGAGAAAAGATTTGCTGAAGGATTAAATGATCCACAACAGGGAACTGAGCATCCTATTTTTGACGCGGTGAATGATGACGGATTAACACCATATGCATTAGCGTGTAAATTCAAAAAAGAGGCTGCTGCCGAATATATGAAATCAAGGACTCAGGATTTCACGTATGAGTGTAAATTTATCAAAGCTATCTATGATGGAAGCTTAGAAGAAGCTGAAAAAGCTACCGAGGCTAAACCAGAACTCATCTCAAATTTGACAATCCACGCACTGGCTGATTTACCCAAACACGTTCGTAGAATGGTTATGTTGAATTGTGTGTCGAGGACAGGTGCTTTGCTTCCGTTCCATGTGCTTGCCTTTTCTAAAAAGGTGGAGCTTGTCGAATTTTTAACCTCTATCGGGGTAGAGTTAAATGTTGTCAATAAACACGGTGAAAACGCTTTACAATTTCTTGCAAGATGTTTTGCATTTGAAAGCGAGCCTTTATCCGAGAGTGTGCCAGAGAAACCCACGAATCAATTTGCTTTTTCCTTGATGCAGCAGGGCTTAAATATAAAGCGGTCAAACAAACGAAGTGAGAATATATTGCACTATGCAGCACGCAGTGGTAATGGTTGGCTTTTAGAGGCCGCTTTGAATCGAGGTGTTTTTATAGATCAAATCACTGAATTAGGACTGACTCCATTGCACTACGGTGTGTATTATCAAAAAAAAGAGATAGTCGAGATATTAATCAAAAATAAGGCTAATCAAAATCTACTTTCATTTGAAAATGCAAGTCAAGCTTTATTTGAAGTGCCTCAAACAAAGCCGAATGAATTGAGCCCATTATGTTTGGCCTTGGAAAGGAAAAATTTCGAGCTTGTTGAATTGTTAATGGTGAGCACACCAAAGAGAGTAAAAAGTACGAGCGGAAAAACAGCACTTCATGTTGCTGCCATTCATGGTGATATTGAAAAATTCAAACAATTTCAAGAAAAATATAAATTGAATTATCTTGAAACAGATGCAGATGGCTACAATCCACTTCATTTCGCATCGCAATTCGGGCGTATAGAGATAGTTAAATATATTGTCATAGAATGCAGATCTAAGACGTCTCCCAAAAACGTTTTTAACATTGATCAGATGACCAATGATAAGTCTTCAGCATTAATGCTGGCCCAGACATTTGGGCATCATCAAGTTGCTATCTTTTTGAAAGAGCAAGGTGCAACTTTAGAGGTGGCGCCTGAAGCCACGGGATTGCGTGCTGTTTCTGAAACGCTCGTTAAAGCGGGCGAATCATGGATGAAGCAGCGAGCTGAGCTGATGCAGACAAAGACCTACAAGCTTTTGTCAATAGGGAGCATTGGATTCCATACGCTTAAGGCGTATCCATTGGGTCCTCACGCTATGTTCGGGGTAGGGTTATACCATTCAGCAAATTATTTTGCACCATCCTTACCGGGAGGATTCAGCAAAGTTTACAACCAATTCAGAACTTCCGGGCATAATAATTTGCCATCATATTTGAACAATGGTTTCAAATATTCTGCAAAAGGTGGGGATGCGCTCGTAAAATATTCATTTACGGCTCTCAATGTTCTAGATTGGGTTTCCGATCCGGTGCGTCGTGTAGCGGGGGTCGTTGGTGGTGAAATTGCCTCGAGGTTACCGGAAATGATGGAAATAGAAAGTAAAGAGGTGAAAGCGGCTGCATTATTCTTCGGACAAGAATTCACCATGATGGCTCTTAATTCGTATCGCCAATATGGTGACATGAATGAAGATCAATTTACGTACTCATCTGATGCTAAGTATGAACATGCGTTCACGATATGGGCGAGTATACTTGGCCGTGAGAATGGGGAATTAGTGGCGGACTTTGGACAGTATCTAGAAGATTTATCCGAAGAAATTTCACTGGTCGTCGGTAAAGGCGTGTCTAAGCAAATCGAGGGTATCCAACAGAGAAGACCTTCAATCTGGTTATCAAACACAGCCCAGATTCTTTCAAGTACTGCGACTGAAACATTATCCTATTTGAATATATCGGCCGGCAATAAGCTATATGTCAATCCCACTGAGATCATGGAGTATGTGAGGTATAAAAATCACGAAATTTCTGAACTACGCGGTAAACTGATTTCTGAACTTGAAACTTCTATTCTTAACTTAATGCCGGAAAGCGATTATAAAAATCATGCGTTGAGCCACTGGGCTGCTACGCAAGCGGTCCAAGTGGAACAACAAATAGAAGAGCTAAAGCATCAGAAAAATATACTTGAGGTAGAAGGTGACGAAGTCGGCGAGTGCATCGCTAAAAAGTCTGAAGCACTTCATGATCTTGGGAAGCATAAGAGTCGTGATGAAGTAGACTACGATTCGTCAAAAGAATTAAGATCAGACTTGGAGAGATTGCTCCAGAGTCAGAAAGAAAGAGCCAAAAAAATTGATGTGCTTTCAAAGGCAATTTCAGAATACGATCGAATCAGCAATCAATATCATCAACAGGCTGAATCTAGGTACAAGTTAACTAGCAAATATCGAAGTAGAACTCATTTTACTGAGCAAGATGAACAATACTTTACTCTACGAAAGAGCCATTCGACTCTCTTAGAGGAAGAACAAGAGATCAGCGAAGCTCTGAATGTCGCGGAGCAACGTCTTGGGTTGGTATTGAATCCATTACCCGTAGATCCCCATTTGGTTACAAAAAAAGCTTACGATATTTATGGTGAAGGTGAGGATAGAGCCGGTGATATAGCCGACCACATCGGTAATGAGTTTGTTGATGCAGGCTATTTTTCAGCAGATCAAAAGCAATCAGTATTCCTCAATTCTGTTAAAGCCTCATTAAAGGGAAAAGATAAGTTCAAGTCACAAGCCAAAAAAACGGCAGAGACTTTGAAAAACCTTTTAGACCCAGAATCGAGAAATGCTAATGCTGCACCGATCCGCTCTGAAATTTCAGATCTAAGAGCTAGGCTTAATTTACTAGAACGTAATCGGGTAGAGATTGAGTCAAGTATGAGTGTCATAGCGTCCTCGCGAGAGGAATCAAGACTTGAATACATCAATACGTTGTCTCGCTATTCACAAGAAGGGTTTAATAAAGAACGAAAATTGCTCGAATCGACTAGGAATGATGAATTAGTTCTCGATAAGCTATTTCAGGCTCGACAGTCTCAAATCAAGATGGCTGACCATCAGTATATCGTTGATGAGGCGATAGAGAATGGCATTGGATATAATGGGCGTTGGTTGAAAGAAAAAATCGCCTCCCATATTGTTGAGCAATTACTCAATTACAAATATTCCGTTTTACCAAGGCCGGATGCTGAGAGTTTTGAAGCTGAGTCTAAGTTTCTCAAGCAAAAATTCATAGATGTTCAAGTTGGATTTCGAAAGGAAACAACCAATTTTCTTGTGAAGGATAGAGTATCTCTGACGTCCCTATTCGAATCAGAACGAGTGAGGATGATGCATGAAATCGGGTCGAAACTCATCGAGGTGGTTGAACAAGCATTGCCTTGCAATGATGAGAGTGAAACATGCTCTCAAACATTGAAAGAGAACGTTTTCGCAAGAATTGAAGAAATATACTTTCCAAAAAATGAGTTTTTAAAAGATGATAGAAATTTTATCAAAACAGAGAAAGAAAGATTATTGGAGGCAAAGGATTCCAAAATATCAGTTAATGCTGTAGTTAAATTGCTCGAAGCATCTACTAGAGAACTAAAGCACCAGAATACTATTGCTGTTCAATCTGCCCCAACGGTAGCACAACGAGCGCAGAGTTTTCTACAGGTGTCTACACCTCACAAGGGAGGACATGAATATAGGGATTTAGTTGCGGAAGCGACTATTTCTGAAATTTTACCACCTGGTATGGATGATGAATTCAGAAAATTAACGAAACAATTTGTAGCCAATGCTATAAATGGTCGTGAATCCCTTCGGCAAAAGCGCTTAGAAAGAGCGATTCACCGTATTTTAGATTTTTTTGCGATACGTCCTTTATATGAAGAATATAAAACGGGTCGCATTCCTGATGCTCGCATCCGTTCTGACCTATTTGAAATTGACCCAATACACGCAAGAGCAGCATTTTTGGCGTATGCCTGTAATGACAAGCGTTTAGAATACGGTTTAGTTGGGATGCCTGATTATCAACTTTTTAGTTTTTACGATCGATTTCTGTCTGCCCAAAGTACAACGCAGCATAGTAAAGAAAAAAGGAGGATGCGCCGTGTTGTGAAGGATTCATTTAAAGGGGTTGGAGATGGGTGGTCGCCTTCGAAAGGTGAGTTGAAATCAATTCAAGGATACATGAAAGATCATTCTGCTAAATTCTCAGGTTTTGAATGGAACTCAGTTGCGCCTGAATATTATAGAATAGTGCATGTTTATGGAAACGATTTTGGGAGAAGAGCAGCTTCGTGGATAACTAAGCATGCGGGTGGAGCGCAGGGTAGTACGAATTGGGACTTGAATGATTCAAATCGCCATGTAGAGGTAAAATTTCAGAAAGCGACCTCTGGTTATGAGTTTGGAAAATCTAAACCAAGCCAATTCACATTAGATTTATCTCATTTATCTAGGTCGACCGGAAGTGGTGTCCATAACACCCCTGCTTCTAACATGAATAAATCTGATGGTGTATATCAAGCTAAATCGATTGAGGACTATGCGCCGTCCTTAAAGAAAGAAAAGTTGACAACGGGTATACCGATTAGAGAAACGACTGTGCCTTATCGACTTCCAGATACTTATGCATTTTCTGAGTCAGAAAATGGACCGGCCGAAAAAGTTTCAGCATTTTGGAGTCAGTATTTAGAGCATGCACCACCATTTCCAGTATTAGAACAAGAGCTCCCCTCTGAAGGGACGTCAAAAGCATACACCCTCGCTGATCATGCTAAATTAGCTTATAAAGCGATGAAGGGTGAGCGAGGTGAGGATGTGCAGGCATGGCAATCGCGTAACCGGGAGGTAACGCCAAAGTTGGCATCAATGGTTGACGGGGTTCGTTCTAAAGCGATTCCACCGTCAGAAGTTGTGACATCATTTGTTGAAGGGGTTGCGGAAGGTATCGTTGAGACAGCGACCTTCATTGGAGAGGAGGTGGTTCGCGTATACCGGGATGAGCCTACCATAACAGGAGAAACAGGACGGAAAATAGCCAGATTTGCGGAGAGTGAAATTGAGATCGCTAGCCATGGTGAGAAGACAGAAACAGAAAAAGCCATAAAAAGAGTGTCAGCATTTTTAGGCGAAGATTATGAAAGAATCCGAAATGGAGAAGAATCTGAAATCGCCTCAGGAATTATGAGATATGTTGATGAAACACCAACACAAGATATTTTAAGAGGATTTGGTAATGAGGTCGGTTTGGGGGGAGCGACGGGGACAATTGTTAACGCGGGTGGGAAAGCGCTTACTAAGGCGACATCACAGGTTGGTTCTCTCGTTCGTGAGTATGAATTTAGAACGCCATACAAGTTTCAGTACAGTGCGAGTCAGCTCAATTCAGGTCTACCACTTGATAAGCTGGATTTTAGAAATCCAATGGTCAAGAAGTCATTTGAAGGAAGTCCCAAGGATCATGCCAAGGCGATCTCCGATGCCCAGCGTCATACGATAATGCTGTATTTCCAAGAGCAGGGGATCTTAACGACGGATGGGCGGCTATCGGAATATGCGATTGATAACTCTAAGCCCCTTTTGAGAGAAGGTACTTTTCTTAAAAATCCAGAAGTTGTTCAATTGCTCACTAAGGATGGATCCAGAATTGAAGATTGGCAAAAAAGAACGACCCCAGCTATTGATTTGCCAAATGGTCAGAAGCGTCAGATTCATTTTTATAGAAACGAACAAACTGGCGAAGTGAATTATGATCACCAAGATTATAAGGTTAAAGATCGAACGCAACCAGTGTATGGAAGAGCAACAAGCATAGATTCTGAGCCCGTCGAGGCATATCCCAGAGATCTAAACAAAAGCACTTTGAAACAAAAGAGGTAAATTTTATGATTGTTCGATGTATCAAAATCATTAGTTCAGCAACAGGAAAAGACTTGGGTGATAAAAGCCCTTGGTTAACTGTTGGGTCTGAATATTTCGTTTTTGCTTTACGTCTTAGCATTCGTCATAAGGGTGATTTACAATATTTAATCGAAACTGATCAAGATGGAGAGTTAGGTTTTTTTTCTTCTAGTCAGTTTAAAATTGTTTCAGGGTACCTTCCTTCTACATGGAAGGCTAATTATGACGTAGATGGCTGTTTTGTGCTTATGCCACCTAGTTGGTTCAGTGAGGCGTTTTTAGAGGGCATGGATGAGGGTACAGATGAAGCCATGGCCCTTTTTGAAAAAGAAAAGCTTTTGATGCTAAAAGAAGAAGGTTTGATTCCGCGGGATTCGTGATTTAAAAAATGTACCACCATTTCCAGTATTAGAACAAGAGCTCCCCTGTGAAGGGGCGCCAAAATCGGCATCAATGGTTGATGGGGTTCGTTCTAAAGCGATTCCACCGTCAGAAGTTGTGAGATCATTTGTTGAAGGGGTTGCGGAAGGTATCGTTGAGACAGGGACGTTCAGTAGTCTCAAGGATCATGCTAAGGCGATCTCCGATGCCCAGCGTCATACGATAATGCTGCATTTCCAAGAGCAGGGGATCTTAACGACGGATGGCCGGCTAACGGAATATGCAATAGATAATTCACGTTTAGCATGGCATAAAGACTCAATTGTTAAGAATGAAAGAGTTATTAGCGTTTTAACTCAAGATGGTAGCAGAATTGAAGATTGGGAAAAAAGAACGACCCCAGCTATTGATTTGCCAAATGGTCAGAAGCGTCAGATTCATTTTTATAAAAACAAACAAACTGGCCAAGTGAATTATGATCACCAAGATTATAAGGTTAAAGATCGAACGCAACCAGTGTATGGAAGAGCAACAAGCATAGACTCTGAGCCCGTTGAGGCATATCCCAGAGATCTAAACAAAAGCACTTTGAAACAAAAGAGGTAAATTTTATGATTGTTAAATGTATTAAAATTATCAGTTGTGCTACAGGTAAAGATTTAGGTGAAAAGAGTGCTTGGCTCAAGGTTGGCAATCAATACCCAGTTTATGCGATTCGAATTGAAGTGGGGAAATATGGTCATTTTCAAGTAGCGATAGAGTCTGAGTCAGATGGTGAGCCTGTATTCATGAATATCGAAAACTTTGAAATTGTATCTAATCATATTCCTTCTACATGGGTCATTGGTATTAATCCTGATAGAGATATTGGTTTTATGCCGCTTAGTTGGTTTGATCATGCATTTTGGGAAGGTATGGATGAGGGTACCGATGAAGCCATGGCCCTTTTTGAAAAAGAAAAGCTCTTGATGCTAAAAGAAGAAGGTTTGATTCCGCGGGATTCGTGATTTAAAAAATGTACCACCATTTCCAGTATTAGAACAAGAGCTCCCCTGTGAAGGGGCGCCAAAATCGGCATCAATGGTTGATGGGGTTCGTTCTAAAGCGATTCCACCGTCAGAAGTTGTGAGATCATTTGTTGAAGGGGTTGCGGAAGGTATCGTTGAGACAGGGACGTTCAGTAGTCTCAAGGATCATGCTAGGCGATCTCCGATGCCCAGCGTCATACGATAATGCTGCATTTCCAAGAGCAGGGGATCTTAACGACGGATGGGCGACTGACCGAGTATGCGATTAAGAATTCTCGTTTAGCGATGGCAGAAAATGCTGTTTTGAAAAATCCAGATGTTATCTCAATATTGACTAGAGATGGTAGTCGAATTGAAGATTGGGAAAAAGAACGACCCCAGCCATTGATTTGCCAAATAACCAGAAGCGTCAAATTCATTTTTATACAAATAAAATCACAGGGGATGTAAATTACGAACATCAAGATTACAAAGTTAAGGATCGAACTCAACCAGTGTATGGGAGAGCAACAAGCATTGATCCTGAGCCAGTCAAGGCATATCCCAGAGATCTAAACAAAAGTATACAGAATAAAAAAAGGCGTTAATATACCTAAAGCGTTTTGAAATTAGGTCTTACGCCATTTCAAAATCTGCATCCATAAATTTAGCAACATCCTTTGAATGCTGATTGATGTTGCTAAAGAAATCAATGCAGGCCTCTCTAAACTCTTGCACATTTTCATAATATTTATTATAAAGCACTTTCCTTTTGAAGAACTTCCAAAGTCTTTCAATCAAATTCAAGTTGGGTGAATACGCAGGTAGGAAAACAAGCTTGATGTTTTTTCCGTGCAGCCACTCTTTAACTTCTTTAGAATAGTGGTAACGCGCATTATCCAATATGACGTATATCATCGTGGCATAAAAATATTTCTGTTCCAGTATCTCAAGAAGTTGAAGCGTTGAGTCTTTATTGACCGTCTCAGACTCAATCACAGTGACCTCATGCGTTTCTGCATTGATTGCACCATGAAGGTTTAAACGTTGACGGCCACTGTTTGTCTTTAGTTCTCTCTTTTCACCACGCTTTATCCAGCCGTATGCAGCCATTGTATTATGTTCAGGGTGCACCGCATCAGCAAATAAAACCTCAACACCAGATGGCTTGTTGTGCATAAAATCTTCAAAATATTTTATAAATTCTTCTTGTGCATCAATATCTGGATTGCCAGGAACAAGCTTTGGCTTCTTTGTATTCATATCCAAGCCTATGCAACAGGTCTCGCATCCCGCTCATGCTGTACTGAATGCCAAATTCATTATGGACGTATTCAATCACAGATTGTGACGTTAAGTGTATGCGCCTATCAAGCTCAGCACATAACAAGCTTTCTTGATGCTCGCTTAATAAAGAATCTCGACCTTTGTATTTTGTAGAAAGTAAAGCAGCAATACCGCCGTCGCAATATCTCTCAACATAAGTACGCAATGTTTCATCATCAAGAAGAAGTGCGTTTTTCACTTGACCTTAATGTCCATCCCGTCCCAAGAAGAATAACGGCATTAATCCTATAGGCTGCATTGGCGTTCGTCCGTTTAGCATCTCTATGAGCTGAACGAAGTATCTCTAAGTCTTCTGGTGTTAAAGTGAATCCTTTCATGGTGGTTAAATTCTAACAAATTGAAGGCCTAATTTCAAAACGCTTTAGGTATATTATGATTGTTGAGTGCATTAAAATTATTAGTTCGGTAACAGGAGAAGATTTAGGTGAGAAAAGCCCTTGGCTAAGAAGTTGGGAATCGATACCCGGTCTATGCGATTCGAATTAGTGTAGGACAGTATGGATATTTTGAGGTTGCCATAGAGTCAGAATCTGATGGAGAACTATCATTTTTACGTATTGAAAACTTTAAAATAATATCAAATCATATTCCTTCAATATGGATAATAGGAGTTAATCCGTATGGAAATATCGCTTTTATGCCACCTAGTTGGTTCAGTGAGGCGTTTTTAGAGGGCATGGATGAGGGTACCGATGAAGCCATGGCCCTTTTTGAAAAAGAAAAGCTCTTGATGCTAAAAGAAGAAGGTTTGATTCCGCGGGATTCGTGATTTAGAGAATTCCCAGAAATAAGAATGGGAACAATGATGCTTTAACGACTTATATTTAGGATATATCTATGAATGAAAATAAGGGTAGTGTAAAGAATTCTGTGTCTCTAACCATACCTTAAGTATGATTGCTGCGATTCAGATCGCCAGACACAGAATTCTTTACACTACCGTGCAAATTCCGACGAGTCTGTCTGATGAGATTGTTGGGTTACAGCCTACAGCACCATCCATGTGGCCGCAAAAAGATCCATTTCTTGAGTGGAGTTGAACAACAACCTGCGCCTCAGCATCCGGATTGCGCCCGTATGAACCTCAGTTCGGAGTTTTTGAAGGCAGGGTTGCTTTGTAATGACGTCATTCCGCATCAGACGCTACACACTTCGTGCGCTTATCGCTGTGCGGGATGACGATAGTTCCCAAAAAACCGCGAACCGGGATTTACCCAATAAGACGCTTATGAGCCTAAAAGACTTCACAGAAGATTATAAGCTTAAAGAAGGAAATTTAAAGCTTCAACTGAGTTTTGATGCTCTCATCAGCAGAGGGTGATATTTCGAACATGACTCTGGTATTTTTTGGATGTTGATCGGTCCAGGTTAAAGTGGGTTGTTTCTGCATCACAGGATCTTTCAGCGCATAAGTTAATAAACTTTTATAAAATGGTAGATGGTGTTTCAAAATGCTTTGAATTTTCGAGGATTCCCGATTTATTAGCTCGTTATGGCGTTCGCTTGTATTAATAATTTGAGTATGAGCTAATGCATCTTGATGCCATTTTGAAAATTTTTCCCAACTTGACAGATCGTCAGCCGCATTGAATGTTAAGTAGGAATCTTTAAACGGCAGTCCTGCAAATTTAAAAGCAGTTTCAAATATGAAATGTTGAGAAGAGATCAGATCACTTGTGTCTATCACCAGGGTTTCGCATCCAATCGAAATCAAATGTTGATGGAGATGATATGCAGCTTCAAAACTAAACTCTGTGATATTTGGATCCGGTTCAATCGCTAAAAAAGAAGGGATAGTCTCCTTGGGATCACGAATTAAAAAAATATGTTTCACTTGTTTTAGAAATGAACTATCTAGTTTTAGATTTTCATCGAGACAATATAGGAAAGTATCTTTTAAAATAACAGGCGCGTACTGTGCAGCGTTTACAAGTTGGTCTCGTATTTCTCCATAGGGTCTTGGGGTTGCATCATCAATGGGTTCAAAAAGCTCGTGGAATACACTCATATTTGGAACTTGCATCCAGACACGTTCGAAAACGGTAGAACGTGAGCGAGGAACAGCCCAAATGATAATAATAGGGTTATCGGTGGTCTGAGACGATCCTTGAATCATATTTTGCACTTCCTTGATTAGATATCCTTGACAATTTTCGGTGCCGAGAGAGAGGCTTTTGCCAGCTGACTTTTGATCTTTTCTGCTTCCTGAGAATTTTTGAAAGGCCCCACCCGAACCGCATAGAGAGAATCCCTAGTTTTAGAATCTTGATGGACATAGACATCAAGAAACTTCAGGTTCTTTGCATAGTTGCTCGTTTTCTGAGCAAGCTGTGTTGCATTGGCCTTGTTTTTAAAAGCACCCAGTTGAATATAATATTTTTCTTGGCTAGTTGCTTTAGGGGTCGATTTTTGAGCAACCTGAGTTGGAGTTTTGATGCTAGATTTAGCAACCTGCACAGGCCTCTGGCCAAATGTTTTAGGATTAATGGCTGTCACCTTCACACGCCCTGTACCGTTTTCAGCAAAGCCTAATTTTTTTGCTGCAGCATACGAAAGATCAATAATACGATTGCTGTGAAATGGACCGCGATCATTAATTTTGACGATGATTTCTCGACCATTGTCTAAATTTTTGACTTTGGCATAGGTCGGCAAGGGAAGCGATTTATGCGCAGCAGTCATTTGATAAACGTCGTATGGATCGCCACTGGAGGTCCGGCGTCCATGGAACTTACGCCCGTACCAGGATGCAGTCCCAACCTGCTCGTAGCCCACGCTGGAGGGCATCACGTGATACTGTTTCCCGAATACATTATAAGATCGTGGGTTCCCATATTTGCTCAATGGCTCTGCTTTGGGAGTTGCATCAGGGATTTTTGAAACGTCGACATAGTGCAGGGGAGGGCCGTCGCTGTCTTCTGCAGCTATGACTGGTGTCGTCCCAAATTTTTGATGCGCTGCTCGAGATTTTGTTGGTTGGCTTGAGCAGCTGACAAGCAGGATTGCGCCAGCTGCTAATATTCCAAATTGTATAAACTTATGCATTAGACTTCCGGTAAATGCTTTCAATATCCTGACTTAAGCGATAGACCGCCATCGCATACAACGAACTGTGGTTGTAACGCGTGATGACGTAGAAATTCTGAAGGCCTAGAAAATATTCTGGCGTTGCTTCAGCAACCTCAAGTCCGATAAGCCCAGCTGTGTAATCTTGTTTGAAGGTCGCTTTGGTCGCCACACCCATTTTTTGATAAGACGTTAATGTTTGAATAGGCTTAGGGTTATTCAGAGGAACCATAGCGGTTTTAAATTGATCGCCTTTGACGTTTGCAGGGAGAACAACGGGTTGATTCGGAGCCCAACCATGCACTTTGAAGTAGTTAGCAACGCTGCCAATAGCATCCTCTGGCGAATTAATCAAATCGCGCTGGCCATTCTGATTAAAATCTACAGCATATCGACGGTAGCTACTTGCAATAAACTGAGGGGTGCCCATTGCACCTGCATAAGAACCATAGATCTTGGTGGGATCCAGTCTTTCTTCTTTAGCAAGAAGTACAAATTCTTCTAATTCTTGCTTAAAAAACTTAGAACGAGGCGGATAATCAAATGCTAAAGTTGCTAAGGTATCTAGAACGGGATAGCTTCCTTTTTGCCGACCATAGAAAGTTTCAACGCCAATAATGGCGACAATGATGGAGGCTGGAACGCCATATTTTGCTTCTGCTTTTTGTAGCGAAGCAGCATGTTCCTTCCAGAATTTCGCACCGGCTTCAGCTCTTTCTTTTGATAAAAAAATCTTTTGATATTTATACCATGGTAGTCCTTCAGCTGGCTTTTGAATAGCTGCCAAAGCTTTGGTCTGAATCGTAGCGTCTTTGAACCAGGCATTTAATTCAGCAGACTTGAGTCCATGCTTGGTTTCCATTTCTTTAAACCATGCTTGCGCCTCAGGTCGCTCGATGATGCGATCAGAAGCGGCGTAAAGTGGGGCCGTGGCGGCTAGGCAAAGACCTAATAATGATCCTATTAATTTATTTCTATGCATGCTTGTATCCATTGAGTGTCAAAAGGCGTGGTAAGCTTAACAAATGCACACTTAGGGTAACAAGTTCTTCCTATCTATATTAGATATCTGACCAAGTTCTACTGGTGTGCAGCCGTCGTAATCTTCGACGTTAGTATCTTGAACTCCAAGTTGAGGCGCTAAAGTTGGTGCGAGATGATAAGCCCAATGCAAGGGGGTTCGCCCATATTGTTGATCAGCGGTGTGAAGATGTTTTGTTTTTTTTCTGAGTTGTTGGAAAATTTCTATACTTTCAGGGAAGTTTGGATCATAAGATTGGATTGCCAGTGAAATGGTCGGCATGCCATTACTGTCTCTTGCGTCAGCCAATTCAGGATGTTCTCGCATGAGGGTTTTAAAACGCTCAAGTTGATGATCGCGTATAGCGTCAAAAAATCCTTGCTCTTGCCATTCAGTTCTAAATAGATTGACCATTGCCGCAACGATCCCGCCACCGAACAGATACCTCAGTAGTGAGAATGGTGAGAAGACAAACAGTAAACTGAGCCCAGTCAATACGACTTTATGATAGAAATGTCGGGATATTAGGGTAGGCCAATTGCTAAAATCGATTTGCATGAGGTTTACTCTCGGTGGTAAGGGTGGTTTCCGAGTACGCTGATCCCCCGATAAAGTTGCTCAATCAAGACAATTCGCGCGAGTGCATGGGGTAACGTCAACCGAGATAAAGACCAGTGTGTCTTTGTCATTGAAAGACATTCGTCTGTCAGCCCATCCGGGCCACCGATTAAAAAAGACACTTGCTGATATTGATTCTGCCAGTCTTGTAATCGTGCAGCAAGTTGCTTAGTTGTCCAGTTCGCGCCGTGTTCATCTAGTGCTATGCAATATGGTGCGCCTTTGATGGCGCGCTGCATCTTTTGCCATTCTAATTGTTGAGCCTGCTGCACGGTATGCTCATTTCGACTCGGGGTGGGGATTTCAGTTAGCTTCACTGAAAAAGTTTTTGGAAACCGCTCAGCATAGTCAGCCCAAGCTAACTTTGCCCAATGGGGCAGGCGGTTTCCTACAGCGACAACTTGTAATTGCATTGATATTAAGCCATGGCAGTGGCAGTCTCGTGTTCAGGTTCGGTCTGAGTCCAGAGTTTCTCGAGATTGTAAAAGTCCCGTGTTCTGGGCTGCATGATATGCACGACGACGTCGCCTAAATCAACCAGTACCCATTCTGCATCCAAATCAGACTCTATTCCAAGGGGCATCACTGCACGAGCTTTCATCTTATGAATGAGATTATCTGCAATCGATGCAACATGTCGACTGGAAGTTCCTGTTGCGATGACCATAAAATCAGTAAGAGAGGTAATTTGACTAACATCGAGAGGGTTAACGTTAAGCGCTTTTAAGTCGTCAAGATCAGATAAGGTCTGCTGAAGTAACTCTTTAGGTCTCATAATTTACCTTTTAATCAGTTTAATGATAATAGCTTCAAAAAACTGTTGAGAATGCTCCTTGAAATTTTATCTCTCCCTAGTTTCACTATTAAACCAATTTTTCTTAATGCACAACAGAGATTGAAAAAAAAATAAAAAATATTTATGAACATTTAAAAAATGACTTTAAAATCAATGACCTTTTTGCCAGCTATGTGTAGTAGCACATTTAAGATAAGCTGACAAGCGAGACCCTTTTCCCCAGATTTTAAAGCGGTATCACCGTGAAACAAACATTCGATAAGATGTTGGCAATCTATGCCCCGCAAGCGTTTTAATGCTTGGTGGTAAAGTGAACGTTTATTCGCCCAAATCGGTAGCTTTTCAAAGGCTTCAGGATTTGTGGCGAGAGTTGAGAGTTCACATAAGGTTTTGTTTAAGGCCCACACCAATAAAGGAAGCTCAGTCGATGAGGAGCCTGCTAGCGCCTCAAAACTGCTCACAACTTCTCTTGAGCGGCCTTGAAGCGCTAAATCACATATCTCAAAGGTCGAGAAGAGGCTTTGATCTTTAAAATGCGCATTTAGCTCAGAAAGTGAGATAGGTTGACCCTCATAGGCGAGGGCCAGCATGTCTATAGTTTGCTTTGCAGCGGGCAGATTGCCTTGATAGCGATCGCGAATAAAACGCAGACACTCTTCAGTCAGTAGACAATGGATTCTTTTGCTATACTGAACAATCCACTGCAAGAAAGTATCTGCATTCAGTAAAGGGTGTTGAATCACAACGCCTAATTTTTCCCAAGCTTGCCACCAAGCTGATTTTTGAGTCGCCGCATCCACATCCTGCGATCGGATAATCCAAATTAAATTTGGGTCAGGAATCGCAGCTAATTTTAATAGTACTTGAGCGTATTCAGCTTTGACTTTAGCATTAGGCAGGTAAATGTCATAAAATCGACGAGGGCTAAATAAGGTAGGGCTGGCTGCATTCATCAAAAGAGTTGACCAATCGAATTGCGCTGGGTGATCGATGAGGATAAACGCTCGCTCAAAACCCTGTGATTTAAGAACAGCGTTTAATTGGTCACTATGATATTGAATTAAACTTTGTTCTTTGCCAAATAAAATATAATGCGTCGACAGAGTCTCTAGTGCACGTTGAAATTGAGAGGCATAAATTCGCATGGAATTACCAGTTTAAAGCCGCTAATTGATAGAGTAACTGTTGAGCCGCATCAAATCGCATTTCAGACTGTAAAATCTGTTTTTCCTCAGAATCCGCTAAAACAAGTCGTGGATCAAGTTGTCGATCGCGTTCAATGGTTAACGTTCCCTTCAAAAGCGTCTCGCTTGCATCGCTTGAAACGAGTTCAAAAGGACTGGTTAGTGTTAAGCGTTCTCTGACAGGTCGGCTATCGGGGCCATAGGCTAACGTGCGCGTTTCCCATTGTTCTCTATTAAGCTTCAAAATGGGGGCCGGCAGTTCAGATGTGGTTTGAATCCGCGAGGCCTTTAACGCTTTGAGAACCACTTGATGCAATCCATCAGTTGGAATCGAATTAAACGCTAACGCTGGAATGTGTTGAGAAAGGTTCATCTGATGTCCACGCAAATGAAAACCACAACCAATCAAAGAGATTAGCCACAGACTGATGAAGAAGATGCGGCAGGATTTTGTGAAATGCACGTTACCCCACCACAATGTTAATCAGTTTTTTGGGAACTACGATAACTTTTTTAATCGCTTTACCCTCAATAAAAGGTTTCACTTTTTCATGATTCTGGGCAGCTTCTTCGATATCCCTTTGAGCCATTTGGATGGGGACCGTGATTTGCCCACGTAGTTTTCCATTAACTTGGATAACCATTTCAATTTCATCTCGCACAAGTGCTGTCTTGTCGAGGACAGGCCAAGGTTCGTTCATCAGTAATCCAGTGTGCCCTAAAGCCTGCCAAAGCGATTGGGTGAGATGGGGTACGATAGGGGACAGTAAGCGTAAAATAACGTCAATCGCCTCTTGCTTTAAAAGCCGATCGGTTTCACCTCGAAGCGCTATTTCGCTGATGTGATTGACCAGCGTCATGATGGCAGCAATTGCTGTATTATAGGTAAAGCGCCTTTCCATATCATCAGTGACTTTTTCAATTGTTTCATGGATCAACCGACGAGTCATTTTCTGACCGTCATTCAGGTCTGATACTGATAGCGGATGACCTTCAGCTGCTTTTTCTTCATTGATGTATTGCGACACAAGCTTCCAAAGTCGTCGTAAGAAGCGATGCGCCCCTTCAACCCCTTGATCAGACCATTCCAAAGCTTGTTCAGGGGGGGCTGTGAACAGAATAAACAAACGAAGAGTATCTGCTCCATAGCGATCAATCAGCATTTGCGGATCGACGGTGTTGCCCTTTGATTTAGCCATTTTAGCACCATCTTTCAGCACCATGCCTTGCGTTAATAGACGGGTAAAGGGCTCATCAGATTGAACCAAACCTAAATCTCGAATCACTTTATGGAGAAACCGTGAATAAAGTAAATGCAAAATCGCATGTTCAATTCCACCAATATACTGATCAACCGGTTCCCAATAGTTGACTCGCTCATCAAACATTTTGTTTTCTTGATCTGGGCAAGCATACCGTAAGTAATACCAAGAAGATTCAACAAAGGTGTCAAAGGTATCCGTTTCGCGCCTAGCCGGTTTACGGCACTGAGGACAATTCGTCTCATAGAAACTAGGTGTTTTCGTTAAAGGGGATGCAGAACCATCCGGTGTCAGATGTTCAGGTAATTTGACTGGCAAATCAGCTTCAGGCACTGGCACGCTGCCGCAGTCATCGCAGTAAATCATTGGGATGGGGGTGCCCCAATAGCGTTGTCTAGAAACGCCCCAATCTCTTAATCGGTAATGAATCTCTCGTTTACCCACGCCTTTTGAAATTAAATCATCGCCAATCTTTTGAAGTGCGGCTTCAGAGGTCAGTCCATCGTAAGGACCAGAATGAATTAATCGGCCTTTTTCAGTGTAAGCAGACTTTTTTAAATCAATAACGATATCAGCGGTTAAGGGGTCAATGACTTGCTTAATCGGTAAATCATATTTATGGGCAAATTCAAAATCACGTTCATCATGTGCAGGGACGGCCATCACCGCACCCGTGCCATATTCCATTAAGACATAATTGCCAACCCAAATAGGAATAAGGTCTTGAGTAATCGGGTGTATCGCGTGAAATGGCGTTGCCATGCCTGTTTTTTCCATAGTTGCTAATTCTGCTTCTGCAACTTTCACGCGGCGACACTCTTCTAAATAGGCTTTGAGCTTTGGATTATCTTCACTAGCGAGAATTGACAAGGGGTGTTCTGGGGCTACTGCTAGATAAGTTGCACCCATGACCGTATCTAAGCGGGTTGTGTAGACGGTAATGGGCGGCATTTCTGGTCGTTCAGATACTTTAAAATCAAAAGAAACGCCTTCAGATCGCCCAATCCAATTACGTTGCATGGTGCGTACTTGTTCTGGCCAACCCTCGAGCCGATCTAAGCAATCCAGTAATTCTTCAGCATAATCTGTTATTTTCAAAAACCACTGAGGTATTTCACGACGCTCTACTTTGGCACCCGATCGCCAACCACAGCCATCAATGACTTGTTCGTTTGCAAGAACCGTTTGATCAACCGGATCCCAATTCACAATGGAATTTTTTCGGTAGACCAAACCTTTTTCATACATCTTGATGAAAAGCCATTGTTCCCAGTGATAATATTTAGGTGAGCAAGTTGCGATCTCACGATGCCAATCATAACTTAACCCTAGACGTTTCAATTGTGAGCGCATGTGATCGATATTTTGATAGGTCCATTCAGCTGGCGGCACTTTATGCTTTAAAGCCGCATTCTCTGCGGGTAAACCAAAAGCATCCCAGCCGATGGGATGCAGTACATTTTTACCTTGCATCCGCTGAAAGCGTGCCATCACATCACCAAGGGTATAGTTTCGAACATGTCCGACATGAAGATGTCCGCTCGGATAAGGAAACATGCATAAACAGTAGTAGGGGTCTTTATTCGGATCCTCTTTCACAGCGAATGCATCAAGGGCATCCCATTCTGCTTGGACGTCCGTTTCAACTTGTTGTGGATGATAAAGTTCGTCTATGCTGCCCATGATGTGTTCTCAACCCTCGCCTGTTCAGTAAGGAACCTAGGATATCACTCTGGGCCCTCTCGGCAAATACGTTAGTAGGATACTTGAAGGGGGTAACTTAGAATGATATGGTGCTTTGAGTGTAGATTCACATTAATCTGGATTATGGAAAAGGATTTCATGCGTAAAGAATGTTCTATCAAGTCTTCTTACTGCAAAAGCTTAGCTGTGTTGGTTAGCTTGGTTGTAGGAGGGTGCGCGATTGCCCCAACCCCGATCTCACAATCTGATCAAGCCGCTTTAGCAATGGTTGATAGGGCTGCTGCAGCCAGAGAGGTTGAGCCTCTTGGCGCTCGCCTTACTTTGTCTGAAGCCTTAGCGCGAGGTTTGAAATACAACTTAAATCACCGCACTCGCATGATGGAGCAAGCATTGGCCATGGGGCAGTGGGATATGTCTCGCTACGATATGCTGCCAAAACTGATGGCAGGCGCCGGATATAATTGGCGAAACAATGAGCGCATCACCAATAGTAAAGATTCCGTCACAGGGCTACCTTCCTTAGCCAATCCATTTATTTCTTCGGAACGCATTCATACTATCACTGATTTAGGATTGACCTGGAATTTGCTTGATTTTGGTGTTAGTTATCAAGCTGCTAAACAAAATGCTGATCGTGTATTAGTGGCTGGGGAACATCGACGGAAGTCTATGCACCTTTTGATGCAGGACATTTCAACGGTCTATTGGCGAGCGGTTAGCGCTCAAAAAATAGATGGCATTTTAAGAAATACAATTCGAGAAGCTGAAGCTGCATTAGCTGACTCACAAAAAGCAGAAAATGAAAAAGTCAGGGATCCGGTCGAAGCACTTCGTTATCAACGCACGATTTTAGAAAACTTACGTATTCTTGAGAGCATTAAACGTGAGATGGCAACCGCCAAAACAGAATTAGCGGCGCTCATTAACCTGCCGCTGGGTGTGGATTATGAATTAGCAGATCCAGCCGTAGAAGAGCTGAATCCAAGACGTGCAACGATGCCGGTTGAGCGTATGGAAGAAATTGCTATTGGTAATAATGCTGAATTGAGGGCAGAATTTTATAATTCACGCATAGCCGTGGCAGAAGCTAAGAAATCAATCATGAAGCTTTTCCCCGGTATTTCTTTCAATTACGCGCGAAAGCATGATTCAGATGATTATTTAATTAATAAATCCTGGCGTGAAGCAGGTGCTCAGATTAGTTGGAATTTATTCAATTTACTCTCGATGCCGGCAACACTGCGTTACGCTGAAGCAAATAGAAAGCTGGGAGAGCAACGCCGTATGACAGCTCAAATGGCTGTGCTCGCACAAGTCCATATTTCGCGTCAGCAATATGATAGTGCATTCGCCTTGTTTAAGCGTGCGGATGCGATTTGGCGTGTTGATGAGCGTATTTATGCGCATACTAAAAGTAGAGAGTCAGCTAACGTAAAAAGTCAACTTGATCGCGTGTTAAATGGTACTTCCGCGGTCGTTAGCTTGCTACGTCGCTATCAAGCTTTAAGTGATGTTTATGCTGCAAGCAGCACGGTTAAAGCGACGCTAGGTGTTGATCCCCAGATTGATGATTTACAAGCAACATCACTTCAGACTTTAGCGAATCATCTTCAAAGAAATGTCGTTTCTTCGAATTGGGATGCACCTGAGCCTGAGGTTGCCGTTGCTCAAGTTCAAGTTATGCCATCAAAGCAAACACAACAAGTCGCAACAGGTACTTTTGAAGACAAAGAAACAGTTGCTGTGACCAAGCAAGAGCCTATCAAGGCATTAAGCTCAACAACGGATCCTATAAAAGCTGCGCATGCAAGCCCAATTTATCGAACGGTGGTCTCAGTGCCTTCACCTATTGAGGTGAGCACCAAACCTGTGAAGCAATTCTCTCGAGAAACTCAATCTGGCTATGGCTATACGCGGGCACATAAAACGAATGCCGAAGTTTTAGCTCAGGATAGAACAAGGATCTTGAATAGAAACACCGTCAAAACAGACATACCTTCAGAACCCATTGTTGTTAAAAAAGAGAGAGTAGGGACAACGACAGTACCAAGATCTCAGCCAGTAAACAACGTATCTCAATACAAGCCCGAACACTCTCGAAAGCATTCGGTTTCTGGGAAGATACGAGTTTTGACCCCAACCCAAGTTGAGGCGCAAGCTAAAGCACAGTCAAAACAAGAAACTAAAACGCAAGCTGAAGGGAAATCAGTAGCGCCCATCACCAAGCCAGCGAGTGTTGTCTCTGATACCAAAATAGAAAAATCAGTTATCAAGCGCGGTGTTTCACAGAAAGTACGACTCCTGACCCCAGCCCAAGTCGAAGCGCAAGCTAAAGCGCGTCTTAAAGCAAAGCCAAAGCAAGAAATTAAAACGCAAGCTGAAGGGAAATCAGTAGCGCCCATCACCAAGCCAGCGAGCGTTGTCTCTGATACCAAAATAGAAAAACCAGTCATCAAGCGCAATATTTCTCAGAAAGTACGACTCTTGACCCCAGCGCAAGTGGAAGCAAAGCAGAAAGTCAAACATAATTCTAATAGAGAGGCCAAAGTAAAAGTCTTGACGCCTCGTGAGGTTGAAGCGGCTGAGAAAACGCGGCTTAGAGCAAACGAAAAAAAGACAGGAAAGGTTGCAACCTAATTAAATCAAGGAAGCATAAATGAGGAAGTGCATCGTTGCACTCTGTTGGATAACGCTAGGGACAACAGCCCTAGCGGAAGAATCAATTTTAGAGAAGCAGGAAATTAGGGCACAATTATCACCGCATCGATATACCACTTTGGCTTCAGAACTCAATGCTAAAATTAGTCAGATTACCGTGAAAGAAGGCGAGCGCTTTCAAAAAGGACAACCCTTGGTCCGATTTGATTGTGCACTTCAAGTTGCACAATTGCAGCGTGCGAAAGCAGGATTAAATTTAGCAGATAAAACCTACACCGCGAATCAACGGTTATGGCAACTTAACTCTATTGGTCAATTAGAGCTTGAAACAGCAAAAGCAGAAGTTGAAAAAAGTCGGGCTGATGTGAAGTTGATTGATACGACACTGCAAAAGTGCACCATACCAGCGCCGTTCTCAGGTAGGGTAGCTGAGCAAAAAATTCGTGATCAACAATTTGCACAGGCGGGGCAGCCCATATTAGAAATTATCGATGATAGTGATTTGGAGCTTGAATTTATAGTGCCGTCTCATTGGTTGAGCTGGTTAACATTGGGACACCCACTCAAGGTCAAAATAGATGAAACAAATGGTGAATATCCAGCGAAAATAACTCGATTGGGCGCTCGGGTCGATCCCATCAGTCAATCCATCAAAGTAGCTGCTGTGATTGAAGGAAAATACCCGGAGCTCATTGCTGGCATGAGCGGACGTATTGAATTAAAAAATAAATTAAATGCTTTATCGCAGGGAGCGCGCTATGAGACAACGGCCTCTACAACGTAAAAGACCGGGTCTGTTTGCATTAGAAGCACGATTAATGTTTGATGGTGCTGCTGTGGATGCAGCAGCAGTTGCTGCTGATCAGCCAGCACCCGTACCTTCAGCTGCAGATGTTGATGCAAGCTCAGAGGCTACGAATGCAATAGAAACCGCACAGTCTTTTTCAGAACAACCGAGCCCAGCAACGGTAGCAGAGCTGCTTGTTCCAGGAGCAAACCTGCAGGGTGATCGACGAGAAATCGCCTTCATTGATTCTTCTGTCTACAAATGGCAATCGCTTTTGAGTGGCATGCCATCAGGGGTTGAAGTCGCGCTGATTGATGGGCGAGGCGATGGTCTGAAGCAGATGGCTAATTATCTTAGAGACCGCACTGATATTGACGCAATTCATTGGCTGGTTCATGGACAAGCTGGGGTTGCAATTCTAGGGAATACGTATCTTGATTCAAAAACAGTTTCTACTCGTCAGACCGATCTTCAGACGATTGGCAGCGCTTTAACCCAGCAAGGTGATTTTTTATTCTACGCCTGTGATTTTGCGGCTGGTGAAACTGGATTACAACTGCTCGGAGAAATTGCGACGATTAGCGGCGCGGATGTTGCCGCTTCTCGTGATGCAACGGGTGCAGCAGCCTACGGTGGTAATTGGATTCTAGAAGAAAATATCGGATCCATAGAGGCAGAATCGTTTGTGATTGCTGAATATGATGGAATTTTTGCGTTGCCGGGCGCGCACAGTAATACCACTAGCGGACAAGTTTTTATTGGCGGCAATTATATTGAAGTGGGCATTCAAACGACCGGCAAATTTGGAGCCTCACCAGCACCCAGTGGCTTTTTAGGCCGTCAAGGTGGTTTATCTGCTGGCATCGGCATGGTGGGTGATGCCGATGGGTTTGGTACGGGTACGGATTTAAGAGTTGATTACTTCATGCCAGGATCGCCTGAGGAAGGATTTTACGCAGGATACAAGATTTTAGGGGTAGCCACGACGGGCAAAAACTTTGCAAGTACTGTAACCGATACGACGTCAGGTAATACACTTGGCGCCCAAGTGATTGGTACGATTGGCGGTAATTTAAGAGTCACGCAAGATATTAGTTTTAATGTTGACGATAAGTTTTTTAAGAATATTGTAACATTAGCTAACATTGGGGCAGTGTCTCTAGATAGTGTTCGTTTTATGCGGAGCTTTGATCCAGATAATACTGTAGATCTCAGTGGTTCATATAACACAATCAACAAGATTGAGCGAAGCATCGCCGCGGGTGATGGCATTGCCGTTGTCAGTGCAACTAGTTTATCAGCTGATAATTACTATAATATCTCAGGAAATAAGCAAGCCAAAATTTTATATTATACAAGCGATTCAAGAGCGAGAGGAAGTTTTGCCGATTCTGGATTAGCACCTTCGGGGATTTACGACTCAAATATATACGATAGCGCAAGGGCAAAAGATAGCACTGCAACAGTGGATGCCTATATTAGTATCGCGGTTGATGTGGGAACACTTGCTGCTGGCACTAGTACAACTTTCACGTATTATACCTCATTAGACAACAGAGATATTGGAACGATTCTCGGTGAAATTGCGTCTGCGGACAATAAAACGTTAACGGCAATTAATGAAGATCCATCAACGAATAGCGGGCAGACCGTGACTGCCATTTTTAACTCACCCGTTGCAGTGACCAGTATTGATAATAGCAATGGGTCATGGCAATACTCCTCCGATGGTAATAGTTGGTCTGATTTTTCTGCGACCACGGGTAGTAATGTCAATATTGAAACTACAGCGCGGCTATTGAGTGGTTCCTATTATATTCGATTTGTGCCTAATCCTAACTTTAATGGTTCAGCAACATTCATGTATCGGGTTTGGAGTGGTAATGGGTTCACTGCGGGCGATACCACGGATGTGAGTGGCGGTGGTGCGGAGTTTAGTGCGAATGCTGCTTCGGCGAATATTTCGGTCAATGCGGTGAATGATGCGCCTACTTTGAGTGGTGCCGCACAAACGTTATCGTATGTTGAAAATAGTGGCGCAACGGCTATTGATACGGTGGTGACGGTTGCTGACGTTGATAGTGGCACCTTTAATACCGGTTTTGTACAAGCTCAAATCACAACTAATGGAGCAGCTGAAGATCAACTTTCTGTTTTGAATATCGGGAATGCGCCCTGTCAAATCGGTGTTTCAGGTAGCACGGTGAGCTATGTTGGTGTTGCAATCGGTACGATTGATGGTGTCTTGAATGGTGTCAATAATACTGCTTTGAAAATTACGCTGAACAATAATGCCTCGACAGCAGCCGTGCGTGCATTGATTCGAGCCATTGCTTACCGCAATACTTCTGAGCATCCTTCAACACTCAGCCGTACTGTGACGTTTACTTTCAATGATGGTGGGAATACGGGTAGCGGAGGTGCATTGCAAACCACACGTACAGCAACGATCAACATTACACGAGCCAACGATGCACCTGTCAATGATGTTGCTCCCAGTTTTACGGGTGGACAGCGCGCTCTTTCAACTTTGCGCCAAGATGGTGTTTTAACGGCTAATATTGGAACTTGGCATGATGTAGATTTGACCGACACCATTACTTATCGGTATCAATGGCAAGTTGCAGATGATGCGCTGGGTACGAATCTTACTGATATTTCCGGCGCAACGAGTGTCAATTACACGATTCCTGCTTCACTCATTGGAAAGTATATTCGTGTTAGAGTTTTTGGTAGTGATGGAATCGCAGAGACCGCTGCAAGCAGTACTTATACCCAAGTAACGAATATTGATCCAGTCGGCCATGGACCTTTGGTAAACCAACGAATAACTGAAAGCGTTGGATTAACTTATCGATTGCCGACAGGCGTCTTTACAGATGCAAATACTGAAGACACCTTATATTACTCAGCCACTTTAGAAAGTGGGGCACCATTGCCAGGTTGGCTTCGATTTGATCCGGTTACGCTCGCTTTTTCCGGCACACCGTCAGGCTCTGATGTGGGGACAGTACGTGTACGTGTGACAGCAAGCGATCATGGTCTGAATCCTGTGTCACTTGATTTTTCGATTGAAGTAATTGGATTGCCACCACCACCTGCTTCACCCGAAAGTAAACCAACTCTTCCTGAGGTAACACGGGTATCAGAAGCTTTCAATTTGCCACCTTTTGATCCAAATGCTGGCGGCAATACTAGAGATTTTCTAAATGATCAAACGCACTCGTTTAGTGTGAAGACCACAGAGCTATCTCATCAATTGCAGACCACGCAACCAGACTCAATAAATGAAACCTCAACGCCAATTCGTGCGACTTTACCCTCAAATCAAACTGGTGACATACTAACAAGACCCGATGGTTTTAGAATTTTGGTACAGTCCGGTCAAAATCAAAAGGTTTCTTTAGCACTATCAAATCCAATGATTGATCAATTTATTAATTCTAATGAGCGAATTGAATTTAGAGTTCCCAGAGATACTTTTGTTCATACCGATCAAAATGCTGTCATCGAACTAAGCGCAACTTTGCTTGATGGAAGACCACTGCCGGAATGGTTAAGATTTGATGCTAAAAAAGGCGAATTTATAGGTACGGCGCCGCGAGGATTGCGAGGTGATATTGAGGTTAAAGTAACTGCCCGAGATAATTATGGCAATGAAACCGTTACAAAATTTAAAATTAAGCTTAAAGCAAAGCAGGACAATATTACAGAATTTCGTGGTAGACCAGGATTATCGCAGCAGTTGACATCTAGATAATCATGCAGGAAGCGTTGTTGCAACTGGCGCGCCGAGCCAGAACTGCAGAATCGAAGGCAGCGTTAGGATTTATTTTAGTCAATGAAACCTATACTTTGGTTCGTTTTCGTCAGAGTGTTTTTTGGCATGCGTCAAAGGGTGTTTTAGCGATTTCAGGGGCTGTGACCCCTGAAGCGAATGCTCCCTTTGTTCATTGGTTGAGCAGTGTTGCAAAGCAACTAAATCAACATCAATCATTTTCAAAACCCATCCAGATTAGACCTGAATATCTAACTCCCGATCTTGCGAGAGAATGGGATGAGTGGTTCCCTGCACATGCTCTTTGGGTACCCTGTTCCATTGGCGGCTTCATTTTAGCTCGAGAGCAGGCATGGACAGCTTCTGAAATGGAACTCTTATCAGAATGGATCGATATTTGGCACCATGCTTGGATGAGCCAAGTCCATGCAGCACGTGGATTTGAATTCTCAGCATGCCTCATGAGGATATGGCATACGTTGTGCAATAAGCGACGATATGTGCTGTTGCTCATGATCTGCTTATTGATCCCGATTCGTATGACAGTCTTAGTGCCTGGTGAGTTAGTGCCCATTGAGCCTTCAGTGATCCGATCTCCATTAGAGGGCACGGTTGAGCGTTTTTTGGTTTCCCCCAATAGCCGTGTTAAAGCCGGGCAACCTTTGATTCAGCTTGATAGTTCGCTCTTATCCAGCAAACTCAAAGTGGCTCAAGATGCATTGATGACCGCAGAAGTAGAATATCGACAAACGGCTCAGCAAGCGTTGTTTGATGCACGAAGTAAAGCACAATTGGCGCAGCTTCAAGGTCGGATTGCGGAGCGTACAACAGAAGTCAATTATCTCAAGTCTCAGCTCGGTCGAACAGAGATTAAGGCTCCGAGTGATGGCATTGTGTTGATGGATGATCCTAGTGAATGGATTGGTAAGCCTGTATCAACAGGTGAGCGAATTATCACGATTGCAGATGAAAAAAGGGTAGAAGTTGAAGCGTGGTTAGGGTTAGGTGATTTGATCGATTTATCAGAGCACGCGAAAGTCTCCCTATTCTTAAATACTTCTCCCCTGGATCCAATTAAAGCCACTTTGCGGTATGTTGGACATGAAGCCATCGTACGTCCAGATGGTCATTTTGCGTATCGTTTGCGAGCAACGATCCAAGCAGATGAGGAAATGCCTCGTGTGGGCCTGAAGGGGACCGCCCGAGTCTCTGGTCAGTATGTTCCTTTGATATATTGGGTGCTGAGAAGGCCCTTTGCAGTGCTACGACCTTATTTAGGGTTTTAGTCGTCATGAACGTAGTTTTACCGCTCCTGCGTGAAGAATTGGATCTTTTTTCAGGAACTCCTGCTATAGATGGTTCCCCGACATGGCAATTGCATGATCCCGTTAGGAACCTGTTTTTTAATGTGGATTGGCTGAGTTTTGAGATCTTGAGTCGTTGGCATTTGCGTGATGCGATGCGTATTGCTGATTCCATTGAGCTTGATACGCCATTGCAAATAGATGAGTCAGATGTTGAGCGTGTTGCTTATTTTTTGATCGAAAATCAATTGATTCAAATACAAGATGCGACAGCGGTTGATCGGCTTGTAAATACCTTTTTTACCCGAAAATCTTCTGTTTGGAGAGGTCTTCTTCATCATTACTTATTTTTTAGGATCCCTCTAGTCCGACCCGATCGGTGGTTGAGTAGGACAGTTGAATTGGTCTCTCCTTTTTACTCAAAATATTTTCTAGGATTAACATTAATAGTCTTAGTGATTGGATTGAGTCAATGCTATCGGCAGGGGGGGCAATTTCTATCGACTTTAGTCGATATGTTTACCTTGAAAGGAATGTTCAGCTACGGGATGACACTCATACTGGTGAAAATATTGCATGAATTGGGGCATGCTTTCACCGCGAAGAGAAAGGGATGTCGGGTTCCAACGATGGGGATTGCTTTTTTAGTGATGTGGCCTGTAGCCTACACCGACGTCAATGAGGCATGGAAATTAAAAAATAAAGCGGATCGTTTGGCCATCGGTGCGGCAGGGGTTCTGACTGAATTAGCGATTGCAGCATGGGCAACCTTTGCTTGGGGATTTTTGCCGGATGGCATGTTAAAAGAGATTGCTTTTCTATTGGCGACAACGACTTGGATTTCAACGGTTTTGATCAATGCCAGTCCATTTATGAGATTTGATGGATATTTTTTATTATCAGATTATTGGGAAATTCCGAATCTTCATAACCGTTCATTTGCGCTAGCTCGGTGGCATTTGAGAGAAATACTCTTTAAATTAAATGAACCCGCGCCTGAGCTTTTTTCGCATGAGAAACTGCGTACATTGATTATATTTGCATGGATTGTTTGGTTGTATCGCTTCATACTTTTTTTAGGTATAGCGTTATTAGTCTATCACTTCTTCTTCAAAATTTTAGGCATTTTTTTATTTATGGTCGAAATTGGATTTTTCATTATGCTCCCTATTTGGCGTGAAGTCAGAGCATGGTCTCAGCGTTTTGACAATATTCGAGATTCGAAGCGCACCAAAATTACTTTAACTCTCTTGTTTGTTCTATTCTTACTAGGCATAGTCCCTTGGCATTCGCAGATTACCGGGATTGGCATGCTTCGTACAGCGGAATACTATCCCATTTATTCGCCAGGACCTGCTCAAGTGATTGCAGTGAATCATCAAGCTGGAGAACAGATTGAATCAGGGGAGTCCTTGTTTTTGTTAGAGTCGCCTGAGCTAAATTATCATGAGCAGCGTGCAGATGAGCATGCGAAGACTCTTCGCAGGTTGCTAGAATTTTCAGGACTTGATGAAACTTTACGCTTAAGGCAAGGCATCACCCGTGAAGAATTAGCGGGGGCTGAAACTGAATATCAAGGTTACCAGAGAGAGAAAAAACGCTATGCTATTAAAGCACCTTTTTCTGGAACGTTAGTTGATACGGCGATTGATTTAAAACAGGGGATTTGGGTCAATCGTCAAGATCGTTTGGGCGTGTTGATTAATCCCGAACGTTGGCAAGTTCAAGTGTATTTGGGTGAGCAAGCAGTCCATCGTGTCAAAGTTAGCGATGTTGCCCATTTTTATCCAGAGACTCCAGGTTCAAAGCCCTTTCGTTTGCGTGTGGTGCGTATCGATCCGGATGCAACTCACGTTCTATCGGAGCCCATGTTGTCTGTTGCCACTGGAGGGCCTTGGATGGTCCGAGAACGGAATGGACAGTTAATGCCAGAAAAAGCGATTTATCGAGTGACATTAGAAGTTGTTGAAGGCGAGGCCCCAGGTAAGTTACAGACGATGCGAGGCAAAGTCGTTATTCAAGGGGCCGCACAATCTTTCTTAGGAGATTATCTCAAGAGCGCATTGGCAGTGTTGATTCGGGAGTCGGGAATGTGAGGGGATATGAAAGCCCCTTCACGGGGCTAGAGAGTGCTTAAGGTAAATTCAGGCGAATCCCAACTAACGCAGACGTTAAAGAAGGCACTTTGGCGTTGTCGCTAAACTCATGATTCAAGGAAAGATTAAAATTCACACAAGGTGTAACATCATATCCAATCCCTATCCCTGCTTTAGGCACTGTTTCGTTAAAACTGGCAGAGTAGAAGTAACCTGAAGAAATTCGGTGGCTAGTATAGGCTGCCCCTAATTTCGCGAAAAGATCTAATTTTTCAGTTGCATAGAAATCAGCTACGGCTAAAATATCAAAGCTCCAGCGTTTAACTTTAACGTCCCAGTAGTCATTCGATTTGAATGGCAGACTGCTTTGTAGCCCAGATTCAACACCTATTTTGAATCTTGAATTTGGAATGTCAGCCAAGTAACCGGCAGAGATGCGTCCAGTTGCTCTTTGATCGCTTTCGCTGCCATGGATTTTGAAGTTACCAAATACGTGGTCATTATCACCAATACCGGCTACACCGGCTTGTAGGCCCAGATAAGGTTTAGCGATAACTGTTGTTGACATCGCTGCCAGTATTAGAAAAGAAGTTGTTTTTTTCATTTTTCACCTATTTTGATTGTACTACTTTAAAACCATTCAAAAAGCGAAGGGAGGGTGATTGTATGAAGATAGGGGGGATATTGCAAGTTGATATTGATGATGATGTGATACTTATTGAGCCAATAAAGTGATAAATTATCGGCTTGTTCTAGATTTGATATAGGTTCAAAGGATGTGGCGATTTGATGCGTTTGATCAAAGTGAAATCTCTTTATTGAACGATTTAGCGATTGTCAGAGGTCTCCAGGAAAAGGTTGACTTAGCATTTTCATTGATGCATGACAGAAAGAATCAAGATTATACTAAAGCTATCCAACTTCTCAATGAAGTCCTAATCACTCAGCACTTTAGGAATGCTGAAGGTGCTTTAGCGCAGCCTAAATTTGCAAAAGATGCTTTATATGGCAAAGCTTTGTACCTCTATCAAACTTCACTTAAAAATAGATTCGAACTCGGTGAACCTTTAATGACGGAGGCTTGTTTTAATTTACAGAGGATACTGTCGCCGTCGCCGTCTCATTTAATTTTGTATGCAAGATGCTTAAAAGCAATTAATCAATTTGATTTGGCATTTGATAAAATCAATCAGGCATCAGAAATTTTGCGGAATCCAGATTGTCCCTATGAGAGCTCGATTACGATTGGTAAATGGAAAGCACAAATAAAAGCGCTCTCTAGGAAGCTTAAAGGCAAATTGACGCCTAAAATTGCGGAAACAGAATTCATCTGTCCCCCCCTGAAATCCGTTTCTTCAAGCGTTTCTTTGGAAGAAGAAAAAGAGCAAGTTACTGATGAACTGAGCAGCCTTGCAGCGAGCATGGTTGAGCTGGTTTTGAAGGAAACCCCAAGTGCTCTAACGCCCCAATTAAATAACCTGAAATCTAATCTAGTGGCGAACGTCAAATCGAAGTCTAGCGCCGACCAAACATCTCAGGGAGCTCGTGGAAATAAGAAGTATCGCAGGAAGCGTTATTAGGATCTGATTAAAGCGGGGAGGTACAACAAGGAGATTGAGAGTATAGCTAAAGTCCTACAAATCGAGGGTATTGATAGAGGGTGTTCAGTCGATGATATTAGGTATTTACCATGAGAAGAACCTTATGTTATAAGGATGTCTTTAAGAGATATCCGGATCTTTGAAGCCCACTGCTGAGATAGATCCTAGGTGGGTAACCACCGAAACAAATTGTAGATTTGTTGCAGCTTGGGAACTTGAGGAACGCGAGATGTCCAATAAAATTGGCTTTTGGTCCGTCTTTGAATTGGTCACTATCAGCCAGATTGGCTCGGGCCTCATGTTGCCTGCCAATCTCTCCCCTTACGGTTCTTTGACACTTGTAGGTTGGGGTATTTCCAGTCTGGGTGCCCTGATTTTGGCGCTTGTATTTTGTCAGCTTTGTCAATGGTTTCCCCGTACAGGTGGTCCACATGCCTATGTCCGCGAGGCATTTGGATGTTCAGCTTCTTTCTTTACGGGTTGGACCTACTGGGTGATTTCTTGGGTGAGTACCATTGCCATAGTGATTTCAGTGGTGGGCTACTTGACCCCACTGATTGGTGTTCATTCGGGTGCTTTTAATCTCAGCATTGAAATTTTAATTGTTTTGATGGTCACCGCTCTGAATTTGAAAGGTGTTGAAGCGGCTGCTCGCGCCAGATTCTTTATGTTGATATTAAAAATGGTTCCATTGCTTTTGGTTCCTTTAGGTGCGCTCTTTTACTTCGATAAGGCTAATTTCACCCCAATAAACCTCACCGCACCTGAAAATACCTCCCTCCTAAATAATGTGATCCTGCTGACCCTCTGGGGCTTCATTGGTTTCGAATCGGCCACTGCAGCCGCTGGAGAGGTCCATGAGCCGAACAAAACCATTCCCAGAGCTTTGATATTGGGGACAATTTTTGTCGCAATGCTGTATTTTATTAGCAGCCTAGGGATTATGGGTATTATACCAGGTCATGAATTGATGCATTCGAATGCGCCTTATACCGATACAGCCAGTCGGGTATTTGGAGGCAGTTGGCATCTGTTGGTGTCGCTGATTGCGGCCATCATTTGTATTGGTGCAGTCAATGCATGGACCTTAGCCAGTGGCCAAATCGCCCTAGGGATTGCGCAAGATGGTTTATTACCAAAATTCTTTGGACGGCAAAATAAGCATGGGGCACCGGTATATGCTCTACTGATAAGCTGTGTTGGCACCATCCCACTCTTAGTCATGGCGAAGAATGCTAGTCTTGTGGATAAGATACATACCATCATTGATTTCTCAGTGACTGCTTTCATGTTTGTTTATATTGTGTCTTGTTTAGCCTATCTGAAGCTTTTATGGCAGCAACCTAAGCATGGCGCTTTGTGGAAATGGGGCGCGGGCTTCTTATCGTTAGGTTTCAGCGGTTGGGTGATTTGTGAAACTCCGGCTAAAATTTTGCTGTGTGCCAGTCTGTTTGTGGTGAGTGGCCTGCCGATTTACCTTTTGCGTATTCGTAAACGACGAGCAGGCCCCAATATCGATACCGTTCTCCCGACAGCGGCTTAATGTGCTGCTTTCCACTCACGCCAACTCTTTTGAGGATACCCGTTGGGTGATTTCGCATATTCATAAAATTGTTCTATAAACGCGACTCGATTTTCAGCGGCTACCCGTCTCCAATCGGGACCGTTTTTTGGCATTTTTGATAAATCTTTAGGTCCTATCAAAGCTTGACGCTGGATAATGTCTTGAAGTGGGACAATCTTTGCGTTCTTAAGGATATCGTACATCACCATAAAAGTTGTGGTTCGACCACTACCTGCCCGACAATGGAAATGAGCCCAAGTATTCGAAGGTAGGCTTTGAACCCAACTCACAAAACGATCAACTTCGCTATCATCGGGTGCGTGGCGGTCTTGTACATAAAATCGAATGTAATGAAGGCCCAAGCCCTCAATCAGCTCTTTTTCAGATTGCACATTTTGGGGCTCAATGGTTTCTTGAGTCGCACCATAGACGCGCCCCGCATCTTTATCTGTGATGGTGTGAATCGTTAAGGTACGTTCAGTTTTGACCTGTTTGAGTGCTAAGGCTTGCTCTGCTTCAATAGCCTCAGCTGTTTTACCTTCATTGCCACGATTTTCATACGCATACCACGTGAAAGGTCTCCCATCAATAAAGCCATGGGATTCTTGTCTCAGATCCACAACCCATACCGGTAGAGTCATCTGAGTTAAGGCAACTTTCAGACTTTTAAATGCGAATTGACCACTACCAGAAGCCTGTAAATTTTTGAGGCCCTCTAATGAAAGAAACGTGCCAGGTGGCAGCTTGAAATCATCGCGCGTGGTTCTAAAATTTTTAGGTAATTCATCTAGATTTTCAGCATCCCATGCTAAGAAGGGCTGTCCTCCTTGAGGATTCAGCAATTCAGCGCGGGCAGTAACTGAAAAAAATAAGGCACATAAAGTGAATTTAACAAGTATCAAAAAACGCTTCATACTCTAGTCCCTTATCCCGTAATCCTTACTGTGGTTTGAGATTTTATCCCTTACCTTATGAGAGATTTAATTTTACCGTGGAATAAGTAGCCTGACAAATCAGAGGGTATAACGATGCAAGATGCGAAACTACTAGAAGAGCGGTATCAAAATTCAGTATTCAAAGTTTACACACACTCGAAAGAATATGATTATATGAACCCTTGGCAGTCTCCCACACAATCCGCCAGCAGTGGTTCAGGATATGTGGTTGAGTATGAAGGAAAAAAATGCCTACTCACTAATGCCCACGTGGTGGATGGGGCGTGCCTCTTAGAAGTGCGTTTAGCGGATGGCGCTGATCGCTATACAGCTCGAGTCAAAACTGTAGATCATGATTGCGATATTGCGGTTATTGAAGTCGATAATCCCGCCTTTTGGCAGCACGTAGAAGCATTACCTTTAGGTGAGATGCCTAAAATGCGTCAAAATGTTCAGGTCTTTGGATTTCCTATTGGAGGCGAAGAGCTTTGTATCACAGATGGCGCTGTTTCGCGGATTGAAGTTTCTTCATATGTACATTCAGATGTACGTTTACTGCAAACGCAAGTGAGTGCGCCGATTAATCCAGGGAATAGCGGTGGACCTGCTATTTCAGACGGCAAAATCATTGGAATGGCTTTTCAAGGCAGTCGAGCGGGTGAAGGCCTAGGATACATTATCCCGCCGCCGATTATAGAACATTTCTTGAGGGATTATGTGTCACATGATCTCTATCGTGGTTTTCCAGACTTGGCATTTCAGTATCAGACTCTGGAAAGTGAACCTTTGAGACACTATTTAAAGATGGAGCCTGAGCAAACTGGTATTCGGGTCAAGCAAGTGGATGCAACCTCTTCGGTTTATGGTATTTTAGAGCCAGGCGATGTTTTGCTAGCATTGGATGGTGTAGAAATCAAAAATGATGCAACCGTCGAAATGGATTTTAGTAAGCGTATTCATTTTATGCATCTGGTGAATCAAAAGCAGATTGGGGATAAAATTAGCGCATCGCTCATTCGAAATGGAGCACCGATGACGGTCGATATCCCTCTTTCGTTTCGTGCTTATACGACCAAATATTCGCAACGTGAATTTGATAAAGCACCGACTTTTTATATTCATGGTGGCTTGGTCTTTATGCCAGTGACGGATAACTTCATCAGTCAATGTTGGGGCGGGGGCGGTCTTGGAAAATATTTGATGAAAGGTAAAAAAGAGCCTGGACAAGAAATTATTTTGATTAATAAAGTCTTGGCGACAGAGTCTACGCGAGAGTTATTGAGGCATCGTGGAGAGATCCTGACAGAAGTGAATGGAGTAAAAATTAACAATCTGCGCGATCTCATTGACGCACTAGAATTAAATCAAGGTGCTGATCATGTGCTTCAAACGAAGCGAAATAATATGATTGTGTTTTCAAATCCAACACCAAAAGCGCGTGAAGCAATTTTGAAAGAATTTGATATTCAAAAAGATAGGTCCAATGATCTCCGAGAGGAGCCGCGATATCCTATAGGATGTCCTGAGCATGGTAAATCATTTTTGCCGAGATTTTCTGGTTTTAAATCAGTTTCTGCACCGGTTCTAAATTCGAGCTCTAATAGTGAACAGTTATCTACCGCTACAGTACCATTAGCTCAAGACATGAAGCCGTCGCGACTGTTGATGTAGTGGCTATACCCTTCACCGCTGAATTTTTAGGGGGTTGCTTGTCCGTCCGACGCGTCCGCTCGAAGTTCGAAGAACGTAGGGGGAAGCTCGTAAGAGCCTAGGCCGGTACCCGCAAAATCATCTGTTGTGAGTATATTTACAGCATCGAGAAAACAGGTAAAATTTTTGACCAGATCCCGACGAAAGTGGTTAATTTTTTGACCACTTTCACCGCCGTTGAATTTTCAACCAGATCTGATGAACCAAGCCAAAGATAAACCATAACCCAATGAAGTAGAACACGGGTCTAGGCCCATAGGTCATCCAAGGTGTTTCGCCAACCGTTGCTCTAACGGTGCCACGCAGAACACCTGGTTGGAAGCGTTCAATTTGTTCTGAAATATACCCTTCTGGGTTAATTAAAGCGGTCCAACCTGTGTTGGTTGCTCGGAGGAGAAATTTTCCAGTCTCAAGCGCACGAAATTGAGCAATCTGTAGATGCTGGTGAGGTCCAAGCGAGGTGCCAAACCAAGCATCATTACTGATCGTTAAAAGAATATCGGCATCCTTGGCTTGATTGCGAACCAATTCGGGGTAAGCAATTTCATAACAAATGGTCGGCGCAATTTTAAATTTCCCCATTTGGATGGGAGGTTGATTGATGGGTCCTGAAATGAAACTAGACATTGGCAGATTGAAAAATCCGATGAGGCCTCTTAACCATTTCTCAAGCGGAACATACTCGCCAAAAGGTACTAAGTGCTGCTTGCGATATTCACCTTGACTTAAACCTAGGGCAATAATCGCATTGTAGTATTGATTGTGATGGGTTGCTTCTTCAGGGAGTCCAGTAATGAGTCCTACGCCATGGACTTGAGCTTCTCGATGTAAGAGTTCCAGAAAATCTTTAGCCAGGGCTTTGGGCCAAGGCACAGCGGTTTCAGGCCAGATGATTAAATTGACGTCATAATGAGATTGCGTCAGCTGATAGTAAGTTTGCAGAATTTGATTCGCAAGACCGGCGTCCCATTTCATCGATTGCTCAATATTACCTTGGACTAAGGCGACATCTAAGGGCGGATCAATCGCCAAAACCCAATTTTTGCCTTTTAGATAGACAGCGCTACCCCAGACCAGAATAATCAGGGAAAAAACAGGGATAGCTTGAATCCATTTTCGATGTGGATTGCGAAAATAGGTAATAAGTTCGTACAGTAGGGCTGCCATGAGTGCCGTGGCAAAGGATACAGCCCAAATACTCCCTAAGGGTGCGAATTGGCTAAGATGCATATTAAACTGGCTATAACCAATGTAGGCCCAGGGAAAACCGGTGAATAAAGTGCCCCTAACCCATTCCATTCCCACCCATAGACTTGGGAAAATCAATAAACTCCGACTCAATTTTAGTCTCGGGGAGAGCGCATTTAATATCAATGCGGTGAGGGCTGGGAAGAGTGATAGGATGAGTACGAATAAAGCGGTGATGGTCACCGCAACCGCAGGAACCGTATTGCCATAGAGATAAATGCTCACAAAAATCCAAGAAGCACCCACACCAAATAGCCCTAGGCCAAAACAAAGGCCCAAGACAAATGAACGTTTTAGAGGTTGACCTTCTAGCCCATATAGGAAAATAGCGAGTGCCGCAAAGACGGGGACATGCCAATCAAAAGGAGCCATGCTAAGAGGGACTGCAACTCCAGCTAAGAGTTGCAGTGCAAAAGGAAAAATCCGTTTTAGAAAGGTATTAATCATGACACATTATTCTCAGCGGTTTGTAAAAATTTTAAAATTCGTTTTCTATTATCTAGAGTTGCGGCAATGGCATAGACTGGGTATGAATGGATATTGTCAAAAATCGAATAATTATGGATAGAAAACCGAATCCCGTAGGGCGTATGTGGGTGAGATTGTAAAAACAACCGCATGCTTTGCAAGCTGCCGCCGTGGCCACTTTTGACCTCAACAGGGATCACGTTTTGGGCATGGGTTATTAGATAATCAATTTCAGCGTTACTGCCTCTTTTTTCACGATGCCAATAATATAGCTTTTGCTTATCAGTAGGATTAGCGTATGCTAAAAATTCTTGTCCAACAAAGCTTTCGGTTATGTTGCCCTGATTGAAGAGAGCGGTTGTGGGAGATACTATCCAATCTTTTGGCTGAATCCCCAATATGGCTTGATTTAAGCCAACATCGTGCATGATTAATTTAAATTTTCCTAAATCTGCTTGTGCACCAAGGGGGATACCTTGACCGTGACTTTGTATAATTTGATGCACAATGCCCGCTTTTTCAAGTAAATGTAAAGAGGGTTCAAGTTCTCTTTTACGATAATCTGTTATCATGGAATATTTAAAATGCTGGCAAATAATTCCTGGTATTTGTTTGAATAATAATTCAACATATTTGATCTGATGTCTTTTAGCATACTTTGAAAAATCTTGCTCGTATGCATTTTTGATTGTGTTTAAAACGTCGGTGCAAAAATGTAAGTTCTCATGCATGATCCATTGATGAACAGCTTGAGGCATTCCTCCAATCGCTATATATTCTCCCAGTAATCGGATAGCTTTTTTGTGAATTGCTTCATTAATTGGGTTCGAGGGCTGATGGTTTAGAATTTCAATAGCCAAATTCTGAAAACCTTTTGCATGCAGATATTCGATAAATGACATGGGATATAAGTATAAAAAGCTAATCCTACCTACCGGTATGCCGACTTGTTCAATAGCAAAATCGACTAAAGACCCCGCTGCAATAACATGAAGATTTGGTATTTCTTCATAAAAATATCGTAGAGCGGTGATTGCTTTTGGGGCCTCTTGGATTTCATCTAAGAAGAGTAATGTTTTGCCTGGTTCAATTTTTTTATTAATCAGAATAGATAATTCTCTGATAATTCTAATTGGATCAAGATCGTGATCAAATAATTTTATAAGGTCGGGTGTTTTCTCAAAATTGATTTCGACAAAACTGTGAAATGTTTTTCCAAGTTGTCTCACAGCATGGGTTTTTCCAACCTGTCTTGCCCCTCGTAATAATACTGGGGTGCGCGTAGGGGAATTTCGCCATGCAAGTAAATCGATAAATATCAGTCTTTTCATGGGGTTGCTTTATGATATGGTTAAAAATCAACCCATTTATTCAAGGTATAGGTGATTTTGTCAAGGCATTTTATCAGAATTATGGCTGAAAATCAACCCATTTTCCATAATGTATGATTTATTTATGACTAGGTTGTGTAAAAAGCTGAACAGTCTAGATATTTACAGGCGGTTCGCCACTTCATCCCAGCCTCTGCGCACACCACGTGTGCTCGGATGGTATACCCTTCACAGCTGAATTTTCGGGGTTGTTGCCATCGCCCATTTCGCAATCCTCATGTACTTTGTGTACACTCCGGTTGCTCAAGGGCTCGGCGCCTACCCGAAAAATCATCTGTTGTGGGTATATACCCTTCACAGCCGAATTTTCGGGGTTGTTGCCTTCGCGATTCTCACCGCAGTCATGTACTTTGTGTACACTCCTGCGTCTCGAACGCTCGGCGCCTACCCGAAAAATCATGTGTTGTGGGTATATGTTAACTAAGTGGCGAAACTGCTGATTTAGGGTATATTTGGTTTTATCACACTTAGAGATTGTATACGACGATTGTTGGCTTTTAGGACTTTGAAAGTGAAACCATTGAGCTCAACGATTTCACCTCGTTTGGGTAAATGACCAAAGGCTTGTAGCACCAAGCCCCCTACGGTATCAAATTCATCATCACTGAAATTAGTGCGAAAATATTCATTAAACTCATCTATGGGCGTGATGGCTTGTACAGAAAAACGATTATTGGAATGCTTTCGGATATAATTATCTTCGTCGATATCATGTTCATCTTCAATGTCACCCACAATTTGCTCAAGCACATCTTCAATGGTCACAAGACCTGCAATGCTGCCATATTCATCAACGACAATCGCGATATGATTCCTGCTTTTCCTGAATTCTTTTAATAAGATATCTAGCCGTTTACTTTCAGGTACAAATACAGCAGGCCTGATTAAATCTTTTAAATTAAATTTACTGTCCCATTCTTCTTTAGCAACCGCAGTTTGAAAAGCAATCACATCTTTCGCTAACAAAATACCCAGCACTTCATTATGGCTTTCAGACATCACCGGAAAACGAGAGTGAGCTGATTCGATGATCACCTTAACCAACTCATGAAAAGGTTTTTCTTTTTCCATGATCACCATTTGAGCTTTGGGGATCATAATGTCGCTCACTCGTGTTTCAGAAACATGAAGAACCCCTTCAATCATACTCAGGGCATCTGAATTGAGGAGTTCTCGTTGTTCTGCATCTCGTAGTAAGGAAACCAGCTGTTCTCGATCTTTAGGTTCACCTAATAGCGCATAGCTAATACGCTCTAGCCACGAGCGCTTATTCTGCAGTTCATCATCACTGGCCATAAAAGCTTTATACTCCGTAAGGATCAGGGTAACCAAGATTAGCTAAGATCTTAACTTCAATGCTTTCCATGATCTTTGCATCATCCTCTGCCTGATGATCATATCCCAAAAGATGCAAAATACCATGGACCAGCATATGCGCATAGTGTGCCATTGGATCTTTATCCTGCTCAGTCGCTTCGATTTCAATGACGGGTACACAAATTACAATATCTCCCAGGTACGCATCTCTTAATTCAGGCGGCATTGAATTTGGAAAGGAAAGGACATTTGTGTGTTTATTTTTGCCACGAAATTGATTATTCAGCTGTCTCATTTCTTCACTATCGACGAAACGAATAGAGAGAGCTGCATCCTGGTGTTCAGGATCTAATACCGCCTCGACCCAAGTGATAAGCTCAGCTTCAGAAGGTCGCACGGACAAGTCGGCTCCAATTTGAACGGTTAAATCGATACTCACTTGTCCCCCCTGCGAGGGTTATGTTTTGCATCAAATCGATCGTATGCTTCAATAATACCTTGCACGAGCGGATGCCTCACGACATCAGAGGGTTTGAAGTAGGTGAAACTTAAGCCTTTCACTCCTTTTAAAATGTGAATGGCTTGTACTAATCCAGAAGTTTGATGTTTGGGCAAGTCAATTTGCGTGATATCACCTGTTACGACAACCGTTGAGTTAAATCCAATGCGTGTTAAAAACATTTTCATTTGCTCGGGTGTCGTGTTTTGACTTTCATCTAAAATAATAAAAGCATCATTTAAAGTTCGACCACGCATGTAGGCTAGGGGCGCAACTTCGACAATTTGGCGCTCTAATAATTTATTGAGTCTTTCAAAGCCAATCATTTCATAAAGCGCATCGTAAAGGGGACGTAAATAGGGATTGATTTTTTCAGAAATATCTCCTGGTAAAAATCCTAATTTCTCACCAGCCTCAACAGCCGGTCGAACCAGTAAGACCCTGGCGACTTGTTCGGCTTCCAGTGCCTGAACAGCGCATGCAACCGCTAAATAAGTTTTACCAGTACCCGCAGGGCCAATGCCAAAACTAATACTGTGGCTTTGAATATTTCTCACATAGTCAGTTTGTGTTTCACCACGGGCTTTTACAACTGCACGTCTAGTACGGATAGCAATTTCATTGGGTAGAACAATTTCAGGAATTGATTTGGCGTCAAATTTCTTTTCAGCTTGCTGTAAGTATAAATGGACCTTGGCAGGTGTGAGCTCTTCTTTACTTTTGGTTTCTGCATATAATTGTGTAAGCAATGTTTGAGCTGCTTTTACTTTTTCCTCAGCACCAATGAGCTGGAAATGTGATCCACGATTATTGATTTCAATATGCATGCGCCTTTCAATTTGGCGTAGATGCTCGTCAAATCTTCCGCACAAACTCATGAGTCGACGATTGTCGGATGGAGTGAGTGTAAATTCAGCAGTCTCAATTTTGTCTTTCAAATCAGCGCTTACGACTTCTTCCAACATAGAATTCTCACACCTAAAGCATAAACGGTAAGTATTGTCCTCGCAAGGAGTTTGTTAGGACGTCCGTAATTTGTATCTTCACGAATTGACCAATCAACTTAGGATGTCCTCCTGAGAAATTAACCACACGGTTGTTTTCTGTTCGGCCTGATAATTCGAGTATATTCTTCTTTGAAACACCAGTTACTAGAATGGTTTGGTCTGTTCCAACCATACTTTCGCTGATTTGTCTCGCCTGTTGTGTTAAGCGGCTCTGCAAACGTTGTAGACGATTTTTCTTTTCTTCCAAGGAAACCGGATCGGGCATCAAACTAGCAGGTGTTCCGGGTCTGGGACTGTAAATAAAGCTGAAGGACTGATCATAACCAATATCTTGGACTAATTGCAGGGTTTCCATAAAATCTGCTTCAGTTTCACCAGGAAAGCCTACAATCAGATCGGTGCTGATCGAAATAGTGGGGCGTACTGCACGCAACTTTGCAATCTTTGCTTTATATTCTGCGATGGTATGACCTCTTTTCATGAGTTTTAAGATGCGATCGCTACCCGCTTGAACGGGTAAGTGTAAATGATTGGCGAGTTGAGGGACATCTCGATACGCCTCAATCAACGAATCTGAAAATTCAACAGGATGTGAGGTCGTAAAACGGATTCTCTCAATGCCAGGGATATGGGCCATATATCGAATTAACAATCCTAAATCCGCTATATCGCCTTGGTGTCTTGGACCTCGATAAGCATTTACATTTTGCCCCAGCAATGTAATCTCACGGGCACCTTGTTCTGCAAGATGAGCGATTTCGCCAATCACATCATCAAATGGTCGGTTGACTTCTTCACCGCGTGTATAAGGGACGCAGCAAAAAGCACAATACTTGCTGCAACCTTCTTGTATAGAAACCAGTGCGGTCGGACCTTCCGCTTTCGGATCGGGTAAGCGATCAAATTTTTCAATTTCAGGAAATGAGATATCCATCACGGGTTTACGAGATTCTTTAACCTCTTTGATCATATCGGGTAAACGATGAAGGGTTTGTGGCCCAAATACAATGTCAACAAAGGGCGCACGTCGCCTAATGTGGCTGCCTTCTTGACTAGCCACACATCCACCAACCCCGATGATGATGTTTGGATTCGCTTCTTTTAAAGGACGCCACTCGCCGAGCATCGAGAATATTTTTTCTTGTGCCTTTTCTCGTATCGAACAAGTATTCATGAGGAGAACATCTGCCGTTTCGGGGGAAGCAGCCGGCTTTAAACAATGGGTTTCTTCTAATAACTCGTACATACGCTTGGAGTCGTATTCGTTCATCTGACAACCCCAAGTTTCAATGTAAACCTGTCTTAACATAAACTTTACTACTAACTTAAATTCTAAAAATAAAACCTATTTTAACACGACTTCAGAAGGGCTTTAACAGAGTGTTACTGAAGCGTCATGTGCTTAAAATCTATAGCCATATAGAAATTTTCTATTCGAGTGAACCGCATTCGAGTGACAGCCATCTCTAGCTAGTCGAATTACTCTTCTGAGTAGAGCCTGTCGGCAAAATCATTTGTTTGGCGTGTATACCCTTCACAGCTGAAATCGTATTAAATTTATAAACTTTACGGACTTATTGGGTCGAAAGGTTCGACTGGAAGCTGTGTCTGCAGGTACTCTCAGGGCAAGAGCGAGATCGGTGTTTAAAGATATCGATGACCCTACGTCCCCAACATATGAAATAGACAAGAGTCCTTGTATCCTTACCCAATATCAGAGCTGTTTAGAAAGAACAAATACCGAGTCTGAGGAGCCTCCCCTCAAGATGCGCAAGATACAAGGTCCTTGATCTTTTATGCTGAGTCGCATTTTTGATATCCCCACGACTGATGATTTTTGGGGTACCTGCCTACGCACTTTGAGCTTCAGCAAGGCAACGACGCCGAGGGTTCAAGACGCAGGAGTGTACCCAAATACTTTCAAAGGGCTTTATCATAGCGTCCTCTTTCTTCTGGTGGATGGTGGTTCGCGAGGTGGCTTATCAGTAGCTTGGGGTGGGAGAGTAGGTTTCTTCTTCGGAGTGTTGAAGATCACCGGATGATTTGTTGCGGGCTCAGATGTGACACTAGGGCTGATTTCAGCTCGGGCTTCTTCGCTGAAAGCGACGTTGTTTTTGCCATTATTAAAGCTATCTAAATTAATTTTAATGCCTGCTGTTCTAAGGGCGATCGCAATGTGAATCGCTTGTTGCTCATTGGGGGCAATCACTTCAATCTGCTTGTCTGGACTGCTACCAGAGATCTTTTGAGCAATTTTCACGAGATGATCCAGCGTGCCCTCATCTAGTGTTGTTTGCTCTCTATTCGTTTGAGCGGTTACCATGAGTTCAGTCTGCTGATTTTTAGGAATGATTCGCTGCGTGAGGGTTAATGAAGGGGTTTGATTATCGTATTGTACAAGATATTTTTTTTCTTCCCTCGGATTAAGCGTTCTCTGGGGCGTGATTTTTGGGGGATGGGTGTCAGGTATTTTTAAGAGTTTGATAAGTGCTTCAGCATTTAAGAGTTTAGATTGAAGTTTCCTTAAACCGACTTTAGGATTTTTAAATATTTCTTCTTGATACATCTCCAGTATTTTAAATCTCGCTATGTAATCGGTGTTCTCATACAATGGATTAGATTTGAAATTTTGTAATTCTTGATAAGCATTGTTTAATGTTGTAGAAAGTCTTTCTTTTATCCCTTCCATTTCAGAGCGCTGTTCAGCCGAAATGTCATTTGGCAAGTGCCGATATTGATGATCAAGTAATATCATTTTAAGGGTCATATCTTGCATCAGTTGAACATGCTCTCGAATTTTGGCTATTTCCTTTTTCTGATTTTCAAATTGAACTTGTGTTTTAATGATGCTTTGAATTTGAGGTACTGAGTTCTCGGGATTGTCACTGTCTTTGACCAATTTTTTGGGCTCTGTGTTCAGCCGGATTGATTGTCCCTCATAACCTTGATGACTTTGATCCAGCGCATGTATAAAATGACCCAAATGTCGAAGACTTTGAGATAAACGGGGCGCATGCTCAGTTGCATGGGATATGGGATTACCATTCAGGTGACTATTAGGGATCAGATTAGGGTTATCTAAATGATCACCCTTGTAAGCCGCCTTCTGAAAACCAGCCAGCGTCTTTTTCCAGACGTCGACATCGATATCACTTGGAATATCGCCTGAGGAAACTTGTTGAGCGCCAGGGGGCATGTTTTGTCCGCAAATGTAATTACCATTACCATGCATGTAGCCTTCATTATAAAGCGAGATTAATAGTTGCCTATTCTTATCTTGTTCCCAACGCTCATCTTGAGAGAGCTGCAGCACGTTGCCCATGATTACCGAGGCTTGATGTAGTGCTTGTTCCATTTCCTCCGCTGAGTTAGTTCGGTCTTTACCACTTTTACAGGTTTTATGATGAATATCTCCCATATAATCGCAAAGAAGATGCAACGCAGATTGGACCTGATAATTTCGTTTGTTATTATCGTTGTTATGCCCGAGTTTTTTTTCAAGAAGTCGGAATGCTACGTTATCATAACCGATAGTCGTGAGCTGAATATATTGCTCAAACGCACGTAAGTGATTGACAGCTCGTGAACCATCTTGAACTTCTAATTCTTTAATCTTTTCAGACAAGGTATTTCTGTTTTCAGCAAAATATTTTATCCGTTTTTGGTACAGCGCCACGTGCAGCTGTTCTATTTCAGCTTCTAACTCTCGTGCAGCGGTTTCCAGTGGTGCGCGGGCCGCAATGATTGTATTTCTTTCTATCCGGAGTGATTCTAATTCCAATTCCTCAGCGTCGCTGAGACCAGGGGTTTGGAATTTCTCAGACTTGTGTCTTTTTTGTTTAACCTCTAGTTCGGTGAGCCTAGCATGTTCCTTTGAATTCATTTGATGCTCAGGACTATCAAGTATCCTATAAATTGCAATCAAATTATCTTTTTTTACATGGTGCTGACCTTGTTCTTCGGGACTGAAATTAGGGATTTTCGACAACAATTCATTTATAGGTGCTTTGAAAGTTTCTCCATTAAAGAGAGAAATATTTTTTTCAACAATTTGATTAAAGGCTTTTGCATTGAGATCGCCTTCTAGGCTAGCAGCCCCGCGGCCAAGGTTACAACCGTTATTGAGATAATTCACATTCAGCTTAACAAATTGACCGGGTAGAATTTCAATCGGACGATCGGCTATTTCGTTTAGGGCATCACGAATAGCGGTGACTTGGAGATAATCCGGGTTGGCTGTATTCTTTTTGTCAAGATACTCCATCATGGGGGATAATAGTGTCTGCAGCGTGTAATTGATTTCGATCGGATTCTCTTGAGATCCTTTCTCTTTATTCTCTGGGTTATTTTTTGCGATTTCAGCGAGAGCAGGGAGGAGGTGATGCCGTGCATTCATTCTGGTGACTTCGCGAATAAGATCATCATGTTTGGCATCAAAAAAGATATCTTGAGGGACTAAAGATGCAGAGCGTAGACTAGGTGGGCGTTTTTCTACAATTGTTCCCTCGCTATCGGCAACCCAGTTTTCTGACGATACGAAGTTAGCAAGCCCTTGTTCGTCTTTTTTGGCAGACGATATTGTACGTTCAGGATCCACAGGGGGCACAATACTCACCGCAATATGAGGTTGCTGAGTAGCTCGAATAGGGCGCACGACGACTAATTCAGCACGTTGTTTAGACATTAACTCAGTTTCTTTGAGATAGATTTGATTTTTAATGACTTGTTTTTTAAATGTGTCACTATCATCAGATTTAAAAAATCCTTTTTTGCCCTTGACTTTGACGACCTTATTTTCAAGCAACACCTCTGCTAAACAATCTGAAAACTTTTGAATCACAAATCCACTTTTCTCTTGTTGGGCTTTTAGATAGATATGTTTTTGTTTACTCTCAGGATCGTCATTATCCAATCGATGTGTTGGCATCGATGCAGGGTCTAATGTGCAGTGTTCGAAAATATCGCGAGTTGCTCGTTCTAAATACTCGTCAATTTGTTGATTAATGATGACCTGGTTCTCCATACTGAGATTTGTATTCTCGGCCAGCAGGCGTCGCGCCGCATTGGCTTGTCCTTGAAGTCTGGCTAAAAAATCTTCTGTGTGAGGAACATCTTGAGCGTCGGGTCGTTTAAAGCGGATGATGCTGTCAGAAGGCAGGCCAGGCAACATGAATTTCAAGGTGCCGTACCGCTCCTCATCTGGAACAGCTTTTAAACGAGAAGCCAGCTCAAGAAGTTTAGCCTTATCACTTTCTTCTAGAGCACTATTGTTATGGATAGTCAGAATAATAGCTTCTTTAAGTGTTTCGCTAGACGTGTATTTTTGCCCCCATTTGGCGCCTTCAGTATTAAAAAAAACTGCCATTCCGATGTTAATCAGCTGATGTTTTAAGCTTTGATGTTCTGATTGGGGCATATGCGCCTATTGTCTGCTTAAAGCAATAGTTCTCTTCCCAATAGGACAGGCTAAAAGGCATTGAAGTTTTGTGCATTCTCTAATATTTTGTCAGTCAGTTGATTATATAATTTTTCAGTGCTAAAACTACCAATAGAAACCTGCGGTAATACACGTGATTGTCTGTGGGTTTTTTTATGTGTTGATTAAGTAACTTTAAAGTTAGGGAAATGGACATGAAGACAACAAAATTATTAGGTGCAAGTTTAGCATTGGCTGCAGCTAGCTTATTCGCTTCTAGCGTTGTAGTAGCTGGCGAACCTGCTGGTACAGAAGCTAAAGTACCTTGCATGGGTATTAACGCTTGTAAGGGCACCAGCGAATGTAAGACCGCTGCAAATGCTTGCAAAGGTCAAAATGAGTGCAAAGGCAAAGGTTGGGTGAATACTACTTCTGCTGAAGAATGCACCAGCAAAGGCGGCACAGTTGTAAACAACAGCTAATGACGCCTTGGATGAGGGTAATACCACCCTCATCCATTTAACTCAAGTTTCGTAAAATTTCATAATGGCCTGACCGATTTTGAGTGCATAAAATGGATCAAAACAATGACCTAAGTCGGGCATCATCAGTAATTTTCCATTCGGTAGCGCTTTGGCCATCGCTTCAGCATGATCCATTGGATACACTGCGTCCAGTGGCCCGTGAATAATTAAAGTTTTAACTAGAACTTCCTGCAATGCATTGAGTCGGTTTTCAGGATGTTGTAGTTGTGCAGAAAATTGGTTACTTAATGTGTTTGGGTTTGTTGATCGCTTCAATATTTCTTCTTCTAATTCATACCAGTAATGTCGATCGAAATGACTCCCTGGTAATGAAGAGCCTGCTTTTAAAGCGACGTTTCTTCGAATAAGAAATAGATCAATATTGGAGAGTGATTTCGCGCTTTCATGAGTGGCACTAATAAATTGTTCATGAGGTGGTGAGAGTTTAAAGTAATGAGAAGCACGACCTTTCAGAATTTCAAAAGGAATGACATGATGCGGGGAGCCCATCATTAGGGTCATGGATATCATGCGTTCAGGAAACGCCATCGCACCATATTGAATGATAGAGCCGCCCATTGAATTGCCAATAAAGTGAGCCTGCTCGATTTTTAAGGCATCTAAGATGCTTAAGCCATCTGCAAATAGCGTTTTAAAATCGTAGGGTGTTTTCTGATAATCAATTGCGGTAGAAAGGCCACTATCACGATAATCAAAGCGAATAACAAAATACTGTTTGGATAATTCTTTGCAGAAATGCTCTGGCCATTGAATGCATTGTCCACCAGCGGGTGCAAATAAGATCACTGCTGGATTGGCGGGATTGCCAATAGTCTCAGTCCAAATCCAAATCTCAGGCTGGACCTCGATGGTACGGGTTTCAAATTGGATCTCATGTTCCATGAGCTCATCATAGCAACAAATTGAGTGCCCTAAAATGATAAAAATGCTCTCCTCTCCAGGGTAGGGGGAGGGGAAGGAAGAGGAGAGCCAAGAACACTTGAAATTCAGTCAGATGACTATTATGTCATTCTACTGATTCTGATATCTTTTCCAACCCATAAGAGACAAACGTTAGAGTTAGGATGATAAAAGGTCACCAAATGGGTCTTTGAGGGGCTTTATGGAAGATCTCATTGAGGCGCTGTGCCGTGCAAGGAGTGATATTAGGTGGGAGATCGTTGAGGGAGAACCACCTCATTTGTTTAATTTCAAGATTGGGTAAACGGATTGCGCGAGTTGTAAATGTCGTGACAATAAATAGAATGGGATAATCATTGACTCCGCCGACGCTTTGGTAGTAAATCCCGTAGAGTTCGCAGGGTGCCGTCACAATGACCCCCGTTTCCTCTTCAAGCTCTCGTGTTAAGGCTTCAAAAGGGGTTTCGCCTGATTTAACCCCTCCGCCTGGGAAATACCATCCGTCGCAATAGGTATGTTCGACAAGTAATATCTCATTTTCAGGATTGATGACCAATCCTTTGACACCAATAGAAGCGGCATTCAGCTGTCGTTGTAGCAAACGATAACCTCGGATCCCCAATTGGAGTATGGCTCTTTTCATACTTTATCCAAACGTAAAGGCATAGGCTTCAAGCCCGGCGTTGTTAACTTGAATCTCCAGTAAAGCATTCCCAGTACTAGGCTGATCAACAAGCTCATATAAAGTATGATCTTGGATCGTGATTAGGCGATTCGAAGAAGGTTCACCATTGAGCTGAACGTTGATGTTGATAGGCTTCCCATGTGCGCTGCCTAGGACGAGAAATACTTTTTTGGCAAAGAAGTTTAAACGAAGGCCTGATGTACCTTGGCCTGAAATAATCCGTTGTCCTTCAATAATCCATTTTCCTTTTAATGCCCATTGATGAAGGGGCAGGTAATTCGGAAAATGAAATTCATTCTCTTCATCCGGCTTAACAGCATTCCGATTTACAAAAAATCTCATACGCAAATACCCTAAATAAGTTTCAGGGGTTTTTCGCGGCGCAAATTCGTATTGTGGTTCAGGCAAGGTGTTTGCTTGTTTTTTTAGACCCAGTAAAAATTGAATATTGTGTTCGGTGATGCTGTAATTGCCTTCCCCAAAATGAGTGTAAACCACTTGCCCAGATTGATCGATGAGGTAATGAGCCGGCCAATAACGATTGTTGAAGTTTTGCCAAGTAGTCAGATGATTGTCTAAAGCGACAGGATATTGAATATCATTTTTTTTAATTGATTTTTTAACGTTCTCGATATTTTTTTCAAATGCAAATTCGGGAGAATGCACACCAATGATCACCAATCCTTTATCACGGTATTTTCGATCCCAAGCTGTGAGATAAGGTAATGTTCGAATGCAATTAATACAAGAATAGGTCCAGAAATCAATCAGCAAAACTTTACCTTTTAAGTCAGCCATCGAAAGAGGGGGTGAATTGAGCCATGCTTCTATGTTGCTGATTTGTGGTGCATTGTAAGGTTCAATAGCGTGTATTATTTTGTTGTCGTTGCCTTCCAGCACTTTTTCAGAGGAGGGCATCGGACGCGCAATATCAAAACCACTCGCTAGATACGCAACGGATAGAATGACAATCACACCTAGTAATTTTCGAATGATATTCCCATATTTAGCAAGCAAGGACAGTTGTTTGACCAGGGTTCGACCTATTAAAGAGATCAGCAGCATGGGTAGTCCTGCTCCCAGCGAGAAAGCTAAGATCATAAAGGTGCTATCCCAGTGTGTTTCTTGTCTGATAATTTGTACCAAGACTGCGGCCAAAATAGGACCTGCACAGGGGGTCCATACGAAACCAATCAGCGCACCGATGCTTAAACCACTCCAAAATCCATTTTGTTTTGAAACAGAGATTCTGGTGCTCCAAGTGGCAAGATGTTCTGTCATACGGCTAAATGGTTGCCAGAGTGATGGCAGGATCATCAGCAGGCCAAAGATCGCTAAAAGTACTAAAGAAGCATTTTTAACAAGATTCAGATCGAGGCTTGTTATTTTAACAATCGCTTGAGCTGTCAATGCAAACAGGCTGAAGGCTAGGATAAATCCTAAAATGATTCCATAGGGTCGAAATCGCCCACCCTCAATGGAAGTCGATAGAATGATAGGGAGGACAGGTAAGATGCAAGGGGAAGCGATGAGCGCCAATCCCTCTACAAATGCCAGTCCCAGCTCTAGTGATATCACTGCCAGTACCCCTTTTGCACTCTTCACAGCTGACTTTTCGGGGTTTGCTTGTCCGTCCGACGCGTCCGCTCGAAGTTCGAAGAACGTAGGCGGAAGCTCGTAAGAGCATAGGTAGTTACCCGAAAAATCATCTGTTGTCGGTATATTATACCCTTTACAGCTGAATTTTCGGGGTTGTTGCCTTCGCGATTCTCATCGCAGTCATGTACTTTGTGTACACTCCTGCGTCTCGAACGCTCGGCGCCTACCCGAAAAATCATCTGTTGTGGGTATAGTTTATTCGCTTCGCTTTAAAGTATACGCCATCGAAAGATTATACTAATCGAGGGATAGGGGGAAAGTGTAGGCTCATTTGGGGTAGACCCGAGCTGACTTTGAAGCAGGGTAGTGCGTGTGGTTCACTAATTCGCCAGCGATGTCGGAGAGCAACAACTAATGGTGGCTATGGGTGGACTCGAACCACCGACCTCAGCATTATGAGTGCCGCGCTCTAACCAGCTGAGCTACATAGCCAAAATTCAAGCAACGATTTTCGCGATTAACAGCCTAATTGTCAAGCGTGGAAATACTCCGGAAAATATGTATGTCATAAAACTTATATTGGGGCTTTTCAAAAAAATCAGTGTATTCTATTTTGATAAATTTTATAGCTTTTGATATATTTGTGGCCTTTTTTATTAAGTTTATATAAGGGTTAAAATGTTTCGCCTGAAAAAATCAAGAAAAAATAATATTCTCAATACGAGTAATATCACTCAAACGCCAGTTGATTGGTTAAAATCAGTTTATAATTCAGGTCTTGACCAAGATGAAAATGATGATGGCTTGGATTTAAACGAGATCGAAAAAATATTAGTGGGCGAGAAGGGAGACGTCAGAACTGATGAAAAAATCGATAAAATTAAAAAAAGAAGAACACAAAAGGTAGAGAAAAAAAATATACAAATTGAAATGGTTGACGATAGTTTAGGGGAAGCATATGAAACGGATGGCTTCCTGCAATTAAAGGAAATGTTAGAGGCTATCATGACTGATGACCCTGAAACAGCTGAAGAGGTCGGGCTTGCTGAGGCTAATGTTATTCCCAAGTGGTTGTCAGAAAATTTAGACTTTAAAAAAGCTGACTACGATAAATTTGAGAAATTATACAAAAAATTTCGAAAGTCTATGTATGATAAAGAGCTTTCGTTGGCTGATAAAGTAGAGAAATCTGTTAAAATACTCTTGCATCTAGATACAGTTAAGAACCGCACGGGCTTGAGTTCTGAAATTCTGAAGAGTTTAGAAGACTATGAACTGGATATACGAAATAAAAAAGCAGCTTGTGAGTTTGATCTTCAAAAATGGAACGATGTTATTGCAACATTAGAACCTGTAAAGGAAAAATGTACAGATTTGAGTATCATAATGAGATACGCAAGAACCCTGAAGATTCTTGAACGTCCTGAGGAAGCCAGAGAGTATTTTGATGTGGTGAGGACGGGTATCGCAAATCCAGATATTGCACAAAGGTATACAATACGTCAGCTTCAATTGTTTAATCAGGTGATTCAAAAATTTGATAGAGATTACCCTGATATGAGAGGGTTCCAGTCAAATGCAGTTCTAGTCGTTTCACCGGTAGTTTTTTACGATCCAAGGGTAACGCCCATCCCAACTTATTATTCTTTATTGCCGATATCACGAGTTAGTGTTCAGCCTTATTCATGTGAAGAAGAAAATAGACACAGAAAGTACACTCACAACAGGTGATTTTTCGGGTAGACGCCAATCCCCTGAGGAACCGGAGTGTACATGAAGTACATGAGGATTGCGAAGTGGGGGCAGGCAACAACCCCGAAAATTCAGCTGTGACGGGTATAACGAAGAAAAGGAGTATGTAAAATATTTTGTGTCTGAACGATCAAACTAAAAAACCTGTGGTTTTGCCACAGGTTTTGGATTATAGTCTATGAGTGAATTCAATAGCAAATCGATTCATCGCTTGCCCCCAGTGCCTAATTGACATAGTCCACTTTTTGCCTATGTTGTTCAAAGCTAAGTAAATTTGTTTAAACATGGCTTCGTCAGATGGGAATGAGCGTTTGTTTTTGATGACCTTACGCACAGTCATATTCAAGGACTCGATAGCATTCGTCGTATAAATAACTCGCCGGATATCTTCTGGGTATGCGAAAAATGTCGTGATATGTTCCCAGTGCCGCTGCCACATCTGGCTAATATTTGGGTATTTTTTGTCCCATTTTTCGCCAAATTCAAGCAGAGCTGTTTCAGCCTCGTCTATTGTAGAGGCTTGATATACTTTCTTTAAGTCTGCGCATAAGGGCTTGCGGTCTTTCCAGTTCACAAATTTCGTCGAATTACGAATCATGTGCACAATACAGAGCTGTATTTTTGACCTAGGGTAAACAGCCTCAATGGCCTCAGGGAAGCCCGTAAGACCATCTGTGCAGAATATAAAGACATCTTTCATGCCACGGTTTTGAAGCTCCGTAAGTACCGAGAGCCAGAATTTTGCCCCTTCATTCAGGCTAACCCACATTCCAAGCACTTCCTTAAGGCCATCCTGATTAATACCCAAGGCTAAATATACAGCTTTGTTGATAATGTGCTTGTTTTCTTTCACTTTAACAACCAAAGCATCTAGGAATACAATCGGATACAGTGGGTCAAGGGGCCTGTTTTGCCAGGCTTTTACTTCATCCATAACATTATCCGTCACTTGCGAAATCAGCGTGGGAGATAGCTCAACGCCATACATGTCCTGGATTTCTGCTTGTATATCACGCGTAGATAATCCACGCGCATAAAGGGATAAAATCTTCTGATCTAAGCCAGCAAGTCGACGTTGGTGCTTTTTAACCAGCTGCGGCTCAAATTCACCTGCACGGTCTCGTGGGATTTCTAGCTCAAACTCGCCGTTTTCCCCTTTTACGGTCTTTTGCGATGTACCGTTGCGCTTATTTTGCGGCGAGCTTTCTGCTGTTGCCTCTAAATGATGCGCCATTTCGGCTTTTAAGGCACTTTCAAGCGTGCTTTTGATTAGCTCTTTGATTAATCCATTTTTACCAAAAAATGCTTCCTGAGCATCCTTACTGGTTGCAAGCTCAGCTATTTTCTTTTCGTCTATAATACCTTTGAGGTCTTTATGCATTCTAATGTTTCCTGTGTCTGTAACCATATCTTAAGTATGATTGCTGCGATTCAGATCGCCAGACACAGAATTCTTTACACTACCAAGAAAAGAGACACTCTGTTCTTAGAGTGTCTCAACTCTAAACATTAAAGCGGAAATGAATTACATCGCCATCGTGGACGATATAGTCTTTACCCTCTAATCGCCATTTGCCAGCTTCTTTAGTACCTTGTTCGCCATTGTATTGAATAAAATCTTTAAAACTAATCACTTCAGCCCGAATAAACCCTTTTTCAAAATCCGTATGAATCTTGCCAGCCGCTTGAGGCGCTGTGGCATTCACAGGTATGGTCCAAGCACGAACCTCTTTTTTACCCGCGGTGAAATAAGTTTGTAAGTCTAGTAGTTGATATCCAGAATGGATCATTCTGTCTAAGCCGGGTTCGGTCAGTCCCATGCTTTTGAGAAATTCAATACGCTCGTCCGGTGCTAAATCAGCCATATCTGATTCGATGGATGCACAAATAGGTACAACAACACTACCTTCTGCTTTTGCATATTCAATCACCGCATCGAGATAAGGGTTATTCTCAAAGCCTACTTCGTCAACATTCGCAACATACATGGTTGGTTTGCTGGTGATGAAGAAAAATTCTTTTAGACCTAATCTTTCTTCAGGTGTCATTGGGAAGGTGCGGGCTGGCTTGCCCTCATTCATGTGACTTTTGATTTTCTCAAGCAAAGCTTGTTTAGCAGCAGCTTCTTTATTGCCAGATTTATTAAGTTTTTGAACTCGTAATATGGCTTTTTCAACGGTATCTAAATCACTCAGAATTAATTCGGTTTGTATGGTTTCAATATCAGAAATGGGATCGATTCGATTGGAAACGTGGATGATATCGTCATTTTCGAAGCAACGAACAATGTGTGCAATCGCATCGGTTTCACGGATATGTGCTAAAAACTTGTTACCCAACCCTTCGCCTTTGGAAGCGCCTTTGACTAACCCGGCAATATCTACAAATTCCATTGTCGTTGGGAGAATTTTTTCAGGTTGAACAATTTTAGCCAGTTGTTCAAGGCGCGGATCAGGGACTGGCACAATACCGACATTGGGCTCAATGGTGCAAAAAGGGTAATTTGCTGCCTCAATGCCAGCCTTGGTGAGCGCATTAAATAATGTCGATTTGCCGACGTTGGGGAGTCCCACAATACCGCATTTAAATCCCATGGTGATCCTTATTTTTTCTCTTCGGTGTGCAAGTTCATCATGGCCTTTTCAATTTGGCCATTGACCACTAAAGGCAATTCAATGAGTGCTTTCTCTATCGAAGCCGTTATTAATTGTTCATCGTGTTTTGACGGTGCGTTTAATACATAATTCGTGACTTGATCTTTGTGTGCTGGGCGGCCAATCCCGATTCTGAGTCTATTAAAACGAGCACTATCTATTAATAATAAAATATCCCGTAATCCATTATGTCCGCCATGGCCTCCATCGAACTTATAGCGTGCAACGCCCGTGGGTAAATCCAATTCATCATGAATGATCAACATCTCTTCAGGCTTGATTTTATAAAACTGAGAGAGTGCGCGAACTGGGAAACCGCTTTCATTCATAAAGGTCGTGGGGATTGCAAGGAGTATGGTTTGCTGCTCTAAATTTACTTTAGCGATCTTAGCTTTAAATTTTGACTCTAATTTAAGATCAACATGCAATTGTTTGCAAAGCGATTGAATGCACCAAACGCCCACATTGTGACGGGTAGCCGCATATTGTTGGCCTGGATTTCCCAGGCCAACGATGAGTTGCAGCTTTGGAGACATAGCTTACTTTTGTTTTTTCTCTTCAGAAGCCGGGCTATTAGCATCAGTTGCTTCTGGTCCGGGTGCTGCTTCTGCTTCTGCAGTTGTTTCTTCTTCAACAGCAGCTCTTAGGCGATGAATGCTCGCAACCGGTGTGTCATGCTCTTCATCAACGTGTGCAATCAGCTCAACACCTTTTGGCAGCTTTACATCGGATAGGTGAATGACTCCATCCATACCTAATTGGCCCATATCAATCTCGATGTATTCGGGTAGATCGGCGGGCAAACACTTCACTTCGAGTTCAACCACGTGATGCGATACCAGGCCGCCTTCCTTCACACCAGGCGCGGTTTCTTGATTGATAAAATGAAGCGGAATATGCATGTGTAATTTTTGAGTTGCGCTCACACGTAAGAAATCTAAATGGAGCAGACGAGCTTTGTAAGGATGACGTTGTAAGTCTTTAAGCACAACCTGTTCAGTTTTGCCGTCAATGGTCAATTTTAGAATGTGTGAATAAAATGCTTCATTTTCTAAAGCCTTTTTCACATCTTTTTCAATTAATGAAATAGGCTGAGCGGCTTTTTCAGCGCCATAAACAATCCCGGGCACACAGTTTTCTAATCGACGCAGGCGGCGGCTCGCACCTTTCCCCATGTCATTTCTTACTGTGGCGCTTAGTTCAAATTTACCGTGACTCATTGTGATAGCTCCACTGGTTAGCGGCAATCTCTCTGCGACCAAGAGACTACCTAGTTTTCTAAAAAAATGGATTTTAACTGTTTGCACCAAAGAGAGTCAAACCGGGGCAGTTGTGGCCCTCAAATACCTGTAAAATTAGTTAGTTGTAATATATATTTTTTTGATTCATTATGATGTAAGGTAATGTGCTAAGGAGATAGATGATGCGTGAGCTAAGCATTGAAGAAACGAAATCTAGTCATGGCGGCGTTATTGTTACGACAGCAGTGGTGACTGGTGTTGTTGGAATCGCAACAGGAGCAATATGGCTAACTAATTCTTTAATTAATCTTTACCTTTACAAGAGTGCAGGGCAGCAGCCCCAACGACTGCCTGACGTCGGGCCAACAATTGGTCAAAATTTGAAAAATATCGCTGAGGCCTCTAAACTTTTAAAGTAAGATTTTAACTCTCTTCGTTGCACAGAGAGCAAAATTGCTACTTTAGAAGGGTTGTCCGCGCGCTTTATTCCCCCGCAAGAGAGGCATAAAGCGCCGAACTCAGGTGTCAACCATCGTACAACACAAAGCTCTAAAATTATCTGATAAATATTCATGCTAGAAGCTTACGGAAATAAAAAAGATCACGATCTACTTTCTTTTTTTTATCAAAAAATTGGAACGACGGAGCCTTCTAGAGCCCTCTTTGAGGCCACTATCTCAAATTCGATCGGTATTTTTCATCTGTTACGTATGGAGTTTGGCCACCAAATATCAAGACAAAAAAAGTTATTTCTGACCCAGATTGCTGCCAGCCGTGGCTATACGAGCATTTTCTCTGAAATGATAGATGAATATTTTGAAGAGCTTTGTCAGCATAAAACCGAAATATTTCATACGCTTTCGATCAATCAGCAAGATCAATTTAAAGCAATTTTTGAAAAGAAAGAAGCGCAAGTAAATGCAAATCGTTCGCCTACTTTGGAGCGTTTAAATGAGATCCTTTTGCAGCACAGTGAAAATGAGCCTTCTGATACGTTGATGATGCACCTCGTCATAAAATCTATTCAGACCTCTGTTGAGGAGATTCATATGGAGTTTGTCCCCTCCAACCCTGTTGTCAAGATTGAACAACTTAAAACATCATCGCCTTTAATCCCAATTGAGGATATTCAAAGAGATTTATTGGGTAAAGCGAGGCAAATTGTTGGTTCAAGTCATTCTCAAAAGCCAGAGACTTTGATGTTTTATTTGGCACAGCGAAGAATAGCAAAGGAATCAGAAGAATATATTCATAATGCTAAAGAGCAGGTCTCTCAGAAACCCGAAAATAGTTATTCATATACCCTTCACAGCTGAATTTTCGGGGTTGTTGCCTTCGCGATTCTCATCGCAGTCATGTACTTTGTGTACACTCCTGCGTCTCGAACGCTCGGCGCCTACCCGAAAAATCATCTGTTGTGGGTATACAAGCGGTATGAATACTAATCAAACATCGAAATGATCGATTGCGCAGTACTGACTCTTCGGATGGCTTCAGACAACATGCCAGATATAGTCAGCTGGCGGACCTTCTTGCATTGTTGGGCTTGGTCAGACAACGGAATGGTATCGGTGACAACAAGCTCATCTAGTAGAGATTGCTCGATGTTTTGCAAGGCTCTACCTGATAAAACAGCATGAGTGCAATAAGCAACAACTTTCTCTGCACCATGTAATTTCAGTGCTTCGGCGGCTTGGCATAAGGTACCAGCCGTATCCACAATATCATCAACCATCACACAATGGCGGCCCTTCACTTCACCAATAATATGCATGACTTTAGTCTCATTGGGTCTGGGGCGACGTTTATCAATGATTGCTAAATCCACATCATTTAATTGTTTGGCGATAGCTCTAGCACGGACTACGCCACCGACATCCGGTGAAACGATCATCATGTTTGGATATTGTTGTGCTTGAATGTCTTCAACGATAACCGATGAGGCATAAGCATTATCGACCGGGATATCAAAGAAACCTTGAATTTGGTCAGCATGCAAATCAACTGTGAGTAGACGATCAATTCCGACTACCGACATCATATCGGCAACGACTTTAGCAGATATTGGCACACGAGCAGAACGAACGCGCCTATCTTGACGGGCATACCCAAAGTAGGGAACGACAGCAGTAATACGATGCGCAGAAGCACGACGCAAACAGTCGGCTAATAAAACAAGTTCCATGAGATTATCATTGCAGGGTGAGCAAGTCGGCTGCAATATGAAGATGTCCTTGCCGCGAACATTTTCGAGAACTTCGATCATGATTTCGCCGTCACTGAATCGTGACATCGTTGCTGATCCGAGCGGAATTTGTAAATGATCAGATACGCGCTGAGCAAGGGCGGGGTTTGCATTCCCGCTAAAAATCATCATTTGTGGCACAGTCTAACCCTATCGCGCAGTAATTCAAATGGCTGGGGTGGAAGGATTCGAACCTCCGAATGCTGGGATCAAAACCCAGTGCCTTACCACTTGGCGACACCCCATTTGTAATCCGCGATTTTATCGGTTATAGCTTTTTTTGCAAGAGGGGAAATCGTTTTTGTTTTCACGATCCAACCCGTCATGTGTTCAGGTACTTGTTCTGCAACGGCTCTTGCCTGCTCTTCACGTTCAAAAAGGGCAAACACGCTGCTACCTGAACCACTTAATCTTGCACCACCAAATTGATCTAGCCAATCTAGCGCTTCAGCCACCTGAGGGTATCGAGCTCTGGCAACTGGCTCAAAATCATTCTTGAGTAAGCTGCTTTGTTGCTCACAATCCCCTCTTAAGCGGAGGGCCTCCATTGTGAGCCTTGGGGTGTTTCTTGTCAATTGGGGATCTGCATAAAGTTTTGGGGTCGAAATTTGACACTGAGGTACTAAAATCAAACACCAGGGTTCATCTAATTCAATGGCGGTGAGCTCATCGCCAATCCCTTCGCCGAGAGCTGCGTGCCCGTACACAAAGACAGGGACATCGGCTCCTAATTGAGAGCCCAATTTCATTAAGGTACTAATCGGTAAATTTAGTTTCCAAAGTGCGTTGAGACCAATCAATGTGGTTGCTGCATTGGAACTGCCACCTCCTAGGCCACTCCCCAGAGGTAATTTTTTATCAACGGAAATAGCAACACCTTCCGGTGAATTAGTTGCTCTTTTTAAAAGTTGAGCCGCTTTGACGATCAGATTTTCTTCATAAGGCACACCTTCCAGATCTCGTGCCAACTCAATTGTATTCGCCGACAGTAGCGAGAAATGAATTTCGTCACATAAATCAGTAAATTGAAAAGCAGTCTGCAACAAGTGATAACCGTCCGCTCGACGTCCCACAATGTGTAAGAATCGATTGAGCTTTGCAGGGCTGGGTAAGGTTAAATGTGCCATTGTTTGATCACGAGCTTAACTTTAAGTTGATTGTTAACTAGGTTGATTTTACCAGGTAATGAGATCGTTTGCGTTGGTGAATAAGCAGAATACTCAATATCCCACCCTAACTGGGCAAGATGGATCAAGCGCCCCTCTGTATCGACGTCTAAAGTCTTTGTCGGTTGATCGGGCATCGGCATCCCTTTCACCCAGTATTGAAGACCTGTTAAAGGAATATGCCAGCCAGCTAAGTGATTCATAAGCACTTCGGGTGATTGAGCTTGCTTAAACTTACCTTGGCTATCTTGTAAAGTCACCAGGTGAGGGGTACCCACTAAAATCGCGGAGCCGGCACCAAAAGCGCCTACAAATTTAATTTGATAGTTCAAATGTTCTTGTTGCCAATCGAAGGCCGCGCTTCCACCCTCTTTACTATTGGAGGCGGCCAATCTCCCTTTAGCGTGCCAGGCGTGTAAATTTTTAAGTTCGGTATAATGACGCTCCCAAGCAGGTATTGGATGCTGTTTAGCATTCAAAGTTTGAACCGGTTGCTGAGGTGGAGCAGCACAATGACTAAGTAAACTAGCCAAAATAATAAGCCCTAGAACCCGTATGGAGATGTGACGACCTGAAGTGCGCAAATTTGTTATCAAACTATAAACTTCCGTAAACTATAAAATATGTTATTTTAATTAGGTACGCAACTGACACTAGGGCTCTCATTAAAGTTCACTTTGATCAAAATGCCTGGTATAGTCTTGTTCTTTTAATTGTCGGGTTAGTTTACCTGATAACTGCAGGAAGAATTAAAATGATCCGATCTAAAAATATTTTACTTGCACTAACTTTGATCTTCAGTCTCGTTGTTTCTCAAAATAGTTTCGCATTCTTAAAAAATTTTCGATCCAGTAGCCAGTCACAATCCATTTTAGATCAAAATTTAGCACTAAATCCTAAAGTGCTTGATTTGGCTGTTAAAGCCTACAAAAATGCTGAAAAAAAAGGCGAAGTCAAAAAGCCATTTCTCACGATTATTGATTACTCATTGCCATCGACTGAAAAAAGATTATGGCTCGTCGATTTGCGTAATAAAAAAGTACTTTTGCATACTTGGGTTGCGCATGGTTCAGGCAGTGGTTTAACTCATGCCGAACGTTTCTCAAATATTCATGGCAGTCATCAAACCAGCCTCGGTGTGTTTGTGACAGGTGGAACCTATCAAGGTCGACACGGTACTAGTTTGCGCCTACATGGATTAGAGGAGGGCATTAATCATCGAGCTGAATCTCGTGGTATCGTAATTCATGGTGCACCGTATGTGAGCGAACGCTATCTTAAAAATGCGGGTCGTTTAGGTCGAAGTTGGGGGTGTCCTGCTATCAGTTTTGATGTTTCAAAACGACTGATTGAAACGATTAAAAATGGTAGTGTTGTTTTTTCTTATTATCCCCAGAAAAGCTGGTTGAAGACTTCTAAATATCTTTAGATGATATACCCACAACAGGATTTTAAGTCGTTGAGTTAATGCTGGGCACTTGATGCTTTGCTATTGTTGACTTGAACCAGTGGAAAAAATTGTATAGGATCACATCGCACTGACATTTTGCAGTGACAGAATGATCTATACCCACAACAGGTGATTTATCGGGTACCTGCCTACGCTCTTACGAGCTACGGACGGACAAGCAAACCCCGAAAATTCAGATGTGAGGGGTATATTACAGATGGAAGGACTTGATCCATGCGACAGGTACCCTATTTGGTTATTGGTGCGGGTCGAATGGCCACCCACTTTTGCCATTATCTTAGTTTATTAAATTTACCATTCATTCAGTGGGCGAGACGAACCCATACGCATAGGCAGCTAGAATCTTACCTTGAGCTCGCCAATCCTATACTGTTGCTTATCAAAGATGATGAGATTGTTTCTTTTTCCAAAACTATTTTCCGTTCCGATAAAACCTTCGTTCATTTTTCAGGTCAGCTTGTATTGCAAGATGTATATGGTGCTCATCCTCTGATGAGCTTTGCAGATGATCTGTATTCAAAAGAATTGTATATGTCGGTCCCTTATATTTTGGAGGAGGGGAGTCTGCCTTTTACAGTTATGTTACCAGGGCTTCCTAACCCGTATTATCATATTCCTAAATCTCAAAAATCTTTTTACCATGCTTTATGTGTGATCAGTAATAATTTTACCTGCCTTTTATGGAAAAAAATATTTGATGAATTAAGCAAGACGCTTGGTCTTCCTGTTCAGGTTGCCATGCCGTATCTTCAGCAAACCTTTAGAAATATCGAAAATAATCCTACAGGTAAGATCACAGGCCCTTTAGCCCGTGGCGATGAGGTCACGATCCAAAAACACCTAGAGGCGCTAGCGAAAGATGAATTTGAAGGAATTTATAAAGCATTTGTTAATTTTTATAGACGAGGTCATCAATGAATATTCTAGATTTTGCAAAAATGAAAAAAAATAATCAAAAAATCAGCATGGTCACATGTTACGATTTTTGGTCAGCAAAAATTATATCGCAAAGTAATATTGATTGTATTTTGGTTGGTGATTCTACCGCAATGGTATCACATGGTCATAAAAGTACTTTACCAGCTACCGTAGAGATGATGGCTTCGCATATTAGTGCTGTCGCGAAAGGGGCTGATAATAAGTTTATAGTTGGTGATATGCCTTTTTGTTCATACAGCAAAGGATTAGAGCAAACGATGTTTGCTGCAGAGCGGATCATGCAAGCGGGTAGCCATGCCATCAAATTAGAGGGCGCAGTCGATCCAAAATTAATTACACATATTGTAAATGCCGGTATACCCGTTATGGGACATTTAGGATTAACACCCCAATCTATGCATGTCCTCGGTGGATTTAAGGTGCAAGGAAAAGATGTTTCTGATGCTCAAAAAATTAGAGAAGAGGCTAAAACGCTTCAAGATGCGGGTTGTTTCGCGATTGTTTTGGAGTGTATCCCTCATCGTGTTGCTAAAGAAATAACTGACTGCCTTATGATCCCAACCATTGGAATTGGAGCAGGTCCTTGTACTTCGGGTCAAGTTCTAGTTTTACAAGATCTTTTAGGATGTCAAACTTTCAAGCCAAAATTTCTAAAAACCTACATGGATGGATTCAATATGATCAAAAATGCTTTGAATCAATACGATAATGAGGTGAAAGACCTTGTGTTTCCAAATTTAGATGAACATTGCTATGAGACTCAATAATGATTGTAATCGACTCGCTGTCCAAATGGAAAAATGTACGAAGTACTATTGAGAGTGATAAAGAAATTGGATTTGTCCCAACCATGGGGGATCTGCATCCTGGGCATATCAGCTTAATTGAAAGATCGAAAGCTCAAAACGAAGTGACTGTGCTGAGTATATTCGTGAATCCTACTCAATTCGATGATATTAAGGATTTCTCAAATTACAGAAGAACATTGGAAGAGGATTTATCGATTGCTAAGTCTCAGCTCGTAGATTATGTCTTGGTTCCTAATGTAGATGAAATGTATCATGATAATTACAATTATCAAGTCAAGGAACAAGCAATTAGCTCAGTACTTGAAGGTGAACACCGTAAGGGTCATTTTGAAGGGGTTTTGACTGTCGTGATGAAGCTCCTGTTGCTTGTTAAACCGCATCGAGCTTACTTTGGAGAAAAAGATTATCAGCAGTTGTGCTTAATTCAAGCAATGGTGGAGGCTTTTTTTTTAGATATTAAAATTGTGCCTTGCCCCACAGTGCGTGAAAACAGCGGCCTTGCTATGAGTTCCAGAAATGGGCGTTTAAGCTCGAGTGACAGAAAGAAGGCCGCTTTTTTGTATGAGTGCTTATCTCTCTTAAATGATGAAATTGAAATTGCCAATAGGCTCACCAAGAATGGATTTGTTGTAGAGTATATCAAACAATGGCAAGGAAGAATGTTTGGTGCGGTTCAGTTAAATGGTGTACGTTTAATTGATAACTGTATCATTGAGTGTACTATACCCACAACAGATCATTTTTCGGGTACCTGCATACGCTCTTGCGAGCTACGGACGGACAAACAAACCCGGAAAAATGAGGTGTGAAGTGTATAAAAGGTGAGATATGTTATTTTGTTTAGATATTGGTAACGCACATATATTTGCTGGTCTTTTTGAAGATGAAAATCTCACCTTTAACTTTCGATGCGCGAGTAATCAGGATTGTACGTCGGATGAGCTTGGGATTTTTTTAAAATCTTATTTGCGTGATGTTGGGGTCGAGTTGCATCAAATCACACACATCGCTTTGTGCTCTGTTGTGCCCAACATAGATTATTCTGTGCGTGCAATGATTCATAAATTTTTTTCAAAAGACCCTTTTATTTTGCAAATGGGTGTAAAAACTGGTTTACAGATAAAATATAAAAATCCAATGGAGGTAGGCGCGGATAGAATCGCAAACGCGATTGCTGCTGCGCACCTATTTCCCAAGAAAGACATAATCATTATTAATTTAGATGCCGTGACTACGTTTGAAGTGATCTCAGATAAAGGGGCTTTTTTGGGTGGCGCTATGATTCCAGGATTACAGATGCAAATGAATGCCCTCAATGAACATACTGCAAGTTTGCCACGCGTGCGTATTGTGAAGCCTTTATGTGCGATGGGGCAGTCTACAATTGCAAATATTCAATCCGGCTTGTTTTATGGTCACAAAGGCGCTATTCAAGAAATTATTAAATCAATCAAATCGGAAATGTCTGATAACACAGCGCCTATTATAATTGGCACTGGTGTTTTTGCATCCTTGTATGAACAAGAAAATATATTTGATGTCATTATCCCTGAGCTGGTGCTTCAGGGATTGCGCATTGCGCATAAAAAATTTATAAGCGTTTAAATCCAGAATTTTATTTGAACTTTCTAGGGACAACTGGCCCCTCGCGCCTTGTTTCAGAGCTCGTTTCCTTCGCTACTTTTGCAGCCTCCCTTTGCGAGGCTTGGTATAGCTCATATTTAGGCGTGAGCCCTTTGTGATGAGTTGGTTCATGAGGAAGCGCGTGAAGCTTAAGTTCAAATTTACTTTCAAGCGCTTTAATTTTAGATTCTTGAGCGGTAATATCAGCTTCTTTCTTTGAGATTTGATTTTGAGTCTTATCAATGTTTGAAATAATCGAAACACGTTGTTTCTCAAGCTTAACCAATTCAGGAGATTGAGGAGCCTGTTGTTTCTGACGCTCAATCTTTTTGTCGAGATTTTCTAGTCTAGTTTCAAAGTTTGGCAACGCTTTTTGAGTCATCCCTAAGAGCTGCTTTTGCAATTTGAGAAGAGCATCTCTAGCGGATGTTAACTCATTTCGTGTGATGCCCAATTCATCACTGGCATCGATTTCAGTCATTTCTATCTGATGCTGCTCTCGAAGCTGCTTTAATTTAAATTCTATTTCATCTCTTTGAGCAAGGTAAGCGCTTCGCTCAGCTTCCATTGCCTCTAGTGCTGTTTTATGATCGTTGAGCGTAGCATTGATATCTGAAAGAGCTTTAGATTTGACTTCATGCTGAGCCTGTAATGCTTGTAGTTTAGATTCTAGTACGTCAATATGCTGAACTGTCTTTGCATGATAGATTCTCGTGCGATCGGCTTTGGCTTGCTTTTGAGTGTATCTGTCGCCAGCAGACTCGTAAGCGTCATAGGCACTGATCAATCCCCATTGTTGCCAATCTCTTTGAAAATCCAATCGTTGATGTTCTGCATTCACCTTGGCAAGTGCTTCTGAGATAGAGGCTTGCTGAGTCGGGTCATTTACTGTTTTAAGTTCAGATTGCAAGGCGCTAATTTGGTCCGTCAGGGTCTTCAATTGAGCGTCCGTTGTTTCAATGTCTTTCTCTGTCGCTTCAATTTCTACTTTCCAGGATTCAGTTAACTTAGCCGCTTTATCAGCAACCGAGTCTGTGGACTCAATAACTACATCTTTTAAAAAATCATCAGCGACAGCTTGTATTTCAATTGTTTGAGCTGCCACACGCTCTGCTTCGCGATGCTCTCTGTCTAGCAGTTTTTCATGTTGCTTCGATTCTGACTCTAGGGATATCACTTCACCTTGAATAACCTGGTGTTGCTGCTCTAACTGATGAATCTTATCAGTTTGAATCATTATCATCTTATCAAGATGAGATATTTTCTCAATCATAATGGCTAAGCGATTTTCAGTATCTCGAATCGCTGCAGCATGTGTTCTATCTTGAGAGGTTTTGGTTGCTTCAGCCTGCGCGACTTGGGCATCAGCTTCGGTCTGCAGTCGTCTGACATTTTTAAGAATCTCTCTGGAAATTTTAGAATTCAGTATGTTGATGTCGCGACGCTCATTCGTTTGAGCATGCATGCGGCGATGGTCAATAGCAGCAGTGCGAGCTTCTTGTTTCTGATGGTAAAGTAATATTTCTTTTTCTTTTTGGAGTACTGCTTTCTCTTTTGCCCCGGTACGAGCGTACTGTTGTTGTTGAGTGAGTTCTTTTTGTTCAGCGGAGCCTGAGATATTAATGTCACTCAATGGCGGTTTAGTGGGATGTGAGCTTACTGCCATAATTAACTGTGTGTAATTACCCGATTTTGTGCCTACTATATCGATATTACTCAGAGTACAGCAAGTGCCTTTTGTTCCAGCAGGAAGACCTAGCGCGTATCACTTCGATGACATCACCCGTTTCATGGTGCTCATGAGGGTCTCGTGGTTTGGATAGGCCTGAATAGCTTGATTCCAAATTTCTTGGGCTTGCTCTTTTTTACGCGCATACCAAAGTACTTCACCTAAATGAGCCGCAATTTCTGGATCAGGATTGATTTCCAAGGCCATCTTAAGCCATTTGATAGCTTCATCATATTTTTTTCGTTTAAATTGAAGCCAGCCCATACTATCCATCACGGAAGGATTATTGGGTGATATGTTTAGGGCTTGTGTAATATATGCTTCGGCTTCTTCAAAACGATTTGTTTTATCAGCTAAAATATAGCCCAGTGCATTCAGAGCATCAATGTGGTTTGAATCTTGTATCAGAATCGCTTTTAAATCTTTTTCGGCAGCGTTTAGCTGCCCTAATTTATCTGCAATGAGGCTCCGTGCGTAGAGGAAATCAATCTCATCCGGGTAATTGCGAAGTGCCTGCGTCAGCAATTCGTATGCATTCTTATATTGTCTAGATTTCGTTAAAACATCTGCTTTGGTCAGAATGACTCGAATCAAGTCGCCGTCTGTTTGAGGCTCAATATTTTCAAGGATAGATATCGCTTCTTCAAATCGTCCACCATTGGCAAGTAAAAAGCTCGCTTGGGTATGCGAGAGGATATAAAAAGGACCATTGTTCACTTGTTGATACCAATTAATTGCAGTCTCGGTATCTTTTTGAATCTCTGATAGACGCGCTAAAAGATAATGCGCAGAATCGGCTTGTGCGTCAAATTTCTTGGCCTCTAGAAGGAGCGCTTTTGCTTCATCATACCATCCCGTATCAATCGCCATTTTAGATAAATGCAATAAAGTGTTTGGTGATATATCTGGCATCTTGGATAAAATGATTAAATGTGCTTTTGCTTTATCAGTTTGACCTTGCTCAAGAAGGACTTCAATTAAAAATTGTCTGAGGATAAAATCTTTTTGATATTTTGCGAGTTGCGTTTCAAGATAATCAATCGTTGCCACTTGCCCTTTAAGACCGAGCATCGCTTGACCATGCATTAAAATACCTCGTGTCAAACTCGGATTTAGTTTTAACGCGGCTGATGAAGCATCAAAGGTTGCCTGTAAATTACCCTGAAATAGATTAATCTCAGCTATTGCCAAATGAAGTGTTAACTCTTTGGGGTGATTTTTCAGCAGGCGCTCCAGTTCACTTAAGAGGGCCTTTTCAGCGCCATCTTCTCCCAATTGGCGATAAAGTCCCAATATCTCTTTATCCATCTCAGCGTCATTCAATTTGAAGAGTGCTTCAAAGTAAGGCGTGCTTTCAGTCCCCTGGTTTGTTTTGAGCAACAAAGCAATCGCTGTAAGTTGGGCTTCTATATCTGTTGGTGCATTTTTTGCCCAAATTATGGCGGGTCCAACGGCTTCAGCCAGTTTGTCCATTGAGAGTGCAATTTCAGTCGCTCTGGCCGCAATCTTCGGATCTTGGGTTTCTTTGGCAACAGCGATATAATTTTGAATCGCAACTTCAGGTAGTCCGCGGCTTAATGCTATCTCAGCTTCTAATAAAGGGTATAATGTCGGGTTTGGCTCTTCTTCAGCAGCAAAGCTCAGAGCTGAGTAAGCTAGCGAGGCGGCGAGACACAATGTTAACACGTGCTTCATAAGTAGAGCCTTAACATCCCTGAAAGGGTTGAATTACAACTAACGTTCCTATAACCGAGGCAGAGGCCTTCAAAATGAGTTATCGACTAACGGTTAGATTCCATAAGTGCTTTTTTAGTTTTATAAGGAACTAAATTTTAGGGATGACTTTATTTACGCTAGGTGTTAGCCACAAGACGGCGCCCGTTGCAGTGAGAGAGCGACTTGCTTTTTCACCTCATTTGGTTGCACCTGCATTAAAAGATCTGTGCGCGAGCACAGCGACAACAGAGGTGGCGTTACTATCTACCTGTAATCGGACAGAAATGTATTGTAGTTTCACCGATCCAGAAGCTGTTCTTCATTGGTGGCGAAACTATTTGGATTTAAAGTCTGAGGATATTCGTCCTTTTGTTTACACCTACTCCGATAGTGCTGCTGTTAAACATGTGATGCGGGTTGCCTGTGGCTTGGATTCTATGTTGGTCGGAGAGCCCCAGATATTAGGTCAACTTAAAACCGCCTACCAAACCGCGGGAGAAATTGGTGTCTTAGGGCGATATCTTGACCGCTTATTCCAAAATAGCTTTTCGGTTGCCAAAAGAGTTCGGCGTGAAACTGAGATTGGTTCTCATCCCGTGTCGATAGCCTTTTCAGCTGTGAATCTCTCTAAGCAAATATTTGCTGATTTAAAGCACATGACTGTATTGTTGGTCGGTGCGGGGCAAACCATTGAATTATTGGCTAAGCACCTTTGGCAGCAGGGTGTTAGGCGAATGATCGTTGCGAATCGAAGCTTGCAAGCAGCCAGTCGATTGGCGGCTACGTTTCAAGGACAGGCTATTGGATTGGAAGCCATTGAATATCATTTGGCAGAAAGTGATATGGTTGTGACTGCAACCGCTTCTGGGCAACCGATCATTTTGCCTAACATGTTGCCGTCTGCGATTAAGGCTAGAAAGCGCCGTCCTATCTTGATGATCGATCTGTCTGTTCCCCGTAATATTCATCCCGATATCGGACAATTTGAAGATGTGTATTTATATTGCATTGATGATTTGCAACATATTGTGGACCGTAATTTACAATCGAGACTGAGTGCTGCTGAAACCGCTGAACATCTCATTCAACTTCAAACAGACGCCTACATGACGTGGTTTAAAGCAGAGGAAGCGATTGAGACGCTTAAAAAATTTAGAAATAAAATTGAACAAGTGAAATCAGAATCCACGATGCGTGCTCTGAATAAACTTAAAAATGGGCAGTCACCTGAAACAGTGATAGCGCACCTGGTTCATAATTTGAGTCAAAAGTTCTTACATTATCCTTCAGTCAAGCTTCGATCGCTTGACACTGAAGAAAGACATTTAATTGAATCCATCAAGCAACTATATGACATTGAGTAAACAATGAAGCCCTCCATCCAAATGAAATTAGAGAAATTAAAAGAACGTCATGAAGAGCTGGGGCAATTATTATCTGACCCCGATGTGATTGGCGATCAGAAAAAATTCAGAGAGTACTCAAAAGAGTATGCTGAGTTAGAGCCAATGGCACATTGCTTTTCTGAATGGGAAAAGGCACAAATCAATATAGCAACGTCAAAGTCTTTATTGGATGATCCGGATCCCGAGATGAAAGCCCTTGCGAGAGAAGATCTTGAAAATACAGAGCAAAAATCCGTATCTTTAGAGTCTGAGCTGCAATTTTTAATGTTACCCAAAGATCCGGATGATGATAAAAATATTTTTCTAGAAATTAGGGCGGGGACCGGCGGGGATGAGGCAGCTATTTTTGCAGGTGATTTGGCTCGCATGTACATGCGATATGCGGAGTCTCGAAGATGGCAAGTTGAAGTGATTAGTGAGAGTCATGGTGAACATGGTGGATTTAAAGAAATCATCATGCGACTAGTTGGCATGGGCGTATATGGTTATCTGAAATTTGAATCCGGGGCTCATCGCGTTCAACGCGTTCCTCAGACAGAAGCACAAGGTCGGATACATACCTCGGCTTGTACCGTCGCTGTGATGACAGAAGCCGATGAGATTGATGAGATTAAAATTGATCCCAGTGAGTTGAGAGTCGATACTTATCGTGCATCCGGCGCGGGAGGGCAGCACGTCAATAAAACCGATTCAGCGGTTCGTTTGACGCATATTCCAACCGGTATTGTGGTCGAGTGTCAGGATGAGCGCTCTCAGCACAAGAATAGAGCAAAAGCCATGTCTCTTTTACAGTCAAAGCTGTTGACTCAGCAGCAAGACAAACAAAAACAACATGAGAGTGAAACCAGAAAGTTACTCGTCGGTTCTGGTGATCGTTCAGAGCGCATTCGTACTTACAATTTTCCACAGGGCCGTGTGACTGATCATCGAATTAATTTAACACTTTATAAGCTGGATCAAGTCATGGAAGGAGCAATTGATGAAATTGTAGAAGCGCTGAGACAAGAATATCAAGCCGATCAACTTGCTGAATTAGCCCAAGAATGAAATCTATCAAAGATTGTTTAGCTTGGGCGGACACCATGTTACCGTCATCAGCCACCCCTAGACTGGATGCTGAATGCCTTCTCATGTTTGTCACTAAGTTAAAGCGTGAACAACTACTGATGTTTCCAGAGCAACTGATATCGGATAATGATATTGAGCGATTTAAACAATTAGTCTCTTCTCGTCAGCAGGGTGAGCCGATTGCGTATCTGATTGGAGAGAAAGATTTTTGGAATTTGACCTTAAAAGTGACGGCCGATACACTCGTGCCCCGTCCTGAGACTGAAACGCTGGTTGAGTTTATTCTGAAGGAATGTCAGCAACCTTTAATGCGGATGCTTGATTTAGGGACGGGAACGGGGGCGATAGCATTAGCATTGGCAGAGGAAAGACCTGAATGGGAGATTTGGGCTAGTGATGATTCAGATGCTGCTCTGGAAGTGGCAAAACAAAATGCAATTCTTAATCAAATTATACAGGTGCGATTTCATCAGGGCCATTATTTTGAAGGATTACCTGAGCAATACTTTAATCTGATTTGTAGTAATCCTCCTTATCTCAGTGCTACCGATCCCTATTTGTCAGGTGATATTCGATTTGAACCGCTATCTGCTTTGGTTTCCGGTAAAACAGGTTTAGAGTGTCTTGAATCTATAATTAAAATTGCGCCAACATACTTAACTGAGCAAGGTTGGCTGGTATTGGAGCATGGATATAATCAAGCAGAATCGGTTTCGAAGCTATTCACTGCCCGATTTCACAACATTCAGCAATCTGCTGATCTCAGTGGAATTGTTCGGATGACGGCTGGACAATTGCGGTAGAAGTGGTTTTTGTTGTTTGCCAAAAAATACCAAGAATTATAATCCCCAATAAACCTAGAATGGCGAAACTGATCATCCGGATACGCCATTTAGATGGTTGGCGATTTGAACCCACTTTTAAATTCGGCAATTGATTAGAGAGTGCCTCCACAAAGCCAGGATCCTCTATTATTAAGCGCACATTTGGGTTATCTCGGTAGGTCAGTGTACTTAAACTATGTTGAGTAATCCCATTCAGTCGTTGTAGTTTTGAGGATAGCCAATATAAATGCAAGGGCTTGGACTCATCGAGGCTGGAGATTTCAAGGCCGTCATCATACAAAGTGATTTTTACATCTTGCTCATTTCCTTGCCCGTCATTATACCGAGTGATCAAATGTTTAATCATAATTACAACAGTTATGGTAATGAACTAAGCCCTATGATGTAACATAGCAAAATTTTGGACTAGGCAACGTTTTTTTTATGAGGTAAGCTTCCTCGGGTCGATGACGTAAGGAGGTATTGACGATGAAGGACTTAAACAAACAAGAATTAGTCATGATTCATGGTGGCGCTGCCGCGCTAAAAGCAGCAGGAGTCGCTATTTCTGTAGTGACAGGCTATTTGGTGGGTTCAAATGTTTTAGATCAGCATTTGTCCAGTGTGCCTCATGCAGATCAAGGTAAACTTGGTTTGCCGTTTCTAGGGGCATTAGCAGGGACTGCACTTTGGACCTCAGGTTGTAGGTCTTTAAATACGATTGTAATTGGTTCATTAGTTAACTTTTCAGTGGCTGCTATTGCTTATATTGGTGGTAAAAGCCCAGAGATAGGTGAACTATAAAATATCTTGTTTAACCCCACATTGCGTGGGGTTAGACGGCCAGAATTTTTTAGCCTTATTTCAATTTCGCTTTGAGTATATCATTTACCTGAGCAGGGTTTGCTTTGCCCTGTGAACGTTTCATGACTTGCCCCACGAAAAATCCAAACACCTTGTCTTTTCCACTGCGATATTGTTCCACTTGTTCTGGATTGGCTTCAATAATTTCATCAATTATTTTTTCAATTGCAGAAGTATCTGTCACTTGTTTAAGACCCTGCTTTTCAATAATCTCATCGGGAGATCCTTCTCCCTGAAGCATCGCTTCAAATACTGTTTTAGCGATTTTCCCAGAAATTGTGTTGTCTTGAATTCGATTGAGTAGCGCCGCTAAAGCCGTTGAAGACACAGGACTTTTTGTAAGTTCAAGTGAAAGCTTATTTAAAGCACCGAGTAAATCACCCATAATCCAATTGGCCGCCAATTTAGGATTAGAAGAGGTTAAAGACTTTTCTACGGTTTCAAAATAATCTGCCAGTTCTCGGCTTGAAGTAAGCAGATTCGCATCATAGTCTGATAGACCAAATTCCTTTACAAATCGTTCTCGCTTTTGTTCAGGCAATTCAGGTAATGTTTTTCGAATGGTTTCGATAAAATCTGGAGAAAGTTGGACAGGTAATAAATCCGGATCGGGAAAGTATCGGTAGTCGTTGGCTTCTTCCTTTTCGCGCATCGGCCTGGTTTCTTGTTTGACTGGATCAAAGAGGCGTGTTTGTTGAATAATTTTCCCACCTTGTTCCAGAATCGAAATGTGTCTGGCAACTTCATGATGAATCGCTTGTTCTACAAACCGAAATGAATTGATATTCTTCATTTCAGTTCGCGTCCCTAACTTTGTTTCACCTAATGGTCGAACAGACACATTTGCATCGCATCTAAAATTACCTTCTTGTAAATTGCCATCAGAGATCCCTAAATATCGAACCAAGGCGTGTAGTGTTTTGAGATAAGCGACAGCTTCTTCAGCGGTCCGCATATCTGGCTCAGAGACAATTTCAAGTAGTGCCGTACCAGCGCGGTTGAGATCGATACCCGTCATGCCATGAAAGTCTTCGTGGAGTGATTTACCCGCATCCTCTTCTAAATGGGCTCTGGTGATGCCGATTCTCTTGATGGTCTCATGGACAGGAATATCTAGATGCCCTTTGTGAACAATCGGGAGCTCGTATTGTGAAATTTGATATCCCTTTGGTAAATCAGGATAAAAATAATTTTTTCGGGCAAATACTGAGATGGGTGCGATTTGGCAATGAGTTGCTAGACCAAATTTGACGGCCATCTTAACAGCGTCTTCATTGAGGACGGGTAGTACGCCGGGCATACCCAGATCGATAGCACAAGCTTGTGTATTCGGGCTCGCACCAAATTGAGTAGAAGCCCCTGAAAAAATTTTTGAATTCGTTGCAAGTTGAACGTGAACTTCAAGACCAATGACTGTTTCCCATTGCATTTTATGATACCTCTATGCCTTCAGGTTGCATGTTGTGCCAATCCGTATTTTTTTGAAATTGATGTCCTGCGTTGAGTAACAGACCTTCGCTAAAATGCGGGCCGATCAATTGTAGCCCAACTGGGTAGCCCTTGAGGAACCCCGCGGGTATGCTGATACCTGGTAATCCAGCTAAATTGACAGCGATAGTATAGACATCGGAGAGGTACATACTCACTGGATCATCTACCTTTTCACCAATTTTGAATGCGGTGGAAGGTGTGGTGGGTCCTAATATAAGATCGACAGATTGAAAGGCTGTCTTGAAATCTTCAGCAATCAAGTGACGAACTTTCTGAGCTTTTAAATAATAGGCATCATAATACCCAGCTGAAAGCACATAGGTGCCAATCATGATTCGACGCTTGACTTCATCGCCGAAACCCTCTGAGCGCGATCGCTTGTAGAGATCTTCTAAATTTTTAGGATGTTCACAGCGATACCCATACCGTACGCCATCATACCGAGATAGATTCGAAGAGCATTCTGCGGGTGCGACCACGTAGTAAGCCGCAACCGACAGCGGACTATTTGGCAATGAAATAGATTTTACAGTTGCGCCCAGAGATTCAAAAATTTTGATTGCTTCTTGTGTAATGGCTTGAATATCTGAGGGGAGTCCTTTATCAAAATATTCTTTGGGTAATCCAATAGTTTTACCTTTTAATGATTCATTAAGATATTTTGTATAATTTGGGACTGCCTCATCAACGCTTGTTGAATCAAGACGATCAAAGCCTGCCATGCCTTCGAGTAGTAAAGCGGCATCTTCTGCTGTCTGGGTCATGGGGCCACCTTGATCTAGGCTGGAGGCAAAAGCGATCATCCCGTATCGAGAGACACGTCCATAGGTTGGTTTTAAGCCTGTAATGCCACAAAAAGCGGCTGGTTGACGTATAGAGCCGCCTGTGTCTGTACCTGTTGCAGCGGGGGCAAGTCTGGCGGCAATCGCTACAGCGGACCCGCCTGAAGAGCCTCCTGGCACACACGTTGAATCCCAAGGATTTCGAGCGGGGCCGTAGTAGCTATTTTCATTCGATGAACCCATTGCAAACTCATCCATATTAGTTTTGCCGAGCAAAACCATTCCTTTTTCTTGTAAGCGCATTACGACGGTCGCATCATAAGGTGCTTCAAAATTATCTAACATTTTTGAGCCACAAGTGGTTTTAATTCCTTTTGTACAGAAAATATCTTTTTGAGCAATCGGAAGTCCAAGTAATGGATTGTGTTCACCTTTAGCACGTCTTGCATCAGCTGCTTTTGCTTGAGCAAGGGCAACTTCTTCGGTTACGGTGATAAACGCGTTGAACGTTGAGTTGAAGTGCTTAATACGATCCAAATAGCATTGTGTGATTTCAACACTGGAGAATTTTTTGTTTGCTAAGCCTTGTGATAATTCGCTGAGTGTGTGCTTCCACATCTTTTGTCTACCTTCTTAATTTTCAATTACTTGAGGGACTAGATACAAACCAGCTTCAGTTTGGGGCGCAATCTTTTGAAATGCATCTCGATCAGGATGCTCAGTGACTTCATCTGCTCGAAATCGCTGGGTCAATCCTTCTAAGGGATGGGCCATTGGGTGGATGGATTGAGTCGAAGCTTGGCTTAAGTTTTCCACCAAATTTAAAATATTAGAAAGGTTCCTTTCATAGATGGGGATATCTTTTTCTTGGATATCCAAACGGGCTAAATGTGCGATTTTTTTAATATCTTCTCGAGATAAGGACATCATATCCCCCTGACTTAAGGTTTTAAGTGAGTCAATGTATCATAATTCCCGGCTTGCCCAAAGGCGCTTGGATTGCTATAAAGTTCTCCCCCCTTTGCAGTTCATTAGGAAGTTGCTGCATGTTACGGGCATTTCAAACCACGATGCGCCCTAAAATTGCGCTTGATTTGGGTCATTCCGAGATCCGAATCGCTATTTTAGGCAAAGAGAATAGCACTCTCCCCTTTCCGAGCTATCAAATCCGGAATGTGAGATTGTTAACTGAATTTATAAAAAAGCACCTAGGGTATTGGCTCAGACTCAGGCCAGATCTCTATTTTTTAGTTGATCCTTGCGATTCCCATGAGCGTCAGTTGAGTGTAAGAGATATAGGAACTGCGTTGGGAGCGCATCGAGTTTATCGCATTCTAAGGCCATTAGCACATGTTAAGTCACTCAACACCGTTCCATGGGGAACCGTTTTAGTCGATATTGGAGCTGAGGCAGTCGTGATTAGCACGATACAAGAGGGTAGCGTCCTCCAGTGTCATGAAATCCAAAGCGGTGGAAAAGCGCTTGACCAGCATTTAATACAGTACTTGCGACGTAACTACTATTTGAATATCTCGTTGCAAACAGCAGAAAATATGAAAAAGAGTACGAGCCCAGCACATTTGATTTCTGCGATTCAGAGCCAAACAGGTGTTCCCGTGCGAGCGCTTATTTATCAAGAAGAATTAATGGATGCTTGGCAGCCTGTTTTACAAAGTTGGACTGAAGCGATTCAACAAAGTTTGTATCAATCATCGTATAAATTGGTTGAATGTCTTAAAGTAGAGGGTATTTTCATCACAGGGGGAGGAGCTTTGTTAAACGGCTTGAACGAATATTTAGCGAGCGCGTTAAATATTTCTGTTACCCGGCTTCAAGCCCCTTTACAATCAGCACTAATAGGCGCTGAGCATTGGATGAATGGAATTAAGTTACCAGAATGTCTGAAGAAGTATTGATTAATGTCACACCCAAAGAAACACGCGTTGCGATTGTTGAGAATGGTGTATTGCAAGAACTATTTGTTGAGCGTGCCTCTAAACATGGGTTGGTGGGTAACATCTACCTCGGTAATGTTGTCAGAGTACTACCTGGCATGCAAGCGGCTTTTGTAGAAATAGGCCTAGAGCGTGCTGCATTTTTACACCTGACCGATATGCTTGGGAAGCAGCATGATGAAGAAGAAAGCCCAGGTGAGACAATATCGGTAAGTTGTATTACACAACTTTTAAAAGAAGGTCAAGAAATTGTAGTCCAAGTGATCAAAGATCCTTTGGGTACAAAGGGTGCCAGGCTAACAACCCGAATTTCGTTGCCCTCACGGTTTCTTGTCTTTATGCCTGACTTGCAACATATTGGGGTTTCGCAACGGATTGAAGATGAAGTAGAGAGAGAACGTTTAAGGCAAATTGTTTCAGAGGCTTTAAAGCCAGGGGAAGGGGGGTATATTGTTCGAACGGCTGCTGAAGGGATGGATCTCGTTGCATTAGAATCGAATAAGCAATATTTGCAGAAATTGTGGAAAACGATCCAGTCAAAAATAAAACTAGCAAAAAGTGGAGAGATTATTCACGAAGATCTGCCGTTGGTATTGAGGGCTTTGCGTGATTTGATTTCTGTGCAAACAGAGCGTGTCCGTATCGATGAACTTGATGCTACTGAAAAAGCAACAGAATTTGTTAAGGCTTTCGTGCCCAATATTCTAGGCAGGGTAGAATATTACAAAAATGAAAGGCCTATTTTTGATTTTTATAATATTGAAGATGAAATACAGCGTGCTTTGCAACGAAAAGTGATTTTAAAATCAGGGGGGCATTTATATTTTGACCAAACCGAAGCGATGACCACCATTGATGTTAATACAGGTGCGTTCGTAGGTCATCGGAATTTAGAAGAGACTATTTTTAAAACGAATTTAGAGGCGGCCTCAGTCATTGCCAGACAACTTCGACTTAGAAATCTGGGTGGCATTATTATCATTGATTTCATCGATATGACCGATGAAGAGCATAAACGACAGGTGCTGCGAGCGTTAGAGAAGGCACTCAGCAAGGATCATGCTAAGACAAGCATCAGTCAGGTCTCAGCGCTAGGACTTGTTGAAATGACTCGCAAGCGTACACGTGAAAGCTTGGAGCATGTGCTGTGTCAAGTCTGCCCGATGTGTGAGGGCCGAGGTTCAATTAAATCTATCGAAACCATTTGTAATGAAATATTTAGAGAAGTATTAAGAACAGATAGGGCTTATGATGCAAAGAGTTATCTGGTTTTAGCATGTCAGCAAGTTGTTGATAGAATGCTAGATGAAGACTCAACTGTGCTTGCAGAATTACAAGACTTATTAGGTAAATCTGTTCAATTTCAAGTGGAATCGCTGTATACACAAGAACAATTTGACGTGGTGTTGATGTAACGAAATTTTAATGGATATTATTAAGAGGCTAATTAATAAGATTTATCGGATAGGTGGCACAGTTATCATATTGGTAGCCACCATTTTAGTCCTATTGCGATCAGTGACCCCATTCATCTCTATCGAACCCTATCTCCCAGCAAATTTTCCTCATGAGAAGGCAAAATTGATATGGGAAGGTTGGCAGCCAGGCATTAGATTCTATAATGTAAGCCTTACAGAACCATTTCAAGCCAAATTTAGACGAGTCTCTGTGATATTAAATTGGCCTGCTTCATTGCTGAGTCGAGAATGGCGCTTGAAAAAAATTAGTATCCACGGTGTCCAAACTGAAATTTTGCTAGATGGTCATGCGCCTTTACTAGATCTGGAGTGGTGGCATGATATTCAAAAAGCTTTACGTCATCATTGGAGACGATGCCCTATTTTCATTGTAGAAGATGTTGATGCAGGGATCATTCAGCAAGCTCGTTTGATATTCAGTTTTGGCGATACGTTAAATATTCGAGGTGCAGGGAAAATCGCAAGAAATGACGCTATTGATATTAATTTCGGAGTGGCGTTAAAAGATTGGATGTCTCAAAAAGACGAAGTAGACGGTTTGTTGTATTTGAATGTTTTTGGACTTCCCCTAACAGAGGCTGTGAGCTATTTCCCTTCAATTGGCTTACCTCATATTGAATCAGGCAAAACCTCCCTTGAAGCTTGGACCTATCTTAAAGACAAAGCACCAACCCGAGGCGTGATTCTCCTCGAAGGTTTTGATATTCAGATTCGAGATGGTCTCATAAATAACCGCTTAGATTATTTAAAGGGTAGTCTGGGATTTACAAGGCGAGCTGATCAACTAGAGTTATGGGGCAAACAATTTCACTTTGCTAAAACAGATATCGATCGTAAATTAATCAAAAAAACGCTGCCAACCGAATTTAACTTAAAGATTTCTGACGACAACATAGAGTATCGGGCAAGTGCGCTTGGATTAAGTGACTGGCGACCGTTCTTATCTTCTCTTATCTTTCTCCCAAAGCCATTGAAGTTGTTACTGAGCGAATATGAAACAGAAGGGACTGTCAATTTTCTGCATTTTTCAGTCGATTCAAAATATCGGCCGGAATTTGTGAGAGGGAAAGTAGAGAACTTAAAGCTTTTATCAAGAGATCTGCCCGGATTTAAAGGGCTTACTGGAGCATTTGTCTACAAAAATAAAATAGGGCGTGCTGAAATTCAAGGTGAAAAACTGACTTTGTTACATCCAAAATTTTTTTCAAAACCCTTAAAGGTTGCCAATCCTCGTGGCAGTATCTGGTGGCAAGAGGACGCTTCTGAAGTTGGTCGAACGGTATGGATTGAGCAGTGTGCAGGGGATCTACAGCAAACCCCATTTTTCGCTAGCCTGAAATATCGAAATCATCCAACCAATTCAGAAATTGATTTATACGCTAAAATGGATGCGATTCAAATTCAAGACATGCATAGTTTGTTGCCTAAGCCTGTGATGAATCCTTTGTTGGTAGAATGGCTAGATGCTGCATTAAAGCAAGGTACACTGGAATCGACTGAGGCCAGAGTGAAAGGGCCTTTAAAGCATTTTCCGTTTGCGCATCAGGAAGGGACTTTCAAAATTTTAATGTCTTTTAAAGATACGACTTTAAACTATGTTCATGAATGGCCTGAACTGTCTCATCTCACTGGTCATATTGAATTTGATCGTCAGATGATCTCAATCGAAGCGAATGAGGGCAGGATTGCAGAAAGCCCGTTAACAGTAAAAGCTTGGATCCGTGATTTAACGGCTCCAGTTAATAAGCTGACCATTCAAGCAGAGGTTGACAGCACATTAGAAAAGGGATTAGAAGTTGTTCAACATTCTCCATTAGCGAAGACGCTGGGTAGGAGCTTATCTCCTTTTTATTTGTCTGGACCGATGCTCTTATCGCTGAAACTTAACATTCCATTAGCTCAGGAACATGATTTAGAAACGGATGTAAAAGGGGTTGTGCATGTTCATGATGCGCAATTTAGCGTTAAAGACTGGGCTTTAGATATTAATGAGCTATCGGGTGATTTTGTTTTCACGGACAATGATTTAACTGCGTCAGGCGTAACGGGGAATTTATTGGGCGCACCGACGCAGTTTTCAGTTAAAAGCGATGTGGTGGATCCATATTCTCAGATTCAAGTCAAAGCTTCAGGCTATCTTCATCCAGAATATATTGCAGAATGGGCAAGGAGGGAAGTACAGTCCTGGATCGAAGGAGAAGCCCCCTATTCAGCAGATTTAATTTTTTCATCTAAAGATCATTATGAAGAAGGGCACTTGAAAATTCAATCAGACTTGAAAGGCCTTGCCATTCTCTTACCGGAGCCTTTTGATAAACCGAAAGATATTAGACAAGATGCTGAGCTAAAGCTCTTTTTTCAACCTAATGGAAGACTGCGTTTTCAAGGGCAATATGGGGAAAATATCACATTTGCATTTAGCTTTCGTGAGGAGAAAGATGAGTGGTTACCACTAGGCGGTCAATTGTATTTTGGGTTGACAGATTATGCACGATATCGTGAAGACGGTGTTTTACAGATTAATGGAGAAATTCCAAAATTAGATTTGTTTGCTTGGTCTAATACATCGAGCATCCATCATGGTTTAGATAGCGTCATCGATTTAAATATTGGCGCTATGAAAGTACGTCAATTTAATTTCGAAAAAGTGATGCTGCAAGGTCGTTATAATCATCCGAAAAATCAATGGTTGTACCGATTTAATGGTCCTATGACTGAGGGGATAGTTATGGTGCCTGATGAACCAAGTAAAGCTATCAATCTAGATTTTGAACGTCTGATTTTGATCTCTGAAAATAGCCTCACATCGACAAAAGAGAAAGAAGCGAAGGACCGCGATGTCTCAATGCAAATCAAATCGCTTTTGTATAATGGGAAACAAATCCTGGATTTTAATCTCGTAGCGCAAGCAGATGATGAGGGGTATCATCTTCAAGAATTGAAAGGACAATCCTATCAGACCAGTTTTAAAGGATCGGGATACTGGGATCCGTCTCACATGACCTTGAATGGGACAGCAACTTCTAGAAACTTCAATCGATTTCTTGATCAGTGGGGATATGGATCTTCTGTCAAAGAGGCTGCAGGTCGAATTGCATTTAATGTAGATTGGGAGAAGAATGAAATCGGTCCAAAATGGGATACGCTCGATGGTACGCTGGACGTGACCTTGAGCAAGGGATATATCCATGGCGTTGACCCAGGATTAGGACGAATTTTAAGTTTAATTAGCTTGGATAGTATCCAGCGTCGCTTGCGACTTGATTTTACCGATTTGTCAAAAAATGGTTTATCGTTCGATAAATTATCGGGCAAATTTAAAATGGAATCGGGCTTGGTGACTACACAAGATTTATTTCTAGATGGCTCCGCTGCCCGAGTTGAGTTTAGTGGTGCGCTTCAACTCCCCTCAAAAGCAGTTCAAGCGAAGGTTGGTGTGCTACCGAATGTGACAGCGGGGCTGCCACTGGCTGCAGCTATTGCTGCGGGTAATCCTGCGGTTGGCGCAGCAGTCTGGATAGTCGATAAATTAATAGGAAAAGAACTTAAACAAATCACACGGTATGAGTATGATGTATCTGGAACTCTGACTAACCCTGAGATTTCAGAGCATAAACGTACATAGGAGATCGCATGTCGCGCGTTGCATTGGCTCAAATGGCCTCAACAGGGATTCTAGAGGAAAATCTCAAACAAGCTGAACAATATCTTAAAATGGCTAAAAAAGATAAAGCTGAGATGGTCGTTTTGCCTGAGAATTGGCTAACATTAGGTTTTAAAGAGGGTGAAGCATTTAGTTTTAGAGAGCCTTTTGGAGAAGGTCCTATTCAGCAGCAACTTTCAGCTTGGGCAAAACAATTAGAGATTTGGATAGTGGCGGGGACGTTGCCCCTCAGTATACCGGCTTCAAAGAAAGTCACTGCGAGCTGCCTGGTATACGATGATTTAGGTGAAATTAAGGCTCGATATGACAAAATTCACCTCTTTGATGTATCTGTCAGTGAAGAAGAATCCTACCAAGAGTCTCAGTGCATTCAGGGGGGGCAAACCATCACGGTTTTTGATAGCCCTATTGGACGCATTGGGCTTTCAGTTTGCTATGATCTAAGGTTTCCTGAACTATTTAGGGCCTTACTTGAGAAGGGCGCTGAGGTTTTGATGGTGCCTTCTGCCTTTACGGTGCCAACAGGTAAACTCCACTGGGAAATTCTAAATCGTGTGCGCGCTGTTGAGAATTTGTGTTATGTTGTTGCAGTGAATCAGGTTGGTAAGAGGTATAATGGCTCAGGAACCTATGGTCATTCTATGGTAGTTGATCCTTGGGGGGAAATTGTCGGTGAACTACAAGATCAACCAGGTCTACTATTTGCTGACATTAATTTAAATTATTTACATCAGATTCGAGAGCGATTTCCCGCCGTACAGCATCGAAAATTAAGAGGTGAAGAATGAATATGCTAGCCCTTGCAAAGGCGCGTTTGTTAGACCCCACTGGTTTAACTGAACAAGATGTGATGAAAGTGCTAGGACGTGTGCTGGGTCAAGCGATTGAGCAAGGTGACTTATATTTCCAAAGTGCTCGTTCAGAGTCTTTTATGCTTGAAGACGGTATTATCAAGGAAGGCAGTTATAGTTTTGATCAAGGTGTTGGCGTACGAGCGATTAGTGGTGAAAAGACTGGCTTTGCCTATTCAGATGACATTATTCTGCCGGCTTTAGAGCAAGCAGCTTTAGCAGCGCGCTCGATTGCTCATCGAGGTCAGCAGCAAATGTTAAGAACTCAAAATGCCATTCGGACGCCTCACCAGCATCATTTATATCAATCAGATGATCCACTTAATAGTTTAAAAGATGATGAAAAAATAGCCCTGTTGAGATGGGTTGATGAGGTTGCGCGAGCAGCCGACCCAAGAGTGAAGCAAGTAATTGTAAGCTTAAGCGGTGTTTTTGAAACGATTTTGGTTGTTGACGCATTCGCTAATCTTCATGCTGATATTCGCCCGCTTGTCCGGCTCAATGTCAATGTCGTGGTTGAAGAAAATGGCAAGCGAGAATCCGGATCGGCGGGTGGTGGTGGTCGATTAGGTTATGATCACTTCCTAAAAAATAATCTAGGTGAAAAATGGGCTAAAGAAGCTGTTCGTCGTGCTTTAGTGAATCTTCGTGCCGAAGAAGCACCTGCTGGTGAGATGACAGTGGTATTAGGGCCTGGCTGGCCGGGGGTCTTGCTTCATGAGGCGGTAGGGCATGGCTTAGAAGGTGATTTTAATCGTAAAGGGGCTTCGAATTATTCCGGTAAAATGGGTGAGCGAGTTGCGTCATCGCTCGTCACCGTCGTCGATGATGGCACACTCTCAAATCGCAGAGGATCGTTGAACATTGATGATGAGGGAACCCCGACGCAACGCACAGTGCTCATAGAAAATGGTATTTTAAAAGGCTACATGCAAGATACAATGAATGCACGGTTAATGAATACCACTTCGACAGGTAACGGACGACGTGAGTCTTATGCACATTTACCAATGCCACGAATGACCAATACCTTTATGTTACCCGGTAGTAGTACGCCAGCAGAAATTATTGCCTCTGTTGATAAAGGATTATATGCCGTCAATTTTGGTGGAGGATCGGTTGATATCACGTCAGGTAAATTTGTATTCTCAGCGAGTGAGGCTTATCTCATAGAAAATGGTAAAGTCACCAAGCCGGTGAAAGGAGCCACCCTCATTGGAAATGGGCCTGATGTGATGAACAAGATCGTCATGGTAGGCAATGATTTGGCACTAGATGAAGGGATTGGTGTTTGCGGTAAGGAAGGGCAAAGTGTACCCGTTGGCGTTGGTCAACCCACACTTCGTATCAATGATCTAACCGTTGGCGGGACAAGATAGGGGTAAACACATGGTTCAACAAGCATTAGCCACGAAAGTAGAAGATTTTGTCGATCCGAAGCAATTAGAACAACGTGTAAAAATGATTTTGTCGCATGCTAAGCAATTGGGTGCGACCCAAGCAGAAGTAGGTACTGTTTCATCGTTGGGATTATCCGTAACAGCTCGAATGAGCGAAGTGGAAACCGTTGAATTTAACCGTGACAAAGGCGTTGGGATTACCGTTTATATCGGGCAGAAAAAGGGTTCTGCAAGTACCAGCGATCTGTCTCAACATTCACTTCAGTTGACAGTTGAGGCAGCCATTAAACTCGCCAAGTTGGCAGAAGAAGATCCTGCTGCAGGACTTGCCGATCCGCTCGATCTAGCCAAGCAAATTAAACCGCTTGAACTCTATTATCCCTGGGATATTAGCGTTGATGAAGCTATTCATTTGGCGATCGAATGTGAAAAAGCAGCCCTTACGGCTGATAAACGCATTGTGAATTCAGACGGGGCGACACTTTCAACGCATCAAAGTTTTCAAGTATATGGAAATAGCCATGGGTTTATAGGATCTTATCCGACCAGTCGTCATTCCATTTCGTGTGTGGTGATGGGCAGCGCTAACTCTGATCAGATGGAGCGAAGTTACGACTATACCGTTAATCGAAATCCCAAGCTGCTTAAAAATGTCGAACAAATTGGTTTAAAAGCTGCAGACAAGACCTTGCAAAAACTAAATGGTCAGCGCATTCAGACGCAAAAAGCGGCTGTAATGTTTGATGCAGAAGTAGCGAGTAGCCTATGGGGACATTTACTTGCAGCTATCTCAGGTGGCAATCTATACCGTAAAACCAGTTTTCTGCTTAATGCAGTGGGGCAATCTATTTTACCAAAATTTATCAATATCATGGAAAATCCGCATTGGGCAGGTCGATTAGGTAGCGCTCCCTTTGACAGTGATGGGGTTCAAACGCGTGAAAAAGATATTATTCGAGAAGGAATATTACGCACTTATTTGTTGAGCGCTTACTCTGCTCGAAAGCTTAATTTACCTAATACAGGTAATGCTGGAGGCGCGCATAATGTGATGGTTGAGCCTTATGACCTTGATAAAAAAGTATTACTTCAAAAGATGGAGCGAGGTCTTTTGGTTACAGAACTTATGGGGCAAGGCGTCAACATCACAACTGGAGATTATTCAAGAGGGGTGGGGGGATTTTGGGTTGAAAATGGAGAAATCCAGTATCCGGTGCATGAAATCACCATAGCAGGCAATTTAAGAGATATGTTTAAAAATATCTTATGTGTGGGAAATGATATTGATGAGCGTAGTAATATTTTAACGGGGTCTGTTCTGATCAAAGAAATGATGATAGCAGGTAGCTAGGGCGTGTCCCTAAAGTTGCAAGTGCTGCTACGTGTAATTAAGATCACATTTAGGTAGTCATTCCCGCGAAAGCGGGAATCCAGAAAAAAAACTATACCATGGCTGATTCCTTTGTATATATATTAGCTATACCCACAACAGATGATTTTTCGGGTAGGCGCCGAGCGTTCGAGACGCAGGAGTGTACAAAAGGTACATGACTGCGGTGAGAATCGCGAAGGCAACAACCCCGAAAATTCAGCTGTGAAGGGTATATGATAAAACAAAAGTAATGCTCATGGCAGCATTAACTGTCGTCGCAATACTTGTGTGGTTGAAACTTTAGGGACACGCCCTAGTATTCACACGGCCTTGGCCGCTTATCCGATTCAGCCTTTAAAAATATCAGCAATCAAATGATTAGCTGAGATTTGAGAAAATTCTGGTTCCCGCATCAGACGCTACACACTCAGCTTTTTAGAAAATTATGGACACAATTTGGGCACAGTGATAATTCGAAGGGTTGCGAAATGCACGTAAGTCTTTGATTTATAGTGGGCCCAGTAGGACTCGAACCTACGACCAAGGGATTATGAGTCCCCTGCTCTAACCAACTGAGCTATAGGCCCTCGAAATTATCAACATTCATCCTCCCTTCTCCCCTAGGGGAGAAGGTGGCACCCTGTGCCGGATGAGGATACTTTGAAAGAAACTAATGCCCGATTATAAAGGGCACAGAATAGTTTGTCACTCTTAAGTCTCTTCTTCATCCGTTAAAAAGCTTCTCAAGTCTTCCGCTCGGCTGGGTTGACGGAGTTTACGCAATGCTTTCGCTTCAATCTGACGGATACGCTCACGCGTGACATCAAATTGCTTACCCACTTCTTCTAACGTGTGGTCCGTATTCATATCGATACCAAAACGCATGCGAAGTACTTTCGCTTCTCTGGCTGTCAGGCTCGCTAAAACACGTCTAGTGGCCTCTTGTAGGCCCGCCACCGTCGCAGAATCCGCTGGGGAATCCATCAACATATCTTCAATAAAATCGCCCAAATGAGAGTCTTCATCATCCCCAATCGGCGTTTCCATAGAAATCGGCTCTTTAGCAATCTTCAAGACTTTGCGGATCTTCTCTTCCGACATCAGCATACGCTTGGCTAACTCTTCTGGTGTGGGTTCACGCCCCATTTCTTGAAGCATCTGCCTGGCAACACGATTTAACTTATTAATGGTCTCAATCATGTGTACCGGAATTCGAATGGTACGCGCTTGGTCTGCAATTGAACGGGTGATCGCCTGACGGATCCACCAAGTGGCATAAGTAGAAAATTTATAGCCCCGACGGTATTCAAATTTATCGACCGCCTTCATCAAACCAATATTGCCTTCTTGAATAAGATCCAAGAATTGCAAACCACGATTAGTGTATTTCTTAGCAATGGAAATCACGAGACGAAGATTAGCTTCCACCATCTCTTTCTTGGCACGGCGAGCCTTGGCCTCACCAATTGACATATTACGATGAATTTCCTTGATTTCTGCAATCGTGCGATTAGTGGTCTTTGAAATCTCTTGCAACCTTTCTTGGTGATGCAAGACCTCGCTGCGGATACTAATCAATGCATCAGAGTAAGATTGTTTAGATTGGATGAGATCATCAATCCAAGCAAAGTTAACTTCATTTCCAGGAAAATGCGTTACAAAATACTGACGGGGCAACCGACCTTGCTTAACACAAATGCCCATAATCAAACGCTCTTGCTTGCGAATTGAATCTAAAAGATTGCGCATCCGCGCCACAAGAGCCTCAAAAACTTTTGGTACAAATTTAAAAACAGAAAATACCTTTGCTAACTTCTCGAAAGCAGCAACCGTACGCGGATCATGTAAACCATAATTGAGTTCCGCATTGAGCACATCCTGGTGAGCTTGACGTAGAACAGCAAATTTTGCTTGCGCAAGCAGGGGATCCGGCCCTGATTCTAGGCCTTCATCTTCTTCTGAGGCTGTTTCAACGTCTTCCTCTTCTTCTTCCGTTGTTTTCTTTTTGCTCTTTGCTTTAACAGGCTTCTCATCAACCTCATCAAGCACTTCAGGATCGAGCTCTACAACAACGTCCTCAGAAACGTCTAATAATGGGGGAATAACTGCAGCAGCCAGAGCTCCTACGATACTATCTGCACTGGCTTCACTTTCATCTTCCAAGAAACCACTGATAATATCGCCCAGGCGAAGTTCGTCATTTTCATATTTACCATAAAGCTTCAAGATAAATTCGACGTTAGGTGCATAGGCTGCCAAAGCGGACAATACCTGACAAACACCGGACTCAATCCGCTTTGCAATCTCAATTTCACCATCACGAGTTAAAAGCTCAACCGTCCCCATTTCGCGCATATACATTCGGACAGGATCGGTCGTACGCCCAAATTCACTCTCAGCAGAAGCAAACGCCAATACTTCGGCAGCTTCCCTGGCGGCATCTTCATCTGCATCAGACACATCAACCAGCGGCAGCTCATCTTCATCAGGTGCTTCCTCATAAACCGCAATCCCCATGTCGTTGATCATATTGATAATGTCTTCAACTTGCTCAGGATCTACGATGTGATAAGGCAGCAAATCACTCACATCGGCATAGGTCAGGTAACCCTTCTCCTTGCCTGCCGCAATGAGTGCTTGTATTTGAGTCGCTTGTTGATCTTGATCGATATAACTGCTCATTCTTCTCTCTCAATGGCTCCGGGGTGTGTAGGGCTGAAGGCAACCGCTAATTTTAATCGATTCCTCCCTGATATGACTAGCCCTAATTGCCTGAAGATCGCTCTTACCCGACATGTGGCCCCTCTCACCCGTGCGGCCTTTCTTAACTAGTTAGATTAATTACATTCTGATTGATTCACTTTAAGTTAAAAGATCTTTTAAAGTTTGCTTCTCTGAATCAGAAAGTTCCCCATTTTTTGATTTTTCTAGTAACTTTTCAGTCAAATACTTTCGACCTATCTCCAATACTCGCTCAATTGCACCCTTAAATTCTTGCTCTAACCCCATTTGGGGTAATGTCTCTAAAGACTGAAAATAAGGTGCATATCTCGCTAAAGGTAAACCATGCTGAACACAAATACTGGTTAAATTTTCAGATGTCAGTTGCTCGACCTGGCATTGCTGCACAATGAACTTCAAAAACGCCAATCCTTCAACAGGCTGCTCAAATAAAGTTCGCTTATCTTTAAGATGATCAACTAATTTTGGTTGTAGAATCAACATAAGCCCTGCTTTGATAGCAGGCGGCATCGACTCTGGTGGCACGTCCTTCTTCTTCCAGTGAAACTGCTTCGGCATCATGTCCCTTAAACGCTCCTCCATCAAAGCCCGGTAAATCCCATGCGGCAATTGTTCTAAAGCAATCTGCGCTTTTTCAATGATCGCTGCTTTCTGAGTTAACGAGGCAATTGAAACATTTTTTAAAGCGGTCTGGAAAAAATATTCAGATAAAGGCAACGCATTTTCAAGTAATGCTTGGAAAGCAACCGCTCCATTTTCTCTAACAAATGAATCCGGATCGTGATTTTGAGGTAAAAATACAAATTTCACTTCACGACCTGTCTGCATTTCGGGTAAAACAATGGCAAACGCTTTCTCAGCCGCATTTCGCCCTGCCGCATCCCCATCAAAACAGAAAACAATTTCAGTCGTATATTTGAATAAAATCTTAGCATGTGATTCTGTCAACGCGGTCCCCAGTGTGGCAACGACTCCCGGAATCCCAGATTGAGACAGCATGATCACATCTAAATATCCCTCAACCACAATCAAGCGCTCATGATCACGTGTTTTGAGTGCCTCGGATAAACCATAAAATTGCTTACCCTTGTGAAACAAGGGAGTTTCTGGTGAATTTAGATATTTTGGCTGCTCATTGCCTAGTGTACGCGCCCCAAAACCAATCGTCCGACCTTTGAGATCTAAGATAGGAAAAACAATACGATTACGAAAACGATCATACGGACGACCATTTTTACCGGGAATCAATAAACCTGCTATTTCCATCTCCCTTTGATCAGACTGAGGGCAATGATCCAATAAACTGGACCAACCTGGTGGCGCAAATCCAATCGAAAAAGTTTTTGCTGTTTGGCCCGTCAATCCTCTACTCTTCAAATAAGTCACAGCCGCTTTAGCCGCGGGATGAACTTTAAGCTGCCTAAAATAAAAGGTCTTCGCTTTCTCCAATACCGCATAAAGTGACGCGTAGTCTGAATCACCCTGAGATCGATCTTGAGGCATCACCAAACCGACTTGTCTCGATAACTTTTCAAGTGTCTCAATAAAATTAAGATGTTCCATCTTACTGACAAAGCTAATGGCATCACCATGCTCGCCACAACCAAAGCAGTGATAAAACTGCTTAGCTTGATTCACAGAAAACGATGGAGTTTTCTCTTGGTGAAAAGGGCAACAGGCGCTGTAATTTGCGCCCATTTTCTTAAGCGGGAAGTACGTTTGGATCAACGAAACGATGTCCAAACGTGATAACAATTCTTGAATGAAATGCTCAGGTATACGTGACAAGACAGATCAAAGTTGGCTTAATTGAGCTTTAACCCATGCACTGACCTGCGCCATATCCGCGCGCCCCTGCACTTTCTCTCTGACCAAGGTGATCACCTTGCCCATGTCCTGCTGAGAGGTTGCCCCAGCCTCCGCAATCGCGTCTTCAATCATGGCATTGACTTCGCCTTCACTGAGATTGGCTGGCATAAAACTCTTGATCACATCGACCTCGAGTTGCTCTTTTTCAACGAGCTCATTGCGGCCAGCCGCTTGGAATTGCTCAATCGAATCACGTCTTTGTTTAAGCATTTTATTCAAAATACCTAAAATACGCGCATCATCCAACGTGATTCGCTCGTCAACTTCAATCTGTTTAAACGCAGCCAAGATTAAGCGAATGGTCCCTAAGCGTGTCTTCTCTTGAGCACGCATAGCTTCTTTCATTGCGTCCTGCACACGCGCTTTAATGCTTGATGCTTCAGACATATTGCTTCTCCGGATCAAATCATCAAGATTTTAATGACGGTCGTGATTGGTGTCTCTTTCCACATCGCCGCCGGACCTTTGGCCCCACTTGCTCGCACTACCCGCACGTGCACTACTGCCACGACGGCCACCACGATCAGTTCTAAAATCACGTTGTTGCTTCTTGCGGAATCGTTTCACCGCTGCAGCTAAAGCACGTTTACGTTTATCAGAAGGGGGCTGGTAATGCTCCCTTTTGCGCATTTCAGATAGGATCCCAGATTTTTCTACTACCCGCTTAAAACGTCGCATAGCGGATTCAAAATTCTCGTGCTCCTTGATACGAATACCGGGCATTCAGTCATCACCTCTAGCTGGGTACCCTTACGAGTACAGTTATCAAAATAAATAAGTCGTAACCTAGTTTCTGGAGAAACTAAGATTGGACATTGTATTACAAACTGAAATTTTTACACAATAGGCGATTTAAGATGCTAAACTAGCCTTCTCATAAAATATGGTGCGGCGCAATTAGATTATGGCACTCGTTCTAGGCATTGAAAGCTCTTGCGATGATACGGCGGCAGCCCTATATGACAGCGAAAAAGGCTTGTTAGGGCAGCAAATCAGCAGCTCAACGGCACTTCATCTACCCTATGGCGGGGTGGTACCTGAACTCGCTTCTCGAGATCATATTCAGAAGCTAAGTTGCTTAGTTGGTTTATTATTTAAATCAGCCCAACTCAGCGCCAATGACTTAAGTGGTATAGCTTATACCCAGGGTCCCGGACTGGCCGGTAGCTTAATGGTCGGCGCAATGTTTGGCCAAAGCTTAGCTTACGGGTTTAACCTGCCCTTTGTCGGTGTACATCACATCGAGGGGCATTTATTGGCCGTGATGCTCGAAGAGAAACGCCCCGATTTTCCTTTTTTAGGCCTGATTGTTTCAGGTGGCCACACTTTGTTGGTACATGCCAGGGCATTTGGTGACTATGTCATTTTAGGCCAAAGCCTGGATGATGCTGCGGGGGAGGCTTTCGACAAGGTCGGCAAATTAATGGGGCTACCTTATCCAGGCGGTCCGGTGGTAGCCAAGCTTGCCGAACAGGGCGATCCTAAGCGTTTTCGATTTCCAAGACCACTCACCCAAAAGCCTGGTTTAGATTTTAGCTTTAGTGGGCTCAAAACAGAGGTCAATACGACGATCAAACAGCTGAGTCCGTTGGATGATCAAACCAAAGCAGATATTGCCTGTGCCTTCGAAGCCGCGGTGATCGACACCCTCATTATCAAGTGCCAACGCGCCTTGAAGGAAACAGGTCTCGATCGTCTCGTGATAGCTGGAGGCGTTGGTGCCAATAAAAGATTACGCCAACATTTATCTGCTTTAGCCGCAGAAACAAAATTTGAAGTTTATTTTCCAAGGCCTCAACTTTGCACCGACAATGCTGCGATGATCGCTTACTGCGGTCATGAGCGTCTTAAGCGAGGCCTACATAGTCGATTAGGGATCTCTATTCGTCCAAGATGGGTTTTGAGTGCGCTGTAAATACTTACTTTTCAATCACATCCTCTTCTTCAATTCTCTGATGAAGTTTTTTATTAGATTTCTGGCCTATTTTTGACTCTTGGCCTTGAAGCAGGCGAACAATATTTGCTTTATGCCGATACAATAATATTGAGCTAATCATAAGTGCCGTAGAGGCTACCAGCGAATCCAACATCCACCAGGTTAAAATTGGACAGACTATCGCGCTCAGTAAAGCTGCAAGAGAAGAATAACGGGTTATCATTGCAACAGCCAACCAAACACCAAAGGTGCCCAATGCTAGCGGCCAATGCAACGCCAATAGCCCACCGAATGCCGTTGCAACGCCCTTCCCACCTTGAAATCTAAAAAAAACAGGCCAAACATGCCCTAAAAAAGCAGCCAACCAGCAGCAAGACACTACCCACATTGGAAAGAATAAACTAGCAACATAAACTGGCAAAATACCTTTGATCACATCGCCGGCTAAAACACATCCCGCAAGAAATTTCCCCCCCAACCGCAATACATTTGTCGCACCTGGATTTTTTGATCCCGCCGTCCGAGGATCAGGCAATCCACTTAAACGACACACTAAAATAGCACTCGAAACAGATCCCAGTGCATACGAAACAAGTATGACAACTATCTCTAATATTAACATGCCGTCTTCTCAATCAAACGTGAATTTAGTAAACTTTCATTTTTGTATAGTTTGCATAGCATACGCCACCTAATGGATACCCTATTTATTTTCGGATTAAAACTCAAGACTCGTATTGGCGTGTATGATTGGGAACATGATGCACCTCAACCTGTGCTCTTTGATCTTGAGCTGCAAACCAATTTACAAAAAGCCGCTCAATCATGTCAGCTTCAGGACACCATCGATTATGCTGCTCTCGCGGATAGGCTACAAGAGTTCACGCTTGAAAAACATTTCGAGCTCATTGAAACACTCGCTGAAGAAATGGCAGCCTTTATTTTAGAAACATATCCTGTGGCACATTTACGTTTAAAAATCAATAAAATAGAAGCAATTAAAAACGCGGCCGGTGTCGGTCTTATCATTGAAAGGTCACGATAAAATGTCAACGATGCATTCTCCACTTGAAAATGTCCTACTCACTCTCTGCGAACGAAATGCTGGTCGCATGAGCTTCGAAACCTTTATGGAAAATGCTTTATATGCGCCTCAACTGGGCTACTATCAAAACACGCTACCTAAATTCGGTGCAGAAGGGGATTTTATCACCGCACCGCACATTTCTCCCATCTTCAGCCAGTGCTTAGCACGCGTTTGTCAGCAGACGCTGCAATCAATTGGAAAAGAAGCCATCATCCTTGAACTCGGTGCTGGCAATGGCCAATTGGCGATTGATTTATTATTGTGGCTTGAAAAAAATAATAGTTTGCCCGAAGCTTATTGGATTTTAGAAACTTCTGGCGTGCTCAAGCAAGAACAACAATCTAGACTCCGCAAAGCCCTCCCAAAATTCTACGATAAAATTGTCTGGCTTTATCAGTTGCCGCCAAATTTTAAAGGCATCTTAATTGCGAATGAAGTCCTTGATGCATTACCCGTTGCTCGTTTCAGATTGCATCCTGAAACCGGCGCAGTTGAAGAAGAATTTGTCGCTCACCGGCAGGATAGTTGGCAGTTTGAATATGCTTCACCAGAATCGCCAGATTTTTCGAAACGAGTCGATGCCTTACTCTCTGCATTACCCCACAGATTGCCCAACGGCTATACTTCGGAAATTAATTTAATCTTACCTTATTTTATTAAAAGTTTTGCTGACAAACTAGATCAAGGATTGATGCTCTGGATCGATTATGGCTTCCCTCAAAAAGAATTCTATCATCCCGAACGAACACAGGGGACTCGTATGTGTCATCACAAACATCATGCTCATGACACCCCCCTCAAACACATTGGAGAACAAGATATCACGGCTCATGTTGATTTCACTGCATTGGCCATGGCTGGACAAGCTGCCAACTTGGATATTCTGGGATTCACAACACAAGCGAATTTTCTCATCTATGCGGGCCTTGAATCACTACTGCCTTCTGACTTAGCGCTCAAAGCTCAAGCTCAACAATCACAAGCCATTCAAACACTGACATTGCCTCATGAAATGGGGGAGCTCTTTAAAGTGATGATTTTGGGTAGAAATATTGAACCTTTAACAGGGTTCAGTGAATTTGATCAGAGATATCGACTTTAATCACGTGTAGATGCTCTCCTATAATGACCATATACTTGACTACTTTGACCATATAATATAGTCTTTATTTAAGTAACTTGATATACCCTTCACAGCTGAATTTTCGGGGTTGTTGCCTTCGCGATTCTCATCGCAGTCATGTACTTTGTGTACACTCCTGCGTCTCGAACGCTCGGCGCCTACCCGAAAAATCATCTGTTGTGGGTATAGTGAGCATAAAATGAAAGAACATCATGTTTCTGTCTCAGATTTTAAAGCACACTGCTTAGAATACTTAGATAAAACCCGAACTCATCAAGCTGAGTATATTGTCAGCAAACGTGGCAAACCGATCGCCAAACTGATCCCACTGCCAGAAGAGCAATCTGAATTTAGTTTTGGACAGTTAAAAGGTTCTGTGACTATCAAAAGCGACATTATTAAACCCGTTGACGTGGATTGGGAAAATGCTGATTGATACGCATATTTTGCTATGGTTTCAGCTTGGAGATACCTCACTAAACACGGCAGATATTAATGTCATCAAAAAGGCTCATCAGCAAAACACTTTATATTTAAGTGCCATCTCTATTTGGGAAATTGCAATGCTGCAGTCACATGGTCGCATATCATTACATCAACCGATTGATAAATGGATTGAACGAGCAACTAAAGGCATTCAAGTCATTCCAATTAATACCGAAATTGCAATTGAAAGTACGATGCTACCCAACTATCAACACAAAGATCCAGCTAATCGCTTTATTATTTCAACCGCTCGCGTGTTGGGTTTAAAGTTATTGACCAAGGATGAAAAGATATTAGCTTATATCAAACAAGGCTATTTATAAAAAAGCCCCTATGATAGGGGCTTTTTCAGGCAATATGCTCAGTATGGCATCCGCACCCGCTCAGAGACAGAGTGAATTATGTTGATATTCTGATTATCATTAAGGTGGGTCTCATCTTCTTGATCGCTAAGATTAGATCCACTATTCGAAGAACGTAGCGAATCAAACTGATGGGTTAACCCTGGCTTGCCGGACTCCGCAGGCATCGAAAAGTCAAAGCGCTCTTCATTCAAAGTCGGCTTACGGTTGGCACCTTGGCCTTGCTCTACTTCTGCGATGACATCCCTGGGGTCAACCTTTAAGAAATCAGGCTCTGCGAAAGCTTCTAGCGTAGATTGAGCGGCTACTTGACGTGTGAGTTTATACCAAGCCCAAACAAAAGGCTTTTTAATCGCATGCATCAAGTCATAAAAACCACTGCGATTTAAAATCATTTGAAGTTGAGCAAAATCGCGAACACGCGCTGTATGCATTGCTCTTAAAGCACTCTCAGCGGCTCCCTTTAAGGCCGCATAGGCCTGAATCAAAGCGTCCAGTTTACGATTCAGGTTATCACGTTCAGCTTTTGCTTGACGTTCTGAAGCAGACAAAGCGTCGCCTAATTTTTTAATACGAGCATCTTTTTCTTGGAGTCTATCCTGGTTTTGTTGATGTTGAATAGTTAATCTCTCTTCATAAGCTTTAGCTTGCTGATCAAATGCTGTCTGATGCTGTTTTTCAAGGTCACTAAAAGCGCGAGTATGGTGTTTCTCAAGCTGCTTAACCTGAGCAGTTGCATACGTCGCTGCCGCTTCTGCCTGAGCTTTGAATTTTTTATTACTTTCAGTAAGTTCTTGAATTTGCTTTTGAAGATCTGCAATGGTGACATCTCGTTGACCAATATCGGACCTTAAGTCTTTGATATTCTTCTCTCGTACTTCCAGTGCACGATCACGTTCTTGCACTTTTGTTTGTTCAGCAGCGACGGCATCTTTTTGCTTAGCAATCTCAGCATTCAAATCACGAGTGGTTGTCTGGAGTGTTTGTTCCAGTGATTGATTAGCTTTTTGTTGCTTTTGAAGCTCAGCTTGTAAGCTTTTCATTTCTAGCGTCAGCTGTTTTGTTTTAGTTTGCTCTACTTCTAATTGCGTTTCCAAACCGTTTCGAATCTTGGCTAGATCCTCTTTTTCTGTAAGGACCATTTCAAGGCGAGCATTTAATGCTTCAGCCGTTTTTTCAGATTCTTGAAAATCAAGCTGTGTCTGAAGCAGGGTTTGATCTACTTTATTTTTGGCAACGCTTAGTGCTTGATGCTCTGCTTGCAGCTGGGTATATACTTTTTGAAGCCTCTCTGCATCATTCAAAGCATCTTCAAATTCCTCACGCAAATGATTAAATTGAACAACCGGCGCTTCAAGCTCAGAATCATGACCAAAATTAAACCAGCCACGTTGTGGCACAGGTTCAAGCAATGGTTTTTGCACCAAGTTCGCATCGTGTTGAATCGTCATCTCTAACAGACTGATAGCGTGCAAATATTCACCACGGACGTGATCTTTAAATTCAGGTCTAAAACGTGTTTCGATGACTAACAAAGGCTGAAATTGATCTAAATTTATATTATCGACGTAAAATCTTTGACCTACTGCCTCCATTCTTTTGCGCCGAACCTTAACATATTGCGGCATTTCTTCTTGGCTTTGTGCAGCAGCCTTCATCCATCGATGGTGATCTTTTTTGGCGCCTGTCTTTGCACTTGCATAATAAGTCTGCCGGATACTGAAATCACCATCATCATGAGCAATCAGCGAGACTTTACGATACTGATCATTAACTTCAAGCACACGATCATCAATCACATACTGTCGAGCAACCGTGCCGCCAAAAGCAATCAAATTACGACCAATCCAAGAACGTTCAAACTCTTCAACTTGATTGGGCTGACTTCGAAATTCCGCTCTTTTTATAGGCATCCCGCCCTGCGGTAGATCTGATGGAATACGCAAATACTCGGTGTGTAATTGCTCTAATTGCGCTTCTAATGTTTTTCTAAAAGGCCATTCAGTTCGGTCTAGGCCAAAGCGCTGTCTAATCAGGGGACCTGCTTGCATGTGATTTCTCTTTAGTAATTAGTCGGTTCAATAAGTAGTAACGCATGTTACTAAGTTAAACAGCTATGTCAAGTTCACTCGTCATATTGATTAGCTGGATAACTTAACCTATATTGAGTCAGCGTTTCAGAAAAGCATGAATCGCAGCAACACGCACTTGGCGAATCGCTTCTTTCAAAGCCTCACCTTCATATCGTTTTGTTGATGTGAGCATTTTGATATCTACTCTTTTCGCAGCAATTAAAGCGCGTCTTAAGATATCCGCCTGAGGATAGGGTTCCTCGCTCAATCCTGCACGACCCAGAGCATCTGCAATGCAAGCAATCAGAAACTGCTCGAACCTTTCACCTCTTCTAAAAGCATCAAGACGCTCCAAAACATTGAGCAAAGTACTGGGATTTAATTTATCAGCACGATGAGTATAGGTGTGGTACTTTGAAACTAAAATTGCAAGTTCTGAATATGCATTGGGTATTTTAAGGCGCATCAATGCAGCCTCAATTAATTCTACCCCTAAATCCTCATGCCCCACATGCTGTGGCCATAATGCTTCAGGCGTCATGCCTTTACCCACATCATGCATTAAAACGGCAAATCGTATTTGTGGATTGGCCGTCAATTGAGTAGCCATCTCCAAAGCTAACTCAACATGAATGCCTGTATCCACCTCGGGATGCCACATTTTCGGTTGTGGAATGCCATAAAGCCTATCCACTTCGGGTAAAATACGCTTCAAAGCGCCACTTTCTCGCAAGACTCGAAGAAACGCAACCGGCGAATCGGATGCTAAACTTTTCTCAAACTCTTTCCAAACTCGCTCAGGCGTTAAGGCTTCCATTTCATCATGAGATACAATCGTCTGCATCAATTGCATGGTCTCAGGAGCGACCGTAAAACCCAACGGCGCTAAACGCGCCATAAAACGCGCAACGCGAAGGACTCGCAACGGATCTTCCACAAAAGCAGAGGAAACATGGCGTAGCACTTTATTCCGAAGATCAGTCTGCCCTCCATAAGGATCAACCAAAGTACCCTCCAAAGTCTGCGCCATCGCATTAATCGTTAAATCCCGACGCTTTAAATCCTCTTCCAATGTCACATCAGAACTAGCATTGACCTCAAAGCCTTTATAACCCTTACCACATTTACGCTCAGTGCGTGCTAAAGCATATTCCTCCTTGGTTTCTGGATGGAGAAAAACCGGGAAATCTTTACCCACCGTTGTATAACCCTGACTCAACAAACCCTCCGGCGTGGCCCCCACCACCACCCAATCTCTTTCTTTAACCGGAAGATTCAATAGGGCATCTCGTACGGCCCCGCCGACTAAATATATTTTCATTTATAAAGCCTCTAGCACCAAATTAGTTTTGGCTGTTGCACATCAGTTGTTTGATATACCCACAACAGATGAATTTTCGGGTAGGCGCCGAGCGTTCGAGTCGCAGGAGTGTACATAAAGTACATGACTGCGGTGAGAATCGCGAAGGCAACAACCCCGAAAATTCAGCTGTGAAGGGTATAGATGATAACAGAAGAGTCAATCTTTCATTATTAAAACCACTAACTATTTTAGATAACTGTATAGTAATAATTTAGAAGTAGTATTATCAATCCGCACTTGGTATGCTCTTGGAATATAAATAGTACATACTGAAAAACTGATTGCATAGTTTGCCATGGATAGCACAACTTTAAGCTGGGTCTCTTTTATCGTTATCGTCATTTTTCTGCTTTCTTTTGATTTGGGGATCTTACATAAAGAAAATAGAGAAATCGGCATTAAAGAAAGTCTCTATACCAGCCTTGCATATATCATCATCGGTCTATTATTCGGAGCTTGGATCTGGGTCCAACAAGGGCCTCAAAAAGGCGCTGAATATCTCACCGGATTTGCTGTAGAAAAATCCTTAGCGTTGGACAACATATTTGTCATATCTCTGATATTCACTTATTTCGCGATCCCGAGAAAATATCAATACAAAATTCTATTTTGGGGGATCATTGGTGTGATCGTTTTGAGAGGTGTAATGATTGGCTTAGGCGCCACTCTCATCTCGAACTTCACCTGGGTTCTCTACATTTTTGCAGCTTTTCTGATTTATACTGGCGTGAAGATGTTCTTTATTGTTAATCATCTGCCAGATATCAAATCAAATGCCATTCTCCGCTTCATCAGACTACATTTTAATGTCACAAACGAAATACATGGGCCAGAATTTTTTGTAAGAATTGACAACAAATGGTACATGACTCCTTTATTCCTAGCCTTGATACTCGTTGAATGCATGGATCTGGTCTTTGCTGTTGATAGTGTGCCGGCGATCTTCGCAATCACAACAGATACTTATATTGTATACACCAGTAATATTTTTGCGATTCTAGGTCTTAGAGCTCTCTATTTTGCTTTGGATGCACTGATTGTTAGATTTAAATACTTAAAGTACGCTTTAGCCGTTCTTTTGATCTTCATTGGAAGCAAAATATTTATTGCCGAACTCTTAAATATTGCAAAATTCCCACCATTGCTCGCACTTTCGATCACCTTTTTAATTCTAGCCACCGGGATCGTTTACTCAATGTATAAAACGCGCAAATCGTTAGCGGTTGAGGAACCAAAGGGACGTTGATAAATGAGTCATACAGCATGAGCTGTAAAAAAAGGCTTTAGCAAATAATAAGCCACCTCTCCAGCTGTTTGATGCTTCTTAATTTCCCAGGGAAAATCACTCTGGGGACAGCTCCACGATTTTGGCGCCTCCAGATACACTAATGTTGAAGGCTTGACATATCGATGTAAAATCAACCGCTCAAGACACGGCAACCACAAGGATAAACCAAATGGCGGATCGAGAAAAATAATATCAAACGGCTCTTGGGCATGAGATTCATTTAGCCATTTCACGCTGTCTGCGCGCATGACGTAGGCACGATGATGACAGTCTAATGTTGAGATAGCTGTCTTAATGTTAGGGATAAGCTTGGGATTGAATTCAACAAAAACAACCTCGTCAGCACCTCTTGAAAGCGCTTCCAAACCGAGAGCGCCGGTTCCCGCAAATAGATCTAAAACACGCGCACCAGAAACATAACCTTGTAGCCAATTGAATATCGTCTCACGAACCCGATCAGGCGTTGGCCGTAAACCAGGTTGTGACAGTACTTTAAGGCGGCGTCCTTTGAACTCGCCGCCTATAATTCTAATAAAGCCACTGCCGGTATGCGATTTCAAGTTTTAGTTTGCCCAACCAATACAGTCACTAATTTATCAGGATGTACTCGCTTTTTAAATGCAGTCTTAATTTGATCAACAGAAACGTTCTCAACTTCGATGGGATATTGATCAAAATAGTTTAAAGCAAGCCCATAAAATCCAATGGTGGCTAAATTAGCACAAATCGCCTCATTCGTATCAAACCTAAGAGCATAGCCACCTAATAAATTTTGCTTAGCCATATTGAGCTCATCTTCAGTTGGGCCCTCTTCGACAAACTTGGCCAAAACATTATTTAAGAGGTTCAGCGCTTGATCAGCAGATTCTCGCTTCGTTTGTAGGCCCAATATAAAAGGCCCGCGTTCACGCATCGGAACAAAATAACTGCGTGCGTCGTATGCCAAACCTTCTTTATTTCGAATGGATTGAAAAATTCGATTCACTGTTCCGTTTGCACCCAAAATATGGTTTCCAACCACCAGCGGAAAATAATCTTGATCGATACGCTTAATACCAGGCCCCCCGACCATGATATGCGTTTGCTCAGATGGGAAGGATATTTTTTCTAAATGGGAGACGGCTAAATCAGGCACCTGAGGGAATTCAGAAGGAGTATTCCCTGCAGGCATACGCTCGGTTAACCGCTCAGCGATCGCCCGTGCCTGATCGACCGTCACATCTCCAACCATCGCAATAACTGCATTTCGCGCTACGTAATATTGCTGATGAAACGTCGCGAGATCCGATTGTGTCAAATCCTTCAGGCTCTGCTCATCGCCTAAGATAACATTAGCATAAGGCTGAGCATCGAATGTGAGTTGATAAAACTTATTACTCGCAATCTTAGAAGGGTTCTGAGCATCATTCTGTAAGGCAATAAGGGCATTATTCCGCTCACGATCGAGAGCTTCTTGCGGAAATGTCGGGATAGTCAAGACTTCAGCTAAAGTTGCAATAGCCTGATCAAGATATTTGGGCGCCGACAAACTACGTATCTTCACATAAGCCATGTCACGCTGTGCATCCGCTTCAAATTCAGCTCCAACCTCTTCAAATCGCTCATGAATGGTTTGCGCATCCATGTTCTGAGTGCCATCTGAGAGCAAAGCATTGGTCAACAAGCTTAAACCACCCTTATCACCATTACGAGCACTGCCTGCATCAAAAACCAATTGAATATCAATCATCGGCAAAGAAGGGCTACGAACAAAGTAAACCTTCGCACCATTTGCAGTCACCCAATTCTCAATAGGTGGGAATTTATGTTCGGCAGAGACGCCTTTTTGCTTAACCATGTTTAACACACTATTCTTATCTGATTGTGGGGATACACTGGGTTGCTTCAAAATGAGATAACCCAAAACTGAAACGACCGCTAAACCAGCGAGGAAGATCCATCTTTTTTTCATGATACAGGCTCCTCATCTGCTTTAGCAGCATCCATTGGGAGAGGTATTAATTCAGCCGTTGTCATTCTTTCAGCGACAAAGTATTTATTCACGACAGCTTGAATATCATCAGCTGTTAAAGATTCTACTCGTTCATGTAATTTGTCCATTTCTTGCCAAGAAGCACCGATGGTTTCTAATAACCCAATCGATATCGCTTGTTCAGACATGGAATCTTTGTCAAATGTTTGTCTGGCTATCAATTGCGCCTTTACTTTAGCTAATTCTTTATCAGACAATTTTTCATTTTTGAGCTTATCAATTTCAGCCCAGAAAGATTGTTCCAACTCAGCAACAGTTCGACCTTGAGAAGGTATGGCCGTTAACATAAATTGCGTATCATATCGCTTAAACACTTCATAATAAGCATTTGCAGAAGCAGCTACTCGTTGTTCACGTAACATATTTTTAGGGATCCGAGCGCTCTCACCTCCATCTAAAACGGCATTGACTAATAATAGAGCATAGCTTTCTCTTTCATTGGGCTGCGTCATAAAGCTCGGGACATCAAAGCCCATGATTAGATAGGGCAATTTCGCAGGCTTGGCCACTTTAATACGCCTTTCACCAAGGGGGGGTAGCTCTTGTCTAATATAACCTTTTGGCACATCACACTTTGGCAAATTGCCAAAATGCTTTTGAGCTAATTGATACGTTTCATCCGCATTGACGGCGCCAACGACCACCAACGTAGCATTGTTCGGACAATAATGTTGCTCATACCAATTCCTGAGGTCATGAACTGTCATTTTCTCAATATCCTCCATCCAACCAATAATAGGATGGTGATAAGGCCCTGCCGGATTCGCTGCCGCCATAAATCGCTCAAAAGCTAACGCACGGGGTTTATCGTCAGTTCGAAGTCGACGTTCTTCCATCACGACTTGGATTTCATTTTGAAACGCCTTGGGATCAATCTGAAGATTTCGCATCCTATCGGCCTCTAGCTCAAACGTCAGAGGTAGTTTATCTGCCGACATTTCTTCGTAATATGCGGTGTAATCTGCACCGGTAAATGCATTATCTTGACCACCATTTATTGAAACAATATGAGAAAATTGATCTTGTGGAAATTTCTCACTTCCCTGAAACATCATATGCTCAAGGGCATGCGAGATCCCAGTGAGGCCCATCAGCTCATCGGCCGCCCCAACTTTGTACCAAACTTGAGTCACGACAACGGGAGCGCGGTGATCTTCGCGAACAACCAGCTTTAGATCGTTATCCAACTTATATTCTTTGGTTTGCATGGTATTAGCTAAGCTCCCGCCACAGAAAGCGATAGTGAACACGAAAAAGATTGAGCATAATCTCAATTTTTTGAGTCGCGCATGATCGTTGAACACAATTTATCCTTTATTTGTTCCAAACGAATGGTAGGATACCTTATTTCAATCTACAGCCAAAGTGGTTCGTGAGCATGCTCGATTTTTTCAAACGCAAAAATAAACCCCAAGAAGACCCCAAAAACCCTGATTCTGACAATGTAAACACTGTCACAAACGATCTCCCGCCGCCATCCACCTCCTTGTTTGGTCGACTCAGAGCCTCCCTCACCAAGACACGAGCTAAACTTGCAAGTGGTATAGCTGACCTATTCTTAGGGAAGAAAACAATTGATCCAGACTTGATGGAGAAATTGGAATCTCAGTTGCTGATTAGCGACGTGGGAGTAGAAGCAACTCAAACGATCATCGATGCTCTCACACAGGGGATCTCTCGTCGCGCTTTGCAAGATCCAAGCGCCGTCTTTGATGCCCTTAAGAATGAATTGGAGGGAGTCCTTCAACCTTGTGTCCAGCCTCTCTCTTTAAACGCAACTGATAAACCTTTTGTGATGCTGATGATCGGCGTTAATGGCGCAGGCAAAACAACAACGATTGGCAAGCTAACTCAATACTTCAAGCAACAAGGTCTTTCCGTCATGCTAGCTGCAGGCGATACCTTCCGAGCTGCTGCCGTAGAGCAATTGCAAATCTGGGGTGATCGGTTGGAAGTCCCTGTGGTCGCTCAGCATACCGGCGCTGATAGTGCTTCGGTGATCTATGACGCATTACAATCTGCACAAGCCAAACAAATTGACGTGCTGATCGCAGACACCGCGGGTCGTTTACATACTCGAGATAATCTGATGGAAGAGCTTAAAAAGGTTAAGCGAGTATTACAGAAACTTAATCCCAATGCCCCTCACGAAGTCTTGCTGGTGTTAGATGCGACAACCGGGCAAAATGGACTGAAGCAAGCGGAAATTTTCCAGAAGGAAATTGGAGTAAGCGGGCTTGCTTTAACTAAACTAGACGGCACCGCAAAGGGTGGAGTCATTTTTGCAATTGCTAAGAAACTAGGCCTCCCCATCCGATTTATCGGTGTTGGTGAGAAAGCAGATGATCTCAGACCATTTGAAGCGCACGAATTTGTAAGCGCCTTATTTAGCATGGACGAAACAACGTGATCACATTAGACCAAGTTGATAAACGATACCCGAATGGACATGAAGCCTTATCGCAAATAACACTGGATATCGATCAAGGTGAAATGGTATTCCTCACCGGACACTCTGGCGCCGGAAAAAGTACGCTCCTCAAATTAATTGCTTTAATCGACCGACCTTCATCAGGTCAGATTCTAGTCGGCGGCAAATTGCTGAATGCGATTTCACCGAGACAAACTGCATTCTATCGACGTCGCATCGGCATTATCTTTCAAAATCCTAAATTATTAGACAATTATACGGTTTTTGAAAATGTTGCCATTCCTTTGATTATTGCGGGATTTAATCGTTTTGATATCCAAAGACGAGTCCGAGCAGCCCTTGATCGTGTCGGCCTCTTATCAAAAGAGAACCTAAAACCAACTTATCTTTCTCAAGGCGAACAACAACGTGTCGGTATTGCGCGAGCAGTTGTTCATAAGCCTGAATTGTTACTAGCAGATGAACCAACCGGTAATTTAGATCCCACGCTTGCATTTGAAATCATGAGTTTATTCGAACGCTTTCATCAGGTGGGCGTTACCGCCTTGATTGCCACTCATGATATTGGTCTTCTAAAACGCTTCGCGAAGCATCGAGTATTACATCTTGAAGAAGGTAAACTGGTTCAGAATACGCATTCTAAAGGCATTCGACTCAAGCGAGAACGAGAAATCGATCAGGAGCAGCCACAACATGCGTAGATTAAAATCAGATGCCCACAATCTAACACTGCCCCGCAAATCACACCGCATCAAAAATTACATTGGGGCTCATCTGTCCGCTTGCAAAATTGGCTTGCAAAATCTATTGAACAGCCCGATTGCTACCCTCATCATCGTGGTAACATTAGGGATTAGTTTATGCCTGCCCGCCAGTGGATACATCATTCTCAAAAATCTTGAGAAAGCCTCAAGTGGGTGGGACCGAGGCACTACGATTACCTTATTTCTAGAGCATAAAGCAGACCCCATAGAACTCGAAAATTTTATTGCCACACTGCAAAACACAGATGAATTTGAAAAAATTGAATATCAAACACCCGATGAAGCTTTAGCTGAATTTAGGGCTTTAAATGAAGTCGGTGAATTTATTGATTCGCTTCCTAAGAATCCATTGCCCGGCGTCATTACCCTTTATCCGAAATCAAACTTTGAAGATCCGAGCACACTTAAAGCGTTGCAGAATGATTTACAACGTCATCCGATTGTCGATCAAGCGACCCTTGATTTTGAATGGGTACAAAAGCTGAATGCTTTTTTAAGGCTGACCCAAGCCCTCGCTTGGCTCTTAAGTCTCATCATTGGGGCTGGTGTCATTTTAGTCATCTGCAACACGGTTCGGTTAGCCTTAGAACGACATCGCGATGAAATTGAAGTACTTTCACTTATTGGGGCGACGCAAAGCTTTATCCGTCGTCCTTTTTTGTATCGTGGTCTTTGGTATGGTGCATTGGGCGCCGCTGCTGCTTTCGGTCTCATTCATTTTGCTCAATCTGCCCTAGAGGAGCCTGCCGCGAGGCTCAGCGCCTTATACGGCGATACTTTTAGCTTGGAAACCATCACCATTTCAGATACGATGATTCTTTTGTTAGCCAGCTTAAGCTTAGGCTGGGTTGGTGCATGGGTTGCTGTCTGGCATCAATGGCGAGTGCTTGCACCAGAAAGCGCATTAAAACCTTGAGGACATCATGTTACGAAAAGTATTTGGAGGTATCCTCCTAGTTGCAGGCACCTCCGTGGGTGCCGCTGTACTCGCCTTGCCCGTGAACACCGCTCATATGGGCATTGGATTTGCTTCTGCAACCTTTATCCTATGCTGGGTTTTCATGACCTTGGGCGCTTTATACCTCCTGGAAGCCAACTTGAAAGCAGGTGTTGGTGCAAACATCATTTCCATAGCCAAAGAAACTACTGGCCCTCTGGGCCAAGCCGTCGCCTGGATCGCCTATCTGTGCCTTTTGTATTCCCTCACCAGTGCTTACTTAACTGGCGGAAGCAACTGGATTGAAGCCGTCGCAGCAAACATGGGCCATGAACTCACATTCAATTTTCAGCTCTTCATCATGACTTTCATAGCGGCTGGTTGCATCTACTTGGGTACTGTATTTGTCGATTACCTCAATCGTTTTCTCATGATAGGCCTGATTGGTACCTATGGATTTCTTGCAATCTTAGCGACACCGCACGTCGATTTAGGCCTATTAGATCAGGCCAGACACAGTACGGATCTGATGTCGATTCCACTCATCATCACAGCCTTTGGATTTGCCATTATTGTCCCCTCATTGACCTTGTATTTAAATGGCGACAGTAAACGTTTGGTTAAAATTATTTTAATTGGCAGCTTTGTGCCACTATTTATGTATATCTTATGGGAAGTTTTAATTTTTGGTCTCATCCCTTATGAAGGGAGCTTTGGCTTAAAATCCATGCATCTGAGAGACAAGCCTGCTGCTGACTTATCACTTGCATTACAAACCATCTTACAGCATCGTAGCATCGTGCAAGCGGCAAATTATTTCGCGATTTTTGCGTTGGTCACTTCATTGCTGGGTGTCACATTGAGTTTATTTGACTTCCTTGCAGATGGATTTAACATCTCAAAACGGGGCTGGCAAAGAGTGGGACTTATATTACTCACTTTTGCACCGCCTTTTCTGATTGTAAAATATTTACCAGGTGGGTTCACTTACACCTTAAAATTTGCAGGCATTTTCGTTGCTATTCTATTGGGGATTTTACCTGCTTGGATGGTATGGCAAGGCCGATATCATAAGGCCCTTAAAAGCGACTTTGAAGTGCCTGGTGGCAAGCTGACGTTACTTCTAACGACATTATTCTTCACCTTAGTAGTCAGTTTACAGATTAACGCAACTCTGTTCTAACATGACATTGCTATCAACCCCTGAAGGCTTAACACTCAATCTACTAGAAGGTGATCAGCCTAAAACGTTGCGCATTGATTTTGCCGATCCACATCTGCAATTTAGGATCAAACGTGCTCGTCATCAGGGCGATCCCCTTTTAAAAGCCTTTGGACTTAAACCTATTCATCCTGCTCATATCGTGGATGCCACTGCAGGCCTGGGCCAAGATGCCTTTGTGTTAGCTGCTTTGGGACATACGATCACGCTCTTTGAAAAACACCCCAACATTCATTCGCTATTAGTGGATGCGCTACAACGGGCAGAGCAAAAAGCTGATTTATTAGATATTGTCCGTCGTATAACCCTGTATTCGGGCGATGCCTGCGAGGGCTTGTCAAAATTAAATTTTAAGCCTGAATACATCTATCTAGATCCGATGTTCCCCGAAAAAAAGAAATCGGCTTTATCAAAACAATCAATGGAAATCTTAAAGCAAATTTGCGATTTATCAGAGCAACCTGAACTTCTGACAGCAGCTCGACAATTCGCTCTAAAACGAGTCGTCGTTAAAAGACCTATTCATGCTCCCGCCTTGGGAGATCAAACCGCCTCTTTCAGCCATCGCTATCAAAGTTGCCGATTTGATGTGTATGTGATAACGCCTTAACAGCTCCTGCAGACACAGCCAACTTGAACAAAAGCAGCACCTGCGCGTTTGAGTACCAGACTCAGTGCATTGACTGTTGCGCCCGTCGTCATCACGTCATCAATGATTAAAATGGATGCCCCCTGAACATTCGCTTCTACTTCAAAGGCATCTTCCACATTCAGCTCTCGCGCACGGCCCGGCGCAGTGCTTTGAGGCATCGTGGCTTTAATTCGCTTTGCAACTTGAACTGAAAGAGGTAACTTGAGAGCCTTTGCGATGGGTTTTGCCAGCTCAATCGATTGATTAAATCCACGAAATCTTTGGCGATCAGGATGTAGCGGGATCGGTAATATTAGATCAGGCTGAATCACCCATTTGAATCGCTCCGCCATTAGCTGTCCAAAATAGTGCGCAATCGGCAATTTTCGCTGAAACTTTAACAATTGGATCCAATGATGAACCGGCCATAAATAATGAAATAGCGCATGCACTTGATCAAAATGTGGCGGATGCTTAAAACACGCTTCGCAATAATGAGAAAACGCATGTAATACCGGAAAACCACACCGCTGACAACCTGGTGTAAATTGAGGTAAAAAATGAACACAATCGTCACAAACTAGCCTTAAACTGGGCGATTTGCACAATAGGCATGGTGTATGCCAATGGCTACCTATCAATTGTTTAATTTTTTTACAGATGTTCACAATGCTGGTCTGCATGCTTGCTCTAAATTCTTAATCCCTTGATGATCGTCCAAAGAAAAAATAGGGGACACCCCGATGACAACAGCCGTTCTAAAGTATGACTGGACACTCTTGGAAATAGAAGAATTATATCATTTACCGTTTATTGATCTATTGCTGAAAGCCCAAGAAACTTATCGCTCATTCTTTAGGCCTAATAGCGTACAACTGAGCACTTTATTAAACATTAAAACCGGGCAATGCCCTGAAGATTGCGCTTATTGCACTCAAAGTGTTCATTATGATACCGGGCTCGAAAACGAAAAACTGTTTGATAAAAATCGGGTTTTAGAAGCTGCAAGGCGAGCTAAAGCAATGGGCGCAACCCGTTTTTGCATGGGCGCTGCTTGGCGAAAACCGCGTCAATCCGATCTCAATAAAGTCTGCGAGATGATCACTGAAGTGAAAGCATTAGGCTTACAAACTTGTGTGACACTGGGGTTACTCGAGGCAAAGGACGCTCAGCAACTTAAAGAAACCGGTCTTGATTTCTATAACCACAACCTGGATACTTCCCGCGAATATTATCCAGAAATCATATCAACAAGAACTTATGATGACAGGCTCTCTACATTAGAGCATGTTCGGAATGCAGGCCTTAAGGTATGCTGTGGTGGCATTATTGGCATGGGCGAATCTTTAACAGATCGCTTAGAGCTTCTTAAAACATTGAGCCATTTATCACCCCACCCAGAAAGCGTACCTATCAACCTATTAACCCCTATGCCCGGCACCCCCTTAGAAAATGCTGCCCCCCCTCCATTATTTGACTTTATTCGATTGGTCGCGGTAGCACGGATATTGATGCCAAAGAGTCACGTTCGGCTGTCTAGTGGCCGAGCTGAACTCAGTGATGAGGCTCAAGCATTATGTTTTATGGCTGGCGCAAATTCGATCCACTTTGGTGAAAAACTCCTCACAACGCGAAATCCTAGCGCCACTGAAGATATCAAGCTTCTAAAAGATTTAGGTTTGACTGCAGAACCGGTAGAATACTCGCACGAATCTAGACTGAAGCCTATTCCGTGCAACATCACCAACCACACGACTTAGCCGCTATCTTGGACATTAAAGCCATTGCCCATAATTTTTCCAACGCTGCCAAGTCATATGATGCGCATGCTTGTTTTCAGCAGGAGGCCGCACTTAGACTCACAGACCGGTTAGATTGGTTTAAATGCACCCCTAATCGTATTCTAGATATCGGTTCTGGTACAGGTCTCCTCACAGCATTACTCAAAAAGCGGTATCCTAAAGCACAAATAGTGGGTCTTGATTTAGCCATTGGAATGACTCGCTACGCAGAAAGCAAATTTAAGCCTAAATTTTGGGCACCGAAGCATTATCATTTTGTTTGCGGGAATGCACACCAACTTCCATTGAGGCCACATCAATTTGATTTAGTGGTTTCAAACTGTGCATTACAATGGTGCCAACCACTCTCTGTCTTTAAAGAAATTAAGAAAGCTATCAAGCCTAATGGGCTTTTTTTATTTACCACTTTAGGCCCGGATACCTTATATGAACTGAAAAACAGTTTTCGAGGAATCGACAATTATGAACATGTCCATCCTTTTGTCGATATGCATGATATTGGGGATTTACTACTCAATGCCGGCTTTAACGATCCTGTGATGGATGCAGAACGATTAACACTGACGTATCCGAATATCAAAGATCTGTGCTTGGAACTAAAACATACTGGTGCAACCAACATTCATCAGGCCCGTTCAAGTGGATTAATGAGTCGCAGCAAGTGGCAACAATTAAAACAACAGTATGATAAGTTTCTCACCACAGATAAACAATATCCCGCTACATTCGAAATTATCTACGGTCATGCCTTTCATCCTGTGGGTATCACCACACCAATTTTAACTCAGTGTGAAAAATAGACCCACAACAGAAGATGATTTTTGGGGTACCGGCCTACTCTCTTACGAGCTACGGACCGACAAGCAACCCGGAAAATTCAGCTATGAATGGTATAGACCCCGCTGAATGCGGGGTTGGGTGGGATGATAAGCAACTCATGTTATGTGCCGACGTTTCTATATCCCTGTATATGTTCACTATGCCCTACTCGCCAGCCTTCCAGCCAATCGACACGTCGTTTAGACGTTTCAAAAGGACATAAATCACTACCATGCCCCTTAAGGCCTGCAACATAGCCACGATTTTTTGCTCTCTTTTGTTGATCGCATTTTCTTCTGGTCATGACAACCTCACTTTTTTTAATTGATGCCATATATAGGGTATGGCAAGCCAAGGCACGAAGAGCGAGCGTTGGTGCATAAGTTAGGTACTTCTAGTAACCTTCCTTCAAGTTTAGCTGCACCTAAATCACTCGCTAGGTGAAACAGAAGTCTCACACCAGTATGATTCAAGACAGATGCAATAGTTCCAATGAATCGATCTTATCTACAGTTGTTTCATTTGCCTGTTTTTTTGGTCCACCTAGACCCCATTTTGCGTGTATTTAAATATATTTCAACTGCACTTATTTTCACTTATAGACGAAAATTGAGTACACACACGCTTATATACTCTTCACAGTTGAATTTTCGAGAGTTCCTTGTCCGCCTGGGGCTCCTAAGACTTTAGGCAAGCATTCGAAAAAGCAACTGTTATAACCATATCATTTGTGAGAAATAAAAAAGATGAATTTTTCTTCCCTTTTTATGTCTCACCGTCAAGTGAATCAAAACTACTTACTGGATAAATTATTAAGTCTACATCCGCAGTTCGATTCGCTCGATTAGTACCATGGTACAGTTTTTTTCATTTCTAATCGTGGGTCTAATAGGTAGAGGGCTTTAATAGTAGATTCTTTTTTGTGTGCGTACACTGTTGTAAATAAGATTGCATATGAATCAAAAAGAAAACACAAACCAAGACAAGGACAATATAGATAAAGGAAAGGTTTTAAAAACAGCTCAGAATGATACCATTGGACTTATTTCGAGCATTTCAAATTCTGTCAGAGACACGGATAAAAAGGTTGTTGCACACTCTATAGAGGAGTTTTTGCAATTATCTTTCGACGAATTACTCGAAGAACCAGTTGTACCAGAAGCTTTAGATAAATTTGATGAAATAGATTTCGGCCAAGAGGGAGACGTTAATTCAGTTGCTTTAGATGTCCCCGCAGATGAATTTATTGAGTTGTCTCTAGAAGAATTATTAGATGTTCCTGTTAGATCAGAGGCTACAGCAGTCAACTTAAATTACGATCCCCCTGATGCAGGCACCATTCAAAGCGAAGGGCGTCTCACAGAGCTCAACCCTATTATTAATTCTCAAGAAAGAGATCTTGAGATCGAGGATGAAAGAAGATCACCTCCCCTTCAACCACCTGAGTTACCACCCGTCATTACCACAATAGATTACTCTCCAACCGCTTTACAAGGGTTACATGCCTCTCTGTCTTCATTAGGGTTTGTTCAAGAATCGAACAATCCCGGATCTCTCAAGTCGGTAACAGGCAATTTATTTAATTTTGCGAGCGCTGGCGCGGATGGATTTGGTGGTTTTGATATTTTCTACACACCACCACCTGGAAACCCAGGCTTAAGTGACAAACAGTATTTGGGTAATTTTACAATTGTAACAGACCATGATGGGAACACACTGGTACTCAACATGGCAACAGGTGAATTTACTTATACCTTACTATACCCAACAGATCATAGTCTGTTCGGAATTGACTACCAGTTTAGACAATTCACTTATACGATATCTGATTTAGATGGCGATATCGCTTCGAATAATATCGTGCTCGTAATCGAAGATGATGTCCCTATTGCCTATCCTAATAAGGACAATTCTAACGAAAACGGATTATTTCTAGCGAATGGTGAACATATCGCAACAGGGAATCTATTAACCGATGGCTTGCCAGATAATCTCAGCACGGACCCCACTGTAATCTCACAAATTAATGGCGTCATGGATTCAAATAATGATGGCATCATCGATGCACCCACATCCTATGGCACGATTCGAGTTTACACACGTGCTGTTGGCCTCTTTGTCGCAGGTGATTACACCTATACACTGATCGATGCAACGAGCGCAAGCGGGCCATCTATAGATGATGTTATCATCTACCAGCTGCTCGACGAAGACGGGGATCATCATAGCTCAAATTTAACAATCACCGTTGATCTAAATCAATCCCCTAATGCAATTAACGATAGCTACACGACTAATGAGGACGTGGCTCTAACTATAACCACCCCAAATGGGGTCATATTAAATAATGACAACGATCCTGATTTACCTTCCGATGTTTTAACAATTTCTGAAATCAATGGCGTTGCGGCAGATGTCGGAAAAGTAGTGACCTTTACGGAAGGTGATTTTGTAACGCTCAACGCTGACGGGTCACTCTCTTACGACCCAAATGGAAAATTTGAAACGCTCAGCCTTGGCAAGTCTTTTGACCGCACATTCTCATATACTTTACGCGATGTTGAAGGTCTCACCGACTCTGCAACCGTGACCATCACTGTTGAGGGTAGAAATGATGCGCCGATTGCTTTTGATGATACCGCCTCCACGAATGAAGATACGCCTTTTACGATCACCGGAGCTGGTCTATTAGCAAACGACGTCGATGTCGACGCCTCTGACGTTCTTACAGTCACTGCGATCAATGGCAACCCTGTCACGATTGGCGTTCCCATTTTGATTGGTTCCGGCGCCCTCGTCACCATTGGTTCATACACGTATGACCCAAATAATGCTTTCGAGTATCTTGCAAAAGGTCAAACCTTCATTGATTCCTTCACCTATCAAGTCACTGATAATCATGGCGCGAGCGACACTGGAACTGCTTTTATCACAATTACGGGTGTCAATGATGCCCCTGTCATCGGCGTTGAAGATTTAGCCGGTGCCGTGGTTGAAGATGCCGCTTCTCCCAATATCACCGATTCGGGCATTATCAACTTTACTGATGTGGATTTAAGTGATGCCCATTCTGCTAGTGCCGTCTTTGTCAGCACCACGCATAGCGTTCAATTGGGCACTTTATCAGCCTCTATCACCACACCTGCAACCGGCGGGGCAACCGGCGCGGTCACTTGGAACTTTAGTGTAACCAATGCTGCCGTTCAATTCCTGGCAGTAGGACAGGTCATCACTGAAACGTATACCGTCACGTTAAGCGATGGCAATGGTGGTATCGTCAATAGGACCGTACTCGTCACCCTCACCGGCACCAATGATATTCCTGTCATCGGCGTTGAAGATTTAGCCGGTGCCGTGGTTGAAGATGCCGCTTCTCCCAATATCACCGATTCGGGCATTATCAACTTTACCGATGTGGATTTAAGTGATGCTCATTCTGCCAGTGCCGTTTTTGTCAGCACCACTCACACGGCTCAACTCGGCGCTTTATCCGCATCCGTCACCACACCTGCAACCGGCGGGGCAACCGGCGCGGTCACTTGGAACTTTAGTGTAACCAATGCTGCCGTTCAATTCCTGGCAGTAGGACAAGTCATCACTGAAACGTATACCGTCACGTTAAACGATGGCAATGGTGGTATCGTCAATAGGACCGTACTCGTCACCCTCACCGGCACCAATGATATTCCTGTCATCGGCGTTGAAGATTTAGCCGGTGCCGTGGTTGAAGATGCCGCTTCTCCCAATATCACCGATTCGGGCATTATCAACTTTACCGATGTGGATTTAAGTGATGCTCATTCTGCCAGTGCCGTCTTTGTCAGCACCACGCATAGCATTCAATTGGGCACTTTATCAGCCTCTATCACCACACCTGCAACCGGCGGGGCGGTCACTTGGAACGGCGCTGCCGTTCAATTCCTGGCAGTAGGACAGGTCATCACTGAAACGTACTTTAAGCGATGTAATCGTCAATAGGACCGTACTCGCACCGGCACCAATGATATTCCTGTCATCGGCGTTGAAGATTTAGCCGGTGCCGTGGTTGAAGATGCCGCTTCTCCCAATATCACCGATTCGGGCATTATCAACTTTACAGTGATGCTCATTCTCATCACTGCTCAACTCGGCGCTTTAACGTATACCGTCACGTTAAGCGATGGCAATGGTCATATCGTATACCGTCACGTTAAACGATGGCAATGGTGGTATCTCAATCACTATCACCGGCACCAATGATATTCCTGTCATCGGCGTTGAAGATTTAGCCGGTGCCGTGGTTGAAGATGCCGCTTCTCCCAATATCACCGATTCGGGCATTATCAACTTTACCGATGTGGATTTAAGTGATGCCCATTCTGCCAGTGCCGTTTTTGTCAGCACCACTCACAGCGTTCAACTCGGCGCTTTATCCGCATCGCGTCACCACACCTGCAACCGGCGGGGCAACCGGCGCGTTAAGCGATGGCAATGGTGGTATCGTCAATAGGAACTTTAGTGTAGCCGGTGCCGTGGTTTGCCGCTTCTCCTAATATCACCGATTCGGGCATTATCAACTTCACCGATGTGGATTTAAGTGGCCCATTCTATCGTCTTTGTCAGCACCACCCACACGATGTGGATTTAACCGGCGCGGTCAATGCTGCCGTTCAATTCCTGGCAGTAGGACAGGTCATCACTGAAACGTATACCGTCACGTTAAACGATGGCAATGGTGGTATCGTCAATAGGACCGTACTCGTCACTATCACCGGCACCAATGATATTCCTGTCATCGGCGTTGAAGATTTAGCCGGTGCCGTGGTTGAAGATGCCGCTTCTCCCAATATCACCGATTCGGGCATTATCAACTTTACTGATGTGGATTTAAGTGATGCCCATTCTGCTAGTGCCGTCTTTGTCAGCACCACGCATAGCGTTCAATTGGGCACTTTATCAGCCTCTATCACCACACCTGCAACCGGCGGGGCAACCGGCGCGGTCACTTGGAACTTTAGTGTAACCAATGCTGCCGTTCAATTCCTGGCAGTAGGACAGGTCATCACTGAAACGTATACCGTCACGTTAAGCGATGGCAATGGTGGTATCGTCAATAGGACCGTACTCGTCACTATCACCGGCACCAATGATATTCCTGTCATCGGCGTTGAAGATTTAGCCGGTGCCGTGGTTGAAGAGGTCAATATCACCGATTGAAACGTATAGTGCCGTCGTCACGTTATTGGGCGCTTTACGATGGCAATGGTGCCGTATCGTCATCACTGAAAGTATACCGTCACCGTGGCAATGGTGGTACTCGTCACCGATTCTATCACCGGCACCAATGATATTCACCACACCTGCAACCGGCGGGGCACCGGCGCGGTCGCGGAACTGTGTAACCAATGCTGCCGTTCAATTCCTGGATTTAGAAACGGTGCCGTGGTATGAAGATGTCACTATCACCGGCACCAATGATCACCCCTTGCTGTCGATTCGGGCACCAAGGTCACGGTCAACTCGCAAATGATACCGATCCGGATAGCAATGATAATCCTACTAACTTTACACTCACAGCCGCTTCCATCAACGCTGGCAGCTCCACCTTCGGAGCCTCAGGTTCTGTTGCGATTGTCGGTAACAAAATTGAATTCACTCCCGATAGCGCTTTTGATGCACTCAATACCGGAGATACCGCTACGGTTGTTGTCAATTATACGATGCAGGATAATGAAGGCGCCTCAAGCAGTTCAACTGTCACCATCACGGTCAATGGCACTAACGATACGCCCCTTGCTGTTGCCGATTTAGCATCAACCGATGAGGACACCAAGGTCACGGTCGATGCACTCGCAAATGATACCGATCCAGATAGCAATGATAATCCTACTAACTTTACACTCACAGCCGCTTCCATCAACGCTGGCAGCTCCACCTTCGGAGCCTCAGGTTCTGTTGCGATTGTCGGTAACAAAATTGAATTCACTCCCGATAGCGCTTTTGATGCACTCAATACCGGGGATACCGCTACGGTTGTTGTCAATTATACGATGCAGGATAATGAAGGTGCCTCAAGCAGTTCAACTGTCACCATCACGGTCAATGGCACTAACGATACGCCCTTTGCTGTCGCCGATTTAGCATCAACCGATGAGGACACCAAGGTCACGGTCGATGCACTCGCAAATGATACCGATCCAGATAGCAATGATAATCCTACTAACTTTACACTCACAGCCGCTTCCATCAACGCTGGCGTCTTTCCACCTTCACGCCTCAGGTTCTGTTGCGATTGTCGGTAACAAAATTGAATTCACTCCCGATAGCGCTTTTGATGCACTCAATACCGGAGATACCGCTACGGTTGTTGTCAATTATACGATGCAGGATAATGAAGGCGCCTCAAGCAGTTCAACTGTCACCATCACGGTCAATGGCACTAACGATACGCCCCTTGCTGTTGCCGATTTAGCATCAACCGATGAGGACACCAAGGTCACGGTCGATGCACTCGCAAATGATACCGATCCAGATAGCAATGATAATCCTACTAACTTTACACTCACAGCCGCTTCCATCAACGCTGGCACTCCACCTTCGGAGCCTCAGGTTCTGTTGCGATTGTCGGTAACAAAATTGAATTCACTCCCGATAGCGCTTTTGATGCACTCAATACCGGGGATACCGCTACGGTTGTTGTCAATTATACGATGCAGGATAATGAAGGCGCCTCAAGCAGTTCAACTGTCACCATCACGGTCAATGGCACTAACGATACGCCCCTGCTGTTGCCGATTTAGCATCAACCGAGAGGACACCAAGGTCACGGTCGATGCACTCGCAAATGATACCGATCCGGATAGCAATGATAATCCTACTAACTTTACACTCACAGCCGCTTCCATCAACGCTGGCAGCTCCACCTTCGGAGCCTCAGGTTCTGTTGCGATTGTCGGTAACAAAATTGAATTCCTCCCGATAGCGCTTTTGATGCACTCAATACCGGAGATACCGCTACGGTTGTTGTCAATTATACGATGCAGGATAATGAGGCGCCTCAAGCGTTCAACTGTCACCATCATCAATGGCACTAACGATACGCCCCTTGCTGTTGCCGATTTAGCATCAACCGATGAGGACACCAAGGTCACGGTCGATGCACTCGCAAATGATACCGATCCAGATAGCAATGATAATCCACTAACTTTACACTCACAGCCGCTTCCATCAACGCTGGCAGCTCCGCCTCAGGTTCTGTTGCGATTGTCGGTAACAAAATTGAATTCACTCCCGATAGCGCTTTTGATGCACTCAATACCGGGGATACCGCTACGGTTGTTGTCAATTATACGATGCAGGATAATGAAGGTGCCTCAAGCAGTTCAACTGTCACCATCACGGTCAATGGTACTAACGATACCCCCCTTGCTGTCGCCGATTTAGCATCCACCGATGAGGACACGAAAGTCACAGTCAATGCACTCGCAAATGATACCGATCCGGATAGCAATGATAATCCTACTAACTTTACACTCACAGCCGCTTCCATCAACGCTGGCAGCTCCACCTTCGGAGCCTCAGGTTCTGTTGCGATTGTCGGTAACAAAATTGAATTCACTCCCGATAGCGCTTTTGATGCACTCAATACCGGGGATACCGCTACGGTTGTTGTCAATTATACGATGCAGGATAATGAAGGCGCCTCAAGCAGTTCAACTGTCACCATCACGGTCAATGGCACTAACGATACGCCCCTTGCTGTTGCCGATTTAGCATCAACCGATGAGGACACCAAGGTCACGGTCGATGCACTCGCAAATGATACCGATCCAGATAGCAATGATAATCCTACTAACTTTACACTCACAGCCGCTTCCATCAACGCTGGCAGCTCCACCTTCGGAGCCTCAGGTTCTGTTGCGATTGTCGGTAACAAAATTGAATTCACTCCCGATAGCGCTTTTGATGCACTCAATACCGGAGATACCGCTACGGTTGTTGTCAATTATACGATGCAGGATAATGAAGGTGCCTCAAGCAGTTCAACTGTCACCATCACGGTCAATGGCACTAACGATACGCCCCTTGCTGTTGCCGATTTAGCATCAACCGATGAGGACACCAAGGTCACGGTCGATGCACTCGCAAATGATACCGATCCAGATAGCAATGATAATCCTACTAACTTTACACTCACAGCCGCTTCCATCAACGCTGGCAGCTCCACCTTCGGAGCCTCAGGTTCTGTTGCGATTGTCGGTAACAAAATTGAATTCACTCCCGATAGCGCTTTTGATGCACTCAATACCGGAGATACCGCTACGGTTGTTGTCAATTATACGATGCAGGATAATGAAGGCGCCTCAAGCAGTTCAACTGTCACCATCACGGTCAATGGCACTAACGATGCCCCAACCGTCAATAACGTCAATGGCTCTGGTAATGAGGATGCAGCTTCTATCTTAATCACTCTCACGGGACAAGATGTCGATGGGACAATTGCAACGTTCGACGTCTCTTCTTTACCAACGAACGGCACGTTATACACGGATGCATCCCTGACCACAGCCGTTGTTATTGGCACTGATTATGCTGCAATCGGTAACGTTCGCGACTTCTATTTTGTTCCAGCCGCTAACTTCAACGGATCAGTCAATTTTCTTTACGGCGCTAAAGATAACAATGGCTTATCAAATGCCGCCGATGCAACGGCAACGGTTAATGTTAATCCAATCAACGACCCACCCCTTCTCAGTGTTCCAGTCGGAGACCCAAGTTTTGGAGCAGTGTTCAATCTTTCTTCTTTGGACGGCATCAATGGATTTCGCATCAATGGGATTCTTGCGACTGACAACTCTGGAGCATCAGTAAGATTTGCGGGTGATTTCAATAGAGACGGTATATCTGATCTCATCATCGGCGCACCCGAAAGTAACACTGGAACTGGACAAAGCTATATTCTCTACGGACATAGTGGAGCATTTGCAGCGTCCTTCGAATTGAGCTCAATTACCAGCTTAACAGGTCTCGTTATCAATGGTGATAATTTTGTTGATTTATCAGGGTCAGCTGTAAGTTATGCGGGAGATATTAATGGCAATGGTTATGGCGACGTAATCATTGGCGCTCCATCAGCCAGCCCATTGGGGCGGGGCTCTGCTGGAGAAGCATATGTAATCTTCGATGCAGCAACACTGACAAGCCCATTTAATGTCAGCACGTTGAACGGGACTAATGGTTTCACTATTCTTGGCGAAATATTCGGTGATGAGGGGGGCTACACTGTTAGTTACGCAGGAGACATCAATAATGATACTTATGACGATTTAATTCTTGGAGCATTTGATGGTGACAATGGAGCTTTAGGCAGTGCGGGTCGAAGCTATGTAATTTATGGTAAAGCCACAGGATTTTCACCGGTGATTGATCTACTGACCCTTTCTCCAACAGATGGATTCAAAATTATAGGGATCAACGCAAATGACTTGTCTGGATATTCAGTTAATTTTGCCAATGATTTTAATGCTGATGGAATTGCTGATTTAATAATTGGCGCACCGCAGGCAGATCCAAATGGTTTATCTTCTGGACAAACCTATATTGTCTATGGAAAGAGCGGAGGCTTCGGATCAACTGTTGACTTAACAACATTGGGTTCAGCAGGACTCATTATCAATGGCATCAACATCAATGATCAAAGCGGCTTTTCTGTCGGCTCAGCCGGTGATATTAATAATGATGGCATACAAGATATCATTATTGGTGCACCAGGTCTCGTTGCCGGCGCTGCTGGATCAGCTTACGTTGTATTTGGTTCCGGCGCACTAAGTGGTACACTCAACTTAAGTAGCTTAAACGGCTCTAATGGTTTCTCCATCACAGGCTCTATAGCCAATGGAAATCTCGGGACCTCGGTAAGCGCTGCAGGCGATCTGAACGGAGACGGCATTGATGATGTTATCATCGGCGCTCCAAGAGGGGGGGGGACAGGTGCTGCATATGTTATTTATGGTTCTCCTTCTGGATTTTCTAGCAATATCAACGTGAATACTTTAAATGGCAGTAACGGTTTTATCATTAATGGTATCAACGCATTTGATCTCGCTGGATTATCTGTGAGCTATGCAGGCGACATCAACAATGACAATATTGCTGATGTCATCATTGGCGCACCTCAGTCAGATCCAAATGGAAGTGGTTCCGGACAATCATACGTTATCTTTGGTAGAACCAGTGCAGTCGAAGTCATTAGCCAAGGGGCTGGCAACACGGCTGTGATTAATAGCGTCAGCGTTTCTGATATAGACGCTGGCGCAGGAAATTTAGTTGTTACCTTAAGTATTCCAGCGCTATTTGGGACATTATCTGTGAACACCAGCGTTATCGGTGGCGTTACGATAGGCAATATCACTGGCAATGGTAGTGTCAATGTCACTCTAACGGGAACAGTTTCGCAATTAAATAACACATTGGCTGCCGGGATATCATACACTACACCTAACAGCACATTTTCAGGGAATGTCCCTGTAAGTATCAATGTAAATGATCAAGGCAACACAGGTGCTGGCGGCTCATTGAGTGACTCAGACAGCTTCAACATATTGGTTCAATCAAACCAGTCGCCTTTACCTTACAATATTTCAGCTTCCGGCAATGAAGATGCTGCATCAATTTTAATAAAATTAACAGCACAAGATGTCGACGGCACGATTGCAACATTCGACGTCTCGTCTTTACCAACAAATGGCACGTTATACACAGATGCAACCCTGACGACGGCGGTCGTTATTGGAACTGATTATGCCGCAACCGCCAACACTCGGGACTTCTATTTTGTTCCAGCAGCTAACTTCAATGGATCAGTCAATTTTCTTTACGGCGCTAAAGATAACAATGGTCTATCAAATCTAACCGATGCAACCGCCACGATTAATATCGCCGCTGTCAACGACGCGCCAGTTGCTAACAACGACACAGGCTCCACGAATGAAAATACCACTCTCAGCGTCGCTGCTGCTGGCCTTTTAACCAATGATACCGACGTTGATGTCGGTGCAACTAGAACCGTTGCAAGCGTCAATGGCTCTGGCGCTAACGTCGGCACCACCATTGCTTTAACTTCTGGCGCGCTGCTGACGGTTAATGCAAATGGTAGCTACACTTATAATCCAAATGGCAAATTTGAATCGCTCGCTCAAGGCGGTTCAACGACAGACTCCTTTACTTATCAGGCCAAAGATGAATTCGGCGCCTTAAGTAACACCGCAACCGCAACTATCACGATCACGGGTGTCAATGATGCACCAACTGTTAACAATGTCAGCAGCTCTGGGAACGAAGATGCAAGCTCCATCTTAATAACCATTAACGGACAAGACATTGACGGAACCCTATCAACATTTAATATCTCTAGTCTGCCATTAAACGGAAAACTTTATACAGATGCCGCCCTAACATCGCTCGCTGTCATTGGAACGGACTACGCGGCTACTGCAAATGCTAGAAATTTGTACTTTGTACCAAATGCCAATTTCAATGGCAGCGTAAATTTTAGTTACGGCGCTAAAGATAATTTAGGGCTTTCAAACATTTCCAACGCTACAGCCACTATCACGATTAACGCCGTTAATGATCCACCATCACTCTCTTTGCCTAGTGCAAAGTCAACATTTGGCTCTTCATTTAATTTATCCAGTTTGAATGGAGCAAACGGATTTTTCATTAATGGAATAGCTGCAAATGATCTTAGTGGATATTCCGTTCGTTTCGCTGGCGACTTTAATCGAGATGGAATATCTGACTTAATTATCGGAGCTTATGTGGGCAACGCCCTGACAGGACAATCTTACGTACTTTATGGTCGCACAACCCCCTTCAGCTCAACTTTTAATTTAAGCTCTATCACCTCATCAACAGGCGCAGTGATCAACGGCACATCTTCGCTAAGTGAGCTGGGATATTCTGTCAGTTATGCTGGCGACATAAACGGAAATGGGTTTGCAGACATCATTGTGGGTGCGCACGCAGCAGATCCACTTGGCCGAAGTTCTGCTGGTGAGGCTTACGTTATATTTGATGCTACAACCCTATCTTCCCCATTTAATCCTACAACACTGAATGGAACAAACGGCTTTACAATACAAGGTGAAATATTCGGCGATGAGGCGGGCATCAGTGTCAGTTACGCTGGCGATATAAACAATGATGGTTTTGCTGATTTAATCATAGGCGCGATTGATGGGGATAATGGCGCTAACACCAGTGCCGGCCGAAGCTACGTCATTTTCGGCAAAAATACTGCGTTTTCATCGACCATTGATTTAAGCTCGATGCCAGCTTCACAGGGCTTCACGATTATTGGGATTAATGCAAATGATAACTCTGGCAGTTCAGTAAGTTATGCGGGTGACTTTAATGGGGATGGTAAAGCTGATCTCGTCATTGGTGCGCCCTACGCAGATCCTAATGGCTCTGATTCCGGTCAAGTCTACATTGTCTACGGAAAAAATGGGGGCTTTGGCTCTTCTATAAACCTGAGCTCACTTGGAGCAAATGGACTGACTATTAATGGTGTCAGCGCGAATATGCAAGCTGGCCTGTCGGTTAGCTCTGCTGGAGACGTCAACAAAGACGGCAAAAATGATATTATCATCGGTGCTCCAGGCGACGGCGCAACCCCAGGCGCAGCCTATGTGGTATTCGGTTCGAACACGAGTGGCACCTTAAATCTAAGCACTTTAAACGGAACAAATGGTTTTGCAATCACAGGATTAGCGGCTGGTGCTAATTTAGGATGGTCAGTGAGCACAGCTGGCGATCTCAATGGTGACGGAATAGATGATGTGATTGTTGGCGCAATCGGCTCCGGTTCAGCAGGACGCGCTTATGTGATTTATGGCTCTACATCTGGCTTCAGTAGCAGCATCAATGTAAATGCCCTCACTGGGCTCAATGGATTTGTTATCAATGGCATTAACACGGGAGACTCTGCCGGCTATTCAGTCAGTTATGCCGGAGACATCAACGGCGACAAAATAGCGGATGTGATCATTGGCGCACCACTCGCTTCCCCGAATGGAGGATCTTCAGGACAATCGTACGTTATTTTTGGCCAAACTACGGCCTCTTTTGTTGCTAAACAAGGCATTGGGCAAACAGTAGTGATGAATTCGGTTAGTGTGAATGATGTTGATGCTGGTGCAGGAAATCTAGTGGTAACACTAAGCCTCCCAGGCAATGGGACCTTATCAGTTAATACGGGTGTCGGTGGTGGGGTACCCGGCGGCTCCATAACAGGCAATGGAACAACGACTGTCACGCTCACAGGAACATTAACACAACTTAATAATACACTCGCAGTTGGTATTACCTATACAACCCCCAATGGGACATTTACGGGCATCGTTCCGATGACAGTCACAGTGAATGACCAAGGTAACACGGGTTCAGGTGGCGCGTTATCCAGCAATGGTGTAGTTAATATACTCGTTTCATCTAGTGATGTTGCCCCTCCTATCGTCATTGATATGAGCGGAAGCGGTTTACAATTGACCTCTGTTCAAAATGGCATTGTATATGACATCAACAGTGACGGGCACCTTGACCAAGTCAGTTGGATTGGTATGGGCAACGGCTTCCTTGTTTTTGATCAAAATCGCGACAGCATAGTTAACTCAGCAAATGAGTTTGTTTTAACAAATTATTCTTCAGAAGCTCAAACTGATCTAGAAGCCCTCCGAATGGTTTTTGATACCAATCATGACAGCAAATTGGATCGATTTGACTCTGACTGGAGCCAATTCGGAATTTGGCAAGATGTCAATCAAAATGGACTTTCTGAAGAAGGCGAGCTCCTAACCTTGGAACAATTAAATATTGAATCAATTAATTTAGTTGCGCTAGACGAACCAACCATTGTCGAAGGAAATCTGATTTATACAAGCATAACAATCACGCGCACAGATGGGACAACGATCAATGCCTATGACGTCGGCCTAGGCTACGAACAGTTAAGCTCAAATAACAATTTATTAACAAACTTGGTTGAGAGCGATCTGCTAAGCGATGAAGATAACATGAGAAGCAATGATAGCTTAACCTCTGCGACAACCGTGACTCAAATTATTGATATCAAAGATATAGTCAGTCAAGAATCAGAGGCTGCACTGAACCAGATTTCATCGTCAACTCCAAGCACACAACCACTCCTGGCTGTTGAAGAAACCGTGCCTTCACTCGATGTGCAACAAGAGTTAAATCATTTAGATGAGCTACACAATCAAAATCCAGTGTAAATACTTTGGATTGAGTTCTTGACATATTGGCGCATTTTAGTTTGACTGTATCTACTTAGATTTATGGACAAATGCCATGGTAGGCTCAAGACCTTTCTTTAGTGCACTGTTAGATAACGACACCACCTTTCTTGAACGCCCTCCTTCACTCTGGGCTCAAGTATGGCATTATCTATCTTTTTGGGGCTCTGCTGAAAATCGAAAACTGTCCTTTCAGGCTAATTTTGAAGGCATGGCTCCAAAGGGTATTCCTCATCCTTTTTTGAAAACTCGTAAAGTTACTTTCAATCATGTTTTTAGCTTTTACCTCGATGAGCATAATCAAATCTGGTATGCACGTAGAGAGAACCCTAAACAATCACCCAATTGGAAACCACTTTATGTTGATGGATTACCAAAAGACAAGCACCACAATATGGAAATCATTGCGGATGGTGCCAATTTAATGATCGCTGTAACAACAGGTGAAAACACAACCATCCATTACAAAAAAGTAATTGAGGAAAAGCGAATAAAACAGCCTGATGGCAAGTTCAGCTATTTGATTAAAAATTTATGTGAGGAAGCTCATAGCATTACAGAGTGGTTTTCGTTGCCTTTCATCAAATATTTGAAGTATAAGCAATTGGGGAAACGGCTGACGCTGAGACCAGGCGCAACTTGGGCAATGTCCCATGTGGGCGCTTTTAAACATCATAGCATTCATCCCTCTGGAATCGCTCATAGCATCTGGGGCACGACAACACTGTATGAAATCGTAGATGATGTGATTCGTTTACATGATCCTTTTGTTTCAGTCGATTCTGCTTTAGAAATTGCTTTACCTCACTCAGATCGAAGTATATTCAAGCTAAACTCAGTAGACGCCAGTGGATCGGTGATAATACTGCTCGGAGAAGAGATGATTGGGCAGACTGATGGCAGCTATCTCTCCAATCCGGCACTCTACACGAAGCTGCTCGATTACGATGTGATGGGATGCAATCCATTACAGCAATGTGCACATGATCCCAGCACGCTTAAACGATTCATTCGTATACCTAAATGGCAAAAGCATGAATTACCGCCTGGTCAAATTAATACGAATGTGAGCATTGTACAAACAGGGATTGACTATCATGCTGTAGAACTAAGAATAGGCGGCAGCAATAATCAGGAGACTGGATTTTTCCATAAGTCTATAGACGAAGATGATTGGTCTTTTCAAAAATGTCGAGCATCACCCTCTTTACCAAAAAGCGCTTCACAACCGAATTTAAGATCTTCTTCGGGGTTACAGTTTCACCATAAAACGGGATTCATATTAAATAATCACTCTTTTACAGCACTCTACTGTCAATCTTTTCACGAAAAAGCAACCTATGTGCCTCTTATCTTAATTGACAGTCAAGGAACTAAGGTTAAAATGCATTTGCACCGCCGTCGAAATCTAATTAAAGCTTTCTTCGGATTCGAAAGTGATTATTGGCACCTTGTCCTCGATAAATCTTCGCTGAACTGTCAAGACCTTTTTAAAGGTGCATCTTCTATTCCAGTTAAGATATCCATACAAAAAGACAATCAATTAATAATATCCTCGACATTTCAATCATTGTATTTAAAGGCTTGTAAAAAATCCGTTTTCGAGCCCGTTGAAAAAGTAGAGGTTAAAGAATTATACGCCCAAGAGATGATTTTCAGCGACAGTAATCCGCCTACGCTTTTGCGAGCTGCAGACGGACAAACAATGACTGAATCATCTGTCTTGCAGACAGCAGATCGGCTTCAACAGAAAAAAAACCTTTAATCAATCAGAGCTCTAAATTGCTCCATTTGTTGGCATGAATTTCTTTCTTGGTTGAATATCAGACTCTGAGTCAGAGCCATGGTCAGCGTCATCGAATTTTTTTCTTTTTCCGCAAAATTCAACTGTCTTAGACTTTTTAAACTTTAGATTAAGAATGTCTAAGAATTCACCATAGGTTATCACTTTTGAGATTAAATTTTCGGCAACTTCCGAGCTCAGTAACTTGTTTTCCTGTAGAGAGTCAATTTTTTCCTTTAGCATGGCTTTGACCTCTTCAAATGGAACAAGCACATATAACACCTCATTGGGACTAGGATTATTAGGGGCATTCCCACCTGATATAGAGGATATTAAATAATAGGGGCCGTGTGAGATCGGACTAATATTAGGAAGGCCATCAACCAGTGCCCCCCAGTAAATAGCAGGTGCCACCACCTTTCCTGTCACCCACATCAACAAGATGTTATTACAGCCGCCTTTTGCCTCTTCGACGCCGTGTGCCACAATATTGACGCCATAATTGTTTTTAATTTCTTCAAAAACATCGCCATATATGCAGCTCGGGCTGATGCATTTGAATGGAAATGCAAAATGGGTTTTAAATAGATCAACGGCCTTATGCAATGAATTAGGCTTGTTTTTTTGGGTACAATTTGAATATTCTATTAACTTTGAGGATAGAATCTTAAAGTCTACCCCATTTTCATTTGCGAAATCACGAAAGTGGTTTTTGACAAATTCGTTTTTCGCTTCGCTATTTAGCCCAAGATAAAAGGAATCATTCGGTGAGTAATGCTTTAAAAATAAATCTGAATATAACATGCGAGCCCTCATTGCTGTCATTTATAGGCCGCCATCCTATAACTTTAGAATGAAAAAGTAAAAGAAAACCATATCAATTTAAGATTATAAGCGACAAACGGTTTAGTGTATAAGCACGGCATTTCCGAAGTCACATACATTTAAGAACTATTTTTTTAACTTGCCATCCCGGTTTTATCTTGTCGACAAAAAGTAACTCATGCTAGGGCGTGTCCCTAAAGTTGCAAGTGCTGCTACGTGTAATTAAAATCACATTTAGGTAGTCATTCCCGCGAAAGCGGGAATCCAGAAAACAAACTATACTATGGCTGATTCCTTTGTATATATATTAGCTCTCTGTACAGGACAAAACATTTAACTCCTTGAAAAAATCAAATTGACCACCCCATTTTTGAGAAAAATGGGGGCTATCTCATCAACAAAATTATTAACTGAACGTGCCATTTTAAAAAATATCTCTCTTAATAAATCTAACCCAACCCGAAGTATACTTTTTTCCAATCGGCCATGCTTCTTTCTTTTAATAGGTATTTCTTTTGCTACAATTTGACCTGCTTTATATGCTAAACAAAATGCTATCGCCAACACTGATAATAAATTATGTAATCGTTCTGGAAGCGTAATATGGGTATCTTCAAAACAAAATCCCTTCGATTTTAAAAATCCAAAAAGTGTCTCGATGTTCCATCGCAATTTATACCTCGCTAAAGCGAATTCAGGCTGGTGATTGGTTGCAACAATTACCCATTCACCATCTTCTGCGCGCGTGGCAGCTAGCCATACCGAAATCCCAAATAGTCTTTTTTGCATTTTTATATAACGAACTTGACCTTGTCTCAAATTAATGAACAATGTGCGAGTATGAGTCTTATTCTCTTTGGCGCTGGTTACGCTGATGCTTTTCTTGAGCCGAATTGTAAAAGGGAGCTGCTTTTCCTGTAGCCATTGGAACCATTTGGCACTTACGAATTCCCTATCACCAAGTAATTCTTGAATAACATTGAGTCCAAAATTCCAATAAATTTTTCAACAATTTCTATCCATTCATCCGTGTTCGAAGCACCTTTTTTAGGAAGAAATTTCCATATTAATGGGATCGCAACAGTGCCGCACACCGCCGATACCATTAATATATTAATATTAGCTTTGCCCCATTTCCAGTTTGTTCTATCCATGACTAATTGCCATTTAATATTAGATGGTAGAAAAAATTGTGCAATGAACTTTGAGAATATTGGAAATGAAAAGCCGTTGAACTCCTTAAAAAATCGCCGCAGACGCTTGTAGCGAGCTTCAAATAATCCCCCAGTAAGCATTGCTTGCGCTATTTCCACTAAATTAACTGTACGCACAGTAATAAGCGCAACGAGAATCTGAGCGAGACAATCAAGACGCCTATTGTCGATTTTAAAATATGGCTTTAAAATGCATTTTAACTCGTTGAATGAAAACATCAGGTACACCTCTTTTTTGACAATCGAGATTATACACTTTTTGTTTTTATTTCAGCGAGCTACTAGAAAAGCAGACCTTCCAACTAAATAGTTTTGTCCTGTACAGAGATATTAGCTATACCCACAACAGATGATTTTTCGGGTAGGCGCCGAGCGTTCGAGACGCAGGAGTGTACACAAAGTACATGACTGCGATGAGAATCGCGAAGGCAACAACCGCGAAAATTCAGCTGTGAAGGGTATAATTTGATTGCTGATATTTTTAAAGGCTGAATCGCATAAGCAGCCAAGGCCGCGTGAATAATAAATTCCGCATCAGACGCTGCGCACTTTGTGCGCTTATCGCCGTGCGGAATGACGTCATTACAAACCAACCCTGCCTTCAAAAAATCCGAACTGAGGTCAGTGTCATTTGCTATGAATATGATAGGAAAATATATAAGGAAAGAAATGTGATCGAAAGATTTTTTGCTAAGATAAAGCAGTATCGTCGAATTGCAACAAGATATACCCACAACAGATTATTTTTCGGGTAGGCGCCGAGCGTTCGAGACGCAGGAGTGTACACAAGGTACATGACTGCGGTGAGAATCGCGAAGGCAACAACCCCGAAAATTCAGGTGTGAAGGGTATATGATAAAACAAAAGTAATCTTCATGGCAGCATTAACTGTCGTCGCAATACTTGTGTGGTTGAAACTTTAGGGACACGCCCTAATAGGGCACCCGATCTAGTTTTTTGAGCCAAGAACGATAACAATCTCTTGCTTTAGGGACCATATGGACCATTTGAACAAAAGGCACCTCTCGTTTCAAAGGCGCTTTTTTCATTTCCTCATAAAATTTAGCATCATCAAAACCTATTATTCGGGCCTCTTCTGGATCACAAGCATAATAGACCCTATCGAGTCGAGACCAAAATATCGCACCCATACACATTGGGCAGGGCATGCCATTGACGTAAATTTCGCATCCTGTTAAATCAAATTGATCAAGTGCCTGAGCGGCTTTTCGAATCGCAACCATTTCTGCATGCGCGGTCGGATCCGTGTCACAAATCACACAATTATGACCTTCGCTGATGACTTGATTATCTTTAACAATCACAGCCCCAAAAGGACCACCCGCGCCTTCTTGAACCCCTCGGTAGGCAACATCAATGGCCATTTGCATATATCTTGTATCACCATGAACTTTACTCATTTTTATTCCCTTACTCAAGATGCCTTCCCTGGCATCTGTGATCATTAAATGCTAGGACGAGAGATTGAATTTGGTATCAAAGGATATTCTGCGGTATCTTCAAAGAATGGTTTTGCAGAAGGATGCTTCTGAGCTTGCTTAGTCAGGTATAACGATGTAAACATTTTACCTTTCGCCAAATCAAATGTAACATCCAATGACCCAAATGCGCCACTTTTAACTTCTTTCCCTACCCATTTACCCTCTTTAAAAGCGCGCTGCTCCTTATGATGGTTCAGCAGATTTTTACTCGGATGCAATAGTGACGTATAGTAAGCTTTGACCTCACTGCCATCAAAATCAAGCTCGTCAACACCTTCGGGTAATAGCGGCTTGGGAAGTCGCGCAATCTCTGATTTAGACATTTTTTGAGGAACGCCACCTAATGTTCCAACAACATATTGTGGAATAGTCACCACCTTATCTTGCAATCCAATACTGAGATCAGTTCGGCTATAATTGTGAGAATCAGCAGCAAAGATCGCTGTCACATTTTGTTCTGCGAAAAGCTTTAAGAGCTGATCCCATTCTTCTGAAGAACCTCGATAGTCGTCTTCTGGTTTTTTTCCTGCCACGAAAGGAAGTGGTGTCGCAATAATTTTTACTTTTGCATTCGACTCCACCAAGGTCTCTTTTAACCAAGCCGTTTGGATTGCGCCTAATAGACCTTGACCCGCTTCGTTATAAACTCGATTGTTAAGGCACCAAACTGTCACATCACCATAGTGAAGTTGATAAAAATAGCCACGATGCTGATCTGCTTCAACGGTTGGCACCGGCCAACGCGCTGTAAAGGCAGCCGTTGCATTTTCTAATCTTTGAGGATGTTTCCTAAAATAGGCTGCGCCACTATCATTTTTCCCAAAGTCATGATCATCCTCAAGGCGTGCAGCAACAACCTCGCTGATTCTATCTCGAACTACTGCATCAAAGTCTTTCTCAATACCCTCTTCAAATTCCGCGAGTGTCTTCACAACAGGATGATCTAGGCTTTCATCATGGAAAATATCACCTAAATGAATAAAAACTTGTGGTTTAACCTCAGCAATATGCTTATAAATCTCCGTTGTAATTTCGCCATGATCAAGACCCAGGTCAAGCTTCTTGGCTATCCAATCATCTAGCTTGATGCGTCTGATAAAGTCCTCAATTTCCTGATCTGCTGCTACCGCAAACTGAATCACATCTTGCTGGCCTGGCAAAGGTGGTGCTTGAAAATGCTTTTCTTCTAAAGGTCGTTTATCCTTTTCGCCAAGCGCTGGCAAGACTTCAATGGCTTCACCTGCACGACTTATCAATTGATAACGATAAGTTTCACCTGGATTCAGGCCTGTTAGTTTGAAATGTAAATGGCGACTGGTTGTAGGTTGTGTATTAGGTTTATAGGCATCTACTCCATCTGCCAACTTGCCCATACACTCGATCGGAAGATATTCGCTATCGGTTTTTAAATTTAATATGATGTCATGTGGAACAACATCGGAAGCGAATGTTACCGCAAGTGTTAAATTTACTTTATGCTCTTCGCTATATTCAGGTTTTCCTAAAATAATAGTTGAAACATCCATTCAATCTGACTCCTGTATTATTTTTCATTTTTAACCCACACTTCCCGCTGGGGAAAGGGAACTTTGATACCGGCTGTATCAAATGCATTTTTCATTTGCTCAATGAGATCGAATTTGACATAAATATAATCAGTGCTTTGAACCCACATCCACGCGACAATGTTAACAGCACTATCAGCTAATTCTTTGACAGCAACAACTGGTTTCGGATCTGATAAAACGCGTTGGTCTTTATCAATCAAATCAGAAATTATTTTCTTAGCCTCACTCAAATCCGTTTGGTATCCCACACTCGCAATCATCTCGATCCGTCTTTTGCCTTGATAAGCTTTGTTGATGATTTTTTCTTTAATTAACGTACCATTCGGAATAATAACCGCCTCATGACTGGGCGTTTTCAGCTTGATCGTAAATAAATCAATATGCTCTACCGTTCCCAGGATACCCCCCACCTCAACCAAGTCACCCAGCTCAAATGGTTTTTGGAAGACAATAATGGCACCCGCTGCGATATTCGCCAAAAAGTCCTTCATCGCCAAACCAATAGCCAAAGAACTGGTACCGAGAATGGTTATCAGCGAAGCTGTGGGCACCCCTAACTTACCTAAGACCATGATGCCTGAAATGACTAATGCTAGCCCATAAGCCATGTTCACCAAGAACATTTTAACGGCTTGATTTCGACTACTATTGGAGAAATACTTCAAAAGCTTGTGGCGAATGGTCTTTGCCAACCAGAAGCCCAAGCCAGCTAGCAGGATAGAAGTTAAAATCGAGGCGCCATGATTAACGAAGTAAGCTTGCCAATAATGCAGATCTTGCATCCAATCTCCCAAGAGGCTATCTGAAAATATATACATCGCACCGATTTTAGCCCTTAATTTGCCTGCCTCCAACGAAAGCTTGAAAGAAAATTAACAGGAAATTCAACTAACTATTTCATTCTAGAGCCTTTTCAATTTACAAGCTTTCCATAAGGGCGTAGTATTCAAAGCGCTAACCGACAGAGTACGATTGCGAATGGATGCTTTCTTTGCGTCGCCTTTGTCACTTTCTATGTTTGATACTTGTGAGATATTGCTATGCAAAATAAAATTTATGTTGGTAACCTTAGTTACTCAGCAACAGCCGATGCCCTCAAAGAGTTTTTTGCTCAATACGGTGGCATTTCAGATGTTGCTATACCAACAGATTCATACACCAAAAAGCCACGTGGCTTTGCGTTTGTAACTTTTGAAGATCAAAACGGCGCTCAAAATGCGTTGAATGCGAACGGTAAAGAGTTCATGCAACGCAGCCTCAAGGTGAATATTGCGAAAGAACGCGAAAAAACCGGCGGTGGTGATAGAGGTGACAGAGGTGGTCGCGGTGGTGATCGCGGCGACCGTGGCGGCAGAGGTCGTGGCGAGTGGTAGTCATTTATGACCACAAGCTAGGTTTTTAAGACTTTAGCCTCAAAAAAGCCCCTTTTTAGGGGCTTTTTTATTGGCGCACATACACTTAATAATGCACATCAAAGCCACACCAGCTAAACTGCAAGATGAAATCATTATTCTCAATCTCGGGAGATATTATGAGTACGATATGTCACTTTATTGCGGCGATCTACCTGGTTGGGAGTTCCCTGAAAACGACGAATACCGCAGTGAAGGTATTACTTTAAAGCTCAAATCTTACTTTACCGAACCCAATCATTATCCATTTCTGATTCGAGTGAACAGCGAATTAGCCGGATTTGCAATGGTTTATCGACCGACTGATCCACCTGTTACGGATTGGCGAATAGGTGAATTTTTCATTCTTAATAAATTCAAAGGCAAAGGCATTGGGCAAACCGTCGCACATCAACTTTTTGGCCAATTCCAAGGCAAGTGGTCTGTACCGGTGATTCCACAAAACCAAGGTGCGCTCGCATTTTGGCGGAAAGCTATTCAGAAGCACGTCTCTGGAGCCTTTACGGAAAATTACGTTACCCTGTACGACCCCAACCCAATCGAGATGCTCATCCTCCAATTTGAATCACGTATACCCACAACAGATGATTTTTCGGGTAGGCGCCAGGCCCCTGAGCAATCCGCCCACGCTCTTACGCACTTCGGACGGACAAGCAAACCCTGAAAATTCAGCTGTGAAGGGTATCGTTAGCTGTTGGTATTCCGAAAGACTGGCGGTGTAAACTGGGAAGGCGTCTGATCTGCTTCCTGGGTGCTAATTAAAACTGAAGGCGCACTGGGAACAGAATGCAGCAAGTGAAGCAATGAAAGGCCCGGGCCTGAGGGCAGTGTAGAGCGGGGAGAGTAGGAGGTCGAACGATTACGGTGCTTAAAATTCTCTCGGGAACTGATAATCTCCAAAGGTTGTGCGCGTTGCAGATTCGCGCCAGGGCCTGCTTGAATCAGTTCTCGAGGTGATGGCGTCACGCGCGGGCTTCGCGGTGAAACCAATGGTGGTATGGTAAGTTCACCGTCATTAAGCAACGCATCAAGCGCTTTCTGCTCAAATGTGAGCGTCGTGATAACGCTCTTCAATCTTGTGATTTGTTCAAAGGAAGAAATAACTTTGACTTCAGCTTCAGAATGACGCCTTTGCTGCTTTTTTGCTTTTTTGGTTTTTTTATCAAGCGGCTCTTCGCACGATTGTTTGCTCATAAGACCGTCTGAAGCATCCAAAATAGTACTACTTTGCAAATTAACTTGAGAAAGGATTTCAGCAGTCATTTTTGACAAGTGAACTTGCCGACGTTCGAAACACATGCGCATTCGATCATCAAACAAAAAAGGTTTGGAAAATTTCGGACCGGTGATAAGCTCTCTTACAACCCCATTCAATATTAGCCCAAGACTAGGATCAATCCGCAAAAAATTTGCAAGATTGACACCAAACATACGACCACAATTCTCTGCATCCATTTTATTGAGTTCGGAGCACGATTGAATGTTAACAGCGATATGGAGAAAGTCATGTATAATTTGCGCTGATAAAATGTCATTGATATTTTCAGAAGCAGCAAGCTGTTCTATAAAAGACAAAAAGGTATTTATTTGTTCATTATCTGGCGCTACAGACAATTCCCTCGTCAGCGCAGTAATAAGTTCAGATGAAACCTCACATATTACCGCCTCTTTCAGGCCTTTTTTCAATGCACCCATCAAAAGGAAAGCAAAACTGGTTGATTGCGCAGTTTCCAAAGTTAATAGTTCATCGGTCTTGCGATGCTTTAAAAGAGGCGCAAATTCATCAATCTCTCGATGGGCTGGAGAGACTCGGGCAATACCTTCTCGTTCATAGAGTTTAGGGCGTCGATTAAAAATTTCAATCACTTTGGTAATTTGCGCTGAAAGCTCAAGCAAAGTAGTCATAATACTAACCTATCCTTGGTTATGTGAAATTATTTTAACATTGAATGATAGAAACAATAAAAGAGAGATCTACAGTCGATACGTTAACGCCTTCAAATACTGAGACTCTGGGAGAAGCGGGTGAACGGGGTGGTCTTTATCAGCCCCTGATTTACGAAGCAAGTTAGCTTTACGGCCTGCTTGCGCGATACCCGCCTCAACGACTTCCTTGAAACGTTGGTGATCGGCATGATGAGAGCAAGACGCCATGAAGAATAGGCCGCCAGGTCTAACCACTTGGGCACAAAGGCGAGCTAGTTTCTGATAGCCACGCAGACCAGCCGCAATATGCTCCGATTGCTTAATAAAGGCCGGCGGATCCGCAATCAGAATATCAAACTGTTTCCCGGCTTGTATGTAATCGGGTAGTAATTTAAACACATCTGCTTGCACAAAATCACAAACAGTGGCCAACTGATTTTGCTGTGCAGCTTGTTGAGCCAGCGCCAAAGCGTGGCCAGAGGCATCGACCAATGTGACCTGCCTTGCACCTTTTCTAGCAGCACTTAAGCCAAATCCGCCCATATAGGTATACAAATCCAACACCCTTTTATCTTTTGATTTTTCTGCAAGCCATCGACGATTGTCTCGCTGATCAAAGAACCAACCTGTTTTCTGACTGTCAGAAGGGTTCGTTTCAAAATGCACCCCATTTTCTTCAAATTCGATTGGATCGGTCATCGAACCTAAATACGACTGCACTTCACGCGTTAAACCCTCTTTTTCTCTCAAGGGAACATCATCACGTAAAATAATGCGCGTTGGTTGAAGTACTGCTTTCAATGCCGGCAACCAGAATACTTTCAACTTTTCCATACCCGCTGTGCTCGTCTGACAAACCAGCGTTGAACCAAAACGATCAATAACCAGACCAGGCAACGCATCCGCTTCAGCATGCACCAAACGATAATAAGGCAAATTAAAATACTGTGAGCGATGTTGGAGTGCTTTAATGAATTTATGCTTAAAAAAAGTTTCATCGATGGTAGCATTAGAATCAAAAGACAACATCCGACAAGCCAACGCCGTCTTTGAATTGTAATAGCCAATCCCTAATCTTTTTCGATGATGAACCACCTGAACCAAATCCCCGGGTTCAAGCGAAGGATGCGTGGATTCTGTAATCGCACTCGCGTAGATCCACGGATACCCTTTGCGTAGTTTTAAGGCAGCTTGTTCTTTGATGGCTAAGAAATACATATCATGACAAAATCAGTGCTTATTAAACGAGGCTCATTATACCGATCTAGCCATCATTCGAAAACAAAATACTAGCCATTTAGATGTAATTTCACCATAATTTCAATCAACGACTAGCTGCCCCATTAAGCAAGCCAACAAAGACTGGGAGATCAACATGACATTACCCAAATATCAACACTATATCAACGGTAAATCTGTTGAACCCAGTAGTGGTGCATATTTTGAGTCCATCAATCCTTTTACTGCGAAGCCTTGGTGCTTGATTGCTAAGGGCAGCGAAGAAGATGTTGACCGTGCAGTGTCAGCAGCCCATGCTGCTTTTCATTCGGGCGAGTGGCCTTCACTCACACCCACCCAGCGAGGCGCCTTATTGAGGAAATTGGGCGATCTCATTGCACTGAATGCAGATAGACTCGCGGAAATTGAAGTGACGGACAACGGTAAACTCATCTCAGAGATGTCTGCACAATTGCATTATATCCCACAATGGTTCTATTACTACGGCGGGCTAGCCGATAAGATTGAAGGCAGCGTGCTGCCCATCGATAAAAAAGACGTTTTTAATTTTACAAGATACGAACCACTCGGTGTTATCGCCGCCATCACCCCGTGGAATTCACCACTCATGATCACCAGCTGGAAAATGGCTCCTGCGCTTGCCGCTGGCAATACTGTGGTGATCAAGCCGTCTGAATTTACATCAGCCTCTATTTTAGAATTTGTAAAACTTGTCGAACAGGCAGGCTTTCCACCTGGCGTTGTCAATGTCGTCACTGGGTATGGTCATGAAATCGGTGATGCACTGATCAAACACCCTAAAGTTGCCAAACTGAGCTTCACAGGCGGGACTGCGACCGGAAAACATGTTTATCAAACCGCAGCAGCAAGCATTAAAAAAGTCAGCCTAGAATTAGGTGGGAAATCGCCGAATATCGTATTCAGTGATGCCAACCTCGACAATGCAATAAAAGGTGTCATTTCAGGCATTTTCGCAGCTACCGGGCAAACCTGCATCGCAGGTTCTCGCTTACTGGTGCAGACTGATATCCATGATGAATTCGTCGATAAGCTGGTTGCATATGCTAAAACAGCAAAAATGGGTAATCCCCTCTCAAAGGAAACGCAAGTCGGTCCCATCACGACACAACCGCAATTTGAAAAAGTACTCAGTTATCTCGATGTCGCCAAACAAGATGGCGCAACCTGTGTGTTGGGCGGCGGCCGTGCAACACGACCAGAATGTGGTGAAGGTTGGTTTGTTGAACCCAGCATCTATACCGGTGTGCATAATACAATGCGCATCGCACAAGAAGAAATCTTTGGGCCTGTACTGTCGGTTATCCCCTTCAAAGATGCCGATGAAGCCGTCTCCATCGCTAATGATATCCTCTATGGTCTGGCGGCAGGCCTTTGGACGCAGGATATGCGTAAAGTGATTGAAATTCCAAAACGTCTTCAAGCGGGCACCGTGTGGGTCAATATGTATCGCGCGGTGAGTTATATTTCACCGTTCGGCGGATACAAACAATCTGGGATTGGGCGTGAAAGTGGACAAGATAGCATTTATGAATATTTACAACCCAAAAGCATCTGGATTTCAACCGCAGAAGAAACACCAAATCCTTTTATCATGCGATTGAAATAACGTGAGAACATTAAGCACTCTAGAAACTCAGGTGGTCAACGGTGGCACCTGGCCAACCCCATCGCGAAACGTCTTAATTGCAATGGGATTATCAGGTCTTTTGGGCGGAACCATCACAGCCAGCATCTCCTCAGTGCTCTCCCCCCTCACCACCGCCGTAGGCACTTTTGCAAGTGCTGCTGGGGGATGGATGGCTTGCAAACCGCATTATCCGCTTGAATATACGGCAGCTTGCGGCGGACTCGCTGGACTGAGTGGGTACCTATTAAGCGCCGCTTTTGTCCACACCGCGATTGTCGTCACTGGATTCGGATTGGGTGCAAGCGGCACCTATTATTACGCATTTAAGAACGGTTTATTAAACTTGTAACCCCCGATGACGCAACAAAGGTTCTATGCTGGGCTTTCGGCCTCGAAAGGCTTTAAATAGCTCAGCAGGCTCCTCTGAACCCCCTTGCTCTAAAATATGATGCAAGAAAGAACGGCCTGTGACCTGATTCATAACCCCTTCCTCTTCAAATCGTGAGAAAGCATCACTGGCTAAGACTTCAGCCCACAAATAACTATAATATCCCGCTGCATATCCGCCACTGAAGATATGCGAAAAACTATGTTGAAACCGATTGAAAGCAGGGGTCTTAATCACGCTAACCCTGTCTCTGACAGACTTCAAACACGCCGCAACTTGCGGGCCTTGGTGGGGCTGATAGTCATCATGCAACTTGAAATCAAAGAGGGCAAACTCTAGTTGGCGAATGAGCATCATGCCCGCTTGGAAGTTTTTGGCACGATTCAATTTTACCAACAATGCCTTTTCAATGGGTCGCCCCGTATCAATATGACTGGAGATAAGCTCAAGTGCCTCTTCCTGCCAACACCAATTTTCAAAAAATTGACTGGGTAACTCTACGGCGTCCCATGGTACCCCATTGATCCCAGATACTTCCGCGTAATCCACTAACGTTAAAATATGATGGAGCGTATGCCCAAATTCATGAAAAAGCGTTTCGACTTCTTCATGCGTCAAGAGCGCTGGCTTATCCTCGGTGGGCGGCGTGAAGTTGCAAGTCAAATAAGCGACGGGTGTCTGAAGCCCTTCATCTCTTCTGAAGCGGATCCGACATTCATCCATCCAGGCACCACTTCGTTTTTGAGCCCTTGCAAATAAGTCAATGTAAAATTCCCCCCTCAGAGTATTGGATTCATCAAACGCCTCGTAGAGACGAACATCTGGATGCCACGTTGAAAAATGATGAACACGCTCAAAATGAATACCATAAAGTTGTTTAACAATTGCAAACATCCCATCTAACACTTTCTCCAACGAAAAATAGGACTTAAGCTCTTCTTGTGAAATGTCATACAGTTTTCGCTTGAGCCTTTCACTGAAATAAGCGATATCCCAAGGCTCTAAGACAGTTTGTCCACAATCCTCTGCAGCAAACCTTTGCAGTTCTTGTATTTCCTTCTCAGCATACGGTTTTGCTTTTTGAACCAGATCTTCTAAAAAGGCAATGACCTCTTTCGGATTTTTAGCCATTTTCCGCTCTAATGAAAGTGCAGCATAACTTGCATATCCCAAAAGATTTGCTTCCTGATGCCTCAAGGCAATAATATCTTCCATAATCTGAGTGTTATCAAATTGATTAGCCAATGGACCTTGATCAGAGGCTCTTGTCACGTAGGCTTCATACATTTTCGACCGCAATGCGCGGTTATCGCAATATGTCATGATGGCGTGAAAGCTCGGATAATCGAGCCCAAATCGAAAACCTGTTTTTCCGACTGCCTTTGCTTTTTCATGCGCCAATTGCAGGGCATCTTCTGTTAGACCAGCCAAATCAGCTTTGGAGTCAATATCCATGAAAAACCGATCCGTCGCATCTAGAATGTTTTCACTGAATTTATTTTGAAGTTGAGATAGCTTTTGCTCAATCTCAGCAAATTGCTTGCGCTTTTCTTCATCCAAGGACACGCCACTTAATTTAAAGTCACGCAAAGCATGTTCAATGGCTTTTTGCTGTGCCTTATTGAGCTTAATGTACTCTGGGCTCTCTTTGAGATATTGAATGGCTTGATAAAGCGTCTGATGCTGACCTAAAAAAGTATGGTAGTCTGTTAGCTTTGGTATGCAAGCATTGTAGGCTTTGCGCAAGGCTTCCGAATTCATGACCGCATTGAGGTGCGAGACTGGCGACCAAGCCTGCTGCAACCTATCATTGAGTGCAGATAATGGCGCCATCAATGTCTCCCAGGTCTTTGGTTTTCGAGCTAATAGTGCTTCAAGGCCCTCCAAGTTGTCTTTAAGCAACTGCTCAATTGCGGGTTCAACGTAGTCAGGCTGAATGAGACTAAATTCGGGCAAACGATGCTTTTCAAGCAAAGGGTTTCTCATGATCGGCTCCAAAAAATATTTATATGACTCACTATTTAATTTAAAGTTATCTTAATCATTATTTCTTAAATAGCGAATAGATGTGAAGCAAATCCCCATGTTCTTTCTGAAACTAGTCATCCCCATGATGACCCTAGGCTGGTTAGTCCCCTCGTCTGCTTTGAGTGCCGCCGAAAATAATGATGATAAAAAAATCTCTGAAATGGAGATGGATATAGGGCTGGACGCAGAGAAACCAACTTGTGAGTCAACTTATAAAAAGAAAAACTACGCCAGCGCTATTGACCTTTGTCTGAAGGCTGCCAGCGACAAAAATGCTGAAGCAATTGAGATCATTAGGGAGATTTATGATGCTACGGACGATAATATACGGGAAGATATCAAAAATTTAGCAAAATGGTATATCCAAGCCACCGTCGATAAACTACCTGAAGCGCAATTTAATCTCGGGGTCGCTTATACAAACGGATTAGGTGTCAGCAAAGATCCAAGCGAGGCTGTCAAATGGTACCAAATGGCTGCAGAGCAAAAATATGCAAACGCTCAGTACAATCTAGGCATTCTGTATCAAGGCAGTTTAGGCCTACCTAAAGAAGATAAACAAACTGTACATTGGTTCACTGAAGCGGCTAAACAATCCCATCGTGACGCACAAGTTGCCTTAGGACAAATCTACGCTGAAGGGAATGGGGTTCCCGCTAATCCGACAGAGGCTCTCAAATGGCTCCAAAAGTCAGCTGAACTTGGCTCGCCTGAAGGGCAATATTTATTAGCCATGATGTTTGCTCAAGGCAAAGGGATGCCACAAGATTTCAAAAACGCGGCAAAGTGGTTTCAAGCCTCAGCAGACAAAGGCTACGTTCCCTCACAATTGAATCTAGGTTTATTCTATTACAGAGGCCAAGGATTAGAGAAAGATTTAGTCAAAGCACTTGAATGGTACAAGAAAGCTGCTGAACAAGGAGATTCCGATGCGAGCACACAGCTTGCAGACATGTATCGCCTAGGGGAAGGTACCCAGGCGGATCCGGTTCAAGCTGCGAAATGGTACTGGCAAGCGGCCAATAATGGCGATGCAGATGCTCAATTCTTTTTGGGCTTGATGTATTCGAAAGGGGAAGGCGTGCCGAAAAAGATGGATGAAGCCATCAAGTGGTATACTCAATCAGCAAATCAGGGCAATGTAAAGGCGCTATTCAATCTAGCGATGCTCTATGAGGATGGCAAGGATGTGCCAAGAGACGTTAATGAATCAGTCAAATACTTCCGGCAAGCCGCTGAACAGGGATTGCTAGAAGCTCAGCTCAATTTGGCAATTATTTACCGTAAAGGCGAAGGCGGAAAGCCTAATATGGAAGAGTCCATTAAATATTTCAAAATGGCTGCCGAACAAGGTGAAATTCAAGCTCAATTCGCACTTGGAAATATATTCATGAAGGGTGAAGGCATGCCTCAGAACTACGACGAAGCTGCGAGGTGGTATAAATTAGCAGCTGAAAAGGGACATGTCCTAGCACAATTTAACTTAGGCAATTTTTATGAAAAAGGACTCGGTGTCCCTAAAGATGTCAATCAAGCTTTAACATGGTATCAAAAGGCTGCTGATCAGAATAATGATCTTGCCTTATACAACATGGGCTTACTCTATTGGCAAGGCAAAGAGGTTCCTAAGGATCTCAATAAAGCTTTTCCACTCATCGATAAATCAGCAAAATTGGGACTAGCAGAAGCTCAATATTTGTTGGGCCTGATGTACTTCAAAGGCGAAGGTGTTCAACCGAATTCAGTCAACGCTTATGCTTGGATACAAACGGCTATTCAATCAGGCTTCGAAAGCCCTGACTTCAAAAAAGAAGCCAATCAGACTGAAAAAATAGTTTTAGATAAATTATCCAAGCAGCAAAAGACAGAGGCCTTAGCTGAAGCTAATAAGCTTATTAAGGAATACGTTAAAAAGAAAGCTGTTGCTGATAATGGGAATATGATGAAAAATAAAATTGAGAAATAGTTTTGAACATTCAACTCAGCATCGCTGAAGAAAAGCATATACCCTTCACAGCTGAATTTTCGGGGTTGTTGCCTTCGCGATCCTCATTGCAGTCATGTACTTTGTGTACACTCCTGCGTCTCGAACGCTCGGCGCCTACCCGAAAAATCATCTGTTGTGGGTATAGCTAATATATATACAAAGGAAACAGCCATGGTATAGTTTGTTTTCTGGATTCCCGCTTTCGCCGTGCCTACGCTAAAGCTTCGGCAGACTCGCGGGAATGACTACCTAAATGTGATTTTAATTACACCTGGCAGCACTTGCAACTTCAGGGACACGCCCTAGTACTACAGTTGTAAATTAAGGAAGCTGCATTTCATTCCTTTGATAATGATAAAATTTTGCCAAAGCCTGATGTTTACGTCGCCAAGCAGACCACTCAAGCAATTTTACAACTGCATGTTGAATGTTAGAATAAAAGTAGACAAAAAATCGCCTTGCTTCTTGTACTGACCACTCAATCAGGCCAAACCGCGACTTCTCAGAAACAATTTCATTCGGCTCTTTTTTCTTTTTTTTAATAATTGAAGTTCATTTTGATTGAATTGCCAACGTAATTTCACAAGAAAGGAAAGTGCCAACATTGAAAATGTAATATGACGATACCATCCTGTCCAACTACGCACTTCATATTCATCTAAACCTACTTCGCCTTTTGCCATCTCAAAGCATTCTTCAATCGTCCAGCGGCTTCCTGCAGCTTTGGCCATCTCTTGTAGTGATTTATGTTGATGAGAAAAGGCGATGTAAAAAGCGATATCTGTAGGATCTTTAATGTTCCTTCTCAATAGTAACCAACGCTCCCATCCCTCAGGGCTGTCGGAATTAATGACTATCCGTACCCATTGATAATGCCGTTTACCCTTAGAACCGTTACCAGCAGAAAGAGTCTGCCAGGCACTGGGTTCAATACGCTCCAAAACTTGCTTTACCCTATACTGCTCGAATCCAATGGTGACGGTGGTATTTGATGCAACAGATAGGATATATGATTGTTGATGCTTCTCCAAAAAAGCACGTAATGCATAACAACCATATACTTCATCACCCACAACCCACGACGGCTTAATATCATTTTCCAATGCTCGCCTTAACATGTCTTGAGCTAATACCGGCTTCGTTTTAAACTCAATATAATCAGGGATGCCAGCCTCTTTACAGCGAGTTCTATCTTCAAACCAATCTTGCGGAATATACAGTTCTCTATCAATCAAAGCACGACCATGAGAGGTAGCATAAGATAAAAATACACCTACTTGACAATTCTCAATACGACCTGCTGTTCCGGTATACTGACGTCCAACACCTACAGATTTGTCACCTTTTTTTAAAAAACCGGTCTCATCAATTGATAACACGCTTTCTTGTGAGCCCATGAAATTTATCGTATGCGTACACGATGCATCTCTTAAACAATTCACATCCCAGGTGGCGCGACCCAGTAAATATTGAAAAGCATACGGGCTTTCACAGCCCGCTTGCTCTGCAAGCTGCCAACTGTTTTTACGCTCCACCGAGCTAATTAAACCGTTAAAATAGGCCGCTGCTGACTTCTTTGTTTCTGCTCTGGTAAAACAGTCTTGCAAGATATCTTGTATGCCAATTAATTCTTGTTCTATTGATGACATAATTGAACTAGCTGATAATTGAGGAGACTCTATCCTTGATAAGACCATGATTCATCCTAAAAATACGAATTTTATCAGCAGCCTCCTTGATTTACAACTGTAGTACTAGATTCCGCATCACACGCTGCGCACTTCGTGCGCTTATCGCTGTGCGGAATGACGTCATGACAAAGCAACCCTGCCCTCAAAAACTCCGAACTGGGGTTCAGTAGAACACTGCGGAAACACATGTGACAATGTTAGTGCGCAGCTTGTTAAAATCAATATGGTGTAAAACTTATTTTCCAACCTTGCTATCCCAGACTTCCTTTCCACCTACCTGTACAAAGAGTCGATGTAGCCAAACAACGGCCACAATCCAAATCACAATGATACCAATGATGATAAAGGCTGAATAAGGCATAATCTCGGTCATTGGAATAAACATGAGCATCGTAGATTGAATCACAGCACCACCCGCTTTGCCTAAGCGTCCACCGACCACATCCACAGCGGCTTTACCTTTGACTTTTGATTCTTCATCCAAGGGGATATAAGACATTTCTTTAGTCGGATCGAACAAAGCATATTTGGTGCTTTTACTAACGACGTTTTGAATGCCACCTATCACCACCGCAAAGAGTGCAGGCGTCATTGCTAGCATGGCAGTTAATGGGCTCATTTGTTTTTCGAATATAACCATACCAAAGAAAATAACCCCTGTGGCACCCAAAATCACGGGCGTTGCCAATGCAGCAAATAGCCAACCCATTTTTCGAATCAACCAGCCACCGACCAAGATAATAATAAATGTTGATAATCCAATCGTCATGGTGACCGTTCCCATAAAATCACCATATTCACCCTTTGTAGGATAAACAATATGAGCTTGGTGCTTCCAAGCGACTTCGACTAAATTAATCGATATGCCATATGAGATCACCAAGATAGCAATTAATGCGAGATATTTGGACTGAAAAATATATTTAGTACTTTCCCACAATGAGAGTTTCAGTTTTGCTTTCTTGACAGGCGATTGGTTGGGTTCAACCAGTTCTGGATCGGATATCACCTTCTTATCTACCCACCAATACGTGAGCACAGTGAGAATGCCTGCCACCATGACAATACTGAGCAAATAATTCACTGATACACTGAAGTCATTTAAGACTGTGCCCAGCTTCGAAAATTTCATCGTAATATACCCAGCTGTTGCGGTTGCTAGATTAGCCAGCAGATAAAAATGAGCATAAAACCGCTTCGCCTCAAAAACACGAACGATGCTGTTCGCAAATTGCCAAAAAAGTAATGCCGCGATTGCGGAGCCCCATAGTTCAGCCATGATATAAAAGGTTGAAAACACCCAATGTTGATAAAGTGCAATGAAATATTTAAAAGACTCCGGCAGATGTGCTGTAAGCCAAGCGACGCTTGCGGTCGGTTGAAGTGCATCGTTCCAGGGGTACAGTACTAATCCAAATAATGCGAAGTAGGCTAGAAACGCGCCAACAGTCACATAAAATAAGTTTTGTCGCGACAAAACGTTACTTAATTTAGAATATACCAAGAAAAATATGAGTGCGGCAGGAATAACCCCCCAAACCTTCAGGAAAGCGATGGCACCTGAACCACCAGTTTCACTAATAATGAAAACATCTTTTAAATTTCGGAGCACCGTGTAGTTAAATAAGATCAGTGCAATCATGAAGGTCAGAGGTAAAAATTTCTTATGCTCAGCACCGTAGATAGGCCACAAGAAATTTCGAATTGGATTGCGTGAAGCTTCAATCATACCCAAACCTGCAGAAATTAGTCAGTTACTAGAATAATAACATACGGCCTGGCCCAAAGCATAATAAAGTTTTGTGACCAACTTACATGGCTTCCGAATAGTACTTTCTTGGATTAACTATCTAATTAACTTGAAATTTACAGCCTTCTTCTGTACTATCGCCAAACTTTCACTCTCTGGAGGGGTTATTATGCGTGAACTATCTTTCATCGAACAAGCTACTGTCTCAGGTGCTACTTATACAAAAATCCAGCCCAATAGCCGCTTTTTTACGAATGAAGACGGCATAGACGCTCGATATGAGCTTATAATGTACATTAGTGATGTCTACGGTGACATCCCGTTAGTTGGCGCGCTGCCTGCTCGATTTGTCGATGATATGGCGGAACTTTTTTATCGCTCCGTTTCCTACGAAGATACTTTTTGGCGCTCTGCTTACTGGGGTTGTGTTGGACTCTTGGCGATCGGTTCGTCGTTTGGCGCAGGATATATGTCCGCAAAGATGTTTTAGCCCGTTCAAATTAGTTGACCCTTTTTGCTACTTGCCTTTAAATGAAAGTAGCAAAAAGGAGCGGCCTGAAATGGATATCATTGTCGATAAGATTGTTGGAATCACTTACCTCATCATTGGCTTATCAATGATTTTTCAAACCAGACCGTGGGTAACGTTCGTGGAAACCCTCCAAGAACAAGGCATCATCGCTCACTTTATTGCACTCTTTACATTGCCCATGAGTTTGGCTGTCATACTATTACATCCTGAATGGAGCCTAACGCCCAACGTGATTGTAACTCTGCTCGGCTGGACAGCCTTCATTAAGTCATGCTTTTTCCTACTATCCCCTAAGCTGGCAATCGCCCTCATTCCAAGGAAAAGCATTTTAAAGCGGGTGCTCTTTGGCGATGGGGTCATACTGACCGCGCTGTCATTACTGGTTCTTTATACAGTCTATATTCATCACTAATTTAGAACTTCGATTATTCTGCCGACTCTAATGATGGACATGTTCCAAAACGTTAGGAGATTGCTATGAATAAATACATGACTGCTGGCTCATTATCATTACTGTTAATTTGTTCAGGTTGTTCAAACATGAGCAACACGGAACAACGGACTTTAAGCGGCGCTGCGATTGGCACCGCGGCAGGGGCTGCGATAGGCTCCATGAGTGGTCACGCCCTCGGCGGCGCTGCGATCGGCGCTGCTGCAGGTGCTGCAGGCGGCTATCTCTATGACCGCCATGAAAAAAGTAAAGGCCGATAATATCAGATGAATGCCAAGGATGGCTCTATTTTCCCATCCTACCGCTTAAAGCTCTTTTGCTTTAGAATACCAATATCCGACCTTAAACTAACTATTCATGAACACAGATCAAATCCACTCAATCCACAGGGAGTATGGCAATAAAAGTCTTTCGGAAAGCGATATATTATCGGATCCGATTGCACAATTTAAAACCTGGCTTTCTGAAGTACTCTCTACAGACTATCCGGATAGTACCGCAATGATCTTGGCAACCATAGATGAAAACGCACACCCCGACAGTCGCGTCGTACTACTTAAAGGCTTAGATCATGGATTCATTTTCTATACCAACTATCAAAGCACGAAAGGCAAACAGATTGAGCGTATCCCTTTTGGTGCATTGAATTTTTATTGGGCTTGGATGGCCCGTCAAGTACGGATTCGGGGTTCAATCGAAAAACTAACTCGTTCAGAGAATGAGATCTATTTTTCATCTAGACCACGAGAGAGTCAAATCAGCTCCACTGTTTCGCCACAAAGCCAAGTGATTGAAAGTCGCAGAGTGCTAGAAGCCAGTATCAAATCCTTTGCTGAATCTGCTCCAACAGAAATACCCTGCCCACCTTATTGGGGCGGCTACCGTTTAATACCCACTGAGCTTGAATTTTATCAAGGAAGAGATGCGAGAACCTCTGATCGATTGCGTTATATTAAAAGCAAGGATAGTTGGCATATCGAACGTCTCGCACCGTAATCTTCTCGTTGAATATACTATTCACCGCTGAATTTTCCCGATGAAAAGACCGCGCTAAAAAAGGTATACCCACAACAGATGATTTTTCGGATAGGTGCCGAGCCCTTGAGCAACCGGAGTGTACACAAAGTACATGAGGATTGCGAAATGGGGGATGGCAACAACCCCGAAAATTCAGCTGTGAAGGGTATAAGAATAAAATGGCTACGAACGATATAAAAATTCCCGCCCAATCGGTTAAGGCGTTTCTACCAGGAAAGGACATTGATTCAAGTCATCGGATTCGCAAATTGCTACGCAACTCTCTGTCTCTTGACAAGGCTTCCAATGATTGCTTTGTGTTGCAATCTGATGACCTTCAGGCACACTCATTTTAATAGCAATAAAGGCTTCACCAATTTGATAATAGCACGACACTGCCTGTGTCGTACTCTTTTCACTCAGTGCTTTAAAAAAAGAACCTACCTTTTCACCCTCATCTAATGGGCGGGATGAAAACTCCACCCACCAAGTCATTTTATTTTGCGCCCAATTGCCCTGTTCAAGATTTTGATTCACAACATCCTTAGTTGGACAAAGCAACGCATTTGGCTCTGTCGGCGTTGGTGCTGGCTTTTCAGGCCGGAGCATATTTATTTTTGGTGTTTCGTCAGAAGGCACGACTGACTTCACTGGCACTAACATTGTTGTGGGATTTCGCGGAGGTATCAGTGGCTGCATGAGCGGCAGAGATGACTGTGTATTGACTGATTTAATCGTTTCAATTTCCTCCGTCAACTTTCCTTTCTCTTGTTGCAGAGTTTCATTCAATTGCATTAGTCCATCTCGCTCTGATTTCAAGCTTTCATTTTCTTTTTGCAAGACGGATAATCGATCTAAAGTTGCTTTCTCACGATTGATCAATACTTTGTTTCGCTCCGAAACTTCAATACTCTCTTCTTTCAACGCATTGAGCTTTAATTCAGCTTCATACGATATTTTCTGAATATAAAAGTAGGAGCCCATCAAGATTAAGAGCAGTACTAAAATAAAACCGAAAAGGGTCGTTAGCCGAGTTTGCTTTGTAATCGCCATTTCCAACCTCGCTTTTTAGGTGCAATATCAAGCTTGCATTCCTTAGAAATCTTGCTTACCATATCGGCCATGAAAACGATTGATTTACATCAAGCATCAGAAATAAGCGCTGGAATTTTCAATCTTTTGCATACACACGCTTGTCAAACTGCGATGGAGACCTGGATTGAAAACTACACCACCTGCCGCAGAATCAATCGAATACTTAACACCCTAGTTCACTATAGTCTGCTAGATGCTAGTACGGTTGAGCTCCTTGAAGACAAATTGCCATCACATCTGCAAACCTGCACCACGCTTGAGTCTTATTTGTTAGCTAATCCTGAGTATCAAAGATTCTGCGACTAGTGTGCCCACACTTTTTTTATCTTATATTTTGAACCTCTCATCGCTTACCACTTTCTGTTTCACATTATCTATTTAAAATGCTAACTATTATTTTTCAATCAATTAGGATCATTAATATGCTTGGCGAATCAACTCCTTGGACAACCGAAAGTGCCCAAACCATTATTTCTAGCTTGCTATCGGGAAACACAACGCAATTACTCAGCTCAGAAGAGTTAACAGAACTCACCGACAGCGTCATGTCTGAGCTCCCTGAAGAAGCCAAAGCTTTATTCATCATTCTCAAAAGTGTTGCTGAAAAAGTTAATCTAAATCTCTCAGACATTTCCCTGGAAAATGCTGGTGAGCTAGCGCGAAAAATGCAAGGCACCATCATGGGACTTAGCATGGATGATGTAGCCGCTCTACCAGAAAACACACTCCATTGGCTTAAAGATGGTGGATTGAAACAAATCGCCCAGAACGTTACCTTTTTACAAATGGCTTTCTTAGCTTATAGCATGTATCGCAATATTCGAGCTGGAAATAAGCAAGATGCAAGCTTTGATGCAGCTGGTATTGCAGCTAGAATGAGTGGTTTTAATTTTACATCCTTAGGAGGCCTTGGATTCTTAACTGAATTTTCTAAAGGGATCGCCACATTAGCACGCGGTGAATATGTGTTAGGATTTAGACATCTTGGTGAATCTGTTAACAAACTCGCAGCTTTCCTGTTACCCACCTTATCAATCTATGGTGGCGCAACCATTGCAACTTGGCTCGCCTCTCCTTCTGCATTGTTTATCGCCATACCTGCTGTAGGCTATATTGCGTATAAAGGGTGGCAATATGCTAAATCCTATGCGCTCGGCACTTGGCAAGAAAAAGCGTTGAGAACACTCTCTGACCGTGGCTTTCAACCTGATGAACTAATGAAGAACCTCTCATTGTGCAACGATCCAAATTTCTTGATAAAAGTACTATCTAATAAACAAGTTCTGAATAAAGCCTCTGAATTATGGATGGCGCAAAGATACGAACTATTAGCTCGTTCACCACATTTTGCTAAGCCATTGAACGCTATTGGTCAAATGATTGCATTTGTCGCTCAAACAGACGATATCGCTAACAAACTATATCAACATAGTGAAACTTGGTTACAAGATGCCGGACTATTAGAAACACTGGAATCGGCTGTAGGTAAAGATAATGTAAAGAAATATGGTTTGCAGCTTATCACACAGTTACAAACACTCTCTAAAATGGCCCCAAGCGCTCTGAAAACATTCTTAGATGCAGATCCAAAACGTAAAGTAATGCTTGCTGGGACGTTTAGTTTTATCACCGAAGTCGAAAAGAATCCCCTGTTCAAAAGCGCTGTCGAGATACTGGTTCCTGATTGGGAAAGACTCAAGAAAGAGATTTATGAGCCTATACGCAAGGAGCTTGAAAAAGAATTCGGAAAAAGAAAATCACCTGATATAAATCTAGTAACACCTGAAGGATCTAAGCCTCTTTTATTCAGTGGCAGCTCTGTTCCTGGCCCTGGCGTTGGAGTCTCTAGCCTTGTGCAATCAAACGGTTGCTCACTGACTAGTAGCTGGAATTGGGCGAACCCCTTAAGCATGATTCTGCCAAATTTGAGCGGGCGTCGTAAGCACCCGATTTGTTAATAACCGCGCGCAATAGGGAATTGCCGCCCACCACCAAATGCACGCCGTTGTAGCCTGAGGATTGGACAGGCTTGACGGCGTTTGAATTCTGCTCTATCAACTTTAAGACGCAGTGATTGAATAAGCTCATCTGACATTTCACTTTGAATCAACTCGCAAGCTTTTCGCTCTGAGTTAGGCAATAAATCCCCCTCAATAAAAAGCTTCAAAACTGCATCTAATTGATTATACGGGGGTAATGAATCTTGATCAGTCTGATTGGGTGCTAACTCTGGCGTTGGGGCTCGCTCTAAAATAGAATTTGGAATCAGAGATGCGCCATGCATCTGATTATAAAAATTGGCAACCTCATACACTTCGGTTTTATATAAATCACCAATAATATTGAAGCCTCCCGCCAGATCTCCATACAACGTGGTAAATCCCACGCTCAACTCGCTCTTATTACCCGTTGAGATCAGCAGAAAACCCGTTTGATTTGAATACTCCATCAAAATGCGGCCTCTTAAACGCGCTTGGATATTTTGACAAGTTAAATCACTGGGGTCCTGGTGAAAGGCATTTCTAAAATTCACTTTAGCAAGCTCAAATTCACTTTGGATATCGTGAATAGAACAGGTCACGCCTAAATTACTCGCGAGTAACAAGGCGTCATCCTGGCTTTGCTTGGAAGAAAATTCAGAAGGCATGAAAATCCCATGTACCCTATCTTTTCCTAGGGCATCAACCGCCAAAGCCAAAGTGATAGCACTATCAATCCCCCCAGAAACACCAATCACAACGCCTGGCACATGGCATTTTCTAACGTAATCTCTTAAACCCAATCTGATCTGTCGGTAGCAAAATTCAGGCAACGTCATTGCTTTAGACGGTCTAAATCCAAATACCGGTACAAGAGCACTATTCAGTTCTAAACAACCCGTCGCTTCCTCAAAAAAGGGCAATTGTCCAAGGGATCGACCTTCGAAATCAAGCGCAAAACTCCCACCATCGAATACAATATCGTCGTTACCGCCTACTTGATTGACAAAAACTAATGGCGCTTTGCAACGTTTTGCAATCGATGAAAAATGCATCTGTCTTTCAGCGGCTTTCCCTAGATTACTGGGAGAGCCATTAATGCTAACCACCAAATCTAAATTTTGAGATTCCAATTCAGAAACTGGATCTGATTGATAGGGCGTATTCACTGCCCCACCCCAACCATCTTCACAAATTAAAAGCCCAATACGTTTACCATTTAAAACGAGAATGCCCGCTTGTCGCCCTGCCTCAAAGTGACGCGCTTCATTGAAAATATTATAAACCGGCAAGAGTTTTTTATGATACTTTAATACAATTTCGCCAGCCTGAATCACGAATAACCCATTAAAGTGAGGTTTGCCTGGCCCTAAATTATCATCAATAACGCCAATGATAATCGCAGCAGAGACATCTCTGCTACATTCAAGAATAGATCTCAAGCTTCTATTTTGGGCCTCTATAAATTCAGCTCGGTCTATGAGATCGAGGGGATAATATCCCGATAAACAAAGCTCTGAAAAAATAATTAAATCGACGCTCTGACCTTCTTTGGAAATCACATCGAGTATTTTTCGGGTGTTCTGTTCAAAATCGCCAATGGTATAGTTAAGCTGAGCGCTGATAATTTTCATATATTAAATATCTTTTTAACTCGTTGAAGCAATTCATCGCTCTCACAAATTGTTTTACCTGGACTATCCGAAATTTTAATCACGGGTTGATCATTCGTGTGAGTCAATTTAATCACAATGTCAAGCGGATCATACCCAACATCATTCGTCAAGTTTGTTCCAATGCCAAAGAATAGCTTTGTTTCGCCCTTAAACTGATTATAAATAGCTATCGCTTTTTCGAAGGTCAGCCCATTACTAAAGACTAAACGTTTAGTCTGGGGATCAATTTCAAGCTTCTGATAGTGCTGTATCGCTTTTTTAGACCACTCAAATGGATCGCCAGAGTCTTGTCTCAATCCTTCATAATGATGCGCTAGGCTCTCATCGAAGTCTTTGAGAAAAGCATCCATTGAAAACACATCAGTCAGTGCAACGCCTAGCTGATGAGGATATTCAGTCGCCCATGTTTTTAATGCAAATTTTTGTGATGTTTCTATACTAGGAGCTAAAACTTGTGCGGCTTGTAAAAACTCATGCGCCATCGTCCCTACAGGCTTTAGATGATATTCTTTGGCACACCAAATGTTACTCGTACCCTGCAAATGATCGGTGAGCTCTCTTTGCAATGTTTGAATTAACTCATGTTGCCAAGCCTTAGAGAATCGGCGCCTGGTCCCAAAATCTGAAAATCGAAATCCTGGCACATTAGCTTCGCGCACGTATTGAATCTTTTGTTCTAGGCGTTGTCGACCCGTTTCTAAAGAGGTCGGATGAAATTGATATTGATAGTAGGTTTCGCTGACTATGGCCAGAAGAGGGACTTCGAATAAAATAGTGTGAAGCCAGGGCCCTTCAATCGCAATATCGAGATTATCATCAATAATCTGTACGTTCACATAATTTGGATTTAATTTGAAATTTCTAAGATATTCTATAAAATCAGGTCGCATAAAAGGCAAAGCAGCGAGATAGTCTAATTCGTCTTGCTTGAGCGTCAAGGCACATAACGACAATATTTGTTCTTTAATGTATTCGATATAAGGTTTCAAATTAACTTTTTTACGTGATTTAAAATGATATCGACACTTAACCATTGGAAAATGATGAAACACACACTGCATCATCGTGAATTTATAAAGATCAGTATCCAGCAGACTGGTGATAATAGGTGTTTGCATGTTCGTTTTAGGCTTCTTGTCTATTAAGCTCACGAGCAGATTCTATACAATACACGCCAAGAGTCTTCATTTCAGAAATAGCCTCCCTAACGCCTTGCTCTGTGATCCCTCGGCACGCCCCCAAATTGAGGATGATTTTAAACCCTGCGCGCCTTAACTGTAAAACGGTTTGTTTGACACAATACTCGGTGGCGAGTCCCCCGACAATAACGCTCTCAATATCATGCGATTTTAGAAACTCTATGAGCCCCGTACTGAGTTTTTCCGACAGATCATGATAACACCCTCCATAAGGATGCATATCGAGTTCTATACCTTTCCAAACAAAAAAATCATACTCCATGGGGTGCGGCAAGCCATCAATTAATTCGAAGCCTGTGGTTCCTGGCACACAGTGTGCTGGCCAATGTACATCTACCGCCGGGCCTACAATCGGGCTTAGGGCCGGCTGTTTTTCGTTTGCAATCCAAATAGCTTTTTCGGAATGAGCATCCTTGGTCCCAACTCGATACTGAGCAAAGGCAGCCTGGAGATTTAATTCGTACGCTATCAAATGGCCTTCTGGCACAGGTAGCTCTGAAGGACAAAGTAGCGTGAAGCTTTTCTGTGCATCTACATCAAGGCTAGCTGTTTTAATAGGCGCTATCGAAACCGTCATTGGAAACCCTTATTCTAATTGACTTACCTTTGGCTGAACACTACGATCATCATATAGGTGGATAACTATTGTCAATTGAGAAGGGCGTATATGAAGAAGATTGGTGTATTTGGTTCTAGTTTCAATCCACCCACACTCGGTCACCAGGATGTCATTCTGCAAGCCGCCGCTCATTTTGATGAGATCTTGCTCATTCCCAGCGTTGCCCATGCTTTCCAAAAACAGATGATTGAATTACCACATCGCTTGAATATGTTGAGGTTACTTATTGAAAGCAAGCATTACCTTGTCCCCGTGAAGATTTTTAATATCGAAGTCTCTATTCAAAATCGTGCTGGGCTGAATAAACCCGTTTACACCTTTGACATGATGTCTGAATTGGTGAATTTCTACGAAACGCTTTGCCAATCAGTTGAGTTGCATTTTATCTTAGGCCCTGACAATGCTAAACCAGAAGTTTGGCAAACCTTTTATCGTTCCAAGGAAATTGAACAACAATGGCCTTTATTTGTTGCAAAAGAACAGTTGCCCGTACATTCGACTGCGGTTCGTCAGCTGATTCAATCTGAGACAGACGCCAACAAATTAGCGGAACAGCTGACTCCTTTAGTTGGTGAGCATATTGCACAGTATATTGTCCGCCATCAACTCTACAAACCAACAGTGCCTAAGGCAGCGTAAGATTTTAGGTAGTTGAACCAATTTCTAGGAATTCTATACCCTACAATTTCTGATCACCTGCTCAAAAGCTGGTTATGGCCCTATATAGTTACAATCGATTCACTGAAAAACCTAAGAATCTCCAAACATTTTGCAGTCATATTCGTAACGTACTTCAATCCTACTGCATCACAGCCAAACCAGGTTACGTAAGAGGCAACTGGGCTCAGGAAGCGATAGCGTTTGAGCAGGTCGTTAAGCTATACAATTCCGATCAAAATGATCCTGAACTTATCATTCAGCTTAGAGATAAAACGCGTGAGTTTGCCAATAGCTTGAAATCTACTTACCATTGGGCCACCAGCACATTCATTGGCAGCTGGGCCGCTGATTTAATTAGCGCGCCTGCCGGGGGTGGCGGTAGCACTCTAAAACAATCATTAGAAGACGTACTCAATGAATTTGAAGATTTGTTCAGGAGGGCAGAAGAAGCCATCGAGCAAGCAAAACAATTGGAGGCAGCCAAACAAAAAGCGGTCGATGCTCAAAGGGCAGCGCAAACAGCGCTTGAAGCTTACCATCAGCAGCGGGCTTCTCAGTCGTATCGCTACTAAATATTAATGAAGCCCAGATCTTTTTTGCACTTTTTTTATTTACGGTTATACTCATGCCTAAGGGGTGCCTTCCTATGTGTTTAAACATACTACCTGCGGGCGGGTAAACAGGGCTCCCCTTACCACGCCTCTGACGAGCGCTTCATTCTCTAAAGTTAATTTTCTAATTTGCCGACACCCCTTGTAGGCGAAACTCTTAACTTTGGCAAGATTTGAAGTATGCACACCATTCCAAAAGTAGCCCTCTCCTCAATGCTGTTTTTGTCTCAATCTCTTTACTCGGCCCATCCAGAACAGGGCATTTATATTAATCACGGCACGATGGAAAAGACTAGTTATCTTAATTATCTGATTGAAGAAGCCCGGACATCTGGGATTGGAACATTCATTATCGATCTTGAGAAGAAAACAAACGGATACTCAAAAAATATCGAACGTGTTAAACAAAGCGGCATCAAGTATGTTGCACGGATTGTTGTATTTCCTGACGGAGCAAAGCCTCACCAAATGAAATCAAAATCCTACTGGCAACAAAGATACGCGCTAGCCGACGCGGCGATCAAAATGGGCGCAAAAGAAATACAGCTTGACTACATCCGTTACTCCTCAAAACAACCTCCCTCGAGTCAGAATAAGTACGATGTATTGGAAGTTGCACATTTTTTTAAGGATAAAGTTGCAGCTCAAAAGATTCCTCTACAATTAGATGTATTTGGGATCAGTAGTCTGGGCGAGGTTAAAACGATTGGGCAAAGTATCCCTGTGCTTTCTAAGGCGGCTGATGTTATCTGTCCAATGAATTATCCTTCACATTGGGAGCCTTACCAAAAATATTCTAAACAGCCTTACGAGACCGTTTATAACGCAATTCAATCACTCCGGAAGCAATTTGATAACAAGCCATTGGGCTTCAAATTAATACCTTATATTGAGCTATCAAATTATCGCTTTCCGATGTCTCACACGGAAACCTTAAATTATATTGACGCACAAATTAAGGCGACTGAACATGGCCGCGCAGATGGTTGGTATGCTTGGAGCCCGGGAAATAAATATAATAATCTTTTCAAGGTACTCAAAGCGCGTGAGTCAAAAAATCCAATATAGCGAGTATCGATTGTGGTGAGGGCGTCAAAAGACGCCCTTTTTTATAGGCAAGTCTTAATGTTAATGGATAGATCTAGAATTGAGAGAATCAAAACCATAAAATGGAAAACGAGAGTTAGCTATCTAGTTTTGAGTGTCTATAAGTTCCCATCGCTCGATCCCAAATATTCGTAAAAAATCCATAGTTATGGCGTGGGTGATGATTGTGGTGATCATCATGATGAATAGGCTGCATAATATATTTTAGGAGGGGCAGGCGCGCCCAACTAGCAGGATAAATTGAATATCCGCAATGTATGGTCATATTCTGAATCAAAATGAAGAGCTGCGTGAACCCAAATACGGCAATATGCATCGGAATGATAAACGACAAAATTACAATCCCCCAGGGATAGATAAAAGCCTCCACAGGATGAAAGGCGTAGGCTGATAAAATTGAAAGATTGTGGCACTCATGATGAATCTGATGAACGTGCTTCATCATAAATCGCCGATGTAAAAAGCGATGTGTGCAGTAAAAATACGCATCAAAAAATATCAAATTAAAGAACAGCGTGGTGAGAAGATAAGGAATACCAAAATCACTGACCTTAAAATACACTTTGCTTAAGCCGTATTGACTTGTATAAATAGAAGCCACATTGACAAATTTAAAAATCAGAATGCTATAAAATGATAAAATAAAATCTCTAAACAGCATTCTTTTCGGCCACGGATTGGGATCGATTTTGATGAGCCTTTTTTTAAACAGGCTGAGGAGAAAAAAGCCTAAGAACACTGCCAGAATGAAGCGGATCACGCCTAAGGTGCAAAATGCCGATAGGGCTGCTAGGAAATTCACTTGACGGAAGTGTGATATTTTTTCTAAAGCATCAACAAAATCCATAGTTGGTTTACATGCTTACAAGAAATGTTGATTCTAATTCCATTTTGTAAGAAAATACACTAAACATATCTCAATCAGCAACCCAAATCTTAAGTGCTACCGAATCTGGCAACCCCCTCACAAGCAGACCTCGTATTAAAAGTCACGGGAATGAGCTGCGCCAGCTGCGAAGGCTTGATTCAAGCTGTGCTCAAAAACATTAATGTGAATGCTGTTGCCAGCGCGATACAAGAAACTGTCATTATTAAGGCACCTTATGAAAAGTCGGCTGAAACCATCAAAAAGGAAATCTCTGATCTAGGGTTCGTTGTTCATGAATCAGACGCATCTATCCTACATCATCCAGAGCCGATCAGCTCAACGGGGAAACCTAATTACTTGAAACGAAGTCTCATTAATATCGCTTGGGCGACATTCGTTTTAACGTTGAGTTTTTTCGGCCTTCTACCTTTAGCTTCAACAACATTAGGGTTTTGGGTAGGGATTGGCTTTTCTTTCATTTCAGCTTTCGTTTTATATGTGACCAGTAAAGATATCTACCGGCATGCTTTAAAATCTGCATTAAACCCCTCTGCTGCTAATATGAATACTTTACTGTTCCTGGGAACCAGCGCGAGTTGGCTGCTGGGCTTTTTGTCTGTCTTGTTTCCAACTCATTTTCATGGCGCCTTTCTGCATCATGTCGTTGATTGTGCTTGGATTTTAGGAGGCGTCAACTTAGGTCGTTGGGTACGTGAGCAAGCAGAAACTCGTGCACACTCACTCTCGAAAACCATCGAACAACTCTACAAAGAGCTACTGCCTGATGAAGCAACCTTAATAGTAGAAAACGAAAAAAAAACCATTAAAAGAGAACGGATCGAAGTCGGTCAGATTATTGAAATCCCGATTTTTTCCTATATTCCCGTTGATGGCATTCTCTATTCAGAGACTGCACTTATCAATAATGAACCTCGCAATGGCGAAAGCAAATTCAAATCCGTTTCTCGAGGCCATGAAGTTTTTGCTGGCGGCATCAATCACTCCTCTAAGCCTATTCGAATTCGTGCAACGACAACCGGCACGAATTCAAAATTAGATTTACTGATACAGAAACTATCGAAAACTCAACGCACCCCATCACCGTTCTCACCACTGATTGACGTATTAGCAAAAAAATTTGTATCTATTATTTTAATCACTGCGGTGGTTACCGGGCTCGGATGGGCCGCATTGGGTCCGAGCATGCTACAGGCTTTCAATGTATTTTTATCGATCATCCTAGCAGCATGTCCCTGTGCACTGAATGTAGCGACTCCTTTCTCACACAAGATTGCTGACACCCAACTTGCTGAACGTGATATTTTTCTCAAAGATGCATCTGCACTTGAAATGCTTTCTCCTAAATATGTTGTATTTGATAAGACCGGAACCTTAACAACGCCAACCGTTCAGTCAGATTCAATCTTCGCGCCGGATCCAAACTGGAAGCCCACCAAACTCCTTCAATTTGCTGCGAGCATAGAACGATCTAATCATCCCATCGCAGAAGCAATTCGAGCCGCCCATCAAGGCAATATCCTTGAGTCTATAAAAATCGATGGGCTTCCCTATAAAACAGTCGGCGGTACGGTTGATGGGCATCGCATCTACGTGGGACATTACCACGCACTGGTTCATGCTGCTCAGATTGAAGCAAGTTCTTTATTTGAAGAGCAAATCACAGCACTACAACAAACAGGTTGTTCAGCGATTTGCATTGCGATTAGCACAGATGATTCAGCGCTCGAATTTAAAGGTATCATCCCTATTAAGCATCAACCGCGCTCAGATGCTGCGTTCACGATATCTGAATTGCAAAAAAGAGGGATTTTAGTTCGAGTTCTGACAGGTGATGATGCGCCTGTAGATGATCTTGCTCGCATTTTAAATATTCCGAGCTCAGATATTCAAATTAATCAGACCCCCGAAGACAAAGAGCAAGCCATTCTTGATTTGAGACAAGAGGGCTGCGTGGTCTATGTTGGAGATGGGTTAAACGACACATTAGCCTCTGATGCAGCGGATGTAGGCATTGCCTTGAATGCACTTGATCCAATGACATCTACCGCTTCCATTATTTTAAATGGAAAACTCAGCCGTTTAATCCCGCTCATTGATATTGCAAAAAATACAATATTAAATATCAAACAAAATTTAATCTGGGCATTTGCCTTTAATCTGATTAGCCTGAGTTGCGCGGCTCTGGGTATTCATCATCCTATCGCTGCTGGACTCTTCATGGCGTTCTCTTCTGCAGCCGTCGTTGGGAATGCGGCACGCTTATATTTTCAGCCCGTCGCCAAAGCAGCAAATCATCTGGAGACACAAGAGCATCAGGCGAATTCACATCCAGCACCAACCTATACCCCTCATCACAATACATTTATGATGAAGCTAAGCAACCTATTTTTCCCAAGACAAGGTGTAGCGAAAGATTTGAATCGCTCACCAAATCTGAACATTTAGTTTGAAAGTTGCCCTTGACTTGGTATGATGGGCAGAAGCCCAACTTCAAAGAATATATTATGATAAAATATATTTTTTAACTTGTTAGTAAATTTTTGTCAACTTCCTGCCTTATAAAACTTTAGGTGATCGCCCCCATGAATCTTCCGAAGCGAATAAAGCCCGTCTTTAAATGCCCGACAGAATACAAAAGCAATTTTTCCAACTCTCACGCATTACTAACTATTAGCGTTGGTCAAGAGGTGCATGAGGGAGAAAAGTTTGAGGCCACGATTGAACTGATAAATAATACCTTTAATCATATTACGATACTGGTGGACGATGTGCTGCAACGGCACTCAATGGGCCTAATCTCCGACGAAAGTCCTGAATGGTTATATCAGCACTCCTTGAACGAAGGTGATCTCTGGTTGGAAAGAAATAAACCAGTGTATACTCAACTAACAACGCCTTACACGATTATTAGATGGGAAAAATGGTTACATCACGAAAAATATGAAAGCACATATTCTAAAATTAAATCGGCCTATTTGAATGACCCTGCTTTCCGAGCCCATCTTGATCAAACAGCCAGCACCTTTTTAGACCGCTTCACAAGACGGCAGCCTAAATTATCGAAAGACAGTGCGGCCGCGTTTAATGCTTGCTTAGATTATCTTTTTGAAGAGTGTGCTGCACTTTGTTTATGGATTGAGGGTGGCTATCACTTTGAAGTCTATCCCAGCCAACGAAACGAAGCCATGAGCATCACCCATCAAATGTTCGTCGCGCCCAACTTTCCAGAATTCTTATGGCCGGTTGCCATTAAATTCAAAAATAGGAAACAACTTAGCGCTCAAAAATTTTCGAATACTGACAGGCAAGTTTCAAATGTTACTTGAAAAAACGATCATCGCGCTCTTTAGTTTTAGTTTATTTGCGAATGCGATGCTTTTCGTCCCACAAGCTGTGAAAATTATTAGAAAAAAACAATCAAAAGATTTATCTTTAATTACTTTTTTGGGATTTGGCATCTTCCAGCTGATTGCTGTCGCTTACGGATGGCTAAAAGAAGATAATATCATTTTGATTGGCTATCTATTAAGCTTCATAACATGCGGATCTGTTAGTGCCTTAATTATATTATACAGAAATAAATAAAGAAGAATTACAAAAAGGATTTTATGATAGAAATCGACTTAAGAAGTATTGGGATTAAGAACGTGCAGTCATACTTAGAAAACATTATAGCTCTCATGCCTGGACACGTCTATTGGCTCGACATCAACGGCGCGTATTTAGGTTGTAATGATCAACAAGCTAAAGTCGCAGGCTTATCCTCTCGCAAGCAGATCGTTGGTAAGCGCAATAAAGATCTTCCTTGGAATTGCTACACGGGTGCAAAACCAGAAGCCATCGATGCCACCAACCTTGAGATCATTAGATCTGGCATCCCTCAGACCGTTGAAGAGCCCGGGATACTTCAGGATGGCTCTAAAGCAATTTTCCTCTCCAGCAAGGCACCCTTGCGAGATGAATCTGGTGAAATCATTGGCCTCCTCGGCATTTCAATCGATATTACCAAACAGAAAGAAATTGAGCGCAAGCTTATTGAAGCTAAAGAAGAAGCTGAAGCCGCCAATCGCACTAAAACTGAATTTATCCGCAACATGGAACACGATATTCGGACTCCCTTCAACGGGATTTTTGGGATTGCAAATTACCTTGCTGAAAGAGAAACTGACCTCAAGAAAAAAGAGTTTCTTTCAGATATCGCCAATTGTGCAAAAGAGCTACTGGATTACTGCAATGATGTATTAGATTTTTCCAAGATAGAACAACATTCGCTGCCATTGCTATGCAAAAGCTTTAGCATCCCAAAGCTTATTGACAGCGTCATTACTATGGAAACACCACCTGCAATGGTGAAGCATCTTAATTTAAGTGCCTCTATCGCCCCTGATGTCCCTTCAGTCATTAAAGGGGACCGCTATCGATTACAACGAATCTTAATCAACTTACTCAGCAATGCAATCAAATTTACCAACGATGGAAACGTTAAATTGTCTGTACGGTTGGCTAAAGTCATTAGCGAAAGAGAAATTATTCTTCGCTTTATTGTAGAGGATACTGGGATCGGCATCCCTGAAGAAAAACAAGACGTCATATATGATTCTTTTACAAGAATCACGCCTTCTAATCAAGGGGCTTATAAAGGAAAAGGGCTTGGCCTTCGAATCGTCAAGCAATTTGTGGAAGAAATGCAGGGCGATATCGATGTAAAGAGTAAACCGCTTGCAGGCTCTACTTTTTATTGCACATTTCCTTTCAGATTACCTTTGCTCAATGATCTGGTTGAAGAGTAAATTATATTAGTATGGAAAGCTCTTCTTTAAAAATATTGGTGGTTGAAGATATCAAAATAGCGCTCAAAATGGCGCTTATTGTTCTTCAAGAATTTGACTGCCATGTTGATACAGCCTCTTCAGGCATTCAATCTCTAGAATTAGTGAAAAAAAATCATTATGATGTCATTTTTATGGATTTGGGCCTGCCAGATATTGATGGGCTCACACTAACAGAAACGATTCGTAAGATTAAAGAAGAAGATGAGCTCATTGATAAAAAAACGCTCATTATTGCATTAACCGCGCATGGAGAAGCTTTAAAAGAAGACTGCCTACAGGCCGGCATGGATGATTTTATAGAGAAACCGCTCACTAAAGAAGCTAGTCTGAGGGTATTTAAAGCTTATGGCCTCAGCGCTGCCTGAAGAGAACGCACCAGCACTTCCTTTAAACGAAAAGTCATTTTCGCTGATTTAAAAAGCGCTTGGTTTGTTTCAAGCTCAATCCCAATATACTGCTCATTAGAATACTGTTTTCGTATCGCCGTACAAAATCCGTCTGTTTTTCCCCAATAGGGATAGTTCATTCTTATTCTACATGTTGGCATTTCTGCTTGCAGCGCCAACCGCCAGGCTCGCGCTAGCTTAACTTCAGCCGGGCGAGCTGGATCGTATAATATCCCAATATCTGCAATGCGTTTCTTTCCATTGAGAATCGGTGTAAAACTATGAACGGCAATATGAACAACTTGCTTTTCAGAGTTCAAGCGCTTAATAAAATTCGTCAGAAATAGTCGACGATACGGTTCATAATAAGCTCGGATAATATCTTGTTGAGCTGCTTTCGACAATGACTTTGTGATGCCTGAAAAGAGATTTTTATGATTCAGAGAGCGATTCAAATCAATTAACAGGCGACTCCAACAAGCTCGCTGCTGATAAGACTGGGGGAAGGCCTCAATCAAAGCATTGTAAATCTCCAAAGCGCCAATATCCCACCCTTTATGGGTTTGGAGCACTCTGGTGAATGGTCTAAATAACGTCAAATATTCCTTTGGAATATCACAGCTGGCATGCTCGCACGTAATCAGTAATTTTTTCATAATCATGTCTGTCCTTGCCGCATCATTCTAAAATATAGCAATGGTATTTAAATCAGAATATTTTATAGATTTTCCATCTCCCGAGGTCGGGAGAAGGTGCCCGAAGGGCGGATGAGGGTTGGATCAAAATCTGAATAATAACCCTCACCCGGCCCTACGGGCCACCCTCTCCCACCATTGGGAAAGGGAAATTCTGATAATTTCAGGACTGTCAGTATGATTTCTATATATAAGCATTATGCAACAAGGCCACTAAATACAACATTTTCATTCAAAGATTCACAGAGTAAGCTATAAATCCGCTTCAAGCCAACAGAAGTAACTGGCTTGCCGACCGCTTTAATCAGGCGCTCGGCGAGACTGCCTTGACTGAGCCGATCCTCTAGCACAACCTGATAGGATTGATCTAGCGCACCAATTGACTGTGTCATCAAATGTTCCCAAATCTGTCCTAGCGTTAATGAACGATGCTGGCCCAAATTAAATTGGGCTAAAAAAGATTTTTCATCCACAACAACAGAAAAGCCTTCTCGAATTGATGCATCATAGATTTGTCGCAACAAGGTTGTCTCTAATGGATCTTTTAAATAGGCATCGCTTTCTTCAATCAAATACCGAATCGCACGCTCAATAGCACCCGCAATAGCCAAATCAGCAACGGCACACTCTTGGCTATCGACTACACGGATCTCGATGGCATTTCGCTCGAATCGTGCTATAGCGCCTCTGGAATTAAGCCATTCCTCCTGCAAAATCTGTTCTGGATCTTCGGGCGCGATCGCTCGATACATTGGATTTAAAATCTTATCGAGATACTCAGATTGGCTTTTGATAAATTCAGGGATGACTTGACCACTAATCATCGGAATTTTGATTTGATTTTTACCATAGTGCATTAGTCGCATACACAGTGCGGCGCCCTTTTTGCCTTCAATGAAAGGTGTACTCGCTGAGAGGGCGGGTATCATAGGAATCAGTAGCCGAATAGCATTATGCAATTTTGAGAATTCTTCATCGTTGGAAAACGGTAAATTAATATGAATACTTTGCAGATTAGACCAACCGTGCCCTCTACAATCGAAAATTCTGTCATACGTTTCATAGATGCTGCGATTGCCATGCGGCCATAGCTTAATCCCACTCATCGGATCCATCCAAGGATGGGTGCCACCTGGCATCAATCGAGCGTTAAATCGCTCTAATACTTGATTGAGATGATTGATCTCATTTTGAAATGCTTTGTCTAAGCCATTGATAGAAGCAACCGGCCCATTCGTTTTAAGTTCAAGTACATGCAATGCAAGCTCATTGTTGATGGCAATTGGGCCACGCTCAATTTCATTCGTATATTCACCAGCGATGACCTTTATCGCTTCATCCGCAATGGGGCGAATGTTCAGGCTCACTTTATCAACAATCATATATTCGATTTCAATACCTACAACTGAAAAAAGCGGATAAATCATATTATTTATAACCATGGTAACTGCGAATTTCGTTCAAAAAATACTTCATAATAGTCACGTAAAGCTCATCTCCAAGGAGTCGATCTTCAACACCATGATCGATACTTGGGTTATCATTGACTTCTATCACATAGACATCCTTGCCATTTTCTTTGATATCAACACCATACAGCCCTCTTCCAATGAGCTTTGTTGATTTTAAGGCGACCTGCAAGACTTTCTTAGGCACATCAAAAATTGGCACCCCCTCGTCCCCGCCCTCTTGATCAATTTTACCTGAATCCCAATTATAAATCTGCCAATGTCCTTCTGCCATATAATATCGACAAGCATAGATTGGTTTATTATCTAGTATCCCAATTCTCCAATCATATTCGGTTGGGATAAAAGATTGTGCAATAATCAACTGCGACTCTTCCAAAAATTCTTCCATTTTTGATTTTATTTCAGCTCGGTTCTCTGCTTTAACAACCCCCTTTGAAAAAGCACTGTCTGGTTTTTTGAGTACGCAAGGGACAGGAATTGCATCAATAACTTCTCTCCAATTGTGTTTACTGATGAGGTGCGTTTTTGGTTGTGGAATATGATGCTTTTGCAGCAGCTCAGATAAATATACTTTATTTGTGCATTTTAAAATAGATTCCGGATCATCAATAACGACCAAGCCCTCTGCATAAGCTCGTCTTGCAAAACGATAGGTGTGATGGTTTACAGCAGTCGTTTCTCGGATAAACAATGCATCATACTCTGCTATAAATTTAAAATCTTCTTTCTCTATTAACTCAACATGGATCCCCATGGATTCCCCAGCCTGCATAAATCGCTTGATTGCGCCTTCATTAGAGGGAGCAGTTTTATCCTCTGGAGTCCAAAGCATCGCCATATCAAACCAAAGCTGCTTACTTTTATAATGTCTAAAGCGTTTTTTATGAAAATACTCTTTAGCCGCGCTTTCTAAAAATGAAATATGAGACTCAGGCACATCGTAGATAGAAATGGCCTCTATGCGCTGAATCTTCCATTCCTTTTTCTTTTTCCTAAAATAGACTCTAAAAAGCGGCATGGGGAAAAGACTATGTAATTTATAACAAAGATTGGCATACCGTTGTGCAATGTTTTTTCCGAAATAGATGCTCAATACGAATTCATTTGATTTAATTCTTTTGAGCGCCTCTTCAATATCTTCTGATAATGACTCCGTTGAAAATGCAGGAATAGACGGGTTCTTGAAGTCTTGAATCGCTAACACAGAAGGGAAAATTTTATGACCTCTGGCCTCTGCTAGAAGGGATACATAATAGCCCAATGATTGATAACTATAATCTTTGCAGAGATTAGCAACTCTGACTGCCTGACAATTGTTGTAACTCAGATCTGAGACATAATCAATTGCCGAGACAATACGGGTGTAATGTGAAGCAAACGCCCAATGCTGTGGTTTATCTGTAACCAGTATTGTTTCCATTATAAATTCTTTGGCTTGATAATCAGCAGATTAGCATCATAAGTTAGAACACCTAACATGATTGCATTGATCAATCTGCTAACATTTACTTTATAATAATTATCATGTGACAAGGGATTTTCTCGATGGGGATCTGCCACGACGATCCGTCTTTTTTGGTCATCATAACCACAGAGTATGACAAAATGACCCAAGGGTTCACCGCGGATATCATCTAACACAACCCCCCCTTTGCCATCACCATATTCACGCTCAGACTGATAAAGATAGGTCGCACTCAATCCCGTAAGGATCGGAATCCGCGCCTTGAAGTACAAACGAAGCAAACCTACCGTTAAGTCATGAAAACGAATTGAGCCGCCATGCTCAATGAATTGTCCATAAGCTGTCGCCGACTCCAAATGTCTTGGGGAGTTTTTGTATTGTGATTGCGCTTCAAGCTTCTTCAGAATCTGCTTGGGTAACAGTTTACGTGGGTGAAACCAAGTTGGATCGAAGATATCGAGATTATATACGTAAATATACGCCTCATACCCTCTTTTGAGAGCATGCTTACCTAAAAGTGGTGCAATCGTCCCACCCGTTGGGACTCGGTCCACTTCTTGGACAACCTGCTCCAAGGAAATAGCATCTTCGTAATATTCATAGATAGCATGCAAACTGGTTGGGCCGCAGGTCTCATCATCAGGCTGCGTATTCATCAAAATTTTTATCATGCCATCCATGCCAAAACGAAAGGGATTATCTGAAAATCTATCAGATTCTTAAGATTCAGGGTACGAACTTATAACCCTAAATTGTCCTGCTTGAAAATTTTATCAGCCCGATAGCTTGAACGAACGAAAGGCCCTGAAGCGACTTCAAAAAATCCGCGCTCAAGTCCCCAAGCACGATATTTTTCAAAATCTTCTGGCGGTACATAACGATAAACTGGGAGATGATTTTTGGTGGGCTGAAGATATTGGCCCAACGTCAAGACCGTTGCACCCACTGCTCGAATATCATCCATGGCTTGCAAAATTTCATCATCCGTTTCACCAAGCCCTAACATTAAGCTAGTCTTAACAATCACATCCTCACGGCCTTCTTTTGCGTACCGAAGTACGGTTAAAGATTGATCATAAGTTGCTCGCGGATCGCGCACTGTGGGCGTTAGCCTACGTACGGTTTCAACATTGTGCGCAAACACATCCACACCGCTGGCTAAAATAGTCAATACAGAGGCTTCAACGCCTTGAAAATCGGGGGTCAAAGCCTCCACCTTGGTATTGGGACAGCGTGCTTTAATGGCTGCAATGGTGTCGGCATAGTGTTGCGCGCCCCCATCGGACAATTCATCACGATTCACCGACGTCAACACAACATATTCCAGCTTCATGAGCTCAACTGACTTGGCCGTATTGATTGGTTCTGCCGGATCTAACCATCCATGCGGGTTACCAGTATCGACCGAGCAAAATCGACAAGCGCGCGTGCACACATATCCCATGAGCATAATAGTCGCTGTGCCGTGCGACCAACATTCACTCATGTTAGGGCATTTGGCTTCTTCACAAACCGTGCTCAGACGATGCTCACGCACGATACTTCGAACGGATTGGTATGTTTGTGTTTCAGCTAATCGAATCCGTAGCCATTCTGGTTTCTTTTGATGATGATAAACAGTTTCTTTGGATTTCATACCATCTTTAATGGCGCTAAATCCCTCTGGGGTTGTGTACTTTTCACCGCTCTTGATGAGAATGGGGGTTTGAATGGTTTTTTTATAATTCACAAAATATGTTAGCCATAAAACTAATGCTGCCGCAAGATAGCTTAATTATCACGGAAGCCCGAACCGCTTGCAAGTTTGCTAGAAACCTTTATAATCGCAATCCAGCATTTCTTAGGTATCCGACTATGATTGATCTGACACGAAAATTATCTAAACTTTACGGGCATTTCTTCGGCTTTCACGGAGAAGGGGCAAAACGCTCTGCTGCCCTGCTGGGTATCATCGGCATCAACATTGCCCTCGCCTTTTTAATCTCGATGATCAATGCCTCCTTCAATAGCTTTATCGGTGTCCTTGATTTGCCTGAAATAACCTACACCGCTTTTTTTGGCGCAGCATTAGAGTTTATGGGGGGTGTACTGGTCTATGCCGCCATTGCCTCTTTTAATATGGCACTCTCTCGCTGGCTAGGGGACTCTCTCGCCACGGAGAAAACACTGGAACTCAACCGACGTTGGAACATCCAAAATACACCGTTCTTGTATAAATTTTTTGAAGCCAGCAAGAAACTGAATCCAGCCCAAATCATCGAGCAACATTCTCGAGAAACCGCTCAACACTCGATGACGCTACTGAATACGCTGTTAATGACGACTTGCAATGCCATCGTTGGCATCATTGGGCTTTGGCGTTTATCTTCAACTCTAACGCTGGTGATCATGGGCGCGCCATTACAAATTCCTGGGTATATGGCCTTAGCATCATTCCTGTATAGCCTTTCCTATAATCTTATCATGGGCTACCTGGGAAGACAGCTTCACACCCATGAAACGGCTACAAGAGAACTGCAAGGCGAAGTGAACCGACAACTAAATCACACCGCGGTCTTAGCAGAACCGATTGCTTTGCGCAAAGGTGCCTCTTTTGAGCAAGAGCGCACAAGTAAAATCTTACAAGAACAAATTGGTCAATATCGTACCTTTTTCATAGCAACTGCCAGCCTTGGTTTCTTAAGAACTTTACATCAGCGACTCACCTTTGCAATTGGGTTAATGCTTTCGGCGCCAGAGATTATTGCCAAACGAATCAATACCGCACAACTATTTGAAGTCAGCGAATATTTTTCATTTGTCGTATCCCTTTTCACTTGGCGTCAAGACAATTTTGAAGCGGTTACTCAAATGACAGTTGGCGCAGAGAGGCTAGAGCAGTTTGAGACACTCTTAAGTGGATGTGAAGCGTTAGCAAAGAATAAATCCTATCAAATTGAATACTTAAATACACCAAATGAACCGATCTGCTTTTCAAATTTGGCTGTCAAAACGCCCAACGGTGAGACTTGCATCCGCTTTCCGAAACTTGAGATCCCTCAAGGGACGCGCCTTAAAGTCTCGGGGGAAACTGGCATGGGGAAAACAACCTTACTTAGAATGTTGTCGAATATTTGGCCCTATGGTGAAGGACAGATTAGATTTCCTGCTCCAGAATCTGACATTATCAGGCTCTCTCAAGAAGCTTGCTTCCCCTTCCGAAGCACCTTACTAGAAGCTATAAGCTATCCTGTCAATTCAGCCGATGTCGATTGTCAACAAATTCAAACTTGGATGTGTGATTTAGGACTTGAAAAATATTCTGATCAATTAAATACGTCCGCAGAGTGGGGCAAAGTACTCAGTGGCGGTGAAAAGCAACGTATCGCTTTACTTTCACTCTTGGTGCATCGACCGATAATTGCCATTCTAGATGAAAGTTTTTCAGCATTAGATGACAAAACCATTCAAGTTGCATTATCTTTACTCACCAAAATCTTGCCGAACACGACCTTCCTCTGCGTTGATCATGCGCCAGAGATACATAATGGTTTTTACACGCATACATTACACCTTGAAAAAGGTCTCGAGCCAACACTTCAAGCCGTGAGTGCAGCCACACGATTGGTACATTGAACCATTTCGAGGGGTGGGTTGTCTCTTTGTTGTAAGCATCAGGAGGCAATCTATGCATATACGTCAAAACCCAAAAAAAACCCATGTCCATGGCAAAACAGAACACATCCACCCCGCTCGCAGACTCACGGGGCACAAACGTGCTTGTCACCAACTCAGACAATTTTCGAGAGGTCGCGGTCAGCGAGGCTAGAGCGTGATCTTTAGGCGATTCATGTCTGCTGAAAGTTCATCAGTATCTTCATCGCCTAGGATTTCACTGAGATTAGACGCGTGCGCCTCATCATCACTCCAAGCCTCCTCTTCATCTGAATCAGAATGAATGTTGCCTTCTTTCTGACGTTGGGCGAATAGAAATGCTTGGATCTGTTGTGTGCTTATTTGTTTTGTTTTCTCAGCTTCAGTGAGTTCAGGTTCCGGAGGGGGGAGCGCTGCCTTAGGATGAACCGTGGCTTTCCTGAGGCTTCTTAATGCCTGTTTAATTTGATGTTCTTTTTCAACGATGGGTTTTTTTGAACTCTCGAGTCGACTTAGTCTGTCGACTTTGGCTTCTTCTGTTTCTTCTTCTAGAAACTGATGCAATCTCACAATAGCATCCTGTAGCGATGTCGCCCTATTCAGAGCACGTTTCAAAGGACTCCTTGAGCCTTTTTCATCATCAAGTGAAAGCGAAGATGCCGGCGCCAAAGGCAGGTGCGGCTCAGAATCTATTCGTGGCTTACGTTTAATAAGCATGGGTATTTTCAGGGAATCCTCGAACGCACGCCCTAACGGTAACCCAGGCGGTGGTGGTGGCGGTGGCGATGGAATTACGACTGGTGGTATTGATGAGACAAGATCAGATCCATTTGAAGTCGAGCTTTCATGAATTGAGGCACTTTCTAATAAATGACTAGATGATAGTACCGAGCCTTGCGTTGCTTTAAGCGTCAGCGTCATAAAATTCGGGAAAGTCTTACACACTAAATCCAACAAACAATCTTGTCTGCCCAGCTGTGTATTGGCTAGCTCGAGCGCTTGGCTGATCTCTACTGTTATTGATGATTCCAACGCAGGCGGCATCGAATAGATTGCATCGTAAATTTCTTCTACGTAATAAGGGCCGCCCAGCCTATGCCATCGACACTGCTGATATAAAGTGTTTATCAGTGTAGTGCGCTGAAGGTCAAATGAATTTTGACTAACATCGCCCTGTTCTGCCCAACGAATAAAGTCATTCATACGTTTAATGACAGCTTCTGCCAAAACCTTCCCTTCAGGCGGCAAATAATGCTGCGTCATTTCATTAAAATTATTAAGAAACCCTTTCAGTTTTAATACAATTTTTTCTGACTGATGATAATAAATTGCATTTTGCAATAAAAGCCGCGCGTCTTTTAGATATTTCTCTAATGTTTTTGGATGAGCATATTGCTCTTCCTGAGCCCATTCATAAAAATCATTTAATTCTTGTGTAATTCTTTGAGGCACTTCACTCGAGTTAATTTTATTTTTATAGTGTTCGATACTCTCTCGAATACTACGGATTCGAGAAAGTGTTGGGAGGTGCTGATGAGCATTCAATACCATCTGAGCGGTTGCCATTTGAAGGGCTGTACTCACTTTATCTTCATAGGCTGCTCGAGAAGCCACATTAAATGGCTTAGCCAAGAGGCTTTCTTTCAATATATCGACACCCGCATCCCGGGGCACGCCTAAATCCAATTCATGCGGCTTCGATTCTTCGATCGTAACAGGCCTGTCAACTGGCGCCTGCCATACACTGAGGACATCTGATTCATCGACTTGAGGCATCTGAACTTCTCCCAACATATTTCTTCCTAAACCTTACACATTAAGCACACTCTAAAAGATTCATCAATCTAGAAATAGAGACAGCTTTTAGTCAGCAGATGAAAATCATGCTACGAAGACCTGTTAAAGCGCTAAAGATGTGTGTCAGAATGAACAATCAAACGATTATGGGTGACAATGGTATAAAATGACCGTCCGACATTATCTTCATCACAATCCGAAAATCGGAACAAACTGTTACATTGATCAACAATCTCTAGTCTCTGGCCAAATTGAGCTGGGGAATGATGTTTCAATCTGGCCGATGGCCGTTCTCAGAGGCGATGTCAATTGGATTAAGGTGGGCGACAGAACCAATATACAAGATGGCACCTGTTGTCATACAACGCGCGTATCGGACGAAAACCCGAATGGATTTCCGTTAGATATCGGAGCTGACTGCACGATTGGACACAAAGTTACGCTACATGGCTGCACCATTGGTGCACATTGTTTAATCGGGATTGATAGCACCATTCTCGATGGCGTTATCATTGAGCCGCATGTGATGCTAGGCGCAGGCAGTCTCGTTCCGCCTGGGAAAGTGCTAGAAAGTGGTTATTTGTGGATAGGTCGACCTGCTATCAAAAAACGTCGCTTAACGGCAGATGAGCTCGCCTTGATGGCGCAAAACGTCAAACACTATATTCAGTTAAAAAACAACTACTTAAAAGACAATAGGTAGCTCATACACGCTACACGGTTAGCGATCTGCCTTTTTAAGCTACTCAGCTTGTGATAGAATTTAGCCTAGATGCTTACAAAATAGAGCTAAATCGTATGTTGCATGCTCCCTTTCAAGACAACCAAATCAAGCGAATCACTGGCTATCAGAATAACTGTGGGCTTAACGTTTTAGCACATCAATTCACAAATGATCTAGCGCTGGGTCTTCAGGATCAGTTCAAGGACGAGCGCTATTACAAGAAATTACTCAAGCATTTTAGGGCTTATCACTTTCAGCCTGAATTAAGTTGGCCGGCATTAAAAGAAATCCTTCTCAAGAATCTGAATCATCCGATCACCTTAGAAGTCTTGATGGGACCTGTCTTGAGAAAAACGCTTGGAGATGTTCTCAAAGCAAATGAGGATAACAAAGCTATTCGGTTAAGTGATTTTCAGACATTTGTACGAGCTGCGCTTCAGGATCGAGGCAATATCGAGCACACCTATTTTGCGATGTCTGAGGCTTGCAATCCTAAAGTAGCCACCGTTGCGCAAGAGTTTAAAGAGTTCAACAAGCGGGCTGATGTTATCGCTCTAGAAAATCCTGAAGCACGACTTGATCAATTTATGGCTGAAAAAGAACATGAGATCGACGTGTATTGGGATACCACCGGTTATAACGCTTATGTTGATTTTCTTTGCGATCCCTACAATGAAATTCCGCTTGCGCCTGAAGACGTCGAGCAGCTCAGCAGAGCGCTTCATTACAATATTGAACTATATCAAGGTGCTGATAAAACCAAATGGGAAGGTGGCCATCCATTGCCTGCCCCAGTTGCGACTATCAAAATGTATAATCGTGCAGGTGACCACTATGAAGCTATTGTCGAAGATGAAGCAATTGCTGCCATTCACAATGCACAGTTTGAACAACAAGTTGATGATTTCCAGAAATTTAAAGTGGGTAAGATGGAATATGTCGGTAAAGCACAAACTTTGAACCGAAGTGAGATTTCCACTTGGCAAGCCGATGAAACTCAAGATGGGCTTTTATTTAATCGAGCCAACGACATTATGAGCCGCGCGTTAGATGTCGGCGTTTCTAACAAGCAATTTACCTTATTGTGGGATAACCTTGAGCGTTGTGTCAAAGAAGGCAATACTAAAAAGATTGAAGAAATCGAAAAAACAGTTAACGAGATCGCGAAGCCAAGATCGAAACTTTAAGATTCAGGCAATGGATGTCCCGCAGCATATTTATGCAACACACTTGCGATTAAAGTTTGATAAGGGATCCCTTCATACGCAGCGCGTTGTTTTATTTTTGCTAGATCGTTGCCGGATAATCTAATATTAATTCTAGCATCTTTTTTCAAGTAATTTTCAGCAGCTTGCTTCGCCTCAGATTTTTCTCTCTTGATATTTTCAACAGACACCCACTCACCGCGCTCAAACGAATCTAAAATATCCTCTTCGTCTTTGTCCAAAGATGACACCGAATGCGATTTTGATTGCACTCTCTTAGACATCATCTTCCTCCTCACTTAAATACATTTTTTTAGCCTTTCGACTTGGAATAATTGTCTTGAGAAAAACAACACCCTTCTCTTTTTCAACAAAAGGGATTAAATAAACATATCCATTCACCGCGACAACATACAATTTTTGATGGGGGTATTTCTTCGCATTTGGATGTTTCAAAATATCCAAGAGCCCATCGTCATCTATGGCCGCAATCACTTCCTCGAAGCTGATTTTTCTTTCGTGAATTAATTGAGCATTTTTTCAGCTGAAAAATCAAAAGATACTTCCAGTCGAATGATCTACCCATAGTACAATGTGTGCCTAATGTCAACGAATCGTATCAAACATTTCGTGTAGACTCAAGCATTGCTCCTTAAAATTCCCCTCACTCTACTGGTATTAGGCTTAACACCATGCCAAATCTCAAAGCCTAGGGCGGCTTGTTCTATCAACATACCCAGGCCATCAGACACGGCCTTTGCGCCATGGGTTTTAGCCAATTCACAAAATGGTGTGATGGTCAACGAATAACCCAAATCATAACATGCTGCGCCTTTAAGAAAATTTGGGTCCAACGGAATGCTTGCACCACTTAAATGTGCTGATGTTGCATTGATAATCAGATCGAAATCAACATGAAGGTCTTCATATGCTGACATTTGTAATGCAGGATCATTAAATCGTTCTACTAAAGTTTTAGCTCGCGTCATATCACGATTTGCAATAACTATCTCAACGGGTTGGTGTGATAGTAATGGCTCTAAAATGCCCGCCGTTGCGCCACCTGCGCCACAAATCAAAATACGTTTACCGTCAAGCGCCCATTCTAAATTAACGAGTAAATCTTGGCACAAACCTAATCCATCCGTATTGGTACCACGCAGTTCATTTGATTGATTCCAATAAAGTGTATTCACGGCTTGCGCTAATCGTGCAGAATTTTCTGCCTGACAGATCAGAAACGCTTCTTCTTTAAGCGGAGCCGTGACGTTTGCGCCGCGCCCTCCTTTTTCTCTGAACATCTGTAGGGCATGCTTCAGTTGACCTCTAGGGACTTGAATTTTTTCATAATGCAATTGAATATCAAATTGCGCAGCAAATAATTGATGAATTTGGGGCGACAAACTATGGCTGATGGGATCGCCCATGACGCCGAAAAGAAGCTGAGACATTGACCTACTCTTAATTTCAATAAAAAAAAGAAGAATTGTAATTCAAGATGGAAGCAAAACTCAAACCAAGTACTCACGTATTTTTAATACTGGTGGTTACACACGTATTAACTTTGATCATCTAAAATAACCTTAAAATCAAATCCCCTCTGTTCGACCTAACCCAAGATAACTGCTGCATGCATAATCACTCGCTGTAATATCACCCATCAAGCTTCTTTCATTTAAGTGCTTAGTGTTAAAGAAGATTTTGAGTTTACCCGATACATCTTTTAATGTCTTATGGAAAAAAGTTAAAGCACGCTGAGTCCACAGACAAAAAGATAGAAGTGAGTTATTGTATGCCTGACGATAAAAGACAATCATTTCTTGATTCGATAAAAAAGGGAGCTGTTCTGAAAAGAACAGGAGCTCTCGATACATCCTCAGGGGAGGATGCTTACCCAGTCAATAGAAGGCTTGATGTGGAAGATCAAGAAAAATATTTTAACTTTATTCAGAAGATAAAAGCCCCTCTGATTGAGATTGATTCTATATATATCAGACTCCAATCCAATTGGACAAAAATACAAGATAAAAATGTCGAAGATGGTGGCCTGGATTCAAAAGAGGCTGAATCAGCTCGAGAAATTATTAATAAGCTAGATGAATTCAGAAAAGTCGCTAAGATTGTTGATACTGAAGCCGCGGACTTGAATGTCAAAGTCACGGAAAATGCGCGGTCAAAAAAAGACTCCGAAAATTTAAAAAACAACATCTTGGGAAAAATCATTCCTGATAAATTTAAATCAAAGAACGAAGAAGAGAACAATGATGAGTTTGATGCCTGGGCTGATGAAAAAGATGAGTATACAAGGGACTCTAGTTATACAGTAAAGATTGATCATAAGGAATTCAATAAAGCCCTTGAAGCAATTCAAAATTATTTAAATAATGAAGCCAATCAAGGAATCATTAATGTCATCATTCAGAAAGGCGAAGCAATACAGGTCTCAAAGAATAATCCTGTAACTGAAGAGAAAAAAACAGCTACAAAAAAAGCCAGCACAAAGGAAAATTCGATCGAGTCAGAGAAAAAGAGCTCTATAATATTTTCTGAAGCCATTGCTCGTAGGCGCAGCGCCATAGCTAACCCTGAGGAAGAAGCTATCAAACTATTTCCAGCCTTAGAGACGATTGGAGAAGCTGCAGAGAAAGCTAAAGCTGCTCTTGAAAAAATAAAAGAAAAGCTTGATGACGAAGAAAAACTTTACACACAAATAGAAAATAAGATTTCAGCATATGACCTTAAAGTTAGAAACTCTAGAGAACAGAAAAAAATCGTTTTGACTGATGATAGAGTTAAAGAGGTTCAAGAAGATTTAACTATATTAAAAGCTACAATAGGCAAACCTGAGACGGTTGTCTCTAAGGGGGCACTGAGGAGGCTAAGGGACTTTGCGGCACTCATTAAAGAAACTACATTTTCTGATTCAGAAATCAGTCTGATTTCTCGATTGACAAGTAGCAGAAGTGCACAAGACTTGCTGAAGGAAATCGAAAATACAATTGACTCGATTTACAAGGTAGATAAGTCTAAAGCGCTTTCTGAGGATTCGTCGTCGAAAAAATCGAAAATTCTAATCCCACCAGAAATGGAAATACCGCCAATTCCAGAAAAGAATGATCCTGCAAAAAACACAGAAACCTTTGAACCCTCCATTGCTGGTCCAATGAGAAGCCCTAGATCTGATCTTAGAACCACTGAGTCCGAGCCAAATGCAAAAGTCCAGAGTCAAAGCCCAGCCGAAACGATACCAATTGATTCAACTCCGACCTTAAACTCAGACATTAGCTCAAATATCTCCACTAATTCAGAGCCTGAGATGGGCGTTTTTATCAAAGCGAAGGAGGAGTCTTTGAATATCCAACCTAAAAACACAGTTCTAGGCAGCCCCGTAAACCCACCATCACCTCCGCCTCCACCGCCAAGTGGATTTGGAGGCCCACCGCCACCTCCACCGCCGCCAGGTGGAGGCCCACCACCGCCTCCACCGCCACCACCGCCACCAGGGGCAGGAGGATCAGGTGCCGGTAGAAAAAAAGGCGGTACATCACAACCCGTCGCGGACTTTAAAAAAGCCGTGCCCGCTTGGCAAGTCCCCGGCATTGTATTAGGCACCTCTTCTCGCGAAGAAATTGAAAGTTGGATGACGAAGCACTTAAATGCTTCAACGTTAAAAAGTAATGTGTCAGGTGCCAATGCAAATTTTATGAATTGGCGAACAAAATATGCTCAAACAAACTATGGTCCCTATCAATCCCTATATCGATACAAGGACTTAACCTTCACAAATCCTCAAGCACATCTTGATAATTTTTATACTCTTGAGAAAGGGATCTTTGAATTATTAAAACAGCAAATGTTGGCATTCGATGAAAACGAAAAAATCGATCCTGCTTTACAAGCAGCTTTTGAAAAAGTTGTTATTGAAATTCAAAAATTAAACTTCCAAAATCAAGCTGATTCAAGAACTCAAGCCGTAAAATCACTGGAACGATTTATTGAAGCTAGAAATAGCCTTCGCATCAAGGCAGAAGTAGCGTCCAAAATTGATCAAGGCGAATTTCAAGATCAATATCAAGCCTCTTTAGCGCGACAAAAAGAGTTAACGGAAACCATTGCCGCTATTAATGGTACAAAGACAAAGCGAGACGCTATACAAGAAAAATACAGAGACCATAGTACCAAGGAATATAAGGATGAAATTTCAGCATTAGAAGCGGAAAAAAGCAAATTAGAAGAAAAAAGGCGATCCTTGGAGGCAGGCGCTGCAACAGAGGATGCTGAAGCTATCAGCTTGGGGAAGGCTTCGCAAATATTGGCTGAGCTGGACGCGATTCAAGCAAATTTTGCTTCTGCAGTTGATGAACTAAAAGAAGCTGATTCAGAACAAATCGAAGCACTACGCGCTCGCCTTGCCGAAAGCGAAAATAAGCTATCGAAAATAGCTAAAAATATAAATGATGCTGCTGGGCCAGCTAACAACGTATTAAAGAAAGCAGAGAAAGATCTGGCTGCATCTTCTGTCTCAAGTCGTTCGGCTGTGCCCGAAGCGGCCCACGCTCTTTTAGAGGAAGTTACTGCGCTGAGAGCTGAGAATGAATCAGACCAGAAGGCACTCGAAACTAATCAGAAAATACTTAAATCAAACCCTAAAAATCAAGCGGCATCAAAAAAGAAATCTGATTTGGAAAAGGAGATTTCTAAGAGAAAAGATACTATTGATCGCAAAGCAGCTGAAATAGCCCGCATTGAGGAGGCACATCAACAGCAACAACCTTTGGCTCAATCTCAACAACGCACGCCACAAGAAATCGCCTTTGAGCGTGCCAGTGCCATCGATAATATTTATAAATATGTTCAAGAGGCTTTCAATAACACGTTGGGTGATATTAACAAAATAAAGACATCGCTTGATAAATTGAAACCGACTGAACCCGCAAGTGTGGGCGATAGCAGGGCGTCGGCCCCTTCAAAGGGCAAAGTGCAGCGTGATCTCTATCTATCCGGATTTGAGCTCAACAAGGGGAATCTAGATCCAACCAGCAAGGGGGCAATCAGCGCAGCACGAGGTATCGTTGCAACGCGTATCGATCTACAAGCTTTCTCAAAGGCAGAACTAGCAAATATTGCGCTCTTTACCGCAAGTGACGCTGGAAAACTGGATTCATATTTGGACGCTATTGAGGCTGGTAACCTCAATGAGCTTAAAGAGGATGTCGGACAGTTCATTCAGAGTAATGCCGCTATCGATTTTAGTAAATTTCTTGACATTGCTTCTGGTAGATTGGTCAGAAACGAGGGAAGTCCGGGATTCTCAGGTACGTCATCTGCTTTTCTAACAGAAAACGTTACTCAAGATGACACCATCCCTGAACCTAATTCTGTTTATCGAATTTACCGTCAAACTTATTTCAAAGACGGTATGGGCTCAACGCCCAAGAATCAATGGAATCTAAACATTGGATATTTAAATGACGAAGAAAAGGAGCGTCTAGCACAATTCTTCTTTAATGATCCATTTAATACAATTGGACAAGAAGCTCTGGCTGATAAAGTAAACGAAACCTTAAAATCTCAAGGAGCATGTTTTATTGACATCATGGATATTTATCAAGGCAAACTTGTTAGAAAGCAAAATGGTTCATTAGAGAATATCTTTGATGATGTTGAAGATAGCCGCCCTACCGGTACTTTTGAAGATCGAGAATCCCTATTTAAAACTTGGACAAAGGATCGCCAAAAAGAAATTAAGCGAAACAAAGATTATCAAACTGAGCAAAAAAAGCTGGAGCAAGAAAAACAAGAACGCATTGAAAAAGCTAAAGAGGCGGCTATCGAAGCCATCTTAAATTCTGCGGCAGATGTTGAAAGCACTGAGTTTAACGCTGAAGAATTTCAGCGCGTCTTTACCAGTGCTTTAACAAAGGTCAAAGAATTCACTGATGAGGAGCGCCCTGAAAAGCCACCCACATTGGACATCGTGCTTTCAGCGGAAGAAATGGCTGCTGCCAGAGAGCTGGCTGCCGCGCGCATTGAAAAAGCCAAGGAAGATAAGAGAACTCAGGCTGAAAAAGACGAGGCTGAACGCTTACGTGGCATTCAAATACAAGAAGCTGTAAACGAGGCCAAGGGCAAAACACTTGAATTACTTAAATTACTCAGGGATAATCCTAATCTTGAGGTTTTTCAAATTGTTTTCAATTCAAAATTGGCTGAGATTACTAAAGATAAGAACTTGGGAGATTTGTCAAGTGATCCTTCTGTAGTTCTAACATTGGAGGATCTAAAAGGTCCTGATTTAAAAGCAGCTGAAGTGACCGAAGATACAGCTACGGAACTGCCCTTCTTTGATCTAGATGATGAAACGTTTGCTGAAGTCCTCAACCTGCCGAAGAAACAAGCCGCTGGACTCGCGCAAGAAGAAAGTGAAGCCAACGTTATTGCTAATGAACAAGAGATTGCCAAAGCTGGAACCAAAGAAAGAATTGGCGATACCACAGATGAAACCATGATTGCTGCCGTTCAAGCTGAAGAATTGGAAAAAGCACCGAAGGAAGCTGAGGATAAATTAGTCCATGATCTCAATGAGGAATTTAATGAAGCCTTACAAAGGCCGGGTGAAATAGACTTACATCCCGAAGACCAAGAAAGTGATACTCAAGAGTTTGCTCCTGAGACTGAGAACAAAGAGTCTGATATTAAAGAACCCGTCATAAAAATCCTAGATCGCGATAATGAAGCAGCACTCGCAGCGACCTATGATTACAAACCAAGAAATGGCGTGCAAACTATGCTAGAGCGCCGGGGTAAAGCATCTAGCGATGAAAATGTAACCCAGTCTTGCCAAAATTTGAAATCTGAGACAGCAGATCATGCTAAACAGCTTCAATCTAAAAAACAAAAAATTGTTCAAAATGCTAACGAAGCAATGCATATCGCGTTTTTACAAGATGCTGCTTTGATTTTGGCTGCAGATAGTCATCTTAAAACCAGTGACAAAGGATATTTATATCTAGGCTTGCTGCAGAATTTAGATCATCAGTTGACAGAAGTCACTGCTTCACCCGTTAAAAAATTCATCAGTGAAGAAATCGGACGCATGAGGGAGATGGGCTTTTCTCTTACGGGCGCCCGTTCTTCTAACGCTCAGATGAATACGCTTGCCTATCTTAATCAAACCGGTTTAAACAATGATTATCCCAAGGTTGCAAGTGATATCACCAAAACAGCTTTAACGCTGCAAAGCATTGAGCGCACTAAAGAAAGTCAAATGATTTGGCAACATTTAAGTCGTCAGATGCGCCTTCTCAAAGGGGCTAGTAATGGCTACCTGCCAAACAGTCATCCACAAGATTGGATGCGCTTTGTATCAGCAGTGCGTGATTTAAGATCACTAGCCCCTCAAGATCCGCAGCAACATCCTGTGCTTTGCGAAGCAGTTTGGAATGCCTATCAAACACTTAAGCAAGATTTAAAAGGCGAATATTATCTCGATCCAGAAACTAATCGCATTATCTCTCAGGGTTTTGATTGGGTGAGTTTTGATCGGGCATTTAGCACACTCTTTCCTGCTCAGCAACAACTTGCTATCCAAAAAGCGCAAAAAGCACCTGCACCCACCATACTCACTCGACCTGCCAGAGATATGGACAGCGAACGCATACGCGACGAACAAATTAGCAACAATTTAGGAAAACACATTTCTGGTGGAGATACCAGTGTGCTTGTAAGTTACAAGAATAAAGAAGATGACGTCGCCGCTATCCGGAATGTATTTCAAAGGATTGGGCGTAGCATCAGTGGTGAAAAATTGAGTCAGATTCGAGAAAGTCAAATTCGTTTAATACAAGATGTGATTGACAATCTAAATAAAAATGAAACTCTATCGACCTATGAAAAAGGACAACTCTATTATACCATGCTAAAAATGATGCAGGGTGAATTAAGCGGCGAATCCACATCGCGTTTAAAAGCATTTTTGGATGATGCTATAGCAGATTTCAAAGCAACGATGAATCCGGGTGATATCAATAAAAGCTTTCATGCAGAAATGCTTCAAGCGGCTCAATTGATGAGTTATTTAAGACAGAATAATTTTCACAACCGTTACAATACTAAACATGGTCAAGAGGCCTATAAACAACTTGAGCTATTTTTGAAAACTTATGCAGAACTTAATTCAAATAAACGCGTTCTCAAAGAAATGTGGCCTGTGCTGGATCAAACCAAAGACAATTTATCCAGCGCTATTTCAAATTATCTGCCAACGAATCACAAGGCGGATTGGGCAAAATTTGAAGCTGCTTATAACGCTTTAAAAAGCAAATCACCTGATTCACCCAATCAGCACCCTCAATTGCTATTGAATTTTTGGGAGGCACTTCAAAAGCTGCAACAGGATATGTCAGAGCTGGGCGCTGAAGGGGGCTTCGAATGGAAACCGATACTAGTTGAATTCCAGCCTTTGCTACCCATGCAGGTTCGTTTAGAGCTTAGCTTATACGCCAAAACGCCGATGTCGCTGGAGGATGAATATAGGGCTGATGATAGATCTACGAAAGCAATTCAATTTAGATCCGCACCAGAAAATAAAACAAAACCAGTCATTGATGCATTCTTAGAACAACATCGTAAATCCGGACCTCAATCCCTTGAAAAAATCTTGAATCAACATCAGGCAAAAATGAGTCCGTTAATGAATCTGCTACAAGAAACAATCGACAACATTCACTATGATGCCTCGCTCACTGCAGATCAAAAAATCCAAATTACTTATGGTTTAATACGCTCAGTGGATGCTGAGCTAAAATCACTTCCTGACAATTCACCCATGAGAGCTTCACTTCGAGAGCTAAAAGATGATTTTTATCGACGCGTCGAAACATCTCCTGCTTTTAAAATAGAACTCATAGACAATACCCGAGAGTCGCAAGAAGCGTTTATCAAATATATAGGTGAGCACGCAAATAAACTCAAAATCATTGGCAAGGAACTACCCAGACCCCTTGTTGAGGAAATGACAAAAATCACATCGCGGCTAAATAATAGTCAAAAAATGTTTGATAGATTAGTTGAGCAAGCATTTATTATTGGCTTACTACAACCCACTGAAAAGCTTCAGACATTGCCAAAGCAATTAAATTATGTAGTTCAAAATTCCAAACGTCCTGATACTGAACGTCAAGATGCTAATTTACTCAAAAATACAATTGAATATCTCACCAAACAAACAAATATGTCGCCTGATCTGAAAGGGCATATTCTTATGAGCACTGTAGATTATCTGGTTTCTCAACATAGCAAAGATAAGAAATCTGAACTCATGCCCATTTTAAATAACCTCCAAAAAGGGCTGAATAACCTCTATATCTCCGATCTTCAAGTCAGTAAGCAGGAAGCCTTCAAATCCTTCTTGGCAACGGCGCCCCTCTCAGGACGAGCCTGGGAGCGGATGAAATCTACTGTGGAGGCGGCTCAACAAGCCAAGGCCAAGGGCCGTAAGTAATCAGGGAGGCATTGCAAATTGGAGTTGATTTCGCCATAATGGGTCTCAAAATGGCATATCAACTTCCAATTTGAGGCACTTAGTGTATTTACCTAGATTCTTTGCGCTACCTGAAAGCAGTTTTTTCCTATTTGGGCCTCGAGGCGTTGGAAAATCAACCTTCTTAAAAAATCATCTGCCGGAAGCTAAGTGGTTTGACTTATTAAAGGCAGATTTGGAGCGTCAGTTTCAAGCATTCCCCGAACGTTTATGGGATTATGTTTCGATTCTGCCTGATGGACAAACGATTATCATCGATGAGATTCAAAAGGTACCCGCTTTACTGTCTGTTGTTCATCGATTAATTGAAGAAAAACGTAATTGGCGTTTTATCCTGACTGGCTCCAGCACACGAAAGCTTAAAAGAACAGGGGTTGATTTGCTCGGCGGGCGGGCCTTGTACTGTAAGCTGCCCCCCTTCTTTGCACATGAGCTTCAAAGTCGCTTTGATTCAACCCATGCCTTGCAGTTTGGCATGTTACCTTTAATCTTGAACGAACCCGACCCTGCTCTCAAATTACAGGCCTATATTAGTTTATATATTAAAGAAGAAATTCAGCAAGAAGGGCTGGTTCGCAATTTAACTGATTTCTCCAGGTTTCTTGAGGCCATCACATTTTCACATGGCAGTATTCTCAATGTATCCAATATTTCGAGAGAATGCGCCGTGCAACGTAAGACAGTTGAGTCGTATGTTAGTATTTTAGAAGATCTATTATTATCTTTTCGGCTACCTGTTTTTACGCATCGGGCTCAACGAGCGCTCAGCAGTCACCCCAAATTTTACTTTTTTGATGCTGGCGTATTTCGAAGCATTCGCCCTGTTGGGCCAATGGATTCACCCCATGAAATTGAAGGGGCAGCACTAGAAGGGCTGGTTGCCCAACATTTACAAGCCTGGTGCGACATGACACCAGGCCATCGTCTATATTTTTGGCGCACCCGTGCAGGGAATGAAGTCGATTTCATACTGTATGGACCACTCGGATTTTGGGCTATCGAGGTTAAGCATGCCAAAAAAGTGTACTCAAAAGATCTCAGTGGCCTTAAAGCTTTTCAAGCCGACTATCCGCACGTTACGTCTGTTTTGCTATATTGTGGCGGAGATCGTTTTTTTGAACACAGCATTCCCTGTATACCCTGCTTTGAGTTTCTAAAAAGCATTATCCCTGGCAAAGCACTTGATATACCCACAGCCTAAAATTCAGACGCGAAGGGTATATCAGTTGAGTTGTTTATCCTTGAATAAATCAGGTATAACAAATTGATAGGCTTATGTTGATTTATAGTCAGAATAACGAATAAGGATAGTGTTATGGCTTACTTCCCAAGGATTGGGTCAGCACTGGCTGCATCATTCATATTCGTCCCTTTTACAGTGAGCGCCACGATTATTACCGAACAAACGGTCACAGGTACAGGCAGTTCGGGTAGCTACTCAGCGCAATTTAAATGGGATGGCTCGGTGTTATCGCTCGATCTAACCAATACTTCGAACCCCGCCAACGGTGGCTATCTGACCGGCTTCTTGCTTGAGCTGCCTGGAACAAGCTCCTTTACAAAGTGGCAGACTAATACTAATTTAACCGCGCTGACCCCCAAAGAGGAAAATTACTCTGGCGCACCCTATGGTAGCTTTGATTATGGATATGCCTTGGGGGGTAATTTTTTAGGCGGTGGGAGCCCTAAAAGCGGCATCAGCGTTGGTAAAACGGGGCATTTTGAATTTTCTCAGTGGAACAATGTGAATGGCTTTGATGTAGGGGACTTCTTCCAAAATTTAAGCACACTCGAGCAAACCGACACCAATCTGTTAGTTCGCTTCAAGGGCTTCAACGATGGCGGGAGTGATAAAGTAGTTGGTATTTTTAACCCGCCTCCCCCGGCTAATCCTGAACCTCCCCCAGGTAATCCACCACCTGAATTATCGCCACCACCACCAGGATTGCCACCAATTACACCAAGCTTAGAAGTTGATATTCCCAGCTCACTCTGGCTCATGTCACCTTTACTTGGGCTGATTCTGTTTTTAAGATGGAGAAGACGCCTAGACTCAATTCACGGAATACAAAATCCATAAGCAATTGAGAATTTTGGTCAAAAAAAACCCCTGAGGAGCTCTCCTAAGGGGTTTGAAAAATGATGCCTGGCGTTGACCTACTTTGGCATGAGGAGACCTCACACTATCATCGGCGCGGTGTTGTTTCACGACCGAGTTCGAAAAGGGATCGGGTGGTACCAACACGCTATCATCACCAGGCAAACCGGTGGGTCTTCGCATCTTAAGTTTTATACTGCGTTGCTTTCGTTTTTCGTGCTTGTCATGTAGCTAATGTACATTCCTCGCACTCTAAACTTAGCGCCTTGTCTAAAACTCAGCTGCTGTGACCAATTCTATTCTCTTCGCATTTAAATGTTTTATTGCGTAGAGTTTAAACTTTAAAAAAAATTAGCTCATTAACATAAAGTGATTAACTTAGGCGATATATCATTCGTTAGCGGAGCTCATTAGCCACTTAGGGCTATATGATCAAGCCGCACGGTCAATTAGTACCGGTTAGCTCAACGCATTACTGCACTTACACACCCGGCCTATCAACGTCGTGGTCTTCAACGGACCTTCAGGGGGCTCAAGGCCCCGGGAGATCTCATCTTGAGACGAGCTTCCCGCTTAGATGCTTTCAGCGGTTATCTCTTCCGTACATAGCTACCCGGCAATGCCACTGGCGTGACAACCGGTACACCAGAGGTACGTCCACTCCGGTCCTCTCGTACTAGGAGCAGCCTCTCTCAAATCTCCAACGCCCACGGCAGATAGGGACCGAACTGTCTCACGACGTTCTAAACCCAGCTCGCGTACCACTTTAAATGGCGAACAGCCATACCCTTGGGACCGGCTACAGCCCCAGGATGTGATGAGCCGACATCGAGGTGCCAAACACCGCCGTCGATATGAACTCTTGGGCGGTATCAGCCTGTTATCCCCGGAGTACCTTTTATCCGTTGAGCGATGGCCCTTCCATACAGAACCACCGGATCACTAAGACCTACTTTCGTACCTGCTCGACCTGTCAGTCTCGCAGTCAAGCACGCTTATGCCTTTGCACTATCATCACGATTTCCGACCGTAATTAGCGTACCTTCGAGCTCCTCCGTTACGCTTTGGGAGGAGACCGCCCCAGTCAAACTGCCCACCATGCACTGTCCCCGAACCCGATAAGGGACCTAGGTTAGAACCTCAAACATACCAGGGTGGTATTTCAAGGTTGGCTCCACGTCATCTGGCGACAACGCTTCAAAGCCTCCCACCTATCCTACACAAAAAGAATCAAAGTCCAGTGCAAAGCTATAGTAAAGGTTCACGGGGTCTTTCCGTCTAGCCGCGGGAACACTGCATCTTCACAGCGATTTCAATTTCACTGAGTCTCGGGTGGAGACAGTGTGGCCATCGTTACGCCATTCGTGCAGGTCGGAACTTACCCGACAAGGAATTTCGCTACCTTAGGACCGTTATAGTTACGGCCGCCGTTTACCGGGGCTTCGATCAAGAGCTTCGCTTGCGCTAACCCCATCAATTAACCTTCCGGCACCGGGCAGGCGTCACACCCTATACGTCCACTTTCGTGTTTGCAGAGTGCTGTGTTTTTAATAAACAGTCGCAGCCACCTGGTATCTTCGACCGCCTCGAGCTCCGTGCGCAAAGCACTTCACCCTACAGCGGCACACCTTCTCCCGAAGTTACGGTGCCATTTTGCCTAGTTCCTTCACCCGAGTTCTCTCAAGCGCCTGAGAATTCTCATCCTGCCCACCTGTGTCGGTTTGCGGTAC
>JAXMEB010000003.1:547500-809849 GCA_046348545.1 Gammaproteobacteria bacterium
CGTGCAGCAGAACAAAGACGAGCTCAACGCAAACAAGAGACAAAAGAAAAACGAGAATACGCAAAGAAAAATCCCGACACCCCTGAAGGACAAGCCTACTTAAAAAAACAATCGCTACTTGGAATTCTTCATGAATTTTCAACAAGACATCCTCGTCATGATATCAGTCAAGCTTATGAACGGGTCTATCCAAAGACAAAAGCTCGTTTAGACAAAAATGACTCAGACAGATACGCTCAATTAAAGAGAAAAGAACTACTGGAATCTATACATGAATTTGCTGATCTCAATCCCAAGAGCAAGATCACAAAAGCCTACTATAAAGCGTTTCCAAAAACCTCTAACCGGCTAGGAAATCGCGCCTAAAAAGATTGATTTTGTCTGCCTCAAAGCCCATTTGCTTCGAATGGTTTTTGAGGCGCTCACTGAGCACCAGAACAAACTGGGATTTTAAAAACGGATGGGCGTTTGGCTCGGTCATCAATAGCAAGTTTTCTAATGCTTCTGCGCTGGTCACACAAATCACATTCACGCCCCACATTAACAGCTGCTCTAATGTTAACTTGGGTCTAATAGGTAATACCCTTCGATAAACCGGCAGCCTGTGAACGATAGCCCCCCTTTCAGTTAAAACATCAAACAATATTGTTCGACCACCTTCTCCGGTGAGCAGCGCAATCGTGCGCTGTTGAATTCGGTTCGCTTGAAAAGGGGCCTCTTCTAAAACCGTTTCACTCGTGCTGCCCCCTGGAAAATTGACTGTGGTAGAGATACCCTTTTCAAGAAGGGCGGCTTGTGTCGCTGGCCCTATTGCTGTAACGTTGGGCGGATACTGCTGAATCACCAAATGCCAACTCAGAGGCAAGTAATTCACAGCTTGCTGAGATAAAAAGATAATCCAATCACATTCACACAGTAATTTTTGTCCTTCCTCCAAGGCATTTTGAGACAGCTCAACGCCTTTTATATCAATAGTCGGAAAAGCAATCGCTCGACCACCTGCTGCTTGTATTTTCTTAACCCACGATGCGCTCGATGACTCGGGGCTTAAAACGAGGATGTGCTTACCCTTCAAATCCATGACTTAAAATCTCATCAATAATTTGTTTGGCACCCTGTTGGATTAACAGTTCTGCAACGCTTTGACCAATCTGTTCCGCTTCCTCCAAGAGACCTGAGGCAGTGGCTGCAAGTGACTGCGCTCCAGCCAAATCACCAACTCGCCCCATCAAATGAAGCTTTTGCTGTTGGTATCGAGCAAGCGCTGCAATTGGCACTTGACAACTGCCCCCCAATATCGCGTTCATAGCGCGCTCAGCTTGCACACAGGCTGCCGTTTCATTTTCATGCAATCCTTGCAATAGATTCATCAAGGCTGAATCATCTGCACGACACTCAATCCCCAAAGCCCCTTGTCCACACGCTGGTAGTACTTGGTCTATTGAAAAATATTCAGTTATTTCTTGTTCAAGCCCTAAACGCTTTAATCCCGCGGCTGCGAGCACAATCGCATCATATTCACCCGATTTTAATTTCTGGACCCGCGTTGGGACATTGCCGCGAAGATTTAAATATTGCAAATCTGGCCGGATTTTTTTGAGTTGTACCTGACGCCTTAAACTAGAAGTACCAACATGGGCCCCTGGCGCCAAATCCATAAATTTCTGATGATTGTTAGCGATCAAAACATCCCGCACATCTTCACGCGCGCAAATAGCGCCAATTGCAAGCGTCGGGTGCAACTGTGCAGGCATATCTTTAATCGAATGAACCGCCAAATCAGCCGCACCGCTTAGGAGAGCCGTTTCTAATTCCTTTACAAATAAGCCCTTTCCACCAATCTTCGAAAGCGTCACATCTAAGCGCTCATCCCCTTCGGTGGTCATCGGTAAAAGCGTAACTGTTAAACCAGGATGTTGCGTCATAAGACGATGTCGGACAAACTCAGCCTGCCATAAAGCTAGCTTACTTTTTCTGGTCGCAATGACCAAAGATTTCCTTGAGAAAGAGGACATGATTTAAAAATACTTAAAAGTGCTTAGGATATACAAGTCTCATCCACCCGTCATCACTTGACGCACTTTCGGTAAATGCCTACGACTGACCTCTAGTCTTTCATCCAGATCTTTTAGCCGAATGCAAGGCTGCCCTTCCGAATTTTTTTCGAGTGCTTGAAGCTTTTCTCTGGAGACCAAGCAATTTCGGTGAACTCGCAAGAACTGCTCACCAAATTCAATCTCAATGTCTTTTAATGGCTCTTCAATGAGGACTTCACCAGCAACGTGTCGAACCGTCACATATTTATGTTCTGCTCTAAAATAGAGGATGCCATGAACGGGGACCAGAACAATCCCTTGACGCGTACGAGAACTGATATGCGTACGCGCCTTCGTAGAGCCGTCCTCTTGTTTATTAAGCGCTTTCAATTGCCGTTTGCTTAATTTAGCAGCTGAATCAAAAGCCTCGTACAAGCGATCTGCTTTCACTGGCTTCAATAGATAATCGACAGCCTGAACCCTAAAAGCTTCCAGCGCGTATTCATCATAAGCTGTCGTAAAAATGATAGTTGGCGCCTCCTCCATATCGAGCAAATGTCTAGCAACCTCCATACCATCCATTCCAGGCATCCGAATGTCCAGTAAAATCAGATCAGGCTTCATAGCATCAATTTTTTGAAGCGCCTCAGTGCCGCTGGCAGCCTCCCCAATCACTTCATGCTCGCCTTGCTCTTCAACAAAACGACGAAGTCTTTCTCTGGCTAAGCTCTCATCGTCAATAATCAATATTCGCATGACCTGATCCTCTATTCTCTGATCATTCTTGAGGGTAACGTCGCCCCTTACGTTGATAAGGGAAGCTCACGCCAACTTCATAGTACTCTTTTTGAGTATACACTTTAAGTTCAGCTTGACTTCCAAATAATAAGTTTAGTCGATGCCCAATATTTACCATAGCAATACGATTGCCTTTTGGAGAGTTCGGGGGAGTCACTTTAGGAACAGGATTCCTGATCTTAATTTCAATAGTGTTATCTTTCATTTGCGAACTGACAGCGATAGTGCCGCCCTCTGCAATCGGCTGGATCCCATGGTAAATGGCATTTTCAAGCAAAGGTTGCAAAGTCAACATCGGTATTGCAGCATCGGGTGGAACCTGAGATAAATCTTCCTCTAAATGCAACCTATCGCCCAATCGTAAAGCCTCAATGTTCAGATAGCTTCGACACAAAGACCATTCTTCAGAAAAAGCAATCAAGGAGCCCTGATCACGAAGTGTGGCTCTAAACAATTCAGATAGATCTTCAACCGCTTGTTCGGCTGAACGAGGATTGGTATGGATCAAGCTTGCAATAATGTTCATACTATTGAATAGGAAGTGAGGCCGTATTCTGGCTTGCAGCGCTTCAACACGTGCTTGGCTTTCAAGCTCAATCCTAAGCTTCCACTGTTGTTGTATATAAAAATATCGAAGGGCAACCAAAGCAATGATTGCTGTGATGAGGACACATCGAGATACAAAATCACTCATCGTCTCAGCAGATGAACCCCACTGATAATCAAATGCCTCAATAAACACCTGCGCAAAGAAGGCAATTAACGCTGCCGTCGCAAGAATCAAAAAGTACATCAGAACGATCGCCCACATAAAAGGCATACGATTTAATAATGTTCGACTCAAGCAAAGCACCGCAGCACTAGCTAATGCAATCCACTGCACAAAAAATGAGAGCAACCCCAGCTCATCCCAAGAATGCGCCAAAGTGTCTCCCATTGCCAATATCAAAACAAAAGCTAAAAGCTGCGCCCCCAAAGACAACATGAAAATAGGCCGCACCGCACAAAAATTGGGCACGTTGAAATTAGGAATCGCTCCCTGAACATGATCCGGCGGTTTTGATTTGAGTTTAGCCATGGCGCGTCGTAACTGCTTGCGGAACTTTTGTATCTTTAGCTTAGTCTAGCTGTTATCCAAGCTCCAAGCGCTTGCATTTCCTGTTCACATACACAGTGCACCATAGGATAGGCTGACCAACTCAGATTGATGCCATGACTTTCAAATATCTGGCGCATAGTTTCCCCTAGCCAATAAGGCACCACCGGATCCAGATAACCATGCGCTAAAAAAATGGGGAGATCTTGATTCGCAAAGTGCCGCTTAGCAAGCTTTTCTGCCAGTGGGAAATAGGTTGATAACCCTATAGCCCCACCCAGAGGATGTGCGCAACTAAGTGCGGTATGTAAAGCAATGGCCCCACCTTGTGAAAACCCGGCTAAAAGAATTCGGTGACTTGAAATGCCTCGGGTGATTTCCTTTGTGATAAGCCGCTCGATGGCTTGGACACTCTCTTCAATACCGTGCGTATCCACAGTCCCATTGAAGTCCCAATTCAACAAATCATACCAAGCACGGAGCAGCATCCCACCATGGGTTGTGATGGGCCGAACCGGCGCATGCGGAAATACGAAGCGAACCGCCAGATGCTGAGGCAGCCCAAGCTCGGGCACGATAGGCTCAAAATCGTGTCCATCAGCACCCAACCCATGTAACCAAATAACACTGGCATCAGGCCGTTCTCCCGTTTCAAGCTCGATGGTCTCTAGCGTCACCGAAAATATCCTTGTATTTTTTTTTATAAACGTTTTAAATGAAGTCTTCACTATAACTCAAAATGGTCAAAATGCAGAGCAATCTTCTGGGCGTAATGATAGCGATAATCCTAGTGTTCCTATCTGCCTGCGGTCAAAAGGGACCTTTATATTTACCTGAGGATAAACCGCACCGTGACGCCATATCACTACCAAGATAAAATATTATGGGTTGAGTCTTGTCCCATACCCAAGATCATTGAAACCGTTGGCACTCCGTGCTATGTCTATTCGAAAGCCAAGATCCTTGAGCAATGCAGGCGCTACAAAACGGCTTTTAAAAATCGACCCTTTCAAATTTGTTATGCACTAAAGGCTAATTCCAATTTAGCCATTTTGAAAATCTTAAAAAAAGAGGGTTTAGGATTTGATATCGTATCGATGGGCGAGCTTTACCGAGTGCTTCAAATTGGCGCTGATCCTGCCCGGATTGTTTTCTCAGGTGTTTGCAAAACTGAGCCAGAGATTTTAAAAGCCCTTGAAGTTGGGATAGGCTGCTTTAACGTAGAGTCAGAAGAAGAATTGCTCAGAATCAATCGTTTAGCGGCATCTCAAGGAAAGCTTGCGACGATTGCTCTGCGCATCAATCCTGATATTGCATCAGAAAGTCACCCTTATATTTCGACAGGATTAAAGGAAAATAAATTTGGCATTCCCTATGAAGAGGTCATTCCACTTTATCAAAAGGCACAGCAGCTTGAGAATATTCAGATTAAGGGTATTGCCTGCCATATTGGCTCTCAAATAACACAGCTGCCCCCCTTTGTAGAGGCTATTAAAAAAGTAAATGCGCTCATCACTGCGTTAAAACAGCATGCTATTTTAATCTCTCAAATAGATTTTGGTGGAGGATTAGGCGTTCGTTACACTGATGAAGCCCCTCCTAGCATTGGAGCATACGTTGAGACTATCCTATCTAATACTGAAGATACTTTCCCAATTTGGATAGAGCCTGGGCGGTCTATCGTTGCAGAAGCAGGTCTTTTAGTCACGCGCATTGAATATCTCAAAAAAAACAAAAACAAATCATTCTGTATTGTTGATGCTGGGATGAACACCCTTATTCGACCAGCATTATATGCGGCTCAGCACGCTCTGTGTCCGATTGAGCAACGTGATGGCCCCTTGATTAATTACGATGTGGTCGGCCCTATTTGTGAAAGCAGCGATCTATTTGCGAAACATTCCCCTTTAGCGATCGAGCCTAAGGATCTGCTTGGCATTCAGGCCGTTGGGGCTTATGGATTTTCAATGTGCTCACAATACAACAGTCACCCACGTCCACCAGAAGTCTTGGTAGATGGCGATCAATACCATATCATCCGAACCCGTGAAACATTTAACGATTTATTTTCACACGAACGAGTCCTTTCAGATTAAACTTGACTTAATGATCCCTATCTATATTTTTTAGGCGTCTAACCTATATGGCTATTACTGTAAAGTTTATGAAAATGCATGCGCTTGGTAATGATTTTGTGATTATTGACTCAATCACACAAAATGTCAGACTATCCGAAGCACAAGTCAGAGAGATAGCCAACAGAAACACCGGAGTTGGGTGTGATCAGATACTCCTTATTGAGCCACCTCACGTTTCTGAGATCGATTTCTTTTGTCGAATCTATAATGCCGATGGTCATGAAGTATTCCAGTGTGGAAATGGCCTAAGGTGCGTTGGTCGCTTTATTAAAGAAATGGGTCTATCTACCCAAAAAACAATATCGGTTGCGACAGAGAAAAATGTTAATCATATTGAGATACTAGATCACCCCCAAGTAAGAGTAAATTTGGGTGTCCCAAATTATGCCGAGCAGAATCCCGTTTCACTTTCTTTTTTAGATCAAAACAAACACGCACATCTAGTTGATCTGGGAAATCCTCATTGCATCTTTTTTATGTCGCAGCTCGACTCTTCGCTCTTAAAATCATGGGGTGAAGCATTACAGAATCACCCTAAATTTCCAAATGGTGTGAATGTCAGCTTGGTGGAATGTTTGGCGAAAAATCACATCAAGGCAATCACTTATGAACGAGGCGCTGGCGAAACGATGGCTTGCGGATCAGCGGCCTGCGCAGCTGTGGTTGCTGGCATCTCGAGCCGTCAACTTGGTGCGGAAGTTAGAGTCGATATGCCTGGCGGTCACCTTCAAGTTTCCTGGCCCGACAAAACGAAAGGGATTCTATTATCCGGTTCTACGAATTGTGTGTTTCTAGGTCAGCTTGCCCTCAATCATTTTTCATCATAGCGCCCCAAGATGTTGGCCCAATAGCTTCCCTTTGATATCATGGCTGGTCTTAAATCGAAAGGAATAATGACAACATGAGAGTTATGTTCAGAGGTTATTATGTCATCGGACTGATAGTTTGCCTCTTTTTATTGAGTGCTGCGTTTTTCTTTCAATTTGTACTCGGTCTTGAGCCTTGCCCATTGTGTGTACTGACTCGTCTTGTCGTGATTGGACTGGCCGGCGTTTATTTGATAGCTATATTACATAATCCGAGAAACTTCATCCAAAAATTTTATAGCTTGCTCACTATTTTATTAACCATTTCTGGTTTGGTAATCTCCGCCAGGCATGTGTGGATACAACATCTTCCTCCAGACCAAGTGCCCGCCTGTGGTCCCAGTTTCGATTACTTAGTACAAACGATGCCCTTTACCGAAGCAATGGAAATTATCTTAAATGGTTCTGGAGAGTGCGCGAAAGTAGACTGGACATTTTTGGGCGGCAGTATTCCGGCTTGGATGTTGGTCGTCTTTAGTGGGCTTATTGTTCTAAATATTTGGGCCATGCTTAAAAATAATAAAGGGTAGCCAAAGCTACCCTTTAACCTTCCCTGCACACAACACCAACATTCACATCCCCCGCTACCTGTCTCATCCTTGCTCCTCCATGAACAAGGTCAGCATCCTGCCGAAGAGACAGATAGTGGATCTTACGATCCCTGTAAGATGGCAATCCTTTGCCTGGATGTTCGGCAACATTCCGTGTTCGCCTTGCATCCCATCTCCATCCCTGAGACGGGATGGTTTAACTGTAACAAATCCTCATACTCGAACAAGGTACATTGTAAGCCAAGTGAGTTCAAAGACCGCCCCCTTTAGCCCGCCAAAATAGAAAATATTCATATTAAACAAAAAGATACAGAAGGCCATTGAAAGCGCTCGGGTTTATCTCCCCGCAACAGATAGCAAAGTTTGCACAAAGGATTGAGATTTGGCTTACAAGCAAAGAGACTAAGTTACCTAAGCGCATTAAAAACTTGACGTGGATTTCAAGTCAGCTTTAATGAAGGTATAAGCAAGATATTTCTAGCATGTGCTGTTTGCTTATCTGCAACTCATCCCAATGCGTGTCAACAGCCAGGAGGGAAGGCATGATATTCAATCTAGAAGCAAACAGTCGTGAAGAGAATCAATATCGCATCATTGAAAATTGGCTAAAAAACAGACAGGCCTTAATTGTCAGCTTCAATCACCTTTGCATGCTAAAACCATTCGATACGCCCACTGCGGATATTGCAGCCATCAAAGAAGCGTTGGATGATTTCTGCCAGCATCTAATTGATTATGTCTGCATCGGGCAATTTCATCTTTTCGAAAAAATTGCTCGTGATATCCCAAAACACAGCTTAGATAGGCCCGTTCTGAATCGACTCTTAAGAATGACACTACAGGCCATTCATTTTAATGATCAGTATACTCAGCCTGAAGACCTAAGAAAGCTAGAAGGGGAACTATCTCTCTTGGGGGAAAATATTGCGCTACGTCTTGAACTGGAAGATGAACTTCTAAATCGCTATTCCTCTTTATTTCGCCTACAACCCTATCGTGCGGCGAATTAGGAATATGTTGATGAATTAGCTACGTACCGCGCTTTATGCGCGGTATCCAGAATTGACGCTTTGGTTAAAGAATGGATGCCGCGAACAAGTCACGGCATGTCGGCAACATGAGCCCTTACTGTCAATCTTCCAAATATTGAAGCTTATCTGGCTGGCCATCCCATTTTTCGGCTTCTGGTAAATGATCTTTATGTGCCGTGATGGTGGGCCATCGTTTTGCTCGATCGGCGTTAATCTCAACAAATTGCTTTAAATGATCGGGTAAATCATCCTCAGAAAAGATGGCTTGTGCTGGACACTCTGGCTCACAGAGTGCGCAATCAATACACTCATCCGGATCAATCACCAGAAAGTTGGGCCCTTCTTTAAAACAGTCTACAGGGCAAACTTCAACACAATCGGTATACTTACAACGAATACAATTATCTGTGACCACAAATGTCATGCTGGCTCCAGTTTAAAATTTAATACTTTTTATTTAATTTTCTGTATAATATTTTGCCTTAAGGGTTAATATTCTAAATATTCTCGAGGAGATTATCCATGCCTAGACTTAAAAAAACTGCGGTAAGCAAGACTGCACCAAAAGCAAAGCGCGGACGTCCAGCAAAAATGACTGCTAAGACGGCTGCCCCGACTAAATCAAAAAAAGAGCTTAATCGCGGTAAGGCATTAGAGCAAAACTTTCAAGAGAGCCTCAATGCGCTAGCTCAATTCTGGAGCAAAGAAGCTAAAGCTCAGAAACAGCAACTAGCTGATTTGAAAGTAAAACATAAAAAAGCGCTTCAAAAACAAAAGAGTGCGTCAAACCCACGCGCCTCTGATAAGCTAAAACAGGAAGTGCACGCTCTCAAACAAGGTGTGCAAGCTGCGCAAACTGCTTTAGCAAATGCGAAATTGTCTGCTGATAAATCTGCTCAGCTTACTCGGGAAGTTGCACAGTTCGAAAAAGCTTGGAAAGCGGCTCAAAAGGCCAAAAAGGCTGAAAAGGCTGAAAAGGCTGAAAAGGCTGACAAAGTTGAAGCTAAACCAACTAAAGCTGCAGCCGCTGATAAGCCCAAAGCCAAAAGAGGTCGAAAACCTAAGTCTGCAGCACCTGTACAAGCATCAAAGCCAAAAGGCAAGCGTGGACGCAAGCCCAAAGCGTCTCAAGCCGTTGCAGAAGTCAGCTTAAATTCGATTGGTGATGACGCTTCCCCAGAATCAGTTGAAGAACTTGATTTTGAGACCGAAGCAGAAGATTCTTTTAACACTGTCGAATAATGATCAGAGCCGCCCTCTCCCACATCGAGAGAGGGCGACCCTCAGGGTTTAGCACCATCTAAGCCACAGCCTTTCAATCCGCCTCAAACATTCAAAAAAAAGCTCAACGACCGGTCGCTGTAACATACGACGATAGGGCGCTAGGACGATGACACCCCGACATCCAGCGATGCAGGCTCCCAACAGACCCGTGAGGAGTCTGTCATCTACCATCAGCACCTGTTCTGGACGAAGCTGATGAGTCCGCATGAGCGATAACAATCCATCTGGATAAGGCTTTTTACGAAATCCTTGCATAAATTCAACAGCCGGGAACTGCTTCTTCAGGTGCTCAATCCGCGGTCGGTTAGGTTTATTCGATAAGATAACCATCGGTAACCCCACCGCCTCCATCCAAACTCTAACCTCAGAGCGAATCTCAACTTCACCATGGGCAGCCAATACACCATCAAAATCTAAAGCAATCAACTTGACCCCGAAAGATGCGAGCCTCTCTGGCGTGAGATCAGTTAATTGCTGGCATTGAAACAACGGCTCTAAATACTGCTTCAAACAAGGCTTCTGTAAACGTGCCTGTAAAATGGTAAATTTGATTCTGTTCACAACACGGCAGGCTCTCGATTTGCTCGTCGCACGATTATTGTAAATAAAAATCCCGCAACTGAAAAAATCACACTAAAACTTAAAGTGAGTAATATCGCGATATCCATGCGCCAGCTCCTTGACTTCAATCCTTTGCCCCCCATTTCCCTTAGGGAAGGCCTGGTATTCTAATTCATGCCCAAACACTTGTCTAATGCTGCTGATTGAGTTAAGGTTTCCTCCATTTTATAAGCCTACTTGAGGAAAGTAATGGACAAACTCAATAGCCGTTGGTTCACTGAAGTGTCTCACTGTAGTGGCACAGCGTTTTCACTCAAAATTCATAAAAAAATCAAGACAGTTCAAACGCCTTATCAAACCATTGAGATGTTCGAGACCAATGAGTTTGGATATTTGATGGCTATTGATGGTTCAATCATGCTAACCACGCGGGACAATTTCTTTTACCATGAGATGCTCGCGCATTGCGCCGTTCTAACACATGACCACCCTAAATCTGTCGTTATTATTGGTGGCGGCGACTGCGGTACCCTCAATGAGATCTTAAAATATTCTAATGTTGAATCCGTCACCCAAATCGACATTGACGAACAAGTTACTCGATTATCTGAAATCTATTTCCCCGAGTTGTGCCAAAGGAACAATGACCCTAGAGCAACGCTACTCTTCCAAGATGGGATCAAGTGGATAGAAGATGCTCCAGATGCCAGCTTAGATATCATTATTATCGATTCCACCGATCCGGGCGGTCCTTCCGAAGGCTTATTTGTGGAAAATTTCTATCACCAATGCAAACGCGCTTTAAAGCCGGATGGGTTATTGATGCAGCAAAGTGAATCACCCCTGATTCATACGAACATCTTAATCAGCATGCGTCGAGCCATGCTCAAAGCGGGCTTCGAGCATCAACTCACCATTCCGTTTCCACAGCCCGTTTATCAATCTGGGTGGTGGAGCGCAACCATGGCATCTGCCAGCCGAAATGTCCGTCACGCTCGGGTAACAGACATGGCTGAATTTAAGTTAAAATTCTATAACTCAGCTATTCATCAAGCTGCCTTCACACCCCAGCCTATTATCCAAGCGATCGATGACGCTGTGTTCGCCCCTTAAAGCGGCAAGTTCACAGCGCCGGCCGAGCTCGGAAGAGCGCAGCATGGCATCGCAGACCAGGGCTATCTCATAGCCCTCTTTGAAATCTGGATACGATGGCCGATCTTCGGCTATCGATACCAGTAGATCTTTCACTTCAATGATCTTTAAATCGTTATACCCGAGTCCATGGCCAGGAGCCGGACAAAAGTAACCATAATCCGGATGCTCAGGCCCCATTAATATGGTTTTAAATCCCTGATTGTTAAAATTGTCTGCATCTGGCCGGGTATATAGTCGCAATTCATTCATTCTCTCTTGGTTGAAAACAAGCGTCCCTAATTCACCGGTTAACTCAATTTCAAGTCCCATTTTTCGCCCCCACCCCACCCGACTCGTCGTGAAAATACCTGTTGCACCATTTTCAAAACTGACTAAGGCCTGAAGCTGATCTTCGTTTTCAACCCGCCCCCCCTCGCGCTCCGATATCACTATTTGTGTATCTGCCATGACGGATCGAATAGGGCCTACACATGCTCTTAATAAGCTAATCAGATGACAGCCCAAATCACCCAATGCACCACTACCTGCCCTCTCTTTTCGGCAACGCCAACTAAAAGGCTTAGCGCTGTCGGCAAGATAATCCTCCCGATACTGAGCCGTGACTTGATAGATTGAACCAATTACCCCAGATTTAATCAGTGAAATGGCATGCTGAATGGCTGGACTTTTTAGATAATTGTAACCCACCATTGTTTTTAGGCCCGCCTTTTCAGCAGCCTGCTTCATTCGCCAAGCACTTTGTGCATTCAATGCGAGTGGCTTCTCACAATGAACATGCTTCCCCGCCGATAAAGCAGCAAGACATATCTCTTCGTGTAAGTCATTGGGGGTGGTCACCGCTATCAAATCGACAGCCTGATCTTCGAGCAACGCACGCCAATCCAGACTATACCGATTAAATCCATACTGCTTGGCAAATTGGGCTGCTATGCTGAGGTCGGTATCAACAACATGCGCTAAAACTGGCTGAAGTGACAACCCAAAAATCGCACTAACCTGGCGGTAGGCCAGCGCATGACATTTCCCCATAAAACCTGTGCCGATCAACCCAATGCCTATTTTTTTCATACCTCAATCCCTTGCGACCTATTCAAACGCTTAAAACAAGATATGATATCGCTCAAGAATCCGAATGAACATCAGCGAGTTCTAAAAGCATGTTTGATCCTAAAATGATTAATGATATGGCAAAGCAGTTTGCTGACTCTCTTCCGCCAGTCTTTAAAGATCTGAATCAAGAAATCGAAAAAAATTTTCGCGCTTTTATGCAGGCTACTTTCAATCGCCTTGATCTGGTCACTCGTGAAGAATTTGATATACAGACCCAAGTTTTAGCCAAAACTCGATCTAAAGTTGAGGCATTAACTGAGCAATTAACAGCAATAGAAGAAAAATTAAAATCGCATAAGTGAGTTGCCTTAAAACCAGGTATCGTGTTGCTTAAATAGATAACGATACCAGGCAAGGTTTTATAATGGGCTTACAAACCAGGATTCTCGTCTTCTGTTTTTTCATTGCTGTGATTCTTCTTGGGGCCTTTACGTGGTTCTATTACGAAAATCTAGTACCAACGGTGCTGATGCTTGATGAGCAAAAAGCTGTCGAGAGAAGCATCACGCCCCAAATCTTTTTTGAGCAAGAAAAAAACGCACTCACCCAGCTTACACAGGTGATTGGCTTAACCTTTTCACAACGCATCCGCAGTGATGACACAAACTCAGAATCACTGATTAAACATTTAAAGATCATCGATGCAGATTGGATCTATTTGCTATCAGAAAAAAATTATCCACTCTTCTCGATGCTAGTTAACCCGCTATTTAGCAAAAGCTCTGTCCGCGATTTAGTGTCGCAGCTAGAGAAAGATTACCCTTTGCTTTTTAGTAAAATATCGACTGAGGCTCAAACAATGCTGGTCTTCACCTCAGAAGGGCCCGCCTTGTTAAGTATGATGAGAATCCCATTCACAGTCCCTTCTAACGAAAATACTGCGTTTTTATTAGTTTGCCGATTTATTGACGGTGCATTTCAAGCTAAATTAGAAAAGTTACTTCCACGAAGTAAGATATATCCTCTTGCTCAGGCTCCTCTCTTGGCTGAACAAAGCCAACTACTGACAACATTCACAGATTATGGCGAGGGACACGTTATCACTAAGCTTGACAACCAAAAATGGCGGAGCTTCACCGCACTGAATGACATCTCTGGTAAACCACAAATTCTCTTGGAAACGATCCGCCCCAGAACGCTCGATGGCGTTATTTTTAATAGTTATCTTTTTATGACAGCGAGCGCTGTCGGATTACTGGTTTTACTGTTGGTTGGGCTTAACGCGCTTCTAAATAAGCACCTCTATAGGCCGTTACATCAAATCATGGCTCAACTCTCGGTTTGGGTTGAGAAAACCAAGATCAAAGGAGATTTAGAAGCGCAGGGCTCTCACGACCTTGAACCGCTAACTCAGCTCATTAATCAAGTTATAAAAGTAATCAACTATCATCAGAACACGGCGCTTTCACACGCTTTCAACGAAGGGCTCAATCAAATGCGGGATAGTTTCATTCGAGAAATTAAACGCCTGACCAAGCCCTTGATAGCAAATTTGAGCGAGCTAGAATCAGTCATGAACGATGTGGCTTTAAACAACCTTGAAAGCACTTTAACTGATATGCTTAATCAAATCTCGGATCTAGATCTCCGGGCTGCATTCTTAGGTGAGTTACAACATCACTGTAATCAAATTCGCCTACTCCAAAAAGGATATCAAGCAAAAATTAATGACTCCCGTAATAAATGCTTACACTTATCGACACTTCTTCAAGCCCACACGCTAAACTATGAGCGCGCTCACTCAGGGGAGGCCAAAATAAAAACTCAGGGTACGTAAATGAGCGCTTTTTTGTTAATATACTGAAATGATAGAAATTAAGACTTTCGAAAGCCTAATTATTGTGCTTGGCATTGCTGTGATGATTATTACGGTGCTAAGACGTCTCCACTTGCCCCCTATTCTGGGTTACCTCATTGCAGGGGCCCTAGTTGGACCTGAGGCATTGGGTCTTTTTTCTGATTTGAAAGACCTACATTTTATAGCTGAATTTGGGGTCGTATTCTTACTATTTACCATCGGATTAGAATTATCACTACCCAAGCTGATTGCCATGCGCCGTGCACTCCTCAGCTTAGGAGGCGGCCAGGTTCTACTTTGTGCTTTGATTGTTGTTGGATTTTGCCGAATTGCTGACTTAAGTTGGGCTGCAGCAACAGCCGTAGCCGGTGCACTAACTTTTTCTTCAACCGCGGTAGCAACGAAACAACTCATAGAGCAAGACGAGCTGCATCAACCTCATGGTAAATATGCTTTGAGCATTTTGCTCTTCCAAGACATTGCCGCCATTCCTTTTCTAATTATTGTGCCTGCTTTGGGTGGCAATACGGGAACCTCTCTAAGCTCAACGCTCCTACATGCTTTGATCATGGGGGCTATCGTCGTTTCTGTGATGCTTGCCGCTGGGCGCTGGTTATTGCGTCCTCTTTTCCATCAAATCGCTTTTGCCCGATCATCTGAACTGTTTATGCTGGCCACACTATTAGTCGTGCTTGCATCAGCATTTTTATCAGAACATGTTGGTCTATCACTGGCACTTGGCGGCTTCTTAGCGGGTGTCATGCTGGCTGAAACTGAATTTTCTCATCAAATCGAATCAGACATTCAGCCTTTTAGAGATATCCTCTTAGGACTCTTTTTCATCACCGTAGGCATGATGCTAAGCCCGACGGTCCTCTTTCAAGAATGGCCGTGGGTACTCCTGATTGTCATTGGCCTTATCGTCATCAAAGCATTTATTATCACGATGTTAGCAGTGATAGGCCGATCTCCACTTCGTTATGCCATAAAAGCCGGGCTTGCCTTAGCGCAAGGGGGTGAATTCGGATTTGCGCTGCTGGCCCTAGCCCTCAATAATCAATTAATCAATCCGAGACACAATCAAATTGTTATCGCTGCAATCATCATCAGCATTGCGATCGCGCCCTTTTTAATTCGTAATAGTCGCCCCATCGCTTTATGGTTAACCCAATGGCAGAAGAAAGAAGATATCTTGCCTGAAGAGGATGCGGTCATAGATACCGAGCACATGGATGATCATGTGATTATCTGTGGGTATGGTCGCGTTGGCCAAACCCTGGCTAGGTTTCTAGAACAAGAAGGCATCCCTTTTATCGGGCTTGATTTAGATCCTTTACGGCTAAAAGAAGCAACTTTAGCTAACGAACCCGTTTTCTATGGCGATGCCTCTAACGACACCACTCTCGAGGCGGTCGGCATTCACAAAGCCAGGCTTATCTTGATTGCTTTTGATGATCCACCACGGGCTGAAAAAGCCTTGCATCATATTCGAAGACTGAATCCTGAGATCCCCGTTCTGGTTCGAAGCAATGATGATCGTCATCTAGAAGCGCTTCAAAATGCGGGCGCAACCGAGGTTATTCCAGAAAAATTAGAATCCTCACTAATGCTAGCGATTCATATGCTGATTTTGCTTGGAGATAATCCCGAAGAAGCTCAACAGAAAATTTGGGAAGTTAAATCCAGTCGATACTATATGTTGCGCGGATTTTATCAAGGCTCCGATGACACTGAGCATCTTGAAAACCTCCATGCCGAACATGAAAGCCTTCACGCCATTGAACTCACCGAAGGGGCTTATGCCGTCGGTAAATCTGTTGAAGAACTTAAGACTAAAGATTTTCGGCTTCAAGTCAATGCCTTTTTCAGAGATGGCTTTAAATGTGATGAACCTTCACCCCATACTACTCTTAAAGTTGGTGATGTGCTTGTGCTTCAAGGGACCAGCGATACCTTATATCTTGCAGAAGAAAAATTGTTGCAAGGTTAATCGCCTTTTTTGTACCATCCAAACCTTCTTGATTCGTTGGAAGATAGGATGTCTGTTGCTGTTGTCTATAGTCGCGCCAAAAGTTCACATGCTCCATTGGTCTCAGTTGAAACTCATATCTCTAGAGGCCTGCCACAATTTTCAATTGTTGGATTACCTGAGACTGTCGTCAAAGAAAGCAAGGATAGAGTGCGCAGCGCTATCATCAATGCTGGTTTCGAATTTCCATCAAAACGGATCACCATTAATCTTGCCCCTGCAGATTTACCTAAAGAAGGAGGACGATTTGATTTGCCAATTGCGCTCAGTGTTCTTGCTGCAACGGAACAACTCCCTTTAGAGGCTCTCCAGGGCGCTGAGTTCGCAGGAGAGCTCGCCTTAAGTGGGATCTTAAGACCCATTCAAGCCACGCTGCCTTTTGCTTATGCCACCAAGCAGGCCGAGCGCAGCTTATTCATCCCCGATGAAAATAAACATGAAGCTTCATTGGTCAACGCACTATCCCTTTACCCAGTTCATGATCTGAAAAGCCTCTGCGCTCATTTGAAAGGGGACATAGCACTGCGTCCCTTCAAACAAAGCATACCCAACACAACACAAAACCTGCTGCATGATCTTGCTGATGTAAAAGGCCAACATCATGTAAAACGTGCGCTAGAAATTGCAGCAGCGGGTGGGCACAATCTCATCATGGTGGGTCCTCCAGGCTCAGGGAAAACCATGCTCGCCAACTGTTTACCAGGTCTCCTACCCGATTTAGATGAGCAAGCAAGTCTTGAAGTAGCAAGTCTCGCCTCGCTGAGCTTAGGTTTCTTTTCACCCGAACAATGGGGCAAACGCCCATTTAGACATCCGCATCATTCATGCTCTGCGGCCGCATTAGTGGGTGGTGGAAAGCAAATTCGCCCAGGCGAAATCACCTTAGCGCATCATGGCGTATTGTTCTTAGATGAATTGCCAGAATTTCATAGACATGTGCTTGAAGTCCTCAGAGAACCCCTTGAGTCTGGGACTGTGACGATTTCCAGAGCACAACACAAAGAGGTTTTCCCCGCACAATTTCAACTCATCGCTGCGATGAATCCCTGTCCTTGTGGTTTTTTAGGGGATGCTCGTCGAGAATGTGTTTGCACCCCCCCTCAAGTTCAGCGCTATCAAAGTAAAATATCAGGTCCTTTATTAGATAGAATCGATATGCATGTCAACGTGCACGCTCTAAAGCCTGAAGATTTAGCCTTTGCCGAAGGCGAAAAAGGCCCAACGACTGCTGATATTAAATCTAATGTTCTTTCAGCACGGGATACGCAACTACAAAGACAAGGTTGTTTGAATTCTAAATTGCATGCTAAAACACTTTCACAGATTTGTTACTTAGAATCAGCCGCCGATGAATTGTTTGTTAAAATCATTCAAAAAATGAATTTGTCAGCTCGAAGCGCTCATCGACTTCTGAAAGTCGCCAGAACGATTGCAGATTGTTCTGGCTCAGATCGCATTGAACCGCTCCATCTTTCAGAAGCGGTCAGCTTTAGACAAATTAGCATGAATAGACGGTGATTATTTTGCGTGATCAACCATATATTCAACGGTTAGTTTCATTTCCTCATCTGAACAACTCATACAAGTCCCTTTTGGGGGCATCGCGCGGATCCCTGAAATAGCATTTTTAACCAGCGTATCCAGTCCCTGCGCAATTCGAGGGGCCCAAGCTGCTTTATCACCAAATTTCGGTGCACCGGCAACACCTTGGGCATGACAGACCGAGCAGAATTGATCATAACGTTTCTTGCCCGTATCCGGGCCCGGGGCCTGCGGTGCGACCTGCTGTGGCGCAACACTGGTTTCACCCGAAATATTGACTTCACCAACGGGTTTAATACGCGATTCAATCGCCTCCGGCGTCATGAGCTCTTGTTTTGCCAAAGTTGTTGTACTAACCAGCAACATCATTAATACGTTAGCGACCCGTTTCACAGCGATCTCCTAATTTGAGTTTGCGCTAGTATAACGGCTTTCGATTGAGGCTGAAACCAGGAGAGAGTATGATGCGCCGATGCGCCCGTAGCTCAGTTGGATAGAGTGTTGGTCTCCGAAGCCAAAGGTCAGAGGTTCGACTCCTCTCGGGCGCGAGAATCGTTTAATAATGATAGCGGCACTGAATGATAATCAACTTGTCCTGATCAGGCTTATAAACCAATCGATGTTCCGCATCAATTCTACGAGACCAGCAGCCTGCCATATCAAATTTCAAGGGTTCAGGCTTGCCAAGCCCTGTGAATGGTGTTCTTAATGCATCCTTAATAAGTTGATTGATTCGTTGTAATATTTTTTGGTTGTTATTCTGCCAATATAAATAATCCTCCCATGCGTCTTCCAGAAACATTAATTTCATTTATCATCATCCATCAAATCATGCCTGCTGTATTTTTTTTCTGAAATCTCAATAAGCGCTTTTGATAGACGGGATGCATTTTGAGGACTTCTAAGCAGATAAAGTGTTTCTTCTATAGCGTTGTAGTCATCCAACGATATCATGACAACGGGCCGTTCGTTCTGCCGAGTGATAATAATAGGAGTATGATCATCACAGACCTTATTCATTGTTTCTGTGAAGTTTTTTCTCGCTTGAGTGTACGTAATCGCATCCATTTGGATCTCCGTTGATTTTCTTTCTTGAAGGTTACCATATATGTACTCATTTGGTCAACATGCCGCTCGGTGTGATGCGAATGATTTAAACCCATGCTCGGTCCATTGTTAGCTGGTTAAATTTTTCAATAAGGTTAAGCCATGCGCGCGCAACCATTTTTCTGCTTGACGATATTCAGGCATCCACTTTTGCACCACACCCCAGAACCTTGGGCCATGAGAACGATAAAAAAGGTGGCTCATCTCATGCACCACCACATACTCCAGAACAAAAGCTGGCCCTAAGATAAGCACCCAATTAATATACAAATCATCATGGATCCCCAGACTACCCCAGCGTGATTTAGTTGCTTTGAGTGCAAACCGCCTGGGCGCACGGCCCATTTTCTCACTGTAGCTTCTGATTTTCGCTTGAACTGCGTGGTGTGCTTGAGCTTTCAACCAATCTAAAATAAGCGTCTTTAAGGTTACCGCGTAATCGGAAATAGGTAGTTCTAATGCCAAGGTAACTTGAAGACAGCCATTTTGAAGAAAAATTTGATGCGAAGCAGCATATTTAACAGACACACACCAACGATAACCACTATAAGGAACTGTTTCGTTGGGCAAAAAGGCATCCGGCCAGGCTAAATTTTCCACGCTTGATTCTATGCCCTGAAGAAGACGAAAATGTGATTTTAAGCATGATGGATAAAAATGAAAATGGGCTACACGCGCCCTTTCTTAAAATGGCCGGGCGGTAAGTACCGAGCATTAAACCTGGTCCTCCCCCATTTCCCAAAGTCGACAACCTTAGTAGAACCGTTTGTAGGAGCGGGCGCTATTTTTTTGAATACACATTTTTCAAAATATATGCTGAACGACTTGAATCATCACCTCATTCAGGTGTATGCCGCCCTGTCTCAACACAAAAATTCATTTATCGAGGAAGCTCGCCTCTTTTTTGATCCTAAGCACAATCACGCCAAGCAATACTACTTGCATCGAAATACTTTTAATAGCTCGACTGATTTATTTAAAAAATCAGCTATTTTTATGTTTTTAAACCGCCACGGATACAATGGCTTGTGCCGATTCAATCAGAAGGGACACTACAATGTGCCCTTTGGCCACTACCCTAAGGCCTATTTTCCTGAAAAGGAAATGCATCATTTTTTAACCAAACAAAACGTCTGCTTCTCTAGTGATTCTTTTGAGGCTTTTTTTAAGCGCTTACTGCGCCGAAAAAGCCTGGTCAACCTTTGCATCTACTGTGATCCTCCCTACGCCCCTTTAAGCAATACGGCGAAATTCACCAATTATACAGGGCTTGGATTTACGCTCGATCAACAAATACTACTTGCAGAATTGGCTCAAATGTGCCGGAAGAAGGGCGCTCATGTTTTGATCAGCAACCATGACACCCCGTTTACTCGAAGAATTTATGAAGATGCTCAGCTGGTCAGACTAGAGCTCCCCCGATTGATTAGCTGTAAAGCCAATCAACGGCAGAAAGTAAATGAATTGCTTGCGATCTATGCGCCTTGAGTCTTGCTCTTCTCCTGCGCTTCTTGAGCAAATTGATTAACCAGCTTAATGAGATTCTCTTCATTACCTGCCATCGAAACGGTTGAAAGGTAAGCGGCTTCTGGGGTTAATACAACCAATGCCGGAATACGCGTGACTTTGAAAAGTTGGCCGATAGATTCGGCCCATTTTAATTTTCGTTCAATAGTGAACGAACCAAACGTATCGTCAAAGGATTTAGCTTCAATACCTTGATTAACAAAAAATGTCTTCAAAGCACCTTGCTGAGTCATATCTAGCTTTTCAGTATGGATTGCCCTGAAAAGGGGCTCATGAATTTTATCAAGTGCCTGAAGCGCTTCGGCCGTGTAATAGGTTCGAGTTAAATCCTTCCAACTCGCTTGAAACACCACGGGAACCCTTTCAAATTGAATATAATCCGGCTTTGTTTTAAGCCAAGCCGCCAAAGCAGGATCTAGTCGGTAACACCATACACAGCCATAGCTAAAGAACTCAATCACTTTAACCTGGCCAGGTTTAATTTCTTTCTTTAGCTCATCCACCAATGGATTTTCTAGTGCTTTGATGGGGAGCTTGTTGTAATGCTTACCCTCTGTAAATTCACTGCTCACTGCAATCGCAAGCCCTGCCCAGAGCCAGCCGATTACTAATATCCCTCTTAATAATTTTGTCAGCATGTCGTCCTCCTAATGTAAGCCTGAGACATATTCGCTCACGGCTTGAATTTCCTCATCAGTTAGCTTGGAAGCTATCATTCTCATGATAGCGTTTTCATCATTTTTACGCTCGCCGGATCTAAATTTCTTAAGTTGAGTCATGGTATACTCAGCATGTTGACCACTAAGCCGCGGGTAATTCGCTGGGGCGTTACCTAATCCTTGAGGACCATGGCAAGCGCTACAAGCTGCAACCCCTTTCTCAAGAATACCCCCACGATAAATTTTTTCGCCAAGCGCCACAAATTCTTTTTTAGCCTCTCCAGGCGCTGTGGTCTGACCCGCGAAGAAAGCGGCTAAATCAGCCAACTGTTGTTCAGTGAATACCGCGACCATACCCAACATTTGCGGCTCATAGCGGCCACCTGCCTCTCCTTTTTTGAACTCTAGCATTTGCCTCAAAAGGTACTGCTCATGCTGGCCCGCTATTTTAGGCCACATGCCGACCACGCTATTGCCATCTACACTATGGCATGCAACGCAGGTCGCTGAATTCGCCTGGCCCGCACTGGGATCTCCTTGAGCCATCGCTATCGAGATAGCAAAGTACAGCACCGTAAATAAAAGGGTTCTTTTAAAGATCGTCATGGTCAAAGCAATCCCATGTAAGCTATCAATATTACAAAAAGACTCGTGGCGTAGCATATTGCTATGCTAAACTGTCCAGCATTATGAAAAGATTGCCGACTTATATCAACTCCTGTTGAATTCGGTCAACTTTAGGCTTAAAAGAAAGCTAATGAACTCAGGAAATGACCATGCCAAACACCCCCATGAGGAGCGAGCCGATTCTATATCAGCGCGCGCATTTTCTTAAAAGCGCACCATCACTAGGGCTCTGCCCGCCTGATCGTGGCATCGAAGTTGCGTTTGTGGGACGTTCTAACTCAGGGAAATCCAGCGCAATTAACGCCATCACGAATATTAATCGCTTAGCACGAACCAGTAAGACCCCCGGACGAACCCAACTTATCAATTTTTTCGAACTAGATGAGCAGCGTCGCTTAGTTGATTTACCCGGATATGGGTATGCAAAAATCCCAGATCGTGTAAAAGAGGAAATAGAAGAAATCCTAGGAACCTATCTCTCGGAGCGAGCTTGTCTGCACGGTCTTTGCTTGACCATGGATATTAGACATCCCATGAATCATTTTGATCAACAAATACTAGATTACACCATCTCACTCAACAGGCCCGTTCATATTCTACTGACGAAATCAGATAAACTAAAGCGCACTCAAGCGAATCATACGCTCACTGAAGTCCGCAAAATGGTTGAACCATATGGCGATGCCGTGAGCGTACAAACCTTTTCAGCTCTCAAATTGTTTGGGATTGATGAGGTGAAGTTAAAGCTAGACCAATGGTTTACGATTTAAAGAGGGAACCAACGGAGCCCTTCAGTCGATCCACTCGGTGTTCTATTCAAATAAAGGCTGTTCGGAATACCAAAAGCAAGATGGTATACCCACAACAGATGATTTTTCGGGTACCTGCCTACGCTCTTTGAGCTTCGGCAAGGCAAGGGCGCCGAGCGTTCGAGTCGCAGGAGTGTACACAAAGTCTCTGTACAGGACAAAACATTTAACTCCTTGAAAAAATCAAATTGACCACCCCATTTTTGAGAAAAATGGGGGCTATCTCATCAACAAAATTATTAACTGAACGTGCCATTTTAAAAAATATCTCTCTTAATAAATCTAACCCAACCCGAAGTATACTTTTTTCCAATCGGCCATGCTTCTTTCTTTTAATAGGTATTTCTTTTGCTACAATTTGACCTGCTTTATATGCTAAACAAAATGCTATCGCCAACACTGATAATAAATTATGTAATCGTTCTGGAAGCGTAATATGGGTATCTTCAAAACAAAATCCCTTCGATTTTAAAAATCCAAAAAGTGTCTCGATGTTCCATCGCAATTTATACCTCGCTAAAGCGAATTCAGGCTGGTGATTGGTTGCAACAATTACCCATTCACCATCTTCTGCGCGCGTGGCAGCTAGCCATAACGAAATCCCAAATAGTGTTTTTTGCATTTTTATATAACGAACTTGACCTTGTCTCAAATTAATGAACAATGTGCGAGTATGAGTCTTATTCTCTTTGGCGCTGGTTACGCTGATGCTTTTCTTGAGCCGAATTGTAAAAGGGAGCTGCTTTTCCTGTAGCCATTGGAACCATTTGGCACTTACGAATTCCCTATCACCAAGTAATTCTTGAATAACATTGAGTCCAAAAATTCCAATAAATTTTTCAACAATTTCTATCCATTCATCCGTGTTCGAAGCACCTTTTTTAGGAAGAAATTTCCATATTAATGGGATCGCAACAGTGCCGCACACCGCCGATACCATTAATATATTAATATTAGCTTTGCCCCATTTCCAGTTTGTTCTATCCATGACTAATTGCCATTTAATATTAGATGGTAGAAAAAATTGTGCAATGAACTTTGAGAATATTGGAAATGAAAAGCCGTTGAACTCCTTAAAAAATCGCCGCAGACGCTTGTAGCGAGCTTCAAATAATCCCCCAGTAAGCATTGCTTGCGCTATTTCCACTAAATTAACTGTACGCACAGTAATAAGCGCAACGAGAATCTGAGCGAGACAATCAAGACGCCTATTGTCGATTTTAAAATATGGCTTTAAAATGCATTTTAACTCGTTGAATGAAAACATCAGGTACACCTCTTTTTTGACAATCGAGATTATACACTTTTTGTTTTTATTTCAGCGAGCTACTAGAAAAGCAGACCTTCCAACTAAATAGTTTTGTCCTGTACAGAGACACAAAGTACATGACTGCGGTGAGAATCGCGAAGGCAATCCGCCTACGCTCTTACGAGCTACGGACCGACAAGCAACCCCGAAAATTCAGCTGTGAAGGGTATATAGTACGAATGCTTTACGGCTTGTTGTCATTACGAGCCGATTTTTCCTCAATAGCGCAAGACGTCTCACGCTGACACTGGAGAAGCGCGTTGACTAAATTGGGAAAGCCAGCCAGCGTCAGGTCTTTTAATACTTCTTTCTTCTCTTGCTTGCTCATCTGAGAAAAGATTAGACAATTTTGTTTATCATCAGCCCCTAAAGCCTGTGAAATTCCTGGCTTGAACATAGCACTCCCACCTTATAAAACGAGAGATTCTACTATAGGTGTGAATAGAATCAAGCAGGAAAAATCTATGGGCCTTATTGCGTTTTATCCTTAGGTTTAAGGCGATCCAGCAGAGATGGTTCTTAATATACCCACAACAGATGATTTTTCGGGTACCTGCCTACGCTCTTTGAGCTTCGGCAGGCAAGGGCGCCGAGTGTTCGAGTCGCAGGAGTGTACACAAAGTACATGACTGCGGTGAGAATCGCGAAGGCAACAACCCCGAAAATTCAGCTGTGAAGGGTATATCGAGGTCTAGGGTCACATCTCGTTTGCCGTTGTGATACGCATTTCTTTAACAACCAAATTGCATATTCATAGCTGTATTTAAGTACAGCGCAAAATTCGTCTAAAATTTTTATTTTTTCTGACCTATTCGCATTCGCGTACCGCAACAATATTGCGGCAAGATAGCTTTTTCTTTCTTGATACCCCATGTGTAACCTCCCGTTCCTTGGTTACTTTTAATATGAGGCAACGAAACTCTTTTTGTATTCATAGGGTTACTTTTAATGTGAGGCAATTCGGGCAATTCGGGATTCGTTTCAGCAATTCGTTTCATTGGAACTACTGCTGAAAACTAAAGTCAAAATGTAGACAAAGCTAAAGTACAGGCTGGAGCTACACGTATGAAGGAATCTAAATTTCAAAAATATATCTATATCAATGAAGAAACAAATATTATTCACATTATGGCGCCAATAGTGAGTGGTCATGGAATCTCAGTGGACAACACTTGTCAAACCATGGCGTGCTTGAGGAGTTTTTGTGGCTCAAATGGTATCATGGCGGAACTTGAATCATACAAGTCTAATTTGGAAGCCGACATAAAGAGCTTGTATGCTAGCGACCCACTACTTAAAGCCAAACAAAATAGGCTGCTTCAAATTGAAAACTACATGGCTGTTATTCCAAGCATTATCGATTCTATAAAAAATCAGCCAGTGAATGGCACACCAAATACAAATCTATTCCAATTACCAGACATGATATTATCTATTATGAACAGCTCTACAGATGGTGCGGCAATATTGCTGAGCCCATTTGCAGCGGATTCTTCTGTACGCCTTAGAAAGTATGCATTCTCTCTAGAGCAAGACCGTGAGAATGGCTGCTTTACTAATACACTCAAGGAGTCCTTACAATCAAAAATACAAGTCGACTACCCCCCACCAACACAATCAGTTAAAAATATTATCCAGAACGCTATAAATGAATTCAAAGAAGCTAATGGCGAAAATGTAACTGTTAATAGTGATGAGATGCTTTCCGAATTCAAAGAAATTCTACAGCGCCACATTAGTCTCGTCTCTGGCACAAAAACAGACCTCGATTCAAAGTCAAGATATGAGGATTTTCAACAATTATTAATGTTTGATAAACCTGATGAAGTCCCGCTGGAGGAATGGGGCCAAACACTCATAAATGATGCAAGAATTGATGAAAATCATTTATCGAGAAATCAACCAAACTCATCATTTATTTTAAAGTATGCACCGAATTCTTCATCAAGCAACATCAAGGTCACCCAAGCCTTGTATCTTAACTCTATCAATCAAAAAGTACAATTCTTGTTAGCACACGCCAATGTATACTGTAAATCTAATAATCTTTCTGCCGTAAATTTTGGTAAAGTGCTTGAGGATAATCCAGCTATAACAAATGAAATCACTGACACATTGTCTGATGCAATAAATACATCAAACGCTCATGATTTGGAAAGCAAAGTATTGTCGGTCATAAACTCTCACCTTCAAAAATTTGGTATCGCGGAAGCTCTAACAGAACCTCAAATTGCTGGCATCATAGATATGTGTTTGAAAAACTATGAAGTCGTGAAGAACTCGCCTCATTTTGACGAATTCTTCATCGTCGATTATGAAAACGAGGGCAATTTGTTTTGCCACCGAGGATGCATTTGTTTTGACATAGCAAAACTCACTTTAGAAAATCGTATTTTAGTTGATCCGGCTCAAAAGACATTTCTTGATACAGTTTTTCAGGATTCAATTCAAATATCTAAGAAGTCTAGAATACTAAATGGTGTGAATAATATCGTTGAATCAGTAAAGCCAGTTAAAAACGAACTTGACCGTCATAGTCAAGGCAATAATAAATTTCGACCTTAAAAATGAAAATGAATCTGGGAAGAAATGCGTTTATGCCGCGAACAAGTCGCGGCAACTATACCCTTCACAGCTGAATTTTAGGTTTTTGCCTGTCCCGCCGACGCATCCGCTCGAAGTTCGAAGCTTGCGACCGCACCTAAAAATCAATCGCTTTAGGTATAACTAGCAAAAGAGCAACCAAATGTCTAGAGCCGCTCTTGATTGAGAATTCATTTATAGCTTACGAGAATGAGGTTGGTGATTACGAAGCTCATCGTTATGAGGTAGCTGTGCTTCTATACTCTCTTCAGAAGAGTAGATCTTTGTATTACAACCCAACTTCTTTTGCTCTCCAACGCACTTTAATAAACCTATCATACTATTACATTTAAAGAAAGAAGCTGCGCCAGGATTTAAAGGATTGAATGTGCTCTCACAATACCAATTTGACTTATTCTCAAATTTTTCTGAAAGTTGGGATCCGTTCATCTCAACAATCAAAAGAGATGATAAATCAGAGAATTCCCTTCGTCGCCCAATATAGACAAAAGAATCAAGCTTACTCAATGGCTCAGCAAACGCACGGCTCCATCTTAAAGCTGCAGGCACTTCTTGCGTAGCTAATACACATAATCTATCCTGCGACACAACATTTTTCAGTAATTGACCAAGATACTGAAGCTGTTCTTCATAGCACTGCTTAGGTTCAGAAGATTGAGGATTCGAATGCACTTGCTCAGCACCAGAAGAACTAAGACATCTAAGTACATCGCGAACCTTCTGAAGCTTTTGCTCTCCATACCGACTCACATACGAGCTAAGGTCTAGGAGAGGATATTGACTAAAATTGATCTTGATATATCGACCATTCACATAATCAACCCAACCAGATTGACTAGACTCAATCAAGGTTCTGGCCTCCTCACGAGTCATGACTGGTACATCGAGCTGACAAAGCCCCATACCTATCTGTTCCGCTTCGCTATAAAAAGACATTAAGACATGTTCTTTTTCATACTCAGCAAAATTCATAATCATTTATACAGCTCCTCTGGCACTAATGCGCCGCTTCCCAATTTTCACCAACTCCAATCCCCACCAAAAGTGGAACAGCTAAGTCTGCTGCACACGCCATATGATTAGCAACTAGTTCCTTAGCCTCATCAACGAAGTCATCGCGCACTTCAAATACCAGCTCGTCATGCACTTGCATAATCATCCGTATACGACCGACATTGGATTGTTGCCAACCATAGAGGCTAATCATCGCACGTTTGATAATATCCGCAGCAGTACCTTGCATTGGCGCATTAATCGCAGCTCGCTCAGCCGCTCGCTTTTTCATGATTTGTTTTGCACGAATATCCGGCAAGTAAAGCCTGCGTCCAAATAAAGTTTCGACAAAACCTTGCTTACTTGCCTTTTCTCTCGTAGTCTCCATATAGACTTTAACACCGGGATAACGCTTAAAATAGATATCCATATACTCTGCTGCAATTTCGCGTTCCGAATCAATTTGTTTGGCCAAACCAAAAGCAGACATTCCGTAAATCAAACCAAAATTAATTGCTTTCGCTTTTCGGCGTTGCTCTGACGATACCGCATCTAGCGAGACCCCAAATATTTCACTGGCCGTTGCTCGATGAATATCTTGATTGGCATGAAACGCATTCAATAGCCCTGAATCTCCGGACAAATGGGCCATGATCCGCAGCTCAATTTGAGAATAATCGGCAGCTAAAATTTGATATCCAGATTCAGCGATAAATGCTTTTCGAATCTTGCGCCCCTCTTCTGTGCGCGCTGGAATGTTTTGTAAATTGGGATCAGTGGAAGATAATCGCCCCGTTGCTGTGACGGCCTGGTGATAAGAAGTATGAATACGGCCCGTCTTAGGATGGATCTGCTGAGGCAATTTATCCGTGTAAGTCGACTTCAACTTGCTCAAGCTGCGATATTCTAAGATCAGCCTCGGCAATTCAAAATCATGACTTAAGTCTTGCAAAACATTTTCTGCGGTTGAAGGCTGCCCTGTTGGTGTTTTCGCTAGAATAGGCAACTTTAATCTTTCATATAAGACTTCTTGCAATTGCTTGGGCGATCCCAGATTAAAATCAACCCCCGCCAGGATATAGACTTGTTCTTCAAGATGCTGGATAGTTTTAGATATCTCCTCGCTCTGCGCATGGAGTAAATTTGGATCGATCTTAACCCCAACTTCTTCCATACTGCCCAAAACAGACATGAGCGGCACTTCAATCGTTTGATAAAGCGTTTTTAACTTGGGCTCATTATTCAGCAAAGGCCAAAGATGCTCATGCAACCTGAGGGTCACATCAGCATCTTCTGCTGAATAATTCAGAGCTTTCTCTATTTCCACATCCGAAAAATTGATCTGTTTTGCGCCCTTGCCGACCACCTCTTCGTATGCAATCGGTTTATAGTCCAAATAAAATTGAGCCAAGCTATCCATGTCATGTCTCGTCGCGGTGCTGTTCAGTACATACGATTCCAGCATCGTGTCATACACTGGTCGCTCAATCTGAATGCCCTGTTCTCTTAATATTGCAAAATCAAACTTTAAATTTTGACCAATCAAATCGATGCTCAAATCATTGAGTAGAGGCTCCAGCTTTTGTAAGACTTTTTGGGAATCTAGCTGCTGAGCGACCCCAACATAACGATGCCCCAAAGGGATGTAAGCACTCTGCCCGGCCTCAACACCGAGCGCAATCCCCACTAAATTGGCTTCGAACGGATCTAAACTGCTTGTTTCGGTGTCAAAAGCCATTCTTTTTGCTGTTTTAATCGCATCAATCCAGCGATTCAAAGCAGCTTCTGTGAGTATAAGATCGTACTCTGCTCTCTCAGCTGACACAGATATACCCTTCACAGCTGAATTTCGGGGCGCCTTGCTCTCTAATTCTTTAAACCATGTTTTAAATTCATATTCTGAAAATAAATCTAATAATTTCTCCGCATCTGGCTGTCCTGGTACCAACTGATCAAAATCAATAGGTAAAGGGACATCGCTTTTCACTTTCACAAGATCATGTGAAAGCGCGAGCTGCGCTAGATTTGATCTTAAATTTTCACCAATTTTACCTGTGATTTCATTTGCAGACTTTACAACATTATCTAATGAACCATAAGCGTGCAGCCATTTGACCGCTGTTTTAGGGCCTACCTTAGGGATGCCTGGCACATTGTCCGAGGTATCTCCCACAAGCGCCAAGTATTCTGTTATTTGTGCCGGCTTAATTCCAAATTTCGCCTCAACCCCTTTCGGATCCAGCACCTCACCTGACATGGTATTGATGAGGGTGACATGTTCATTGACAATTTGCGCCAAATCTTTATCGCCAGTTGAAACTAATACTTTAATATTTTTTGCCTTAGCATGACGCGCAAGCGTTGCAATCACATCATCAGCCTCAACACCCTCTATTGCCAAGAGAGGCAATCCTAGAGCTCGAATCGTTTCATGTAACGGTTTAATTTGTACCGCCAGATCTTCCGGCATTTCAGGGCGATTAGCCTTGTAATCTTTGTACATTTCATGGCGAAATGTTTTGGCTTTAGTGTCAAACAGCACAGCGGCATATTGAGGCTTTTGCTCAACCATCAACTTACGAAGCATGTTGAGCACGCCATACATCGCGCCTGTTGGAACGCCCTTTGAAGTCGTCAGTGGCGGCAGCGCATGATAGGCTCTGAACAAATAAGACGATCCATCTACTAATACCAACTCGGCATGCGGTACATCACCCATCATCAAATACTCAATCTACGGTTTCTAATTTTGCATAAGCCAAAGCTAACCATTTTGGCTCGCCTTGTGCAAAGTCAACACGAACACGCGCCTTATCACCGGTACCGTCTCCGCCGACCACGGTGCCCTTTCCAAAGCGTTGATGAAAAACTTTCTGCCCAATTTTGAAAGGCAAGTTATCAACAACAAAGGTATTTGATTTAGTCGATTTAGGGGTTTGAAATGGCGCAGGCTGAAAAAAAGATTGAAAATCGATCTTCTCAATTAATTGTGGCGGCACTTCTCCAATAAAACGAGATGGCTTATGATGCCCATGCATACCAGCAAACGATCGTTTTTGAGCATAAGTTAAATAAAGCCTTTCCATGGCTCGTGTCATGCCAACGTAACACAGCCTTCGCTCTTCCTCTAAAAGATTAGGGTCATACATAGAGCGATGGTGTGGAAATAAGCCTTCTTCCATGCCTGAAACAAAAACCATTGGAAATTCTAATCCCTTTGCAGAATGCAGGGTCATGAGATTAACACCAGTTTTGTCACCTTCCCCTTCTTCTGTGCCCGCATCTAATGCAATATCAGAAAGAAAGATAGGGAGTGTATAGCTGCTTAATTGGGTATTGGTCTCTTGATTGACCTCGGCCGTATGTGCTTGAATCCCATCATCAAACTGCTGAACTGCCACAATCAATTCTTGTATATTTTCAAGACGCGCTTGCGTTTTCTCACCAGGCTTACTTTGAATAAACGCCCACATTCCACTTTCAGATACGGTTTTTTCAACCAATGCTGGCAACGCATCGGTTTGTAGTAATGTTTGCAAATTTTCGATTAATTCAAAAAATGAACGTAATCCACTGGCAATACGGCCGGCTGACAACGTTGTTAAATATAACTGCCCAGCTTCAAACAACGACTGCTGATTGGCTTGAGCTTGTTCTCGAATTGCCATCAGTGTTCGCTCACCAATCCCTCGCGTAGGCACATTGATCACACGCTCAAACGCAGGATCATCCTTGGTGTTCAGCACTAAACGCAAATAAGCCAAAATATCTTTAATTTCGGCGCGATCAAAGAATCGAAGCCCCCCATAAATGCGGTACGGCAAGTTAGAGTGCCTAAGAGCCTGCTCCAATACCCGAGATTGAGCATTGGATCGATACAAAATCGCTACTTCTTCTAAAGGACGGCCCAATGCTTGCCAATCTTTGATTTGATCAACGATGACATTTGCCTCATCCAACTCATTAAAAGCACCATATAACTTTAGCTTTTCACCTTGCGCTGCTTCTGTCCAAAGCGCTTTTCCTAATCTCGTCTCATTATTTTCGATCAACGCATTCGCAGCTTTGAGAATATTCGCACTTGACCGGTAATTTTGCTCTAATCGAATCGTTTCTGCGGTGGGGTAATCTTGTGAAAATCGGTGGATATTTTCGATTTTAGCACCACGCCAACCATAGATAGATTGATCATCATCTCCCACAATCGTGATCTCGTCAGCGCCACACACTAATTTCAACCATTGATATTGGAGGTAGTTCGTATCTTGGAATTCATCGACTAAAACATGGCTGAAACGATCCTGATAATATTTTAAAACATCGGCTCTCGTTTGCCATAACTCATAGACTCTAAATAATAATTCCGCAAAATCAACCAATCCTGCTCGTTGGCAATGCTCTTCATACAAACGATAGATCTCAGCAAGCAACTTTTGATCTGGAGAAGTAATAGGGCCTATATTGCGATAACGTTTTGCATCTTCTTTTTGACGGTTAATAAAGCTGACCGCCTGTTTTTCTAGATCATCCTGCTCATAACCCTGTGTGCGAATAATTCGTGTAACCAATCTCTTTTGATCATCCGAATCAATAATCTGAAAATTTTCAGGCAAACCCGCCTCTTCGTAACGCTGACGCAAAATACGATGCGCTAGACCATGAAACGTGCCGACCCATAACTCACGGACCATTGGCCCCATTAAGGTTTCAATCCGTTCGCGCATTTCTTTGGCCGCTTTGTTTGTAAAGGTCACCGCTAAAATACGATGCGGTGAAATTTTTTCATTGGCCATGAGCCAAGCAATACGATGAACCAATACTCGAGTCTTGCCACTGCCTGCACCTGCTAAAATTCTTAAATGGGTTGCTTTTGAGGTGACCGCTTCCTTCTGTTGGGGATTGAGCACCATAAGAAGTTCTTCGATAGAAATCATTTTTTTTGTAGACTCACACTTTCTTTAATAAAAGGAACAACCAGCAATGCACTGATCGCGTAGAAGACAGGAACCATTAGGAGACCAAGATGATAGTCTCCCGAGGTATAAACAGGATCACCCGCAATTATCTCACCCGAGCGGACAACATCTAGCACTGCGCCAATCAAATAAGTGAGCAAAGCACTCCCAACCATAGAGAGCATGTTGACAAAACCGACGGCAGTTGCAACAAATTGGCTTGAATTGAGATCACGGATGACCACAAAACTTAAAACATACACACCCCAGAATCCAAATAGGAAAAAAAGTAATCCTGCACCAATTGCGCTCAAAGTTGGGATATAAATTAAGGTCACTAAAATGACGCATGCAATCACAGAAGACAGAAACATTGGCTTACGGCGGCTACCCCATCGCCCAGTTAACCATCCCATAAACGGGCTTCCACACGCCAACCCCAGAAAAGTCATTGAAACAGCTAATGCAGCATGATCTCGCGCGACATGGTGCGCATGCGCAAGAAATGGTACACCCCAAGCCCCTCCAAAAGCGTCGGTAGGCGCTGTCACAAGAAAAGAATAAAAAGCAACCAACCAATTCTGTGGCCATTTTGCAATTTCTTTTAAACAGGTCCAGACACTTAAATGATTCCCTGGTTGAGCATCTGCCTCAGGATGATCCGGGTTGTGATCCTTGATCAGAAACCAAGCGAATATCGCCATCACGAATCCAATGCCTCCTAGCCACATAAAGAGAGTTTGCCAGGTAACGAAATTAAGAAAATAAGAAACTGGGGCACTTGCAACTGCACCCAAGGTCCCAATAGTCAATGTCAGTCCGGTCATCAAGGGAAATAAACTGGCTCTAAACCAAGTTGCAATGATCTTCATACAACAAATAAATGCGAATGCTGAGCCCGCACCAATAAAAAAGCGTAATAAGCACGCCACATAGAAACTACTTGTAAAAGCAGAAAGAAAAGTGCTTGCGCCGCACAAAACGATGGCAAACGTCAGTAAACGACGAGGACCATATCGGTCAGTCAGTGCACCTATGGGTAGCTGCAGCGCAGCATACGACCAATAGTAACTACTGGATAATATGCCAAATTTTTGAGCATCCAGCTGGAAATCCTCCATCAATTCTGCAAACATCACGCTCGGCGCGACGCGTAGTAAAAATTCGTAGAGGTAAAATAAAGTCGCTATACCAAACATAGCTATGGGCAATAAAATGTGTGTGCGTTTTTCACCCATATCTATCAATCCAAATTATGTTTAAATGGTTTTACGAGTAAGAGAAGCATCATTTGAGGCAGGCATGCTGGTCTCGACATTCTATGTAAGGAGTTATCATGAATCAAGATCTAAGCTACCTTTCAGGCATCGGCGCTCACTGGGAAACGGAGGCGTTAAAAGGGGCTCTACCGATAGGGCAAAATTCCCCTCAAAAGCCACCCTACGGCCTTTATGCAGAGCAACTCACGGGTAGTGCATTTACTCGCGCAAGACATCAAAATCTCCGTAGTTGGCTTTATCGCATTCAGCCTTCTGTAGTACAAGGGGCGTTTCAACCTCAGGCGCATTCTCATATAGATTCAAATGCCGAGTTTCCGGCATTATCTCCGAACCAATTGCGATGGGATCCACTCCCCTTTCCAAAAAAGCCTACTGACTTTATAGAGGGTTTGCAGCCCTTTCTAAAAAATGGCTGCCCACTGTCTCAGCAAGGCGGCTTAATATTGCTTTACGCCGCGAATCACAATAGCCCCTCAACTTACTTTTATAGTGCAGACGGCGAGTGGATGATTGTGCCGCAAACAGGATCTCTTTTATTGAAAACCGAATTCGGACGCTTAACAGTCAGTCCCGAAGAAATTGCCGTCATCCCGCGAGGCGTCAAATTCCAGGTCGAACTGATTGACAAGGAAGTGAGAGGTTATATTTGCGAAAATCACGGCGAGCCCTTTCAGCTACCCGCATTAGGGCCTATTGGCGCGAATGGGCTTGCCAATCCACGAGATTTTAAAGTACCCACTGCGCATTTTGAAGAAAAAAAAGGGGCTTTTCAGCTGCTCTGTAAATTAAATCACAAGTTGTTTGTGGCTGAACTGAATCATTCTCCACTGAATGTGGTGGCTTGGCATGGAAATTATGCGCCCTACAAATACAATTTGAATCATTTTAACACGATTAACACGGTGAGCTTCGATCATCCTGACCCCTCTATTTTCACGGTATTGACGTCACCTAGCGATTCGCCAGGTGTGGCGAATATGGATTTCGTCATTTTCCCAGAACGCTGGATGGTGGGAGAGAATACCTTTAGGCCACCTTACTATCATCGCAATATCATGAGTGAATACATGGGGTTGATTAAAGGTGTTTATGATGCAAAATCTGATGAGTTTGCGCCTGGCGGTGGCAGTTTGCACAATATTATGTCCGCACATGGACCTGACGCAGCGTCTTTTGAAGCCGCAACGAACGCCTCTTTAAAGGCTGAAAAACAAATCGGAACACTCGCATTTATGTTTGAGAGTCGATATCCCTGGCATCCTTCACGGTTTGCACTTCAAGGTGAGATCTTGCAAAAGGATTATCACGATTGTTGGCAAGGTCTAAAATCTCATTTTAAAAGATGAATGTTAGTGTGCAGTTTTTCTGCACACTAACAATCTTTATCAACCCCAGTTCGGGGTTTTTTGGGAACTATCGTCATCCCGCACAGCGGTCATCACACGAAGTGTGTAGCGTCTGATGCGGGATCCAGAATTTTATCAAATCTCAGCTAATAATTTGATTGCTGATATTTTTAAAGGCTGAATCGCATAAGCGACCAAGGCCGCGTGAATACTAGATTCCGCATCACACGCTGCGCACTTTGTGCGCTTATCGCTGTGCGGAATGACGTCATTACAAACCAACCCCGCCTTCAAAAACTCCGAACTGAGGTTTTATCAATAATTACCATTCATATCGTATCTTTAAAAAGCCTGTGTTGGCATGAAAATCTTTTTTGAAATGATAATCATAGTTAATGCTCAATAATGCATTGGGCCCTGTGTAGAAATTAACACCCGCCCCTATTTCATAGCTATCATTGGCTGGATAGAAACTTTTGGAATTAAAAGCTGCTCCGGTTCCGAATAAACTGCTGTTAGCTTCTTGGCGCTCACCAATGAAGTCATAAAATGCATTCACATGAGCCTCAGGCACGATCCGATCGCCCTTATAAACATAATCGTATTCTAGTTTTACCCCAAACCCAGCAAATAAGGCATTCAGATTTTCATTTTGAACGCTTAGATTAAACCCACCCGCGCCAGTTTCCATGTAATGCTCGATATCTAAATGACTATAACGTAATGAAACAGATGGAATAACCGTCCATGCACCATTCTTTTGAAAATAACCGACTTCTGCGTTCGCCAGCCATTCCCAAGATGAATAATCCCCTAAAGCCGTGCCAAATCTCGTATTACCGACAATCACATTACGAAGCTGCTCATAGTCATGATATGAAGCCCCCAACATTCCCTGAATACGCCAAGGTTCATCAGTCCAAGCGCCGTAGAGTATGCCTTGAAATGAATCAATATCCGTTGTGTTGTTTGCCAAATCATGATCGATGCTTGTTCTCGCATAGGTTCCGGCTATACCTACTCGAATTGCATCATGATTAAATAATCTATCTGCGCCAAATGTCATTCCCCATAAATTCCCATCATATCCTTCTATATTATTGCGCTTACTTTGTCTAAAATCACTCCCAAAAAGATCGCCCCAAACACCCCAAGCAGCTGTTATATCGCCCACACTCATGCCTGTGTTATAAACACCCTGTTTATTTGAGGCAACCTGCGCGATTCGCTTCGCAATGTTTTTAATCACTCGTCCATCAATGGTTTGCGCCACCTGAGAGATTGCGCCATTCATCGTTGGTGCCGCCGTGCTGAGAGCAGCACTCACTGCCGTAGAGCTTGGCAAGCGATCAACATATCCAATAAAATTTTCAAAGTCAGGATTTAGAGCCGCTAATCGTCCAGCCGCGCCCTCAATTTCAAGCGCACCCCCCAGACCTATCGTTTGATCATTTAAGCGATGCACCTCTGAAATATAAGGCGTTCGAATGGTAATGAGATCTAAATGAGTGTTAGCACCGGCTCGATTCACCGCTGTAAATTTTAGAACTGCAGACTGCCCATTAATTTGTTCAACCGGGATATCGGATAATACTCCGCCGCCAGCTGCCGAGTGAACCAACGCAATATTGCCAGTACCAATATATCCAATGGGGGTAACGCTCAAAGTCAAACGAGGATCATTGCTTGCACCCCCCCCCACTTCAAGATGCCCTTTCCCAGGACTACCCAAAGCTGTTGAAATTGCATTAGAAGTTTGGACGACTAAAGCGCCAGGGAGTTCTAATTTATTTGTCACTGTAACGAGGTTGCTACCAATATTCAGCGCAGAAGAAAAAAGCCTTCTCGCCGTGAGATTACCCGTTATCGTTATCGGCGCATTGATAGTTAATACAGACGGGGCAAAGCCATCTATAATGAGATCTCCTACAGCGATATCCTGGCTTACATTGGCAACCCCCTCCAAAACGTCAACAGAATTTATCGCACCACCCACTCCCACTGTACTATTCAGGGTAATCACGTTTGTTCCTGTGAAGAACAAGGAACCAAAGCCTGGGTTAGCTTTATTTTGAATATCATTGGCGGTAATTATCAAATCACCATTTGTACTATCAAAAATTAGGGAGTGATCTACTCCGACTTTAAAATCAATGTTACCGGTAACGGTCGCATTGCTGTAAATATCAAAAATTCCTTGATTTACGCCTGAAAATTCAATATTATTTGCAAAAACCTCTCCTAAAATTCCCCCTCCCTTATTAGCTGCTGTCGTATGAAATACAATTTGCTCAAGCGGGCTGGTTGCTTGCCCTAGCGCGCCTGGTGCAATGACTGCACCAATCAGGCCACCTTCCAATTTTGCAATCCCTTGTCCGGGATGGGTTGTAATCAAGCTATTGGCAACAGGATATCCTCCGGCAATATCAGCCGCATCTGGCAAACCGAAGGCTTCCCCTGCTTTTAGCCGAATAACTTGCCCAGCGGGGCCAGTATATCTGACGACTTCCCCATTATTAACGTCACCACCACCGGCGAGATTTTGAACAACGGCTTGAGCTACATTGAGATGACCTAAAAAAATCGTTGAAGATAAAATAAGAGGGTATAAAGAACGTTTTTTTGTTGTTTGAGCAACCACAGTGAATAGAACTCCATTTCTATTTCAAAAGAAGCATAAAATCTTTAATTGCATCAGCGCGTTAGCCATTATGGCTGATTGATACATGATAATTCAAGAAAGAAATGGGGGAGGGCGGTGATTGATAAGCCCCGTGAGAGGGGGCTTATGCTTCTGCTCATTTTAAGTTTAAGCAGAAAGTGATTCTTTCAATGTTTTGAGGGCAATCACTTTGATATCATCACGAGCTGGTTTAGCTGGAATCACAACTTCCATCCCGGTTAATGGGCTAACCATCTTGCGCTTCTTGGTTGGGTTGCGACGAACGCGCTTGAGCTTTAAACCCAGTTGCGGAATCATAATTTCGCCGGAACCACGCTTCTTCATGTGGCTTTTAACTAACTTGCTTAAAGAGCTAAATACGGCTTCGACTTGTGAACGCTTTAATTCTGTTTCTTCTGCTATCGCTTGATAAATCTCAGAACGGGTTTGTTTTTCAGCGGTTACTTTCACTTTTTCAGCTGTTTTTTTAGTAACGGCCTTTTTTTTCCGTTTAATGGTTGTCATTGACTTCTCCGTAAAATAAATACAAACAAAACCATACTCATAACAGATGATTTTTTGGGTAGGCGCCGAGCGTTCGAAACGCAGGAGTGTATAGAAAATACATGACTGCGATGAGAATCGCGAAGGCAAGACCCCCGAAAATTCAGCTGTGAAGAGTATAAATCAAAAATTGAAGTGGCGATTATGCCCATTCCCTTATCACAAGTAAACCCCCTAATATAATGTTATTGTATTTTGAGGCGATTTATAGTGATTCGATACAAGCTGCTTGATCAAATCGCGGGTTATTAACCGCTGTCGGAACTGGATGAAATTTGAATTTAACAAGCGTTTTGTTCGATAATTCAATTAGCGCATCTGTATTCGCTTTCGGATCCAGCCAATGAGCATAATCCTCTTTTGCGATCACGACTGGCATTCTATCATGCACGGCTTGTAGATTCTCATCAGCAGTTTTAGTGATAATGGCAAGTGTTTCCAAATGATGACCTTCAGGTGCCCTCCACATCTCCCAAATAGCAGCCAATCCTAACAGCGGCTGTTGTTCCGAGAAAATATAAAAGGGCTGCTTCCTATCATGGATTTGCTTCCATTCAAAATAACCACTTCCTGGCACTAAACAACGACGGGTCTTAAAAGCTTGTTTGAAGGTTGGTTTATCTAATATGCTTTCTATGCGAGCATTAATAAAGCGCTGCGGTAATTTACCCTCCTCCACTTTGCGCCAGCTTGGAGTAAATCCCCATTCAAAAAATTCGACGCGCCCCCCTGGCAATACTGCTGGGATGGTAGCGCCAGGAGCAATATTGTACCTCGGGCGCATTGAGAAGGCTGTTTTCAAATGGAAATGATTTACAATTTCAGACTCACTCGCAACCAGCGCAAAACGCCCACACATATTGGATCATTTATTCCACAGTAACGGACTTTGCTAAATTGCGCGGCTGATCGACATCCGTACCCTTCAAAACAGCCACATGATAAGACAGTAGCTGAAGCGGTAATGAACATAAGATCGGAGACGTAAAAGGTGATCCTTGTGGCAAGACAATGACATGGGTATGAGGGTCGGGCTCCAACTCCACACCCTTTTCAGCAAAGACAAATAGTTCTCCACCCCGAGCGCGCACCTCTTGTAGATTTGACTTGAGTTTATCTTGTAGTTTGTTATTGGCAATGACAACCACCACTGGCATATCTTTATCTACCAAGGCTAAGGGGCCGTGTTTCAGTTCGCCGGCAGGGTAGGCTTCGGCATGAATATAAGAAATTTCTTTAAGCTTCAGGGCCCCCTCCAACGCAACGGGATAATAGGCCCCTCGCCCTAAATATAAAGCGTGTTGCTTATCATGAAAATGTTTAGCCCAACTCTGGATCGCTGCATCTAACTTTAATAGGCCCTCCACTTGGAGCGGTATTTGCTTTAAAGCTTCTATTAATTCAATCTCTTTTTCGTCAGAAAAATGGTGTCGGCGCCCAAGACAACCCAGCAATAGCAATAATGCTGTTAAGGTTGCTGTGAATGTCTTCGTTGAAGCCACCCCAATTTCAGGGCCGGCTTGAATGAGAAAAGAAAGATCAGACTCTCTAATGAGAGCGCTTTCTGGGACATTACAAATACTTAAACGCCCAGAATAGGGTTCCTGCTCACCATGACGAACTGCAGCCAAGGTATCCGCCGTTTCACCCGATTGAGAAATAGCCACCAATAAAGTCCCTGGCACAACTTTCTTTTCCATGTATCGCAATTCACTGGCTGGATCGACGACACAAGGGATCCCTGCGAATGTCTCAAACCAATGCCTTGCGATGAGGCCAGCATGGAGGCTCGTCCCACACCCAACAATCTGAATTTGTTTCGTTTGATCAAAAATGACTGAGGCTTTCGCACCAAAAATGTCATCTTGAATAGACTCATCATTCAACCGACCTGCCAAAGTTGCTTGGAGAGCCCTGGGTTGTTCAAAAATTTCCTTCTGCATAAAATGCCTAAAGGTGCCTCGACCAGCATGATCTGCTGTTAATTGAATCGTTCGCTGCGCTCGGTTAACACGCTCACCCTTTTCATCATAAATTTCAAAGCGATCTACAAAGATCTGACCTACATCCCCTTCTTCCAGGTATACAAAGTCTTGCGTCAACGGCAATAACGCTAACGGATCGGAAGCCACAAAATGCTCGCCTATACCCATGCCAATCACGAGCGGGCTGCCCACTCGCGCCACGACCACTCTATCTGGCGTTTCTTTGGAAATCACAGCAAGCGCATAAGCGCCCTCTAATAATTTGACAGTTGCTTGGACTGCTGCCAACAAGTCATGTCCTTGCCGCATAAAATCGCTTAAGCAATGAACAATAACTTCCGTATCTGTTTGGGAACTAAACACAAACCCTTTTTCAATGAGCGCCCTTTTTAAAGTGGCATAATTTTCAATGATACCATTATGAACCAATGCAATATTATCGCCTGAAACATGAGGATGTGCATTTTCTTCGCTTGGCTTCCCATGAGTTGCCCAACGGGTATGCGCAATACCTACTTTTCCTGCAATTGGATCTTGCACCATCGCTTCAGACAATTGTTGAACTTTGCCTGCAATCCGCATGCGCAACAAGGTATTCGCCGGCGTTAGCAAAGCAACACCCGCTGAATCATATCCACGATATTCCAAACGTTTCAAACCATCGATTAATATTGGCGCGACATCGCGCTCAGCTACACCCGCTGTGATTCCACACATGATGCATCTTCCTCATTTAAATCGGTTTTGTTTTTGATAGGGCGCTTCCATCCTTTAATAGGCCTTTGATTTAAAGCATGGGTCACTGTGAGCACACCAGCTTCTGCATCTTTGGTTAATGTCGAGCCCGCACCAATGGTTGCGCCTTTTTTCACAACCACCGGCGCAACAAGCTGTGTATCCGATCCAATGTGCACATCGTCTTCAATAATCGTAGGATGTTTATGTGCGCCATCGTAATTGCAGGTGATGGTCCCAGCCCCAACATTGACACGCTCACCCACCTTGGCATCGCCCAAATAACTCAAATGATTGACCTTAGAATCTCTTGAAATTTTAGTATTCTTAATCTCAACAAAATTACCAATCCCAACCTTCTGAGCCAATATAGTGCCTGGCCTCAATCTAGCAAAAGGTCCAACAACACAGCCACTTGCTATCGTTGCATTCTCTAAATGGCAATTTGCAAGAATTTTAACATCATCGGCAATCTCACAATTTTTAATATAACAATTTGGTCCAATTTCTGTATTGCGACCAACTTTATTACGGCCTTCTAATACAATATTGATATCTAATTTAACATCCTCACCCACTTCTAAATCACCGCGCAAATCAAAACGATAGGGATCAGCAATCCAAACACCTTCGCTCATTAAACGCTGTGCTTGACGTTTTTGATAGAACCGCTCCAAAGCTACTTGCTGCGCTTTATCATTCACACCCAAAACTTCTTCAGGCACACTGGGGACTGTTGAAATAATTTGCACCTGATCTTTAACGGCAAACCTGATAATATCAGTTAAATAGTATTCACCTTGTGCGTTATTGTTTTCAAGCGCAGGCAACCATTTTGCAAGCAAGCCAGAAGGAACTGCAAAAATACCTGTATTCACTTCGTGAATTTGCTTTTCCGCTTCATTCGCATCCTTCTCTTCAACAATACGAATAATGTCGCCATTCAAATCTCGAATGATACGGCCAAGCCCAGTTGGATCAGCTGCATTCACGGTTAAAAGACCTACTGCATTTTGTGGTGTTGCTCTAAGCAATCGTTTTAAAGTATCAATCGCAATAATGGGTACATCGCCATATAAAATTAAGACACGATGATTAAGCGGGATTAAAGGCAAAGCGGTTGCCACCGCATCCCCCGTCCCCAATTGCTTTTCTTGGAATACCCAATCCAAATCAAAATGCAAAAAATGTTTGCGAACCTGCTCTCCTTCAAAACCATGCACAACGATTATTTTTTTAGGTTCAAGCGCACGAGCTGTTTTTAAAACATGATCGAGCATCGGCCGTCCCCCAATGGTATGCAATACCTTTGGTAGGGGCGACTTCATGCGACTTCCTTGTCCCGCTGCAAGCACAACAATACTTAATTCCATCCGACTCGATATTCCTTAATTTTGATTATTAACTAAAATAGAAAAAAGGGCGGCCTATGCCACCCTTATATCAGTAATTCCGTTTGCTGGTTAACCTACTTAACCTTTCACATGACGCCTGAGTTCCTTCAAGGCCCTCAACATTCCAGCCGCCCTTGCCAATTCAGCACGTGCCAATGAAATATCAAAATCAGTTTGTTTATCTCTAAGCATTTCCTCAGCGCGCTCTTTTGCCTTGAGGGCTTCCGCTTCATCAATGTCCTTGGCTCGAACAACCACATCAGCCAATACGGTAACGATATCGGGCTGCACCTCTAGAATGCCGCCGCTGACATAAACATATTCATCTTCTTCATTCTGACGACGATAACGAACGGGGCCTGGTAACAAGAGAGTGAGTAACGGCGCGTGAAAAGGAGCAATCTCTAATTCCCCCATAACACCCCTGGCAAAAACTCGTGTTGCTCTGCCTGAGAAAATTTCTGTTTCCGGGCTAACAATGCTTAAATGGATCGTCATCGCCATAGTCCTATGAGCCCTTAATTTTCTTCGCTTTTTCGATGGCTTCTTCAATACCACCGACCATGTAGAACGCTTGCTCTGGCAAATTATCCACATCACCTTGAATGATCGCCTGGAATCCAGCAATCGTGTCTTTCAAGGAAACATATTTTCCAGGAGATCCTGTGAACACCTCAGCAACGAAGAAAGGCTGCGACAAGAAACGTTGAATTTTACGCGCTCTAGAAACGGTGAGCTTGTCTTCCTCGGAAAGCTCGTCCATACCCAAGATGGCGATAATGTCTTTCAATTCCTTATATCGCTGTAGGGTACCCTGCACTTTTCGCGCCACGTCATAGTGCTCTTGTCCCACGATCAGCGGATCAAGCTGTCGGCTAGTTGAATCTAAAGGATCCACAGCGGGGTAAATACCAAGCTCTGCAATTTGTCTAGACAAAACCACCGTAGCATCTAAGTGAGAAAATGTAGTTGCCGGTGAAGGATCGGTTAAATCGTCCGCTGGTACATACACGGCTTGAATAGACGTAATGGAGCCCGTCTTGGTAGAGGTAATACGCTCTTGCAAACGCCCCATCTCCTCGGCCAACGTCGGTTGATAGCCTACCGCTGAGGGCATACGGCCTAGCAATGCGGATACTTCCGTACCGGCTAGCGTATAACGATAAATATTGTCAATAAAGAGAAGTACATCACGGCCTTCATCTCGGAAATTCTCCGCAACCGTTAACCCGGTTAATGCAACTCGCAAGCGGTTTCCTGGTGGCTCATTCATCTGGCCATAAACGAGGGACACTTTATCCAAAACATCGGAGTCTTTCATCTCATGGTAAAAGTCGTTACCTTCACGGGTTCGCTCACCCACGCCCGCAAACACAGAATAACCACTATGCTCAATCGCAATATTACGAATCAGCTCCATCATGTTAACGGTTTTTCCAACGCCAGCACCACCAAACAAGCCGACTTTACCGCCTTTAGCAAAGGGACAAATCAAATCAATGACTTTAATACCGGTTTCTAATAGTTCTTCACTCACAGCTTGATCTTGGAACGAAGGTGCCGCACGGTGAATCGCCATATGCGTTTCAGCTTCAATGGGACCAACCTCATCAATAGGGTTACCCAAGACATCCATGATGCGGCCCAATGTTTTGTGTCCAACAGGAACCCGAATAGGTTCACCGGTATCAGTAACGGATACACCTCGTTTAACACCATCCGTTGATCCCATAGCAATAGTACGCACAACGCCATCACCGAGCTGCTGCTGCACTTCCAGGGTTAACCCACCGTCTTTCACTTTTAAAGCATTGTAAACTTTCGGCACATGCTCACGGGGAAATTCAACATCCACTACCGCACCAATGATTTCAACAATTTCACCTGTTGCACGAATCGGACTAACTGTACTCATCATTCTTTGCCTTTCATCACTCTAAAACTATTATGCTTATACTGCCGCAGCCCCAGATACGATTTCTGAAATCTCTCTGGTAATGGCGGCCTGTCTTGCCTTGTTAAAAGCCAACTGTAAATCATCAATAATTTGACCTGCATTATCAGATGCGCTCTTCATAGCAACCATCCTCGCAGCTTGCTCACAAGCAAAATTTTCAACTGCACCCTGGTAAACTTGCGATTCAATAAAGCGCCGCAATAGAATATCTAAAATTTCTTTAGCCTCAGGCTCATACAAATAATCCCAATAAGGCAAACGTTCAGTTGGCGTATCCGCTCGCGGTCTTTCCGCTGGCTCGCCAACATCAACCATGGGTAACAATTTTTCAAGGGTGGGACGCTGCGTCATGGTATTAACAAATCGATTGTAAGCTAGATAAACAGCATCAATTTTTCCATCCAAGTAAGCCTGTAACATGGATGAAACCGGACCAATCACCTCTGAAACACTGGGTGCATCACCAAGGTGAGTCTTCGCGGCCAGTAAACTACCGCCCATTCGCTTGAAAAAGCCTTGGGCTTTCCCACCAATAACAGCAAACTCGAGACCCACATCTTGTGTGCGCCAATCAGCAATATATTGAATCAATGTCCGAAACAAATTAGCATTCAGGCCGCCGCAAAGTCCTCGATCGCTGGAAATGACAATCAAGCCTACGCGCTTAACTTCTCGCTCGACAAGATAAGGGTGCCGATATTCCGACTGACCACCCTTAGAGACATGATTAATAACCTCACGGATATGCGAAGCATAAGGACGAGAGGCCAGCATCTGATCTTGTGCTTTGCGCATCTTGCTAGCCGCGACCATTTCCATAGCCCGCGTAATTTTCTGCGTGCTCTTAATGCTCTTAATTTTTGAACGGATTTCTTTTGCGCCAGACATTATGTTATGACCACACTTGGGTTGATTTAAACGCCTCTAATACTTCCGTGAATGCTTTCTCAACCGTTTCATCCAACGTCGTATCTTTATTGACCTGCGCCATGAGCTCTGAGTACTTGTGCTTAACGAAATCATGCAAAGCCAACTCGTAGCCAACCACTTTATTGATCGGCACCTCATCTAGGTAGCCTTTTTCAGCAGCAAACAGAATCAACGCCATAGAGGCCACCGACAAAGGTGAATATTGCTTCTGTTTCATCGCTTCAGTCACGCGTTGGCCCCGCTCAAGCTGCTTACGGGTCGTTTCATCTAAGTCAGATGCGAATTGGGCAAAAGCCGCAAGCTCACGATACTGGGCTAACGCTAAACGTACACCACCACCAAGCTTTTTAATAATTTTTGTCTGGGCAGCACCACCGACTCGCGAAACCGATAAACCGGCATTAATTGCAGGACGAATACCAGAGTTGAATAAATCAGTTTCAAGGAAAATCTGACCGTCGGTAATAGAGATCACGTTAGTGGGAACAAATGCAGATACGTCTCCCGCTTGGGTTTCAATAATAGGTAACGCGGTTAGTGAACCCGTCTTACCTTTCACTTTACCATTGGTCATCTTTTCCACATATTCTTCATTGACTCTCGCTGCGCGCTCAAGTAATCGTGAATGTAAGTAGAAAATATCGCCTGGGTAAGCTTCACGTCCAGGTGGACGCTTTAGAAGGAGAGAGACTTGGCGGTAAGCCCAAGCTTGCTTTGTTAAGTCATCATAAATAATGAGAGCGTCTTCACCCTTATCTCTGAAATACTCACCCATCGCACAGCCAGCATAGGGGGCAATGAACTGCAACGGCGCAGCCTCAGCTGCAGTCGCTGCAACGACAATCGTATGCGCCATAGCCCCATGTTCTTCTAGCTTTCTAACCACCGCTGCAACCGAAGAGGCCTTTTGGCCAATGGCAACATAAATGCATTTAACCCCAGTACCCTTTTGGTTAATGATCGTGTCGATTGCAATCGCAGTTTTACCCGTTTGCCTGTCGCCAATAATTAATTCTCGTTGACCACGCCCTACAGGAACCATCGCATCAATTGCTTTCAATCCGGTCTGAATAGGCTGGCTTACAGATTTTCTAGTGATAACGCCAGGCGCAACTTTCTCAATAGGTGAGGTTTGAGTGGTTTTGATTTCGCCTTTACCATCAATTGGAGCACCCAATGCGTTGACAACGCGCCCCAAAAGCGCCTCACCTACGGGCACTTCGAGAATCCGCCCAGTGCACTCCACAGATTGCCCTTCCGCGAGATGATCTGCTGCACCCAAAATCACAGCACCAACTGAATCACGCTCTAAGTTAAGCGCCATGCCATAAGTATTCTCGGAGAACTTGATCATCTCCCCCTGCATGACGTCTTTCAAGCCATGAATACGCGCGATACCATCGCCAAGGCTAATAATTGTCCCAATGGTTTTGGTCTTAGCATCCACCGAAGTGTCTGCAATACGTTGACGAATGATTTCACTGATTTCAGAAGGATTTAATCGCATAGTTAACTCGTTTTACCCACTCACTTCGACACTAAATTTTCTTTCAGGCTTAAAAGCCTACCTCGGACAGATCCATCAACCACTTGATCGCCAATCCGGATCACTGCACCGCCAATCAAGGTTGGATCGATGCGGCAATCTAGTTCAACTTGTCGCTCAAAACGTTTTGAAAGCTTTTCGCGCACAAGCTGTTGATAACTTGACTCCAATGACACAGCTGAGACACAGGTGACTTTAATCACTTGCTCGGCTTGCGCTCTATAGATCTCGTAGATACTCGAGATATCTGGCAAACAGCTTAAACGGCGAAAACGACCCAGAACATGAATCAAGTTTCTACTGTCTTCATTGAGAATATCGGGCTGAATGCTCAAGAAAAGCTCAATTAGCTTTTCTCTAGCAAATTTTGGATCTTTCATTACCCCAATAACAACCGGATCGGATGCAATCATACTGAGAAATTGCAAACTTTCAGACCACACATTAAAGTCTTTTTTCTGACGTGCGAGCTCAAATATGGCTTTCGCATAGGGTCTTGCTATTTTGGACAAATTCGCCATATCGATTACAACTCTTCGACTAATTGTTTTAACAGCTGCTGGTGGGCTGATGCATCAAGATTCTTTTCCAAAAGCCTCTCGGTACCCAACAAAACCATTGCACCCACCTCATCACGCAAGCTGTCTCTGGCTTGACGGGACAGCTGTTCAATTTCGGCTTCGGCCTTCTTGATGAGCTTTTGCCCTTCTTCTCGTGCCTGCAGCTTAGCCTCATCAATAATCTTATCAGCTTGTCGCTTGGCTTCGTCTATTAAACGACCAACTTCAAGCTTAGTCTCTTTGAGATGTTTAGCTGCACTTTCTTTCGCTAAGGCAAAATCATGATGCCCTCTTTCAGCAGCAGCCAGACCATCCGCGATCTTGGCCTGACGCTGAGCAAGCGCCTGCTGAATCGGCGGCCAAACAAAGCGCATGGTAAAAAGAGCAAACAATAAAAATGTTATCATTTGCCCTAGAAGCGTTGCACCAATACTCACAGTGCTTCTCCTTAGCCTACGTGCTTCAGTAGCTCAGCTAAGAATGGGCTTGCGAATGTGAAATATAACGCAACACCAACGCCGATCATGGATACTGCGTCCAAGAGACCCGCAATAATAAACATCTTAACCTGAAGCATCGGTACGACTTCTGGTTGGCGAGCCGCCCCTTCCAGAAATTTACCGCCCATTAAACCAAACCCGATTGCCGTACCGAGAGCGCCCATACCAATAAGCATGGCCACAGCAATTGCGGTGATACCTTGTAAATTTGCGACTAATTGTGCAACTTCCATTATGACTCCTACGCTTTACTCTAAATGAACAATAACTAAAAACTAAAACTAATGATCTTCATGCGCCAAGCTCAAATACACGATCGTGAGCATCATAAAGATGAATGCTTGTAACGTAATAACTAAAATATGGAAAACAGCCCAAATCCAACCTAACGGCCATTGGCCCCACCAGGGCAAGAGCGCGATCAAAATAAATATCAGCTCTCCAGCATATAAATTACCCATCAAACGCAGCCCGAGTGATAAAGGCCTAGCGAGCTCATCCACAATGCGAAGTGCTATGTTAAATGGAAAAAACCAAGGGCCAAAGGGAGCAGAAAATATTTCCTTGCCAAATCCAATAAACCCCTTCGCCTTAAAACTATAAAAAATAGTCAAAAGAAAGACACTAATCGACATGGCCATGGTTTGATTAGGATCAGTGGTGGGAACCACCTTGAAATAAGGCACCCCCAATAACGCTAAGCCCTGGGGAATCAAATCGACCGGCAACAAATCCATTAAGTTCATTAAAAAGACCCAGACTAATATCGTCAGGGCCAGTGGTGGAATAAACGTGGTTTTGGCATGCAGTGTTTCTTTGACTTGCTTGTCCACAAATTCAAATAAAACCTCTACAAAATTTTGAATTGGCCCCGGCACCCCTGCGGTTGCGCGACGCGCCGCAAAAACAAACACCCCCAGAAAAAGAATCCCCAGCACCCAGGAAACAGAGATGGTATCTAAGTGAAATGTCCAAAACCCTTCACCATATTTAAGGTTCGTGAGATGGTGAACAATATAATCTGAGCTTGTTAATTCATGGGTATTCATCTAAACCAACGCCCTTACCCTTGGTAAAACATAAACAACAATGAGGGGTGCAAACCAAAAAAAGCCTTGGGTGAGAACAAAGCCCATCAACAAGCTCTTTGGCAAGATCCCTTGAACGTTAAATGCAATAGAGAAGAGAACCGCTGTGAGCAGAATCTTGCAGCACTCTCCAAAATAAAAACCGCGAAGTATTTTTTGTGCTGCTTGTGCTCCAAAATGCGCAAACATGCACCGATACAAGAATAAGTTAGGTAGAACACAAATAAGGCCACCCAGGGTGACAGATATGGCGGTTGCCCGATCCCAGTATAATTGAACAAAAGGGAATAGGACGACGACAGCAAAGAGCTGGGTCATAACAATTCGATAAGCATCGTTGTAGTTTCTCAACTTTGTTCTCACGCGGTTTTGACTGATTGCGGCGGCCTAAGCTGCGCGCAAAGTATACTGGCACAGCCCTTATTGATCAACTCAGAGACTCGGATGAGCATACATTTATTATTCAGCTGACTCATTTATCGGGGGATATAACTGATGCAACCGCTATTGAATAGCTGCTCGCCTCAGCCAAGCGTACAAAAAATACGCGCGGAACTGAAGGGATTTGCCCATCTAGCCATTTTCTCTAACATAAACCAGAGTGTTTTGAGGTTTATTCGATTTTCATCGATAATAAAGCGCCTATCCTGGTTCGAAATATTTCTGGGCATACGAGGATAGGCTGGGCGCCTAAGCCACACTACATCTATTTCCTCGAAATTAATTGTTAAATTATTGGAATTAATTTTAGATGAAATCTGACCAGTAGCACCAATGTGCAGCTTGCTTTTTTGATTGAAGAGGAATTCTTCTGACATCCATCGGATTAGGGTACATCCTCTTCTTTCTAATCCATCAGCAACAACTCTTGCATGATCATCCTTTCCGTTAGTAATGATGAGTATTTTCATTATTTACACTTGCCAGAACTTCTTTAGCAGCCCCCCCCCCCCCACATTGGGCAATATACTCCTTGCAGCGATATATGAAAGGGTGTCTTTACATTCACAACTCATAAAGGGTGCCAAATTTACATTATTTTGGGAGAGAGCAATCAACGCTGCTAACGCCTTAGTTCTATCACTGTGGTAAGGTAAGTTTAGCTGCTCACAAAGAGCTGAAATGGCTTTTTTTAATATTTTTTGATTGCTCACATCATTGATCAAATAGGAAAAAGAACGTGTTAATTCATTACGAACACCAGCACTTGAGTCATTTAATAAATTCTCTTTGATAATAACAATAACAACATCATCAGGATGCTTAGACCAAGAAATTAAGGTTGCCGCTTTTATCCTCTCTTCAAAGTCATGAGAGTAACGAAGTATATCAAGAAGAACATCAGTATATTGAGGTGTCTTTTTAGCTAAATCTTTAGCAATAAGCTGTAATTCATGATCGCTACACTGCAAATAGCCGTCCTTGTAAAATTGCTTTGGAACAGCCCCTTGCTTCATAAGGTCTGTTAATTTTTGTTCCCAACTACTGTAAAGTATGCTCAAACTTGTTGGTACTGTTATATTTTTTGAGTTCATTGGTATTTTTCGAAATCTATCTTTTTTGGCGTCGCGAGGAAGGATCTCAACATTGAAATAATACTTACCTTCTATATATCCAATAATACTGCAACTTATACTTGAGTCTATTTTTTTTTTGACTGCTTCACACCATAGTTTCAAATTGTCTTTGTCAGGCGAAAACGATGCTCCTATCTTAATTGGTATTAAAGTTCTTACTAAACTTGCCTGTTGATCGTTGCCCCCCATCACCTCCACACCGTCCCAGGTACCTTCAAATAACTCATCCTTATTTAGAGTAACGCCATTGTGTATAGACAAAACATATAAAAGCAGTGATAAAACAAGTGGGTTATATTTCATGAGGCACTTTTTTTAGAATTCTCTTTCCGCTGATCCTAGCGGTTGGGCAATCCCAATATAATTGAAGAAATTTCTATTCATACGCTCTTACCTTAGATCAAACGGCTTGAGCAACGGAACTTACGTAATTCTTAGTTAGCCATGGTTTGACTGCAATGCTTCAGTTATTGGTGGAAGGAAATTTTCTGATAGGGGAAGAATTGGCATTAACTCTACAGGCTCGAATGCTTCAATTGGCTGAATTGCTACAAGATCCGTCAACGCAGCATGTAGTGTCTCCTCCAGACTTATCAACGCCTCATCAACAGATTTATCCACAGGCCAGGTATAAAGGGTAATTCCTTCATTTTCAGCCATAGTCCGCAACCCCTCATAAACGCTGTACTTCTGCTGAAAGAAAACGTTTTCAATAAAATATGCGGTCCACGCTAAAGGGTTAAGACACTGAACACCTTGCGGCGCTTGTGGGGCGATGGGCTCGCTCATGACCTGCACAATATCCTCAGCCTGAACGCCATCTGCTTTGATCTGCTCATACGCTAGTTTCAATAGATCATGACCTATAAGGTGTGTTTGGTAAGATAATAAATACCGAGGCTCATCTTGAGCAAAATGCTTAACTTCCTGTTGATGAAATCGAAAATCTAGCTCATTAGTGCCTGCGACTAATACAACTCGATGACCTTCCGCTTGAAGCTTAGAAAATGTTTGGTAGTAATCCTCGATTTTTTCAATCGGGTTAAGTCGACTTTGCCAAGCACTGTCAAATTCTTCATCAGAAATATTTAATTTAGGAAAGATATCGCGGACGGCATCTCTAAAGTCATCAGTCGTCAGATAACCTAATCGATATGAATTGATCGTTGACTTTAATGCGCCCCCAGGACGAAGAGACCATACCAAAGAAAGCAAATCCAGGCCATGCTTGCGAAAACAGTGCACAGCAGCCATGTCGTCTTGTTGAGACAATAAACTTAAAGGAAATACAACCGCCTTTTTCGACATCTACAACAGGGCTGCCTAATACAACTAAACTTCTCTTTCAACGGGCCCTAGATGAGCCAAAATTCCCTCTAACTCATCAACATCATTATAACGAATCACTACCGTTCCTTTCCCTTTACGAGTATGTCGAATCGCAACGGGCGCCCCCAAGCGCTCAGCCAAATTTCGCTCTAATCGAGAAATATTTGGATCCTTGCTGAAGGCCTGGATCACTTCCTCATGATTTTCACCAACTTCTTCCTGAAAACGGGCCACAATCCGCTCTGTTTCGCGAACCGACAACCCTCTCGAAACAATGCTTTGTGCAATTTGAAGCTGCATCGAACCTTTCACTGACAACAGGGCTCTAGCATGCCCCATTTCTAATTGTCTGGACTCAACCATTTGTTGCACTTCGGGCAACAAAGAAAGCAAGCGCATCAAATTTGTCACAGCCGCACGAGATCGGCCAACAGCTTCAGCCACATCCAGATGCGTTAAATTCATTTCATCTGCTAAACGCTTGAGCGCTTTTGCCTCTTCGATAGGATTTAAATCCTCGCGTTGAATGTTTTCAATCAACGCCATAGCGAGCGCCACTTCATCGGACACATCTTTGATAATCGCTGGAATATGGGTTAACCCCGCGAGCTGGCAAGCTCTCCAACGCCTCTCGCCCGCAACGATTTCATAACCACCCATTTTTTTAGCGCGCACAATAATGGGTTGAATGACCCCTTGAGCTCGAATCGATTCAGCAAGCTGTTCAATCCCTTCATGCCGTATACTGTTTCTGGGTTGAAATGGGCCACCTTGAATATCTTCTACTTTCAATGTTTGTAATTCGGATGTGCTTGTAATCGCCAAGGCAGCAACATCGTCCTTGAGCGGCTCAGGCGGTGCAACGGATTGAATGGTTGCAGATAATAATTCACTGAGTCCTTTTCCTAAACCACGACGCTTATTTTGCCCATCATCCCTATCGCCTTTCATGCCAACGCCTCCTCTGACGCTTTCATCTCGCGCATTGCTTCAGCCTTCACGCGCTTTAACCATTCACTTGCCAATGCCAAATACGCGGCTGCACCGCGAGAATTCTTGTCATATAAATACGCTGGCAAACCATAACTTGGCGCCTCAGCTAGGCGCACATTTCTTGGAATAACTGTTTGAAAAACCTTATTTCCAAAATGCTCTATCAGTTGAGAAGACACCTCAACAGACAATCGACTCCTTGGATCAAACATCGTGCGTATAATCCCATACACAACAAGACTCGGATTCACGCTATTTTGAAGCTCGGTGACTGTATTGATTAAATCAGTTAATCCCTCTAAAGCAAAATATTCACATTGCATCGTAATAATCACAGCTTCTGCTGCGACTAAAGCATTGAGTGTTAACATGCTTAACGAAGGCGGACAATCCATCAGAATAAAATCATAATCCGCCTGAACGGCTTCAATGGCCTTCTTTAGAGAAAGCTCAGCGCCGGCCCGCTTCATCAAGACTACATTTGCAGCCGTTAAATCACTGTTGGCTGGAATGAGATCATACCCTGCTGGCGTTTGGTGAATAATCGCATCTTGAATGTTCGTCATGCCTTGCAACAGATCATTCATTGACAGCTCAACAGATCCCTTGTCAACGCCACTCCCCATAGTTGCGTTGCCTTGTGGATCAAGGTCAAGCACGAGCACGCGTTGCTGATAAAATGCAAGCGAGGCTGCTAAGTTAATGCAACTGGTGGTTTTACCAACACCACCTTTTTGATTTGCAAACGCATATATTTTCGTAGTCATTACTTCAACTACCTTACCTTACTGTTCATATTTCTCTATCCAGATTAAAAAATGATCTCGCTCAATCCAGGGCACCTCTAAGCAAATATTTTCCTTGATAACCCACCCCTGCGGAATTGCACTTAAGACCTCTGTGGAGACGGGACCAGTCATTGCCAAAATCCTACCTCGTTCTGATAAGAGATGGCCACTCGATTGAATCAACTTATCAATTCTCGCAAATGCTCTCGAAACTATACATGGAAACCAAATATCTGTGAGGGATTCAACCCGCTCAGTCCGAAGCTCTACCTGATTGAGCCCCAAAATCTGTTTTACATGACGTAAAAATTGTATGCGCTTGTTGACCTTATCAAGTAAGGTGAATTTCTTATCTGGATACATAATGCTAAGCGGTATACCCGGTAACCCCGCACCCGTACCCACATCTAGTATAGGCGATTCAAACAAATAAGGTGCGATAGAAAGACTATCAAGAATATGCCTGGCCACCATCTGTCGAGGCTCTATAATCGAGGTTAAATTCATAACCCGACCCCATTCTTGCATCAATCTTAGAAACTCACAGAGTTGTTCGATCTGAGATGGTGAAGCCTTTTGATTTAATACATCCAGACCTTTAATAATATCTGACTTAAACAGAGAGAAGGTCATTAAGCTTCCTCTTTCAAGATAATATCGACAGTTGACTTGTGTTTCTTAATAAAAACGAGCAATAACGAAACTGCGGCGGGTGTGACACCTGATATCCGACTAGCTTGCGCCAAGGTCTGCGGTTTAACTTTGTTTAGCTTTTCAATCACTTCATGAGATAGACCAGACACCCCTTTATAGTCAAAATCTGCGGGGATCCATAAAGACTCAAATTTGATAGATTTTTCAATCTCTTTTTCTTGTCTTGTAATATAGCCAGAATATTTAGTTTGAATCTCAACTTGTTCCTCAACAGCTTCAGAAAATCGCTCACTCAATTTTAGAATATCTGGTTGCCGTTTTAGGAGCTTTAAAGTGATTTCAGGCCGAGCCAGAAGTTGATCAGCATGATATTCCCGCGCCAACGGCTGCCCTGTGAGTTGGCTAATCGCTTGCCCTATCTCAGAATCTGGTCGTATAAGCACCTCTTTCAGTAGGGTGCGATAGGCTTTCACACCCTCTTCCTTGTTGCGAAGCTCATGAATTCTGCGCTCACAAACTAAATTATACTCGGCTGCCAGTCGCGTTAACCTTAAATCTGCATTATCTTCCCTCAAGATTAATCGATACTCTGCCCGACTGGTAAACATACGATAAGGCTCTAAGGTTCCATGTGTAATCAAGTCATCAATGAGAACCCCAATATAAGCTTGGTCTCGGCGCAACGTAAAAGGTGGTCTACCTTGCACTTTAGCCGCCGCATTGATTCCTGCCATCAAACCTTGTGCCGCAGCTTCTTCGTAACCGGTGGTTCCATTGATCTGCCCAGCAAAGAATAAACTGTTGATAAATTTGCTTTCTAGCGTCGGTTGTAACTGCCTGGGATCAAAAAAATCATACTCAATCGCGTATCCGGGCCTTGTAATGTGGGCTTTTTCAAAGCCAATAATGCTTCTGACAAAATCAAGCTGAACATCAAATGGCAAACTGGTCGAGATACCATTAGGATAAAGCTCTTGTGTATGAAGCCCCTCTGGCTCAACAAAAATTTGATGCGTTAGTTTATCTTTGAACCTAACGATTTTATCTTCAATAGACGGACAATATCGCGGCCCAATACCTTCAATATCTCCAGAATACATGGGCGATCGATGCAAAGCGCCACGAATAATCTCATGAGTTTTTTCAGTAGTATGAGTAATATGGCATGGCACTTGACGCGGATGATGGGACAAATCCCCTAAAAAAGAAAAAACAGGCCTAGGCTCATCACCAGGCTGAATTTCAAACTGAGCAAAATCAACCGTTTTTCCATCTATTCTAGGAGGTGTTCCCGTCTTTAAGCGCCCCACTTCAATGGGTAGTCGTCTCAAAGATTCTGCCAAACCAATTGATGCAGGATCCCCAGCTCGGCCGCCAACCGCTTTGGCTTCTCCAACATGTATTTTGCCCATCAAAAATGTACCAACAGTTAATACAACTGTTTGGGCATAAAAACAAAGGCCTATCTCCGTAACAACACCTTTCACGTGATGATGATCAAGTATTAAATCCTTAACGCCTTGTTGAAAAACCGTTAAATTTTCCTGCGCCTCAACACTCTCTCGAATAGTTTGTCTATAAAGCGCACGACACGCTTGAACTCGAGTTGCCCGTACGGCGGGGCCTTTGCTGGCATTCAACCGTCTGAACTGAATACCCGCTCGATCAGCGCCCATCGCCATAATGCCACCTAAGGCATCAATTTCTTTGACGAGATGTCCCTTTCCAATGCCCCCAATCGCGGGGTTACACGACATTTGCCCGATCGTTTCGATGTTATGGGTTAACAATAAGGTTTTTGCGCCCATACGCGCAGCCGCTAGACAAGCCTCCGTTCCAGCATGTCCGCCACCGATTACAATGACATCAAAATGAGTTGGAAAATTCATTACTTATCATCTCATTATTTTCCTATACAAAACTCAGAAAATATCTTCCCAAGTAAATCGTCCGCCCTGAATTCCCCGGTAATTTCAGAAAACGCCAAATGCGCCAGACGTAGTTCCTCAGCAATGCATTCTCCGGAAAACCTCTGCTCTAGTAACTTTAAAGCTTCTTCAATATGCTCTTTACCTAAGGAAATAGAGACAATGTGACGGCGTCTTGCAATAAAAATACTTTCAGCCTGCTGCGAATCGCTTTCATCCTTTAAAGCCTTTTTTAGATTCGTAATACCTGCGCGTGTTTTAGCCGATATAAAGATAGCGCCCTGTCTATGGCCGGGGAGTTGACCAGATATATCGATTTTATTAATAATCTGAAGCACCTTTTCAGGATATTGTTCAAGGATAGCTCTCAACTGTTCTGGTGGGGTGGTAGATTGGTTGTCGGTGATCCACAATATTTTATCAACCGATGCAATGCGACTTTGAGCTCTATAAATGCCTTCTGCCTCAATCGCATCAACATTATCTCTAATACCCGCCGTATCAATCACCTGCAATGGAATCCCATCTAAATTGATTTGTTCTTTCACCAAATCTCTCGTGGTCCCAGGGATAGGAGAAACAATCGCAACCTCTTCCTCACAAAGTGCATTTAACAGCGATGACTTGCCAACATTAGGCTCCCCAATCAGCGCAACGGTCATCCCATCTTTCAGCAAAACACCTTGTTTTGCTGTTTTAAAAAGAGCCTCCAGGGTTTTCAATACCGCTTCTAACTTTTGCTGAATTTGTCCATGCTTTATAAACTCCAGCTCTTCATCTGGAAAATCTATCGCAGCCTCAATATACATACGCATATCAACCACTGATTTATCCAGGACTTTAATCTGTTCTGAAAAAGTACCTTTAAGGCTGTTTAATGCACTCTTGGCTGCAGCAACCGTGCTGGCTGATATCAAATCGGCAATCGCTTCGGCTTGCACTAAATCAATTTTCCCATTTAGAAATGCGCGTTCCGAAAATTCTCCAGGCCTAGCCAAGCGAGCGCCCAAAGCAATACAGCGTTGCACCATTTGATCGAGAACAATAGGTCCACCATGTCCTTGAAATTCTACAACGTCTTCTCCAGTGAATGAGTGTGGCCCTTTAAAGTACAAGGTCAATCCGAAATCGATCGGCGTTTTATCAATATCTTGGAAGGCGGCATAATGCGCAAAACGTGGCTTAGGCAAGCATCCAATAACACGCTCACAAATTTCAGCGGCAAGCGGGCCGGACAATCGTACGATGCCAACCCCACCCTTCCCAGAAGCCGTTGCTACCGCGACAATGGTTTCTTGAATATCTGCATAAAACCCTTCATGCACGCTTCAAACCTTCTTTTTCAAGGCTTCGAGTGATATACCACTGTTGCAGGATAGACAAGATATTATTAACCGTCCAATACAATACCAAGCCAGAAGGAAAGCCCATGAATAAAAATGTGAAAACAATGGGCATTAACATCATCATTTTAGCTTGCATCGGATCTGGTGGTGCTGGCGAAAGCTTTTGCTGAACAAACATCGTTGCCCCCATTACAAGAGGCAATATATAAAATGGATCTTTAGATGCTAAATCCGTGATCCAGAAAATAAACGGTGATTGCCGGAGCTCAACGCTCTCTAATAATACATAGTAAAGCGCAATAAATACTGGGATTTGCAACAATATAGGCAAACACCCGCCCAAGGGGTTAATCTTTTCCTTGCGATATAAGGCCATCATCGCTTGGGAAAATTGTTGCTTATCTTCCCCATGACGCTCTTTTAAGGCTTGAATTTGCGGTTGAACACGACGCATATGCCCCATGGAACGATAACTAGCGGCGGATAGCTTATAGAAAGCAAGCTTGATCACCATGGTCACCAGAATAATAGCAACCCCCCAATTCCCAACAAACTCGTGAATATTCTTAAGTAACCAGAATAGCAGTTGAGAGATGGGCCACAAAATACCATAGTCAACCGTCAAGTTGAGCCCAGGTGAAATCTCTTTCAGATCGCTTATCACTTCTGGTCCAACATACAATCGACTTTTTATTCGAGCTGTAGACTGTGGCAAGGCGTTCACCTCAGCGTAAGCGCCTATTTTATAGACATCGCTACTCTCTACCTTGGTATAGAAATGATAAGGTTTAGTAGCGTCAGGGATCCAAGCAGAAAGGAAATAATGCTCTAGCAAAGCAACCCAACCCCCTTGAATCTCAGTATTGAGAGGCTGTTTTTTCATTTTGTCGAATGAAATTTTATTAAAAGGGGTTTCAGGGGTGAAATATGCACCACCTTGGTACAATTGCACTCCCATAAATCCATTCTTCTCACCAACGTACTGTCGCTTGAGCTGGTAGAAAAGCTTTCCATTCCAAGGATTTGGAGTGTTATTTTCGATAATGTATTCAACATCAATCAAATATTGATTGGCATAAAAATGGTAGCGCTTTATAAATTTCAGATCGGATTGATGCTCTAAAACTAAGTCAACTATCAGCTCATTTTGGCCTGCTGCGAGGACATATTTTTCCGATTGTGCTCTAAACTGTCCTCGTTGTCCGGTATAGCTATCTGGCCCAACGTGGTTATCTGAAATTAAATAACTTTGCGCAACATAATGACGCTTATCCATTTCTGCAAGCAATAAATATCCTTTGTCTTGCTGCTTTTCTGATTCTGGATACTTCATAAGTTCCGCTCGAATCAGATCACCTCCATTTAAATCAATTTGATATTTTGCAACATCGGTCTCAACAAGAATCGGTTTTGATAGAGCAGGCTGAGCCATCTCTGCCGCTACAGGATCTCGGCTGCTTGAAGGGTTTGACGCCTGAGGTACAACAGATTGTTCTGTCTGAGTCTCTCTAGTTTGACTTTCTGTCGGGTAGTCTTGCTGCCAGGTCCCATAAAGGGTAAAACCAAGTAAAAACAAGCCAATTAATAAGAAAAGTCTGATTTTTTGTGCATCCATAATTTACTTCGTCGCTCTCGTTGGTACCGGATCGTATCCCCCTGGGTGAAAGGGATGACATTTCATTATTCTCTTAAAGGTCAAATAAAGCCCTTTTATCACACCAAAGGTGCCTATTGCTTCCACGCTATAACGTGAACAAGAAGGATAAAAGCGGCAGCAAGGCCCAAATAATGGGCTTAAAGCATATTGATAGCACTTAATGATTGCGATTGTGACTTTCTTTGCTTTGCTATCAGCTGCCATTTATTCGGTAATTCCTCGAACCATGCGCCAAGCTCATCGGACTTGATAAGCCTGTTAGCTAATATCACGACATCAAAGCCTGCAAGATGGATGGCGTGCCCTCGGAAGCTCTCACGAATTAGTCTTCTAACTTTATTCCTAAGCACAGCGCGCTTCGCATGTTTTTTGGCAACAGCCATGCCCAGTCGAGCATAGGTTAAACCGTTTTCGATATATAAAACAGTTAAACCCTTTGCGTATAGCTTTTTAGGCTTGCTAAAAACACGACTGAACTCGGACGGTGTGTTCAGTCGGTGTTTTTTAGGGAAAGCAAAGGCATTCAGCTTAGAAGTGACCACTCGTCAGCTACTTTGTTGTTCCACCTGTTGGAGCTAAACGCGCACGACCTTTAGCACGACGACGGGCTAGAATTTTTCTACCGCCTTTAGTTTTCATTCTTTGTCTGAATCCATGTACGCGTGCACGGCGTTTTTGGCTTTTTCTCTGAAATGGCCTTTTCATGATAAATTTCTCTTCTTAACTCTTGAGTCAGCTAAATTAAAAAAGTCTATAACTTGAGGGACTAGACTATATGCCACGTAGAAAGTGAAGTCAACGTGGGATAAATGGTGAATAACTAATCTTAAATAAAGAAAAAGATATGTGAAAACTTATTATGATGTTTAAGGGGCGGTTTTAGAGTGGATAACTCTAAAAACTCAAGTAATTCAATTATTTAGTTGCAATAAAAGGGTGTGCATGAAGTCTGTATGATTCGCCGCCTAACCTGTGGATAATTTCTGCAGTTCCTAAAGTTGGGGGTAACCCCCTCACTTCTTAACAAGATTTACCCTAAGTTACCCGGATGTTTTCCACAGCCTTTATTTATATCTTGTGGATCGCTTCACTAAACACTCCAAAAAAACGTCGGGTAATTATAAAAAATATTTTATAAGTATGATCAATGATGATAGTTATGAGGATCGAAATATCTGTGGATAAGTATATTATTTATCAACAATTCAATTGGTTATCTTGTGGGTGAAGTTAGGGACTTCATGTCGTAAGCCGGTGTGAAACCTGAGTATAAAAAAGATTCAATGAGCAGGTTGTGCATAACTGAGTAAGTTATACCCGCGTTTAACGGGCTTTTCATACAGGCTATCCTCAGGATCCTGTGGATAAGTATTGCCTTGTTAATAAAATTACAGTGTGGATAAGTCGAATGAAGGAGGTTAAACTGAGACCCTGTAGCTTACCTCTCAATAGCTAGCAGTCTATCTTTTGTTTCACATTTAATTTTATTACTACCCAGTGCGAGAGTAGGAGAGTCAGTCGTTGTGGATTTGTTAGCTTGGCAGCAGTGCTTAGTGCGCCTCAAAGAAGAGGTTGCACAACCATCATTCAATCAGTGGATTAACCCCCTGCAAGCAGAAACAAACGGGGATACGTTAACCCTTTGGGCGCCCAACCAATATGTGTTGGATGGCGTCATGCAGGATTATCTAGAGCGTATCACCCAGTTATTAACAGAAATCAACCAGGGCCGATCCCCGCGCGTTGTGGTCGGAATTGGGCAGGCGCACCCCGTTGTGTTGCCAGAAGTCGGTGAGGTTCGCCCTAAAGAATCTGCGCCTGAGCTGATAGGCATTAATCATCAATCCAATCTTAATCCTACCTTTGTTTTTGAGAATTTTGTGGTGGGCAAGTCGAATCAGCTTGCAGAAGCTGCGGCAAAACAGGTCGCTGAAAATCCTGGGGGCGCCTATAACCCTTTATTTCTTTATGGGGGTGTAGGTCTTGGTAAGACGCACTTAATGCACGCTATAGGCAATCAGATTTTGGCGAATAAAGTGGGCGCTAAAGTTGTTTACCTGCACTCAGAACGGTTTGTAGCCGACATGGTTAAAGCGCTTCAAAGCAATGCGATCAATGAATTTAAACGGTTTTATCGTTCTGTGGATGCCCTGTTAATCGACGACATTCAGTTTTTTGCAGGTAAAGAGCGATCTCAAGAAGAGTTTTTTCATACCTTTAATGCTTTGTTAGAAGGCCAACAACAGATTATATTAACCTCTGATCGATACCCAAAGGAAATCAATGGTATCGAAGAGCGGCTGAAGTCTCGATTTGGCTCAGGATTGACTATCGCGGTAGAGCCCCCTGAGTTAGAAACCCGAGTTGCAATTCTGATGAGCAAGGCTGAGCAAACTGGGATGAATTTACCACCCGAAGTTGCTTTCTTTATTGCGAAGCGTATTCGCTCAAACGTTAGGGAGCTAGAGGGCGCTTTGAAGCGGGTTTTAGCGAATGCGAAATTTACAGGCTCTGAAATTACTTTAGATTTTGTTCAAGACGCTTTAAGAGACGTGTTGGCACTGCAAGATAAATTGGTTTCTATTGAGAATATATTGCGCACCACAGCAGAGTATTACAAGATTAAAGTCGCTGATTTGCTCTCTAAGCGTCGAAACCGTTCTGTTGCGAGACCTAGACAGGTTGCGATGGCGTTGTGTAAAGAGTTAACCAACCATAGTCTCCCAGAGATTGGAGATGCTTTTGGCGGACGTGATCATACGACAGTATTGCATGCTTGCCGAACCGTGAAGGCTCTGCGTGGAACCGATCCGGATATTGCGGAAGATTATTCTAATCTTATCCGAATTTTATCTACCTAGAGGGCCTTCAAATGGAGTTTACCATTGCCCGAGAAGCACTTTATCGCCCTTTGCAGCGTATTGTGGGCGCGGTTGAGAAGAAGCAAACTCTTCCGATACTGTCAAATGTATTGGTGACAGTAAAGAGTCAGCTTCTATCTTTGGTTGGCACTGATTTAGAAGTTGAGATTATTGCTCGCGTTCCGTTGGTCCATAAGGCTGAGCCTGGCGAGGCAACGGTTTCTGCTCGGAAGTTGGTCGATATTTGTCGAGCCTTACCAGATGCAGCTGAAATTAAGTTTGCATTCAATGACAACAAGGCAACGATTAAAAGCGGTCGCAGTCGATTTAGTTTAGCGTGCCTACCCGCAGCAGATTTTCCAAAGCTAGAAGAGGGCCCAGGACAGATAGAGTTGTCGCTCTCTTCTCGTATTTTAAGCCAACTGTTTGAATACACCAGCTTTTCAATGGCACAACAGGATGTGCGTTATTATTTGAATGGTTTGTTATTAACGTTTTCCTCTAATGAGGTTAGAAGTGTTGCAACGGATGGTCATAGACTGGCAACACATGTATTGCCGATTGATAGGCCTCTATCTGAGCCAGCATCCGTTATTATTCCACGTAAAGCTGTTCTTGAGTTGGAACGCTTATTTTCTGAAGAGCAAGAAGATCTGGGGATCGTGGTTAGTGATTCCCACTTGAGAGCTATTTCAACAAGTTACAGTTTTTCAACCAAGCTTGTTGAAGGAAAATTCCCAAACTATCAACGTGTTTTACCACAAGCGGTTGGACATGAGGCTGTATTAAGTCGAGAATTATTTAAGCAAGCCTTAGCGCGTGTTGCTGTTTTATTTACAGACAAATTTAGAGGGGCTCGCTTTTTGTTTTCTGAAAACCACTTGAAAGTGCAAGCAACAAATGCTGAAAAAGATGAAGTAGAAGAAGAGCTTGAGATTCAATATGTGGGGCCCGATCTCGAAATTGGTTTTAATATTAGCTACATACAAGAATACCTCTCTGTGATTAAATCTCCAGAAGTTGTCTTACATCTTTTCGATCCCAATAGCAGCGTTTTATTTGAACCACGACACCAAGAGGATGCTTCAGCTACAATGCATAGCTATGTGGTCATGCCCATGCGAATATAAATGCTTCTTTCACGCTTAAAATTTCAATTCTTTCGCAACCTCTTTTCAATTGATATGACACCTCAGCGAGGTGTCAACTTAATCATCGGACCTAATGCAACTGGCAAGACCAGCTTGCTTGAGGCTATTTATACTCTTGGGCATGGGCGCTCATTTAAGGAGCAACGTCTAGATAGTTTGATTCAACTAGATCAGAGTCTTTTTACGGTTTTTGCTGAGATTCAGAAAGAGGGGCGCATGGTGACTTGCGGCTTGATGAAAGCAAAAGATTTGCCGGCACAAATTCAAATTGGTGGTGACAGGACACGTTTGCTTTCAAAGCTCGCAGAAACTTTGCCTTTACTCCTTATTTCACCAGAGAGCTTTAAATTGTTGAAAGAGGGGCCTGTTGAGCGTAGAAAATTTTTAGATTGGGGTGTGTTTCACGTGGAACATTCTTTTGGCTCAGTATGGCAGCAGTATCAAAAAGTGCTTAAGCAACGAAATGCTGAATTAAAACAGCTAGTTCGCTCCAATGCTCTGGCGGCTTGGGATCGGCGGCTTGCTGAACTGGGTGAGACTATCGCTGAAATGCGAGAAGCCTACTGGAAGACTTTTTCTCTCTGTTGTATTGCGCAGATTAATGAATTGCTGCCATTGAAAGGCTTAACGATCTCGTTGAATGCCGGCTGGGATCGCTCTCAATCTTTGGAAAAAGCATTGGCACAAACTCTTGTATCCGATTTCAAGCGAGGGTTTACGCAAGTTGGTCCGCATCGAGCAGATATTATCGTCAAGCAAAATGGAATTGATGCAACAGACATTTTTTCGCGAGGACAGCAGAAGCTTTTGATATGCGCATTTTATTTGGCCGCTGGTGAATTTTTGAAGGGTAGGACCTCTAAAGCATGTATTTACTTGATAGATGATATGGCTGCAGAGCTAGATGCGATCAATCAAAAGCGTGTCCTAGCCTCACTCATGAAAACTTCAGAACAAGTATTTGTAACCGGACTGGATGAGGGCGAGTTAGAGGATGCAGCGCAAGGTCTAGAAGGGTGCGTATTCCACGTAGAACAATTAAATCAAAAAGCGTAAGAGTAGAGGGTTTTATAGAGCCAGCTGGTATGGCATTAGCTTAATGCTGATTAGGTCCATCATATTTAACCTCAGTTCGGCGTTTTTGAAGGCGGGGTTGGTTTGTAATGACGTCATTCCGCACAGCGATAAGCGCACAAAGTGCGCAGCGTGTGATGCGGAATCTATTATTCACGCGGCCTTGGCCGCTTATGCGATTCAGGCTTTAAAAATATCAGCAATCAAATTATTAGCTGAGATTTGATAAAATTCTGGATCCCGCCTCAAACGCTACACACTTCGTGTGATGACCGCTGTGCGGGATGACAATAGTTCCCAAAAAACCCCGAACTGGGGTTCAAAAGACTCATGTTCCACGTGGAGCAATTAAATCAAAAGAAGTAGAAGGGGCTCTAACCCGATTTTATATACGCAGATTCAACCAGCGCTGCTCAATCTTTGTTGGCCCCATCGCCTGAAGAGAGCATAGTCTAAGGATCTTAAGCTCGTCGCGATAATCTTGTTTCAAAAACCTCAGTTCGGCGTTTTTGAAGGCGGGGTTGGTTTGTAATGACGTCATTCCGCACAGCGATAAGCGCACAAAGTGCGCAGCGTGTGATGCGGAATCTATTATTCACGCAGCCTTGGCCGCTTATGCGATTCAGGCTTTAAAAATATCAGCAATCAAATTATTAGCTGAGATTTGATAGAATTCTGGTTCCCGCCTCAGACGCTACACACTTCGTGTGATGACCACTGTGCGGGATGACGATAGTTCCCAAAAAACCCCGAACTGGGGTTCAAAAGACTCATGTTCCACGTGGAACAATTAAATCAAAAGAAGTAGAAGGGGCTCTAACCCGATTTTATATACGCAGATTCAACCAGCGCTGCTCAATCGTTGTTGGCCCCATCGCCTGAAGAGAGCATAGTCTAAGGATCTTAAGCTGGTCGCGATAATCTTGTTTCAAAAACCTCAGTTCGGCGTTTTTGAAGGCGCGGTTGGTTTGTAATGACGTCATTCCGCACAGCGATAAGCGCGCAAAGTGCGCAGCGTGTGATGCGGAATCTATTATTCACGCGGCCTTGGCCGCTTATGCGATTCAGTCTTTAAAAATATCAGCAATCAAATTATTAGCTGAGATTTGATAAAATTCTGGTTCCCGCATCAGACGCTACACACTTCGTGTGATGACCACTGTGCGGGATGACGATAGTTCCCAAAAAACCCCGAACTGGGGTTCAAAAGACTCGTGTTCCACGTGGAACAATAGAATCTAAAAGTGCAGGAGTGCGAGTGATTTTAAAACGAGTGCCTCGAGTGAAACCAAGTTGATTCAGGGTGGGGGAAAACTACTAAAAGTGTGATAAATTCATAGGGTTAGCTTGTGGATATCCTGTTGTTAAAATCCCATCAAGGCCAAAAAAATTGCACGCCCGAATGGGTTTTCTGTTAAAATGAGGCTTAATTTTGCAGGATTGTTCACCCTAAAAAGGTTCCTTTGGAGTAATGCATGGCCTCTGAAACCGCCTATGATTCCTCGAGTATTAAAGTACTGAAAGGCTTAGATGCTGTTAGAAAGCGGCCGGGAATGTATATTGGGGATACTGATGACGGGACTGGTCTTCACCACATGGTTTTTGAAGTTGTAGATAATGCTGTGGATGAAGCTCTGGCGGGATTTTGTAGTGTTATTGATGTTGTGATTCACCCGGATGAATCTATAACCGTAAAAGATGATGGTCGAGGCATCCCTGTAGACATTCATTCTGAAGAGGGTAGATCGGCAGCTGAAGTCATTATGACCGTTCTCCATGCAGGAGGGAAGTTTGATGATAACTCCTACAAAGTTTCTGGAGGATTGCACGGTGTGGGGGTTTCTGTCGTAAATGCACTATCCGAAGAGCTCAGATTAAGAATTCGTCGAAGCGGAAAGTTACATGAGCAATTCTATAAAATGGGCGAGCCCGTTGCACCTTTGGCCGTCGTTGGCGATGCCGAAGATACGGGAACTGAAATCTGGTTTAAACCTAGCGCAGAAACTTTCACCAATATAAGCTTCCATTATGATCTCCTAGCTAAACGCTTAAGAGAGCTTTCCTTCCTAAACTCGGGTGTCAAAATCAAGCTTTTTGACGAAAGAACTGGCAAAACAGATCTTTATTCATATGAGGGTGGAATCAAAGCCTTTGTAGAATACTTGAATAAGAAGAAAACAGCTGTTCATCCAACAGTAAGTTACACCAATACTCAAAAGCAAGGCATTGCTGTCGAGGTTGCGCTTCAGTGGAACGATACTTACGTTGAAAATATATTTTGCTTTACCAACAATATTCCACAGCGAGATGGTGGAACGCATTTGTCAGGGTTTCGCTCAGCATTAACCCGCACCCTCAATAATTACATGGAGGCAGAGGGATATTTTAAAAAAGCTAAAGTTTCTGCAACCGGAGATGATGCTAGAGAAGGTCTAACCGCCGTTCTTTCTGTGAAGCTCTCTGATCCAAAATTTTCTTCACAGACAAAAGATAAATTGGTTTCATCTGAGGTGAAAGCGGTTGTCGAATCTGCTTTTGCTGATTCATTTCAGGCTTTTTTGTTGGAACATCCACAAGAAGCTAAAGCGATAGTTAACAAAATTCTTGAAGCAGCAAGAGCAAGAGAAGCCGCTAGAAAAGCAAGAGAAATGACGCGTCGAAAAGGCGCGCTCGATATGGCCGGCTTGCCTGGAAAATTGGCAGATTGCCAAGAGCGAGACCCTGCGAATTCTGAACTGTATTTAGTCGAAGGTGATTCTGCAGGTGGTTCAGCAAAGCAGGCTAGAGATAGGCGCACTCAAGCGGTTTTACCGCTAAAGGGTAAAATTTTAAATGTTGAGAAAGCACGTTTTGACAAGATGCTTTCTTCTCAAGAAGTTGGCACTCTAATTACGGCGTTAGGGTGTGGTGTAGGGCGCGAAGAATATGCTCCTGATAAATGTCGTTATCATAGAATCATTATTATGACGGACGCAGATGTCGATGGATCGCATATCCGAACCTTGCTCTTGACGTTTTTTTATAGACAAATGCCCGAATTAATTGAGCGAGGCTACATTTATATTGCCCAGCCACCGCTTTATCGTGTTAAAAGAGGCAAAACAGCCCAATATGTGAAGGATGATGAAGGTTTGCAAGTCTTTCTAACTCAGATTGCGCTTGAAGATGCTGAATTACATGTCAATGCTAGTGCGCCACCTATAAGAGGGGTAGGGCTTGAGAGTATTGTTAGTGAATATCAGAATCTAAATGCGATTATTCGCCGCTTGAGTTACAGATATCCCTCTAGCGTTTTAACGCATTTATTGGAAATTCCTTTAATTAACTCGGGTGATTTATCTAATCATCAAGCTATGCAAGCCTGGATCGCTGCATTGCAAGCGAAGATTGATGAACATAAAGAAAATGGTCACATTTATCAAGTTGAGTTGAGGCATGATGTCGCACGAAATCAATATTTCCCACACGTCAATGTCATGCATCATGGGATTGCGAGTGAATATACTTTAGATCAAGCTTTCTTCGATTCTCGCGAATATCAAACTATTTCTGGTGTTGCTGAAAAACTAAACAATTTAATTGAGCCAGGTGCTTTTGTCATCCGAGGTGAAAAGAAACAATCTATTGCTTCCTTCAAAAGCGCATTAGATTGGTTGATTGAGCAATCTAAAAAGGGACTACAAATCCAACGGTATAAAGGCTTAGGGGAAATGAACCCAGAGCAATTGTGGGAGACTACGATGGATCCAAATGCCAGGCGCTTGCTGGTTGTTAAAATTGAAGATGCTGTTTCATCTGATCAGATTTTTACAACGCTGATGGGTGATCAAGTTGAGCCTCGACGTGAATTCATTGAGCAGAACGCCCTCTACGTCAGCAACTTAGACGTCTAGGGACCCACCATCTTGGCAATAGCAGCAAAACAAAACTCAGACGTTTGCTTTTCATATTTTAAAGCATCCTTCTCCTTGGCTGCTAAGCCGTCCAAAAAGCGCAAATAACCTAAATGCGGCAGATTCTGATAGTACTCTGTCGCGATACATTGGCAATAAGAACCTACCAGACGACTGCCCAGTGCTGCATTTCCTTCGACACATTGATCGAACTGAAGTTCTAGTAAATTAAGCGGTATAGTGTTCGATAGCTGCGGTTCTATGGGTATCTGAGCAGAGAGCGCCGGTTTAATAGAGGCTTCTTTTGATTGAGCCCCCTTTGTTGTTGCTGAGGCCCTCGTTGGTGTTTCAGGCGTTGGTTGAGCTTTTTGCTTAGAGTGTCCTGGAAAAGAAATTGCGTGAGCTGAGGAAACAATCAGAGTGCATATTATCAGTAATGCTATTTTCTTCACCATTTGAAGGTCCAACAAAGGATTTCAAACTAAAAATATAGTTCATTATCTAACAGATTTGTGCGTTTGGATCTCATTCATTCTGTTTTCAATCCATGCCTCTGAATGTTGATGCAGCTCATCAACGGTGTATTTCTTTGGAGATAGAGAGGGGCCAATACAAACCGATATTTTGCCAGGGTGCTTGATGAAGCTATTTTTAGGCCAGTATTCACCAGCATTATGTGCAATTGGGACAATAGGATAGCCTGACGCGGCGCTAAGTGCTGCTCCACTGCGTGAGTACCTATGCTTTTTACCAGGAGGAACCCGAGTGCCCTCTGGAAAAATAATCACCCAACGCCCTTGTTGCAAGCGCTTAGTGCCAACTTCTTGCAGTTGTTTGATAGCTGATTTGCGCTTTCTATTGATGGCAATGGGCTCCAAAAGGGTAAGTGCCCACCCAAAGAAAGGGATCCACAACAATTCTTGTTTTAAGACCCAGGTTTGAGGTGGTAATAATGTTTGGAAAAAAACAGTTTCCCAAGCAGACTGATGTTTAGAGAGCACAATAGCATTTTGTTTTGGTAAATTTTCAAGGCCAATGATTTCGTATTCTATACCGCAGATTATTTTTGCCCACCAAATCACAAAATGTGACCAACGCGTTATCCACCAATATCGAATCTTAAAGGGCATTAAAAAAAGTAAAAGACCAATAGAAGCTATTAAGACAGTCGCAAAGGCTTCGCCTATCATAAAGATGATGCTTCTAAAAATCAGTGAAAATGTGCTTGTATTACTCATACCTAGGTAATTTCTTCGGTTCTGTGCTCAAATCTTGAGTATCTGATTTAGCTGCGTTATTAAAAGGTTTAAAGGCGCTGGGCTTGATAGCCCCGTAGGCCCAGGTTATTGTCGCAGGAGGATCCTCGGTTTTGCTAGATATTGGAAAATTTCCAATCGACAACGCTGCACTTTTAGGTCTGCAGTGCTCAGTTGATAAAATACCAGATGTTCTACTGTTTGTGCTGAGGCGTGAGCTTGGTGTCCAAGCTGCGGGTGCGCTGAATGTGCGAGGCGTTTTGATAAAGGGTTGAAGCCATCGTAACAAAATATTTAAATGTCTAACGATAGCATCTCGGAATGGTTCAGGCGGCGACTCTGCCGCAAGAAAGTCTATTTGGCGTTGCTTCGTTTTTTCGCTAACGTGGGCTGCTGTATGAATTCGATTTTTTAATGCAACTGAAGTGTGAGTTTCACAATAAAGCTTAAAATGTTCTAGTGCCGAAATGACCGCAGGGCCAATTTCGTCAGCTCTAAAGAGGGGAGCAAAAAAGCAGGGCGTTATGCTGGACGATATATATTGAGTGTTCAATCCGTATAGAATGGCTGCAATTTTCTGTAAACTCGGGTCAGCTCTATGGGATTCTGGATTCATTGTTAAAGAATGCAAATATTCTGAGAGGCCAATGTGATCTGCTAACTCGGTTAAATAGTCAATATTGGTAGCGGCTATTGTTAAATTAGAAGGATCGGTGGCACGAATGCCACGATACTGAGCCTTTATGCAGTCCTCGACAATCCGTGTGTTGTCATCAACTAGAAAGATAGATTCAGTATTTAATAGATTTTGAAAGAGTATATTGGCAGCATTATGAAGTCGATTGATTTGAAAGTTCTTTCCCAGAATGTTTAACGGTGGCTGAGATACTAATCCTTCCTCAGCTCTTCTTTTTTCATGCTCTCCGTATTCTCGCTGAAGTAGCTCTAAGCCTTCTTTAACATCTCCAAGCGTGATAATTAAAGTCCGATGAAATTCTATTCCAAAAGTCTCTAATAATTCCAGCAATTCAGCTAGAGATAAATCGTCTTCTATTGGTTTTTCATCGCGAGAGCGTCTATTGGTGCAAATGGCCGATTTCAAAATTGGAGAATGAGAAATATACAGTAAGATTGGAATCAAAATGCTGTGATTTTTTAGCTCATCAAATAGTAATGACAATAAAGTGTCATCGACATCCCAAATAATCAGTTTGTTTCGGGGTTCGGATTCATCTGGCGAATATGAAGTAAAAGTTGTGTCAAGCATAAAAATAATACTTTCTTATTTTTTGAGTAAAGCTTGAGCAGCATGCAATAATGAATCAAAAACATCAATATTTTTTAAATCTGCCTGATGAGAGACCCATGTTTTTTCACCATTTCCCGTTTTGACCAAGACGGGTATCGCATTGACGGCAATTGCAGCCTCTAAATCTCGCCAGGAGTCACCTATCACGGGAATTTGAGTCAGATTCACTTGATAGTGTGATTGAATTTGAAGTAAAAGGCCAGGCTGTGGTTTACGGCAAAGACAGCGCGCATCTGGCAAATGCGGGCAATAAAAAATCCTGTCAATCTGACCGCCAGCGGCTTCAACCGCTGACATCATTTTATGGTGAATGCCATTCAGGGTTTCTTCACTGAAGAGGCCCCGCCCAATGCCGGATTGATTTGAAGCCACCGCGACTTTGATACCCGCTTGATGCAAAAGACGCAAAGCCTCTAAGCTCTCGGGGTAGGGGATCCATTCTGCTGGAGATTTGATGAAATCGGGTGAATCGTGATTAATGACACCATCCCTGTCTAATATGACCAACGGATATGTGCTCATAATCTCGAAATATCAGCAATTTGTTTAAATGATCGATAGAGATGGTTCAGCAAAGTAATCCGATTGTTGCGGATTTTGAGATCATCTGCCATGACCATGACTTCATCGAAAAAATTATCAATGGGCGCTTTCAGGCCAGCTAGCAGGCCTAAAGCGGCGGCATAATTTTGTTGTTCTAAAAGAGGAGTAACTTGTTGAGCAAGCTCCGCAATGCAGTTGGCAAGGGTTCTTTCAGCCTCTTCTACTAAAAAACTGGGATTAATGGCATCAGGTGAACGCACCAGCGCATCTTCACTTTTGGTTAAAATATTACGGACTCGTTTATTAGCGGCACATAAGCTTTCTGCTTGTGGAAGAGACATAAAGTCCTTAACAGCTTGAATGCGTAAATAAGCATCATAAGGATCCGTTGGGTGTAGACTGATGACGGCATCAATGACTTTGAAATCATATCCTTTATCATATAGCCAGCTTTTAAGTCTTTCTTGAATGAATGCTAGAATTTCAGGAAGCACATCGGCATCAATGTCTTGTGAATAACCTTCACGAGCTTCATTTAACAGCGCATATAAATCAATCGAGTGCTCTTTTTCTATCAAAAGCCTTAAGATGGCAATTGCATTACGTCTAATACCAAAAGGATCTTTATCACCAGTGGGAGCGCCACCAATTGAGAAAATCCCTACCAATGTGTCCAATCTATCTGCCAAACTTAATATGAGGCCCATTGTGGTTTGAGGCAGTCTGTCTCCTGCAAAACGAGGACGATAAATCTCTTCCAGCGCAGCACAAGTTTCTTTAGGCATGCCTTCTAAGGTCGCATAAGCTTGGCCCATGAAGCCTTGGAGTTCAGGGAATTCACCGACCATTTCCGTCATGAGATCTGCTTTGCATAAAAGAGCAGCCTTTTCGATTTTATGGGGGTCGACATTCAATAGGAGCGCTATTTTTTCCGCTAATTTGCTGATTCTCTGGACTTTTTCGTAAACTGAGCCGAGTTTTTTCTGATAGATCACATCGCGCAAACGTTTGTTATGCTCATGCAGGGGGGTCTTTAAATCTGTTTCAAAAAAGAACTTTGCGTCATTGAGGCGCGCATTCATGACCCGCTCATTCCCAGCAAGGATGGCGCTCGGGTCATTCGGTTGAACATTGCTAACCAGTATAAAGTGCGGCAAAAGAGAGCCATCTTCTGTTTGAAGCGCAAAACTTTTTTGATGGTGTTGCATGGAAGTGATTAAAGCTGCAGAGGGTACTTTTAATAAGCTAGCGTTAAAATGCCCCATTAATGCATTAGGCCACTCTACGATTTGAGTCACCTCTTCTAAGAGATCGGGCGGAACAATCGCTGTAGCATGCTTACTTTCAGCCAAGGATTTGATTTGCGTTTCTATCCTGCGTTTTCGAGCGGCTGGATCGACCATAACCCGGGCCTCAAGGAGTTGAGCCGGGTAATTTTTAGCATCTGGCAATATGATAGCCTGAGGATGATGAAATCTGTGACCAAACGTTTGATTTGATGCTGTGATATTCATCCAGGTAATGGGTAAAATCGTTTTGCCGTGGAGGACGCAGAGCCAATGTATCGGACGTATAAAGGTCTCGTTAAAAGAACCCCAGCGCATTTTTTTCGCAGCAGGTAAAGATTGCAATATTCTGGCAAACTGTTCTTGGAGTATGGTTTGGAGTGATTTGCCTTTCAGGTGTTGTTTAAGTGCCAGGTATGTTTCACCCTCTAGGGTGATCCGGCTTAAGCTATCCACGGGTACGCCGCAGCTTTTAGCAAAACCTAAAGCTGCAGGAGTGGGTTGATTTTGTTCATTGAATGCAGCCGAGACAGCCGGTCCCTTTCGAGTTTGTTCACTGTCGTTTTGGCGCTCGGGGACATCCTCAACCAGTACAGCAAGCCGCCTGGGTGTTGAGAAAGCTTGAATAGCCCCAAAAGTTAAATGTGCCTGTGTTAAGAATGTTTTAATACTATCAGCAAAAGCACTGCTAAGTTGCGTTAGGTGTTTGGGTGGTAATTCTTCAGTACCAATTTCAATCAGTAGAGTCGCAATTGTCATGGCGTTTGTCCTTGGTTTAGAAGGGGGAAGCCTAAGGCTTCGCGTTTTTTGTAATAACACTCTGCGACTTGGCGAGCTAAGTTGCGGACCCTTAAAATGAAGCGCTGTCTTTCTGTAACAGAAATGGCTCGCCGAGCATCCAACAAATTGAAAGTATGCGAAGCTTTTAAAACCATTTCATAGGCCGGTAGAGGCAGGGCTTTGTCTAGCAATTTTTGACATATTTTTTCAAAGTGATCAAATTCGTTAAACAGAAAGTCAGTGTCAGCTAATTCAAAATTATAGGTCGACATTTCTACTTCGTTTTGATGGTAAATATCGCCGTAAGTGATGGGACCTTCAGGGGTGTTCGCCCAAACGATATCATACATTGAATCCTTTCCCTGTAGATGCATCGCGATTCGTTCAATTCCATAGGCTAGTTCGCCCATGACGGGGTTACATTCTAAGCCGCCCGCTTGTTGAAAATAAGTGTATTGAACAGTTTCCATGCCGTTGAGCCAGACTTCCCAGCCCAAGCCCCAGGCGCCTAGTGTTGGGGATTCCCAATTGTCTTCAACAAAACGAATATCATTTTTTTCAGGGTCAATGCCGATCATTCTAAAAGAATCTAAGCAAAGCGCTTGAAAGTTCACGGGAGAGGGTTTGATAACGACTTGATATTGGTGAAAAAATTGAGCGCGATTAGGGTTTTCGCCATATCGCCCATCCGCAGGACGCCTAGAGCTTTGAACATGCGCACAACGCCAAGGTTCGGGCCCAAGGGCTCTTAAGAACGTGGCGGGGTGAAATGTACCCGCACCGACCTCCATGTCGTACGGTTGCAGAATTAGACAGCCTTGATTAGCCCAAAAGGTGTGAAAGGCTTGAATCAAGTCGTGGAAAGTCATTGGCTTTTCGGGATTCACGGGGACCATAATCATCCTGCATGCAAGCGTGTAATTTATAAGAATAGCTTATTAAAAGCAAGCTTTAACAGATATTGTAACGATTGAGGAGACGCATTCAAAATAATTTCTTGAACCTTAAGTTTTGATTATATAGCATTGGCGGTCCTTCAAGGCTGTTTTGTCAGTTTATACTCTGAAGTTTAATCTCCGAGGCGCTAAGAGTGAGTGAAGGTATTCTAAAAATACTTGAGAATGTGTTATTCGCAATTTGTATTTTGTTCATAATGGTTCTTGGACGAAATTTAATTTTAAAATCAGATGCTCGTTTATTTCCTAAAACAGAGCATGAATTAACAAAAGAGGACAAAAAAATAGCCAGACAAAAGTACTTAGGTAGGGGGTTATTATGGCTGAGCTCCCCATTCATTGTTTTTTGGGGATATAGTTTGTGGATTACTTTATAAGAGGAATTTGTGCAATGGACAATATATTAAAGATAATTACAAGCATGCCATTTGGCCTGTTGATATGTTGTATTGCAGTCATTGGACGCAATCGTATCCTTAAAGCCGATACAGGCTTTTATCCAAAAAAACGAGAATCCCTAAACAAGCTTGAAAAACAAAAGCTCAAAAAAATGAGATTACAGGGTAATTTGTTGCTTTGGATTTGCACACCTTTTCTATTTTTTTATGGATATTGCTTGATTATTAAAATAACCAATCTGTAGAGGATAAAATGGACCCAAATATCGAGAATTTTTGTCAGAGTAAAAATAAATTAGATATAAGCACAGATTTAGAGAACATAAAGAAAATGGATGTATGGGATACGATTTCTCTCACCACTTTTTTAGCGTCTCTTAGATTTGCCAAAACATCATTAATTGCTGCGCCTGCAACGATTCTGGATTTGGGTTGCCTCTATTGGTCTTGAAACAACAGGAATAGGAATAAGGGTTTTAAGCATGGCTGGATTCACGAGGTTGTTCAGCATAGGGATATGGACGCAGGCTATGTCATCAGTCATCATGAAGAGCAAAAAAGCTATTTTATAAATTCACCTGAAACATTCAGACAGCCTTAATCTCAGAGAAAATTTAGAAATTGAAGCCGTTGAGCTTTATGAATGCCTAAGTGAGTTCCATCTGGATCAACAAACGGATATTTTATCAACACTTATTCAAGAAAAAATCAAAAATCCAGTCGTGAAGGGTATAGATGACTGATTTTGCTTAGTTAACCTCAGTTCGGAGTTTTTGAAGGCAGGGTTGCTTTGTAATGACGTCATTCCGCACAGCGATAAGCGCACGAAGTGCGCAGCGTGTGATGCGGAATCTATTATTCACGCGGCCTTGGCCGCTTATGCGATTCAGCCTTTAAAAATATCAGCAATCAAATTATTAGCTAAGATTTCATAAAATTCTGGATCCCGCATCAGACGCTACACACTTCGTGTGATGACCGCTGTGCGGGATGACGATAGTTCCCAAAAAACCCCGAACTGGGGTTAGTTAGATTTAAAAGCAAGCTTTAACAGATATTGTAAACGCCTTCGCGAGCGAGGTGAAGGGATTTGGATCTTTAACTAAGTTATCATAGGTAGATCTTTGATCTTTACCTTCGTCGAGAGCTTTAGCAAAGTTGAACAGTAATTGATGATCAGCAATAGGTCTTAAACAATTAGCGAACAAGCCGACTGAAGAGTCTTCTACTTGGCTCAATGCTTCTGAATCCAATTTATGGAGAATCGTTCGCAGTGCAGCCATCCGTTCATCATAATAAGGCTTGTTTGCATCAGCGTTTAAGAGTTTGCGCTTGAACATATCCCAATAAAGGGTTCGAGTAAAATCTAAGACGATGACCGATTTGATGGTGAAGCTAATTAATTTGGCCTTGGTTTTGCCAATGGGATTTTTTTCTAGTTCGGATAAAGGTTGACTGGGTTTCTGTAAGCTGCTCAACTCTGCTTTAAATTCAGGTGGCACCATGGCTTCTGAACGAATCTGTTCTGAGATTGTCGACTGCTCTGTCGCACTCAATGCGGACAGCTCTAGACCAAAACGCTTAAAAATAGATTCATTAAGTTCAGGATGTTGTTTGGATAAAGTCATCAATAAAGTGGTTCGAGTGACTGTAGGTATTCGAGAACATAAGCTGAATAAGGCTTCAAGAGATAATTTAGTATTAGAAACGGCCTCTAAAAGAGGAGCTTGTGGGAATGGATTCAGCCTCCCATAAAGCTCTCCTAATAAAGGGAGAGTGATATCTTCTTTGAAATTCAATAGTCTTTGGAGATGCATTCTATCTTTTGTTGAGAGCGGGTGTGTGCTCGCCAAGTAAATTTGAACTAGGGTGCTGATCGTAGGAGACTGTGTGCTAGGGCAAAGGGTTTCGACATTCCAATCATCAATAATCGACTGCAGGTGACTTGGAAAATGATCTCTTAAATCATGTATAAAATCTGAGAAATGGGATTGTGCTTGCTCGTTATCTAAGGTGGTGTTCAATAAGCGGGTGATCACCAGAATTTGCTGAGTTGGTTGTTCAGCGTAGGTTGTAGTTAAATGGTTTGCCCAGAGGATCCATTGATCAAGCGCTGTTTGCTTTGCAAGGAAAGGGACCGCAAAAGGTTGGTTTCGCAGATAGTTTTTAAATGCAGAATATTCTCTGATGATTTGAACAAGGGCGCGCGCCTTTGCGCTGCGCCATTGATCCTGAAGGGGGTATTCCGCAACGGCTTTGAAAAAGGGTTCAACCTCTTGAGGATCTTTAAATCCAAAGGTCTTACAGAACTTTTTAAAGCTTGAAATATCCCACGGCAAGGTAAATTCAGAAAGATCTAAGGTTTGAATTTTCGGGGATTCTAATATTGTTTCTAAATTGGCGAGCACGATGAGATATCCTATTCTTTACTAGAAAGTAATTGATTTAAGCCTTTTCTGCGGTATTGAATGATGGTCTCTTCATTTATGAACCCTCTTTCAGAAAGGGGCGTTAAAACATTTTTCTCAACTGCTGCAGAATAAGAGGCCTGTCCACTGAGCTTTCTTTCGGCCCAGAAGCTGAGTAGATGAAGACGCGGTGAGGGTAGGTGGAGAGTTAGATCATCCAATAAGATTGTCTTTTCTTTTTTGCAAGGATGATCTAGTGCATATTCAAGACGTTTTTTTAAGCAACCGTCTAATAGACCTTGTGGTGGAGCATTATCCCAAAATGGAAAAATAAAACTTAAAAAGCCGCGATGCTCCCCCTTAAAAGTCGCAATTAATGCCATTATTCTTTCTTGAGCCTGAGAAATTATTATTCTAGGTTTTTTTTGACGGATCTGTTGATAGGCGGCATGCCCTTTTAATACCAGTGCGGCATTTTCAGCAGTTTGTGTCGTGAATGTGTCCTTGCTTTCAAACCAGCCCCAAAGTGAATCTAAACACTGATGAATGCTTTTTCGATAGTTTTTGTACCAGTTCGTAATTTTTACTTTCTCCTCGGTAGTGAAGCAATCTGTTTCTGAGCCTGTGAAGGTGTCCTGCGTTAAGAATAGATGATGCCGTATATGCTTCAATGTTTGATTGATCTCAGTAGCACCTATAATTTCAAGGTAGCTCTTAATCTGAGCTTGAGTTGCTGCTTTTTTCCCTTTTAGGATAGAGATAATTCCTTTGAATGCCAGCGCTTTTTGAGGGCTGGTTTCATATCTTAGCACGAAGTGTTTATTCAGTTTAAGTGCAGTTTTATTAACTTTGTGTGTGCCAAAAGGCAAAATGGTGCGATGCTCTTTTGGAGTTGCAAAAGGTAGCGTCAAATGAATGGAGCTTGATGGGTTGTTCAAAGTATTCAGAAAGAGTTGTATCGCATCTGTATTGTTATCAAAAGCATTCAGATCCCTCTCAGCGCCAAAAGAGACGACAAAATCACGCAAATTCTGAATTTGCTCTGGTGACAAGCGAGGTTTCAAATGGGTTGAGCCAGGTAATCGAAAAGCTATTTTTGCTTGATGCGCGATTTGGTGCGTGAACCCTTCAGCGGTCTCTATCAAGCGATCTTTCGCTTGTTCAATCTGAGTGGCGAGCACTTGATAGATCTTGCGATCCGATAAATGATGTGCTGATGCCCCTAAAGTGTTAAGTTCTGTCAACGCGTGTGTCAATGAATCGAGTCGCTCGTTAATCGTCTGTTGATAAAATGCGGTGTCCAGGGTGGCTAGATCGAGCGGGCCCGTTGCAAGCCAATCACGGCAGAAGATCGCCGTATCCTCAAGTTGTAACAAGTAAGGCCCAAAATGAATCAAATGGGTTAATTGATCTTCTCGAGTTAGTCTTTGGTAACTCCACTGAAGATGTTGATAAACGCTCTGTGCCCCACCCCAAAGTGCTAGGGTCGTGTTTCGGAACAGGGCATAGAAAAAGATCCCGAGCGTTAACAAAATTGGCAAACCCAGATAAGCGGATAATGCTCCGGTTATTAGAATGGGTAATTTTCTAAGTCCGTAACCTGGTCGTTTAACCTCTTCTTTGAAGGTGTCAAAAATCGATCTCAATGATAACTGAGACAGTGGTGTGAGGGGGTGGTCTGCTTTAAGCTCTTTGACTAGCGTTTGCGCATCGGTGAGATGCTTTAGAGTGGTGACGGGAGACACTATTGGGCAATAATCCTGCGGCAGATACGTCTGTGAAAGACTCAATGCGGGTAAAACACTATCTGGATAATAGGCCATCAACCATTTTTCAAATGATAAGACTATTTCGGGGGCTAGGGCATTTTGACTGTGCCGGTTTTGTTCTAATAGGATCAGCAATTTGTTTTTTAGCGTTTGCTTGAGCTGTTTCAGAGCGGTTTGATTTTCCAAAAGTGATTGTTTTACGGCGACTCGGCGCTCGTACAAAGGGAAAAACAACGGTTTCACCCAGGCAAAAAAGCTTAACATCCCTTCCTGACGTTCTAAATCTTGGCTCAGGCGCTCTTGAAATTGCTCAAGCCAAGCATAATCACCAGCAATAAGATGTTGCGTTAGTGCTAAATTAAATTCAGCCTTGAGCGGGTTGTTCGAGTCATTCAAGGTTTGTAATAAGTTATGACATCGCCTAAATTCATCTTCTGTAATGGTTAAGCAAAAAAGTCGGGCAAGCCCTAAAGGCGGACGAATATCTTGAAAAGAAAACGGTTTAAATATCATATTGATCTTGCTTCATTCTTTGAGAGGGGCTTTGAAATTCTAAAAGGTTTAGATCAAAAGTCAACATGTATGGCTATTGACTGACTTTCAAGAAAGTTATTTTAATGCTTGCATTTGACTTTCATAAGGAAACAGCATGGCATCTGATGGACCAGGTGAAATCAATCGAAACCAATTGATGAAATCACCCTTAATTCTTTCTCAACTAAACATGCAAAATATTGACGTGCCTGGTTGGATTGAATTTATCAATTTTATAGGAAGCTTCTCGATGGTCACTTGTGGATGGCGAGCGCTCACAGGATATCATTGGAATGAAATTTTAGCAGGTAATGCTGAAGAGGGCCCTTTATTTCTAAGTGCGTTGCCGATTAAGACAAAGGTATTGTGGAAGGGGGCTCATCACGAAAAAATTCTAGAGCAGTGTCGTTTGCAGAATCATGCATTAGGCCTTGTTGTTTCCATGGTGCAAAATTTCGAGCTACGTGGCTATGGATTGCCAATATACCCTGTTAGCGCTGAAGATTGGGCAGCCTATGGCGTACAGCAGCTCCAATGTCCAATGGCTGATTTTACGGATGACATTAGTTTACATCAACTAAAAGTGCTAGCAGACAGAATTCACGAAGCGCGGCGAGACGGGGTTGGAGATGATCGCAGAAAAGGCGTTCTGGTGCATTGTAAAGCCGGCGTCGCAAGAAGCATGACCGTGGTTTGGGCTTATTTAGTGTTGCATGGCGGATTTTCGATTGAGGGTGCTGAAGCACTATTGATACAAAAAAGACCCCAGGTTGCGATCACGGCGTCTAAGCGCGCTTTAATCGCACGATTTGCAGCAGAATACAGCGATAAAGCACCAGAATACCCTGTGATCGTGCCGCTTGTAGAAGAGCCCCCGCCATCCTATGAGGAAAGCTTGGGGGTGTCGCCTGCAATATTGTCACAATTTAATCGAAGCCTTTCAGAGCCTGATTTAAAAGCATTATCCGAGGAGGTTACCCTTTCAATGATGGAACCAGAGCAAACAACGCAGTCTCAACAGAACGGCACACGACTTTCATTTTCTCGTTAACTCAAATCCGCTCAAGACGAGGGGCTGGTGAGCCCTCTTGATCTTGAGCTGCTATATTGTCTTTTACCCACTGTTTGCCGAGTTGACTTTCAAAGACTCTGATACAACTGTCGGACAACTGGTTATACTCTAAAGATAGATCTTCGAGCTTGGTTAATGAGCTGGACAATTCATTCGGTAAGCTCGTGAGTTTATTTCTGTGTAAACTTAGAGCATCCAGACTGGTTAGAGTGCATACAATTGACGGTAAAGTTGTGAATTCATTGTTGCTGAGATGTAACCATTTCAATTTTTTGAGCTCACGGATTTCATCCGGTAAGACTGTTAATTGATTTGAGCATAGGTTTAGGAGCTTGAGTGATGCGCCAAGCTGACCAATTTGAGGGGGAAGCGATCTTATTTGATTCTGTTGTAAATGTAAGTTCTTGAGCGCGACTAGGTGACCGATTTCTGCAGGCAAGGAAGTCAGTTGGTTATTGCTGAGATTTATGCTGTCGAGGTTGACAAGTTGAAGGATTCCTTTTGGGAATATTGTCAACTGATTCATATCAAGACGGATAGCCTTGAGCTTTCCCCAATATCGTGCTAATTCTGGTTCGAATAATAATTGTTCTGGGAAGCGAGTGAGATTTAAATTGTTTACTCTTAGAACATTATCATTTTGTTTGATTTTGCTTTGAATTAATTCGATATGAATCTGCTCGAGTAGTCTGTCGATTTGTTTTAGGCTTTCCAAAGTGGGTGCTTCTCGTTCAGTGCCTGCCATTTCTGACAAAAACAATTGTTTTAGGTCAGGCCGAATTCCATTCCATTGCAGATCTGTCCATTGGCGGATGACACTAATTTCTGCATATTGAGCAGCAGAGAAGAGTTTGATGAAATCAATATATGTGATTCCCTGTTTAGTATTTCGTTGAATGACATCCTGGTTTCCGAAAGGGATCTCATTTAGCTGTTTTACATATCCCATTGAGCGTGGTTCGAGAGCGTGGAAGCTCTTTGAGACAGCCCGCATTGCTAATAGGCTATTATAAGGCATGAATTGATGGATGATTTCTAAAACCTCATTAGGTAAAGAAGATAGCGTTATCTCATCCGGCTTCTGAAAGTCTAGGCGAAAGAATTCTTTTTCTTCTGCATTCTTGTATTTGCTTTTAGTCAAATAGAGATTTGACGATTCAGATGCATTATCGAGCATTTCGTACTTTCGCTTTGGCATAGATACACAATTTTGTAATTTTGATGAAGTGAGATGCTAGCTAAAGCATGCAGACAAGTCTTCTTGATTCAGACAAAAGGTCTACTTTCCATTACAGGCGTTTAGCATCTGATATACCCTTCACAGCTGAATTTATGCTCGCCAGAAAGCTCTGGAGAAGAGTACTATAATAGTGAATATCTCCAAGCGCCCAATTAGCATGGCGGCGCTCAAGATCCATTTGCTCGCATCTTTTAGTGAACCAAAATGAGATGAGATGCTTCCTAGGCCAGGCCCCGTATTTGAGATGGTGGTTAATAAGGCTGAGTAAGCTGTGAGCAGATCGTTTTCCACAAAAAGCATCAAAATTAGAAAAACAGTAAAAATGAAAATATACATGGCAAGAAAACTCCAGACGCCTTCGATGACGCGAGGGGCAATTGGGTGTCCACCTAGTTTGATGGTGTAATTGCCATGAGGGTGAACTAAGCGCTGTATTTCCCGCTCACCTTGTAGTTTCAATAGTAAGATTCTGATGACCTTAATTCCACCGGAGGTTGATCCGGCGCAGCCCCCGATAATGCCTAAAAAGAGCAGCATGATAGGCACAAACGAAGGCCATGCTGAAAAATTAGTGGTTATAAAGCCAGTGGTCGTCATCATCGAGACGGTTTGGAAGATAGCATCTTTGATCATGTCCCATGAGATATATTGTTGAGTGAATGCGAGCATGATCAGTGTGATGAGGAAGCCGCCGGTTAAAATTTTCGTATAAAATCGAAATTCAGCATCAGATAAATAAGGACGTGTTTTTTTTTGATGTATTGCCATAAAGTGTAGGTTGAAACTGATGCCACCCAGAAACATGAAAATGATGCAAGTTAGTTCAATATTGTCTTTTTCAAAATATCCGATAGACATATCATGCGTTGAAAAGCCACCAGTCGATATCGTTGCATAACTGTGCCCGATTGCGTCAAATAATGGCATGCCTTCAGCCCAATAAATTAAAGCACATAAGAAAGTTAGTGAAAAATAGATTAACCAAATGCCTTTAGCAGTTTGAGCAATGCGTGGTGTGAGTTTGCTGTCTTTGACGGGGCCTGTCGATTCAGCGCGAAATAACTGCATTCCACCAATTCCCAGCATTGGGAGGATAGCAACGGCTAAGATGATAATGCCAATCCCACCTAAAAACTGGAGTTGTTGACGATAGTAGAGAATTGAATGTGGGAGCCCATCAAGCTGAAATAATGCGGTTGCGCCAGTTGTTGTTACGCCCGAAGTAGCTTCGAATAGCGCTGTTGCAAATGAAATGTGCAAAGAAGGCGCAAGATAAAGCGGCAGTGCGCTGGCAAAACACATCATAGTCCAGAACAAGGCCACAATCAAAAATCCATCACGAGTTCTAAGCTCCCTCTTTTGTTTTCTGAATGGAAGCCAAATCAAAATGCCCGTGAAAATAATTAGAAAGAAAGAGCTTGCAAAGCTGTCGGTGTGACCATCTTGATAGTAAAGCTCAACGAGAAATGGCGGGATCAATGTTAAGCTGAACATAATCAACAAAACGCCCAGTATTTTTAAAATGGTTCCGATTTGCATATAGTTTTAAATGAATCCAATGCCGACTTGAAATAATTTATCGACTTCTTTGATGTAGGTTTTATCCATCAAAAATAGAATCACATGATCTTCGGGCTCAATAATGACTTCATCGTGTGCAATAATCACAGCTTCTTTTCGAACAATAGCGCCAATGACCGCGCTAGGCGGTAGTTTTACTTCTTTGATACGTCTACCGACGACTTTAGAAGATTGAGCATCGCCATGAGCAATGGCCTCGATGGCTTCAGCGGCGCCTCTTCGTAATGAATGTACATTGACAACATCACCCTTTCGAATATGCGTCAATAAGCTTCCAATGGTTGTTTGTTGGGGCGAGATGACGATATCAATATCGAGATTTTCTGCAATGTCCACATAGGCCGATCGATTGATTAAGGCCATGACTTTGCGTGCGCCTAATCGCTTGGCTAAAATGGCAGACATGATATTGGCTTCATCGCGATTGGTTACGGCACAGAAAACATCAGTTTGATTTATATTTTCATCTAGTAATAATTCTTTATCAGCGCAGTCACCCTGCAGCACAATGGTTTTATCTAGTCGATTAGAGAGCAATTCAATCCGTTTTTTATTGTGATCGATCACTTTGACGTGGAATTGATTTTCGAGTACTTCCGCTAATCTGAATCCAATATTCCCACCACCTGCAATTATAATTCGTTTATAAGCAGGCTCGAGATGACGTAACTCTCGCATGACTTGTGTGATATGGTGCGGCGCAGCCAAGAAAAAGACTTCATCATCAGGTTCTATGACTGTGTTTTTATTGGGTGAAATCGCTTTTCCTCGACGATAAATCGCCGCAAACCAAACGTCGACATCAGGCAGGTGTTTTTTGAGGTCGCTTAATGCTTGTCCGACCATGTCGCCACCGTAATAGGCTCGCATCCCAACCAGCTGGACACGACCATCTGCAAAATTTAATACCTGTAGCGTATCAGGATGTAAAATCAGTCGTTTGATATATTGTGTAACAAGTTGTTCTGGGCTGATGACTTTATCAATGGGGAGTGCTTCATTTGTAAAAAGGGTTTCATGCGCGATGTACTCAGCTGCACGAACACGCGCTATTTTGGTAGGGGTTCTAAATAGGCTGTATGCAACCTGACAGGCAATCATATTGGTTTCGTCAGAGTTGGTCACAGCGATGATCATATCCGAATCATCTGCGCCGGCATTTTGTAAAACGATTGGATAACTGGCAGAGCCTTGGATAGTCCGAACGTCAGCATATTCTTGTAAGGAGCGCAACTTTTCACCATCAATATCAATAACAGTGATATCGTTACCTTCGCTGGCTAATATTTGTGCCAGGACAGTCCCGACTTGGCCTGCACCTAGTATAATGATCTTCATGAGTTAGTTAATATAGTCTTGGCATTTGCTGTGACTATAGGGCTCTTTTCCTTAAGTCAGATACAACCTATGCTATAAGTTTCCCGATTGCATTACAAACTGTTTCCCCTTTGCAAATAAACTCGCATGACCGTTGAAGAGAGTGTTAAACGGCAGTGGTTTTTTGCCAGGTAACTGTAGAGATTCGACGCATAAGATCCTATCACCAGTTGCTATTTTGAGGCCTTTAGGGGTGGCGGATAAAATGGTTCCTGGTGGTTCAGTTGTTTTGGTGTTTTCAACTGTTGCTGACCAGAAGCGGATTACTTGATTATCCAGCATACTAAAGCTGATAGGCCAAGGCTGGAAAGCACGGATTTCTCGTTCAAGCTGAAGAGCTGATTTATCCCAATCAATACAGGCATCTTGCTTGGTAATTTTGGACGCATGTGTCGCGAGACTGTTCTCTTGTGGTTCACCGACCAGCGTTTGAAGATTTTTTCTGTCACAATCATTTAAGAAATCAACCAAACAACTCGCCCCCAAGGTTGAGAGCTTTTCAAATAAAGTGGCCGTTGTATCGTTCACTTGAATCTTTAAAGGCGCCTTCAAGAGCATATCACCGGTATCTAATCCCACATCCATTTTCATTAGGGTAATCCCTGTTTGAGGGTCACCAGACAAGATAGCCTGATGAATAGGAGAGGCCCCTCGCCAACGAGGCAAGAGAGAGGCATGCACATTTAGGCAACCTAGGCGTGGTATCGAGAGAACGGCTTGCGGCAGCAACAATCCGTATACAGCAACCACCATGAGATCAGGCTTAAGCTCACGCAGCGTGCTTTGGATCTCACCTGATTTTAAAGTGGTCGGTTGTAGGACAGGGATACCATGTTGCCCAGCCAGTATTTTGGTTGCAGGAGGGTGGTTCTTTTGACCTCTGCCGCTAGGTTTGTCGGGTTGGCACAATACAGCAATGACTTGATGGTTGCTTTGAATCAGCGCTTCTAAGATCGAAGCGGCAAATTCTGGCGTCCCTGCAAATAATATTTTCATCTTTAAACCGTGCGTTGAAGTTTTTTAAGTTTTTTAACTAGAAAGTTTCGCTTGATGGGACTCAAGAAATCAATGAACAAAATACCATCTAAATGTTGAATTTCATGATCGCAGCAAGCTGCACCCAGATCTGTAAAGGTTTCTTCATGCTCTATGCCTGCTTCATCAAAGAAACGCATGCGCACGCTTTGAGGGCGGCAGATTTTGGCGTGAACACCCGGGAAAGAAAGACAGCCTTCTTCTTTAACTCGCTCCCCTTCACGATGGATAATGTCGGGGTTGATAAAGACGCGAGGCTCATTGCCAGCCCTAGATAGATCCATTACAAAGATCCGCATATCGAGCCCAATTTGAGTAGCGGCTAGACCACAACCTTGATCTTCATACATGGTATCTACCATATCTTGAATATTGGCTTTAAGCGTTGCGTCAAATGAGGTCACAGGTTTTGCTGTGATCCGAAGACGAGGATCTGGGTAACATAGTACAGGTCGTATAGCCATGAGATTCAAACCATTGTTAATTATTAATCTGACTGGTGCCTATGGTATTTTTATTATCCCAAGGTTACAACCCCCGGTCGTCAGCTATAATCTTAGGTATGTACACCCTCTCAGCCGAGCCCAAGGAGAAGATGAATGCGGATCTTAAGCCAAGGTGTGCTCTGGCTATTGTGCTTTGTTATTAGCACAGCTGGGTATTCGGGCAATAGAGAAGATTTTGTCGATAACCCACCTCAAACCTATACCGTTAAGTCAGGCGATACGCTATCTGAAATTTCAGAACGCTTTTTGAAGGATCCTTGGCGTTGGAGAGAAATATGGCGTGCATCACCCGGTATTCAAAATCCAGATCTGATCTACCCTGGGGATATTATCACCCTTAAGCAAGTTGATGGACAAACTTATATCAGTGTCGAGCGCAGCAATCAATTTGTTGATGCAACTGAAAACGTGATGTCCAATGGTATTGTAAAATTAAGTCCCCGTATTCGATCAGAGCCAGCAAAAAAGCCTATCCCGACCTTGCCTATCGATGTCATTGGGCCATTTCTCAATAATTCTCAGGTCGTGTCTTCAGCCGCATTCAATTCTGCGCCAAGAATTGTCGCGCTCGAAGAGGATCACTTAGCCGTGGGAGAGGGCTCTCGCATTTACGTAGCTGGCTTGCCTGAGAATGACATTAAGGGGTTTACCCTCTTTCGCAAAGGTAAAATCTACAAGCATCCCTACACGAATGAAGTCTTGGGGGTGGAGGCAGAGGTATTGGGTGCGGCGCGTTTTGTTGACAGGAATAGAACCCTTGCCACATTAAACATCACCAATAGCGTGTTAGAGGTGCTCATTGGTGACAGGGTGATGCCACTTAGAGAAGAAGAGCTGACGGCCTTCTTTACCCCAAAGCTACCTAAGCAGATGGCGAGGGGGTACATCATCTCCGTATTTGGGGGTTTAAATCAAATTGGGCAGTACCAAGTTATCGCGATCACTGGCGGCAAGAATATTGAACGAGAGCCTGGTGATGTTTTGTTTGTGTATCAGACTCAACAAGATATCCAAAAGCGATTTGAAAATGAGAAGAAACCTCGCTTGAATATCCCAGCTGATTATGTTGGGCAAGTCATGGTCTTTCGAGTCTTTGATAAAGTGAGCTTTGCTTTAGTCACAAAAGCATTTCGAGCAATCTACTTGCTTGATGAGGTAGCAAGTCCCTAAACTCTCGCTTTTCAAGTGAGTAAAGGAAAAGGGCATGAAGACTTTACCGTATTGGTTGGCTCTCAATCGAGTGCCTGGACTGGGTCCCAAGGGGATAACAACCTTATTGCAGCAATTTGGCAATATTGAGCTGTTGTTTCAGGGCCAAACACCGATCTCAGAATTACAACATTGGTTGCAAACAAATTATCAAACCAGCACATTTGATTGGCGCGGCGTTGAGCGTGATTTGGCTTGGCTAGAGGCTTCAGAATCACATCATGTTGTGACAGTAGATGACTCTCATTTTCCTTACTTACTTCGTGAGACACCCGGTTCACCTTTCCTTTTATTCGTGAGAGGCGACCCTAAATGGCTTAGTTTGCCCCAGGTGGCGATGGTTGGTACACGTCATCCGACACCCCTAGGTCTGGAGCAGGCTTATGAATTTGCACAAGGGTTGGTTACTGCGGGTTTGACGGTGACCAGTGGGTTGGCTCTAGGGATTGATGGTGCAAGTCACGAAGGGGCTTTAAAAGCGAATGGTGGGACGATTGCGGTGATGGGGCATGGATTGGATTCGCTCTATCCCAAGGCGCATCAAGCGCTCGCAGCTCAAATTGTGGGTCAGGGTGCTTTGATTTCGGAATTCCCAATTGGAACTCCCCCCCTAAGACAACATTTTCCACGGCGTAATCGAATTATCAGTGCGCTCAGCGGTGGAGTCTTGGTCGTTGAGGCCGCACTTAAAAGCGGTTCATTAATTACGGCACAATATGCGCTTGAGCAAGGGCGAGAAGTCTTTGCTTTGCCTGGCTCTATTCACAATCCCACGGCAAAGGGCTGTCACCAGCTCATCCGACAAGGGGCTCACTTAATTGAGACGGTAAAAGAAATCATTGAGGTCTTGACGCCATTCTATGCAGACTGGCAACCTGAAAGAGAATATGCATTGAAGGCTACTCGAATAGCTGAACAAATAAGTAAGGGGGGAAAAGCTTCAGACAATGTGCTTTTAGCGGCAATTGGTGATTGTTTAACACCAATTGATGTGTTAATCCAACGCACGGGTTTGTCACTGCAGCGATTGACGAGCGAATTGCTCGATTTAGAGCTTGACGGTCAGGTGAAGGCAGTGCCAGGCGGATATGTGCGAATAGCCACAGGTGGATAGCCATGAGTGATACAGCCATCGATGTCTTAGTTTTTCTGTTTGATAACTATTTAAACGCAGAAATGAATCTTGCGGCTGAGGAGGACGCCTTAGAATATGAATTAGAACAGGCGGGCTTTCCTGTGGGTGAAATCCATAAAGCATTTGATTGGCTCGGTGATTTAGCTGAGCTGCAGTCAGACTATGAGCGGTTTGATCCGGCTGGTCAATATTCTCATCGCGTTTATACACCCAAAGAACTAAGGAAGCTAGATAAGTCATGTAGAGGGTTTTTGATCCATCTTGAAAAGTTAGGCTTGCTCGATCTGGCTTCCAGAGAAATAATTCTTGACCGAGCAATGGCTATTGATGTAGATGAATTGAGCCTGGATCAGTTCAAGCGGATAGTCGGACTAGTGATGCTCAATAGACCTAGTCACGAGGCTGTCTTAGCGTGGGTTGAAGATCTCATCTATGATGAACTGGGTGGGGCGATATTACACTGAAGTGAGTTAACTTCTAACTCACGATGGGGCACCCTTGGGTGCCTTTCGTATTTTTAAGATCCTAAAAGGTGAAATAAGATGAAGCGACTGGTTATCGTTGAATCACCAGCGAAAGCGAAAACAATTAAGAAATATCTGGGTAAAGGTTACCAAGTGCTTGCTTCCTATGGTCATGTGAGAGATTTGCTGCCTAAAGAAGGTTCTGTGGATCCGAGTAATGATTTTGCGATGCATTATGTCGTGATTGATAAAAATGCTAAGCATGTTCAGGCGATTGCAAAAGCACTAAAAGATAGTGATGAGCTCTTATTGGCGACGGACCCTGATCGCGAAGGTGAGGCGATTTCGTATCACGTTTGTGAGTTGATGAAAAACCAAGGTATTTTAGATAGTAAAGCGGTCAAGCGCGTGGTCTTTCATGAAATTACAAAGGGTGCCATTGTAGAGGCGATTGAACATGCCAGAGAGCTGTCTATGGATCTCGTTAATGCACAGCAAGCTAGGCGTGCGCTCGATTTTTTAGTGGGCTTTAACTTATCTCCATTATTGTGGCGAAAAATACGTCCAGGATTATCCGCTGGGCGCGTGCAGAGCCCTGCTCTTCGAATGATAGTGGAACGTGAGTTAGACATTGAAAAATTTACGCCTCAAGAATATTGGACAATTCATGCTGATTTATCGAAGGGCAAGATGGATTTTGAGGCCAAGCTTGTTGAATTTCATTCCGAAAAGTTAAAACAATTTTCGATAACCGATGAAGCGGTCGCGAATCATATGATTCAGGTTCTGAATCAGTCAGCGAATGGGCAACTGAAAATTGCTAAAATAGAGAAAAAGCAACGAAAGCGTAATCCAACCGCGCCCTTTACAACGTCCACACTTCAACAGGAAGCTTCTCGGAAGCTGGGATTTACGGCTGCCAGGACGATGAGGACGGCTCAACAACTCTATGAAGGTGTCGATATTGGGGAAGGTAGCGTTGGTCTCATCACTTATATGCGTACAGACTCTGTGAATTTAGCAGAGACCGCTATTGATGAGATCCGTGAGGTCATTGCAGAAAAATATGGGGCAGAAGATTTACCGAAAGAACCTTGTATTTATAAAACTAAAGCAAAAAATGCTCAGGAAGCACATGAAGCGATTCGGCCTACCAGCGCAAGGATTGATCCCGAACAGCTCACAAATTATTTAACCCCAGATCAATTAAAACTTTATACCCTAGTTTGGCAGCGAACCATCGCTTGTCAAATGCGTCATGCCAGCATTGACACGGTATCGGTTGATTTTAGCTGCGGCCCAGGGAACACTTTTAGAGCGAATGGATCGTCTATCGCTGTGCCGGGTTTCTTAAAGGTTTATGAAGAAGGGAAAGATGATGCTAAGGGGGATGGCAAAGAGAAGATATTGCCACAGATGAAAGAGGGTGAAATCCTGCTGGTTAAAGAAATTAAAGGCGATCAACATTTTACAGAACCACCGCCACGCTATTCGGAAGCAACTTTAGTAAAGACCATGGAAGAACATGGGATTGGTCGTCCTTCGACCTACGCGACCATTATCAGCACGTTGCAGCATCGCGAATATACAACTTTAGAACAGCGTCGCTTTCATCCGACGGATGTCGGGCGAATTGTGAACCGTTTTTTAACTAATTATTTTAAGCAATATGTTGACTATGGATTTACCGCGTCATTAGAAGATGATCTTGATGCTGTGGCCAGAGGGGAGCGTGCTTGGAAGCCATTGATGAAAGATTTTTGGGACCCCTTTATACATCTGGTGAAGGACATTGAGCAAAATGTGGCTCGCAAAGATGTCACGCAAGAGTTGATAGATGAAAATTGCCCACAATGCGCAGAGCAACTAGCAATTCGATTGGGTAAGCGAGGACGTTTTATTGGGTGCACAAAATTCCCAGATTGCGACTATACGCGATCATTAGAAGATCCGAATAAAACGCAAACAGGCCCAGAAATTGTTGAAGGTCGTCAATGCCCATTGTGTCACTCAGCGCTTCATATCAAATCGGGCCGTTACGGCAAATTTATTGGCTGCAGCAGTTACCCAGATTGCAAACACATTGAACCATTGGAAAAGCCTGAAAATTCTGGCGTACAATGTCCTAAATGTAAAAAAGACAACATTTTGAAGCGTCGAGCACGCTCGGGTAAGATATTTTATTCTTGTGGAGGGTACCCAGATTGTCAATATGCGCTTTGGCATCCACCTCATAAAGATCCCTGCCCAGTTTGTCATTGGCCTATAACGATGGTCAAAACGACCAAACGCAGTGGCACAGAGCATGTTTGTCCTCAAAAAGATTGTAAGTTCTCTGAGCCTTATGAAGAAGAGTCTCCTGTCGAATAGTTGTATTAGGAAGTCGAGAGGTTGTTTATGCGAGATCTCCAAAAAGCCTTGTTGGTTCTACAGCAAGGCGGCATCATTGCTTATCCCACTGAGGCTGTATTTGGCTTGGGCTGTGATCCATCGCAGCCAGCAGCAGTGGCGTCGGTCATTCATTTAAAGCGACGTGATCCGAGCAAGGGGTTGATTTTGATTGCACACACTTTTGAGTGTTTACAATCTTACATTGATATTAGTATGGTCCCCCCAGATCATCTTAAGCAGATTTTAGCATCCTGGCCGGGGCCTTATACCTGGATTTTTCCGACTAAGGCGAGCGTTTCTCCTTTATTGACCGGGCGGTTTAATAGTCTGGCTGTTCGAGTAACCGCACATCCGATTGCGCGAGGATTGTGTGAAGGATTTGGTGGCCCAATCGTTTCGACGAGCGCGAATCCTGAAGGCTTGCCGCCTGCGAAGACGAGAACAGAGGTGGAGGCGTATTTTGGTCATCAATGCGAGGTTGTAGATGATCAAATCGGCGATTTAGCTCAACCGACAGCCATTCGAGATGCATTAACTCTAGCGTATGTCAGACGATAAATAGAGCCGATACGAGCTTTAAACATTTTTATTGTTAATAATCAGGTTAAATATAGTCTTAATTTTTCTGTAATTGAATACCTGAAAAGACCTAATGTTTTGTTCTTGATTGCCGGCATAAAGCAGGAATCCTGTTTGGCAGCGATCGCCTGCTATTTTCTGAAAATAATCTAAACCCTTTAAAAAATCCATATTGAAGGTTTGAGAAGATTTTATTTCAATCGGAGTTAAATGAGTTCCAGTTTTGAACAATAAATCAATTTCGTTTTGATTGCTATCCCTAAAATAATAAAAATCAGGTTGAATACCTTGATTTAAACTATTTTTGACAAACTCTGTGACAATCAAATTTTCGACCAAATTACCCCGAAGAGGGTCCCGTGCAACTTGCTCTAGAGAAAAAATACCTAGCAAGTAGGTTGCTAAGCCAACATCAGTGAAATAAAGTTTTGGTGATTTGATAACTCGTTTGCCAAAATTTTCAAAATAAGGCTGTAGTCTTATGATCAAAAATGAGGCTTCTAGTATAGATAACCAGTGGTTAACGGTGTGATAGGAAATGCCTAGTTCATTGCTAAGGTTGTGAGCGTTAAAGATTTGACCAATCCGACCCGCGCAAAGTTTAACAAAATTTTGAAAAAGACTCAGATCTTGAACATTTACCATTTTTCTAACATCTCGCTCGATGTAGGTTTGAATGTAATCACGATAGAATTTTGTTGGATTAATATGATCCTTATAAACTCTCGGGTACAGCCCTGTAATCAGGTATTCATCCAATGAATATTGAACTTCATGAGATTGAAGCTCGGAGATTGAAAAAGGGAGTAACTTCAAGATAGCAGTTCTACCTGCGAGTGATTGGGCGATCGATTCATGTAAAGCAAGTTGATGACTGCCAGTCAAAATAAACATGCCTTTGCGATTTTGCTCGTCAACAATGCCTTGTATATAGGAAAGCATTTCAGGCAACCTTTGGATTTCATCGAGTATTGCCCCGTCGGGCAATTTTTCGAGAAAAGCGCGAGGATCGTTTTGAGCAAATTGACGGTCATCTGGGTTTTCAAGGCTTATATAAGGCTTATTGGGGAATACAGTTTTAACGAGGGTCGTTTTCCCTGATTGTCTAGGACCTAAGAGTGTGAGGACTGGGTAACTTGATGCCATTGAGTATAGTTCTTGGCTTAAATCCCGATTAATCAATTCCATACATAAAGACCGACAATGTTAACTTCATGATTATAATGTATATTCTAGCAGACAGGACTAATTTATGCAAAATAGAAATCAGAGTTCTAATTTGCATAAATTTATCCAAATTCAAGGGCGCGCCTCTACTCCCAAAATATCAGATATATAAGGTATATATTCCTTGGATATCTGATGATATACCCTTCACAGCTGAATTTTCGGGGTTGTTACCTTCGCGATTCTCACCGCAGTCATGTACTTTGTGTACACTCCCGCGTCTCGAACGCTCGGCGCCTACCCGAAAAATCATCTGTTGTGGGTATATAAGAATATACACGATGGCATTAGGGCGTGTTGACATTTCGTCGCTCCGCACTAAGCCTACGTGCCGCGGCTTGTCCGCGGCATCCAGTTACGAGCAGATTTCTTGATATATACGCTTCGCGACTGAATTTTAGGTTTTTGCTTGTCCGTCCGTAGCTCGCAAGAGCGTAGGCGGATTGGCTGCGCTTATCTCGCAACACTATTTTTCATACACTCCTCTCGCTCGAGAGCTTGCCGCCGCACTTAAAAATCATTCGCTGTGGGTATATCTTTCCCTACACTAGTTTGGGGGAATTTTTAGACTTATTATGAGCCCCTCAAGTCCCAATTTATCCCTTCTATCGACCCCCCATTGATCAGTTATCCAGCCAAATGTAGTCTTTGCTCTTCTTTAAATTCAACTTAAATAGGATATGTGTATGACCCCTTAACAATGGGCTGCGATTTTCAAGATGTGACCTTAGCTCAGCTGATTGCACTTCGTTTAAAGCACTTTCTGAACCACCATTTTCGGGTTTCAACTTACCAAAACCATAATCATTAAGGTGACGAGTAACTGATGCTTCATGGATACGTAGGGCTTGAGATATCATCTCGACTGACCAACCCTCTGAACGTAATAAAACCGCTTTGATGCGGTCACGCTCTTTTCCATCTTTGCAGATCTTGTGACGGCGCTCTAAAGTGGCTTTTTCTTTTTGGGTCAGTGTAAATTTATTCATCACACCAAGTCTGATCCCATTTATATAAAATTCCAAGCATCTTCATTGATCACGGGTATATAACATTCGAAATAGGTCCCCTATGTTCATTTTTTTGATACTCTTAATAGATATGAAAGGAAGATGGCATTTAACATGACCCAAGAGGAAACACCCAAGCCAGCGGATAGCGCAGATGGGCATCCCGAACAGTCTGCAAAATCTAAGCGTAAAATCGTGGTGAGTCATACACCTTTAAAGGGTAAACACACCGAGGATGCCATTCAGTTTGGGCCACAGAAGGCTGAATCACCTCGCCCGGTATTTGATGAAGAGGCATTGCTGCATCCTGCTGCTGCTATGCATGCAGCAACTGAGCCAACCTTCAAACCTATTGAAAAGCCAACCCTAGATGAGGAACCAGCACCTTTGCCACCATCGAGACAAGGGTTGCCTTTATTTTTTAGCTTTATGGCACTCATAGCCGTGATCATTTTTGGATATGTGGGTACGCCTCTATATTTCCAGTTGAAGAGTCTGCTTCCCGAAAACGGAGAAGGCGGTATCAAAAACATCCAAGTATCAGCAAAAGAGCAAGCGGCCACCTTGAAGCAATTACAGGCTGAGCTCGCGTCTAGCAAGGAAATGACGACAGAACTAAAAACGGCACAGGCAACACAACTTACTCAGATTCAGACCGAGCTTAAAACCACCCAAGATCGCATCCTGCAAGTGGCAGGACGGACCGATGAAGGTTGGATATTAGCAGAAGCGCAATATCTCGTACGAATGGCTAGAGAGCGCCTCATCGCATTACAAGACGTTGAGACAGCGATGAAGCAATTAAATGCAGCCGATGAAAGAGTCAAGCGGCTCAATGATCCAGGACTAGTCGCTGTAAGAGAAGCGATTGCAAAAGATGTGACGGCTTTGAAGTCAATTCAACGGCCTGATCGAGAGGGTCTGTGGTTGGCGTTAAATCGTATGGAATCACAAATATCAGCGTTGGCTCTAGTGACCCCTAAATTATCACAGGCTTCAGACGTGATTGTTGCAGAAGATGCGTCAAGTCCACTTTGGAAGAAGGCTTTAACACGTTCTTGGCAGGAGATTAAAAGTTTAATTCGAGTCCGGCATCATGATGGCGCTATTCACCTGCCCATTTTGTCTGAAAAAGAGGGCGCTGCTTTAAAACATGCCATTCAATTGCAATTGAGTGAGGCGCGTTTAGCGCTATTACAAGGTAATGCTTTACTCTATCAAGATAGCCTGAAAACACTGAAAAACTGGTTGACCTTATATTACGAATCAGGTTCTGAGCGAGCTGCCATTGAAGGGGAGCTCAATCAATTGAGCGCGGCGACGATTACCTTTCAAGTCCCTGATTTGGAAGAAAGTTTGAATGCCGTGAATTCAGCTTTGGTTCGAACCGATCGTGCTCTGATGCCGGAGGCGCGCTAATGTTACGTTTAATTGGAATCTTCCTCGTGCTAAGCGTTGCAGCGATGCTGGGGTTGGGGATGCATGGTGACACTGGATTGGTTCTCTTGGCTTGGGGGCGCACAACGGTTGAGATGCCCATCTGGTTGGCAGGTGTGATTATTTTAATAAGTTTTGCGTTATTTTATTTGGGTGTTCGATTATTTAAATTGATGCTTGGTTGGCCTAGATGGTGGGCAGGTTTTAGTCACATGAGGCGAAAACGTAAAGCATTATCGATGACGAATCAAGGCTTCATTGAATTAGCCGAAGGCAATTGGCTTCAAGCAGAGCGTGATTTAATTCGCAGTGCATTTGAGAGTGAATTGCCTGTTTTGAATTATCTGGGTGCTGCTGAAGCGGCACAAGCACAAGGCGCACACCAGCGTCGAGATAAATATTTGAAATTAGCGAGCCATACCAAAGGGAGTGAATTAGCCGTTGGACTTAAAGCTGCTGAATTTGAGCTCAATCATGGACAAGTTGATCAGGCTCTAGATCGTTTAGATGATTTGAAAAGGCTTGCACCGAGACACCCTGTTGTTCTCAATCTTTTGAAAAGAGCGTACAGTTTGAAACAAGATTGGAAGAGTTTATTAGCGCTGTTACCTTCTCTGAAAAAATATGCCTTTGTAGATGAGGTCGCGCATTCTGAATTAGAGCGTCAAATTTATGTCTCGATCTTAAATGCAACACGGGCGGGCTCAGATCCTAAAGCACTGATCGCTGTTTGGGAGAATATGCCCACCGTTTATCAACAAGATCCTTATTTTGTTTTGGTGTACGTGGAAGCGCTCGCGCTACATAAACAATATGAGCTATCAGAAAAAGTGCTCAGAAGAGCGATTGCACATTATTGGCAAGAGCAATGGGTTCGATTATATGGTCTGATTGAACACTTGTACCCGGCTCGCTCACTTTCTGCTGCGGAAGAATGGATTAAGGCCCATGCTGAATCGGCTGTTTTATTTTTAACGTTAGGTCGCCTGGCCATGAAAGCGGAACAATGGGGTAAAGCCGAACGTTACCTCGAGGTTAGCTTGTCATTAATGCCGGAACCAGACGTCTATGCTGAGATGGGCCGACTCTACGAACGTCTCGAAAGGCTAGAACAAAGTCAGGATTGTTATCGTAAGGGGCTCTTAATGGCCTCTCGGCATGAAGCACTTGGTCGAGTGATTGCACCTGTGATACGCTCTTCGGTTAATGCAGAATCAACAGGTTAGCCAACTTTATGCAATGGGTCGAAGGTCGGGTACGCTCCCTCAGGCAATGGGCGAAAGGTCTCTATTCTGTCTATATTGATGCCGATGTGCCGGTCTTTACAGCGGGTCAGTTTACACAAATTGGCTTAGATATTGAGGGTAAACGAATTGGTCGGCCCTATTCATTTGTCAGTGCGCCTGAAGAGCGTCCACTAGAATTCATTTTTGTCGTCGTGCCGGAGGGATTGTTGACCTTGGCCTTAGAGAAATTGAAGCCCGGTGATCCGATTTCTGTTTTAGCGCGACCCGCGGGTCTTTTTACCCTAAAAGAAGTCCCTGAAGGCAAGCATTTATGGCTGTTAGCAACGGGAACAGCCCTCGGTGTTTTCTTATCCATTTTAAAGACGGAAACACCGTGGAATCGATTTGAAAAGATCACCTTGGTTCATGGGGTGAGGCAAGTTTCGAATTTAACCCATCAAGATATCATTGGATCTTGGCAAGAAAAATACCCTGAACGATTCAAGTATATTCCATTTGCTAGCCGAGATAAGGCTGAAGGTGTTCTTGAAGGACGTATTCCGAATGCGATTCAAGCGGGTCTATTAGAGGAGAAAGCAGGCCTAAAATTTTCGCCTGATGATTCTCAAGTGATGATTTGTGGGAATCCCGCGATGATTGTAGATACACAGGCGGCATTGCTTGAAAAGGGTCTGAAAAAGAATTTAAGGCGCGATCCGGGTCATATTACGATTGAGAATTACTGGAAAGAATAAGATATTAGTTGCCCTGCTTTCTTTTGTGCCTGATATTCTGTAGAGTATACCCACAACAGATGATTTTTCGGGTAGGCGCCGAGCGTTCGAGACGCAGGAGTGTACACAAAGTACATGACTGCGATGAGAATCGCGAAGGCAACAACCCCGAAAATTCAGCTGTGAAGGGTATAAAACTTTATTTACAGAAAGTGTGCGTATGTGGGGCAAACCTTTTGAATTTTTAAGCCAATCTGTCAATGCCTTTATTGATTGGTCTATTGGCGCAACCTCACAACGACCTGGAAATGCCCCCGAGCCGCTAGCTCTTGTCAGTGCTCTGCCGGAACGGGGAACGCGTTCAACAGCATGGTATGCTACATTTCGAATTGAAGACTATTTGAGAGAACGTCTAAAAAATAATGAATCTATCGCATTTTGGGGCTCATGCTCTATTTTTAATACAGCAGCCTGTAAAGCGCTTTATAACGCTAAAACGCTAACTGAAAATCAACGTTTAAAGCAGATCCTTCCTTATTATGATAAACAGATACTGATCTTCTTGGATAATGCCAGTGCACCAGCAAGCCAGGGCTCTCATTGGCAAATTTATGTGTTTAATAAAGCCGATTGCAAATTATATAAATTTGATGGTTTAAATTGGTCTGCTCGCGAGGGCGTTGTGGCTGAGATCAAAAATCACCTCAAAACATTATGGCCTGAGGATGTTCTTGAAATTGATTATAGATCCGTTGATATCCCGAAGCAGCCTAATCAATCAGACTGTGGACCAGCAGTTTGTTGGATTGTCGATCGAATCGCTTCCGAGGGGCTTCAATCGCTATTAGATTGGACTCAATCCTATACGGGGTCAGCATATGATTATGGCGCTTTTCGAGCAAGCGTTGATACATTAATAGGGCCTGAGCCAAAGCCTCTTCTGCCTGATTCAAAAGATATCGGTAAAAAGAGAAGAACATCTTTTAGAAGAGAGGCACCTGAATGCAATCCTATTTGCATTGATCTAAATCAAGACTCCGACTCCGATTCCGGCGAGCCCTGCTTAAAAAGGAAAAAGATTTAAAGCTTAGCCATCTATCCCCACAAATTTGCCGCTGGTCTTACAAGCTCTGAAAATAGGTTGAAGTTTTCTGACAAGTCATCTACCTTCCGAACCCTATTAACTTAACTAAATAATAAAGGGTAGATAATCATGTACGAAGTTAAAGATAAGCTTGATAACTTAATGTCGGAAAACGGTATTGCTGCAGAAATCATTCGAGGTATTTACGAGTCAGCGCCATCGTTGCCGCCATTTCCAGATTTACAAATGAATTGGCAGATGCCATCCGTATCAATTTCTGATTGGATTTATGAAGACGCGACTAATCCAGAAAGCCTGATGCAACCTTGGGTTGTCCTTTTGGCACAAATGACGGCTGCAGCGGCTGCTTATAAAATGATCCCAGCCGTTGGTCGCGCAGCGAAGCATATTTTAACCAAATCACAGGATATCGTTTTAAATGCTTCGGGATATGATACTTCTATTGATTTAAATGCGCCCAAACCTAAAGCGGGATATTTAAAAGCCATGCTCGTGGGCGGTGCGAAAGTTGCAGCATCTTGTTCACGCTATATCGCTGAGAAATCTGTGCATATCAGCGGCACATTGCTGGCGGTTGTAAACACACCTCGTATTTTGAATTCAGAGCAAATGCAAATGATTCGAAATGTTGGATTCAATCCTTGGTTGCAACGTGATTTACCGTCTTTGGCAACTTTTGCCAATACGCTGAGAAATTTGAGCTGGACAGATATATCGAATGGCTGGCAAACATTTAATACAGAGGGTGTAAATTATACAAGTCAAGGTATAGGCTTTGTAACGGAGATATGCTCTAGTGTTTATGCTGAACCAGTCAGTTGGGCTCAATGGGGGGTTGAAAGATCCGCTGGTCTTATTTCAAACTGTCTTGGGACAGCGTGGCAAATTGTTCAGCCCACGGTGACATCGTCATTAGATTCATTGCATGGCTGCACTCGTGATGCCGTTTCGACCTGTACTTATGGGCTATTGTCCGGTCAAGGTTTAGAGCCTTACTTTGAGCTTGGCACTTTAGCGTTGGTTGCTGGACTTTACTGGGGGTATGGTCGAGTGACGGTTAATAATACGAATACAGTGACGGGGAATCATGTGACGATTCACACAGGACAAGATGCGTCTGTAGCCGTAAGGCCAGCAACGCATTAAAAAGGACCAGGTACCGCGCATAAATCTCGTTACGCTCTAAAGCTTCCGAGAGACATCTCGCGGTACATATACCCTTCATAGCTGAATTTTCGGGGTTGTTGCCTGCGCCCACTTCGCAATCCTCATGTACTTCATGTACACTCCGGTTGCTCACGGGCTTGGCGCCTACCCGAAAAATCATCTGTTGTGGGTATATATATCCTTCACAGCTGAATTTTCGGGGTTGCTTGTCGGTCCGTCGCGTCCGCTCGAAGTTCGAAGAGCCGCAAGTACCCGAAAAATCATTCGCTGTGGGTATAGATATCAAATGCGCTTAAGATCGTTTCATTGCTTGGAAGAAATCTTCATTCGTCTTAGTGGTTCTAAGGCGTTCAATGAGGAATTCAACAGCAGCCAATTCATCCATGGGGTGAAGTAGCTTTCTAAGAATCCACATCTTTTGCAATTCATCTGGTGTGGTGAGTTTTTCTTCACGACGAGTTCCAGAGCGATTGATATTGATAGAAGGATAGACTCGCTTTTCAGCAATTCGTCTATCTAGATGAAGTTCAAGGTTACCTGTACCTTTGAATTCTTCATAAATGACTTCATCCATTTTGGAGCCAGTGTCGATTAACGCCGTTGCAATAATGGTTAAGCTACCACCTTCTTCAATATTTCGAGCTGCACCAAAGAAGCGCTTTGGACGCTGTAGGGCCGCTGCATCGACACCTCCGGTGAGTACTTTGCCGGAATGGGGAATCGTCGTGTTATAAGCTCTTGCAAGACGTGTAATTGAATCTAATAAAATGACCACATCGGCTTTGTGTTCGACCAAGCGCTTTGCTTTCTCGATAACCATTTCAGCCACTTGGACGTGACGTGTAGGGGGTTCATCAAATGTGCTGGCGATTACCTCACCCTTAACAGAGCGCTCCATTTCAGTTACTTCTTCGGGGCGTTCGTCAATCAGGAGGACCATTAACTTAACATTCGGGTAATTAGTGGCAATTGAATGTGCGATATTTTGCAACATCATTGTCTTACCGGCTTTCGGAGGGGAAACAATCAAACCCCGTTGCCCTTTTCCGATGGGGGATACTAAGTCAATGATTCGTGCGGTGATGTCTTCAGTAGACCCGTTCCCAATTTCCATCTTAAGCCGTTCTTCAGCATGAAGCGGGGTGAGATTTTCATATAAGATTTTATCTCGAGCGTTTTCTGGCGACTCAAAATTGATTTCATTGACCTTCAGGAGCGCAAAGTATCGCTCGCTGTCCTTCGGGGGGCGGATCTTTCCAGAAATGGTATCGCCTGTCCGAAGCCCAAAGCGCCTGATTTGACTTGGGGAGACATAAATATCATCGGGGCCCGGTAAATAGGAAGCATGTGAAGAACGAAGGAAGCCAAAGCCATCTTGTAATAGCTCAAGCACCCCATCTCCATAAATGTCTTCGCCATTTTTAGCATGGGTTTTCAAAATTCCGAAGATTAAATCTTGTTTTCGTAAACGGGCGACATTTTCGACGCCAAGTTCACGGGCCATTTCGGTCAGTTCAGATGCCGGTTTCTTTTTGAGTTCAGAAAGATTCATAGTCTTATACAAGTTTTGAAGGTTAAGAAGGGAGGTTGATAAGCGGGTTTAATTTATATAGGTGCATGCTAGCAGACTTTTAAGCGAATGACCACCCGCCCAAGCGAAAAACGCTAGGCGGGCACGCAGCCTATAAATTGCTTTCAAGAAAGGCACTCAGTTGGGATTTAGATAATGCACCGACTTTGGTCGCTTCCAGCTCCCCATTTTTAAAGAGCATCAAGGTGGGGATACCACGGACACCAAACTTTTGAGGAATCGATTTGTTTTGATCGATGTCAATTTTCACAATTTTAAGCCGCGCTGAAAATTCCTCAGCGATTTCTTCAAGAACGGGGGCAATCATGCGACAGGGGCCGCACCATTCTGCCCAAAAATCCACCAGAACAGGATGAACCGCACCCAAAACTTCTTGATCAAAGGAGTCATCAGTTACATTTACGATATGCTCACTCATTGTGCTTTAGCTCCGTGTAAGTTAGATGAATTATTCATCTAGCAGGACTTGAATGGTTGTTATTTAACCCAGTTGAACGTAGATTGCAAGCAACGGTTCAACAATATAGTTGTAAGACTTTTCTAATGGCATGCTGAAGCTATTCATCTGGCTTCCCCATTCTTTAGCCAGCGAGCCACCTCCACTGCAAAATAGCTTAATATCGCATCAGCACCAGCGCGCTTGAAAGCCATCAGTGATTCGAGAATACATTGTTTTTCATCCAGCCAACCATTTTGAGCGGCTGCTTTAATCATCGCGTATTCACCACTGACCTGATAAGCGAAAGTGGGCATCTGAAACGTTGATTTTACATCAAAGAGCACATCCAAATACGGCATACCAGGCTTCACCATGAGGTAATCAGCGCCTTCTTGAATATCCAAAGCTGCTTCACGCAAAGCCTCTGTATGATTGCGAGGATCCATTTGATAAGTCGATTTGTTGTTGTTACCCAGCTTGGCTTTCGAGCCAACCGCTTCTCGAAAAGGGCCGTAAAAATGAGAAGCATATTTTGCAGCATATGACAGAATTTGAGTGGCCTTATAACCAGATTGTTCCAGCGCTGTTCTGAGGTGGCCAATACGTCCATCCATCATATCAGAGGGAGCAATGATATCCGCGCCCGCTTGGGCTAAAGTGAGCGCTTGCAACATGAGCGCATCAACAGTTTCATCATTTAGGATGTCCCCGCGTTCATTAATGAGGCCATCTTGACCATGATTGGTATAGGGATCGAGTGCCACATCCGCAATGATGCCTAAAGTAGGAAATTGCTGCTTTAAGGTGCGAATCGCTACTGGAATTAAGCCATTAGGATTCTGTGCTTCTTTGCCAAAGGGGCATTTTTTGCCCTCTTCAATCACAGGGAATAAGGCCAAGGCCGGTATTCCTAGGTCGACCCATTCATGTGCGGCTTCAATCAGTAAGGACAGGCTCCAGCGAGATTGGCCTGGCATTGCACCGATCTCAACGATCCCCTCTTTTTCATGGATAAAGACCGGGTAGATGAGATCCGTGACAGATAGTGAGGACTCCGCAATGAGGTCACGACTAAAACGGTGTTGACGCACGCGTCTGAGGCGCATGGCCGGAAATGCGGCCATAGGAAAATTAAACTTCATAGTTATCTAACTTTGAAATGAGTGCGAAATCCTATGATAGCAAACTTAACTGTTTTTAGGCGCTTTTCTTTTGATAACTTTCATTTGGGCTATTGGTCCATCGTAGTCCTAGCATTTCTAATACATCCATTTGCGATTGTTCTTCTAAAAGCATTTTCATCAAATTGGCCCGTGCGACTGGATTGGCTTGATATTCTGAGAGTGTTTTCAGACGAACGATAAGGCTCGGCTCTTGCTCTAATTTTTCTTTTAGGATTGTCCAGGCTAGATGACGGCTAGGGTGTTCGCCGGCCTCTGCTTCTAATTGATCAATCAAGGTGTTTGTCAGAGCGTCTTCTTGTTGATTGTGAGCCTTCATATCGGTATAAAAATGACGCAAACAAGCGAGCACAATAAAAACGAGATTGGCGGTCAATGCAATTTCCATGTTCAATTTAATCGGGACAAATTCACAGAGTCCAGCACTTAAAATTGTCCCACTGATAAAAAAAACACCTATGAGTATTTTCGGCAAAAAAAACGAATTGAAGGTATCGTCCATGATCTATCTCCGTATAGCATCCATGCTGGGCGGATGAGAATCAGTCGTTATAGTTATTTAACTGCTAAGCAAGGCCTTGAGAGGTCTTCCTCATAGCTAAGCAAAAAAAACACATGATTGGCAAGTCCTATATTATTTTCAGGTCGAATTTGGTGTTAGACTGAGCCTTAAAAATGGTGTGCACCGACATGATGATAGACTGGATTGTAATGTACGAGCCCTTAATTCGATTGGGGTTATTTGTAGGCAGCCTGATCCTATTTGGACTACTTGAGCTTCGGTACCCTAAATTTCCAAGATTTAGGTCTAGTGTCAGGAAGAGATGGGTGGATCATCTTTTTTTAGTCGCAGTGGGGACAGCCGTTGGTCGTGTATTATTACAGATGGTGCCTGTCACGTTTGCCTTGCTTGTGCAGGAGCGAAAATTAGGTGTTTTTTCAAATCTGCATTGGCCTTACCCCGTTATCATCTTGATTAGTATTTTTGCGCTAGACTTTTTAATGTTTTTGGGGCATCGAACATTCCATCGTTTACCTTTTTTATGGCAAGTTCACAAAGTGCATCATATCGACAAAGCGCTCGATGTCACAACCGGTGTTCGTTTCCATCCGTTTGAAATCGTCATCTTATTATTTTTAAAAAGTATCGGTATTCTTTTTTTGGCGGCACCTGCGTTAGCTGTTTTTATTTATGAGGTCATGTTTTGTTTCTTTTTACAATTTGCACACGCCAATGTTGCTATCCCTGAAAAGTTAAATCAGTATTTAAGATATTTATTGGTCACGCCAGAGACACACCGTATTCACCACAGCGATATCCCGAGGGAGCAGAACAGCAACTTTGGATTTTGTTTTTCTATTTGGGACAGGCTTTTTGGTTGTTATAAAAAAATAGCGGATACTAGCGCAAGATATATGGTGTTTGGCTTAGAGGGATATTTTTCGCCTAGATTTGAAACGCTGAGTGCTATGATATCGCTACCATTTAATTTAAAGAGATTTAGTCCGCAGAAGGTGTGGTCAACACCTAAGATGCGGGAATAATTTTTAAGGGGGAAATCGCATGAAACAGGTTGCCGTCGTTTTTTCGGGATGTGGTGTTTATGATGGGAGTGAAATAAACGAAGCGGTTTTGACGTTGCTGGCTATCGATAAATTAGGTGCAAAATATCAATGCTTTGCACCCAACATTGAACAACGTAAAGTTGTGAATCATCTTACGCAAGATAAAATGCCTGAATCAAGGAATGTTTTGATAGAATCAGCGCGAATAGCTCGAGGTCAGATTAAAGATTTGCTAGAGGCCGATGCCAGCAAGTTTGACGCCCTGATTTTCCCCGGTGGATTTGGTGCTGCAATTAATTTGTGTGATTTTGCAGTCAAAGGTCCTGATTGTGAAATTTTGCCTCAGGTGAGAGCGCTAGTTGAAAGCATGTATCGATTGAGCAAGCCGGTCGGATTCATTTGTATCGCCCCGGCAATGATACCTAGGCTCTACCCTAAGGGGGTGACGCTGACAATTGGCACGGACGAAGCAACGGCTGAGCAAATTGAAAAAATGGGTGGTGCGCATCTGGCTTGCCCCGTAGAGAGGACGATTGTTGATAAAAACCACAAAGTAGTCAGCACACCAGCATATATGCTTGCCGATCGAATTAGTGAAGCGCAAGTGGGGATTGAGCAACTCGTCAAGGAAGTTCTTAAGCTAACTTAGCCGCCTGTCCGAAATGTATATACAGTAGTTGGCACTCCTCTTGAAAGAGTGCTAGTTCGGCTCTATCCTATATATGACGTTTTTTTAAGAGTATTAAAACGATGAAGTACACCCTACAAACAATTCCAACGACCTTGCCGGCATCGGATAGTTTGTCCCAGTACATGAACTGGGCCAATCAATTTCCGATGTTAACTGAAGCTGAAGAAAAAGCCCTAGCATACCGCTTACAAGATACAGGAGATGTTGAGGCTGCCCAGCAACTGGTGCTATCTCACTTACGGTTTGTCGTGAAGATAGCGCATCAGTACACAGGGTATGGCTTGGCCCTCCCAGATCTGGTTCAAGAGGGCACTATCGGCTTGATGAAAGGCGTTAAACGCTTCGATCCGAATGTGGGTGTTAGATTGGTTTCTTTTGCAGTTCATTGGATCAAAGCTGAAATTCATGAATTTGTGATTCGTAATTGGCGTATCGTCAAAGTGGCAACCACTAAAGCACAACGAAAGCTATTTTTTAACCTACGTAAGCATAAAACACGTTTAGGTTTGTTTACAGCTGAAGAAGTTAAAATGGTTGCAGAAGAGCTAGGTGTCAAACCAGAAGACGTTTTGAATATGGAAATGCGCCTTAGCGGACATGATATGGCTCTAGAGTATTCATCACATGAAGAGGATGGGATTGATATGATTTCACCTATCCATTATTTGCAAGCCTCCATAGAAAGTGAGCCACTGGCACAACTTGCAGAGCAGACACAAAGTGCTTACGAATCTTCGAATCTGGCCACCGCAATGGCTGCCCTGGATAGCCGCAGCGTCGAAATCATCGAGCACCGTTTCTTGTCAGATCAGAAGATGACACTCAAGACGCTTGCGGAAAAATATAAGATATCAGTCGAGCGTGTGAGACAGCTTGAAAAAGCAGCCTTAGATAAATTAAGACATCTATTGAAGGGCATAGACCAAGCCTTATGAAGTAATACCGTCTGTCAGAAAACGTTTATGGTGTCTTGAAAGTTTTTTATGTTATGTTAGTATCAGTATCTGTGTACTTGTACAGAGATTGTCCTATTTATGTTTTATAGTGGTATTTTCGTTTCTCCTCAAAGCGTCGCTTTCTTTGGCGCCACCTCTTCTATGATGCCCTAAGGGCAGCTTATTTTACCAAAGTTTTTCTATAAAAATTTGCTAGAACTAACTGTTAGGAATTATCACAGTTTCTGTCTGGCTTAAGCTTGTTTTCTATTAAAAACAGACGAGGTTTTCTTATGAAGAATTTTTTAAAGATATTTGTATTGACATGCCTAGCACTTCCTTTGTCAGGAAAAACTCAAAGTATCATTGTGCTGGAAACTGATTTTGGGACAAAAGATTCAGCCGTTAGTGCATTAAGGGCCGTGATACGCTCTGTTGATAAGAATATACTTGTTGAGGACTTAACTCATGAAATTCCTCCTTTTGATATTTGGGAGGGCGCGTATAGATTATATCAATCCGTATCATATTGGCCTAAAGGTACGATTTTTGTTCATGTAATTGATCCGGGCGTAGGTACGACAAGACGCTCAATTGTTGCGAAATCAAAGACAGGCTATTATTTTGTGGGGCCCGATAACGGAACACTGACTTGGATAGAACAAAAGCATGGTCTAGAGTCAATCAGGGAAATTGACCTGAAAAAAAATAGACTACATGCTTCGGATACCTCTCATACGTTTTTTGGGAGAGATGTTTATGCGTATACTGCAGCAAAATTAGCTTCGGGCGAGATTTCGTTTGAGGGGGTCGGTAGTTTGATTTCTACTCCTCCAGTAAAGCTACAGTTTGAAAATGTGAGGATAGAAAATAATAAATTAATTGGGTCCATTTGTGCGCTAGATCCACAATATGGGAATGTATGGACTAACATTGAAGAGAAACAATTAAAGGAGTTTGGTTTTCAAAAGGGCGCGTATTATAAGATAACAATTTTGAATGGTGAAGAAACAATCTTTTGTGAAGCGATCCCATATTGTGACACTTTTGGTAATGTACTAAAGGGGGATAACTTGCTTTACCTTAACAGTTTATATAGTCTGGCGATTGGAAGCAATCAGTTGAATTTTTCTTCCAAATATCAGGTAAAATCTGGTGAAGACTGGAAAATCATAGTAGAGCCGGCAGACTTGGTATACCCATAACAGATGATTTTTGAGGTACCTGCCTGCGCTCTTCGAGTTTCAGCACGCATGGGCGCCAAGCGTTCGAAATGCAGGAGTGTACATAAAGTACATGACTACGGTGAGAATCGCGAAGGCAATCCGCCTACGCTCTTGCGAGCTACGGACGGACAAGCAAACCCCGAAAATTCAGCTGTGAAGGGTATAATCAAGTGATTTATGAAAGGTTAGGGGGCGTGAGAGCCCCCTCAGTTGCGGTGAAGAGCTGTGTCGTTACGAATGACTCTTTAAAATCGCTAACCCTTTTAGTAGATTAAGCGCTTCATTCAGTTGATAGTCTTCAACGGGGAGTGGCTTGTTCTCAGCTGAGGGCAGTGGAGGCGTCGTACCGCTGGTATCGGTTTCAGGAATTGTAAGCGGTTCTTGCTTTTCTTTGCCTTTTTCTAAATGTCCACTCAAATCACTTTCTCGAATCGAACCCCATCCTGTTTGGTCTTCCTGGGTTTGGACCTTCATATCGGAGACGGTAATATCTGGCACAATACCGGTTGCTTGAATCGAACGGCCTGCGGGCGTGAAATAGAGTGCCGTGGTTAATTTCAAACCGTAATTGTCTTTGAGGGGTAAAACAGTTTGCACAGAGCCTTTTCCAAAACTTCTTTCACCTAAGACGATAGCGCGTTTATGATCTTGTAGTGCGCCGGCAACAATTTCAGAAGCAGAGGCAGAGCCACCATTGACCAAGACAACCATTGGCGCACCATTTAGAATATCCCCATTGTGCGCTTTTTCTTTTATTTCAGAACCTGGGAGCCGCCCCTCAGTGTATACAATCAACCCATCGTATTTTAGGCGTTTCAAATCAAGAAATGCATCAGAAACGCTTATAGAAGCCTCTAAAATACCGCCGGGATTGTTCCTCAAGTCAAGAATGAGTCCCTTTAAACTATTATTGGAACTAGTTTTTAAATCTTTTAAGGCTTTTTCTAAATCTTCCCCTGTTCTCGTTTGAAATTGGGAAATACGAACATAGCCATAATGTTTGTCTAGCAATTTCGACTTGATGCTTTTGACGCGAACGATATCTCGAACCACTGCGATTTTAAGCGGTTTGGTTTCTCCCTTGCGAAGTATGGTCAGGAGAATTTTCGATCCTTTCTGCCCACGCATGAGCTCCACCGCTTTTTTCAGGGTGATTCCTTTGACGGGTGTGTCGTCGAGCTTGATGATCATGTCGCCGGCTTTAATACCAGCCTTGGAAGCAGGCGTATCATCGATTGGGGCAATAACTCGAATAAGCCCCTCTTCCATCGTGACTTCAATTCCCAGTCCACCAAATCTGCCGGAGGTGTTGACCTTCAGATCGCTGAATTCATTTGGATCGAGATAAGCTGAATGAGGATCGAGTCCTGTTAGCATGCCTCGAATAGCATTTTCAAAAAGAGTGTTATCCTCTACAGGTTTGACGTAGTAATTCCGGACGTGGTCCACCACTGCCGTGAATCGCTGTAAATCTTGCAAGGGTAGCGCATTTTTTTGTTGTTCATCTGCAAAAGCAAAGTTCGCAGGGCTAACCAACATGCATGAAAGAAACAAGCAACGAAGACTAACTCTAAGAGAGGTTTTGTGACCGACCATGGCATTTCCTCATAATGATTGGGGAATTTGCCTGAATGGATATACGCTATGCTTGAAACCAAGGCGTTGGATCCAGGGGGTCCCCATCTTTCCGTATTTCAAAGTATAATCCGGGTTTGGCTTGTCCGCCGCTTTGACCGACAAGAGAAATTTTTTCACCCGTTTTGACTGTGTCACCTGGCATTTTGTATAGGATTTGATTATAACCGTAAAGGCTCATAAAGCCGTTCCCATGATCGATGATCAGCAATTGCCCTAGACCTCTCAGCCAATCTGCAAATACGACGCGCCCTTCGTAGATCGCTCGAACCTCAGTTCCCTCTGTGGCTCCAAGATAAACACTTTTTTTGTCTTTTAGAAGAGTTTTAGCTAAAGTTTTTAAACTATATTGATTGCCTTGAATCGGAGAGAGCAATTTACCTTTCATTTTAGCAAACGGCAAGTTTGGTTCAGGCAAGGAAAATTTTGTAATCTTCTTTTGTAATGATTGGGTGAGCTCAGTCAGCATTTTTTCTTGTCGCTTCATCTGAGAGAGATTTGCTTTTTGAGTAGAGAGCGCTGTATTAATCTCCTTTAGTAAATTTGTTCTCGAAGTTTTATCTGACTTTAAGTTTTGTTCTTCATGCAAACGCTCAGATTCAAGTAATTTCAAATTTTCTTGTTCTTTTTTAACAGAGAGTCGAGCATCAATGGTCTCGCGGGTAGCCAAAGTTAGTGCATCTAGATACGCTTTTCGAGCTTGATTAAAATAATTGTAGTAGTGCTTCACGCGCAAGAGACGAGTTAGATCATGCTGCCCAAAGAAAAGCTGGAGTTTTTCTTTTTTAAACGTTTTGAAGCGAGCCGCCATTTGTTCAGCCAAGGCAGCTTGCTCGGCTTGATGTGTTTGGCTTAATTTATCAGATTTTTCCTCGAGTGCCACCAGCTCCTGTTCTTTAATTTTAATATTTTTTTGTATCGTTCTTAATTTTTCTGAATTTTCACCAATGCGAGTTTCCAGTGCTTCTAAGGCTGACAGAGCTTCTGATTCCTCTTTTTGTTTTTCATTCAAGGATATTTCAATTTGTTTAATGGTTTTCTTGAGGGCATCCAGACTTTCAGCTGCTTGCTCGGGATGCTGTTGAATAGCCGGCGCAGGGTATCCTCCTGCCAGCCTGGGAATCAAGAGTGCCACTAACAAGGTGATTCGAATAAGATAAAAAAAGAAGCTATCCATAGCGCGCATCCATCATCGTATTAGGGCTTGACCAGTCATTTCTTCAGGCTTTTGTAGGCCAAGGAGTTGAAGTAAAGTGGGAGCGACATCCTTAAGTGTACCACCTGATTTAAATTGAATAAGCTGTTTTCCGACATAGACTAAAGGCACCGGTGATAATGTATGTGCCGTATGGGGTTGTCCCGAGGCGGGATCTCGCATGCATTCAATGTTGCCGTGGTCAGCTGTGATGAGAGCCTCACCCCCTACTTTGTTGAGGGCATCAATAATGCTGCTGAGTGATTGATCGATGATGCCAACCGCTTTTTGAGCCGCTTTAAAATCGCCAGTATGACCAACCATATCGGGATTTGCATAGTTGCAAATAATGACATCATATTGCTGATTGAGAATGGCCTGAACGAGTGCTTCAGTCACTTGCGGGGCGCTCATCTCAGGTTTTAAATCATAAGTTGCAATTTTCGGTGAAGGGACTAAAGCTCTCTCTTCGCCCGCAAATGGATTTTCAATCCCGCAATTAAAGAAAAAGGTTACATGAGCGTATTTTTCAGTCTCAGCCAATCTAAGCTGCTTGAACCCTAGTTTAGATAAGTATTCCCCCAGTGTATTGGAATAGGATTCAGGCGGAAAAGCGATCTCAGTTTTAAGGGTTTTGTCATATTCGGTTAATGTCACAAATGCGCCCAGTTGAAGGTGAGCAGATCTTTTGAACCCTGAAAAATCAGGCGTGACGAAAGCATGACTTAATTGCCGAGCTCTATCTGAACGAAAATTCAGAAATAAAATAACATCTCCAGACTGAATATGAACGGGCGCCTCGCCAATGCGAGTGGGCGAAACAAATTCATCAGTTTCACCGCGTTGATAGGCAGCCGCTATTGCGCTGAGCGCGTCCGGCGCATTGAAAGATGCTTCGCCCTCTGTGATCAAGCGATATGCTTTTTCGACACGGTCCCATCGATTGTCTCTATCCATTGCAAAATATCGACCTACAATCGAGGCCATTTTTCCGCCAACCGCGCCCAGGTGAGTCTCAAGTGCCGCTAGAGAGGGCTCTGCACTCTTTGGTAGCACATCCCGACCATCTAAGAAGGCGTGGCAGTACATTCTTTTAGCGCCTCGAGCGACACACAGGTCAATGGTGGCGTGGATATGATCTTCATGAGAGTGTACGCCGCCTGGTGATATCAGCCCCATCAGATGAATGGCAGCGCCAGTTCGCGCTGCCTGGTCAATGGCTTTCAAGAGCATCGCATTTTGCTCAAATTCACCCGTTTCAATAGCATGGCTAATACGGGTTAGATGTTGGTAAATGGTACGACCAGCGCCTAAATTCATATGACCGACTTCTGAGTTGCCAATCTGTCCGGCTGGCAATCCGACAGATAAACCAGAAGCATCCAGGAGTGTATGAGGAGCGTGCTCCAACAATTGGGTCCACACAGGCGTTGCGGTTTGAGCAATCGCATTATCTTGTGTTTCTGGGCGGTGACCCCAGCCATCGAGAATAAGTAGAAGAAACGGTTTAGGGCGCATGCTATTCTAAATCGATTAAAACACCATCTTACCAAATGGGATGCTAAGCAGGCTAGAAATAGGTATAATTTAGCGCCTGTTATGTTACCACCAGAGGCCGCTTCTTATGGGTCAGTTAATAGATTTTATTGTAAACCATTGGTTCTTATGTAGCCTTTTCGCCATTCTGTTAGTTATCTTTCTGCTTAATGAGTTTAAACAGCGCGCTCATGGCATCAAGCGGTTATCTCCGCAACAGGTGATTGATCTGATGAATCATCAACATGCGGTTGTGATTGATACTCGCGAATCCGAACTGTTTGAAACCGGTCACATTATCGGTGCGCTCAATATCAAAGTCAGTGAGCTTGAAACTAAAAAGAGCAAGCTAAATAAATTTAAATCGAAGCCGCTTATCGTGGTGTGCGCACAAGGGGTCAGTTCAACTCAATTTGCGAATGCTTTACAGCAGGCGGGTTTTGAGCAAGTTTTCCAATTGGAGGGGGGGCTTGCAGCATGGCAGCAAGAACAATTCCCTTTGACAAAAGAAGTGGTCACTAAAATATGAAAAAAATAATAATCTATAAAGCACCGAATTGTCCGTATTGCGTCCAAGCAGCAGCACTTTTAAAATCAAAAGGTCTTGCTTTTCAAGAAATTGATATTTCAAGCTCTGATACGTTAAGAGATGAAATGATCCAGAAAACCCAGCGCAGAACCGTGCCCCAAATTTTTATTGGCGATTATCATGTTGGTGGCTACAGTGACTTGGCTCAACTTGAATCCAAGGGTCAGCTCGATCCACTTTTAAAATAAGGAGAAGATACCATGGCAGATAACCCTACCAGCATAGAAGAAGGTCAAAAAGGCCCAGTCTTTAACATACAACGTATTTATGTCAAAGATCTTTCCTTTGAAACGCCAAACTCCCCTGCTATTTTTAGAGCAGAATGGAAGCCTGAGGTCAATGTTGATCTCAATACCAAAACCGAAAAAATTGAAGAAGATATTTTTGAAGTGGTCTTGCATCTTACCGTCACGGTCAAGCTAGGGGATAAGACCGCATTCCTGGTTGAAGCTCATGAAGCTGGGATTTTTACTGTGAAGGGATTTCCTAAAGATCAGCATGGTCATGTGCTCGGTAGCTTATGCCCTGGGATTTTATATCCTTATGCCAGAGAAACGGTTTCTGATGTTGTAACGCGGGGCGGCTTTCCACAATTGCTATTAGCCCCGGTTAATTTTGATGCACTCTACTTCCAGCACCTTGAGCAGCAAAAGAAACAGAAAGAAGGGAATGCCTAAAGGTCACAGATGAGTGATTCTCAACCCATTTGTGTGGTGATTGGTGCTGGCGCATGGGGTAGTGCGCTAGCCCTTCATCTTGCCCGTGGTGGACATGAGACTAGGTTGTGGTCTCAAGATCCGGCACACCTCGAAGTGATGCAGGCTTCGAGAAAGAATGTCGCATATTTAGGCGACTATGAATTTCCAAAAAACTTGCAGGTCATTAACGCGTTGGCGACAGCCGTTGATGAGAAAACCATTTTCTTAATTGCCGTGCCATCGGCTGGCTTTATATCAACTTTACAACTCATTAAGACGCTACCCAAGCCACCAGCTGGGATAGTGATTGCAACGAAAGGATTGACGGAGGGGGGCGCCTTTTTATCCTCTCAAGTTAATTTAATATTACCAGCCGTGCCTTATGGTGTGCTCTCAGGGCCAAGCTTTGCAAAAGAGTTGGCTGAAAATTTACCGACAGCGGTCACGTTTGCCGCTGAAGACCCATTGTTTAGAAATCAGGTGGTTTCGCTATTTCATCACAACTCTTTTCGAGTGTATGAGAGTGAAGATGTGATTGGCGTTAGCCTCGGTGGATGCATTAAAAATGTGCTGGCTATCGCAGTTGGTATTTCAGATGGATTAGGATTTGGGGCAAACGCAAGAGCTGCTCTCATCACCCGTGGCCTTGCTGAAATGATGCGTTTGGGGGCGGCGCTTCAAGCGGATCCCAAGACATTCATGGGGCTTGCTGGGCTAGGTGACTTAGTGTTGACTTGCACAGACAACCAATCTCGAAATCGACGATTTGGTCTTTATTTAGGGGAAGGCAAATCGATTGAAGAGGCGCACCGTCTGATTCAGCGGGCTATCGAAGGATATAAAAATGCGAGGCAAGTTTCTCAACTCGCGAAACAATACCAAGTTGAAATGCCCATTTGTGAAGTTGTGTATCAAATACTTTATGAATCTTTATCCTCTCAAAAGGCAATGGCTGAGCTCATGCGTCGTGCGCCAACCTATGAGCACTAGTCTCATCAATCTCAACAAGCCTTATAGAAACCCTTGCTGCCGCCAGGCTTCATAAACAACAATGGAAACACAGTTTGATAAATTGAGACTGCGCGCATGTGTTTTTTGGGCAATGCGGAGCTGATTTTCTGTTGGAATACTTCCTAAAACATCTGGAGGCAAGCCTCGGCTTTCGGGGCCAAATAGAAACGCATCGCCTGGCTGAAACTGGACATCCGTATAGAGTCTAGATACTTTGGATGAAAATGCAAAGCAGCGAGTTTTCAAGACAGCCAAACAATCAGCAAGACAAGCATATTGTCTAACTTTCGCCCATTCATGATAATCCAATCCAGCACGGCGCAATTTTGAATCCTCTAAGGTAAATCCTAAAGGGCCAATTAAATGAAGCCTGCAATCTGTGTTAGCACATAAACGAATAATGTTGCCGGTATTGGGTGGGATTTCAGGTTGGTATAGGATAATCTCAAACACGGTATTCAGCTTTGAGTAGTATTTGTGCTATGTTTAGCAAATAGCCCGAATGAGTGCGGATTCTTGCATATTGTACTCAATAAAGCAAGGAAAACGACTTATACCCACAACAGTTGATTTTTCGGGTGGGCGCCGAGCGTTCGAGACGCAGGAGTGTACACCAACATGACTGCGGCCAGAATCGCGAAGGCAGTAACCCTAAGAATTCACCTGTGAAGGGTATAACACGCAGGACGGCATGATAAAAATGATAGGGATCAATGAGGACAACAGCATGCGCAAGGTAATGACATCGATTTTAGTTTCAACTTTAGTATTGCCCCTGTTCTTCCTGGCAGGATGTGCAACATACGAAAATTATGAAGAAGTTTCCCAACGTGCAGATCGTGCCCTAGAACAGGCTGAGCTTGCGAATCAACGCATCGATCAGCTCACAGGTGCGTATGGCGGGAAATAAGTAACGACCTCTCCTTCACCTGCTGCTCCCCTGACGCTGTACAAATCAGAGGAAGCAGGGGGAGGGGAAAATCTTTATAGACCTAAGGTTCCAAATCGTTCAGGATAACCTGTCGATTTGGCTCTAACTTTATCTACAGTATTCCAATCAATTGAAAATGAGCGATAGCGATCGTGAGGCGTTCTCATGACTAAGTCTCTAATATTTTGAGATTTTGGATACATCGTTTCACCCAGCGGTACGTGTGATTCCATATAGAGTTGACCAGCGTCTTGTCCGACTTTAATAGGCTCATGGATGATTGAAACTTTGGTGCCTATTTTCACATGAGAGAAAAGCTGTTCAACGTCCTCGTTTCTCATACGGATACAGCCGTGACTACTCCTGACGCCGACGGCTAGCGGGTAAGGCGTTCCGTGAATCACAATATTTGTAAACCCTAAATTCATGGCATATCGACCTAAAGGATTACTGGGTCCAGGGGGTACTGATTTTTCGATGGGTTGTCCTTTAACCAAATGATTGAACCAGATTGATTCTGGTACATTCCAGGTTGGATCTTTGCGCTTAGTTAGGATGGAAGTATTGCCAAGCGGCGTTGTCCAGCCTTGTTGACCAACACCAACTGGAAAGGTGCTCACATGGGCTCCATCAGCGTGATAGTAATAAAGGCGCATCTCAGCAAGATTAATGACAATATCTTTTCTAGCGCCTGGCGGTAGAATAAATCGAGAAGGAATCACCAGTGTTGAGCCTACCTTAGGCGCTCCAAAAGGTACACCAGGGTTAGCTTCCTTCATTTCATAACCCCCAATATTATATCTCAATCCAACTATCCCAAGCGTATCGCCTGGGCGTGCTGTCGTTGTTTGCAGCGATCCAACGATATTTCCATTTTGCGGCATTGGAAACGTCAATGCATGACAGGTGTTATTAATTCCAACCATCCCTAGTAAACATACTCCAATCCATTTTTCAGCGGTAACATACGACATACCCTGACCCTCTAATTTGATGGTTTGGCTTCTTTGTGTATCGACATAATCTGTCAGAACTATAGCGCTTGATTAAGTTGGGTATAAAACTATAATAGATGTGGGATGAAATCACTTATCTATACCGTGTTGCAACAATGCGCTGGAAGAATATCGAGAATAAAGACGAACATGTACTCAGGCTTGCCGTCACTGAAGATCAGCAGGGTATCGTTGTGATGGGGCTACGTTCTGGCATTATTAGCTTTGCGCGGCACTATTCACCATCCCAGAAAGAAAGGATTAAGACTGATCTAAAAGTACAGGGATTTGAGAAATGCTATACCACCTTGGTGATTACAGCTAATTACCAAGTATTGCTAATTGATGTTCAAAATGAAAAGAACGTCAATGATGACGCGTCTCTTCGTGACTATATGAGGGATTTCATTGATCCTGAATTAGAGGAAGCAGTTTGGGACTATATTGAAGTCCCATCTAAGAAAAAAGCAACCACCACGAGAAATTACTACATTATTGCAGCCAAAAAACAATATTTGCAGACCAAAATCGATTCACTCAAAAGTTTAGGATTTCATATTAATGACGTGCAAGTAACAGAAACCGCGTTGTGTGATTTAGTGCGAACGCTTGAGGATAGTCGTGAAGGGCTTATATTTGTTTACCTGAGTCAAGAAAAAGCAAGTATTCTCCTCATCGAAAATGGTGTGCTTCACATGATGCGCGATATTAAAACAGGTATATTATCAGATGAGGAGCGCTCTAAAGAGCTTGCGGAAGATGTACAAAAAACTTTAGATTACTGTAATAGCAATTTAGGTGAATTTAACGAAGCACGGATTGTTTTAGCTTCCCTGCCAACTGTGCCACAACGACTCTTATCTCATATGAGCGATCTGTTGACTCTCCCTGGGAGAATGGTTCAGCTGGAAGAGATATCAGCTTTAGGAGCGGCAGTTCAACTGGATGCTTCAATAGAGCTGATTACGCTTGGTGCCCTCTTAAAGAGGCATCCCGTATGAAGCAGCACATCAATTTAATTCCCCCGGCACAAAAAATAAAATTAGGCTTTCTCTCATTCCGGCGCATGGGATTGCTATCCATTTTATTTATTGTCTCATTGGTGGTGTTTAACCTAACTTTAGTTGTTTGGCAGAAGAAAATTGAGAACGATATTCAGTTGATTCAATCTCAGACTAATCAACAAAAAATAAATTTAGCTGAACGCCTGCGAGAAGAGTCAGAGTTATCAGAAAATTACGATAAAACTATAAAAGCATTAGAAGATGAAGATAGAAAAATCAAAGGACAGCTTGAGGCTTATTCCAAGATATCGTTAGATCGGATATCAGCGTATGAGGTTCTCTTGGCGCTCTCAAAATCACACATTCCAGATATTTGGCTTAAAAAAATCACTTTAAAAGATGTTGATCATTTAGAAATAATTGGAGAAACCAAAGACCCCGCAATTTTGATGGATCTTCTTAGAGCATGGCGAAAAGAAAGCGTTTTTGATCATAAAGTATTGAATATTTTATCACTAGAAAAGCAACAAGATGCTTGGTCTTTTAGAATCAGCTCAAGGCAAATCGAAAATGAAAGCACTCCAGGATATTGAGAAAAAATTCAACAAACTATCCATGCGTGAAAAAATACTAGTGATCGTGGTTATATTCGTTTTGATTTATATTGTCATGGATCGGCTCATTATACAATCTAATCTATCTCGCGGCTTAGCCTCTATGGAAGAGTGGCAAAATCAAAAGATAGCCTTTCATGCAATCAATGCAGAGATGACTCGTGTCAAAGAGCGGATCAAAAGCCTGCCTGCGGTCAGAGAAAAAAAGATGGCGGTATTGGAAGGTCAAATCCAAGCCTTAAATAGTCAGATCCTTGTTGTTGAAAAAGACTTGATAAATCCAAAGGACATGATCGAAGCATTGACGCAGATCTTCAGCCAGAAAGAAGCACCAGAGATTGTGACCTTGAGACATCTTGGCTTTAAATCGCTAGGAAGCGAAGAGGGCAGCTTATATCAGCATCAGTTTGAACTGACCTTCAAGTCCAATTACGGAAAAGCCATTGAGTTTTTCGAAAAATTAAAAGGGTTCGAAAAGCCATTTTTTTTAGATTCAGTCAGTTATGAAGTCATTGCGTTTCCAGAAGCGTTGATTACGGTAAAATTTTATTCTTTAAGCAAGGAGAGTACCTTACTAGTGTTTTAAGAGCGTTATGGCTAATAAAATAAAATTGGGAAATTTGCTTGTTTCCGAGCAAGTTATAGAACAATCGCAACTCGATATCGCACTCGAGGAACAACGCCAAACGGGTGAAAAGTTAGGTGATGTTCTCATTCGTCTTGGATTTATCAATGATGCGGCTTTGAGAGGAATTTTAGCAAAACAGCTTAAAATTCCATTCTTGGAATTGAAGTGGTATGGCTTGAAGCCAGAAGTCATTCGTGAAATTCCAGAGCACGTTGCTAGGCGTTGTCTAGCCATTCCGATTGATCGGGTCAAGGGTGATTTTTTGGTGGCTATCAGCGATCCAGGGGACTTGTCAGTTGTTGATGAACTGACCAGAATCCTCAAGAAAAAGATTCGGCTTGTGGCTTCAAAAAAGCAAGACATTTTGCATGCTATCGATCATGTTTTCAGGAAGACGCAACAAATTGAGCATTTAGTGGGCGAATTGGAAGAAGAGATAGAAGCTTTCTCTGGACTTGAATCAGAATCCAATCAAGAAAATGACGCGCCTGTAATCAAGTTATTAAATTCTATTTTTGAAGACTCGTTGCAGATGAATGCTTCCGATATTCATATCGAGCCCGATGGGGGATATCTGAGGATTAGACAACGAGTGGATGGTGTGCTTCAAGAGCAGGTTGTTAAAGCAAAGCATATTGTTTCTGCGATAGTCATGAGACTAAAACTCGTTGCCAAGCTGGATATTTCTGAAAAACGACTTCCTCAGGATGGTCGATTTACCCTGAGTGTTAAAGGACGAAGGGTAGATTTTAGAATATCAACATTACCAGTCAAAGATGGTGAATCAGTAGTTTTACGGGTATTAGATCAGGCCAAAGGCATTTTAACATTAAACGATCTGGGTATGCCAGAGATCATAAGGCATAGCTTTGAAAAACATTTGCATAAACCCCACGGTATGATTTTGGTTACGGGCCCAACGGGTAGTGGTAAAACAACAACGTTATATGCAGGAATGAGCACTCTAAATTCATTTGAGAAAAAAATTATAACGATCGAAGATCCGATCGAATATTCATTTCCAAGAATTAATCAGGTTCAAGTGAATCCTAATATTGGTTTAACATTCTCTTCTATTTTACGTTCAGCTTTAAGACAAGATCCCGACATCGTCATGGTTGGAGAAATTCGCGATGAAGAAACGGCCGCAATGGCACTTCGAGCAGCGATGACAGGGCATCTTGTTTTATCGACATTACATACCAATGATGCCATGGCGAGCCCCAGTCGATTAATTGAGATGGGTGTTGAGCCCTTTTTAGTCAGTAGTGCCCTCAGATTAGTCGTCGCACAACGTTTGGTTCGGCGGGTCTGCATGAGCTGCCAAGAAGTTTATAAACCCTCTCCAGAAGAACTGATATTCTTAAGTGCCTTGATGGAGAGTGTGCCACCCCAGATTCAATTTTTAAGAGGAAAAGGATGTGTGCGATGTCGTAGAACAGGATATCGTGGCCGTATTGGGGTTTATGAAGTGATGGAATTAAATAAGCGAATGGCTGACACGCTACGACATCATGACATGATAAATTTTTATCATGAAGCTAAACAAAGTACACTCTATCGACCATTGGTACATTGGGCATTAGATTATGCCTGCCAAGGGATTACTTCAATCGAGGAAGTGATACGAATTGCAGGGGAGATTGAGTAAGGTATGAAAAAGCCTGGGCTCAAAGATATGCAATTATTCGCTCGGCAAATGCAAGCCATGCTTAAAGCACATGTGCCATTAAATAAAGCAATCGAGCTGATTGCAGATTCAACAGCAAACCAAATGCTTAAGACAGCATTGTATGATGTGGTGCATGATATCGAGTCAGGGTATCCATTAGCAAAAGCATTTAATAAACATCCAACTATATTTTCATCAATTTTAAGATCGATGACTGATATTGGTGAGCAAACCGGGAAGATGACACAAGCCTTTGTGCATATTATTCATTATTATGATTTTGAAATTCAAACGAGAAAAAGACTGAAACAGGTTTCAAGGTATCCAGGATTATTGTTGATTGCCATTGGTGTTGCGATGGCGATTATCAATATTTTAATTGTGCCCAGATTTAGCGTATTCTTCGAGCAATTTGGAGCTGATTTGCCCTGGGCAACTCAAATCCTCATCGGTTCATCTGATCTGATTATGAATGAATGGCCTTGGTTGATTGCTGCAGTAGTGGCTGCTGTCAGTCTATTTAAATATTGGCTAAACCACGAAACAGGGCGTATGAAGTGGGATCGTAATATTTTAAGAATACCAATTATCGGATCGATCATTGAGCGAACCCATTTGGCACGCTTTTGTCAGAGTTTAGGGCTCGCGCTTCAGGCCGGCGTGCCTTTAAATGAAGCCTTAACGTTGGTCGCGCGCGCTATCCAGAATGCTCATTTTTCTGAAAAAATTCAAGTTGTCCGACAAATTTTGGAGCGAGGGGAGCCGTTTAGTCAGGCGATGGCCCATAGTACGCTATTTTCTGGCTTGGTGTTACAAATGGTGATGGTGGGTGAAGAAACGGCCGATCTGCCTGAGATGTTGTATCAATGTGCAGCATTCTACGAGGACGAATTAGAATATGATGTGAAGCGCTTAGGTGATAGCTTAGAACCCATTTTAGTTGGAATAGTAGCTTTTTTTGTTCTTATTTTGGCTTTGGGTGTATTTTTGCCGATGTGGGATATGTCGAATGTTGCATTAACCAAAATCTCTGCCGAATAAAAAAACTATAATGATAGATGAAGCGATTAGTCTAAGATTAGGCCAAACTGATGAAAAAGATAGATCTGAACACCCATCTAGGATTCACACTGATTGAACTGGTCATCGTGGTTGTCCTGCTTGGCATTTTAGCGGCAGTGGCGTTACCACGGTATATGAACTTTACAGGTGAGGCTCGAGAAGCCATGGTCAAGGCAACGGTTGGGGCATTTAATTCAGGCCTTAACTTAGCTCATGCAAGATGGCAGCTTAAAGATGCAACGCGCGGTTTAATTGATTTAAACGGCGATGGGATCAAGGAAACGTTATTTAATGATAACGGGTGGCCAGTGGGCATTTCTGCAGATGGCAAGACAAAATTGTCTGAGTTAAGTGACCAGGGCGTTTTGGCTCATGATGCTTGTGGGCAAATTCTTAAAACGGTCATGAACACCACCGGGGTTAGCGTGATTGCAGCGAATACTCAAGGTCAATGTATGAGCGGTGATTTTTGCGCAAAAGCAAATGGTACCAAATGCAATTACCTGCACCGTTCGACTCAGGAAATCATTGTCTATGATTCTCAAACTGGTAAAGTAGATCTAGAAAAAGTGAAATGAGGGCTAACTACCGGTCTTCATTGGGTGCTGGATGCCCCGAACGAGTCGCAGCAAGTCGGCGGGAGCAACAGGGGTGGACCCTGTTAGAGCTAGTGCTAGTGATAGCTTTAATTGCACTGCTGAGCATACTCCTCATACCCAGAACTTTTGATACGTCTCAATTTAGGGATAAAATCGCTCAAGAAAAGGTTTTATTTGCTCTTCGCACATTGCAACAATATGCGATCACATCTGGATGTGAGATACAGTATCTTCCAGAGACTCAAGGTGCAATCATTCGGATCTCAAAGCCTTGTAGTGAATTTAAATTCAGTGATGCGTTAAAGGGCTTAGAGCTCAAGACGGCAGTTACCTTCTATCCCAATGGGCAACTTCTTGCAAGCAGCAATGTGTTATATGGCACGATTAAAATGGTGCCAGCAACGGGATTAATTTATGTTGAATAGAAATGCTGGGTTCGGGCTAATCGAAGCCCTTGTCTCAGTCGTTGTTTTAAGTTTAGGGCTTAGCACCTTAATGGTGCTGTATTTTGCTTCAACGACCCAACAGGCAAAACCAGTCCAAATCTTACAAGCAAATTATCTTGCTCAGAACTATTTAGACCATATCATCTTTTCAAATGCATGGCAGTTTTGTAAACCAAATGATGCCCAGAGCTTGTGTCAATATATTAATTCAAAAGTGCCTCTGCCCATTGTGCGAGAAGAATTTAGTCAATTCAAATTGAAAATTTCAGTATCCTCGGGGCAGGAGATGGCTTCCATCAAGATGAAAAATGTCGAGGTTTCAATATATTGGCAGCAAGATGAATTAGCTAACATGAATGCTTGGGTGGCAGCACAATGAAGGGTTGCTCAAAGGGGTTTACTGTCATTGAAGTGACGATGACGTTAATTATTGTGAGTGTCATAGCTTGGATCTTAGGCGAAATTTTAAGCTCTCCGTTGAGGATGGTCGTGTATAACCGTGAAAGTGCAGAGATAGCCTATCTTGCTGACCGCAGTATAGAGAAAATAGAGTCCTCTCTTCGAAGTGCACAGATTGATACCATTCGAGTAGAGAGCAATAATGAACTTCAGTTCAAAAACGAAGATAATCATGATGAGGTCTATCAATGTCATGATCAACAATTAAGACTGATCCAAAATAATCAGAGCTATTTGATGGCGCCTGACAATAATTGCCTTTTTGAAGTGCAACAAGAGAAAGATTACCTCCAAGTCAAAATCTGGCTGACCTTTATGCATCAGCAGAAAACACCGGTCTCCTTTTATAGAGAGGTTAATCTACGTGGTAAACTATAGTAAAGGTTTTACTTTAATGGCCTCCCTTCTGACTTTAGTCGTTTTTGTTCTGTTGGGACAGATGTTGCTTCAAATAACCCGAGCACAATGGCAAGATCTGGTTCTCATTCATGATCGTTTTCAGAAAGCGAATGCGGAGCAGAGTGCCATGAATTGGGCGACAGCGTATATTAAAAAGCATCACGCTTGTTTTTCAAAAAAAACATTGAATTTCACTACTGATGTGAGAAAAGGATATCAGATCGATTTAGCCTGTCGTCAGGAAAATGCTCAATTTATCATATCGATTGAAAAAGAAATTAATGCATCTGGGCATCAAGTGAACTCAAATCGAAAAGTACTTAAAACCATTTTTTGATTTTAAAGTAAAGCAGCATGCTAAGGCCTAGCGCAGCCATAACGCCCCATATTGCATAGTACCCCCAGGGCCATTTTAATTCGGGCATGTAGTCAAAATTCATCCCATAGACGCCCACAATAAAGGTGAGTGGAATAAAGATTGTTGATATAATCGTTAGGGTTTTCATGACTTCGTTCATGCGATAAGAGATCGCTGAAAGATAGATTTCTAATATCCCAGATATCATGTCCCGCGCTATTTCTGCATTATCAATTACTTGCGTGGTGTGATCGTATAAATCATGGAGGAAGGGGCGTAGTTTGTCGTCTATGAGTTTATGCTTGTCTCGTATCAAAGTACTGATAGCCTCTCTAAGAGGCCAAATCGCTTTTCGTAAATGTAAGAGATCGCGCTTTAATTCGTGAATTTCGGACGTGATACGTAGACCTTTATTTTCAAGAACGTTTAACTCGATAGATTCAGAGATTTCGCCAACATTTTCAAGTACTAAGTAATAATGATCAATGATGAGATCCATAATCGAGTACGCGAGGAAATCAGAGCGAGTTTGATGTTGTAGTCCTTTTGCTTTTTCGATCCGTTCGACCAAAGGGTGTAAGTCATCTGGGTCCGCTTCTTGGAAGGTGATGACGTAATTGGGACCTAAAATGATACTAATTTGCTCACTTTCCAATCGAGACGGTTCGGGTTGATAACTAATCATTCGAAGGACTATAAAAACATAATCATCAAAAAATTGGGCTTTTGGTCTTTGCGTGGTATGCAAAATGTCTTCTAGTACGAGATTATGGATCTTGAAAGCATTTCCGATACTTTCTATCGTTTTGATATCAGATAAGCCAGTGACTTTGATCCAATGAAGGCTATCACTTTTTTTAAGTTCAATCACTTCACTCAAAGGAATTTCTTTTCTAAAGATGCCTTTATGACAATCTAATGTGGAAATAGTTGTCTGAGCGGACTTTTTCTCTCCAATATGAATTAAGGCACCCGGTGCCAGGCCAATTTTCTTTGCATAACTTTTCATGTCATTCACCTAGGGCGCACGAGGTGCCATGGGTGCTTGTGGAGCACGAGGCATTTGGGGTGCTGGGGGTAGTAAGGGATTGAATAAGAAACTACGTTTTGTGTGGATCGTGATTTCGTTGCTTGTGCTAATAGTTTGTTCAAAATCATCCGCTGCAACCACAATGGCTTGAATCGTATGAGTCCCATTATCCATTTCTTTAATGGTGAAAACAGTACCGTTTTGTGGCTCACCGTAAGGCTTATGGTCAACATTGAGGCGAACTAAATGATCTTCATGGAGTTTTGGAATCGTTAATATTTTTACTTCTATCCCATTTGCCCCCATGGGTATAAATGTATCGGTATCTGGTGTAACAATGGTGATCGTATATTCTTGAGGTGCGGTTAGCGGTGCTGTATCCGCGTCAGTGGTCGTTTCTTCTGGTGCAGGAGGGGCGTTGTATGTTTTTATAGGCGCAATCTGTATCACTTCAGCATCTTCAAGAGGCGTATCCGAGTAGATCACATGTCCATCTTTATCAATTTTCTTGTAAACCTCGGCAGCAGAGGCTTGCCCTAATAATAAGGCAAGCCCCAACAATCCTATCATTCGGTATAGAGTCCTCATAGACTGTAGTATAGGTCGAATTCCACAGGATGGGTTGTCATACGGACTCGTGTAATCTCTTGCTCTTTGAGCGTGATGTAGCTGTCAATTAGCCTATCGGAGAAGACGCCGCCGGCTTTCAAAAAGCCCCTATTTTTATCGAGCGCTATTAAGGCTTCATCTAGGCTCCCTGCAACTTTATCTAGTTCTTTAGCTTCATGACTGGATAGTTCGTATAAATCTTTATCCATCGGGTTTCCTGGATGGATTTGATTTTGAATCCCATCTAATCCCGCCATCAGCATCGCTGCAAAAGCAAAGTAAGGATTGGTCGCAGGATCAGGGAAGCGAACTTCAATACGGCTGGCTCTTGGATCCGTGCCATAGGGGATTCTAATCGCTGCTGAGCGATTTCGAGCAGAATAAGCGAGATGAACGGGTGCTTCAAAGCCAGGGACTAATCGCTTGTAGCTATTGGTTGTACCGTTAGTGAATGCATTTAATGCCTTGGCGTGTTTAATAATCCCACCGATGTAGAAGAGAGCAGTCTCACTTAAACCAGCGTAAAGATTACCAGTAAATAAATTCACGCCACCTTTTTCTAGAGATTGATGGCAATGCATCCCGCTGCCATTATCGCCGACGAGTGGTTTTGGCATGAAGGTTGCTGTTTTGCCGTAGGCATGCGCCACATTGTGAACGACATATTTTAGAATTTGTAATTCATCTGCTTTTTTAACCAAAGTGTTAAAACGAGTTGCAACTTCGTTTTGATTGCAGGTTGCAACTTCATGATGATGTGCTTCTACAATAAGCCCCATTTTTTCAAGGGTGAGTGAAATAGCCGAGCGCAAATCTTGCGAGGAATCGACGGGTGGGACTGGGAAGTAGCCTCCTTTCACCGTTGGACGGTGCCCTCGATTACCGCCAGCTATATCTGAATCAGAATTCCAAGCCGCCTCTTCTGAATCAACTTGATAAAATGCACCTTTAATATCAATTTTCCAGCGTACATCATCTAAAATAAAAAACTCAGGCTCAGGCCCCACGTAAAAATTATCAGCAATCCCCGTGCTGCGAAGATACTTTTCAGCCCGCTTTGCAAGTGAGCGCGGATCTTTTTCATAGGGATGTCCTGTGGCAGGATCATGAATATCACACCGCACAATCAGGGTCGCTTCTTCTCTAAAAGGATCGATCACCGCGCTTTCAGCATCAGGGAGTAGCACCATGTCAGATTCATTGATGCCTTGCCATCCGGCTATCGATGAGCCATCAAACATCTTGCCTTGGGCAAGGAGCGCTTCAGTGGCTTGATGTGCTGGGATCGAAACATGTTGTTCTTTCCCTCGCGTATCCGTGAATCTAAAATCAACAAATTTAATATTTTGGGTTTGAATTTGTTCAAGTACTGCTTGAATAGCCATGATGCCTCTTTCCTTGTTATGATCATTAGGTTGGAAGAAAGAGTTTATCAGAAAAATTAATTCTTTTTAACGATGATATGTATTTCCAGGTCAACTTGATTTGAAGTGAGGAAAGTGTGACCGTGTACACGACACCAAGCTGGAATATCTTGTAAGACACCTGGGTCAGTACAGTGGATTTCTACGGTATCTCCAATCGAAATTCGATTGCAAGCCTGTTGAAGACGGATGACTGGTAACGGACATAGTAGACGCTTAGCGTCGATAACATGATGTGTCATATGCTCTTCCCATTTTGAATTTATGCTGCGTTGCCTTCACTCGTTCACACCAGTCATGCACCAAAGCGTGTACTTCTGAGCGCTTCGCTTGCTTGGTGCCTTGCCTAAATTCAAACTGGTTTGAGTATACCCTTCACAGCTGAATTTTCGGGGTTGTTGCCTTCGCGATTCTCACCGCAGTCATGTACTTTGTGTACACTCCTGCGACTCGAACACTCCGCGCCTACCCGAAAAATCATCTGGTTTGAGTATATCCGTTAGAGCTGAATGTTTGGCGTGTAAGAGAGTTTGTTTATATTTCAATTTATTTTGCTGATCAATGGTCCAAGTAATCGGGTGCTCAATTTTAGGAAGTGGTACAACTCTCAACCAGAACTCTCTACCATCTAGTAAGGTGACTTGAACCTTAACGAGATCTGCGTCACGACCTTGGCTGTATCCTGCGACAACTCGAGCTGCAAATTCGATATCTTCGTCCGAAAGGGTGCCATCGATGAGGCAGATAGGCCCTGTAGGTTGGATAGCGCGAATATGGATAAATTGCTTACGATAACCTTCTAGAAAATTGTTTTCGCCCTCCTCGCGTCCAATAATGAGTTTAAAATTTGGACGAGGTCTAATATGACGCCCCACTTTCAGAAGAATAATGTCATCGAGTTCATAAGAACGGTGACCTTGAGTTTGCCAGAGGTCGATTAATTTTTCAGAGTACTTCCGATCAGTTAGAAAACAACAGCCACCGGCAGGCTGCGCATATTCAGTGATATGATAGTGAGCGGCCAATGCGATTTGTCCTTTACGAGAGCGCCCAGAAAAATCAAATAATTTGTTTCGATCGATCCATCCTTTTTCTTCAGCCAATGTTGGCGGTAGTAATTTGGCAGATAACGGGCGAAGTAGTTTATTCTCAGCCCCAGATCGTTGAGCGACAATAGGCATTTTCTTTTTTAATTGAGACATCGGTCGTTGCCCAATCACCTCACCTGTGATGATAAAATCGAATCTATTTTCTTCAATCCACTCGAGTGCTTTTTTGACCATGAAGACTTTACAATCCAAGCAAGGATTCAGATAAGATCCATAGCCATGCTGCGGGTTGAGCATGACTTGTTTGTATTCTTCTACGACATCAATAATGTGTAATTTGATACCCAATTGTTCGGCAACCCATAGTGCGTTGTTGCGCTTAGGCTTTTTTTGATCTCGTTGTCTAATCGCATGCGTGTGGCCTTCGACACAAAAACCGGTGAAAAAATTGATCCCTTCGACATGAACGCCTTGTTCTAAAATTGCTTTTGTGGCCAACATCGAGTCTAAACCACCCGAGATCAAGGAAACGGCTTTAGATGAGTGCATAAACAACCAATCATGCAGAGAAAAGAGGGCTATTATAGCGGATCTTCAAGCCTTAGGTAGATTTAATGAGCAGAGGTTGACAAATTCAATAAGGGAGCAAAAAGGTCATTAGCCTGACTACTATTGGCGATATCACGTGTTGCGCTCAGGACATCAATCATGGGAACAAAGCGACCGCATAAAGTTGCATAGAAATCACTATCCTGGGTTGCTAACGTGCAAGACAGGGTTGAGTAGGCTGTTTGGCCGAGTTTAATGAAATAAGCAGGTGTGACGCGACGGCGTTTGGCTCGTTCCGGAAACAGCCCAGCAAACAACATACACTTGTCACCGACATCTTTCAGTAAATAGGGTTTTTGTCCAATGGCTTGGGCGCTTTCTAGAAAATCTAAACCCAATACACTGGCAACCAGTTCAGGCTTAGCGGAAAATCGCATTAATAGGAAGACCAAGTAGCTCTCGAGCTCAACGCCAAGTTGGATATGGCGTATAGATTCCGCTTCGTTGATTAATGCATGCCATTCAGCGGTTTGGGTTGGATGGATGAACAGTTTTGACATGATCGCTCCACATTTCTGATAGCCCTTTATTCAAAGCATAGGCTATATTGAATCATTGCGTGCAGATGCAGCATCTTAAGGCATGCCTTATTTTCTTAACCTAGCATGAGTTATCCATAAAACTCTAGTTATTAATTTAAATGCCTGTTTAGGATAACAGGCAGAAAACTGGTAAAATAAACGATCAATTATTTTCAGGAACCCATTTTGTGAGTAAGCAAATACGAAATATTGCCATTATTGCGCACGTCGATCATGGCAAAACCACCTTAGTGGATAAATTACTTCAGCAGTCCGGCAGCCTAGAGCGTAAACGGCAGAATCAGGTTCGAATCATGGATAGTAATGAGCTTGAGCAAGAGCGTGGCATTACGATTCTAGCAAAAAATACCGCAATTAATTGGAATGAGTATCACATTAATATTGTAGATACCCCAGGCCATGCTGATTTTGGCGGAGAAGTTGAGCGTGTTTTGTCGATGGTGGATGCGGTATTGCTTCTAGTCGATGCAACGGATGGTCCTATGCCTCAAACCAGGTTTGTGACTCAAAAAGCATTTGCACAAGGTCTACATCCGATCGTTGTTGTGAATAAAATTGATAGACCATCTGCTAGGCCTGAATGGGTTGTCGATGCGGTTTTTGACCTATTTGATAGTTTAGGTGCAACTGAAGAACAGCTCGATTTCCCGGTCGTATACGCTTCTGCATTGGAGGGGTATGCAACGCGTGATCTGAAGCAACCGGCCACCGATATGCAGGCGTTATTTGAAATTATTGTTCAGCACACGCCGGAGCCTATTTGCGATGAAGAGGGTCCCTTTCAAATGCAGATTAGTAGTTTGGATTATTCCAGCTATGTGGGCATGATTGGGATTGGTCGAATTAAGCGTGGGAAGATTAAACCCAATACGCCCGTGACGATCGTGAATCCTGAAGGGAAGCCTAGATCAGGGCGTCTTCTTCAAGTTTTTGGTCATTTAGGGCTAGAGCGTGTTGAATTGACAGAAGCTAAAGCAGGCGACATTATTGCGGTAACGGGTATCGATCCGCTTTCGATTTCAGATACGATTTGTGATCCGGCTAAGGCAGAAGGTTTAACGCCTCTTAAAGTTGACGAGCCAACCATGAGTATGACATTTCAGGTGAACACCTCTCCTTTTGCTGGACAGGCGGGCAAGTATGTCACGAGCCGTCAGTTGCGTGAACGCTTGGATACCGAATTGAAATCGAATGTGGCGCTTCGGGTCGAGGATACCGATGAGCCTGATAAATTCAAAGTATCAGGTCGAGGCGAGTTGCATTTATCTATTCTGATTGAAACCATGCGCCGTGAAGGTTATGAAGTGGCCTTGTCGCGTCCAGAAGTGATTTACAAGGAAATCGATGGCGTTAGATGTGAGCCCTATGAGTTGTTGGCCATTGATATAGATGAACAGCACCAAGGTTCAGTCATGGAAAACTTGGGCGCTAGAAAGGGTGATTTGAAAAATATGTTGCCATTAGGTCAGGGACGGGTCCGTTTAGATTATGAAATTCCCTCTAGAGGTTTAATTGGTTTTCATACTGAGTTTTCCAGTATGACGCGAGGCACCGGGATTGCAACGCATGTATTTGATCATTATGGTCCTGCCAAACCTGGTGAAGTAGCTGGTCGTAAAAATGGCGTGTTAATTGCGAATGCGCCAGGAAAAGCCACAGGGTATTCGCTATGGCAGTTGCAACCGCGTGGTAAGTTAATTATTGGCCCTCAAACAGAAGTGTATGAAGGTATGATTGTGGGAGTCCACAGTCGTGATAACGATTTGGTTGTCAATGTCATAAAAGGTAAGCAGCTAACCAATATTCGGGCCTCTGGTTCTGATGAGAATATTGTACTCACCCCACCGATCCAGCACTCTCTGGAATCAGCTATTGAATTTATCAATGATGATGAGTTGGTTGAAGTCACGCCTACCGATATTCGACTACGTAAAAAGTGGTTGAAAGAGAGTGATCGAAAACGCAACCAACGAAAAGAAGATGTTAACTAACATTCTCTATAATTTGGTCGTGAAGAGTATACTCAAACCAGTTTGAATTTAGGCGAGGCGTCAAGTGAATGAATCCTCCGGAGTGCACATAAGGTGCATGACGGGGGTGAGCGCGCGCGGACAATCCACCTACGCCCTTGTGAGCTTCGGACGGACAAGCAAAGCATAAATTTAAACTGGGAAGAGTAATAAAAAAAAGCCTGGGAGGGGTCCCAGGCCAAATCCGAATCTGTTCGGTTGGAGATTGACGCTTATAGTCTCTCACCGCCTTTGAAATTCAGCCATGGCAGATAGCTTGTAACTATGTGAGATATTTGCCTGATTCGCCTAGGGATTTATTTTTAGGTAAAATTCAATCAGATCAATAAAGGGACCTTATCAAAAATGAAAACACTCTATCCACCGATCAAGCCTTACGCTCAACATGAATTGGAAGTTGGTTTACCACATAAAATTTATGTAGAAGAATGTGGCAACCCCAAAGGGATCCCGGCTTTATTTGTTCATGGCGGGCCAGGTGCGGGATGTGGTGTCGATGATAGACGTTTTTTTGATCCTGAAAAATACCGAATTGTTTTGTTTGATCAGCGTGGTAGTGGTCGTTCGACACCACATGCTTGCTTAGAGGATAATTCGACAGCTGATCTGGTATCGGACATGGAAAAAATCCGTCAATTTCTAAAAATTGATCGTTGGATGTTATTTGGAGGCTCTTGGGGATCAACTCTCAGCTTGATTTATTCTGAAGCGTACCCTGATAAGGTGATGGGGCTGGTTTTACGTGGAATTTTTCTCTGTCGTGAGCAAGATTTAAATTGGTTTTACAAAGAAGGTGCGAGTCATGTGTTCGCAGACTATTGGGACCTTTTTGTGAAGTATATCCCAAGAGAAGAGCGTCAAGATCTGATTGATGCGTATTATCAACGATTAACGGGGCAAGATGAATTGGCGCGTATGGGGGCCGCCAAAAATTGGGCGCAGTGGGAAGCCCAGTGCGCGACCTTGCAACCTTCCAAGCAAGTGATTAACAAATTAACCAATCCGCACACCGCGATGAGTTTGGCAAGAATTGAGACGCATTATTTTAAGCATAAAGTGTTTATTCAAGAGAATGAAATCATTCTGAATGCGCCTAAACTTGCTAACATACCTGGCGTCATTATTCATGGGCGATACGATATGGTTTGTCCACTTGATAATGCGCTCAAATTACATAAAGTGTGGCCACAATCTGAGTTACACATTATTCGTGATGCAGGACATGCTTCTTCGGAGCCAGGGATCACCTGCGCCTTGGTCAATGCAACGGATATGATGGCAAGCTTTCTGGATTAAGGCTTTTAAAAAAATATAGCTGTACAGCCATATCCTTTGCTTTAAAAATATGAAGGCATGCGCAGGATTAAAAATAGCAAACACTAAAATGAAGCATCCTGATGAATACTTTGAGAAAACAAGAGAGAGAAAACGTCATCCGCTACTTGTGTCTGCAATAAATTGTATTAAAGATATCAAAAGTAAAAAGCACTATCGTCAAAAGCTAGACGTTCTTAGGGCTGCAGATTTAGGATGTGGGTCGGGTGGTGATACCTTGTATCTCTTGGAAGAAGGATATGATGTCACTGCTGTTGATATTGAAGAAGCTGCTCTAAATATTGTTTCTCAAAGGGCATATTCTGAAAATTTACCGTCCCCCAAATTAATTTGTGGGCGCATGGAGGAGCTGAAAAGTTCTGTGCAATTTGATTTAATCTCCTCTAATTTGGCGCTTCCTTATGTGGGACCAGTTCATTTTCTCAAGATATGGTCTAAAATAGTGCAGTATATTCGCTTTGGGGGTGTTTTTTCAGGACAATTTTTTGGCAATGCTCATGAATGGAGCAAAGACAAAAGTATAAAATTTTTAGATATTGCAACGCTTAAATTTTTGTTTCGAGGATGGTTTAGCATGGCTCATATTTCAGAAGAAAAAGGCAGGGCTATTTCTTCTCTAGGGGGCGCGCCATATTGGCATCAATATGATGTGATTGCAGTGAGAACCCCCATCGCCCCTGAAAAGCCATTGCTCAAGTATTATGAGTTTAAGCAGCTTTCAGAAAAGGCTGATTCGACTGAAGCGGAAGATTCAGAGATAAAGCCTACTCCGAGTAAACTTAAGTGTAAGCGTTTAGGGATATATACCCTTCACAGCTGAATTTTCGGGGTTGTTGCCTTTGCGATTCTCATCGCAGTCATGTACTTTGTGTACACTCCTGCGTCTCGAACGCTCGGCGCCTACCCGAAAAATCATCTGTTGTGGGTATATATACAAAGGAATCAGGCATGGTATAGTTTGTTTTCTGGATTCCCGCTTTCGCGGGAATGACTACCTAAATGTGATTTGAATTACACGTAGCAGCACTTGCAACTTTAGGGACACGCCCTAGTTTGCGTGCCTTTAATTTTTTAAATATCAAAGGGAGCTAAAATCTCCCTTTTCCGATGCTGCCACTGATAAACACCGACACCTAGTTCAAAGAGTCCCCATAACGGTAGTGCGAGCATGATTTGAGAAATCACATCAGGTGGGGTCAAAATCATGCCAATCGTGAAGGCAGCTACGATCACATGTGGCCTTTTTTTCTTGAGTTGCTCTATCTTAAGCAGTCTTGTCTTTAATAAAATATAAGTAACGAGGGGCACCTGAAAGCAGGCGCCGAAGCTGAGCGTTAGGGCCAGCACAAAATCCAGATAATAATGCATATCCGTCATCATCATGACCGAGGATGGCGTGATTGATTGGAAAAAGCCAAGTGCCATAGGGCAAACTACAAAATAGGCAAAGCTCATGCCAATGAACAGCAAACAACAACTGATGACGAGGATGGGCCGAATCATTCGCTTCTCGGTTGGGTAAAGGGCCGGCGCAATGAAAGCCCAAAATTGATACAGCAAAAAAGGAGCTGATAATAATAAAGACGAAAAAAATGCCAGCTTTAATGGGGTTGTAAAAGGGGTTGTGACGTGCGTAGCAATTAAACGTTGACTTTCATGTCCACTGTTCAAAAGTGGCTTGGCAATTAGGTTAAATAGATCTTGAGAAAAAAATAACAAAATACAAAACAAGATTGTGACCAGAGATACAGACCACATCAATCTTTTTTTAAACTCGATGAGATGGGGCAACCAGGCTTTAAATTTCATCTTTTTTTAATTCATCTGCAAATTGACGGATGCTTCGTGCCCAACGGCCGAGCGCTTGAGCAATCTCAGGTAACTGTTTTGGTGGAAACACCAGAAAGGTTACCATCAACACCAGCACACATTCCCAAAAGCCAATCCCAAAAAACATCGTTTATTTCTCTTCAGTTGGGATATTACCCTCTTTGAGGCCTTTGCGAAAACCGTGCATTGCCTTACCAAAATCTTCACCAAGTGTACGAAGCTTTTTGGTGCCAAACAGTAACACAACAATCAAGAAAATCAGTAATAAAGAACCGGGACTGATACCGCTGATACCCATATTAATCTCCTAAAAACCAGGCAAATGGCCTGGACCACCTAAGATGTGAAAATGTAAATGAAATACTTCTTGTCCCGCACCGGGGCCACTATTGGCAATGACTCTAAAATCACTGAGTCCTGCTTGCTTTGCAAATCGCTGTAAGGAGACCATCACATGTCCTAACAAGGCTGCATGTGATGCATTCGCTTCTTTTAAGCTGCTGATATGTTCATGCGTGATAGCCAGCAGATGTGTGGGCGCTTTGGGACGGATGTCTTTAATGACATAGAGCTTGTCATCTTCGTATAGCTTCTCAGTCGGTATATCATTGTTGGATAACTTGCAAAAAATGCAATCCGTCATAGAGGCTCCCTTCTGTGGGTTACTTAACTTTGGCTAATAGTATCCTAAAAAATCCAATAGGCACAGAGATACATGCTGGCCAGGCCGGCTAAAAAGCCACATAAATGTCCCTCCCACGAAGTTCTTTCCTCTGTTGGGAAGAGACTGAGGAGTATACCTCCAAAATAATATAAGGCGATTGAGGCCAGCAGAATCGAAATAAAAGATGGCTGCTCAAAGGCGAGCAGCATGATGAAGCTGAAATAACCTGATACGAGGGCGCTTGCCCCCAAATGAATGCCTCGACGCCCCACCAACCAGACTGCAAATCCCCCTAGTCCCGCAATGAGCCCAGTTGCCCAGCAAAAGACATCTAGACCCAGCGTCATCATAAATAGGCCCAGTGCGAAAAGAGGAACGGAATTAAAGAATAAGTGATTAAAGTTACTATGAAGAATAGGTGAAAAGACAATCCCAATGAGTCCAAAAGGGTGACGAGGCAAGATCCCGAGGATGTTCAAGCGAGATCCAGTCATCCAATTCACAATATTGAATGCCCATAGCACGGCCATCATGGTGAGCATTTCAGGCATCACCGTTTGCGCATCGGTTACGAATAGAGACATTTCAGAGCTGGCTTGTTTTAGAAAACTCATCGGGCACAATTGGCAATTTAAAGTACTTAGAATAGTTTCATGTTTGAAATACTGCAAGTCTCCAATTTTTATACTTCAAGCTTGCGGACCTTCTCCCCGGTCTCTGAAATATCTTTACGCTTTCGTTTGCTGCCTGTACATTTAGCTTTTGAGTTAAAATCAATCACAATGTTAGGCTTGTTTTCCGCAGGTAAAATTTCGATATTTTCAGCTGGTTGGCTCTCCTTATTAGCTGTCATTTCTTCAAGAACCTTTGCTAAATTAATTATTTTAAGCTTTGTAGCTTGAAGATCTTTCAGTTTTTTTTCTGATTCAATTTTTATAGTTTTGAGGTGTTCTGCAAAAGCAAGGTTCTTTTCGACACGTTGGAATTTTCTTTCATTTTTCTTCTTTTGGTGTTCAAGTTTGAGCTTGGTCAAATCCCTTTTTAACTGTACATATTGCTCGGCTCTATTAATAAGATTTGTTGTAATACCAAGGCTTAAAATGGTATAGATTGAATAGGGATCGGAGGCGGTGAGATGGCGAATTGCTTCAGCTATGAAACAAGACGTGGTTGCTTTTAATACGGAACTGATCATCGCTCCCCAGCCCTTACCATCTTTATAGTGTTTGAATGAATTTGGAATGCCACGAATTAGCTGCATTAGACATGATCCAAATCCAATTCCTCCGGTTAAGAATGTGAACGCGGCCCATACGCAATCTAATGCGATAGATAGAGTGGATTCCTTCAATGTGGGGCTATACACTTTTTTTAATTCTGCATTAATACTCATGAGTATTTGTTGCTTATGATTTTTTAGCTGGGCAATTTCCAATTGAATTTCATGTTGCCGAGCTTGATCCGCCTGGATGAGCGCCTGCTCATCACTAACAATGGATTTTTGAATTGTTTGAAATTCCTGAAATAATTTAGAAAATTTTCCCTGAATAAGGTCAAGTTTTAAAGACTCTGGATCGGTGTTGAGTATCTTGCGTGTACACTCAAGGCGGTTTCTGGTTTCTTCAAAATAGATTCTAAAGGGTTGAAATTCTTCTTTTGCAGCAGCTTCATCCATAAGTGTACTCATTTTGCGGAATAAATCGTCCCTCTCATCAGAATTAGGTTTTGAAGTCATCGAATTGTTGATCATTGCTGTCACCTTAGATTTCAAAGTAGTCATTATGGAAAATGTGGCTTAAAATAACAAGCGAGAAGACTGACATTATTCTCCAGTGGTTAGTTTGATGTGATGAGTGGCGCGGGGCTGTAACTTTCATCGGCTGATTGGCGCGTTTGGTCGAGAAGGCGCGCTAATGTCTTGATAAATAAAAGCTAAACAACTAACCTACTCCTGTCTAAAACACATCGATACGGTATAACTGAGAGGGTAACAATGAGTCTGTTTTACAAATTTGAAAATAGTGAGCAAATCATAGCGGCTGCTGATAATGGTTTATTTGGTCGGATTAAACCGAACGGTGAGAATTTAGGGAAGATTGATTTTTGTTTCCCGAAAGATGAGCCATTAGATATGTGCAATAGTCTTGGCGATAAAGTGAAAGGTGTCCTAGAGGATGGTTCTGTTGTGTACCGTTATCCTAGTGATGCCGTATTTCCTTATGACACTGAATACTGTAAATCCGATACTTGTAGTGCTGATATTGAGATCCAAGAACCATCGAATGTTCTCAAAAACGTTAATAATGGGATGCCGACTATCGAGATTAATGGCAAACCCGTGGAAGGAGTTCGTTTAGAGGACGGTACTCTCCGCTATCAAATTACTCGCAACACTGACAACACTGACAACACTGACAACACTGACAACGCTGACAACACTGACAACACTGACAACGCTGACAACACTGACAACGCTGGCAATCATGATAATGCTTCTTGGATAGACGCCGTATCTGAATATGTTTCTGAAAACCCCGCTAAAACCGCTGCAATCACAATTGGAGTGGCTGCGGGTCTTTATGGTTTATACCAGGCTGGAAAATCTTTGTTCTCTTATTTCAAGAGTAAACCAGAAGCGGTGATTCCAAAACAAAGTACAGGCCTAGATCCAAAGCTAGCTGAAATTGAAAAAAGGATAAAGGAATTGACAGATCAGCATAGCAATATATCAACTCAAGCAAAAGACATGGGCGATAAATTGCCAGAATGTACTTTTGATTTCAGCATGCCAAATAAAAAGCGCCGGCTTGCTCAGGAAGAAAGACCCGAAGATCAACCCGTGCTGAAAGTTAAAAGGCTCACGAAATAGAAAAAGGAATGTTGCTTCAATTAGCTCCTGCGTCGATTGACCCAGAGATAAAGCAATAGCCCGCCACCCATGAGCGCGCCTCCTAGCGAGGCGCCAAAACGGGTTATGATCGAAGGATATTTAAGAATGAGTACACCTGCACCGGCAAGGATAGTCGTGATCGCTAATAGAGAACCAGCAACTTGATTGGGTTGCACCGTTACTTGCGGATAGGGTATTTCGTGATGATGTTGCTTCCTGTGATGCGATTCTTGTTTGATGTATCCTATCATTTCAAACAAGGCATCAGGCGCTTCCGGCATTTTTTCTAACCATCGGGGCAGCTTGTGTCTTAATTGTTTTAAAATAGCGCCGACACCAATTTGCTGTTTCATCCAATTTTCTAAGATCGGTTTGGCCGTGTGCCAAAGATCGAGATCCGGGTAAAGTTGCCGCCCTAAACCTTCTACGTTGAGTAATGTTTTTTGTAACAATAAAAATTGAGGTTGAATCTCAACGTTGAACCGACGTGCTGTTTGGAATAAATTCATCAAGGTTTGACCAAATGAAATATCTTTTAGAGGCCGTTCAAACATTGGTTCACAAACAGTTCGAATGCTCGCTTCAAAGGCATCAATTCGAGTATCGGGTGGTACCCAACCGGATGCAACATGTAGTTCAGCAACCCGCCGATAGTCTCGTTTAAAAAAAGCCAAAAAATTCTCAGCTAAATAATGTTGGTCCTCAGGTCCTAAGGCACCCATAATGCCAAAGTCAACGGCCAGATACCGTGGTTTTTCTGGATCGGAAATGTCGACAAATAAGTTGCCCGGGTGCATATCTGCGTGGAAGAAACAATCTCGGAAGACCTGGGTAAAGAATATTTCAATCGCGCGTTCAGCCAGGACTTTGAAATTAACGTTTTCCCTGCGCAGTGTTTCAACATCAGAGATGCGCACACCATGGAGTCGCTCCATGATCATCACCTTCTTCCGGGTTAGGTCCCAGACAATATTTGGAATGTAGAGTAGGGGGGAGTGCTGAAAATTTCGTTTAAGTTGAGAGGCATTAGCGGCTTCACGGAGCAAATCAAGTTCGTCTAGCAGTGTGGTTCGAAATTCCTCAACAAATTCTTGTGGTTTGAATCGACGTATACGAGGCCAGGTTTTGTCGGCGAATTTTGCGAGAAGCTCTAGGAGTGCGATATCGTTTCCAATTTTCTTTTCAATGCCAGGCCTAAGCACTTTGATTACCACATCTTGCCCTGTTTTGAGTCTAGCGCCATGGACTTGCGCAATGGACGCTGAGGCGACTGGCGTATCGTTAAATTCATCAAAAACAGTATCAATAGGTTGTTTAAGCTCAGCTTCGATACAACTTCTTGCTAATCGACTATCAAAGGGGGGCACATTATCTTGCAAGGTGATGAGCTCAATCAGAATATCTTCAGGTATAAAATCAGGACGAGTAGAAAGCGCTTGACCAAATTTAATGAAAATAGGTCCTAACTCTTCTAAGGCGGCTCGAATAGCCTGACCTCGAGAGATAGGTCTTTTTTGAAACCAGAGATGAGGAAAGAGCAATCGTAAAAATCGAATTGGACGTAAAATACGGCTTTCAGAAAGAACCTTGTCAACGCCATGTTTGACGAGCACGTATTTGATATGTAACAGTCGCCAGAAGGGAATCATATTATGTTAACTTATCAATCCTTTGTTGCAATCGTTCAACATCGTTTCGAAGGATATCGACTTCTTTACAAAAATCGCTCACTTCGGCTTGAGAGGGTAAGCATTGCTTTTCGTACTGCAAGTATTCGGTTAAATCTTGTGCGCGATGTTTGACAAACGTTTTTGCCCAATCTCGAGTGCTTTGCGCCACCTCAGAGAGTTGAAAAGCCAGTGTATCGCCTAAGACATAAGAGAGTTTTTCTTCCCAGTCAAAATCAATTTCTTTAAGAGCGCCGTGAAAGGCCTCGGCTAAAGCCATATCGCCATGGATATGAATTTTGGTGTTGAGTGTGTCTGTGCGATTAGCCCAGATTTTTATAAAATCTTTGAGCTGTCCTGAGATGACCGTATGCACCGTTTGATTGGGTGGGATCTCTGGCAAATACTCAATTTTATTTTCAAGGACTCTAAAATGTAGCGTCTGAGACAATTCAGTGAACTCAAAGCCGATAACTTTTCCTTGATGAGGCTTGAGTCTGACGAAGGCTTCTTTATCTAAATGCGTGATCGCTTCAATCATAAAATCAAAAAAAGGTTTAAATAAGCGCATTAGTATTTGACTCCGACATGGATCGCGGTGATGCCACCACTCAAATTAAAATAGTCGCATCGATCAAAGCCTGATTCTATCATCATCCCTTTTAAAGCTTCCTGATTGGGGTGCATCCGAATAGATTCCGCCAAATACCGATAACTCGCCTCATCGTTTGCAACTTGCTTACCAATCAGGGGCAGCACTTTGAACGAGTAGAGGTCATATAGTTTTTTTAGGAGTACGGGTTTTGGTTCTGAAAATTCGAGCACCAGTAGTTTACCACCTGGTTTAAGCGCATTAGCCATTTCTTTGAGGGCTTGGGCTTTATGAGTCACATTGCGTAGCCCAAACCCGATGAAAATTCTGTCGAAGGTATTCGATTTGAAACTTAACTGTTCGGCATTCACCTGCACAGCGCGGACTTGAGGCCAGAGGCCATGGTCCATTAATTTATCAATCCCATGAGAGAGCATACTGCGATTGATATCAGCAAGATAAATTCGTCCTTCAGAGCCGACTTCATTTGCAATGCGGCGAGATAAGTCGCCGGTGCCACCTGCGAGATCCAGGACGCTCATGCCTGGCCTTAAGCCCGCCATATCGACGGCGATTTTTTTCCAAAAGCGATGAATGCCTAATGACATCAGGTCATTCATTAAATCATAACGGGAGGAAACGCTATCAAAGACTTTGGCAACACGTTTGCCTTTCTCACTTTCGGATACGCGCTCAAAGCCAAAGTCAGTGAATTTTTCCATGTTGATCCATTATAAGATGAAGCGACTCAAATCTTGGTCTTCTACCAAATCAAGTAGCTGTTCAATAACATAGTTTTTATCAATAATGATCCGCTCGCCCTGCTTATCAGGTGCTTCGAATGAAATTGATTCTAAGAGTCGTTCTAAAACAGTATGTAAGCGTCTAGCGCCGATATTTTCAGAGCGCTCGTTGATTTCCCACGCAAATTCAGCAATACGCTCAACACCGTCTTGGGTGAACTCAACAACAACACCTTCTGTATTGAGCAAGGCTTGGTATTGTTTGGTTAGGGAGGCATCCGGTTCGGTGAGAATTTTCACAAAATCATCTGAAGTCAGAGCGCTCAGTTCGACACGAATGGGGAGTCGACCTTGTAATTCAGGGATGAGGTCGCTGGGCTTGGCGACGTGAAAAGCACCTGAGGCAATAAAGAGAATATGATCTGTTTTAATCATCCCATATTTAGTCGAAACAGTTGAACCTTCCACCAAAGGCAGTAGATCACGTTGAACGCCTTCACGCGAGACATCAGCGCCGCTGCTGTGATCTGAGCGTTGTGTCACTTTGTCGATTTCATCTAGAAACACAATCCCATTTTGTTCAACTTGTTCAACGGCTTTGATTTTGATTTCATCTTCATTAACTAATTTGCCCGCTTCTTCTTCACGAAGTATCTTAAGGGCCTCTTTGACAGTCATCTTGCGACGTTTAGTTTTATTGCCAGAAACACTTTGGAACATACTTTGAAGCTGGCTGGTCATCTCTTCCATGCCTGGAGGCGCCATGATTTCAATTCCCACGGCCGCAGCAGAGACTTCAATTTCAATTTCAGTATTATCGAGTTCACCGCGTAGTAATTTATCCCGAAAAGCTTTTTGAGCAGCGGACTCTGGTCTGGGTTCATTTGTGAAGCCAATCTCAGGTTTGGGGATGAGGGCTTCTAAGACTCTTTCTTCAGCCGCTAGTTTGGCCTGTTCTTGAACCCCTGTCATGGCTTGCTCGCGAGTGAGCTTGAAAGAAATATCAGCTAAATCCCGAATGATCGATTCGACATCTCTACCCACATAACCCACCTCAGTGAATTTTGTTGCTTCAACTTTGATGAAGGGGGCGTTTGCGAGCTTGGCCAGGCGTCTTGCGATTTCGGTTTTACCAACGCCAGTAGGCCCAATCATTAAAATATTTTTGGGTGTGATCTCATTACGAAGCGGTTGCTCGATTTGCATTCTACGAAAACGATTTCGGAGTGCAATCGATACGGCACGCTTAGCAGCTTTTTGTCCAATAATATGTTTGTCCAGTTCATGTACAATTTCGCGCGGAGTTAATTGAGAGGTGCTCATAGCTTGCCTTTAAGGTAAAGTTTCAATCGTTCTATGATCATTGGTGTAAACACATATTTTAGCCGCAATTTTCAGGGCGGCATCAACGATCTCAGATGCAGATAAATCGGTGTGTGACATTAATGCAGAGGCAGCGGATTGCGCAAACGGTCCGCCTGAGCCAATGGCAATAATCCCTTCTTCGGGCTCAATCACATCTCCATTACCAGTGATGATGAGCAAGGTATCTTTACTGGCCACGGCAAGAAGCGCTTCCAATCGCCTGAGCATTTTATCGGTTCGCCAATCTTTGGCCAGCTCAACCGCTGCACGAGTCAAATGACCTGAGTGCATCTCCAGTTTGCGTTCAAAGCGCTCAAATAGCGTAAATGCATCCGCGGTGCCACCTGCAAATCCGGCCAGAATTTGATTTTGGTAGATTCGTCTTACTTTTCTCGCGTTACCCTTCAAAATAGTGGGGCCCATGCTGACTTGACCGTCACCACCTAAGGCAACCTGCCCGTTACGTTTAACAGCAACTACTGTTGTGCCTCGATACTGCTCCAAGTTGGATTCCTTGCTACTAAAAGTGTAAGAAGAATGACATTATACGCGAACCCGCAAAACCAGACTATTTAAATTTTCCGTGCTTTGTAAATCTGCTTGAATAGACTTGGCTTGGGCTTGAGAGGCCAGTGGGCCAATCACCACTCGATACCAAATATCGCCATTCTGTGCAGATGAGGTTTCGATTTTGCTTTGCAGACCCTTGAAGGCCAGTTTAGCCTTTAGTTTTTCTGCGGCAGCTTGATTTTTAAAAGAGCCGGCTTGGATCACAAACGCTAATTTTAGATCGGCTGAGTTCATAGGCTTAGTTTCAGGCGCCGGGGATAGTGCTTCTTGAAGCGCACGGGAAGTCGGTGTTTGCTGAGTTGTGGGGGCAGCGGCTACTGACGAGGGTTGGCCTGCTGTGGTTGGTGTTCCAGCTGATTGCGCCGTTGTGAGCCCGGGCGTTGAGGGTTGTGATACTTGGGTTTGGGCCTGAGTTGCAGGAGCAGATGCGGCAGCGGTTGAGGCGAGCGCCTCTTCGCTTTCAGCATCCATGTTAGGCAACAAGGTATAAAAGTCGAAACGTGCTGGGGGAATTTCTTCAATTTCCGCGCGCATACGAGGTTTTACTGGGGCAGTTTGTTCCTTAGCTAATTTTTGTGTTTCTTTTTTGCCAAAGAAATTTCCATCTTCGGATTTGTTTGTCAGCCATGAGCCCCCAAAGCCAAGCACCAGTCCAAAACAGAGTGCCACGATAATTGAAGTCGTAACAAATGAAGCATTAGATTTGGGTTTAGCGCGTGACCGACTAGGGGTGTGCGTCGAGCGATATTTTGCGTAGTCTTTAGTCATTTGTATTGCTTTTCAGGTGGATGTCAGCAGTGAATGTCCTCCATTATCCCACCTGGCGACAAGATATCAATGGGGTCCAGATCCGGCGACGAGCGTATCTCTTTCAGTCGATCTACTGCGCGTCTAAATAATTTGATCGCTCCATAATCTTTCTAACCCCGAACTGAGGTTATAAAATATCAATGGGATCGACGTCCAGCGACCAGCGTATGCGTTTAACTTCTTTAATTTTTTCGGTTTCAGGTAAGAGGTTGGTCAGCAGCTGGTGTAAATGAGACCGTATCGAAGTCATCAATAGCAGTTGAAATCGATATTGATTCTGGCGCTTCGGCATCGGTGCGGGTAAGGGGCCATAGAGCGTACATCCTAATTTTTTCACATGAGGTAAGAGGAGATTTTTGATCTCCGCTAAATATCGTTCAGGATAGGTGGGATCGGGTGCTTCGGCTCTAAATAGGGCCATGTGGCTGAAAGGGGGCAAGTGACACAGGGAACGTTCAGCAAGCAGTTCTTCAGAAAAGATATCATAACCTTCATGAACTAATTTCTGCATCAAGGGATGATCGGGATGGTGGGTTTGAATGACGACTTCACTTTGAGTGGTGCCTCGCCCAGCACGACCAGAGACCTGCGTAATCAGTTGTCCCATGCGCTCGGCGCCCCGAAAATCACTCGAAAATAGGCCACCATCTGCGTCCATAATCACTGCAAGGGTAACATCTGGAAAATGATGCCCCTTGGCTAACATTTGAGTCCCTAAAATAATTTGAGGCTGACCCGAGAGAATCATATCGAGCTTAGCGGCCAGTTTATCCTTGCCGCGTGTGCTATCACTGTCGAGACGCGTGATGGGAAAATCAGGAAAATGCTCTAACACCGTCTCTTCTAGTCGTTGCGTGCCGGCACCCACAGGGTGAAGCGTTGTATGATGACAGCCTGGACAGGTGGCAGGGACATTCGAAAATTTATCACAATGAGGGCAGCGCAAATAATGTTCTATCAAGTGATACGTGAGTCTAGCATTGCAGCGTTCACAGGTCGCTTGCCATTGACATTCAAAGCACATCCAAGTCGGCGCATAACCGCGACGGTTTAAAAAAATGAGAACTTGTTTTCCATTTTCTAAATGCCCGCGGATTTTAGAGATAAGCGGTGGCGCAAATCCACCGACCAGTTGCTTATGTCGAACATCCATGATTTCAAGGCTGGGAAAGCTTGCGGCATTGACGCGCCGCTTGAGTGTCAGACATTGATATTTGCCCAAACTGACATTATGTAAACTTTCAAATGAGGGGGTTGCTGAACCTAATATCACCGGACAGTTTAATTGATGAGCTCGATAGATCGCCAGATCGCGTGCTGAATATCGAAAGCCGGTCTGTTGCTTAAATGAGGGATCGTGTTCTTCATCGACAATGATGATACCGAGAGACTTAAAAGGTAAAAAGAGACTAGAGCGAGTGCCCACTAAAACTTGGCATTCCCCTGATTGGGTTTTAAGCCAAGTACTGAGACGGGCTTTATCGGTAACAGCAGAGTGATAGGTCCCAACCAGTCCTCCAAACCGTGCTTCAAATCGTGAGATGGTCTGTGGTGTGAGCGCAATTTCAGGCACTAAAACCAACGCTTGCTTATGTTGTTTTAAAATAGCATCAATCACTTGCAGATAAATTTCTGTTTTGCCACTACCGGTTGCACCCTTGAGGAGAAAGGTCTGATATTCATTGAGCTGTTTGAGGATCTGATCAAACGCGTTCTGTTGTTCTTCAGATAACGTTAAATGTTTAGTTTCTTTAAATGCAATAATGTTAGGCTCATATTCAGGTAAAGCTTTTCCTAATCGTAGCGCCTTGGGTAAAGCGCTGGCCAGTACATCGCCCATGGGATGATGGTAATACGCCGCAGCACGCTGCAAAAATTCAAAGTGAGCTGCATTAAATAAAGGCTCAAGATCAATAACTTCTAATATGGGCTTAATCTTTGTTTCATCAAAATTTGATTTTTGAATCACGCGCTTCACAAAGCCTATCTTTTCACGTTTTCCAAAAGGGACCCGCACACGGGCGCCAGGCTGAGGCGGAACCATGCCTTCAGGTAATCGATAGTCAAAAGAGCGCCATAAAGGCAAGGGCAGCCATATTTCTAAGTAATTTGACATAGATAATGTGATGATTTGAATCTAAGAACAAGTTTAACATGTTAGGATGAAGACTGTCCCTGATGTAGACAGCCTTGCATATACCCTTGACAGCTGAATTTTCGGGGTTGTTGCCTTCGCGATTCTCATCGCAGTCATGTACTTTGTGTACACTCCTGCGTCTCGAACGCTCGGCGCCTACCCGAAAAATCATCTGTTGTGGGTATACCTATTAATCATGTTTCGGGCAGGGCTGTCTTCTGATAAGACAGCTTTTACCTTGAATTCGAGAAATTTTTAGTGATTAATAGCTCACACGCAGATGATAAAAAGACCTATGATGGAAAACAATGAACCTAAAAAGGACAGTGTTCTAAACGAGGGTTTATCGGCGATATAAAAAATCCCATACAGAATTCTGAAGCCTAAAAAAGAAAATGCCAGTAAATCGATATGCGCTTGATTCACGTGGAGTTGATGCCCAATAATCACGGCCGCGGCAAAAGGAGGGAAAATTTCATAAGAGTTGAGTTGCACCCAGTGGGAGCGTTTCCGCCAGCCTTCCAGGTTTTCTAAAAATTCCCTTGGTTTTGAGTTATCGTAGCCAGGTGCCGCTGCTTTGGCTAACACTGTGAAGACATACGGTAATAGGAAAGCCATAAATAAATACCAATAAGCATAACTCATACTTTTTTCTTCACCCGTTAGTTCGACCTAACTGATCATGCCATTGGCTTGCTATTCGTTCAACTGAATTACATATTGCTTGAGTGATGTGACTAAGCTGATCAGCCTTAATATTAAAGCTTGGGGTGGTGTAAATGATATTGCCAAAAGGTCGACACCAGATCCCCTGAGACAACAGATCTTCGATGAGATGCTGCTGAACGGGGGCTAGAGAAAATGCCATTTCAACAACGCCAATGGCTCCCAGCGCACGCACATCGACGACAGCAGGTAAGCCTTGGCAAGGGGCTAATTCTTGTTTAAGTTGTTTCTCGATGCGAGACACATTACTTTGCCAGCGTGAATCTTCAAAGAGTTCAAGTGAGGCTATCCCGACTGCGGCACCGAGGGCATGGCCTGCAAAGGTGGAGGCATGCATCAGAGCCTTATCAGGCTGCTGTGATAGAAAAGCATTATAGAGAGTTGTATGAGCAATGGTTGCCGCAAAAGGGGTCATGCCACCGGTGATCCCTTTTCCAAGACAAAGCAGATCCGGTACAAAATCGACTTGCTCAAACGCAAATAACGTGCCGGTACGACCGAATCCTGTAAAAATTTCGTCAAATATCACCGGTAATTGATAAGCGCGCATGAGTTCACAAGTTCGTCTGAGTAAAGAGGCCTCTAAGAAGCGCATCCCACCAGCACCTTGTACCAGCGGCTCTACGATGAAAGCCGCAATCTCTTGGTGGCGCTGAGATAATAGCGTATCCAGCGCGTCAAAATCACTTTCTGTGTTTGGGAGTTCGATGCAAATCTGGTGTGGCAATAGATCACCCAGTTGAGTATGCATGCCCTCTTCTGGATCGCAGACGGACATCGCTAAAAAAGTATCACCATGGTAACCCTGTTTAAGATGGATCATTCGATGTCTTTTTTGATTTTGATTCAACCAATACTGGTAAGCAATTTTCATTGCGATTTCAACAGCAACCGATCCGGATTCTGCAAAATTCACATGCTGAAGGTCAGCAGGCAGTTGACTGCAAAGTTTTTGGGTGAATTCAATGAGAGGGTGATGGATCAGGCCGCCCAGCATCACATGCGACAAGGTATCAGCTTGTTGCTTTATTGCCGCCACCAGTTTCGGATGCTGGTAACCATGGCAGCTCGTCCACCAGGAGCCTATTGCATCCACAAGAACACGTCCATCCTCTAAGGTGATTTCCGATCCGCTTGCAGAGGCAACTTTTAGTGGTGGGGGAGCGTTTAGCATTTGTGTGTACGGCAACCAAATGTTCGGCATACCATTCCTTCACTGACAAAAACGAAGAGCATAGTAGAGAGGGCGCTGGGCCTGAATGGATTAGTGGAAATCGTGAACAAATGTTCAATAAATGAGCAGATATGAAGAGTGCATAAACGTATACTGTTTTTGATTTATGACATGAGATTTGAGAGAAAATTTGAGCGCACCCGGTCCGGCACAGGGATGTGCCGGTCGATCGCATGGATGCAGCATCAGGTGTGATCAAATTTTTTCTCGAAGCTCAAAACGGGAAGATAGGAAAAGTTCATAACATGACCGCTTATTTTATTACATCAACGGGCACGGGTATTGGAAAAACACATTTTGTCACGCGTTCGATCCGTGCTTCTCGTGAGAAAGTGGAACCCATTTCTGCGTTGAAGCCCATCATTTCGGGTTGGCAAACCGATTGTTTAGAAGAGAATGATACCGCCTGTATTTTGAAGGCATTAAACTTACCCTTTGAAGAGAAATGGATTAATCAAATCAGCCCTTGGCGCTTTATGGCGCCTTTGAGCCCGGATATGGCGGCAACTCAGGAAGGTAAAGAGATTAACTTTGATGATTTAATTTCGTTTTGCCTGGCGGCCATTGAGAAAGCGGCAATTGTAAATCAAACGTTATTGATTGAAGGCGTGGGGGGGGCGTTTGTGCCCTTGAATCAACTGTATTTGGTTGCAGATTGGATCAGAGCGCTTCAATTGCCCGTGATATTAGTCACGGGTAATTATCTCGGGACTTTAAGCCATACCTTGAGTACCGTTTATGCATTGGAGAGCCGTGGTGTGCCGGTTGATCAGATTATTTTGAATGAAAATAAGCTGAACCAAATTGATTTAGAGGCGACCCATCAAAGTCTTTCCAGATCCTTAGCGCAGCCGATCCAGTTGTGTACTTATGAGGCTACAACTGAAGTCGTTCTACCCAATTTTGGTTGATATTCCCCACTGCGAGAAAGCTGGGGTTTTCCAAAGTGGGCCCTAAGTTGTAACGCAGTGGACGACCTTCCAAATCAATGATTTGTCCACCAGCTTCAACGAGAACGCAATGGCCTGCTGCAGTATCCCATTCGCTCGTGGGCCCTAATCGGGGGTACACGTCTGCTTTGCCTTCAGCAATCAGGCAAATTTTCAAAGCACTGCCACAATAGATTATTTCTTTATCTGGGCTTTGAGCAAATAAATTTTCAGGTCCTTGTTGATGGTGGCGACTTAAAGCCACACGCAGTGGATTATGAATGGAGGTCACATGCAGTGCTTCAGGTGCCTGATCAAACGTTTTGACGAAGGCGCCTTGTTGATTCAGCCCAAAATAACATATTTGTTTGCAGGGTACGTAGACGAGCCCAATAATAGGACAATTTTCATGGATGAGTGCAACATTGATTGTAAACTCATCTGTTTTAGCCAAAAATTCTTTGGTGCCATCCAGCGGATCGATTAACCAATAGGATTGCCAGTGGCGCCTCACTTCGAAAGGGGTCTCTTTTCCTTCTTCTGAAAGGATTGGTAAGGTTTTCCCAAATAGAGTGAGATGCTTGAGTCCAGATACTAAAATGTCATGTGATTTTTGATCGGCTAATGTCATTGGAGAATCATCGGATTTATAGGTGACCCGATAGTCATCACTGTGACGATAAATATCGTAAACAACCTGACCAGCCGTTTGGATGATCAACAACGCTTGATTAAGCAAGGAATATAAATCAGACATAATGGCCCAAGTGTAGTATCGAGAAAACCATTCTATCAAAGCATTGAGATGAGTTCACTGGCTTGTGGATAACTTTGTGGATTAATTAAGCAAGGAGGGTGAGTTTTTTTTTATAAGTGAGCAAACCCTAAATTTTAGTTGACTTATCTTACAAAAAAAGTCTTTTGAATCAAGACACTAAAATGAGAGTGTGCATATCGGAGAGTTCAATCAATTCACGACTCAAAGAAGGCAACGAACTTAATCGGCTGTGTACAACTTATTTTGATCCAGAGATTTTTGAGCGGGTCAACCCGTTGCGCTGGTAAAATGCATGGTGGCCAGAGACAGAATCGAACTGTCGACACGAGGATTTTCAGTCCTCTGCTCTACCAACTGAGCTATCTGGCCACAAGGGTAGAGGCGGGATTAAACAGCACTTTCAGCCTCATTGTCAAGGCCTATTCAGTAGGTTTAAAACCAGTTGGTTTGATGTCTTCATCTTCAAACAGGAAACGAATCATGTTTTCTTGTAAGAATGCCCGTGATTTTGGATCCACGAGGTTAAGGCGATTCTCGTTGATGAGTAAAGTTTGTGTTTTAAGCCAGAGTTGCCAAGCTTCCTCAGAGATGTTTTCAAAGATACGCGCACCCAGCTCGCCCGGCATAGGTGCATACGCTAAACCCTTAGCTTCTTTTTTGAGTTTTAAACAAAATATCATGCGCATTAACTTGCCTTATCTCGACAGAGGGCTGACCAAATGGCTGCTACAGGCTTCGGCAGTCCAACTTTAAGTTTAGGTTCTAATTTATACCATGCTGCATTGGTTTTTGCGAGTTTGGAAGGTGACTGGCGCGTTTTGAGTACAACAGTTTGAAAATCCAAATGATAGTGTGTGAATGTATGTCGTTTTACTTCGAATTTGGATTTGATTTGAACGGAAAGACCCCATTCATCATGACAAATTGATTTGGGATCTGCGTTGGCTAAAGTCTCTGGGAATGACCAGAGTCCACCCCAGATGCCAAAGTTAGGTCTCTTTTCAAGTAGGACTTCCCCACGATCATTTAAGCAGCATAAAAATTGAATCGTTTTAACGGGTAGAGGCGCTCTTGCTTTTGTTTTAGGGAATTGCCGAGGGTTGCCTGTTTTAAATCCTTTACAGCGCGTTTGAAGTGGGCAATGAGCACAATTAGGGGCTCGTAGAGTGCAGACCGTTGCCCCCAGGTCCATCATGGCCTGAGTATATTCTCTAAATTGGTTCTGTGGAGTGTGCCCTTCTGCGAGAGACCAGAGGAGATTAGAGGTTTCCTTTTCGCCAGGCCAAGTCTCAATAGCGTGGTATCGAGAGAGCACTCGTTTGACGTTGCCATCTAAGATAGTGGCGCGCTGCTCAAAACCAAGCGAACGTATTGCACCAGCTGTTGAGCGACCAATGCCTGGTAAAGCAATCAGATCATCGAGTTCAGAGGGGATGATGCCTTGGTCGTGCTCAACAATCTCCTGTGCTGCGCGGTGAAGATTGCGACCACGAGCATAATAACCCAGACCTGCCCAGTGTGAGAGCACCTCATCGACGCTGGCTTTGGCTAAAGTCTCAACGTTTGGAAAGCGTTTTATAAATTTTATAAAATAGGGGATGACCGTTTTCACCTGCGTTTGTTGGAGCATGATCTCTGAAATCCAGACGCGATAGGGTGAAGCGGGTTGTTGCCAGGGCAGATCTTTGCGCCCAGCCTCGCCGTACCAAGATAAAACCTGTTTTGAAAACCAATTTGAGTTTGACATCAGAATTTCAATATCTTTTTTAAACCTTTTTCGATTTCGTGATTAATTTTGTCATCTAGATTTTTAGGCTGCTCTGTAGGCGCCCCTTCACCAGCAGGTGTAAGCGGGGCGTCTTGCTTAAAAATCTTGTTAATCTGTTTATCAATTTGCTTTTTAATCTCATGCTCGATAACAGGTTTTGCCATCGCTTCAATGTCGGGCGTTACTTTCGGATTATCCAATGGGCCTTTGATTTTGAGGGCAGCGGGAATACGGCCTTCCTTCACTTCACCTTGTTCATTCGTTTTATTTGCTACAACCGCATATTCAAGCGTTTGCTCGCTTAAGAAAATTTTTCCTTGTCCTTTTATCTTAAACTGAGGTGCGGTTAGGATAAGATCGTCATTTGCCAGAACGCCATGATGTGCAAAGATTGTTCCGGAGAGATCACTAAATTGCGTTCGATGACTATCCTTGATATTCGGCATGGGTTGCTTCTTAATCAGCGCTTGAGCGCTCTGGTAGTAGTACGGAATGTCAACGCCTTCCAAGTATCCATCTTTAACAATGATTTTGGCATTACCATTTAAACTGCGAATAAAACGATCTTGATTGAGTCCGGCGCTTCTGAGATCGAACGTCATCTGAGCTCGTCCGGTCATTGGATGCTTGCCTGAGAGATCATCCAAAAAGGCTGCCAAATCAATTTTGAAGGCTTGCCCTAAGAATTGATAGTAAGGTTCATTGCTTTTAAGATCGACATAGACCGTGCCATTGAATTGACCTGAATAGAGTTTTGCAGAAATGGGGCTAAAGTCGAATCCTTGTCGCCCAACCGTTTTAGTGGCCATCTGAACATCCGAAAAACGAAGATTCGCTACTTTCAGCGCATCAATTTTGAGTTGACCACTGATGTCATATTGTTGTGCCAAACCAGGGGGTAAGAAGGTGGGGGTTGCTGCATAGGCCGTGGCGATTGGTGAAAAATGATACGCTGTTTTAGTTTGATAACGATCGAGATCTAGTTTATCAACATGAATATCAAAATTGAACCGTATCCTGTCAGCCAACTGAGTTGTAAGCATACCCGTTGCTAAGCTCTCATCGACTTTGAGAGACATCCCTTTTAGGCTGAAGGTGTTTGTTAAAATATTAGCAATGAGATTGCCGGTGAGGGTGGTTGCAATCGAGCGGCCATTCGCTGGTTTGAGGTTGAGTGAAGCCTCAGTGTTTTTTAATTCAATGTGACTTAAACTTTTAAAACGAAGCTGCCCTTTTAACTTAGTATCGGCGTTGAGCTTAATGGTTTTTTGTTGTTGTTGCATGAACCTGAAAGCCAGATCAACCGGAAATTCAGTTGCGCCAGGTTGGATGTGCTCTGTTTTAAAGGTGGCATCGCTGATCAAAAAGCGCTGGTTATTAGGTTGATCAATGTACTCAATTTGAGCCTTTTCTACATGTAGCTTTGCGATGCTGATATCAAATTCACTCGACTTTGAAGCAGTATCTTTCCGGTCCGCTTGATGCGCTGCGGTTGAGGCCTCGCTGATCCAGTTGGCATCGTTAGACCTGTTTTTCTCAAGGAATACTTTGATGCCCTTGATTTGAAGCGCATTAACCTTGACTTGCTTTTTAAGAAGCGGCTTAAACTCAATGTTGAGAGAGGTGCTTTGTACTTCGGCGAGTAGTGGTCTGCTAAAGTTAGCTTTGTTTTTGATTTCAATGTTTTCAGCACTGAAAGCAATATTAGGAAAGAGGCTGAGTTTTAATTCGCCGTTAATATCAATCGTGTGACCAATTTGTTTGCTTACAGAGGTTGCGAGTAGCGACTTAAAATCATTAGGATCCAAGAAATGGGTAACCGCGATAACTGCGACGATAGCAATTAAAGCGAGGGTAAAGAAAATGCCAAAGATCCATTTGATGATTCTAATCACAAGAAGCCCCATCCGATTCAGACGCAAAGACTATCACTATATCACTGAGTGCTTGGAAAGGAACTGGAGCGGGTGATGGGAATCGAACCCACGCTCTCAGCTTGGGAAGCTGATGTTCTACCATTGAACTACACCCGCAAAGTGCAGGGATTATGGCAGATCGAGTTGAAAATGCAATCTGAGAATTTACATTTTGCCCTCCAACTTAGTACAATGCTGGTTTGTAATTTTATCGTTGAAACCAGATGTTGAAACTAAGGACCGTTCGAAGTTTTGTGAGACGACAGGGGCGCATGACCTCATCCCAGAAAGCAGCGCTTTCAGGCAGATGGGAGCGATTTGGGTTAACCTCTGAGTCAGGTAACTTGTCGCCAGAAGTAACGTTTGGCCGCAAGGCCCCACTTTGGCTCGAAATTGGCTTTGGCATGGGAGAAGCTTTCATAGGATGCGCTAAAGCGCATCCTGAGGTGAATTTGATTGGGGTTGAAGTCCACACGCCAGGTGTGGGGAGAACACTACATGCCCTTTCAGATCAGAGTTTAGACCACGTGCGCCTCTATCATGAAGATGTCAATTTGGTGCTTGATAAAGCAATTTTGGAAGATAGCTTAGATAGGGTGCAGATCTTTTTTCCCGATCCTTGGCCAAAAAAAAGGCATCATAAAAGACGTTTGATTTCAAAGGCGTTTTTAGATGTCATCGCTAAAAAACTAAAACCTAACGGCCTCTTATATCTAGCCACAGACTGGGAAGACTATGCTCAATGGATGCAGGATCACTTAAACGAGCATCCCGCATTTGCGAATGCTTACCCAGAAACCGGAACGGTTCCACCAGAGAAAATTGATAGGTTTCATACCAAATTTGAAGATAGAGGCTTGAAACTAGGCCATGCTATTTGGGATCTTATGTATTTAAGACTAAACTGATACTGAAGGGATCTTTTAATCATTTCTGATCAGTAGGCCATTGAGGGACGCCGTCATGTTTGGTGTGCCAGGTTTTACACCTGATATGCTATTGGTTTTTTCGATCATCATTTTTGTGATGATTTTATTCATTTCAGATCTGGTCAGAGTCGATGTCGTCGCTTGTCTCATTATCGTTGTTTTAGGATTAACGAAGCTTCTTCCAAACGATTTACTCTTTTCAGGTTTCTCATCGGAAGCCGTTATTTCTTTAATTGGGATTATGATCATTGGGCAAGGGTTAGAGAAAAGTGGCGTCGTTTCTAAAATCGCTCTCTATATGCTTCGCATCGGGGGTATGAATGAGAAACTCATTAGTTTATTGCTAATGGGGGTGGGTGGTGTGCTCGCAGGCTTTCTGAGAAGTGTCGGTTCAGTTGCATTGTTTTTGCCCGTAATCACACGTATTAGGCGAACAACGGGTATTGCAAAGGCCAGACTATTAATGCCACTTGGATTTTGTGCCATCCTCGGTTCGACGTTGACTATGGTTGGAACAGGCCCCCTTATTTTGTTAAATGGGTTGCTTGCAAATGTTGGTGGTTTAAAAGATGCTAGCGGCGCAGATACCCCCCCTTTTGGGTTGTTTACTGTCCTCCCAATTGGTATCGCATTACTCATAGCGGGGATGATTTACTTTTATTTCTTATCTCGTTGGCTACTCCCCAAAATTCCATTTAAGCCTTACCAAAACGGCGGGACTGTCGGATATTTCAAAAGAATGTATGGCATTGGTGGCGATTTTTGCGAGCTGCGTGTTCCAGTTTCAAGTCCATTAGCCAATGATACCCTGGAACAATGGGAGACCCTACTTGATCCCGATATTGTGGTCATTGGGATTAAAATAGGGAATACCCTCCAGGTTCCTCCTCTCAGAAAAACAGAAATTAAAGGCGGTGCAACGGTTGCCTGCATAGGGCCTCGCGAAAAGATTGATGCATTTGCTAAGAAATATGGCTTAAGAATTTCTCCTTATCTCACAGCATTCAAAGAATCCCTCAATCCCGCTCAAGCAGGTCTTTGTGAGGCAGTTGTCCCTCCGAGCTCATCATTGGTCGGTAGAGATTTAGCTAATTTACACATGCGTCGTAATTTTGCAGTTCAAGTTCTGGCTCTCATCAGAGGCGACAAGGTCCGACGCGGTTCAGAAATGAGTGATACCACACTTCGACCAGGTGACACATTAGGCATGTTCTGTGAATGGGCTGCTCTATCAGAGCTTGAAAAGAATCCAGATTTTGTGGTTGTGACAACTGATTTTCCACGAGAGCAATATCGTGAGGAAAAAATGGGTTTGAGTATGGCTTTTTTTATTCTCTCCATTTTGCTTGTTATGTTTAGCAATCTACCGGTCCCTATTTCTCTTCTTGTTGGCGCTCTGGGCATGATCTTTTCAGGGGTGCTCTCTATTGACGAAGCTTATGGTGCTGTGAGTTGGAAAACGGTTTTCTTGTTAGCAGGATTGATCCCCCTTGGAATTGCCGTTCAAACAACGGGTGCCGCAGATTGGTTGATTCAACAGATCTTGCCCCATATATCGAGCGTACCGATCATTGTGGTTCAAATTGGATTGGCGCTTCTAGCAACTTTTTTGAGCATGGTCATCTCCAATATTGGTGTAACCGTCATCATGGTACCCTTGGCCGTTCAGATGGCCCTACAATTACACGCGGATCCCCGTTTATTTGCATTAATTATTGCGCTGAATGCGTCTAATTCATTCTTATTTCCAACGCATCAAGCGAATGCGCTGATTTCGGGCCCGGGTCGGTATCGTGTTGGCGATTTTATGAAGGCCGGCAGCGGCATGACCGTTATTTATATTGTGATAGTGATATTGGGGTTAAACTTTATGTTCTAGGGCGTGTCCCTAAAGTTTCAACCACACAAGTATTGCGACGACAGTTAATGCTGCCATGAACATTACTTTTGTTTTATCATATACCCTTCACAGCTGAATTTTCGGGGTTGTTGCCTTCGCGATTCTCACCGCAGTCATGTACTTTGTGTACACTCCTGCGACTCGAACGCTCGGCGCCTACCCGAAAAATCATCTGTTGTGCGTATAAGTTTTGCAACTTTCGATTATAATACCTTTTTGTTTGAACAAATTTTTTAAATTATTTATGCGCTCTGGCGCTTCAAAGCCGTGAAAAGGTAGCCACAAAAATCGGGTTGAGGAAGTCGCTAAGATATAGCCATTTTTAATCTCATGACATTTTTTGATACTTCGCCACTGAATATGACCTTCTTTTAATTTAGGACCGCCCCAAATGATCCCATTGGGCGAGAAAGTCATTTCAACTTGTTGATTGATGATATTTTGATTTTTTAAACGACGCTTAAACAACCAACGGTTAAATTTTTTCCTAAAAAAAATCCAAAATAAACAGAGTGCCATGACGCCTACTTCGTAATATTGAAGTTGCCCAAGCCAAATTTTAAGTCCCATGACCGTTAAAATCAGTAAGACGCCGATATTGATGGTTAGGATGCAAAACCGTGTAAAAGGTTTAAGTTCTAGAAATGTCGCGGTGACTTCCGTCATTTCAATCGGATCGATTTCGTAGCTTACTCTAATCATTCTCAGGTATAAATAGTAACGTCAGATCATTTAAAAATTGATGTCCTAGCGCTGTGGTTTGAATCACATCAGTTGTTGGTCTGAGCCAACCTTTTGCCTGCGCTTGAATTAGGAGAGGCTCAATTGTTTCTAAGGGTAGGCCTGTCCGTTTTTCGAAGGTATCTCGTTTAATCCCTTGAGTCAATCTTAAAGCATTGAGCATGTACTCAAATACTAAATCGTCTCGCGATACAATATACTGCTTTGCAATAAAATCACGAGCTGGATCGAGATAAACTGCAGGGCTTCGGACGCGTTGCATACGATGGACGATGCCATCAAGGTCAGTGATCTTGCTATGTGCGCCGGCTCCAATCCCAAGATAGTCTCCAAATTCCCAATAATTCAGATTATGAATCGCGGGTTTTGTTCTATAAAATGCAGAGACTTCATATTGCTGAAATCCAACAGCGGCTAATTTTTGAAGACCAGCTTGAAAAATCGACCACTGTTCATCTTCATGGGGCAGCTGTGGTGGATGGCGATCAAAATAAGTATTCGGCTCTATGGTGAGTTGGTACCAGGACAAATGGCTAGGCATGAATGAGAATGCCGTCTCTAAATCCTGTAGCGCATCCTCAACAGATTGCCCAGGTAAACCAAACATAAGATCTAGATTGAAATCAGTGTAGCCGACTTCTTTTGCTGCATGGATGGCCGCGATCGCATCTGTCGATGAATGAATACGCCCAATTTGTAGAAGGCTTTCAGATTTGAAGCTTTGAACACCTATCGATAAACGATTGATCCCAATGTCTCGATATTGCTTAAATCGATTTTGATCGGAAGCACCAGGGTTCGCTTCTAAAGTGATTTCTACTCCTTTGGGTAATGGCCATACCCGATCAATGTCTGTCAGAAGAAGATCTAATGCTTCACCGCTGAAGAGACTAGGCGTGCCCCCACCAAAAAAAATGCTATGCGCTTTTCTGCCACCCAACAAGGGTAATGATGCTTTCAAATCTATAAGAAGCGCTTCAATATATTCAGATTCTGGTAAGCCCTTGGTTAATGGATGACTGTTGAAATCACAGTAAGGACATTTTTTAATACACCAAGGTATGTGAATATACAACGATATGGGGAGTGAATTTGGAGTTAGTGGCATTAGACAAGTACAGCGAGTCGTCGATCTAGGTAAACGGAGAAGTATATACTCTGTGGTAATGCATTACCATATACCCCTTCACAGCTGAATTTTCGGGGTTGTTGCCTTCGCGATTCTCATCGCAGTCATGTACTTTGTGTACACTCCTGCGTCTCGAACGCTCGGCGCCTACCCGAAAAATCATCTGTTGTGGGTATATATAGACAAAGGAATCAGGCATGGTATAGTTTTTTCTGGATTCCCGCTTTCGCCGTGCCTACGCTAAAGCTTCGGCAGACTCGCGGGAATGACGACGTAGATGTGCGATTTTAATTACATGTAGCGGCACTTGCAACTTTAGGGACACGCTCTAGTATAAGTTTTTTACGACGAGAATGAAACCTTAGTATACAAATTGAAGTTTATGGAGTAATTGGGACAATGCTTTTCCACGATGACTAAGCTGATTTTTGAGTTCCGGTTTCAATTCTGCTGCCGTCAGTTCTAGTTCAGGGATATAAAAAATAGGATCATAGCCAAATCCACCTTTTCCTCTAGGTTCCGTCAAGAGAATTCCCTCCCAGGCTGCTTGACAGATAATTGGAATCGGATCGGCTGCGTGTTGAATCAAAACGATGGTTGCAAAAAATCGCGCTCGACGCGCTTCGCCTTGATAGGGCTTCATCAACTCAAGCAGTTTTTCAATGTTTTGTTCAGAAGTTGCTTTTTCGCCAGCAAAACGCGCGGAGTAGATCCCCGGCTGACCCTGAAGCGCTTCGACACAAAGACCAGAATCATCCGCGATAGCGGGGAGTTGAGAGGCTTTTGCAGCATGCCTTGCTTTTAAAATAGCGTTTTCAACAAAGCTCAAGCCAGTTTCAGGAATATCCTCAATCTTTAGCGTCGTCTGAGGAACGCATTCAAAAGGTAGTGGACTTAAGATTTGTTGAATTTCTTTTAATTTTCCAGAATTGCTGCTTGCAAGTACAATTTTCAAAGTATTTTCCTTGTTTCCCGATATATTAAAATGACTCACCTAAAATAGAATAAGTGTTTCCCATTAGCTCATCAAAATTATCTAGGTCATCACGAAAAGCCCAGCCGGGAGGGCAATCAGCAATTGAGTCGCAACGTATACCCTTCACACCTGAATTTTCGGGGTTGTTGCCTTCGCGATTCTCACCGCAGTCATGTACCATGTGTACACTCCTGCGTCTCGAACGCTCGGCGCCTACCCGAAAAATCATCTGTTGTGGGTATACATCATGAAAATTACCAAAGACATTAAAAATTTCCATAAGTTGCTCATCAGTTATTTTTGCACCTTCGGCATAAGCAGAAGACAGGATCTTGTTTATATAGTTCAAGGTAAGTATTGTTAATGACAGCATTTCGCCTTAGCGGATCATCTCCAACAGATTCTAGTAATCGCTCTGTTTCAATTTTTTTTTGTTCCAAGGTTTTCAAAAATTTATCTGCATTCATGATACTTCTTATTCTAATTGCTATTTTTTATAGAGGCATTGTTTGAAAGATATATTCTTAGATTGTATTTGTCTTTTTCCGGCTTTAGATATGTATCACGTTCAACAAACAGTGTTATTCGATGGGTATCTTTTGTCCAGATCTGATATGTCTGAGCGGATCGTTTGCTCTCAGAAGTTGGTAATTTAAATGATATCCAACCTGAACGCTGATGTTGTTCCCAACCAGCTTCATCTAAGCGTTTTACCCATTCGTCGAGGTAAGGTTTGAGTTCTGCTTCTGATTTGTAGTAAGCGGGCAGAAAGGGGGTAAAATTGATTTCTTTCCATATTTTTGTTTTTTGGTCAAAGGATGCTGAAAAATAATATGTTTCGTTCGCTTGAAAGCCTAGTTGATCATCTACTAGCGTGAATCTTTGAGGGCGCTGGTCTGATAGGGGTATGCTAAGATATCTGATAGTTTTCTCGTCAAAATAGAGCATCGAGGAAAAGCGTATTGAATTGCTTGATTCAGCGAGTATCATTTCAGGTGTACTGTTAAAACGAATGACTATGCCCGCGCCAGGATCGGGATTCCCTCTGATGCCAGGTCGTGACGGATCTACCTTTTGTACAAATCCCGTAAATGCGGAGCAGAAGAAAATCGTGCAGATTATGAACATGCTCAAAAAAATTTTATTTATTCGCATTTTTACCACTGTAATTTGGCGTAAATAGGGGTTAAGAGTATATCAATTTTTCAATCTTAAGATAATGCGTTAAAAAATCGATTAAGTAGCGTGGCTATTTTTTGTGGCTCATCTAAATGAACGTGATGTCCTCCCTCTGTTTTCACAACAGATAGGTTTTTGACCGCTTCAATTCGCCAAGCCATCATTTTTTCTTCAAATGGAAAACCGGGCTCAGGTCTCACAAGTAGACTGGGTGCAGTTATATTTTCTAGAAAAGCTTTGGTTTGGCCCCTTGTTAATTGTAATGCTGAGGCTAAGCGTAATCTTGGATCAGAACGCCATGTCCATTTCTTTTCAGAGGTTTCAATCAGGCTCCTTTTAAGCATTCTTTGCGCACTTTCAAGCTTCATGGGGCAAACGGCGATGCGTGCCATGGCAGCTGTTTCTAGATTTGGATAGAAAGGTAACGTTTTATCAGGAAGTGATTTTAGATCAAACAAGAATTGCCTTAATTGTTCAGGGCTTTCTTCAGCTTCAGTTGTGAGCCCTCCCAATCCATCTAATAGAGCAAGCCCAATAATACGCTCTTGTAAGGTTCCTGCAATTAAGCTTGCCAATGCAGCGCCTAATGAATGACCTAATAATGCAAACTGAGACCAGCCTAATGCATCAGCAACTTGAATCACATCGATGGCAACATCAATGAGATGAAGATAGGTTCCCACGGGCTTATGATCAGAAAGACCATGGCCCGGTAAATCCAAACAGACCAAATGCAGATTTTTCAGATGAGGTGCAATACCATCAAAACTCGAGGCATTATCGAGCCAACCGTGTAATGCTAAAGTAGGCAGGCCTGATGGATCACCCCAAACTTTTGCTGCTAGAGTAAGCCCAGGGAGAGGGATTGATATCTCACGAGGTGTCATAATTGCCTCACTTGTGTATATCCTTCACAGCTGAATTTTCGGGGTTGTTGCCTTCGCGATTCTCATCGCAGTCATGTACTTTGTGTACACTCCTGCGTCTCGAACGCTCGGCGCCTACCCGAAAAATCATCTGTTGTGGGTATATTGATTGATGTTCATCTAACCAACTTGGAATGTGTTTTGGGTTGATAATCCTAAATTGTTTTTGTTTACATTGGCTTCCCTTTTCCAAGATCACGTCGTTTTTAGCAACTTTGAACGATTTAGAAAGCCATTTTTGCAAATGTAAATTTGCTTGATTCTCGATTGGCTGTGCTGTGATTCGGATTTTAAGTCTACCTTGCAGAATGCCAGAGACTTCATCTTTGGCCGCCTTGGTTTGAATGACAAGATATAAGATTAAATCTTGATCTTGCCATTCGAAAAAATGTTGTTTACTCATTATTTAAAAGCAAGTTGAAGTCCTATATTTGTAATTGGTGTTGCGACTAAAATAATGACAAGTTGCAAGCCGATAATCACTGGAATAGGGCTCAAATCAAATCCGCCTACAGGCGGTATATATCGTCTAGCTGGGCGCATTAGAGGATCAGTTAAGCAATTGATCACATGGAGAATCGGATTGTGCGAATGAGGTGCAATCCAACTGGCGAAAATTTGGATCAAGATGGCGAAGAAGAAAATATTGATCGTTAAGCTTAGGAGATCGCCCAATGACCAAACCAAAAGACCAATGATGCTTGGAAAGCGGTGAAATTGAAGGAGCGCCAATAGACATAGTTTGATTAGGGTGATGAACAGCAATAATACGACGCAAGACCAATCAATTCCCCTATAGCCTGGAATGATTCGCCTTAAGGGAATCAAGGCTGGATTTGTAAGTTTTACTACAAACTGAGATATGGGATTGTAAAATTCTGCTCGAAAAAGCTGTAGTAAAAAGCGAAGCAGGATGACAGTTAGATAAAGATCGAACAAGGTCTGTATTAAAAAAACACTGGCTTGAGTAAATGGGCTCATTTTTTTTCTCGCTGTGATGGATCTGAATAGAGCGCGCTCAATGTTTTGCCACGTTCTGTCGCTGCTTGCAAGGTATTTGATATTAAGCCGAACAAATTAGATCTATCTAAGACAGATAACCCACTTTCAGTCGTGCCGCCCTTGGAGGTGACTTGTTCTCTTAAAGCGGATAGTGATTCAGGTGCGGACAAAGCCATGACAGATGCACCATAAGCTGTTTTCAATGCGAGCTGTTTAGCAACTGACTCTGGTAGACCTAACTGTGTTGCGCCTTGAATCAAGGCTTCTAGCCAGTAAAAGAAGTAAGCAGGACCTGATCCTGACAGGGCTGTCACGATATTCATTTGCTCTTCAGTTTGAAGCCAGACAGTGTCACCGACCGCTTGAAACAGCCGCTCGATTTGTTTTTTTTCAGAGTCATTTATATTGTTGGAAGCGTAGAGTCCTGTGATACCAATACCATATCGTGCTGGGGTATTGGGCATCGCTCGACATATATTAATTGGTTTTGATAGCCAAGATTCAATTTGAGCGGTCGTTAAACCCGCTGCAATGCTCACAACCAGTTTTGATTGGAGATGAGGGTTGATCTCCTGAAGCAGATTCTTCATATGCTGAGGCTTTACCGCTAACACGATGAGATCGCTATCAACAATGCTTGTATTGTCGGTTGTGGTATGGACCCCTATTGTTTTTAATGGGACTAATTTTTCTGGATGTCTATTGCTCGCTGCAAGTTGACGCGCAGGATAACCCTGTTGCAGGAGGCTTGTGATCAGACAATTTGCCATGTTCCCGGCACCTAGGAATGAAATCTTAATATCCATTATTTAACTCCTTGAGTGGGTCGAGCGCCAAAAATAGCAGTACCAACCCGCACGATCGTTGAACCCATTGAGATAGCCGCTTCTAAATCGCCAGACATGCCCATTGAGAGGGTATCAAGCGGTAGCCCTTCATGATCTAACAATGTCCGAGCCTCAGCCAGTTGCTCGTAAGGGGATTGTTGTTGGGTTAGACCATTGTGAAAATCAGGTATCGTCATCAAACCTCTTAAATGAAGCCGGGGCAATTTAGAGATAGTATGAGCTAGATCTGATAACGCGGATAACGAGATCCCTCCTTTTTTAGACATAGACGCTAGGTTAACCTGAATACAGACATTTAAGGGGGGCAGGTTTAAAGGACGTGCGTCATTTAACTTTTGAGCTATCTCTAACCTATCGATAGTATGAACCCAGTAAAAATGTTCAGCTATTTGACGAGTCTTATTAGACTGTATCCTGCCAATATAATGCCAAGTTATCTTTTCTTGCCCGAGTGCCGATATTTTAGGAAGCGCTTCTTGAACATAATTTTCAGCAAAATCTGTCAAACCAGCTTGGCAGGCTATTTGAAGCGCTGAAATCGGTTGAAACTTACTCACAGCAACGAGCGTCACACTGTTGGGTGTACGGTGATAACGCTGTACTAAAATGGAGATGTCATTTTGAACAGCACGTATATTTTTAGTAATGTCGATCATAAGCTATAGCATTATAGCGATGAGTCACTTGATAACATAGGGGCTGCATATGGACATTACCGAGTTATTGACCTTTAGCGTTAAGAACAATGCGTCTGATCTTCATTTGTCTTCTGGTTTACCGCCAATGATTCGTGTGGATGGCGAAATGCGACGCATCAACGTTCCCCCACTGGCGCATAAAGCTGTTCATGGTCTGATCTATGATATTATGAATGATAAGCAACGAAAAGAATATGAAGAATTCTTGGAGGTTGATTTTTCATTTGAGTTACCCAACATTGCAAGGTTTCGGGTTAATGCATTTAATCAAAACCGTGGTGCTGGTGCCGTTTTTAGAACCGTTCCTTCTAAAGTCTTAACCCTCGAGGAGTTGTCGGCACCTCCTATCTTCAAAGAAATCGCACAACATCCTCGTGGGCTTGTTTTAGTGACAGGACCAACCGGTAGTGGTAAGAGTACAACATTGGCTGCGCTAGTTAATTATATCAATGAGCAAAAGCATGGTCACATTTTAACGATAGAAGATCCAATCGAATTCGTGCATGAAAGTAAGAAATGCTTAGTTAATCAACGTGAGGTGCATCGTGATACACATGGATTCACAGAAGCGCTCCGGTCCGCGCTTCGTGAAGATCCAGACGTCATACTCGTCGGGGAAATGCGAGATTTGGAAACGATTCGGTTGGCACTGACAGCGGCAGAAACAGGGCACTTGGTTTTTGGGACACTGCATACAACCTCTGCAGCCAAAACTATTGATCGTATTGTTGATGTTTTTCCTGCAGGTGAGAAGGAAATGGTTCGTTCAATGCTTTCTGAATCACTTCGGGCTGTAATATCACAAACCCTTATCAAAAAAAATGGCGGGGGACGTGTTGCTGCACATGAAATTATGATTTGTACTGCAGCAATCCGCAATCTGATACGTGAAAATAAAGTCGCTCAAATGTACTCTGCTATTCAGACTGGCCAGAATATTGGGATGCAAACTTTAGATCAAGCATTAAAACGATTAATAGAAGAAGGCAGTATTAACAGACATAGCGCTAAAGATCAGGCTGCCAATAAAGAGATGTTTGGATAAATCTCATTTTCTGTCCTGCAAGGGTAACTTGAATTCAGAATTTGCTTTAGCTGTGAAGGGGATATTTGTTTCAGAGCGAAACTGTTTTAAGGACATAAGATAGGAATTTATCGACATCATTAAAATCCTGAACCAGTTGCGTTACTTCATTCATCGAGAGTGGGTGACCTAAGCTGGTATTATGGACCCCAATGAAATTCAGATTCAAAGCACGAGCAGCTTCGTAATCCCAGAAACCATCTCCCACGTAGGTAACGGTTTGGAAGCGATTGGAATGGTAATATTTCTCGGATTTTCGAATTGCACGCCTAATAATCTGTGAACGATTATAGTGATCATTACAAGAAGCCATTGGAAAATGGTGTAAGTTTAAATTCGCTGCTTTCAGTTTTAGTTCCGCAGAACGCTTAAAAGATCCGGTTGCAAGGCCTAAAGCAATATTGGATTTTCCAATCAGGATATCAATTAGAGCCCGAGCCCCAGGCATCAAGGAGATCGTTTGTTCTTCTAACAAGGGTGTTAAATGGCTTAAAAACACCGTCTCTAAAGTCTGTAGCTCGGATTGATGTGGAGATCTTTGAAGTTGTTCTTCAACCAGTTGCTTAGCAATCCCTCGATCGGTGACTTCTTTATAGTAGGCCCAGTCTCGTTCTATCTCAGTGATGCCAAAAATTTCATGAATGGACTTTATAAAGCAAACTGCTTCGAGATGGTTGGAGTCGAGCAAAGTGCCATCAATATCAAATAAAATTAAGTGCATTGACTAATTAATAAGTGAAATAAAATTGATTTTAACAAACAGTTTACTTTTTCAAAATAGTTGAGTTATGATTCGCGCAACTCTCGGGGTGCACTGATGTGCTGAGATGATCTAACGATTGGACCCGTTGAACCTGATCTGATTTATATCTGCGGAGGGAAGAGACTATGACACGTCATAATGCGTTTACAACGCTTATCCTAAATTGGTTTGCTAATCCTTATCATGCCCCTGTCTTTGTTGCGAAGCAGTTAGGTTTTTATGATGAGGTTAATTTAGATTTAGCCATTATTCAGCCGACCGATCCTAGCCAAGTCACCAAAATTGTTGGACAACATCAAGTCGATATTGGCTTAAAGGCCATGATTCATACCATAGCAGGTCGAACCAGGGGATACCCTATCACTGCAATAGGGACCTTATTGGATGAACCACCAACAGGATTAATATCGCTTAAAAAATCAGGGATTGAATCTTTTAATGATATTCGAGGCAAACGACTAGGGTATATTGGTGAATTTGGTAAACAAATCATTGATAATCTTGCACAGCATGCCGGTATTCATGGGGATGAATATGAAACACTTCGGGTTGGCATGTACATGGTTGATGCTATTGAGTCAGGGCGCATTGATGCGGGCATTGGGTTTAGTAATTTTCATCAGGTCGAATTAGAAAATGTAGCAGGTCCTACTACCATACTAAGAATTGATCAGCTCGCAGGCTTAGGTTGCTGCTGCTTCTGTTCAATTCAGATCATAGCCCATGAGAAAATATTGATAGAAAAGCCAGATGTATTAGGCAATTTCTTGATTGCAACTGAACGCGGTGCATCCTTTGTGACTCAAAATCCTGATGAAGCATTTGAGATCCTATGCAGATCCGAGCCTAGGATGCGCCATCCTATCCAACAAAAGATATTCACTTATACCTTACCTTTTTTCTCTCGTAATCTATTAAATATTGATAGAGATTGGAAAAAAGTCTATCAATACACCCAGCATCTTGGATTACATCACGGCGATCTGGATCTAAGTAAATGCTATACCAATGAATTTATTGCACAAAGGCCATACTCAGAGATACAACCTGTTGTTTTCTGCGCATGAAAATTGCAATTCTAGGCGCCGGGCTTTGTGGTCGGTTGCTTGCAATACGTTTACTTGATTTAGGTGTAAGCATTTGTCTGATTGAAAAAGATTTTTCAGGTCAACACAGTTGTGCCTATCAAGCCGCAGGCATGGTAGCGCCAATCTCCGAGTTGGTATGTGGTGAGCCGTTGTTAGCAAAGCTAGGTGCTTTTGGTTTACAAATGTGGTCCTACTACAGCGAGAAGCTTGAGCACGCGATTGATTTTGTTCAGAGCAGCACAATTTGGCTGAGCCAGGCAGATGAAAAAGAAGTATTGATGCATTATCTGGCAACCTTAAAATCACATACAAACTTGCAATGGGTAAATAAATCATATTTACAGGAAATATTGCTTTGTCACCTAAAGTGCGCGGGAGGGATTAAGATTGACAACGAAGCATACCTTAATCCTAGACAATTCTTTAAGTATTCCTCTGCGTATTTAAAGGAAGCGTGCGATCTGATTGTTCTAGAAACATCTCAAAATGAAACCTATCTTGAGCATTTTGATTGGGTGATTGATACCCGTGGATTAGGTGCTTTTGAAAGCCTTAAAACATTAAGAGGGGTTAAGGGTGAGCTGCTTCGTTTGAAAATTCAAAGTCATTTGAAACAGATGATAAGATTTTTCACCCGCCATGGGATCTACTATTTAAAACCGGAAGGTGAACAACAGTACTTATTAGGTGGCACTGAGATTGAGACTAATGAAGGAGGGCTGATAACAGTAGAAAACTACTTGTATCTATTAGCCACCCTTTCTAATTTTCTACCAGAGTTTAGACAAGCTGAATTAATAGGATGTCAAGTTGGTCTGAGACCTACATTGTCTAGTGGTTTACCTCAATTAAAAATAGTGAATAACATAATCAGTCTAAATGGATTCTATCGTCATGGGTTTTTGATATCCCCCTTTTTTATTGAATGGGCAATTTATTTAATGGACTTGAGATCAGTAGATCCGTCTTTAATTTTGACTCTAGAAGATAGGAAGCGGTTATGCAATGCGATTTGAACGACTTTAGTTACAGGGTGAGTCAGCGGATGACTTTAGAAGACTTTGTGATCAAAGAAAATATAGATTTGACATTAGCTGCTATTGCAGTTAACGGCCGAGTGGTTCCAAGAGAGGAATACAAGCGCTATATGCTTCACGAGCAGGATCATGTTTACAAAATAGAAGCATTTGCTGGGGGATAGAATATGTGGTCTTTAAAGGAAAACCAATTCAATAGTCATTTGATACTAGGAACTGCACAATATCCATCTCTTGAGACATTGGTAAAATCCATAAAAATAAGTCAGACTAATTTAATTACGGTTTCGCTTCAGCGTGAACGTATGAAAGTGGGTCAAAGTAGTCCATTTTGCAAGATGCTCTCAAATTTAGACATAAAATTTTTACCAAATACAGCGGGTGCATACAGCGCAAAAGCAGCGATTTCAATTGCACAGGTAGCACGCGATATTTTTAATACCTCACTCATTAAGCTTGAGGTGATTCAAGAAGATAAATTTCTGTCCCCTAATGGTCCGGAACTTATCACAGCAGCAGAAAGATTAATCGAAATGGGATTTGATGTCTTACCGTTTTGTACCGGGGATCTCAGTATTGCAGCACGTCTAGTGGAAGTAGGATGCCATGTACTCATGCCCTGGGGCTCACCAATTGGGAGTGGACAAGGGATTCAGAATGAGACGTCATTGAAGCGACTAAGAGAGCGATTTCCCGATACTATTTTAATTCTTGATGCAGGCTTAGGGCGACCTTCCGATGCTGCTCGCGTGATGGAATGGGGTTTTGATGCGGTACTAGTTAATTCAGCTATTGCAAAAAGCCATGATCCAGTCAATATGGCACAATCTTTTGCACAAGCCATTGAAGCGGGCAGAAAAGGATATTTAGCCGGTATTATGCCAGGTTTTAATTTGGCGCAACCCAGCTCAACTTACGTTGACAAAGATTTTTGGAGCACCCTCTTGTGAGCCCATTGGTATGGAGCATTGCTGGATGGGATGATCAAGTATTAAGAGGATCTTTAGCAGATATCCAAACATTTAAAGCATTTCGGGTATCCTATCGAAGTATAATATGTAGTTTAACTTTACAAGATACAAATTTATATCGTTGGGGAGAGCCTATTGGGAGTGATGCTCTTGAATCGCAATTGCTGCAGGCTTATCAAATAGCGAGGCCAAGCTGGGTCAAAATTGGATTGCTGCTTGATATTAATACTATACAATTGTTAGCTTCTTTTTTTAAAAAACATCCGATACCCATTGTACTCGATCCCATCCTAGGCCCTAGTTTTGGTCAAACTATTTACACGGGCTCGATGAAGCAGGCACTGATCTGTGATTTACTCCCGCTAGTGACTGTGTTGACTCCGAATTTGCAAGAAGCCAAATGGTTGACAGACTCTACTGATCGGTATGGGCCAGCCCTGCTTGATATGGGGCCGAAATCGGTTGTCGTGAAAAGTGTTGAGAAGAATAAAAGAGTTTATGATGTCTGTTATGAAAAAAATAAAAAATTAATTTGGATTGGATCTAATTATCTTAAATTAGACCGCCCAGTGCCTGGAACAGGGTGTCGTTTTTCAGCAGCCTTGACAGCAATGTTAGCCAAAAATAAATCGATAACCCAGTCGATGTTGAGTGCTAAACGATGGGTTATACGAGATTTTAGTCAAACCAAACAGCCCTTTCCTCATTGCGGACTATTAGAAAATGAATCATTTCTACAATTGAACAAACCGTTAGGATTGTATGCCATCGTTTCTACATTGAAAGAAATTGAATTACTTTCAAAGTTGGGTGTTACAACATTTCAATTGCGTATAAAAGATGAAAATCTTTATGTGATCAGTAATGAAATTCGAGAAAGCGTGCTATTTTGCAAGGAACAAAATTTGACTCTATTTGTGAATGACTATTGGGAACTGGCGATAGAGCATCATGCAAGCGGCGTGCATGTGGGGCAGGATGATCTCATGGCTTGTGATTTGAAAGCATTGCGAGCAGCGGGTTTACGATTGGGTGTCAGTACGCATTCTCAAGTAGAGTTGGCAACAGCTCTACGCGTGAGACCATCCTACATTGCGCTGGGTCCAATTTTTAAAACAAATTCCAAACAGATGCCTTATTCACCGCAGGGGTTAGCACGGCTTAAGCAGTGGAAACGTTGGATTCAACAACCCTTGGTTGCCATCGGAGGCATTAATGAGCGTAATTTTATGAGTGTTTTATGCTGCAAACCAGATGGCATTGCTATGATTTCAGGTTTAAAAGTGGAACCGCATGTGATTCGTTATTATATTCAAGCGATTGAGAGGGAAAGAATATGCAACGCTATGCCTCGCATGTCAATTTGCCAGAAATAGGTCTAAAGGGGCAGAAGTTATTACAACGCGCACGTGTTGCGATTGTTGGATGCGGTGGTTTGGGTAATCATGTTGCGCTAAGTTTAGTTTGTCATGGCATTGGACATTTGACGCTGATCGATGGCGATGGTGTTGAACTCAGTAATTTACCCAGGCAGATGATGTTTGATTTTTCCGATCTGGGTTTAAACAAAGCAAAAATGCTTGCCAGAAAGTTGAGACAAAAATCCCCTGAAGCTGAAGTTATACCATTGTCATTTTACATCGATCAGCATACGGTTGGCGTATTGAATGAACGGTTTGATTTGATTGTCGATGGCACGGATCAATTTAGGGTTAAACAGTTATTGAATGAGCGTGCGATACAAATGAATCGCCCTCTTATTTCCGCAGGATGCCAGCAATGGTCAGGATGGGTGGCATCCTTTTACTCCACAGGGCCTTGTCTGACTTGTTTGTTTCCTCAGCAGCATACAAGTCATTCAACAAGATCTTGTTCAGCATTAGGGGTTGTCAGTTTCTTGCCGGCATTATTGGGGCATTGGCAAGCTGCCTGTGCAATCCAAATATTGCTAGGACAGGATTTAATCGGAAAAGGATTTTTTTTAGATGCCTTAAGAAACAACTTTCTGCCTTTTAATTTTGAGTGTAGTAGCCATTGTGAGTGCCATCAAAATCTGGCATCATCAAAATATTTAAAAAATTCAAAAGAGCACAAAATGCCAATAAGTCACTCTTGCCTGATTACGGTAAAAGAAGTCAATGAGCTATTAGAAAATGGACAGCAACTTCATTTGCTAGATGTCAGGACTGAAAATGAACGAAATGTGAGTCATATTGGTGGAGTCTGGATTCCACTATCAGAATTGGCAACACGTTTTCATGAGTTAGATACTGATAGTGAATGGATTGTGTATTGCCGTTCTGGAAATCGGAGTCAGCAAGCGGTGGATTTTTTAGAAGATCAGGGGTTTAAGGCCAAAAACCTTAAAGGCGGCATGCAGGCCTGGCGGCATGAAATTGATCCTCACCTTGTTGTTGCGTAAATAATATAGCCCAATAACTTATTTATTTTGTTGCACAACATTTTTTGATTGACTTACTAAGTTACACTGCTTTGCTTTTTTAGTAAAGAGTTTAAATAGCGATGCGTCTCGTCACCTCATACGAATCCTTAACGATATCTGGCGCTTTCTTCGATTTTCATATGCCGACCTTGTTACCTTCCGTCGCTAGTATTAATAAATGGGCGTATAAAACTACGGTTTATTCAGCCACTGCGGTGGGTGGCGTGGTAAGGTGGTTTGGCTTCGTCATTTGGCGGTGGATATCTCGCCTTTCAAGGGGCTCATTCTCGGTTAGGGCCATTAGAGATTTTTCCCGGTGTAGTGGCTGGCGGCATTGGACTATTCCCGGGGTTTGTCGCAGGTGCTGTTTCAACAGGTGTAACAGCGCATTTTGGTTTCACGGTTGTTTCAGGCATCGCAGGTTGGTTAACAGCCGATAGTGAAGTATGATTTTGCTAAACGATATGCACAACACGACCAGGCAAACTTAATCCTTTAAATGGGCTATTGTGGCCCTTGCTCAAAAAGGTCTCGCCGCTGACTAACCACTCTGCATTTGGATCGAGAATGATGACTTGTTTGGAAGCAGGTAGATTAAGTGCTTTTTGAGGTCCTGTGGATAGGGCGTGTATTAAAGTTTTAAGGCTTAAAGTCTTTCGATTAACCAGATGCAATCCCAATGATAGCAATGTGTCAAATCCTGACATGCCAGGTGTGCTCTCACTAAAAGGAGCAGATTTGTGTTCAGAGGTTAATGGAACATGGTAAGACGCGATCGCATCAATGGTGCCTTCTTCTAGACCTTTGATGAGAGCCCGTTTATCGGTTTCGCTTCGAAGCGGGGGATAAACATGGCAATGCGGATTGAAATCAGCGCAATCGATCTCCGTGAGATGTAGGTGCGACATAATCGTATCTGCCGTAATGGGTAAACCATTTTTCTTGCCATCAGCAATGAGTTCTACTGAACGCGCACAAGTGATACCACTAAAATGAGCATTCACCCCTGTATCCTCGATCAAGAGCAGATGTTGGGCTATTGAAATCGTTTCTGCTAGCGCAGGAATGCCTTTTAGTCCTGTGCGATCGCTGATTTGGCCTTCGTGAATAAATCCGCCTTCGCTGAGTGAAACCTCAAAAGGCTCAATCAGGATTTTAAAGTTAAAGCTTGCAGCATATCGATAGAAATTTCGTAACGTGTTTAGATCTTTGACTGGACGTCTCCCCATCGAAAAACCAATACAGCCAGATTCAGCCAGTGCATTCAAATCGCTTAAAGTTTCACCATCCAGCATATGGCTTAAAGGACCTACCTTGTATACTTGGGTGCTACCGTTCACAGAGGGTAATTGTATGTTGGGCGGTATAACGACTTGGGTGATGCCTCTTTGAAAAGCAGCGTTCAATTCTTGTTCAATCGCTTTGACTGGAAAAAGTTGATTAGGGGGAGAGAGATAGGCATGCAAGTCGGTGATGCCAGGTAATATCCAGCATCCTGCTGCATTGATGATTTCCCCTGCCCCTGACCGATCAGTGGAGATTGCGATCGCTTCATCCTCAACGCTCACATTAGTTTTTTGGTCCCAGGCAATATTAGGAAGAAAAGCATGACCTGATTGAATAATAGTTTTCATTAATGCGCTCGATGATTTTCAGCAAGGATAGACAAAACGCTCATGCGGACTGCAATACCATTTTTGACTTGGTCAAGAATGACAGCCTGAGGCCCATCTGCAATTTCAGATTGAATTTCAATGCCTCTATTGATAGGGCCTGGGTGGATGACTAAGGCATTGGGATTCGCATACTGAAGTGTTTCTTCAGTTAATCCATAATGCTGATAGTAACGATGTCCAGAGGGAATCAGACCTTTTTGCTGTCTTTCAAGCTGTAATCTTAACATGATAATCACATCAACATCCTCCAGGCCCTTTTTCATGTCTGTTTCAACTTGTACGCCAAGACACTTTCCATCAGAAGGGAGCAGCGTCCTCGGACCAATGATACGGATGGAGCGAGCTCTCATCTGATGAAGCATATGAATCTGTGACCGAGCCACCCTAGAATGGAGTACGTCTCCTATTATGGCAACAGAAAGCTCAGAAATAGCACCTTTGTGCTTTTGAATGGTAAATGCATCGAGGAGCGCTTGTGTTGGATGTGCATGGCAACCATCTCCAGCATTAATCACGCCAACATGCGATTTCACATGTTTGGCAACAAAAGCAGCGGCACCTTCGCTCGGGTGTCTTAGTACAAATAATTCACATTGCATGGCTTCTAGGTTACGAATGGTGTCTAGTAAACTCTCACCTTTTTTTGTAGAAGAGGCTTGGATATTAAGATTCAACACATTAGCATTCAAACGCTTGGCAGCCAGTTCAAAGGTTGAGCGCGTACGCGTTGATGGCTCGTAAAAAATATTTGCAAGTGTTAACCCTGCTAAGGTGTTCATTTGTTTCAATTGTTGAGTGATCGGATCGAAGCATGCCTCTGCTCGGGTTAAAATATCAGTGATGAATTCACGAGAAAGATGCTCTAAATCTAATAGATGTAATAAAGGTTTTGAATTATTCATGTGTGTTTAGCCAAGATTCTAAAATGATGGTTGCGGCCATCGCATCTAGTGGAACTTTATTAGGTTTTATCCCACGCTCCCGCATGATAGCTTTAGCGGCAAAACTTGAGAGATGCTCATCAATGGTATCAACAGGTATATTAAATTTTGATTTAAGCATTTCAATAAAAGAAAGCGCCGCTTGATAAGTGCTTTGATCGTTAAACGCCTCATTATAAGGCAAGCCAACCACTAGTCTATCAGGTTGCCATTCCTTAATTAAGGCCTCAATTCGTTGCCAGGGAGTCGCTCCTTCTTCGTCGGTTTGAAGCGTGAGGAGCGGCTGGGCGGTTCGAGTAACCCGTTGGCCTATTGAAACGCCAATGCGACGAGTACCAAAATCAAAGCCTAGGACAGTTTTAAATTGAGGCATGATCAATCAGTGATTTAGGCATGGCCAACTTCTTTAGTCATAAAGTCAATTTCAACCCCAAGCATGGCCGCAGCTGCCCGCCAACGCTGTTCACATGGGATCTCAAAGATAATTTCTGGTGATAATGGTGCGCACAGCCATGCGTTTTCCTGAAATTCGATCTCCAATTGGCCAGCACTCCAGCCAGCATAACCTAATGCAATCAGGTGATCTGTAGGACCATCGTTATGTGCAATTGAAGCTAAGATGTCTTTTGAGGTCGTAATGCTAAGTTGATCATTCAGTTTTAATGAAGATTGCCATTTTTGAAGTGTAGGTCGATGTAAAACAAACCCTCTGTCTTGCTGTATAGGCCCTCCAGCCAATACGGGGAGATGAGCAATACGTTCACTGCTGGCTTCAATGGATAAATTTTTCAATACGTCTCCAAGCTCTACTTTTAAAGGGAGGTTGATAATAATACCCATCGCCCCTTCTGGGGTGTGCTCGCAAATGTAAATGACAGACCTGTAAAAGTTGACATCCGCCATACTGGGCATGGCGATCAGGAAATGGTTTCTTAAAGATGTGTATACACCCATAGTAATCTACCTGATTTTAAATCCTATTAGTTGATTTTACTACTTTCTGACCTCCAGGCCTAGTGGGCTCTAGCCAGCGGTGCTGAGTTGACCTCTAAACTGCCAAGTGCGAATTATTTCTAGTACATCAAGATCTTGCAAATTATCAGGCAAAGGCTCAAAGGGAGCTGCCATTTTCACAATTTGAATCGCAGCCTCATCAAGTAGGACGACTCCTGAAGACTGTCTTAAGGTAATTTCACGAACTGACCCATCTTTATTAATCGCAACCAGCAGCCTAAGCTGACCTCGAATATCTCTTTTTAAGGCTTCAGGCGGGTAGTTCGAATTGCCAATTTGCTCAATATAGGATTGCCACCTGGTTAAGTAATCAGCCTCAGTTGCGGTGTGAAAAGCTTCTGATATCGTTCTAATTTTTAATTTGGGTTTTACATCTAATTCCTGTTTAATTGCGTCAGAAAGTTTAGTTAGTTTTGAAGCCGGGCTGAGTGATTCAGTTTGAGATACTTGCTGAGGGACAGAGGCGAGAGGAATGAGCGTAATATTGATCTCGTGTGTTTCATTTAGAGGGAGATGCTGGATAGGCCAACTAATGAAGAAAAATGCATGAAATAAGACGGCGACCAATATAGGCCCTGTTAAGCCTTTAGAAAAAAGCTTTGAGATGTACTCAGAAAATAACAATGTTTAAACATATGATCAGTGCTGAACTTAACTTTAGTCTAGCGTTCTTCTACCAAAATGTACACGTAGAAATCACCTGCTAAAATTGAGTTAAGGCTCTTAGTGTTTTCGTAGAATAATTGTAAGGTATGACCGATATTGATCCTTTTGATACGTTATGGGTCTTGCAGTCAGAGTACGCTAAATGGATAGCTGACCATGCAGAGATTCAAAGCAATCTTTATAGCTGGAACGGCATCATTGTTATATCGGCGGACGAGGAGTGGGCTATTGCGCTTTCTGATATCAATGAGATAGTGATGACGCCTAAGCTAACGCCGGTTCCTAATGTTAAACCCTGGCTGAAAGGTATCTTTAATTTACGAGGTGCGTTGCTTGCTGTCACCGATCTTGCAGAATTATTAACAGGAAAAACAACGAGTATTCGTCATCATAGTAGAGTGTTAGCGCGACGATATGAAGATGAGTGGGTCGGTATTCTCGTGGATGGCATCGTTAGCTCTATTATCGTACCAAAAACAGAATTAAAGATAGTTGATAAAAATACAATTCAAGCTGGATTCAGGCCATTTGTTGAAGAAATGATCACAGTCAGAGAAAAAAGAGTCCCTATCTTAAGTTTAGCGAAATTAGTAGATGACGCTTCATTTAGAAGGGTATCCTCGATTGAAACAGGATTGATAGGGTGAACATGGAGTTTGAAAAGCTACAGCTAAAACCAACTAGCTTCAAGAAAGATATGGCAATTATTGGATTTTTGTTGGCACTTAGCATTTTGCTAATGTTTGCAAATTTCTGGTATTTAAGTGTTCACGATAGAAATGATAAAAATTACGTGGCAATTGCGGGTGAGCTCCGTATATTGTCGCAGAGTATCGCGAAAAATGCCTCGAATGCGACTGATGGTGTAAGAGAAGCGTTTGTTTCATTAAAGATACAACGAGACTCCTTTGCAAACGCGATTACTCGACTTAAAGAGGGAGATGCAAATATAAAAATGCCTGTAACACCTGAGGGTGTTAGGTTAAGCAAACTAATACATTTAGAAGAAACCTGGGCTCCTATTAAGCAAAAGGTCGATGCCATATTGCTGAGGGAGGAATCTTTGCTATTTTTGTATCAAACAATCAAAGAGCTGAGTAAAACAGTTTCACAACTACAAAGTTCATATGAAGAAGTCGCACAAATCCTCGTTGAAAATAAAGCGCCTTCAGATCAGGTTGCACTTGCAATGAAACAAGGCTTAATAGCAGAAAGGATTATTGGTAACATTAATAAGATCCTCCAGTCAGGTAGTGACACAAAGGAAGCAACGCTTAGATTCGCGGATGACGCTAAACAGTTTGACAATGTGTTGCAAGGTATGCGTCGAGGAAACTCCCAGCTCAATATCACCAAAGTGACTGATGTTGAAGCGAGGGCCATTCTTGATAACACCGCAGCGCTTTTCGCTAGTATGAATAAGAAAATTCAAGAAATACTCGAGAAATCCAATGAGCTCTCGCATGTCAATCAATCATCTTATGAAATATTTATTGCTAGTCAAAATCTGCTGAGACAGGCAACAGAATTAACAGAAGCATATTCCCGAGCATCAGAAATTAGGTTTATTGGTGAACCCTCAGGGTACCTCATTGGTGTCATCTGCAGCATGCTGTTTGTATGGTTGTCATATCGAGCTTATGCTGATACGAAACAAAGTCTTGCACAGACAGCAGCCCAACACAAAGCGAACCGTGCAGCAGTATGGCAACTGCTGGATGAACTGGCCAATCTCGCAGATGGGGACTTGACAGTCCAGGCCACGGTAGGTGATGACATCACGGGAGCAATCGCAGAATCTGTAAATTACGCCATCAATGCGTTAAGAAAATTGGTATCTACGATTAATGATACCGCCTTATCCGTATCATCTGCAGCTACAGAGGCCCAAAATACTGCTACTAATCTTGCGGTTGCAGCAGAAGAGCAAGCAAGAGAAATTGTGGGTGTCAGTGCTGCGGTGAATGCAATGGCAATTTCTATTGTAAATGTATCATCTAACGCATCTGAATCAACTGAGGTTGCTGAAAGTTCTGTCAATATCGCAAAGAAAGGGGTGTCCGTTGTTCAGGACACTATTCAGGGAATGGATCGAATTCGAAGTCAAATTCAGGAAACTGCTAAACAAATCAAAAAGCTTGGCGAAAGCTCACAGGAAATTGGAGATATTGTTTCACTGATCGATGATATTACCGAGCAAACAAACATTCTTGCTTTGAATGCGGCTATTCAAGCAGCAATGGCTGGGGAAGCAGGGAAAGGATTTGCAGTCGTTGCTGAAGAAGTCCAACGTTTGGCTGAACGTTCATCAAGTGCTACTAGAAAAATTGAACAACTAGTTAAAGCAATTCAACAAGAAACCAGTGAAACGGTGAAATCGATGGAGCAAACAACGGTGGAAGTAGTGCAAGGCGCGCATTTAACTCAGGATGCTGGCATTGCGCTTGGGAAAATTGAAAGTGTATCTCTCCATCTTGCAAATTTGATCGAAAATATTTCAAAAGCTGCGCAAGAGCAATCTACAACGGCTACGAAGATATCAGGTAACATGAGTGTAATACAAGAAATCACCACTCAAACGGCTTCAGGCGCGACAGCAACAGCAGGCTCGATTGGAAATTTAGCAGAGCTAGCGAAAGAGTTGAGGGATTCAGTCGCTGGCTTTAGACTGCCTCAGTCTGACCAGAGTTAAGTATGAGTGATGATGATATTATATTAGTTTTTGTCGAGGAGGCTAAAGATTGTCTAGAAGTTATTTCTGATGGCATGGCGGTTTGGTCAGAAAACCTAGCAGATTATAAAACGATACGTGAAATTTTAGCTAACCTTCACACCATCAAAGGTGCCGCAAAATTAGTCCAGCAATCTCAAATAAGCACAGCTGTTCATAGACTCGAAATGATTTTCAAATCCATTCAGGATATGAAAGTTGTGATTGGACTTAGTTTGCATGGAAAAATTCTTTTTGCTTTAGACTATGTTTTAACAATGGTCGAAGCTGTTGAGGAAAACAAAACACTCCCAGAAAATGAAAGTATAATTCAGAGCATTGAACAAGATGTTAAATCATTAAGTGATACTGAAGAGATTCATCGTGAAGAAGTACTTGATGTATTTAGAAATGAAGCTGACGAAATTCTGGCGGCGCTTAGAGAAGATTTAAGCGAATGGGAGCAAAACGTTGAAGACACAAAATTTTTCAATTCAATGCATCGGCGGTTGCATACTTTAAAAGGCGGCGCACGGATGGCAGGTATTTTACCGTTAGGGGATTTTGCTCATACACTTGAAGAGATTATCGGAACGTATCAACATAGAGAAGAGCCTCCAGGAGAGGATTTTTTCGATTTGTTCAAAGCGGCCCTAGATGACATCGAAAATTATTTAAGATCCTTGTCTGGTCGCTCAGCTCCCATAGAACTAGATTTAAAAAGGTTAGAGAGATTCTTCCTCGAAAGCAGATCTGATATCCCATTAAAGACATCATCGATCAGTGTTTATAGGAGTGAGCTAGCTGATGAGGTAAACGGAGGTGTCCGGGTATCAAAAGACGCAGTTCGCCTTGAAGTGAATGTCCTCGAACAATTGTCCAATCTCGCTATTAGCGCTAATATTTCCTCGACTCATGTCAGTCAACAATTAGCGATGATTCGTAACATTATTCTGCGGTCTGATGCAATCTTAAATAATATATTAGACCATCTCAAAGATTATAAATTTGAGAATGTGATCAAAAACTCGATTTATAACATGCGTGCTCAGGACGAAGAGTTTGACTTTATAGAATTAGATCGCTATTCAGTAGTCGAGAAAGCAATTCATCAGCTTGTCGATGAGCTGAGCTCTCTAATGTCAGATGAGGATTTTCTGATAAAAACGATATTTTCTTGTGAAAGTAGCATTCAAGAAAATCGAAAGGCGACCAAAAAGATCGAGGAGGTTCTAATTAGAACTAGGCTGATACCATTCGAGAAGCTAAAGCCACGATTTGAAAGAATTGTTAGGCAGGTATCATTGGAGCTCAATAAAAGTGTAGAGTTAGAGTTTAGTCGAGTTGAAGGTGAACTTGATAGAAATATTCTTGATAAGATAATGTCACCGATTGAGCATTTAATACGTAATTCGATCGATCATGGCATTGAAGATCCTGAATCGCGCCTGGCGTTAAATAAAAATCAGATCGGAAAAATACAACTTTCTTTACTCAGAAAAGGGCCTGAAGTTCTAATTGAGATGTGCGATGATGGACAAGGGCTTGATGCTGAAAAAATATATCATTCAGCTGTAAAGAAAGGATTAATACAAGAAGGCATTAATCTTTCGGAAAAAGAAATCATTAATCTTGTTATGACGCCTGGATTCAGCACTAAAGAGAATGTAACGCAAATATCCGGTCGTGGCATTGGTATGGATGTTGTTAATTCAGAAATTAAAAAATTGGGCGGAAGTTTTCTGATTTCAAGTGAGAAAGGCAAAGGAGCTAAGTTTTCACTGAGAGTCCCTTTCACTTTGTCTTTAAATAAAGCGTTGATATTTTCATTAAGTGAAGTGGTTTATGCATTGCCATTGTCAGCATTGGCGGCCGTCACAAGAATAGACAATTCAGAATTAGAGCAAATAGCAGGTCAAACTAATAGCACCATCACATATGCAGGACAGAAATTTAGATTTCTATCACTTGAAAAGGTATTTGGTAAATTAACAAGAAGGGAACATAACTCTGAACAAATGCCATTATTGCTGATTGGACATGAAAGAGGAGTTGCATTGCCCGTTGATAAGTTGATTGAGAGTAGAGAGATTATTGTTAAGTCAGCGGGGCCTCAGTTAAAGTATATTCAAGTCATTTCAGGAGCTACTTTATTAGAAGATGGTACTGTGGTACTGGTCCTTGACCCAACTATGTTGATACATCAAGTATATGAGCATAAACCAGTTAAAATTGAATTACAGAAACAATTTCTAGTTTTGCCGACTATTATGGTGGTTGATGACTCTCTAACCGTTCGAAAGGTGACCGAGGGTTTATTGAAACGCCATCAATACTCAGTAATCACCGCGTGTGATGGTCTAGATGCGCTTCATAAAATGAAAGAACATAGGCCTGAGGTGATATTGCTTGATATAGAAATGCCCAATATGGATGGTTTTGAGTTATTACAAGCGATTAAGCAGGATGAATCTTTTAAAACGATCCCCGTCATCATGATTACATCACGTTCTGGCGAAAAGCATAAGAGGAAAGCACTTAGTCTAGGTGCGGATCTTTATCTGACAAAGCCATTTAAGGAAAGTGAGTTAATTGAATCTATTGAGCAGATAGTAGGTTCACTATGATAGGAATGAACCCTAGAACAATTGATTGTGTTATATTTGAGTCGGCGAAAGTAAATTATATCTTGCCGAAAAATATCATAAAAGAGATTATTCCAATTGAAAAGACAGCTATTTTTCTCAAGCTAAAAGGACTGATTATCGGCCGTCAGAGATATCAGTCTGAGACCGTACCTATTATCAATCTACAATCTGATACTGATCTAAGCTTTTCTAACTTCTATCATAAGTTGTTAGTCCTGTATCTCATTCATCCCCAGCAAGCTTATACTATGTTTGCAGCTATTTTGATTGATAAAGATCCAACTTATGTTACGGTGAGTGAAGATGCGATTGTTAGTGTGGCGCAAGATAGAAAAGATTCTACTGGTATTCCAGTGATGGTTGGGTCTAAGAAGGCGATAATCCCAGATTTGAAATATTTAGTAGAAACCTTGGCGAAAGAGATGTAATCTTTTTTATCGCAAACGCGAATATATACTCTTCACAGCTGAATTTTCGGGGTTGCTTGTCGGTCCGTAGCTCGTAAGAGCGTAGGCAGGTACCCGAAAAATCATCTGTTGTGGGTATACCCATCACAGTGTTTCAGGGTTTGCTCATAAGAGCGTAGGGAGGTAAACGAAAGCTCATTCGTTATGGGTATACTATAAATCGCCAAACTCGTATTGCAGAAGTGTGAGTGCCGCCATGCCAGCGGTTTCAGTTCTCAGAATTCTCGGACCAAGTTTGAGCGCTACAAATCCTTTTGATTTTGCAAGAGCGATTTCCTTTTCAGACAAGCCTGATTCTGGTCCAATGAGGACTCTAATTGCCGATGCTCTTTCTTTGATGGCACTGAGGGAGTTTGTTGACTCCGGATCAAGCACAATCGAAAGGCCTCGAAAGGGTTGAGCGATCCATTCTGCAATTGAGAGCGGGCTATTTAAACGAGGAATGGCCGTTCGGCCTGATTGCTCAGATGCGCTGATAAGGATATTTTCCCAATGCGTTCGTTTTCGGTCTGCCCTATCTTCTTTTAGTTTTATTTGGCATTTTTCAGTCATGAGGGGGGTGATAGTGTGTACACCAAGTTCAGTTGCCTTTTGAAGGGTTAAGTCCATTCGATCGCCTCTTGAAAGTCCTTGCCCCAACTCGATCAATAGACTTGATTCAGTCGTCTTTTCGATAAAGTGCTGAACTTTAATTTCAGCTGACTTTCCAGTGCTGATTAGCTCAGCTTCGTATTCACCAGGCTCTCCATTGAAGAGATAGACGACATTGCCTGCTTTTAGTCTGAGGACAGTCACAAGATGATGTGTGACTTCTCTCGACATAGTCAAAATTTGATTTATCTCAATGGCTGTATTCGTGTATATTCGAGGTAACATGATGAGCTATAAGTTTTAAATTTTGACAGATTTTAATGCTGGCTTTGTGCTGGTTCAAGGTATAAAAATGCAACCCGGGTGCCCCGCCTTGAATCAGTTCGTCACATAATCTGCTGACAACATCGACTCCAAAATCAAATAGTGCTTCGGAATTCTGTTCTAGACATTCTAACTCTTTTCGGATCCAGCGCGGCAAATCTGCGCCACATCGGTCAGAGAATAAAGCTAAGCTACGATGATTCAAAATAGGCATAATCCCGGGCACAATTGGGTTATGAATGCCTGCTTTCTGACAAATGTCGACAAAATGAAAGTAAGCTTCAGGATGATAGAAATATTGAGTAATCGCGGAATTTGCGCCGGCTTTGACTTTGCGGACAAAATTTTTGAAATCCGACTGTGCATTGAAGGCCTGAGGATGGTATTCAGGATAGCAAGCGACTTCAATACGAAAGGTGTTGCCACTGATGACTCTAATATACTCTACCAATTCATTTGCATACTGGAACTCGCCCGGTGACATCATACCTGAGGGTAAGTCACCTCTTAGAGCAACCAGTCGCTTAACCCCGATGGTTTCATAGGCGTGTAAAATCTTTTTAATATTTTCTTTTGTAGCACCGATGCAAGATAAATGAGGTGCAACAGGTATGCCATGTTTTTCTAAGAGTAGCGCAACTGTTTCATAAGTCTTAGATTGGGTTGTTCCTCCGGCGCCAAAGGTAACGGAAAAAAATTTAGGGTTAAACTTCTTTAAGTGAGCCGCTGTTTCCAGTAGTTTAGCTTGACCCTGTTCAGTATGGGGTGGAAAAAATTCAAAGCTTAGAGAGAATGTCATATGTGTGCTTCCTGCGTAGTCTTCTTGTTTTGTAGGGGCATCCTTTGGCAGTCGCACTGAAAGTTCTAAAGCTAGGCGTATTTCCCCTCTCCCAATTGTGGGAGAGGGTGGCCCGTAGGGCCGGGTGAGGGTTTATTTAGACTTTGATCTAACCCTCATCCACCCTTTGGGCACCTTCTCCCGGCATCGGGAGAAGGGAAACCTCTGAAAGAGCTTAGTTTGAGTACGATTACCATTACCATTACCATTACCATGTTACTTAATACCTGTAATAATCAGGTTTGTACGGTCCATTCACATTGAGACCTAAGTATTCAGCCTGTGCTTTTGTTAATTGTGTTAATTTGGCACCAATTTTCTCAAGATGAAGTCTTGCCACTTCTTCATCAAGATGTTTAGGTAGGCGATGTACATCAACGCTATATTGATCGGCACGTTGCCATAGTTCTATTTGAGCAAGCACTTGGTTGGTGAAAGAGTTTGACATGACAAAACTCGGATGACCTGTCGCACAACCTAAATTGACCAGGCGCCCTTCAGCTAATAAAATAAGCCTTTTAGCGTCTGGGAAAATAATGTGATCAACTTGAGGTTTGATATTTTCCCATTGATACTGTCTCAAAGAAGCGGTATCAATTTCAGAATCAAAATGCCCAATATTCGCCAGAATGGTTTGATGTCGCATGCGCTTCATATGCTCATGAGTGACTACGTTGATGTTCCCAGTGGCGGTGACAAATATATTGCCTTGTGACGCGGCCTCATCCATCGTTACGACGCGATAGCCTTCCATCGCAGCCTGTAGTGCGCAGATAGGGTCGATCTCCGTGATCCAAACCGTAGCACCCAAAGAGCGAAATGCTTGCGCACACCCTTTACCTACATCTCCATATCCTAAGACAACACATATTTTACCGGCAATCATGACATCAGTCGCACGCTTGATGCCATCTACCAGTGATTCTCTACAACCATATAGATTATCAAATTTAGATTTTGTAACGGAGTCATTCACATTAATCGCAGGTGTTTTTAAACGTCCTTGTGCTGCCATTTCATAAAGTCGATGTACTCCTGTAGTTGTTTCTTCAGAGAGACCTCTGATTTCAGCAAGAAGATTAGGGTAACTGTCATAAATCAATTTTGTTAAGTCGCCACCATCATCAAGCAGTAAATTAGGATACCATCCATTAGGACCAGCAATCGTTTGCTCAATGCACCACCAGAATTCTTCATCAGTTTCACCTTTTTTAGCGAAGACGGGGATTCCTTTGGCCGCAATAGCTGCTGCAGCATGATCTTGTGTTGAAAAAATATTGCAAGAAGACCAGCGAACCTCAGCGCCGAGCTCTATTAAGGTTTCAATGAGCACGGCGGTTTGAATCGTCATATGCAAACAACCGGCAATGCGAGCGCCTTTTAAGGGTTTAGAGTGCCCATATTTTTCGCGTAGTGCCATGAGACCAGGCATTTCAGTTTCAGCGATGGCAATTTCTTTTTGACCCCAATCAGCTAACGTGAGATCAGCAACCCAATGATCTTGCTGATGTTGGTTTTTAAGTGCTGGCATTATTTCTCCTAAAATTATGAATTATTATTTAAGCTATCGTCCAATCGCGTCTCTTAATTCAGAGACTTTGTCTAGTTTTTCCCAAGGTAAATCGAGATCATCTCGTCCAAAATGTCCATACGCGGCTGTGGGGAAATAGATAGGTCTAAGCAAGTTAAGCGTTTCGATCATCTTTTTAGGTCTTAAATCAAAATGGGCCCTGATCAGCTCACAAATACGGGCTTCTTCAAGTTTGCCAGTCCCAAATGTTTCAACAGAAATTGAAGTCGGCTGAGCCACGCCAATTGCGTAAGATACTTGTATTTCAAGCCTATCTGCGATACCTGCTGCGACTAAATTTTTAGCGATGTAACGACCAAAGTATGCTGCTGATCGATCCACTTTCGAAGCATCTTTACCAGACATTGCACCGCCACCATGTCTTGCCATACCACCATAGGTGTCGACTATAATTTTACGACCTGTTAATCCACAATCTCCTTGTGGACCACCAATGACAAAGCGCCCAGTTGGATTAATATGGAATTGAGTTTTAGAATTTAACCAATTGACGGGAATGATGGGCTTGATAATTTCCTCCATCACGCCTTCTTTGAGTTCAGTTAATTCAACATCGGGGTGATGCTGAGTAGAGAGGACGATCGCTTCGACAGCAACGGGTTTACCATTTTCATAACGAAGAGTCACTTGACTCTTTGCATCGGGTCGTAGCCATGGTAGACGTTTTGTCTTACGCATTTGTGATTGTTGTCTAACAAGTCGATGTGCGTAATTAATCGGTGCAGGCATATACACATCTGTTTCATTTGTTGCATAGCCGAACATTAATCCTTGATCTCCGGCGCCTTGTTCATGATCTTCTCTTTCATCAACGCCTTGCGCAATGTCAGCTGATTGTTTACCAATTGCGCTTAAAACAGCACAGGTATCTGCATCGAAGCCGATGTCATTAACGTAGCCAATTTGGCGAATGGTATTGCGCGCAATTTCTTCGATATCAACCCAAGCATGTGTGGTGATTTCGCCGCCAATGAGCACCATCCCTGTTTTAACATATGTTTCACAGGCCACTCGCGCTTTAGGATCTTGTTCTAAGATAGCATCCAAAACAGCATCAGAGATTTGATCAGCGACTTTATCTGGATGACCTTCAGATACCGATTCTGAAGTAAAGAGATATGCCTTGTTGTTCATGATTTTCCTTCCTTGCTTTCAAGCTGACATAGGGGCAAAGGTTAACAGATTTGGGATATCTTTTGCTATCATTCAATAGATTTTCAAAAGTAACATAGTTGGAGATTCAACATGGCATTAATGCATACCCCAATTTGCGAATTTGGCGCCAAGGCGCCTAACTTTAATTTACTTGGCGTGAACGGGAAAAAATGGTCACTTCAAGATTGCCGAGGTGATAAAGGGTTGTTGGTGATGTTTATTTGCAATCACTGCCCGTATGTTAAGGCGATTCAAAGCAGGCTTATAGAAGACGTATTAGCCCTGCACGCCTTGAGTATTGGTGTCGTTGCGATCAATGCAAATGATCCAACAGATTATGAGGAAGATAGCTATGAGAATATGCAGCTGATCGCAGAACGTCTGAAATATCCTTTCCCTTATCTCATAGATGAAACGCAATCTGTTGCAAAAGCCTATGGGGCGATCTGTACACCAGATTTCTTTGGGTATAATGCTGACTTAGAACTTCAATATCGAGGCCGTCTGGATGAAAGTGAGCGTACACCTTCCTCACCAGGGGCTCAGCGTGAGCTAGTTGAAGCTATGCGGCAAATTGCTCAAACAGGCCGAGGGCCAAAGGCCCAAATTCCTTCGATGGGTTGTTCGATCAAGTGGCGGGAAGAATGAGATTTAAGGCCTGGACAGTGTTATAATGCCGGCTCCTCATCAACTTAACTTTGCAAGTTCGATAACTGGGAGCAAGTTATGGCGAGCGCACCGCTGCAAGAATTAGCCAATGCCATTCGAGCCTTAAGCATGGACGCGGTGGAAAAGGCCCAATCAGGTCACCCGGGTATGCCAATGGGCATGGCCGATATTGCGACTGTACTTTGGCAGGAGTTTTTACACCATTGTCCAAGTGACCCAAACTGGCCAAATCGAGATCGTTTTGTTTTATCTAATGGCCATGGCGCCATGCTTCAATATGCCTTATTGCATCTGAGTGGATATGCGCTTTCAATTGAAGATATCAAACAATTTAGACAGCTTCATTCGCTGACAGCTGGACACCCTGAAAATCACACTCCGGGTATTGAAACCACAACAGGCCCATTAGGTCAAGGTCTTGCCAACGCGGTAGGGATGGCGATTGCAGAAAAGCAATTGGCCGCAACATTTAACCGGCCTGGGCATGACATCATCGATCATTCCACCTATGTCTTTTTGGGCGATGGTTGTTTAATGGAGGGGGTTTCACACGAAGCGTGTTCTTTAGCGGGTACATTGGGTTTAGGTAAGCTCATTGCGATTTGGGATGATAACCGAATTTCAATCGATGGTGATGTAGAGACCTGGTTCACAGACGATACGGTCCAGCGTTTTAAGGCGTATGGTTGGCATGTCATTGGGGGTATTGATGGTCATCAACCTGATGCGATTCGCCAGGCTATTTTGGAAGCCAAACAAGAAACTAAACGCCCCACGCTAATCTGTTGCCGGACAACAATAGGCTATGGTGCGCCCAATAAAGGAGGCACAGCAGATTGTCACGGTGCCCCATTGGGTGCTTCTGAAATCCAAGCTACACGCCTCAAATTGGGGTGGCCATATCCACCGTTTGAGATCCCAGATCATATTTATGCCGCTTGGAACGCTAAAGAAAAAGGCGAGATGTTAAAACGTGATTGGGAAACGCGTTTTAAAGCGTATGGTGAGAAGTTTCCTGAGCTAGCAGCGGAATGGCGGCGTCGTATGGCAGGCGAGTTGCCAAATGACTTTAAAGCACGCTGTTGCAAACTGATTGAAAATGCGCAAAGTGAGAAAAAGGCTGTTGCAACTCGCAAAGCTTCTCATACTGTCATTGCTGAGTTAGCGCCCTTATTACCAGAAATGTTGGGTGGCTCTGCTGATTTAACGGGTTCAAATTTAACAGATTGGCCCGATTGCAGGGCGATGACTCATCAGCATCCTGGGCAATATTTACATTATGGTGTCCGTGAATTTGGCATGGCTGCTATCATGAATGGTTTGAGCTTGTACGGTGGTTTCCGTCCATTTGGTGGTACCTTCCTGACATTCCTAGATTATATGCGCTCAGCGGTTCGCATGTCGGGGATTATGTCTTTGCCCGTTGTGTATGTATTGACCCATGATTCGATTGGGCTCGGCGAAGATGGGCCCACGCATCAACCCGTTGAACATTTCGCTATCTTAAGAGCAACACCCAATGTCTCACTGTGGCGGCCAGCAGATGCCGTGGAAACTATTGTCGCTTGGCAAACAGCATTAGAGCGAACGACGGGGCCCACCTGTTTAGCGTTGTCTCGTCAGACACTCCCCTTTCTTGAGCGCACGTCAGAGCAAATTCGAGATATTTCAAAAGGGGGATATATCTTAAAGGAAGTCGAAGCACCTCAATTAGTTCTCATTTCAACCGGATCTGAAGTGAGTTTATGTATGGAAGCAGGTAAACGATTATTGGCTGAAGGTATATCTGTACAAGTTGTTTCTTTGCCTTGCTGGGATGTATTCGATGCGCAATCTGATGAATACAAAGCAAAAGTTTTACCAGATGTTCCGCGCTTAGCTGTTGAAGCGGGTAGCCCTATGGGTTGGGCTAAGTATGTAGGTGGAAAAGGCAAGATACTGGGCGTTGACACATTTGGCTATTCGGGGCCATATCAAAAGGTCTATGAACATTTTGGGCTTACTGTAGAGAACATCGTGGCGCAAGCTAAAGAAATTCTTTAATCATGTATTTGGGAGATCATCATGACAGTTAAAATAGCAATCAATGGCTATGGTCGCATTGGCCGTAACATTTTAAGGGCCATTTACGAAAGTAATCGTCAAAATGATATTAAAATTCTGGCGATTAATGATTTAGGCGATCCCCAGACCAATGCGCATTTAACGCGTTATGATACAGCACATGGCCGCTTTAATGGCGAAGTTGCTGTGGGCAGTGATGGCAGCATGATCGTCAATGGTGATGAAATTCAGGTATTCTCTTCACGTGATCCTAAAGCATTACCCTGGCGTAACCTTGGTATTGACGTTGTTTTAGAATGCACCGGATTATTCGCTAGTCGCGACAAAGCCAGCATGCATCTTGAGGCGGGCGCCAAGAAAGTCCTCATATCAGCTCCCGCTGGTAGTGATGTCGATGCTACGGTGGTTTATGGTGTCAATCATCAAATCATTAAAGCAAGTGATAAAATCGTTTCAAATGCTTCTTGTACGACGAATTGTCTTGCACCACTCGTTAAACCTTTGCATGAAAAATTGGGGGTGATTAGTGGTTTGATGACAACGATTCATGCTTATACCAATGATCAAGTACTCACGGATGTTTACCATACTGATTTACGTAGGGCTCGTTCAGCAACGCATTCAATGATTCCCACAAAGACAGGTGCGGCTGCTGCGGTTGGATTAGTGCTTCCAGAGTTGGAAGGTAAATTAGATGGATTTGCGATGCGTGTTCCTACGATCAATGTGTCTGTTGTCGATCTCACTTTTACTGCAGAGCGTCAAACTTCAGTAAAAGAAGTGAATCAAATTTTAAAGCAAGCTTCAGAAGAGGGTGCTTTAAAGGGTGTTCTGACGTACAACGAGGGGCCATTGGTTTCTATTGATTTCAATCATAATCCAGCATCTTCTATTTTCGATGCAACTCAAACGAAGGTGATTGGTAATTTAGTCAAAGTATTGGCTTGGTATGATAACGAATGGGGCTTCTCTAATCGGATGGTAGATGTTGCCATCAGCATGATGAATGCCGGGAAGTAGTGCATATGTTTACATTTTCAGATTATCCCTTTAAGGGCCAACGTGTTCTTGTTCGAGAGGATTTTAATGTGCCTCTCAAAGATGGGGAAGTTTTAGATGACTCACGTTTGCGTGCAGCAGTTCCAACACTGCAGCACTTGATTAAAGCAGGCGCTGCAGTAATGATTCTTTCTCATTTTGGTCGTCCGCAAGAAGGTCAATTTTCAACTGAATTTTCCTTGGCGCCAGTTGCTGATGCGCTGAGTAAATTGCTGGATCGGCCCGTTGAATTGGTTTCTGAGTGGCGGAATCTGAAAGTAGAGCCTGGTCATGTCGTGTTGATCGAAAATATTCGTTTTGAAAAAGGTGAGAATAGCAATGACCCAATCCTTGCAAAAGCATTAGCCTCTATTTGCGATATTGTTGTGATGGATGCTTTTGCTGTTTCTCATCGCGCGTCTGCTTCAACGGTCGGTGTCGTTGAAGTTGCGAAACAGGCTATTGCAGGTCCTTTGTTAGAAGGGGAATTGTTCGCGTTAAATCAAGCCTTCACAAGTCCAAAGCGGCCTTTAGTTGCTGTGGTGGGTGGTAGTAAAGTTTCGACCAAATTAGATGTCTTAAAATCATTGATTGAAAAAGTGGATACTTTAATTGTAGGTGGTGGTATTGCCAATACATTCTTGGTTGCGGCAGGCCAATCAATTGGTGAATCTCTTTATGAGCCATCGCTGGTTGAGACAGCTAAACAGTTATTGCACTATGCAAAAGAACATAGCAAAACGATTTTGCTACCTATTGATACGATCGTTTCAAATGATATTCAGGCATCCTCCGGTGTAATTAAAACACTTAAAGAAATCCAGCCGCATGATAAAATTTTTGACATAGGGCCCAGAGCGATTGAAGCTTTGAAGCGGACACTTGCTAATGCGGCAACTGTGATCTGGAACGGCCCTGTTGGCGTCTTTGAGAATGCTGCTTTTGCGGAAGGAACCAAAGCGCTAGCTCAAGCGATTGCTGAAAGCGATGCTTTCTCGCTAGCAGGTGGTGGAGAGACACTGGCTGCGATCAGTCAATTTCATGTGACTGATCGGATTTCATATATTTCAACTGGCGGTGGCGCTTTTCTCGAATGGTTAGCAGGGGAAACCTTGCCCGCCGTGGCCGCTTTAGCCAACAAGAATCATTAAGGAGAGAAAGTATGGCTATTATTACATTAAGACAATTGTTAGATCATGCTGCAGAACATGGATATGGTATTCCAGCGTTTAACGTTAATAATCTAGAACAAATGCGCGCTATCATGGAAGCGGCAGACAAGACCAAAAGCCCGGTGATTGTTCAGGCCTCAGCGGGTGCTAGAAAATATGCGGGTCCTCGTTTTTTAAAGTACCTCATTGTGGCTGCGGTTGAAGAATTCCCGCATGTACCTGTTTGTATGCATCAGGATCATGGTGCCTCGCCGGCAGTTTGCCAGCAATCCATTCAGCTTGGGTTTACCTCCGTAATGATGGATGGTTCTCTTAAAGAAGACATGAAAACGCCTTCAACTTTTGAATACAATGTTGAAACCACTCGCTTGGCGGTGAATATGGCCCATGCATGTGGGGTATCAGTTGAGGGTGAATTAGGATGCTTAGGATCTTTAGAAACGGGACATGCTGGTAAGGAAGACGGTTCTGGTGCGGAAGGTAAATTAAGCAAGGAGATGCTTTTAACTGATCCAAATGAAGCTGCGGAATTTGTAAAAGCAACCAAAGTAGATGCTTTAGCGATCGCGATTGGGACCAGCCATGGTGCCTATAAATTCTCTCGTCCACCCACAGGTGATATTTTAGCGATTGACAGAATCAAGGCGATACATAAACGTATCCCAGATACCCATCTAGTCATGCACGGCTCTTCTTCTGTTCCACAAGATTGGCTGGCAATTATTAATGAATTTGGTGGTGATTTAGGTGAAACTTATGGAGTGCCGGTTTCAGAAATTCAAGAAGGTATTAAACATGGTGTTCGTAAAGTGAATATTGATACCGATTTGCGTTTAGCGGCCACCGGAGCGATTCGTCGTTTTCTACATCAAAATCCAGCTGAATTCGATCCACGTAAATATCTTAAGGTTTCTGTCGATGCCATGCGAGATATTTGTATAGCGCGTTATGAAGCGTTTGGAACAGCAGGTCACGCAGAAAAGATCCGTCCTATCATGCTAGAAGACATGGCAAAGCGGTATCAATCTGGTCAGCTCGATCCTCGAGTTGAATAATTATCAACGAGATTATTGTTGCTAAGGTTTAGTTTTTACCCTTTTCTTTCGATGGCCTTCGTGAGCTTCTTATTGATTGCGAATGTTCAGGGTCCGAAGTTATTTACTTGGGGCCCTTTTATTTTGCCTGTTAGTATCTTTGTGTTTCCCATGACCTATGTTCTGTCGGTTGCTATCACAGAAGTATATGGTTACCTAGCTGCAAGAAGAGTCATTTGGTTTGCCTTTTTCATGAATCTTGTTATGGCACTTAGTTTTCAAGTTGCGATTCAAATTCCAGCGATGGAAGAGTGGATGCATCAAGAAGCCTATGCAACCGTTCTAGGGTTCTCATCTCGTGTTGTTGCTGCAAGCTTAACAGCTTATTTCGTCAGTGAATTTTTAAATGCGTATCTTGTCTCAAAACTTAAAGTAAAACATCAAGGGCGCAACTTTTGGTTGAGAGCTATACTGAGTATGTCAATTGCTGAAGCGTTAGGCACGTTTGTGGTGATCACACTCGCATTTGCAGGCACGATTTCATTCCAAGCCTGGTGGCACCTTTTAGTGGGCTATTATTGCTTCAAAGTAACTTATGCTGTCATTGCAACACCTATACTCGCTCGAGTTGTTAAAGCGATTAAAGCGCGAGAGCAAGTTGATGTCTTTGATAGTAAGACGAATTTTAATCCGTTTGGGGTATAATCAAAATTTGAAACTGCCCGCCTTAGCCTAATAGGTAATACAGGCATTCAGGCAAAGGTTTACTCACCTGTATTTTCCAGGTCTGCAATTTGCAAATTTTCTTTGCACTCTTTTAGAATCCATCGATCATTTTTCTTTGTTAGTTTGATTATCTGCTTTAGAGGTTAATTAAGCGCTATAGAGAATTGATCTTACATGATTTATGAAAGAGATCTAACAGATTAAGGAAACCTCAGTTCGGAGTTTTTTGGGAACTATCGTCATCCCGCACAGCGGTCATCACACGAAGTGTGTAGCGTCTGATGCGGGATCCAGACTTTTATTAAATCTCAGCTAATCATTTGATTGCTGATATTTTTAGAGGCTCAATCGCATAAGCGGCCAAGGTCGCGTGAATACTAGATTCCGCATCACACGCTGCGCACTTCGTGCGCTTATCGCTGTGCGGAATGACGTCATTACAAACCAACCCTGCCTTCAAAAACTCCGAACTGAGGTTATAGTAGCCTACTTTAAGCTGGATTCCCGCTTTCGCCGTGCCTACGCTAAAGCCTCGGCAGACTCGCGGGAATGACGGCTTTCGTGAACCAAGCCTATTCATAGCGAAGTAAAATAAAATGACAAGGATGGTTATTGATGACCCAATGTGTTCAAAATTAGAGCGTTTATTGGCTTCACCAAAAGGAAGACACGGTCAGAATGACCGTCAATTTATAGAAGCTATACCCACAACAGATGATTTTTCGGGTACCTGCCTGCGCTCTTCGAGCTTCAGCAGGCATGGGCGCCGAACGTTCGAGACGCAGGAGTGTACACAAAGTACATGACTGCGTTGAGAATCGCGAAGGCAATCCGCAGGGGAGCGTAGGCAGGTAATCGAAAAATCATCTGTTATGGGTATAAGATGGTGTTACGCATATGCTGGAGAGATAGTCAGAGCATTTCTTCCCAGCGGTTACGGTGAGTGAGGACTACTTTAAAAACTGTTCACCTTTAATTTTATCCCATACCGTTTCGAGGATAATAGGTTGTGCTTCAGCTGTTGGGTGAATCCCATCTGCTTGCATCAGTTTGGGATCGAGAGCAACTTTGTCTAGCAAGAAGGGTACTAAAGGCAGATCAAATTTATCAGCAAGCCTTGTGTAAATATTTTCAAATGCTGTGATATAGACTTCGCCATAATTCGGTGGCAACGTCATACCGATTAACAGTACTTTAGAACAGTTTTTTTGACTCATGTTGATGAGAGTCTCTAAATTCTTTTCGGTTTGCTTAATATTAAGTCCCCGTAATCCATCATTGCCGCCGAGTTCAATGATGACCCATTTGGGGTGATGCTTTTTTAACCCAATAGGCAATTTTTTAAGACCGTCCTGTGTCGTATCACCGCTTTGACTCAAGTTGATCACTTTCGCAGCCAGATGCTGATCATCTATTTTTTTTTGTAAGAGATTCACCCAACCTGAATCAAGTGAGATCCCATGCGCCGCACTTAAGCTATCTCCCAGAATAAGTAGAGTCGGTTCATTAGCTTGGCTTAGTATGGGAATTAAGCTTACTGTTACCAAAATGATTCTAATAAATTGTAGAATAAATTTCATAGGTGATGAATGATCCAGATCCGCGCTGATCGTCTCTCAAAACGAGTAGAGACACCCACTATACTCACAATATTAGATCAGATCACCCTTTCCGTTCCCGCGAGCGAAAGCTTAGCCATACTGGGGCCTTCTGGTTCTGGGAAAACGACCCTGCTAAGTTTGCTAGCCGGATTAGATAAACCAACAGAAGGTAATATATTTTGGGATAACACCAACATTTGCAGACTCACTGAAGCGCAGCGTACAACGCTTCGATTGGGAAATGTGGGCTTTGTATTTCAAAACTTTCAGCTACTACCACATCTCACTGCATTAGAGAATGTTGAAATTGCCCTTGAACTTTGTGATCAAGATAGTGAAGACGCTGCTAGAGCAATGCTTGCCAAAGTTGGGCTTGAGAAAAGATTAAAGCATTATCCTCGCCAACTCTCCGGCGGTGAGCAACAGCGTGTAGCCTTAGCGCGTGCTTATGTGATGAGACCTAAGGTCTTATTTGCAGATGAGCCAACAGGTAATCTCGATTGGCAGACGGCTCAAATCATAAAAAATCTACTCGCTGAATTGAATCAGATCTATAAAACCACACTGATTATTGCAACTCATGCGAAGGTGCTCGCTGACATCTGTCATCAGGTATTAGAGCTACAACTCGGACGTTTGGAGTCATAGATGAAGCGTGAGACTGTATTGAAAATAAGTTTTAAAATGTTTTATCGTGAACTGAACTCAACACCTGTGATCCTATGGATGATCAGTCTGTTCTGCGCAGCTTGTATTTGTACAACATTAATTGGCATGGTGGAAACTTTAAAATCAAATTTATCCAGAAATACAGCTGAGTTGGCTGGTGGCGATCTGATTATTTCGAGTGATCGGCCATTGCCAGATATTTTCTTAAAAACGGCAGATAATCTCAAAATTGAAAGTTCAGAATCGATACGATTTTTCTCGATGATTGAATCGAAAAATGAATTCCGCCTGGCTAGCGTCAGAGCGGTTGATTCCTTTTACCCATTGTACGGACAACTTGAAATTGAATCGAATGATGAACGACTTAAGGAGGGTGGGCCACGTCAAGGGGAAATTTGGGTCTCGAATAGACTGGCTATCGAGCTTGAAATAAAAGCTCAAGATCAAATTAAAATTGGACGCGCCTTATTTCGTGTCGGCGCGATTCTTAAAAAAGAACCTGATTCAGCTGGTGGTTCCCAATTATTTGCACCACGTGTCTTAATGCACTTAAAGGACGTACCTCAAACCGCCGTCGTTCAGCCGGGTAGCCGTATTGGTTATGCACTTCAGTTGAAAGCAGGATCTGGGACGCTGATGGCGTATCAATCTCAGATTCAGGGCGCATTAGATGCCAGTGTGCGTCTATCGAAGCCAGAGGATACTAATATGGCATTTAAGACTTTCTGGCGAAACACAGAAAGTTTAACAAGCATAGCGGTCCTTTCAACACTATTATTAACCGGACTCGCTGTTCTCATGGCGACTCGAAATTATGTTTTAAATCATCGGCAACATGTTCTCTTGCTAAAGACCTTAGGCATAACGGGCAAGGGGGTTGGGAAGATCTTTTTGCTTAGTTTTAGTTGGATCACCCTGACTGGATTGCTATTGGGAGCAATAGTAGGCTATGTCATCTTAATTTTTTTAAATGCAAAATTAACAGCGTTACCTTTGTTATTAAGCTTTTTATTGGGACTTGGTGTTGTATTTACATTTGGATTTCCAATGATCAATCGGTTGCGTAATCTTGAGCCCATAGCAATTATACAGCAAACATCAAATTTGGAACTGTCTGTTGATTTGGCGCCGATTGTAGGATTATTTTTTGGATTGATCATGATATTGTACTTTGTACAAGGTCAAATTAATTTGCTGGCGATAGTGGGTTTGTCTTTGTTATATGCAGGTTTTTTAATTTGTGGTTTATATTATGTGATATTAAAACTTCTGAGGAAAATATCTACGAATTTGAGAGGCGTCTGGCGATTTGCGATCAGAAATATGGTTGCAAGGGCTTCGGATGGTGTTCTTCAAATGCTGGTATTTACTTTTATATTTTTCATGATTGGCTTGAATTATGGATTATTGCAAAGTGCTTTAGATAAATGGATAGCGGAATTACCGCCGGATACCCCTAATTATTTTGTCGTTAACGTTGCGCCAGATAACATTCCACTTTTTAAAGAGAAGTTGTCAGAAAATAATATAAAGCCCAGAGAGATCTATTCGATTGTTCGGGGCCGTCTCACCCATATTAATAATAAGCCGAGCAATAAGATACAGCGTTTCTTGAATTTAACGTCTATGAGAGCAATACCTAAAGATAATAAACTATTGCTTGGACCATCTTGGATTGAACATCCTGCAAATGCCGTTTCAGTTGAAGCAAACATTGCCAATCGTCTTAATTTGAAACTGGGTGACAAATTAAAATTTATAATTGAAGATGAAATAGTCGAAGCTTATGTATTTAATATCAGAAATGTTATATGGGGAAGCCTTAAACCTAACTTTTACTTCATCTTTGATGAGGCACAGTTAAATCATTTTGCATCGACAGCAATGACCAGTTTTCATTTGGCTGAAAATGAGAAACATCTCATACCGATTTTAATCAATTCATTTCCAGAAATATCAGTGATTGATATTGATGATACGTTAGAGAGCATCGCGGATCTCATGGCACAACTCAAGCGAGGGTTGATGGCCCTATTAGGTGCAATGTGCATGATTGGTGTTATTGCTTGGATAGGAAGCTTGTGGTTAACACTTAAAGAGAGAGAAAGAGAACAAGCTTTGCTATCTGCATTAGGGGCAAATTATGGTAGTCTTTTAAAAATCAACCTCTTAGAATTTGGCTTTTCCGGCATTATAGTTGGTTTGCTAAGTTTGGGCTTGAGTACAGCAGTTTGCCACTATATTGCGACCCATTTTCTAGCTATCGCTTATGAGATATTCTCGTTGACAACGGTAGTTCTGTTTGGAGTCGTTGTTATGGTTTTCTTGGGAGTTGGAATTCTATTTACAAGAATAATTCAATCTATTTCACCTATGATGTTGTTGAATAAGGTTTCCCACAGCAGATGATTTTGCATTCCTGCCCATGCTCTCTTCTTATGCTATAGCTTTGGGAGACAAGCATGAAGCTCGAACGGAAATCTTGGACAGAAAAGTATACGCCAAAATTCAGCTGCAAAGAGTACGCTAATTTAGAAAATTGAAGGTTAGAACATGATTAAAAAAATATTTATTAACGGGATTAAAGCATTTTTACCAGTTGCGGTTACTTTTGCGATTGTATACTGGATTTTTAATTCAATTGAAAGCATTTTTGGCAAGCTAATCCAAATATGGCTGCCTAGTCAATATTATTTTATCGGACTAGGTACTTTACTGGGTATATTATTGGTTTGCGCGATTGGAATACTAGTAAACGCTTGGGTGATCAAGCAATTATATCATTTGCTAGACTGGTCTTTGCAGCGGATCCCGCTCATTAAAACGGTTTATAACTCGATGATAGAATTAGTGAGTTTCTTCGGGCCTAGTGAAAATATGGCGCAACAAGCTGTTTTGATTGACACACCGGTTGGAAAAGTCATCGGCTTTGTCACACGAAAAGACCTGAAGGGTTTACCTAAAGCACTAGGGGATGAAGCCGACTTGTTGGTTTATGTTCCATTTAGTTATCAATTAGGAGGGTTCACTCTATCTATTCCGAAGGAAAAACTCGAAACTTTAGACATGCCCGTGAACGAGGCGATGAGCTTAGTGCTGACAGCAGGTTTGACAGGTATTAATAAAAAGAGGACATAGAGGGAATAAATGTTATCGCAAAAAAAAAATAAGAGTAAAGTTAAAAAGAGTGATCAAAATGGACGACGCTCATCAGCAACAAGCCTAGGCAATCCCACATTTCATGGGGAAGTAGATATTTTTGAAAAATTTCGCTCTATGCTGTCTTCTACAGCACCTATTATTGACTCTGATCAATCCGATCTGCATTCCCCCAAAAAGTCACGCACGCCAAGAGCAACTTTGTTTGACATTATTGTTCTGAACGATGGGGAGCGATTTAAATCTATTATTGATAGTGAAACGCCATCTTTTTCCGATGAGATCGTACGAAAGAAAAGAACAATTATACATTGGCTGGCCTATTATGGTCGAAGTGATATGCTACTCTATGTTCTGGATAATAAAGAGCCTAATCTAAACCTTCGAGACTCAGAAGGGAGAACACCACTACATTTAGCAGCCTCTCGGGGAAAGCTGAATTGTATCAAAAAAATGGTTGAGAAAGGAGCTAATTGGGAGGTATTAGATAATCAAGGACTAACAGCATATCAAATCGCAAAAGGAGATAAATGCAAAAAATATTTTATGAATCTGTATGACCCTGATTTTATACAGCATGATTACCTTATTCGAACACGCTCTTTATATCCTCAATCAAGTTCAATTTCTTCGATCCCCAATCGGACAAATTCATTTGTGCATCAAGTTGGTTTGCACGATCAGCATGGTAGTCGAAATAAGATTCCCAGCTCTATTTTTGAAGCGTATGAAAACGGTTCTGAAGATATTTTTAGATTATTGATAGCGGAAGAATTTGACTTCTCGCAATCTATTGGCGAGATGTCTCTTACACAATATTGCCAGACGCATCCTGTGCACAGCAAGAACTGGAATCTATTTCGTCAACTTGAGAGAATGATGCTTGAGAAGGTGTTGCGCGCTAATCTTCAGTTTGAAGATGCAATCATGTTTAATCGGTTTAGATCTTATTTGCAGCAAAATTCTATTGGTAAAATGAATTGTTCTGATTTGGATCGGCATCTCAATACGGTGCTTGAGGGCGTGATTGATGAAGGCGATAGGCCCGCTATAGTTAACGGACGTTATTTATCAGAATTTGCTCATGGTATCCTAGAATTTTATAGCATATTGACTGTATTCAATCGGATTGTTGAGCGATTCGATGTTTTGACCCACTTAGCAAAGTTAAGAGCACTATATTTGATTAAAGAGATTATGCTGCAAGATACAGGCAACCGTTATATTGGGAATGATATTTTTAAGACTGCTTGGAAAAATTTCAGAAAATCAATCAAAACTTCAGATGTCACATTCTATAATTCAGTGTTTGAAAAATTGAATAAATTTTATGAGGCTAAGCTAGATTTTTATATCACCTCGGTACCGCCTTTAAGCATAAAGGATTCTGCAATCCCTCAGGATGGTCGTTTGACAGTCGCTAGTACACGCAAAGGGCACGACAATCAATTAGTTGAAGACCTGGCAGCAGATATAAGGCAAATTAATGCTGTGTATTTTCTATGTTTATCACCCGATGAGCTAAGATCAAAATCATGGCAAGCACTGAACAGAGAAGAGCTTTCACCAAATTCATTAAAGTTAACACAGTTTTTTGATAGTTTGGCGAAAATGGTCATTTATGACATCGTAGCGCTAAGGGACGTCAAAGCCCGAGCGAAAAGGATTTCATTTTATCTTGATGTTGCTTTTCGCTTAGTTGATGAGACAAGAGGACTTTCAGATTATCACGGAGCGCATGCAATTTTAAGTGGCTTATCTCATAATACGGTCAGTCGTTTAAAAGAAACCTGGGGGCTAGTTGATGGCGCACATCTTAGCCAAAAAGCAAAATTGGAAAATATTTTCAGTCCACTTTATAATTTTAGAAATTTGAGAACCTTGCACGAAAGAAATGCTATACCTTTTTTAGGTGTTATCACTAGAGATTTAACTTTTATTCTTGACAGCAATGAGCCGCATAATGCCGTTTTACTTTTGGGCGCACTGCAGATTCGAGTGCTACAAACTAGATTGCATCTCTTGGCAGAGCCTTTTCAGATCAGGACTGATATTTTGCAATATATTTCTGGTTTAGGCGTTGTGACAGATGAAGAGTTGTATGATCGCTCTAGATCTTTAGAAGAGCAAATTCTGAGCTTATCAGCAAGTACGGCTCTTATAGCGTTAGAGGAGTATTTGCAATATAGGGTTAAGAGTAACTTAGGCATAAAAATACAATTTGCTGGCAAAGTACTTAAAGATAAGCAGGCATTCAATACTGTTTTTGAATGGCTAAAATGCACAGTCAGGGAAGAACTTGCAACAGAAGCACAAAGTCGGCAGATTTTAGAACTATGTTTTTCCCTGCTAACCTCTAGCCCTAAGTGCAAAGTAGATCAATACATTGCCCAGCTGTTTTCTGATAGTGGTACCCCTAGAGAAAGATTGGATCATGACGCTGACGCAGAGCATTCACCTAGGGCCAAAGATGATGCTTTTAAGGCTTCAATAGAAAAAATCACTCATGAATTAGAAGAAATTAAATTATCTATTCCAGTTTCTTCGATAAGTGAATCTCCTGATGACCAGAACCCGGTCGTTTTGCGTAGTCCTGGTCGAACGCCTCGAGAAAAAAAACGAGGAAAAATGAGCAATCGTTCCTATTCTAGTACTTTACCTAAAGGTTTGGGTTCATCTGATGAAATGGACAGCATATCAACAAAAACTATCAATACACCGAGGGAGAAGCGGCTCTGATAAAAGTTTTTACCTCATTTTCTGTACTCATTAGAACCACATCAGCAGGGCGTGCAGCGAATAATCCGTTGCAGACTACGCCGGTGATGTTGTTGAGATGATATTCCATTTCAATCGGCTGATAGATGTCTAAACCATAGACATCTATGATCTGGTTATTATTATCAGTAATAAACCCTTCACGATAGACAGGGTTGGCTCCCATTTTGACAAGTTCACGCGCTACATAGCTTCTAGCCATTGGAATGACTTCAATGGGTAGCGGGAATGTGCCTAATTTACTTACTTCTTTATGACTATCTACAATGCAGACGAATTTCTTGGCGCAAGCAGCTACAATTTTTTCGCGAGTGAGGGCACCGCCGCCGCCTTTAATCAGCTGACAGTGATGATTAAACTCATCGGCACCATCGACATAGAGAGCAATAACCCCTTCATTAATAGCTGCAATAGGAATACCGATAGCTTTTAAGCGATTTTCTGTTGCCTCAGAGCTTGGAACAGCCCCAATGATTTTATCTTTGACTGTCTTTAAAGCATCTATAAAATAATTAGTCGTGCTGCCAGTGCCAACGCCGAGAAGGATTGGATCGCCAATATTATCAATATATTTCAGTGCAGCTAATGCAGCTTGTTGTTTTTGAGTTTCAAGGGCTTTCATAGGATTTTCTCTATATTTCTGCCATGTTTAAGATTTGCTGCCATTCTGTTGGTGTCACTGGCATGACCGATAATCGGCTTCCCTTTTGAATGAGAGGCAGCTCTTTTATTTTAGGGTTAGATTTAATGTCTTTCAAAGACAAAATGTTTTTAAATGCTTGAGTAAAAGCAACATCAACCACAAACCAGCGTGGATTTTCTGGAGTGCTTTTGGGATCATAGTATTTAGAGCTGGGATCAAATGCGGTTGGATCGGGGTAAGCCGTGGATGTGATTTTAATAAGACCGACAATCCCAGGTATTTCACAATTAGAATGATAGAAAAAAGCAAGATCACCTGGTTTCATTGAACGTATGAAATTTCTAGCCTGATAATTTCTAACGCCATCCCACATATCTGTGGCATTGGTTTTTTGCTTCAAATCAGTGAGACTGAAGGTACTGGGTTCTGATTTCATCAGCCAAAGGGCATTCATACGAGGTATAAATTTTGTTCTGTCGCGACGGCCGCTAGTTTAACATCTTTTTCATCCACTGGGATAGCGTCACGTTTCTGACATTCGAAAGCAAGGCCCAGTAAAAACGGATGCCCAGGTTTTGCACATTCAAAAGTATAATCGTAATACCCTTTACCCATGCCCAAGCGGTTTCCTTGAACATCAAATCCCAATAATGGGAGCAAAACTAAATCTAGCTCGCTGGGTTTGATAGTGATATTGCGATTTTGAGGCTCCAAAATACCAAATCGATTAGGAATGAGGTGCATCTCTCGTGTAAGAGCAGCAAACTCTAATCGAGGAGAGCCATCTAGCGGTAATACTGGGAGAAAAAGTTTCTTGCCCAGATGAAAAGCAGTCTTGATAATTTCAGATGGGTTAATTTCTTCTGGGGTCCCTGCGTACGCTGCAATATGAGTTGCTCTTCTGAAAAGATCCATTTGACTGATGCGCTTCGAAAGCGAGTCTGCAGCTTGTTGGCGATACTCTGGTGAGAGCGATTGTCTGGCTCGGCGCAGTTCAGCGCGTAGAATTGCTTTAGCAGATTGGGTCATAATGAATATGATGGCATCCTCAAGTGGACCGCAAGCACAATGCACTTGAACCCTTGGGTTCAGGTGGGGACCTCTGTGGCCGCATCAGGCTTTCCACTCAAGGTGGACTTGCACAACAGCGTCCAGCGCTCTGGCCTCCAAATTTGCTAGCATCGGCTCAAGATGTAACAGTGCGAGCGATGATACGAGAGAATGCCAAACTTTTTAAACTTAAGCTTCTTCTAAGACAGATTGCGATTCCTTACGTAAAGTGGCTTGGGCCAGCGCAAAATCTATCTTCTGTTGCATGACTTGAAGCCTATCCGTAATTCCTTCATCTTGCAGCTGAGGCCCTTTTTGTTGCTGCAATAATTCATTTGAGATACTTAGTCCTGCCATTACGGCAATCCGATCTAATCCAATGACACGGCCTTGTCTGCGGATTTGTCGCATTTGTTTATCCAAGTAGGCCGCTGCTTCTTTCAGTGCATTTTCGGCTTCAGGTTTGCAGGCTAGACGAAACTCTTTATCTAGAATGCTGACTACAACTGTTTTAGATTGGTGATCCATTCAAGGATGCTCCAAGTAAATTCTATCAAGACTTATCTATCACTATAAGGAGCTTCAAGCTTCGGGTCAATACGTGAAGTTTGTGGTAGTCTTAACGTTTTGATTTGTGCATGAAAAGCACAAAATGATGCAGCCACACCCGCCGTAGGGGTGTAAGAATTGGGGAGGGGATGCCTTGTTTGATGCGAGACGAAAAGCCTTATTTGCTCAATTGCCTAACTTGAGTGCAGTTCTGATGCAGAGTGCCTCAGTGAAGTTAAGAAATCATGATACGGAATACCCCTATCGGCAGGAAAGCTACTTTTATTACTTGACAGGGATTCAGCAAGCCGACGTGACATTGTTGTTTGTGAAACGGGATGGGAAGGAAAGTTTTCATGTATTTTGCGACGATACGAATCTTGAAAAGGAACGTTGGATTGGTCGACAAATGAGCCATGCTTCTGCAAAATCACAATATGGTGCCACGGAAGTCCATCTCTTGCAGGCGTTGGATGAGAAATTACTAGAATTGTTATCGGGATTGAGTAGCATCTATTTTTTCTTAGATGACATGACGCTTCAAAGGAAAATGTCAGGCATTTACAGGAAGTTAAAAAATAAGGCTAGACAAGGCGAAGCTACTCCAGAGGCTTTTCAAGAGTTGAGTATGTTGTTAGGGCCCATGAGGCTTATAAAGTCTGATGTTGAATTAGAACGGATGCAGAAGGCAGCCACTATTTCCGTAGAAGCGCATAATAGAGTGATGCAACTTTGTAAGCCTGGGATGTATGAATATGAGCTTGAAGCAGAATTACTCAGGACTTTCTATGCGCATGGCAGCCGATATCCAGCATACACGTCTATTGTTGCAGGTGGTGCAAATGCTTGTGTGTTGCATTACGTCGATAACAGAGATATTTTGAGATCTGGCGATCTGGTTTTGATCGATGCAGGCGCAGAATATGATTATTACGCATCGGATATCACAAGAACGTTTCCAGTCAATGGTCAATTTTCCGGTCCACAACGTGCAATTTATGAGATAGTATTGAATGCACAACTTGCAGGTATTCGCTGTATTAAGCCAGGAGTTTGTTTTGAAGCCATTCAGGCTGCGATTGTTAAAGAAATCGTTAGGGGCTTAATCAGTTTGAAAATATTCGAGATGAATGAGCAAGAAGCCATCGAAACAAAAGCCTATCAACGCTACTATATGCATAAGAGTGGGCATTGGTTAGGGATGGATGTGCATGATGTTGGGCCATATCATCTGAACGGTCAAAGTATACCGCTTGCAGTCAATCAGGTATTGACTGTTGAGCCGGGGCTTTATTTCGATCCAGCTTATCAAGAGGTACCTGAAATTTATCGCGGCATTGGAATCCGAATTGAGGATGACGTTGTTGTGGGCGATAAGGAGCCGGTTGTATTATCGCAAGGTGTTCCCAAATCCATCACAGATATTGAGAAATTAATGGCATAACATGAATACGGCGTTTGATCTGGTCATTGTTGGTGGTGGAGCTGTGGGTCTGAGCATGGCTTTAAATTTGGCTCGTGATTCGCAACATCGTATTTTAGTCATTGAAGCGCGTGATTTAGAGCAACTTGAGACAAAATCTGATCGTTCGATGGCATTGTCTTTATCCAGTCAAAAATTCTATGCAGGACTTCAACTTTGGGAGCAGCTTGCCTTAGAGGTGAGCCCAATTAAAATGGTGCATGTTTCAATGCAGCATCATTATGGTACGACTCGAATTCAGGCTAAAGATTATAGCTTACCAGCATTAGGGTATGTTTTGCCCCTTAGTTATTTAGAAAAAACCTTACTGAGAGCACTACGGTCTTATTCAAATGTAACCGTGTGGTCGAATGCAAAGCTGCTATCGGTGACCTCATCTATTTCTCCAGTTTTGACCGTTGAAAAAGAGGGGGCATTACTTGAAGTCAATTCACGACTATTGGTTGGTACGGATGGTGCGCAAAGTCAAGTCGCCAAGAGTTGTGATATCCCTTATTCAAAAACGGAATATGGTCACATTGCGTTGATATGCCATGTTAATCATACTTTGTCACATGAAGGTGTTGCCTATGAAAGGTTTACGCAGGAAGGTGCACTTGCTTTCCTACCCTTTGGGGAAAAGCGCTCAACATTTGTTTGGACAGTATCTCAAAGCAAGGCAGACAAATTGCTTCAGCTTTCTGACGAGGCTTATTTACAATCTGCGCTCAAAGCTTTTGGTTATCGTTTAGGTCGATTGCTGAGTTGCACACCAAGAGTGACCTTCCCCTTGATTCAATCGATTGCAGAAAAGCAATGGCATGAGCAGATCGTGCTTGTGGGTAATAGTGCTCATACCTTGCATCCTATTGCTGCACAGGGTTTAAATTTAAGTTTGAGAGCTGTGATTGCCTTTTGTGAAACTATCAAGCAAGATTTGATCGATCCAACGCACTCACAACTCTATTTATCCAAAATCAAACGCGATCAGTCTACAGTCACGTGGATCACCAATCAAATTGCAAAACAAGTTTCCAGCGCCAGATTTCCGGGAGCACTTAAGGCTAGTCTCATGGTTGGGTTAGATGGGTTAAAGCCTATAAAAGATGCATTTGCAAGAATGTCCATGGGGTTTCCCATATGAATGATGAGTTGCTTCTTGATATCAGTATAGTTGGTGCAGGTGTCGTGGGGCTTACGCTAGCGATTGCATTGAGTCAGCAAGGATTAAAAGTTGCATTAATTGATTCCAAAAGCGTAGATTATTTTTCTGCACAAAAAAGCATGAAGCCTTACGATGCTAGAATTTATGCCCTGAATCAAGCCGCAATGAGACTCTTCAATTCAATTGGCATGATGCCAGCGTTATGGCAGTCTCGACATGCGATTTATCGAGATATGATTCTCTGGCAGAAAAATAGACTTCAATCCCTGAAATTAAGTAGTCGAGAGCATACGATTGATCAGTTGGGGCTGATTGTTGAGCAAAGTATTTTAGTGTCATTACTCTGGGATCAGCTCTTAAGAGAGCATGATATTAAATTTATAGAAGATACAACCGTCGAAGCCGTTGATTCGCTTGCTGGAAGACTTGTTTTGAGAAACGGTATGTGCCTTCATTCAAAATTAATAATTGGCGCAGATGGAGCTCGTTCAATTATCCGATCTAAGCTTGATATAGTATGTGAGATTTCATCTTATGATGAGACAGCATTAGTTGTAAACGTTTTTCACTCAAAACCGCATGAGAGCACTGCTTATCAATGTTTTGACGGGGAGAGTACATTAGCATTTCTGCCGTTATGCGATCCGCATCATAGCTCAGTTGTTTGGTCCTTATCGACGAGTGCAATGCAGGCGGTGATGGATCTTTCAGACGAAGATTTTATCAAGCAGTTACAGTCTGCATTTGATCACAAGTTAGGTCCAATTTCCTTATTAAATAGCAGACAAATATTTCCGCTTATCAAGCGTCATGTGCGAAAATATTTTAAAGATCGCGTTGTGTTGGTAGGAGATGCTGCGCATACTATCCATCCAATGGCTGGTTTAGGTTTAAACCTGGGGTTAATGGATGTCACCGATTTAGTAGGGTGCCTTACATCAGCTTTTAAGAAACAAAAAGAGGTTGGCTCGCAAAAAGCACTGCGACGATATCAGCGTCTGCGTTCGACCCATGCCTCTATGATGCTTCAATTAATGGATAGTTTAAAATGGGGTTTTAAAAATCGATTGCCTTTTACTTGGGTGAACCATGCTCCTTGGTTTAAACGGAGAATGATTAATATTGCGCAGGGTGCGTATAGTTTGCCTATGATTTTACAATAAAAACGATTAGACAAGGAAGTTTCATGAATAAAACAGCACTGTATGACCAGCATGTTTTAAGGGGCGGTAAGATGGTGCCCTTTGCAGGCTGGAGTATGCCCCTTCATTATGGTTCTCAATTAGAAGAGCATCACATTGTCAGACAGGCAGTAGGGTTGTTTGATGTTTCCCATATGCAGCTGATTGGTGTTGAAGGGGTGGAGGCGATTTCTTTTTTAAGAAAATTGCTTGCCAATGATGTCAAAAAATTATACCCCGGAAAAGCATTGTACACTTGTCTTCTGAATGAAGAGGGCGGGATTAAAGACGATCTGATTGTGTATCAGATTAGCGCAGAGCGCTATATTTTAGTCGTCAATGCCGCCACGGCTGAAAAAGATTTGATTTGGATTCAATCGCATATCAATGGATTCTCTGTTGAAGTTTCAGCATTTAGAAATCGATCGCTCATAGCCATTCAAGGACCTAAGGCTCAGGCATTACTAGAGAAAGCGAATTTCGATACCAACCTTAAGCCTTTTCATTGCTTTCAGCATGTGGATTATTTTATTGCCAGGACAGGGTACACTGGTGAAGATGGATTTGAAATATCCGTGCCCAATGAACGTGCTGATTTAGTTTGGTCATCCTTATTAGAGTTAGGTGCAATGCCCTGCGGTTTAGGTGCCAGGGATACCTTGAGACTTGAGGCGGGTCTTAATTTATATGGTCAAGACATGGATGAGACCACTGATCCATTTGTGTCGAATTTAACGTGGACCGTTGATTTGAAAGACAAAGACAGACAGTTTATTGGACGCTCAGCTCTAGAAAGGCATCTTCAGGATGATATTCAACATCAATTGGTTGGTCTTGTTCTCATGGGGCCAGGGATTATGCGTTCTCATATGTCTATTTATTCAAACATAGATGAGTCACCGTTGGGATTGATCACGAGTGGTGGATTCTCACCGACATTGAATTGTTCAATTGCTCTTGCAAGGATTCGTCGAGTATACCCACAACAGATGATTTTTCGGGAAGGCAATCCGCCTACGCTCTTACGAGCTACGGACGGACAAGCAAGCCGCGAAAATTCAGCTGTGAAGGGTATAGAAGATAAGGTTTTGCAAGTTGAGTTGCGACATAAACGACATGATGTTCGTGTGGTTGCGCTGCCGTTTATTCGGGCGGGCCAATCCACCTTTGATCTGAATTAAAAAGGAGAAAGATATGGAAATACCGGGTCATTTAAAATATACATCTTCTCATGAGTGGATTGCCGAAGAAGATGATGAGGTTGTTATCGTAGGCATTACGGATTACGCTCAGAGTCAATTAGGTGATGTCGTTTATATCGAGCATCCCAAAGTTGGACAAATTTTCAAAATGGGTCAAGAAGCGGGTGTAGTTGAGTCGGTGAAGGCAGCCTCGGATATCTATGCGCCCTTGACTGGTGAAGTGATTGAAGTGAATGAAGATATCTTAAAAGCGCCGGAGGGCCTGAATCAAGATCCGTATCATTCCGCTTGGTTGTTTAAGATGAAAATACAAGAACCGTCAGAATTGTTAGAACTTTTGGATGCGGATAGTTATCAAGAGCTTTTAGAAGAAGCTTAACCGATGTAAGGAGACAGTATGCCATTTGTTCCCCATACTGAAGAAGATATTCGTGAGATGATGGCAGTCTGCCAGATCGATAAGATTAGTCAACTATTTGATGAAATACCTGCTCATTTAAGAGTCACTCCACTGAAGGAAATGGACTCTGGTTTGAATGAGATGCAAGTTTCAAAGTTGATGCATACCAGGGCGAGTCAAGATGGTATTCGATTAAATTTTTTAGGCGCGGGTGCGTATGAACATTATATTCCGAGCGCTGTATGGGATTTAGTCGGCCGCGGTGAATATTTAACCTCTTATACGCCATATCAAGCGGAAGCGAGCCAAGGCACTTTGCAATTGTTATGGGAATTCCAAACCATGATAGCATCTTTAATGGGGTTGGATGTTGCAAATGCTTCTTTATATGATGGTGCAACTGCCTTAACAGAAGCTGTCTTAATGTTGGTGCGAGCGAGTAAGAAATCCGAAGGGGGTCAGATCTTAGTGCCAAATACATTAAGTCCTTTTTATCGAGATGTGCTATTGGCATTAGTTGGCAGACAAGGGATTGGTTTAACAGAGGTTCCTTATCAAGTTAAGACTGGAACCATAGATTTGAAGGCTTTAGAAGCGCTTACTGGAGATGAAAGACGCTATGAAGCAGTCATCATTCCACAACCCAATTTTTTTGGAGTTTTAGAGCCTGTTGACGCAATAACAGATTGGGCTGAGACCAAAAATATCCCTGTTATTGGGGTTGTAAACCCATTTGCGATGACTTGGTTAAAGCCACCCGGGCAATGGGGAAAAAAGGGTGCTGTGATAGCCTGCGGTGAAGCACAACCTTTTGGGATCCCTCTAAGTAGCGGTGGTCCCTATTGCGGCTTCTTGGCTTGTGCATCTGATTATGTTCGTCAAATGCCCGGGAGACTAGTGGGTCGTACGTTGGATGAAAAAGGGCGCATTGGTTATACCCTAACGTTGCAAGCTCGTGAGCAGCATATTCGGCGAGCTAAAGCAACGTCTAATATTTGTACAAATCAAGGTTTGTTGGTGACTGCTGCTACGATACATATGAGCATCATGGGACCTGAGGGTTTGAAACGAATGGCGATTGCTAGTCATCAGAATCTCATGTTGTTAAAAGCAAAAATCCATGCGGCTATGGGGCAAACTGGTGTCAGGCCAATGTTTTCAGGTCAACATTTTCACGAAATGGTTTTCCATTTACCAAAGTCTGCAGGCCCTGTTTTGGAAAGGCTGGCTAAGTCAGGGATTGATGCAGGATTGCAGTTATCGCCATTTTATCCTGAATTGGATAATTGCATTTTGAGCTGCGTGACGGAAACGAAGGATGAAGCAGATTTAGATGCATTCTGTGATACCTTGAAAATAGCATTAAATTAATTGGAGATGGCAGATGGTTATTTTTGAAAAAAGCAGAAGGGGGCGTGTTGCGAGATCGCAAAGCATTCCGGTCACAGCCGTTCATTCTATACAGGATGATTTATTGCGAAAAGATACACCACTATTGCCAGAGATGTCTGAGCTAGATGCGGTTCGACATTATACCAGGTTATCGCGCAGCAATTTTTCAATCGATACACATCCTTATCCTTTAGGATCGTGCACAATGAAATATAACCCTAGAGCTGCGCATCGTTTAGCGCAGCTGCCACCTTTTTTGAGTCGTCATCCATTAAGACCGGCAGCTTATTCTCAAGGATTTATGAAATGTTTATATGAGTTGCAGGAAGCCTTGAAGTTGATCTCAGGGATGGAAGGTGTCTCGTTATCGCCTATGGCAGGTGCTCAAGGTGAATTTGCAGGTGTCGCGATGATTGGCGCTTACCATGCTTTTCGCCAGGATTTTGAGCGTGATGAAATGTTGGTGCCTGATGCGGCACATGGGACTAATCCTGCGTCAGCTGCAATGTGTGGTTTCAAAGTCAAAGAAGTTCCAACTTTAAAGGAAGGTGATCTAGATTTAGATGCGCTTCAGAAGATGGTTGGTCCTAGGACAGCCGGGATCATGTTAACAAATCCATCGACACTGGGTGTCTTTGAAAGACAAATCGAAAAGGTTGCTAACATGGTTCACGAGGCAGGTGGCCTGTTGTACTACGATGGTGCTAATTTAAACGCTATTGTTGGGCAAGTGAGTCCTGGCGCGATGGGGTTTGATGTGATTCATATGAATTTGCACAAGACGTTTGCAACCCCCCATGGTGGCGGTGGTCCTGGTAGTGGCCCTGTTGCCTGTAATGCCAAGTTGTTGCCTTTTTTGCCAGTGCCACGGGTCGATAAGAGCATGACGGATGATGCCATTCAATATGATTGGTTCGATAGCACAAAATTTCCCTTATCGATTGGACGTCTTTCTGCGTTTATGGGAAATGCCGGAATTTTGCTAAGGGCCTATATTTATATCAAGATGTTAGGTCGGGAAGGCTTGGAACGAGTTAGTCAATTTGCCACATTAAATGCAAATTATCTAATGAAACGATTAGGGGCGTTAGGCTACACCCTTGCATTTCCTGAAAGAAGAGCCAGTCATGAATTTATTATCAGTTTAAAGAAAGAGGCGAAAACGCATCAGATCACTGCAATGGATATTGCTAAACGACTTCTGGATTATCAGCTTCATGCACCGACTACTTATTTTCCTTTGATTGTGCCAGAATGTTTGCTCATTGAGCCGACTGAGACGGAAAGCAAACAAACCTTAGACTTTATGGTTGATGTTTTCAAGCAGATTGCGGAAGAAATTGAAACGTCGCCAGATATTGTTAAAAAAGCACCGCACAATTTTTCAGTCTCTAGGCTGGATGATGTTCGTGCCGCTAGGCAATTAGAATTAACATGGCAGAGGCATGAAGCATAAAAGTTATGTTAATATTTGACAAACCTGCTAAAGGTGAATGTATGTTAAATGGGTTGTTCAACTAAATTTGGGGTTAGTTATGGGATATGGAAAAATTGCAACAGGGTTGTTAATGACAGCGGCATTGTGGTGTGGGCCCTTTCAAGCTCAAGCATTCGATGCGACTCATCCAACATGGAACCTAGGTGCTACAGTAGGTCACGTGAGTCGACAGGGTGGTGCCACATTCTCATTTACGCAGGCGGCGCCCGCTACAACAGGGGCAGCGAATAGAAGCCTCTCAGATGCAGGAGCTCTATATGGAATTTTATTTGGAGCAGACTGGCGTCATAACCGCTTCCTGGTTGGCTTAGGATTGAGTGCCGATTGGCAGAATACTGGAGACGTTCAAGCTTTTCATACCGTTGCACCTTTTGCTAACCATCATGGGATGCATTTCCTTTACGACAGAGGGCTTACTGTAGGTTTCTTTGGGCGCGTCGGCTTTCAGGTTACGGATTATGCGATGCCTTACCTTAAGCTGGGCGGTCAAACCAGTCGTGATAAAATGACTTTTCGTGATGCCAGTTTAGGGAATGGTGCTGGTGTTGTGGTTCCTTTACAAGTCGGGACTATAGATACCACTATCAATGATCGTGTCACAGTGATGGTTTTTGGTGCAGGATTAGAGATCCCGACCTTCATTTACAATACGTCGCTTCGTTTTGAATACGACTATGTGACACCGGATACAGTCAAGATGAGAACTGGTTTTGCAAATGTAATAAGTGACGTGTCTTACAAACCAAAAGAGCATGTTGGTAAACTTTCATGGGTTTGGAATTTTAGTTAATTATTTTCTGCCCCAAATTGAGCAACTTGGCAAAGCCTAAGGGCTTTGCCATTTTTTTGTTAGGTGTTTGAGTGATAGACTCTGAAGGGTTTCGTCCCAATGTCGGTATTATTCTAATGAATGAAGAAAGACAGGTATTCTGGGGCAGACGCGTTGGCCAGGATGCTTGGCAGTTCCCTCAGGGTGGTGTGCAAGAGAATGAGTCATTAGAAGAAGCGTTGTTTCGAGAGCTGCACGAAGAAATTGGTTTAGAGCCTCATCATGTCAAAATTCTAGGTCGTTCTAAGCATTGGCTGCGTTATCGATTGCCAAGGCGTCTAGTTCGAAACGAAAGCAGACCAGTTTGTATTGGTCAAAAGCAGCGCTGGTTTTTGTTAAAAATGGTTGCAGAAGATGAGGCCGTTCGGTTAGATCATACCCCAAAACCAGAGTTTGATCATTGGCGATGGGTGAGCTATTGGTTTCCTTTATACCAAGTTATTACATTTAAGAGAGAAGTTTATCGTAAGGCTTTAAGGGAATTTAAGCCTATCGTGATGTCCACACAATCAAGACGCTGCCGGTTAGATCCAGTCGATGAAACGTAGCTAAGAGGGAGGCGGGATTTGCTGAATATCCTGCGACGAATTGTTCAAGAGGTCAACGAAGCGCAAGACTTGCAAGAAGTTCTCGACATCATTGTCAGACGGGTGGCAGAAACTATTCATACGGAAGCTTGTTCTGTTTATCTTACGGATACACGCCAAAATCACTACAAGCTTGCAGCCAATGTCGGCTTCAATGAAAATGCTGAAGTTACGCTGAAGTTTTCTGAAGGGATTGTTGGGCTGGTCGGTGAGCGTGAAGAGCCTATTAATTTAGATGATGCAACAGTACACCCTCGTTACCGCTATTTCCCTCAAACAGGCGAAGAACGTTATAAAGCGTTTTTAGGAGCGCCCATAATTCACCAGCGAAAGCTTGTGGGTATCATTGTCGTGCAGAGTACTGAAAAGAGACGTTTCGATGAAGGTGAAGAGGCGTTTCTAGTCACGATTTCAGCTCAGTTAGCCGGTATTATTGCGCATGCCCAGACGGCAGGCATGATAACCAATCAAGCCCAGCGCGAATCAGATGCATTGCCCTCTGTACTGCGCGGTATATCAGGTGCTCCAGGTATTGCTATTGGCCAAGCCGTTGTGACCTACGCACCTGCTGATCTGGATAAAGTTCCTGATCGAAAAATCACAGATGTGGCTGGTGAGCTAAAGCGTTTTAGAAAAGCCGTCAAATCAACCCGAGAAGATATTCAACGCTTGCAAAGCAGAATGATTTCCACCTTACCACCAGAAGAGCAGTCACTATTTGAAGCTTATCTCGGCATATTAGAAAGTGAGACGATTAGACAGGAAATCACGACGCTGATTCAGGTAGGCCATTGGGCACCCTATGCGATCAGAAAAGTTTTTAAAGGTCATGTGCGTCACTTTGAGGCCATGGAAGATCCTTACTTACGTGAACGTGCTATGGATCTACTTGATTTGGGTAGGCGTATTCTGGCTCATCTTGAAACAGAAGCAGAGCTCAATGTTAGTTTTCCCAAGCATACTATTCTAGTGGGAGATGAAATCACGGCTTCTAGTTTAGCAGAAGTCCCAGAAGGACAATTGGTTGGAGTCATTTCAGCGAAAGGCTCTAGTAATTCTCATGTGGCTATTTTAGCCCGTGCGATGGGTATTCCAACCGTGATTGGTATTACTGGATTGCCAGTGACTGAATTTGATGGACGTGAACTGATTGTAGATGGCTATAATGGAGAGGTTTACTCTTCACCGACACCTGCAATGCGAGCTGAGTTTGCAAGGCTTGCAGAGGAGGAAAAAGAACTTTTCGCAGGGCTAGAAGAGCTGAGATTCTTAAGAGCTGAAACTCCGGATGAAATTCGCATTCCATTATGCGTGAATACGGGCTTGGTTGCAGATATTAGGCCATCTCTAAAAGCAGGTGCAGAGGGTGTTGGACTCTATCGAACAGAAGTGCCTTTTATGATTCGTGATAGGTTTCCAGGAGAAGAAGAGCAGTTTTTAATTTATCGCCAGCTTCTGGAAGCTTTTGCGCCACGACCCGTTGCCATACGAACGTTAGATATTGGCGGGGACAAAATACTGCCTTATTTTCCGATAAGAGAAGAGAATCCATTTTTAGGATGGAGAGGGATACGGGTTACCTTAGACCATCCAGAAATATTTTTAGTACAGTTAAGAGCCATGTTACGAGCTAATCATGGCTTAAATAATCTAAAAATTTTATTGCCGATGATTAGCAGTGTAGTAGAAGTTGACGAATCAATTCGACTAATACGCCAGGCTTTCCGAGAAATATCAGATGAAGGTAATGAAGGGATTTTTCCTGAAATTGGTGTCATGATAGAAGTCCCTGCAGCGCTTTATCAAATTGATGAACTAGCAAGTCGGATTGATTTCTTTTCAGTCGGCACTAATGATTTGACACAATATTTACTTGCTGTCGATAGAAATAATCATCAAGTCGCGAATATTTATGACTCACTTCATCCTGCCGTTATACGAGCATTGAGCCAAATCATGAAAGCAGCTCAAAGATATAAAAAACCAGTGAGTATTTGTGGAGAGATGGCTGGAGATCCAGTTGCGGTCATTATATTGTTAGGATTGGGCTTTAATATGCTTAGTATGAGCTCACATAGTTTACCTCGCGTGAAATGGGTCATTCGAAACTTTACAGTTTCAAAAGCTCAGATATTGCTTAAAGAGGTCATTTCGATGGAGCACCCCAGAGACATTCGTCTTCACTTGGAGTCAGCGCTAGAACAAGCAGGGCTAGGTGGTTTAGTACGTGCCGGAAAATGATGCCATACTTAATGGCGTATGAAGCGATTACTGCACCTATCATTTAAGACCAAGATCCTATTATATGCGGTATTGGTTACATTACTATCCCTTATCATTACGGGCCTAGGTTTTATTTCATATGACCTTCAAGATACCCGAAAAAATCTGGCCGAAAGTCTGAACATTACATCAGATCTGATTGAAACTTATAGTGCGACTGCGCTTAGTCTAGGTAATCGGGATGAGGTTAACGAAGTAATAGATAAGCTTAGCATGAATCGATTCATGCAAGGCGTTTGGATTTTCGATCGCAATAATAAACTTTTCGCAGCTTACGATCCACACAAGCTTGATGAGAATGAGATTTTAGAAACATATCAGCAGCAAGGTGTTTACTACAGTTCGGATAAGATAGTCGTTTCCAATCCTATTTCATATGGCAGTAAGCAGTTGGGAACGCTTATTGTCATGGCAGATCTAACTGGTGTAAAACTAAGAACCACACATCAAATTACAGTGGTTGTTATCATGATCGTATTTTCATTGTTAGCATCTGTGTTGTTATCGAATCGTTTACAAGATGCCATCACAAAGCCTTTTAATTTGCTAGTTCAAACTGTGCAGGAAATTACGGAAAAAAATGATTACTCAATTCGTGCCGCTAAAACAACTGATGATGAGTTAGGTATTTTGACAAATGCTTTTAATAATATGTTGCATCAAATTGAAAATAGCAATAAAGAATTGAAGAAAAGTGAGCAACGACTCAATCTTGCATTGTGGGGATCTAACGAGGTAATGCTTGATTGGGATTTAAAAAAAGATCATTTGTTCTTTGATGATCACATTACAAACATGTTAGGCTTTGAGCCAAACGAGATGCCGTGTAATCAAGCTGAATTTATCAAAATGCAACATCCTCGCGATAGAGTAATCGCAGATGAAAAGCTACGGCAGCATTTAATAGGCAGAAATTCCTTCTATGAAATTGAGACGCGCATTAAGTCAAAGAGTGGTGAATGGCGATGGATTTTAGGACGTGGTAAAGTAGTTGAACGGGATAAAACTGGCAAAGCGCTTCGGCTTACTGGTACTTTAGTTGATATCACAGATCGTAAAGATCACGAAGAAAGCCTCAGATTGTTTAAGAAAGTCTTTGAGAGCATGACTGAAGGTGTGATTGTTACCGACCCAAGGCTAATTATTGTTGAAGTCAATGCGGCTTTCACCGCGATAACCGGCTTTGAGCGCCAAGAAGCCAAAGGGCTTCCGCTAGACATATTCCGTTCAGAAAAACATGATTCTGAATTTTATGAAAGTATTCAAAAAAATATAGAGCGAACAGGCAGCTGGCAGGGTGAGTTGTGGCAAAAGCGAAAAACTGGTGAACTATATTTGCAACGCTTAAATATTAACGCGATGCATGATGAGCAAAAGCGCTTGATTCATTATGTTGCTGTATTTTCAGACATCTCAAGATGGAAGAAAGCTGAGGATGAACTTGAGTATTTAGTAAATTATGACGCGTTGACTAATTTGCCCAATAGGAATCGATTTATGATTCATTTGTCTGATTTGATCGAAGAGTCTAAGGGGCATAATGGTCGATTGGCAGTTTTAACATTAGGAATTGATCGATTTAAGATTATTAATGATACTTTTGGACATAGTGTTGGAGATCGATTGCTCAGACAAATTGCGAAAAGACTTAAAAGGGTGCTTGGTCATGAACAATATTTGGCTCGTTTGAGTGGTGATGAATTTGCTTTGGTTATTGATAATGTAAGAGACCATGCAAGCATTAAGGGTTATGCGCAAGAGGTTCTTAGAACACTAAGTCGCTCTTTTAGTGTTGATGGGCATGATATTTTGCTCGGAGCTTCTATCGGTATCAGTTTATTTCCTCAGGACTCTCAAGATTCTCAGGGTTTGTTAGTGAATTCAGATGTTGCATTGTTCTACGCAAAGCAAAAAGGTCGCAACTCATATCAGTTTTATGACTCTAAAATAAACGAGCATGTTCTAGAACGGCAAAAGCTAGAGCACTCTTTGCGCAGGGCGCTTGAGAATAACGAACTCATGGTTTGCTATCAACCAAAAGTAGAAATTAGAACTCACAAAATCGTCGGTGTTGAAGCTTTGATTCGATGGTTTCATCCTAAGTTAGGGTTAATTTGCCCAGACAAATTTATCCCATTGGCTGAAGAAACTGGATTGGTCGTTTCTATTGGGCTATGGGTTCTTAAAATGGCTTGTCTTCAAAATAAAGCTTGGCACGCACAGGGCTTTCCTGATATGAAGGTTTCGGTAAATTTATCGGCCTATCAGTTTAGAGGTGGTGATTTAGCTGAAGATATTGCTAAAATACTATGGGAGACTGAATTAGAACCATCAGGTTTGGATTTAGAGCTTACAGAAAGTGTATTAATGGAAAATCCAGAACGCTGTATATTGATGCTGAGTGTCCTTAAAACTATGGGGATTTCGCTTACTGTGGATGATTTTGGTACGGGTTACTCCTCATTGAATTATCTAAGACGTTTTCAAATTGATGGACTTAAAATTGACAAGTCATTTGTCAATAATGTCTGCCATAATGCAGAAGATGCTGCTATTATCAAAGCGATTTTGTCTATGTCGAAAGGTCTTCAACTCAAGACTGTTGCAGAAGGGGTTGAGACCAAAGATCAGCTTGATTTTCTTCTCGAAAATGGATGCGATGAGATTCAAGGATATTATTTTTCACAACCCTTGGCAGTCGATGACTTGACTGCTTTGCTGAAGAGTTCTAACGGCATTCTAAAGAGTGCTTAAGGTATTTGTATATACCCTTCACACCTGAATTTTCGGGGTTGTTGCCTTCGCGATTCTCACCGCAGTCATGTACCTTGTGTACACTCCTGCGTCTCGAACGCTCGGCGCCTACCCGAAAAATCATCTGTTGTGGGTATACCCACAGCAGATGATTTTTGAGGTACCTCCCTACGCTCTTTGCGCTTCGGCAAGGCAACAACCCTGAAAATTCGTGAAAGGTATATCCTGTGGTACTATTGTTTTTTATGCTGCTGTTAAGCTTATCGTGATTGGTTTTCTCTTACTGGGATGTCTGGTTGGCCTCTTATCTGGTCTATTTGGTATTGGTGGGGGCATTATTTTGGTCCCAGCTTTTACCATCTTATTTTCTCAAAATCTGATGTCGTCAGAGTTTGTTATGTCGCTTGCTGCTGGAACCTCGCTTGCAACAGTCAGTTTGTCTAGTTTGACCGCGGGGCTTAGGCACCATAGTAAGGGAGCTGTAAATTGGTCTCTACTCTCTAGTTTGGTGCCCGGGACTAGCATAGGAGCGATGATAGGTGTTCAGATTGCTAGTCTATTGCCTGCGCTGACTATGAAAATATTGTTTTCTATCGTTGTGTGCGGTATTGGCTTCAATTTGATGTTAGGGCAGCCAGCGGCTCATTATAGAGCTCAGAAAATTCAGGCAATAAGTTGGCTTTTGTTGGCATTGGTCGTTGGACTATGCGGAGGCATGCTCGGCCTGGGTGGGGGGGTTCTGCTCGTTCCTTTACTGTGCTTTTTGGGGATTCAGCTAACTCAAGCGTCTGCAACCGCCTCAATGTGCACCTTCCCAACTGCATTGTTCGGAGCAATGTCTGCTATTTACGTAGGCTGGCATCAGCCTGGGTTGCCAGACGATACACTGGGATATGTTTATTGGCCAGCTATTTGGATGGTTGGTTTGACCAGCATCTTATTTGCAGTTATTGGTGTCGAACTCTCTCACCGTTTACCTGTGAAAATCATGAGAAGAGTATTTGGTGGCTTGTTGGTTGTGCTTGTTGTAAGTTGGTTGGTTTTCTTTTCCTAAAATACAGCTGCGAAGAATATTGTAGTTTGTTAGACTGTGGGCACTATGCTCGAATATCCCAATATTAACCCAGTTATTTTACATATCTCTGATGTTTTTCAGGTTCGGTGGTATGGTTTCCTTTACGTTGTTGGATTTATGGCGGCTTGGGCGCTGATGCGTCTGCGTGCAAAGCAGCAACAATGGAAACCTTGGACGACGGATTTGCAATTCGATCTCTTCTTCTATTTAGCAGTGGGTATTATCCTGGGTGGTCGAATAGGCTTTATCCTTTTTTATCAGCCTGAACAGCTATTAAGTGATCCCCTAACCCTTTTTAAAATTTGGGTGCCTGGGCGTTCTTTCCATGGTGGTTTAGTTGGAGCTATCTTAGCCATTCTCTATTTTGCAAAGACAAAAGGTTACCGTTTTTGGGAAATCGCGGATCGTATTTGCCCGGTAGTGCCGATTGGACTTGCTTGTGGGCGACTTGGCAACTTTATTAATGGGGAATTGTGGGGTAAACCCACAGAGGTTTCATGGGGCATGGTGTACCCTTACATCGATATGCAAGCGCGTCACCCTTGGCCGCTTTATGCCATACTCCTTGAAGGTGTTCTACTCTTTACGGTGCTTTGGATCTTTTCCAAAAAGATACGTCCCGTTGGTGTGGTATCAAGCATGTTTTTGATGGGATATGGCTTGGTTCGAATTTTTGAAGAATTTTTTAGACAACCGGACCTCAATATTGGTTATCTCGCTTTAGGGTGGTTTACGCTTGGGCAGCTGTTGTGTTTGCCTATGGTGCTATTTGGAATCGGATTATTCATGTCAACACAGTGTCGAAAACTATACCCACAACAGATGGTTTTTCGGGCACGCGCCGAGCGTTCGAGACGCAGGAGTGTACACAAGGTACATGACTGCGATGAGAATCGCGAAGGCAATCCGCCTACGCTCTTACGAGCTACGGACGGACAAGCAAACCCCGAAAATTCAGGTGTGAAGGGTATATCATGAAACAATATTTAGATCTCATGCGAACGGTCCTTAATGAAGGAACTGAAAAAACAGATCGAACTGGAACGGGCACAAAGAGTATTTTTGGTTATCAGATGCGTTTTGATTTAAACCAAGGTTTCCCACTTTTGACGACCAAGAAGCTTCATCTGCGATCCATTATTCATGAGCTATTGTGGTTTATTAAAGGTGATACCAATATTCAATATCTTAAAGCCAATGACGTGAAGATTTGGGATAATTGGGCAGATGAGCAAGGTGATCTTGGGCCAGTTTATGGTAAACAATGGCGTGCTTGGCCAGGCTCAGACGGCAGTGAATACGATCAACTGGCTGAAGTCATTCATGATATTAAACATAATCCAGATTCTAGGCGCTTGATTGTATGTAGCTGGAATGTCGCCCTTATTCAGGAGATGGCATTGCCACCGTGTCATTGCTTCTATCAATTTTACGTCGCAGATGGCAAGCTTTCGTCTCAGTTATATCAGCGCTCGGCCGATGTTTTTCTTGGCGTCCCTTTTAACATCGCATCTTATGCTATCCTAACCCATATGGTTGCACAGGTAACGGGGCTTCAAGTTGGAACTTTTGTACATACGCTAGGAGATGCCCATCTTTATGCTAATCATATTGAACAAGCCAAACTACAATTGCAACGTGAGCCCTTGCCTTTACCAAGACTAGTACTTAATCGAGCCATAGAGCGAATTGAAGATTTTCGTTTTGAAGATATTGTAATACAGGATTACCAGGCGCACCCACATATTAAAGCGCCTATTGCGGTGTAATATGATTATTTCGCTCATTTCAGCGATGAGCCAAAAGCACGTCATTGGCCGAAATGGTCAGTTGCCTTGGCATTTACCAGCTGATCTTAAATATTTTAAAGAGAAGACCTTAGGTAAACCTATTGTCATGGGTCGAAAGACGTTTGATTCCATCAAAAAGCCTTTACCAGGTCGCCACAACATTGTTTTAACACGTGATCAACGTTTCGAGGCACCTGGTTGCACGGTTGTTTCAACTGTCCAAAAAGCACTTGAAGTGGCTGGTGATGTTGAGGAAGTGATGATTGTTGGTGGGGAAACCATCTATCGATTATTCTTACCAGAAGCAACTCGTATTTATTTAACGATCATTGAACAGGACTTTGAAGGGGATACCTATTTTCCAAAATGGGAAGGAGATTGGAAAGTAATTTCATCAGAAAAGCATCCGCCGGATGAAAAAAACCCTTACCATTACCAGTTTATTCTATTAGAAAGAAAATAAATCAAAGGAGAAGATTTATGCTGGTTATCCAATCAATTCGCCGTATATTGCCACTTTTAAATGAATATTTAAATCAAAAGATAGCTTTTCTTAAGGGGGGTGTTCTCCCTGCTGGACGAACGGCATTAGCTGTCCTGATTGAACACTTTCTTGCAGCAGATAAACATGGTTTAGTATTTGCCGATTCTGTGAAAGTGCCTCGTATGTATTCAGATGATGTACAGAGTTATTGTCAGCTCATAAATGCATTTGATGAGTCAGGGCAACTTTCTTGGGGCAAGTTGATGCAACTCTCAGCTGAGGAAACTGAGAGTGTTTTAAAGGGGCAATTTAATAGTAAAAAAGATCTTTCATTCCTAAAGGCTATGCTCATTTTTCGACTTAGACATCAATTGGCTCAAAAATCCGATCAAGCTGAGGACGCATTAATTGCACGCGAAGAAAAGGAAAAGGATATTCATGCTCGTCAACAGGTTGTTAAACTAGTTGAATCTAGATTGAAGGATATCCAACAGGCAGATATCACTCATTCTTATGGGTGGAGCCAATCATTGGTTTATTTTGCGCAGATTGAGAGTATCCTCACTCATTTTGATCCTTTTGATGTTGAGCAGTCTTTACAAGATCCGAATTTCCTCCCTGGGGTGTGGTCAGAAGAACAATTACATCAACAAGTGTCATATAATATTTTAAAAAATAAGTTACAGCCTGCTATTGAATTGTTCAAAACAAGAGAAGCTGCAAGAGCGCTTTGGGAGGCTGAGAAACAGTCGGACGCGCAGAAAGAATCACTGTTACTGGCTGCTCAAATGGCAGCACTCAAAATAGATCAGATGCATCAAAACGATAATGTTAAGCCAAATGTACAGTTATTGCAGCAAGAGCGAGGAGTTCAAAAGGAAAAATTAGCGGAACAAGAAGCAGCATTTAAAGAGCATAATCAACGCTTACAAAAAAATATTGCAGATCTCAAAGCGAGCATGAGTAAGGAAGCGTTTGATGCTGAAGCAACTCATATTTTAAATCAAATGAAAGATTTCATTGAACATCATCGCGCGCCACTTGCAGAACCTGTTCAGATTGAGGAAGAATTGGCTGAATCGATACAACGCCTTTTCCAAGAAACATCTCTTTTGCTTCAGCGTGCACTTGAAGCCACCGATGCAACTTTCCAGCCTATGGCCAGAGTCAGTTTTTCAGTGGGAGCTGGTGCGGGAGAAAGCGAAGAGCAAGTTGAAGCCTTACGGCTAACATTCAGTGAGGCTTGTAAATTTATCACTAGTCAGAACCGCTTGAATATGCGGCCCAGTATCTATGAGAGTGCAGCAAGCGGTACTGGACATCCTACCTTGATACTCACTGTTCACGCACTTAATTACATTATGAGTTGCGCTGAACAACAAGCAGAATATACTTTACCAGGCAGTCAAAGTTCATGGGGCAGTTCTTTCGCCAGCGCTTTATTTCATCCAGTGGCCGCTGTTTCTCGTTTTATGGGTCGGCTCTTTTATGATCCTAAAGTGGCCTCACAAAAACGTGAAGCTGTCAGTCAATTAGTAACAGATTTTGCGATGCAAGTCTCCTATAAGCCTAATAAAGAGCTGAGGGAAAAGCATTGGCAAGAAGCTTTAATGCAACTAGATAATGGCTACTCTGGTTTGTCTGTTATGGGGTATTCGATATCACCAAATCAACAAAGATCTTTAACTTTTGTACAAGAAGCGCATAGACGTATTTTGGAAGCGGCACCTAATACTGTGAGAACGCATCATGAGCAACGATGTCGGTTAGGTCATTAATATCTGGGGGGCTAGTGCTAAAACAAACCGTGATGGGTGATTTGGCTCATGGAGTGACGAAGTGTATTTTTAAGTCGCTCCGTAGTTATATATTTGCTCATCCTAGTGTTCAACTAAATCAACCCTTAATTCTATCTTTTTGGCATGGGAAGCTATTTTTGCCGATCATGGTTGTTTCCAGTTGGCAACAAAAAAAAATAGCAGGGTTGGTTAGTCAATCGCGAGACGGTGCTATTTTAACTCGATGGATTGAACGCTTGGGATTCAAGGTTGTTCGTGGATCTTCGAATAGGAAAGGAGCAAGCAGCGTTGTTAAACTTATCGAGCTTGCTAAAGCAGGTTATTCATTGGGTATTGCAGCGGATGGCCCCCGCGGACCTATTTATTGTGCCAAGTCTGGGAGTGCTTACTTAGCTCAGAAGACAGGTCTACCCATTTTACCGATTGGGGCAGCTTATTTGACTGCAAAACAGTTTCATTCCTGGGATCGCTTCTTATTGCCGCTGCCTTTTTCAAAAGCAACGATTTATCTCAGTGAATTGATTCATGTAAAAAAAGATGATGATCTTGAAAGAACGACTCAACTCCTTGAGTTAAGCTTGAGTGCTGCCGATGCTAGAGCTGCCCTCTTACTAAAGGACAGCAGACTGTTTGATGAAGCAATGAATGAAATAAAGATTACAAAAAAGAAGATTAGCATTATTCCACGACCCGATATCCAATATCGTGCCTAAAATACGCATTTGGCCAGGCTACTTTTTTTACAAGTTCATAGGCGATTGTTTGAGCGGTTTTAAAACTATCTGCAAGTGCCGTAGCACAAATAACGCGACCCCCACTTGTGATAATCTGACAGTCTTTCACTTGAGTGCCTGCATGAAAGACTTTTTGGTTCTCAGCAAAATGCTCTTGCAGTTGTGAGGAGAGGATGTCGCCCTTAGCATAGACATCTGGATAGCCTTTTGCAGCCAGCACCACACCGATAGCTGCGCGTGTATCCCATTTCGCAGTAGAGCTTTGGAGCGTTCTCTGTGCGGCATGAAGGCAGATCTCAAGGAAATCAGATTGCAATCGCATTAAGATAGGTTGTGTTTCCGGATCGCCTAAACGGCAATTGAATTCTAATACGTTCAACTCGCCTTTCGGACTAATCATGAGGCCTGCATATAAGAAACCCGTATAGCGTTTTCCTTTGGCCTTAAAGCCATCAATAACGGGTTGAATCACTGTCTTCAAGATAGTTTGTTCTAACTGTGGGGTAATAATGGGAGCTGGTGAAAAGGCACCCATGCCTCCTGTATTAGGACCTTTATCACCATCATCACGTGCTTTATGATCTTGCGACGATGCCAAAGGCAATATGGTCTCGCCATCGGTTAATACCATGTAGCTCGCTTCAGTTCCCTGTAAAAAGGACTCTATAACGACACGATGACCGGCCTCTCCAAATTGGTTGCCTTCTAGCATGGATTCTAAGATTGAGAAAGCTTCAAGTTGTGTTTGAGGAATAACGACGCCTTTGCCCGCAGCCAATCCATCAGCTTTAATTACAATAGGAGTGCCTTTTTCAGCAATATATGCTTTAGCAGCATTTAAATCTGTAAAGGTTTTAGCTTCCGCAGTTGGAATATCATGCTCAATCATAAACTGCTTGGAAAAAGCTTTGGAGCTTTCCAGCATGGCGCATGATTGATTGGGTCCTAGGATTAAGAGATCAGCAGCCTGAAACGCATCAACGATCCCGCTTGCAAGAGGAGCCTCAGGTCCTACCACCGTGAGGGCAATCTGGTTTGATCTCGCAAATTCAATCAGTGCCTTAAAATCGAGGGGGTCGATATTTAGATTTTCGACTTTAGATTCAAAATGCGTACCCGCATTACCTGGCGCGACAAATACACGTGTTGTTTGCGAAGATTGAGCTAATTTCCACGCAATAGCATGTTCTCGTCCACCGGATCCAATAACTAAAATATGCATGCTGACCTCTAGTGTTTAAAATGTCGAGTGGCTATAAAAGCGAGAACCATTTTGTGTTCATTTGCCGCCTGAATAACTTCCTCATCTCGCTTTGATCCGCTGGGTTGAATGATCGCTTTAATTCCAAGTTTTGCCGCTAAATCGATGCTATCGCGAAATGGAAAAAATGCATCGGACGCAAGCACAGCGTCCTCTGTGTTAAAAGAAGCATCTTTTGCACGCATTTGGGCAATTTTAAGCGCAAACACACGCGACATTTGACCTGCGCCGATACCGATGGTTTGCCCTTGACGAGCTAGCACGATTGCGTTGGACTTCACATATTGGGCTGCTTTCATGGCAAAGATTAAATCCGTAACTTCAGAGGCTGTGGGTTGTTGTTCGCTTACGAAATTGAGATCACTTGTTTTGATTAAAATTTGATCAAATTCTTGAACTAATATGCCGCCATGAATTCGCTTGATATCGTGGCTAATTATTTTGCTTGGTATCGAAAGCTTGCCTGTCGTCAGTAATCTAAGATTTATTTTGCTTTCTGCCAGTTTTAAAGCAGGCTCGGTGAATTCAGGCGCAATGATGACTTCAACAAATTGATTATCAAAAATTGCTTTTAAAGCTTTATCATCGACAATTTGATTGAAAGCAATAATGCCTCCAAAACTCGATTCAGGATCGCAGGCATAAGCTTTTTGATAGGCCGTCAGTACATCACTTGAGATTGCTACTCCGCAAGGGTTTGCATGCTTGACGATCACACAGGCTGGTTGATCAAATTGTTTGACGCACTCTAGTGCACCTTCTGCATCATTAATATTATTAAATGATAACGGTTTGCCTTGGAGCAACGTAGCACTTGCAATAGTCCCTGTTGGGGGCTTTTTATCTAAATATAATGCTGCTTTTTGGTGTGGATTTTCACCATACCGCAAAGTTTTATCAAGTTTAAATTGCAAGCTGAGCGTATTGGGAAAATCATGCTTCTCGCCATTTGGTAAAATGGCACCAAAATAATTAGCGATGGCACCATCATAAGCAGCCGTGTGCTCAAATACTTTTGTAGCAAGTTCAAAGCGAAGCTCGGAAGAAGTTGCGCCTTGATGAGTTGCCATATCGTCCAGAATGCGCTGATAATCGCTGGGATCAACCACAACGGTCACCCAACTATGATTTTTTGCAGCAGCCCTTAACAAGGTGGGGCCGCCAATGTCGATATTTTCAATGGCGTGTGAGAATGTGCAACGAGGATCCGCAACGGTTGATTCAAAAGGATAGAGGTTCACTACAACCAAATCGATATCGTGAATATCATGTTCATGCATGATATCCGAGTCTAAATCTCTTCGTCCTAAAATTCCACCATGGACTTTGGGGTGAAGTGTTTTAAGGCGTCCCTCCATCATTTCAGGAAAGCCGGTAAACTCTGATATTTCAGTGACCGGGATGTCATGCTCTTGTAATAATTTTGCAGTGCCACCGGTGGAAATAATTTCGATACCGTTTTTAAAGAGCGTTTCAGCGAAGGGCAGCAAACCTGTTTTATCGGATACGCTAATAAGCGCTCGTTGGATAGTAGAGGGTAAATGCATAATTACTCGATTCCATATTCAGCAAGACGTTTACGGAGGGTACCGCGAGCAATACCTAACCAAATTGAAGCTTTGGATTGATTGCCTTTAGCATATTTCATCACTGTTTTTAATAATCCAATTTCGACTTCTTTGATGACCAAATCATAAACGTTTTTGGCGTGTTGATCTTCTAAGTGTGCAAAGTAGTTCTCGAGCGCTTGTTCGACCCAATGCCTCAATGGCTTTGGAGCATCATTTTGTTCAAGTGTGGACATGATTGGATTGACTCATCAAATGTTGAAAATATTCATCGATGTATTGAACTTGTTCATAGGTGCTCATTAAACGATTAAAATGATCTCTAAAAGCACTGCTACCCCGTTGGCCTTTACTGTACCAAGAGACATGCTTACGAGCGATGTGAACACCTTTTTCTTCTCCGTAAAAGTCATATAAATTGAAAAGATGTTTTTTTAAAATCGTATACACTTCGCTTGCGCTAGGCGTGGGCATTAATTCACCGGTTTTTAAATAATGCATAATTTCTCTAAAAATCCATGGACGACCCTGTGCCGCACGGCCCACCATCACAGCATCGGCTTTGGTATATTCCAATACATGCTTGGCTTCTTCAGGTGTATTAATATCGCCATTAGCAATGATGGGGATCTTTAAGGCATCTTTCACGGCAGCAATTGTGTCATATTCTGCGTGCCCCTGAAATCTGTCAGCACGGGTACGTCCGTGAATGGTTAAAGCTTGAATACCTGCGTTCTCTGCGATCTGCCCAATTCGAATTGCATTTTTATTCTGAGAATCCCACCCTGTTCTTATTTTAAGTGTGACTGGAATCTCAACTGCGCCGACTACCGCCTCCAAAATCTCACCAACGAGTTTTTCATCCTTTAGCAAAGCGGAACCTGCCAACGTATTGCAAACCTTTTTTGCAGGACATCCCATATTGATATCGATAATTTCAGCGCCTTCATTTTGATTATATTTGGCCGCTTCGCCCATCATTTTTGGATTGGCACCTACAATTTGTACTGAGACGGGGCGAGTTTCGCCATCATGATTTGCGCGACGCTTTGTTTTTTCGCTACCGTGAAGCAGTGAGTTTGCTCCCACCATTTCTGAAACAGCAAGTCCCGCGCCTTGATCTTTGCAGAGTTGGCGAAAGGGTCTATCGGTAACACCTGCCATCGGAGCTAATATAACCGGAGGATCGATTTGATGAGAGCCAATTTTCATGATGATTTACTTAAGCCTTTGTGCGTCCAATGAGACACACCCACTCTGATGTTTGATGTCGTTCTATGAATGTTACCCAGTCGCTATAAGCTGCTTCCACATCACTGGCTTGTTCCGCCAAGATCCCGGAGAGTACCAATATCGATTCTGGATGAGTATATTCTCTAAATTGTGAGGCTAGCTCGATTAAAGGTTGAGCGAGGATGTTGGCCACAATGATATCCACTTTTGGAATGAGGTGGAGTGCATCAATCCCCAAAGTGATGAGCGTTTTAGCTGATATTTGATTTCTGATGGCATTAGATTGAGTGCTTTGCAATGCCTGCGGATCATAATCGACAGCCCAAACCTTAGAAGCGCCCAGTTTAATGGCTGAGAGTGCAAGAATGCCTGAGCCGCAGCCGTAGTCTAAAAGGGTTTGACCTGGTTTTAAATGTGTTGCTAACCATTCTAAACACATGGAAGTAGTTGGATGGCTGCCGGTTCCAAATGCAAGTCCTGGATCCAGTTCTAAAATAGCATGATTGCCGTTGGGCTTTGTTTCCCAGCTAGGGCAAATACAAAGTGTTTCTCCAAAAAATATAGGTTTGAATTGATCATGCAGATTTTTTTGCCAGTCCTGTGATTCTACCGTACCTATTTTGAAGTCAACCTTTGGGAAATTCATGGCGATTGAATTTTGAAGTTGAGTCAGATCGGCTTCATCCTCAAACCAGCCAGTGACAACATTATTTGGCCACAGTGGCATTTCCCCTGGCTTGGGTTCAAGTAAGGGTACATCTTCCGCATCTTCAAAGGTTACAGCGGTTGCGCCGAACTCGAACATTAATGCTTCAACAAATTCAGTATTTTCTGGAAATAATTCAATAGAAACGCATTTCATTTTAAGTTGCCGCGCGACTCATTTTTTCTTCTAGATAATGAATAGTCGTTCCGCCCTGTTGGAAATGAGTATCCTGCATTAAATCACGATGGAGGGGTAAGTTAGTTTTGATCCCATCAATGATGATTTCTTTTAGGGCATTTTCCATTCGTTTAATTGCTTCGTCGCGTGTACTGCCATACGCAATTAGTTTTCCTATGAGGGAATCATAGTTGGGGGGAACCACATACGAATTATAGATATGAGAATCCATTCGAATACCAGGACCACCAGGGGCATGGTACCAATTAATTTTACCGGGAGATGGCATGAAGGTTTTGGGATCTTCTGCATTGATGCGGCATTCGATTGCATGGCCGGTTAGCACCACATCACTTTGTTTAATGCTCAGTGGCTGGCCCGCCGCAATCTTCAGCTGTTCTTTGACCAAATCAATACCGGTGATCATTTCAGTCACTGGGTGTTCAACTTGAATACGAGTATTCATTTCGATGAAGTAAAATTGATTGTCTTGATATAAGAATTCAAATGTACCGGCGCCTCTATACCCAATTTCAATACAAGCTTCTACACATTTGTTCCCAATGGCTTGTCGTTGTGCTTCGGTCAGGCCTGGCGCAGGGGCTTCTTCAAGGACTTTTTGATGGCGTCGCTGCATCGAGCAATCACGCTCGCCTAAATAAATAGCATTACCTTGCCCATCTGCCAGTACTTGAATCTCAATATGACGAGGCCTTTCAAGGAATTTTTCCATGTAGACAGCGCCATTGCCAAAAGCAGCTTTAGCTTCAGTACGCGTTAGAGAAATCGCATTTAAAAGCGCCGCTTCGCTGTGGACCACGCGCATTCCACGGCCACCACCACCACCAGCTGCCTTGATGATGACAGGATAGCCAATTTCTTTTGCAAGTTTTAAATTGATTTTCCCGTCTTCACCTAACGGACCATCTGAACCGGGTACGCAGGGTACGCCTGCTTTTTTCATAGTCTGAATCGCAGAAACTTTATCGCCCATCAAACGGATAGTTTCAGGTCTTGGGCCTATGAAAATAAAGCCACTGTGTTCTACACGTTCTGCAAAATCGGCATTTTCAGATAGAAAGCCATATCCAGGATGGATAGCAACTGAATCAGAGACTTCAGCGGCGCTAATGATTGCTGGAATGTTGAGATAACTATCACTCGATTTTGCAGGACCAATACAAATTGCTTCATCAGAGAGCCGAACGGGTAGCAGATCTCTATCCGCCGTGGAATGTACCATGACTGTTTTGATCCCAAGCTCATGACAGGCGCGCAGGATTCGAAGTGCAATTTCACCACGGTTTGCAATGACGATTTTATCTAACATGGATCCCTCACTGAATTACAAAGAGCGGTTGCCCAAATTCAATCGCTTGGCCGTTCTCAGCGAGAATTGCGGCAATCGTCCCTGCCTTATCAGCTTCGATTTGGTTCATCATTTTCATAGCTTCCACAATACATAAGCTATCACCAACATTCACTTTATCACCGACCTTCACAAAAGGAGACTGATCAGGTGCAGGTGAACGATAGAAGGTCCCAACCATGGGAGAAGTCAGAGTATGGCCTGCAGGGAGATTTGATGCAGGTGTTGTGTTTTCGACACCTTGTGGCTGCAGTTGTCCTGCTGTTGTGCTGATTGGGGGCTGCGGTGGCTGATGAGGTTGTGTTGGGTAGTGTACAAAGGGTGTGCTCATAGGTTGAGGTAATTGACGGCTGATACGGACCGTTTCCTCACCTTCCCGGATTTCAATTTCTGCAACGCCAGATTCTTCAATCAGCTCGATTAATTTTTTTACTTTACGAATATCCATAAAATAACTCTAAAGGTAAGGGTTAAAAGGGTTGGTTAGTTTTGATTCAAAATATAAATGGCGGCCTCAAGAGCAGCTTGATAGCTAAAGCTGCCAAGGCCGGTTATCACACCCACAGCGACATCTGCTAAGTAAGATTGATGACGAAAATGTTCGCGAGCGTAAACATTAGTCAAATGAACTTCAATAAAAGGACATTCAACAGCAATCAAAGCGTCTCTTAAGGCAACGCTCGTGTGCGTCAAAGCGCCTGCATTAATGATAATAAAATCAACATCTTCTAGTCGTGTGGCCTGGATTTTATCGATTAGTGCATGTTCCGCGTTGCTTTGGAAGGCCTGAAGCCGGTGTCCATTGGTTTGTGCATAGGTGTGCAAGCTTTGATTAATGTCTTCCAAAGTGTGCTGGCCATAGATTTTTGGTTCGCGAATACCTAAAAGGTTCAAATTCGGACCATGAATAACTAGGATGTTAGCCATTTATCTAAGCAAGTATTGATTAATCGTGATGCCATTCTGCCCTATTGTTCATAATTTGTCCAGATATGCTTTAAATAGCGTCAAAAGAGTGGTAGTTTGTAAAGACTCGCATTCATTTGAAAGGGATTTTAAATGTTAGGATCTAATGAGAGTTTTGAGCAAAATTCTGAAGAAAAATCTGAATTAGAGTTATCTATTCATGAAGATTTTGAGAAAGGCTATCCTTATCGCTATTTGGCCCTAGAGGGTGGGGGCGCTAAAGGCTTTTTATATATTGGCGTTGCTCGAATGCTTGAAAAAATTGGTCAATTACAGGATTTTGAGGCAGTTGCAGGGAGTTCAGTCGGTGCGATTGCGGCATTACTTTTTGCTACGGGGTGGAACAGTGACAAGATTGGTGAGCGTCTAATTTCTTTAGATCTGTCAAAAGCAATTCGTGGCGGGATCTTTTCACGATTAATGGCACCTATTCATGTTGAAAAGTATTATGGCTTGCACAAAGCCAAGGGACTGACCAGATGGTTGGAAGATATTGTTGAGGAGGTCACTGGCAATAGGCTTGCAACCTATGAAGACTGGCACACTCTAAAAGAAGCCAACTTAGATCGTGGTTTAAAAGATATCTTCACAGAAGCATGCAATTACAATACGAAACTCAATGAGATTTTCTCTTACTTGAGTGAACACAAAGATGTGCCGATTGCACATGGGATCAGAGCCTCTGCAGGTTTTCCGTTTGTTTTTACACCGGTAGAAATAAAGGGAAGTTTGTATGGTGATGGGGGCATTCAGAAAAATTGTCCATCTACAGCATTTGATGAAGGTAGTGTGGCTAATAAAAAAACCTTAAGTATTCGATTAGATGACATAGAAGAGATCAATTATTTTGAGAAAGGCATCACGCCCAAAGCAAAAAAGCTAAATCGACCAGCAAAAGTATTCATCGCTGAAATTGGCGCACTGCACAAAGGGCAAAACTTTTGGTTTAACGAGAGTGAGCATAAAAATAATACAATATTTGGCGATACGCTGGATGCTGGAACGCTGGATTTTAAAATGTCAGCAGAGGAAATAGAAGGATTGATCGCATCTGGAGAGTATGCTGTTATTCATTATTTTATTAGAAATCATTCAAGATATATTGAAGAACTTATTGAAAAAAAATTCCTTGATGAAAAAACCGTCATGAGAGTGCAAGATGGACCTGTCGCTTTCAGTGAGTTTGTTTCTGGGATGAAACTAAAACAGATGAAAAAGTTGGAAAATTCTATAAATATTGAACAACCCAAGCCAGAGTTAAAATGGTTGTATCAGCAATGGCGCGCTTTACCTGCGTTTGAACATTATGGTGAGAAACAGGAACAGGCATTAGATGAGTCGCATGTTGTTCATCCTAAAAAAAGCAAGTGTGCTATCATGTAGTAAAATCAGTGATATTTAATTTTGATTCGAGCCTCTAAGAAAAGACTCAAGATGTTGCTTGAAGTCAATTAGAGAGATCTCGCCAATTAATCTATAGTTACCATTTTCGTTACCACTGGATGATAGAAATATAAAACTTGGGGGCGCGATGACATTGTATTGCTGCATCAAGGCTTTAGCATCTGCATTAAAATCAGTCACATCTGCTTTGATAAGATAAAATTCTGATAAGAGAGGTTTTAATGCGGGATGTGGATACAAATCCTTTTCGATTTTGACACAGCTTACGCACCATGTGGCGTAAAAGTATAGTAAGGCAGGTTTTTTTATCGATTTCGTATGTTCAAGTGTTGAATTTAATTCTTCAATAGAATGAACAGTGGCCTCAAATGGTACATTTTGTTCTTTCGAATGATTACTTTCCCAAAATTTAGAATTAAGAGGTGTCAGTAGATCGGTGTGTCCACGTGAACCTCCAATAACCAGTATCACACCGTAAATGAGTAGCAGTGTTCCAATTCGAGGGCTCCATCCTTTCTGTTTTAAACTGAAAGCGCCCAAAAAATAAGCGCCAATAATCGCAAGAATACCCCAAGATGCTAGGATCCATGAAGCAGGTAATATACGAGCAAGCATCCAGATACTGAGGCCAAAAAGCATGAATGCGATTAATTGATTGACTCGAGTCATCCAAGCGCCGGTTTTAGGTAATAATTGACTACCAACGGAACCGACTACTAAAAGTAAGGTCCCCATGCCGAGCCCCATCATAAATAGATTCAAAGCACCCATCGAAATGTCACCGCTTTGCGCAATTAAAGTCAATGCTCCGACAAGTGGAGCGCTGACGCAAGGGGATGCAAGCAGTGTTGCTAAAATTCCTAATGCAAAAGCCCCCGCGTAGGTTCCGCTGGATTGTCTATGATGAAGTATATTTAAATGGTGCTGAATGCGATGTGGTAATCTTAGTGGAGCATAACCCAATTGACTTAATCCCAAGTAGATAAATAAAGCTGAAAATAAAGCGATATACAAAGGACGTTGAAGCGTACCTTGTAAACTAGCGCCTAGTTTTGCTGTGATGATGCCTGCTGCAGCATAGGTCAGCGCAATACTTAGCACATAGGTTAAAGTGAGTCGAAATGCTCTCCCAGGGTTATGATTTAAAGCAGGACCGGCAATGATCCCAGATAGAATTGGGATCATTGGCAATACGCAAGGCGTAAATGCAAGCAGTAAACCAAAAAAATAAAAACCAAGCCATTGCCATTGTGGACCTAATTGATTGAACCAGAAAGTTACTTTGTCTTCTGAAGTAGTAAAAGCAGGCTGGATATCTGATTCTGCAGTGTTGAAATTGATCAGCTCTAGTTCAACCAAGCGCCCCTCTTTCCATTTAAATTTAAAAGACTCGGCCTGTGGTGGGTAACAGAATCCGCTATCACTACATCCTTGATAATGGACGGTGAAATATTGATCTCTTTGATTTCCTGTCTCGTTTGTTTTTAATGAGATGCTCAACAGGTCTCGATAAACCACCTGTTCTCCAAAGTTTGGATCGGAAATGATATCGCCAATAGGTAAATCATAATGAAATTCAATTTGATCGTTATCAGGAGAAGTGAATTTAAATTTATCTCGATACAAATAATGATTTGGTGCAATTTGCCATTCCAGTTTAATCATCTGCGTAGGGGTGATTTCTGCAAAGAGTATAAATGCTTGATCTGGTGGTAAGATTTGTGGAGTCGATTTTGAGAGCAAGGGATTTTTCGCAACAACCTGAGTTGAGATGCTCAGAAAGCAGAATAAGCTTATCGCTATAATTTGTAAGAGTTTCATGCCAGCCTGATGATGATGATCTGAGCTTTTGTATTTACTACATTTTCAGAGAGAAGTAAAAAATCAGCAAAACAGTTAATTAGATTGCTTAAAGTTCGACTCAAGTACGACGCAGTTGCGGCCGCTGTGCTTTGCGGCATAGAGTGCTTTATCTGCAGCTTGGCAGAGTGCATCGACCGTGTTGTTTTCTTTGCTGATATGGGCAATGCCGGCACTAAAAGTGCATGTGAACTCTTTAAGGTTATCGTTGGGTTGATGTTCTATTTTTTCGAAACTTTCTCGGATCTCATTGATAATGTTTTGTGCAATTTGAGCTTCTGTTTTTGGTAGGATGACGGCAAATTCTTCTCCGCCATATCGACCGACACTATCTGATTTTCTAAGACGTTTCTTGAGCAAGCGGGCTAAGCTTTTTATCACACGATCACCCACAGGATGGCCATATTTATCGTTAACACCCTTGAAGTGATCGATATCTATCATAATAAAAGAGAGATTGGTATCGTCACGACCTGAGCGTGCCATTTCAAGTTCAAGTTGCTCCAATACGCGAGTGTGATTAAGTAGTCCTGTTAGGCTGTCTTGAACCATCTCAGCACGGAGTGCGCGGGATCGAGCTGCACGTGCTTTAACAGATGAATTCAAATGATCTGTTTCGATAGGTTTTGTTAGAAAGTCGTCACCGCCAAGGCTGAGAGCATCCAGTTGCTTTTTAGTGTCTGATTCAGCAGATAGAAAAACGATTGGGATGCTGACAAAATTTTCTTGTTGTCTAATGATCCGGGCTAATTCGCTTCCTGAACATTCAGGCATATATAAATCCATTAAGATGACATCTGGTTGAAAATCGAGCAATACATCATTAATATCGAGGGGATGGGGTAGTACTTGAGTGATCATGCCCCCCGTTTCAAGTTGTTGTTTGATGATGTTGGCTTGCGTTTTAGAGTCTTCTACGATTAACACTCGATAAGGAATTGAGGTTGCATCAGAGGCTATGAGTAGATCAATTTTTTCGATGAGAGTACTGAATTCAAATGGGTAGTTAAAAAATGCTTTTCCGCCTGCACGAAGCGAAAAAAGACGAATTTTGACACTATCACTCGTTGAAAAAAATATAATGGGAATTTTTTCGCTGATAGCTTTTAAACGAGCCATATCGTCGGGTTGGCAAAGTTCAGCATCAAGCAAGATGAGTTCGGCTTTGGGCTGATATTGTTCGTCTAGTATTTTGTCAATAGAACTAAACATGTGGCAGTAGCAACCGAAATATTTAAGTTGCTCTGCAATTTCAGTGGCGAGAGGATAATTTTTCATTCCAAGGTAGATTTGATGAGATCTCTCTTCTTTGTCATGTTGTACATCCACCATTGGGCCAGCTAAGAGATTTTGTAAGCTTTCTAATAGAGCCTTTAGGTTTCTTTCTAATTCACTTTGATTGCCTAATGAGGGAGCTTCGATCAGGGATTGAATGGTATGAAGCTTGCTTTCGATATCTGTTAATCCACTGGCATGTGCCAGGCTGACAAGTTGTTGAACTTGACGTTTAAGTGGTGTTAAGAGGTTAACCGGCCATTGTTCTACAAGAAGTTGCTGGTAGGTCTCTTCTAACAATTTTAGTTTATTCGGCAGTCTTTTGGTAAAGAGTGCTGCAAGCGCTTGTTTTGATTGTGAATTTTCTTTTGCGTTTTCCATTGAAAAATTCGCGGTCGACCCCAGTTTTAAGTTGCTATCAAGAATAAAGTATAGGCCTTGGCCAAAAAAGCATGTCCAAGAGCTTGACACTTATTCAGGTAGGCATATGATGAGCACTCACATGGTAAGAGTGCTATAAAAGTATGCACTTTATTGTGCTGTTTAGATAACTAATTAAAATGCAGCCTATGGTTGAGGAGAATGAAGGCATGAGCAGTTTAAAAGATATCATCCCCTTGGGAGATCGTGTTCTGGTTAAACAAGACGATGAACCTCAAAAAAGTGAAGGTGGGATTTTCTTGCCTGAAACCGCTAAAGAAGCTCCACAATGGGGTACCGTGTTGGCAGTTGGCCCAGGCCGTCAGTTAGATAATGGCGACAACCGTCCTTTAACCGTCAAGAAAGGCGACAAGGTTATCTTTGGGAAATATTCGGGCACCAAGATTAAAGTTGCACAAGAAGATGTACTCTTCATGCGTGAAGAAGACATTCTCGGTATCGTCAAATAATTTTAGATAACAATAGGTGATAATATGGCAGCAAAACAATTTCAATTTGATGCAGATGCACGTAAAGCCAGTTATGATGGCGTTGAAAAATTAGCGCGCGCTGTGCGTGTGACATTAGGTCCTAAGGGTCGTAATGTTGTGATTCAAAAATCATTTGGCGCCCCCTTAATTACAAAGGATGGTGCAACGGTTGCTAAGAACGTTGAACTTCCCAACCCTTTAGAAAATATTGCAGCAGAATTAGTGAAAGACGTTGCATCCAAGACAGCAGATGATGCTGGCGATGGTACAACCACTGCAACCGTTCTAACGCATGCGATTTTCGCAGAAGGCAACAAAGCTGTTGCGGCTGGTATCAATCCAATGGATTTAAAGCGTGGGATTGATAAAGCGGTTAAAGTGGCCATTGAAGAACTTAAGAAATTGTCTGTTCCTTGCAAAGATCAAAAAGCGATTGCGCAAGTGGGCACGATTTCTGCTAACTCTGATCTAACCATTGGCCAAATTATTTCAAGTGCGATGGAAAAAGTGGGTACAGAGGGCGTTATCACAGTTGAAGATGGTAATGGTCTTGAAGATGAACTTGAAGTCGTTGAAGGGATGCAATTCGATCGCGGTTATCTCTCCCCATACTTCATTAACAACCAGCAGAACATGACTTCTGAATTAGAGAATCCTTTCATCCTTCTAGTGGATAAGAAGATTTCTAACATTCGTGAGATGCTACCTGTTCTGGAAAGTATTGCTAAAGCAGGTCGTCCGCTCTTGATTATTGCGGAAGATGTTGAAGGCGAAGCGTTGGCGACCATGGTTGTTAATACGATCCGTGGTGTACTCAAAGTTTGTGCAGTGAAGGCTCCAGGCTTTGGTGATCGTCGTAAAGCCATGTTACAAGATATTGCTGTATTAACTTCTGCTAATGTGATTGCTGAAGAAGTCGGCTTAACGCTTGAAAACTGCAAGATCGATGATTTAGGTTCTGCTAAGCGTGTTGTTGTCAGCAAAGAAAATACCACGATTATTGACGGTTCAGGCAATCCTACGGAAATTCAAGCACGTGTTGAATCCATTCGTAAGCAAGTTGAAGATACCACTTCTGATTACGATCGTGAAAAATTACAAGAACGCGTTGCTAAGCTTTCAGGTGGTGTTGCGGTCATCAAAGTAGGCGCTGCAACTGAAGTTGAAATGAAAGAGAAGAAAGAACGTGTTGACGACGCGCTTCATGCAACTCGTGCGGCGGTTCAAGAAGGCGTGGTGCCTGGTGGTGGTGTTGCTTTAGTTCGCATCATTAAAGCAGTTGAAGCGATTACAACGGGTAATGCAGATCAAGACCTTGGCGTGAAGATTGTAACCCGTGCGCTAGAAGCGCCACTTCGTCAGATCGTTCATAACGCAGGTGGCGAGCCTTCTGTTGTATTGAATCGTGTGCTTGAAGGTAAAGGTAACTTTGGCTTCAATGCGGCGAATGGTGAGTATGGTGATATGCTTGAAATGGGGATTATCGACCCAACCAAGGTAACCCGTACAGCACTTCAAAATGCAGCCTCTGTTGCTGGCCTAATGATTACCACAGATTGCATCATTGCTGATCTACCTGAAGAGAAGGGTAGTAACGCTGGTGCTGAAGGTGGCATGGGCGGTATGGGCGGCATGGGTGGCATGGGCGGCATGATGTAATCATCATTCTCTGCTATCTTTGCAAATAAAAAGCCTCGCGATTGCGGGGCTTTTTTTCAATCTGAAATAATCAGTCTAATTCCTGTCGATTCGCAGATCTTGACGGCGCATAGTAAGTAAGTTATTAAGATACAAGGTTATTCTTGCGCAAGGAATGCGCTATGATTTTATTTCAAGAATATTACGATAAGCTCTCTCTTTTTTTAGAGAACCAGATTAAGTCAGATCCAAACTGGGGTGCGCCATATAAATTGCAGGGAAAATTATGTGCATGCCGTAAAGCGCAAGACTTAATTCACCTCAAAGAAGAAATGCTAATCTGCATCGGGTCTTTTTTAGTAAATGATAAAAGAACTATTCAACTTTTATTTGAATTTTCAACAATTCTTTATGATGTTTCAACTTATGAGTGTTTCTATAATCTAATTGAATTACATCTTGATGCTTACCTCAAAGATCAGAATCCTCCTTATTTAAGACAAGCAAAGTCTATGTTACAAAAAATTGAAAATATGCCAACTAATGGCGAAATTATCAATCTGAAAAGCTTAATTGAAAACGAATTAAATTCTACAAATTTTGTGGTCGATGATAAGCTTGGTCAAGCGCTCAAATGCATAAGAGATGATATCTCTAGTTTGTACGTTCAGGGTTCAAGCTATTTTTTAGCGATTGAGTTTCATAAAATACTAAAATATGAAAACATAGATATATCATCTATTCTTCAATTGCAGCAATTAGCATCGATATTAAGCTGCGAAACTCAAATAAAAAGCTTTGTAACAAGCTTAAAAGACTACATAGAAACTGTTAAGAATGAGTGGTTAGGTGGGTGGGGAAAAGCAGCTGAAAAATTAATCGAAAGCATTGAGAGTCAATTTTGGAAACAAGATATTTCATTGTTGCGTTTTTTTCTAATTGATTTTAGAGATAACAATTTAACTGGATATATTTTCAAGAGTAATCGGTTAACTGAAATTGTAGGAAAGATGATTGAGAGTTTACCTTCAAAGCGTACGTTGACTGCAAGTATTGGTTCAATCCCATTGGCGATTCAAGAGAATGTTCTTTCAAATATTTATTTTGAAATTTCTCCCATGTTGAGTAGGGGCTACTATGATATACGCGCGATGCCTGGGTATTCCGAATTCATAGACATGCAAAGAAGTAATGACAAATCAGAACAGGTAGGGAATGCACAGACCTTTAAGAATCTATCTCTCTAAACATAGTATGTAACGGTTGTCATGATTTTTGCCATACATTTCATGGTGAAACGAATAGGAGCGGGTAGCGGGTATGCTCCTAAATGACTGGCTGTGGTAGCATGGTTAGTTTCATCTTGAATCATTTGGCCAACAATCGCGTGACTGGCATGATCATCAGCAGGCAAACGTGACAAATGGTTTTTTAAGTGATCAACAACTTGTTTTTCTGTTTCTTCCAGGAATCCCAAACTCCAGCCATCACCACATCGACTTGCAAAAGTACCCAAGATAAAGGAGCCAGTATACCAAAATGGATTGAGGTAACTGGTGTGGCTAGCTAATGTATCTAATCTTTTTTTACACCAAGTCAGGTGATCACTTTCTTCTCGAGCCGCTTCGAAAAAAGTGCTTTTGAGGGATTGATTTTGAGTGCCAAAAGCTTGCCCAAGATAGAGCGCTTGAGCGCAGACTTCTCCTGCGTGGTTGACACGCATTAATCCTGCGGATTTTGCTTTTTCGATCCTAGAAAGAGGCGTTTCAATAATATGCTGAGCAGGATCTGGGCGTGTTGTGCCTTCAGGGTGTCCCAAAAATGTTTTAATACAGCGGTCAAACCGGACAATTGCACGATCGAGAAAAGTGAGAGTCATAAATATTAAAGTAAACTAACTTCTTTGGTAAAATCATTATAACAGACGGTGTACCACAAGGCACCGCCTGTTATGCATATTTATTAAGCTGGTTCCAGCTCTTCGATATCTACACGTCGAGTGACAGGGGGGGGGACTTCGATATCATCAAATTTCTTAATTAGAGCCACTAAATCACCCCGCCATTTTTGTTGTTCGACTTTTAACGCAGCATTTTCTTCCTCAAGCTCTTCAAGTTGCAGTCGAAGTAATTCAATTACCTCAATAGCATGCTCTACTTTTTGCTCGAGTTTCATTAATAAATCACCGATCATAAATGGGCCCTTGTATCAAATTTGTGTTAACTTCCTTGAGTTTAAAGCTTGTGTTAACGAGGTTCAACTTATGGAACATCAAACAGAAAAAAAAGAAAGTGCTAAGCCCTCTTTTTTAGAAGTAGTCGGGAGTGTGCTCAGTGCCTTGCTGGGTGTACAAAGTGAAAAAGTCCGTCAGCGTGACTTCCAACACGGTAGTCCTGTTTCATTTATTGTTGTTGGAGTTCTGCTTGTCACGCTTTTCGTTCTGATACTTTGGGTGATTGTAAAAATTGTGTTATCACAACTTACTTGATTCAATCGGCTTACAATATGTTTCACGAATTGGGGGTATCAATAATAGTGCAATAAAGAGGCCAATAGGTATAACGAGTAAGGCGTTGTTAAACTGTGCCAAGGTGAAGATTCGCTCTCCAGTTGGTCCAATTTCTGGCGATTGGACATCGAGTAACCATCCGATGACAGGTTGCGTGAAGCCACTAGCATTGTTCAAAGTGTTGATGAAACCAATGGCTGTTCCGGTGAGCAATGGTGCATTCACTTCTCTGACGACTGAGAAAGCCAAAATAAAACCAGAAGAGGCTGCACCTAAAAGGAATAGCAATACCCACATTCCAGTGTGATTGACCGGCAGGTACATCAAGCTCAGCATGGCAGCTAAAGTTAAGATGACTGCCAAGATCATTGGGGACTTGCGACGACAAATATGATCTGAGACCCAACCATAAATCGGCCCACCAACAGCCCAACCAACAAAAATCGCAATCATAATCAGACCAGCTTCTTTGCCCGTGATACCAAATCGATCGCTTAGATATCGAATACCCCATAGTTCTCCGAATGAGGTTGTTGGAACATACATCAGCCCAGCATAGATAGAAACTAACCAAACCTGAGCATTCATCATGACGGATTTTAGATTGTGCCAAAAGCCGATCAAGTTTTTAGGGCGATGAGGAATGAAGTAAGGTTTAGACTGGGCCAAGCTAAACCAGATGATGGCACTGAGCACTAGACCGATCAGCGCACCCCAAGACATCGTGGAACGCCAACCTAACTGTTCAATGAGATCGTGCCCAAAGTAAATCGCGACCATGGCGCCACTCATTCCCATCGTGACCATGATACCAGTGAGTAATGCAAAGCGATTAGTTGGAAACAATAAACTTGCTAATTTGAGGCAGCCTACGACAGCAAATGCACCACCCACACCCATGATTAAGCGCCCTAGATAAGCGACCATGATGAACGAATTAGGTGCTTCGCTCATAATAATGCAACCGAGTGCACAGAGGAGCGATGCTAGACTGAGGAGTATCCTGGGACCAAATCGATCCATCAGTAAACCGACAGGAATTTGCATGCCGGCATACGCGTAAAAATAGAATGCGCCAAGATGTCCGATTTGGGTTGAATTGGCACCAAAGTCACGTTCAATTTCATGGGTCATAAAGCTAGGTGAAATCAAGAGCATGATTTCATAGAAATAAAATACAGCAGCCATCATCCAAGCAAAGAAAAAAATAATTTTAGTTTGTAAGACGACATTCAGAGGATTGGGAATGGGTTCTATTTCTCGGCGTGTTCGTGTTTCGTTTCCTACCATTCTCACAGCCTGGTAATCATTCATTATAGTTATCTAGTGTTCCGTAATGTGGCTGATTTGCTGAGCAATGTAAAGCTAAAAAATAAGATAGATTTATGACTTGCTCAATCTATAGGTCGAGGGGGCTGCGCCCCCGTTCCTATTTCTGATCATATTGTTGGTAAGATTTAGCCAATTCGATTGCTCTCGCTTGATCCGATGGTTTCATTTCTTTCATGATTTCCTTCATCTTCTCGTCAAGGCCTTCAAATCGACTATCACCAGAAATGCTCCACCAGCCAAAGGCTTCAGCATTATCCTGGGCAATGCCATCTCCAGTGTGGAACATGCTGCCTAAGTTATATTGAGCAGGGGCTAACCGCTTTTTCGCCGCATGAGCAAACCAGGTTGCGGCTTCAGTCGGATTTCGTTCAACGCCATGGCCATTGTAGAACATCATGCCAATGTTGTATTGAGCGAGCGCAGAGCCTTGTTGAGCTGCTCGAAGGTACCATGAAAATGCCTTTGGGTAATCTTTTTCAACAATTTTACCAACATAGTAAAGATTGCCTAGCTCATTTTGAGCGTCTACGGATCCATCATTAGCAGCCAATTCGTACCATTTAAGGGCTTCTTGGGGGTCTGCTTTAAAGCCTATGCCTAAGTGAAGCGCTCTAGCAATCCGATATTTCGCATGAGCCTGTCCACTCTGACGAGATGCAGTTTGAAACCATTTAACAGATTCATCAAAATTGGTCTTAACACCGATGCCTTCTCGATAAGCAATACTGAGTACATACTGTGCATAGGGATCACCGCGCTCAGCAGCACTTTTATAGTGCTTGATGGCTTCTTTTGTATTTTGACCATTAACACTTTTGCCTTCTAAGTAATGGTTTGCTAGACGTATATCTGCTTGCAAGACACCGCCTCGTGCTGCACGTTGATACCATTCGTTAGATTTCTCAATATTTTTGGGCATCCCTTGACCTAAAGCATTAAATTCTCCCAGCCGCAATGCCGCGTAAGGATCACCTCTGTTCGCAGCAACTTCATACCAGTAAGCTGCTTTAGCATCATCTCTTGGTACGTTTATGCCATTTTCATAGAGACGACCGAGCTGATAAGCACCACGCGCTGACCCTTTTGCGGCGGATTCTTCATAGAGTCTCTGGGCATAGTGTTGATTTTGATTGACTCCATTGCCAGTCTCATATAACTCGCCAAGTCCAGCTAAGGCATCAGCGTTACCCATTTGAACGGCTTGTTCAAAGTGCGCTATCGCCTTTTGAACATTTTTAGGCGTTCCTGTTCCAGTGGCATACATCTGACCTAATTTATATTGACCTTCCGCTGAGCCGCGTTGTGCAGCCATTTGGTACCAATAGAATGCTTTCCTTTGACTAGCAGCGCTATGATTCCAAGTCTCGTAAAGAAGTCCCAAACAAAGCATACCTTGTGTACTGCCTTGATCAGCTGCTTTTTTAAACCAAAATTCAGCTTGATGATAATCTTGAGGGAGACCTTCTGCTGTCATGTAGTAATGACCCATCATGACTTGAGCGCCTGGATGACCTTGTTCCGCTGCCAGGCGATACCATTGAGCAGCTTTTAATTCATCTTTAGGGACATCGATCCCTTGATCATAAATACCACCCAAACGCATTTGGGCCATTATATGACCCGCTTGAGCAGCTTTATAAAAGTATTGATAGCCTTCTTCGCGTATATTTTTAAATTTAGAGTGAGAATAAAGATCTCCTAATTCAAAGTACATTTGAGGTGTTTCACCTTGGCTTCTAATGTTAGCGACGGCTTCGTCCGTGATGCCAGAGGCAGAGTCTGAAGGAATAGAATTGCAACTTATTAAACAGAGGGGCATCAGAATCACACAAACAGCTCTAAGAGTTTGCGTTAGGGTATGCATAGTGGTGATCCCTTTAATCCATTTCATAGAAGATGCCAAAATGGAACCCGGAGGACTTGAAATCACTAGCTTTAATGCCTGTTGTTGTGCTAACACCAGCGATTGTTGTTGTTAGAGGACCAAATTTAGCATTCCCATAATCCATGTATCGATAAGTGAGATCGACCAAGAAATTATTGGTGATTCGATAAGCAAGGCCAAATCCTAGATTCCAGGCCAGATCAAATTTGTTATCTGTCTCTGCGGCCAGAGCTTGTGTGCCACTCATTAGTTGAGATTTGATGCGTTTGTAATTAGGCCCGAATCCAAAATTAACATGAGGGGCTAAAGCTTCTGGCTGCCAGTTAAAATATCTTGGGAAAAAATAATGGATGTTGAAGAACAATGCGTAATTACTGACTGAGTTATTCAGTCCGTACGGTACATTTTCAAACACCGGATTTAAATTAAAATCCATGCCCTCAGTGATAACCATTTCAGCGTCTAGCGCCCATTTAATCCACCGATAGCCCCATCCCAAACTAAAATTGAATAAATGATCAGATTCGCCAGATGCTGTTGGTGCAAGTGAGCTCAGGGTAGATCCGGTGTTACTCGTTTTTTTTAGGGTAGTATAAGGTCTGCCAAGATGTGCGGAGAGATACCAGGTCTCGCCTATTTTAGGCGCAGCGGTCTCGATGGCATTTTGATCTGCTAAAGGCCTATCTTCGTTCAAAGAGACGCTTTCATCTCCTTGAATAGCTTTTCGAAAAGGAACGGTTTGTGCATTGCCGTATTTGCTGGGATTGCTTTCTAAGTCATCCTCACTCATGACATCAAAGCCAGCTTGTGTACTAGAAGCAATCGTTAAGCAGGTCCAAAAGAGTAGTGTGTTAACATTTTTTATCATGTTAGTTACCAAATATTTTAGTGGTTAAATGATCATAGGGTTTACGTCACATCCATCTTAGCACTTATTCATCGTGAATGGCATGTTGGTCACGAGCCAAGTTTACTCGCTCACGTAGTTCTTTCCCTGGTTTGAAATGAGGTGAGAACTTTCCATCTGTATCAACAAATTCGCCTGTTTTTGGATTTCGAGCCGTTCTAGGTGGATGGTATCTTAATGCAAAACTACCAAACCCTCTGATCTCGATCCGTTCACCTTGCTCGAGTGCTGAGGCCATTTGTTCGAAAATATATTTGATAGCTCGTTCGATATCTTTGATAGAAATTTGAGGATGTTTAACCGCAATGGCTTCAATCAACTCTGCACGCGTCATCTGAGATCCTTTTTAGTATTGCGCCTGAAACAAACATAAATCGATTAGAACCTGCTTTTCAAGTTTTGCAAGTCCAAATGCCGAATATTTTTACAAGCTTTGAAACTAAGTATAGAAATTGAAAGTTCTATTCTCTCATAACTATATGAAAAGAAAAGAAATATTTAAATAGGCATTGATCATGCATAGCTAGGGCATAGTAAATGGAAACCAAGGAAATAGCTATGAAGCGAACATGGAACGGTCCCATCGATTTTTCAGCGGAAAGTCAGATCAAGAAAGCGCCTCCTGAAAAAGTAGAAGAGGAGATTGAAGAAGATTTAGGGTCCTTCTTAATTGAAGATTATGAAACAAATGAATGGAAATCAAACGCAGAAGAAATCGATCCAACGCAAATCTATTTAAGAGAGATAGGAAATTCACCTTTACTCAATGCTGAGGAAGAGGTCACCTATGCAAGGCTAGCATTGAAAGGGGATCTGAAGGCTCGTAACCATATGATCAAGTGTAATTTAAGATTAGTGGTTAAAATTGCTCGTCGTTACTTAAATCGAGGGTTACCGCTTTTAGATCTAGTTGAGGAAGGCAATTTAGGATTAATCAGAGCTGTTGAAAAGTTTGATCCAGAGCGTGGGTTTCGGTTTTCTACTTATGCAACTTGGTGGATCCGCCAAAATATTGAGCGCGCCATCATGAATCAGACAAGGACCATACGGTTGCCTATTCATATTATCAAGGAATTAAATATCTATCTTCGTAAAGCCAGAGAAATGTCTCATGCCTTAGATCATGAGCCTACGTTTGAGGACATTGCCGATGCCTTGAATGTACAAGGTGAGGAAGTTAATCGCCTGTTGAGATTGAATGAGAAGACTTTATCGCTAGATACGCCGATGGGAGAAGAATCTGAAAAGCCATTGTTAGATGCTTTATCCGATCAAGACGGACATGGCCCTGAAGATTCTGAATCAGATGTTGATTTGCATCTTTATCTTAATGAATGCTTGATGCAGCTCTCTGAAAAACATCAATCTATTTTGGCGCAACGATTTGGTTTATGGGGGAATGAAGAAGCAACACTTGAAGAAGTGGGAAAAGAAGTTGGATTAACCCGTGAAAGAGTACGCCAAATACAGGTTGAAGCTCTAAAAACACTGCGAAAAATTTTGGAAGAAAGTGGGGTGGAACGAGAGGCGGTGTTTTATTGATTATATAAATACTAAAAGCATCAATTTGTAGATCGTGATCGTTAATATAGCGCCAGCAGGAATGGTGATAACCCAAGAGAGTAAAATGGTTCTGAGGACATTGAAGTTGAGTGCATTCATACCCCTTGCAAGTCCAACGCCGAGTATGGCGCCAACCAATGTATGGGTTGTAGAGATTGGAAAACCAATGCCCGAGGCGGTGACCACGACAGCAGAAGCAGCGAGCGTGGCAGCAAATCCTCGGGTAGGGGTTAGTTTGGTGATGCCACTCCCGACGGTTGCAATGACTTTATGACCATAAGTCATTAAGCCAATAAGAATGCCGCTAGCGCCTAGAAATAATACCCAAGTTGGTAGCGGAGCACTCTGAACAATTTCACCAGTCGAAATGATATTGGTGATAGCGGCCATTGGCCCAATAGCATTAGCAACATCATTTGATCCATGTGCAAAGGCCATTGCACATGCAGTGAATAGCATTAAAATCCCAAATGATTTTTCTACATTTATAAAATGAAATTTTCGAGCAACATCATCCCTAAACTTCAGCTTTTTAACTAAAATCACCCCAATGATTGCAACGGAAAATGCAAAACAGAAAGCGTAAATTAAGGACATACTAAACGAAAGATGAATGCCGAGATGTGATAAACCATTGAGTAATGTCACCAGTGCCACGGTTAAGCCGCTTAGGAAGATATAGTACGGGATAAAGCGTTGAGCTTGGCGAAGTGGATTAGAATGTCCTAATATCAAACGTTGCACGCTGAAATAAAGTCCAAATGCAACAATGGCGCCGAGCGCTGGTGACAACAGCCAGCTGAGCCCGATGTATCCTAATGTTTCCCATTGTATGGCCTGAACCCCTAAGGAGAAGGCACCAAATCCAACCAAAGCACCTACTATTGAATGCGTCGTAGAAACAGGCCATCCATAGTGGCTTGCAACCCCTAGCCATAGGGCTGCTGATAAGAGGCAAGCCAACATGCCCAAGACAAATTGTTGCGGATCGTGCGATAAGACTTCAGTGTTAATGATTCCTTTTCGAATGGTATCTGTCACTTCGCCACCTGCTAGCAGCGCACCTAAGAATTCGAACAACGCAGCAATGAGGATGGCTTGCCGAATAGTTAATGCACGAGAGCCCACAGAGGTTCCCATTGCATTGGCGACATCGTTTGCACCAACTCCCCATGCCATGACAAACCCAAAGACACATGCCAATATCAGATAAAGTGTTGAGCTATCCATCTAGATTTTTAGTTTATATTTCCGGCAATCGAGTAGGTGAAAGAAATAAAGTGGTAGTATCATGAAAGGATATAATTGGTTAAGTTTGCGCGAAGGCTATCATGCAAACGTCTTTTGGCCAAGCTGTAAATTGGATAAAAATAAGTTACAAAATTAGCTATGCTGTATTTTGCATATGGTGCAAACATGTTCACGCCGCACATGCTTGCAACTGTTCCCAGCGCGGTGTGTAAAGGGCCTGCTGAGCTGAAGGGCTATCGTTTATTCTTCCATAAGAAAAGCCATCGGGATGAGTCAGCTAAATGTAATATTATTCATACTCGCCAAGCAGATGATTCGGTGTTTGGTGTGCTTTATAAACTAGCACCAAGATATCGATACGTCCTGGATAGAGCTGAAGGCTTGGGATATGGCTATCAAGATGCGGTGTTGCGCGTTTACCCATATGATTCGCTCCTTAAAAAATCGAGTGATACTGGTGTCTTCGCATTTGCCTATATTGCCCATCAAGATGCCGTACATGACAATTTATTGCCATTTGAATGGTACAAAGAAATGGTTGTCACTGGGGCAAAATTAAACCAACTGCCCGATCGATATGTCCAATATTTAGATTACTACGAAACGATGATTGATCCGAATTCAGAGCGAGACCAAGCTCAGCGAGCTTATCTATCCTCGAAAATGATAATGTTCACGGAGCATTTTTAGCGTGAAAGACCGTCTGAAATAGAAGCCCTTTGGCACAGTGTATTGTTCGCATGCTTGGTCGTCTATGGTACGGATCAGAATTTGGTTATGTGCAGCCTTTGGTCGAATTTGTAAGGCTTGCCCATGATGCGCCGTTAAAGCATTCAGCCTGCCCAAGTTGAGTGATTCAGTCAACTCCTCCCAATCTTGCTGTAGAGTCGACTGCTGCTCGAGAGTGGGGTGCCATAATAAGGGGGTTAAGATACGATATTGCTCAAATGGGAGAGCCGAATCGCTTAATATCGGGATCCAAAGGATGCTCCTTGTTTTGTGATAAACTAATGAGCTTGCCCAGTACAAGTCTGGGTTAGGCATCGGTGCAATACAAATATAAGTTGATTCCCTGGGCTCCCCTTTTAATGTAATAGGTAACGTTTTAAGCTCGATCCCCAAGTCGACAAAGTCAGGTAAAGGTCTGGATCCAGCGGTTGCACCAAGTAATTTTTCAAGCGCTTGCCCTACCCACCCTTTTGCAGAAGTTAAGTTATGAGGAACTTCAATATTTAGGCATTGGGCAATATCCGCAACCGTGAGGCCTACTAATTGATTTGCTTGATAACTTAATTCTTCGGGGGTCATATTGCTTTGCAAGAAGATTTCAATCGCTAATTTTGGCACACTCGACTTCAAAAATGGAGAAGATAAGGTGAAATTATGGAAATGAAAGGACCTATTATTCCAGATTGGCCGCCACGACAATGGCTAAACCCACAATTAATGGATTCGAAAGCAGTTTCGAATACTTTTCCTTGGATGCAGCCTGTTCCTGCTGTCGTGGAACCAAAAAGAGACGTACTACAGACTCAAAAGCCCGCAAAGCAATCTGATGCTAAGAAGAAGAAAGACGCGCTATTGCAAACGCCTGAAGCAAAAAATTTTTTGAATGATGTAGAAGAGCTTTATTTTTCAGGTGGCGGTGGAGCAGGTGGCGCACTTCCAGCTGCTCTAGAAGAAGCGGTTGTACACGGTTTAGATCTTAAAAAAGTAAAGCGAGTCGTTGCAGCATCTGTTGGGGTGTTTGTCGCGATGTCTATTGTATTAGAAATTCCGGCGGGGGAATTACAAGCCCTACTTGATAGAATGCCAAGAGATTCTTTCCAGGATTGGGACTGGTGGCAATCTTTAAGTGGCTTTGCGCAAACTTGGGGGTGGTGTAAAGGCGAAGCGATGACAGATTATTTTCGTGGCATCATTAAAGAGCGTACGGGATTGGATGATCCAACCTTCCTGGAGCTTTATGAGGCAGGTTTTAACAAAGAGCTGTGCATTGTGACGACGAATATCACACAAGGTGGAATCGGAAAATTTTCTTATAAAGAAACGCCAGATAAAAAAGTTGCAGAAGTCTTAACACTGGCCTGTAGTGTACCATTGGTCTACCCCCCCAAATGGGTTGTGAACTCTCAGGGAGAGCGGGAATTACACACAGATGGCGGAATTATTAACAACTATCCTTGGGGAGTGGGTAGTTTAGAAAGTGTCCCCTATCAGAAACGTTTGGGATTTGTGTTTGTTAACAAAGCTGTCGGATTTAGTATGGATGGCATAAAAAACATTACAGATTCTTTTTGGAAATATATTGGACAAACTTTTTGGATTTTTATTTTTCGTCACCCCCTAAGTTTAGGAGATGATGTAAAACGTAGAACGGCAGCTATTCAAGTAGACTATAATCCGCTTAAGTTTCAGCCCAATGAAGAGCAACAAGCTGAACTCAGTAAAGCAGGGCGTAAAAGTATTCGAAATCTCGTTTGGCATAATTTGTCACTCAAACAGGAATCAGATCGAAATAAGTTCTGGGAGATGGCTGAAGCCATGGCGCCTAGAGTGGATGAAAATCCTGATCTGGTTAAACCAGAACAAAGAGAAATTATTAAACCTATTATATTTAAGGAATCTTTCAGTGGAAGTTCAGAACCCAGTATGCGACCCGAAGATCGAAGTCTCGTGGAAACAACAGCTTACCCGGGAGTTCGAAGCGCCTTATTTGCGCCAGCTGCGTGATTTTTTACAGCATGAAAAACAAAATCAAAAAATTATTTTTCCTAAATTGCGAGATATATTCAAAGCATTTGAACTGACGCCTTTTAGTGCGGTGAAAGTAGTGATATTAGGTCAGGATCCTTATCATGGTCCTAACCAGGCTCATGGTTTATCTTTTTCTGTGCCGCAGGGGGTGCGACCGCCCCCCTCCTTAGTTAACATTTTTAAAGAATTGAAATCAGATTTAGGGATTGAGCCATCTAAACAGGGTTGCTTAGAATCTTGGGCAAAACAAGGTGTTTTGCTTCTGAATAGTGTGCTGACAGTAGAATTAGGAAAGGCAGCCTCTCATCAAGGACGTGGTTGGGAGCGATTCACTGATCAAGTGATTGCGAGGCTGAATGCAAGATCAGAACCTTTAGTCTTTGTCTTATGGGGCAGTTACGCGCAACAAAAAGGAAAGGTGATTGATAAGCATCGTCACCTCGTGATTGAATCTCCCCACCCCTCCCCGTTATCGGCACATCGGGGTTTCTTTGGTTCAAAGCCCTTTTCCAAAATCAATGCCTTTTTAGAAAGGCATGACCTAAAGCCAATTGATTGGGCTATACCTGAAATGTGTTAGAATTTAGGTAAGTTAGATTTTTAAACCTAATACGTTATAGGTCAAATGGTTAGAGAACAATATTTATCCTTTATTAAGACTCAGCTTGAGACGGCCGTGAAAGAGGCTAGTCCTATCTCTGATGGGGCCGTAGCAAACTACATCCCTGAGCTTGCCAATGCGGATGCCAGCGTCGTTGGCGCCGCTATCCGTCTGTCAGATGGTACAGAGATTGTAGCGGGGGATGTCAAACAAGAGTTTACTCTCCAAAGCGTTGCAAAACTGATTGTGTTGATTGGCCTTATGGAAGAATATGGGGAAGACAAGATTTTTTCATGGATCAATGCTGAACCTACAGGATTTTCTTTTTCATCGGTTGCTCAAGTCGATCGATATGGTCCGATCCCCAGTAACCCCATGGTGAATGCGGGTGCAATTGCACTTTGCAGTCATATTCCAGGAGACAATCAATCTAGGAGCCTTTGGCTTGATCAATGGGCAGAGCGGCTTTTTGGGCAGCCGCTCGGTGTCAATGGAAAAGTCTTCGCATCCGAGCGTGCCACGGGTGATCGAAATCGTGCGATTGCTTATCTATTGAAGAGCAACAAAGTGCTTACTTTACGAGTGGAAGATGCATTAGAAACTTATTATTACCTTTGCTCGTATCAGGTTAATACTCAAATTGCAGCCTATCTGCCTACATTATTAGCCAATGGTGGGGTTGGGCCAGATGGAAAGCGAATCATTTCAGAAAGAACCAGTAATTGCGTCGTTTCAATTATGGCAACCTGTGGTTTGTATGATGAATCGGGTATGCATTTAGTTCGCACAGGGATGCCTGCTAAAAGTGGTGTTTCGGGGCTGATTGTTGCTGTAGCAACGGGGCGAGGTGGTATAGCTGCTTATAGCCCATTATTAAATTCTAAAGGTGGTAGTATTCGAGGACATCATATTCTAGCCAAAATGTCTCGAGAGTTAGATTGGCATTTTGCAGCGCCTTGGGGTTATTTGAGATTTGATGATTAAAGACTGTTTTTATGATTTTTGGCTTGGCGTGATCCTTGTGATATCGCGATGCCTAATAAAATGGTAATTGTGCCAATGATCTGGATGGTCGATAACGCTTCATTGAAAATAAACCATGCAGCAATCGTTGCGATCACAGCTTGCCCAAGTAATGTGATAGATGAAAGCGTGGCAGGGATGAATCTTAAGGAATATGCGATTAGTCCTTGTCCAAGTAGGTGAACGATTAAAGCCAGCGCGATGATGGCACTCCATCCATGAAGACTGTGTACCTTAAACGATTCGCCAGTAACTAGAATAATCAGACCTAATGCTAAGCAAGAAACTAATCCTGAATGGGCCATTAAGTGCATCACACTAAAGGATCTTCTGGCGCGCCCAATTGCAATAATATAAAGCGCATAGAAGAAAGCAGCAACTAACCCCCAAGCATCACCTATTAGATATTGAGGCGAAAGATCTAAATGGGGCATTACTAGAGCGATACCACCTAGCACGGTTAATGCCAAACCAATCCATATGATCCAGGAGAGTTTTTGTTTGAATACCAGCCAGGTGAACAAGCATACAAATATAGGTGCGCTGTTATCAAACAGCGTTGCATTGGCAATATTCGTCATTTGGATAGATAAATGCCAAAAACCTAAATCAGCTGCAAAGGCAATTCCTGAGACAATCATCCACAGGTAGTCCGTTCTATTTGGACGACTCTTAATCTTATTATCGCGGCAGAATGCGATTATATACATGAAAGGCAAGGCTATAAAGATCCGCCAAAAAGCGACTGCGCTGGGATCGGAATGGCTAAAACGAACTAAAATAGGGGCCATACCGATAGCAATGACCCCTAGAAACAGTGCTGTGAGTCCCCATGTTTTCTCCTTCGATGGGGCGGTCCTATCCATAGAAATACTCTGCTTAGCTAGAAGGATTTAGGTTGTTTGCCTGCTTTTGATAAAGACTAAAAGAGGGCAACTCCTCGAGATAGAAGACAGTTAATCCGATGGAGAAAATAACCATAGCAACATAAAAGTGCCAAGTGATGAGTTCATCTAAAAAGAACCAACCAAACAGTGATGCGAAAAGTGGAGTAACGAGTCCGGCAAATGCCATAAAGGTAGCCGAAAACTTTTTTAATAGATGACCATACAAATTGTAGCAAATGATATTCGAAATAACCGTCATCCATAAAGTGCATTCAATATAGAGACCCCATTGGTTCTCATAAACTGGGAATGGATCCCATGTCTCACCTACAGCATAAGAATGTACAATTGCAAAAGTTCCGCCAATCAGCATAGCAATGCCATTTGAGAAAACTGCTGAAAATCGGTGTTCAGACATCAGTCTTTTTAATAAAATCCAACCATAAGCGCTAGAAAATACGGCCATGATCAGAGCCAAATCAGGCCAAGCAATACCAGACAGCTCTTTCATGAGTTCATCCGTAGACCCTTCAACTAAGAGTAGTGGCAAAATGCCGAGAAAACCAACGCAAAGTCCAATAGATTTTTTGGGGGTCAACTTTTCTTTTAAAAGCGGAAAAGCCAACATCGCAGCAACAAATGGGGATAAGCTGTAAATCAAGCAAGCTTTTGCTGAGGACATGTATTGCAGTCCCCAGATTTCAGATGTGTTTGTAAAATAAAAAGCAAAGAGACCGAAGACGAAGAGCCCTATTAATTTTGTTCGATTGATCTGGTAAGTGCGCCGTCTAATTACAATTTCATAAATCAAAAGCAAAAGACCTGCCAGTAACATACGAGAACCAACCAGAAAAAAGGGTTCGGCAGACATCAGTGCTGTCTTGCTTAACGTGAAAAGCCCCGCGAACATAGCAAAAAGCAAGATAACTAAATGCAATTTTCCTTTCTCCCAGGCGTCCAATAAGTTAGGTTGGCAAGAATGATTGGATGTTACCGTGCTCAGAACCAAATTGGTAGTTTTAATCTTACGTTAGAGAAGGCTATTTTAAGTTACATGAATCACCAAATATGGCGTCTTGCATCGTATAAAAGCCCTTCTCCTTTGATGCGAGCCATTTTGCCGCTCTGATTGCTCCTTGGGCGAAGACGTGTCGCTGAGAGGCGCGATGTGTGATTTCTAGTCGTTCACCTTCGCCAGCAAAAATAACGGTGTGTTCACCGACAATATCACCGCCACGGATCGATGAAAATCCGATGGTTTCGCGTTCTCGAGGATGCCCCATACCTTGGCGACCATGTGAGCTCACTGTAGCAAGATCGCGGCCTAATGTTGAAGCGATCACTTCTCCCATTTTGAGAGCGGTTCCAGAAGGTGCGTCCAGTTTATGTCGATGGTGTGCTTCGATGATTTCAATATCAACCGAGTTTCCTAGGACACTAGCGGCTTGTTTAAGTAATCCAAAACACAGATTAATTCCAATGCTCATATTAGGCGCAAAAAGAATTGGAATGTTTGAGCCTGATTTTTTGAGTAGAGTTTCTTGTTCATGTGTTAGGCCGGTCGTACCAATTACTAATTTCTTTTGATGCAGGGTGCAGATTTCTAAATGTCGGAGCGTTGCGCTTGGATTTGTAAAGTCAATCAGAATCTCAAAGTCGTCAATAATACTTTTTAGGTTGTCGGTGGATTTAATTTGGAGTGGTTCAATGCCTGCAATCAGTCCGATGTCCTGATTCTTGTTTTTGCTGCTAGGGGAGACTGTCGCTGCGGTTATTTTAATACTATTGTCATTTTGCACAGCCTGGGTCAATGCCTTGCCCATTCGGCCGCTGCAGCCTGCGATTGCAATTCTTAGCATGCTATTTCCTCATGAGTGTTCTAAAATCAAATGAATTCTAATTCATGCGCTTTTGGTTAGTCTATCGGTCAAAAAAGCTAACAGGCTAACTGCTGTGATTCGAAGGAGTGTTATTTGAATATGTTTGGCAGGATGCCTAAGCACAAAAAAAGAAAAGGTTTATTTCTAACAGGCGGGGGAGCTCGAGGAGCTTATCAAGCAGGAGTATTGAAGGCTATCAGTGAAATTTCGCTCTCTGAAAAGCTACCTTTTGATGTTGTCAGCGCCATGAGTGCAGGGTCCATCAATGCTGCATTTCTTGTTGCAAGGGCGGAGCATTTTCGACAAGGGACTCAAGCGCTTGTCGAGATTTGGAATAATTTGACGAGTGATCAAGTTTTCAAAACCAGCACATTAGCTTTAATAAAGTCTGGTTTGAAAACGCTATTTGAGATTGTTACGCATATTACCCCAAAAAATGGTCAATTTTTACTAGATTCTTCACCGCTCTTAGATCTAATTAATAATAATATTGATTTTGATAAATTAAATAGTCACCTCCAAGCAGGGGTGATTCATTCCTTCGATGTTGCTTCAATTTGCTATAACAGCGGTGAAATTGTATCGTTCTACAATAGTAAAAATATAAAAAATAATCGAAGTAAATTTAGATATCGACCAACACTGACGCGGATTGAAGGACATCATATCTATGCCTCTTCAGCGATCCCATTATTCTTTCGACCGGTTGCTATTAATGAGCAATATTTTGGCGATGGTTCGCTTAGAAATTTCCATCCCTTCCGTTCGGCCATAGCACATGAATCTAGTTCGCTATTAGTGATTGATGTTAAAAAAGAAAGTTCATCTGCTTCGGTTCATTTGCCCATTCAGGCTGAAGGCGTGTCATTTGGACGTATTATTGACTTGTTTTTCAATTCAGCTTTTCTGGATAATGTTGATAGAGATCTCGAGCTTTTGAATACAATTAATGGCAATATACAATCACTGCCAGAAAAAGATCGCCTCAAGATGCAGTTTCGAGAAATTGACATACTTTGTATCAGACCTTCTCAAGATTTAGGGGCGCTCGCAGCAGAGCACGTTAAGACATTGCCATTATTTCTAAGGTATATGCTCAGTGCATTTGGTTCGAAGGAGCAATCAAGCGATATCATCAGCTACTTGTTATTTGAAGGCGCTTTTTGTAGCGAGCTCGTTAAAATGGGATATCAGGATGCAATGGTGCAGCAGTCACAAATTTATAAGTTCTTAAAGCAAGATTGAACATACCTTACTCTGAATAGAAATTTTATAAGTACCTGTCTTTTTTAGAGGGTTGATTTTCTTCTTTCGATATCGATATTGTATTTCTATGCTAATGTGAAAGTGAATACTATGCTCAGAAAGTCTGTTTTACTTAGAAATGCTATTTATTCAAAATATGAAGTCAGAAGCCAAAACAATCTCGAATTCATGACCCAAATACTCGAGATGGATCCAGCTGATCAAAACGCGATATTAGAGTTGAATCGTAGGCTAACCTCTGAAATATCGATGAATACTCAGAGTGTTAGGCCTATCCCTAAGGACAATACAAAGCGAAATGTGGAATTATTATCATACTATCTCAGTGAGAAAAACCATGAAGCCGCCATACAGCATGTCAAAGATCATTTTACCGAAATAGAAACCAAATGTATCGTTGATCTAGCTTTACACCATGGGAGTTATGACTTTGTTAAACTTTTCTTGCAAGAGCCTCGCTTTGCTCCCTTTTTGACCCCTGACTCTCTTAGAAAGATAGTCACTCAGTTTTGTCGGCGATCACTCGTGATTTCTATTGCACTTTGTGAGAACTTCGCTAAAAAGATTGGTTATGACTATTTAGTAACTCTTTCGATAGAACGATCTAATCTAGCACTAGCCGATCGGTTGATGACAACTCCTAAATTGATTAGTCGATTTTCTATCAATAAAATAATTGATCTTTCACTAGCGTATCCGAGTCGTTTGGGAGGATTGTTAGACATCTTATTTGATCCGTCTCTGCGAGGTGTGAATCCTGGGCGTGATGTGCGGTGGATAATTGCTGTGATTGATGGGCTATATCTTAAATGGGAGCCTGTCCAATCAGCCATTCATGAGCATGCAGGGTGCATATTATATATGCTTGAGCTTGGTTCTCAAGTTTTATCAAAAGAAAGGCTGTTAGCAAACCGATTTACGGATGCTGTGTTAGCGAACACGATAGCGACATCTGAGCTACTTAGGCGTACGCTTGGTTTAACGGTGGACTTAATAGAGAATACAGCGCCAACGTTCATGAATGACTATCCAAGAAGATTGAGGTCAGATCATTTATTTAGAGAGATTGATGAATTGGGAGGATCTTTTGTTGACTTAGAAATCGATGAATCAACTAGTTTGAATCACGATAACGTAGTAAGATCCAGAACTTGTGCTTGTTATTGTAAGCTGTTGTAGTGATTCTAAAAATTTCCAAGTCTATATCAATTTCAGGGGAAGAACTTGAGTTGACTGCTATTCGTGCGCAAGGTGCAGGTGGGCAGAACATCAACAAGGTCTCGTCTGCCATCCACTTAAGATTTGATATCCATCAATCCTCATTGCCAAAAATTTATAAGGACAGACTCCTGAAATTAGAAGACTATCGAATTACAAGGGATGGTGTTATCAATATTAAGGCTCAGCGTTTCAGAACACAGTTACAAAACAAAGAGGATGCATTGGAACGGCTAAGGCAGTTGATTCAACGTGTCCTAGTAACGCCTAAAAAACGAAAAGCAACAAAGCCTACAGCTGCTTCAAAAGTAAAAAGAGTTGATGAAAAAAAGAACCGCAGCAAACTAAAAGTACTTAGAAGGAAAACTCGTATTGATTCGGAATAATATTTATTTACCGTGATTTTTTTCGTGTCTTTCTCTTTTTACGATATCACGCTCGGTATCACGTCTATGCTCAGTATCATGAGTGGTTTCTTGCAGGCTTTAAAAGTTATGGGTAATAGATAGGATCATGATCGGGTATATTTCTGATATGAGGATATTGTTTAGTCATAATAAAATCTGGTCAAATTTTTCGTTAGCATACCATTGAGCCTCTGAAATTGAACATATGATAATGTAATCAGTGAATTGATTAGAATCCAGTGAACTTTCTAGCTTATTGCGAGGTAGATGACAATATTAAGATCGCTGTTATAATCATCAAAATGTTTGAAAGAAGAACTTCTTATGCTCGAAGTCCTTGATCCAATTTTGTTGGCCCGCATTCAGTTTGCTTTTACAGTTTCATTTCATATCATTTTTCCTGCATTCACCATAGGACTTGCTAGCTGGCTTGCTGTTGTCGAGTGGCGATGGCTGCAGACAGATGATCCTATTTATGAAGAAGTCTATCGGATGTGGGTCAAGATTTTTGCCGTGGCATTTGGGATGGGTGTTGTCTCGGGTGTTGTGATGTCTTATGAATTCGGCACTAATTGGTCCGTATTCTCCGATCGTGTTGGGAACGTGCTAGGACCTTTGCTTGGATATGAAGTGTTAACAGCCTTTTTCTTGGAAGCTTCATTTTTAGGTATTATGCTTTTTGGGTGGGGTCGAGTGAGCCGAAAAATGCATTTTGCCTCGACTTGTATTGTAGCAATTGGCACGATCATTTCTGCATTTTGGATATTAGCTGCCAACAGTTGGATGCAGACACCTCAAGGATTTGTGGTTGGTGATGCTGGGCTATTGTACCCAACAGATTGGCTTGCGATCATCTTCAATCCCTCATTTCCTTATCGATTTATGCATATGGTTACAGCCGCGTATTTGACAACGGCATTTGTCGTTGGCGGGGTTGGGGCTTACTATATTTGGTCAAATCAACATCTTCGACAGGCTAAGTTGATGATGGGGATGGCGATGTTGATGGCTGTTTTTGTCGCGCCAATACAAATTTTTTTGGGCGATCTACATGGGCTGAATACCTTAGAGCACCAACCTGCTAAGATTGCTGCTATGGAAGGGATTTGGGATACCGAGCGAGGTGGCCCAATTCGACTATTTGCAATTCCTGATCAAGTCAATCAAAAAAATCATTATGAAGTCGCGATTCCAAAGCTAGGCAGTCTGATATTGACACATCAACTAGATGGTGAAGTTAAAGGACTAAAAGAATGGGCGCCTGCTGACCAGCCACCTGTTATGTGGGTATTCTGGTCGTTTCGCGTAATGGTTGGTATAGGGCTTTTGATGGCTCTTACCGGAATGATTGCAGTCATCCTGCATCTTCGTCAAAAACTATTTACAACCCGATGGTTTCAAGCCTGGTGTATTGCGATGTCACCTTCAGGATTTATCGCAGTTTTAGCAGGTTGGTTTGTTACAGAAACAGGGCGTCAACCTTTTGTTGCTTATGGTGTTCTACGTACTGCTGAATCAGTCTCACCGGTTATTGGTGAATATGTTGCGCTGTCTCTATTAGCATTTATAGTTGTATATACTTTTGTTTTTGGTGCGGGCAGTTACTATATTTTAAGTTTGATCAAAAAAGGGCCTGCAATTATCAAAGATGTAGAACAATACTATGGACATGGTTCTGAGCATAGCTTTGCTGAAGCGCTAACAAGCAAGTCACCAAAAGGAGCACAAGCATGTTAGATTTGTCATCCTGGGTCGATTTGCCATTGATTTGGGGCGGTCTCATTTCGATTGCAATCGTTCTTTATGTTTTGCTTGACGGGTTTGATTTAGGGATTGGCATTCTATTTCCTTTTGCCCCATCTGATAAATGTCGAAATCGAATGATGAGTTCTATTGCGCCATTTTGGGATGGGAACGAGACCTGGCTGGTTTTAGGCGGCGGTGGGCTTTTCGCAGCTTTTCCATTGGCGTATTCCATTGTAATGCCTGCGTTTTACATTCCGATCATATTGATGCTGTTAGGTTTGATTTTTAGGGGGACGGCTTTTGAATTTCGATTTAAAGCACAAGGCAAGCAGCGCATCTTGTGGGACTATGCGTTTCATTTTGGATCCCTATTAGCCGCGTTTATGCAGGGTATGATTTTAGGTGGCTTCATTCAAGGGATTGAGGTGCGAGGACGAGCTTTTGCGGGAGGGCCATTTGACTGGTTAAATGCTTTTAGTGTGATGACAGGTATAGCGGTTGTGTTTGGATATGCACTTCAAGGTAGTGCATGGCTTGTTATGAAAACTGAAAATTCAACCCAAGTTTGGGCTCGAAAAACCGCAAGTTATGTACTGGTTTATGTCGGATTTTTTCTAGCCTTGGTTAGTCTTAGCATGCCTTATATGAATGAAGGGGTTGCCACGCTTTGGTTTACGATACCTAATTTTTTCTGGTTGATGCCTATACCCTTGATAACGCTCCTCATGTTCGTATTCTTGTGGCGAGATTTACATACAGCACGTGAAATTAGGCCCTTTATTTTAAGTCAGGGTATTTTTATATTAGGATTTATTGGTTTAGGTTTTAGTTTGTGGCCCTGGGTGGTTCCTTTTAAGGTAACGCTATGGGAAGCTGCTGCGGCAGCACCTTCTCAATCACTGTTATTGATAGGTGCATTGATCATGTTGCCGATTATTTTGGCTTATACGGGGTACAGCTATTATGTTTTTAGAGGAAAAGCGAGTCATGAAGCGCATTACTAAGAAACAAAAAGAATGGCTTTGGTTTATTGGATTGTGGATAGGTGGTTTTTCTGCGCTTTTCGTTGTTTCGAAAATAATTCATTTCGCCTTGTTGCATAATTAATACAATTGCTACTTGCCGCGGAACGTCTCCCCGAAGCTTCAGCGTAGGAAGACTTGTCCGGAACATGCATGCCGCCAGGTTTCGCACATCTCGCCACCCTCGAAAGCTTTGGAGAGACATGTCGGGCGCTCTGCGGCTTCTTTCAAAAATACTTCAAGTTTCCTTATTGTTCCCAATAATACGGGTTTTTTGGAATGCACATCTCAACAATATGGTTGCCGTATCCACCGTATGGATTGATGACCTCGGATGTATCAATTCCATCATAGCCAAAGCAACGCCAATCACCATCATCTTGTAAGGATGAGGTCGAGACTCTGACATTTGAGAGTGATGACTCTTCTAGCCCTTGAATTGAATCGTTTCCATATTTGATGACGTCGCTAAGCTTGAGTTCTCTGATATCATTCATGCGCTTTGAAATCGCATGTTCCGCGGCTTGCTGATGAACCATACGCGCTGCATGAGGCATGTTATGAATAATCTCTAGCTTTAGAGCATTGTTATTGACAATATGCCCTGGATCGCTAAACAGGCTAATATTGTTTTTTATAAAATCTAATGTATTTCCATCTTGGTAATTTCCATTTCGATCGACCGGCACCGTAAGCAAGGTATTCGTTGAGGCATCAACCATCATGGGAAATGTAATGCCTTTCGTAAGCCCAAACATATCGTAGTAAAATATCTTTCCATTTGGCGTCTCTACAATAGCGGCAGAAGGTGCCATCCAAGGAACGCTTTTACCCCAATGGACAATAGAACCATTCATATTTTCAGCGGTAAAGAATGGGGAGGCTTGAAAATCTGCTCTTGTTGCATGTACGATTTGATAATTGGTGTCACTTAAATCGAGTGATATGTACAAATCTTGTGGAATGAGTGGTTCAACTTCGTTTTGAGGAATGGATAGTTGACTGCTGTCGACTAAATTAATTAATTGATTCAAGTCGAGATTTGATAACATAATATTTGACTGAGTCAGCGCTTCCTCAATAATCTCAGGCCGTGCGACTTTATAAAATCCGAGATGAGGTTCGTTGCTATTAGCCTTTATAAAAGCATCAACTTTATCTTCAAAAGAAGAATTGTGCTCAGAAAATTTTTCTAGTGTTGCGAATCCGCCTATATTGTTGAGAGACTCTTTATAGGGGTTGGTGTTAAATATACTTCTTAATGCAGCCACCTCAACTGAGCGCATAAAGTCGTTTAGCTTGTCGTGGTCTTGATATAGTGCACCAACTTTTTCAATGATTGCTCGAAAATATTCAATACGTTCATTTAAATCAGAGGGGTCTCTTATATATTCTGAAAAAGAATAAAAAATGCCGTCAATTGAAACGCCGGTCAATCCCAGCTTCTCACCAATGCCGACAAATATAGGGTCTGTCAACATTTTCACAACATTATCAATATACATGAACTGAACAGCATCTTGTTCAATAACCATAAAGCCAATAGCTACATTTTCGACATTTTCTCGATTTTTATGATCCAGCATAAAATGCTCAATTACCCTAGGATCATATTTTGACAATCCTAATTCGGTAGCGGTATTTTTATAGGCATTACAATTTACTTGGTGCTCTTCAAATAACGAAAATATTTCAGCCTCCCCAAATAATCGTGCATATTTACTTTGATTAAGCTGCCTCAAACCTTCTATTCCCACCTCCTTATAGGTAAGATATCTTGAGATCATGTGTTCAAATATTTTTTGATTTCCCTCTGAAAGCTGGTTACGTAGAAGGTTGAAGTCAGCTCCGTTTATGACCGAAAATTCTCCTACGGCTGCGGCTTGCAGATTTTGACCAACTTTTTCAGATCCTAGCACGGCTGCTGCAAGCCAGATAAAAGTTGGGTCTTCTTTGTATAATTTCAAATATGCGTTGTTGATTGCGGCATTACGCTTAACCCCATCATCACCAAATGAGGCTAAATAATCTTGAGTTGCATCTGCTTTATTTTGAAAAATGTGATATACATCATCAGCATTCATTTTCTATCCTTTATTTTAATTATCAAGCATGATTCTCATATAAAAAGTTTCTTTTTCTTTAGGCGAGATATTTTTTTTATAGACGACTATCGTGGCTTTGTGTTTATCACAGCTCCATATTTGATAAACCGACGCATCAGGAATGCCACTATAAGGTAATTGATAAGGAACCCAGCTATCCTTTTCAGGCTCAGGATCGACAGTTTTCCAACCTGATTGATTAAAAAATTTAATCCATGTGTCTAGAATGGGTTTGATTTCAGAATCGGTTTTTGATAAGCCCGGTAAGAAAGGAGCGAAGGTAATTCCTCGCCATGAGTTTTTATCCTCAGGAAAGGAGGCGGCAGCATAATATGTTTCATCCGCCACAAACCCACAGGCATCATCGATGAGTCTAAATCGTTTTGGGGCTTGATCAAATAAACCAATGCTCAGATGACGAATTTTAGTATTGCCAGAATATAATAGAGCCTTGAATTTAATATTTTGACTAGAATCAGCCAAGATGTCTTCTGCTGTGCTATCAAATTTGACAACAATGCCTGCTTCTGGATCTGGGTCACCAGGAATGGGCTTTCTGGGGGGATCAATTGGGTGTGTAAGATTCGTAAATCCTGTAACCAAAATGCTCAAGATGAGAATAGCGACAGATATGATTGATTTTCTATACTGCATACAATATATCCTTAAAGAATAG
>JAXMEB010000004.1:0-679071 GCA_046348545.1 Gammaproteobacteria bacterium
GCAGGAGTGTAGACAAAGTACATGACTGCGATGAGAATCGCGAAGGCAACAACCCCGAAAATTCAGGTGTGAAGGGTATATGATAAAACAAAAGTAATGTTCATGGCAGCATTAACTGTCGTCGCAATACTTGTGTGGTTGAAACTTTAGGGACACGCCCTAGTCCAGCTTCATTTTAGAGGCAGGCGGCTGCTGTTCCGATCGGCCGATGGGAGAGTAAGCTTCTAGACTCGTTTTGTCGGTTTTTGGCTTATAACGCTCTCTCAACCCTTCAAAGGGGGCTTTGATCCAATCAGACCAAGTTTGAGCTTGTTTTTTGGCTTGTTCTGGTATCATTTCAACAGGGAGGCTTGCCTTGGCTTTCTCAGCAATTTTTTCTTGGAATTCCTGGTCTTTTCTACCATATTGGCTGCCATGCTTGAAAAGAGGCGTCTCACGATAGATTGCTATAGATTCTGTATCGACTATAGTATTGAGATAAATATCTTCTCCCTCTTTTTTGTTGTTTTTTTCTCGATTACGAGTTTTAAAAAACATCACAACTCCTATCAGAGTGCTCACACCGCCAGCGATTAAGGCGGCTCCGACTAAAGCGGTTGCTACCGCTGCAGTGACTGGTGCTGTGAGAGCCGCAATACCCAAACCACATACGGTACCAGCTATAACGAGGACAGTCATGCTCGCAGGTAATTTCAGAGTCAAAAAATTTCGTTTATGGTTGGCGTCTGTGAAGGCTTGGTAGAGTTCATAACTCCTGCGAAGGTCTTCTTGGAGTCTAAAAATATCAACTCGATTATCGATCATGTCTTTGTTAGTGTTGAGAAATTCCCTTCTCATCATTAGTTCATTTGCGACTTGGGTCAGTGCGGTGGTTTTTGATTGAATAACGGTATTTAATGCCAGAGGCTCAAATTGCATGTATTCTGGTTTTCTAGCCCCGAGCGAGACTTTGGCGCGATCAAATGCTCGCCTCAATCGACTGGGCTGTAATTCGGATAGTTCTTTTTTAAGTGTTGAAATATTTGTTCTATACATTTCAATTTCTTTTCTTTTTTCGAGATAGATGGGTAACGCCTTTTTTAGTCCTATTATCAATTCATTATTTTCGGGCTTATTTTGAAAATCATTTTTAATCCAGTCTATCATCGCTGGCGTCACTTTCGTGAAATCAAAAAAGCCTTTATTGTGAGAGTTCAAAATATTACGATCCATTTGTAATGTACTTGCCAGTCGGAAAATCTCTTTTTTATAGTGAAAAAATTCCGCGATGTGACGAAAAGATAACAACAGATTATCAATAAAACTCGTTGCACTCACTATAATCAAGACTGGGGTTATAAACGTGATAGTTGCACCAAGCAAGGCAACTAAAATCAAGGTGCCTGCGAGAGCGCTTGCGGTGGCATGCAGTAAGTGACCTGCAAACGCGGGTACTTTTTGATACCAAGGGATTTTTGAGTCGTAGACTTGTTTGATGTGCAGTAAAGCAGAACCTACCCCTAAAAATTTAGACAGCCCGCTAGATGCGCTGCTGACTAAAGAGAAGATGATTGGAATAGCATCAGCCATGTTTACTGACAGATTCTTTTTTGGTGCTGGTCTTTATAGAGTGTAGAAGGAAAGCAGCTTGATCGAAGTGTGTGTTTAGAAAATTGTATGCTTTTTGTATATCAGCTATATACTTATCCTGCTTAAGCATGAGAGAAACTGATTGGACATCTCTAGGTTTAAGCGCTTTTAATTTTTCTAGGCGAATATGGCTCAAGTGATTCCTTGTCTCGGGTAATGTATTTAAATTCAGTACTTTTAATGCAGCGCGCGCTGTGTTCAGGAAATTTTCATCAAGGACATCTTCGTTGTTGGTCTTTAAATCCATAGTATTAAATCGTGTTTATATGGAATTAATCCCATTACAACTGGATTAAGAGATAAAAACCATTCTACTTTCGACAGAGAATGGCGATAGGTCGTTTTAGATTTCTCGCTTAGAATGAGTAAAATCTTCTATATTTAATAAAAATCCCAATCCATAAGCCACATGCTGGATTTAATTAAGTTAAATTTTTCTATAGTACTCAATGCCTTCGCTATAACGGTGCTCGGGGGGGTGGGAATATTCAATTACTTACAGTTTAAGCGCATAAAAGCGCTGACAGAAAAAAATCAACAATATAAGCGACTTGCAGACTTTCATGTGATTAATCCGAATCCTGTTCTACATTGTGACTCGGCAGGCAGGTTGATATACGCTAATCCTGCTTCAGAAATCTTGTTAAAGGAGTGGGCCATTGAAGAAGGTGATTTGTTGCCTGAAGATAAAATAGCGATTATTGAATCTGTTTTAGAAAATGGTGCCATCGAGGAAATCGATCAGACCTGTGGTGATGAGGTTATTGCGGTAAGATTTTGTGAGGCAGAAGATAAAGGAATGGTTTCTATTTTTGGGTTAAATATCACGAGTCGAATGGAAGTTGCTAAAGAGCTCATGCAATTGACAGTGTATGACCAGGCCACTGATTTACCGAATAAGACTCTATTTTTAGACAGAGTTAATCGAACAATCGATCATGCTAAAAAAGAAAACAAAACATTTCCTATGTTTGTTATTTTGATGGAAGATATAAAAGAAATTGTGGATGCATTTGGGCAAGAAATTGGTGATAAATTACTCAGAGCTGCCAGCGAACGAATACAGCAGTATATTTCTATTGACGCCACCTTGGGCCGCGTAGGTGATAGTGAATTTGGGTTCGTAGAATCGAATCTTGAGGACCCCGCTGAAATTGCTAATTTTGTTCAGGAATTCCATGAGAGATGTAATGCGCCCTTTGAGATTGACGGCAAAATGGTCGTTTGTGATCTTAGAATTGGAATTTCACTTTTTTCAAGTAGCGGAAAAACAGGGGAAGATTTGATTCAAAATGCAACTATAGCTGCCAATCGTGCCTCGAATGAGCAGACTGCTTTTGAATTTTATCAAAAGGGCATGAATCAACAAGTCGAAGCTAGGCGTACGATTGTAGGTGAGATGCACTATGCGCTTGAGCAAAATCAGTTTGTATTATTTTATCAGCCGCAAGTTATCACAACGACAGGTCAAGTCGTTGGTGGGGAAGCGTTGATCCGTTGGTTTCATCCAGAACGCGGACAAATCGCACCGTATGTATTTATCACAGCAGCTGAAGAATCAGGGCTCATTATTCCTATCAGTGAATGGGTTCTATTAGAAGCCTGTCGTCAGATTGCGAAATGGAACGCAAAAGGAATTACCGGTCTTAAAATTGGTGTCAATGTCTCGGCCAAGCAATTTATTCAAACCGATCTCGTTTCTAGGGTAAAAGAAGCAATTGAGGTGACCGGTATATCGCCCCATCAGCTTGAACTTGAATTAACAGAAGGAATGGTTATCAAAGATTTGCAAAAAACAATCGAAACAATGACAGAACTTCGAAATTTAGGTGTTGAGCTAGCAATAGATGATTTTGGTACGGGGTATTCTTCGCTCAGCTACTTGAAGCGATTTCCGATTCAAAAACTAAAAATTGATCGGGCTTTTATCATGGATGTCACTAGCGCTGATGATGATACTGAAATTACAAAAGGTATTATTCAATTGGGGCATTCACTCAAGCTCCGTGTGATTACTGAAGGAGTTGAAACTGAAGCCCAATTAAATTATTTGATTAAGCATGAATGTGATATGATTCAAGGATATTACTTTGGTAAACCAATGCCTGTTGAGGAGTTTGAAGAATTTGTAAGACAGAATCAGGCTAAAAAAAATCAGACTGATTCTTGCTAAATTACCTACATGCCCATTTGCTCTGAAAGTGGTTTTCCTCTTGATGAGATTTATTATAATTGCTAGTAAATCTTTGGGATATAGCTAACCTTTTATCTGATATTTAATACCTTAGGTCATTTTTTTATTTCAAATACAATAATAATAGTCTAAAAAGAACCATCAAGAAATTTTAAATTGGTCTTTTATATGTTTAAAAGCTTTTTGTCGGCATTAGAGATTTTTACTCGTAAAGGGCAGAAGCTATACGAGGCTATTCAGTCTAATAATTCTGAAGAAGTTAGCTCTATTTTAAACGGTTGGTTTAAACCAAATTACAGTCAGATAAGACCCACATCGATTGTAGAGCGGATTAGTCCTCTAAGCTTAGCATTTCGCAATAAGAGAATCTTCAGAAATCTGATCCTCAACTATGCCGACCAAATTCCCAAGTTAGAATTAGAAAAAGCAATCCAGGAATGTATTAATATTGATCTTCCAGAATTTCTCATTGAAGTATTATCTTGCTTCCCAGGATTTGAACCAGACCAACTTTTTTTGGAAGCCGCGAGATCTAATGCTTCAAAAACGATCAATTTTCTCATTTCAAACTTCCCTGCCTCGATAAGATCAAAACATATTTTCAAAGCCATACAAGCATCTATTTCTCGAGAGGATACTGAAGTAAATGATTTATTACTGAGGAGATGTATTTACAAAGTTTCTAAAAATGATTTGAAGGCGCTTCTACAATATGCTGTCGAAAATCAGAAGATTCATTTTTTGAAATTTGTTGTTGAAAATTTCAGTCATAAAATTTCAAAATCCACGAGTGAGAACCTGGTTCTTGATGCGCTGCGGAAGGGAGCCATCAATATCGTTGCTATTTTATTAAATTTAGAACATACGAGTGATGCTCATATTATCATGCAGACATATATCCAAGCAGCCAAAGAGTTTCGCGATTTGGGAGTTTATGTCGACATACTTGGCGGTAAGTATGGAGCGTTATTTAGCCCGGAGGATAAAGGCTTAATTTTAAAATTATCAGCAGTGACGAGTCCAAAGGGCCGAGAGCTATTCCGTTCGCTTTTGTCTAATTATGGTCACGTTGTCAATGATCATGATAAATGTGTTGCGATTAAAATATCTGAGCAAATAGATGAACTTTATTCAATTTTCCTGCAAAATCATTTTGAATGGAGCTTGAATTCAGTCGATTGTTTGTTGAGACATACTGCTTTCGGACATTCAGAGATTATTCAAGTTTTATTAGAGCATTATTCCGAACGGTTTGATGTTTGTTCCAAGGTTGATTCTTTAAAAGTCGCTATTGAGAAAAAGAACTCGGATGTTGTTTGTATTTTGCTTGAAAATATTCTAAAAAGCGGCGAGCAGGAAATTGCATTTAAACTCTCTGTTGATAAAAAATATGATGACGTTTTTCAATTTCTGTTCACTCATTGCGAAAATGATATCAGTCTCTTAGAATACGAGGGAGCTTTAAAAATCGCAGCATACAGAGGTTGTGAGGCTGCTGTAGAACTTCTTCTTGATAAGCGCGCTACAGATATGAATGATTTTAACTTAAGACTGGCTTATATGATCTCCGAAGAAAATGGCCACCAATCAATTTCCGAAATGATTTCGAGATATACCGATCTCTCTTCAAATATGACAGATGACATATTTTTAGAACTTGCTGATAAGTCGAGTGATGCTCTAAGCCACTCTCCGAAGAGCAATCTCATTTCATTCATGTCTGAAGAAACGAACGATGAAAGGATTTGCAATCATTTTAAAGCAAGGCATATAGCTACTGTCACACTTTTCAAAGAACAATATGCTAGCTCAACAGATTTTAGGAAAGACATACTATTTAAAGCTGCTCAATTTGGATGCGAGCCAATCTTTAAACATATGTTTTCTGGGCTACGAACAGATGGTGTGATATGTGCTGCATTTGAACTTGCTGCTTCTGCGGGCTCTCATAATATCGTTGATTTCTTATTGAGCGAGGCTAGTAGTCAATTTTGGAATCCAACAATCATATCGAACGCTTTCAAGGAAGCTGCATCGAATGGGCATCATAAAGTGGTCGAAAGACTTCTAGAGAGATTTTCCCAAATGATTAGTGGCTGGGATAAGGCATCCGCACTGCTCCAGTCAATCTGTGGGGCTCACTCACAAACGGTTCATGTTCTCTTGGATGAGCCTTCAATTGCCCAGACAGCTCATTTTAATAATAATAGTATGCTTGATAACGCTCGATTCCGATTAAATGGAACAGCGCCAGATAGCGAAGAGCGAGCTCGCTACGAAGATATTATCGGTAGATTACTCCGAATACCTGCTGTAAGGTCTTTAGATATTGAAATGAATAATGCTGAATTAGATTTAGGACGGCTCACTCAATTTGATGAAAACTCTATGCGCTCAATGTCTGAGAAGCAAAAGCAGCTAGTTCGTACTTTAGCAGAACGCTATGGTCAGATGGATAGCCATAAAAGTTGGCATGAGATACGACCAGAAATATTAAACTATTTGAAGAGGGAATATCTTTTATCACCTGCATTGGATGGATATCATGGGGTTTGGATGTTGCCAGCCGATTGTCATAGAATTCCGGCAGACTTTATTCCTGCGGATACTATTGGGCTTCACATACAGGGTGAAAACTGTACATTATACTGGAGAGACTTTAATGATACGATGAATCAGAAAATTCTGCCATCCAAAGAAGTGATTGAGTTATATAAGTTTCATTCAATGGAGTCTTGGCTTTATCAATATAGTCAGGATAGGAATTTATTAGAAGCCCTTTTAATTAGATACGGTGTTCCAGCACATCCTAAGCAAGATCATGTTTTGCCACTCGAATATGTAAACGGACTCCATCAATCAGCACTGGTTGCATATTATCGACATCGTATCCATAATGCGTGGCGTTATTTAAGTGATACCAATCCTTGGATGTCTGCTACAGCAGCTTTTGTAGATAACACACAGAATCATGCTATTATCAGTGATTTTGATAAATGCCTCATTGCATATTTTTGGATTGCAGTGAATGATCAAGATGCTATTCTAGACTGTGGATTTACGATGGAAGGTAATAAAATTGTTTTTGCTCATACAGTTGGGGAAATCAATCGTGGACATAATATTGATAAACGAGCTGTCTATTCTGAGGATCAATTTAATTTCACTAACGGATTGGTAGAAAATATAGAGACTACTTGTACAGATAATCTTATGCCAGACACGCCCTCATGTTCGTATGGTGTTACTCAAAGACTCTTGGAAAGTAATTATGGTCATCCGTATACGCAGGATAGAACATTAAACTTTAATAATTTATTGAAATGGATGGATGCACATCTTTTAAAGAAAAAGCAAGTAAACGATGCATCAGATAATTTATTGGATAGAATAGAAAATCTTCCTGTTCGTCTACTAAAAGCCATACAGCAGCATATCAGCGATAGTTTAGACCTTTATGAATACGAGCCATGTGAAAAAATTCATCTCTCTCCAGAGGAATCTGAGCAGATCTCAGAGGCGCTGAGTTTTTCAAAAGAACAGATGAGAAGTTTTTTCATACAATTATATGATTACTTTGGACAGGACGTGCTAGAAAGCTGCCCAAATGAAAAGTCGATTTTAAAAGATCAGGACTTCTCATCTTATTCAAGTTTCGTTCAATATTGCGCTGAGAATCCGCTAAGCGTATTCAGTGAAGCAATTTATAGAACGGTCAAGAATCGCATCAAGGAACTTGAGGTGGATGTTTTATTCTCGAGTTATAGTGGTACGAAAAAGCGAAAGAAATATGATCGAGATAATAATCAATCACCTGAAGAAGAACCGCCACGAAAGCAGCGAAAGCCAAATTGATTCCCTGTATGCACAAGCGTTGATTTTTCCGTTACGTACGCTCTTACGAGCCACGGACGGACAAGCATACTCGGAAATCTCAGTTCGGAGTTTTTGAAGGCAGGGTTGCTTTGTAATGACGTCATTCCGCACAGCGATAAGCGCACGAAGTGCGCAGCGTGTGATGCGGAATCTATTATTCACGCGCCCTTGGCCGCTTATGCGATTCAGATGACCGCTGTGCGGGATCACGATATACCCTTCACAGCTGAATTTTCGGGGTTGTTGCCTTCGCGATTCTCATCGCAGACATGTACTTTGTGTACACTCCTGCGTCTCGAACGCTCGGCGCCTACCCGAAAAATCATCTGTTGTGGGTATATATCCCAAAAAACCCCGAACTGCGCTTCGGAAAATTGAGTTGCGAAGGGGGGATATCAACGTTAGTAGTTAGGACACTCTATCTGATAGGTCCCAATGAGTATAGACGAGGTGGAGATGGGTGATTTGTATACTCATATCTATATTCATAGTTTATTGTTACTGTTTTGTTGGGTTGTCCATTGATGAAAGTTGCTTTGATATTCCAAAAAGAATATTCAAATCCATTTTTATGGAGGGGCAAATGATCTATATAAAGTATTGTAGAGTCTTTCTGTTTTAGAGTGAACCAATGCGTTCCCATCATTATGTTAGGCATTTCAGCCTGAAAAGCATCGCTGAATCTTTGACAGACATGATCAAATAATTTTTCACCGCTTGATTTAGCTCTGTAAAGAGGAGTGTAATCTGAATCGTCCATTAACTAGTTTCTCCAAAACGGTTACTGATCAGTGATTCGAGATTTTCTAATGCCATTTCTTCATCCTGGCCATTGATCATGAGTTCGATCCAACTTTGTTTATTCGCTGCCAACATCATCACACCCATGATGCTTTTACCATTGACTGTTTTGCCATCGCGTGATACCACGATGTCACTGTGGTAGCGCCCGGCAATTTGAACAAATTTTGCAGCAGCACGTGCGTGTAACCCTAGTGCGTTAATAATTTGAACTTTTTTTCTAATCATGGTGGTCGCATTTTTCCTGGAGATTGTTAGGGCAAGGTGATGCTATTTGAGCCGCGTAATGGTGTTGAGAATTCGTTTGAATGCTTTCAACGATTCCTTCTTTGCCACCGGAAAGCGCTTTTTCAACGAGTTCTGATAAGCTTAAAAATGGATAATTTAGAATTCTGAAAAGCATCGGTAAATTTAAACCAGATACAATTCGAATTGGATACCCAAGATTCTGAAGATTCTGTGCAATGTTGCTGGGTGTCGAGCCATACATGTCTGTTGCAATCAGTACGCCCTGACCTGAATCTAATTTCTTGACCAAATATGCAGCTTTAGTGACCATTAATTCAGGGTCTGGATCGCGACTGACAGATAGTTGTGTGATAGGGAGGGGTAAATTTCCAAATGTATTATAGGCGGTATTAAGTAGTGCGTTGCCAATGCCGCTGTGCGTGACAAGTAAGATACCTACACTCATTTTTTGCTCTTTTTATTTATAGATCACGATGTCTAACTTGAACGTTACACCGTAATGATTTGGTTCGTTTCAATAATTGATCCACAATATAGACTGACCGGTGACGCCCACCTGTACAACCTACACCAACAGTTAGATAACTGCGATTGTCAGATTCGAAATGTGGGATCCAATTCTCCAAAAATCCCATGATATCTTCAACCATTTTTTTAACTGTGCTCTGCTGTTCTAAATACTGAACCACGTCTGAATCTAAACCATTTAGCATTCTCAAGTTAGTCTGCCAATAAGGGTTCGGCAAACAACGAACATCAAAAATAAAATCTGCATCACTTGGTAAACCATTTTTGAAACCAAAAGATTGAATCAGAAGTTGCAGTGAGGATTCATTTTCACGAGCAACGCGACTACGAATCAAGCTAGATAATTGAGGTTTGGATAAATAACTGGTGTCAATAGTAATATTGGCCATATTGGCAAGAGAGCCAAGTAGTTCTTTTTCTTGTTGAATGGCTTCATTTAAAGATAAACCAATTTTTGTCAGAGGATGTCTACGACGTGTCTCGCTAAATCGCCTGAGCAACTCAGATTCTTGTGCATCGAGGTAGAGGATATCTAATTCTCGTTCGGGTTCTTTAAGTTGGCTGATTACCTCTTTTAAGACGTTCACATCGCTTGGAAGATTTCTGGCGTCTATGCTGACGGCAAGCTTGGGATGCATTTGTTGTAAATAGGTGGTGATGGTCGGTAGCATCTCGACAGGCAGATTGTCGATGCAGTGAAACCCTAGATCTTCAAGGGCATTGAGCGAAATTGTTTTGCCTGATCCTGAGCGTCCGCTGACGATTAGAAGTCGCATAGTACGGCTCCTGTGGTTTGAGGGAGGGGAGTTGGTGTGGTTGAAGCAGCAGAATGATCTATCCAGCCACGTACAGCAACCTCGATTTGGCTTGCCAGATATTGCCCGGGCAACGTTTCGATCATGATTTCAGGGATGTCGACATTCAGCAGTTTTAATGTCTGATACCGCGGCTTTAATTTATGGTCTGGGGTTGTTGTCATGGTGTTCGGTTTGATAAGCCGGATAACAAGATCTAAGTTTTTTCGAGGTTGAACTGAAACGTTACCAAATAATCTTGGAATTTGCCAAATACCTAAACCACGCACTTCAAGTAAACCGTAAATATTAGATGGGCAACTAGCTACTATTTTGTGAGGTTGAATTCGAGTGAGTTGGGGCGCGTCATCGCAGATGAGTCTATGACCTTTTTCTATTAGATGTAGAGCGGCCATGCTTTTGCCAGTGCCACTTTCTCCTACCAGCAATACCCCTTTGTCAAAAATACTGAGAAAAGTGCCATGTTGGATCACTTGTGGACTACATGCCATTTGTACGGTGGGATAGAGGGTTTCATAGATTTCTTGAAGAGTACTAGATGTTCTTAACAGAATTCTATCAGGATAATTGGGTATTTCATGACAACATTCGCAGAAGATCGCAACCGATACCCGTTCAGGTAGATTCTCAGGTCGTGGCGCTATTGTAGAGTCAAATAAAGCAATATTGGGTGGTAACGAAGGATGATAGGGGCCAAAATAAGGGAAGATGGGTCGTTTGATTTGAGATGAGCGCTTTGATAACCATTGAAAGTTGAGGTTAGGATATTGATCTTGAATGGATAAGATTAAACTTAGAAAATCAACTTGTTGCCAACTCATATAAGACTTCTGATGTTGCTGCTTTGCGCAGACTTTCTCTAAATTCAGCTTGGCTAAATATTTCTGCAATTTGAGCAAGCAGCTGCAAATGTAGATCTGTTGTAGTTTGAGGAACAACTAGTACGAAAATCAAATCAACCGGAGTATTATCCTCGCTATCAAAAGAGACCCCTTCACGCAAACGTATCAAAAGGCCCAAGGGTTCTTGAAGAAAAGGCAGCCGAGCATGGGGCAATGCAACACCATGTCCTAATGCGGTACTACCTAAACGCTCTCTAGCACAGAGTGTTTCGAAAATATCCTCTGAGAATAGACCAGGATAAGTTCTGGCGATGGTTTCAGCAGCGAATTCCAAAACTTTCTTTTTGCTTTTAAGCGAAACCCCAGAATAAGTTCGTTCTGGGGTCAAGATATCATGTATTTTCATAAAAAATTAGCTAAGTGGGGTATCACCACCGTTTCCACGATCGTGTAATTTTTCTTTATGTTTAATCACTTGTCTATCAAGCTTGTCGACGAGCGCATCAATTGCCGCATACATGTCTTCATCTTGTGATTCGGCAAAAAGCTCTGAGCGGGACATATTAACAGTTGCTTCAGCCTTTTGCTGAAATTTTTTATCAACGGATAAAATCACATGCACATTCGTGATATTAGAGAAATGGCGTTGAATTTTCTGGAATTTGCTCGTGACATATTCTTTTAATGCTGGGGTCACATCAACATGATGTCCAGTGATATTGATTTGCATTGTCAACTCCTTTGGCCTTTATAAAATCTGTTTTCGTTCATTGGAAGGCAGAATTGCCATAGCTTCACGATACTTGGCTATCGTTCGTCTTGCAACTTTAATACCTTGCTCAGTCAAGAGTACAGCGAGTTGGTGATCGCTGAGTGGCTTAGTTTTATTTTCATGATCTATAAATTGTTTGATTAAGGCTTGGATTGCTCGTGAAGAACAATCATTGCCTGAGGCAGTCTCTAAATGACTAGAAAAGAAATACTTTAACTCATAAATTCCTCGAGGGGTATGGATGAATTTTTGTGTTGTGATACGGGAGACAGTAGATTCATGCATCCCAATTTCGTTTGCTATATCTTGTAAGATCAACGGTTTCATCGCGATATCCCCATGCTCAAGGAATCCTTGCTGTTTATCGACGATACATTGAGACACTTTTATTAAAGTATCATTTCTAGCTTCTAAACTCTTTAAAAACCATTTAGCTTCTTGAAGATGGTTCTTTAAAAAAGTATGCTCTCTGGACGAGCTAGAACGCTGAGCAATATTAATATATTCAGGATTGATCCTAAGTTTAGGCATATTATTGGGATTGAGAAAGACGCTCCAGTGCCGATGCTGTTTTACAGCAAAAACATCAGGGACGATATAATCAGATTCTTGTTTTCCAATGACGGAACCCGGCCTTGGGTGCAGTGTTTGAATAAGATGAATAACTTGCTTCAATTCATCTAGCGTCACCTGTAATCTGCGTTTGAGGGCGCTGTAATCACGACGACCTAAAACAGGTAGATAGAGTGAAACGAGTTCAATCGCTTGTTTGCGCCAAGGTGTTGTAGCAGGTAGATTCCTCAATTGAAGCATGAGTGTTTCTTTTAGGTCACGGGCTCCAACCCCGATAGGATCAAGTTTTTGCACTTTAAGTAGCACTTCATGGACTTCATTAACCTTGATCTTGAATTGTGATTGTAATGTCAGACAGATTTCTTCTAAAGTGGTTTCTAGATATCCATTTTCATTAATAGCATCAATAATCAAATCACCAACCACTCGTTCTGTCTCTGAAACAGGGGTGAGATTCCACTGTGAAGTAAGATGCTCTCTGAGTGAGGGTTCGGTTGTTCTTTGCTGTAGGATATCAAGGGCCGTATCACTATCTAGAGTCTGAGAAGGTTTTGATAGCGATTGAGCCATAAATGCAGCCTCAATTTCAGCTAGGTCACTCTGTTCTGTATCTTCCTGACGCTCTAAAAGTGGGTTGGTCTCAATGTAGGTTTCAATCTCAGCCTGTAACTCTAAGGCAGACAGCTGTAATAATTTAATGGCATGCTGCAACTGTGGGGTCATCGTCAACTGATGACCTATTTGTATTGAGAGAGTTGGCTTCAAGACAGTGCTCCGAAATAGTAAGCCTTACTCATATAATACAGGAATTATCTTAGAAAGGTGGAGAGTACAGATATAACTGGATATCAATTCAGTCACAAGGCCTCACTATACGCACAACAGATGATTTTTCGGGTACCTGCCTACGCTCTTACGAGCTACGGACCGACAAGCAAACCCGAAAATTCAGATGTGAAGGATATATATTAGAGCTTAAATTGCTCTCCGAGATAGACTGCTCTGACTTCAGGATGATTGAGAACAAAGTCAGGTGTTCCTGTTGCGATCACTTGACCGCCATTCATAATGACCGCGTCATCACAAATCGCTAAGGTTTCGCGTACATTGTGATCGGTGATGAGGATTCCAATTCCGCGATTGGTGAGCATCTTAATTTGTGCTTTGATATCAAAAACTGAGATGGGATCGACACCCGCAAAAGGCTCATCGAGCAGAATGAATTTAGGATCAGAAGCCAAGGCCCTTGCTATTTCCACCCGTCGTCGTTCTCCGCCTGATAAGCTGATGCCAAGCGTATCTTGGACTTTTTCAAGGTGAAAATCCTTAATCAACCCCTCTAGTTTTTGTTCGCGAGTTTTTTTATCAAGCTCGGGCTTTGTTTCTAAGATAGCTAAAATATTATCTCTCACCGTTAATTTTCTAAAGACGGAGGCTTCTTGCGGTAAATATCCTAATCCTAATTTTGCGCGAAGATGCATTGGTAAATGCGTTAGATCATGTTTATCGAGTAAAACTTGACCTTGATCGGCATGAATGAGGCCGACAATCATGTAGAAGCAGGTCGTTTTTCCAGCACCGTTGGGGCCAAGCAAACCTAAGACTTTTCCTGAACTTAAGCTGAATGAAACAGACTTAACGACAGCGCGAGATTGATAGTTTTTAGATAAGGCATTGACGGTCAGTTTTAGCATGATTTTTAAGGTGTTTCGGGTTGATAAATGAGTGTTGGGCGACTGGAAGGAGAGCTTTGAGCTGTAATTTGTTTGGATGCAAAATCGAAAGCAACTTCAGGGCCTTTAAAAATATTTTGAGCTTGAGTAAGCTCTGCATCGCCTTTTAAAATAAGTCGTTCGTTACTCGGAAAAAAGAATATCGTTTGAGCATGCCCTTTGATGGAGGTTGGATTGTTCTCGGTCAGTGCGCCATCGAAGATGGCAGGGTTCCCCCTGGCAATTAGTTTTTGGATAGCGCCGGCATCATTTTTTTCGATAATTAATTCATTGGCTTTTAAAGTTTTGTCGCCTTGCTTCATCACGACGTTTCCAGTATGAACAGCTTGTTGCGTTTTTTGATCCCACACTGCGGTATCAGATTGAATTTCAATAGGAAGCGGTGCAATCGACGATGCATAGACGCCTGTTATCGCTGTGACTAAGAGCCCAGAAAATTTAGCTGTGAAGACTATATATCGTTTTAACTTTTTCATTGAGTTGAATAGTTCCTTTGTCCAAGTCAGCTTCAGCACCAATTGCATCGATAATCAAGGATGATTGCTCAATTCTAACAGGGGCGCTCGTTCGAGAGCGATTTTCGTTCAATAAAAATTCTAAACGTTCTGTTGTCAGGCGCCAAGACGGTTTGTTTTGGGTTGTGTGATGAATGTTAACTTGATCAGAGAGCTGAATCGCGTTTAATTTATCGCCCAAATGGGCTTGTAAAGTTTGGCCCTTCAGAGAGCGTATAGACCATATCGCTGTAGGTGAATGCAGAATCAAATAGGGTTCTACGAAATAAGCGATCCCAGCGTGATGAAAATGTGTCCATTCAGTCAAATGGAAATCCTGTATTAGTCGCCCGTCTTTATTAAAGCGGCGCATCTTTGCATTGTAAACGTACTCATCAATATAGTCTTGTTTGGGAAGGATCCTTTGTTGAAGGGGGGGGGTATGAATGAGGTTATATTGAATAAAATATAGCCCCATTACTAGGATAGTGACTAAGCCTAACGTGACGTATAAAGTGCGGGCACTATAAAACATTAAAGGACGCCAGCTTTTAAAATGTCGTGCATATTGAGTGCTCCGAGTAATCGTTTGTCAGCATCCACAACAAATAGACCATTGATTTTCATACTTTCCATGATGCGTAAGGCTTCGGCAGCGAGTAATCCCGGGGAAACCACTTTTCCACCATGTGTCATGATGTCGGTAATCGGGGTATTCGGAGCACCTAAGCCGCGATCGAAGATGCGTCTTAAGTCACCATCTGTAAAAAGGCCGATTTGGCGATGGTCATCGTCTAAAATTGCGGTCATGCCTAATCGAGACCGAGTCATTTCAATCAACGCTTCTTTCAGGGTTGCGCGATGAGAAACCTTCGGAACATCGTTGCCAGTATGCATGATATCGTCAATTTTGAGTAAGAGGCGTCGACCTAAGCTGCCGCCAGGATGAGCTAGCGCAAAATCTCGTGCGGTGAAGCCTTTTGCTTCAAGTAAAGCAACGGCAATGGCATCTCCCATGGCGAGTACAGCAGTCGTGCTCGCTGTTGGGGCAAGACCCAAAGCACACGCTTCGCGTTCAACTGAAACATCTAAATTTACAGTCGCTTGTTGTGCCAAAGTTGAGTGGGGATTCCCGGTTAAGCTAATTAAAGCAATGCCATTTCGTTTTAATAACGGTAGAATGGTGAGGATTTCCTCGGTTTCGCCAGAGTTGGAAAGCGCAATGATAACGTCCTGGACGGTGATCATACCTAAATCACCATGGCTCGCTTCGCCAGGGTGTACGAAAAATGCGGGGCTGCCGGTGCTGGCTAGGGTTGCTGCAATTTTGCCGCCAATGTGGCCAGATTTGCCCATGCCGGTTACGACAACACGACCTTTGCAAGCTAGGAGGATGTCGCAAGCTTGGATGAAAGTGTCATCGATTCTATGAGTTAGCTTTTTAACTGCTTCAGATTCGATCTCAAGCACATGACGTGCAATCGCTTTCAGGTCAACTTTTGTATCTAGCATAGGTAAAGATTTAAAAAAATAACCAGAATTTTATCATGAATTTATTTCCTTTTCAGACTTAATGCGGCAATCACATTGTTAATTTGATAACTTAATTTAGTTTGACATTTACACCCTTTGAACAAGCTGTGGTAGATTGCAAGGACGAGACATGGTGAGAGATGAGATGACCCAAGGCCTTGATCATATTATTGAAATTCGCAATCTTCATTTTAAGCGAGGAAAGCGCGTTATTTTTGATAATGTGAATATGAAGATTCAGCGAGGTAAGGTCACGGCCATTATGGGGCCCAGTGGTTCAGGTAAGACTACAATATTGAAGCTGATTGGTGGGCAACTTCAGCCAGAAGCAGGTGAAATTCTCTTTAATGGGAAAGACATTTCTTCAATGAATCGACGAGATCTGTTTTTAGCCCGTAAAGCAATGGGGATGTTGTTTCAGACGGGTGCTTTGTTCACAGATATTAATGTTTTTGAAAACGTAGCCTTTCCAATTAGAGAGCATACTAAATTACCTCAAGACATGATTCGGGATTTAGTCTTAATGAAACTCCAAGCGGTGGGATTACGAGGAGCAAGAGAATTAATGCCGAGCGAGTTGTCGGGCGGGATGGCCAGAAGAGCAGCATTAGCTAGGGCGATTGCACTAGATCCAAGTTTAATCATGTATGATGAACCTTTTGCAGGGCAAGATCCGATTTCAATGGGCGTGTTGGTTCAGTTGATACGCTTGTTGAATGATACTTTGAATATGACCAGCGTTGTGGTCTCTCATGATGTACCTGAAACGCTTAGTATTGCGGACTACGCCTATGTGATCGCTGACGGCCGCGTGATTGGTGAGGGGGATCCACAACAGTTAATGGAGCATCCTTCAAGCTGGGTGCGCCAATTTATACAAGGCTTGCCAGATGGTCCGGTCCCATTTCATTATCCTGCTCAAAATTATGCACAAGATTTAGTCGGAGGTTAACTCACTTTGTTTAGACGTGTACAAGCTATCGGTCGTGCGAGTTTAGATTTTTTTGAGCAATTTGGTCAGACCGCCATTTTTTTAATTCGCGCTATCATATCAAGACCAAGGCCAATCACTGGGTTTAAGTTGCTGGTTCCGCAACTTTATTCGGTAGGTGTGCTCTCGCTCGTGATCATCGTGATTTCAGGTTTATTTATCGGTATGGTTTTGGGCCTTCAAGGGTATAATATTTTAAGAAAATTCAGTGCTGAGCAAGCTCTAGGACAGTTAGTTGCCTTGAGCTTAGTCAGAGAATTGGGACCCGTAGTCGCTGCGTTACTATTTGCAGGCCGAGCTGGATCGGCTCTCACAGCTGAAATTGGTTTGATGAAAGCGACTGAGCAACTTTCTAGCATGGAAATGATGGGCGTTGATCCTTTAAGGCGGGTGATATCCCCTCGATTTTGGGCGGGTCAGATTTCGATGCCGCTTTTGGCCTTGATTTTCTCGGCGGTTGCTATTTATGGCGGCTATATGGTCGGTGTGAAATGGCTAGGGGTTGATGATGGTGCTTATTGGGCTAACATGCAAGCCTCCGTTGACTTTTATGAGGATGTTGTTAATGGCATCATTAAAAGTATTGTGTTTGGTACTGTGGTGACTTGGATAGCGGTTTATCAAGGATTTGAATGTCCGCCGACCTCTGAAGGCATCGGTCGTGCGACCACGCGAACAGTCGTCTATTCTTCGCTGGCTATATTAGGGCTAGACTTTTTCTTAACAGCGGTTATGTTTGGGGGTTTGAAGTAAATGTCAAAACGCACGGTCGAAATTACCGTTGGCTTATTTGTGATCGCAGGCATTCTCGCCTTGCTGATGCTGGCGCTACGAGTGAGTGGATTAAATGATGTCTATTCAGGCGGAGAAGGTTATGTCCTATATGCCAACTTCGATAATGTGGGGGGGCTTAAACCCAGGGCGCGTGTTTCGATTGCTGGGGTTGCTGTTGGTCGAGTCTTGGATATCAACTTCAACGAGGACGATTATAGCGCTAAGGTGAAATTATTTATTCGTAAAGATATTGATCGCATTCCTGAGGATACACACGCGAGCATTTTAACGGCGGGTCTTTTAGGAGACAACTATATTGGCCTAAGCCCAGAATCTGCTTGGAGCGATCAGTTCTTACAGGAAGGTAGTGAGATCCCGAAAGAAAATACTCATCCTGCTGTGATCTTAGAAGATCTAATTTCAAAGTTTGTCTCTAATAAAGCCAGTGGCCAATAAGGAAGTATATATGTTTAAGCGCGTTTTAGGATCATTAGTATTATGCATGGGCCTTTTGTGTTCATTGGCGCTTTGGGCAGCTGAAAAGCCCGAAGCCATGCTTCAAAATGTCACACAGGAACTCCTGGCGAGCATGAAGCAGAATAATGCAAAATTGAAAAGTGATCCCAATTTTATCATCAGTTTAGTGGATCAGATCTTAGTACCCCATGTTGATACCACCGATATGGCTAGATGGGTCATTGGACGTGCAGCTTGGGAGAAAGCCTCTCCCAGTGACCAAGCTGAATTCATAAAAGAATTTAAGTATCTCGTCATTCGAACTTACGCTTCAACCTTGAATGCATACAATAATCAAAAGATAGAGTATTTGCCCATTCGAGGGAATATCGAGGGTAAATCGCGTGTTCAAGTACAGAGCTTGATTAAAGAGCCTGGTAAAGAAGTCGTGCGTGTAGCGTACCGTCTTGTCCGCACGAATGGTGATTGGCGTGTGTATGACATCATCATAGAAGGTGTCAGTATTTTAAAAGGGTTTCAATCACAATTTGCACCCGATGTTAAAACAGGTGGTGTAGCAAAAGCGATTAAAGTTATTCAGACTCACAATCAAAAACCATTGAGATAACTGAACTAGCATAAAATGAAAGTGAAGTGAAAGTATGGAGCAAGTTGTGCAGATTGAGCGAAGTATAGATGGATTCTCTGTTAAAGGCGTTTTGACGTTTGATACGGTGCTTAGCGCTTATGAAATCTCTAAACCATTCTTTCTGCAAAAACAAACTCTCCATGTTAACTTGATTGCCGTAACGCACAGTGATAGTGCCGGATTATCCTTGCTCGCGCGCTGGATGCGACTAGCTAAAACTCATAATATTGGACTAGTTTTCTCTGGCTTGCCTGATAGCATGCTTGATTTAAGCCGTGTCAGTGGATTGGATGAAATTCTACCCATACAGCATCGTACTTGAAGATGCTGTATTGTTTTAATTTAATTACTCTGCTTTTATTCGTTTATATCGTTCCCGGTCTAGCCTGCTTTCCTTTTACTTTAAACCGACCTCTTTGGTTTATTGCTTTACCAGTGCTGAGTGGCTTTGTTGTTTATTGCTTAACGTCACTTTTTATCTTTTTAGGTATTTTTAATCAGAACACTGTCCTAGGGACGACCGGGATTTTGGCTCTTGCAGCCCTTGCCCATCTTTATCGGATTCGTCTTCGTGCTCGATGCGGCGAACAGGTCGCGGCAGATTGGAAGGGAAGTAAGCAATATGGTGTTTTTATATTCATTAATCTTTGCGTGATATTACCGTTTGCTTGCAAATTAGGGACCCATGCATTTGACCGTGGCGATGAGATTTATAGTTGGCATTTTTGGGCTATTCAGCATTATTTTTCAGAGCCCATTGATTTTTATCATACTGGCGCAGCTTATCCGCAGCTTTTACCTAAATTGCTTGCCTGGGGATATCAGATTTTAGGGACAGTCGATGCTCAGTTACCGAGCAAAGCATCTTTAGCAATTTTCTCATTCACACTTCTAAATGCGATTGCATTGGTGACACTTAAAGAGGCAAAACACAAACTGAGCTATTTAATCCTGTTGATTTGGGGATTATTTGGGATTGGTATTAGTCGATTTTTTGACAATGGCTATGCCGATCCCGTGATGACAGCTGGGTTAATAATGAGTATAGCGCTGTTCATTCAATGGGTTCGTGAGCGTGAGAAGTTAGGAATTTGGTTGAGTCTAGTGTGTGGACTAGCTGCAAGCTTTGCAAAGCAGCCCGCACTGATTTGGTCTGTTTTTGCATTTCCAATCGGGCTCATTTTGTTTCATCGAAAAGAGGAACGCAAATTAATATTATGGGTTGCAGGATTATCTCTGATTGGCGCACTAGGTTGGTTTGGCTTAGAAGGGAATACATTCTTGCAAAATCAAGGCGTGCTGAGTGCGTCAATTGCAGGACGTTCATGGGTATCTCAACTTTTATTCGCAAGTAATCAATATTTGCTTCAGAAGCCTCTATTAACCTTGCTCATCTTGGTGACGGCTTATTGTATACGTCGAGACCGGACCCTCATATTTCTGTTCTATGGATTTGTAATACCGAGTCTTTTGGCCTGGTTTATGGCGGGTGCCTATCAGTTGAGATTAGGGCAACATGTGATTGCTTGCTGCTTACTCTTGATTTGGGCTTCTCCTTTGAAGTTACCAGATGGATTTCATTTTATTCGTAGTGGTCGTTATTTTGTCGCTGCTTCAGCGGCTTTGAGTTTGGGCTTGTCTTTGTGGATATTAAGTCAAGCATACTATGTTACCAAACCAGGGATCTCTTGGAATCAGCCTGGATTGATTACGCTTAATCGATATTTTCCTAAAGATGCCAACCAATTGTACTCAAAGCTTTACGATCAAGACGATGTACTATTATGGGTGCCAACTCGATATCTGTACGGTATTTTTTATGGTCATACCCCTGTCATGGAACCAAATTACCAACGATTTAAAACATACAATAAGGAATCGTTGTTGACGGAATTGTTGGAAACAAGCCCAGATTATGTCTTTACAGCAGACGCGACTGTGTCTCAGGGTATGGCTTCACCATTAATGTTGGGGTTGATTGAGGAATGTCCAAATTGGTTTAAGCCGATTTCTCTGGGTCCCAATTTATATCACTATCAAGTCTATGAGCTTGATTTAAGTAAACCATGTAAGCAAAATAACTGATTTTAAGTATAGAATGAAACTTGTATGAATTTTGGCCAGGTGTGTTTGGAAGGGTATAGATGGTCGAAACTTCGGATCACTTCAGTTATCATGACAAAATTTCAAAGAGATGAATAATGCAAGCGCAAGAAATTAAACAGCTTATAGAAAGTTATATACCTGAGGCACAGGCTTGGGTCGATGGCGAAGATGGGGTTCACTTTGAGGCTCGTGTGATTGCGGCTGTATTTGAAGGACAATCTTCATTGGCCAGGCAGAGAATGATTTATGCTGCATTAGGCAATCGCATGCAAACGGGTGATATTCATGCGCTCTCTATTAAGGCCTTTACTCCAAACGAATGGGAACATAAGAAAAGTTAATCAGCATGGATAAACATTTAATCACAGGTGGACTGCCTTTATTTGGTGAAGTCAAAATCTCGGGTGCAAAAAATAGCGCATTACCTATCCTCACAGCCTGTTTATTAACAGAAGAGCCAGTTTTGCTTAAAAATGTGCCTCATCTCAATGATGTCACAACAACCATGGCCTTATTGGGGCAGATGGGCGTTCGGCTGACGATATCAGAGGGCATGGCCATTGAGGTTGATGCTAAAGATACGCATAACTTCAGCGCTCCCTATGAGTTAGTTCGAACGATGCGAGCTTCGATTTTAGTTTTGGGTCCTCTATTAGCGCGCTTCGGAAAAGCCTCGGTCTCTATGCCTGGGGGATGCGCCATTGGCCCTCGGCCAGTCGATTTGCACATTCAAGGTCTCCAGAAAATGGGGGCAGAATTTGAAATGGATAAAGGCTATATCCAAGGTAAAGTGCATGGCAGACTGCGGGGTACTGATTATGAGTTTGCAAAAGTAACAGTAACGGGCACTGAGAACTTGATGATGGCAGCGACTTTAGCAGAAGGCACAACGATTCTGAAAAATTCAGCTAAAGAACCTGAGATCATTGATCTAGCATGTTTTCTGAATGGATTGGGTGCAAAAATAACGGGATATGGTACGAGTGAAATCAGAATTGAAGGGGTTGAACGCCTGAAAGGTGGTTGTTATACGGTATTACCAGATCGCGTTGAAACAGGTACATTCCTGGTTGCTGCGGTTATGACGGGCGGACGCATTACGGCTAAGGCGACTCGAGCTGATATATTAGGTAGCGTATTAGAGAAGCTGCGTGAAGCGGGTGCAATTGTGACCACAGGTTTGGATTGGATCACCGTTGATATGCAAGGGCGGCGACCCAAAGCAGTTGATTTATCAACAGAACCTTATCCTGGGTTTCCAACTGATATGCAGGCTCAATTTTTAGCGATGAATACCGTTGCGGAAGGCGATGGGGTGATCGTTGAAACGGTGTTTGAAAATCGTTTCATGCACGCTGAAGAGCTAAAACGCATGGGCGCGGACATTGAATTATCGGGCAATCAAGCCAAAAGCAGGGGGATGCCGTTTCTAACGGGTGCTCCAGTGATGGCGACGGATTTGCGTGCTTCAGCCAGTTTAGTCTTGGCGGGATTAGTTGCTAAAGGTAAGACTCAGGTGCATCGTATTTATCATATTGATCGTGGTTATGAGTGCATCGAAGAGAAACTAGCCCAATTGGGTGCAGATATCAAGCGAGTGCCAACTTAATATGCTCCAAGTCGATCCAAATCTTTTCCCCGATAAAATGGGACACTTTTATATCAAAGGTTCTGCGGGTAAATTAGAAGTATTAACTGAAACGCCTAAAAAATCAGAAAAAATGGGGATTGGGATTGTCTGCCATCCCAATCCGTTACAAGAAGGCAACATGACCAACAAGGTTGTGTATACGCTTGCAAAAGCATATGAACGAAGCGGATTGGCAACGGTTCGTTTCAATTATCGCGGTGTGGGGCAAAGCGAGGGTGAATTTGGCGAGACGCTTGGCGAGATAGAAGATTTGTTCGCGATTATCAACTGGGTGAAAGCCGTTGAACCGCACCTACCGTTATGGTTGGCAGGATTTTCGTTTGGGGCGTATATTGCGGCTCAAGGCGCGAAGCGTCACCGTGTTGAGCATCTGATTAGCGTAGCACCGGCAGTCCATTTGCATCCCTATGACGAAGTGGAAGACTTAACCTGTCCTTGGTTAATTGTACAGGGTGATCAAGATGATGTGGTTTCTCCCGAAGCAGTATCCGCTTTTTACAACCGAGTTAAGTCAAAGCCAGATGCACGAATTGAATTAGTGACTTTGAAGGGTGTGGGACATTTTTTTCATGGCAGGCTTATTGAATTACGAGACGTTGTCGAAAATTCTGCTGTGAATGGTATATATTAGTCGCTAAATTATGGAAGGCAGATCGTGTTATATGAAAATATAGATATAGTTGAAGTAGATGCTCTTAAGAAACGTTTGATTGAAATTATCAATCGTTTTGAGGATGAGCCAAATTTACCAACGTCATTAAACGGACGAATATCACTATCCGATTATGCTGAAATTTTAAAGTATCTTAAATCTTACGATTTTCATAAAATAGAAAAAATACCGAAGCGTTTTGATAAGCAGGAAACAAATTTAACTCGAACATTAAATCTTGAATTTGACTATGTGACTCAAGAATATTCACTTTTTTTAGAAACTAAAAGCAAGCAGTCCTCTAATCAAAAAGTTGAACAAAGAAAGATTCAGGGTGGCTATAAGAGCGGGAAGTCTTCCTTTAGATTAGATAGACAGCAAATTGAGTATATCAATTTAACTTTTTATTTCAATGAGAATAGCGAAAATCATAAAAAAATGATTCAAAGTGAAGTTGAAATCCCGCGTTCTATTTTTTCTTATTGGCAGAGTCAGGGGATCCCTGATAATCAAATTCCGATTGTAGTTCCAAGCTATAGCGCTTCTCGAAGCAAATTTAAAATTCATAAAGGCGCGAGATTTCAAGATAGAATTAATTTCCATGCCCCAATGGCTACAACAGATTTAATTGATTTTATTATGAGTACGACTTTCACTCAAAGATATGCTCTAGATTTTTCATATCAAATCTTGAATCTCTTTCAAATGGTCTATGGTGCTGGCGTTATACATCAAGATTTTAAACCAGATAATATTTTGCTTTATAAAGTTTCTGAAGATCAGTTCCAATTGAAACTAACAGATTTTTCATATGCCTTAAAATCATCTACGCGTGAAACCCACTTTGCGAAATCAAGTCGGTATTATGCTTCTCCTGAGCTTATTGGTTACTATGGTATACCAAAGAAGGGAGTCTCACCGTATGCTTTCTCATTGTCAGGCGTTTATCAAAGAGGCGATAAAAGCTTAGGAGCGCCACACTGGGCCAACGACGCTTGGGCGGTTGCAACGACAATATACATGGTGTTGTACGGTGATTTTCCATCTGACCCCTCCAATCTGGATTGGCTAAAACGTTTATTTGCGGATACTCGTCAGGACCGCCCAACCCCAGAGAAAGCACTAGAGGACTTTTCAAACTATTATCATCTTAGTTACGAACGACATAGAGGTAGATTGATATCATTTAATGATCTTATCAAGAGTAGTTCAGTCTTGAATTCAGAACAAAGTTCTCAAGAACAAAATCAAACTCGATCTTGTACTTTTACTAGGTAAATATGTTTATTCATACGCCAGTGAAATCTTATGAGATAGCGGTTGGAAGTGATCAGATTGAAGAAGATGCGTCTCAGAAAGCGGCGCTAGTGTGTCTTAATCAGCTCTTTGAGGCTATGTTAGTTCAGGCATCTCTGTGGTCACAATTTAAACGAACTTTTTTCAGAATGCTCTCAAGACCTTATGCGCCTCAACGTGGGGTGTATTTATGGGGTGGGGTGGGTCGAGGTAAAACCTATCTCATGGATTTGTTTTATTGCAGTTTACCCTTTAAGCAAAAGGCTAGAATGCATTTTCATCGGTTTATGTATCAAGTACACCATGATTTAGTCCGTTTAAAAGGGACGGTTGATCCATTGCAAGCGATCGCAAAGAATTTTGCAAAAGATCATTGGATCCTTTGTTTTGATGAATTTTTTGTTAAAGACATCGCCGATGCGATGATCTTGGGAGGCTTGTTGCAAGCCTTTTTTGAAAATGGTGTAACGGTTGTGATGACATCGAATCTTCCGCCACACGATTTATATCAAAACGGACTTCAACGTGATCGGTTTTTACCTGCTATTGATGCCATTATAAAGTATTGTGAAATTTGGCATTTAGAGAGTGATACAGATTATCGTCTGCGATACTTATCACAAGCAGAACTGTACCATTATCCCTTGGATGCTCAAGCTGAACAAAATTTAGCAAAGTATTTTACAGGTCTTGTTCGCATGAATAGAGGAGATACACATCCATTGACTATAGCGGAGAGAGAGATCCCTGTTCGACTGACTGCAGAAGGGGTCGTGTGGTTTGATTTTGATGTGATTTGCCACAGCCCTCGCAGCACAGTAGATTATATTGAAATCGCGCGGAGTTTTCACACGGTGCTCATCAGTGGGCTACGAGTCATGACCTCTGAATCAGAGGATGTCGCGCGTCGTTTTATTGCTTTGGTCGATGAATTTTATGAGCGTAATGTGACTTTGCTATTATCTGCCGAGGCGCCATTAGATGACATTTACCAAGGTTCCCAGCTAAAATTTGAATTTGAGAGAACGCAGAGTCGCCTCAAGGAGATGCAGTCGCAGGCATACATTGCAAGGCCCCACTTGGCTTAGCTGATTAACACATTTATGTTAAATGCGAATTATTATCATTTCTTATTGACAGACCACTGAGTTCCTGGATAATGGTTATTCCTAACATGTTGTTTATCAAGGACATGATCGTGAAACTAACGCAGTTTAGAGTGGGTCAGAGCGGTCGAATTAAATCCTATCTTTCAGGCATCTCAGGATATCGCCAGAAATTATTAGCCTTGGGTCTAGTGCCTGGTACCGTGTTTAAAGTGATTCGAGTGGCGCCATTAGGTGATCCATTGGAGCTTCGGATCCGTAATTTTTCTTTAAGCTTAAGAAAGCAGGAAAGCAGCATTTTAGAAGTAGAACCCCTTCATGACAGTGATTGAATTACCTCACTCTAGAATCGCCAAACGGGTTGCGCTGATTGGAAACCCTAACTGTGGTAAAACTACATTATTTAATCAACTAACTGGATCTAGTCAGCGAGTAGGCAATTGGGCTGGCGTGACGGTTGAACGTAAAAGTGGCTACTTAAAATCTGCCCAGGGCGATATTGAAATTATTGACTTGCCTGGAACTTATTCGCTGACGCTCGTGGGCGAGGTTGGGGAAGATGAAGCGATTACGAGAGATTTTTTACGTCAAGGGCAGTATGATCTCATATTAAATGTGGTAGACGCGGTTAGTTTAGAGCGTAATCTTTACTTAACGTTGCAATTGTTAGAGTTGGGACTTCCTCTTGTTTTGGTCGTCAATCGTTACGATTTAGTCTCATCTAAACAGTCTTTTTCGGTAAATAAACTCTCTAAGCAATTAGGTTGCCCTGTTTTTTCAATCATAGCAACCGAAGGAGAGGGCCTGCCTGTCTTAAAGCAGTATCTACAGAATACTTCCCCCAAACCAAGTGTATTGCCTTTACATTATCATGAGGCGATTGAGCGTGAGATCAATAATGTGCCTTTTGAATCTAAGATGATTCGGCCTGTCTGCCCGATGATGTCTCGTCATAAAGCGCTTTCTATTTTGGAAGGGGAAGAGACTTGCCAGGAGCCCGAAGTTTTTAAAATTCGTGAACGTATTTTAAGTGAGACGGGGAGTGAGCCGGACGTTTTGATTGCAACGCAGCGATATCGTTTTTTGGAAGCGCTTTGTCGAGATTTATTTCCAAGCAGAAAAAAATCAACGTTTGGATTTCAAATCGATACCTTAATATTGAACCGATTTTTAGGATTACCAATCTTTTTTGCCGTCATGTATGTGATGTTTGTCTTTGCGATTAATGTCGGTGGCATATTTCAAGATAGTTTTGATATTTTTTCAAATGCATTGTTTGTAGATGGTCCTGCAATTTGGCTTAAGCAGCTTCATATCCCTGATTCGGTCATTGCTATTTTAGCTTATGGTGTTGGGAAGGGGATTAACACCACATTGACTTTTATCCCAGTGATCGGTGCGATGTTTTTAGCATTGACCTTCTTAGAAGACTCAGGGTTTATGGCCAGAGCCGCTTTTGTGATGGATAGACTGATGCGAGCACTGGGTTTACCGGGTAAAGCTTTTGTACCCATGATTGTGGGGTTTGGCTGTAATGTTCCTGCGATTTTAGGAGCAAGACACCTTGAGAATAAGCGTGATCGCATTTTAACAGTGATGATGAGCCCATTTATGTCTTGTGGTGCCAGGCTAGCCATTTTTACGGTATTTGTTGCAGCATTTGTTCCAATGGGTGGACAAAATTGGGTCTTTGCTTTGTACGTGATTGGTATTTTAATGGCCATTTTTACGGGACTGATATTAAAACGCACGTTACTAAAAGGTCCTTCAGCACCATTGATTTTAGAGATGCCAGAGTATCATTGGCCGCATTTAACAACTTTACTGCGTCATACTTGGCATCGTTTATCAAAATTTATCTTTAATGCCGGTAAGTTGATTGTCGTTGTCTGTGCAATCATGGGCACTTTTAATGCGATTCAAGTCGGTGAAAAGTCAAACAGCTCTATTCTGTCAGAGACAGGCAAACTCGTGACACCCCTATTTAAACCCATTGGGCTAGAAGAAGAGAATTGGCCTGCAACCGTTGCATTGCTTTCCGGTGTCCTTGCAAAAGAAGTTGTGGTTGGAACCCTGAATACTTTATATCAACAAGCGCTTGGTGAAGATGAGGTTATGGAAGCAGATTGGTCGCTCAAATCCCAATCGATGGCAGCCATATATTCTATCGGAGAAAACGTCAAACAGCTTGGAGGGGCGATATTAAACCCGGTTACTGCCAGTGCGCCGATAGAATCATTAGCTCACTCTTCAACTCAAATGATGCGTGCCCAATTTGATGGACAGGCAGGTGCATTTGCATATTTGCTGTTTATTTTACTATATTTCCCATGTGTCTCGGCTGTATCAGCTATCGCCAAAGAGGTGAATAGGAAGTGGGCGATGTTCAGTGTTCTTTGGACGACTAGTTTGGCGTACCTGATTGCTGCCGTGTTTTATCAAGCAGCAACTTTCTCAGAACATCCAGTTTATGCATCTTGTTGGATAGGCAGCTGCATGATATTTTTAGTTTTAGCTTATGTAATACTAAGGACGATTGCCAAAAAACAATACCGCAGACGAGAATTGCCGACACGTATTCGCTTAAGCACGACCGCGGTTTCCCCTCTCTAGAATTTTCTTTATCCTAGGGCGTGTCCCTAAAGTTTCAACCACACAAGTATTGCGACGACAGTTAATGCTGCCATGAACATTACTTTCGTTTTATCATATACCCTTCACAGCTGAATTTTCGGGGTTGTTGCCTTCGCGATTCTCACCGCAGTCATGTACCTTGTGTACACTCCTGCGTCTCGAATGCTCGGCGCCTACCCGAAAAATCACCTGTTGTGGGTATATATATACAAAGGAATCAGGCATGGTATAGTTTGTTTTCTGGATTCCCGCTTTCGCGGGAATGACGACCTAAATGTGATTTTAATTACACGTAGCAGCACTTGCAACTTTAGGGACACGCCCTAGTACTACAGTTGTAAATTAAGGGAGCTGCATTTCATTCCTTTGATAATGATAAAATTTTGCCAAAGCCTGATGTTTACGTCGCCAAGCAGACCACTCAAGCAATTTTACAACTGCATGTTGAATGTTAGAATAAAAGTAGACAAAAAATCGCCTTGCTTCTTGTACTGACCACTCAATCAGGCCAAACCGCGACTTCTCAGAAACAATTTCATTCGGCTCTTTTTTCTTTTTTTTAATAATTGAAGTTCATTTTGATTGAATTGCCAACGTAATTTCACAAGAAAGGAAAGTGCCAACATTGAAAATGTAATATGACGATACCATCCTGTCCAACTACGCACTTCATATTCATCTAAACCTACTTCGCCTTTTGCCATCTCAAAGCATTCTTCAATCGTCCAGCGGCTTCCTGCAGCTTTGGCCATCTCTTGTAGTGATTTATGTTGATGAGAAAAGGCGATGTAAAAAGCGATATCTGTAGGATCTTTAATGTTCCTTCTCAATAGTAACCAACGCTCCCATCCCTCAGGGCTGTCGGAATTAATGACTATCCGTACCCATTGATAATGCCGTTTACCCTTAGAACCGTTACCAGCAGAAAGAGTCTGCCAGGCACTGGGTTCAATACGCTCCAAAACTTGCTTTACCCTATACTGCTCGAATCCAATGGTGACGGTGGTATTTGATGCAACAGATAGGATATATGATTGTTGATGCTTCTCCAAAAAAGCACGTAATGCATAACAACCATATACTTCATCACCCACAACCCACGACGGCTTAATATCATTTTCCAATGCTCGCCTTAACATGTCTTGAGCTAATACCGGCTTCGTTTTAAACTCAATATAATCAGGGATGCCAGCCTCTTTACAGCGAGTTCTATCTTCAAACCAATCTTGCGGAATATACAGTTCTCTATCAATCAAAGCACGACCATGAGAGGTAGCATAAGATAAAAATACACCTACTTGACAATTCTCAATACGACCTGCTGTTCCGGTATACTGACGTCCAACACCTACAGATTTGTCACCTTTTTTTAAAAAACCGGTCTCATCAATTGATAACACGCTTTCTTGTGAGCCCATGAAATTTATCGTATGCGTACACGATGCATCTCTTAAACAATTCACATCCCAGGTGGCGCGACCCAGTAAATATTGAAAAGCATACGGGCTTTCACAGCCCGCTTGCTCTGCAAGCTGCCAACTGTTTTTACGCTCCACCGAGCTAATTAAACCGTTAAAATAGGCCGCTGCTGACTTCTTTGTTTCTGCTCTGGTAAAACAGTCTTGCAAGATATCTTGTATGCCAATTAATTCTTGTTCTATTGATGACATAATTGAACTAGCTGATAATTGAGGAGACTCTATCCTTGATAAGACCATGATTCATCCTAAAAATACGAATTTTATCAGCAGCCTTCTTGATTTACAACTGTAGTACTAGGTGCCGTAACCCCGAAAATTCAGCTGTGAAAGGTATAAATCGCAGAGCTACCCTGTTTGACCTAAGGCTCTCGCTAAAAAATAGATTGGATGAACGACTTTTACATGGAGTCTTTCCCGTTTGATAGCAGCTTGAAGATGTATCGCACAACCGATATTAGATGTTGCTAGGTAGTCTGCACCGGTTGATTTCAGTTCTTCTAGAATGCCTTTGCTGAGTTCATCAGCCCATTCAGGATGTTCTATCATGTAAGTGCCCGCCGATCCGCAACAGTAGCTGATTTTTGAAAAAGGAAGAACGGTTAATCCAGGAATCGCTTTTAAAAGTTGGTAGGCCCCATTTTCTTCTTTACAAACATTTCTGAGTGTACAAGGTGTGTGCAATAAGACCGTTGCATTGAATGTCTTTAATTTTTCGGGCAGGTGCTTTGCTAAAAAATGACTGATATCGGTTACTTTATGAGAAATTTTGTTTGAATCATATTCTTTTAAAGTGGCGCCACAACCGCTCGCCATATGAATAAGGGCATCGAAAGATTTTTCAGCAAAAGCCTTTTCATTTTGTTGCTGGCGTTTTCCGGCTACTTGGAGATCACCACTGTGGAGTGCGATGGCACCACAGCAAGCTTGATCTTTTGGAAGGTGGACATCAAAGCCCACCATCTGTAGTGCATAAATGCCATTTTTTAGTGTCATGGTATCCAGCCAATCACTCATGCACCCTGTGAAGAAGCTGACCGCCCCTTTTTTGAGGCCGATAGCAGGATAAATGGTTTTAAACTGCAATGGTTTTTTAATGATTGGGAGTAAATTCTCTAAACGCGATAATTTTAAAAAGCGAGGAATGCCTAGCTTCTTGAGGGCAGTTCTTAGGCCAGATTGTTGGTAAAGCCACAGTAAATACCCCAACGTCTTTCGTAAGCGCGGTGATAGGATAATCCATTGAATTAATGTTGTGGTTGGATTCGAGGTTGGATCTTTTGCTTGAATGAATGATCTCGTTTGATCAATCAGTGATCCATAAGGCACATTGGCAGGGCACACGCGCTCACAATGCCTGCAGGACAGGCATTGATTGAGGTGAGCTTCCAATTTCTCATTCAACCCTAATTTTTCAGAGGCCAGTCCTTGCATCAAGGTAATTCGTCCTCTAGGGGATTCATTTTCATCTTGGGTCAGTTGATAGGTAGGGCAATGAGGTAGGCAAAGCCCGCATTTGACACAGAGGCTCGCTTTCTCAAGGATGGTTTGTTGTTCGCTTCGGTTATCCATATAATGCCATTTTCAACAAGAGGTCGTTATTGTGCCGTATTATCAGCATCATCTCTTTTTTTGTACCAATTTGCGAGAAAATGGTAAACAATGTTGTGCACAAGCGGGTGCCGTTCTCTTAAGAGAATATGCTAAAAAGCGTCTGAAGCAGTTAGGCTTGCAGGGCAAAGGCCTGAATCGAGTGAATTCAGCAGGCTGCTTGGACCGTTGTAAAGAAGGGCCAATTTTAGTCATTTATCCTGAAGGTGTTTGGTATACCTATCGAACGGAAGCCGATGTTGATGAGATTATTGAGCAACATATCATGAAGGGAAAGTTGGTTGACAGGCTTCTATTATCACGTTAAGAGAAGTAGATTGCCTGAATGTGATGTTCTTCTAGACAGTGAGGTATTGATAACGGTTTGTTAGAAGAACTCATGCGGTATCTTGCCATTTTGACCCTCCTCTTTTTCACGTGTGCTCTATCGGCCGCCTCAACTCAAATCACTGAGTCAGCAGAGCCGCTTGGCCGACCCAAAGTGGGGTTGGTCTTGAGTGGCGGTGGTGCAAGAGGCGCAGCGCATATTGGGGTAATTCAAATTTTAGAATCATTGAATGTTCCCATCGATGCGATTGTAGGTACCAGTTTTGGCGCCGTGATTGGGGGGCTGTATGCAGCAGGGGTCCCGATCGACGAAATTGATCAGCGACTCTCAACTTTGGATTGGGAGTTGATCTTGCGAGGACAGGTTCCTCGAGATCATCTTTACTACCGCCGTAAACGTGATCATGACATTTTTTTGATTCAAAATACATTAGGATTTAAAGAAGGTCAGCTTTATTTTCCCACCGGGGCTGTCGGTGGACAGCGTTTATACACTGTGTTTAAAACGATGTTGTTATCTAGAAAGCCATCCTCTGATTTTGGACAGTTGCCGATTCCATTTAAAGCGGTTGCTACGGATATTGTCGCAGGTCGTCCGGTCTTGCTTGAGTCAGGTGATTTAGCGCTGGCGATGCTGGCAAGCATGTCGGTACCAGGGTTATACGCACCCGTTGAAGTGGGTGATTGGATGCTCGTTGATGGGGGGGTTGTTCAAAATCTACCTATAGAGGTTGCAAAAGCACAAGATCTGGATGTTTTGATCGTCGTGGATGTCGGCACATTGATGTTTGAAAAGGAAAATATCAAAAGTGTCCAACAAGTCTTGGGTCAAATCACCAATATCTATGTTCGAAAAAATGTTGATGAAAGCTTACATCTACTTGGAGCTCAGGATATTCTTATTCGGCCCCATCTAGAAGATATTGATACGGCTGCGTTTGATGAGTTTGAAAAAGCCGTTCCCCGAGGTCATGATGCGACTTTTGAAAAGATTGAATTCCTAAAAAAATTGTCTAATGGCGCGCATGCGAAGCATTCAGTATCAGGGCTTGAGATTGATACCGTCGCTATTAAAAATGAGACAATATTAGAGACGACAGTTTATGAATCTTATTTAGAAAACGCCAAAGGTCCTGTCAAACCTGAAGTGCTCGCCTATGACATCGATCGTCTGTACGCGTTAAACTTTTTTGAAACAATTCGTTATGATATCACTGAAAATGATTCGAACACGGCAATCGTTGTTGAACCGACTGAAAATAGATGGGGGCCCAATTACATTCAAGGCAGCTTGTTTTTAGAAGCTGATTTAGAAGGAGAAAGTCAATTTACCTTGGGGATTGGCGTCACCCGAATGCCGATTAACCGTTTGGCGGGTGAAATTCGTGCGTATGGCCTTGTCGGAAACAAAACAGGATTGTTGTTGGAATATTATCAGCCTTTTAGCTCGGATTTGTCTTGGTATTGGTTAGCTAATACGAGCTATTTTAGGGAAAGCAGCCGATTTTATCGATATGATGATGCGGTCTCAGAATATCTAGTTGCTAGATTAGATGGTGGTTTAACACTGGGTAAGAATTTGGGGGAATGGGGGCGCGCTAGTCTTGGTTTTAAGCGAACGGGTGGTCGTTATACGCGGATCGTTGGTTTACCAGAAGTCATCACGAAACATTTTGCGGATGGTCAACTGCAGCCTAAATTCGAATGGGACACGTTCGATGATGCTTATTTTCCAACAAAGGGGTTTAAAGGGGCTTTTGAATATGGTGCTCACCGAAAACGAATGGGCAGTGATGTTGGATTTGATCAAATCAGTGCAGTCAGTGCTGTAGCTCATTCCTTCTTAAAACATACATTGGTTGGAGTCGCTCGATACCAAACGACTGTGAGTCATCAAGCCCCCCTTCATAGTCAATTTGCATTGGGAGGATTGTTCCGTTTATCTGGGATCAGTATTAATCAGCTCAAAGGACAAGAAGCGGCATTACTTTCTGGGATATATTATTACGAAATTGCAGAAGCTAAACTCATTCCAAATTATCCTTTTCCGGTCTATGTTGGGGCCTCTCTGGAAACAGGGAATGCCTGGGAAGACCGCAAAAGCGTTTTAGCTCATGCCTACAGGCCTTCGGGCAGTCTCTTTTTAGGTTTCAACAGTGCCTTAGGGCCTATATATTTTGGTTTGGGGGTGACCAATCCAGGGCGCCGCGCAATCCATCTCTCAATCGGTAGTCGGTTTTAGGAGGTTAGTTGTCAGCTGAGGTAACCTTCTGTATAATTTCCCGACTTACAGCTCCGTTGCTCTGTAAATTTATTTTGAGTAGGAATCAGTAATGGCTAATTTTAAGACAGTGAGTGCAAAGCCCGAAGAAGTAAAGCGGGACTGGTTGTTAATTGATGCGGATGGCAAGATTGTAGGCCGTCTAGCCTCTAAGGTTGCTAGCTTACTTCAGGGTAAGCATAAGCCAATCTACACTAAACACGTGGATACTGGCGATGCGGTGATCATTATCAACGCTGAAAAAGTTCTCTTTACCGGCAGTAAAGAAGAGACCAAAGTGTACCATTCGCATACCGGTTATCCTGGCGGTATTAAGTCTGTTACAGCTGACAAACTTAGAGCTAAGCATCCCACACGCATTCTTGAGAACGCGGTAAAACGGATGTTACCAAAGGGTCCTTTGGGGCGTCAGATGTTTAAAAAGTTGAAAGTGTACGCTGGTGCGGCGCATCCGCACACGGCGCAAACACCCAAAGTGTTAGAGAATATTTAGAGGTCCAGCATGGCAGAACAATATTATGGGACAGGTCGACGTAAAACGGCATGTGCACGTGTTTTCTTAAAGAAAGGCAAAGGCGATATCAGCGTCAATGCTCAAACCATCGAAGAATACTTTGGTGGTCGTAAAGCGGCGCACATGGTTGTTCGTCAGCCGCTCGCCTTACTGGAGCTTGATAAGAAATTTGACATTAAAGTGACTGTCTCTGGTGGTGGCCCCATGGGTCAAGCTGGTGCGATTCGTCATGGTATTTCAAGAGCGCTCATGGCTTACGATGAATCTGGCATGACGCCTGTTGTCGTAGAAACAACGGGAGATGATGAAGAGGGTACCAGTGGTGCTCAATCTTATCGTCGTCAGCTTCGTCGCGCCGGGTATGTCACCCGTGATGCGCGTGAAGTCGAACGTAAGAAAGTGGGTCATCGTAAGGCGCGTAAAGTCGAACAGTACTCTAAACGCTAACATACTCTTGCCACTTTTAATTGATGCTTTGCTTGTCCGTCCGATGCATCTCGCTCGAAGTTCGAAGAACGTAGGCGAAAGCTCGCAAGAGCGTAGGCGGATTGTCTACGGTCTTTCACCCCCGTCATGCACTTGATGTGTACTCCGGGGGTTCACTCACTTGAGGCCTTGCCTAAATTCAAAGCGGTTTGAGTATACCCTATCTCTTTTCAGACGCCCCCTCTTAGGGGGTGTTTTTTATTGCTCAGCAAAAATATCTTACCTATTACTCTTTAAGATTTTGTAGTAAGCTCATGCAAGTTTTTAGTCAAAACTTTTGACAGAAACAAATAATGCTGGATTATTAATCAGGGAGAAAATACAGCATGGGCCGTAAACTTCAAAAAAATACAAGACGATCTTGTGATTTCGGCATACCAGCTTTTTCTCCCTTATCCGAAAAATCTAACAATACTAACTTGAGTTCTGAAGCGCTATCGGATTTAGAACAACCCCCTCAATTAGAAATTACACTTGAAAACCCCGACAACGGTTGTGGTTGTCGCAGGTTTATTTCATGGATCGCATGAACTTAAATAGAGTAAGAGTTATAAACCCAAAATGGAGGACGATGGAATGTTAGAAGCTAATCAACTAAATGAACGAGTAGAGTGGGAAGTTGTAAGTCCCCAAGTTCAGGATGTGGAGTCAACGATGGAAAAATCAGGTGATGAATCAGTTCAAGCTTTAGTAGAAGATGTTGCAAGCTTGAATATTGAAGAAACACCAGAAGCTAAAAAAGCAAAGATAGAACAAGCGGCCCATGAGGCAGAAATAGTCGCTATTGCAAAATCAAATCTTCCTTTTTATAGATTTACTCCAACGCCCGAAGAGGTAGATGCTGCGCGTCAATCAGAGTACAGGCAAGATACTTTGATGAAACAAGCGATGGATAGCAGGCGGGCAGATCAAAACCAACAATTAAGTGCCCTTAAAAATCATGAAGCCTTACCAACCTTAAAAGCTGATGGCAGTGTAGAGTACCTAAATGCTTTATTAAATAACGTAAAGGTTGATGAATATACAAAACTGAGTCTTGCGATGGGTTCGCTTGAAAGAGTGGGGCTTCCCAAAGCGGATGTTCCCAAAGAAGCTCCGAAAGGCGTCAAACCAAAAGCATTTGCTAAAGCTACAGAATATACTGGTACACATATCACACCGTATCAACAATTATTAGCTAATAAGCAAAAGCATGCTGAGCTTAAGAAATTATCGACTAAAGAAGGTAATTCCCATCACGAGTCATATCAAAAGTTACAAAGAAATGGTTTGCTAGATACTGTAGTTGATAAGGTTCCCTTACTTTCCGAGGCTGTTGATCAAGCGCATCGTGATCAAGTTGCTCAAAAAATCTCTAAACCAGGGATGTAGTTTCTTAGCTTATGTTGTTGAGCATCGTAGGATCGGTACTGGGGCTGTTCTCACTGTTGTTTTTGTGGGGCAGCCTAGCTGCCATAAAGCGCAAAGATCTCTTTGGGCTGACATCGCATCTTACGATGTCTCTTCTATCGCTAACCGTGGCTGGGCTACTGGCCATGGGCGCGCTTTCACTGAGGGGCTATGCGGCATTCACGCATGAAGAATTGGCTGCTGAAATTACAATCGATCCGATAGATGCGACCCGTTTTTACGCCAAATTTAAATATCCTGATGGTCGAGAAGGTACTTATCTTTTAAGTGGCAATGAATTATATGTCGATGCACATATTTTGAAGTGGCAACCGATTGGAAACCTGATAGGCTTAACCACGAGTTTTCAATTACATCGAGTCGCTGGTCGTTATACAACGATTGAAGATGAGCAATCTAAACCTCGCACGATTTATGCGTTAAGTGAAAAAAATAATTGGGATTTATTTAATTTGCGTAAACAATTCCCAAAGCTTGGATTCCTAGTGGATACGGAGTATGGTTCCGCAACCTTTATCCCAGCGGGTCAAGAAGCTGAGAAATTCGCTTTGCTGGTTTCAACCACAGGGTTATTAATTCGAAAATTGCCTAATTAAAGACTCTTGAAACGATAAATACAGAAGCCAAGACAGCTGCAAAATCAGCAATTAATGCTGGGATCAGCGCATGCCGATATCGCTTGACTTGCACAGCGCCAAAATAGACAGCTAAAACATAAAATGTAGTTTCAGTTGAGCCCATGATGGTGCTCACTAGATATCCTGTATAGCTATCTGGCCCAATCGCTGGATTGTTCAAAGTTTCTGCCAGAATACCAAGAGAACCTGAACCAGATAAGGGTCGCATAATAGCCATGGGTAAGGCTTCAGCAGGGAGTCCAATTGCATTGGTAAAAGGGCTCACCCAGTCAATAAAAACATCCATCGCGCCACTGATTCGAAACATGCCAATGGCCATGAGCATCGCAACCAGGAAAGGCATGATTTTGACCGCCACATCAAATCCTTCTTTTGCCCCGGTTGTAAAAGCTTCATAAACTTTTACTCTCTTGAAGCTAGCATAGAGAACGAGAGCCGTCAGCAGGGAAGGAATAATCCAATGCCCAAATGTTTGGCCATATAAAATAGTCAGGGGAAAGAGTGATAAGATCCCAATCATTGCCAAGCCACAAATCCATACCGAATAGGGTTTTTCGGTTGGAAAGGGTTCAAGAGGTACTGCAGGCTCGCTTGGCTTCAGAGTAGGATGAAGCCATTTATTTAATAATTTAGCGACAAAGATAGCGACCAAAGTCGAACATAAAGTTGCAAATAGTGTCGTCGGAATAATGGCAGCTGCATCGCTACTCCCAGCAGCTGCGCGAATAGCGATTACTTTAATCGGTAGCAAGGTGACACTGGAGGTGTTAATTGCGAGAAAAAGGATCATTGCATTGCTCGCCACGCCAGGATACGGATTTAGTTGATTCAGCCCTTGCATCGCTTTGATTCCAAATGGCGTTGCAGCATTGCCTAAGCCTAAAACATTGGCAGAAAGATTCATGACCATTGCGCCCATAGCCGGGTGCCCCTGCGGCACTTCAGGAAATAGTTTGACAAGGAGAGGATAGAGTAGTTTACCAATCACTTTGACGAGGCCTGAGTCTTCAGCAATCTTCATGACGCCCAGAAACAAACACATCACCCCAACGAGCCCAATGGCTAATGTGATAGCATCGCTGGAAGTGGATATCATATTTTCTGTCAAGCTTTGCAAGGGAGAGGGGGTGTTGAGATCTAATGGTTGCCAATTTAATTGCTGCCAACAGGCTGTCGCAAAGGCGACGACGATAAAAAAAACAAATACGAGGTTCATGACAATTCGCAATGATTCATGGATGTGAAAATCATAGTTGAGAATAGATTGATATGGAAGAAGTCATAAAACAAAATTATACGGGTTCAAAAGTAGTCGTCAGCCAAAGCCTTTTGGTGTACATTATGCCGCAACACATTTTTTTGCTGAGGGGTCTTTTCGGAGGCGCTTTGAATGATTGTTGAAAAAGAAAAAGAAACCATTAATAAAAGTCGTCGCCGCTTTTTAACCACCGTAACTTCATTAGTGGGTGGCATTGGCGCGGCATATGCAGCAGTACCGTTTATTGGTTCATGGTTGCCCAGTGCCCGGACCGAGGCGATGGGTGCACCGCTAAAAGTCGATATCAGTAAGCTTGAGCCGGGTGCACAGCTGACCGTCGAGTGGCGAGGACAGCCCATATGGTTCATTCGGCGAACACAAACTGTGTTGGATAACTTAAAGTCTTTAGATTCCAAATTACGCGATCCAGATTCTGTAGAGGATCAGCAGCCCAAGTATGCTCAAAATCCAGCGCGAGCGATTAAGTCAGAATATTTAGTCTTAGTCGGTATTTGTACTCATTTAGGTTGCGTTCCCACCTATCGACCAGATCTGGGTGGGGTTGAGCCAGGTTGGCCTGGTGGATTTTTCTGCCCTTGCCATGGTTCGAAATTTGATTTAGCAGGTCGAGTCTATAAAGGTGTTCCTGCGCCTTTGAACTTGGTCGTTCCACCTTATCGTTATTTAAGTGACACGGAAATATTGGTCGGGGAAGATGAGAAGGCAGTCTAAATGAGCACAATGATGAGTCGTTTAATGCAATGGGTTGATGCTCGTTTTCCAGCCACCAAATGGTGGAATGAGCATATGGGCCAATACTATGCGCCCAAGAATTTTAACATTTGGTATTTTTTTGGGTCGCTGGCACTCTTGGTGTTGGTGAATCAGTTGCTAACCGGTATTTGGTTAGCAATGCACTATAAGCCTTCTGCGATGGAGGCTTTTAATTCCGTTGAATACATTATGCGGGATGTCCCTTACGGTTGGTTGTTGCGTTATATGCATTCAACAGGGGCTTCAGCGTTTTTTATTGTCGTCTATTTACATATGTTTAGGGCCTTATTGTATGGTTCCTATAAAAAGCCGCGTGAGTTAATTTGGTTAATTGGCATGGGGATCTATTTGTGCCTAATGGCTGAAGCGTTCATGGGGTATTTGTTACCTTGGGGGCAAATGTCTTTCTGGGGTGCCAAAGTGATCACTTCATTATTTGGAGCGATTCCTTATGTTGGCAATGAGCTCATGGAGTGGATTCGCGGCGATTTCACTGTTTCGGATGCGACCCTGAATCGATTTTTCTCATTGCATGTGGTTGCTGTGCCATTGGTATTCGTAGCATTGGTTGTCCTCCACATTGTCGCTTTACATGAGGTGGGTTCTAACAATCCAGATGGAGTTGAGATCAAGAAGGTTAAAGGTGCAGATGGGCATCCCGTAGATGGTATTCCCTTTCACCCTTATTACACGGTCAAAGATCTCTTTGGTGCGGCTGTATTCTTATTTGTCTTTGCGTTGATTTTATTTTTCTACCCAGATGGGGGTGGATATTTTTTGGAAGCGCCAAATTTCACACCTGCTAGCCCATTGGTGACGCCTGAGCACATTGCGCCGGTCTGGTATATGACGCCTTTCTATGCCATGTTACGTGCAATCCCTGATAAGTTGGGTGGGGTCGTTGTTATGGCAGCAGCCATAGCGATTTTGTTCGTGTTGCCTTGGCTTGATAGAAGCCCAGTGAGGTCCATTCGATACCGTGGTGGGCTTTTCAAAGCGGCATTGTTTTTGTTCGTGGTCAGCTTTATCTTTTTGGGATATTTGGGGCTTGTGCCGCCATCTCCCTTGAGAATGATTGAAGCACAAGTCTGCACAGTCATCTATTTTGGGTTTTTTATATTCATGCCCATTTATACAAAACTAGATCGTTGTAAACCTGTCCCTGAGAGAGTCACTTACAAATGAGAATGAGCGTATTCAAAACGGTTTGTGTGTTTGTAGGGGTTGTTTTAAGCGCGACGGTTGCATTCGCTTCTGGGGGCGCTGAGCAAGCTCTTGAAAAGGTTCATAATAATTTGCATGATGCGGCTTCGCTTCAACGTGGTGCTGCATTCTTCGTCAATCAATGTAGCGGTTGCCATACCCTGAAGCATGTTCGTTACAATCAGTTGGTTGATTATTTAGGTATGAAGCCTCACCCTGGCATGACAGCGGATGAAGTCAAGGATCTAAAGTTAAAATACGAAGATATGATTCAACGTAACTTAAACTTTGTTTCTGACAAGGTGACAGATTCTATAACCAATGCGATGCGTCCTCAAGATGCGGCTGTTTGGTTCGGCAAGGAACCGCCTGATTTGACACTGACTACGCGGGTTCGTGGCAAGGATTGGTTGTATACTTATCTTAAGTCTTTCTATCGAGATCCTGCCAGACCTTGGGGGGTCAACAATCTGGTTTTCCCAGATGTTGGTATGCCTCATGTCTTAGTTGGATTACAAGGTTTACAGACACCCGTTTATGAAACCGAGATGGTTGAAGATGAAACCGGGGCTCAAACTGAGAAAAAAGTTATTGTTGGGCTTCAGTTGACTCAGCCTGGTATAATGGAACCTGAAGAATTCGATAAGGCGATGACTGACTTAGTGAATTTCCTTCAATATGTAGCCGAACCCATTAAATTGGAGCGTGAGCGCCTTGGTGTATGGGTTTTATTATTCTTAGTCATTTTAATTATATTTTCTTACTTACTTAAACGAGAATTTTGGAAAGACGTGCACTAATGTGGGGAACTCCTATGTCTGTTGTGACCAACAAACGATCAGTGATGACACTCTATTCTGGCTCGAATGACCCTTATAGCCATCGTGTCCGGATCGTTCTTGCTGAGAAAGGCGTCACCTTCGATCTATATGAAATTGATTCGGAAAAACAGCAAGAAATGTTGGCCGAAATTAATCCATACAGTTCAGTACCTACGTTGGTAGATAGGGACTTGGTGTTATATCAGTCTGAAATTATCATGGAATATCTAGATGAACGTTTCCCTCACCCACCCTTAATGCCCGTTTATCCTGTAGCTCGTGCCAGAAGTCGGTTGATGTTGCATCGAGTTAATCGCGATTGGTATTCTCTAATGGACAAAATATTATCAAAATCAGATAATCTGGATGCAAATATCCAGGCGTTAAGGGATAGCATTATTACGGTAGCACCATTATTTAAGGAAATGCCTTTTTTTCTAAGTGAGGAATTTTCAGTGGTCGATTGTGCTATTGCACCTTTATTATGGCGTTTGACCTCCATGGGGGTTGAGTTACCCGCTGAAGGGAAGCCTGTTGTCGCATATGCACAACGAATGTTTGAACGTGAGGCCTTCCAGGTTAGTCTAACGGATGCAGAAAGAGCGTTGAGAGAAGTATGAAATCAAGTCGACCTTATTTATTAAGGGCTTTCTATGAATGGATCGTTGATAACGATTTTACGCCCTACATTGTTATCAATGCTGAGATGGCTGGTGTAGATGTGCCACAAAAATACATTGAAGATGGTAGAATTGTGTTGAATGTCTCTCCAGCAGCTGTTCGTTCATTATTACTTGCAAATGATCATATTGAATTTAATGCCCGTTTTTCTGGTGTGCCGCATGACATCTATGCACCTATGCGTGCAGTGACTGCAATCTACGCTAAAGAAAATGGTCGCGGCATGGTCTTTAAAGAAGACGATGATGAAGAGACCTCATCTACGACAACCACTGCCTCAGGAACAGAAGCTAAAACCGGGAATCCAGGTAGTAAAGATAACAAGGCCCCGAAACGATCGGGCCGACCTAATCTGACGATTGTAAAATCCTAGATTTTTCGATTATTGTTGATGCATCGCCCTGCGATATGACGCAAAAAATGGCAGCACCCGTCAAACCCAAGGCACCTATCCAATTTGGGTTTGAGGTGTAATAACTCACGATCACGCCTAAAATTGCGAAGTACACAAATCCATTGACTGATGGCCAAAATATTCCTTGTTGTCCACCATTGATCTGTGTCAATTCTGAGGCTTCTAAGTACTTCATAGTAATGCGTACACCACTGCAAAAGGAATTAAACAGTCTATTGCAAGGCCGACCACCATGCCACCAAAGATGTAACGTTCATCAGAGGTTGCATAAGAGATAGTTGATCCAATAAAGCGGCCCATAGTCCCAAAAGCGATCGCAGATACGATGGAGGCTGTCGTCAATAGAGTCAAATTGATCGCTTCCTCGAAATTAATTTGACCACCACAAACGTAATAGAGATCGGTTTCATTGATGAGATCCATATCGTGACTCCAATAAATTTTATTTTAACCCCAGTTCGGGGTTTTTTTGGGAACTATCGTCATCCCGCACAGCGGTCATCACACGAAGTGTGTAGCGTCTGATGCGGGATCCAGAATTTTATCAAATCTCAGCTAATCATTTGATTGCTCATATTTTTAAAGGCTGAATCGCATAAGCGGCCAAGGCCGCGTGAATACTAGATTCCGCATCACACGCTGCGCACTTCGTGCGCTTATCGCTGTGCGGAATGACGTCATTACAAAGCAACCCTGCCTTCAAAAACTCCGAACTGAGGTTATTTTAAAATGGGCATACTCAAATTAATTTCTTGGGTATCTTCCCAGCGTTCCGTAATTGTTTTCATACGGGTATAAAATCGAACTCCCTCAGGACCATGCATATGTGATTGCCCAAATAAAGATCGCTTCCATCCCCCAAAACAATGATAAGCCATGGGAACGGGGATAGGGACATTCACACCCACCATGCCTGTTTCAACTTGATGTGAAAATTCTCGTGCAGCATGCCCATTTTGAGTGAAAATAGCGCTACCATTGCCAAAAGGGTGTTGTTTAATCAGCTGTAAAGCATTTTCTAGTGAACTGACCCGTACGATACAAAGCACTGGGCCGAAAATTTCGGCTTGGTAGATTTGCATGTGTGGTTGAACCTGATCGAATAAGCTGCCCCCTATAAAAAAGCCTTTCTCATATTCAGGAACCGCTAAATTTCGACCATCCACAATCAATTTAGCACCTTCTTGAATGCCATATTCGATATGTTGGTGAATATGTTTTAAATGCTGTTCAGAAATAACGGGTCCCATTTCTGAAGTGGGTAAATGTCCGGGTCCTACTCTTAGTTCTTGAATCATAGGTGTTAATTTCTCAACCAATGAATCGGCAATATCCCCGACCGCGACAGCGACAGAAATGGCCATGCAGCGTTCGCCAGCAGAACCATATGCACTGCCTATCAGTGCACGGCAGACAGAGTTAATATTCGCATCGGGCATGACAACCAGATGATTTTTAGCGCCCCCTAAAGCTTGGACGCGCTTGCCGGATTGACTGCCTTTTTCGTAGATGGACTGTGCAACTGGTGTTGATCCTACAAAACTAATAGCAGCGATATCCGGATGCATCAGAAGCGCCTCAACAGCATTTCGATCGCCTTGGACAACATTAAAAACGCCATCCGGCAAACCAGCTTCTTTGAGGTAATCTGCGATTAAAATCGAAGAGCTTGGGTCTTTTTCAGAGGGCTTTAAAATAAAGGTATTGCCAGTTGCCAGCGCAATGGGGATCATCCACATGGGCACCATGCAGGGAAAGTTAAACGGGGTAATACCTGCTACGACCCCTAGAGGAGAGTACAGTGACCAGCTATCAATGTTGCGGCCTACCTCAGCTGAATATTCGCCTTTTAATAAATGAGGGATCCCACAAGCAAATTCAATCACTTCTAAGGCCCGTTGAACCTCACCTAAAGCATCTTCTGTTGTTTTACCATGCTCTTCTGTAATGATACTCGCTATTTTAAATTTGCGTTGTTCAACTATGATCTTAAACTTGAACAATATTCTGGCACGATTCAATGGAGTTTGTTTAGACCAACTGACATACGCTGAACGCGCAGATTGGACAGCCTGTTCAATAATAGCCTTATCAGCAACCTCAACTTCGCGGATAATCTGTCCTAAAGCAGGATTATAGATGGGTAAGGTACCTTGATGATTTCGAATAGGTTGGCCGTGAATATAATGCGGAATACTGTCCATTGTTTCGCTCTAAATCCTATAACAGGAATCGAGCTTAGCATAGTGATGATCAATTTAAAAATACAATCTAACTGAATAACACAATAATATGCCCAGATCACATTTAACATCACTAAGAATTAGCAGCGCGTTGATTGACGCTTGTTTGAAAGAGCCCTACAACCTAAACCGCTTCTTAAAAGACGTATTGGCTGGTGTCACAGTGGGCATTATTTCGATCCCGCTTGCCATGGCGCTTGCGATGGCAAGTGGTGTGCCGCCCCAATATGGCTTGTATACGGCCACTTTAGGTGGTTTTATTGTTGCGTTAACGGGTGGTTCCCGTTTTAGTATCTCAGGTCCTACAGCTGCTTTCGTGGTTATACTATATCCTGTTTCTAAACAATTTGGATTAGGGGGGCTTTTAACTGCAACGTTTCTGGCAGGTATCCTTTTGATCGGGATGGCAGTTGCTCGTTTAGGTCGATTGATCGAATATATTCCCGGTTCAGTGACTCTCGGTTTTACTTCAGGTATTGCTGTTGTGATCGCAACGCTACAAGTAAAAGACTTTTTAGGGCTTTCCTTGGCATCTCAACCAGAATCTTATGTCGAACGTGTATGGAGCTTAGTCATGGCAATGCCAACCATACATTGGCCAACCGTCTTAGTGGCGTCCTTGACACTGTTGGTCTTGCTAATTTGGAGAAAGCTTAATATCAGTTTTCCTGGTCATTTACCTGCTATTTTAGTCGGGACAGCATCCGCCATGGTCTTGTCTTACTATGGATTTGAAGTTGATACCATTGGCACTCGTTTTACCTATGAGTTGCCAAATGGTTTGATAGGCCAAGGCATTCCTTCTCAATTTCCAAGTTTCACATGGCCGTGGAAGATGCCAGGTTCATCTGGTGAGCCGATAGTATGGTCTTGGCAAACAATACAAGCGTTACTGCCAGCCGCTTTTTCAATTGCAATGCTGGGCGCAATCGAATCACTTCTTTGTGCCGTTGTCTTGGATAATATGACGGGTCGAAGACATCATGCGAATGGCGAATTGCTTGGATTAGGTCTCGGTAATATGGTCGTTCCCTTTTTCGGCGGGATTGCAGCGACAGCGGCGATTGCACGCTCAGTCGCAAATTTCAAAGCAAAAGCAGAATCGCCAGTGAGTGCGATGATTCACGCATTATTTGTTTTGATTGGGCTGCTTTGTCTTGCGCCCGTGTTGGCTTACTTGCCGATTGCATCCATGGCTGCATTACTTGTCGTTGTTGCCTGGAATATTGCTGAATTGCATAAAGTGATCGATTTAGCGAAAAAAGCACCCTTGGGTGATATTCTAGTGCTCGGTCTGTGTTTTTCTCTCACTGTGTTGTTTGATATGGTGATTGCGATTTCCGTCGGTATGGTTTTAGCTTCATTTCTCTTTATGCGAGAAATTGCCAGAATGACGCGGGTAAGTGATATCACAATGAATCCAAAATATTTGCAACAATCCATCTCGCCTTATTGGGCGGTCTACCGTATCAATGGCCCTTTATTCTTTGCAGCAGCAGATAGAATCTTTGCTGAACTTTCTCAAATTTGTATGGAGAAGAAGGGGATTATTTTGTATTTTGGTGAGGTTTCGCTGATTGATGCGGGAGGGCTGTCTGCATTACAACGATTCATAGATCAATGCCGTCGTCATCAGACCAAAGTAGTGATCACCGACCTTCAATTTCAACCCCTTAGAACACTTGCCAAAGCCCATATTGAAGCAGTACCAGGTGAATTAATGTTTGCACAAACCCTGAGTGAATTATTGAATCAAAATGATGAAAGCATAACATCTAAAGCTTCCGCCGCTTAGTTACCTGTCTTTTAATTTTGATCGCCCAGCTGCTTTACAGGCTTTTCATGCATGTATATACTTCCAGCCCCCTTTAACGTGAGAACTTATAAGGTTTAGTAAAATGGAAAAGCTTTGTCTTGACATGTTTCTATTGGTACAGGGCGGTGAAAAAGAAGGACAACAACCAGTAGAAGTTCATGGCGGTGGTGGAATAGAAAATTGGGGTGCAACAATTAAGATAAATGTTCCAGTTACTGATAATGTAACGATATCCCCAATTGTTGATGTTAATCCGAATGGAGTTGATGCTCCTAGGGTTGTGGCTACTTATCGTTGGTAAATCAAAAGAGCATAAGAATGCTCCTATTTCCCATGGAACTTGATAGTGGTTCGTTTTTTTGCGTTTAGTTTTATTTATTTTTTTTCATTTTTTTTGAGTGCATCAGAAAATAATGAACTAAACTATTTTATTAAATTTGACCATTTAAAAAAAGGATGCTTGACGATTCGATCAAGCATTCCTACCAATCAACGAGGCGAAATTACAATCAAATTTCCACCTAAAGGTATCTCTTCGTTTAATGTTTCTCCTCATTTCATTGATGCCCAAGATATATCAGCTTTTTCAAAGAAGTTCGTTTTTAAGGAAACAAGAAATGCCATCTTTGAATATGATTTATGTATGAGCAACTCTGAATATCATGCCGATTTCCCTGTTATAAATAGTGGATATGTATACTTGTTACCTTTAACATCTTTTATTATTCCACAAGATGATCTTGTCAAAAAAAGGGACATAAAAATATTTTTGAAGAATCCGCCCGAAAATTTCAAATTCATTAGTTCACAAGGCCCCCTGGAAGAAGAACTTTCCTTTTCGTGCAGATTGAATGATTTCTTAACTTTTGTGTTGATTGGCACAAAGCATAAAATAAATAGTGATCGTTTAAACGGAAGATCTATATTTTCCATACACGCAAACAAAAAAAAACAATTATCCAGAAAGAATAGAGAGAAAATAAAAGATATTATCCTGTTTCAGGAGGCGCTGTTTAAAAATAAAAGCGATGAGCCATTACTGTTGAACTTTATGTCCTCAAAGAGTACACCATATTTATTTGCACGTAACTTCAATAATACACTGGTTTTGACTGCTCCTTTTTATGAAAAAGAAGATGTTCTTATTAGAGCATTTTCTCATGAGCACTTTCATAACTGGATTGGTATAAAATTACGAGCAAGCGATTTGAATTCCTTACTATGGTTTATTGAAGGCATTGATGATTACTTTGGTCTTGTTACGGCTTACAAAGCTAAGGCTTTGTCAGGCCTTGAATACATTAATAACGTAAATCAATTGCTAAGGCATTATTATTTATCTCCTTTATCTAAATTAAGCTATGGCGATTTAATCAAAAATTCAAAAATAGATTTTCACCATTCACAAATTATTCAAATGAGAGGGCACCTGCTAGGGATGATCCTTCAAGACGCTGATCAACCTGAGGTAGCAAAGTACTCTCTTGCCAAAATGTTAAATATAATTATTCAAGATGTTAACTCAGAATATTTGGTGCTGACTCCGAAATCAGTCGAGGATTATTTTATACAAGCATTTTCAAAGAGCAAATGGTTGAAGATTAAATACTTTTTAGATACAGGGGATGGTTTAGATTTGCCCTCACAACTCGATAAACTCCCTTTTAGATTAACAAATGTCAAAGTGCATGCGCCTAAATATGGTTTTAACCTAAAGTCTTTTTTCGAAGAACGTAAAATTCAGTGCCTTGATCTCAAGAGCATCGCATATCAAGCAGGGTTGAGAAATGGTATGGAAGTGTTGGAGTATAATCTGCGACTTAGCGAGCCTCACCAAAAAGTCAAAATTATAGTAAAAGATACGGACGGCACAAAAATGATTGAATTTACACCGGATTCAGAATTTACTGTGGTTCCTCAATATATTTCAGCTTGGAACAGGTAATGCTTCAGGCAGGTCTCAGCAAGCTCCTAAAGAAGTTTTGTAGCCTTTATTTTTCTAAAATCTTTGCAAGTTGATTTCAGGGCAATGCCATGACATTGTCACTGATTTTCATGGCGTGTGGAGTTCGACAAATAATAAATGACCCATCGATTCTAATGAAAGGCGACGTTCCTCTCTTGCAGCAAAACGCCTGATACCTAAATTATAGATAAGATATTTTTGAGTTTTAGTTAATTTAGGTCTTGTTCTAGGGGCGATAAGTGGCTCAATGCGGCCATCATGATACAGCAATTTGCCTTAGCGCAACCACCAGGATATTGTGCGGCTGCGTAAAGTGTGCCCCTGTGGCTATCTCCTTGTGCGTGGAGGTCTCAGCGAAAGAACGAATCTACTCATTCGTTGAGTCGCAGGAAGCCCCTATCCAGAACGTTTTAGCGTTTGCTGGTGGGAGCATGTCAGGCTTGTTTGGAAGAGCCTTACATTATAGAGCACCATGAAAATCGTGGTTGGAGCTTAGATGCAATACTGTTTAGCTCTTCTTTATCTTTCGCTTCTGAATTTTCAGGGGTTGCTTCATCGTCCGCAGCTCGCAAGAGCATAGGTGGATTGCTTGCTTGATGCACAGTCCGGCTGTTGTTTGGGGGCTGGGCGCCTACCAGTGGAATCGTGTCTTGTTCCTTTAGTTTAGCATTTTTGAGCGGTGTAAAATCATTTCGTTTTTCTATTTGATTCCATTTTCTCTTTCGGGTAGAAGAGTGTGAAGACTGAATGCCATTTCTGTAATTCTCTATAATGTTGGTTATCTCAGTATGACCTACTAATTTTGCTAAGCGAAGTGGTGTAAGTGTGTCTAGATTAGGATCGTCTTTCAGGTGATCTAAGAGAATCCGCACAATTTCGACATGCCCCCGCACAGCAGCTATCGTGAGTGGTGAATTATTTTCAATTGTCGGTTGGTTAGCATCTATTTCACTGCATTGTAGCAAGGCTATCAGTGTGTCAACATCTCCTCTAATTGCAACGATATGGATCGCAGCAAAGCCAAATTCGTTTTGTTTATTTGGATTGACACCAGGAGTTTTAAGAAAAACTTTCACAAGTTCAGTGTGCCCCTTCTCGGCAGCGAGCACAAGCGGAGAGTTCTTAGTATAAAAGGCAAGATCAGGATCAACCATTTTCTTTACTAACGTTTTGGCGATTTCAAGATGTCCCCCAATAGTCGCCTTTAAAAGCCATTCATACATGTAACCAGCATTTTCTTGCTTTAATTTTTGAGTATCAATCCATGTGTGACCGGTTGTCCATTCAGATGTAATTGATTTTGATACAGCTTCATGTTCTTTAGTTGTGAAAATTTCAATAATTGGAACTAATTTAAGTTTCGTGGCTTTATAAGACTCCATGATGGCTTCAGCAATACTATGTTCATCATTATGAAATTGAACCGGAAGATTGTTAGCATCAATATAAATCCATTGTTTCAGACCTGGAGAATAGCTAGCTGAGCTTACATGGCCCTGACTTTTGAATAACAACCCAAGAGGCGTTCTAGAATGAATATGTTTCTCTATTGCGAATCGCAAATCATGAAATAAAGATTTCAGATTTTCAATAGAATATATGCCAGAAAAAGAACCGCTCATAACATAACTGCCTTGCGCTTCTATCTTGAGTGAATTTAGGATAGGCGCTGTCCATATTATATCTTGGTAATCGGGTTTTTGACCCGATTCAAATAAATCTTTGCCTCTATTAGGATTTGCGTATACTTCAATTCCATCCATAAAAGCTAAAATTTCTTTTTCAATTCGCTGTGAATGGCTCAATTTAATTTGACCATTGAAGTCATTGAGCATCTCGATTAATCGTGCATTAAATCTTTCTATTTCATCACATAAAATCGCTTGAATTCCCATTGCACTGATGCCATAGCAAATTCCAGTACTTCTTGGCTGATAGCCAAATGATTGCATATATGCCATTAGAGATCTGTGATGTTCAATCATAATTGCCCTTATTTCAGATGATGATGATTATAGTTGATTTCACCTGAGCCACAATAAATAATTTCAGATATTCGATGTTATAGTCAGGATAAATGGTTGTTCTAGACCGGTAAAACATTATCAGACCTCAGTTCGGGGTTTTGCAACAGGAGCTGATACACGTAAGATACTGATTTTCTTCGCTTAAAAAGGATTTCAGTATGCTGGAAGTGCATCAGCTAGTGCGTATTTTTTGCGAAATTGACGACTTTTGCAAGCAGTTAGAAAACTACACAACACATTTATTCCTAACTGGGCCATCAAAGCCTAAGCGTGGTCCAAGTTGTCGCTTATCTATCAGTGAAATCATGACTATTCTTATTTTGTTTCAAATGATCCGCTTTCGAGACTTCAAAACGTTTTATAATGGCTTTTTAATGCAGCATTACAAACATTATTTTCCTGATTTGCCTAGTTATAATCGTTTTATTGAATTAATTCCAAGAGCTATATTTCCGATGACCTAATTTACACAAATAAAAAGCGGAAAAAAGACTGGCATTTATTATATCGATTCAAGCTGTCTACCTGTTTGCCATCTTAAACGAAGCAAACGGCATAAAACTTTTGAACAAATTGCTCAATACGGCAAAACCTCTGTTGGTTGGTTTTTTGGTCTTAAATTACATATTGTCATTAATGACAAAGGTGAACTTATTGGCTTTAAAATTACTCAAGGCAATCAACATGACAGTACAGCGGCAAATTCGCTATTGTCACCCTTAAATGGCCTAGGGTTTGGCGATAAAGGATATCTTGGAAAAAAATTATTCGACGAATTGTTCAGAAACGGCTTAAAACTATGGCGTGTTGACATTTCGCCGCTCGGCACCACGCCTACGTGCCGCGGCTTGTCCGCGGCATCCAGGTGTTATGAGCAGATTTCTTGATATAAATCGCTCCAGGTTGGGTTAAATTCCTCAATCAAATTCAACTTCCACTGCCTGCACCAATTTTTGAATCGTTTTTCTCGTCTAGCTGCCTCAACGTACAACTCATGTGCTTCATAATAAACAAGCTGATTTACGTTATATTTTTCCGTAAAACCACAAATTACCTTATTTTTATGCTCCCAAACCCTTTTTACAAGATCTGTTGTAGACCCCACATAAAGCGTTCCGTTTCGCTGGCTAGATAAGATATAAACATAATATGACCTCATTAAATTTGCTTATCCATACTGTCTTTTGAACAACATTATCACATTGGCAGCCACAGATAAGAACAGGCTATTGCCAGCATTGAAGCATAATTACGCTTCAATTTGTCATATCTTGTTGCAATTGCTCGAAAATGTTTGAGTCGTGCAAAAATGTTTTCAACCAGATGCCTATATTTATACAAGGACCAGTCTATGTCTGCATTTCCTGTTTTTGAGTTCTTTTTCCTTGGAATCACTGGTATTGATGCTTTTTTTCGAATGAGTTCTCGAACCTGTTTACTGTCATAACCTTTATCAGCAATCGTATAATCTGCGGCGGGAAGTTTCTCAATTAATTCTGGCGCCGCTTTGCAATCATGAACTTCTCCACCAGTTAAATCAAACTCAATTGGGAAGCCATATGCGTCAACAGCCATGTGAATTTTCGTTGTGTTTCCGCCTACAGACTTTCCAATAGCTTGATTCTCTTTACTCGCTGCACCAGCACTGTGCTGGTGAGCCCTTACAATACTGGCATCAATAAACGTCCATTCAAGATCAGGATCTTGCACCAAAGATTTAAAAATTTTAACCAACTTGTTCTTTGAAGACCAACGATTGAATTTTTGGAATATTGAATTCCAGCATCCAAATTCTGCTGGTACGTCTCGCCAAGGACAGCCTACTCGCAAACGATATAACATCGCTTCAACCATGAGGCGCAATTCGGGCTTGTCATAGATCCCTTGTTGTTGCATGATCGTCCTTAGCTTCGACCACAGTTCATCACTGAGCATGAGTCGGGCCATTGCAAACTCGTATGTTATTTTAGACGAATAAATTTTACGAGTTTGCTCTCATTAATCAATGAATTGCATTCAAATCTCTGATTTAGAAATTTAACAACTGGATGCCGCGGACAAGCCGCGGCACGTAGGCGTGGTGCGGAGCGGCGAAATGTCAACACGCCCTAATCACTCGAAAAAGGAAAAATATGAAGGACTCTATGGAACTCACCGATTTCGAGAAGCAACTTTTAAATCAACGCAATCTGATCGAAACAGTAATCGAGCATTTGAAGCATCATTACCAAGTCTGGCACACCAGACATCGTTCCATTTTTAATGCAATGACTCATTTAGTATCTGCTCTGGCTGCATATACTATTGAGCCTTTAAAAGTATCAGCAATCAAATTATTAGCTGCAATTTGATAAAATCTTGGATCCCGCATCAATCGCTACGCACGTTGTGCGCTTAGCGCTGTGCGGGATGACAATATACTCCTACAAAACCCCGAACTGAGGTTACATTATATTTTTAATTGGGAAATAACTTCCCAGGATTTAAAATACCTTTGGGATCGAATTGAGACTTGATTCGCTTCATCAAATTAAGGGTAATCGGATCGATTTCTTTTGCAACATAATCTCGCTTTTCAAGCCCCACGCCATGTTCACCTGAGAGGGTTCCTTTCAGCGACAAAACATAATCAAATACCTCGGTAAGGCAAGCTTTGGCTTTAGGGCCAATGACAGGATCATTTGGATCAGCCAAAATGTTCACATGAATATTACCATTACCCGCATGGCCAAAATTCACAATAGTAAATTCATATTTTTTGGAAAGTATATCAATATGATTTATAAATTCCGGCATTTTGGATATAGGGACCACGACATCTTCATTGATTTTATGAGGGGATAATTTTCTCAAGGTTGGCGAGAGTGATTTACGTGTTTTCCAAAATACTTCAGCTTGCTCAAGGGTTTCTGCAACTTCCAACAAGACTAAATCTTGAGTGTGAGCAGCTTTTTTGAGGATATTGATTTGATAGTTTATATCCTCTTTGTCACCATCTGCCTCAAACATCAACATCGCATGGGCTTCAGAAGGGATATTCGGATCCGTATATTGGCGGATCAGATTGAGGCAATTCCGGTCAATAAATTCCAATGCCGAAGGCGTGATGGATTGGCGCATCATTTGGGTGACAGCAGACGCTGCGCCCTCAAGGCTACGGTAAAATGCACGCAGGATCCGTGATTCAGTGGGCAAGGGCATCAATTTGAGCGTTGCTGATGTGACAATCCCTAAGGTGCCCTCAGAACCAATTAAGAGACGCGTCAAGTCGTAACCGACGACTCCTTTATTTGTGAAAATGCCTGTGTGTATCGTTTCGCCCGTGCCGAGTACAGCTGTCAATCCAAGTGTATTTTCTCGAACAGTACCGTATTTAACGGCGCGAGGGCCTGCTGCGCAGCAAGCAATATTGCCTCCAATGGTGCAATAATCTCTTGAACTCGGATCGGGTGCCCAGAATAACTTTTCAGTGGCCGCAATTTTTTGAACATCACTGTTCAGTACACCGGCTTCGACTTGAATCCAACGATCGGCTGGATCAAATTGAATGATCTTAGTCATTCTTTCAAGAGAAACAATCACGCCACCGTGAATGGGGACAACGCCACCAGTCGTTCCACTGGCACGCCCTCTTGCTATCAAAGGAACTCTAAATTCTAAGCAGAGTTTAACGAGTTTCTCAATTTCATCTGATGTGGTGGGTAGAACAACGGCGTCAGGGAGTGCATGACGCCGGCTGTTATCTGAACCATATGCCCAACAGTCACTGGGATCGGTATAGATTGAGGTGCCATCAAGATGTTGTTTGAGTGCTTTGATAAACTCAAGCGAAATCATGTTGCCATGCGCTCAAACATTTTCACAACTTTGCGAACACCTTTAGTTTCACGAGCGATGTTCGCTGCAATTTCTTCTTCATCAGGCTTAACGATGCCAAGAAGATAGACTACACCATCTTCGGTGACAACTTTAACACGATTTGAATTTAACTCTTTATCAGCCACCATGCGGCTTTTAATCTTAGTCGTGATCCAGGAATCTTCTGCACGTTGAGATGCAGAAGAAGGAGGGGCCACTGTTAGTTCGTTATGAACGTGTCTCACTTTTTCTACATTTTGAACAGCGTTTTCAATGCCGCGTTTACGACCTTGTGATTGAACTTGACCAAGCAACAAGACATTGTTGTTATAACTAATCACACTAATATGAGCAGGCTCATCTTTTTCAATTAACTTGCTGATCTCATGTCTGGCTTTTACTTCAACACTTTGATCATCCATCATTGCACCCGAAGAGCGCCGATCATAAGCAACCAGATAACCGCCGCCTACAGCAGCAGCACCCACCGCAGCAGCACAACCTTGTAATTGTGATGCAATGACCAGTATCGCCAATATCTTTTTAAATTGAGTTTGTTGATTTTTCATATGCTAAATGATCCTTTTCTAATAATTCAGGCGCATCGAGTAAATACCAATCAATCAGATCGCACAAACAATGAATCATCACTAAGTGAATTTCTTGAACGCGAGCAGTCACTTGACTGGGCACTCGGAGCTCAATGTCATTTTCAATCAGATAGTTAGGGAATAATCCGCCATGTTTACCCGATAATGCAACGGTTTTCATTTCTTTCCGATGGGCAGCTTCAATAGCGTTTGCGATGTTTTGAGATTGACCACTGGTGGAAATCGCCAGCAGTATATCGCCAGGCTGACCAAGCGCTAAAATCTGTTTTGAAAAAACTTGGTTGAATTCATAATCATTGCTAATCGATGTGAGCGTTGAGGAGTCCGTTGTCAGCGCGATAGCAGCGAGCGGAGCCCTGTCACGTTCGTACCGATTGAGTAATTCACTTGAGAAATGCTGAGCATCTGCTGCAGAACCGCCATTCCCACAACTGAGGATTTTGCCACCCTGGTATAAACAACGTGCCATATCCCTTGCAGCTTCTGCTATTCTAGATTGTAAGCTCTGTAAAGCATCTCTTTTAGTTTGAATACTTTCTTCGAAGATAAATTGGATACGGTCTTGAGGGTACATTGTTTGTCTGTGCTGTGATGGTATTGAGCTATTGTACTTGAAATGCGTTTGGGATCCATTCCCAATCAAGCTGAGAAATCGATCCAATGGCACTTATAACATCGAAACGGCAATCAGGCGGATGATTTCGAAATCGCTGTAAGTAATATTGAGCCGTTCTGATTAGTTTTATTTGTTTAGCCCGGGTCACAGTTTCCAGAGGGTGTCCAAATTCACGAGAACGGCGATACCTCACTTCTACAAAAACTAAAATATTAGCCATTCGACCAACTATGTCGATTTCACCGGCTTTGCACTGAAAATTTTTCTCTAGAATCTGTATACCTTGTTGGCTGAGATATTGAGCAGCAAAATCTTCGACTTGCTGACCTATGAGTCTAGACGTAAACTTGCCTTTCACAGAGAAGGACATATAAGTTACCTGTGTTCGTGGGAAAGGAATACCCTAAAACAAACCGCTTTGAAAAGCATCCATTGATATCAATTTTATTGATTAGTATTACGATCTGTTTGATATTGTGGCTTTTATTGTCAATAAAGTTTTCTATAATGGGTGAGCCAAAGCAATCCCTCAAGACAATTTTGTTGCACCGCTACTATGGTCAGATCATTGATAAGAACGTGGGTCGATACATCAAGCTTCGTGAATTGCCGCCGAATCAAACAATTACAGATAGGCCTTCGGTAACTTACCTTTCAAAGTTGGATAATAGCTACCTGATTCGACAACCCTATCACATGGAAGTTGATCAGCATGGATTTATTAAACCTTCTGATATTCATGTGGATCCAGATCTTAAGATTGTTTTTTTAGGTGGGTCGACTACTGAATGTCGATACATGCAGGCAGAGGAGCGATTTCCCTATCTTGTTGGTCGTGCACTTGAAGCCAAGCTTGGAAAAAGCGTGAATAGTTATAATGGTGGGGTATCTGCTAATGAGTCTAAACACAGTTTAAACATTTTGTTTAATAAAGTTTTACCCTTGAACCCAGATGCTGTGGTTTTAATGCATAACATCAATGATCTCGTGATGTTACGATCGCAGGGAACATATGATTATCAAAATTCGTTGAAAAGTCATATTCAAACATCTGACAATTTATTCACTCACGTCGAGATCCCGCAAGTGTCTGCTGATTGGTCAGAAGCTGACCTAAAAAGTGCTTTTCGTAAAAATTTGTTGGTTTTTATATCGATTTCAAGGATTTATGAGATTAAACCTATTTTAATGACTCAAGCAAGTCGAGATAAGGAGCATGATGTCTTGTACCATGCTTTTAATGACATTATTCGGGAAGTCGCGCTTCAAGAGAAAGTGATTTTAGTTGACCTAGCGCATCATATTCCCCCTGAAAAGAGTTATCTCTATGATCATTATCACTACACTGCTCGAGGCGCTCAGCTAGCAGCAGAGGAGATTACCGAACAGCTACTGCCACTTTGGCTAACGCCAATAAAAATAGTTAGTTAGTTGTTGTCAATCTATTTCCCATGTACTAAGTTTAATTTATAACAAAACCTGTTTGATTAACTTAATACGCCAGGGACGACATTATGCGGCCATTCCATGGTAACCGTACTATTGCGTTGCAAGTATTGATGCTGAGTATGACCTGTTTAGTGTTTCGCGCTGCAGTGGCGGTAGAGGAAAGTGGAGCGGTGCCGATTGATAATCTATCGTACTGGAAAAAAACATTGCACGTGATGGAACGGTATTCAGATTTAAGTTTTAGAATACAACAAAATCAGCATGCGAATGAATTAGCGATCGCACATTTTCGCGTTTTAGATGAAAACATGAAAATGCAGGTTTCTGCGAATGTGTTTCAACAAATTCGGGGATTAAGGAAATACTCTGGATTACATGTCAATGACAAGATTGATGTGAAGATCAATATGATCAAATCACAACCTCTAACTTCCAAAGATACTAGAATTCTTCAAAATATGACGCATTTTACAACTTTGCAAGACAGTCAAGGTTTGAGCGGTAAAGGCGTCGGCGTTCAGTTTGTCTACAAATTAGACTAAAGAAAAAATTTGATTGACTAACCCGGTAATTCTGAAGCAGATTTGCTTTCTCGTATTCATTTTCGAATTTCATAAAGGATTTTGTAATGCTTCAAGAAGAACTCAAGCGTGAGCCTGTGCGCGAAATATTTTTAAAAGGTACTTTTGAAGAAATGGGGGTTCAATACATTGATCAACTTGGCCCTGAAATTTTAAAACAGCTTAAAATTTTAGAGCAAGACCTGAAATTAGAAGATCCAGTAGCAGATAGGGCATTTAGGACACAGGCAGAGGGGGTCGTTAAGGGATTCATTGCAGCTCATAAATATCCCGAAGCGCTGATGCGGATGTATCGGACAATCGTTGAAACTGAATTTTCGGTCTCCAATGGGTTAACGCTTGAGAAATTAATCTTCCTTGATTTAGCTGTGCTGTTGACCTCACTACATCCTAAAGTCATTCCACCTGAGCTGCTTGCCAAGTATATTAAGCCGGACAGCTGTTCATATTTAGCAATTACTCAGGGCGGAAAGCCAGAGATTGCAGCGGGTCGAAATTTTGATTGGCCTGAATATGCGATGCATGCATTGACTGCGCTACCACTGGTTTTACACTTAGATTGTACAGAGCAAGATTATCCAAATTACGTGACGATGGTGAGTCACCCGGGCTCAATATGTGGCTTTACATTCTTCACAAATAATAGTCTATCATGGTCCTTAAATAGTGCCAGCCTAGCAATGGCTATTAATTTGCCGGGCGGTATTCGATTTGATGTTCCTTATGTCGCTGCGACCGGTTTAATTGATATGTTTCAAGCAAGAGATTTTCAAGATTTGCTCAAACGAACTCAAAGTTCTCCGAGTGATTATCCTGGTACAATCAATATTGCAGGTAGAACGATTCAAGAAACAGCAGCCGTTGAAAAATGTCCTATTGATGTAGTCGGTGGTCCTGGTGCATTCAAAAATGCAACGCGAACTTATGGTAGTACTAATACAAAGAATCCAGAAGATGTGATTAATAATTTGGGGTATGCTCATACCAACATGGTTCATGCTAAGGGTTGGAAAAAGCATTTAGGACATTCACCGAATCAAATCGCAGTGAGTTTTCCTTTTGAAAGGCTTCAAAATTTAAGAAAACTCATTTTAAATGAAAATTCCAGAGCTGAAAGTTTAATGAAAAGTATGCAAGCCTATTTGAGTTATAGAATAGACGATGCTGAAAGACCAGGTGCAGCAAAGATTGTTCCTAAACAGCCTCCGTATGAAGAGGATATTTCTGCAACTTATTACAGCACAGCTTATTGTCCCTATAAGGGCAAGCTCAAAGTCACGTTTCAGCAGGCCTCTTCTGCTGATGCTCAAGAAGGTATTTTGACGTCCCCGACGAAAATAAAGACCTGTCGCCCCAATTAGCGTAATAGGGGATCTCGATTAGCTTGAGGCGTTATGAGGCGCCTCAAGGACTACTTGACTAAGTTTTGATCGAATCTTAGTGGTACAAGCAAAGTTAAATGACATGATTCTGATCACACGGGATAAAAAAATACTAGACTATCCGGTTGTGACCGTAGTAGGTTGAAAAGCAGTAGATTCATTACTATCGAGCGATGAACCGTTTCTTGAATCCAGCGAACGATGATTCTGCCAATTTTTTTAATAATCCTTCTTCATCATGAACATTACAGAATTTTTCCACTCGATTTCTAGTTTTATCTAGTTTTCTATCAATTCTGTGATTTTTATTTTCTACGAAATCAGTGGCAGCAATCTCTGCTGCAGTTCTCCCCTTTCTATCGAAACTGATAGCGTTTTCTTCTGAACGCTCAGGAATGGTTTTTGATACAAGTTTATTTGACTGTCTGGATTTTAGTAAAAATAGAGGCAGCTGACAGTATTTGATATCAGTTCGATTTGAATCGTAGGACATTTTAACGACGGAATCATTAAGGTAGCCATATAAGCCCAGTTCGCTGTAGGCCTTGGGTAAATATTGATCTACTTTAAATAGATTCTGCAAGTCATCCAGGCTGAACATCGAACAGCCCTGGATGCTATTTTGTCTTTTCTCGTAACCAACAAATAATTCAGGGCTTGACAATCTGGATTGAATGCTCTCACTGACAAATGAAAGAAAGCTTGATTTGTGACCTAGTGAATCGAGTATTATGATTTGGTGTAAGTTGTCAACTGTTCTTCTGATTCGCCCCGTTAACCAATGCGCATCGCTTAAGATAAACAACTCATCGATATCACGATCTTGTTTTTGAGATATCATTGATAAATATTCTGAAAAAGAATTAGTAGTAAGTAATGTGCAATTTGAGCTGATTTTTCGGAAAGATTTCAAAGCGCCCATCGCCAAAAGACCACCAAAATAATCAATGTTCCCTAACGCATAAAATTGATTACGTTGCGGTTGAAATACAAAGTTTGGATCTTTCGAAATTAAATCTGCTATTTCGTGAAAGCCGTTTTGCAAAGCCAATGCAAATGGAGATTCTAGAAAAGAACCAGCTATCGGCTTTGGCCCGATAAGCCTTTGTATATTTTCATTGAAATATTTATCAGTTAATAAAGCATGACTATTTTTAAATGAATATGATTGAGTGGTGATATAGCTTAATAAGCAAACATTCTCATTTGTACTTTTCAAATTTATGTCAACTCTTGGATCTTTGATCAATAGACGGGCAATATCCGTGTGACCCAGTGTTATAGCAGAAGACAATGGCGGTAAATTTGCTTTATCATGAACGTTGATATCAGTCCTAGGATCTTCTAAAAGCACTCTAACGGATTCAATATTTCCTAAAACAACAGCTGTTTGGAGTGGGGTTCGGCCAAAAAAGCTTCTAATATTAGGATTAATTCCCTCGACAGATAGTAAATATTGAAGTACATCAATGCGTTTATGTTGAAGCGTGTAATGTAATAAGGGGACTTGGAATGCTGTTTCAAGAAATTGAATATAGTTTTCGGAGTCTTTATAAGTGGATAATTTAGGAGTAGGACTTTTGGTTAAAACGAATTTATTTGATATCCTGATATGAAGCGGAAAACCTTCCGTCGTGATAATACTGTTAAGTTCATCAATCTGACCGCTTTTGGCTAAATCGAAGACATGTTTGAAATCAAATCTTGAACCTTGCATGATATTTATAAATTTATGCTGAAATCATTCTTTAATATAGTACTAGGACCTCTAATTCAAACCATATTGGATGACTGGTTTTAGAGAGAGGATAGACGGAGTGATTAAAAAGAGGGCATGAAACAGAGATTATCTCATGCCCAGAGCCAGGAGAGCAGGGTACTACAAAGGTTGAGGTACCCCATTTTTGATTTTGGCCCATTTTAGGCGACGTTCGATTTGGTGCTTGGGTCCCAAGTAGAGTGTGCCGGTTGCTGCTGGGAGCCCCATATTCGGATACTGTGCTAATCTCGATAATTGAGAAGTCAGCACAAAGGCATCGACGCCCATTGCGTAGAGGCGATGATATTGTCCGCCGGAATCCGGTAAACTTGATTGAATCGCATTACGAGTTGCTTGCGACGGATGCTGTTGATCGATGATCCAGGGCATATCACAAAAAATGATCCCATTCATATCTCTGTCTTTTGCAGGGTTAGGAGCTCCTGAATAAACACTGGAGGTCGCATAGACTGGCAGGTTACCCGCATAATAAAATTCAAATAATGGGCGCAGTTGTCTTGCTTGTTCTGGAGGCGCTGCCATGACAATAAAATCAATGTCTTGATGCTCACTGGGAATATATTCTACTTTTTTATCCTGGCCAGTGGTGCTGTCTTTCGTTTTACTTTCTTCTATTTTCAATAATGTACGAATGGGAGGGGCCTGATCGCGTGAGGGATCGACTTCCACAACTCGTTGTACAACCCCACCTCTACGAAGCCATGCGCCTCTAAAAGATTGCGCAATACGACGTCCCCATTCATTATTAGGAACCACAACACCAGCACGTCTATGGCCATCAGCATAAGCTTTTTCTGCAACCGCTTCGGCTTCATTTTCCGGTGAAAGCGAAAATTGATAGAATTTGCCTGGGACCGACTGAATTTGATCATTATGATTTAGCGCTAGAATCGGTACATTGACATCAGTGTTGGATAATCTGCTGACGTTTAGCACATCTTCTTTTGCCAATGGCCCAACAACAAAATCCGCGCCTTCGATGACCGCTTGTTGATAGATTTGAGCCGGATTTCGTCCTGTGGTGTCATAGACTTTGATCTCAGGTTGAATCGAAGGCTTATTATTGGTTTGATAAAATCCAGCTAGGAAGCCATCCCGAATAGCATTTGCAGGGCCGCTGTGTTTGCCAGATAACGGGAGCAATAATGCAACACGTTGAGGTGCTGTCGGCAAATCGCCTGAATAGGATGCCGTGGTGACATAACTGGATTGTTTTGGAAGTACATCATTCGCGGGATGGACTGGATACGATTGACGCCATAGTGCGATTTCTTGATTCAAAATATCTGGGTTAGCAACATATTGTTGGTTGATTTTTGCAAGCTGATACCAACCAGTTTCATAGTCACTGTTTTGTTGACTGGTTAATTGAATCAGTTTTGCAGCAGATAGGTTGTTGAGTCCTTGCCAGATTGCTTGACGGTTCGAAGCCACTTGCTGTGGATCAACCAAGAGTTTGTCGAGCTTCATTCTCGCTTGAATGGTATCAACGGGTTGATTCAATCGGCTGTGGGCGAGCGCTTTTATGGTCAAATATTGTCTTTCTAATTCAGGTGCGTTTTGTATGGATTTTTGATGAGGTGCTAAGGCATTGAGCGCCATTTGGGGTTGGCCTTTTAGCAAGGCAAGCCTAGCCTCAATCATCACGGCTCGAAGTTTTTGTTGAGAAGTGAGTCTGTCTTTCTGTATCTGAGCTAGCAAACTCTCTGCATTTGCCTGATCTTCAGCTTGAGCATACATATCCGCAGCCATGAGGGTATATTCATCCCTATCAGCTGGACGACTCTCTGCTAGAGAGAGATAATGTTGCGCTGATTTGGCATAATCGGTGGTTTGTTGTTGAGTTGGCTTGAGTCCCCCTTCATGCATGGCCACCGTAGAAGAGGTTGAGCGATTTGGACCCAATAGATTACAGCCTACCAGCAAAAGACTGAAACAAAGTGTTACGGTATATAACAATCCTTTCATGTTAACTCCCAGCGAGATGCAAGATGCCTGAACGTTCTAATGGAATATTATATGTGGTTGCGACCCCAATAGGGAATCTTAATGATTTCTCTGAGCGCGCAATAATCACCCTAAAAGAAGTAAGTCAAATAGCATGTGAGGATACACGACGCACTCAGATCTTGTTAAATCATTTTGGGATATCAGCTCGATTGCAGGTCTTACAGGACCATAACGAACGCGAGGTCACTCTCCGTTTTGTAGCCTTTTTGCAAGCAGGGGAATCGATTGCGTTGGTTTCAGATGCCGGAACCCCATTAATTAGCGATCCAGGATTTAGATTAGTCCAAGCGGCTCATCAAGCTGATATTAAAGTTGTTCCCATCCCGGGCGCTTGCGCTGCAATTGCAGCTTTGAGTGCGTTAGGTTTGCCATCAGATTGTTTTACATTTTATGGTTTCTTGCCGGCTAAGCATAAACAGCGATGTGATGTATTAAATGGAATCAAATCAAAATCAGAAACAGCGATATTTTACGAAGCGCCACATCGTTTAAAAGAAGCATTAACTGATATCGTTTCTGTATTAGGTGAAAATCGCTTAGTAGGGATAGGTCGAGAAATCACCAAACAGTTTGAGCAGATTGAACAAGCTTCGGCACGAGTTATTTTAGAGCGAGTGATATCCGGGGGCATTCCAGAGAAAGGGGAATGTGTGCTCGTGGTTGCAGGAGAGGAAGCTAGACCGGAGAGTGATGAAGTTGATCGCCTACTTAAAACATTACTGAGCGAAATTCCGCTGAAAAGTGCGGTGAAAATTGCTCAGCAATATTTTAATCTGCCTAAAAACGAAGTGTATGCAAGAGCCCTTGAGCTCTCGAGGGGCTAAAGCAGTCTTTGGTTTGGGGTGCTACACGGTTTTGGATTTTCTCCAGCCTGATTAGAGAAGTCACCAAGCTCTTCGTCTACGAATTTTTGAGTATGCTCCCAACCCTTTAAATATCCACGAGCTGCTTCTGTAGGTTGGGGATCCGTTGTGCCTGAAGCGATCGATAATTTATCTAAATTTTGATGCAATTCTGAAATTTGTTGTTCGCTTAGAACTGCGGTTCCATGGTTTGAAGTGCTCGGTTTACTTGAGGTTAGGCTGCCACTAAAAAATCTTTCAATGGATTTAACCATTTGTTCATATACAAAAAATCCAAAAGCAACTTTGACGGAGTTGAGGGCAACACGAGGACCAAAGCCATTGGTCATCATTTCTTTGAAAGTTGTTTTTCTAATGGCTTCGCGAGCAGAAACAAACTCTTTTTGCATTTTAGTCTTAATGACATCACCGGGTTGAGACACAATTGCACTGATACCAGCGCCACCAAGCTTAGCACTAAAATTAAGATAAGGATTTGATTTATCTGGATTGTCTAACAGATTGTTAAAAAGCTCAGAGCCGCCGAATAATCCAACCGATCCAGGGAGATTTCTTGCAATGCCAGTGAAGAATGTTGCACGATACCCATCGCGAAAACTCAGTTTGCCGTGAATTTCGCCTTTCTTGGCCAGCTGTTTTCTAACTTGTTTGGTATCAAAGTATTGCACGAAGAGTGGTTCCATCAGACCCGTGAAACCACCAGCGACGCCTGACATCACCACGTTGGCGTAAGGTCCATAGGCGGCTTCAAAATAAGCCTTGTGATTATTTTTTAACCACTGATTAGCCGTGTCTTGGAAAAACCATTTTTGCCCTCGCTGAATGCCTTTCTTCTTATAGGCTTCAAGTAGGCCTTGATAAGAACGCCCAACAGCGCCGAATAAAGAGTGTGAACGGATTTCGGTGAGAAATGCCTTTTTGCTTTCAGCAGAGTGAAGCGCATTTTTGACAAGGGTATCAAGCGGGTAAAATAGGGCCTGCTCTGTGCCAACCGATACGACTGCAGCGCCGACCTTTGGCCATGGAATCGACTGCTGAAAATTAGAATGGTCTGTGGTGGAGGGTGATGATGTTGTTGTTGAAGTGTTCTTTTGAGGTCCGGATTCCATTAATTTTGTTCCATTCAGATTTTAAATCTCCTCATTATTCGAAGAGCAAAGTTGTAAGTCAAATAACAACAAATATTCAGGGGTGGGGAGAAGAAGGCTGAGTTGGTGTCCCCAAACATTCGGTGGCCAATTTCACACATTTCTCGTATGCAAAGTAACCGATGGCAATTCGGGTTGAGAAGAATAAAGCCCGCATACCAAGTCCACGGGTGCACAATTCACCGACTGAGGTATTTGAAAGCATCTCTGTTAGAGAGTGTTGAGCAGTTTGCATTCTAAATTTCATGACATCAAATGGTTGAGAAAGAACCGTGCTAACGATGCCTCCTCCAAATTTTGCGGATAGATTCAGAAAATCATTTTCTTTGTCTTCATTGTTCCAAGCCGTATTCAAATAAGTTGAAAATCCAAAAAAACTTGTTGCTGCAACGCCATTTCGACAGGCGGTAATTGCAAAACCACGATAGAGGCCCTGCAATCCTAATATTTGATAGGCATCGCGTATTTTTACAGTGTGTTTCCCATGTTGATTAATCACTTGAACAGTATCAAAGGGATGAACAACAATAGGATCCGTCATCCCTGCTGCGAAACCGGCGGTTGCAGACATGGCAATCGAAGCATGAGAGCCGAATTGATTTTCAAAAAAATTTGAACAATGAGAGGTGAGTAGTAAATTAGTGTAATCAAATGCCAGCCAGGTATACACTCGCTGCGGACCTTTTTTACCTAAAGCGGGTAGCACACCTTGGAAAACACGCTTGCTTTTTTCCCGAAGAGACATCCGCTGGAATTGATCTATAAACTGATTCCAGTGTGATTTTTCGGCCATTGCATTTTTAGCAAAAGTATCAATTGGGTGTAAGCCACCCACCTCGAATAGCGTGGCAGCAGCGGATCCGACGAATCGTGAAGTAAAGTTTGGTAGATAAGTTATTTGAGACTTTTCTTGTTCGTTGGTAAGAGAGCCTGATTGCATTGTTTTTATTATTAGTTTTAGCCAAAGGGCGCCATTATGCCAAAATGAAACGAAATATCAAATTATTTAAACATGTTAAATAACTAATTTATAGAATAAGTTGCTAGCCAAAGGGCGAACCGTTATTCTTGCCGTCGGGGAGTTGGCCGGGCAATCGCTGCGCTTTTTGCGGGGAGGAAAGTCCGGGCTCCACAGGGCAGAGTGCCAGGTAACGCCTGGGCGGTGACGCATCTGCGTCATTGACGGAAAGTGCAACAGAAAATAAACCGCCTGTTCTTCATACGTGAAGGGTATAAAATGCTCGAAACAGTTGGTTTTTAGGTTAGGCGCTGAGGGTTCGAGCCACAGGAGTGTATGCAAATACATGACTGTGGTGAGAAACTCGAAAGCAACAACACCTAAAAGCCAAATGTGAAGAGCAGGTAAGGGTGAAACGGTGTGGTAAGAGCACACCGCGTCAGTGGTAACACTGTACGGCACGGCAAACCCCACTCGGAGCAAGACCAAATAGGGATCCGATGGTGCGGCCCGCACTGGATCCGGGTAGGTTGCTTGAGGCACGTGGTGACGCGTGTCCTAGATGAATGATTGTCACAAACAGAACCCGGCTTATGAGCCAGCTCCCTTTTTCTGAATCGTACCTTTCTGCGCTACACCATTAACTAGTTTACTAAAAACCAAGTTGCCGCTCTTAACTCGCTGTCTTTTATAATGAAAAACAATGCAAGTCAGTAAGCTTTCCTTGACAATCTGATAGAAGGGCTTCTATATTGTGTAATGAAGTGGGAGAAAGTGGATCAAAGTGGGTTACTAGATGTTCCGAGGTCTCAATGAACTAACGCTCGATGACAAAGGCCGACTGGCGATGCCGAGTCGCCATCGAGATACCCTAAACCTAGAGACTCAGGGGCAACTGGTGGTCACAATCGATACCGAATGTCCTTGCTTGTTGATATACCCAGTGACTGAGTGGGAAAAAATAGAAAAAAAAATAACTCAACTGCCTAGCTTTAATCCGATAACAAGAAGAATACAACGGTTATTGATAGGGCATGCTACCGAGGTGAGTTTAGATACCCATGGTCGCTTTTTGATACCACCCCCGCTTCGTGTTTTTGCTCAGCTTTCCAAGGATGTGATTTTAATCGGACAAGGTCAAAAGTTTGAGCTTTGGGATGGGAAAGTATGGCAAAATAGCCGTGTTCAATGGCTTGAAGCCAAATATGATCTAAACAACTTACCAGATGAATTAAAGACCTTAGCATTATGATAGAAATGATGTCGCATGAACCTGTCCTGATGGCGGAAGCTATTCAGGGACTCGCTATTCAGCCAGACGGCATCTATATCGACGGCACCTTTGGGCGTGGTGGGCATAGCCGTCAAATATTAGCGGCCTTGAGTGAAAACGGGCGCTTGTTTTGTTTGGATCGAGACCCAGACGCTATAGAAAGTGCCTATCGGCAATTTGGGGAAGATAGCCGAGTCACCATTTGCCATAGTTCTTTTCGAGATATGGATGCAACCGCTGAAAAATATAATATTCTAGGCAAAGTTAACGGCCTTCTATTGGATTTAGGCGTGAGCTCTCCGCAATTGGATAATGCGGATCGAGGATTCAGTTTTCAAAGATCGGGTCCACTTGATATGCGGATGGATCCGAGCGAAGGACATTCTGCGGCTGCCTGGCTGAATACAGCCACTGAGCATGAGATAGCCCAAGTGATTAAGGATTATGGCGAAGAACGTTTTGCCAAACAGATTGCTAGAGCGATTGTGCGAGAGCGAGCTGAGCATCCATTAGAGACGACTCACGATCTTGCCAAGTTAGTCGCCAGCCAGATCCCGACTCGAGAGCCTGGGAAACACCCGGCGACTCGCACGTTTCAAGCTGTACGCCTTTATATCAATCAAGAACTTGAAGCCTTAAATAAAGGTCTTTGGGCTAGCATTCCCTGTCTTGGGCCGCAAGGACGATTAGTGGTTATTAGCTTTCACTCTCTTGAAGATAGAATCGTCAAACGATTTATGCGTGATAAAGTGCGGGGTGATGTGCCTGATGGTTTACCATTAAGGGAAGATCAAATCAATCGAACCTTTAAAATGATTCAAAAAAGAATACAGCCCACTGAGAGGGAAATACAACATAATCCCAGATCCCGAAGTGCCATTTTAAGAGTCGTTGAGAAGGTTTAGGGAGCAATCGCGTGGCGCTGAATATCAAAAGGAAGCGAACCAGTTGGGCTCAATATCATAAAACATGGGTGATGTTGATGATTCTCTTCGGTGGTTTAAATTTTGCAACTGGCATCGGTGTTGTTTATCTAAAGCATGAATCAAGACAACTTTATTCAGCTCTGCAGCGTTCTGAAAAGCAGCGGGAGGTATACCAGGTCGAGTGGAGTCAGTTATTACTTGAGCAAGGCGCTTGGGCAACTGATGCTCGAGTTGAGCGGATTGCGCGCAGTCAGTTAGATATGATTGTGCCTGGAAACAAAGAAATTGTGGTGATCAAGGAATGAAAGGGACCTATAAAACACATCCGTGGCGGATAGGATTGTTTTTTACGCTTGGCTTGGTGGCTTGTGCCACGCTTTCAGCTCGATTGTGGCATTTGCATGTACAAGAAGCTGATTTCCTAAAATCGCAAGGTAAAGCGCGGGCTGTGAGGACGATCCAAGTCAATGCTTTTCGTGGCTTGATCACGGATAGAAATGGTGAGCCCCTAGCAGTGAGTACACCCGTCCAATCAATTTGGGTGAATCCAAAAGAGGTCGATTTAACCCATCCAGGATGGCAAAAACTTGCAAAAATATTGCACGTTGAGGAAGCGACTGTATTAGAAAAATTGGAGTCTCAACGCTCTAAGTCTTTTCTGTATCTAGCCCGCCAGATCCCCCCGCCGGTTGCGTATAAAATTGATCAATTAGATATTCCGGGTGTCCATTTTTTAAGAGAATATCGTCGTTACTATCCTGCCGGGGAAGTCACTGCCCATATTGTCGGATTCACGGATATTGATCACCATGGGCGCGAAGGGATTGAGATGGCTTATGATGATTGGTTGAAGGAAGTCCCAGGCAAACAACAGGTGGTTAAAGATAGAGCGGGTCATCAAGTTGAAGATAGCGTCAATATTCGAGCCGTTAAAGGCGGGCAAGATTTAGCACTGAGTATAGACAGGCGGATTCAATATTTAGCCTATCGCGAAATCTCAGAAGCGGTCATCAAACATCAAGCTAAATCAGGTTCAGTTATCGCGCTGGATGTGGATACAGGCGAAGTCTTAGCTTTAGCAAATTATCCTTCATTTAACCCCAATATGCGGTATCGCCATCGGGACTCTGGTTTTAGAAATAGAGCCATCACCGATTCGATTGAGCCAGGTTCTGTGATGAAAGCGTTTAGTGTTGCCGCCATTTTAGACAGTGGTCAATTTAAGACCGATACGGTCGTTGATACCAATCCAGGTTGGATGTATGTGGGTGGGCATATTGTTCGAGATATTCACAATTATGGCTTCATGGATATTGCGAAAATTCTTCAAAAATCCTCGAACGTGGGGGTTACAAAGTTGATTTTGGCTCTGCCAAAAGAAAATCTACAAAACATGTTAAATTCAGTTGGGTTTGGGCAATTAACAGGCAGCAATTTTCCTGGTGAAAATCCAGGATTGCTTCGTCCATTAAGTAAGAGTCCATTCGCATTAGCAACGCTTGCATTCGGATATGGTATGAGTGCAACCCCACTCCAAATCGCAAGAAGCTATGCTATTTTAGCAGCAGGCGGTGTGAGAAGACCCGTTAGCTTTTTAAAATTGGATCAAGTGCCTATGGGGGATCAAGTGATGCAACCCCATGTTGCTGAAGCCATGAAAGATATGTTGTATAAAACAGTTGAATTCAGCGCAACTCGTGCGCAGGTCCCTGGGTATCCAGTAGCTGGGAAAACAGGAACGGTTAAAAAAAGTAAAGCGGGCGGGTATGAAGCGTCAAAATACTATTCTTTGTTTGCAGGCTTTTCCCCAGTAGAAAATCCAAAAGTTGCCATGTTGGTTATCATTGATGAACCTTCTATGGGGCAATATTATGGCGGTGCTGTTGCAGCACCAGTTTTTTCACGTGTGATGCAGGGTACACTGGCTGTACTGAAAGTCCCCAAAATCAAAAAATTGAATAATGAATAGTTTTCCTTTAAGTGATTTATTACCCGTCCGATTTGAAAATCTAGTTGATATTCAAATTTCAGGTCTTTCAATCCATAGCCAATCAGTGAAAAAAGGCGATGCTTTTATTGCGCTCAGTGGCTCAAAATCTGATGGACGTCAGTTTATTCAAGATGCTATTCAAAATGGTGCAATGGCTGTGATTTGTGAAGGCGCTCAACCAGCGCTGTCTTATCAAGGACATATCCCAATTGTTCAGATCCCTGATGTGAGGCAACAGATTGGAATGATTGCGTCTATTTTTTATAGACATCCCAGCCGTCAGATGAAAATCATTGGTATTACCGGTACGAATGGTAAAACCACAACAGCGCATTTGTTAGCAGAGGCATTGACGTTATTGGGAATGCCGGCAGCGAGCATTGGAACACTGGGGCTTAGGTTCAACGGCCCTATTGAAGATTTTGGCTTAACAACCCCTGATGCCATTAGTTTGCAGCGTAGTTTCGCCATGTTGAAACAGCAGGGTGCAAAAGTCGTTGTCATGGAGGTTTCATCACACGCTTTAGATCAAGCTAGGGTTAACGGGATTGATTTTACAGGTGCTATTTTTACGAACTTGACTCAAGATCATCTTGATTACCATGGAACGATGGATGCCTATTTAGCAGCAAAGGCTAAACTCTTTCAGCAGACGGGACTGAAATTTGCGATTATCAATCGAGATGATCCGGCCTCATCGATATTGTCTTCAGAAATTAATTCAAGCGTTAAGTTATGTCGATATGGTCTTAAAGCAGAAGATAATCTTCACCCACATCCCACGTACCAAGCAGATTGCCAAGACCTTCAAGCATTTGAGATTGATGATAAAGGCCCAATCACGTTTGGGATTCGAATTGGCAGTGAGAGAGGCTTGGTTACAACAAAATTAATTGGAAAATTCAATGTTTACAATATATTGGCCGTTTGTGGCGCTTTACTAAACTTGGGATTTTCATTAGCTCACATTGCTGAAGTTTTATCGAAGATTTCTGCAGCACCCGGTCGAATGCAAAGATTTAGCGGCCAAGAAAAGCCCCAAGTTCTCGTTGACTATGCACATACGCCCGATGCCTTAGAGAAAGCGTTGTTGGCATCCAGAGCCTATACGAAACAGACCTTGTGGTGTGTATTTGGTTGTGGTGGCGATCGAGATCGAGGTAAACGAGCGCAGATGGGTAAAATAGCAAGCCAGCTTGCAGACAAAATTATCATCACGAATGACAATCCTCGCACCGAAGATCCGATGATGATTGCAAATCAGATTGCTCAAGGTATCTCACAAGGGCTGCAAGATAAGGTTCAGATTGAATTAGATCGAAAAGAGGCGATAGCCTATGCTATCCGAAAGGCTAAACCGGAAGATGTCATTTTAGTCGCTGGTAAGGGGCATGAAGATTACCAAATCACAGGGAATGAGCGGCGTCATTTTAGTGATGCGGAGTGTATAGAAGCAGTTTTGAATGAGGTTAAGCATGTTGCTGTCAGAAATCGCTAAATTTTTAAGCCTACCCTTTAAAGGCCCTGATTTAACCGTTGGTTCGGTGAGTATTGATACTCGAACACTGAAGGCAGGTGATGTGTTTGTAGCCATTCAAGGTGATCGTTTGGATGGGCATCAATTTTTGCAGGAAGCCTATCAGAAAGGTGCTTCTGGATTGATCATTTCAAAAGATTTTAATTTAAGTCTTGAGATCCCTATCCCTTTTCTTCAAGTATCAGATACGACACAAGCATTGGGTGCGATGGCCACATTGTGGCGTTCTCATTTAAATGTACCGGTGATTGGCATTACGGGTAGCTGCGGTAAAACTTCTGTAAAAGAACTAACCCGAGCAGTATTAGCGACAGAAGGACCGGTCCTTGCGAGTGAAGGTACCTTTAACAATCATTGGGGGTTACCGCTGACCTTACTGCAAATAAAGCCTGAACACTGTTTTGCAGTTTTGGAAATGGGTACGAATCATCCGGGTGAAATTGGATATTTAGCGAAAATCGCTAGGCCCAATGTGGCTCTCATTACCAATGTTGGGCCAGTTCATGTTGAGGGATTTGGCACATTGGACAATATTGCTAAGGAAAAATCTGATATTTACGCTTATTTAAAGCCAGGCGACACCGCTATTCTGAATCGAGATGATCCTTATTTTCAGGATTGGATGGCTCGGTTGCCCTCAGGCGTTCACACATTGACATTCAGCCTCTCTAAAAAAGCAGATCTGATGGCTGAAGACATCACATTCGTTGATGGTATGCCACGTTTTACCTTGAGACAAGGTGCTGAGACAGTGCCTGTTCATTTAAATGTATTAGGTCAACATCAAATTGCGAATGCATTAGCTGCTTGCGCGGTTGGAGTGACCTTTCATTTAAGCTTGAGCCAGATTGCATCGGGTCTTAATGCGTATGCTGGATTTAAAGGACGTTTGAGAAAGATACCTGGAAAGCGAGGTGCTCAACTCATTGATGATAGTTACAATGCTAACCCTACTTCTGTTAAAGCGGCTATCGATGTTCTAGCGCAAAGCCGTGGTAAAAGGATGTTAATATTGGGTGAGATGGCTGAATTGGGTCCTGAGTCTCCAAACTTTCATCAAGAAGTGGGGGGCTATGCCAAACAGCAGGGGATTCAGTATTTGTGGGCAGTTGGCAAAGAATGCATTCATGCGGTTAATCAATTTGGAAAGGGTGCTAAATTTTTTGACTCGAAGGAGCAATTAGTCCAGGATCTAGACAATCTAATCGACGATACCTTTACGATATTAGTAAAAGGATCTCGTCGAGTTAAAATGGAGACTATAGTGACTGCATTGGCTGAGGAGCAAGTTAAAACATGTTAATTTGGTTAGGTGATTGGCTTTCCAGCTATTTGACAGTCTTTAATGTTTTTCAGTATCAAACGTTTAGAGCCATTATGGCGGCATTAACCGCTTTATTGTGCGCATTAATCCTAGGTCCAAAAGTCATTCATTGGTTGCGCGAAAAGCAAATGGGGCAACCGATTCGTTCTGATGGACCACAATCCCACCAGAGTAAAGCGGGTACGCCCACGATGGGCGGGGCCTTGATACTACTTGCTGTGGGAGTAGCGACCCTATTGTGGGGTGATTTAACTAATCGATACGTTTTATTAGTGTTATTGGTCACATTTGGATTTGGTATGATTGGATGGGTAGATGACTATAAAAAACTCATTCGAAAAAATTCCAAAGGATTACCTGGCCGCTGGAAATATTGTTTTCAATCTTTACTAGCCTTGTTTGTTGTTTCTTATTTATATCTATCAGCAACGGTTCCCGTAGAGACGGCTTTGTTGATTCCATTTTTCAAATCAATGTGGGTACCCCTGGGTGTTTTTTATGTTGCCTTCACTTACTTTGTGATTGTTGGGACTAGTAATGCGGTGAATTTAACCGATGGATTAGATGGTTTGGCGATTTTACCGGTTGCATTGGTTGCGGGTGCGTTGGGTATCTTTGCATACGTTAGTGGGAATCTTGGATTTTCCGAGTATTTGGCGTTGCCCTATATCAAAGGTACGGGAGAGCTTTGTGTCTTTTGCGCTGCCATTGTTGGAGCTGGGCTTGGATTTTTATGGTTCAATGCCTATCCAGCTCAAATTTTTATGGGAGATGTGGGTGCATTGGCATTAGGGGCAGCCTTAGGAACGGTTGCTGTGATTATTCGTCAAGAAATCGTTTTGTTTATTATGGGTGGTGTTTTTGTCATGGAGACAATCTCAGTAATCCTTCAGGTGGGATCATTTAAGCTGACCGGTAATCGCATCTTTAGAATGGCGCCGATTCATCATCATTTTGAGTTAAAAGGCTGGCCAGAACCACGTGTTATTGTGCGATTTTGGATATTAACAGTCTTGTGTGTATTGGTTGGTTTGTCGACTCTCAAACTTCGTTAGGGCTTCATGGTGCAAAATCAAATGAGCATTACTGGGCTTCCAGTGGTCGTTGGTCTTGGTAAAACAGGCCTATCTTTGCTGAGGTATTTTACTGAAACCCATCAACCATTTGCCATTTGGGATACTCGTACAGAACCCCCCGGCATTGAATTGCTCAAAGCAACTTATCCCAATGTTTTGATTTTATGTGGCGCTTTACCTGCAGGCGCTTTGAATGAGGCGAGTCAACTGATTGTGAGTCCTGGAGTCCCGCTAAAAGAGCCAGCAATTCAATCTGCAATTGACGAAGGGGTTCCTGTCATTGGAGATGTGAATCTATTTGCTCGAAATGTGGATTGTGAGCTTATTGGTATTACAGGTTCAAATGGTAAAAGCACGGTTACGACTTTAGTTGCATTAATGGCACAACAGGCTGGACGAAGGGCGTGGGCAGCTGGAAATATTGGCCTGCCCGTGATGGATTTATGGTTGAAACATCAACCTTTTAAATCTACGGATCAAATTGTGATGGAGCTATCGAGTTTTCAACTGGAGCGTGGTGAGCCCTTGCCATTGAAGGTCGCTTCCATTTTGAATTTAAGCGCGGATCATCTCGATCGATATCCCGATTTTGCGACTTATGTTGCCGCAAAACATCCTATTTACGTGCAATCTGAGTGTGTCGTGGTCAATCGGCATGATCCACTCACGGTACCAAGGCAAGGGCAGATGAGGCGTTTAAGTTTTGGGCTCGATGTTCCAAAATCCAGTGATGAGTTTGGGGTTATTGAAAAAAATCGTACTCGTTATTTGGCTCGAGGTGAAATATCGCTTATGCCAATCTCTGAGATGAAAATCTTTGGGGAACATAATGTAGCTAATGCGCTTAGTGCACTGGCTATTGGAACGGGCATGGGGCTTTCTGAGGAGGCCATGTGCGAAACGCTTCGTGAATTTACTGGGTTGGCTCACCGTTGCCAACTTGTGCATGCTGAGCAGGGCGTTCAATGGATTAATGATTCCAAAGCAACCAACCCTGCGAGTAGTCTGGCAGCGATTGAAGGTTTGGGACCACAGATTGACGGTAAAATTGTTTTGATTGCAGGTGGTGATACCAAAGGGGCGGATTTTAACATGATGCTGTCTTCGGTGAAGAAATTTGTATCACACATGGTATTGTTAGGTAAGGATACCTCAGAATTGTTGGCATTATTTCAAGATCACGTTCCCTGTGTGCCCGTGACCTCTATGGCTGATGCCGTTGCAAAATCCACACTATTTGCAAAGCCAGGTGATATCGTGTTGTTAGCGCCAGCTTGTGCGAGCTTTGATCTCTTCAAAAACTTTGAAGATAGAGGTGAGCAGTTTGCAACGGTTGTTAAAGCTCAATTTGGGAAGATGCTATGAGAATAGTACGCTCAAAGACATGTGCAGCGGCAAAGATCGATCCGTTCTTAACCATTTTGGTGGTTAGCTTATTTCTCATTGGGTTGTTGATGGTGACCTCGGCTTCGATTGGCATTGCAGAAAGTCGGTATCATGCTCCATTTTATTTCGCTATTCAGCAAACTTTATCTTTGGGGGTAGGGATTGGGTTTGCTATCTTAATCGCATGTGTTCCCTTTGATTATTGGCAGAAGATATCTCCCATGTTTCTCTTGGTGTGTGTGATTCTGTTAGCCGCCTTATTTATTCCAGGTCTAGGTCGAGAAGTGAATGGTAGTAAACGCTGGCTAAACCTTGGTTTCTTTTCATTTCAAGTCTCAGAAATGACCAAATTAGCCTTAATTTTATATTTATCTGGCTATTTGGTAAGACACCGTGAATCCATTCAACACAGTATCGTTGCGACGCTTAAAATATTAATGGTATTAGGGGTGATCGCCGTTCTGCTGATACTGGAACCTGATTTTGGTTCAACGGTTGTGATGATGACCACTGCCATGGGGATGCTTTTTTTGGGAGGTGTGCCTCTTCGCATTTTTGTATCATTTGCAGTGTTAGTTGGAGGGGCCTTAGCCTGGTTAGCGGTTTCAGCGCCCTATCGATTGCAACGGTTGACATCATTTTTAGATCCCTGGGCTGACCAATATGCTTCAGGTTATCAACTTACTCAAGCTTTGATCGCTTTTGGGCGAGGTGAATGGTTTGGTGTTGGGTTAGGCAGCAGTATTCAAAAATTATTTTATTTACCAGAAGCGCATACGGATTTTATCTTTGCCGTCTTGGCTGAAGAATTTGGCTTGGTGGGGGCAATCGGCGTTGTTCTTTTATTAGCATTGGTTGCGGGTAGAGCCATGTGGATTGGTTTAATCGCACAAAAAAGACACGATTATTTTCATGCTTTGTTTGCATTTGGGATCGCCCTTTGGATTGGGATTCAGACTTTGATCAATGTCGGTGTGAATACGGGTTTATTGCCCACGAAGGGCTTAACCTTGCCCTTTTTAAGTTATGGGCGAACCAGTACGGTTGTGCTTTGTATGGCACTGGGGATGTTATTTCGTGTTGACTACGAAAATCGACAAGATCCGCCCATAGGGAGGGTTAAACCATGACATTGAAACTGCTGATAGTAGCCGGTGGAACAGGGGGGCATGTCTTTCCCGGCCTTGCCGTTGCATCGCGTTTAAAAGCGAAGGGGATTTCGCTTGCGTGGATAGGGACTGAGACCGGATTGGAGTCAAGCTGTATCCCCGCAGCGGGGATCTCTTTTCATGTCATTCACGCGAAAAACGTCCGAGGTAAAGGTTGGCGTCGTTTGATGAGCTCACCTTATATGATGATAAAATCCTTAATTGAAGCCATATTGCTTTTGAGAAAAATATCACCCGATGTGGTTTTGAGCATGGGAGGGTATGTCTCAGGGCCTGTCGGATTGGCTGCGTGGATATTGAGGATCCCGCTCATTGTGCATGAGCAAAATGCCATATTTGGATTGACGAATCGAATATTAAGTTTATTTGCCGACAAGGTGATTGTTGCATTTCAAAATAGAGCAAAGCGTCCAAATCATATTCACGCGGGTAACCCAATTCGAGACGATATTCGTTCATTGGCGTTGAAAGAAAAACCTCAACGTAACGGCGCTCATTTTAATTTGTTGGTTATTGGAGGGAGTCTTGGCGCTTTGGCGATTAATCAATTGCTGCCGAAAGCGTTAGCACTGATCCCTGAATCCCAAAGACCTGCTGTATGGCACCAAACGGGGCCTTCACATTTTGAATTGACCCAAAAAATCTACAACGATGAGAATATTGAAGCTAAAGTCGTTCCATTCATTGAAGATATGGCATCTGCTTATGAATGGGCGGATGTATTGATTGCAAGAGCGGGTGCTTTGACCTTAGCGGAAGTAACCGCTTTAGGTTTACCGAGTATTTTAATTCCATTTCCCTATGCGGTGGATGATCATCAAACGGCCAATGCGCAGGAACTGCATGATGCTGGTGGTACGCTGATGATTCAGCAATCTGCTTTGACGCCTGAAGGGTTGAGTGAATTGATTTTAAAATTTCATCAAGCGCCTGATTTGCGTTTGAAAATGGGTCGTACTGCAAAGCAATTTGCTAAAATTGAGGCAACTGAAACCGTTGCTGATCTGTGTTTAGAGGTTTACCGTGACAAATGCGCATAATGCCATCAAAAAATTTGAATCCGTCGCATTAGAACCCAATAAGCAATTGGAAATGCGTCGAACCAGACGTATCCATTTTGTGGGTATTGGTGGTGTTGGTATGAGCGGTATTGCAGAGGTATTGCTCACGCAAGGTTATCTGGTGAGTGGATCAGATTTGGGGGAAAGTACCTTTACAGCTAGGCTGAAAAAATTAGGGGCTCATATCCAAGTAGGGCATCAGGCCGAACACGTACAACAAGCGGATGTGATCGTGGTTTCAAGTGCTGTCGATCCGACTAATGTCGAATTACTCGAAGCCCGTAGATTGAGGATCCCCATTGTGCCACGTGCCGAAATGTTGGCTGAATTGATGCGTTTTAGATATGGCATTGCGGTTGCAGGTACCCATGGTAAAACAACGACAACCAGTCTGCTGGCATCTTTGTTGGGCGAAGCAGGACTAGATCCCACGTTTGTGATTGGTGGTCGATTAGAGAGTTTAGGCGCGAATGCGCGATTAGGCGCCGGCCGGTATTTAGTTGCTGAAGCAGATGAGAGTGATGCATCTTTTTTGCATCTTCATCCGATGGTCACGGTGGTCACGAATATTGATGCGGATCATCTTTCCACCTATGGTGGAAATTTTGATCGTTTAAAAGAAGTTTTTCTTGAATTTTTGCATCATTTGCCTTTTTATGGTTTGGCAGTACTTTGTATTGAATGTCCTGTGATTTGTTCTCTTTTATCATCTGTCTCAAAGCCGGTTGTAACCTATGGCTTTTCTGAGCAGGCTGATTATCGTGCTATCAATTTTGAGCAGCAAGGAACGCATACGGCCTTTGATGTTTTACGCCCGAACCGGCAACCTTTGAAAATGTCGCTCAGTTTGCCTGGCAAGCATAATGTCTTAAATGCGTTGGCAGCCATTGCGGTTGCAACGGAAGAAGGGATAGATGATGCATCCATGTCACGTGCTTTGGCACAATTCTCCGGGGTTGGACGCCGTTTTCAAATTTTAGGTGATTTGGCTTTACCACAGGGCCCAGTCACGTTAATTGATGATTATGGACACCACCCTCAGGAAATCCAAGCGACGATTGATGCCGCTCGACTAGCCTGGCCGGACAAACGATTGGTGATGATATTCCAACCTCATCGTTACACTCGAACCCAGGATTTATTTGAAGATTTTTGTAAAGTGCTTTCTAATGTTGATGTTTTATTGTTACTTGAGGTTTATGCTGCAGGTGAGAAACCTATCGTTGGTGCAGATAGTCGCTCATTGTGTCGAGCGCTGCGTGTGCGTAATCAAGTTGAGCCTATTTATGTTGATGACCCGCAAGAATTATGCACATTGTTGCCTCAAATTTTAAAGCTAAATGATGTTTTATTTGCACAAGGTGCAGGCAATATCAGTCACGTTGCTCATAACTTGTTCGAACGTTTTAAAAAAGCAGATTAAATTGTGTCTAATCCTCTAATTCAACATCATATTCCACTTGGGCCCATGACGAGTTGGCATATTGGGGGGATGGCTGAATATTTTGCACAGCCTTCTAATCTCAATATGTTATCTGCTTTGATAGCGGTCAGCCACGATTTGGCTGTGACATGGCTGGGTTTAGGTAGCAATATTCTCATTCGAGATAATGGCATTAAAGGATTGGTTATTTGTACGCGAGGTCTCAATCAACTTGAAAGGCTTGATTCATTTGATGTTTATGCAGAGGCGGGTGTTGCTTCGGCTAAAATGGCGCGTTTCTGCCAAAAACACGATTTAGGCGGCGGTGAGTTTTTTGCGGGGATCCCAGGCACCATTGGCGGTGCGCTTCAAATGAATGCAGGGGCCTTTGGTGGGATGACTTGGGAGCATGTGCATTCTGTGATGATTATCGATGAGGCCGGTCAGTTGATTGAGAAAGGGCCTTCTGATTTCGAAATTGGATATCGATGGGTGAAGCCTTTATTTCCGAATTTTTTAGGCTTTGTCAGCGCACGTTTTCAATTTAAGCCCAAAGCTGGTTTGGATGGCAAAGAAGATATTCGATTATTGCTTCAAAAGCGACAAGCGTCTCAACCGATTGGTACGTTTAATTGTGGTTCAGTGTATCGTAATCCGCCAGGCGATCATGCTGCTCGTTTGATTGAGGCTTGTGGATTTAAAGGCAAATCAGTGGGAGAGGCGATGGTTTCTCCAAAACATGCTAACTTTATAGTGAATATGGGCCATGCAACGGCTAAAGACGTGGAAGCGTTGATGACAGAGATAGAAGCGGCTGTGTTTGAGCGATTTAAAATAAAGTTAGAAAGAGAAGTTAAGATTTTAGGTGAGATTTAATATTGAGTAAACGAAAGGCATGTCAGATATGAGAGAAAAATTTATCAAAAATAGCCGAACGATTTTATCGAATCCTCATACGTCAAAAGGATCTCAATCGACGCAAAAAATAGATCCGAAGCAGTTTGGGAAGGTTGGTTTATTGATGGGAGGCGGCTCAGGTGAGCGGGCGGTTTCTTTAGAAAGTGGAAAGGCCATCTTTGACGCTATGAAGCGACAAGGAATTCAGGTTGAGGCCATTGATGTGCAGGGTGATTTTATTCCCAAGTTGGTCCAAGGACAATTCGATTTGGTTTTTAACATTGTCCATGGCAAGCAGGGAGAAGATGGCGTATTGCAGGGCTTATTAGAAATGCTAGGGTTGCCTTATGTGGGTAGTCGAGTTGCTGCTTCAGCTTTTGCAATGGATAAAGCACGTTCGAAACTCATTTGGAGCACTTTAGGTTTACCGACGGCCCCATTTGGCGTGGCTTATGATCTCGATGAAGCCAAAGAAATTGTTGAGGCGCTGAACTATTTTCCCCTTGCAGTCAAGCCAAATGGAGAGGGGTCTAGTTTAGGGGTCACCAAACTAGAAAAATTAAGCGATTTACCTAAAGCGTTTGGATTGGCTAGACAATATGGTGCCGTTATCATTGAAAAATGGATTCAAGGGGACGACTTTTTTGTCAGTATTGTGGGTGATGAAGTTTATCCTGCGGTTCAAGTGAAAAGTGCCAGTGCCTTCTATGATTATCATGCGAAGTATCATTCAGAGGAAACAGTTTACCTTTGTCCTCCTCCAATTCAGCCAGATGAAGCTAAAACACTATCGCGTATTGCTGAAGAGGCTTATTATGCGCTAGGTTGTCAGGGTTGGGGGCGTGTTGACTTGGTTCGAGATCAATCTGGTCAATTTTGGGTCCTTGAGGTTAACACCTTACCGGGAATGACATCACATAGTTTAGTACCTATGTCAGCACGAGCTGCGGGTTTATCGTTTGATGAACTTGTCGTTAAAATTTTATCTACATCGCTTATTGATGCTGAAAGGGAAAGAAAGCAAGTCCATGGGGCGCAAGTATAGATTGACAGAAGAGGGTCACCGTCGACAGGTGACCCAACGCAAAGAGCGCTTCAAATGGTTAAAGCACCCGCTTTTACAGTTGGTTACTTTTCTAATTGCATTAGGTGCGGCCACTTATGGTGTCTTAACTTGGATGGAACCCAACCGTTTTCCGGTGACAACGGTTCAAGTTGTTGGTGAGATAACACATATTGATAAAAAAGAAATTTATCAAATTGTCATGCCGGAAATTGAGCATGGTTTCTTTGGTGTGAGTGTCAATCGTCTTCAAGCCAAAATGGTTGACTTGCCTTGGATTAAATCAACCTCCGTTAGGAGAGTGTGGCCAGGGAAATTGGTGATAGTGGTTACAGAAGAAATCCCCCTCGCTTATTGGAATTCAGATAGTTTATTAAATCAATCTGGCCAGATTTTTAGCCCACCAAAGTCTAGTTTTCCAAGTGGCTTACCTAAATTGATGGGGCCTGAAGGGAAAGAAATCCAAGTTTTAGAACAATTTTTAAAAATGAGCAAGACCTTGAGTCCATTAGCGCTTACAATAGCGAAAGTAGAATTAGCCCCACGCGGTGCTTGGTATTTAAGTTTGAGCAATGGCATTGATGTTATTCTTGGCACAGATGAGATAACAGAAAGGTTGAATCGTTTTGTTTCAAGCTACAATAAAATACTGAGTCAATCGCAGATGCCGGTGCGCTACGTCGATATGCGCTATACCAATAGTATAGCGGTCGGCTGGAAAACTGGATAACATAGGTTGCATTGGAGTGAGCAAATCCATGTCGAAAAAACCTGATAGAAATTTAATTGTCGGTCTCGATATTGGGACTTCTAAGGTTGTGGCGATCGTCGGTGAGATCACCTTAGAAGGCGAAATCGAGATCATTGGTATTGGCTCGCATCCTTCTCATGGTTTAAAAAAGGGTGTTGTTGTCAATATTGAGGCGACTGTTCAATCGATTCAGCGAGCGATTGAAGAGGCTGAACTAATGGCGGGATGTCAGATATATTCCGTGTTTACGGGTATTGCGGGTAGTCATATTCGGAGTTTGAATTCGCACGGTATCGTTGCGATCAGGGACAATGAAGTCTCGCAAACTGACGTTGATCGAGTTATTGATGCGGCTAAAGCGGTTGCGATACCGGCCGATCAGAAAATCCTTCACATTTTACCCCAGCAATTTATCATCGATAGTCAAGATAGCATTCGTGAACCGGTGGGGATGTCTGGTGTTCGCTTAGAAGCCAAGGTACATATTGTCACAGGCAGTGTGTCAGCTGCTCAAAACATTGTGAAATGCGTCAGGCGCTGCAATTTAGAAGTTGATGACATTATTCTGCAGCAATTAGCGTCCAGCTATGCTGTTCTAACGAATGATGAAAAAGAACTCGGTGTTTGTTTGGTGGATATTGGGGGTGGGACAACGGATATTGCCGTCTTCACGCAAGGGGCTATTCGTCATACGGCTGTTATTCCTATTGCAGGCGACCAAGTGACCAACGACATTGCGGTTGCATTAAGAATCCCAACTCAAAACGCTGAAGTTCTGAAAATAAAATATGCTTACGCTGATTTGTCGCGAGCGAATGAAAAAGAAATGGTTGAAGTGACAAGCTTTAGTGATAGACCTGGGCGAGAAATTTCGCGTGAAACCTTTGCTCAAGTGGTTGAGCCGCGATTCGAAGAACTTTTTGCATTGGTTCAAGCTGAATTGCGTCACCATGGTTTAGAAGACATTTTAGGATCGGGGATTGTATTGACGGGCGGTAGCTCGAAAATGGAAGGTGCCGTTGAGTTAGCGGAACGAGTCTTTAATATGCCGGTCCGACTTGGATTGCCCAGATTTGTGACGGGACTGACAGAGGTTGTCAACAATCCGATTTATTCGACAGGGGTTGGATTACTATTATATGGTCGTCAGCAACAAGTGGAACGCCAAGGCGATTCAAACATGCGTCCGGGATTACCGGGCATGTGGGGACGTGTGAAGCGATGGATCCAGGGGAATTTTTAAGTTTTTGATTTAGGAGACAGTGATGAGCGAAATGTTTGAATTGATGGATAGCTTTCCACAATCTGCTGTGATCAAAGTGATCGGCGTTGGCGGGGGTGGTGGTAATGCGATTGAGCACATGGTCAGTGCCGAGATTGAAGGCGTGGAGTTTGTTTGTGCGAATACCGATGCGCAAGCCTTAAAGAATTCATCAGCCCGCACCGTGTTGCAATTGGGTTCAGAAGTGACCAAAGGCTTAGGCGCCGGCGCCAATCCAGATGTTGGCAGACAAGCTGCGCTTGAAGATGCTGATCGCATTCGAGATGTCTTAGATGGTGCGGATATGGTCTTTATCACAGCGGGTATGGGTGGCGGTACTGGTACCGGTGCAGCGCCTGTTGTTGCAGAAATTGCAAAAGAAATTGGTGCATTGACGGTGGCCGTTGTCACTCGTCCATTTCCATTTGAAGGCCGCAAACGGATGCAAATTGCAGAGCATGGGATTCGATCATTGGCCTCTCATGTTGATTCATTGATTACCATTCCCAATGAAAAGTTATTAACTGTCTTAGGGAAAGGGGTGACGCTCCTCGATGCATTTAGAGCGGCGAATAATGTCCTATTAGGCGCTGTACAAGGTATTGCGGAGCTGATTACCCGTCCTGGTTTGATCAACGTCGACTTTGCAGACGTTCGCACGGTGATGAGTGAAATGGGTATGGCAATGATGGGGACTGGTTCTGCAAGCGGTGAAAATAGAGCCCGTGAAGCAGCCGAAGCGGCGATCTCTAGCCCGTTATTAGATGATATCGATTTAGCCGGTGCGCGTGGTGTACTCGTGAATGTGACTGCGGGTATGGATCTTTCTATCTCTGAATTTGAAGAAGTGGGTGATGCGATCAAGGCCTTCACCATGGATGATGCGACAGTCATCGTTGGAACGGTGATTGATCCTCAGATGACTGATGAGCTCCGAGTGACCTTGGTGGCAACTGGATTAGGTGGTGGACGTTCGAATTTCTGGCGTGAAGAAGCGGCTGAAATGGTGTCTCCTTCTAAGGTAGAACTGCATGGTAAGCAAGACCTTCGGGCGGCATTATTGAGAAAGCCTCAGGCCAATGTCCAAAGCCGAAACGCTAAGTCAGGTGCAAATGCTGATCTGGATTACTTGGATATCCCCGCATTTTTAAGGCGTCAAGCAGATTAGCTGCTAAATTTATGGTATGATATCCGGCTAATTTAGCTGACCATTTGACTTTGATAGTGAGCTTGCTTTCATGATTAGGCAAAGAACTTTAAAAAATGAAATACGGGCGACGGGTGTGGGCGTGCATACAGGAGAGAAAGTTTTCCTGACGCTCAAGCCGGCACCTGTAAATACGGGCATCGTGTTCAAGCGGGTGGATCTTCAACCAGAAGTTATCATTCCTGCGAAAGCAGAGTTTGTCGGAGATACTTCTTTTTGTACAACCCTCGTCAAAGAGGGGGTTCGAATCGGGACCGTTGAACACTTAATGTCTGCGTTGTCTGGTTTAGGCATTGATAACGCTTACGTTGAGTTGAGCGCTCCTGAAGTGCCTATCATGGATGGCAGCTGTAGTCCGTTTGTATTTTTAATTCAGTCGGCTGGCATTCAAACTCAAGATGCACCCAAGCGCTTTATTGTGATCAAGCAAGCCCTTGAAGTGCATGATGGTGACAAATGGGTTCGTGTTGAGCCGTTTGATGGCTTTAAAGTTTCTTTCTCCATTGATTTCGATCATCCTGTCATTAGAAACAGCCAGCAAGACACGGTCCTCAATTTCGCGAGTGCTTCGTTTGTCAAAGAAGTTTCTCGTGCCAGAACTTTTGGCTTTCTAGCCGATTTTGAGTGGTTGAGAGCGAATAATTTGGCTTCAGGCGCCAGTTTAGATAACGCCATTGTGTTAGATGACTATAAGGTCCTCAATGAAGATGGCTTGCGCTACGAAAATGAGTTCGTCAGGCATAAAATTCTGGATGCGGTTGGCGATCTGTATTTATTAGGTCATAGCGTTATTGGTGCGTTTTATGGCCGTAAATCTGGACACACGCTGAACAATAAGCTGAACCGCGCCATACTGGCCGATGAATCAGCCTATGAAATCGTGACCTTTGAAGAGCAACAAAAAAGCCCAGCATTGTTGGGCGGATTTGAGTGGGCTGCTCAAGAAGCTTAAGTCTCTCCTTAATTCATGTCAGTGCTATTGATTTCCCTTCTCCCGATTTCGGGAGAAGGTGCCTGAAAGGCGGATGAGGGTTAGATTAAATTCTAAGTAACCCTCACCCGGCCCTGCGGGCCACCCTCTCCCACTATTGGGAGAGGGGATAAACTACTACGCTCCACATCTCGCCAATCGTTCCAAAGCGGCTTTAAGGGCTTCATTACCGGGTACGGATTCATCAAGCTCATTTGCCAGGGCTTGGAAAGCTTCGGCTGCCTCTTGGGGGAGAGCCGTGGGAGGCGCCTCCTCTTTGGAAGGGGATCCTGGTTCAATCTTCGTGGCTTGGAGGCGAGCGACCTTCACTTGTATCGACCGAATGCTGATCCATCTGGGCTCTTGGCGTAGATTCTGTAATAATTCACCGGATAGAAAACGAAGCTGCGTAGCCCATGCGGGAGAGCTAGCGACCAAGGTCAGGATCCCCTTTTGGTAGAGCCCGACTTGGCAATGCGGCCTAATGGCTTCGGGTAGTCTTGTTTGGATCCAATGGCTTAGTTCCTGGATGGCCTGTACGGTTTGGAGAATACTGGCTAGATCGCATTGAGGGGATTGAAGCAAATCAAGGACATGATGAGGCATAAATTCTGTCGACAGGCCAGTGTAAAGGCCATTATAGTTTAGCTTTGAAAAAAAGGGCAGTATTCCACAATGATCACTCGGGCATTTAAAGCGATTTTTGGTTCACGCAATCAACGTCTTTTGAAAAAGTATCAAAAAGTTGTTCAAGAGATTAATGCTATGGAGCCCGCCCTTCAGCAGCTTGCCGATAGTCAGTTGTTTGCCAAGACGGATGAATTTAAATCCAGGCTTCAAAAAGGCGAAACACTCGATAAAATTCTCCCGGAAGCTTTTGCGGTTGTGCGTGAAACCAGTCGTCGTAAATTGGGGTTGCGTCACTTTGATGTTCAGCTGATTGGTGGGATGGCCCTTCACCACGGCAAAATTTCTGAAATGTCGACGGGTGAGGGTAAAACCTTGATGGCGACCTTACCCGTTTATTTAAATGCCTTGACCGGTGATCCAGTCTATGTAGTGACGGTCAATGATTATTTAGCCCGTCGAGATGCTGAATGGATGGAGCCTATTTACCAGGCATTGGGATTGACCGTGGGGGTGGTGTTCCCCAGAATGCGCCCAGATGTTAAGCGCGAAAGCTATCAAGCGGATGTCATTTATGCAACCAACAATGAGCTGGGGTTTGATTATCTTCGCAATAAAATGGCTTACAGTCCTGAAGAGTGTGTCCAAGGTAAACTTTCATTTGCTATCGTTGATGAAGTCGACTCCATTTTAATTGATGAAGCCAGAACGCCCTTGATTATTTCAGGTGCGGCAGAAGACAGTTCTCATCTTTACGCCAGAATGAATCGAGTGATTCCCCGTCTGAAAATGCAAGAAAAGAAAGAGGGGCCGGGTGATTATTATCTGGATGAAAAGACCAAACAAGCGTATCTGACTGAAGAAGGGCATGAGTCGGTTGAAAACCTACTCCGCTCAGAGAGTATTTTAGGGCCAGATGAAAGCTTATACGACACGGCTAGCATTAGTGTGTTACATCACTTGACGGCTTGCTTGCGTGCGCACACCTTGTTTAAACGTGATGTTGATTATCTCATTCAAAATCAAAAAGTAGTGATTGTTGATGAGCATACGGGGCGAACAATGCCTGGCCGGCGTTGGGGAGATGGGTTACATCAAGCGGTTGAAGCTAAGGAAGGTGTGCCGATTCAGAGTGAGAATCAAACACTTGCATCAATCACGTTTCAAAATTTCTTTAGGCTTTTTGATAAATTAGCGGGTATGACGGGAACGGCTGATACGGAGGCTTATGAATTTCATGAAATTTATGGCTTAGAAGTCGTGGTGATTCCGACGAACAAGCCGTGCCAAAGGACCGATCATGCGGATGTGATTTATCTATCTCGTGATGAGAAATTTGATGCGATTATTAAAGAAATACAAGATTACGTTAAAAATAAGCGTCCTGTTTTAGTGGGGACTATTTCTATTGAGGCTTCTGAATATCTTTCACAGCGGCTTTCTAAGCATCACATTGAGCATCAAGTTTTGAATGCAAAATTTCATGAACAGGAAGCTAAAATTATTGCGGATGCAGGGCGGCCCGGTGCGGTTACCATTGCCACCAATATGGCCGGTCGAGGTACCGATATTGTATTGGGGGGCAGTTTGGATTCAGAGATGAGAGCGCTTGAAGATCCAACAGAAGATCAAATCAGTGCAATTAGAGCAGCTTGGCAGAAACGACATGATGAAGTCGTTAAGGCTGGAGGCTTACATATTCTAGGCACCGAGCGCCATGAATCTAGGCGCATTGATAACCAATTGCGAGGACGATCTGGTCGTCAAGGTGATCCCGGTTCTAGCCGATTTTACTTAGCCTTAGATGATAATTTGATGCGCATATTTGGTTCAGACCGTATGACAGGTTTGATGCGAAAGTTAGGGGTTCAACCAGGTGAAGCGATTACGCATCCTTGGGTATCCAGAGCCATTGAAAATGCTCAACGTAAAGTAGAAGGGCACAATTTCGATATTCGTAAACAACTACTCGAATACGATAACGTGGCTAACGATCAGCGTAAAGTGATCTATGAACAGCGCGATCAATTAATGAAAACAGATGATATCAGCGACAGCATTGAACATATTCGTGAGTCGGTACTGGCTAGTGTTTTTGCTGAGTTTGTCCCGCCGCAAAGTCTTGAAGAGATGTGGGATATTGAAGGGCTTGAGACGGCATTAAAACGCGAATTTGCGATTGAATTACCGATTGTGCAGTGGCTGGCAGAAGATAATAATTTACATGAGGAAACTTTGCGGGCTCGTATTTTAGAAGCCGCACTCAAAGCGTTTAATTCCAAAGAAGATTTAATTGGCCATGAGGCCATGCGAAAATTTGAAAAGTCAGTGATGCTGCATTGTTTAGATACCCATTGGAAGGAACATTTAGCAGCCATGGATTATTTAAGGCAAAGTATCGGTTTAAGAGGGTACGCTCAAAAGGACCCAAAACAAGAATACAAACGAGAGGCCTTTAATTTATTCAGCAATATGTTAGAGCAGATTAAACGAGAAGTGATTAGCCTGCTTTGCCGTGTTGAAATTCAACCTCAAGAAATCGCAGCCGTTGAAGAAAAACGTCGCCAGGAAGCTGAACGAGAAGCGCAAAGTCTAAATTATCAACATGAAGAAGCTAACGCTTTAGATCTGGAAGAGGAGTCTGAAGCCCTCGCCAATGCAACCTTCACACGCGATGCGCCCAAAGTCGGACGTAATGATATTTGTCCCTGTGGTTCTGGGCGAAAATATAAAATCTGTCATGGGCGTTTGACCGCTTGATCATTGAGAACGCTTAGGTTTATTAGGCGTAGGAGGGTTCTGAAATTGATGTTGATTATTTTGATCATCTAGCCCAGTCACTTGCCGTTCTTTTTCAATAGGGGGGGGTGTGAGAATTGGTTGATTGGGCATCAAAGAGTCAAATTTATGAGCAATCTGTTCATCAGTCACTCTATTTCTCGGATCCGTTGTTGTCATCAGACTGGTCAATTTAGGGCTTAGATTCAATTTTTTAAATGTTTCCCCTAGGAAAAAAATGTCTGCTTTCGCCAATAGGGTGGCTTCATGTCCCTGATGATGTGCTATAGAGTCAGCGTTCCCTTGATATTGAACTAAAATATGACCATCCTGAGAGCTTTTAATGCCAAAGCGTTCTAAACCTAAATCATTTAACATCAACCCACATTGATGAGCATCATAAACAATATCGTGCATACCTTTAACGACTTCTAATTTTTGAACAGGTGTTAAATTCTTAAAATCTTCGTAATTAAGCAGGCGATATCCTTCGGATAAGGGAGATGAAAAATAGGTCAATTGTCGTTGTAGGCTGATCAACCGTTTAACACCAGAGGCTCTCTTTTTTAAGAGTGCTTCAGCCTGGGGTGATTTTCTTTCAGTGAGTTTCACCAACTGTTGATCTAGTTGAAGCATCTCAGACTGGAGCTTTTTAAGGTCGTCCCGAAGTGCTTCTTCAGAATTCCTCATGGGATATACACCTATTTTTTACCATTCTAATAGCGTATCGGCAGATTGAATCTCTTAATGAGGCGCCATGCTACTTGAACCCCAGTTCGGGGTTTTTTGGGAACTATACCCTTCACAGCTGAATTTTCGGGGTTGTTGCCTTCGCGATTCTCACCGCAGTCATGTACTTTATGTACACTCCTGCGACTCGAACGCTCGGCGCCTACCCGAAAAATCATCTGTTGTGGGTATATCGTCATCCCGCACAGCGGTCATCACACGAAGTGTGTAGCGTCTGATGCGGGATCCAGAATTTTATCAAATCTCAGCTAATCATTTGGTTGCTGATATTTTTAGAGGCTGAATCGCATAAGCGGCCAAGGCCGCGTGAATACTAGATTCCGCATCACACGCTGCGCACTTCGTGCGCTTATCGCTGTGCGGAATGACGTCATTACAAACCAACCCTGCCTTCAAAAACTCCGAACTGAGGTTACTTGAAAAGGCAGTGATCATTCAGATAGCGGAACATCTTATTTCGCTGAAGGCCTCTGTTTATCTGAACTAAAGCAAGCTGCTGCAGCCAATTTCAAGCTATCTAACGCTGTTTTTAAGGCGTTTACTGCGGTTTCTAGTACGCCTTTCTCTGTTTTGGCTGAGTTTAATGGATAATCAGAAATTGTCTTTTGCAATTTGACCATTTCATTTTGAGCATTCTTTTTTTGTGTTTGATATGCTGGATTATCTGGTAAACCCTTAACTAGCTGGTCATACGCTGATATCAATTGATTGTAATCATTCAAAAAATCACTCATTGTTTTATATTCAGTAGTGGGTGTACCCTCTGTTTTTTTCAGCCTATCTGAATATTCCTTCACACTAATTTTGAAGGCATTTGATTGTTTAGAAATTTCTTCACGAGCTTTAATTTCACGTTCTTCTAATGCTTGATAAGCCGCTTTAAGTTCCTTTAGTTTTTCCGAATTCTTTTCAAGAGCTTCAGTATAAACAGGATCTTTCTCCCAGGCATCTTTTAATTTATTTACATAATTTGTTTTGGCATATTCCAGTCTCGCAATGGTGCGTTTAGGGTCGGTTTTTGTTATAAAATACAATTCTTTTGATGAAGGACTAATTTCTTTATAAAATTTTTCGGTGGTTGTAGATTTTGTATTATATATAGTATCTATAGTGTTTTTTGATGAAACTATTGCGGTTGGTTTTATCGGAGGGTTAAATATATTATCACTCAGAGAAATATTTTTATTTTTATCTTTGATCGTATCATTCACTTGTTTTTGATTTTCTTCGAGCTTTTTCTTAAAATCAATCGCCTTTGAGGGGGCTGTTTGCATATCTTTCAGTAGTGTAAGCTCCTCCTGGCGAGACTTTAATGCAAAGGTCAATAGACTAAGGCGATCGTTCTTATCTTTACTTTCTTTTTCTTTTTCTATAAGATCACCAATTTCTTTAATTTGTTCTTCATATGCTTTAATGTCATTCTGAATTTCCCGATCATAACCTTTGTGTTGGGTACGCAAAACTGATATAATATCAGCTTCTATTAGTGATTGAAGTTCAATTTCGCGCTCTTTCTTTAAAAGTTCTTCAAATTTAGAATCTGAAAGAACATGCACATCCATCTCTCCATCAAGCTTAAAACTAATTATTTCCTGATCTTCGAGTTTGATATTATCAGTAGTTAATTTTTTCCAAGCATCGTACCAATCCTTTTGTTTTGAACGAAATGTAAAAGCTTCTTTAATCGCTGCTTCTATTCCTTTTTGTCCTTCAAGGGCTCTAATTTCTGCATCGAGTCTCATTCTTTCTTCATAAAGGGGCTCCAATGCTATAGCTTTGACATCTTGTTGCGCTGACATCAATTTATCAAGCAATTCATAGTCTTGTGCATTAATCATCATTTTATTAAGAATTTCGACTTGATAAGCAATCTCGCTTTTTAGATCATTTCGTGGTTTATCAGCTTTAATATCTTTCTCGGATTGTCTGTACAAAGCTTCAGCCAGTTTAGAATCTTGTTTTGCGAGTGTTACTAGATATTCCAGGTTTATTTTTAAATCATCGGGTGCGTGTTTTTCTACGATGGCTATAATGCGATCAGGTACCTTTAGCCCTATTAATCTTTTCTTTTCAGCAGCAGAAGCTGCATCCCGAAAAGCTTTGGTCCCACGTATTTTTATAGCTGCTTCCTCCAACTGCGCCACCTGCTTCACATCATTAAACTTTTCTTTAATTTGTTTTAAATTAGTCAGAATAAAATCTGAAATTTTTTCGCTTTGTTCAGTGTTTGAAGTGGGATCTTTTAATGAAAAAATATTTAATAGGGCGGCGTTATATTTTTCTTGAATTGATTTGTATGTTGAGCCTGAAAAACTAGATAGCTTCGATTTGATGTCGTTGAGCGCAGTATCCACAGAATCATCGGGATTTTTTAATATTTCTAAAATATCACTTCGCTTTTTTTCAATCAATTCATCAAGCTCGCGATTCATTCTTGCTTCGTTAATTTCGTGTGCTTTCTGAAAGACAGCATTCTTCAGTTCACTATAGCCCAAATATTTTTCGATTGAATTGTAGTTCGTGATTACAAATTCGGCATATTTTTCAATCTGTGAGTCAATAGGCTCTTTTTTAAGAGCTTCTGAAATTCCGAAAGGATCTGCATTTAGAGAAGCGTAGTGATATTTGACTTGTTTATATTCTTCATCAAAAGCATACTTTATCACCGTGTTTTTGTAGTTTGAAATTTTTTGTAGGTCTGTATCTAAATTATCATGTTTCTTTTCATCGTTCACAATCTCGAGGAAATCCGTTGCCATTTTAGATCTTGCTGTTTCAATTGCTTTTATTCTATCTTGTATAGTTTTATTTATGTCCTCAACTTTTTTATCAATCATCTCGACTACTTTTTCAATTTGGGGACGCTTAATTATTGTGCGGTCTTGAAGCGAGGTGTACATCTCGGAATCCATACGCATTGCCTGTAGTATGTTACCCATAAACCAAATGTCATTTGATTTGGTTACCTGGACTAAGGCGCTTCTGGTATTGTTAGGGTTTTGTGTAAAAGTATATGGATATTTTTTCTCTAGCTTTTTAAATTCTTCAATGTCTTTTTCAATCAAACTTATATCGTTGTTTATTTTTTTAATTTTTGCAAGGAGTTCCGCTTGTATATCATTTTTATCGAGGACTAATGAATACGAATTGGAAAGACCAAACAGAATTGATTCTTGATTAACCTGGCCTTTAAGGATTTTTTTAATATCTTCAGGTTTAATGCTGTATTCCTGTCTTTCTATTACAATCTTTTTGATGTCAAAAGGGTTTTGTTTGTTTGTTATTGCAGTAGATATTGCATCAAGTAATTTTTTTTCTATTTGAAATTCTTGTTTTCTCTTTTCTAGTCCAACAATGATTTGCCTATTTTCATTTGTGACTAGTATTTCGCTAAGCTCGGTAATGGCTTGAACTTTCGATTCTACTTTTAACTTCGAATCTTCTAACTTTACTTCAAATGAGTCTGGATGAAATTCAGCGCCTAGTGTATTCCCGGCATTGTGAGCTTCTTTTATAAGTTCAGCAATTTGCTTAGCAATCTCTAATTTATCGAGTTCAGTCAGTTTTCTTCTGTCTAAAAAGAAACCATTGTCTATCAACTCAGCTAACGTTGTCATATTATTCACCTTTTCAGTAGACTTATCCTTTAGTCTTGAATTGGTTTAAAAAGTTCGACGTATAGCGGCAAGGAAAAGGCCTTCTAAATCAGCGCATTAGGGCTACGGGTATACCCAGCTGGAAGGATTGCTGCAAAAACCAGGTTAACTGTTTTTTTCATCATCCGTATTAAATGAGCCCACTTCACCGCCACCGTATCCTTCTTGTTGTGAGAGAGGAATACGATAGCTTTCACTGGCCCAAGCGCCTAAATCTATGATTTTGCATCGCTCGGAGCAAAAGGGGCGATAAGGGTTTTCTTTTGTATATTCACAGGGTTTTTGGCATTGAGGGCATGAATGGTACATATTTTTAGGCTCAAAATTCTTCATAAATGTCTTTTCGGTGCATGATGGCGATAATGATAACCATTTTATCCGATACATCAATTCTATAAATAACTCTATAGTCGCCAACGCGTAATCTACGATGACCTTTCAGGCTGTATCTTAGGGGTTTTCCGAAACCAATCGGATCGATCGTCAGCTTCTCTTCAATAGCACGTTTAATTAGCTTTTTTGCTGTACTTGGAAGTTGGGGAATATGTTTTTTGACTACAGCTTCTTGGTAGCGTATTTGATAATTTACTTCCATGCGTCATCATGACTGTACGTTTTCGCGTGAGTATCATCCATGATCTCAGCTAATTTAGAGAGATTAATATCTTCACGTAGCTCTAGCGCTTCAAGGGCTAGCTCGCGTACTAAGCTTGATACAGACTTATGCTCATGATTTGCCAATTCAGCTAGAAGCCCCGCAACGCTTGCCTCAAAGGTGACGTTAATTCTTGGGTTTTTTGTAGTCACTTGTTCCACCTTATGTCGATATTACTTTTCTAAGTGTAACACATTTACATCACTTTGACAAATAACAAGGCAGGATATACACAGGTTGCTAAATCATACAGCAGGTTAATTCAAAGGGAATGTTGCCTTTAGCCAGAGCTGGCGCCTCGCCTGTATAGTCGGGTGCCAGAAAGCGTATTTGGATCTGATTGGGGATGGCTGTGATTTCAGGATAGACCTCTAAATGCGCATTCAGAACGACTCGAATCAGTTGACAAGCTAGACTAGAATTTAATCTCTTTTGGAATACGCCCTGATCAGCCGTTTCAAGCGTTGGAATTGTGCTCTCCCTGGTCAGGTGTAAAATCAATGCCACCGCTTGTTTCACTGGGATGAGCTGCGATAAGCCTTCCATGAGCAGGACTTTACGTTGGCTCATGGATTGATGGAGCCATAGATGCCATTGAGGCATGTCGAAATTTAAATCACTCAAGGGGAGAGACATGCGATACTCAACTTGGCTGAGAAAATAATTTTCCTTAACCCAAGGGGTTAGAGGCTTACTTTGCTCAATCTTGATTTTAATGTCATCTAATTCTTCAGTGATCGCAACTAAAGCGTTACGGTTCACAGTTGGTGTTGGGTGCAGTTTTTCTAATATTTCAATATGTCTTTCAATATCTTTGAGAATTTCTGTGACAATTTGTGACGCCTCTATGAACTGGTAGATTTGAACCAGTGTGCGTAATGCACTCTTTGAATCATAGGCAGTGTCTTGGTTGAAACGGGTTTCAAAAAGCTGAAATAAATATTCCAACTTGAGTAAATGTCGCATGAATTCGTGCATAGGATGCTCGAAAATAATGAGGGGATTTTTCATGAGGCTGCTAATTTGAGATATTGCTGATGTAGCTTCTGAACGGCTTGCTCTAAAGTTTCAGGAGAGCCCTGATTTTCAAGGATATCATCTGCTAATTTAAGTCGTTTCTCGCGAGAGGCTTGTGATTGTATTATTTTTTCAGCGAGCTCTGGTGAAATGGCTTCACGTTGATAAGCTCTTTGAACTTGCTGATTCAAGGGTAAATCGATAACGCAGATCCTATCAATAACGGGTTCATATTTAGAGATTGTTTCGGCTAAAAGCGGGATAACAACGATACAATAAGGCTCAGAGATGCTTTTCAGTCCAGTTTGAATTCGTTCAAAAATTTTGGGGTGCAGTTTATTTTCAAGCCATACTTTCTGTTCAGGATGTTGAAAGATGTATTCCCTCAGCTTGAAGCGAGCCAGTTGTCCATCAGGCTGAACAAAGTCTGTTCCAAAATGAGACACAATCTCATTAAAATCATCTGTACCGGATAGCGTTAATTCTCGTGCAATTAAATCGGCATCCAAAACAGGGACCCCGAGTTTAGCAAAATAGGAGCTCGCGCTCGTTTTTCCACTGGCAAATCCGCCCGTCAATGCAACTACAAACATGGAGTTCTTTATATGCCTATGACTCTAAAATATCCTTGCGTTAGCTTATCACCCCAGAGTAGGGTAATCCACCCAGCCAGTGCAAGAAAAGGCCCAAAAGGAATTGGTTTGTGACGAGGATGATGTTTGAAAACCATCAATAGAATACCCACTATCGCGCCTGAGCAAGCTGATATAAAGATAATGGCCGGTAATGCTTCCCAGCCCATCCAGGCACCTAGCATGGCCAGGAGCTTAAAATCGCCTTCCCCCATGCCGTCTTTTTTGGTGATCAGCTTGAATATCCAGTAAACTGACCATAATATTAAGTATCCCAACACGGCACCGTAAATTGCTTGGGTTGGGGAACTAAAGATGGTAAAAACACTGAGCAGAAGGCCTAGCCAAAGCATGGGAAAGGTGATTGAGTCCGGTAGTAATTGATGATCAAAATCTATAATCGCGAGCGCGATCAAGCTATAGGTCAAGATGATCGCAAAGAGAGATGTCCATTGTAATCCAAAATGCCAAATGACAACCCCTGTCAATAGCGCGGTCAATAATTCAATCAGAGGATATCGAATTGAAATGGCTTGTTTGCATTGAGAACAGCGCCCTCTGAGGAAAACATAACTTAAAATAGGAATATTTTCCCAAGCTCGAATTTGATGTTGGCAATGGGGACAATGAGAGCGTGGCGCGATGAGATTGTAAGACCCGACGTTATGAAGACCAGCGATAGGATGCTCTTGATGCATCTTTTGTAATTCATTGCACTGTTGCGCCCAATTCCGATGCATCATGACCGGCAAACGTAAGATCACCACATTGAGAAAACTACCAATGACAAGACCGAAAAGCGCTGCCAATAGAATTGAAAACATATCCAATTAAATCACCGATCCCATCTTGAAAATCGGTAAGTACATCGCAATCACCAAGCCACCCACCAGCACACCCAGGATGGCCATGATTAAAGGCTCTAATAAGCTACTTAAACCATCAACTGCCGTATCGACTTCTTCTTCGTAGATATTCGCAACTTTTTCGAGCATATGATCCAATGCACCGGATTCTTCGCCAATGGCGATCATTTGGACCACCATGTTGGGGAAAACGCCTGTATTGCGCATGGAGAATTGGATTTGTGAACCTGTTGCGACCTCTTCCCGGATCTGATAAATAGCTGTGGCGTAAATAATATTACCAGATGCCTTTGCAACCGCATCTAAGGCTTCTACCAGTGGAACCCCAGCCGCGAAAGTGGTTGCTAAAGTTCTAGCAAACCTCGCAATCGCGGCTTTATGGAGAATGGTTCCAATCACTGGAATCTTAACCGATAACCGATCGAGAAAATGCTGGAAACGCAGAGATCGCCGCTTGGCCTGAATAAAGAAAAATCCAGCAGTGATCATCATGAGCAGAATGCCCCACCACCATTGTTGAACTAGATTTGAAAGATGAATGACCAGTAAGGTGAATGCTGGTAAATCCGCACCAAAGCCTTTGAAGAGCTCTTGAAATTGAGGTACGACAAAGATTAATAAAATTGCAGTCACAATGATCGCCACAATGGTCACGGCGGTAGGATAGAAAAGGGCTTTTTTAATTTTACGCTTTAAGGATTCTGATTTCTCCTTATAAGTCGCAATTCTATCGAGCATGGCCTCTAGTGCACCGGAGGATTCACCCGCATAAACCAAGTTGCAGAATAATTGATCAAAATATTTAGGATGTTTTGCAAGCGTTTCTGAAAAGGAGAGGCCTCCTTCAACATCATTTTTCAGTTGAGAAACTAAATCTTGAACGCTTTCGTTATCACTTCCTTTAGCAATAATGTCGAAGGACTGCACTAAAGGGACTCCAGCAGCCATCATCGTAGCCATTTGACGACTGAAAGTGCAAATATCAGCGGCTTTAATTCTTTTCTGAGTGCTGAAGTTAAAAAGCGGTTTTGCTTTACGTTTGAGTTTAGTTGGTGAGAGCCCTTGTCGACGCAAATCAGCTTTGGCAAGGCTTAAATTAATAGCGCTGATCTCGCCTTTAACCGAAGAACCACGCGAGTCTTTTCCTTCATAGGTAAAAGTTTGTACTTTTTTTGATTTTTCAACGGGCTTCTTAATGGCAGCCATAGGATATCCTTATGCGATCAATCCTTGGTAACACGATTAATCTCATCTAAACTAGTAAGACCTAATTTGACTTTATTCAGTCCAGCGTGGCGAAGATTAATAATACCTTCAGCTTTCATTTGATTGGCGATATCAATGGCATTGCCACCTTCCATGATAATCTCCCCCATTTTAACAGAAATAGGCAGTACCTCATAGAGTCCAATCCGTCCTTTAAATCCTTCGTTGCATTGCTCACAGCCTTTGTGAGTGAAAAGCTCTAATTCACCGAGTTCCGATTCTTGAAAGCCAGCCTGTAATAGTGCTTCTTTAGGAATCTCAGTTGGTATTTTACAATGTTTACATAGTTTTCGCGCCAAACGTTGCGCAATCACTAAAATAATAGAGGTCGCCAGGTTATAAGATGGGATCCCCATGTTAGACATTCGCATGATGGTTTCAGGCGCTGAATTAGTATGCAGCGTAGACAGCACCAAGTGACCGGTTTGAGCCGCCTTAACCGCAATTTCAGCGGTCTCAAGATCTCGAACTTCGCCCACCATGATGACATCCGGATCTTGTCTTAAAAAAGCTCTGAGAGCAACTGAGAATGTCAAGCCTGCTTTAGGATTCACATTGACCTGATTAATCCCAGGCAAGTTAATTTCCACCGGATCTTCAGCGGTGGAGATATTCAAGCTTTCTTCATTAATGATATTAAGTGCAGTATAAAGTGAAACTGTTTTACCACTACCCGTTGGACCTGTCACCAGTACCATGCCTTGTGGCTTATGGATTGCCCTTAAAAATTGCTCTTTCTGAAGTTCTTCATATCCCAAAGCATCAATCCCTAGTTGAGCAGAAGAAGGATCTAAAATCCGCATGACGACTTTTTCGCCAAAAAGGGTTGGGCAGGTGGAGACTCGAAAATCGATCGAACGATTTTTCGAAATCTTCATTTTAAAGCGCCCATCCTGAGGAACTCTTCGTTCTGATATGTCCAATCGAGACATCACTTTTAATCTGGCGGCTAATCGAGGCGCTAGATTGACAGGCGGATTGGAAATTTCAGTTAAGATGCCATCTTGTCTAAATCTGACTCGATATTGTTTTTCATAAGGCTCAAAGTGTATATCAGAGGCACCTTTATTGACGGCATCTAATAAGACTTTATTCACAAAGCGTACAATCGGTGCATCATCGACATCGGTAGTCGAATTGTCTTGCGGAATGATGTCATCATCAAAACTACTGATATCTAAGTCATCTAGCTCGGTATCATCTAAATTGGTGAGCGTTGTCGATTCTTGGTCTGCTAAAACTTTTTCAATAACATCCAAAATTTTATGCTGCTCGACCAAAATGCTTTCAGTCAAAATGCCGGTATGGAATTTGATCTCATCTAAAGCTTGTAAATTTGTAGGATCAGCCATGGCTACAAATAATCGATTTCCTCTTTTAAAGAGGGGTAGAATCGTGTGTAGTCGAATCAATTTTTCAGAAACTAAATTTTTGGGGATGAGTTCCATATCAAGGCTAGCCAGATCGAATAATGGAACGCCAAATTCATCAGATGCAATTTTTGCAATCGCTTCACTTTTTACGAGATCATTTTCAACTAAATAGGCTACAAAAGGCATTTTTCTTTTTTGCGATGCAGTAATTGAGTTTACCGCCGTTTCTTCAGTGAAGACGCCAAGTTGCACGAGTTTTCGTGCCAAGCCGCTTAGGATATTTTTTTGATCAGTGCTCATACTTATCTCGTGAATTGCTCCATATGTACACTCGTCTGTCTCGAACGCTCGGCGCCCATGCCTGCTGAAGCTCGAAGAGCGGAGGCAGGTACCCGAAAACTCAACTGTTGTGGGTATAGCATGCTTTATGATCGGGTACCCTTCGTTAATATTAGCTAACTTTCTTATTACTAACAAAGTAAGTTAAAAAAGGCCCTCCTAAAGTAAGAGAGACTGTCAATTGACTCAGTCGAAATAGTATCACAGCCATAAACCCTTGAGTGAAATCACCATACAATAAGTGTGTCAGTGACCCGATAATCGTTTCTGCAATACCCAGATTACCTGGTGTAATGGGGACTAACATACTGATTGATAACAAGCTGATTAAAAAAACACATTGTGAAAAAGGTAATGGGACTCGAATTTCATTAAAAATGAGATAAAAGGATAAACTACCGATGAGTAGCGCAAAAATGACATAAAAAGTGCTCCAGATAAGGTATCTTGGATGCTGTACAATTTTATGACATTCCGGGATACCTGGAAGCCTGATAATCTGACCTTTAGACCACCATTTAATCAGAATCAGTATCATAATAGCTAAACTAAAAACGCCTAATGCGGGGAGTAATTTATCCTCTAATTCAGTTGGTAAATTGCTAAATAGACAAGCTAAAAATCCTAACACAATTGCACTGAGGGTCATCAAGATAAGATAAATGAAACTCACTGCTCCAAAAGCGGGGCCATTAAGTTGATAGTGAGCCTTGAGATAGAAGAATCTAAAAGCCAATCCTGGTCGATAGGGTAGTGCTTGGTTTAAGAGACTCGCCGCAAAGCTTAATCCCAACCAATCCCTGAAACGAATATTAATATTCAGAGCCAAGCAAAGTGTTTTAAATGGAAGGCCTCCACAGCCAATGATAATCACTTGTAGAAAGTTAAGTATCAAAAAGTGAGACCAAGATAATACGGAAAAGCTTGTTCTGAACTGTGTTTCAAAATGATGAAAGACCCAAATAAAAAAGAGGATTAGCGTGCAATAGATTAATGCTTGGATGAATTTGCCGTGTGACATGGTTTATCATTTTGCCTTAATGATATATTCTTAACTAAACAAGAGACGATAAATTCCGTGACATCGATGGTATCATTGAGTAAAAAATCTCTACGTGCAGCAATCGTTTGTGCTGACTCATTCAAAGTCTTTTTCAAGGCGGTAATCATATGTGAATAATTGGGTTTTACGATACTGATCAGTTGATAACGCTGCGAGAGCTCTTGCATATTGCCACAGCGATGGGTGGAGACAAAGATGCCTGGTACACCTAATAGCGCTGCTTCTGAAGCCATGGTCGGGCTATCCCCAACATACGCAGTACAACGCTCAAGAGTATGATGGATCTGATCTGGAGGCTCATTATAAGCGTACTGACTTAAGTCGGTTGGGATTTCACTTTCTGCAGATAATATGAACTGATAGGTTGGAAGATCCTGAATGAGCCTTGAAATCATTGAAAATGATAATCCGTGGTGCCCTAAATCATGATTAGCTTGATGCGCAACGTGTCTGATAAAAATAATTGGTTTGCCTATCGTCTGCGCTGAGGCTTGTGACTTAAAGTAGTGAGGATGAAGATAAGCTAATTCATGATAACCCGCATAGCGAAGCGTGTGTTTGGGAAGCCAGCCTTGATAACATCTCGGTACAATCACCTGATCAGCAAACGGATAGGTAATGATATTTTGCAATATGGCATTGTCGCCATCGTAAAATACGATGGAAGGGATCCGAGAAAGGGTTCCAACCTGTGCGATAAAAGTCCCACCGACACCTACTAACAGATCAGGTTGATGTGCTCTGACAAAACGATAGAGTGCGATATCTCGATCGATTAATTCTCTGATTTTCCCAAAACCAGTCGATGAGAGCGGTGTGTGCGGTATCTTCAGTTGTTCTAAGAGCGGTATGGTGCAATCTTTGTCACGGCTGGTTACGATGACTTCACATTGACGTTCTTCCAAAAGCCGCAATGCGTTTTTAAAAAAATGAACATGTGCAGGGTGACAGATGTCAATCAGTATTTTCATGCTGCTTTTGCTGATACATTAAAGTCGTAATTTGTTCTGAAACCAGGCCTATTAGAAAGATAATAATCGATGCTGAAATCAGAATGGTGCTAAAATAAGTTAAATGGCCGGCAAAGCCGTAATAGCAGAGGCCTATGATAAAATGTAGTCCAGCAAGGGGCAAAAATACCTTGAGAGGCGAATAGAGAGTCGCAACTTTGTAGATGATAATCAAAAATCGAAAGCCATCTGATATTGGCCGAATGTGACTTCTGCCAATACGTTTATTGACGGTCACATTGACATACGATACGGCATACCCTGAACGAAAGAATGCCATGGTGATGGTTGAAGGATACGAGAAGCCGTTGGGCAACAGATGTAAAAATTCCTTGAATTTTTTCGCGTTGACGACTCTAAATCCTGAAGTGAGATCGCGAATCGGACGACCAACAATCCAGCTTGCCAACATGTTGTAAGAGGTATTCCCAAGCCATCTCGGCGCATTGGCTTGCCCATCACGCGTTCTGGCACCGACCACCATGCTATATCCTTTAGCATATTCATCTAATAAAGTTGCGATATCTTCTACACGGTGTTGGCTATCGGCATCTATAAGAAGCAGGGTGTCGCCTGAGGCGTGGCGCACCCCTGTTTTAATTGCAGCACCGTTACCAATACTATGAGGATGTGATATCACCCTGACGCCGGCTGTCTCAGCAGTCGTTAGGGTATGGTCAGAAGAGCCATCATTCACAACAATAATTTCTGCATGAGGATACGCTGCTTTGAGTAAAGGCAATAATGTTTGTAAGCTATCAGCCTCATTATGAGCAGGTAAAATGATGCTGAGAGTTGGCAAGGGCATAAGTTATTGATTTTTGCTAAAGAGATAGTTTCAGTTTAGCACGGTAATGGTTATTTCATAGGGTATTCCCACTGGGTTGAGTGTGATTTTGTAGTTTAAGTTTTTCAACTTCAATGTAAAAAGGCTTTAGTTTAGATCTTAAATAGGGTCTATCAACCATAATGGCCTCTAAAGCATTCAGTGTGGCTTCGCTATCGGCCCGACGCTTCAGTTTAATTTGTATCACCAGTTTTTCAAAAAGTGGATCCAGTCGTTTAGGATGAGCCAGATAAGCTTTTTCGAAGTAAGTAAGTGATTGACCATAATCTTGAAGTAGATACAGTGCACGTGCGCGAAGCTGCAGAGCTAAGGCGTACCAATTGTTATTAGATTGCAACTTAGGATTCGATAGTGCAGCTTCCAGTAATCTATCGATTTCTATAGCAGAAATTGAATCACATTGTTTTTTAAGTGCATTTTGAGTTAGCAAATCGAGTGCATTCAAGGCATGACTACTGAACGGCTGATTTTTGACAGCCCAAAGGGCACTCTCATAAATGGTGTCAGGGCGTGTGGGCTGGTTGCAAAATACAAGCAGTTTTTGGATCGTTGCGCCGCTTTGATGAGGGGCTAATTTTTCCGCTTGTTCTAGTTCGAGAAGTCCGTCGTCATAATACTGATGTGAAAGGAGTAGATTGGCCCAATCTAAATGCGCTCTTGCTGAGCGAGGATGATTCAAGAGTGCGTTAGCATAATAGAGTGTTTCACTAGACCATATTTCTGAACGACTACTGGTTAATACCGCATAATTTACCGTTAACAACGCAAAAGCAATTATAGTTAACTTTCTATAGAAGAGTTTCAAATACTCTAATTTTGAAAAGACAAAATATACGGGGATCATGATTAATCCAATCATCGCAAGATAATTGCGATGCTCAAATACCAATTCGAGTGGCAAAATAGTAGATTCTATAGCATGTGATATTAGAAACCATGCCAGACCAAAACATATGACCGGTGATCGTTTTCGAAAATAAATAATAAAATAAATCATAAAAAGAAAGATCAATAAGTTTAACCACGTCCCGGGCGCCTGCAGAGAGAGCACGGCAAAATCATCATGGTTCAGACCCATCTCAGACAATTGCGGAAAGACGATCAACTTTACGTAAAATAATAAAACGGAAAGCTCTGTTAAAAATCGAGAGAGCGGCGTGAAATTATTTAAAGCATAAGCATTATCAAATTCACTCAATCTGAGCACAACATCGCCCATTCCAAAAGCTAAAAGCAGTGCGCCAGCCGCCCAAATCCACTTTAGCCCACGAGATGCTTTGCTTTGAATGCAAAATAATTCTAAAGTCAAAACGTATAAGGGCAAAAGTGCACCATTTTCTTTAGATAAAACACTTAATGGGAAAAAAATCAAAAAGCAAGCAGCTATCCAAGGTAACCTGACCGAGGCTGTATCATCACGTCCTTTTAAATAGCATAATAGCCCTAGCAGCATGAATAATGATGACAGTATCGTCATTCGTTGAACTGTATAAAGTACCGTGCTGACATGAAGCGGATGGAAAAGCCACAAGACCACTATAAACCATATGATTAAGCTTTCATGGTATACACGATTCTGTTGCATCGAGAACAATTTTCTTAGAAATGCAAAGAGTGTTATACCGGTTAGCAAATGGAGAAAGACATTAATCAATTTATAATAAAAAGGGCTGTTGCCGAACCAAAGACTATTTAATGCAAAACTGGCCAGCGCGATAGGTCGACTCAAAGGTCCCGATTCGATTCCAAGTGAAATACTTAAAAACTCTGACCAACTGAAGGTTGAAAATTGAGATTTTAGAATGACTTGGAAATCATCTAAAAGAAAAGGGCCGGAAAGCCCAGGATAGTAACATAAGAGTAAAAGGATGCTAAGGCAGATCCCCCCTATGCTGGTGACTGAAAACCTAGGGGGGTAAGACATATTATCGGCAGGAAGCAGGTGCGTATTTGGTTTGTCCCGTAGAGGTACAAGTCCAGGAAACACTGGTACCGTTATTGGTTGGTGTTAGTATAATTTGAAGTGCGTTTATAGTGCCTGTGACAGCGGTTGATGAGTTGATCGTGATAACCCCTGTGTTGGCCCCTATTGTCATCGAAGCAACCATGGGCGATGTGATCGTTGATACACCAGCTGCGTTAGCATTTGGTGGAAAAGCATTTCGGGTTAAAATATACTCAGATATTGATGTTTTGGCAGCACTGGCTACATTCACCATTTCAGCAACTTTGGCCCGAATGATATAATCATTGTAAGCTGGAATGGCGATGGCCGCTAAAATTCCAATGATGGCCACCACTATCATCAATTCGATTAACGTGAACCCGCTCTTAGACTTAATGTCCATACCAGTCTCCTAATTTTTTTCCAATTCAAATACATTCCTGCATAATCGGTGCCAAAGCTGACGTTGGGTTGAAAATTAAGTTACTTTTAAAATCAATAGCTTAAATCACAGAAAAGCTGCAAAATCACCCAGTAGATAAAAAAATAGTGACTCAAGATGGGTACAAGTGAAAAAAAAGGTCACCTCCCTGTGCTCTACGAGCTTCGGGAGGCGTGCCCTTATCGCTGTGCGGAATGACGTCATTACAAACCAAACCTGCCTTCAAAAACTCCGAACTGAGGTTACGTTAAGCTCGGCAGGAAGAAGGGGCGTATTCAATTTCACCTTCTGAGGTGCATGACCAAGTAATGTTGCCGCCATTATTAATCGGGCTTAGCGTGATCACCAAAGCATCTTTAGTTCCGGTTACTTGCTTAGAAGAACTGATCTTAATTTCTCCGTTGGGGCCAATAGTCATAGAACTGACCATTGGAGAGGTCACCTCAGTGACACCGGCAGCTTGTGCCCCATTCGGATAATCATTTTTTGTTAGAATATATTCTGTGATAGAGGTCTTCGCGGCACTAGCCATATTGAGCATTTCACTCACTTTTGCTCGAATCGTATAGTCCTTATAAGCCGGTATCGCGATAGCGCTTAAAATACCAATGATGGCCACAACAACCATAAGTTCAATGAGCGTGAATCCTGTATCCTTTCGAAACATTTTAATAGCCTCCATGCCATAAGGGCATTGTCGAATTTGTTGTAAGACCAAATAACTTAATCGCTTTTCATCGCGCCGAACCTAATGATTCATCAAAGTCATTTTAAAAGCTAGCCGGAGTTTTAAGTGAGGGATCGAGTGGCCAAGAGATGGGGAGTGAATATTGCGGTCTGTTCGGATTGTCAGTATACTTTAAACCCTTTCTGATGCCTGAAAAGCGCATGCCCCCTTAGTTAAGTGGTATAACGAGTCACTCGTAATGACTAATCCTTGGTTCGATTCCGAGAGGGGGCACCACTCATTATCTGCAAGATGCAGGCGCGTATTTCGTTAATCCTGTGCTTGTACAAGTCCAGGTCACTTTGTCAGTTGCTAGTGTTGGTGTTAATACAATAGCAATCGCATTCGCAGTCCCAGTGACTGCAGCTGATGAATTAATCGTGATGACCCCGCCAGCGCCCACCGTCATTGAAGCCACCATCGGGGAGGTAATCGTTGTTACACCGGCAAGGGTTGCGTTTGCAGGTAGTACATTCTTAGAAAGAGCGTATTCCGAGATTGAGGTTTTTGCTGCGCCTGCAACATTGACCATCTCACTGACCCGGGCTCGAATTAAGTAATCAGAATAAGCTGGAATCGCAATAGCAGCCAGGACTCCGATAATCGCAACAACCACCATCAATTCAATCAAGGTAAATCCATTAGCAGTTTTAATCACGAGAAATCTCCTCGAAAATAGTTTATTGACAGAGATTATCGTTCTACTGAAAGACCCTTAGCCCCCCCCCCCCGGAACAATATCTCAGTGGTTTACAAATTAATTATAGTGCAAAGAGATAATAAATAAAAATCTAGTTGAATAAGCAACTCGGTCTCATGGCATGATACAGGATACTTTTTCATGCAGGATGCCTTATGAAGATGAGACTCCAGTCTGTTTTGTTTGTTTCTTTAATGGTTCTTTTACAAAGCTGTTCAAAAGATCAGATGGCAGAACAGCCTTTGCCAGGCGTATTGGTCGCTGAAGTCGTTGAAGGACCGGCGTCACTCGCTTATGACTTTGTTGGACAAGCTGAAGCCGTACAAAAAGTCGAGTTGAGGGCACGCGTAGAGGGTTTTTTGCAAAAGCAAAATTTTACAGAAGGTGGGGAGGTAAAAGCGAATGATCTCCTTTATGTTATCGAGCCTAATCAATATCAAGCAGCCGTTGACAAAGAGAAGGCCAATGTTGCTAAGGCCGAAGCGGAGCTGACGAATGCAAAGCTTGCTCGCAAGCGGATGGAAGAACTCGTTCAAAAGCAATCAGTCAGCCAAGCACAATTAGATGATGCCGTTGCTGCTGAACAATCCGCGGAAGCGAATGTTGCTGCTGGCGAAGCCAGTTTGCAGCGCGCTCAATTGGATTTGAGTTATACGGAAATCCGTGCACCCTTTGCTGGCACGATTGATAAATCTGCATTTAACGTTGGGAATCTAGTGGGTCCCAGCTCGGGTGTTTTAGCAAGTATTAATCAGATGGATCCTATATATGTACACTTCAATATTAGTGAAACTGCTTTCCTAGAAAGGAAACAACAAGAACAACCTGACACCACAACGCCTAATACGGCAGTGATGGAAGCAGCCAATCAACGATTTGAACCCTATCTGAAACTGGCTAACGGACAGGAATATGAAATGCCAGGACAGATCAATTTCATTGATAATAAAATTGATACTTCAACAGGTACTATTTTGATTCGAGCAGAATTTCCAAATCCTAAACGCTTATTGTTACCTGGCCAATATTTGAGCGTCATCATTAAGCGAAAAGATGAACAAGCGGTGTTAAGGATCCCGCAAGTCGCCGTTCAGACGGGGCAGAATGGCCACAGCGTCTTGGTTGTCGACAATCAAGGTTTGGTTGCTCAGCGAGTCGTGAAATTGGGTGAACAACTTGGGACTGAATGGATCGTATTAGATGGATTAAAAGTGGGTGAGCGCGTGATCACCCAAGGGTTACAAAAAGTTCGTCCTGGCATGAGAGTGAAGGCGCAAATTGAAGGAGCTGCGCAATGATCAGCCAGTTCTTTATTACGCGCCCTAAATTCTCATTCGTGATTGCGATTTTGACCGTTTTGATGGGACTCATTGCATTGCCTTTTTTACCGATTGCCCAATATCCCGAAATCACGCCGCCGACGGTATCGGTTACAGCAAGCTATCCTGGTGCGAGCGCCGATATTGTGGAAGAGACAGTTGCCATTCCGCTTGAAGCGGAGATCAATGGTGTTGAAGATATGATTTACCTGTCATCCAAAAGCTCGAACGATGGCAGCATGAAAATCACAGTGACTTTTGCCGTGGGAACAGACAGTGATATGGCCGCGGTGAATGTTCAGAACCGTGTCTCCTCTGCCATGTCGAAAATCCCCGAGGAAGTTGCCAAGCAGGGGGTCGTCACTAAAAAGCAATCAACGGATATGCTATTGATTGTAAATCTCTATTCCCCAAATCGCAGTTTTGATGCGATTGAGTTGAGTAACTATGCCTCTATTCATGTACGAGATGCGATAGCGCGGGTACCGGGTGTAGGGGCCGCAGAAATCTTGGGTGCGCTCGATTACGGGATGCGAATTTGGCTCAAGCCGGATCGTATGAGTAGTTTAGGGATTACAACGACGGATATTGCCAATGCAATTGGTGAGCAAAATATCCAAGTGCCCGCCGGTCAAATTGGTCAAGCGCCCTCACCAGCTTCGCAGCGTTATCAATACACCGTCAAAACGCAAGGACGTTTATCTGATATTGACGAATTTAAAAATATCATTGTCAGAGCTAAATCAGATGGTTCCGTCGTACGACTCAAAGATGTGGCTCGTGTGGAGTTAGGGTCAGAAACCTACAACTCATTCGGTAGACTGAATGGGGCACCCAGTGTTGTCTTAGGTGTTTATCAATTGCCCGATGCGAATGCGCTGAGCGTCGCCGAAGAAGTCAAGAAAGTCTTAGAAGAAGTTTCTAAATCGTTTCCTGAAGATATGAAATCAAGTGTTTTATACGACACCACCCGATTTGTTCAAGCTTCTATTGATGAGGTAGTCAAAACTTTATTTGAGGCTATCATCCTTGTTTTAATCGTAGTCTTTGTGTTTTTGGGAAACTGGCGATCGACTTTAATTCCTTTGTTGACCATACCGGTTTCACTGATTGGGACCTTTGCGTTTTTATTGGCATTTGGATTTTCGCTCAATACTATCGTGCTCTTTGGCTTAATTTTAGCGATAGGCTTAGTGGTCGATGATGCTATTGTTGTTGTGGAAAATGTTCAACGGTTGATGGAAGAGGGGCTGGATCCGAAATCCGCTACGATTCAAGCGATGAAGGAGATCACCGGGCCCGTGATTGCAACGACATTGGTATTGTTAGCTGTTTTTGTGCCGGTTGGCTTTTTACCGGGTATCACAGGACAACTGTATTTACAATTTGCGATGGCGATTTCTGTCTCGGTTGGTTTGTCAGCGGTTAATGCACTGACGTTGTCACCTGCATTGTGTGCCAGTTTTTTAAAGGTGCATCAAGAGCCGGACAAGGGGATTCTGGGTGCTTTCAATCGTTATTTTTATCGCTTTAGAGACCGCTATGTTCATTTAGTTGAAAGCCTATTAAAGCGAAATGTCACCGCATTTCTGATACTTGGCGTGATTGTGTTGTTGATGCTTGGGCTATTCAAATGGATCCCAACAGGATTTGTGCCCAATGAAGATCAAGGGGCATTCATGATCGATATTAGTTTGCCCGACGCGGCATCACTTAATCGAACGACCGATGTCATCGCGCAAGTAGAAAAAATATTATTAAATACACCCGGTGTGACCGATGTGTTATCGGTTGCTGGGTATAGCATGATTTCAGGCACTAATGCGCCGAATACTGCTTTAGTGATTCCAGTTTTAGAAGACTGGGACCAGCGAGAAGATAAAAGCTTGTGGGTAGGTTCTATTATTCGCAAAGTGCAAGCAGAACTTGCGGCTTTACCAGAAGCCAGTATTATTGCATTCAATATGCCCGCTATCCCAGGTTTGGGTACAACTGGGGGATTTGAGTTTGTTTTGCAAGATACTGCAGGCCAAACACCACAAGCGTTAGCCATGGCGATGCGGGGCTTGATTGTTGCAGCCAATCAAGATCCTGCTTTGAATAAAGTCTTTAGTACGTTTAGAGCCGAAGTGCCGCAACTATATTTAAATTTTGATCGAGAAAAAGCTAAAACATTGGGAGTGCCGATTACCGATGTATTTTCGACGCTTCAAACGCAATTAGGCTCTTTGTACGTGAATGATTTCAATAAGTTTGGTCGTGTCTATCGCGTGATGCTCCAAGCAGAGAGTGAATATCGAGATGATGCGAAGGATATTGGTAAACTTTATGTGAGAAATGTCAATGGTGACATGGTTCCGCTGGCAACTCTCACCTCAGTGAATAGCATCACGGGTCCCGATACCATCACACGGTATAATTTATTTCGATCAGCGTCTATCAATGGTGAGCCCAAACCCCAATTTAGTTCTGGTCAAGCCATTACGGCGATGGAAACACTAGCCACGAAGAATTTGGGAGAAGGCATGAGCTATGAATGGACAGGCATGTCGCTGCAAGAAATCGAAGCGGGTTCTAAAGCTCCAATTATATTTTCTCTGGCGCTTATTTTCGTATATCTATTTTTAGTCGCACAATATGAGAGTTGGATGATACCCATTCCCGTCTTGTTATCTGTCCCGGTTGCGATTTTCGGGGCGCTATTTGCAACCAAAGTAACGGGCTTGCAGAACAATGTGTATACGCAGATTGGATTTGTGATGTTAATTGGTTTATCGGCGAAGAATGCGATTTTAATTGTAGAATTTGCCAAGCATCTTCATGAGCAGGGCAAACCTTTAGTTGAGGCTGCGATCACCGCGGCGAAACTTCGTTTTAGAGCGGTGATGATGACCGCTTTTGCTTTTATTCTAGGCGTTGTGCCCTTAGTGCTAGCAGAAGGCGCGGGAGCGGCTAGCAGGCATTCCCTCGGAACAGCGGTCTTTGGAGGTATGCTGGCAGCCACCTTAATTGGTATTCTTCTCATCCCCGCATTTTATGTGGTGACAGAGAAAATCCGATCTCAATTCAAAAAGTAGTTGTTAATTTTTTTTCCTTGGATAGACTAGGGCGTGTCCCTAAAGTTGCAAGTGCTGCTACGTGTAATTAAAATCACATTTAGGTCGTCATTCCCGCGAAAGCGGGAATCCAGAAAACAAACTATACCATGCCTGATTCCTTTGTCTATATATTAGCTAATAAGAGAAATGGAACGTTATATACGGGTGTAACAAGTGACCTTATTAAACGTACTGATCAGCATAAATCAAATCTTGTCGAGGGATTCAGTAAAAAATATGGAACCCATAACAAGAGAAAAGCAGATTAAAAAATGGCGCAGACAATGGAAACTTGACCTGATAGAGGCCTTAAATCCTCATTGGGATGATTTATATAATAGCCTACTTTAACCTGGATTCCCGCTTTCGCGGGAATGACGACCTAAATGTGATTTTAATTACACGTAGCAGCACTTGCAACTTTAGGGACACGCCCTAGATACATTTTGAATTTATCCTTGAAAATAATCGATTTAAAAATATAGGTATTCACTAGGGCGTGTTGACATTTCGCCGCTCGGCACCACGCCTACGTGCCGCGGCTTGTCCGCGGCATCCAGTTACGAGCAGATTTCTTGATATAGATCACACCAGGTTGGGTTAAATTCTTCAATTAAATTCAACTTCCACTGTCTACACCAATTTTTAAAACGTTTTTCCCGTCTGGCGGCCTCTAAGTACAATTCGTGTATTTCATAATAAACAAGCTGATTTACGTTATATTTTTCCGTAAAACCACGAATTACCTTATTTTTATGCTCCCAAACCCTTTTTACAAGATCTGTTGTAGAGCCCACATAAAGCGTTCCGTTTCGCTGGCTTGATAAGATATAAACATAATATGACTTCATAAAATTTACTTATCCATACTGTCTTTTGAACATTATTATCACATTGGCAGCCACAGATAAGAACATGCTATTGCCAGCATTGAAGCATAATTACGCTTCAATTTGTCATATCTTGTTGCAATTGCTCTAAAATGTTTGAGTCGTGCAAAAACATTTTCAACCAGATGCCTATATTTATACAAGGACCAGTCTATGTCTGCATTTCCTGTTTTTGAATTTTTTTCCTTGGAATCACTGGTGTTGATGCTTTTTTTCGAATGAGTTCTCGAACCTCTTCACTGTCATAACCTTTATCAGCAACCGTATAATCTGAGGTGGGAAGTTTCTCAATTAATTCTGGCGCCGCTTTGCAATCATGAACTTCTCCACCAGTTAAATCAAACTCAATTGGGAAGCCATATGCGTCAACGACCATGTGAATTTTCGTTGTGTTTCCGCCTACAGATTTTCCAATAGCTTGATTCTCTTTACTCGCTGCACCAGCACTGTGCTGATGAGCCCTTATAATACTGGCATCAATAAACGTCCATTCAAGATCAGGATCTTGCACCAGAGATTTAAAAATTTTAACCAATTTGTTCTTTGAAGACCAACGATTGAATTTTTGGAATATTGAATTCCAGCATCCAAATTCTGCTGGTAAGTCTCGCCAAGGACAGCCTACTCGCAAACGATATAACATCGCTTCAACCATGAGGCGCAATTCGGGCTTGTCATAGATCCCTTGTTGTTGCATGATCGTCCTTAGCTTCGACCACAGCTCATCACTGAGCATGAGTCGGGCCATTGCAAACTCGTATGTTATTTTAGACGAATAAATTTTACGAGTTTGCTCTCATTAATCAATGAGTTGCATTCAAATCTCTGATTTAGAAATTTAACAACTGGATGCCGCGGACAAGCCGCGGCACGTAGGCGTGGTGCGGAGCGGCGAAATGTCAACACGCCCTAAGTCAATCGAAAATTTAGTATACCCTTCACACCTGCATTTTCGGGGTTGTTGCCTTCGCGATTCTCACCGCAGTCATGTACTTTGTGTACACTCCTGCGTCTCGAACGCTCGGGGCCTACCCGAAAAATCATCTGTTGTGGGTATATCCAGTAACCTTGCTATATATTTTTAGGTCGCTTTCGTGGAGATACGGTGAGTTTATTGAAAGACTCTATAACCGGTGTGAGATTGACAAGGCTTGGAAATACAGGCGTCGAGACGACGTTTGTTTTGAAGCAAGGAACCGTACAGGTCTCTAAACTGACTGAACCCTTCATATCTGAATTTTTGGGGTTTGCTTGTCCATCCGTAGCTCGTAGAGCGTAGGTAGGTACCGGAAAAATCATCTGTTGTGGGTACATTTGAGAAGAAAGTGCCATTATAAGTTTATGAGTTAGCCAATTTTGAATATTAGTTTCTGCATTTTCAGTGTATTTTATAATATTTTTCTTTGATGAATGAAATCTTGATTTTTTAGTATTTTTAATTTCTGGAGACCCTTCGTCAATGACTTTTGCGAGTTCGCATATTAAATTTTGTTTTAGAAATAGCGAATGCACGGTATGGTTGGCGAAAGGGTTGAGCAATTTTGTTGCTTCTTGTAATTGTTCAATCGCAGCTCTACTTTCTTCAGAAAGGTTGGACTTTTGGTGAAGATCTGAAATTGCGAGCGTTTGATCTGCAAACACCTTTTTGAGGGTGTTGAGTAAGCTGATTGTCAAGCCAGTTTGCATTGTTTCAGTGTAGCCTGGTAAGAGTAAAGATCCGAGGTGTGAAAAGGGAAATAAGCTTTGAGTGCGACAGACTTCGGCGAGAATAGCTGGGTGAAAATCTTCGCCATTTTGATTATTCTGTGCAGCAATTGCCTGATTTAATTTATCTAATTTGTTAAGAAGCGGGCATTGTATAATTAGAGTTTTAGAGCCCAAATTAAATTGGGTGTTGAAAAATTCAGCGGTAAGTTCTGGGTGCGCTTTTAGCCATTGTGTTCGCATGGCTGCTTGCCACTTATTTTTAAGCCATTCAGGGCAATTTTCATGGAAAGGGCTATACCAAAATGATGAGAAGGAGCTATGCTGGTCAGAACCATATCCGCTTGCGGGTGTATACAAGAATCGAACGTAATCCTGCCACTGATTAAATCTGGAGAATTGCTCATTGAGGGAATGAGGCTCTGAAAGATATGGAATTACGCAGCTATTGAGTAAAAACGTGCGTAAGGCATGATGAGCTGATTTCCAGTTATTTTTAATTTTGTTTAAAGTTGGAATACTATTCGTTTGAAGCCAATAACGAATCAGGAATGGCGCTTCGAACCATTGGTGTTTTTGGAATAGTGGCTGATACTTCGCAAGCGCATCCTCGGTTTGTTTTTCAAAGATGTCATTTTGAAATAATGCCCGGTGAGTTGATTCATCAACTAGATTTTCGATCATATCCTCTTGAAACCAATCTCGTGGATCAGGGGATGCATTGAGCCAATGAAGAATTTGTTTTCGGAGCGTTGTGCTTGATATCTGTCTAACTAAGTCAAGCATATTCATGGTGATATCTATGTGATCTGTTGGTGTTTGCAATGTCAGTGTCGCGGAACAATTCAGATCGGCCTTTGCAATTTTTAGCATGACAATACCCTCTAGCCACTCTTTTGAAATGGCAAAATGCAGGGCATTAAATTGCTTCAATGTTGGTGGAAGGACCGGTTTTTGAGTGAAATCAAGAGCGACTTCCTCAACTTGAGATAATCCGTTGTGTAATTTTTCTGGAAAATAAGCGTTAATATCGACGTTTTCTTCATAAGCCTGGATTAGCGTGTCTTTTAATGCGTTTCTATCTTTGTTATGGATGCTGGCGTAGAGATTTTCTAAAATGGTCATAAGTAAGTTCACAAGCTGATTTGTTGGTTGGAATGATAACAGATTCAAAAATATATAGAAATGATTGTCTGACTTATTTAAGATCGGTGGCTCCATTCCTTGGAAGAGAGCCCTATGGTACCTGATTTCAATGCTGTGAAAGACTATCTTTTGACCCTTCAAGATCGTATTTGCGCGATGTTAATCGCTGAAGAGGGAGGAGGTGAATTCCAAGAAGACGTTTGGTCACATGCTCACGGGGGTGGTGGGCGAACCCGAGTATTGCAAAGTGGACAAGTTTTGGAAAGTGCAGGCGTCAATTTTTCGCATGTTTTGGGTCAGAATTTACCGCCTGCCGCGACAGCGAATCGACCTGAATTAGTCGGTCGTCATTTTGAGGCTACTGGGGTTTCACTCGTCATCCACCCTCGAAATCCTTATGCGCCGACCTCCCACGCGAATGTTCGTTTTTTTATGGCTGAGAAGGCTGGAGAATCGCCCGTATGGTGGTTTGGTGGTGGTTTTGATTTAACGCCCTATTATGGGTTTGAAGCAGACTGTCAGCATTGGCATGCTGTGGCGCGTGATATCTGTCAGTCCTTTGGGAAGGACGTTTATTCAAAATTCAAAAAGTGGTGTGATGAATATTTTTATTTGAAACATCGGCAAGAACCGCGCGGGATCGGTGGCCTCTTTTTCGATGATTTAAATGAGTGGGGCTTTGAGCAGAGCTTTGAATTTATCAAAGCGGTAGGGGAAGGCTACATTGCCGCTTACCAGCCTATTTTGGCACGACGAAAATCTACCGCGTATGGTGAACGAGAGCGAGATTTTCAGTGCTATCGTCGAGGTCGTTATGTTGAGTTTAACTTGGTCTATGACCGCGGCACTTTATTTGGTTTACAATCTGGCGGTCGCACAGAGTCCATTTTAATGTCACTGCCTCCTGAGGTCCGCTGGCGCTACGATTGGCGACCAGAGCCGGGTACTCAAGAGGCAGCGCTTTATGACGTTTTTTTAAAACCGAGAGATTGGATCTAAATTTGGTTTTAGAAAAATGGCTTTGGTAGCGATGGCGTTGTTTTTTCAAAGGCATCTGGGTCAAAAGCGTATTTGAGATTTGTGAATGGCATCTCAAAATAGGGCAGCCCCATCTTCTTGATGAGATCATATTGGTGAGCAATAAAAATATCCAAAGCGATGGCTTCTTTAAAACGTTGTTGTTGCTCGTCCAAGTTGAACCTTGAAAATGATTCTAACGTAAAGAGACATGCTGCTTTATGATAAGCAACATCGGTTAAATCTGAATGTTCTTTTAAGGCCGAATCCACTAGATTGAAGAAAGAGAGTGGTGTTTCATTCGAAAGCAGCGATTTTTTTAAATATAAGTATTTCTGTTCATAGGATAAGCTTTTGAAGGCATCAGAATGACAAATCTTTAAATAGTCTTGATTCGTATTTTCAGAAAAAGGGAGTCCTTGATATTTGGCTGTAATCTTATCAAAAAGATCGATGATATAAGTGTTTCGATTTTTATTTATAGAGTCATTCAGCTTATAAGACGCGACGCCTTCAGTCGTTAAAACATCATTATAATGCACTGGCATTTTTAAAGGATGATTCTTTTGAATTATCAGGCTATTGATCCCTTGAGTGGTAAAATTAAAATCAATAACAATGTGATGCCCTAGCGATTGTAAGTGGCATATCATTAATAGTAATTCGTCAGACGCCAAGCCTGGCGTCTTAAAATCATCGACGACAAGATATCCGCCTGTAGCTAACTTTTGATGCGCTTTTTCTACAAATCCCAATGGATCAACAAAGTGTTTTAACGTTTGCTTTGAAACAATCAGATTAAACGAATAATCCTTTAGATCTTGCATGTCTTCCAGATCCTCGGCATTCCCAATCAATATTTTATTTTGTGGAATATCAGGGTTCAAGAGTTTCTGATCTGCAGCAATCCCTAAGACGGATATATCATTAGTGGATTGAGCGGTGATGAAGCTACCATCTCCCGTACCCACATCTAAAATGGAGTATTGTGGTTCAGCTGGTGAGATCAATTTATTGATGGTTTCACCAATATCTAATGTTGCGTTGAAAAACGAGAATACGTAACTGGTATCTCCGGCAAAGAGGTACGGGGACAGACTTGTTCTTTCGCTTTGGACAACTTCTTGAAAACGTTGCTGAATACTGGCCCTGATGCAGTCAGGGCGAATGTCCAGCGAAGATGCTTGAGATGCTTTAAAATTTTCGAAACTATTATAAATTGACATGGTCACCCTCATCGGGTTCTTTGTCCTTAAAGAACTTCGTCATTAAGATTGCAAATGCACCATTTCCAAGCACATTGGTACAGGTTAAAAGTGGATCAAATAAAATATACATCGCTGTAATCATGGCAGACATTTCAGGGGTAAATCCAAGGTATTGTTCCATAATAGGGATCATCACCAGGATGCCGCCGCCAGGTACCGCCGCAACCGCGAATTTAGCTAATACAAAATAGCCAGTAAATATAGCAAATGTTTCAAGTGAGGGAAAGCCCATTCCAAAAGTCATGAGAAGGGCAATTGCCATGATGGGGATACAAATGCTATCCCCAATCAAATGAATATTAACAGTGGCTGGAATCACGGCTCTAGCGGCAACGGGTTTTTGGGTATTCTCTTCTGCGGCTACGATATTCACGGGCATAGCGGCAAGTGAAGACATGCTGCTAAATCCCATGATGCCTGCTGGAATCACATTTTTAATAAAACGAAGCCAAGTTTTTGGCTTAAAATTGGCGGACAGGCCATATAGAAAAAGGATGTAAGCAATAAAGGTGACAACCACCAGTGCCAGTACCCAGATATATTTGGTAGCAATATCATCTAATACGCCATCATGCGCCATTTTGACCACAAATCCGAGCGCAAAAATAGGCAATACCGGGATAAAAATTTTATTTAAGATAATATGCACTGTTTTTTTAGCAATCTCGGATAATTGATCGGCTTTAGGGTTGGGCTTAAAAGTAAATAGGGTGCCCGCCAAAAAACCGATTAATAAAGCAACCTCATTGGCTAGCCATTTCGGTAACGTTAATTGCCAAAGCGGTGCTAAGACATTTTGAGCGGATAAGCCGTTGCTCGTCGCCAGATGGATATGATGGAGCGCGAGCTTACTGGCTCCGAATCCCACCCAAACCGAGATAAAGTTTGAGACACATACCCCCAGCATCACTAAAAACATGAAGGCAATCGCTTTATCCTTGAATGAGAGCATGCACGAATAAATACAACTAAAAATAATCACGGGTAGGGTAAATACTAAAATTTCTTTTAGCGTCAAGCTGGTCGCGTACAGCGCGGCTTCAATGGTCGGATTAAAGTAGTTATGAAATAGACCCACGAAGACGATAATCGCCAGTAATTGGACGGTTAGATTAATTTTAGGAAAGCGAAAGCTAGCCATTTTGAATGCCCTTCAAACATATATATTATAATTAGCTTAAATTAAAGAATAGATACAAGTTGAACCCGCCTAGCGGGTACAGGAGAGGGTACCAATGGTCGTAGTCAAGATATCGGTGTATTGCATAACCCTTCGACTATAGCCGAATACCCACATAGAACGCAAGGCCAATTTAACGGATATCCGCGAGAGCCTTGTTATACTGCGGACTAGCTCATTTGAATAAATCCGAATGAGTGCCAAGCTTTTCGAAAATAATTTTTCCAGGTTCATATCGATATATTAGGGCGTGTTGACATTTCGCCGCTCCGCACCACGCCTACGTGCCGCGGCTTGTCCGCGGCATCCAGTTGTTAAATTTCTAAATCAGAGATTTGAATGCAATTCATTGATTAATGAGAGCAAACTCGTAAAATTTATTCGTCTAAAATAACATACGAGTTTGCAATGGCCCGACTCATGCTCAGTGATGAACTGTGGTCGAAGCTAAGGACGATCATGCAACAACAAGGGATCTATGACAAGCCCGAATTGCGCCTCATGGTTGAAGCGATGTTATATCGTTTGCGAGTAGGCTGTCCTTGGCGAGACGTACCAGCAGAATTTGGATGCTGGAATTCAATATTCCAAAAATTCAATCGTTGGTCTTCAAAGAACAAGTTGGTTAAAATTTTTAAATCTTTGGTGCAAGATCCTGATCTTGAATGGACGTTTATTGATGCCAGTATTGTAAGGGCTCACCAGCACAGTGCTGGTGCAGCGAGTAAAGAGAATCAAGCTATTGGAAAGTCTGTAGGCGGAAACACAACGAAAATTCACATGGCTGTTGACGCATATGGCTTCCCAATTGAGTTTGATTTAACTGGTGGAGAAGTTCATGATTGCAAAGCGGCGCCAGAATTAATTGAGAAACTTCCCGCCGCAGATTATACGATTGCTGATAAAGGTTATGACAGTAAACAGGTTCGAGAACTCATTCGAAAAAAAGCATCAATACCAGTGATTCCAAGGAAAAAGAACTCAAAAACAGGAAATGCAGACATAGACTGGTCCTTGTATAAATATAGGCATCTGGTTGAAAACATTTTTGCACGACTCAAACATTTTCGAGCAATTGCAACAAGATATGACAAATTGAAGCGTAATTATGCTTCAATGCTGGCAATAGCCTGTTCTTATCTGTGGCTGCCAATGTGATAATGTTGTTCAAAAGACAGTATGGATAAGCAAATTTAATGAGGTCATATTATGTTTATATCTTATCTAGCCAGCGAAACGGAACGCTTTATGTGGGGTCTACAACAGATCTTGTAAAAAGGGTTTGGGAGCATAAAAATAAGGTAATTTGTGGTTTTACGGAAAAATATAACGTAAATCAGCTTGTTTATTATGAAGCACATGAGTTGTACGTTGAGGCAGCTAGACGAGAAAAACGATTCAAAAATTGGTGCAGGCAGTGGAAGTTGAATTTGATTGAGGAATTTAACCCAACCTGGAGCGATTTATATCAAGAAATCTGCTCATAACACCTGGATGCCGCGGACAAGCCGCGGCACGTAGGCGTGGTGCGGAGCGGCGAAATGTCAACACGCCATAATAAATAGTCATTTTTAACATGACATTCCCTATACCCTTGGTAATTTCGAACGAGAAGATGATCTCGAAATTTATCGGCCAATTTTTCTTCTTTTATTAGAGCACTAAGGACTGCATCAATTTCTTTTGCTTGGATTCCTCTTTTCAAAGCTAAAACATATTCTTTTTTGAATTTATTGCTATAAATAGGCTCAAGCATTTATTGTTCTTATTCTTCATCATCAATCTCAATACCATCTTCTTTTGCAGCTTTATGTAGATCGGCAATCATCGCTTCAGCGCTGCTAAAATGAACTAAGCCTTCCCCTCTAGCACTGGCTTCTAAATCAGCTACCGTCTCATCATTAAACTCCCGAAGCTCGCAAGGCCAGCCGCGATCTTTAATGACTTTTTTATAGAGCATATTTACCGCTTGTGTTGCCGATATGCCCATACTGTTCAAAATTCTTTCAGCACGCTCTTTTACGTCAGGCTCAATCCTTGCCCTAACGGTAGCCGCTTTTGTTGCCCTATGAGTTCTCATAGCTAATACCTCAAATTACTGATTATTGATGATATAAATTGTAGCCCATTATTGCCACATTTTCCATCCCATTGGTCAGAATACTCAAGGGGACCTGTTTAGCTTTTAATCTAACCCATTGATATTAAAGGAGATTAAATAAGCGGAACCTTTCGCCCCTCAACCAGTACTGATTTGGTAGGCGATATTAAAATGGTTGAGGTGTGCTATGGGTGCAGGTTTTGAATGGGATGCGGAAAAGGGTGAATTGAAATGGCCGGATTCCTTTAGTGAGTCCAAAGTTGGATTGGAACAGCAAAAGGAGAATTTCAAAGCATTTGTGTCTGATAAATCACAATTGAGTTCAGAGAATATTAATTTTTTATTAGAGGTCGAGAAATTTATAAAAAAGCCAAGTATCGAGCTACGCGATCAGATTATTGATAAATTTACACCTAATGATGCGGCCGGTTTTAATGCACAATCTAATTTTAATAATACACCTGTAAATTTAGATTCTGCAGCCATTAAAGTTTTGAAAACTGCTAGAGAGACAAATATACTAAATCCCAATCTATTTGATCAAATCGCTATAGCACTTGCTAGCATGATGTCACATGACACGCTGCAGAAATTTAACGGGGACAGCGGTAAGGATTTTAAAGATAGAGGATCTCTCTCTTCGGAACCCTCTCCGGCATCCACGGAACCCAAAGGCTTTTCATTGGGCGGTCTATTATCCGGTGCCGGTAAGCTTTTGCTCTCAGGACTGAAGGAAGTCGGGAAATTTTTATTTTCATCAAGTAGCGAAAATGAGCTCCTAACGGGTGGAGTTAATGCCTGGCAAGAAGCCAATCCAAAGCGTCACTTCGATACTCAATGGTCTAAAGCTCTAGCCGCCGCCGAAGCGCTTACAGATGCCAGAAACAAAAACACTGAGGTAGAAACGGCTAAAGAAAATTTAGTAAACGTCATCGGTGGAGAAGAAAAGAGTCGCCAATTTTTGAAAGATTTTGAAAAAGCCTATCCAGAAGAATATAAGGCATATATAGCTGCAAAAGCCAAATCAGAAAAAAGCAGTGGTTCTGCGCTAGATCATCAAGTGGATCTAGATGGAGGGAAGCTTTTCACCCCTACTCTTGACGGGCACAAACAAACAGTCACTGGAACAAGCTCTCAGCCCAAAAATCAACAGAGTAATAAAGCAGAAGAACCTAAAATTGGGGGCAATAGACCTGGACGTAAGTAAGTTATCTATAAACTTGCCCTGCTACGAGTATATTTTAGTCGTGATAAAATTATGAAGTCCCGTGCTTAAGACTCGTTTAAACATAAAGTTGTGAATTTAGGTTAACCTCAGTTCGCGGTTTTTTGGGAACTATCGTCATCCCGCACAGCGGTCATCACACGAAGTGTGTAGCGTCTGATGCGGGATCCAGACTTTTATCAAATCTCAGCTAATAATTTGATTGCTGATATTTTTAGAGGCTGAATCGCATAAGCGGCCAAGGCCGCGTGAATACTAGATTCCGCATCAAACGCTGCGCACTTTGTGCGCTTATCGCTGTGCGGAATGACGTCCTTACAAACCAACCCTGCCTTCAAAAACTCCGAACTGAGGTTAGGTTAATACTTCAGGCAATAGTTGAACGTAGTGTCTTTTGATTTCGGTTTGAAAGGCGCTGGGCAAATCGCGCCAGAGACGAATGTCGATGAGGATAGGAATATTGCTATCCGAAAAAGCAGCTTTCATCGCTGAAAATCGAGCGTGACCATTTTGTGCATCATCAGGTTCCAACAACACCAAATCTAAATCACTACCTTCATGACAATTGCCGGTCACACGACTACCATACGCCCAAACGGTTGCATCAGGATAATAATGCTTGATGATGTCTTTGATGGTTTGAAGATATAAATCTGACAGAATCAGTTGGTCCATGATTAAGACTCTAATATGGAGACTATCTTTTTCGCATCTTCTACAAAGTCTTTTAACAAGATCACTGTTTCCTCGGCAAAGCTTTCCCCATAGTCATGGGCCGTGTCATTTCGATTGTCTCGGTAGGCGAACCATCTATTTAAGAGCGCTTCGTCTACTAAACCGTGCTTGAAAGCATGTCTGAAAACATCTTTGTAGTTTAATTTGTCAACAGCCTTAGGCGATGGAAAATAGGGCTTGATTGTTTTTCTGAGCAATTTTCCAATTAATTCAAGCGTGACCTCAAAGCATTTGATAGTAGAATGTCTATAGATCTCATACTCAACGGTCCCTTTTTGCGAGGATAATAACATCTGGTACGAGGTTTCAAGGATTTTGATTGATTTTGAGGCGTATTCTGTGTTCAGAGTCTTCACTCAAGCCTCCTTTAATTGTTCATAAAAATGCTGAAGGGCTTTTTGCACGTCGATAAAATTTTCAATCCACGGGAAATGCCCTGCGTTCGGGATATGTGAAAATGTGATATTCGATCTTAAAAATTGACTGGACTCATAGAATAGCTCGAGCGGAGTCAAGTAATCATGTTCACTGCCTAAAATGAGAGTGGGGCACTCTGGGATCCAGATGGCTTGATAATGTGGATGAAATTGTGTGCCAGCCCAGTCATAGGCAACGTGATTGTAGGGTAGTTGATCCATCAACACGCGACCACGAATTTGACCCTTGGTCGTGAAGAAATAGGGCATGGTCGCATCATCTAAGGTGAAATGCTTAAAACCCTCGTCAGTTGGATGGCTTTTATATTCTTGTTTGGCCGTCGATGGATCGGGGAGTTGATGCTTTTCCATCAGGTCGCGAGATGCGGCTATCCATTTTGAACTGGGTGCGGTATTCAATAAGACCAACCCTTTGAGATAATCTCCTAACTTTGGAATCGTGAGGGCTAGCATGGCACCAAAAGAATGCGCCACTAAAATCGGCTGTTCAAAGACTTGCACACTTTCAAGCAAAGCTTGTTGCCAATTTTCTAAGTTTATTTGGTAACTATCAAATCGATTTGATCCATCTTGCGGCAAGTCTACATGCCATAAGCTGCCTGGTAGGCGCACATCTTGTGTTAAATCAAGCAGTGATTCCGACCCTAAGCCAGGACCGCCCGGCAAAAATAACCAGTGATGACGGCCAGCAATTGGCGCACGTTGAAAAAGTAACCTTGCTTTCGCATTTGTCCAGACGGGTTGATGCATACTACACTCGGAAGTTTAGAACTGACATCGTATTCTATGTGTTTCTGGGTATACACTAAAAGATGCAATGGATGAAAAATATTTTTGTTAGAAGATAAACTAAAGGAATAAGCTTGTCATGTTGGTACCCATCGTGATTTCGGTAGTCATCTCGCTACTTTTGCTTGGCTTACTAGGCGCTTTGTATCTTCGATTAAAAAGCGTCGAATTGGATTTTCGAGTCTTCCAGGTTGAAATAAAAGCGCAGCTGGCTAAGCTTCAAGAATCTGCTAGCAAACCTATGGTTCATGTTACAACACCCCCTTCCACATCGGCTTCAACAGCGGCTCTAGCCGCCAAGGAAAGTGCTCCTCTTAAAATGGCAAAGCGTGCACTCTGGCGTCGTTCTAAAGACCCTGATTTGAAGCTTGCGTCTGGGCGGTTGATGCCCAGTGATTTGTTTGAGGCGGATCCTCTATGGAAAAAAGCCCTCAATCTCTGGAAGCATCGATTTTTGCATTATGTCGCTGTTTTTGCAGTGATATTCTCAGTGCCATTTATAGTGGACTTGCAGCAAACGGCATCGATCTGGGCTGTTGCATCGGTTGTGTTGATGGGCTGGGGAGTCTATCAACGTCATCTATTTTGGCGGATTTTCAGTGTTCTGCTGTTGCTAGTCGCGATAGCGTTATATGTTGTGTTGCCTCAGCTTTCCACCGCAGTTTGGATTGGCCTGAGTCTTTTGATCTCCGCTATCATCTTATCGAATCGCTCTTATGTATTAATTTCTTCTGAATCTCTCTTCGTCCCTGTTTTTTGGGGAGGTACTTTAGTTTGGTTTATCGTAACCCTCTATCCTCATTTTCACATGACGATGTCTCTGAAATCTTGGATTCCTATTGGGTTAATGGGTTTGTCTTTGTGTGCCTTGTTATCGTTCATCGGTGATCGTTTCAAGCCACATAAGGCTTGGATAATATTACCGTATTTACTGATACCCATAGCTGGGTTAGTACTGATTTTGTATCGCAAGTGGTTTTTAATGCCTTCGGAAGGGTTGGGGGTGATCGCTTGGCCTGTTGTGATGATATCGGGCTTGATTGTATTGAAACTTTTTGAGAGAGCACCTAAAGAAGATCACAATTTTTTACATGCTTTGTGGTTTCTGATCCTCATCGGTGGGCTGACTTGGGAAACCGTTAGTTGGGGGCATTCACTTCTAGGAACAGATTTGACAGACACCTGGAGTGCAATTCTACGGGCAATGGTTCCAACGTTAGGACTGTTGAGCGTACTATTATTAGGGCATTTTATAGAATGGCCTTTGCAGCAACACTATAAAGCTTATTATTGGCTCGGAACCGGGGCGGTTGCTTTGTATCTGGTCCTCTGGTCGATTTTGGTGAATATGTTCACGAGTGGCTTGACCCAGTTTGATTATACATTGCTGTTCAATCCGCTTGATTTGATGATCATGTTCGTTACCATTACTTTGGCAGTCTGGATTTATGGTGTTCAGCTGAATATTAAAAAAAGTCGTTTCACATCGGGTTGGATGGCCCTCTTGGTGGTACTCTTTGTTTGGTTTAGTGGAATGGCGTTGCGCTATGGCTTTCACAAAATGGGAGTGCCTTTTGAGTGGGGAACCGTGATAGCTCGTCACGAGATGATTCGGGTTTTTGGTATTGCTTGGGGGATCTATGCTGCACTGTTGGTTTTTGTTTGGATAGGAGTGTCTCGGAGTGGGCTAAAAGCTTGAAATCCTTTAAACTGGCTCGAGTACTGATAACGGAAAATTTTATTAACTTAGCATGAGGTGAGCATGCCCCAACTGCGCGCGATCAAGACCCCACGATTGTTCATTCGCCCCCCTTTGGTGGAAGATAGCAAAATGCTAAAGGAAGCCATTGAAGATAGTTTTACGGCGTTACATCAATGGATGCCTTGGGCGAGGATGATCCCTTCGCTCGATACCACGCGTCGGTATTTGGAAGATTGCGTCCGGATTTGGCGTGCGCCCATTGCTGAGTATGATGAATGTCCGATGCAGATTATGGATAAACGCGATCGATATTTTATAGGCGCAACGGGGTTTAAACCGCATAATATTGAGTTGCCTACTTTTGAGGTTGGATACTGGGTTCGAGAAAAATACAAAGGACAAGGGTATATTACCGAAGCCGTCAATGGGTTGGTTCGGTACTTGTTTAAGCAATACAAAGCCACACGTATTGAAATTCAGTGTGAACTTGATAATCGTCAAAGTGCTCGTGTTGCAGAGCGTTTAGGCTTTGAGTTGGAAGCCGTCTTAAAAAATCACCGGATGAAACCAGATGGTTCGGGCCCTACCGATACGCTGCTTTATGTGCGGACCAACCCGGACGGTTTGCCTGAGCTAGATGTCAAATGGTACTAACGTGTTAAATTGGTTTGATAAAATGATTTTAAAGGCTGTCTTGGTGTTAGTGTTATGTTTTGTGGCAGCTTATCTATTAACCTTCGATTATAGTCGATTGTTTTAGATGTGGTGGCAGCGATTATTTAAACGTCGATTGTCTTATAGTTTCAATCAATACTTAACCTCAATTCGTCTTCATATTGCCCGTTGTTTAGATGAAAAAGGTTGGAAACGACTGGATGAGCCGCATCAAGCGCTTTTCCATGATGAATATATGGAGTTGGATGATGTTGTTTCAGCACATTTGGAGCAAAAGCATTTGCTTTGGGGCTTGTTAAGGCGTCATCAGTTAGATTGTATGCCCTTGACGTTTCCGATGAACGATTTAACTTATCCTAAAGTACTGGAAGATATTAGAGCTACGGTCAAAGAAGCTATCCCCATATGGTTTTTAAAGCCGGCTCTTCTGAACAATGGTGATGAGATTGTTCTCCTCAATGATATCAATCAAGTGGCAGATTACTTCAGAAGGCCTAAGCACCTTGAGGGAGATCATGTGCTTCAACGCGCAGTTCATCCACCGGCTTTGATGGAAGGGCGAAAATTTACGTTTAGACTGTCTGGGATTTTAACGAATGAGCCAGGTGTGTATTTATACGATACCGGATACCTCAACATCAGCGCTTTGCGCTACGAAGATGGAGCAGATCTGACACTCAAGAAGCGACACGTTACCAATTATTTAATTGAAGGCAATATAGCGGGTATCGAGCAGCGGTTATCCAGCGAATACCCTCAATTCAAGACTCAGATCTATCCAAAAATGATGGAGATCGTTAAAAGTACCGTGTTAGCGCTCCTCAGTGAATATCCGAATTATCTAAGACGAGACGAAAAAGCCAAATTTGAGATTTTTGGATTTGATTTTATGCTCGATCAAGCGAACCGATTATGGTTGATTGAAATCAATCAAGGTCCTGACTTTCCAGTCGATCCCAATCATCCGTTGTTTGACACGTTATGGGATCCGTTTTGGCACGATGTGACCGATAACTTCGTATTGCCACTTTTTGCAGAGATCACCAAAGCCATCCCCCATCGTCAGCGATGGGTGCGGCTAGTCTAGCGTTGTTGTTCGACATACGTTTTGATCAGATCGTAAGCGATAGAGGCTTGAGTGGGCATTTTAGGTAGCGCATTAATATTGAACCACTGTGCATCTTCTAATTCGTTGGTATCGATTTTCAGAGTACCACTTTGGTATTTGGCGAAAAAGCCTAGCATAAAGCTCTCTGGAAAGGGCCAAGATTGAGAGCCAACGTATTCTAAATCAGAAACCGTCACATTGGCTTCTTCGAAAATTTCACGATGGACGGTCATTTCTGCCGTTTCCCCCGGCTCAATAAATCCTGCAAGGCAAGAGTAAATTCCGGGTCCAAATGTAGACTTGCGACCCAGTAAAATTTCATTCCCACGATGTACCAACACAATGACAGAAGGAGCGAGGCGGGGGTAAAAATACTCATTGCAGGTTGCACAATATTTTGAGAAATCTTGGGAGCGAACTTCTGTTTTTTGTCCACATTGACCACAATATTGATGCATCCTTTCCCAGCGTAACAAACTTCTGGCTTTTAAAGTCATCGTGCGTTCAGAATCATTCAAGTGAGTTAACGCAACCCGTAGTGGGATCCAATCGTACCCTGCTGGCGCAGAAGCGTTTGGATGGTGTGCCGCAAAAATAGCTAGAGTTGGGTTGATCAAGAATTGACTCAGGGCGAAGCATGCTGGATCGATATCGTTACGTTTGGGCAACCTATCCGATATCATTAGCAAGTCATCTTGATAAAAAATAAAAACAAGATCGTCTTGATACATCATTTTATACCATTATCATAATTGTACAGATCTCTTTTAATTCTAACATATGGATTACAAGACGAGATTGCTCTTCTGTGAGAACTTGTCCCCAGTTCTTGGGGATAATCCCCTTAAACAAGCTGTGGGTAAGTTCATAAGCTCTAGAAATAACAAGCTTTTTACAATCTGTATTATTTTTGAACAACCGCACTGTTGCTTATTTTGTAAGCTATTAAACGTAGGGAATTCAGACTTTAGAGGATGGTGACTCAACGTTGTCTGCAGTCAAATAAAAGAGAGAGTGACACTTAATGAGCCAAGGAGGGGGCATGAGTGAAAAGATTATCACCACCGAGCGGGGTGTCAAGATTTCTATTATGTTAACCGGCGCAACACTGATAGCTTACTTTTCAGGGCCCTTTGCCGCTATCGCTGCTCGTGAGGGATTCACCTATATCTATGGCCATCTATATGGCATTCCCAGCTACTTTTCTATTGAAAATTGGACAGTATTTTCGCCGATGAGAGAGCACATTGCCCATCTGGCTTATAATTATGGCGCAGGCACTTTAGCCTTAGTATGTGCACCTGTGCTTTATAAATCCTGGGATTTTTTTAAATGGGCTTTTGGATTTTCGAAGCGTAGCCAAGAAGAGATTGAGTGTGAACACATTTCGGATTTAAGCGAAGAAGTTCATGTGCTTGATAGTCATTTGCAAGAGCTGGCTCGCATATTAAGAGATAATAAATCAGTTGCAATGACCGAAGTATTAAAAAAACCCAAACTATGGAGCAGTCAAAATGATGTATATAAGCCAGAGATTTCAAAGAGAGGCCATGGAGTGAGGCATCCGACGAAAGGAGGTTGTATGGTAGAAATCAAACCTAGAATACAGTAGGATATCGAAAAATTTTAATTTGGTGTTCTATCGTGCCTAAAAGACCTGTTCTCTTTGATGAAGAAAAACTCCCCTCTCGTAAAAGAATAAAGCCAAATGAAAGGGTATTTACCGAAATCCCTGATAAGCTTGGATGGCTTGCAACCTCGGCTGGCGATCAGGTTCTCCGAAAAGTTGTAGATACGCTCAATCAAAATTCTAAACGTCTTGGACTTTCTAGTCTATTTGTAGGTAACAAGGATGAAAATAGAGTAGAAATCAAGAAGAGTGATTTTGAATTATGGCAAGACAAGCTGAGCTCAGCGAAAAATGAGAGGAAATCAACGCCAAAAAATAAAACTCAAAAACGTCCATCTATTCCTGCAAATGAACGTCTGTTTGAGCCATTATCAGATGATCCTAATACCTTGGCAACCCAGGTTGTTAATGAAACTTTAACGATCGTTGCAAACACACTTAACAAAAACGCACTTCGATTAAAGCTAGGTAAAATATTTCGAATCAACAAAGAAACAAATTGTGTTGAAGTTTCTCGAGAAGATTTTGATAAATGGAAGAATGAGCATCTCAAGATTGATTCAAAAGAAGAAGCTTCTGTTCAGAAGCCAAAAACAACGCCTACGTCACCCTTTAAGAGAAATTTTTATCAAATAGGTGGGAATGCAGAAAGGTTAGCTACAGAGCCCGGTGCTCAAACTGTAGACAATGTTGCAAGAGCACTGAATAAAAATGCAAATAATCATGGATTTGATGACATATTTGTCATCAATCGAGAAGATAATCGTGTTGAGGTTTTAGCAAGCGACTACAATCATTGGCTAGCTTCGGCTAAAGAGAAGAAAAAGGGGAGCTCTCGCCTTCTGGCATCTGAGCGTGTTTTTCTTACTTTAGAAGAAGATGCAGAAATTTTTGCAACGATTGTTGAACCTGGGAAAGCATGGGATGTTGCGAGGAATTTAAATAGAAATGCGAATAAGTTAGGATTTGATAAAATATTCAAGCATAATTCAATAAAAAATAGAGTTGAAATATCAAAAGGTGATTTTGAATTATGGCAAAACAAATGCAATTTATCACTAAGAGAACAGACAACAGCATTCGGGAAGAGAAATGTTGTCTCAGGCAAAAAAAGTGAATATGTTTCAATGAAAGAACGGAAATTTTATTCATTAAGTGACTCTGAGCTTGCTACGGATGCTGGTTCTCAATCTACAATCGATGTTGTAGCCGCTTTGAATAAGAGTTCAAGAAAATTAGACTTAGGAAACATATTCAGGACAAATTCAAAAGAAAAGCGAGCAGAAGTCGACGTAAGCGATTATCGGATTTGGCTAGAGCGTCATATTGATTCGAAACCGCACTCTCAAGTTTGGAAGGATAAACTTGATGAGTTACATGAAGAAATACCCGAGTGGCCAGCAGAATTAGTGCATGTTGGTATTGCAAGAAAGTACTTGGATGAAGAGTTGAAATTATTCATGTTGCCTCAAGCTGCTAAGGAAGAGGGAATAAACCGGTTACCTAATCGTTTGATTTTAGAACATTTATCTCAAACTGAATTAGTCAAACGACATGCAAAAAACCTGACTGTAGGGAATTCATCATTATGTTTTATGACGACCAGAGGTGAGCTTTCTGTAGAGGATAAAGTTATCTTTATATTTGCAGGTCGAAATGAGGGGGCCAGATACCCTCTCATGCCGGGTGACTGCCGCGTTGTTGCGGTGATGACGCCTGAAGAATCTGCCTCAATTCAATTACCACAACACATCGATGTTTTGGTAATGAACGAATTAAGTTCACCCTCTCATGGGATTTACCAGAATTTAGGCGCAATCAATAGTCGTCGGATTGCGGCTATGCTATTGGCGTATCAAGCCAATTTACCGGAATGTATTTTTATGGATGATAATTTAACCTCGGTCAATACAAGCGAACAAATTTTAGAATGGTTTACCCTCTATGAAACATTAAAAAAAGAAATGCGAGGTCGAGTTTGTACGAGTATCCCAACGCATCAAGGGCGAAAGCCATACTTTAAGAATGATACTTTGGGTAGTAAGCTGTTTATGATCGATATGACCCAGCTAAAAACAAAATTTACTATGGAAGAGGTTTTTACTCTGTTTTATCCAGAGCACTGCACGAATTGGTGGACTGAAGATTATGTTATGCAACTTATGTTGGTCGCTGCATTTGGTCGTGAAGCTGTTGGTATATTTGATAGTGAAGCATTAAACTTAACACGTATGGTGCGCTTAAAGAATGCAAGCGCAAAGCAGTTTCATAAAGCCAATATTCATTTATCACAAACACCTGCCGAGTTAATGTCGCAAGCAATTAATAAGAATAACCTGTCTCAAGAAAAGCTAAGTTGGATTGAATTTACGCTGACTACTCTTCGTAGAATTGTTGAGGAGAATATTGAGTATCATCAACGTCGAGCAAAGGGGATCGTTCAGACCGACTTATTACGACAACATGCCCGTGCAAATGGAGTCATAGTAGAAGAACTAAAAAATGAAATTATTTTGGATAATTGCAGAGAAGCAATCAAAAATCGTGTTACTGAAAGCCTGGATGCCTGCCCACTTTATTTGCATCAAAAAGAAGCAATTAAGTCTATCATCACATCTACGAAGGATTATGGTGTTATTGACATGGCAACGGGTTCAGGTAAGACAAGGGTACAGATCGTTTTATCAGAACTGGTGTTGAATGTCTCTGGTGTTAAACCCATTTTTATTGTTTCACCTACTCAGCAATTGGTGCAGCAATTTTATGAAGACTATTTGAGCTATATACAAGATTGTGATTCCAAGTTATTAAAATGTCAGATCATCAAGGTAAGCTCAAAAACACAAGATGTTCATTCTGGTGTATTGCTCCATAATAATTCACTGGATTCAAAAAAAGTAATTTTAATTTTTTGCCAAGCGAGCTTCTTAAGATATGTTGAAGGAAATGGGAAAATCATACCAGAGTTCCTTTTTTTAGACGAGTGCCATAAAATTCGTGACGATAACTTAATTAAAATTCGAAATGCTTATAGTGGTAAGACCAATATCATCGGATTGAGTGCTACTGTCTCAAGCTCTGAAAATCTCTTATACAAATTTACCAGAGTGCAAGCAGTAGATAATAAAATTATCTCTCCTTATATTTTTGACAAGAAACCAAATGTCTATTCTAAAGATGCTGTCAAAACTGAACTGAAAAATTTGGCAACCACATTACAAACGCACCTCCACCCCAACGGTGAGGTACTTTGTTCACTGAAGGGTGTGATTTATTTGCCTAATATTTCCGACATAAGTGAGGCTCAAAGACAACTACAAAGCCTAACTTCTGTTAAAATTTTTACCGCGCACTCACAGGATAAAAATTATATATTACAAATCAAAAATTTTGTTGATCACAAAGGTCCCGCTGTGATTTTTGCGGTTGGCATGTTAAGGCTCGGATTTTCAGATTCAAGTTTAGACTATGCATGGATTTTAAGAAATGCTAAAAGACCAGAAGATGTTAAGCAAATCGCTGGAAGAGTCATGAGATACCGAAGCGGCAAAATCGGATATGTTTTGGGATTCAAAGATGTGAATACGGAACAGCTTGAGCTACTTTGTGATGAAAGTGCGTTAGAAAATGCAGATGTAAAATATTTGAGACAATCTAAACGGGTGTCTTCTCCTCCTATTATTCAACAGTACAATCGATTTAGGGGCAGGGATAATGGTGGTGCAGTAATACCAACTCCTAATTCAGATCCTACAAATCTGATATACCCAGATGCTTCGTATACCTCTCCGCGTTGCGTATGAGAAATGGGAGCGTAGTGGAGGGCGCCTACCTACCGTCAATAGGCGAAGAGTTTAAATTAATTGCAGCTTAAAAGCCGTATTAATCGAAAGAAGATCCCGGCGCTGTGCACACTTCGTGTGCTTCTGCCGGGATGAAAAGTTAGAAAGTTAAATGTTCAAACTCCGCACTTAAACATCATTGGCTGTGGGTATATACCCACAACAGATGATTTTTCGGGTAGGCGCTGAGCGTTCGAGACGCAGGAATGTACACAAAGTACATGACTGCGATGAGAATCGCGAAGGCAATCCGCCTACGCTCTTACGAGCTACGGACGGACAAGCAAACCCCGAAAATTCAGCTGTGAAGGGTATATTTGATCCATTTTATTCTTTAGGTGGCATATTGTCTTGGATCTGTTGTTTAATTTGAGAGCGTTGTTGAGGAGACAGACTTTCCCAAGTTTCTTTGGCTTTTTGTTTCATTTTAGCCTTTTGGTCAGGATTCATACTATCCCATTTGTCTTGCATTCTTTGTTTGTGAGCTGCTTTTTCTTCTGGGGTCATACTATCCCATTTGTCTTTCATGTTTTGCTTTTGTGCGGCTCGATCTTCTTCGCTCATTTTTTCCCATTTTTCCTTCATTTTAGCTCGATGTTCAGCTCGCTCTTTGGGTGTCATATTTTCTAATTTTTCTTGATGATCTTGATGCGCTTTTCGAATCTCCGCACGGCGCTCAGCTCGTTCTTTCCTTCTTTTTTCTAAAAAAGCTTCATGCTTTTCAAGACGTTCTTTTTGGGCTTCACGCTTATGCTCTAGGAATTCTTTACGACTTTCCCTGTGTTCTGCTTTGGCAGCATTTGAATTATTGTTACCGGCTGTGTGCTTTGCGCTAGCATGTGGGGCCTCAACATTACCTGGGTGTTTTGTACCGTTATGATGATCTGCAAAACAGGGGGCAATTAAAAAACTAGAGATACTCAGAATTAAAGCTGTACGTTTTAACATATCCTTGTCCTTAAGAAATGGAACCCAAATCATTATACACAGGCAAAAGTTTGCGTACTATGGCGGCAATCCTTAAACTATCCTAAGGATTAAAGCACAAATTTTAGCTAGCAAACTTAGGTGTAAATATGGTGAGTTCGGATTGGCCAATTGGTGTATTTGATTCTGGCATGGGTGGGTTGACGGTTTTAAAAGCCTTAAAGTCGCTATTACCCAATGAAAACTATATTTACCTTGGTGATACAGCGCGCCTACCTTATGGTACTAAGAGTGCCGAAACCGTTACGGCTTATTCACTGCGAGCTGCTGAGCTTATCCACCGACACCAAGTTAAACTGTTGGTCGTTGCTTGCAATACGGCCTCAAGTGTTGCATTGCCAGCCCTACAGGCCCAATTAAGCCCTATACCCGTTATTGGGGTAGTGACACCAGGTGCTAAAGCCTGTCTCAGCGCCAGCCAAAGCCGTCACGTTGGTGTACTTGCAACGGAAAGCACGGTGCGCTTTGATGCCTACTCTAAGATGATACAAATGCTTGATCCGGACGCAAAAATCAGTCAGTGGCCTTGTTCGTTTTTAGTGCCATTAGTAGAAGAGGGTTGGGTGGAAGGCCCTCTAGTTGAACAAATACTTCAAAAATTACTGGCCCCTTGTATCGCAGAAATTGCACAATCTCAGATTGATACGATTTTATTGGGTTGCACCCATTTTCCAATCTTGAAAACACCACTTCAAGCTGTTTTAGGCGATCAACTTTGTCTCGTGGATTCTGCATTAACCACTGCTGAAGCGGTCAAAGAGGAACTCTCTGCCAGAAAACTCCTCAAAGAAGCGACTTTTCCAGGCCAAGTTCGAATCATGGCGACTGATAAATTAACCCGTTTTTCTCAAGTTGCTGCTGTCTTCATGGGAGAGGGCGTTCATCAAGAAGTAGAGTGGGTTTCATTGTAACCTATTGATATTTAATGATATTTTAATATTAATATTTTTGTTTATCGAATGCTAAAATATTAATAAGATTTTTTATCAATAGGGCTTCGGCTATGGCGATCGACCATTTGTTGTCATTTCTAAGGGTATATCGTCTGGGTTCTCAGCGTGAAGCCGCTGACAGTTTAAATCTTACCCAGCCTGCGATTTCACAGCATATTCAAAAGCTAGAAGGCATCTTGGGACGCCCTCTGTTTGTTCGACATGGGCGCAAGTTGGCCTCTACGCCCACAGCACACCTTCTAGCGCTTAAAATTGGTAAACATTTAGATAGTTTAGAGAACATTGTTAATCAGCTCTCATTAGGCCAGATAGGCGATTCACAGCCTGTGCATGTCGCAGGTTCCGCGGAGCTGTTTGCAAAGGTTTTTGTGCCTCAATTGAAATTATTACTAGAACAGGGTGTTCAAATTCAGTTTCTATCAGACCTCACTTCGCCATTGGAGGCGCTTTTAAATGAGACCATTGATTTGGCGATTGTCAGTGCTCCGGTCAAGCATCCTCATTTGATGAGTGAGCCCTTAATGGAGGAAACCTACGTGTTGGTTGGGTGTCCTGAATATTTAGATCGGTTTCCAGAAGGCATTAAAGGCAATCAATTGAAAAGAACGGTTGCTGATCTACCCTGGATTATTCTAGAAGGGACGTTACCTTTGGTGAATGAGTACTATCAAAGTGTCTTTGAGAAACCTTTTGAAGGCAGCGTTGCTTTATCCGTCGATAATTTATGGGCACTTGAGGATGCGGTGTTAGCCGGGTTAGGAGTCAGCGTGTTGCCCTCTTATTTTTGCTATGATGCTTTGCTGGCGGGCAAAATAGTACCGATTATTTCAAGCGAGTACCCTGTTCTACATCAATTCTATCTAGCCTGGCGGCAAGGGGCTTTAAATCGTCAACCCGTTGCACTGACGCGCGAGATGCTCTTACAAGCGGTGGCTCGTTTTTACGAAAGATTGGAAGGAAAAAACTAAAAAAAAGCCCCCTGAGGAGGGGGCTTAGAGAAGAGCAAAAAGAGTCTTTGCTCGTAGAGTGTAGCTTAATGAGGCTTAGCTGCAGTCTTAGCCCTAGCAGCAGCGGCTTGATCTTCCAATTTAGCCGCATGACGACCTGCTTGGAGCACTAGGCCTTTATCACCAGGAAGATAGGTTTTCAACCAGGTTAAGCTCTTGGTGTATTCTAACCAGCTGCGTTCGATATTCTTACCTTCTGAGAAGTAAGGTGCAAATGCGGCGTCGCGGTCGTTCTCTAGAACAAAGGTAGTAGGAGCACTTTTACCCTTATTCTTTCTAGTAACAATCCTAACCGGATTCGGTTGCTTAGTTGTAGGTTGACGATTCTGCATACGCTCAAATACGCGCTTAGCTAAACGCTCACGCGCTTTACCAAATGCAAAGGAACCAACCGTCACACCAATCGCCCATTTTGCGATCAGGAGGGGAGCTGCACTGGCTGCAAACATTCCAGCAGCAACGGCTAAACCGGTTAAGGTCGCAGGATGAGTTGCAACTTTCAAGGTGAATTTTAAAGTCGCAAGAGTCACCTTACCGACAAATTTAGCAGATGCAACGACTCCTCTTTTTAAGCCTCTTAGGGTAGCCATAGGGAAGCCAGCAATTCCATTGATGGTGCGTTTGAGAAGACCGGGAGCAGGTTTCTTAGCAGCAGGTTTGTCAGCAGCAACTTTGTCAGCAGCAGCTTTCTCAGCAGCAGCTTTCTCAGGAGCAGCTTTCTCAGGAGCAGCTTTCTCAGCAGCAGCTTTCTCAGGAGCAGCTTTCTCAGGAGCAGCTTTCTCAGGAGCAGCTTTCTCAGCAGCAGCTTTCTCAGGAGCAGCTTTCTCAGCAGCAGCTTTCTCGGGAGCAGCTTTCTCAGGAGCAGCTTTCTCAGGAGCAGCTTTCTCAGGAGCAGCTTTCTCAGGAGCAGCTTTCTCAGCAGCAGCTTTCTCAGGAGCAGCTTTCTCAGGAGCAGCTTTCTCAGGAGCAGCTTTCTCAGGAGCAGCTTTCTCAGGAGCAGCTTTCTCAGGAGCAGCTTTCTCAGGAGCAGCTTTCTTAGCAGCAGCTTTCTCAGGAGCAGCTTTCTCAGCAGCAGCTTTCTCAGGAGCAGCTTTCTCAGCAGCAGCTTTCTCAGGAGCAGCTTTCTCAGCTTTGCGAGCTTCTTCAGCAAGACGACGTTCGTCTTCAGAAACTGATGAGGGTAATGGTTTAAGCTGTATTTTGCGAACTTCTTGATCAAAAAGACGTTCGTCTTCAGAATCAAAAAGAGGTTCGTCTTTAGAATCTGATCCAGAATCTGATGAGTGTAATGGACTCAAATTCGGATATAATGGGTTAGGTAACTCTGTTGAGGTCGGTTCAACACTAAAGAGTTCGTCGCCAAAATCAGGGCGATCCTCTGGAACTAACGGAATGAATGAAGGATCATGAGTCTCCTTCTTAAGTGTTCGCATGCGTAATGTATTTGCGGTTGAGCCCACTGAGTCTCTTTTTTTGTGAACAGTACTTCCTTTGTTAGAAGAATTTTCTTTTTTTTGAGCGATTTCTTGAATTCTAAGAGATGATCTCTCGCCCTTTTTGCTTTCAATCGAAGCGCCTTTGTCATTTTTGCGCGAATTAAGCTTTTCATTACCTGTTGCCATATCGATTACCTCTAATTACAACTTATTGAATAGAACAACAATCGCGCATCATAGTGCGAGTTGCTTTAAAGTTCAAGAACTAGAGTGGAAAATCAAATGGCATTTAAATGACTTTTATTTTGGGCGGGTAAAACTGCCTTGATTTTTCTATTTATTTTAGCGACGCAAGTTAGCTAATTATCCAAACCGAGAGAAGCTGGCTGAATGTTCAGCTTTTCGAGTCGCAAGATAGAATGCAATCCCTGCTTCTATACAATATTTGCATTGTATGCTCAAAAAGTAAACATGGTCATGATCAGCCTTGAAAATTTGATAATTGGTCTCAAAATTACAAACACCAATCATCGCTGTAAAGACAGCAGCCAGGGTAGCCCCACATTGCCCAAAATAGTAGGCTGCCATAAAAATCAGAGGGATGGTCGCCATGCTCAGTGGATAGACCAGATCAAAGGGATTTAGTAATAATAAAGCAGCATTTAAAATGACCAACACCGTGCCCAATAGATAAGCGTGCAGTTTGCGGTGAGAAAATTTCAACTGTTCTGCTAATCCAGGCAAATAAGCATCCCAAATCAAGCAAGCCGGTGCAAAAATAATGACTCCGCTGAAATCAGCAAACCAATTTAAGAACCATTGAATCCGAATAGGATCGGCCCAAAAAGTATTGGGTGAATTGAGCGCAGTGATAATACCGCTTCCTAAAAAGGTTATCCCGAAAGAGAGAAAGAAAAATTCTAAGACTTGGACAGAGCGATGCATGGGCACCAGGGCACCAATAATACGATGGATACTAAATCGAATGCTGATGGCTTCAGCGACATGCACAAGACTGATGCATACCGCAATCTCTAAGTTTAGCCCTTCAATCCAGTAGGCTAAAAATCCACCAAACCAGAGGCCAGGCCATATTCGATTGCCTCTAAAAAAATGCATCGCAATGGCTACCCCAGATGCGGGCCATACGGGAATCGGTTCATCCGGCACAGTGCCTAACATTAAGCCGACGTACTGAAGTAGTGTGACCATGACAAATTCAGTCGCACGACGCATGATAATAAGCTGTTTGAATTCCTTGATATATTTTTTTTCTTTATGAACGATCAACTTCGCCTGTAATATAGCTTGTAGCTGTTGATATAAAAGGCGCTGATTTAAGTTATTCATGAAATTAACACACTCGCAAGTTGAACTTGATGAATTGTTTCAGACCTATGTAGAGTACCTCTATCGGGATACAACAGGCCAGATTCAATATCCTAAAGAACAGTCACAATTATTGTTAGATCAAAAGATCTGTGTCACGTACGGCGAACTCTTATTTCCGAGTTTAAGACAAGTGCTCTCAAGTTTACCCCTGACTCAAGAAGATGTCTTCTTGGATATGGGGTCAGGACTTGGAAAGCTGGCTCTCATGGTGTTTTATTTGGGACCGATGCGACAAGTCAGAGGGATTGAGGCCTCTTTACCATTGTATGAGCAATCCATTAAACCCTTAAGCGAGCTCAAGCTGAATTGTCCCGAGTTGTTCATGGGATTGAGGCGATTATCGTTGGAGTATGGTAATTTTTTGCACGCAGATCTATCGGATATCACGGTTGCTTATTGTTGCTCGACGTGTTTTTCACAAAATTTGTTGTATGAGATTGGCTATAAGGTTAACAAAACATCAAATATTCGTTACATGTTGAGCCTTCGCCCGATTCCGAGCTTGACTCGGTTAAAATTTAAAGGTGTCATTGAGGTAGAATGTAGTTGGGATTCAGCCCTATGTTACATTTACAGCTAAATATTAAGCATTAGTTGATAAACCTATAAAATATACACCATAAATTAAATATAGAGACCATTTGGAGCTAAAGAAGCATGACTAACGAAGACGAAAACCCAATGGTGCAACAATCTGTTCAAGATACGTCGATGCGAGTCATGGCTTGGGCTAAAGTGTGTGGTAACGTCGCAGAAGATACTACTGCCGCTATCATTGGCTTCATTCCCAATGGTCTTTCGAATTTATATGAGAATCTCCTCAAGCCAATACCCCGGATTGGAGTGTTTTTTCAACATCCCTGGGTTGAGCCTACCTTAAAGCTGATCACTGGCATCACTATTGGGCAAGGTGTCGCGCGAGATATTGCTCGCTTTTTCTTTCGACCCATTGGGTTTGGGATTGGCGCCTTTATAGGGTCAGGCGGATTGGCAGATAAGGGCCGAACGCCCCACTATGAACATCAGGTGGGTAGAGCTTTAGAAAATGTATCAGGCCAATCAGTAGGGGGCGCTATCTTATCGGGCTTGGTGTTAGGTGCTGCACAGTTTTTTCATCCGAGCTGGCAATTTGGTCTTCTAGAGTATAGTGTTGCGATGAGTGCGGGAGCTGGTTTGGGTTTGACGTATCGAGCGATGATGCTAGCCGCTATCCATACCGTGATCGCTGCGAATGCAGCAAGTACTCGACTCAATGCAGATAGGGCTAAGAAATTCGCAACACATTTAAAAGCCCTCTGCAAAACCAAAGTGCGCGATAGCATCAAATTCCACGCGAGAGAGGTGATTGTTCAAGTCAATGGACACCCTTTAGAGAATTTAGATGAATTCTTCAATACGCATTTGGAAAACGTGGCACAGAGTTTAGACTGTAAAATTGATAGACATATCAATCTCTTAACTCACAAAGCCGTTCATGGTGATTTTCAAGCACTGAGAAGACTAGCTTCTCTCTATCCTCGAAAAGGAAAGCCTGATAAAGCATTAGAAATGTTTTTAGAGCGTGTTTTTAATCAACGTGCTGTACATCATATAAAGGATTCAGCAGATACGTTTTATGATCTTTGGCAGTATCGAGGTTTGAAAAACTAATATACAAATTTTCATTGCCTTGAATCATCTTGATCTTCTGATTTCGGAGAATTTCCCAGCGTGAAGGCGGATAGGCTTTATGCCAAGTGAGATATTGTTTACGGTCAGATTCAGGTATTTCGAGTGAATAAGTATCCATCATATAAAGATAGGCTCTTGCAATTAGCCCCATCTGATTTGGATCGACGTAAAGCACTTTTGCTTTTTTATCTAGTTTGAAAAAACAGCCGGATGTTGCCTCTAGTAAGGGCATGAATGTGCGATGACCTCTCTGCTTTGCAAGATGTGGGGTATCCGGCATTAAATTATGTAAATCGCGACTCATCATGGTGTAAAGCGGCGCTTTTTTGTCACAACATGAGCGGCCTTTATACCACTTTCCTTTAGCATTGACGCACAATTTCTCTTGATAGCAGAGCAGATCTTTGGCAAAGACTTCCGGTGGCACAATATAGAACCATTTTATTTTTGATTCCATATTCGGACAAGTTGGACAATCTTGCGTGATCACCGTTCCAGTCGTGGAAAAAGGCTGCTGACAAAAGAAGGTATAAGGGGATGTCGCGTGCACAATCAGGGCCGCTGTCTCGAGGTCCTTTTTTGACTTTAAAACAGTTGTAGGCAAAGTATGCGCGAAAAGAGATTGAATAAATATGAAATAAATCAATGCAATACGGTACAACATCGTAACATCTCAATAAGTCCGGGTAATGCGTGTAACTAAAACAAAAATTTGTTATTCTATGCAGCATGAAGTTATCCCCCCCCATACCAGGCTTGAACTCCGAATTTGCAAAACAAGATCTGCAAATCCAGAATGACTTGCTGCGTGATTTGATTCAAAAACAAGCCGAGACAATACAACAGCAAGCAAATCAAATTGATCAATTGCATCATGTTATTCAAAAGCAAGCTGTAGAAATTGAAGAATTAAAAACAGAGATCCGACGGCTTAAACAACTTAAGACAAAGCCAAAGATTCGACCCAGCAAGATGAACAAAGACGATGACAATACTAACAATAGCAATGGAGGCAAACGCGCTGGTTCTGAAAAGCGCAGTAAACGAGGCGCTGTTGTTATTCATCACACAGAGGTTATTAAAGTAGAAGGTGTGCCTAAAGGTTCAAAATTTAAAGGGTACCAAGAATATCTTGTGCAAGGCTTGGAAATAGTAGTTGAAAATCGATTATTTAAACTGGAACGATGGCAATTACCTGATGGAAGCTATCAGGTAGCGCCTCTGCCAGAGGCTATTAGAGGACATCACTTTTCGGCGACGCTTCGAGCTTATATCTTGCACCAACATCATCATCAAGGTGTAACACAACCGCTATTATTGGCTCAATTGCGTGAGTGGGGCATTGAAGTATCAAGTGGTCAGTTAAACCGCATATTAACGGAAAACAAAGAAATATTTCATTCAGAGAAGAAAGAAATTCTCTCTACTGGATTAGCTGTGTCAGCTTATATTCAAACAGATGACACAGGTGCCCGACATGATGGAAAAAATGGTTATTGCACGCATATAGGCAATGAACTATTTGCGTGGTTTGAAAGCACAGGAAGCAAAAGCCGGATTAATTTTTTAAATCTTCTCAAACAAGAGCATGCAGGCTATATCATTAACGAACATGCGTTAGCTTACATGGAAAAATACAAACTTGCGCCTCAATATAGAAGAAAATTAGACAAAGGGATAAAAATGTTTGGGTCAGAGTCTGCTTGGATTGAGCACATGAGCAGCCTGGGGATTTTGAGCAAACATAATCAACGAATTGCGACAGAGGGCGCGCTCATTGGTTCACTTTTACATCATGGGTTTCGTATGGATTTGGCTATTCTAAGCGACGATGCGGGTCAATTTAATATTTTTCAGCATGCTTTATGTTGGATACATGCGGAACGAAAAATCAATGAGCTGATCCCTAGCAATGATATTCAGTCGCAAGCAGTTCAAGGTGCGAGAGAAAGGTTTTGGGCTATTTATAAAGACTTAAAAGTGTACAAGCAAAGCCCAACAGCAGAGGCAAAAAAACAAATTGAGCAACAATTTGATGCATTCGTTCAGAAGAAGACGGATTATACCACGCTCAATTTAGTCTTAAAACGAATGAAGCTTAATAGGAAAGAGCTATTATTGGTGCTTGAGCATCCGAAAATACCGCTGCATAACAACTTAAGTGAGAATGATATCAGGGAGTATGTGAAAAAACGCAAAATAAGCGGAAGCACTCGCAGCGATGAAGGACGCAGATGCCGAGATACATTCACAAGCTTGAAGAAAACATGTAAAAAACTCGGTCTAGGATTTTGGGATTATTTAACAGATAGGTTATCTAGACAAAATATCATTCCTCCTCTAGGTATTTTAATAGCGCAGAAAGCGGCAATTCCTACCTAGTAAGTTGGTGTAATTGCCCGGACTTATTGAGATGTTACACAACATCTATCCGATTCTGAAAGCAGGCACTAAACTAAAATCATACCATATTCATTTTCAAAACCATGCGTGTACTTATATTTATAGTGCTGAATTTTTTTGCGGTCACGTCAATGGCTTGTGGGCCAGCCATGCATGCTTATTTAGGGCAGATGTGGCTTGATACACATGAAGTTAAAGACAAGATTGCTCGTCGAGATTTTATCATAGGAACTCTCTTTCCAGATATACGTTACATGGGGCATGTTTCACGGAGTCAAACGCACGAAAAGCATGTCACTCTAGAGCGAATCGATAAAGAAAACAATTTTTTTAAAAAAGGAATGCTATTTCATGCATATGTTGATGAGCAGCATGAGAAATTTACCAACAAAAGTAAAGCGTATGTCAATTTACCAAAAGATATAAAATCCTCTAGAGAAATTTTCATAGAACTTATTTCAGATGAAATTATTTTCGATGAGGCATGGATAAAGCCCCTGGCAAGAGATATCAATACCGTTATAAACGATGAAAAAATTTTAGGACTAACCGAGCTCGATCTGTATCCTTGGCATATGTTATTGAACGCCTATTTTATGGATCCGCCGAGTGAGAATTTAAAAAGATTAAATTATCTAGGTCGAGACCTCAAATTTCTAAAAGCTAAAACAGTTGAAACATGGTCAAAAAAATTACCTGAAATGAAAGAAAACGCTTACTATCAAAAGTATACGGGAGATTTAATTAACTTTTTTAGAGCTAAAATCATGACTCAAGTACATTAGTTTGAGATATCGATAATAGCAACCTTCTGCATTTGAAACGGCGAGTAAAAAACCTTCGCGGCCATCTAAAAAACCCAATCTAAAAATATAGCCATGCATAAAACTCCACAACGCATGTAAGATAGCTTGAGAAAGGCTGGCTCGTTTCCCTTGGGCTGCTTTTATGTCAGCGCCCAGGGATGAATATTGATTCATCTTTTGAATCACTTGTTCTAACGTGTCATAGGCTTGATGATATAAAATGCCTTTTAACTTGCCGATCATGCCTTTCGCGTCGAGTTTTTCATGAATCAAATCATTTGTAAATTCAGCTGTACCGCGTTTAAAGAGACGCAGACAATCATCTTTAGCCCAACTGCCATGTCGAATGAGCTTCCCGCAGTAATATGATTGCCGCTGAATGTAAAAAGCCGCTTCAGGGCGATCCGAGTTCACAATGCTTTGAATTTCAGCCTGAAGAGAGGAGGATAGGCATTCATCAGCATCAATTGAAAGGACCCAAGGGCAGGTTGCATAAGATAAAGCGCGATTTTTCTGAGGGCCAAAGCCTGGCCAATCAGTGATATGAACGTGCTTCGTATATCTTTTGGCGATAGAAATGGTGTTATCCGTACTGCCTGAATCCAGCACAATGATTTCATCTGCCCATTTCACAGATTCTAGACACGCTTCCAGATGCTTTGCAGCATTTTTGCAAATGATGATAACACTTAAGTTTGACACATTACATATTTTTTTAGTTTCTTATGTATATCCTACCAAACAGAGGCCACAATGAAGCAATATGAATTTGATTGTTGTAATTATCTGACACGTTAAGTAAGATAAACCACTTTCAGTTCTGGGGATTACTAAAGTGGGTCGAATCGAACGATACCGTGCATATCATTTATTTTTGATGGATATGGTCGAGGATATTTTAGCAACAACCCTACTGGTACCTTTTACAATGGCGTTGCATGCTTGGAATTCTTTTGCGGATAGTTTAATTGAAGTGCCTCATTTCGAAGCAGAATTTAGCTCGAAAGTGTGGCGAACAGGGCGTTTCGTATTGACAGCCCCGCTTCATGCCTTAAAGGGAATTTTAGGTCTGACCATTTTACCATTGATTGCCATTTGTCTTGCAGCACCTTCCCAGACAGATGATGCAGTTTGGAAAAACTATAATTATCCTTTAGGACGTATCTTTCAAGAAATGGCCCTGTCTATAAAGGTAAGGGTATTCCTTGTCTTAAATTTTGAAATGCCGGATGATTTATTGGGAGACTATTTCTGGCCTATTTTATTAGCTTCAATATTCGGCGGTGGTACTTTTGCTCTTTTAGCGAGTTCATTCCTCTCCTTTAATTCAGCTTACATGTATTCTATGTGGCTATTGCCATTGTATACGCCGTACATTTCAATGTTTTTAAGTGCGCCACTCAGTGTTACGTTTGCTATTGGTTTGACAGCCATTCTTGGATGGGCTGATGCGAAAACCGCTTTTTTAACGACTAAGATCCAAAACGGTCTAGAGCATCTTGAGGATTTTATAAAAATAAAATTATACAAACACGGAAAAAAATATTCATTTCAAAATAAAAACGATATTCTGGGTGATGATCTTGAGAGGATTTCGGAAGATCAGCTCCTTATCACCAATACTGGATATGCGATTAATATTGATACATTAATTGATCAATTTAAAAATAATGGTTTTACAAATCCTCACGTTGAAGACCGAAATCAAGGTCGACTTTCATTATATGAAGTTGAAAAAATAGAGCGATTGGGTGGACTCAAGCGATTTCCAGCCTTGAAGCAGTATATTCAGGAACATAAAAAGGAATTAGCGCCTGGTAATGCATCTGGGATTTCGAAAGAAAGTATACAGGCTCTCAGAGAATATGCTCGAGCAATTCGGTTAACACAACAAGCTGAGAATTTTGCAGAGCAAATGGCAGCAGCCTCTGATAAGTTTGAGGCTCATATGAATTCAATTACACCAGAAGAGAAAGAAAAAATTGAAAATCTTAATCTTCTAGGTGGGAATGATCCGACGTATGAATTCAAAAACGTGATGGAAAAAGTATTCAAGGGAGAATGGTGTAAAAAAGGTGCTGCATCATTAACATTAGAGACTTGCGAGCGGTTAGAGCATGCAAATGAAACAGGTCGATTAGAGAATAGCGTATTTTGGCAGCGACCTCACCCTACTCATTGGATGCGAGCAGGGCGAGTTATTGTATAGCCTAAATCTGAACATTCACATTGGCAGCGATTTGTTGTAAGTGGTCGTTGAGACCCACCAAATCGTTGCTTGGGAGCGTTCCAATGTTCTCCAAAATCACGCTCGTACCATTGTAGAGTGTGAGCGTAACATTCGCATTTTGTGCATCCTGGTGAACACTTTGAACCACATCTGTTAATGTTAGATGTGTATCATGGTTAGTGTCTGTCGAATGAACAAAGGTTAGAGTACTAGAATGATCTTGACCAAAATCTTTGATCACGACCGTTTCAGTTGGTGAACTCATCGATGCGTCAATCACGAAATTATCATGCCCTCCGTTGCCTTGCATGATGACAATGCCTTCTTTGCCGACAGCGGATAAGACATTATCGTTTCCATCACCCAGCAAGTTATCTAAAGAGGCTGGATCGTGAATAATGTTAACGGTAATTTTCGCAAAATCAAAATCATTAGGATTAGTCGGTTCCGTTAATTTATAAATGAATTCTTCAGAAACATCCATCGTTCCATTATCCGCGGCAGCATAACTATAATCTCCGAATTTATTGATGGATAATTTTCCTTCCAGCAGCGTTGTGAATTCGATAGTCTGTCCGTCAGATGGGACAGGGACGCGGATCGTTGTGCCGTTTGCATCGGCTACGGCACCCAGTGCCCCAAGGCCATGTGTGCTAATAAAATTAGCGGCGTTTGGAACCTCAAAGGCAATCTGAGTAATAAACGCGTTATCAGCGCCCGGAATATCATTGACCAAAGCATTGTAATGAATATCATCAATTGTTGAGAGCAGGATATCTGTTAAATTACTTAAATCAGGATTAACATTGAGAATCGAATCACCTGCATTACCGACAGGAACAAATGAGCTCGAAATGTCAGTGGTTGCAATACTGATCGGAATAGCATCGATACCATTAGCATCAATATAGGCTTGCCAAGAGCTCCAGCCACTTGGCCAATTACCCGTATTGGTTGCGCTATGGCCTGAGTTTGGCATCCCGTCGGATAAGAAATAGAACCTATTTTCATATCCTGTTAAGGCAGGGTTAGCCAAATCAGCTGTAAAGGTGACACGGGCGTGGTAAAGTGCATCATTATACTGTGTTCCTGTGCTTAAGTCTTGATTCGTATTTGGGTTTTTCATCCCAATGTCAAGCGTATTGTTGATATAATTGATGGCGTTTTGAACGCTCGTTGCATGATATGCAAAAGCACCATTGTTGTTATTACCACTAGCCGAAGCAAACGGAATTAAGGTAATATTTAACCCACCAGCAATATCTCTGAAGTTTTCGAGAAGCTCAATTAAAGCCGCTTTAGTGATATCAAGCCTTGATTTACCGCCCACTAACTCATCCATACTCCCTGAAACATCAATTCCGAATACTAAGTTATAATCTTTGGGTTCAACAAAGTAAGAAATGTCATCATTAGCCAGCGGATTCTCATCCAAAACAGTAATCTTAAGTTGCGCGGTCGATAGATCACCATCTAGATCTCGAATCGTGTAGTTAATAAAGTCATTGACGTCATTCATGACACCACTAGAAGGGGCTAAATAAGTGAAGCTACCATCTGCATAGAGTGTAAATTTTCCCCCAAGAGCGGTTGTGACGGTTTGTCCAAGGAGCCCCGCGGTATTTGGATTGACCCCATTATCATATGTAAAGCCCGTGACTGATATCGGGGGATTAGGTCCACTTACATCGTTGGTTAAAACATTTCCGGTTATTTCGGTGGGCTCAATCGTATCGAGCAACAATTGGTTCAAATTACTCAGATCTGACGCGACCTGAATGACCAAAGGTGAATCAGTTGGATTAGCAATAGGTTCTAGATAGGTATTAACAGACGATGGATTAGGGGCAATATTTAAAACGATAGAATCTATTGCATTTTGAGACAATACATTTTGCCAATCAGCAATTTCCTGGGTTGAAAGTGCGTTATCGGGTAAAGGAAAAGGTTGTCCATCAGAGAGAAAGTACACTTTATCAATGTAATCATTTAAACTAGGATTCGCTGAATCTGCTGTAATGGCGGCTTGAGTGAGATCAATTGCAGCATCATAATTGGTAGAGCCACCGGCTGTGAGTCCATTTACATATGTTTTTGCTGCGGCAATCGTGCTAAATTCTTGTGAGGAGGTGGCTGATGAGTTGAAAGTAATAATCGTGATTTTAAGATCAGAACTTGCAGCAGCATAACTGTCAAACAAATTGCCAGCCCCATTTAAAGCTTCTTTTACCTTATTCAAGCGATTGTTAGAGCCATTAACACCATCTTGACCAATGATCCATCCCATGCTCCCTGAAGTGTCAAGCACGAAAATTAGGTTATACTTGGGTGGCGTATCGCTTTCATTGACAGAGTACATATCATTCACAGCGGTTGGCCCGGTGTTTAAAATCCTAATGTCCAAGTTTGCAGTTGAGGTGTCTCCATCATTATCTGATATGGTATATCTAATTCTATCTGTAGAATCAGCTGTAACGCCGTTAGCAGGTGATTTATAAGTAAAGGTCCCATTCGCAAGCAATGTAAACGTGCCACCCAGTGCAGTTGTAACAGGGACTCCAACTGTACCAACGGCATTTGGGTTAGAGCCACTATTGTAAGTGAAGGTGGTGACTTGAATTGCTTTATCTGCACCTGCAGTATCATTCGTTATAACGTTGCCAGATAAAACTTGCTGTGGTGTTGGCGAAACAACTGGGGCTTCATTAGCTTGAATCAAGTCATTCACAGCAGTAGGGACATCATCCACAATTTGAATTCGCAAGATTGCACTGCCAGAATCACCATCTATGTCAGTTAACGTATAGGTAAAATCCTGTGGTGCAATGTTATTACCCAGACCATTAGTATGGGCTAGATTATCATTCAGTTGGTATGTAAATTCACCAGCGACATGTCCCATGAATGCACGGGTATACAAAGTTAGTGTCCCGAAAGCCGTTGTCGCAACAATAACGCCATCTAGATTGGGCGTATAATTAGTGACACCCAATGTTACCGATGTGATGCTTGAACCATCTGTTCCAAGATTGTCATTTCCAAGCACATTGCCATGTACGGAGGTTGGTCGACTCGGTGTGTTGGGCGAACTGCCATCAGATAAACTAGATTCATACACTTTAAACTGTTCGCCGTTTGGATTAACACCATCGTCCTCTGGATCGGGGCCGGGACCATCATTAATTTGAATACGTTGGGTAGCGGTACTGCGGTCACCATCTCCGTCTTCCAGGGTATAGACGAACCCATCATAGACAGCGGCATTATTATTCACATTTGCAGGTGAATTGTAAGTCCAAGAACCATTGGCGTTAACCGTTAAGAGTCCACCCAAGGCCGTTGTAACCGTTTGACCCGCTAAAGCAGAATTAGCACCATTATTATAAGTGAATGAAATCACATTATTGGGATTGTCCGCGCTTTGAATATCGTTATTTAAGACATTCCCGGAAATAACTTGATGACCTTCATTAACGTTGCGGTCCGCATCATTCACAGCTTGAGGCACATCATCGACAATTCGGATCCGAAGGGTGGCATCGCCGAAATCACCATCGGTATCTTGTAGGCGATAGATAAAATCATCGAGAGCAAGATTATTCCCCAAGCCACTGGCTTGGTCGGTGGCTGCATTTAAAGTATAGGTAAAATCGCCTGCAGCACGACCACTAAAGGGTTGAGTATAGACCACTAAAGTGCCAGAGGGGGTGGTGACCGTGATAACGCCATTCGCGTTGGGCGTGAAAGTTGAGGCACCAAATCTCATCGATACAATACTGGAGGGATCGGTTCCTAAAAAGTCGTTAGATAAAAGGTTGCCCGTCACAGTCGTTACTTTAGTGAGATCGGGCGCAGCGGGATTATCGGGATCCTTCGCGGAGCCACTGGGCAGGCCAGCTTCATACACGGTAAAGAGATTGCTGTTTGGATTAACGCCATCGTCTTCTGGATCAGGACCAGGGCCGTCATTAATTTGAATACGTTGAGTGGCTGTACTGCGATCACCATCTCCATCTTCGAGGGTATAGACGAATCCATCATAGACAGCGGCACTATTATTGACATTTGCAGGTGAATTATAAGTCCAAGAACCATTGGCATTAACGGTTAAGAGCCCACCTAGCGCTGTTGTAACCGTTTGACCCGCCAAAGCAGAATTAGCACCATTATTATAAGTGAATGAAATCACATTATTGGGATTGTCCGCGCTTTGAATATCGTTATTTAAGACATTCCCGGAAATAACTTGATGACCTTCATTAACGTTGCGGTCCGCATCATTCACAGCTTGAGGCACATCATCGACAATTCGGATCCGGAGAGTGGCATCCCCGAAATCACCGTCCGTATCCCTTAGGCGGTAGACAAAATCATCAAGACCAAGATTATTGCCCAGACCACTGGCTTGATCGATGGCCGCATTTAAAGTATACGTAAAATCGCCTGCGGCACGACCACTAAAGGGTTGAGTATAGACAAGCAAGGTACCAGAGGGGGTACTGATGGTCACAACGCCATTGGCGTTGGGCGTGAAAGTCGATGCACCAAATCTCACCGAGACAATACTCGATGGATCCGTTCCTAAAAAGTCGTTAGACAGAATGTTCCCGCTGACACTGATGACTTTGGTCACATCTGGTGCAGCAGGATTGTCTGGATCATTTCCTGAGCCACTTGGAAGACCGGCTTCATAAACTGTAAAGAGATTACCATTTGGATTAACACCATCGTCTTCTGGATCAGGACCAGGGCCATCGCAAATTTGAATACGTTGAGTAGCTGTACTGCGATCACCATCTCCATCTTCGAAGGTATAGACGAATCCGTCATAGACAGCGCTACTATTATTGACATTAGCGGGTGAAGTATAAGTCCAAGCGCCATTGGCATTAACGGTTAAGAGCCCACCTAGGGCTGTTGTAACCGTTTGACCCGCCAAAGCTGAATTAGCACCATTATTGTACGTAAATGAAATCACATTATTGGGATTGTCCGCGCTTTGAATATCGTTATTTAAGACATTCCCGGAAATAACTTGATGACCTTCATTAACGTTGCGGTCCGCATCATTCACAGCTTGAGGCACATCATCGACAATTCGGATCCGAAGGGTTGCATCGCCGAAATCACCATCGGTATCTTGTAGGCGATAGATAAAATCATCGAGACCGAGATTATTGCCGAGTCCACTGGCTTGGTCTGTTGCTGCGTTTAGAGTATAAGTAAACTCACCTGGAACATGACCACTAAAGGGTTGAGTGTAGAGCACTAACGTACCCGAGGGCGTGGTGGCCGTGATCACCCCATTGATATTGGGTGTAAAAGTAGTGGCACCAAATCTCACAGAGATAACACTCGATGGATCCGTTCCTAAAAAGTCGTTAGACAGAATATTCCCACTGACACTAATGACTTTGCTCGAATCAGGTGCAGCGGGATTGTCTGGATCATTTCCTGAGCCACCAGGGAGTCCTGCTTCATACACGGTAAAGAGATTGCCGTTTGGATTAACACCATCGTCTTCTGGATCAGGACCGGGACCATCATTAATTTGAATACGTTGGGTAGCGGTACTGCGATCGCCATCTCCGTCTTCCAGGGTATAGATGAACCCATCATAGACAGCGGCATTATTATTGACATTTGCAGGTGAATTATAAGTCCAAGAACCATTGGCATTAACGGTTAAGAGCCCACCTAGCGCTGTTGTAACGGTTTGGCCGGCCAAAGCAGAATTAGCACCGTTGTTGTAAGTAAATGAAATCACATTATTCGGATTGTCCGCGCTTTGAATATCGTTATTTAAGACATTCCCGGAAATAACTTGATGACCTTCATTAACGTTGCGGTCCGCATCATGCACAGCTTGAGGCACATCATCGACAATTCGGATCCGAAGGGTGGCATCGCCGAAATCACCATCGGTATCTTGTAGGCGATAGATAAAATCATCGAGACCGAGATTATTGCCGAGTCCACTGGCTTGGTCTGTAGCTGCATTTAAAGTATAAGTAAACTCACCTGGAACATGACCACTAAAGGGTTGAGTATAGACTAGCAAAGTACCAGAGGGCGTGGTGACCATGATAACGCCATTGGCGTTGGGTGTAAAAGTAGAGACACCAAATCTCACCGAGATAACACTCGATGGATCCGTTCCTAAAAAGTCGTTAGACAGAATATTCCCACTGACACTGATCACCTTTGTCGCATCTGGCGCAGCAGGATTGTCTGGATCATTTCCCGAACCGCCGGATAGACCGGCTTCATACACGGTAAAAAGATTGCCGTTTGGATTAACGCCATCGTCTTCTGGATCGGGGCCTGGGCCGTCATTAATTTGAATGCGTTGGATTGCAGAGCTTTGATCGCCATCCCCGTCTTCAAGCGTATACACGAACCCATCATAGACAACGGTGCTATTATTTACGTTGGGAGGAGAGGTGTAAGTCCAAGAACCATTCGCGTTAACCGTTAAGAGTCCGCCAAGGGCTGTTGTAACCGTTTGACCCGCTACAGCAGAGTTCGCACCGCCATTATAGGTAAATGAAATCACATTATTCGGATTGTCGGCACTCTGAATATCGTTACTTAACACATTTCCTGAAATAATTTGAGATCCTTCACTAACACTTTGATCCGGATCGTTTACAGCTTGAGGCACATCATCGACAATTCGGATCCGAAGGGTGGCATCGCCGAAGTCACCATCGGTGTCTTGTAGACGATAAATAAAATCATCGAGAGCAAGATTATTGCCCAAGCCACTGGCTTGGTCGGTGGCTGCATTTAAAGTATAGGTAAAATCGCCTGCAGCACGACCACTAAAGGATTGAGTATAGACCACTAAAGTGCCGGAGGGGGTGGTGACGGTCACGATCCCGTTGACGTCTGGATTGTAGGTAGAAGCATTAAACGTTACAGAAACAATACTCGATGGATCGGTTCCTAAGAAGTCGTTAGATAAAAGGTTACCGGTGACAGTAGTTACTTTAGTGAGATCAGGCGCAGCGGGATTATCCGGATCATTCGCTGAGCCAGCGGGTAGGCCCGCTTCATAGACTGAATAGACAGTAGCTTCTGGGTTAACGCCATCATCTTCTGGATCGGGACCTGGGCCGTCAGTAATATTGATGTAATAGGTTGCTGTACTGGTATCACCATCTACATCAGAAATGGTATAAACGATGTTATCCGAAACTGGGGTTGCATTGTTAATGTTAGGCGGAGGTGTGTAGCTAAACGAACCATCAGGATTTAAAATGAGAATACCACCTAGCGTAGTGGTTATTGGAACACCAAGTGCACCAGGTATACCACCACTATGTGTGAAGCTGATGACCGTAGCCGGTTGATCTGCACCTGGAATGTCATTGCTCATCAAATTACCGGTAATCGGGGGTTGACCTTCCTCGATATTTTGAGGCCCGTCGTCGCGAGCAACAGGAACATCATCAACGATAGTCACGATAATTTCAGCGGAGCTTGTATCACCATCACTATCTTGAATGGTGTAAGTGAAGGATTGGAGTAGATTGTTGATGCCTCCTCCATTTGGATGAATATCTGAATCAATCAGCTCATATGTAAAATCACCTTTTTGATGACCCGGCACATCATTGACATATAGCGTGATGATGCCGCTGCTGGTTGTAATCGTCCAAACATCTCCCACTTTAACCGTTTGAAATCCTGGGATCTCAAAATTTATGATCGTAGCGGGTTGATCACCCTGATCATCATTAGAAAGTATATTTCCCTGTAAAACTAAAGGATGTATCCCCGGTGCGCTGCCTTTCGGGAGGGAGCTTTCGAAAAATATTAAAGCATCTCCACGTGAATTAGTTAAATCGTTTTGAGCGGTTGGAACACGATTGATTCGAACGACGGGAAATAGATTGGGTAGCAACTCATTTAATTGTCCAAACTGTAAGCCTAGTAAGCCTAAATCGCGCGGGATGCTATTGACGCCACCTTGTTGACCAAAAAGAATGACATCTGGTAAATCTGAACCGCTGCCACCTTCACCGCCGCCGGCTGCTGCAGCTTCGGTTTGCTGCTGAATTTCTTCCAGGGTAATTTCGTCCTCTGGTTCATCCGCTAGCTTCTTTTTCTTGGCGACATCCTCCTCTGACTCTGTTTGCTGAGCTTCCTGTTGAGCAGGTATAGCATTCTGAGGGAGTGCTTGCACCGCTTCCGGTGTAGTCTGAGGTGATGCTTTAGCATCCACAGGCTGTTCTTCTAGCTTGTTAGGAGCTTGTTGATTCATTTCAGCATTGACATTTTGATCAAGCGCTTTATCGTTGACATCCCCTGTGATGAGTTCCTTCGCAGACTCAATTACGCTCTTGAGCGAATCTTTCGCACGGTTTAGGAAGTCTTTTGATTCAGTTGGTTTCTCTTGTTCGCTCATGCTACACCCTTACTTATGAATAGCGTAATGTCACGTATTTCGGACACAAACTGACATATCTTGATCAGACCTTAAAAAGTACTACTTTGAGAATTGGACCATAGTCGTACTGAAAAGTTTTCCCTTTGACGTCCAATCGCTAAGACATTAATTAATAACATTTAATTGAGCCGTGATTTGTTCCAGATGGGATTGCAAGCTTGCAACATCGTTGCTTGGTAGTGTCCCAATATTCTCGAAAACAATTCTTGTTCCATCAGAATGATCAGGTGTAGTACCATTGTTTAATGTAACGATAACATCTGCATTCTCGCCATTTTGAGTGACACCATAAATTATATCCGCAAGTTCCAGTACACCATTTCTATCGGTATCATTAGTGTGGATGAAACTTAGGGTGTTTTCTGGATTTAAAGATAAATCTTTGATAACAATGACATTGCCGCGCGCATCTTCGCTCGCGTCGATGAAAAAATTGTTATCACCCTCTTTTCCAGACATAACAATAATGCCCTGCAGGTTTTCACTAGAAATCGTATTGTCACTATGATCGCCAGTTAATTCGTGTAAATCTCTTGAATCATTCAGGATATTAATTGTTAATGTAGCCTGACTGGTTTGGGTTGAATTATTTTCCTGGATCGTGTATGTAAAAGTTTCAACTTCATCCTGACCCACTGGTTTTGCATCGTAGTGATAGTTCCCTGATGAGTCGATTTTGAATGTACTGCCTAAAGGTGTTGTGAAAGAAATGCTGTCATCTTCTGGTATAGGAATATGGACTGTTTTACCATCTTTATTGGAAAATGCACCTAATAAATTTAAATGATTTATCTCGATAAATAGATCTGCGTTTGGTGTTTCGAATGCAATTTCAGTAATGCGGCCACCACCAATATCAGCAAGCATGTCATTTGTCAGAACATTATCACTCAAAGGAAGTGTAGGAACGGTATCGAGCATAAGTGTGCTTAGATTACTTAGATCAGGATTGACGTCTATAACTTCATCACGCTGATTTGCAATAGGTTCAAGTGCTTGAGTAACCCCTGTGCCAGCTGCAATACTGATTGCATATGTTTGAATATTGATTTTATTGATGTAATCTTGCCAACTGCTCCATTCGCTTGGCCAATTTTTTGTATCGATTGCAGTATGACCTGAGTTAGGTTTACCATCTGATAGAAAATATACACGAGATTCGTAATTTTGTAATATTTTATCTTGTAAATCTAGTTCTAATTGATCACGAGCGTGGTATAAAGCATCATTGTACTCTGTGCCAGCTTTTAAAAACTGATTAGTAAGCGGATTTAGCATGCCTATTGCTAACCCATCATCTTTGTGATTTCCTTGGTTAGTAATAAATTCGATCGCATCATCGACATTTTTTGCAGTATACGAAAAAGCCCCATCGTTGCCATTGCCTGATGCGAAGGGAATAATTGTGATTTGAAGAGCATCTGCGATGGAATCATAGTTTTTGATAAGCTCGACTAATGCATTTTTAGCGATACTTAATCTTGTTTGACCGTTGATTAAATCATTCATGCTACCTGAGACATCTATCGCTAATAGTAAATTATATGAATGAAGCGGTTTAGCGATATAGCCGGTATCATCTGTGGCATGCGGTACTTCATCAGTGATGTGGAAGATTAAACTAGCTTCAGCAGAGTCCCCATCCAAATCAGTGAGGACATAAGAAATGATATCATCTGAATCTGTAGAGACGCCTTGAGAAGGCGCGCTATAGCTATAATGACCATTAGCTTCAACATGGATGGTACCCCCTAAAGGTGTTGAGATGATGGCGTTAGGGATTGGAATTTTAACTATATTGCTATTTGCTTGTGCGCCGATGAGTTCCGGATGCGCACTAACATATTGAGCTGCGCCACTGGCATCCTGGAAAGTAAATTTAATTGCAGAAACAGAACCACCATGGTTACCCGGGTAATCATGTTCGAAGAGATTGCCTGAAATAAGAGACTCTTCGCCTTCTGGATTGATTTCATCCATCGTGTGCTCATTTCCAACGGCAATCGGGCTATCATCATCGTTATCTAAGATAGTCACCAGGGCTTCACGTGTTTCTAAAGTGGCGCCATGACCGCCATGGATGCTTGTAAATTCCACTTTAAAATATTCATGATTCTCATAAATTTCGTCATCAACAATTTGAATATTCAGGGTGGCTTGAGTTTGACCAGGTAGTATAGTGACCGTCCCTGCATTCGCAGTAAAATCATCTTCTCCAAGCAGCCCCGATCCACCTGTAATCGCTGTTCCAGATGATGTTGTGAATTCTATTGTAATGAGTGAACTCGCCGGTTTATCCAATCGAATTAGTAATATTGCAGTATTGTTTTCTGGTACCTCAATATCTTCAATGCTCACTTTGACTGGGATTTCAGGAGCCAGATCATGGCTTATCGAATTTTCCACTAAAGGTGCAGGAAGTTGATTTAAGATAATATTATTCGGCACGTCAATTTGAATGATAATAGCTTCTGTCAAGTTAGGAAGCGCTGCAATAGAAACCGGCAAGTTGATCGTTAGGATTTGAATGGGTTCGTTGGTAGGGTAGAATGTCGCTATCTCAGAGATAGTACCGGCTTCAGGTAATGATTGACCCAGTAATTCGTTAGGTGCTTGCATTTCGTAATGAAGATTAATCGGTTGATTAATTACTCCATCAAGTTTGAGCGTAATTTTAATAGCATTTAAGATAGGCTCGATTTCAATATTGATAATAGTTAATGTAGGTTGAGTTTCATTTTTTTCGTGTGAAGTTTCTGAACTCCTATCACTATTGAAAATTGATTCTTTGATATCCTTGAAGACAGTCGCAATCATCGATAGTGTTCTGAATTGACTTTCAACTTCGCCTCGTCTGCCAAATTCGATTAATTCGAGATTGCTCCGCCCCCCGGTACTGGGTGTTTCTTCTCCAGTATTCGCCGGCTCAAGCCGATTCGAATCCTCAGCTTTTTCAATGGCTTCTTCTCCAAGATTTTGCAGCATGACAATTTTAATATTTTTCAAGGCATCTGCATTAGCATGCTGTGTCATGGAGTCAAACCAATTAGCATTCAGTTCAGTTTGAATGACTTTACTCTCTGCGCCGAAATCGTTCTTTGGATTAATTCTCATAGCACTAGATCTTTCGCTTCTGAATAAAATGACAGGCAGCCGAGAAAATTGAGCCCTTTTACTTCTTATAGCTGTCGGTAAAAATTTTATTATTCTTTAGAGAACTGGATGCCGCGGTACGTATATCCATAACAGGTGATTTTTCGGGTACTTGCCTACGCGCTTACGAGCTACGGAACGACAAGCAACCCCAAAAATTCAGTTGTGAAGGGTATAGGCTGGAGGTTTTAGAGGTTTGGTTGAGGCGTCCAACGCAGGTATGGCGTGATTTCCTCATACCCTTTTGGAAATTTCTGAGCTGCTTCTTCATTGGATACACTGGGTAGAATAACACACTCTTCTCCAGGGTTCCAATTCGCAGGTGTTGCGACACTGTGGTATGCCGTTAGTTGTAAAGAGTCAATCGCACGAATAAGTTCGTTAAAATTTCGACCGGTTGATGCTGGATAGGTAATGATTAAGCGGATAGATTTATCGGGCGCAATCACAAAAACAGATCGAACTGTAAATTTATCTAGCTCTTTTGGATGGATCATGTCATACAGTTTTGAAATCTCGGCTGAGTCATCCGAGATAATCGGAAAATTGATCGTTGTGCTTTGAGTTTCATTAATGTCTTGAATCCATCGTTTATGTGACTCTAACGAGTCAACACTCAGACCGATTACTTTGACATGTCGCTTATCAAACTCTGGTTTCAATTTTGCAACGTGGCCTAGCTCGGTTGTACAGACAGGCGTAAAGTCCTTAGGATGTGAAAACAATACGCCCCAACTCTCGCCCAGCCACTCGTGAAAATTAATACTGCCTAAAGTGGTATTTGCCCTAAAGTTTGGAGCGATATCTCCTAAACGTACTGACATGTTAGTTTCCTTCCAATCAATATAAGATAAGATGCATCATACAGGATCTTATCTGAATTCAGTGTATATTATGATCAATATTCACCATGATACTAAGTTAGAAAATGAAATTTAGAGGGCGTTTTATTTTAATCTCATTCCTGAGTTACATGCCGCACGCGACTGCCAGCGATATGGGTGAAATTCAAAATTTGGTTAATTTAGGTGATTATCAAGCCGCTTATCGAGAGGCTGAGTCAGCTCTTATCGAAAATGAAGGGGATCCTAAATTCGATTATCTATATGGCATGACCGCGGTTAAGTCAAATCATAATGGCCCAGGTCTATTTGCATTGGAACGTGTGCTAGCCGTGGAGCCTGATAACCATCAAGCACATTATTACTATGCACTTGCTTACTATCAATCAAATATGTATGCAAAAGCCTATCTGGAAGCAAGACGTCTGCAGAAAAAAGTCATTGATAAATCATTGGCAGAAGAAGTAGAAAAATTAATCGTGAAAATCCAAAGAGAGCATAAGGACGCTAAACAAAAATGGGTTTTCGTCAGCCTCACAGGTGGATATGATAGCAATGTCAATGGTGGTGTGAATCAATCGGGTGTTCAGCTTGTTAATGTTGGATTTGTCCCTTTAGATCCGGATGCTAAGCGTTTTACCTCTGACTTTCTTGAAGCAAAAGTGGGTGCGGGATTGGTATGGCCACTTCACGGCAAAATTACTGCCCAAGCCATGGGCAGTTGGCGTAGAAATGAGAGAGCCCATATATTTGACACCGATGATTACGTTTTTTATTTAAAATATCAATTTCCATTTCTAGATTATCACTTAAGCTTCCCGTTTATACTTGAACGAGAGAACCTAGATGGTCATGAGTTTCGAAATACCAAATCTGCTGCAATAGAGCTCGCTTATCCAGCTACACAAAATTTTACGCTCAGACCATACCTGAGTCTGATTGAATTGGATTATCCTAAAGATGCTTCACAAACATCGAACGTATATTGGGCAGGGCTTGGTTTTGAAACGAGACATGATTGGAAAGGATTTACAAATATAAAACCATTTTATGGTGTCCAGCAAGTCAATGATCATCAGTATCGATACAATAACAGAAGTTTTGGTGGTCTAGAATTGAATCTGAGGTATCTTAAATGGAATCAAACAATTCCCTTTTTATATTTAAGCTATCAACGTTCAGACTATCAGCATCCGCATGCATTATTGGGTACAGGACAAGTTAAGCGAGGAGATGATTATTATCGGGGAGAAGCGGGACTTGATTGGCGCTTCGCAAAACACTTCTTCATGACAGCAGCAGCCATTCGGGAAGTCAATGAGAGTAATCTTGATGTATTTGAATATCATCGCACGTTGTACAAACTTTCTTTAACCTATTCAAGCTTATAAACTCAGCCTACGACTAAAGTCCAATTGGAGAACGCTTTGTTTTTTGATGAAATGTTATTTCATAATATGCATCAAACAATGAAGGTTGTGTATGTACAAATCAGCGGCGATATTTTCGTTAGTTGCTGGGATCTTACTATCATTTCAAATACATGCCGCAGTTCCAATTGGTAAAGTCATTGCGGCTACAGGCAAAGTAATCGCAGAGAATAACGGGGATAGTCGCTCATTAGCTAGAGGATCCGGCGTGTTCGTCGGCGATAAGATCAGCACGGGTCCTCAAGGGAGTGCTCATATTCGTTTTTCAGACAATACGCTTGTTAGTATAGAAAAACAGAGCATATTTGTATTGAATGAATATATTTACAATGAACAAAACCCGAAGGTAAATAAGCAAACTAGTAGTTTGCTCCAAGGCGGATTCAAAACAATTACCGGTCTCATTAGTAAAGGTGATTATACAAAGTATAAAGTTAATACGCCCGTTTCAACGATTGGCGTACGGTCTACGGAATATTTATTGTTCTTGCGAAAAGTCAATGAAAAATGGGTTCTTTGGATGTCTGTTATCAAAGGGACTGGTTGTGCGGAAAGTTATGGAAAATGCTTTAGCTCAAATTCAGACACGCCGAATGCCCGAGTCACTGATGATGGTGCTGAAGGCTACAGTGAAATTGATATTTCTGAATGGGAAAGCATCCCGGGCGATGAAAAAGCGATTGTTGAAGTGGATCTCAATGATGGGAGCATTTTTGAAGATCCTGAAGAAGGAACGACTATTGATCAGGGTGATATCAAGGGACTAGAGCAGGATTTTACGCGTTCGTTTAGCCCAGCAGCCGGTGGTGGCGTCCCATCTCGTGATCAAGGTTTTCCCGGAAACAATGGGACTTCAGGAGGGGAAATCCAACCTGGAATTAGGTAATAAGTTTGCCAACTAAAGGAATGCAGGTGTCGCATCATTTTAAAAAAAAAGGATTGTCGATTTTAACAGGAATAGGTTGGGTCAGTGTTTTTCTAGCGCTGTCTATTTATCAGTCTTCAAATTATTTTAAGGACAAAATTGATCAGTATATTTATGACTATCGCATCAATCTATCGGCTCATTTAGAGCCTCCTCAAAACATCATTATTGTGGACATCGATGAAAAATCGCTTAAAGCTGAAGGTCACTGGCCCTGGTCGCGATCTAAGCTTGCAAATCTATTTGACATTTTATCCCAAAGTGGTGTCGCGGTTGTTGCAACTGATATGATTTTTTCAGAGGCAGAGCAAAATCCGATTTCAATGATCAGGCATGAATTGAAAAATATTTCAAATAGCAAAATCGATCAACTGGCTGTGGCGTATGACAGTGATCGGATTTTTGCTGAGTCGCTTAAAAAAATGGACGTGGTACTTGGTTTTGTATTACACGGTGAGGCTGATATCAGGGTAGGGCGCCTGCCTGAACCGATTTCTAAAATGGATTGTACGAAAATCACTTCTGTTCCTACCTTAGGAGGGTACACGGCTAATCTAGAGATTTTACAAGATAATGCGGTGGGTGGTGGATTTGTCACGACTTTACGTGATTCTGATGGCGTCATTCGGCGTGTTCCCATGGTGATTTGCCATGAAGGTAGATTATATCCTTCATTAAGCTTGATGGCGGTGCAAACCTATTTGTTATCGGATACAGTTGTGGTTAACACTGAAAAAATTGGTGGGAATGAAATCATTAATAGCATTCAGCTGGATGATGTTTTGATACCAACCGATGAGGCGGGTCAAGTTTTGGTCACATTTTTTGGACCGGCTAAAACAATCGAATATATGAGCGCAACAGACATATTGAAACACGAATTCAGTGTTGAAAAACTGTCTGGCACTTTGGCGTTTCTTGGCACTTCTGCCTTTGGTTTAGGTGATTTACAAATTGTGCCACAAAGTAGAGCGTTCCCAGGTGTAGAGGTTCATGCCAGTATTGTGGCATCGATTTTAGATCAATCTCTTAGGCAATTACCAGCGTGGCACCTTGGTGCAGAAATTGCTTCACTCTTTTTGGTCGGTATCTTGGCGGCGCTGATGTTTTCATTTTTACCACCCATTTCTTTAATATTGATAGCGGGATCTGCTATTACCACAATATTTTTGATGGATTATTACTTGTTCAGTATTGAGCGATTGGTTTTTTCGTTTACGTATTTATACTGTTTGCTATTGATTTTGACTTTTCATTACATGTTTGTGGGATATTTTTTTGAAAGAAGAGGCAAGCGTCAAATCGAAAGCTTGTTTGGACAATATGTTCCCCCTGCACAAGTTAAAAAAATGAGTCAAGATCCTGCGCGATATGGATTTGAAGGTGAGACCAAAGAACTGACTATTTTATTTTCAGATATTCGGAACTTTACTCAGTTTTCAGAACATCTAGCGGCCGTTAAAGTAAAGCAATTCTTAAATGAATACTTCACACCCATGACTAAAGTAATCTTTGATTCAGGGGGAACTATTGATAAATATATCGGTGACATGATCATGGCGTTTTGGGGAGCTCCAATGGATGACACCGAGCATCGTGCCCATGCCTTGGATGCAGCGCTTAATATGCGGGATTTCTCGAGAAAGTTTCTACAGCAAATGAGTGACAGTCGGCTAGGACTCGGCATCGGTTTAAATACGGGCACGACGCATGTTGGTGATATGGGTTCTGAGTTTAGGCGAAGTTATACCGTTCTAGGTGATGCGGTGAACTTAGCTTCCAGATTGGAGTCGGCAACAAAATACTATCAGGTATCTATTATTGTGTCTGAAGAGACTACAAAGGGACAAATCGGATTTGTATTTAAGCCATTGGATCGCGTTAAAGTCAAAGGGAAGGAGGATCCTGTCAATATATTCGAATTGGTGGGACGTGTTAATGAAATCTCTGATGATAAACTTCAAGAAATAGAGCGGTTTAAAGAAGCATTAGAATATTTCTATGCACAACAGTGGATGGAAGCGGAGCATCTTTTAACTGATTTATGCGCGGATTACGCTGATTGCAAAGTGTACCTGCTGTATTTAGAAAGGGTTGGAAAATACAAAAACTCACCTTTCAACCCCGATTGGGATGGGGTGTTTGTATTGAGGTCAAAGTAACCGAATGTATTTTAATACCCACCACTTTTCAAATCAGGCAGCCATTCTGGAGGTTTGACGCGTCTGATTTCGGTTCTGAAACTACCATCGGGTAAGAGATTAAACCACCGATATCCTGGGTATTGGCTATCGGGCATGAATTGTTTTGAATGAGGTTTGAATTGTATACCCGTTGAGGGCGTGGTGAGATAGGAAACACCCTGGCGAAGTTGCTCATTAAATTGATGCACATGACCTGATAAGACAACCTTGATGGTAGGAAATTGATCAATCACAGCCAGCAGCTTATCGGCATTGCTGAGTTTAAGTTTATCGAGCCAAGTAGTTTGCAAATCGAGTAAGTGATGGTGAATCATTAAAAAGTGATGCTTGGCGGTGCTTTGGCGGAGTCTCGTTTCTAGTGTGCGCAATGCTTCATCTGTGATTTTGCCTTCGACGTGCTCTGGCCAAGCTGAATTCAGCAACACAATTTCCCAGTTATCAAACTGAAATTCCTTTTCAGCTGTCAGCGGCTCTCCAATTAACCCCTGTTTCATGAGAGCCAGATCATCATGATTGCCAGCGATCCAGGCGATAGGGCATTTAAATAACTTAAATTCTTGCACGAGTGCTTCATAGGCTTCGAGTGCAGCATCCTGGCAGAGATCACCTGTTAGAACGATAAGCTGAGGTGGATGCAGTTCGCATTGTCTTTTCACGTCGAGTAGTACAGCCCGAAAACTGTCCCAAGTATTAACGTTCAACAAGCGTTTAGTGTGATTGGCATAAAGGTGCAAGTCAGTGATTTGTAATATGCGAGTAAATGCTGTGTTCATAATCAAACTATAGAGGATTTTAGCTTTATTCAGTACTGTGCATATGACCGGTATTTTTTTTTCGCTTACATTTTTTTTCGCTTATCTGAACTTTAAGGAGTGATCTAGGAGTCAAAAAGGCATAGGTTGTCTAATGACTTTGTGTAGGCACACATTATGGTTAGTAAGAAAAAGTCAGAACTTGTTCAAGTCCTTCAGCAGTCCGGATTCCTCAATGAGGAAACCATAGAGAATCTTAAAACTATCAAGTCAGTTAGCGTTGAAAAAGCCAAGCTGAACCTCCAAATAATCTCTCTTGCAAAACAATATTCTGCGTTAAAAAAGAAAGGTGGAGGTCAAAAAGATCGAGAGAAAATGGATAAACTCAAAGCTCAATGCATAGAGCTTATTGGAAATACAGAAAAAAATATCAATCCTAAGCTCGAAGCAGTTAAGCAATCTTTGGAGTTACTTGAAAAATCGAAATCAGAAGGAGATTTTGATTTAGATCCCAATACATATCTAGCTGAAAAGGCATCATTAGAATCGGAAGAAAAATTATTAAAAATTAAATTAAAAGATTTTCAGAACCTCATAGAGGATTTTGAATCAGGGCGAATTATTGATCCTAAAAAAGAAGAAAGTTTAGGATCCATAGTTAATTCACCAGAGAAATATATTGGGGGGGTTGTCAGAATAATCTTATCCAAGTCATTTGCGGACTATATGGAAAATGGTGTTATTGGAGTTAAAGGGAAAGCCTATATGGTCGTTTCTGAAATTATCAATGAAAACTGGAGGGAATTAAAAGGTCTCAGCCGAACGGATCAGAATGAAAAACTACTTGCACTAATGCAGCATCCTGAGTATAGAGCCGCGTACCTCGAAAACTTAAATCTCGTTAAGAACGCCTATGAAACTCACAGAGATTCAGTTGTTGCAGGAATCAAATTGGCTGGCGGGATCTTAACAACGAAAGATAGAGTCGCTATTGCAAGAATAGAAGAAACTGCGCATTCTATTCAGTCTGATATTGACAACTTTGATCGGTATCTCGAAATAATGGCATTGCAGACTACAAAAGGCGAAGCCTTTGGTATTTCGTTAGCAACAGCAGAATATAGAAATAAAGTACACTGTATTTTAGAAAAAGAAAGGGAACAGTTTGAGAAACGAGCAGAACCTTTTGAGGGGCTCTCCGTTTCAGATATTAAAGCTAGAATGGGGGGAAGCGGGTTCAAAATTGGATGATCATCATGTGAAAGAATTTTGTGATCTTGCGGAAGGGGTTAAAAGTGTCGGCGATAAGTATATCTCTTATCCGATTCAAACAAGTGAAAAACGAGAAGTTAGATCGGCCGTTCGACAAGTTAGTTATCAACGAATATCAGATGAATTGAATGATCGCCTCATGAAAGAGTTTATAAAAATACAGAATTTGTCAGAAATGTATTTGGATAATGCTAATTTGAGTGCAGGAGAGAAAAATGATCTGAGAGCTAAATTAATCAAACAAAAGGTTGTATTGACAAAGATTCAAGCTGAAATTATAAATTCCGTGGGTATTGAACATCCTAGTGCTAAGCAAATTGCGGTAGCGTTCCGTCAAATTGATAGAACGTTGGAGGATAGAAAAGCCTTGAAGAGAGAGAATTTATCTCTGCCTTCACTCTCGCAATTTGTTTCAGATCAAAAGATCGACCAACGTAGCTCAAGTCTGCCCAATATTAAATCAGTTGACCCCAGTTCAGACGTAGATAAAGAAAAAAGTACAAAGTTAAAATAGAATATCCATGGGTTGTAATGAGATACCCATATCAGAATTTATGCATCGCATCATCGCTAGACAAGTTGAGTAACTACGTTCATAGTTAATTCATGGAAGCTTACGATTTGATTTAAGTATGGAATACTCTGTTATTATCCCCATTCATAATGAAACCACATTATTATTTCCACTGGTTGAAGATCTACGTCATGTTTTTAGTAGTTTAGGTATTTCAGATAACCAATACGAACTTATTTTTGTCGATCGAGGTTCAAATCAGCGGACCCGAGAGAGTTTAAATGAGGTGATTGCCCAATTTCCATCGATTTCAGCCATCTGCTTACACCGAGAAGTCAGTTTATCCATCGCGCTTTCAACGGGTTTTTTAGCGACTTTGGGTTCGAATATTTTGACAGTCACGGGGCATTTGAAATCAGATATTCGGGGTATTACCTTAAAGCTTTTCGAAAGCATGAAAAATCAACTGGATGGGGTAATCGTTGAGCAGAAAGGTGGTCTTCATTTAGGACTGTATCGACGCCATGTCTTAACGCAGCTAAAGACCTTTGCTCAGTATTTTGAGTATTTACCGCTGATGGCTCATCATAAAGGTTTCAAACTTCATGATTTAAATGGTGAGAATGTATTTCATTGGCCTCATTGGCGGGTAGCGCTAGATTGCTTGACATTAATTGTTGTGCAGCGGTTTGCCTCAAGTCCCAGAAAGCTTTTTGTTCCATTAGGCGTTGGTTTGATGCTATTGAGCGTATTTGGAACTTCACTTGCTTTATTTGGTTTTGGGTTAAATATTATTTTCTTAGGATGGGCTGCTGAGCTGATTTTACATCAGACCACTTCAAATAATCTGGATGCCCTATTGCGCAGTGAAATCGAGTGTGTTCTTGGCAATGAGTACGCTAAACGAAAAATAGCTTATGGATTGGCCTCCAAAATGCAACAAGCCAGTTAACCTCAAAGCCTAAAACCAACTGCTTCGAGTATTGAGATGGTTATACCCACAACAGATGATTTTTCGGGTACCTGCCTAAGCTCTTACGAGCTACGGACCGACAAGCAACCCCGAAAATTCAGCTGTGAAGGGTATATGATAAAACAAAAGTAATGTTCATGGCAGCATTAACTGTCGTCGCAATACTTGTGTGGTTGAAACTTTAGGGACACGCCCTAATTGAGATGGGTGTTATTGACCTTGTGACGAATATGAAGTGCATGACGTGTCAAGATATCATAATGGTGAGGGATTTCTGTTTCCGGAAATTCAGTCAAAGATTCTGAGTCAATCACTCGAAGTGCCTCATATATTTTTAAAAGTTTTGCTTCATTGCGAAGATGTTGTCTCATCAAGAGATTAAATGGCGATGGGATCCATCGTGCCCAAGGATGCGTGTAAAGATGGTAGTATCCTTCCACTACGCCCATGAGATGTCTATGTGAATCTCCTTTCAAATTCGATTTAACATAACTAATGCCTTTTCTGGAATCGGCTAACATAATTGGAGTATATTTTTTGGGATGTAGTTCTAATTTCTTCAGAAATAGCATTTGATTTTCGTCTAGTTTCGATAAAATACGTTCATGTGTCTCGCGAAGAATTTTCTTTAGAAATAATTGGTATGTTTTATTGGAAAGAACGTGACCATATTCTCTTAAAGCTTGAAAGAGAATGGGGTGATGACTCTGTTGAAAAAGAGACTCTAGCTTGTCTTGATTTTGAACAATGCATTCTTGTAGCCATTTTGAAAATCTTTGTTTAATTGGAAAGTAGGGTATTCGGATGTCATGTCCCAGATCCTTGATTAATTGCGGTTTCCGCCGGAGGGTATAGAGCGCGATTACGATTTCATCTAGGTGTGTGAAGACGAGTTTTGCACGTTTCTCTTGACCATCCGTCAAACCTATTTTGCCATACTGCAGCGAGTCTGACTCACTTTGAAAATTTTTCAGTACTTTTTTAAGGTTAGGAAGCTTATCGTCATTATCAACTTCAATATAAAAACGACTCAGATCTTTATCTAGAACGCATCCGATTTTACCCATAGCATGATGACTGGTCATATGCTTGAGCAACAAGGTATGTGTATGATCGAACGTTGTACTTTCCATTGCCCGGGTCATTTGAGGTAGAATAAAATCAATTGGAAAATATCAATCATTATAGCAAGAAAACTAAACAAGGATGCAATATGAAAGGGATGGTGTTAGGTCTAAGCTTAGTGAGCCTAATAGCTGCTTCAGGGAGTGTGATGTCAAAAGAAGCAAAATTAGCTTTAAAGCTCACAGCAATTGAGCGGGTGACGACGACTGAGGAAGGTGGTGACGAGCTGTATTTTAGCATCACTGAATATTCATCTAAAATGCATCCAAGACATTATGTGATCCCCGCATTTCCAACGCACTGGTTATCTGATCACCTAAACGGTGTGAAAGATGTTGTGCTTTGGGAAAAAAAGTTGCAAGAAACTGAGGCGGTTACTGTTCTGGTTTCTTTGGTCGAAAGCGATGTTCCCCCGTGGAACGTCGATGATCTGATTGGGACCGTGAAGCTCAAAGCGATGAATGATGGTGAGAAAGTTGACTCGCAATGGCGTATTCCGAATCGCGAATACTCTGAGAAATTGAGTGGTTCTGAGAGTTCATTTGTCTTAAGCGGTGATGGCGGTGAATACCATATTGCTTTAGGCCTGAACGCAGATATCCCGCTCAAACAACAAGCTGATGAGCGAGAGGATTAACTCACTTTAAATTTGCGAAATTACACGGGTGACCTACACTGAAGATAAGAAATGTCCTCTTATTAGCAGTTAGTCATTCAACCCAAGGTCCTGTGTGATGCGCCAAATTACTCAAATCATTAATCATCATTTACTCAGCTTATTCGGGTTGCCCATTGTGCATGGGCTTTTAGTTTGGGCTTATCTACTTGATGTGATTAGTATTAATGTCTTTTGGGCTGCTTTGCACGTAACTTTCTTAATGATCATCCAAATCGCTTTGGATATCAGAGCAGGTATTAAGGCGCTTAAAAATACGGAGCTCTTGGAGTTGGGAATTGATGAGTATGATTACCCGCTATCATTTGCAGATAATAGTCATAAAATTATTTTCAAAAATCATGCACTTGAAGCATTAGAGAAAGATGAAAGACTAGCGCAATATGGTGATTTGGTTTTGCTCCTAACTCAAGGATTGTTTCGTTTTTCTAAGTTATCTTTTGTTGAGAATCAAGTTAAAGCGAAGAAGTTGCTTAAAAGCTTGACTGATACTTTTGAATCATTGATTACTTTAAATAATAAAGGGTACCGCGTCGTTTTAACCCCGATTGTCAATGAGCAAGGGGAGCGCTTAGGCACTTTGATGGAATGGCAGATTAGATCGCCATTAGGTCAGGTTGAAACGGATATGAAGCATTTAAGGTCCTATTTTGAAACCATTAAGCTCAAGCAGTCTAAAGATAATATTGCCATTATTAGTCGAAAGCCAAAGGAAATTTATACGAGCGATGCAACTTGGATTGTAGAAAAAGTCGAGCAGTTCAATCATATCTTTTCGGATGTGATAGCCAATATGTTTCAAAAAGGGGTATTGAATCGAAGGGCTGCAGAAGACACCAAGTATAATGTGATTGCGCCGCTTGCTTCAGGCGTGAAACCAGAACAACAATTACAATCGGTATTAAAGCAATTTAAGATATTGCAATTAAAGCTCAATCAAGGTTTAGCTCAAATCAATGAAGCGGGACGCCATCGCAGTGACAAGCAGCTTTCGTCTCTTGCAAATTTAAAAGAAACCGTGTATCAAGCGATGATAAGTTTGAATCAGAATGTAAACCAGCTTGAACATTTACTCAAATCATTGCAACGAGCCAGGCGATCCACCGATAAGTTTGATGCGGTTATATTAAATGCAAAAACTCAGCCAGAGCCTGCTTCAGAACACTATGGGACTTGATCGGGAAAGCGGTTGTTTATCCGAGATCCCTTTTATTTTATCCCCCAATCATGATGTGCGCCCTGAGAATGTTCGAATTGATTTGCTCGTGATCCATGGTATCAGTTTGCCGCCGAGTGATTTTGGCAATCCAAGCTATATTGTTGACTTTTTCACTAATCGTTTAGATCGGACTATCCACCCTTATTTTGAGTCACTTCAAGGTGTCCGTGTGTCTGCGCATTTAGTCATCTTTAGGAATGGTGATCTGATTCAATTCGTTCCTTTTACGCAGCGGGCTTGGCATGCAGGTGTGTCGCATTTTCAAGGTCGAAGCGCGTGTAATGACTTTTCAATTGGGATTGAGCTACAGGGTACGGACGATATTCCCTACACAGCAGCACAATATCAAGCTCTCGTAAGCGTCACTAAAGCAATTCAACAAGCATATCCATCTATTACCTCGGATCGAATTGTTGGTCACAGTGACATTGCGCCAGGGCGTAAGACTGATCCAGGTGATAGCTTTGATTGGCGAAGATTTTTAGCTGAACTTGAGCCATAGATTTGAGCTTGGAACCCACCTGAAAAATCATCTGTTGTGGGTATATACCCTTCACAGCTGAATTTTCGAACACCTGTCAGATTCATTATTTTCATTTGATATAATAGCTTCATCATTTTTGATTGATTGAGGCAGTACTGTCTGAGTATTCATATTATACTGAGGCACTAATACTGAGCTATGCGCTAATCGACTTTCTTCAATTAAATTTTGTCTATTTTCAAGCAACGCTATAATCTTTTCACGCTTCAGAAAAATCGCGAGTTCGTAAGGGGTAAATGTGAACACGGTTCCTTCTGGCATAATCGTGTAGGTTGCTTTTAGATTCAAATCAATATTTTTTTTCAGCAAAAGCTCAACGGCACTTAAAAGATTAAGATTAATCGCGCCGTGGAGTAATGTTTCGTCCTGATGTCCAGTTATGTAGGGGATGCAGTGTAGATTTTCTGAATGAGAATTCATAATAAACCTCAGGAAATCACTAAATTTTGATTCCATCAGCTCAATGGGGGTCGATTTAATGGAAGGTAATTTTTCAGATTCATTGAATGTTTCGCAGAAAAAATAGTCGTTTTGATCAAAATACTGCAATTTGTTTGCAATCAAGGTGAATTCTTTTTTGGAGTTGTTGTAATAATATATTTCACCATCTTTAGCGGTTTTGGAATGGTAGTTTCGAAAAGAGCAGAAATTAATTTTAAAGATGAAAGCCGATTCAGTCGAAATATTATTTTGATACCAGGTATCAAAGAGATTCTTATCTCCAAGAAAAGACGTGACAAACGTGACTCCGCCAGATGATGATAGAGTTGATTTTGCCGAGTCACCAATTCTTTGGTTGACATCCGTGAATTGTAAATGTGCAGAAAATTGCCCCCAATTAAATGGGTTTAGGTGTGAGAAGATATTGATGTCGCATCCTGAGTCATAGATGCCACCATATGATTTATAGGAGTGTTTTTGAACCCCAAGCGTGTAATTCGTGTTACAAAGTAGCCCCATCTCTAGCTTAAATGAATTAAATACACCAATGTTGCCAATTTGTATTTTTTGGATCCACGCCTGAAATAGTTTAATGGTAAGGGGCAGCCCTTTTTCAGGGGAGTACATTAAGTAAAAGTCGTGTGGCGAACATCCACCATATACAACGGCAGTACTAACTTTTTCGTGTTTACTTAGTTTAACAGTGCAGTACTGATTTTCATTTTCTTTTTGAGCTGGAAACACGTTCGTATCCATGATATATCCAGGTCGTGATACTAATAAAAACAAAGAAAAACCATCTTTTGCTGTAACATGGCTCCGGATAGAATCAGTTTCACGAATATTCTCAATGTATTTTAAAAGTTGATTGGCAGATTCTCGAATCGAAGCATTATCTTCAATATGTTCTAAACTCAGATGGTCCTCTATTGATTCAACCTCAATTTTTGCCTCATACTGTTGAAAGATCTTTTTATAATATTCTGTGTGTTTAGATAAGCACCAAAAAGTAATTGGATACGTTTGACCGTCAAAATCTTTTTGTATGTTTAACTGTTTTGACATAGCGATAGGTCCAGCAATATCATGATATTTGAACCGTTTGTTGTTTATCGAAGGTGGGCCAACCCATAAGTAATTGATCGATAATGATTCATCTTCATTGTTGACTGGAGCTGTCATTTCGATTAATTTTTTCTTAGAGATCGAGGGAGTGAGCCATGTAATGACTTTCTTTGCTCCTTCTGAGAGGTATGATTTAAGAGAGCTTTCGTCAAGTTCTTCATGAGAGCGTTTTCCAAGCATTCTTAATATTCCAGGCAAATTGAAGATTGTATATCTTCGGGTTTGATTTGCAATTTGAATTGGATAAGAGCCTCATTTACCGCGATGAGTGGTCAGATTTAGGGTCGATATCTGCGGTGAAACTAAGTTGCCCAAAAAACTAATTAACTAACATATTTTTGTAACATCCCCTTAAGACCGATGTAGTTAACATGCTATACTACGCCGATTAAATTCTATTCTCGGCCAAAGAAGGTTTTTAAGCGTATGACCGAACAAGGCGTAGCAGATATCGATCCCATAGAAACTCAAGAATGGTTGGAAGCCCTTGAATCCGTTGCAAAATATGAGGGAGCAGAACGAGCAGGTTATTTGTTAGATGCCTTATTTAGATATGCCAGCCAGCAAAAGCTAACATCTCGCTATAAAGGCACGACACCCTATTGCAACACCTTGCTGCCTCAAGAAGAGCCTCAGATACCCGCTGATATGGAATTGGAAGATCGAATCCGTGTCATCATTCGTTGGAATGCCATGGCGATGGTTGTTCGTGCCCAAGAAGTGGATAGTAGTTTGGGGGGCCATATTGGCACCTTTGCATCTTCTGCGGTGCTATATGATGTTGGTTTCAATCATTTTTGGCGCAGTGTTGATCATCCTTCCGGGGGTGATTTAGTTTACATCCAGGGACATGCTTCTCCCGGGATTTATGCCCGCTCCTTTTTAACGGGCGAAATCACCGAAGATCAGTTAATCCATTTTAGAAGGGAAGTCGATAAAAAGGGACTCTCTTCTTATCCGCACCCTTGGCTTATGCCGCATTATTGGCAATTTCCAACGGTCTCAATGGGGTTAGGGCCGATGCAAGCCGTTTATGCGGCTCGTTTTATGAAATATTTGGAGGCCAGGGGATTAAAGCCAGCAGCAGATCGAAAAATTTGGTGTTTTTGTGGTGATGGAGAAATGGATGAGCCTGAGTCAACCGCTGCCATATCGCTCGCATCTCGTGAGAAGTTAGATAACCTTATTTTTGTGATTAACTGTAACCTTCAGCGTTTGGATGGTCCGGTACGCGGGAATGGTAAAATTATTCAGGAATTAGAGGCGCTATTCAGAGGCGCAGGTTGGTATGTCATCAAAACCATTTGGGGTGGTCTCTGGGATCCGCTTTTTGCTAAAGATAAAAAGGGTATCATGCAGAAACGGATGGATGAAGCCGTTGATGGTGACTATCAAAATTATAAAGCGAAGGGTGGCGCGTATACCCGGGAACATTTTTTCGGAAAATATCCTGAACTAAAAGAAATGGTTGCCCATCTTTCTGATGATGATATTTGGCGTTTAAATCGCGGTGGTCATGATGCTCAAAAGATTTATGCAGCTTATCGAACCGCTGTTGAACACAGAGAGCAACCTGTTGTGATTTTAGCTAAAACGGTCAAAGGTTATGGATTAGGGGCTGCTGGAGAAGCTAAGAATACAGCCCATAATACGAAGAAATTGAGCGAAAAAGATTTATTTGCATTTCGGGATCGATTCAATATTCCCATTCCAGATCAAGATGTGCCAAAAGTACCTTTCTATAAGCCGAGCCCCGATAGTCCTGAAGTTAAATATTTGCAGGAAAGACGGAATGCCCTAGGTGGTTCTTTTCCGAAACGACGTCTAGAATGTGACGAGCAGTTAACGATCCCGGGCTTGGAACAGTTTGCGGCACAGCTAGAAAGCTCGGGTGATCGAGAGCTATCCACTACGATGGCTTTTGTTCGCATACTTTCTAGCCTGGTTAAAGATAAAAATATTGGTAAACGGATTGTACCGATTGTGCCGGATGAAGCTCGAACTTTTGGGATGGAAGGTTTATTTAGACAAATTGGCATTTATTCGATGGTGGGGCAACAATATGTGCCTGAAGATGCTGATCAGGTGATGTTTTACAAAGAATCGGAAAATGGTCAAATCCTAGAGGAAGGGATCAACGAAGCGGGGTCATTTTGCTCTTGGATTGCTGCGGCAACCAGTTATAGTACGCACAACCTTGCCATGATTCCATTTTATATTTATTACTCCATGTTTGGCTTTCAGCGTATCGGTGATTTTGCATGGGCAGCCGGTGATATGCGTGCGAGAGGCTTTTTATTAGGTGGTACTTCAGGACGGACGACTTTAAATGGAGAAGGCTTGCAGCATCAAGATGGTCATAGTCACCTATTGGCGAGTACGATACCGAACTGTGTGAGCTACGATCCAACTTTTTCATATGAGCTGGCAGTGATTATTCAATCTGGCTTACAGCGGATGGTTGCTGATAAAGAGGATGTATATTTTTACATTACGCTCATGAATGAAAATTATGCACATCCTGCGATGCCAAAGGGAGTTGAGGAAGGCATTCTTAAAGGTCTTTATCGTTTTAAATCTTCTACTGTGAAAGGTCAGCCGATTCAGTTGTTAGGCAGTGGATCAATTTTGAGAGAAGTCATTCAAGCTGCAAACCTACTTGAGGCAGAATTTGGAGTAGCAGCGGATGTATGGAGTGCCACCAGTTTCAATGAGCTCCGTCGTGATGGCTTAGCGGTCGATTATCATAACCAGATGCATCCTGATGAAAAGCTCAAGATAAGCTATATTGAAACAATGCTAAAGGATACGGAAGGTCCTATCTTAGCGGCAACGGACTATATGCGTTTGCAAGCAGATCAGATCCGTCCTTGGATAAAGAACAAGCAGTATGTCGTTTTGGGCACAGATGGGTTTGGGCGCAGTGATACCCGTGAAAGACTGCGATCACATTTCGGTGTAGATCAATACCACATAGCTTATCAAGCTTTGGCTGCCTTAGTGGCTGAAGGGATGGACAAGAAAGTATTGGCACGCTTTAAAGAAAAGTATCCAATTTCTGTTGAACAACCATTTTCTCTACAGGCTTAAGCAAACGGGAGAAGACGCGTGACTGATATTAAACTGGTAACTGTCCCTGATATTGGGGATTTTTCGGCAGTAGATGTCATTGAGATTACAGTCTCTGTTGGTGATACCATCGCCAAAGATGACTCAATGGTGACCCTGGAAACTGACAAAGCAACCATGGAAATTCCAGCACCATTTGGTGGCTTGGTGAAAGAGCTAAAAGTCAAAAAGGGTGATAAAGTTTCAAAGGGCAGTGAGATTTTATTATTAGAAGTTTCGGAGGAGGGGGCCACAACGGTTGCAGAACAGATCCCTGATACGCCAGCTGCCGAGGCCCTGAGCCCTTCGCCTTCGGAACCTCCCGTCCACGTTCCTGAATTTCGAATGGAGATCTCGAACGGACCAGCAAACCACTCAAATTCAACTCCATTGAAAGACGTTCATGCCGGTCCTGCGACCAGACGTCTGGCTCGAGAACTAGGCGTTGATCTTTCGAAGATAAAGGGTCAGGGGCCCAAAGGTCGGATTCAGACCCCTGATTTAAAAGCGTATGTGAAACAGGCAATGCTTCAAGGTGGTGGCGCAAGTCGTGACGCCGGATTTAATTTTCCCAAAATGCCTGAGATTGATTTTAGCCAATTTGGCGAAATTAAAGCTGAGCCCTTAAATCGAATTAAGAAAAAATCGGGCGCTTACTTGCATCGCAATTGGGTTAGCATTCCACATGTCACGCAATTTGATCAATCAGATGTCACTGATTTAGAAAAATTTCGGGTCGATAATAAATCTTCTGCTGAAGCGCTCGGGATTCGATTAACGCCATTAGCTTTTTTACTCAAAGCGATTGTCTGTGCCTTGAAAGCGTTTCCTCAATTTAATGCCTCTTTATCGTCCGATGGTGAAACATTAATTCTCAAAAACTATTATCACATTGGTGTGGCGGTCGATACGCCGCTTGGTTTGGTTGTGCCTGTGTTAAGAGATGTTGATAAAAAGGGAGTGTTTCAACTGGCACGTGAATTGGATGAGATCAGTGTGCGAGCAAGGGATGGTAAACTTTCTTCGCAAGATATGCAGGGTAGCTCATTCACTATTTCCAGCCTAGGTGGCATTGGTGGCACAGGATTTACGCCGATTATTAATGCGCCCGATGTCGCTATTTTAGGTGTTTCAAAAGCAGAAATTCGTCCGATCTATATCAATGGGGAATTTTTGCCTAGACGAATTTTACCATTTAGTCTTTCCTATGATCATCGGGTGATTGATGGTGCAGAAGCGGCACGCTTTACATTGTTTTTCGCAAAGCAATTGCAAGATATCCGAAATATGTTGTTGTAAAATAAGGTTTAATTAAGAATGAGTACACAAACGATTAAAGCAAAAGTAGTTGTCTTAGGCAGTGGCCCTGGTGGGTACTCTGCTGCTTTTAGAGCGGCTGATTTATTAGGGGAGGGCATCGTATTAGTAGAGCGTTTTAATGAACTAGGCGGTGTCTGTTTAAATGTGGGTTGTATCCCTTCGAAAGCCTTGCTACATATTGCTGAAATTATTAACGAAGCTAAGGTACTTGGTTCACATGGAGTTGAATTTGGTACTCCTAAAATCGATTTAGATCAACTTCGTTCACACAAGGAAAAAGTGATTGGTCGTTTGACCTCGGGCCTAAAGCAAATGGCTAAAATGCGAAAAGTGCAAGTAGTTACGGGCACGGGTCAATTTACTGGTTCGCATACTATGACCGTTACCGGTCAAGAGACCGTTAACATTGAATTTGAACACGCGATTATTGCAGCAGGATCCAGACCGGTTGCATTACCGTTTTTACCAGATGACGATCGCGTATTCGACTCAACGGGTGCCTTAGAACTCAAAAATATTCCTGGCAGAATGCTCATCATCGGTGGAGGCATTATTGGGCTTGAGATGGCAACGGTTTATGCGGCTCTTGGGTCAAAGATAAATGTTGTCGAGTTAACTGATTTTATTTTACCTGGTGTCGATAAAGATATCGCAACTCGGCTTTACAAATTCGTCAAACCCCGTTACGAAAACATCTTACTCAAGACTAAAGTGGTTGAAGTAGTTGCTAAGAGTGATGGCATTTATGTCACTTTCGAAGGTGATGGTGCGCCTAACGGTCCTCAGAAATTTGATGCGGTCCTTTCTTGTGTGGGACGCACGCCGAATGGCAAGTTGATTGCAGCTGAGCAAGCGGGCGTTCACGTCGATGAACGTGGTTTTATTCCGGCTGATAAACAACAGCGTACGAATGTCCCTCACATTTTCGCGATTGGTGATATCGCAGGTAACCCAATGCTAGCACATAAGGCCATTCCAGAAGGTCGATTGGCAGCAGAAGTGATTGCTGGCAAGAAACATTTCTTTGAATCGAAGTGTATTCCGAGTGTGGCTTATACTGACCCAGAAGTGGCTTGGGTCGGCTTGACTGAAACAGAAGCGAAAGCAAATCAAATGAATGTAGAGGTTGCAACCTTCCCTTGGGCTGCTTCTGGTCGTGCACTCAGCATGGGACGTGATGAGGGACTGACCAAGCTCATTTTTGATAAAGAAACGCATCGTCTCCTGGGTGGTGGAATTGTGGGGAATCGAGCTGGTGATTTAATTGCTGAAGTCGCGTTAGCCATTGAGATGGGCTGTGAAGCCGAAGATTTATCACTGACCATTCACCCGCATCCAACCGTGTCTGAAACCATAGCCCTGGCTTGTGAGGTCTATGAAGGTACCGTCACTGACTTGCCAAATACGAAAAAATAGATTAGTAGGTGGCCTCAATATGGGGCCACCCACTCCAGCGTCTAAACAAAAAATAATTTTAGTTATATAATTTAATTAATGGATTATATAAAGGATCAAGAATGGATCCAGGTCATCAAAATGACAAGATCATTCAGGATAACGCTAATAGTAGTGCGATAACTGCTGTTCATAATATTGGTAATATTTTGAGTAGTACGACAGTTTGTGTTAACACTCTAAGACAATTAACTAGCAGCTTTACCATTGAAAATTACCTCAAAGCTATTGAAAAACTGCATGAACATCTGGGTAAATATCCATTAACTGAAGAAGAGACCCTTCTGTTGAATTATTTTAAATCCTTAGGTCAGTATTTTTTAGAATCCAAAAAAATTGCTTTTAAAGAAATTGATCAGCTTGATAAGCATGTCGAACACATTAAACAGGTTGTTCAAGGACTTCAAAAGGTAAATCGTCAACAAGTTGTTGAATTGACAGATTTAAACACATTGATAGATGATGCTTTGTGCATTAGTCGTACTGAGAGAAATGAGATCCGATTTGTAAAGGAATACAGTGAGTTACCACTGATTAAGCTCGACAAACATCTTATGCTTCAGGTTCTGACGAATTTAATTTCAAACGCTGAAAATGCTTTGAAAGAGAGTACTGCTCCAGAAAAGATTTTAAGAGTAGCAACTGCGACGATTGGAGATAAGATTACCATTGTAGTTGAAGACAATGGAGTTGGAATTTTAGTTGAAGATCTTCAACACCTCTTTAAGCAAGGTTTCACGACTCGAGAGCTCGGTCATGGCATCGGTCTTTATTTTGCTAGTCAGAGTATCGAACAGATGGGTGGGCGATTGGAGGTTCAAAGTGATGGCTTGAATAAAGGTTCTGTCTTTCAAATCAGTCTCCCACTGTCGCTCAAGTATAAAGCTTAATTTGTCGACATCATTCACGGATAGATTATTTTATTGAGGTCATCCGTGATAGGTCAAGAAGAATCCAATAACCATCGTATTTTGATCATTGATGATAACAATGATATTCATAGTGATTTTCAAAAAGTTTTAGTTCTTAAAAAAGGTAATGAAGAGTTAGAGCGAATTGAAAGCTTGCTTTTCAATGAGAAGCTGATAAAGCCCAAACAAAATTTTCCAACTTTTGAGGTTGATTTTGCAAGCCAGGGCGAAGAAGGATATCAAAAAATTGTTGATAGTTTGAAAGACAACAATCCCTATGCTATGGCATTTGTAGATATCAGAATGCCCCCTGGTTGGAATGGCATTGAAACCGTCCAAAAAATATGGGAGCTCGATCCTAGGATTGAGATTGTATTCTGCAGTGCCTATTCAGATTTTTCCCTCGCTGATATTTATCAAAAATTAATCAATAAAAAAAATGAGTTTCTTGTTATTAAAAAACCATTTGATGTCGTTGAAATCAAACAAACGGCAGCGTCGATGTGCCAGATCTGGAATTTGAAACGTAAACTAGAAAAGCGAATCGAAGAAGTCGAAGGGCAACTGTTACACGCCGATAAAATGGCGTCCCTGGGTCGATTGGCTGCTGGCGTTGCCCATGAAATAAATAACCCAATTGGTTATATCAATTCTAATATTAATACGCTTCAAAAATATGTTGAAGAGCTTTTAAGATTGATCACAATTTATCAGGAAGGTGAGCCGAATTTGATTGAAAACTCAGATCTATTGGAAAGGATAACCGAAGTTAAAGATAAAATTGATTTAGATTTTTTAAAGAAAGATGTTATCAGTCTAATACAAGAGTCATCCGAAGGGGTAGAGCGTGTCAAAAAAATAATACAAGATTTAAAAGAGTTCTCACACCGAGGCTCTACAGAATGGGATCGGTACAATTTGAATAACGGCATAGACAGCACTTTAAACATCATTCAAAGTGAGATCAAATCCAATGACATTCAAGTGATCAAAAAATTGGGCAATTTGCCTACAGTCCAAGCCATCGGCCCTCAAATTAATCAAGTTATTTTAAATATACTCGTTAATGCGGTTCATGCTATGAAAAGCAGGGAAAATAGAAGGTTGACCATCGAGACGAGCCAATTATTCGGTATGGTTCAAGTTAAAATATCTGATACGGGGCATGGGATTCGAAAGGAATGTCTGACTAAAATCTTTGAGCCTTTTTTTACAACCAAATCAGTGGGGCAGGGAACAGGGCTTGGTTTATATCTCTCATATGGAATTGTTCAAAAGCATCATGGAAAATTAGAGGTCGAGAGTAAGGAAAACGACGGATCAACGTTTACGTTGAGCTTGCCTATCGTGCAATCAAGCGAATCGAATCAAAGTGTTGCTTAAAAGGGAGCTAGTGATGTCTAAAAATAGAGCTATTCTGATTGTAGATGATGAGGTGAATGTTCTTAAATCCTTGTCACGAGCCCTGAAAACAACAGAATTTGATGTTATTTCCACAGATGAGCCCAAAAAGGCGATTGAGATACTTTATCAGCGAAACGATATTGATGTGATCATTTCAGATTTTAACATGCCTCATATGAATGGTATTGAGCTTTTAACTGAAGTCAAAGAGCTTTTTCCACATGTCCAAAGATTCATTTTGAGTGCGTATCAAGATTTCAATGTTATAGTCAAAGCTTTGAATGAGGGTATCATTCATAAGTATTGTGCGAAACCATGGGATCCAGAGGACCTAAAGGTAAAAATTAGGCAAGCGCTTGGGGCGCGGATTCATTATAAAGACAACATAACATATGATGAGAGTACAGAGTCTTTAAGTGATACTAGCCAAATATTATTCTTGGAGCAGCTCGACACAACAATTAATCAGTCTAATTCAAAATTTGCAGTGATTTTGGTGAGTCTCAAGAATACAAAGGAATTATATTTATCGCTGGGTCTTAAACAATATCAAGAGTTTTTTAGGATGCTGACGCATCGTATCGGCGACTTCTATTCTAATCAATATTTTTTTAAACGCTTAAATGAATCGTCAGTTGGTATTATGGTGTCAATCACTGATAAAAAAAATGAAGATTTTATCATTAAAGAATTGACTCAGCTTTACGAATTTCTTGAACAACCTGTCTTGGTTGCTAATAGAACTGTAGTGGCAGAGGTGAATTGTGGTATAGCATTCTATCCTGATCATGGTCATTCTGCGGAATATTTAACGCGCAATGCCCAAGAAGCGATGTATAATTCGATCAGTAGAAATAGAAAGTTAGAGGTCTATCGACCAGAGTTTAGATCAGAATAGGCGGTTCTTAAGTCTATGTAGATGAGCTTCGGATTAAAAATGCTCTGATCAGCATGATAGTGATACAGCTTATTAGTATTCCCAGTACTGCTTCTAGCGATACAACGCGTGTCATCATTAAAGATTTAATACAGAAGACTAATCCAGTAAACCCTAACCAGCAAAGCAACGGATGCTCTAATTTGAATACTAATTTTAATCCAATATAGATTGCAAAGCCCCAACAAACATATTTTGCTATTGCAAATATGTTAAGTGAAGATGGATTCTTTAAGCCCGTTAACATAGGATCCAGTAGGCGACGAATATGCGAGGGTTCCAAGGTTGGCAGAAAAGGTGCCCATTGGACGAGCAGAAAGAGCAGCAAGATACCTCCCCCTATCCAGACTTGGTATTGAGAATGATGTGCATACTGTATTCCTCGCATAATCAGATGTTGACAGCCCTCTTTGAATAGAGCGTAAGCTAAGAGTGCACCAGAGACATTTAATCCGACATCTAAGATAGACGGGGTGCGCATCGGTAAATAGCTTTGAAGCACTTCAAGAAATGTACTGAGCGTAAATGTCGCGCACAGTAACGAAGGCGAACGATAGATCCATAATGCACCTAAGGGCATATAAAATAAGAAATTCTGAAAGATATCGAATTGATAGGTTTTAGAGATCCATCCCACTGTCAGTAAAGACAGAATTGAATCATTGGGTAATCTGAATGGATATGCTGGGTACAAAGATCCATAGAAAATAAAGAGCAGGTAGATCCCCAGTAGACACCTCGTAAGAAAGTTTGGCGATTCAATGACCCATGATTTAGTATGAGGCTCTAGACTGCCCATCAGCGTATGGCACTTAGTTAGTTAATAAAACCAATAACAATGTTAGATTCATAGCACAAATAATCGATTTTAGCGAGATTGTGCTATGCAGTAGGATCATCTTATGAACACCATAACCATGATTGCGTTTGGTCTTTATTTGGCGCTCATCGTGACGATTGCCTTGGTTGCTTATCGAGTGACCCGCAATTTATCGGATTTCGTCCTAGGTGGGCGAAGCCTAGGCGGAGCGGTTGCGGCCTTAAGTGCTGGAGCATCTGATATGAGTGCTTGGTTGCTGCTGGGCTTGCCGGGTGCTGTATTTGCGTTGGGTATCAACCAAATCTGGTTGCCCATAGGGCTCACCCTCGGTGCGTATGCGAGTTGGCGTTTTATCGCTAAGCCGCTTCGAGTATTTTCAGAATATGCAAATGATTCTCTAACGGTCCCTGCCTATTTAGATAATCGATTTAAAGACAGTAGTGGCTGGATAAGAGCCTTATTAGCCCTAGTGACGCTTATCTTTTTTGCTTTTTACACCGCATCGGGCTTAGTGGGTGGGGCGATGCTCATGCAGCGCTTTGGTCTGTCCTATCAAGAAGCGTTGTGGCTTGGGACGTCGATCATCGTTGCCTATACCTTTATCGGTGGATTCCTAGCGGTCAGTTGGACAGACTTCTTTCAAGGGACTTTTATGTTTATCTGTCTACTCTTGGTTCCTTATCTGGCCTGTCAAGAATTGGGCGGGGTTTCGATTACCCTGTCCATGATTGAAGCAAAGGATCCAGCGTTACTCAATCCAACAAAGGGAACCAATGCATTGCTGTTGCTCAACTTGTTTGCATGGGGATTAGGTTATTTTGGACAACCTCATATTTTGGTTCGATATATGGCTGTTAAGTCGGTTAGTGCAATCAAGCTCGCGCGACGAATTTGCGTTTCTTGGATGAGTTTATCAATGATAGGGGCTCTTTTAACAGGCTTTATTGGGATTGCCTACTTCGAAGCTTTTGATATTAATCCCGAGTCAGTATTTATTCTATTTTCTCAACATCTTTTTACCCCTTGGCTTGCAGGTATTTTATTTGCAGCGATTCTCTCCTCTATTATGTGCGCGATTGATTCTCAAATGTTGGCTTCTTCCTCTGCGTTGACAGAAGATATCTATCGTACGTTGATTCGAAAAAGCGCTAGTCAGAAAGAACTCATCTGGATAGGTCGTGTCGCGGTCATTCTGATTTCGTTGGTGGCAGTGTCACTGGCCAAGACTCCAGAAAGTAAGGTCATTGAATTGGTTGCCTTTGCGTGGGCAGGATTAGGTTCTTCATTTGGGCCTGCTGTCACTTTATCTTTATTTTGGCGGCGAATGACTCGACGAGGTGCAATTGCTGGGATTGTGATAGGGGCTGCCACCGTAGTGATCTGGAAACTCAATTCGGGTGGTTTATTTGATATCTATGAAATTATCCCAGGGTATCTTTTTGGCACAATAGGAATCGTATTGGTGAGTCTGTTAGATAAAAATCCTTCAAATGAGATTACCGATCAGTTTGACAAAGCTTGGCAACAAATTAGGACAGCATCATGAGTATATTGGATTCAGAATGGAAAGCTATCTTTGATCATTACCGACAAGATGAAACAGAATGTGTTCAAGCCATTTTGGGGCAACCACCTTATCACCAAGAAACACTAAAACGCATTCAGGATCATGCTGCGACCTTGGTGAATCAAGTCAGGCAGGTGAGACTTAAAGAAGGCGGGCTAGATGCCTTCATGTTTCAGTATGATCTGTCTACCGATGAAGGGATTGCGTTGATGTGCTTAGCCGAGAGTTTACTCCGAATACCGGATAAACAAACGGTTGATAAACTCATCAAAGATAAAATTTCTAAAGCAGATTGGTCATCCCATTTAGGGAAGAGTCACTCAACGTTCGTCAATGCGGCGACATGGGCGCTCATGCTCACTGGTAAAGTCATTGCAGATCCTTTGGCAGGTGAATCTAAACACGCCTTTAATTTGACACAAGGCTTAAGACGTCTCGCCTCAAAAGGTGGCGAGCCGATTATTCGGCAAGCGATTTTATCGGCAATGCGGATTTTATCGAAACAATTTGTAATGGGGCGGACGATTGATGAGGCCATTGAGCGTGCTGCTTCTGATGAAAAAATAGGATATCGATATTCGTACGATATGCTTGGGGAAGCAGCTTATACTAAAGAGGATGCAGAACGTTACTTTGCATCGTATGAACGTGCCATTCAAGCAGTCGGAGCGCATAACAAGCAAGGTCCTATTCGAGGGGCAGGGATTTCAGTCAAACTATCAGCTCTTCATCCCCGGTATGAATATAAAAAGCACGAATTACTTCAGTCTGAACTCATCCCCAAAATAAAATCACTGGCCTATCAAGCTAAGGCTGCCAATATTGGATTTTGCTTAGATGCTGAAGAAGCCAGTACTTTGATACTTTTGTTGGATGTGATGCAGGCGTTGATTGGTGATCCGGATCTAAAAGGATGGGAAGGGTTAGGTTTAGCGGTCCAGGCTTATCAGAAGCGAGCGCCCTATGTCCTAGATTGGTTAAAAGCGCAATGCCAAAAACATGAGAAGCGTATTTTGGTGAGATTAGTTAAAGGCGCTTACTGGGATACTGAAATTAAAATTGCTCAAGTCGAAGGTCATTCAAATTATCCAGTTTTTACTCGTAAGATTGCTACCGATGCGAATTATTTATTTTGTGCAAATAAAATGCTCAAAGCAACCGATGTTTTTTATCCCCAATTTGCAACGCACAATGCCTTTACGGTGGCTGCCGTCATTGAAATGGCTGATAAGCTATCTGTAAAGGATTATGAGTTTCAATGTCTGCACGGGATGGGGAAAGCGTTATATGATCAAATTGTTCAGCAGACTGATAAACCATTGCCCTGTCGAGTTTATGCACCAGTCGGCACACATGAGGATTTATTAGCTTATCTGGTGAGACGTTTACTTGAAAATGGAGCGAATACTTCATTTGTGAATCGGATTGCAGATGAAAAATTACCTATTTCTGAAATAGTGGCAGATCCTTATCTGAAACTTTCGCAGGTGGAGTTCAAGTCTCATCCACAAATTCCTTTGCCAAAACGAATTTATGGTAAAGGTCGCTTAAATTCTTCCGGAGTAGATTGGTCTGACCCGTTTATGTTTGATCCGATTTTATCGGCTATAGAATACGAAGCTGCTAAAACCTATCGTGCCGAGCCCACAACAAAAGTTAGCGGGGTATCCGATCGGCGAACGTTGAGTTGCTATAGCCCTAGTCACCTTGAAATAGAAATAGGTGAAGTGACATTAGCTGGCGCTGAAGATATTGAGGCCAGCTTGGCGTGTGCTCAAGCAGCATTTTTATCCTGGTCCCAAACACCTGTTCAAGAACGGGCTAAATGTTTAAGACAACTTGCCAAACTGTTGCATCAGCATCGAGCTACCTTAATGGCCTTGCTTGTAAAAGAAGGCGGTAAAACATTAGATGATGCGACGGCAGAAGTGAGAGAAGCGATAGATTACTGTCGATATTACGCTTTTCAAGCGGAGGAAAAATTCTCAACGCCGTTAGATTTGATTGGTCCGACAGGTGAATTGAATTGTATTTACTATGCACCTCGGGGTGTTATTGTTTGCATCAGCCCCTGGAATTTCCCCCTCGCTATTTTTCTAGGGCAAATTGCAGCTGCTTTGGCTGCGGGGAATTGTGTGATCTCAAAACCGGCACAGCAAACGTCTTTAATCGCTGCAGAAGCGATTAAGCTTTGTCATGAAGCAGGTTTTTCACCTTCTGTGGTACAACTGTTGCCTGCTGAAGGGAAATTAATTGGGAGTGTTTTGATAGGAGATCCGCGCGTGTCTGGCGTCATGTTCACCGGTTCAACTGAGACGGCTAGGATGATTAATCTCTCTCTCGCGAATCGCGTAGGCCCGATCGTTCCCTTTATCGCGGAGACGGGGGGTCAAAATGCAATGATTGTTGATTCCACGGCCTTGCCTGAGCAAGTGGTTGATGATGTGATTACCTCTGCTTTTAAGAGTGCTGGACAGCGTTGCTCCTCGTTGCGAGTCTTGTATTTGCAAGAAGATATTGCAGACAAGGTTATCAAAATGTTGATAGGTGCCATGGCCGAATTGGAGCTAGATGATCCGATAAAAATATCTACGGATATTGGTCCGATAATCGATAGAAAATCCAGAGATGCCTTGCTTAATCATGCGATGCGGATGAAAGATGAAGGCAGGTTATTATATCAAGTTCCTCTGAAAGAAAGCTTGAGTCAGGGTACTTTTTTAGGTCCGATGCTCTTTGAAATAGAAAATATTTCACAGTTACCAGAAGAGGTATTTGGACCGATTCTACATGTGATTCGTTTTAAAGGTAAGGTACTCGATGACATCATTTATGATATCAATGGAACAGGTTATGGCCTGACATTAGGGATCCATACGCGAATTGAAGAAACAGCTTATTCGATTCATCGTTCTGCTCGAGTCGGTAACACCTATGTGAATCGCAACATGATTGGTGCTGTGGTTGGGGTGCAGCCATTTGGAGGAGAGGGATTGTCAGGTACAGGTCCTAAAGCCGGTGGACCTAGTTATCTCATGAGATTAGTAACCGAGCGTACTCTGACCGTTAATACAACGGCGACAGGCGGGAATGCTCAGTTGATGTCATTGTCTGAATTTTAACGAAAGCGTAAAATTGAGGCTTATTGACAGCTGATAGGGATATTGAAATGAGTGAGCACGATGAGATAGAGAATATTCTTAGCCAACGACGTATTGAGTTGGAAAAAAGACTATCTAAAATTGAAGCCGATTTGAAACATAAGCAAGGCCCTTTGTCACAAGACTTTGCGGAACAGGCTGTTGAGCAAGAAAACACTGACGTTTTATATGCGCTGAATGAAGAAGGCCAAGCTGAACTTAGACAAATCTCTCGTGCACTGGATAGAATTCAAGCCGGTACATTCGGCCTTTGTGTGAAATGCGGTGACAAGATTGCACAGGCTCGTTTAAAAGCCGTACCCCATACGCAGCATTGCCTCAAATGTATCACGACAGATACTGAACAATAGACCCACAACAGATGATTTTTCGGGTACCTCCCTGCGCTCTACGAGCTTCAGCAGGCATGGGCGCCGAGCGTTCGAGTCGCAGGAGTGTACACAAAGTACATGACTGCGGTGAGAATCGCGAAGGCAATCCGCCTACGTTCTTCGAACTTCGAGCGGACGCGACGGACGGACAAGCAAACCCCGAAAATTCAGCTGTGAAGGGTATAGCTTGAAAATTCTCTTGGTATGAGGTAACTTCCTCGCTTTTAACACTCAAGGATTTAAAATATGCGTAAAGTCGTACCCACAGTCATTCTAGGCATAGCGTGCACATTATTTGCAGGCTGTGAATGCATGAAGAAACCTGATCAAGTTTCTATGCAAGAAGCACCTGCAGCAGAAGAAGTGATGACAATGGCTGTAGCAGAGCCTGTGCCTGTATCCGGTACACTGCATTTTGCATTTGATAGCGATCAATTGACGGCCGAAGATAAGGCCTCTTTAGACCAGTTGGCTCAAGTCCTGATTAATAATCCAAAAGCTGCTGTTAAAATTGAGGGCTATGCAGATGTAAGAGGAACTTCTCAGTACAATAAGGATCTAGGCTTCCGCCGTGCAAAATCCGTTGTTGCCTACCTTACTGAGAAAGGCATTGAAAACAAACAATTTGATATTCAAAGCTATGGATCAGACAAACTTCTTGATTTAGCTGGAAATGAATCAGCACACGCGCGAAATCGACGTGTAGAAGTATCATTTGAAGCTGAAACACTATTATCTTAATATCATTTCTGATTCAAACTCGAATCAGTTTGGTTTAGGGCAAGTATTAAAGCCGCATATTTTATGCGGCTTTACTTGAATTCCACCCATTTATATCCCAAATATAAGATATATACCCACAACAGTTGATTTTTCGGGTAGGCGCCGAGCGTTCGAGACGCAGGAGTGTACACAAAGTACATGACTGCGGCGAGAGTCGTGAAGGCAACGACCCCGAAAATTCAGCTGTGAAGGGTATAAGGGTTCAAAATATCGCCAATCAAAGGGGTGAGTTATGGGTGCCATGTCCTTAAAATCCAAGTCAGGTCAACTATCTTTATTAACAGAGATACCCAATTGCTTAGAACTCTTAATTGACCAGACCGGGACTATTTATACGCCGAATCTGGATGAAATCACTGAAGTCTGCAAAGATGATTTTAAACAAATGTGCAAAATGTTAGCGCAAATTGCGTTGATGGAGATGCAAGCACCGCGGATACTTCATTAACCCATTGTATTTCTTCAGGATTACTCCTTCTATTGCTGTAGTTGCAAGTATATTTTCTCTTTAATTGAGCTTTTGTAGGACTTTGGTCCAATTTCCACCACTGAAATTATTTGTTTAAGTAAATTAGATAATCTAATTTTCGGTTGATGGGAGTAGGTCATCATGTCCAATGACAAGAACAAAGATTTTGCTCAATCTAGCCTTATCATCACAGCAGATCTTAAAGAAACACTTGACAAAATAGTGAATAAAGTCATGCCTGATGACGATCCAGAGAAACCCGAAAATAAGAATAATCAAGAAGCCGCGCCACCTTCTGATAAACAAAACACAGAACAATCTGCTGAGCCGAAGCAAGCTCAGGGAGATGAAGGTGCCTCTCAAGAAGAAACAGAAGAGGAAGAAGCCGCAGCAGAAAATATCGAAAATCTAGAAGCAACTGCGGCAGGTGGTGGCGGAGGGGGTAGTGGGGGTTCAGAGTTGCCTTCAGCTATCCTATTTGGCAGATCAGGAGATGAGGAAAGTGAAGCCAGGGATTTGAGTTTGGCCCCTATTAAGTTTGTTTCACCTCACGAAGATCAACCACCATTCTTAGTACAGCTATCAGAAGAATTACCACCGCTTGTTGCTTTTGATAATGCCAGGATTATTGGAAACTGCTACTGTGAGACACAGTTTGTATTTGACTTTAATACGCGAAGAGAAAAAGGATCACACTCCTCAGACTCGAATTATTTTCAAGGCTGGAGTACAAGCGGTCATGCGCAGAATATCAAGAGCACAGCTTTTTTCTCAACAAGGAACATTCATGAAACTGTAACAGATGAAGACACATTAGCATCAGAATTAAATTTATCGTCAAATATACTGGATGATGTAAAAGGAGTTGATGCCATAGAGGGATCGGCTATGTGGTATGATTTGAAACTTGCGCCAGGTCAAACTATCAGTTTTGATTATTTTTTTGCAACCAATGAAAGTGGTGAGAATGGTACCGATGATAAAAATTTTGTTAATGTTGTGGTTAATAATGTCTTTAATAATGACTACGCTTTTATTTCAATTTCGGGCCCCTCAGGTGAAATGATATATTCATTTGCAGATGTTTATTCTGCGTATAACTGGAATAGTGCATTTATCGATTCCACGTGGTGGGCACATAATACCGGTTGGAATAGTTCAAGCTTTACAGTGCCTTATACTTGGGATGTGGGTGTCTATCGAATTGGTTTTGGTGTGATGGATGTTGGTTCCCCGAACCAGTCAACAGAAGATGCTTCCATGCTTCAAATTGATAATATTCGGTCTTGTCTTGGCGCTAACATGGTGTCTGGTAATGTCATTAACGATCCGAATAACTACACCGATAGTTTAGATCCACTGGGCTCAATTGATATTCCCGAAGGGGGTTCAAGAGTGACTCGGATTGCTTTTGAATATGGCAGTGGTGCAGAGGACTTTATTGATTATAATAATCTTGATGATTTTGGGGCTTTTGTTGAAAATGGATTTGTTGTTATCCCAATACCCGGTGATGGCGAGTTCATTGACATTATCACGCCCCAGTATAATCACTTGGTCATTAATTCAGAAGGCGATTATCGTTATTTTATCAGTTGCAGCAAAAGTGGATGCAATTGTTGTGGCGGGGAGAAAGAAAGGACGATTCAAGAGGATAAATATGATGGTCCAGAAAAATTCACCTATCGTTTAGAGGATGGTACAGGTCGTTTTGATGAAGCATTCCTAGTGATTACCAAAGTAAATGCAGATATTTGCAAGACGACATACGAGAATGATAGACCTTGTGCCAATTTAGTTTTGGCAATTGATGTTTCCGGTAGTATGGACCACAGGTTAGACATTGCACAGCAAGCTGCAGTTTCTTTAGTTCAACAGTATCTCTTTTTAGGATACGTATTGGATATTACTGTTGTACCGTTTAGCAGTGGTAGCCTAACTAACAACTTATATGATGGTGCTTTGGTTTATCATGCTTCTAGTTCGAGCGATGCGATATCGTATATAAATGGGCTTTATGAAGGTTATGCTTCACTCGGATTCAATACGGAATATGATGATTTATTGAACGTGATGCAGCGAGATGTGTTAACACCTATGTTAAAGAAGGACTGTAATTGTCAGCCCGTTGTATATGTTATGACGGACGGGGATCCAACTTCGGGTCAGGGGGCAAATAACGCCATTAACGATTGGCAAGAATTTGTGGATGAAAAAAATATCAATGTGATTGCAGTTCTCATTGATCCAGATGATTTAGGCGATGCTCAAAATGCGGTTGAGCCTGTTGGGAACGATGGAGACGTACCGGTATTGCTCAGTGGCATGGAAGATATTGAGATGTTACTGGATGCCGTTATTGTCCCTGAGCAGCCATTTAGCTTCGAAAACTGCTCACTGCTTTGGAACGTGAACCTGGATGTCGGTGGACCTTATGAAGTTATTAAAATAACAATTCACTTTAATGCAGATGATGTTGAACCTGTATTCTTGGATGATTTATTAGATTCTTACAATGCATTGTCAGCGACGATCAGCGAGTTGACAGGGTATTACACCGTCATGGTGGATGTACCGCAAGACGGTTTTATCGATATTCTTTCTCCGTTGGGTGGCTTATTGAGAGTGGAACGTGATGGCACTTACTCCTATCGCAACCCCTACATGAATGCAGAAGATTATCTGGAAGATAAATTTACATTCACATATCGAGATGATGAATTAGATTTGCAAGCCAATGGTCAGCTCTGCATTACGATAGAAGACACTTATCCGATTGCATATGATAATGGCGGATATATCAGTGTTGAACGCGATAGCACCTTTATCTCAAATTTTGCCAGTTCCAAAGGATGGTCTGAAAGTGGTCATACGCACTTTCCATTTACCTTCAGCGGAAGTAGCAGAGCGTTTCTATCAACGCATGATCAAGGTTTTGGTCATAATAGCGAAACGAGTGAGAACAGCCTAGCTTCATTTTTAGGTTTAGACTCGAGCATTTTGGATAATGTAAGATCAGAAGACGCTGTAGAAGGTGCAGCTATCAAACGTAGCTATTATTTGGAAGGAGGTCAAGTCATTCAATTTGACTATTATTTTGCAACGAATGATCCGAATGAATCATATACTGATGATAATGATTACGCATTTTTATCACTAACAGGTAATGGTAAGCAAATTGTTTATGATTTTGCGGATGCTAATAGCACACCGGATGTCACTAATATAACCATCGATTCACTAGTATGGAGCGGAAATACTGGCTGGCAGACGGGCGTATTTGTTGTTCCATATGATTGGGTTGCTGGTAACTATGTACTGGGATTTGGCGTCATGGATGTTGGGTTTCCATCTTTTACAAGTGGGGATGCGTCTATGCTCATGGTGGATAATCTGAGTTTCTATAGTCCTCCAGAGCGTATTCAAGGTAATGTGATCACCGATCCGAATTCAGACTATCTCGATAGCGCTGATCCAATCAATGCCGTTGATGAGATTAGAGCAGATGGTGGATATGTTTCTTTGATTTCATTTTATGTAGATGGTAGCGCCAATAGCTATATCAGTAGTCATAATCTAGATGATTTGGTGGGAGCCTATGGCGATGGGAGTGTTGTTTACGTCCCGGTAGATGAAGATGGCGTTTCATTTGAAACCTATTGGGGAGGATATTTATCGATAGACCAATGTGGAGACTATACTTATGCCGGACCCTACAATCCTGAAACCAATGAAGAGCAATTTATGTATACGCTGTCAGAAAGAGACGGCAATGATTCAGATACTGCTTACTTGACTTTCTATTTCTCTGATAAGTTGGATTACAAGATTATACAGAATGGAGACGATCACAAGGAATTTAGTATAGATCTAAGCGATAAGCCAGATCAGTTCATTCTTTCAGGACTGGAGTCTGGTGATATCTTAGATTTTAACGATGTCTCAGATATTGATGATCCGATTGGTGGGCTTGGTCAACCTGACTTTGAAGATGTGCTCAATAGTTGGGTACAACAAGGCGATGACGTTGTGATGCAATTGCAAAACTATTCGGTATTGGTGTTGCAAGGTGTTGGTACTGTCACTGGCAGTGGTACCAATAGTGATCTGCTAAATTATTTGGATGCTTCGATGAATGTGCAGATCAATGTTAATGGTTAACTCGAAAGCGAACCCCTGCAGGATGCAGGGGATTCGTTATCTTTAGACTTCAACTTGCAGGGTGCTGCCATCATGCCAGCCAAAAAATAAATCTATAAAAATCAATGCGTTGTCGCGCTTTAGCCGACGAGAATGAACTTTATTCATGTGGGTTGAGTCGAACCGGTATAGTGTTTGCAGGTGCTTGTGTGTTTAGGGGTCTGAATGGCGATATCGGGCACTCGATTTGATTTAGTCTTAACTATTAATCCGCAGTATCAAACCGATTGCTGTTTGCGGAAGCTTTTGGATGAAACAAACCATTATTTGACTTGCCTAGAACGTTCAGGGTTGCGTTGGTTAGGACTCACCAGAAAGAATTATCACCGCTATAGCCGTTCTTGGATGCGTGTTAACCTGGATTTAGAGAAATTTCTAGCTGATCCGACGATGCATTATTCACCCTTTATGCGCACATTAGATATGGAATATGAAAAATTTCCAAGTCATAGCATTTACGCAAGGCATTTAAAAGCGCTCATTGAATTCATTTCGAAAGGGCCAATATTTTCAGATGAAGTCAAACGCTCAGTGATGCGCGATTAATTTTTCTGGAATATGAAGATGGTCCCTTTCATGGGCTCGCCCTCCTGCTCTCTAATGTGAGCATCTTGAGAATATTTTAAGTTCAATTGAGTATTTAAGAGGCTTTTAATGTATGTTGTTGTATGCGCAAATCGACCACTTGGCCTCACTTTAAAAGGTTCAGTTGAATCACTGAGCGTTTCGATTGAAAAACAAAAATAACCATTAGATTTTAAATTCTTATAGCATAATTCAAATATTTCTGTTAAATCGCCAAAGTATACGAATACATCAGAAGCCAGAATTAAATCATACTTCTCATTTGATTTTTTAAGAAAAGATAAAATATCATCTTGATACAGTTCAAGATATCCGCCGCGTTGCTTGGCTAAATCAATCATGTTACTCGATAGATCGACGCCATAGAGCTTGTCAGCAATATCATTAAAATAGGGCGCAATAAGACCTGTACCGCATCCTAAGTCTAACACTGACCAGGGGGTTTGTTTGTCTGCTGCAAAAGGGGCTATGGCTTCTCGGAGTAGACAGGGTACTTGGAAATTCAATCCCTCTTTGACATGTTTATCGTAACTGTAAGCATATTGGTCAAAAAGAGCCTGTACATAGGCTGGATGTGCTGCTTGAAGATCAGGATCAGCTTTTAGTGCTTTGATCATATGAGCGGCTGTTAGATTTTCTGGCATCAATTGATAAGCTTTTTCAAAATGTTTGAGTGCACTCTTTGTGTCTTTGAGCTGTAGCAAAATGGTCGCTAGATTATGATGTGCTTCAGCATGTTGCGGTTTTAATATCAAAATCGTTTCATAAAGAGCACGCGATCGTTCAAGGAGATGTAGACTGCCGCAGACAATCCCAAAATGAAATAATGCATCCACGTTATCAGGTTCTTGATTCACGACAATCTCTAAATGCCCTTTAGCCTGTTCAAATTGTTTTAGTGCCGTGAGCGTGATACCCAGATTATGATGTGCACCGATATGATTCGGCCAAGCTCTTAGCGTTGCTTCATAGTGTGGTACTGCTTCTAGTAGGCGATCTAAACGGAGATAGCAATTCGCCAAATTATAGTGTGCGTCGATGGCATCGGGATTGATTCGAAGTGCTTTCTGAAAATGTTGAACTGCAGCAATGATTTCTCCCTGCTGTACCAGGAGATTACCCAAGTTATTATGCGCTTCAGGGTAGTTTGGTTTTAAGCTCAGTGCTTGATTGTAGTGCTTTTGGGCTTCTGTGAGATCACCAATCGATTTATAGGTGTTAGCGAGATTATTATGGAACGCTGGGATGAGCGGTGCACATTGAATCGCCTTTAAAAAAAAGGGGATCGATTCTTTAAAATGTTTGCGAATGGCTAAATTGAGGGCTAAGCCATGGAGTGCGTCTATATTTTTAGGATCTGCTCTTAACACAGTTTTAAAAAGCTCATGCGCGGCTTCCAATTTTTTTTCGTTTTGTAAGGTCAAAGCCTTATCAATTAGAGATTTGATATTTGACATAGATTCTGGATATGTGATTAATAGGTGCTAATCATTCTCATTCGTTATAATATCATACTGTTTTCTAAGCGGGTGAGGGCGGCATGCATAATCAAATTATCTTTTCGATATTCTTAATTTTCTTAGGAGCCGCACTCTTAGCTACGTTGGCGCTTTATACACGTCAGTCAATGTTAGTTGCTTATATTTTGTTAGGTATTCTTCTAGGCCCTTCAGGGGTTGAGCTTATCAATGATCCCAAATTAATCGAGCAAATTGGCCATATCGGCATTATCTTTTTGCTATTTTTATTAGGCTTGCATCTTGAGCCACGAAGCTTGATTAAATTGCTTCGCGAGACCACCTTTGTAACGATTATCACCTCGTTGATCTTTGGGATCACTGGTTTTATGGTCGGATACGTTAGCCATTTTTCTACATTCGAATGTTTAGTTATCGGCGCCAGTATGATGTATTCCAGTACCATTATTGGTTTGAAATTGTTGCCAACCACCATTTTGCACCATCAGCGGACCGGTGAACTGGTCATCAGTATTTTATTGTTGCAAGATATCATTGCCATCTTTACATTGCTCTGGCTCCATGCGGCCAGTAAGCAAAACGGACTTCAAATTTTAGAAATTGTAAAAGTCTTTGTTTCGTTACCAGCCTTGATTCTGTTTGCTTTTCTTTTTGAAAAATTAGTTCTGAATCGACTGATAAGAAAATTTGATCGTATTCATGAGTACATTTTTCTGATGGCGATAGGTTGGTGTCTTGCATTAGGGCAGCTTGCTGAATATATTAGCTTGTCATTTGAGGTAGGGGCTTTTATTGCGGGGATTTCACTGGCAACCAATCCAATTGCACGCTTTATCGCGGAAAACTTAAGACCGCTCAGAGATTTTTTCTTGATACTCTTTTTCTTCTCACTTGGCGCGAGCATGAATCTCCGTATGTTAGAAGGGGTCTTAATTCCAGCGACATTGTTAGCTTCTTTTATGCTGATTATGAAGCCTTTCTTTTTTCAGTTTTTCCTCAGAAAAATCGCTACCTCAAAGGCGATGTCTTGGGAAATTGGCGTTAGAATGGGCCAAGTAAGTGAGTTTTCTTTGTTAATAACTTATTTTGCGCTGGAGAATGCTTTAATTGGCGAATATGCTGCATATTTGGTACAGTTAGCGACTATTATTACCTTTATTGTGTCCTCCTACTGGATTGTGAATCGCTATCCAACACCAATAGCGGTTAGAGAACGACTTAGAAGAGACTAAAACAGGATCTTGAGTTTTTTTTCAAGTATTTTCAAATCAAAGGTTTAAAGAAAGTTAGCTATGAAAGTCAGTATTTTCGATTTATTTTCGATCGGCGTAGGTCCCTCAAGCTCACATACCGTAGGCCCCATGAGAGCAGCTTACCGTTTTCTAGAGCAGCTAGATGAGAGACGCGAGCTCAATCGCGTGGATCGCGTCTGTGTTGACCTATATGGATCGTTAGCCTTAACTGGAAGGGGGCATGCAACCGATAAAGCGGTGCTTTTAGGATTATTAGGGTTTTTACCCGATACGGTGGATCCTGATCAAATCGAGACACTAGTCAAAACTATACACGATAATAAAAAACTCAAATTATACGATCAACACACGATACCTTTTGATCCAAGCCAAGACCTGATCTTCAATTATGATAAACAGCTCGATTATCATACCAACGCATTGACTATCAAAGCGGCTGATGCCAATCACCAACTTATTAATCAGGAAACTTATTATTCAGTTGGGGGCGGCTTTGTGGTCTCTCAAACCCAAATCGATCATAACCAACTCGAGAGCAGTAACAAAGCGGTTCCTTATAATTATCAGAGTGCTAAAGAGCTGTTAGATTTTTGTGAGCGCGATCATAAATCAATTGCCGAAATTGTCTATGCAAATGAAAAAACCTGGCGGACTGATGATGAAATTCAAGAAGGGCTCTTGAAGATCTGGCAAGCCATGAAAGCCTGCGTTGAAAGAGGTTTAGCTCAAAAAGGTATTTTGCCAGGTGGCTTGAATGTCAGACGTCGCGCTGCAACCATTGCTGAGAATTTGATGAAGCGGAATATTGCTGGCGCATTTAAGCAGTCGATCAATATGGAATGGTTGAATGTTTACGCGATGGCAGTTAACGAAGAAAATGCAGCTGGTGGTCGCATGGTTACAGCTCCAACGAATGGTGCCGCCGGGATATTGCCTGCTGTACTCTATTATCAACAAAAGTTCCAAGAAAATGCTTCGATTGAGGATGTGAAAACCTATCTCCTCACAGCAGGCGGCATCGGCATACTCTATAAAGAGCAAGCTTCGATTTCAGGCGCAGAAGTAGGGTGTCAGGGAGAAGTGGGAGTTGCTTGTTCCATGGCGGCAGGTGGATTAACGGCTGTATTAGGGGGCAACATTTTCCAAGTCGAAAATGCAGCTGAAGTCGGGATGGAGCATCATTTAGGGCTGACTTGCGATCCCATTAATGGCCTGGTTCAAATTCCTTGTATTGAGCGCAACGCAATGGCAGCGGTTCGAGCCGTCAATTGTGCTCAACTTTCGCTTTTGGAAGATGGTCAACATATTGTTTCATTGGATAAAGTGATCGCGACAATGAAACAAACTGGTAAAGACATGCTCACTATCTACAAAGAAACCTCACAAGGCGGGTTAGCGGTTAATCATCCGGAATGTTAAGTTATAAATAGAGCTGAACCGACTATTCTATACCCACAACAGATGATTTTTCGGGTAGGCGCCGAGCGTTCGAGACGCAGGAGTGTACACAAGGTACATGACTGCGGTGAGAATCGCGAAGGCAACAACCCCGAAAATTCAGCTGTGAAGGGTATATATTGAAATATAGAATAGCCAAGACTAAACGATATTTTAATATAGAATAGTCAAGCCTTCCAATCCCACCAAATGCTTATCTGCTTTGATGGATTCAGGCGAGGTATTGTTATTGATGTTGATTAAAATCAAACGTCCATTTCCTTTGCCAAAGGTATTGTGCATATCATAAATTGCGCCGATGATCACAAGTTGATCTGTCTTGATCAGATCTTCAAATCGACGCATAGCATGTGTGACCTGTTGATTTACATTATGAACAATATTTTCTTCTAGTGTTTGCTTGGGATCGGTTTCGAGCGTGATGAGTTCAGCTCGAATATGTCGAGTTTCGCGTCTGAAATCACTTAAACCGGCTTTTATTGCGCCACAATCAGAGTGACCTACAATCAGTAAAAGTGGCGTATGTAAATGTCTGACGCCATATTCAACAGAGCCTTTGGCAGTATCTAATTGATTACCAATATTTCTGATAATAAACATATCATTTGTAGAAGCGGTGCTTAAGGCTTCGTTTTGTACTCTGGAATCTGAGCACATGACAACGGTAGCACGGGGTGTTTGTTTATTTAGCATAGCAGATATATTTTGCTTCCTTAGAAAATGCACATGAGCGTTGTTTGCGGCTGTCATTTCTTGTAGATAAGATTGAATTTGATTTTCTGGCGCCAATGCCCACAATGATGAAGAGAATAATAGAGCACATACTGTCAGAAAATAATGATATTTTCGCATAGGATATAATTTAATAAGGTACCTTCAATCAGTATAGGAAATTGTAGGGATTTCATCCTGTATTGCGCCGCAATAAAAAGCCGGCACTGGGCCGGCTTTTTAGCTCAATCGTAAAGATTACTTTTGAGCAGTTTTTTGAGATTTATCAGCAGCAGCTTGTGCTTTTGGCTTAGCATGTGCTTGATCAGCTTTGAGCTTAGCGGTTTCGATCTGACTTGGTTTTGCAGCAGTTTTGTTGCTGGTATTGGTTTTAGACTGGGGTGATGTCGTGCTCGTGGTATCACCAGGTTTCACTGAGAGCAATTCGATTTCGAAAATCAAGGTCTCATTGGGGCCAATGATGCGTCCAATGCCTTGTGAGCCATAGGCTAAATTGGATGGTATGAAAAGTTCATATTTAGAGCCTGGCGTCATCAATTGCAGTGCTTCAGTCCAACCTGGGATCACAGCATTGACGGTGAAGGTCGCCGGTTCATTACGCTTGTATGAACTGTCAAACTCGGTCCCATCAATTAAATGCCCACGATAATGGGTTGTGACGATGTCGCCTGGTTTTGGAATCGCGCCTTTACCTTGCTTGATGACCCGATACTGAAGGCCACTTGCAGTGGTTTTGATACCCGTTGCGGTTTTATTCTTGGCGAGGAATGCTTCGCCTTTAGCCAAATTGTCTTTTGCTTGTTGTGCGGTCGTCTCAGCTTGTTGCTGAGCAAGTTTATTTTGGAGGCCAACTAATGTCTGATAAATTTCTTCTTTGCTGAGAAGAGTTTGTTTATCATTTTGACCATCCTTCAAACCTGTCATGAAAAGATCGGAATTAATCTGAATATTTTGTTTTCGGAAACTTTGGCCAATATCGATACCAATGCTATAGCTGATTTTATCCGCTTCATTGGTTAACGAAGATGAGCTGGCCGTTGCAGGCGTTTCTGCTGCGATGGCTGCTTGAAATGCAGCGGAGCAAAGCACTGCTGCGGTAAAGAGTCGTAACTTTTGTGTTAACATAACGTCTTCCCTTACTAAATGATGATTATGACTGACAAGAATGGATCGACTATAGCAAATTAGTTAGCCTAAATGAATCAAGATGCCCAAAAAAACAATTAGTTTGATTTTTAACAAAAAAATGTTACTGACTTTAGCCTTCGGATTTGCCTCAGGGTTGCCGCTCGGTTTAAGTGGAGCAACGCTTCAGACCTGGTACAAAGTCGAAGGGGTCAGCATTGTCACGATTGGCCTACTTGCATTGGTGGGGCAGCCTTATGTTTACAAATTTATCTGGGCTCCCTTGATGGATAATGTGGTATTACCTTGGGGTGGGCGACGTCGAGGATGGATGTTTGTTACTCAACTTGGAATAATCGGCACTTTACTCGTCATGGCTAACTTGTCTCCAGCATCAATGCCCGGCTGGATGGCGCTTCTGGCGCTTTGCCTAGCGTTTTTCTCAGCATCGCAAGATATTGTCATTGATGCCTATCGAACAGAGCTGCTTTCGCCTGAAGAACGTGGAACTGGGGCAGCCATGTATGTGACAGGCTATCGTGTTGCGATGCTGGTTTCAGGTGGTTTGGCTCTAATCTTAGCAGACATATTTGGCTTTGGTTTGACGTTTGCGATGATGGCTGCTTTGATGGGGTTGGGCTGCATTGCTACGCTACTGAGCGAAGAGCCAAAGATATATGATCAGCCAGCGCCTAATTTTCGAACCGCTGTGATTGAACCTTTTCACGAATTTTTATCTAGACCTTCAGCCTGGTTACTATTGGTTTTGATTATTTACTACAAACTAGGTGATGCGTTTGCAGGCGCGCTGACCAATGTCTTTCTGCTGGACCTAGGATTTTCATTAAAAGAAATTGGACTCACGAATAAAACGGTCGGTCTAATTGCTACCTTAGCAGGCGCGTTTGTGGGGGGGGTTCTACTTTCTCGTATTCGATTATTTACAGCGCTGTTTTGGTTTGGAGCCCTGCAAGCCGTTTCTAATTTAGTCTATATGGGGCTCGCTGAAATTGGCCTTAATCATAGTTGGATGGTTGGTGCCATTTTCTTAGAAAATTTCTGTGGCGGAATGGGCACTGCGGCCTTCCTAGCTTTTATCATGAGTTTATGCGATCTCCGATATACCGCAACTCAATTTGCATTACTGACAGCGCTGAGTGCAATTGGTCGAGTTTATATCACACCAGTTGCTGGGTGGATGGTTGAAAGAATGGGGTGGTTACAGTTCTTCCTATGGACTTTTTTAATCGCATTACCTTGCTTGGTTTTAATTTGGTTTTTGCAACGTCCGATCGAAGCTGGAAGTAAAGTAAAGCAACTTGATATCGCGTAGTAATCCTAATTTATGTTAACAAGCTTTAGAATAATGAAACCGATTTTTACCAGCGTGTTTGGCAATGTATAAATTATCGTCTGCCAACTTAATCAAATGCTCAATGGTTTCTGACTGATTGGGGCATATGGAAGAGATACCCATGCTGATGCTGACAAGTTTATTACAGGCAGAAAGCTCGTGAGGGATCTGCAAATTTTGAATCGCAAACAATGCTTTTTCTGCAACAGAAAGCGCACCCTCTCTATCGGTATTAGGCAAAACAAACATAAATTCTTCACCGCCATATCTTCCAACGATATCACCCGATCGACATAATACAGATTGTAGGGTTATAGCCACCTTCTTCAAGCAAAGATCACCGCTCACATGTCCGTAATAGTCGTTATACTTTTTAAAAAAATCAACATCCACAATAATGATGCTCAAACTAGTTTGATCTCGTTTGGAACGTTGTAATTCTTTATGAGATATTTCAAATATGAAGCGTCTATACCCTCCACAGCTGAATTTTCGGGGTTGTTGCCTTCGCGATTCTCATCGCAGTCATGTACTTTGTGTACACTCCTGCGTCTCGAACGCTCGGCGCCTACCCGAAAAATCATCTGTTGTGGGTATATTAGGAATTTCAGTTAAAGGATCTACGCTGCTTAATGCGTGAAGTATTTTATTGTTCTCGCTCAGTTGCTTATTTAAGAGCCTCAGAGACATTTGGGATTCGACTTGCCTTCCTAGTGCTGATAAAGCATATAGTTGTTGCTCGCTTAATTTCTTGGGTATATTGTCGGCGACGCATAGTGTTCCTAACTTATGATTGTTAATTGTAAGCGGAAACCCAGCATAGAATATAACATGCGGCTCATCTAAGACTAAAGGATTATCATGAAAGCGGATATCTTTACGGGAGTCGCTAATCTCAAAAATTTCATGTTGTAAAATAGCATGAGCGCAGAAAGCATAATTTCTCGGTGTTTCATGAGCGTCTATACCATAGTGTGATTTAAACCACTGTCTATTTTTATCAACTAAACTGACAAGACAAATAGGCGAATCGCATATGTGAGCAGCGATTGCAGTCAGGTCATCATAAGATTGTTCTTCAATCGTATCAAGAATTTCAAGTGCTTGAAGTTGCTCCAACCTAGCCAGTTCATTGATTGGTATAGTAGCCTTTTCCATTGACAATCCCGCGTGATATATGATTTTAAAACATAGAATATCAGTGCTGACTGTATTCTTCCTCAAAAATGTATCGGCACTAATCGAAAAAATCTTCACATTAAAAATCAGTATGGAACTTCTAAGCTCCTAGAGTGTCCTATATCTGAGTTGATTTGGTATTGGAGCGAAGCCATGATGACCTTAGACCAATTAGACAAGCGGCTTAATCAAATTTTAAATGACTTTTGGAATTTTGAAAAATTATCCGACATCAAGAGCCTATATGAAGAAATTAAAAAACAGGTTCCACAGTTCCCAACTATAAGTGAAAAAATATTTGAGAAGGATGCAGTTGAAGCTGCACGTAACCTATCCTCAAACTATGCTATTTACTTGTACAAGCAGCGAATAAAAGATGAAGGAGTCAATCTAGAAGCAGAACGACAAAAATTGCATGCTCATTTATATGATAAAAATTGGAATGAATTTTATCAAATGGTACAGCTTGAGCATGTAGAACAAGCGTCAGCAACGCGACCACAATTTGAATCTCCCAAAACAATAGTATACAACCTGGAAGGCTATGATGAGGGTGTCACCATTTCACCCCCCTCAAATTCAGAGTTAGGAGCGCCATTAGCATTGAATCCGGGAGCGCCTATTGGGTATGTCATTAATATTCCACGCGGTGAAATCAAGGGTATTCAAATCAGCGCATATGGTGGATTTTCCAAGGAAGATAGAAAAAAGAAATTATATAAACCGGGCTCGCTCAGTTCAGAAGATGAAGCCTTACTCGCAAATGGCATAGCTGTTGTCAATCTGAATTTGGTTGATTTACTTAAATTAGCAGTGTATCAAAATGTAATGACAGAGCAACTTCATACTGAACTCCATCAATCTATCAATCATTTTTGGGAAACGATACATTCTAAAGCTGAAACGTTGTCCCCATTATTATCAGATATGAAGGATAAACCGATTTTTCTAAGAGGAGCAAGCTGGGGGGGGCGGACAGCGATTAGGCATGCTGAATTGTTCCCAAACACATTTTCTGGATATATCAGTTTTGATGGATCTATTTCTTCGGAAATGGATTCAAAAAGCGATAGATCACTAGTGGGAACACGTCAGGGTGCTTTAGCACATCTTGATCCAGCATCCCATATTCAAGATATTCAAGATCCTATTTTACTAATACACAATGCTAATGATAACAACGTAAATCTGAAGGTGTCATTGGATTTTTATGATAAAGCTAAAAAGGAAGGTAAGGAAAACTTGCTCAGTGTTCACATTAATCAAAAGGGAAATGCATATGAAAAGAGTCAAGGAGTATGGAATACTGGTCATTTTTCACCAGATTCAAGTGAAGTTGAATTCGAGCATCAAGTGAATGCAGTCAGCAATTTCATTATAAACGGTCGAGACAATCTACCTGAATTGACAAACTGGCGAACAGTGAAATATAACAGCATCTCTGATAGAAACTACAATCTAGCAAGCTCATCTGACCTTTTTATAGAGTACGTGAATAGAACCTTCAAAAAGGATTTGCCTGATCATGAGTCACTTTCTAGAATATTCTCAGTTTTTGAACTTATAAGTAAAGAGAATGCTGATTTTATTCGTGGTGCATTTAATAGCCCCATTCCGGATGCTGAACTAGAAGCGGGTCTGATAAAGGAGTTGAAAAGGATAAACTCATATTTCAGAGAAAAATTTGACATTGAATTTGATGAAAAAATCACGCCAGAAATGCTGAATAAGTATCGCGAGTCTATATTAAAAGCGGATTCAAAACGACATAGAGAATTATTATTAACGTTTATTTTAGCCAATCCACACTATGTTGATAAAATTCATAATTATGTATCAAGAAAATTTGGTTATGATGACTATAAAAGAGACACCTTTATAAAATTAATAAAGCAACGCTCAGGATTTCGATTGGCCTCGAAGAATACTTTAAAGGCGACTTTTGAACGGGGTTTAGCACATGAAAAACAGATAGAAACGCAGATCAAAAATGGGGATGCGAAATCACTTCGCAACTTAATAAGTGCTTACAATGCATCAGGTAACCCTAAAGCATTATCAGAACGATTAGAAAGAATTTTAGTCGAAATGCCTGAAGACACTAAGCGTGATATGTTATACAAAATGGGAAGTGAGCTCATTGCTGATCTTTCTATTCGATATGAGATATTTGAGGTTATACGGAACGCAATGACACCCGATCAATACGAGAATCTTGTGATTAACTCGAAATCGAATATTAATGCAATGATGTCGGGTTGGAGTCCCGTCGCTCAAACAGAACGATTAATGAGCACTTTGAAAAATACAAAGTCTGAGCTTAGAAAAGAATTTCTAGGTATAAACCTTTTGAGAAATGTAAGTGCTGAACAGCTCGTTAACTTAATGTCTGATTTCTCAGATGATGAAGTCTATGAATTGTTTGGACGTGTAGAGGGTCAGAAGACCGCTTTGAGTGAAAAGCATGATATTTCGTATTTGGAATATGTGAATGAGCGGGTTGGCGATGAAAGATTCAAAAAATTACTTGAATTTGATGTGGGGGAAAGGCTGAAGGGAAGTATACTGACAAGTTACCGAGGAAGTATAAAGGAATTTCAATTTTTGATACAAAGACTATCTTCTGAGGAGTTAATTGAGCATCTTCAGAATAACAAAAATGTGAGTTCATATTGTGACAACTTGATAGTAAATATGATGGCCAGTGGTAACCAAAAGGCGTTTGATCTTTTAACATCAAAGCTTGAATCGGACGGCAAAGCTGATGATATTAGAACTTTGATGTTGGATAAAGATAAGGATGGTCTGTCTGGTCTTAGCCATGCAATTGAAAGGAGTGCGGATAATATGGAGGACTATCCAGATCTTCTCGAGTCAGCACTTAAGTTTTGCACGGCTGAAGATTTGGCGTTGGAATTGAAGTCAGAGAACTCGAAATTGGCGCACATGATCCAATATTTAAGCTCACATCTGGAAATGAATAAAAGACTGGGGCTTATTAAGAACAAATTGGGAGAGCCGCTCTATAAAGACGTAGTGGAAGTGAATGCTAAGAAAATTACTTTGGAGATGATACGTAGCAAAGACAGGCAATTCGAGCAAGATGTGCTTGAATTGTTAGGCGTCGAGAAGGTTAAGGAGAGCGTTAATGGTCATTTAGATGAGTTGATATCTCCTTATTTTATATCAAAAGGTACATTTAATCTAATTCGTAAATATTGCAGCAGAGCGGATTTGGCAGAAAAATTAGCGAAAGGCTGTGCTGAATCTATAAAAGGGAAAATGAATTCTAGCTGGTATTCAGCAGGTTCTATTAGTAACGTACTTGAAAGTTTAACGCCTCAGGAATACGTTGAGTTCCAAAAACAACTTTCTTTAGAGCCGGATAGCTTGGTGTCTTATTTTAGGCCAGAAAAACTACAATCTGATAATCAATGGCAAGGTAAGATTAAAGAATTACTTTCAGCGCCTGATGAGATGGTACCAGTCGTATTTAACGAATCAGTCATAAAATCTATATTGAGGGTAAATCTTCAGGGCACTATCCTGTCAAAAGCTATCGATGAATTGACTAACAAGCCAAATTTAAATATGCTCTTGAATTTTATGGATTTGACTGAGAATAATCCACATCTTACCCATATCGTTTTAGCACCTTCTTCTCAATCTTTGGAGAAGATTCTCACGAATGGCGTTGAGCCTCCTGAGGCATTTGGGTTCTGTTGGAAAAATATTATTTTCAATATATTGACAGCAGATGAGATTAAGGCCAGTTTAACCAGTGATGTACTAACGATGATTTCAAACCCTCAAATGCTGGTGGATGCAATTCAAAAGCTATCCGACAAAGAGGTTTTTGTATTATTTAATCAAGAAAGCTGCAAGACTGTTTTAAAGCAATATCCCGACGAAATGTTAAAGGCGGTTGCGGCACGAATTGGTGAAAAAAACCTTGAAATCTTAACACAAGAAAAGATTCAAGGAAAAACAAAGCCACATGGAAAGATGACGCATATGTTTGAGCGCGAAAAAGATGCTAAACCAAAAGTTTCTCCTGAACAAGAACAAGGGGTGAAAGATCAGAAGAAAGGGAAGCTTAACAAGTAGTATCTGTAGTATCCAAAGAAGCGAGATGATTTTGGTGTTCAGAGTCATTTTTAGAAGTGTGTTGTAAAAGCCAGGATTCGAAGTCTGAACGTTTCATAGGCTTGGCAATTTGAAATCCTTGAGCGAGATCGCATTTAAGCGCTTTTAGTGATTTTATGACAGCGATACTTTCAATGCCTTCTGCAACGACTTTTAAATTGAGGTTATGGCCGAGTTCAATGATAGAGCGAACAATCTTTTCATCTGATGGGCTAGTCGCTAATTCTCGAATAAAGGTTCGATCGATCTTTAATTCAGAGACGGGAAGCTGTTTAAGATAATTCAGAGAGGAATATCCTGTCCCAAAATCATCGATGGCTAGTTTGATATCATAAGTATTTAACCATTTAATTTTCTCTAACATATAATCCGGGTCACGCATCATGGTGCCTTCAGTCATTTCGATGATTAATTGATCGCCTGGAACATGTTTTTCAGTCAACAACCCAACCATCAGCTCTAGTAATGGACGATGAAGAAAATCTTGCATGGAGAGATTTATGGCAATTTTGATCTGAATATTCTTTTGTTGCCAGTTTTCTAGCTGAGAGATGGCCGTTTTGATAACCCATAAACTTAAATGTTTGATATGCCCGGTTTCCTCTGCAAGCGGAATAAATTGAGAAGGATTCATCAATCCGTTTCTAGGATGATGCCATCTCACGAGCGCCTCGACTTGATCGATGACACTAGTATTCAGGTTAATAATAGGTTGATAAAATAGCTCAAACTCACCAGTTTCCAAGCCTTTGCGAAGTTCACTCATAAGAGATAATTGATTAACCGCCGTTGGATCGAATGATGATGTGTAGATCGCGTGTTGATGGGTTACTTTCTTGGCTCTAAATAAGGCGACATCCGCATGTTGCATTAATTGAGCAGGTGTATGACCATGATTTGGATAGCTACTAATACCGATTCGCACATGAATATCGATACTTGAGCCAAATATACTGAAAGGCTCATGAAATAGATTTAATACTTGTTCGATTAAATGCTTTGAATCATCTAATGTATTTTGATGAAAATGAATAATAAATGAGCTACTTGTAAATCGAGCAACCATATCAGCTCGGAGGCGGTTAGATAATCTAAGCCCAATCGCATGAATTAATTGGTCACCGACACAATGACCCAAGCAATGATTAATTTCGTAAAATCGTTCTATGCTGATCAATAAAAGAAGGCCTGAATCACGCTCCGGATCACTTTTAGATAAGTAGGCTTGAAGATGTTGCTCAAAATGATGTCGATTCGGTAACTTTGTTACGGTATCATGATTCATTTGGAATTGTATTCGTTCTTCTCGTCTCGCAATACCCTGCATCATGGTGTTAAATGTTTCTGTAAGTTGTCCAATTTCATCTTGATTTTCAATTGGAACCAATTCATGGAGATTTCCTTGCTCTATTCTTTGAATCGCTTGTGTCAGGCGTGAGATTGGTTTAGCAATTTTTCGGGCAATTAAGACAGCGCTCACGAGTGCAATGAGCAGTCCTGCAACTGAAATTAGAATTAAAGCCATTAAGAGGGACTGATAGGGAACTAGGCTTGCTTTTAAGGAATATTGTAAAATTGCAACGACTGACGGGCTTGAAGCGGGTGTATGAATCGGCATTAAAAGGGTGATGATGTCATTACTCTTGAAATGCTTGGCATGGTGAAAATCATTGACTGATTTTAGTTCGGAATGGAGTATGGTCTTCAATTGATTTGAGACGCCCTGAAGGACCGTATCAGGATAAGACCAATGTCCATTCAGTGATGAATGCGCAAACGATAATTTGACATCCAATGACGTTAATTTGGAAAATTGTTCAATTAGTAAATCATCGATCTCAACGCCCATGCCAATCCAAGCGTTACCATTTGGATTGAAAACGGGAATCACTACAAATTGATAGACCTTGTTTTCAATGACCAGGATGGATTCGGCATAGCCTTGTGTGCGAGCCGTTTCCATAATATCAGAAAAAGGAAAATTTTCATGTAAACTGCTGTTTTCAGCTGTATTGATGAGAATGCTGTTATTGTTCGATATGAGTAGCGCTTGATCAGCGCCAACCTCGTGGCTCAAGGCTCTCAGCCTCTCCAGAAGTATTTTGGTAGACTGAATCCCAACGGCTTTTCGAAATTCAACATCATTGGCTACTTGATAGCCATGTTCTTTAAAATTTGTCGAGATATCCGAAATCTGATGGTTAAATATCTGACTTGAATAAATAAGCTGATCCTTGCTTTTTTCAAATACGTTAGTTTCTATCATGTAGTAGACTAACCCAAATGTTGTCAGCTGAACAACCGCCAATAACATGCTGTAAAACAAGCCAATTTTAGTTTGAAAGCTTTTTAACACCATTCACCCATTTACTTTTTAGTCGAGCTCTAGAGAGGATTTTAAATGACGTGTATATCCAATGAAACTTTTAATATTTTTAACTATCTAATCTGTGTAACTTATCTATAATGCACATGATATGGGGAGATACATGGGTAATCCTCTTGAAGAGTCATGGAAGGAATTTAAAAATGGAATTGCTAGCTTAATTCAGGCTCGGTTACGGGATGGATTTACTAGTCTTACCTCTGCCGGTGGAAAATTTATTCACAATAATATCGATTCTTTGACTCAGGGCATGTCACTTCGAAATAAAGAACTTAGCATTAAAGACAAAATTATTCCGACCCTATTATTCCCGATTGCTTTAACGCTAACGATAATTTCAGTTCTTGCTGTCGTTACAGGGCTTTCGACTATTGTACCCTTTATTGTCTTTGCAGGGAGTTGTGGCATGATGCTACGATCTGTGAGTGAATTTGTCAAAGAGGCGAGTGCACTAGTCAATTTAAATAAAAAACTAATTTCATTCGACGATTTGAAAAAGTCTCTTCCCAAAAAATATAAAAGTGACGTTGATGTCAAAGAAAATTTAAATCAATATATTGATCGTCCTAGGCAGGTAATCTATGCGTTGTATGAGCTTCGGAACAATATTTTAGAAAGTTCTGATTTAACAGTCGAGGAAAAAAACAAAGCATTGAGCGAAGTAAAAATGGCAATAGAAAAATTTTATAATGATCAAACGCTTGATTTAAGTCAATTGAATAAAAATTTGCCTAGTCTTAAAGATCTTTTAGGTAACATAGCGAAACTTCACGCGAACTTGGAGCTCACAAAGACAGCAGTTGACTATTTAATTAAAGAGAAAAAAATTTCAAAGGGCTTCATGAAGAAAGTTGAGCGTTACAAAAAAACTCGTGAAAGCATCTATGCGCAGGATTTGCCTAGGGCAACAAAAGAAAAAATTCTAGAACTAATTGACAAAAAAGATATTAGCAAAGATGAGCTCAAGCTGGTTTACGCTAGCATATCGAATCACCAGCTATCTTTGACTTCATTCGCACAAGATAGATTGTATGACAATCAGCTTTTGATTCATTGCTACAAAACGATTAAGAAAGCTGGTAAGGGTTCGCTAGATGATGACAAATTAAATTCAATAAAAAATTATCTTCATCCTGATTTAAGTAAAGCTTCAACCGAAACAATACCAGGTATATCAGATATATCAGATATTCTAAATCATAACCAGGACCTAATAGCGCTTGTTGAAGAACAAAGAAAATTGAATGTGGCGCGTAGAGCATCGGAGAAAGGTATCCAGGTTGACCCTGTCATTGTTAAAATTGACTATAAAAAAAGAGACTGGGGTGTAAAGTTTTATAGTCTTGTAAAAGAAAAGCTTGGACTCAATAAAAACGAGCGTCCTATACAAAAGGGTCAGGAGGGTGAGCAACGTCAACATTATTTAGATTATATTCGCGAGAGCATTAAAGATGATCAAAGACATATTAAGCATCTCTACCGAGAAACTAATCACAACTCAAAAGATATTCTCAAGAAAGCAGCCTATCGTAATTATCTCAGAAGTGCTGTCCCACGAGATGCAATGAATATTGTATTGAGTTTAGGTGTAGTGGCTATTTCTGGGGTAACGAGCATTATTCTGCCGCTTCTTGCTGCTCCTGGAGGTCAAGTCGTTCTAATAGCAAATCTCGTCTTGGGTGCCGTGACTGGAGCATTGGTGGTGGGTTCATTAGGTAATAGTATTGCATTAGGTGCGAAGGAAAGAAAAATGAGAAGCAAAATGGATGGAATGCATCAAAAGGCACAGTCTATTTTGACTAAGCCATCTTTTAACAAAAGTAAAAAAGAAAAAAAATTGGAATTAGATTCTCCTAGCGCGTTAGTTCAAAAACAAAAAACTATGACTTGGTCTGAGATGACTCCCACCAGGACAAAGTCTACAGTAACTAATGATGAGGTTACGGAAAATCCTGTTAAGATTGGCGGAAATCGCATTGAGAAATGATTTATGAGAATTCATACAGCGTTAAACGACGCGATAGCTCGATCCTAATGCTAGACCGTGACTTGCAAGAATTTCCTTCTCTCAATACTACGAGAGAAGGAAATAATATACCCACAACAGATGATTTTTCGGGTACTTGCCTACGTTCTTCGAACTTCGAGCGAGATGCATGCATCGGACGGACAAGCAAACCCCGAAAATTCAGCTGTGAAGGGTATAATTTGATTGCTGATATTTTTAAAGGCTGAATCGCATAAGCGGCCAAGGCCGCGTGAATAATAGATTCCGCATCACACGCTGCGCACTTCGTGCGCTTATCGCTGTGCGGAATGACGTCATGACAAAGCAACCCTGCCTTCTAAAACTCCGAACTGAGGTTACTTGAATTATTACTTCGGAACCCCACCCTTCGTCAGCGCACTTGGATCAAGCAAACGCTCAAGCTCTGATTTTGACAAAGACGTCATTTCTAGAGCAACGTCTAACAAAGCACGATCTTGCGCATAGGCCGTCTTAGCAATTTTAGCCCCAAGCTCATAGCCAATCACGCTATTTAGCGCAGTAACCAGAATAGGATTTTTGGCTAAACAAGATTTAATTTTGGTTTCATTGACGGTAAAGCCTGCGATCGCTTTATCGGCAAGCGCTCCGGAGGCATTAGCGAGGAGATCGATGCTTTGAAGTAAATTATAAGCGATGACTGGTAGCATGACATTTAACTGAAAGTTACCAGATTGGCCCGCAATCGTGATCGTGGCATCATTTCCAATCACTTGAGCCGCAACCATGGCGACGGCTTCTGGAACCACGGGATTGACTTTGCCAGGCATGATACTGCTACCAGGTTGCAAAGCGGGTAGAGCAATTTCGCCAAATCCTGCTAAAGGTCCACTGTTCATCCAGCGTAAATCATTCGCGATTTTCATTAGGCTACAAGCTAAAACTTTCAGTTGACCAGATAATTCAACCGCAGCATCTTGAGCACTTAAACTTTCAAAGCGATTTTCATTGGCTTTGAACGGGATGTTTGTCTTTTGAGCGAGTAGCGTTGCAACTTTAGAGCCAAAATCAGCGTGTGCGTTAATGCCCGTGCCAACTGCTGTGCCGCCAATCGCTAGTGCATGGATCCGAGGCATCGCAGATTCAATACGATCAATGTTATTTTGAATTTGATGGGCCCATCCGCCGATTTCTTGTCCTAGTGTGACAGGCATCGCGTCCATTAAATGGGTGCGACCAGTTTTGGTTACTGATTTTAATTCATCAGCGCGTTTGAGCAAGGTCGTTAAAAGTTGCTTCAAAGAAGGTAATAAAGCCTTATGGACATGAAGTGCAGCGCTCACATGAATAGCGGTTGGGATCACATCGTTACTGCTTTGGCTCATATTGACATGATCATTGGGGTGAATCGGTTCGCCACGATGCTGTGAGGCTAGATTTGCAATGACTTCGTTAGCATTCATATTGGTGCTGGTGCCAGAGCCAGTCTGAAAAACATCAATCGGAAATTGACTGTCATAATCGCCTGTAGAAACGCTGAGGGCAGCTTTGACAATCGCGCTAGCATCTTCTGGCTTTAGCAATTGAAGCGATTCGTTGGCTTCGGCAGCGGCAGCTTTAATAAGGCCAATGGCCTCGATAAAAGCGCGGGGCATCGGTAAACCACTGATTTTAAAATTTTCAATGGCTCGTTGCGTTTGAGCACCATATAGCGCATCTCCTGGCACTTGCATGTCACCCATGCTGTCTTTGACGGTACGGTAAGTGGCTTTAGTCATGATTTACCTCTGAGTATTGCGGATTTGTCTGAGAACGTAGTTTAAGATCCCCCCATGCTTAAAATATTCAAGTTCTTTAGGCGTATCAATACGAACTCGAACCTCAAAAGCACGGTGCTTCCCAGCTTGATCAGTGATTTCCACTTTTAAGGTTGCTCTAGGGCTTAGGTTCTTTAAGGATATTGAAAAAGCTTCTTCGCCAGAGAGTTTTAAATGATCTGCATTTTGACCTGGTAGATATTCCAGCGGTAACACACCCATCCCAATGAGGTTGGAACGATGAATCCGTTCGAAACTTTCGGCAATCACAGCTTTGATGCCCAAAAGATTGGTGCCTTTGGCAGCCCAGTCACGCGAAGATCCTGTCCCGTATTCTTGACCGGCCAACACAACTAGAGGGACCCTCTCTTGTTGATATAGCCTGGACGCATCAAATACACTCATTTGAGTATTTGAAGGAAGATGTCGTGTCAATCCGCCCTCTACACCGGTAAGCAATAAATTTTTGATTCTTGTATTGGCAAATGTGCCACGGATCATGATTTCATGATTGCCGCGTCTAGAACCATAGGAATTAAAGTCTTTAAGTTCTACACCTTTTTCTTGCAAATAACGACCAGCAGGTGATTCAGGATGAATGCTGCCAGCAGGTGAAATATGATCGGTCGTCACTGAGTCGCCGAGTTTCAGCAAAACACGTGCATCTTTAATATCTTGAATCGGTTTGGGTTCAATCGAGATATTTTCAAAATAAGGCGGATGTTTGACATAGGTTGAATCTTTTTCCCAATTGTAAATTTCTGAAGGTTTGGTTTTAATCCCCTTCCAAAGCTCATCACCATCAAATACATGCGCATATCGTTTTGTAAACATATCCGGATTGATAGCGTTCCGAGCTGTTTCAAGGATAGTCTTGGTGCTCGGCCAGATGTCTTTTAAATATATTTTTTCACCTTTATCATTAACACCGAGTGGCTCTTGATAGAGATCAATATTCATGGTACCAGTCAGTGCATAAATGACGACAAGCGGTGGAGAAGCGAGGAAAGCATGTCTAACCTGGGGATGAATGCGTCCTTCAAAATTTCGGTTGCCAGATAAAACAGCTGAAACAAGTAAACTATGTTCCTTTACAGCTTCTTGTACTGGCTGAGGTAGGGGGCCTGAATTCCCAATACAGGTTGTACATCCGTATCCTACTAAATTGAAACCAAGCTTATCCAGATAAGCTGTCAAGCCTGCTTTCTCTAAATAATCAGTGACCACTTGAGAGCCAGGCGCTAAGCTGGTTTTTACCCAAGGCTTGGTTTTAAGTCCTTTCTCAACAGCGGCTTTTGCGACTAATCCAGCCGCTAACATCACTGCGGGGTTAGAGGTATTGGTACAGCTCGTGATAGCAGCAATGACGACGTGACCGTGATCGAGTTGTGTGACCTCGTCATTCAGTTTGATATTGACAGGCGTGACAGCAGATGAAGGTTTTTCTTTGAGAGCGGTTTGCAGATGAGTGTTGAAACTACTTTTTGCTTCCTTCAATTTAATCCGATCTTGAGGGCGTTTGGGGCCCGCTATACAGGGCTCAACGGTACTCAAATCAAGTTCTAGCGTATCGGTATATTGAGGATCGGGTGTATTAGCGTCCCAGAATAGACCTTGATATTTGGCATACTGCTCAATTAAATCAACGTGAGATTTGCTTCGGCCAGAAAAAGTTAAGAAATTTAGGGTTTCTTTGTCAATCGGGAAGATGCCGCAAGTCGCTCCAAATTCAGGAGACATATTGGCAATGGTGGCTCGGTCTGCAATGGGCAAATGTTGTAAACCTTCACCGTAAAATTCTACAAATTTACCAACAACGCCTTTCTTTCTCAGCATCTCAACAACGGTTAGGACGAGATCCGTTGCGGTTGCACCTTCTTTAAGTTGACCGCTTAGTTTAAAACCGATGACGTCAGGGATTAACATGGTGACGGGTTGGCCTAACATCGCAGCTTCCGCTTCAATACCGCCAACGCCCCAACCTAGTACCCCTAATCCATTGATCATCGTGGTGTGTGAATCAGTGCCGACTAAGGTATCTGGATAGAGTAGGGGGGGTTCAGTACTCTTATCTACGAAAACAACGCGAGCAAGATATTCTAGGTTAACTTGATGCACAATACCCGTACCTGGTGGAACCACTTTGAAATTTTTGAACGCAAGCTGCCCCCATCGTAAAAAAGCGTATCGCTCCATGTTGCGTTCGTATTCTATTTTTGTATTCGTTGCAAACGATTTTGGTGTTCCAAAGTCATCGACCATCACCGAGTGATCAATCACTAACTCAACTGGCGAGAGGGGGTTAATGGCATTGGGATCGCCTCCTAATGCTTGCATGGCTTGACGCATCGCAGCTAAGTCTACAACTGCAGGAACCCCTGTAAAATCTTGAAGAATGACTCGGCTAGGTTGAAAAGCGATCTCATGTTCTTGGATTTTTTTGGGATCCCACTGAATGATGGCCTCAATATCTTCTGCTTTGACACTCTGACCGTCTTCAGAACGCAGTAGATTTTCAAGTAGTATCTTGAGCGTAAAGGGAAGCCTTGCTAATTCAGCGGGTGTTAAGCGATCGGGTAGACTGTATAAACGATAAGTCTGGCCATTAAATTGACAGGTTGTTTCATGCTTCATTTGAGTTTTCATCAGCAGATTCCTTAGCTTTTCTGTCAGGGGTTAGCCCGTTAGTGTATTCGGTTTAAAAGAAAATTGCGAGCAAATGCAATAACTTAAATAAAATCGATGAAAACTAACTAAATTTTCTTGGAATATCTACGTGAGGGATCCTACACTTTTTTTGAGAGGAGGAGAACACATGGAAGTCACCCAACCCATAAATCATCGAAATATCAATGCGAGATGCGGATGTTTTAATTTACGAAAAGCTTCTCGGGCGGTTACGCAGTACTTTGATCACTGTTTAGAACCGGCTGGGATCAGGGCTACGCAGTTTACATTGCTGGTCTCCATGGCCGCGGTGTCTGCTCGTACTCTAACTGAAATGGCCAGTACCCTGGTCATGGACAGGACTACCTTAACTCGAAATTTAAAGCCCCTGGAAAAATTAGGCCTGATTGAAACGATAGCGCCTAGAGATAAGCGCTCGAAAGCGTATGCGCTTACTGAAAAAGGGCGAGAGGTTTTGATAAAGGGCGTTCCGCTTTGGGAGCTAGCTCAGAATAAGCTCGTACATGGGCTAGGGCAAGAGCGGTTTGATCATTTGCTGAAGGAATTAGAAGCTGTGATTCGGCTGATATCAAATCATGATGTTTAACATAGCCTGAAAACCCGACTCCCTCAGATTGGTTCGCATTATCTAGTGTGTCTTTGGATCCGCTGGGGAAGCGCCAGGAGGTATGGAGTCAGTTGATACTACTAAATAATAAAAAGGACTGAGTAGCTATGGCACAGGATTGGCAAGGGGATGTATTCGAAGAAGAATTGGATACCGGAAATTTTTTTACAGAAGACACATCCCTAGATTTAGCTCATGAACTTGATGATCTGATTGAAGCGGAGCCTCTCGAAGAATTGATCAATCTTGATCAAGATCAAACACTCACACAAGAAGATTTAGAACCATTCGTTTCTCAGAATAAACAGGTCTTAGATGCTACTCATCTCTATCTTGGAGAAATTGGTAAAGCCCCGCTTTTAAGTGCAGAAGAGGAGGTTTTATATTCTAAAAAAGCGCAAGCCGGTTGTACTCGATCTCGCAATAGAATGATTGAATCTAATTTAAGACTTGTCGTTAAAATTGCAAGACGCTACTTAAATCGAGGACTAGCGTTACTGGATTTGATTGAGGAAGGTAATTTAGGATTAATCCGCGCGGTTGAGAAATTCGATCCGGAGCGGGGTTTTCGATTTTCGACCTATGGGACATGGTGGATCCGTCAAACCATAGAACGTGCCATTATGAACCAAACACGTACTATTCGCTTGCCGATTCATGTTGTTAAAGAACTGAACGTATATTTACGAGCTAGTCGAGGGTTGGTTCATCAGCTCGATCATGAGCCAACAGCGGAAGATATTGCCAATAAGCTTAACAAGCCTGTCAATGATGTTGAAAAAATATTAAATTTGAATGAAAGAGTCTCTTCACTAGATGCGCCTATGAGTGATGATTCAGAGCGCACTTTCTCTAATAATGTACCCGATGATGCAGAATCGGATCCAGTTGAGTGGTTGCAAGAAAAAGATTTTAAAATTCGCGTCGAACGTTGGCTTAATGTGTTGCCTGAGAAGCAACGAGAGGTTATTTCAAGACGATTTGGATTAAGAGGGTATGAGCAGGCTACGCTAGAAGACGTTGGTAGAGAAGTGGGACTGACGAGAGAGAGAGTCAGACAGATACAAGTCGAAGCGTTGCTTCAATTGAAAAATATGATTGAAGATCAGGGGTTAGATGAGAGGATCCTGTTTGGTTAACGCCCTTCTAATGTGACTAAGAAATCAGCACCAGTACCTTTGGTACCGGTTTGAGCTTCTAGAGAAATGTTTTTGCCAAGCAGGTATTTTAGTCCAACCTGACTCGCGGAATCTAAGATCCCCACACTGTAGTTTAAATATAATTTTTCGGACAATTGTTTTCCAATGGTGATAGCGGTTTCTTCTAGAGGGGACTGGCCAGTTGTGACCTGAGCAGGTGTTTGAATTCCAATATCAAACTTAAGTTTTGAGGCGAGATCGTAATTGAGAATATCGCCTTGACCGAATAATTGTGAGATTTGAGAAGCCGAATCTAAGAGTAGCGTGCCGGGGATCCCCCCTTGGTTTGAAGCTTGGCCTAGTGCTAGATAAGAGATAATATCTGACTCTGGTAAGGCAGGTTTAGAGAACGGGATTAATTTAAAGGCATGTAAAGGCCCTTTCAGGTGTAAACCAACCGTTAAATCTTGAATGTTTTTATGAGCTTTGTTGAGTTGTGTAATTTTCTTTTCACCTCGAATATCTAATAGAGGTTGTGTAATGGGGCCTCCCGTAAACATAATTTGTCCGTATGAAATATCCAAATTGCGATTGTGGGTTTTATATTTTCCATTTTTGAGATGTAACGTGCCTACGGCTCGAAGGGTGCGGTTTTTTTTCTGTGTCACCCTGATTTCACCCGTAACATTAGATTTTAATCCATATCCTTCAAAATGAACCTTATCACTTAATTTAAATTTGATGTCTGTGTGAACGGAATCGTTAAACTTTAAGACCGGTTCTTTTTTTGGGGTCTTCGAAACAAATTTGATATCCTTAGAACGCCCAACATGCCCATTTTTAATTTTAGGAAGAATGCGGGCATTGGGTATCCAAACTTCGCCGGTGAGCTCGGTTTTGCCATCTTGAAAAGTTAATGATAATACAGGGTTTGCAACAATATAATACTCGGGTGAATTACTGACAACGAGCTGCTTGCCTTCAAAATGCAACCTCAGTTCAGGCGATTCGTCTTCCAGCTTAGCGGTACCCGTTAAGGTAAATGCCCCTTCGCCTACAGTGCCAGTTGCATTGACCAGCAGAGATGGTTTGCCGAGACCTTTAATTTCGATCATATCAATGTTAGTTTGTGCGCCAGAGTGCGGCAGACGAAAACTGATTTGCTCTCCAATGGCCACACCATCAAATTGAGGGTTAAAAAAAGAACCGCTGACTTTAAATTGAGAATGACCATGCCCTTTTAAGTTTTTGATGTTTGGTAAATAATCGTCTATAAATTTGAAATCCTTGATCGTCGTCTGTATGGAGCCCGAAAGCGTGAAAGGCGGTTTGGTCTGTAGATGAATATGGCCTACCATCTCATTTTGCCCAAGTACTTTCAGATCCCATTTAGCATGAATCCTTTTTTTGAAAGATATAGAAATTTGACCTGTTGCATGTTTAAACTGTTTGAGTCTGGCATCAATGTTACGTTGATACATCTCAGTTTCAACTTGGCCTTTGATCGAATGTCCATTGTAAATACCATCTAGAGTAAGTGCATGATATTTCTCTTTCGGCTCAGTATAGAGAGTTAGATTTTTAATGAGATGATCTTGGTATTGTAATAATTCACTTCGAGCTGTAAACGTTGTTTTAGTATAAATTAAATTCTGTTTATGCAGGTAAGCAGTGCCTTCTGTGAAAAGATCGCCGGTTAAGCTATTCAGGTAGTAATTTAAATTTTTAAATTGAAGCTTCCAAGAGATTTGATAATGTTCAGCTTTAGATTCAATATGAATGTGCCCCGGTTTGGCTTCAAAATGAAGTGCTTTGAATGTTAAGTGGTTGAAATCGATTTGATTGGCTTCCAAGGTATCAATGTTTAGCTTAAAAGCATGGGACCGAATTTTTCCCTTTATTAAATTCATTTGTTTAATATTGATAGGGAGACGAGTTGTCACATATTGTTCAAGCTTAGGTAAGCGGAGTTTTTCAAAATCAAGGTCGTCGAAATTCAAATTCGTGTCAGAGGAAGGCGCATCGGGCAGCTTGAGCTTAAAGTTCGAGATGGTTAGTGTTTGGAGATTGAATTGACCTCTAAAAAGCGTGATGGGGCTCCACTTAATTTCAATGTGGTCAGCTGTGAGCTGATAGTCTTTATGTTGTAGATTCACCTGTTTTAAAACAAAATGATGGCTGAGATTTCCAGAAAAACCATCTATTTGATAACCATCAACCCATCTGGGTAATATTTTTACTATGAAATAATGGCTACCTTCATCCGTAAAGGTGAAGAAGTAAAGTGCACTAAAAAAAACGCACAATATCAGGGCTGCAGAGTAGCGAAACATGTGAAATGAGTTGATTGGCTAATTTTTAAGTAAGTTACTTATTATACACAGAAGCGATAGAGGGTGCGAGCTCATAAATTCAAATCGGTCAGATTATTAAGCACCCGATTTTTTAGAGGGCCCGATTGGTTTTAAGAGATCAGCTTCGGGCGCTATTTCCTTTTCAGTATTATCTTTTTTAGTCTCGAACACACCGCTAGTGAGAGCTTTTTTCACTGTCTCAATCACGTCAAGGGTGCTTGTGATCTTTTGTTCAAGAGAGGGCGTTTCTATTTCGCCAAGCATCTGATAGAGGGTATCCATCAGTTTATCTTTTTCAGATGAATCATTTACCAGTAAGGCGTCAAGTTGCTTGATCGCTGTGCTGGCTACATGTTCGTAACCGCTATAAGGCTGATTGAAAATAGGCCTTGGATCTACAAATGGATAAGGCATAGTGGGCGTATAGGACCATACTGTGCTTGCGATTTGAGTTATAGGTTGCATTAACCAAGCGCCCCAGCTCCTGATTGAACCGGTATAGGTCCCAGCAGACTGAGACATGGTTTGACGAATGACGGCCATTTCTTGCTTTTGGGATGAAAATGCAGCAAGTAGAGAGGCGTAGGCTGTGTATTCTTGAGTTTTAGAAAGGCTATGATAGCGTTCATGGCTTTGGATTAGTTCAACATTTTTAATAAAATCATTTGCAAATCGCTTTCGTCCGCGTAAATTATTAACAGTATCGGCAGCGGTAATCTTGCCCATCAGTTCTTTCTGTAGCTCATCAGGCAGTGCTAAGATGGTTTTATTTTTTGATAATTCATGCAAGAAGGCTAGTTTATCATTGAGCATTTGTGCTTCTAGTTCTAGTTTTTCACTGGTTTGTGCAATAGCAATGCTCTCTATCAACCCTGCATCTTGATAAGCTGGTGCGAGTTGTTTTTGAACAGGATGATTCGCGAGTAATTGTAAGTATTCCATTTTTTTGGGAATCAGTTGCCAGGCTTGAACCAACTCTGAAACGGAATTAGCGACTATCATCGTGTCTAGCAAAGGCTCTTGATAAGCTTTTGGTAATGCTTGGTATTCGGAGGTCTGTTTGACAAAAGGGAATAGTAGTTGACGAACAGCATACAATTTAAAGCGTTGCGCAAGCCTGTCGATTTCCTCTGCCATTTTGTTCAATTCGTCCTTTGAAGCCTTAGGGTCGGGATCTATCATTAGGCTGGTTGCCCAATATTCATACATTTTCCTGAAAGATTCAGACATCAAATCTAATTCTTCTCCTTTCTCTTCCCGCAATTTTGTCTGAGCACTTTTCAGTGTTATGAAAAATTCTCTCGTATTGTTCTCAATCAGTTTTGGAATGGATTCTTTAGTTTTGTCTGAAATTGAAGCCGTTTCATATAATTCTTGTTGAAGGTTTCTAATGACGATTCTGAGCACATCGTGCTCTAGAATTCTATCATTAAATAGTTTTTGATGCTCATCAAGATCGGGTATATCATATAGATTAAGCTTTTTAATCGCCGATTGCCAAAAAAAATCTGTCTGCAAATGAAGATCTTTTCGAACTTCGACTTCAAGTTTTGATGATATAATTCTCTTAATAGTATCAATCTTACCCCTAAAAGACTTTAAGTCTGGCATGCTGAAAAGCTCACCAAACCATTTATCTTTTTGGTTAAAGAGCTCGGTTTCTATGTTGTCTTCTTTAGTTTTTATATTGATGCCTGGTTTGGCTAGATCAAGAATTTGCATGAGATATTCTTCATAATAGTCACTCAGATGGGATTTGTTTTCTAAAATATGAAAAAATAGAACGTCTCTAGCAGACTTTGGTAAATTCAAAAAATTAGGATGCAATGCGCATTTTAATAAAATATCAATGTTTTGTTCGTTTAAATCCTTAATGTTGGGTGCACTTTGAATGGTTTGTTTTAAATATTCAGCAACAATCGGATTGCAGCTTTTAAGTTGACTTCTGAAATTCTCAATAAAGGGGATCGTGCTGATTTCACCTTCGCGTTTTAAGGCAATAGATAGTCCATTCAGTTGGTTTTGTAAATTGTGCATGCTTTTCTTGAATTGATGTAATTGTTCTTCTAGTTCTTCTTTGAGATGCATCGCCTCTTTAAGTTGTTTTTCATATGCTGGAATCGTTTCATTTTTAATTTTTTCACTGCTTTCGGGGTTGGATGCAATTTTCTTTTCAGCAATTTCAAGTGCTGTCACTGCCCATTTGGTTAGTTCAATTTGGTGCTCTATGTTTTGATTGGTTTTCTGAATTAGTTCTTCTTTTTCGTTTAACGTAAGCTGTATAGTCTTTATTTCATTTTGAAGAATTTCACTATTTGAAAAGGCTCTGTCAAGTTCAAATAAAATTTTGTCTTTTGTGTTTTGAAGTTGAATTATTTCTGCCTGGTTTGAAATGGTTCGTTTGAGAGTGGATATTTGATCGGGTGCGATTGGATTTTTATCAATCAGAATTCTGGCAAGCTCATTAATCGCCGTCTCAGATGTTAATGTCGCTTTACTAGGATCTTGATCCATCAATACATTGAAGCCTGGAAAGGCTGTATCATCCAAGAGCATTTTCTTTGCTTCTCGACGTGCAGCCAGTACTTTGTAATCATGAGTCAATTTTTTGAAAAATGTTAATGGACTGACGAGACCTGACCAGATTCGTGAAAAAACACCTTGACTGGGGGGCGCTTCAAGCTTAGAAATATTTTTCATTGCATGATAAATTTCTTTTTCAAGTCCTTTGGGGAGATTGACCCATTCCAGATTTTCATCATTATAATTAGCCGCATTTAAGTAAACCATATAGTCATTTTCGTGTTCAGCTTTAAATCGTCTTCGATTGAAAAAGTCAGTGATATTGGAAAAGGATGAGATTGCGAAATCGACAAAGGTGGGGTGATCACGATAATATTCTGCAACTAATTTAACATCGCCTGGATTAGAAATAATTGGCGCAGTGACTTTCTGAATTTGTTTTAATTGCCAACCAGCGCTTGAAAATTTACGAGCTAGTGCATCTTGGATGCGCTTTAGCCCCCAGAGCGCACTTTCTGTCAATGTTTCAGGGACAGGCTTTCCCCAGATGACCTCTTCATGTCGTTTTTCTTCAATCAGCTGACCTAAAGCATAGAGTCTATCTTTGGGCCATAAAACAGGCGTGCATTCGACATCATAGGTCGCATACCAAATTTCAGGGTGTTCAACCGCATTCTTTAAAGCGAGAGCCGAACTAATTGCCTCTAGCGTTTCTGTGCGTGCAGCGATTCTGCCAACTTGCCAAAGACGACTTGGCTCAATTTTAGCAATCCCATAACCTGCACCTGCTAACAAGCTATACAAAAGCATAGATTAAAACTAGTGGACTAACTGCATACTACATGATAGCGGCTACTAAGAGTAAGAGTATAGAGCCTTTAATTATAGGCCAGTGCCAAAAGTGACATGTAGGCGCCAGGCATCTGCAGCTTTGGTGAGTGGTTTGGCTAGATCGACCTTCAAGGGGCCGATAGGTGTATGCCAACGGATACCGAATCCAGCACCGGCTTCAACCGTGTCATCAAATCCTCTGAAAGCATTGCCAGCATCTACAAAAGTAGCAATACCTAAAGGCGATTTCAGGCGATATTCCCATTCAAGGCTGGATATCCCTAAATAAGCGCCACCAACTGAGATATTCTGACCTGCTTTATTGATACTCATTGGTAAAGTACGGTAACCAAAGCCACGTAAGCTGTTGTCGCCCCCTGCGTAGAATCGCATAGAAAGGGGTAGCTTTTGAACGTCCTTCGGCGCCGTAATGCCGAGTTGTGTTCTGAATAATAAGATATGCTTGCGATTTAAGGTTTTGAGCCAATTTAATCGAGCGGTCAATTGAGTAAAGCTTGCATCACTGAAGAGGGTATCGATACTGCCTGTCAGTTTCATTCCAATCAAATAGCCATCTAATGGGTTGATTGGATCATCTTTTTCAATACGAGACAGCTCAAGAGTCGGTAATAATAGTTTTTCATTATTTTTAAGAAGGTTATCGAATTCTTTAAATCGCTCTTGTCGATAGTAGAGACTAAGGATTCTATCCCAAGCATTAAAGTTTCGTTTGTTGCTAATCCCTAATTGCCAGAATTCACTTTCTTTCTCGCTATATTCATCTTCTGAGGCGCTGGCTGAGAAAGCTGTGTAATCTTGAATAGGATCTAATCCAGGGATTTTATATTCGGCATATCCTTGATTGTATACTTGTGATAAATTTCCTTGAAGGCTAAAGCGATGTCCCAGTCGATTAATCCATCGTCTTTCCCATCCTGCAACACCGCGAATGCCTGTGTCGGTACCATAGCCTGCTCCAAAAGTGTATTTATTAGGCTTTGCGCGCTCCAGTTCAACATGAATTGGGATGGTTGCATCTAATTCGTTTGGAGATTGGTCAATTTTAATTTGTGAAAACTGATCACTTAAAATCAAATTCCGTTGTAGTGCTAAAAGCCCGTCTGGTTGAAATGGATTGCCAACTTTGAAAGGAATAAATCTGTTCAGATAGCGGTCTTTAAAATAAGTATCTGAAAAATCCACTTCACCAAAGGTATAGAGCCTATCAGTATTAAGAGTTAGATAGATATTTGCTTGTTTTGTTTCTAAATTAATATAGATATCATGCGTTGAAAACTCGGCTTTGATAAAGCCAGAGAAGTACGCTGTAGCTAGAAGATCTCGTTTTGCGTTTTCATAGGGTTCATGCTTTAGCGTGTCGCCTGGATGGAGTGGGAAGGTTTCAAATAATTTTATCAACGCTGGGTGATGCTCGCCTTCACCTTCTATTTGCCAGTGAATAGCCTGTACTTTAATGGGCTCATTTAATTTTATTTTGATAGTGAGTCGATGGTATTTATTTGTCTTTTTTCGTTTGATTTCGATATCAGCAGTATAATATCCAAAAGGCTCCAAAGCAGCTTGTATATCTTCTTTAGCGTGAAAGATTAACTGCGATACTTGAACATCTTCTAATAATTTATTTTTATAGGATTCAATAGCGAGTTCAGCCCGGATATTTTCCTTGATCGTTTTCCTGACGCCTTGAATTTTGACGAGTAACAGACGCGGATCCGCCCTAGCGAATGTGGTAAAGCAGAGTGTACCTATCAAGCACAGGATCAGAAGTAATCTAGTGAAGGCCGTAGGGGCGGGTCTGCTTGCCCGCCCATATTGCATGGGACCGGCGCAGCGCCACGCTCCTACAATTTCGTGCTCGTGATTATTTAGGGTTTTCAAGACTGAGATCACCCGAATCGTAGTCATATGCAAAGATTTCGGCATAACGGCCCCAGTCGATCATCACCGTTAAGACGCGATCAGCTTCCGTTTCTGACAAATATTCCTCTAGTTCACTCAGAAAGAAGTTTTCAGATTCTCGATGATTGGGTCTTTCATCTAAAATGGCCCGAATGTGTTGTGCTAGTGGGACTAATAGTAGTTGTTTTGCAAAAATCTTTTTACGATGCAGAATGTCCGCGTTTGCAAAAGCGATCCCTGTTTCAGTTAAGGTGATATCGCCTTTAGAGACCTTAGCAAATCTTAGAATTTCAAGGGCTTCTGTGAGTGGGAATAAACTATCGGCCTCTAAGTGAAGTGCATCAGCCAATTCGGGTAGGTCGACGATTTGACCTTGATGTTCTGGAGTATTTAAAGTTTCCACCATCCCTGTCAGCTCGAAAACGCCGACATCGGGTAAGCGATATCCAAGACCCATTCTTTCAAAATCAATCCCTGCATCTTCCTTGCGCACCCGTTTTTCTTTTTCACTGGTTGTCATTAATACGTAGATATCATCGATAAGCTTACGAACATGAGGGCTTTGAGGATCTCGCGGTAAAGGATGGGGTACGGTTAGCTCCGCACGAATATGGCCAGGATCGCTACCAAAAATGATAATTCTATCGGCCATCAAGGCCGCTTCTTCAATGCTGTGAGTGACCAGTAAGATGCCTTTCGTGCGAGTTGTTTTACGAAGCCATAAATCTTGTAAGTCGCTCCTTAGATTTTCTGAGGTTAAGACATCCAACGCAGAAAAAGGTTCATCCATGAGGAGCAGTTCGGGTTCAACTACAAGCGCACGTGCAAAACCCACACGCTGTCTCATACCGCCAGAGAGTTCTTTGGGGTAGGCCGATTCAAAACCATCTAAGCCAATCATATCGATGGCTTTTAGAGTTCGTCTACGTCTTTCTGCACGGGGCACGCCTTGTGCTTCGAGCCCAATTTCGACATTTTGTAGAACGGTTAGCCAGGGTAAAAGTGCAAAGCTTTGGAAGATCATGGCAATGCCTTGGACGGGTTCGTGTACTTTTTGGCCCCGATAAAGCACTTGGCCTTGCGTGGGCTTAACCAGTCCAGCGATGATTCTAAGGAGTGTTGATTTCCCGGAGCCTGACCGACCAAGCAGGGCAACAATCTCATTCTCGAAAACTGTAAAATTGATATGATCTAAAGCAACAATTTCTTGTCCTTCGGATGAGCGAAAGGTTTTTTTGACGTCTTGGACCTGGAAGAGAATATTTTTATCATTTGCCATATTAATTTACGCTATACCGAGTTTCAGCTAGATCGTATAGTTTTCGCCAAACTAAACGATTAATGATGGTGACAAATAGACACATGACGGCAATGCCAAGTGCAATTCGAGGAAAATCACCAAGACGAGTAAAGTTCTCAATATAACCGCCTAGGCCAGTTGCTTTGAGTGTGGTGTTTCCCCAGGTGACGACATCTGCCACAATGCTGGCATTCCAACACCCGCCTGCAGCAGTCATTGCACCGGTGACATAGTACGGGAAGATCGCCGGCAAAGTAAGTTTGCGCCACCAAAGCCATCCTTTGACGCCGTAATTTTCAGTTGCAAGACGAATTTCCATTGGTAAATTACTGGCCCCTGCGATGACGTTAAAGAGGATGTACCATTGCGTTCCCAAGATCATCAAGGGTGCGCTCCAGATCTCTACGTTGAGATCGTACCGCATAATCAGCATGAAGATCACTGGGTAGAGCAAATTGGCTGGAAATGCAGCAAAGATTTGAACAAAGGGTTGAACAATCCGAGTCACCCGGGGCCTCAATCCTATCCAAACGCCAATGGGTACCCAAATCAATGATGACAATATAATGAGTACGGCGACTTTGAAAGTAGTAATAAGGCCTAGAAACAAGACGCGAGTGATTTCGTGCCAGGTGACTTCTTTATAAATAAAATGAGCTAACATCAATGTGGCACCTAGGATACTGACGAGGAGTAGCCCATTCCAAAAAGTGAGTGCGGTGACTGAAATGGCATGTCTGACTTTGGGAGACAGGCGACGGTTAAAGCGGTGCTTCAATGGTTTCGGATGAAAGGCCCAATCTTTAAAATGATCGAAAAAGCGATTCATCAATTTACTTAATGTCGCTCTTTGCAAGAGATTCAAAAACCAACTACCACTCACTTCAATTTCTTCGTTGGGCTCAGGTTTGAATTTTTCAGCCCAAGCGACCAACGGTCTGAAGATTAATTGGTCGTAAGCAATAATTACAAATAACATCGTTATAATGGCGTACGCGATTGCCCAGTAATTTGATTGTTCAGTTGCTAGACTAATATAAGAGCCTAGCCCTGGTAATGTGATATGTTGATTTGAAACCGAAATAGCTTCTGAGGCAACGACAAAAAACCAGCCTGCCGAAAGCGACATCATGGTGTTCCAGAGCAACCCAGGGGTCGCAAAGGGGACTTCTAATCGCCAAAACTTCTGCCATCTGCTGAAGTGATAGATTTTTGCCGCCTCTTGCAGATCTTTGGGAACCGTTCTTAAGGATTGATAGAAACTTAAAGCCATATTCCATACTTGGGAGGTGAAGATAGCAAAAATGGCAGCGCATTCTGGTCCCAATTGATTACCAGGGAATAGCCTGATGAACATTAAGACACTGATTGAGAGAAAACCCAATACTGGCACGGATTGCATGATATCAATAAAAGGTAATATGATTTTTTCTGCTGAGTGACTTTTAGCTGCAAGTGTACCGATAGTAAAGGTGAAGAGCAGTGAAAAGAGTAATGCAATGCCCATTCTTAAGAGTGTGCGAACGGCGTACCCGGGGAGCATACCGGGGTCAAGAGAGATTTCGATGGATTGCCCCACATGGTAGGGCACAGTCATTTGTTGTAACCCCCACCCCATCATCGCGAGTAGGCCAAAGAAAAGGAGTAGAATGATTAAATCCCATTGATTTAGAGATTTAACAAACCTTTGTTTGGGTTGAGAGTAGTGTTGTGTGCCTGCCATAGTGCCACCATTGTGCCATTCCTTACCCTATCAATCAAAATGCGGCTTAACCGGTTCAAACTCTGGTAGTGTGATCACTGGCGCCGGTGGGGGTGTGGGTTCTGAGACTAATGGCGTTGAGGGGGTTGCTTGGGGCAACTCCTCTGCTAGATGAGGCATTACATACTCTGCATGGGGTGAACCTTGAAGGTATAATTGTCCCAACACATCCTTTAAGGCAATATATTGATTAAGTTGGTCAATCGAATTTAAATTAAAAGTTTCAACAATCTCTGCTTGAGCGCTTTGAAGATTCTCTAAGCTTTGCTTGAATTGCAAGAGGTTGTGGTCATATTGTTCGTTAGCTTCAGCGTAGCCTCTTTCTGCTTGATGGCGATCGCTGATAGTTTTGTCATATGTTTCTCTTAAGTTAACCTGCATCTCTCGCATGGTTTGATAAGCTTCAAATTCAGCTAAATATTCAGGGTGGATGCTCAGAGCTTCTTTAACAGTCTCTAGAGTGTTTTGTTTAAGTCCGACATACTCCAAAAAGGTTTTGATATCATGCCAGTTGCGCACCTCAGGTAATTCAAGAGCAGGGTCTATGCTTTTCAATTTTGCATCCAGGGTATGTGCTGTTTCATTAAAGATATGAAACTCTGCTTCTAGAGCATTGAGTGAAGCATTGATGTGATCAAGTGTATTTTTCTTTTCTTCTAGATTTGATAAAGCATCCTCTAGATTTTGATGGGCCTTGTTGAATGTGATGTCCAGCGTATCTAAACGATGCTTTGCCGCTTCTGCAAGGGCTTGCGCCTCTAGGGCTTTAAGGGTTAGATTTTTAAGGGCGCGCGTCTCAATTTCTTTTCGAGATGCGGTATGAATCATTGGTGTCCAAGTAAACCAACCGTCATAGCTTTGAGCAACCAGGCCTTTCTCTGTCTTGAGTTCAGCCGCATAATGTTCTTTCACTAATGTAGAGAAAGTCTCATTGTTTTGTAGCGATTGTGTTTGAGATGGATGCGAGGTTGCAACTGGCGCAAAGATATCATCCTGCTCAGATAGAAGATCTTTCCTTTTGAGTGCCGTATTTTTCTTTAATTTTTCAACCTGTTTCCCATGCTCGGTTTGAATGTCATTATAAGACATGAGAGAGCTCCCATATGCGATCGATTAATGTTTTAAGCGCCTTCGAGCATTTTTTCGTTCAAATGGCCAGAGTGTCGAGATGACGGTACAGAGATCACCTTTGATATATGCACCTAAGAGCCCATTGTTATACCCCGGTATGAGTACTAGGGCGGTTGCCGCCCAGCCCGCTATAGCATAGTTGATACCATAACCAATCCGTTGAGCGCCTTGCCCTTTACTGATGGCGCCTAATGCGCCTAGCGCTAAGGCACCCATAATTTCTAGGGTGGTTTCAGATTGGACAGCGTCTATAGCATCTTCAAATAAATTGCCACCGCTTATTAAATTCATTTCATTGATAGCTAAATTTCTCATGATGTTTCCTCGCTACTTGCAAAATGCATCACGGATGGGAACGATCGTTCTGTCGCCGGTTGTGATTCGTTTTTTCGTCAAATGAGCGAATTTTATCGCGGCTTCAACGATCATACCTGAAAAATGCCCACTGATGATAAAAGGAATATATGAAACCGGGCTTGCATTATAGTGATAGGCTTTAATAGCGCCAAATATTGCGCCGATTGCTGCGCCAGCTTGTAGTTTATTCCAAGTCAAAATACTATTTGAGACAATATCTGTCACATTATCTGGGGCTTCATCGCATCCGCCTGCAATGGTATGCAAATCTAGCTTGTTTAATTCATACATGTTTATGACCTCACGTCTGCTTAGGCAAGCGATTATCGCTTTAATACGACCGCCTGTCAGAGAAGTGCTCACGGTACCAGAGCTGATCTAGATAGTCAAGTTATGTTTCTGAATTTTATGTGTGTAGTATCTCTTTGGTAGTTTTGGCAAATCCCAAAAAAATAGACTATACTCCGAAAAAGGCGTACAAAAATGGAGTGTGGTCTAATAATGGGCTTAATTACTCGTTCCTTAAAGTTACCAGAACATCGTAATTTTTTTTTATTTGGAGCAAGAAATACTGGTAAAAGTACTTTATTAAAAAATCGGTATGGCATAAGGGGAGCTTTATGGATTGATTTACTTGATCCGGCGTTAGAAGAGCGTTATGCGCGAGATCCTTCCATATTGCAAGCAGAAGTATTGGCGTTAGAGTCTGAGATTCAATACATTATTATTGATGAGATACAGAAGATCCCTAAATTGTTGGACGTTGTTCATAAATTAATTGAAAGTACAGAAAAAAAATTTATTATGACAGGCTCAAGTGCACGTAAATTAAAGCATGGCGGATCAAATTTATTAGCTGGGCGTGCATTTGTTTATCATCTTTACCCTTTTACGTCATTTGAATTAGATGAAGCATTTCAGTTGAATGATGCATTGAAATGGGGCACGTTGCCAGGCATATTTTCTATGACAAATGATGAAGAGAAAACAAGTTTTCTTCAAGCGTATGCTCAAACATATCTTAAGGAGGAAATTTGGGTTGAGCAATTTATTCGAAAACTCGATCCATTTAGAAAATTCTTAGAAGTCTCAGCTCTTTCTAATGGTAAAATTATTAATGTTTCAAATATCGCTCGCGATGTGGGGGTTGATGACAAGACTGTTAAAGAATATTTCTCAATTTTAGAAGATACTTTGATAGGTTTTTTCTTGGAACCTTTTCAACATTCTTTTCGAAAGCGATTGAGCGCAAAGCCAAAATTTTATTATTTTGATCCGGGCGTGGTTAGAGCTTTGTCACGAATGCTTTCTGTGTCTCTGTTGCCTTCCACAAGTGCTTATGGGGAAGCATTTGAACATTTTATTATCTTGGAATGTTTAAGAATGGCTGCTTATTATAAATCTGAGTATCGTTTTTCATATTTAAAGACAAAAGATCATGCTGAAATTGATTTGGTTGTTGAAAGGCCTGGCGAGAAGATCCTATTTATTGAAATTAAAAGTAGTACCGACTTGAGAAAAGAAGATGTTGCATCTTATTCTAAAATTGTGAGTGACTTTGGTGAATGCGAAGCAGTTTGTTTTTCAAGAGATGAAAAGGCTAAGTGTTTTGGTGAAATTAATGTTCTACCTTGGCAAAAAGGGATAGAAAAATATTTTAAATGATTCTAAAAAGACCTGTGCTAAAGCACTAATCCCAACTGAGGGTACTGCCTGTTTGGTATTCAATGACTCGTGGATATATACCCTTCACAGCTGAATTTTCGGGGTTGTTCCCATCGCCCATTTCGCAATCCTCATGTACTTTGTGTACACTCCGGTTGCTCAAGGGCTCGGCGCCTAGCGGAAAATTCAGCTGTTGTCGGTATAACAGTTAATCTATCTAGGGCGTGTCACTAAAGTTGCAAGTGCTGCTACGTGTAATTAAAATCACATTTAGGTAGTCATTCCCGCGAAAGCGGGAATCTAGAAAAAAACTATACCATGGCTGATTCGTTTGTATATATATTAGCTATACCCACAACAGATGAATTTTCGGGTAGGCGCCGAGCGTTCGAGACGCAGGAGTGTAGACAAAGTCTCTGTACAGGACAAAACTATTTAGTTGGAAGGTCAGCTTTGCTAGTAACTCGCTGAAATAAAAACAAAAAGTGTATAATCTCGATTGTCAAAAAAGAGGTGTACCTGATGTTTTCAATCAGCGAGTTAAAGGCCATTCTAAAGCCATATTTCAAAATCGACAATAGACGTCTCGACTGTTTAACCCAAATTTTAGTTGCCCTTATCACCGTCCGAACGGTTAATCTCGTCGAATTAGCACAAGCGATGATTACCGGTGGTGCTTTTGAAGCCCGCTACAAGCGCATAAGACGATTTTTAAAAGAATTTAATGCTTTCAGTTTTGAGACGCTTTCAAAATTTATTGCACAATATTTTTTGCCAAACAATTCAAAATGGCAACTAAGTATGGACAGAACCAACTGGCAATGGGGCAAGGTTGATATTAATATACCTAAAGCGTTTTGAAATTAGGTCTTACGCCATTTCAAAATCTGCATCCATAAATTTAGCAACATCCTTTGAATGCTGATTGATGTTGCTAAAGAAATCAATGCAGGCCTCTCTAAACTCTTGCACATTTTCATAATATTTATTATAAAGCACTTTCCTTTTGAAGAACTTCCAAAGTCTTTCAATCAAATTCAAGTTGGGTGAATACGCAGGTAGGAAAACAAGCTTGATGTTTTTTCCGTGCAGCCACTCTTTAACTTCTTTAGAATAGTGGTAACGCGCATTATCCAATATGACGCATATCATCGTGGCATAAAAATATTTCTGTTCCAGTATCTCAAGAAGTTGAAGCGTTGAGTCTTTATTGACCGTCTCAGACTCAATCACAGTGACCTCATGCGTTTCTGCATTGATTGCACCATGAAGGTTTAAACGTTGACGGCCACTGTTTTTCTTTAGTTCTCTCTTTTCACCACGCTTTATCCAGCCGTATGCAGCCATTGTATTATGTTCAGGGTGCGCCGCATCAGCAAATAAAACCTCAACACCAGATGGCTTGTTGTGCATAAAATCTTCAAAATATTTTATAAATTCTTCTTGTGCATCAATATCTGGATTGCCAGGAACAAGCTTTGGCTTCTTGTATTCATATCAAAACCTATGCAACAGGTCTCGCATCCCGCTCATGCTGTACTGAATGCCAAATTCATTATGGACGTATTCAATCACAGATTGTGACGTTAAGTGTATGCGCCTATCAAGCTCAGCACATAACAAGCTTTCTTGATGCTCGCTTAATAAAGAATCTCGACCTTTGTATTTTGTAGAAAGTAAACCAGCAATACCGCCGTCGCAATATCTCTCAACATAAGTACGCAATGTTTCATCATCAAGAAGAAGTGCGTTTTTCACTTGCCTTAATGTCCATCCCGTCCCAAGAAGAATAACGGCATTAATCCTATAGGCTGCATTGGCGTTCGTCCGTTTAGCATCTCTATGAGCTGAACGAAGTATCTCTAAGTCTTCTGGTGTTAAAGTGAATCCTTTCATGGTGGTTAAATTCTAACAAATTGAAGGCCTAATTTCAAAACGCTTTAGGTATATTTCTTTGTTTTCCGTTAATATGCGGTTTAACTGACCACTTGATACTTCAATGCCCCACTCACGCAATTGAGCCAATAATAGCGGTTGTGTTACACCTTGATGATGATGTTGGTGCAAGATATAAGCTCGAAGCGTCGCCGAAAAGTGACGTCCTCTAATAGCCTCTGGCAGAGGCGCTACCCGATAGCTTCCATCAGGTAATTGCCATCGTTCCAGTTTAAATAATCGATTTTCAACTACTATTTCCAAGCCTTGTACAAGATATTCTTGGTACCCTTTAAATTTTGAACCTTTAGGCACACCTTCTGCTTTAACAATCTCTGTGTGATGAATAACAACAGCGCCTCGTTTACTGTGCTTTTCAGAACCAGCGCGTTTGCCTCCATTGCTATTGTTAGTATTGTCATCGTCTTTGTTCATCTTGCTGGGTCGAATCTTTGGCTTTGTCTTAAGTTGTTTAAGCCGTCGGATCTCTGTTTTTAACTCTTCAAGTTCCACAGCTTGCTTTTGAATAATATGATGCAATCGATCAATTTGATTTGCTTGCCGGTGTATTGTCTCGGATTGGTTTTGAATCAAATCACGCAGCAAGTCATTTTGAATTTGCAACTCTTGTTTTGCAAATTCCGAGTTCAAGCCTGGTATTCGAGGGGATAACTTCATGTCGCATAGAATAACAAATTTTTGTTTTAGTTACACGCATTACCCGGACTTATTGAGATGTTACCACTTATAGCTCTAACTAGCTGTTTTTGCAGGACTTCTCTATCTTGCTGAACCGGACATTTCTATCTTGCCGCTACATTAAAAGCGCGTGATTGAACTAGAAGGCATTAAGCCTGTCTACATACTAGTAGCTATTTCCATACGGAGGCAAACATGGTAGATACAATAAATAACTTTTTGAAGCGGTTAGCTCAAGCAAGAAATAATCCACCAAATGTTAAACTAAGTAGTCTTATATCGGAAAATGATTATATAAAATTAATAGATTTTTTTCTGAAAGACGATCCTCAGATATTAAAGGCAATCGAATCATTGCAACCTGGTGACAGTTGCCGTTTTGAAAAGAATGATACTGGCTTGCCTCGTTCAGTTGTGGTCATCCGATCAACACATGGTGAATTCAAGTTAATTTTAGAGACCAAAAGTAAATTAGCCGACAATAGCAAGCAAGTATTACCCAAAGCTTCTGGTGCATTCAAATCAGGTAAACCCGCTTGGCGTGTTGATGGAGTAGAGCCAACCGAATATTTTAACCTAGTTACTAAGTTAGAATCTATATCTGCTGAATCAGGCGATTCTGTTCAGATGCTACATGATAATATTAAACTTGAGGTGGAGATATCAAATATTAATCAAAAAGAAATTGTTTCTTATGATAAAGGTCCTCTTATATTCAAACGGCTAGGAAGACAGATCAGTATGTACTCTATTAAGGGGGATTTCACTCTAGCGCAACTTCTTAATACTTCTACTTTGGAGTCTGATCAAAAACACTCCCTTCTTTTGGATTTATTTAATGGAGTAAATGCTTTGCATTCTCAAAACATATGTCATCAAGATCTGAAGCCCGAAAATTTGATAATACACATTGATGATAATTCATATACGCTTAAAATTATAGATTTTGGCAATTCAATTCAATCAGAACCATTAGCAGCTATGGGATACCAATCACCGGAGCTCCAATTTTTTTATGAAAAAGGTCGGGATAACGGCTATCAGAATTACTTTCGTCATAATGAGAAATTTAATTCATATGGTTTTCAGGTCTATACGCAAAACCCTATATACTTTGAAAAACTAAATGCCAGAGACTTTTCAATTCAACATAAATCAAATGATATTTGGGCATTAGGAATTTTAACTTTTGAAATTTTATATGGCAGAAAACCAACAAATAGCTTAGAGGATATCGATCGGATTTCTAAAAATCCCTTATTAGGTCAGCTTTTAGAACTAGATCGTTCCAGAAGAATTAACATCGAACAAGCAATTGAAATTTTGAAGAATCAAATTTCATTTGAGTTAATTACTCCTCGACCAAAAATTTGACATGTATTGATGCAGGGTAAGCTTCATCCGATATATGCTTGCGATGCAGGTGTCTTTCTAAGATCAGAAAGTGTGCTGAAAGACATTCAGGCAGAGATTGAAGAAATATATGGGGTTGAGCCGACGTTGTACCTGAGAATACCCATTCGCAGGAATCAATCATGTTATTTTCAGTATTTCCATCAAGATGCGCGGAGTGCCGCGATCGAAATTTAAATTGGTGCTAGCAATTTTTTTCGATTCTACAAATGTTAGGGCAAAGTAGAGATGTCCTCTATATGGCAAGATAGAAATGTCCGCTGAGATTAATATCAGGTTAGCATAATGATGTTAATTTGAAACGTTGATGTCTGCTGAATGCTCTGATTTGGGTGGTAAAAATCCCCTGATGTCGGCTAAAGCCTCCATCGGTCCCCTTTTACAAAGGGGACGTAGGGTCGCTTTGCGACCGAGTATCTCCCTTTCTGTAAAGGGAGAGGTGAGCGCTATACCAAAGCATAGGTGCGAACAGAGGGATTTAGCGATGCATGGGGGAGAAGTGAGTTGGATGCCAACACGCCTTCTCAAGTCGTTTGATTTTATTGAGATAGCTATTGACGCCTTTACGACTTAAAAGCTGGTCAACGTGTAGATGATTCTTGTAGACTTCAAAATGAAGTGACTGGTTTTTGTAAAGGATTTTAATCTTGCCAGATAGCCCTTCACAAACTGTCACCTTGGCCTGGCTCAAGCGATTCACTTGGCCAGGCGCTATGATTCTGAAAATGGTTTTGTTGTGCCTGATGAGCATGTCTTTTGAAATCGTTCTCTGAGTTTGAATAGAAAACAGGACATCTATACCTAAAGCGTTTTGAAATTAGGCCTTCAATTTGTTAGAATTTAACCACCATGAAAGGGTAATCCTCCCTTAAACTAAGCCCAGTCAAAAGTAGAGTTTTGTGTCAAAATAGGACCGAAGGAGCTCTACAATGAAAAAATCGAAGTTTACCGAATCACAGATACTGGACATGCTGAAACAGGCTGAAGCAGGGGTACCAGCAGCCGATATATGCCGGGAATATGGGGTTAGCGCAGCTACATTTTACAAATGGAAAGCTAAATACAGCGGAATGGATGCTTCTATGATGAAGCGATTGCGTGAGCTTGAGGATGAAAACCTGCGTTTGAAACGCATGTATGCAAACGCTCAGATGGATAATGAAATCCTTAAGGAAACGCTAAAAAAGCTCTAAAGCCCACGCAAATAAAGGCCCTCGTTGCGTGGGCTATGGAAACATGGTCTTGTTCTGAGCGCCGTATTTGTACGTTATATGCTATTCACCGATCCACGGCTAGGCGCAAGCCCAAGGCGACTAATGAAAAAGAAGAAATTACAGAGCTACTTATGCGTTTAGCAGATAGCCATAAACGATGGGGATTCGGCCTAATGTTCAGATGGTTGCGAAGACAGGGTTACACTTGGAACCATAAACGTGTGTATAAAGTATATTGTGAATTAGAGCTTAACCTGCGTATTAAGCCAAAGAAGCGTGTGCCAGCTAGGGATCAATACCATTACATCAACCGAAAAAATCCAACTCCTTTTGGTCTATGGATTTTATGTCGGATGCGTTGTCAAATGGAAGGAAATTTAGGACATTAAATGTGATAGATGATTTCAATCGCGAATCGTTAGCAATTGAAATTGATTTTTCACTGCCTGCAGAGCGTGTTGTTCGTGTTTTAGAGCAGATCGCTACTATGCGCGGTTATCCAAGCTTTATACGTGTAGATAATGGCCCTGAACTGATATCACAGCGACTACTAGAATGGAGTAAAGAACACGGTGTTATCATTAACCATATTCAACCTGGAAAACCAGCTCAAAATGGTTACATAGAACGCTTTAATCGTACTTACCGTGAGGATGTGCTCGATCAGTATTGGTTCGACAATTTAGATGAAGTACGAGACATCACCGAAGATTGGATTGTTATGTATAACGGGCAACGGCCACATTCATCATTAGGCGGCATGACGCCTTGGGAATATGGGGCTTGTTCCGTTCAATAAGTGTCTACTTTTAATTGGATGCGTTTAAGGGGGCTTTACAAAAGGATTCACTTTAACACCAGAAGACTTAGAGATACTTCGTTCAGCTCATAGAGATGCTAAACGGACGAACGCCAATGCAGCCTATAGGATTAATGCCGTTATTCTTCTTGGGATGGGATGGACATTAAGGCAAGTGAAAAGCGCACTTCTTCTTGATGATGAAACATTGCGTACTTATGTTGAGAGATATTGCGACGGCGGTATTGCTGCTTTACTTTCTACAAAATACAAAGGTCGAGATTCTTTATTAAGCGAGCATCAAGAAAGCTTGTTATGTGCTGAGCTTGATAGGCGCATACACTTAACGTCACAATCTGTGATTGAATACGTCCATAATGAATTTGGCATTCAGTACAGCATGAGCGGGATGTGAGACCTGTTGCATAGGCTTGGATATGAATACAAGAAGCCAAAGCTTGTTCCTGGCAATCCAGATATTGATGCACAAGAAGAATTTATAAAATATTTTGAAGATTTTATGCACAACAAGCCATCTGGTGTTGAGGTTTTATTTGCTGATGCGGCGCACCCTGAACATAATACAATGGCTGCATACGGCCGGATAAAGCGTGGTGAAAAGAGAGAACTAAAGAAAAACAGTGGCCGTCAACGTTTAAACCTTCATGGTGCAATCAATGCAGAAACCCATAAGGTCACTGTGATTGAGTCTGAGACGGTCAATAAAGACTCAACGCTTCAACTTCTTGAGATACTGGAACAGAAATATTTTTATGCCACGATGATATACGTCATATTGGATAATGCGCGTTACCACTATTCTAAAGAAGTTAAAGAGTGGCTGCACGGAAAAAACATCAAGCTTGTTTTCCTACCTGCGTATTCACCCAACTTGAATTTGATTGAAAGACTTTGGAAGTTCTTCAAAAAGAAAGTGCTTTATAATAAATATTATGAAAATGTGCAAGAGTTTAGAGAGGCCTGCATTGATTTCTTTAGCAACATCAATCAGCATTCAAAGGATGTTGCTAAATTTATGGATGCAGATTTTGAAATGGCGTAAGACCTAATTTCAAAACGCTTTAGGTATATATTGATGATTTCGGTAGTGTGTGGTTCTGTCGCCATACCGCTTATATGGAAATTTCTTCCCAAAAAGGGCAATTCAAATCTTGAAGAACGAGTGACTGTTGTAGAAAAATTCATTCACATTTTTGGGAACAGCATCATAGCTGATCTGGTTGCAGACAGGGAATTTGTCAGTGGTGAATGGTTCAAATGGCTGCTAGAAAAACAGATACCATTTACAATTCGGATCAAGAAAAATGCATTAGTAGATAGTTCAAAAGGTAATAACCTTCATGTACGCCGCTTATTTATCAATTTAAGGCCAGGGCAAACCCGATACTTGTGCAATAGGAAGGATATTTTTGGCGTGAATTTATGGCTAGCAGCCACGCGCGTGCAGAAGATGGTGAGTGGGTCATCGTAGCAAGCACTCACGAACCTGAGCATGCCTTGATGAGGTACAAAAAAAGATGGAACATAGAAACCCTGTTTGGTTTTTTAAAATCGAAAGGCTTCAACTTTGAAGACACGCATGTTACTTTACCTGAACGCTTGCATAATTTATTGTCGGTATTAACAATTGCTTTTTGCTTTGCTTACAAGGTGGGACAAATTATTGCAAAAGAGCAACCGATTAAAACCAAGAAGCATGGTCGATTAGAAAAAAGTGTATTGAGACTCGGATTAGATTTTCTTCGTGAGCAATTTTTTAACATTGAGCGCTCGGTTGGTGGCTTCATAGGAAAAATAGCCTCAATTTTCAGTAAATACAGTTTCATTGATCTGGTCTTTTCAAGGAGCTAAGTGATTTGTCCGGTACAGAGAGCTAATATATATACAAAGGAATCAGCCATGGTATAGTTTTTTTTCTGGATTCCCGCTTTCGCGGGAATGACTACCTAAATGTGATTTTAATTACACGTAGCAGCACTTGCAACTTTAGGGACACGCCCTAGTTCGCGATAGGTCATACTCACCCCTCCCGCATGCTCACTCTCCTTGCCAGAGCTCGGTATTAATTACACTTATAGCTCTAACTAGCTGTTTTTGCGTGACATCTCTAACTTGCTCAACCGGACATTTCTAAATTGCCGCTACACACCGCCCGTATTGCCTCATAGGAAAAGGTAACCGAAGGATCGAGTCGTTGCCTCATAATTGAGGTAACCGAAGGATCTAAAAAGGACCTTGTTTTGTTCAAGCAAAAGAGATAAAAAACAACAAGTAAGGCCAAAGCCGATCCTATAAAAATAGACAATACTCATGATTTGTCCTTAGATTCGTTGCCTCACATTCCTAGTAACTTTAACATATTGGAATATCTTCATTAGTTTTCTTTCTATCTCACGCTTTAGTGTAAACGGATTAAGCTCTTTGTGCGTAGCTTTAAGTTTTTCTTTTGTGGCATCTGCAACATTATTGGACTCAAGAACTCGCTCATAGGGAGTTTTAGGGGCTTCATATTTTCTCTTATACTTGGCTCTAATACGCTCTTTAGTTTGCAACTTCATTGTCGGCATAAAATGATTCTGAAGTAAACTCCATTCTTTCCTGTATAGCTCATTCATTAAGGGAACAACATGCCAATTATCTAGCCTATCATAGCCGAATATATTTCTAACATGCGTCCAATTTTTTTGTTCAACGTGGGCATTGTCATTTTTTTTGTAGGGACGAGATCGAGTAAATGCAACGGGGCTATCTCTTTTTACAAAATAATCATATAGAGCATGATTAATAAACTCCCCTCCGTTATCACAATCAAAACCAAGCACTTCAAAAGGTAAAACTGCTTCTATGTCGCTAATCCTCTCATAAACAGGGCCATGATCTTTATTCCACATCGCTCTATTTTCTGTCCAACCTGTGCAGATATTAGTCACAGTTAAACTCCAAGCAAAATTACCAGCAACGGTATTGCCACAGTGCGCAACCGTATCTGCTTCTAAATAACCAGGCTGTTGAATATCCCAATGGCTAAATTGGATTTCAATATGAGATTTTAAGAGTGAGCCAGGCTTGGTTGTACAGCGTCCTTTGGGCTGGTTTGTCGGTCTGATAGCCTTAAGTAATCTATCGATGCTAGCGGCACTGATGTTCAGAATCTTTTGCTTCACATCATCAGACAAAGTGCCATAAGTCGCTTCGTAACTGGGTAGCCATAATCTAAGAATAGGCTTTAACCGTTTACCGCAAGGTTGGTCAGCAGTAAGCCATATGCGTTTTAAGGCCTCAAGTGGAGATGGTTCTGTATATCGTGATTTAGGGCCACTTCTGGTTTGGCGTTCTGATGGGCCTTTCTTTAGAAGTCTAATTGCGTATTTTCGGTTGTATTCACATACAGCGCAAAATTCGTCTAAAATTTTTATTTTTTCTGACCTATTCCCATTCGCGTACCGCAACAATATTGCGGCAAGATAGCTTTTTCTTTCTTGATACCCCATGTGTAACCTCCCGTTCCTTGGTTACTTTTAATGTGAGGCAATTCGTGCCGCTACACACACATATTTTTTTGAAACTTTCAACTAGATTCAAGAGTCCTATTTGAAAAAAGTCGAAATATGGATGAGGTGATATGTATGAAAGATATCAATGTATTACAAGAAATGATTGATAATAAACACTATATAGAAGCATTAAATTGGGTAGATGAACATATTGATGACATTTCTGATCAAGTACTTGATAAAGATGTGTTCTCCAAATTAATAGATGATCAATACTCAAAAGCGCCTGAGCTATTAATTAAGTTAATGGAAAAAAAATTGATTTCGCTTGAAAATGTGAAGCCTGTAAGAAGTCAGTTTTTCAAAAGAAATGATGAGTTAGCCAAGGTGTTATTTAAACAACCTGGGTTTAAAATTAAGGATGATCCTGATGATCCTCTCCTTCACTATTACATCACTAAAGATAAAACAGAGCTGGCTGTAGAGCTGATTAAATCGAATAAAGTTAATATCAACGAAAAACTAGATTATGACACTGCTTTGCATTTAGCAATTAAAAAAAAGAATGATACAGTTCTAGATGCGCTAGTATCTAGCATGGCGATAAACCCATCGATAAAAGATATAAATCTAATGTTAACAAAGAAAAAAGATAAATTTGTTTTAAAACTAATCAAAAATAAAAAGATTAACCCGAATGAACAAAGGTCGGGCAGATCGCTACTAGCCCTATCTATTTTAAAAGATAAGAAAGAAATTACAGAAGCGCTTGTTGCAGAATATGGGGTGGAAGCGTTTATGACAAAATACAAAAGAGAAAAACTAGAATCTGCTTTAAATTCTCTCGATGTAAAAGCAGATGCGCTTGATACACATGAGGCCTTGTTGGTTTCTACCTTATTGGCTTCTTCAGAAAAGGGTGGTAAACCTATTACAGTGATGTCTACCAATGATTTCATAATATATTGCCACGTGATTAGAGAAAATTCGATCCCCATGACAGAATTATTTCTTGTACATGACATACATTGGGTGTCAGGCGAAATTAGAATTTTAAGTGATAATCAAATTAATGTTTTTTTTAATGATTCACTCCCGTCAATGCTTGATCAACCTGGCTCACCAATGAATATTATGGGAAAAATATTTAGTGATGTTCCAGATGTTCATTTTTATTATCCCGACGTTAAGCTGCAAAGAGCTCCAGAAGGATGCAAAATATTCGCGTTAGATGGATGTTATCGTTTAGATCATATAAAAGAATTTCTACCCAAAAGCGCGCAGGGTGATTTATTTAAATACTTGGCAGATAATAAAGTTCATCAAGAATCGGATAGTGGTATAATCTTTTCTAGTTCCAAGCTCCCTCTTTATTTGATGAAAACCATGCAGTCAAGGGAACTTATTAAAAATTATGAAACGAGATCTTTGGAGGAACGTAGTCTACCCCTTAATAAAAAAATACAAAACTCAGAAGAAGTTATAAAAAATAGATTTTTATCTGATGGTCAGAATAAAACGATCGATAAAAAACGAGGAAAGCTGGTTGCTCGATTGCAAGAAAAGAAGCGAAGTGTTGATCAGCTTTCGGAGATATTGCTTGAGAATTCAATTTCTGGCTTTATAAAACGGCATTATAAAACCAACGTTTCTAATAAAAATAAACTTGGTGGGTGATTCGTCCTCTAAGTATTTTGCAAGAATCGTATAGCATAGAATCTGAGATGGTTTAAAAAGACCTGGCCCGAAGGGGGAGATGAGCCAGGTCAAGGTGCTAAACGGTTAGTCCCAACTGAGCGTTCCGCCCGTTTGGTACTCAATCACTCTGGTTTCAAAGAAATTCTTCTCCTTTTTGAGATCGAGCATTTCACTCATCCAAGGGAAAGGATTAGTGGCGCCGGGGTACATTTCTTCTAAACCGATTTGAGCGCAGCGGCGGTTGGCGATAAACTCTAAATACTCTTTAAAGAGTCCAGCGTTGAGGCCTAAGACGCCTCGGGGCATGGTGTCAATAGCATATTCATATTCAAGATCAACGCCGCTCTTAATCAATTCACGTATTTCAGCTTGAAAAGCCTTGGACCATAGGTGAGGATTTTCAAGTTTGATTTGATTGATCACATCAATACCAAAATTAAGATGCATCGATTCATCGCGTAAAATGTATTGAAGCTGCTCTGCAGTACCGATCATCTTATTGCGGCGACCTAATGAGAAGATTTGCACAAAGCCAACGTAGAAGAAAATACCTTCGAAGACAACGTAAAATGCAATCAAGTCACGTAGTAATCGTTGATCCGCTTCAGGGGTACCGGTTTTGAAAGTTGGGTCACCCAGACTTTGGGTAAAGGGTAGGGCCCAAGCTGCCTTTTTAGCCACAGCAGGGACTTCACGATACATATTAAAGACCCGAGACTCATCCATACTGAGACTTTGAATAATATGCTGATAAGCATGAGTATGCAGTGCTTCTTCGAATGCTTGACGCAGTAAATACTGGCGACATTCTGGGTTAGTGATATGCCGATAGACCGCTAAAACGAGGTTATTGGCAACCAAGGAATCTGCGGTTGCAAAAAAGCCCAAGGTTCTTTCAACAATGATACGCTCATCTTCGGTGAGGCCGTCTAGACTTTTCCAGAGGGCGACATCAGCGGACATGTTGATTTCATTCGGCATCCAATGGTTTGCACAGGCCGTGAGGTATTTCTCCCAAGCCCATTCGTATTTAAAGGGTACCAACTGATTGAGATCGGCTCTACAATTGATAATCTTCTTATCATCCACACGGATCCGAGCAGCCCCCATTTCGAGATCTTCAAATCCTGTGATACCACCGCTGGTGGGAGCGGTGGCTACCTGGCTTGCAGGATAGGTTGGGGTATTCGCCATATTGTTTTCTCCTATATCCTAAAATTCGTTATTGGCACGCTTCACATTCTGGATTGTCAATTGCGCATGCTTTGATTTCAGGCTCTGGCCCTTCAACGGCAACAGCATTGAGACGACTCCGCGAAATCGTTGATTTTTCGGCATCTGATGCACCCAAACTACGGCAATAGTAGGTCGTCTTGAGGCCTTTAATCCAGGCGAGTTGATAAACTGCATCAATCTTCTTCCCAGAGGGTTTGTCAATATAGATATTCAGTGATTGGCTTTGATCTATCCACTTGGTGCGACGACTTGCCGCTTCGATTAGCCAGGCTGCATCAATTTCAAAAGATGTCGCATACTTCTGCTTTAAAGCATGGGGTATCCGATCAATGTGTTGCAGGCTACCATTGAAATATTTCAAATCATTGACCATGACGGTATCCCAGAGGTTCAGTGCTTTGAGATCGGCGACCAGATAGGGATTCACGATGGTAAACTCGCCAGACAAGTTAGACTTAACATATAAATTTTGATAAGTCGGTTCAATGGATTGCACAACACCACAAATATTGGAGATGGTTGCTGTGGGGGCTATCGCCATGATATTGGAATTGCGAACGCCGACGGTCATGACGCGACGGCGTAATGTGTCCCAATCAAGTCGTTTCGTGCGATCCATCTCTAAATAGGGGCCACGAGTTTTAGCTAGGATTTCGATAGAGTCAATAGGCAGAATGCCTTTGCTCCAGAGTGATCCTTCATATGTAGAGTACACTCCACGTTCTTCTGCGAGCATGGTTGAAGCTTCAATCGCGTAGTAGCTGATCATTTCCATAGATTCATCAGCAAACTCAATCGCTTCTTTAGAAGCATAGGGCACATTCATTTGATACAAGGCATCCTGAAAGCCCATTACACCTAGACCAACGGGGCGGTGTCGCAAGTTCGAGCGACGTGCTTGAATGACCGAGTAGTAGTTAATATCAATCACGTTATCGAGCATTCGAACCGCTGTGTGGATGGTCTTACGGAGCTTTTCGACATCAAGACCATTTGCTGTGATATGTGCTGCTAAATTGATACTACCTAAGTTACATACTGCAATCTCATCAATAGAGGTATTGAGTGTGATTTCGGTGCATAGATTAGAACTATGGATCACGCCAGCATGTTGTTGGGGTGAGCGTAGGTTACAAGGATCTTTAAAAGTGATCCAAGGGTGGCCTGTTTCGAAAATCAACCCAAGCATTTTGCGCCATAATCCGACAGCGGAGATGACTTTATAATTTTTGATTTTGCCGGTTTTAGCTTTTCTTTCATATTCAAGATAGGCTTCATCAAATGCCTCCCCATAAAGATCATGAAGGCCAGGCACATCATCTGGGGAGAATAAAGTCCATTCTTGATTATGGGCTACCCGTTTCATGAATAAATCAGGAACCCAATTTGCGGTATTCATATCGTGTGTACGGCGTCTATCGTCACCTGTATTTTTGCGCAGCTCAACGAATTCTTCGATATCCAGATGCCATGTTTCAAGATAAGCACAGAGTGCCCCTTTGCGTTTTCCACCTTGGTTGACCGCAACAGCTGTGTCATTCGCTACTTTTAAGAATGGGACCACACCTTGAGATTTGCCGTTAGTCCCTTTGATATGCGCATTCATGGCACGGACACTGGTCCAATCGTTGCCTAGACCACCAGCAAATTTGGAAAGTAGCGCGTTGTCTTTTATCGCGTTATAAATGCCTGCTAAATCATCAGGCACTGTTGTTAAATAACAACTTGAGAGTTGAGGGCGGGTGGTCCCTGAATTAAACAGAGTTGGCGTTGAACTCATGTAATCAAAACTAGATAACAGATGATAAAATTCAATGGCAGTCTCATTTTTTTGAGGCTCATTAAGTGAAAGCCCCATGGCCACACGCATAAAGAAAATTTGTGGCAGCTCAAAACGTACGCCGTTGTGGTGCAGGAAGTAACGATCGTATAGGGTTTGAAGTCCTAGATAAGTAAATTGCTTATCGCGATCAAGGACCAGGGCTGCGCTTAATTTGTCTAAATCAAATCCATTTAAGTCAGGAGACAGTAATTCTAGCTCAATACCTCGCTGGATAAAGGTTTTTAGCGCCGTCGCATAAATCGCTTGTTTTTCTTCAAGCGTGTTGGGAACAGGTAAAGCCAAATAGCTTAAAGCTTCGTTGTGCAGATCATTTAGGAGCAACCGAGCAGCCACATACGAATAAGCGGGTTCGAACTCAATTTTGGTTCGAGCGCTCATAATTAATGCTTTACGTACGTCGGATAGTTTGATCCCATTGAATAAGTTTTTCAGAGTTTCTGCAACAATCTCTTCCGCTGAAACCTCTTCTAGATCTTGGCAAGCATCCGTCACGGTTGCGAGTAATTGACGCTCATCGAGTGAAACTTGAGTTCCATTATCAAGGGTGACCATCAAACCAGTTGATGATGTTCCTTCCGCAGTTTGTACATACGCTTCTCTTTCTTGTCGACGCTCTTCACGATAGAGAATATAGGTTCTCGCCACCTTGTGGAGTTCTTTACGCATCAAGGCTAATTCGACTTGATCTTGGATTTCTTCAACTCGAACAATACCGCCAGCATGGAGGTAACGTGATAAAGCTTTTTCAACATGATTTGCTAATTCATCCACGATTTCATGGACGCGTCTTGAGGCTGCGGCATTGCCGCCTTCTACGGCCAAGTAAGCCTTTGTAATCGCGACTTTAACTTTACTTTCATCGAACGGGATAATTGTTCTGTTGTCGCGGCGCATCACATACAACTTGCCAGGCTCTAACATCGGAGTATTCAGTGGACCAGATTCTTGAGGAATAGGTGATATTTGTGTTTCGGCAGGGGATGTATCGGTAAACATGGTTTCTCCAGGCAAAAAGATCTCGTTGGCTTGAGGCCAAAAGTTAAGTTAAGGAAATCACCCAAGAACGACAACATGCTGGGAAGAAAGCCTACATCTGACTTTAGAACCCCAACATATAGGTACGACAAAAGCTCTTAACTACAAGATAGTGCGGTTTGATTCGAATTGCAAGTGGAGAACTTGGGAGTATGCTGTGGACAAACTGGGAATAAAAAAAAGTCTTACCGCTCAGTTGCGGTAAGACCAATGATTTCGTTAAACGGTCTCAAGCCATTGGTTGAGGAACTCATTCTGACGATTAATGAAGCTTGGATCTCTGAAGGTCAATGTGATCAAGCTGATACCTTGAAGACTAGCAACTAAATTAAGAGCTAACTTCTTGGCATCGGGTTCAGGACGGCCTAAAGCTATGAATTGAGTTTCACACCAGTTCAACACATCTTGCATGAGTCCAGAAGCAGCTTCACCGATATTACCACCTTGTTTGCCAAGTTCTTGGCAAAGGCTTCCTAAAGAGTCACCAAACTGAGCAGCTTCTTCAGCTAATGTTAGAGCATGATTGATAAAGGCTTGTAAACGAGTCTTTACATTATCACTCTCATTCCACTGACTAAACAGGCTTTGAACTGAACGCTTGCGGCGATCAATCACGGCCAGAATGATAGAGTCTTTTGATTTAAAGTAGTAATAAACGTTCCCAAGGGGAACTTCTGCCAAAGCAGCGATATTTGCTAAGGTTGTGTTGCTCACACCTTGTTGGTGAAAGAGTTGATCAGCCGCTTCTACGAGTCGGGTGCGTTTATCGTTACGTCTAGCCATGTTAAATCCTATCTATCTGTAAATTAACGAAATTTTTATAAGCCAGGCTAATAAAAATCGTTAGCTCGCTAAATATGTAAGGGGGCATTATACAGGAGTCTAAATAGAGTTCAATATGTAACTGAAAAAATTTTGCAGCTTGTCAATAAAGAGCGGATGAGTGGGCGTTTAGACAAGGCGAACCGCATTCCTAAGGATAGGCCGCGGGTGCTGGCTTGCCTTGTCGTTGTCTGAGTGAGTGCATATACAAGAAATTTGGGGCGACATAATATTCGATTGTAGGTTGAATACCTTTGTTTAATTGTGGGTAGATAGAACGTTTTATAACTTTTGATGTAGTCATAGGGAGAATCGAGAGATGACAAAAGCCCACTGTTTAGGATTTCCAAGAATTGGACGTGACCGCGAAACGAAAAAAGCGGTAGAGGCTTATTGGCGTGGAGAGATCAATGCGAGCTCGCTCTTTGAACACGGGCAGGCGGTCCGGATGGAAGCTTGGGAGATTCAAAAGGCAGCGGGTCTTGATTATGTCACCGTTGGTGATTTTTCTTGGTACGATCATGTCCTAGACACTGCGTTAATGTTGGGAGTGATCCCAGAGCGGTTCGGTGTTAAAGATAAAGCGGATGAATTGGACACTTTCTTCAGAATGGCGAGAGGCCGTGCACCAACCGGTCAAGATGCCCCCGCATTAGAGATGACTAAATGGTTTGATACGAATTACCATTATATGGTTCCAGAACTCACGGCGAATCAAAGTTTTTCTCTTTTTTCAGAGAAACTATTTAGAGAAATTGAAGAAGCTATTGTAGCAGGTTATACACCGAAGCCTGTTTTATTGGGACCATTATCATTTTTATGGCTTTCAAAAGCAAAAGAATCTAAATTCAACAAATTGTCGCTATTAGAATCATTATTACCGGTCTACGGAGAGATTTTAAAGCATCTAAATCAACAAAAGGTTGAATGGTTGCAAATTGATGAGCCTATTTTGGCGCTTGATTTACCACAGGCCTGGAAGGACGCTTTTGAGTCTACTTATTCAAAGCTCAGAGGTGAACCCTTAAAATTAATGCTGACAACCTATTTTGGTGCATTAGAGAGTAATACACAATTAGCTTGCCGCTTACCAACAGCAGGATTACATATTGATTTGGTTCGTGCGCCTAAGCAGCTTACAACCGTTTTGGATCAACTGCCAGCTTATAAAGTACTGTCAGTTGGTATTGTTAATGGGCGTAATATCTGGCGCACTGATCTCAGTGAAGCTTATGATAATTTGAAAGCGATCAAAGACCGTATTGGTGACAGATTATGGATTGGTAGCAGTTGTTCTTTATTGCATTCGCCTGTGGATTTAAATTCCGAGAAAAAGCTTGATAATGAAATTAAAAATTGGCTCGCTTTCGCGGCACAGAAAGTAGAAGAAATTGGCACACTTACCAAAGCAATTCAAAAGGATAAATTTGAATATGCAGATGTGTTTGAAGCGAGCGACCAGGCTCAAAAGAGTCGTGCCACTTCGCTTCGAATTCATAATCCGGCCGTAAAGTCCCGAATGGCTACGATAACACCAAGTCTTTTTAATCGAGCAGCACCTTTTGAAGTTCGTGCTGATATTCAAAAACGAACATTTGATTTACCGCTTTTTCCAACTACGAGCATTGGCTCTTTCCCACAAACAACTGATGTGCGCGCCTTAAGACGCGATTTAAAAGCAGGTAAAATTTCCAAAATAGAATATGAGGCAAGCATTAAGGCTGAAATTAAAAAAACAGTTCAACTTCAAGAAGAGATTGGACTTGATGTCTTGGTTCATGGTGAATCTGAACGAAATGATATGGTGGAATATTTTGGCGAACAATTAGCAGGGTTTGCATTCACTGAAATGGGGTGGGTTCAAAGTTATGGGTCGCGTTGCGTGAAGCCGCCCATTATTTATGGTGATGTTTCAAGACCACAGTCTATGACAGTGGCCTGGAGCAAATATGCTCAATCACTCACTATGAGCCCTATGAAAGGAATGCTGACTGGCCCTGTGACGATATTGTGCTGGTCCTTTGTGCGCGATGATCAGCCTAAACAGCAAACGGCAATGCAAATTGCATTGGCATTGAGAGATGAAATCTTAGATCTTGAGGAAAATGGCATTAAGATTATTCAGCTCGATGAGCCTGCTTTCAGAGAAGGGTTGCCCCTTCGTGAAAAAGATTGGCCTCAATACTTAGAGTGGGCTGTTAACGCATTTAAATTATCGGTTGCAGGTGTTGAGAATAGCACCCAGATCCACACACATATGTGCTATTCAGAATTCAATGATGTGATTGAATCGATTGCCGCTATGGATGCAGATGTCATTACCATTGAAACTTCGCGTTCACAGATGGAGCTCTTAGAAGCATTTGAAGCTTTTTCATATCCAAATGAGATTGGTCCGGGTGTCTATGATATCCACTCACCTAGGGTCCCAACTCTAGACGATATGATTCACTTGCTAGAAAAGGCTTCAAAATATATTCCAGCTAATCGACTTTGGGTGAATCCTGATTGTGGTCTTAAAACAAGAGATTGGCCTGAAACGCAAGCTGCTTTAAAAAACATGGTGAAAGCAGCTAGTATATTGCGCGATAAATTCAAACAAAATGATAATCTTAAAGCAAAAGAGGGCGTCATATAATGGAGGGCGGGATGACTTATTTAACATCATTAGGCTATGGCGTAGAAGACTATATTATGATGTTCGATCTCACAGAGGTGGAACTCGATCGATCTATTCTAGATTGTCATCCTGGCGTGAGCATTTTTACAGAAGAAATGGATTTAAGTCGCCACAATGTGGTGGCGACCGATCCACTGTATCAGCAGCCTGTTGAAGTGATTCGACAGGTTGTGCTGAAAGCTCAAGCTCAATTGATTGAGGAGGTTGAGCAACACGGTGAACGTTATCATTATAGCGTGAGTGAGTTGAAGGAAAAATTGGAACAAAGACTAGTTAGAATCGAACGGTTTTTGAGTGATTTGCCTAAGGGCATGGCAGAGGGACGTTATCATACTGATGCGCTTCCCAATTTAAAATCATTTCAGAAAGAGCATTTTGACTTAGCGTTAGTGCATCATCATTTATTTTCAGAAAATCAAAGCTTATCATTTCATCTTCAAAGTATTGAAGAGCTTAGCCGTGTTGCTAATGAAGTCCGTATATTTCCATTGGTCGGACCCAATGGCGAATTATCTCAATTCGTTGGAGAGATCGTTGCTACATTGCAATTAAAAGGCTTAGGCGCTGAATTACGCGGCGTTCCCTTCCATTTTCAAAAGAAGGGCAACGCGATGCTTCGAGTTTGGAATCAGCGGTGTACAGTTAAGTAGTATATTTTTAACGTTTATGATTTTTTGCTTTCTTTTTTTCCTTTGCTGTGGTGTTCGCGTTTGAAACAGCGAGACTGGGGGGAAGTTCTGGTGAAATGCAGGGCTCTATTTGAGAAGGATATTCAGCAGGCCAGATTTTGGGTAATGTCAGATTGCATTGCTCAAGAAAATCGCGCATGCAATGAACAATCCTTTGTGGAACAGGTTGGCCTTTACGCCCGTCACGATAAGCATGGATGCTATCTTTAAGACTACCTTTCTCTCCTGGATCTCCGAGTAGGTGTGCTTTAGGGATGTGTAATTTAATCCCCTTACTGCCTGAGAAAGTCGTGCCCCCAAGTGCTGAAATCAGATGTGAGAGTGCGCGAAAATGAACTGGTCCATTTGAAAAAATAGCGTCTAAAGTCTCTTTATGATGCACTAGTTTTAGAGCCCAAGGGTGTGAGCTTGGTTGAACTTGTGATGAAGATTTTTCGCTAGGCTTTTTCTTAGGATAGATTTGTTCAAATAAAGGGGTTTCATTTGATAAATTCTCTTCTGAGTAAATGATCTCGCTTTCACATTCAGAATTGCTGCTAGATTCAAGGTTTAAAAGCTCCAGAGTGTTCTCTAGTTTGGTGCTGAGTGCTGTGCCTTCGGGTGGTGTATCAACAAATGGTTCAGCCGTAGGACAGGGGATCGTTATCTCGATGACTTGAGGCCTTGAATCCCAATCTCGCTTTGATTCTATAATACGAGGCAGTAGTGATGATGCTTCATTCGAAAGTGATGCAAATAGTTCGAATAAATTCATCAATTTTCTGATTTCATTCGTTCTCTTTTCAAAAGAGAATATATTATTTAGTAATTTTCCAGAAAAAGCTTCTAGCATCCCTCGACAAAGGGTGAACTCACTGATAAGCGTATGGGCTCGATTAACGAGTTCATTTTCAAAATCTTCTAAAGACTCTATCATACTGTGTAACTGAGAAATCGGTGGATCATATTTTTCAGCTGAGCGTTCTAATTCACTAATTTCAACATACAAAGAGTCTCCAGAGCTGATGCTAATAGCAATGTAGGGTCGAATGAATTTGGATTCTGGGCTGATGTGAGGCTCTAGAATATCAAGTATTTTTTCGTAAAAAACAGCCATTCTTCTTCCGATCTGCGTAAGAACGACTTTTGTGCCAGATTTTTCTTCATGATTTTTAATCATGTAGATTTGATTAATCCATAATAAAAAATGGCCGTAAATTAAATCTAAATCATGATAAGATATTCTATCTTTCTGACACCCGAGTTCTGCTAACCGAGCCATTTCTTCGAAAATAGAGGCTCTCTTAGAGGATAAATTTGAAACCAAGTTTACGTTTTGTTTTGAAAACGGCATACTTTTAGCGTCATTAATATGGTTGACATAATATGTGTATGCGTTTACGACATTCAGCAAAACAAAAGGTGAGGGAGGGATTTTAGTTTCAACAGTTGCAATAATTGAATCAAGTCCACGCGATCCACCTTGATAAAACTGCCTAAATTTTAGGAAAATATCATGAAAAATTTTCAGTGCAGGGATGGGGGAGTCGTAGCGAACCGGCATCGCTTTTTCAAGGGCAAGTGCTGCAAGAATAGTTTGGTTGTAAAATTGATCCTCTTGAAGTTTGCTGTAGGCGGGTTCAAATCGATTTGATAATTTTTTAGTACCATGCATGTGAAGTTAACTTAACAACTATAAAATGGCAAAAAGCATACCTCTAAAAGCGCTGAATGTAAAATTAACGGTGGTAGAGAGAGATTGGGGGCAATAGGCCCCCTTTCGAAAACGACACCCCTCACAGCTGAATTTTCCGGGTTGCTTGTCGGTCCGACACGTCCGCTCGAAGTTCGAAGAACGTAGGCGGAAGCTCGTAGGAGCGTAGGCAGGTACCCGAAAAATCATCTATTGTGGGTATCGTTAGCTCTTAAATTGTTGATTAACATGATTCCAGTTAACGAGCTGCCAAAATGATTCAACATATTTAGCACGTGCGTTACGATAATCAATATAGTAGGCATGTTCCCATACATCACAAGTCAGCAATGCTTTTTGTTGTTGAGTCATGGGTGTGCCTGCATTGCTCGTGCTAGTGAGCGCCAATTCACCGCTGGGGTTTTTAACTAACCAGGCCCAACCTGAACCAAAGGTTTTGATTGCCGTTTCAGTGAATTTTTCTTTGAAAGCTTCCATCGAGCCAAATGTTTTTTCGATTGCAGTTTTAAGTTCTGCACTGGGTGAGCCTTGTTGACCTTGTGGGGCTAAGCAGTGCCAATAGAAGGTGTGGTTCCAGACTTGTGCTGCATTATTAAACATCGGGCCCGTGCTGGTTAAGATGATGTCTTCTAGAGACTTGTTTGCAAATTCAGTATTGGGGAGTAGATTATTTAAATTGTCGACATAGGCTTTATGGTGTTTACCATAATGATATTCCAGGGTTTCTCTAGAGATATGGGGAGCTAGCGCATCGATTTCATAAGGTAAAGCGGGTAGTGTAATGGCCATAGTTTACTTCCTTTGCTGTGTAGCTAACATAAATTAATGAACATCAGAAGAGGAAAGTCTAGAGGCCTTGATTAAAGAGTGCAACCCTATTACGCTTCAGCCTTTATCAATCATAAGAGATAAACCATGGACACATTAGACCGCATCAAATCCCAAATCAGCTCGCACGATCTATTACTCTATATGAAGGGGAGTCCTGATTTTCCTCAATGTGGATTTTCTGGACAGGTTGTGCATATTTTGTCACTTTGTAATGCAAAATATGCTTATGTGAATATTCTCGAAAATCCTGATATTCGCCAAGTACTGCCACAGTATGCTCAATGGCCCACCTTTCCGCAGCTCTATGTCAAAGGTGAACTGGTTGGCGGATGCGATATTGTTACCGAGATGTACGAAAGCGGCGAATTACTGTCCTTACTCCAACAAGCAGGGGCAACGTCCGAGAAAGTGGCATTTGAGATGGCAGAGTGAACGCCTTTGTGAGATGGCGCAGCCTGCAGCAGGCCTTGCCGCCTCTCTCAATATTGAGAGAGGCGCTTTTGTGAGTATTCGCGAACAAATACCGGGTGAGGGTTGTTGCATTACATGATACTCTGCAAATAATTACTTTCTCCGAGTTTCTTCAATAGTTCTAGTTGTGTTTCTAGAAAATCAATATGTTCTTCTTCGCTTGCTAAAATCGATTGCAATAAGCCTCGACTCACAAAATCTCCAACTTTTTCAGCATATTGAATAGCTGCAATCAAATCAGGGTGCGCTTTATGCTCAATTTTCAGGTCAGATTCTAGAATTTCTTTAACAGTTTGACCAATATGAAGTTTGCCAAGATCTTGTAAATTGGGGATCCCTTCGAGAAATAAGATCCGTTCGATCAGCTGATCAGCATGTTTCATTTCGTCGATGGATTCATGATACGTTTTGTCGCCCAGTTGTTTGAACCCCCAGTTATTCAACATGCGCGCATGCAGAAAATACTGATTGATAGCGATGAGTTCATTGGCCAAAATTTGATTCAAATGCTTAATAAGCTCAACATCGCCTTTCATATTAAAATACCTTTTGTTAATTAAATTACTATGTGATTGAAAGATATAGTATTTTTCAGAAGCTGAGAGAAGATGTCAAGCTAAAGCATTAGGTCTGTATAGTTTCGCTTTCGAGTTGAGTGGCTTCTTGTGGCGCGAATTCGAGAAGCATTTCTTTGACTTCACAATCACATTTACCACACTGTTGCGCGACGCCCAGCTGCTGGCACAGGCCTTGAAAGGTTCGAGTGCCTTGAGATATGGCTTCTTTGATCTCGCTATCTGTCACGCCGCGGCATAAGCAAACGTACATGGTTTAAACCGATGAGTTGCACAAACCTAGTTTCGATATTACACTCAAATGAGAATTACTGTCAAATGGGATGCATTTACATTTATCAGTTTTCTAACCCGCTTCGTCGTAAAGAGTAACCCCAGTCTTCAAAAGCGTAGCAGAGGGTATGGAAGACATGATAGGATTTCGAAAACTTTTCACTCGATGAATTTGGAGGTCAATCATGAGTATATTAGTGGGTCGCAAAGCGCCTGATTTTACCGCCCATGCCGTATTAGGTAATGGTGAAATTGCTAATCAATTTCGGTTAACAGAAGCTCTAAAAGGCAAATATGGTCTCGTTTTCTTTTATCCCTTAGATTTCACATTTGTTTGTCCTTCTGAACTCATTGCCCTTCAAAATCGCTTAGATGCTTTTAAGGAGCGTGAAGTAGAAGTGATTTCGGTGTCAATTGACTCTCATTTTACGCATAAAGCATGGCGCGACACCCCAATTAACAAGGGTGGTATTGGTGCAGTCGGATATACGATGGTTGCAGACATGAACCACAGTATCTGCCAGGCCTATGGCGTTGAGCATCCAGATGTGTCGGTTGCATTCCGCGCTGCCTTTATCATTGATAAATCGGGTCTTGTCAGAGCTCAACTCGTTAACGATCTGCCTTTGGGGCGTAATATTGACGAACTCATTCGTCTAATTGATGCACTTCAATTCCACGAGCAACATGGCGAAGTTTGCCCAGCTGGTTGGAATAAAGGTAAAAAAGGTATGAAAGCGACTTCAGAAGGTGTGGCTAGTTTCTTAGGTCAACACGCTCAAGGGCTATAATATCGTTACACCTTACTGTCAAGTCAGGGCCCCCTCTATTGAAAGGGGCCCATTCTCAAACTACAGCCCCCATTGCTGAATAAAATCCTTCTAGACAACGACCCAACAGTTCTCTCTCATAAAAAACCTGATTTATTCTACTCAGTTTGAGGAATTAGTGATAAAATCAGCATTACCGATTTGAAATGTACGACAGCTAACTTGTTTTGAGTCTCTATATGATTTTTTCCTCATTCAGAAAACCCCAATCTATTGAAAAAAAAGAGTCAAAATATTGCCACCAAAAATTAACAGAAGAATTCTTCAATTCATTGGAAAATAGTTCAAAAAAAGATTTTCTCGATTTAGTTAGGGCATATGATGCTGAGATAAAAAATCAGAACATAAAAATAACGAAATATACGTTTGATAAGATTATCAAACTTGGCGTTATTTGTTTTGATACCCCCAATGAATCTGGTTTACCCGAAACGGTTCAGACGAAGGAAGCGATTAATCAAAAAGTCGAGCTTGCAGTATTTAATATTCTTGATTGGGAGAATCTACCATTTCCTTTGAAAAGGCGTCAGATGGAGGTGCTGATTGTAGCAGGGCAAGTAGAGCGCTTAAAAGAAATCATTTCCAAAAACGATCCGGAAATGAACAATTTCATGAGAAAAAACTTTGCATACTGGGCAGTAAAATATAACCAGTTACCCGTATTAAACTTAGCGTTAGAGCAGCTAGGTACCAATGAAAAATATATAAAAGGGGTTAAGTCAAGACTGTTAGAACAAAGTATTGAATATTGTCATGAAGAGATTAGCATTGATTTGATTGTTAATAAAAAAATAAAGCCTTCAGGAAGAATAGTAGATTTAATCGAAAAAAATGGACTCCATAAATTAAGTGAATTACTGGGGTCGATACCACGTGGTCAGTTCCATTTGCCTGAAAATAGCTCGGCCCCTTCTTCCGAGCCTCCAAATCATGTTGAGACAGTCGATAAGATCAGTTCAGGAACGATAAGGCCCAAGATATACCCACAACAGATGATTTTTCGGGTAGGCGCCGAGCGTTCGAGACGCAGGAGTGTACACAAAGTACATGACTGCGGTGAGAATCGCGAAGGCAACAAACCCGAAAATTCAGGTGTGAAGGTTATAACACGCTTGGTTGTTGAGGACATTATTGCTAAAGGTTCAATCGAGGAAATTACCAAAGTGATTGAGGGCGATAATCTTGATATGGTTGAGTATTTGAAAAAACAAATGGTCACAAGTGCTTTGACTTCGAATAGACCAGATATGTTGAAAGTTGCTTTTCAGTCGTTTTATAATCCGAAAACGAAGTTGGAAAAATGTATCAGGCAAAGATTAGAATGGGCATCTAAAAGTTTAGAACGCGAACATATTTTAGAATGCCTGATAAATTCTGGGTGCATCGAATCAGTCACCGCAAGAACATTTTCTAGTTTGCTTGAGAATCATTCAGAAAGTATGGCAGAGCAATTATTTGACTTTACCCATAGATCCTGGGGCAGAAATTTCCCAGATTGGAAAGAGATATACGAGATAGCTAAAGCCAAAAACTATCATAAAATCATTCAACGGATTGATTATTATGTATTCCGAAAGCCTTCTGATGCACTCGAGAATTCCAATATCCAGTCAGAAATTCAAAATGAAACCTTGGATGTGGACAGCCTGTTTGGAACATTTGGTGTTGACTTTGATTTAGATGCTTACCTTGAGGAATTAGATGAATTTCTAAAAAACAGGACTAGAGCTGAAAATACATCGAACCAAAATAATCCGTTATTTCTAGATATTCTGAATGGTTATGATTTTGGAGAATTCGAGGATGTTGGCCTGAATGTAGATCAGAGCGTTGATACACAATATCCACCGAATGCACCACTTGAGCGTACGGAAGCCTCGTTGGAAGAATCAGACCTCAATGTTAAAGATGCTACGCTTGATCCAGAAAAAAATTCATTACCCAGTTCAAAAATATTCATAACTCAATATGATCGTTCTCCACGTAACTATTTGGATGAAGAGCATGAATTTGAGAATATTTTTCAAAAATGCTTCCAGCCTTAACAGTTAAATTAATTTGAGAGAACCAAAGTGCCAAACCAAAAAACTGATATCAATCCAGAAGGTCATATAAGGCTTGCTCGCTATTTCCAAAAAAATAACAAATGGCCGGAAGCTTGTGCAACATTGGAAGATTGCCTTGCAAAATATCCAAAATTCGAAAAAGCATATAACATGCTAATCTATTCCTACGAAAAATCAAATTTACCGCTTGAGGCACTGGTTGTCACTCAAAGCGCTATTTCTAGATTTCCAGATCAATCTGGCTATGAATATAGGAAAGGATGGATTTTTGTAAAGCTGGGAAAACTCGATAAAGCGCTGAAAACATTTAAATCAGCACTATTGAAGTATGAGAATGATAAAGACATTCATACCTCGCTCGCTCGATGTTTATTAAAAATGGGTCGTTATGAAGAAGCTATATGGCAGTTTCATGAAACTATTTCACTATTTCCCAATGATACGAGGCTGATCCAGGACTTACATACTATTTATACCCGAAATAACCAATTGGAGCTGGCTAAGGCACTTTACTCCGTGCCTGATGCGTATTATGCAAATGAGCTTAGCTTTGCTAAGAACCTGATTTCCAATGAGAAATATCCAGAAGCTATTTCAAAGCTAGAAAATTTGATAAATCAGAAGCCGGAATTCCTCGATGCGTACATTGAGAAAGTTCAACTGCTTTGTACCATGGGGCAATTAGATGAAGCATTGTTGATTTCAAAAGAAATCCTTGATAGAAATCTACAATGTGAAAGTGCACACCTTCGTTATAGCAGAATTTTAGCGATGATGGGGAATTTAGATGCTGCTTGTGCTTCTTATCAAGCAGTTTGCAGTATGAATCCAACCTCAACAACAGCATTACTAGGGTTGCTTCAAGTTTTAATGACGATGCGTGATCATAAACAGCTTGAAGAGCTATTCGCGAAAATAACTTCGAGTGACTTGATGAACAAGGAAACAAAATTAGCTTTTGCTCGATACTACAGTCATATGAAGCAACCAGATAAAGCTGAAAGTTTGTTTGACTCTCTCTTAGATAATCATCAAAACTATCAGGATGCAGCTTTGAAATATGCTGAATATCTCTATAGCCAGAAAAGACATGAAGATGCCATTGACACATTTCATGTGATTTGTGATCGGTTCCGTAATAATCCAAGGATGTTTCTTGGCAAAGCTAAATTTTGGGAAGCAACCACTGATAGAACTGAAACACTTAAAGCCTATGAACTGCTGAAAATTTTATTCCCAAAATACAAAGAAGGTCTGTTGCAATTTGCAAACTATCTGGCAACGCGCTCAGATCTTCAAGAAGCCGCAGAAATGGAATTTAAAGAGTTATTGCAGGCTTTCCCAGGTTACACTGAGGTTAAGATAAAATATATGCTATATAGATCTTGGCAAGATAAGTTCTCTGAAACCAAGGTTGAATATGAGAAACTGCTCAAGCAACACTCATACAGTCAGCCATTACACATGCAGTATATCGAATTCTTGTATTACAGAGATTCAGAAAGCGCATTTGAAAACGTCTTAAAGGAAGTCAATCTATTTAAATCCAAGTTCAAATATAACCAAGCTATCTATGCTTTTCATATCCAAGTTTTGATAGATAATGGTGAGAAGCATCAAGCTATTCGTGAATTTGAGCAAGCAAATAAGATGTTCCCTTATAGTAGAAAGATTTCTAGATTCAAACGACAGATAAATATGTTTAGAGCGGATATTGACGGTACCGCTAATAAAGAAAATCATAGTGCACCACGGCAAATGATGTTATTTGATTTTATGCCATATCCTTTTAATACTAAGCGTAAGCCTGAAGAAGAGATCTCGAAGAAGTCAAAAAAGTTCAAAAGGGCATAATAGAGTTATGCGTTTACAAGCGTACCATTCGTTGACTATTCAGCTGAATAGCTCTGAATAGTCAAAGCATACCTGGTTACTGAGGCCGGCGTTTCGCCACAGATGGTTATATTCAGTGGCGAGGTCACAGCTCTATCTATACCCACAACAGATGATTTTTCGGGTAGGCGCCGAGCGTTCGAGACGCAGGAGTGTACACAAAGTCTCTGTACAGGACAAAACATTTAACTCCTTGAAAAAATCAAATTGACCACCCCATTTTTGAGAAAAATGGGGGCTATCTCATCAACAAAATTATTAACTGAACGTGCCATTTTAAAAAATATCTCTCTTAATAAATCTAACCCAACCCGAAGTATACTTTTTTCCAATCGGCCATGCTTCTTTCTTTTAATAGGTATTTCTTTTGCTACAATTTGACCTGCTTTATATGCTAAACAAAATGCTATCACCAACACTGATAATAAATTATGTAATCGTTCTGGAAGCGTAATATGGGTATCTTCAAAACAAAATCCCTTCGATTTTAAAAATCCAAAAAGTGTCTCGATGTTCCATCGCAATTTATACCTCGCTAAAGCGAATTCAGGCTGGTGATTGGTTGCAACAATTACCCATTCACCATCTTCTGCGCGCGTGGCAGCTAGCCATAACGAAATCCCAAATAGTGTTTTTTGCATTTTTATATAACGAACTTGACCTTGTCTCAAATTAATGAACAATGTGCGAGTATGAGTCTTATTCTCTTTGGCGCTGGTTACGCTGATGCTTTTCTTGAGCCGAATTGTAAAAGGGAGCTGCTTTTCCTGTAGCCATTGGAACCATTTGGCACTTACGAATTCCCTATCACCAAGTAATTCTTGAATAACATTGAGTCCAAAATTCCAATAAATTTTTCAACAATTTCTATCCATTCATCCGTGTTCGAAGCACCTTTTTTAGGAAGAAATTTCCATATTAATGGGATCGCAACAGTGCCGCACACCGCCGATACCATTAATATATTAATATTAGCTTTGCCCCATTTCCAGTTTGTTCTATCCATGACTAATTGCCATTTAATATTAGATGGTAGAAAAAATTGTGCAATGAACTTTGAGAATATTGAAAATGAAAAGCCGTTGAACTCCTTAAAAAATCGCCGCAGACGCTTGTAGCGAGCTTCAAATAATCCACCAGTAAGCATTGCTTGCGCTATTTCCACTAAATTAACTGTACGCACAGTAATAAGCGCAACGAGAATCTGAGCGAGACAATCAAGACGCCTATTGTCGATTTTAAAATATGGCTTTAAAATGCATTTTAACTCGTTGAATGAAAACATCAGGTACACCTCTTTTTTGACAATCGAGATTATACACTTTTTGTTTTTATTTCAGCGAGTTACTAGCAAAGCAGACCTTCCAACTAAATAGTTTTGTCCTGTACAGAGACACAAAGTACATGACTGCGGTGAGAATCGCGAAGGCAACAACCCCGAAAATTCAGCTGTGAAGGGTATAATTTGATTGCTGATATTTTTAAAGGCTGAATCGCATAAGCGGCCAAGGCCGCGTGAATACTAGATTCCGCATCACACGCTGCGCACTTCGTGCGCTTATCGCTGTGCGGAATGACGTTATTACAAACCAACCCCGCCTTCAAAAACTCCGAACTGAGGTAGTTGTACCATTGGTTTATAATTTTACAACGGAAGGGGAGCTTCGTTTTTACGGATGAATAATCTTCAATTTCGGAAAATATGTTTTGTAGCGATTGATATCTCTTGTAATGAGCGGCATGTTTAAAATCGCTGCATGAGCGCCAATAAAAAAATCAGGAAATGGGGATGATCGGTTACCTGATCGTTTGCGATAGTTTAGGAAAGCCTTACCGGCTAGAAAAGCAGCTTCATAAGGCAGCTCTAGGCGTTTAAATGGGCTGAGTGCTTCATTCAACAATTCAATTTTGTCTATTTTAATAGATACTTCAGAAAATATAATCGGATTGATGGCAAGCTGAGAAGTTTGGGATTCTAAAGTATTGATGGACCAATCTCCCCATTTAGGATCGTCTGTTAGAATATCAATGATGATATTACTATCCACTAAGATCATTTTCGGGTGAGCGCCATGATCTCATCGGTTGTGAACTTTCCCTTAGCAAGACCACGCATTCGCTTAAACTGGGAAGAGCCTGCTTTCCTTCTGAGAACGACGGTATCGTTTTGGATGATAAATTCAACCTCAGTATGAGGTAATAAACCAAATTTTTCACGGATATGCTGTGGAATCGTAACTTGGCCTTTCTGGGTAATATGCATTTACATACACGCTTCGAAGTAATACCATTACTAGTAATAGTATTACATCCCGGAAATAGAATTTCAAGGGATTTAGGGCCTGTTGCGGGGCGGCGAAATGTGAGTACGCCCTAATTAAATTGTTTAAAATCAAGGAGAGGGTTTTTTAGATCCCCCACTTGGCTGTTTATCAGTTGGAACTTTTTTTACTTCTAATTGCCCGCTATTTCCTCCTGGAGGAGTAGTAGGTTTTTGATTTGTATACAGTAAAGTGGGAGGACTTTTTAAAACTGTGCTGCGGCTATCTTTTTTTTCATTAGACTGTGCTTTTCCTTCTTTAGCCAGTTGCTTGAAAAGTTTATTAATTTCGTCTTTTGCTTTTTCAGTGTAGGCCATCACGTTAAAGCTTCGTAATTTATTTTGCTTGTCTATTTCTATTAGTTCTTTAGCGTAGTTATTTAACTTATCACCACAGTTTATGGGTTTTTTTTTGAGATTCTCAATGCCATCTAAAATATTCCAAAGATCATTTAGCATTTTTTTGCGATCCTCATGCCATGCTCTTCGTTCTGCTAGATAGCTCGATACTTTCACCTGCACCCATGTGGCCGCCGCTTTAAATGATTCAATCACGGGATTTGATTTTTTCTTAAAAGCGTTTATATCAATATTATTTTCTCTGAGTGATTGCAATTGTTCTGGTGAAGCCTTTTCAAGGAGAGTGAAAGGGGGAGTTGGCATTCTCTTACCCTCTAAATTTTTCAGATATTTTGAGAAATTTGAATGCTCGTGGTTAGCAATGCGGAATTGCTGCTCGGCATCTTGACGTTCCTTTTCTAGATTGGAAAGAACATTGGGACTATCATTAGCGGCCTTGGGATTTTTTAGTCTATTAGCAGCAATTAGAGTATATCCGAGTGTAACACCTCGTGCGATATCATGTTCTAGCCTCAAAAAAGCGTATCCTCTATTTTCTTTTAAATCATTGTAAATTTTTAATATCTGCTTTTGCTGCTCTTGATGCGTAGCTTTTAGAAAGGCAGGATTTTGATCAGCATGCTTTAAAATGGCTAAAGAGAATAAAATAATGCCCGTTCTATCGATTCCATCAGTGCAATTCACAACAATCGGTTTATTTTCTTTCTTGGCCATTTCGTAAGTTTCTAATAGTTTGTCAATGGCATCGCCGCCCAGGGTTAATTTTTCTTCTCTGGATTTAGTTTCGTCTCTCAAAGTATCTTCTAATAAAGTAGCGTTTGTTTCAGCACCGCTGCCAATAACGACATGGCGGGAAATAGGCGTCCCTGATTCTGGGTTATCATATATTTTTAAAGCTGAGTCGCCCTGTTGTCCGTTATGCAAAATTTTAATATCACTTTGGTAAGTAACCTGCGTGTCGGGCAGGTTGAAGCCATTGATTTCAGAACCATGTTTTCCCACTAATGAGATGGCAATATAAGGGCTGCCAATATTTGCACTGATATCTTTGGTATGTTGTTGCGCAGCTTGATTATGATAATGTTGAATAATATTTTTGCATGCATCATCGTTTATGATGCCGCGAATTTCGCTCCGGTCAATTCCCTCAATCTTGGATAATGCCTCCATGAACGCGGTAGCGAAAGTTTCACCATTTCGAAATTGAAGACCAGTAAGCACATTTCTAATATGCTTATTAGTGAGCGTATACCCAAACTTTGTTTTAATTACTTCACTCAAACTGTTTATTTGTTCTTCATTTAGCTTGAAGGGTGGGTTAACCAGATATTGATCGGGCCCCATGACAGCATACAGTGAGGGAATACCTGGACTGCTGCTCATGGCGCTGAGGCCTTGAACCCCCATAGTTGGATAAGCATAAGTCTTTCCTGTCGAAATGGTCTGTGTTGTTTCGCCCACGATAATATTACCACCAATCACCTGTTTGGCTGTGAAATCTGCAGATTCACCTGGTTTAGGTTTTTGCTCCGGCTCTGTCCAGACTGGTGTATTTAAGACAACATACTCAGCGATTCGCAAACGCCAGTCGTCTTCATCTGTAGTTGCACGTGTAGTTGGCATAAGAGAGTACTTCCAAATGGAATGTATCTCTTAGAGTTGTTGATCCTTCAAGAAGTTTCAGACAAACTATGCCCGTGTTTTACACTCGTACCATTGGTTTACAATTTTACAGAAGAGTTGAGCTGTTTGTTCAGCATCGTATTTGGCGGTATGTGCATCATCATTGTTAAAACTAAGGCCGGCTGCTTGTACGGCTTTAGAAAGCACTGTTTGGCCGTACATGACGCCGCCTAAAGTTGCGGTATCAAAACAGGTGAAGCGATGAAAAGGATTATTTTTAATCTGAGTGCGTTCAATGGCAGCATTTAAAAATGCTAAATCGAACCAGGCATTGTGACCGACCAGTACAGCACGTTGACAACCCACTTGTTTTTTCGCAGCTCTTACAAAAACAAAAAGCTTTTGGAGGGCATTTTTTTCATCCAAGGCAAATCGGAAAGGATGATACGGATCTATTTTATTAAAGGCCAAAGACTTAGGGTCTAAATTAGCACCTTCAAAGGGCTTAATATGTTCTTGGAAGGTTTGATCGAGTACTAAATCGCCCTGGGTATCAATTTTTAATGTCACTGCAGCCAGCTCTAAAAGGGCATCGGTTTTTGAATTGATGCCGCCAGTCTCCACATCAATCACCACGGGCAAAAATCCACGGAATCGTTCAGCCATGGGGAGTCGTTTACTCATAAGAGTCTCCACTGTAGCGTTTGGCCTGCGAGAAAGGGAATCACGGGTCCGTCCTCCAAAAACGATAGCTCGTTGGGAACAACCCACGGAGCCCTCACCAGTGTCACCGTCTCTTGATTGTGTGAGAATCCATAAAAATCAGCCCCGAACTCACTTGCAAAGCCTTCTAATTTATCCAAAGCACCCTGAATTTCGAATATCTCCGCATAGAGGGGGAGTGCGTGATATGCTGTGTAAATACCAGCACATCCACAACTCGATTCTTTTTTGGATTGTGCATGAGGTGCACTATCAGTGCCTAAAAAGAATTTTGGGTTCCCTGACGTTGCAGCTTTTATGAGTGCTAGACGATCAGACTCGCGTTTAACGACGGGTAAACAATAATGATGTGGCTTAATACCACCACTTAAGAGATCGTTACGATTCAACCAAAGATGGTGCGCGGTGATGGTTGCAGCGAGCTGAGGCGAGGCTTCTTTAACAAATTTGACCGCATGTTCCGTCGTAATATGTTCTAATACGATTTTAAGATTTGGAAAATCTTGTAGGAGCTTCGTTAAAATAGTATCAATAAATTTTTTTTCTCTATCAAAAATGTCAGTGTTCGGATCGGTGATCTCACCATGTAACAAGAGTAATAATCCCTGTTCTGACATGACCTGTAATATGGGATATAAAGATTCAATATTTTTAACCCCAAATTCTGAGTTGGTTGTTGCGCCCTGCGGATACAGTTTACAGGCAACTACGCCTTGTTGCTTCGCTTGCAGTAAATCCATTGCTTCGGTCTCATCGGTCAAATACAAGGTCATTAAAGGCTCAAATGGTGATCCTGCTGGCGTAAAGGATGTGATGGTTGCGCGATAATTCAGTGCATTTCTAACGGTTTTGATTGGTGGTACCAGATTAGGCATGACAACAGCGCGCTGAAAGGTTTGAGCAACATCTTGCACAGTCCGCTCTAAAGCGATGCCATCGCGAAGATGGATATGCCAGTCATCTGGACGTTTGATAGTCATCGTGTTCATGCCGTTTTCTCGTTATATTCGCATAAATCATAAATAATACAGTTTGCACACTTTGGTTTTCTCGCAACACAGGTATATCGTCCATGTAAGATAAGCCAGTGATGTGCGTCTTTGAGATAGGCCTTAGGTACATTTTTCATTAAAGCGCGTTCAACAGCTAAAGGTGTTTTACCCTGAGCCAAGCCAATCCGGTTGGCCACACGGAAGATATGAGTGTCTACAGCAATGGTCTCTTCGCCAAACGCGGTATTGAGAATCACATTCGCGGTTTTACGTCCGACGCCGGGTAATGATTCCAAATCCTCGCGTCGTTGTGGGACTTGGCTTCCAAAGTCGCGAACTAATCGTTCGCAGGTGGTGATGATATGTTTAGCCTTGGTGTTATATAGCCCAATAGTCTGGATGTATTTTTTAAGCGAATCGATGCCTAATTTGAGGATTTTTTCCGGCGTATTTGCCACCTTAAAAAGGGCAGGGGTTGCTGCATTGACACTCACATCGGTGGCTTGAGCGGATAGCATCACGGCTATCAACAATTCAAATTCTGATTTGAATGTTAGTTCGGTGGTCGGTGAGGGGGTGGCGGTTCTAAATCGCTCAAATATGATTTTCCGCTTCGATAAAGTCATCGCTCTGTCCTGTTGCTCGCAGAAGAGAGACGTTTTATTTTGACCCGAGCTAATATTTGAGCTAAGTCGTTTGTGATAGTGGTATCGACAGGCGGACTATTTTTCTCGAGCTGTTTCTGATGCTTCCGTGCCGTGACTTCTTCTGTACGCGCATCACCAATCTTTTCTCGAATTGCTCGTTCAGCGGCGGAGTATTCCACGGGTAGCATCGTAATACAATCTACCGGACAGGCTGCGACGCAATCTTCGCAACCTGTGCAATAGGAACTTAATATTTGATGCATTTTCTTAGGCGCACCAATAATCGCATCCACTGGACAAACTTTGATGCACCTGGCACACCCAATACACTGATCGGGGTTGATGAGGGCACGTGTGGTATACAACATTACTTGACACGCATGCCTGGCTCAGCACCGTCATCGGGGTGCAATATCCAAAGGTCAGCGCCACCAGGACCGGCTGCGAGGACCATACCTTCTGATATCCCAAAGCGCATTTTTCGAGGCTCCAAATTCGCCACCATGACTGTGAGTTTACCTTCGAGCGTACTCGGATCGTAAGCTGATTTAATCCCTGCAAATACTTGACGAATTTCACCGCCAATATCCAGCTGTAGTTTCAACAGTTTATCGGCTTCTGGCACGCTTTCCGCTTTAACAATCCGTGCAATTCGTAAATCAATTTTAGCAAAATCATCAATGCTAATATTCGGCGCGATATCGGTTCGCTTGGTGGGTTGTTCTGCAGTCGTCGTTTCGGTTGTTGTAGAAGGTTGTTCAGTCACTGGGTTAGCCTCAATCATAGTTGCAATGAATTTAGGATCCACTCGAACCATTAACGGTCTAAAAGGGAGGATCCGGTGATTTAATAACGGAGAGTCAATAGTCCGCCAGCTTAATTTAGTGTTTAAAAAAGACTCAATTTTTTCAGCGGTTGCTGGGAGCACTGGTTTTAGGTAAGTTGCCAAGATTTTGAATAAGTTGAGTCCCTGTGTACAGATGTTTTGTACTACTTTCAATTGATTGGGGTCCTTTATTTTTTCCCAGGGTTTGGCTTCGTCAATATAGCGGTTCGCCATATCGGCCAGCTGCATGATCTTACGAATGGCCTTATTGTATTGCCTGGATTCATAATAGCCAGCAATTTCTGCTTTCGCAGCCGTAAATTGCTCAAAAAGAGCCAATTCAGGCAATGAATCACTCAGCAATCTGTCAAAATTGGACTCAATGAATTTAGCTGTTCGGCTCGCAATGTTGACAAATTTGCCAACCAAATCGCTATTCACGCGAGCGGTAAAGTCTTCTAGATTTAAATCTAGATCATCAACCCCATCACTAAGTTTTGCAGCAAAATAATATCGTAAATATTCTGGATCAAGATGATTTAAATAATCACGCGCCGTGATAAACGTTCCGCGAGATTTTGACATTTTTTGCCCATTAATCGTCAAATATCCGTGCGCATAAATAGCCGTTGGTGTTCTAAAACCGCTGCCCATTAACATCGCAGGCCAGAAGAGCGCATGAAAATAGACAATGTCTTTACCAATGAAATGATAGAGCTCGGCGGTACTACCCGCTTTCCAATAACCATCAAAATCCAGTTGCTTCTGCTCGCACAGCTTTTGGAAGCTTGCCATATAGCCCACCGGGGCATCGAGCCAAACATAGAAGTATTGATTGTCTCGTCCAGGGATCTGAAATCCGAAATAAGGCCCATCTCGAGTGATATCCCATGCTTTGAGGCCCGCTTCGAACCACTCTTGTAATTTATTGCTGATTTGAGTCTGAAGATGTCCTGCTCGAGTCCAAGTCTGTAAAGCTTCTTTGTAGCGGTTCAGCTCAAAAAAGAGGTGCTTGGTTTCTTTCTCAATAGGTTTAACACCTGAAACGACTGAAATTGGGTCGATCAAATCAGTGGGCGCATATGTACTGCCGCAAGATTCGCAGTTATCGCCATATTGATCGGGGGCTTTACATTTAGGACAGGTGCCTTTAACAAAACGATCAGGCAAAAACATATTGGCTTTAGGATCGTAGGCTTGCGAAATCGTTTGTTCTGTTATATCGCCACGTGCCATCAATGCAGCGTAGATTTGTTCGGCTAAGTGTTGGTTCTCAGTACTATGTGTGGTGTGAAACTCATCGAAATCAATATGGAAGTCCCTAAAATCAGCACGATGACAGCTTCCAATCTCGTTAACTAACTCGTCCGGTGACTTTCCGATTTTTTGTGCACTCATCATGATGGGAGTGCCATGAGCATCACTACCACAGACGTGATAGCAAGTGTGGCCCTGTGATTTTTGATAACGAGCCCAGATATCGCTTTGAATATGCTCCAGCATGTGCCCTAAATGGAGCTGCCCATTGGCATAGGGTAGTGCGGTCGTGACCAGGATCCGACGCGCTGTAACATCATTCGGCATACAGATTATTTCCTCTCAAACTGACTTAGGACACTATACCGATTTATACGGCTCAGTTCATCTGTTAAACTGTTCCCCCTATATGGTTTATTGGGCCATGGTTCAGTTGTAGGAGAATCGGGAGATGTCTGAGTTAGCCCAAGCACGTATTCGAAAAGCATTATCTGCTTATATTGACCCTTATTTACACGCTGATCTTTTTGATGCAGGCGTTTTTAAGTCGCTTGAAGTCACAGATACGCATGTACGTGTTGTGCTTCAATTCGGCTTCCCACTTGAAAAACACCGATTTTATATTGAAAACCAACTTAAGTTGTTGCTCGCTGAGCTGCCGGGTCTGCCTAAAATTGAATTGGTCATCGATACGAAAATCCGCTCGCATGCTGTTCAACCTAATGTCAAGGCCGTACCCAATATCAAGAATATTATTGCCGTTGGATCCGGCAAAGGGGGGGTTGGAAAATCCACGACAGCCGTTAATCTGGCGATTGCGCTAGCTCAGTTAGGCGCCAAAGTAGGTATTTTGGATGCCGATATCTATGGTCCTAGCCAGCCCACCTTATTGGGTGTCAAAGGGAAGCCAGCCCTCAATGGAGATAAAAAACTGATCCCTCATCAAAGCTATGGTATTCAATCCATGTCGATTGGTTATTTGGTCGACGACGATACGCCTATGATATGGCGCGGTCCTATGGTGAGTAGTACCCTCCAACAACTCTTAAACGAAACGGCTTGGGATCATTTAGATTATCTTATCGTTGATTTACCACCCGGCACGGGTGACATTCAACTGACGATGGCTCAAAAAGTGCCTGTCAGCGGCGCCCTGATCGTCACCACACCCCAAGATATTGCGTTGAATGATGCGGTGAAAGCACTGCGTATGTTTGAAAAGGTGTCCGTTCCCATTTTGGGGGTGGTTCAGAATATGAGCATGCACGTTTGTGAACGGTGTGGCCATCAAGAAGCGATTTTTGGGGTAGGCGGTGGACAAGATATGGCAAAGCGATATGAGGTGCCTTTCTTGGGGGATTTACCCCTCGACAGCCGTATCCGTCAGCAATCTGACGAAGGTTGCCCTTCGGTGGTGGCGGAGAGAGATGGTGAAATTGCTAAAATGTATCGCGATATTGCCAAAAAATTAGCAGCAAAACTATCATTGAAGCCGATCAATTACTCAGCGGCAATGCCTAAAATTGTCGTGGAAAACGCATAAAAGGAAAAAAGGATATGGCTATTAAATCAGATCGTTGGATCCGCCGCATGGCCGACGAGTACAATATGATCACGCCTTTTGAGCCTCGCCAAGTCAGATATTCTGAAGCAGGGGGTCGTGTCGTATCGTATGGTACGTCTTCGTATGGCTACGATGTTCGTTGTGCAAATGAATTTAAGATTTTTACTAATATCAATTCGAGCATTGTTGATCCCAAAAATTTCGATGCCAATAGTTTTGTGGATTTTACGGGTGATATTTGTGTGATCCCGCCTAATTCATTCGCGCTAGCACGTACGATTGAATATTTTAGAATTCCTAGGAATATCCTCACAATCTGTTTAGGCAAATCCACCTATGCCAGATGTGGGATTATCGTGAATGTCACGCCGCTTGAACCTGAATGGGAAGGGCATGTGACTCTTGAATTTTCAAATACAACGCCCCTTCCTGCCAAAATTTATGCGAATGAAGGGGTCGCTCAAATGCTCTTTTTAGAGTCTGATGAAGTCTGCGAAACCTCTTACGCCGATAGAGGTGGCAAGTATCAAGGGCAACGTGGGGTCACACTGCCCGTCACTTGATACTCTTCCCAGTTTGAATTTAGGCTTTGCTTGACCGTGTTTTTGAGAGATTTTCCTTCTCCCGATGCCGGGAGAAGGTGCCCGTCAGGGCGGATGAGGGTTAGAACAAAGTCTAAATAATAACCCTCACCCGGCCCTTTGGGCCACCCTCTCCCACAATTGGGAGAGGGGAAACACGATTACAATTTTAGAACTCAAGGTTGAGGTGCTGCTGACTTGCTTCTAGTTCGTTCCCGTTGGCGGCGCTCAGCGGCCTCGAGCATGCGCTGTCGACGTTGCTCACGTGTATCGGCTTGATATGACGGTGTTTCTTGTTTCACATCTTGCTCTACGGCAGGCATAACGGGTGAGGACGGCGCTTCAGGGATAGGATCAGCCGCTTCTTCCAAACGATTATTCAAAGTTTGCTGTAGGCTATAGCGATTCGCATCTTCGGTAAATTTTTCAAAATTGTGATCGACTTGACAGATCCACTCAAAGAGTTCGATAGCCTGCACTAAAGGATCAGTGTGTTTATTACGAATAATTTGCCACTGATTTTTGGCGTAATCACGCAGTTTTTGTTGTAAATTGGGTTCTGCCCAATAAAAAAGTGCATGAAAAGCATTAGTATGTCTATTTAGGTTATCACCTTGAGAGGCTTTTCCATCCTCATAAGCTTTGGTTGGATCATTGAGCAACGCGATGGGTTCGTCATCCAACTCTAATTTTCGAGCAATGGCAGCAGCTTCAGAGTCCTTGGCGTCGGGCAATAGGTATACAATTTCACCTAAAATATCGTCAAGCTCACGGTCTTGATATTGCTCGTTAAACGCTTCCTCCCCCAGGATCGCAAAAGCGGCTTCAATGAAGATTCGGGTTTCATTAAATACTTTATCTTCGATAGCATTCGCCGCAATGCCAAGTTCACTATTTCTAGTTTGAAGTTCCTCTAAAATACGGTCTTTGGAACTCACGACAGCGGGTACAGGTTGAATAGGATTAGGATTCGGAATGGGATTGGGATTCGGATTCGGATTGGGGTTGAGCTCTCGTGCTTCATCACCGTTGGGCTCTAAATTTGGCTGAGGATTAGGCACCCTTGGTCTATTGACTCTGTTTAACCAATTATCAATACGTGGGCTCAAATAGCGAACGGTTACAACAATCAATGCTGAAGTTGTTAATGCGGTGCTAAAACCGCTCCATCCGAAAAGAGGAGGCATCACATATTCCAGTGGGATTGCTAAAGCAAGGGATTGAGCTATAAAACGAAAATGTCTGCGGATAGTTTCTCTCATGGGATTATTCACGTTAACACAAAAAAGAATGGTAGCTTACTAGGTTTGTCGTAAAATGCAAGTGAAGCTGCACGCAGTGTTGGTGAACAAATTGGAACTTTGTTGTACTTACGAGATTCAAAGGGTTAAGTAAGCTAGAATACAAAAGCACATGTATGCCATTTTCTATTAATGAGATTGCTACCTTTGAATACCTCCAGCAGTTAAAGGGCATAAAACTGCCAGCTTTGGAAATCGATCCAGGCCAACCAGCTTACGTGCCATTGATTGCACATATTAAAGAGATTAAAGATTCAAATATAGAACAAGCTAATGCAGATTGTCCTAGGCTGTATAGGAAATTACACGAGCTAGCAGCAGCCATTCCGGTAACAACGCCAGATAAAGTGCCTGAAAATCTGAGAGAGTTCCATAAGACGTTTTTCAAAGCGCTCTATGAAAATAAAAATATAATTCCACAAAGGATAACTGAAAATCTCATTCGTCCAGCATCTGATACAGTGGTCGTTAAACATCAAAAAGATGTTGTCAAAACGCATATGAAAAACCAGCGTATTAAAGCACCTGGGGTGTTTGAATTTAGTCATCCAGAAAATTGGGCTAACAAATTATTTTCAGGTGTATTAGGGGTTCAATATAACCCTTTGAAAAAAACAAATATACCATTTGTATTGTCGGAACATACGGATTTTAAAATACTTAGATTCGGTGCGCAAGTGCAGGGGATGCATGACACGCAGCCTGCTTTTCAAAATTACATGGCCGTTAAAAAAGCAGAAAATCCAGATTTGAAATATCACCATATTTATTTTAACTTGCAAAAAAGAAATGATAACAATTTTGAAGCCAGACAAGAACATAAGCGCACCAAAGCAATTGAAAAATTAAATGATAACCCTAGTCTCGGTATAGCGGTGATTACCTTGCCCGCAGATAATTCCTTGTTTTTCGAAGGCTATGATCGGGAAACTGGACAAGCTAAACATGATAATTTAATGAAGCGTGACAAGTTGTTGACCGACTTGATAGACAGCATAAATAAAAATACGAATGATTTTTATATTCCTGATGCTGTGAAAAAGGTGCTCTTCGGTGAAGATCTTGAAAACCTGAATGCAAAAGTGCGTGAAATGTTCGCTCAATCTTGTTTATCGGTTTTAGGGGTAAATAATGCAGTGAGTTTTAATGCTAAACAAAGACAGGCGATATTTTTTGATTTCGTGAAATTTCAATTAACCGATTATATTGTGAATACAGTGAAACCAAAGACCATTAATATTAGTTGTAAAGATGCTATCGATAGAGGTATGGTGCATGCGCTCTGGTATGAATTCAATAAGCGTATTGAAGAAGGGAGCCCAATGAATAGAGAAGAATTTGAAGAATTTATGGATGTTTCTGCACTTTTAGTCAAGGAACGCCCGATGAATGATCATCGGAATTTGGTTTGGAATGTCTTAGCAGAACAGTATTTCGCAAGTGCTTCTAAATTTGTGAGCAATCCAGCATTACAATGGGTACCAGGCTGGCTACAACAAAATTATCCTCAAGACAAAAAAGCAAAGCCGGAAACCCAGTCCGGACGAGTTCAAAAATTTGTGGAGGCTGTCTATGCCACTTCCCCTCCACCACCCCTAATCCCCCAATATACTGGAGGGCAGCAAAAACAACCAATGGAGCTAACAGTAGAGCCGGGTGGTTTGGACTTGGATAAATTTAATGGCATTCAATCTACCTTTGTCGTTAGTGTAAACCAACTAGGTGCAAAGGTTGTATCTACAATGGATGAGCCGACATCTTTCCATCGAAATTATCATATTACGCGAGAGGACAGACAATTCGATTTTCAAGTTTCAAATCAGTCTGGAACATTGACGATGAGCTTTACAAAAGCGCCCTGGGGAGAACCAAAGGGTGCAGCCGAAGCGATTCAGATTCTGGCGGAGCAGGCCAAAGCTTATTTTGAAGCCACTGGTCAACAACCAATGATCACGGCTGAATCAAATTCAGACCGCGATATCGGGATTGCGTTAAAGCTGTATGGCGCGTTGGTCGAGCGAGGGATGCAGCCTAAGTTTAATGATAATTTTCCAAAAGAGAAATTACCTACAATATCTGAGCCCTCTCGCCGCTTAAGTAAATGACTTTTTTCTGCTGATTCAGCAAGTGTTTTAGGTTGTGCTTCATCAAGAGTTGCATTGTTAACGCTGCACTAATTTATATTTTACCGATGGTCGTTTGCCTACTTTAACGAGATGATTATTTTGCTTGTCCGTCCGACGCGTCCGCTCGAAGTTTGAAGAACGTAGGCGAAAGCTCGTAAGAGCGTAGGCAGGTACCCGAAAAATCATCTGTTGTGGGTATATATACCCTTCACAGCTGAATTTTCGGGGTTGTTGCCTGCGCCCACTTCGCAATCCTCATGTACTTCATGTACACTCCGGTTGCTCACGGGCTTGGCGCCTACCCGAAAAATCATCTGTTGTGGGTATACTGTGTGCCAGCGTCTTTTCAATCGCTCAAAGAATCATCTCCGTCCTATCCCTGAATGACCTCAATATGACTGAATAGAAAGATGTCTCAAGCGCTTCCAGCGTGAAGCATTAAATCTAAGGCTTATGGTTTTTTCTCGCTGGTAGTGGAGGTCGTTGAGGAGGAGCTGTTTCAGTTTTAGGACCTTTATTCTGAGTATGAGTGGCCCTTTTAGCGTCAAAACCCGGTGTCGTCGAAGCTGGTTTTTCCGTATTTTGAGGGCGAGAACGAAGCTGACCACCCTGAGCCTTATAACCAGGTTTATTAGGCTTGGTCCATGGCTGTGGGGGTGGTGAAGGAGGCTTAATGACCTGAGTTTGAATTTGGTGGGTTTGAGTCACGCGAATGTTTCCAAATGGCTCTTCTTGTTTTGGCTCGGGTTGTTGATCGACTTTGTTCTTCGATATTTCATTGATCTGTGACTGTATGCTCTCTAAAGCTACTTTTGTAGCGGGTGAGCGTTTGGGATCGTTCAGGATTGTTTGATCCTTTTGAGGGAGTTTTGAAAGCGCACCTGATAATTCCTGTGGTGCAGTAGTCTTTTTAATAGCTTCTCGATAAGCTTTAAGCGCTTCTAATTTGTCTGATTTAGTCGTGAATCTGGCAAGTCGACTATTTTTAATATCGGCTTCTTGGCGTTTGATTTCAGCTTCAAGTGTCTCTAATAGTGATGATTTTGCTTGAGTAAACTTTATTTTTTCTATAATGGGTATATAGATCTTATTTAATATATCATATTTTGCCTTGAAATCCTGTAGTGCTTGGTCGTCGAATGGTTTGGCGATGTCATCGATTTTTGCTGCTTGATGAAACAATCCAAGTGCTCCGCAGAGTTTAATAACTTCATTAAAAGCCGCTAGCCCTGCATCATATTCCTTTTTTTCTATTATGTCTTTTGCATGATTTGTGAACAATGTTTTGGATGTAACCAATTCGTTTTTCTTGTCATCGATGTTAAATCCAAGAGAGTTAGATGACTCGTGTCGGTTGTTTAATTTTTGCTTAATTGTTTCTTCATTGAACAGATACTCAAAAGTCTCACTGGCAGCTCCTTCGCCGTATAGCCTTCCAAACTTATTTTTTGGATCCGATAGTGTTTCATTTTTGTACTTGGTGGTCTTTTTGATAAGTTCTTGAAGAACTTCCCCCTCTTTCTTGCCGGCTTGCAATTCTTTCACAGCCTTATCTATGTAGATGTTTATTTCACGAGCGCAGGCTTGGCCAAGCTCAACTGCAAAGAAATTCTTAGCTCCGTCATATAATTCGTTCGACGTTCGCTTCCCGCGATGATACTCTCCGTTTAATTTCTGGAGAAAGTCCGATGCATTTTTTAGTTGATCTTTATTTACATTAATCTCACTTAATATTGGAGTAATGTGAGGTGTTAGCAAATTTATAATTTTAAATCTATAGCTATACAGAGCATCCTCTTTTAAGCTTTGTATTTGATTTTCGTTTAAATTCTGATTATCTCTAACTTCATTCCAAAAATCATTCCAACCTGGGTCATCTGTCAAATTGTTGTTTATTTTTACTATGAGGTCGAAAACTTGCTTAACGTATTTTTCTTTGATGGGTTCTTTGAATTGTTTAACTTTTTCAATCATCTCTAAAAAGCTACTATCTTGCTTAAAAAAATCATTCACTAAATCTTTATCCCTAGGACTAAGTGCGTCAATCATAACTTCATTAAATATTCGCCCCTGTCTAGCAATTCCCCCCTCGGGTTTGAAGAGTTTAATATCTTTGTCGTGTATCCCACCATAAACTGCTTCTAGCGCTTTAAGTGAAGTTTTCATGATAAACCTCTAATATTTAGTAGTTCATGAACTTTGATATTGAGTAGTCTAAAAAGTTCGAATTTATTTTTTAGGTGTAGCGGCAATTTAGAAATGTCCGGTTGAGCAAGTTAGAGATGTCCTGCAAAAACAGCTAGTTAGAGCTATAAGTGTAATTAATACCGAGCTCTGGCAAGGAGGCTAGACATGCAGGAGGAAGTGAGTATGACTTATCGCGAACTGGATAGATTGACGGTTATCAAGCAAGTGATATCGGGCAATATCACGCAAAGAAAGGCCTCTGAAGTACTTAAGGTGAGTGAGCGGCAGGTACGCCGCTTACAGCGATGTTACCTAATCACTGACCTCAGTTTGGAGTTTTTGAAGGTGTTATCGGTGATGAAGAAGCGCGTAAATATGGCGAAGAATTTAATTGCGAGGATTTAGCCCGATCTATCTAGAAGGGGCGGTGTATGATTTATTTAGCTTTATTTTTTCTGATGGGGCGCTCTGTTTTTCTTTTTAGATTTCGTTCTTTGGCCTCTTTTAATCGAAAGGAGTCTGCTTCAATGCTAATAATTTCGGAGTTATGCACGAGTCTGTCGATCAATGAGACAACACACGACGCATTTAGAAAAATTTCTCCCCACTCATTAAAGGGTTTATTGGTCGTCACGATGGTTGGATTGGCTTGATAGCGCCTTGAGATGACCTCGAACATCAGATCGGCATGGCGATTAGAATAAGACAAATAACCGACTTCATCGATAACGAGTAACCTTGGTTTTGCATAATGCTTTATCCGTCTACGCAAGGCATTATACCCTTCACAGCTGAATTTTCGGGGTTGTTGCCTTCGCGATTCTCATCGCAGTCATGTACTTAGTGTACACTCCTGCGTCTCGAACGCTCGGCGCCTACCCGAAAAATCATCTGTTGTGGGTATATCACCGTCTTGGGAGGCGAGGTCATTGAGCATTTCTCCTGCGGTTGTAAAAAGGGCACTATGCCCACTCAGTGCGGCTTGGTACGCGAGATTCTGCGCAATAGTGGATTTACCAACATCGTTGGGGTCACAGATAATAACGCTTGTAACGTACCTCATTAGCAACGCTCTCTAGTGTCTGCTGTGCCATTTTTTTATCCTTCATCTGTTATCAAGGTGAATCACAGCTTAGCAATACTAATTTTTCGTGTTACGCAGCTTTGCTAATGAGGTATGGTTCTGGTTTCGACGCTATCTTAGCTTGCCGCGCCCCAATAGAGACAACTCCAGTGCTGCTTTCACCGTCTTTGATGGGGAGGGGGGTGTCGTGTGTTATGCGATCGCTCACCGGTTTCTACTGCTCCGCTAAGTTAAGTTCATTACCAACCATTGCCCAATCTGTCTGATTTGGGCCTTTCGCAACTACGCGCATAGTTGCGTACTACGCCCTCTGCTGACTTCTGACCGCCCATCGGTTTTGATTGCTCAAGACCTAGCTCAGACTGGGCAGGCGGTCAGATCTCCCGACGTAAGACGATATTCCTTCCCGAGGGCCAGACTGGATTTACCCCTGTGCACTTCCGAACGAACGCGGGTTATTCGTCTATTGCCGAGTTACCCAGTCACAGTAGCCTTGTATCCAGTTTCTGTTCGTTCCAGCCCTGGTTTGTCATCAGCTTCCTTCATGCAGCAGCTCGCGCTGATACACTTGCCTAGACTAGCGGATCGGTTCGATTCAACCCGCAGAGGACTTTAACCTCCTACAATATCGCCATGTTCGGCGGCACAATTCTTCGCCATATTTACGCGCTTCTTCATCACCGATAACAAATATTCAAGCTTAGATAATTCGAAAAGGATTTTGTAAACTTTTCCAATGATTTTGAAGTTTTTTCTTATGAACTTCATTCATAGGTAATTTTTTCAAAGCTTCTGGCCATAAGGCTTTTGCTTTTTCGATCGTGTCATCAAGGTGCGGCTTAATCACTCGCCAGGGTATCTTCGAATGCTCGGCCCACATCTGAAAATGCATATACGAAGCTTGATACCAATCTTTGTTTTTGCCTAAATTAAGCGCATGCTGCCTTTCATCATCGATATACACACTAGTTGTGACGATATCGTAGGCAGGAGAAAGCCTAGGTGTAAGCTGATCGGAATACAGCAAGCTCCAGTTCTTAATATGCGCATCACCATTTGCAAGTAGAATGTTAACTAGTAGTCTTCTTGCAAACTGCTGCACATCGGCTAAACCATCTCCAGAATATTCATAAAGGATTCTAGCAATTTGTTCATAGCTCACAGAATGATATTTTTCATGCGGATATTTCACTAATACTTGCGCAAAATCCTCCATGTGTATTCTCATGTCATTTTCACGGTCAAAGCGCTTAATCGCAAATGCGAACGTTTCATCAGGTAGTTTAATTTCCGGCAAATTATCTAGTTTGCTCAGCTCAATCAATTTGATTGCTGGTATATTAACCCCTGCCAACGAGGCCAAAGTCATCGCTGAATACTCATTCAAAGGCACGTCTTTATGAATTGCCGAGGGCGTTTTGACAATCCAATCACCTAAAATATTCCCTGTAGATAAATTGTAACGCCCCTCCTTTTCCTTCATAGAAAATTTCAGCTGCACACCAGCTAAGGAAAATTTATTTGCCGGTATCTTATTCCTAAATCTCACGACCTTTGCTTTGCCATATCGAACTAGAATGCTTTCTGGCACATCCTCTGGTTCCATGGGTTCCGCTATCAGTGCACCAGGCAAATCTTTCCCTAAATAGGTAAGAATCTGAAATTCGTCATCAACATGAATCTTCAAGCTCTGCGCGATTAATTCCCTCAGTGAGCCTTCAGGCAATAAATTCGATAATGTAGGATGAACCCTGAGGTTCTTTACCAACGGCTCGGCCATAAACCTTTCCGATCGAGGGAAACTGGGATGTGTGATTAAGCTGAATGTTGGACGACCTGAGTCTTGTTTGAAATCATTAGCAAAGCTGAGCACATTTCGTCCATTCTTAAAACCAGCTAAATAACCGACCAATCTGCCGTGCAACGTCAATCGGAGCACATTAACTTCATCTGCACGGTTAGTGCTCACGGCTCATCTCCTAGCAAATCTGCCCATGGATCGTCAGAAATTGATTTCTTTTGTTTCCCTTGAGCTTGCTTTGATGATGATTGATCAATTTCGCCTTCAAGAGCCGCCTGTACAACGGTTAGTCTTTCCCGAGGAATAAGCATCAACTCGCTATTAAGGCCCTTAGCAATCAATTCCAAGGTCTCTAACCTAGGATTTCCTTTTGATTCTAATTGCTGGTACTGCTGGCGAGAGATGCCTATCCGCAACATCATATCCTTTTGTTTTAGACCTAGCGCAAGTCGACGCTTCTTAACTTGTTGAAGTATAGGGTCATTCATAGTCAACTCATAGATTGCTTTTCAATCAACAAGATATATATTAGTTGCTTACTGAAAATTTAGCAATATATTAATTGCTTATTTGACAAAAAATGAACGAAAACAACTTATATGTTGCTTACCGCTGTGCGGAATGCCGTCATTACAAAGCCATCCGGCCTTCAAAAACTCCGAACTGAGGTTAATGCAACAACTCAGCTGGTAGGTCAGGTGTCGTTTCACGAGTTGGGGTCATGGGGGTATTAGGTTTGGAGAGGTGATTGAGCTTCGCAATAATGAGGCTGAGCCTGGCTCTGAGCTCTAGGCGGCGGGTAGGTTCGAGATCATGATTCAGTAAAGCCGCTTCACGGGCAGGTTTAAGGATGCGTGTATAGACCGCATTTTTTTCAGTATCATCCATGGGCCGAATTTCATCCACTTGAGCTTGGATGGTTTGGATCAATAACTCTTGCAACATCCCAATCACACGTTGTCTTGCAATAGCCTTTGTTCTGGAATAGGGCGAAACATGGCTGATCATTGTATAAAGCGTGTAAATGAAATTTTTGCGCTTCTCTAAATCGGCTACATTTAGGATTTCTTGGGCAAGTTTCCTGTGTTGCTTAGCTTCAAAAAGCATTTTTCTAAAATTACCTTCCTCTGAGGTTATCTCTGGACGTTTCTTAAAAAAATACTTGAAAAATTTAAGCATGTTTGTTGGCTTACTATTAGTTCATTATTAAACCTAAGCACAAGAGCCGAGATTATAGCAACTTGAATGGCAGATTGTAGTCTTTTAAATTGAAATTCTTTCGATCAAAGCATCTAATTTATGGAAGAGTGAATGAGTCGTTTTCTCATCACCGTACCGCAGAAGTGGGGAGGCTTTAGCGGGAGCCAGCAAGGTTTGGTAAGCCGTGTTTTTTTCATCTAAATTTTTTGGGTTTAATCTTCTAACTTCTTCTTTGACTGCGTTGATAAAGAGTTCTTGCAGCACAGGCACACAATCTTCAGGGTGTGTGTTCGGTTTTGAGATAACAAACTGAAATAAATCCAGAATCGTCTTTTTTCGTTGCTCTAAATCAGTGATTTGCCTCAAGGCCTTACTTAATTGAAGTGCATCAATCTCACCGCTCACTAACTTCGTGAAATCCTGACTGGCTTCATAGGTTTGATGTACCGATGCAATCGATACCACTGAAGTCGATTTAACATATCGTAAGACAGCATCGAGCTGATTGTGTAAGCCAATCGTAATATCAATTTCCATCGGTGTGAATGGATCGAATAAATTCAGGGTTTCTCCCATTAAAGACTTTCGCTCAGGAGGATGCTCAATAAAATCCTTCAGTTCATTTTGAACTGAATCATCCCTGGTATCAAAAATAGACGCTTTGCCTAAGGGCGCTAAAATAGCTTTAGAAACACTTTCTTTAAGATGCTGCATCGCCAGTGTTTGACTGATTTCGTTATACTCCCGCTTAAGGGCGGTTAGATATTGTTTTTGAAACATCGTCTGAAATTTTTTTTGCTTTGGCGTTAAAGTAACTCCAAACCATCTGAGATAATGGGCTGGATCTGGAAAATTTATCTTATCTTGTAAAAACTCAACGAAGAGTAGTTCTAAAAGTGTCCGTTTGCCTGATAAACTTGTCACTCGATCGATTTTTTCTTGGACTTTGTGAAAAGGTGGTTGATCATTAAAATAGGCTTTAATCACATCAACTCTCGTTTGCATGACTTTATCATGCACTTCTTTTAATACATGAGAAGACGTCAAATATCGCGAAGTAAAGCGGGCGCCGATTTCAGATAAATTTTGATAGACGGCAGAACGCTCAATTGTAGGCATTTCTAAATCAATCAATATGCGTGCGTCAACGCCGGGCGATGCTTCATGACAGATATTTTCAAGAGACTGATCAATTAATTGCCTCATCCTCAAGCACTCATTGACAATATCTTCCAAAGGCTTGATAAGGAAATGAGCCTTTTCACCAAGAAACTCAAATTCAAGTTTCGATTTGATTTGTAAAAGCGCCATTTCTAAGAATGTGACGCTTTGCTCAATTTTTTTACTGCCCTTAAATTGGATCTCAAAAGTGGCACTGGCTGCCTCAATTTCATTGATTAAATTTTTCTCAAAGATATCTATGAGGCGGTAATAACATTCTTCGGCAGAAAGTTCTCGTCTATATCGATTTATCTGCTGAAAGAATGAGCGACAGCGAATCTCCTTGAGAGCTTGTTCAGCTCGACTTTCACCCACTTCAGCGGGTAAAAAATCGGTAACACTGATGACTTTATAACGATAACCAGTGAGTAATTGTGTTTTTGCATTAGAAATCAAAAATTGTAAACGATTTGATTCTGTTTCACTTAATTTTTGAGAGGTCAGATTTTTGAAATATTCTTCCCAGAAGGTATTCCAGTTAGGATCATTTGTGAGATCGAAATCAATTTCAGAGAAAGTACGGTAGATATCAAAAACCTTGGTAAGAGACAAAGGCGGAGACCAGTCGCCCATTGTATAATACTGCTGAGCGATGCGCATGAATTCTTTTGCATTGCCGCCTAAATCTTCATCAGGCATCACAGATAATTTTGATGCAGTAAATAACAAAATACGACTGCTTTCAAATTGCGGAGCATGTAGTAGATTTTTTTTGTTTTGTTCAGCTGCAAATTTATGCAGCCATTCAAATGGCGTCATAGCGCCTACGCTCACATCCGATGAGTTAGTATAATTAGAGTATAGCCCTAAAGCTTTTTGTATACCCTTCACACCTGAATTTTCGGGGTTGTTGCCTTCGCGATTCTCACCGCAGTCATGTACTTTGTGTACACTCCTGCGTCTCGAACGCTCGGCGCCTACCCGAAAAATCATCTGTTGTGGGTATATTGAATAATATCCGCACTGCCGACCTGTTTGCCTTTGCGTTCCTGCTGTATTTTGATCAGTAAATAATCTAGATCTTTAGCCAGCCAAAAGGTCGTACGATGTCCTTTTTTATGAACATGCTCAATTTTTATCGTCTTAAGCTGCCCTAAAGGCGTTTTAAGAGTTTCCGTTCCTAAAATATGGAATTTATAGGGTTTGAGTTCGTCATCTTCGGCAACGAGGTAAGAGAGCTGATAGTCGCCACGATATAGATCGCTCCTCAACATAAAAGTATAGCTTAATTTATCTTGCATACCTGATTTTAATTCAGCCTGCCAAGGATTTTTCCCAACAGTGTTTTCGACTTTTTGCTGTAGCCAATCAAAACGGACAAAACCACGCTTCGATCTTTTGCCTTCATGATAATCATAAAAATAGCGACTCGGTTTGATTTGATTCTCTTCCCAAGTAAAATCACTTGTTTCCGTAAACTTATAGGGAATAAATGAAAGATGAGGTGAGGTGCTACTTTCAAAATGATAACTGCCATTAGGCCGCTGTATTAAGCGATGTATTCCTTCCCCCACACTCACACCATGGAATTTAACGGTATATCGTGCCTCGTAACTTTGTAATATCGGGGGTGGCCCTGCAACCTCGACGGGGGAACGGGGAATACCCCACGCACTGAAAGGAAGCGACAAACAAAACACCGTAACGAGTGCCGCGAATTTCATAGTTGGATGCCCTCCTGTGGAAGTAATAGATTGTCTAGGTAAACCCCATCTTGTCTCAAGCATAGTCTTTTTTCTGCAAACCACCGAATGACTTGGGGATACAGCTCATATTCACTGATTTGAACTTTCAATTTGAGTGATTCAGCCGTTTCAGCCGGAGAAATGGTAACCGTCGTTTGCGCAATAATTGGGCCACCATCTAAGTCAGCGGTCACAAAATGTACCGTGGCACCATGCACACGGACACCGGCAGCCAAAGCGGCTTCATGCGTATTCAATCCCTTAAATAAAGGCAGGCGCGAAGGGTGGATATTGATCAGGGTGCCCGCAAAGGTATTGACAAAATCAGCCGATAAAATCCGCATAAAGCCCGCTAAAATAATTAAATCAGGCTTCATTTCTAAAATAGCGGTTTTAAGCTCAGCTTCAAAAGCCTCTCGCTTTGGAAAGCAAGTATGATCCAGACACAACGTAGGAATGTCCGCTGCTTTGGCTCGCTCAAGACCGTACGCATCGGGCCGATGACTGATCACTGCTTGAATCTTAATGGCAAGGCCACCTTGATTTTTGAGATCAATAAGACGTTGTAAGTTGGTTCCCGAACCTCCAATCAGCACGACTGTTTTCAACATATTTGATGATCCTAGACTAAGCTGACAGTGGGTTCCGTTTCCGCATGATGTTCGATTTCACCTAGAATTAACGGAGTTTCACCAGCATCTTTCAATAACTCCAATGTTTGGTTAGTATCCTTTGGATCGATAATAATGACCATCCCAATACCCATGTTAAAGGTACGCCACATTTCTGTTTCATCAATAGGCCCGGTTGTTTGAAGCCAATTGAAAAATCGTGGTCTACTCCAGGCCGAGGTTTGAATGACTGCTTTCGTGTGTTCAGGGAGTATCCTGGGTATATTCTCAACTAAGCCACCACCTGTGATATGTGCGGCGCCTTTCATTAAATTTTCTCGGACAAGCGATAAGATTGCTTTGGTATAAATACGAGTTGGTGTCAGCAAGAGTTGTCCTAAAGTTTCTCCCTCAAACGCGGTTTGAAGCGAGATGGCCTGTTTTTCAAGTACTTTTCTGACTAATGAATAGCCATTTGAATGCACCCCAGATGAAGGAAGCCCAATCATTAAATCACCTGGGCGAATATTTCGCCCATCAATCATTTTTTGCTTTTCAACAACACCGACACAAAAGCCAGCCAGATCATAATCGCCGTCAGCATATAAACCTGGCATCTCCGCTGTTTCACCACCCACGAGAGCGAGTTGGCCAATTTCACATCCTTCAGCAATGCTTTGAATAATCACTTCTGCCTGGTCTTTAAGCTTGCCACAGGCAAAATAGTCCAAGAAAAATAAAGGCGTTGCTCCGACCACGATCAAATCGTTCACACACATTGCAACCAAATCTTGGCCAATGGTTGTGTGATGATTCATTTCAATCGCCAGTTTGAGCTTCGTGCCAACACCATCAGTTGATGAGACTAAAATCGGCTCCTTGAGACCACTCGGTAATGCAAATAAGCTGGCAAATCCACCGATACCTCCAATGACATTGGCGTTATGTGTTCGACGTGCCATGGCTTTGATTTTTTGAACGAGCTGGTTGCCCGCATCAATGCTGACGCCTGCATCAGCGTAAGAAACAGAAGTTGTGTCGCTGTTCATTTTGTATACTGACTTAATTTTGATAAGTTGCTTTTAAAAAGAGCATTGTACCGGAGCAAAATGCAGTACACTATACCCTAAGTCTTCGCTATTGAATTTTCGGTTGAATGAATATGAAAAAAGGGTGGTATAAAGGGGCGCTTTTGGCATGCTTTGTGACCCCATGGTGTCAGGCTATGATGGTCGATGATTTGTATGAGGCCACACGTGTCTCAGAGGCCTCATCTGCCGAGCAGCGCGATATTGAAGCTATGGAAGGATTAAAGCAAGTTTTTTTAAAAGTGACCGGTAATGCTTCCATTTTCAATCGTCCTGCCATTCAAAAAGCGCTGGCGGATCCCAAACGCTATGTTCTTCAATATGCATCTAGCGGTGGTCAAATTCATTTTAAATATAATGCTCAAGAAATTGACTACTTGCTCAAATCCGAAGGGATTAAAATCTGGGGTCAACAAAGGCCTCTTATTGTGCTCTGGGTAGCGGCTCAAACACCAGCCGGTAGAGTGTTGCTGGGGAGTGAGACAGATCAAGCTTTATCAGAAGCCCTCAACAAGATGGGCAAAGAAAAAGGTGTGCCCCTTCTATTGCCGATACTTGATTTAGAAGATGTCACGGCAGTCACGACGACTGACATCTGGGGCGGCTTTAGCGAGAGTGTTAAAAAAGCTTCAGAGCGTTACAGCAGTGATACTATTTTAATGGGCCATATTCAGATGATTAATGATACGCCTGCCGAATGGGCTGGCGAATGGCAACTCATCTCGGGTGATGCCACTTGGCAATGGACTGCAAAAGGACAAAATATTCATGAGGTCATTGAAAAAAGTGTTGTAATGAGTTTGCCATATTTAGCCGATCGCTACGGTATTGAAGAAAATCAAACGAGTAAGCCAATTACGCTTCGAATTGAAGGAATTCAATCTTTGCAGGATTATGCAGCAGCAGAAGCTTATTTGCGCGAATTGAGTGTGGTAAAACAAGTCGAGCCTCAGCAAATTGGTCCAGCTGGTGCGATTTTTAAAGTAATCCCATATGGACAAAAAGGACTTCAAGCTTTAAAAAATGCGATTCAACTCGATCCACAACTCTCAAAATTAGCAAGTTTAGAAAGTGGATTTGCAGATGAGAGCGATACTTCTGATTTAAGATTTCGCTGGGTCCGTTGATGGCATGTCGGATGTAAAATTTGGTCAATTAGCCTTAAGTGTCGGGTTGCGAGATGATGCCACTCTAGATACCTTTTTTTCTGGTGATAATCAGGAAATGGTTGCGACGCTTTCAAATGTTCAACAATCCCAAGAGCAATTTATTTTTTTATGGGGCCCAGATGGCGTTGGTAAGACACACCTTTTACAAGGGACGTGCCATAGTGTTACGGGGAAAGGCCATGGTGCGCTCTATTTGCCGTTGGCGGATCTTTGCTACCGATCTGATTTATTCGTTGGGCTTGAGCAGCTTAGCTTGGTTTGTTTAGATGATATTGATGTGATTGCCGGGCAATCTGTCTGGGAAGAAGCTATCTTTCATCTTTTTAATCGATTAAAAACGAGCGGTACCACCTTAATGGTTGCATCAACCATGCCACCACGACAGCTCCCTATCATATTACCTGATTTACGTTCACGTCTTCATTGGGGGCTGACGTATCATATTCACCCCTTGAATGATGAGCAAAAACTTAAAGCCCTCTCTCTCCGAGCTTACAATCGAGGGATAGAGCTGCCACTCGATGTGGGGCGTTTTTTGTTATCACGTTGCGTGCGTAATATGGGTGAACTGTATGCAATCTTAGATCAACTTGATAGCGCTTCACTCGCGGCACAGCGACGTTTGACAATCCCGTTTGTAAAACGGGTATTACACATATAACAAGTCCCCCAAAAATATTTTAGAGCTGGGGCAGCAACGCCCCCTTTTTATGATCTTGCCACTTATCGCCACAATTTTGGCGATCGTCTAATCATAAGCTAGAAAGCTTGCATGATTCTTGGTGACTGGCTAAGCTGGGGGTCGATTTAATCACTAATTTCAAGAATGAGGTTTAATATGAGCTTAGGTCAATGGTTAAAAGGTAAAGCGAAGGGTTCTTGGACTTTTGTTACTGAGCATCCTGCGGCGACACTGGGAGTGGTGGCTGCTGCTTCGGTTGCTGGGGTTGTATCAATTTTCGTAGGGCCAGCGGCTACGCCTATTTTTACAATGCAAGCTGCTACAATGTCTGGTGTTGGTGCTGGTTTAAGCACTGCAGGAGCCGCTAAAGTGGTGCAAACGAGTGCTAATTTAGTGTCGAGCCAAGTTCAACAACGTAAAACCGTCGCAGCTCAGAAAGCAGCAGAATTGGGACGCATTCGTACAGAAAAAGCATATTACCAAGACATCAAGGTGCAGTTAGTACAGATCATTAGAGATATGGGCGTTTTACAAGAGATATTTAATCGTTCTAAACACGAAAACTTCAAAACGGGATTGAGCGACATTTTGGATGTTCCTAATCAAACATTTAATGGTGTTAGAGATGAGTTCAATACCATTACAAACAAGCAAATTTCTGATGATCAGAGTATTGATTTTAAAGTGAAATTGAATGGAGTTCAAACAGCTATCACGCAAGCACAGAGATATATTGAGAATTATTCTCTAGAAGTTGCTCAACAAATGCGTGAAGAAACTCGAAAAGCTGAAGAACTTAATTTAAATCATTTAAATCATTTAATTCAAGAAGAGGCTATGATGTTGCAAGATCAGCAACAAGAAGAAGAGGCCTTAAAGTCAAAGCAAGATGCTGAACAACACGAATTTGAACAATATGCGAATGAACAAGCGGCTCATGATCAATATTTGGATGAATTAGTTGGCCAGTATATAAAAGATCAAGAAATTCAAGATTTAATGGATGCTTTTAAGGCTGATGAAGAAGCTCAGCAACTTCCTAATGACTTAGCGATCGTTAGCAACAATGTTGCGCCTATTCAGTTCCAGACTAGAAAGACAGATCCAGTTGATAATGGTGAACAAGAGGGAACAGGTAAACAACAGAATCGAAAAAGAAAGAAGTCGAGTCATGATTTTGCCCAGAGTGTAGGCAACGAATCAAAGAAACGAGAACAACCAACCAACGTTTATTTAGACCTGTACCCAGGAGTTAGAAAAACAAGGTACAAAGGGCGTTATAACTAGATCGATTCCCGGCCCAAAAGTCAGTTACTAGAGTTTATTTAGGCCGGGAATCAGTGTTATAACTAGCGATCTACAAGAAGGGCCTTCGAGCCCTTTTAATATTTGTGGGTATACCCACAACAGATGATTTTTCGGGTAGGCGCCGAGCGTTCGAGACGCAGGAGTGTACACAAAGTCTCTGTACAGGACAAAACTATTTAGTTGGAAGGTCTGCTTTGCTAGTAACTCGCTGAAATAAAAACAAAAAGTGTATAATCTCGATTGTCAAAAAAGAGGTGTACCTGATGTTTTCATTCAACGAGTTAAAATGCATTTTAAAGCCATATTTTAAAATCGACAATAGGCGTCTTGATTGTCTCGCTCAGATTCTCGTTGCGCTTATTACTGTGCGTACAGTTAATTTAGTGGAAATAGCGCAAGCAATGCTTACTGGTGGATTATTTGAAGCTCGCTACAAGCGTCTGCGGCGATTTTTTAAGGAGTTCAACGGCTTTTCATTTTCAATATTCTCAAAGTTCATTGCACAATTTTTTCTACCATCTAATATTAAATGGCAATTAGTCATGGATAGAACAAACTGGAAATGGGGCAAAGCTAATATTAATATATTAATGGTATCGGCGGTGTGCGGCACTGTTGCGATCCCATTAATATGGAAATTTCTTCCTAAAAAAGGTGCTTCGAACACGGATGAATGGATAGAAATTGTTGAAAAATTTATTGGAATTTTTGGACTCAATGTTATTCAAGAATTACTTGGTGATAGGGAATTCGTAAGTGCCAAATGGTTCCAATGGCTACAGGAAAAGCAGCTCCCTTTTACAATTCGGCTCAAGAAAAGCATCAGCGTAACCAGCGCCAAAGAGAATAAGACTCATACTCGCACATTGTTCATTAATTTGAGACAAGGTCAAGTTCGTTATATAAAAATGCAAAAAACACTATTTGGGATTTCGTTATGGCTAGCTGCCACGCGCGCAGAAGATGGTGAATGGGTAATTGTTGCAACCAATCACCAGCCTGAATTCGCTTTAGCGAGGTATAAATTGCGATGGAACATCGAGACACTTTTTGGATTTTTAAAATCGAAGGGATTTTGTTTTGAAGATACCCATATTACGCTTCCAGAACGATTACATAATTTATTATCAGTGTTGGTGATAGCATTTTGTTTAGCATATAAAGCAGGTCAAATTGTAGCAAAAGAAATACCTATTAAAAGAAAGAAGCATGGCCGATTGGAAAAAAGTATACTTCGGGTTGGGTTAGATTTATTAAGAGAGATATTTTTTAAAATGGCACGTTCAGTTAATAATTTTGTTGATGAGATAGCCCCATTTTTCTCAAAAATGGGGTGGTCAATTTGATTTTTTCAAGGAGTTAAATGTTTTGTCCTGTACAGAGACACAAAGTACATGACTGCGATGAGGATCGCGAAGGCAACAACCCCGAAAATTCAGCTGTGAAGGGTATATATACTCTGAAATGTGTAGATACAAGCACCGCTCATACTCCATTTTAGCCGAATCATCTGAATTCACTGGTTGAAAGAAGATACTTTTATTAAGCTGGGTTAATTGAAGAAAGAGGGGGTATTTATTGTGTTTAATTTAATTAAAAACTTGTTCAATTATTTCAGAAGTCCAGCTCAAAACAACCCTAATGCAGCAGGCCCAAATCCGCATGCCCCGATTGTCGGAGGTCCTGTGCCGGCTGTTGTGCCCCATGTACAACCTAATCCTGCATTTCAAGCAGATCCACGTCGAAAAGCTGAAGAAGAGGCCATGAAAGGTTTATTTAGTCAATTTGGAAATTTTTTCAATAGAATTAAAAATCCTAAGCCTCAGAATCGAGATGATAAGGCTCAGTTTCCTGGGATATTACAAGCGTTCTTTAATTTCTTTAGCTTTGCGGGAGCTGAAAGCTATCGACGTTGGAAAAATCCAGAAGCTGATCCAGCAAAAGAAGCTGAAATGCAAAAACTATGGGATATTCAAAAAGGACCTATGCAAATTAATTTCGCTTTAGATTTGATTAAGGGTGTTTTAGGTATTTTTGGTGGCAAACTCATGGCTAAAATTAACCCTTTCTTTGATGCGATAAGCGGTATGTTAAGTGATCGTTCAGAGATGGCCTTTGAACAAGAGGTGGCCGAAGGACGTATGGATGCTGATTTACTCAAAAAGCACAAAGCCTCTCAGAAGCTAGGTCGTGAACAGTCTGCTCAAATAGCGAAAACTGGATTTTCAGAACTCAAAAATATTATGCGAGAAAATAGTTCACGTCGGCCCCAATCAGTTGTAGGAAATCGTCGGAATCAAATGTTGACAGGATTCAAAAAAACAACACCACAGCAGTTTGTTGCAGCCAATGCTGAGGACATTGTTGCTAAAAATAAGCAAGTGCGTGAAAAAATCAAGGCACACAAACGAGCGCGTCCTTAATTCGCTAATTGGAGCCACCTATGTCAATATTAAAATTTTTAAAATGGTTAAAGATATGGTGTGGCTCGCATGCCTTCCCACTGAAGATAAAAAATATCGTTCATCGGAACGAGCGAACTTGCACCGAAATTCAACTCAAGCTAAAAAGAACAATGTGCCGATGGATGCGAGTTTGCTGGAAGATGGATTTTTAATGCCCAAACAAAGAATGGATAAGCCAGCCTTTGCCGTGGATACGGTTTCGATTATTGAGACTAATGAGAGAGTGGCTGGCAATGATAGACGCGTTCGATATGCGCAATTTCATGATCCAAGACATTTACCTTTTAAAGTTAAATGATATACCCACAACAGTTGATTTTTCGGGTAGGCGCCGAGCGTTCGAGTCGCAGGAGTGTACATAAAGTCTCTGTACAGGACAAAACATTTAACTCCTTGAAAAATCAAATTGACCACCCCATTTTTGAGAAAAATGGGGGCTATCTCATCAACAAAATTATTAACTGAACGTGCCATTTTAAAAAATATCTCTCTTAATAAATCTAACCCAACCCGAAGTATACTTTTTTCCAATCGGCCATGCTTCTTTCTTTAATAGGTATTTCTTTTGCTACAATTTGACCTGCTTTATATGCTAAACAAAATGCTATCACCAACACTGATAATAAATTATGTAATCGTTCTGGAAGCGTAATATGGGTATCTTCAAAACAAAATCCCTTCGATTTTAAAAATCAAAAAGTGTCTCGATGTTCCATCGCAATTTATACCTCGCTAAAGCGAATTCAGGCTGGTGATTGGTTGCAACAATTACCCATTCACCATCTTCTGCGCGCGTGGCAGCTAGCCATAACGAAATCCCAAATAGTGTTTTTTGCATTTTTATATAACGAACTTGACCTTGTCTCAAATTAATGAACAATGTGCGAGTATGAGTCTTATTCTCTTTGGCGCTGGTTACGCTGATGCTTTTCTTGAGCCGAATTGTAAAAGGGAGCTGCTTTTCCTGTAGCCATTGGAACCATTTGGCACTTACGAATTCCCTATCACCAAGTAATTCTTGAATAACATTGAGTCCAAAAATTCCAATAAATTTTTCAACAATTTCTATCCATTCATCCGTGTTCGAAGCACCTTTTTTAGGAAGAAATTTCCATATTAATGGGATCGCAACAGTGCCGCACACCGCCGATACCATTAATATATTAATATTAGCTTTGCCCCATTTCCAGTTTGTTCTATCCATGACTAATTGCCATTTAATATTAGATGGTAGAAAAAATTGTGCAATGAACTTTGAGAATATTGAAAATGAAAAGCCGTTGAACTCCTTAAAAAATCGCCGCAGACGCTTGTAGCGAGCTTCAAATAATCCACCAGTAAGCATTGCTTGCGCTATTTCCACTAAATTAACTGTACGCACAGTAATAAGCGCAACGAGAATCTGAGCGAGACAATCAAGACGCCTATTGTCGATTTTAAAATATGGCTTTAAAATGCATTTTAACTCGTTGAATGAAAACATCAGGTACACCTCTTTTTTGACAATCGAGATTATACACTTTTTGTTTTTATTTCAGCGAGTTACTAGCAAAGCAGACCTTCCAACTAAATAGTTTTGTCCTGTACAGAGACATAAAGTACATGACTGCGGTGAGAATCGCGAAGGCAACAACCCCGAAAATTCAGCTGTGAAGGGTATAGCATCAGCATCACGCTCCTATCGAAACCGTTTGCCGCATGATTTGAACAGAATGTCGTGATTCACTAGGGCGTGTTGACATTTCGCCGCTCCGCACCACGCCTACGTGCCGCGGCTTGTCCGCGGCATCCAGTTGTTAAATTTCTAAATCAGAGATTTGAATGCAACTCATTGATTAATGAGAGCAAACTCGTAAAATTTATTCGTCTAAAATAACATACGAGTTTGCAATGGCCCGACTCATGCTCAGTGATGAGCTGTGGTCGAAGCTAAGGACGATCATGCAACAACAAGGGATCTATGACAAGCCCGAATTGCGCCTCATGGTTGAAGCGATGTTATATCGTTTGCGAGTAGGCTGTCCTTGGCGAGACTTACCAGCAGAATTTGGATGCTGGAATTCAATATTCCAAAAATTCAATCGTTGGTCTTCAAAGAACAAATTGGTTAAAATTTTTAAATCTCTGGTGCAAGATCCTGATCTTGAATGGACGTTTATTGATGCCAGTATTATAAGGGCTCATCAGCACAGTGCTGGTGCAGCGAGTAAAGAGAATCAAGCTATTGGAAAATCTGTAGGCGGAAACACAACGAAAATTCACATGGTCGTTGACGCATATGGCTTCCCAATTGAGTTTGATTTAACTGGTGGAGAAGTTCATGATTGCAAAGCGGCGCCAGAATTAATTGAGAAACTTCCCACCTCAGATTATACGGTTGCTGATAAAGGTTATGACAGTGAAGAGGTTCGAGAACTCATTCGAAAAAAAGCATCAACACCAGTGATTCCAAGGAAAAAAATTCAAAAACAGGAAATGCAGACATAGACTGGTCCTTGTATAAATATAGGCATCTGGTTGAAAATGTTTTTGCACGACTCAAACATTTTAGAGCAATTGCAACAAGATATGACAAATTGAAGCGTAATTATGCTTCAATGCTGGCAATAGCATGTTCTTATCTGTGGCTGCCAATGTGATAATATTGTTCAAAAGACAGTATGGATAAGTAAATTTTATGAAGTCATATTATGTTTATATCTTATCAAGCCAGCGAAACGGAACGCTTTATGTGGGCTCTACAACAGATCTTGTAAAAAGGGTTTGGGAGCATAAAAATAAGGTAATTCGTGGTTTTACGGAAAAATATAACGTAAATCAGCTTGTTTATTATGAAATACACGAATTGTACTTAGAGGCCGCCAGACGGGAAAAACGTTTTAAAAATTGGTGTAGACAGTGGAAGTTGAATTTAATTGAAGAATTTAACCCAACCTGGTGTGATCTATATCAAGAAATCTGCTCGTAACTGGATGCCGCGGACAAGCCGCGGCACGTAGGCGTGGTGCCGAGCGGCGAAATGTCAACACGCCCTAGAGATCTAGTTATTTTTTTCGGTATTATTCATTTGCAAATCATTTATTTATTAAGCAGGTTTAAAAATGAAGTCTGGAATCGATGTCTCAAAATTAGATGAAATCTATAGCAAACCAAAGATCAGGAATATCCCTCAGGTGATCCCTAATAAAAATGCGGGATATTTTAGTATGTTCCTAGATCTTTTTAGGCCCCCCGTTACTCGCCTCGTGCGGATGGCTGATTTTGGGAATGAGGATCATGCTCGATTGATAGCTTGTTTTAATCGTAATCCTAATAAAACAATTTCAAAATGGCTCAAAGATTTAAACCTGGAAGAGCAAATCCAATCAATCCATTGGCTTATCACTGAACACCCAGGATTAATTTCAGCTGAAAAAGTTGGTGAATTATTAAGTGAGCCGTCCAGTGAAACTATTGCCTGGTCAAATGGTCTTTTAGAATCATATTTAAATACCCGATTTGATTTTAAAGGTAAGTCGATTGTCGATTGTTTTAGTGAGTTTTTGAAGGCTGATTTTAAATTACCAGGTGAAGCACAAAAAATTGATAGAATGATGTCCGGGTTTTCCAAGAAGTATCTCTCAGACAACCCTGATTGTACTCAGATTGAAGATCGGGATGCTGCTTATGTCCTCTCATTTTCAATGATTATGTTGAATACCGATTTGCATAACCCTAATGTCGCAAAAAGCAATAAGATGTCCTTTGAGGCTTTTGCTAGAAATCTAAGCGGTGTTAATAAAGGTGGTGATTTTAAAGCTCCCTTTTTAAGACACATTTACGACTATATTAATCAGAATCCATTGATATGGGATAGAGCGAGTGAAGTACAAAATCAAGTAGAGTCTGATTTTGAACAGCTGAAACCACTGTCTGCAAAATTCGACTCCAATGTAAGTCAAGACATTGAACTGGCTCTAGATACTGATGTGCCGTTTGATCCTGACTTATTAGCAATCGTTCCCCCCTATGTCGCGCCTATTCAGTTCCACATTACAGCGGCAGATGAAGATCAAGCTAACGAACAACGACGTAAACAACGTACCGAGAAAATTAATGCTAAGGAAATCCGAGTTGATTATACCCTTCACAGTTGAATTTTCGGGGTTGCTTGTTGGTCTGTAGCTCGTAAGAGCGTAGGCAGGTACCCGAAAAATCATCTGTTCTGGGTCTAGATTAATTTTAGAGCTAGGTCAGCTAGTCGTTTGCCGAGACTCATACATAATGTTTTTTCGTGCTGAGAAAGCGGTCTATCACTCTTGGGGCCTGCCAAATGGCTTGGACCATAGGGTGTGCCACCGGTTGTGGTTTCCAGCAACGCCGTTTCGCTATAAGGCACGCCCACCAGGACCATGCCATGGTGGATGAGGGGAATCATCATTGAGAGTAGGGTGATTTCTTGCCCACCATGCAGGCTGGAGGTCGATGTAAAGCAGCCGGCTGGTTTTCCAATCAATTTACCCGAAAGCCACAGTGCCGATGTTGTATCCAGAAAATGCTTTAAAGGAGCAGCCATATTGCCAAATCGCGTTGGGCTTCCGAGGGCAAGACCTGCCGCATGTTCTAAATCGGCTAAAGTCGCGTAAGGTGGGCCTTCTGCCGGAATGTCTGGTTCGGTAGCCTCAGACGTCGGTGAAACAGCAGGGACCGTCCGAATGCGGGCTTCGATGCCTGAGATGCTCTCGACGCCCCGCGCAACATAATGGGCCATCTCTGCCACGGCGCCGTGCCGGCTGTAATACAGAACCAAGATGTAAGGATTAGACATCACAGCCTCTTATAATATTTTCAGTACATTTTCAGGTGGACGACCAATTGCAGCCTTGTCATTCCTAATGACGATCGGCCGTTCAATCAATCTTGGATGCTTTGACATTGCAGCGAGGATAGCTTGGTCCGACAACAGAGGATTGGCTAGGCCTGCTGTTTTGTATTCAGGTTCTTTGCTGCGCAACAATTCACGTGGTGTGATACCTAAGCGCTGAATAATCCTTTTAAGCTCAGTCGGGGTGGGTGGATGCTTTAGGTATTCGACAATCGTCGGCTCAATACCATGTGATTTTAAGAGGGTCAGGGTTTCTCGGGACTTAGAACATTGGGGATTATGATATATAATGACCGCGCTTGTTTTCATAGGAGATTCTCTCAAAACAATTTTTAGATCTTAGGCTAATCAAGCTAAAAGAGCAATAATGTGAAAAAACTAACTATCCTATTGTTTGCCCTACTCTTGACAGGGTGTCATCAATCAAAGCCTGTGACGTTATATGATTTAGACGATGTGCCCATTAAAATTTCGAAAGATGAACGGGTTTGGCATATCGTAAATTATTGGGCAGACTGGTGTGCGCCATGCATAAAGGAAATACCGGCTTTAAATGAATTTGAAGCGGCTCATTCAGGTAAGGTCAAAGTCCTTGGTGTGCACGCAGATGCGTTGTCGGTTCCTGAACTTAAAGCACGAGCAGAAAAATTAGGGATTCAATTTGCCGTTTTGAAACAAGATCCAAGGCATGAGCTCGGTTTGAAACCCGTGCAAGTCTTACCAACGACCTATGTGATTAATCCTGACGGTAAAATATTAGGGCCTTTTGTGGGCATACAATCTGAAACCAGTTTAAACCACATTATTTCATTAAAAGGATAGCGAGAGATATCATGAACATTTGTCGTCGTGCTATTGTAAAAGGCCGAGTGCAAGGTGTATTTTATCGCCAAAATACAGTAAATCAAGCCAAAAATCGACATCTGACAGGATGGGTTAAAAATTTAGAGAATGGTGACGTTGAACTGGTGGTTTGCGGTCCTGAAGCGGATGTTGAATCTCTGTGCGAATGGCTTTGGCAAGGCCCCTCAGCGGCTAAAGTCACAGACGTGAAAATCATTGAGGAGCTGTTCCAAGTTTTTGAAGGGTTTAAGATAGTTTAGAAATCAAAGGCAATATCTTCGCCTGCTCCATCATGGTTGCCTCTGGGGCACGGCGATGCTTGTATTCGAGTTTGCCTTCCTTAAGACCACGTTCTCCCACAACGATACGGTGTGGAATACCGATGAGATCCATATCGGCAAACAGCACGCCAGGCCGCTCATTGCGATCATCCAATAATACTTCCACTCCCATATCCAACAATTTCTGGTAGATCTCATCAGTGACTCGTTTGACTTCAGGTGAGCGATCGTAACCCATGGGTATGATCACGACTTGATAAGGTGCAAGAGCGTCAGGCCAAATGATACCGCGCTCATCGTGATTTTGTTCAATGGCAGCCGCGACAATCCGTGAAATGCCAATACCATAACAGCCCATCTCAAGTACCTGTGGAGCACCTGATTCAGTGAGCACCGTGGCCTTCATAGCTTCGCTGTATTTATTACCCAACTGAAATATATGTCCCACTTCAATCCCACGGCAAATTTCAAGTGATCCTTTTCCGTCAGGACTGGGATCCCCAGCTTGTACATTTCTCAAATCGACCAATGTTGGTAATGTGACATCTCGTCCCCAATTCACACCAATGTAATGCTTGTCTTTTTGATTCGCGCCACATGAAAAGTTATACATATGCTCAATCGCGTAATCACCAAAGATAGGTACATTCAGTTCAATGGGGCCAATAAAACCAGGGGGGCAATTCACGGCTGCTTGGATCTCTTGATCGCTGGCTAGTTGAAGTGGACTTGCGATTCCGTTCAATTTCGCCGCTTTGACCTCATTTAACTCATGATCACCTCTTAAAAGGAGTGCCACAACTGGCGCATCTGTCCCTTTCACGAGTAGGGTTTTTAAAATTTGCTTCGGCTCTAATTTCATAAATTCAGCTTGGGCTTGAATTGTTTTAATGCCTGGTGTGGCGGTGAGTTCTAATGAGGCTTGTGAGCTTGGTTTTTCATAAGAGAGAGGAGCTGATTCTGCTTTTTCCAAATTTGCAGCGTAATCGCTCGTCGGGCAGTAAACTAGAGCATCCTCGCCTGAATCAGCGAGCACATGAAACTCATGCGAATTATTACCGCCAATCGCGCCGGTATCTGCTAATACCGCTCTAAATTTTAAGCCTAAACGAGTAAAGATGTTCGAATAAGCGCGATACATATCGTCATAGGTTTTTTGAAGACAATCTGTCGAAAGATGAAAAGAATAGGCATCTTTCATGATAAATTCGCGCGCGCGCATGACGCCAAAACGAGGTCTGATTTCATCTCTAAATTTAGTCTGCACCTGGTAAACAGTGAGCGGTAATTGCTTATAACTTTTTAGCTCCTTACGCATTAAATCGGTGACGACTTCCTCATGCGTAGGGCCAAAGCAATATTCACGGTCATTTCGATCCTTCATCGATAGCAATTGAGGTCCAAAGGTCTCCCATCGACCGGTTTCTTGCCAAAGAGTAGCGGGTTGAATAGCCGGCATCAAAATTTCCTGCCCATTGATCTGATTCATTTCTTCGCGAACCACTTGGCTCACTCGATTTAAAACACGGAGACCTAACGGTAACCAGGTGTATAGACCAGCGCCTAATTTTCGAATTAAACCTGCACGATACATGAGTTGGTGACTGATCAGTTCTGCATCAGCAGGGGTTTCTTTTTGTGTGGCCATTAAGCACTGGCTAGTACGCATGATTTGTCCTTATTAACCTAATTCAGCAAGTGCTGGATCGTTTGGAAAATTAGATTGTAAAACTTGATAAGCATTGTTTGCTAAATCATGAAGCTCGAGTTTACGATAGCTTTTGACCATTAAAATAAGCGCATCAATGACTACGGGGCTTTGGTCATAAGTATTCACAATTTCACTGGCACGATTTGCGGCAGCAAGATAAGCACCTCTCCGATAATAGTAGTCTGCGGCGATGATCTCATGCTGTGCTAATAAATTACGTAAATAGATAACATATTGTGCGGCATCTTTAGCATAAATGCTTTCTGGATAGCGCTTGATCAAGCGTGAGAAATCACTGAGCGCAACATGTGTATCTTCCATGTCACGTTCATCTCGTTCCATCGGTAACCAAGACATCGCGCCATGCAGATCTTCGACACTGGCGAGCCCCTTGAGGTAGAGCACGTAATCTAAGTGATCATGTGTTGGATAAACCCGCTGGAATCGTTCTCCACCAGCCAGTACGGAGGCGTATTCTCGCCCCTTTAAATGGGCATATAACGTACCCAGTTGGGCTTTATCCCCGTATTCACCGAAAGGATAGCGGGCTTCTAGGGCTTCAAAATCCTCAACAGCGGCTTTATAGTCTTTTTTTCTTAGATGGCGAACGCCTTCATCAAAAATTTGTTCAGCCTCGAGACTGTTATAAAAAGCCTCTTTCTTGGCCGTGTTACTACAGCCAACCAAGCTAAAAAGGGCCAGTCCAGCTAAGCCGACCAACATAGGTTTGAGTTTGGGGATCTTCTTTGTTACTGTGGTCATGCGTCAATCCTTGGGTATGAAGCCCATCAGATATTTAGTTGATTAACTTCATTGTGGTATAGGTTTTGTCATTTTAATCATGAGTGAACGTCTTTGTACAACGATTCCTGTCCTTCAAAAGGGACAACGTCTGGATACCGCGTTGGTAACATGTTTTCCTCAGTTTTCTCGTTCACAACTTTCAAACTGGTTAAAGGCGCATTGTATCACGGTGGATGGTGATTCACCGTTACCAAAAAGTAAAGTAAAAGGTGGAGAGGCGGTCATCTTGAATGTGCCGGATCAGCCTATTCTTGAAAATGCACCTGAATCTATCGGATTGGATATTGTTTATGAAGATGATGCTATTTTGGTCATTAATAAACCCAAAGGATTGATTGTGCACCCGGGTGCAGGTCATCCCTCAGGCACTTTATTAAATGCATTGCTTAATCATGATCCCAATTTGGCATGTCTGCCTCGGTCTGGCATTGTTCATCGTTTGGACAAAGACACCACGGGTCTGATGGTGGTTGCGAAAACCCATGCCGCTCAAACTAGCTTGGTCTCTCAGTTACAAGCCCGAACCGTGAGCCGAATTTATGAGGCGATTGCAAAAGGCGTGGTGAGGCAAAGTGGCGTGGTCGATCAACCCATTGGACGTCATCCCACGCACCGCCAAAAAATGGCCATTCGAACCGGAACCAACGGAAAAGTCGCCAGGACACATTTCAAAGTCCTAAAGCGTTTTAAGAAATATACACACGTTGAGCTTCGTTTAGAAACGGGGCGAACGCATCAAATTCGAGTTCATATGGCTTCTTTACAGCACCCGCTAGTCGGAGACATAACCTATGGGTGGCGGTCACAGGGACAATCTATCGATTTAGATCGGCAAGCGCTTCATGCCAGGACATTGAGTTTATGTCACCCCGTATCAAACGAGATTTTATCGTGGTCGGTCGCATTGCCCGAAGATATTAAAGGACTATTAAATACGTTGCAGGCAGAACAAGATGAATCTTTGGATTAAAGCGGATTGGCCAGCACCTGCATCCATTCACGCCTATGTGACCACTTCTGTGGCTGGTAATCTTGGACTTCATGTTGGTGATGATCCCAAAATAGTACAAGCCAATCGACAACAGTTGCAGGCTGAACTCCATTGCCCGCCAATTGCATGGCTACATCAAACGCATTCTAATCGCGTTGTAAACTTAAGCGAGACATCAGATCGGGATGCAGATGGCGCGTTTCTAAGTGGAACCGGTCTGACGGCTGTGGTGATGACAGCTGATTGTCTGCCGGTGCTTCTCTGTGATGAAGCAGGGCAAGCGCTTGCAGCGATTCATTGTGGATGGCGAGGTTTGAGTCAGGGGATCTTAGAAGGAGCGGTTCAACGTTTTGCAGTGCAACCTCAATCGATTATCGTCTGGTTTGGTCCCGCGATCAGTGCCCCTTATTACGAAGTTGATGATGTGGTAAGGGAGGCCTTCCCTGAAGACAAAAAAGATACAGCTTGTTTTGTGCCTAATGAGAGGGGACGTTGGCAAGCTAGTTTGGTCGAATTAGCAAAAAGTCGATTGAGGCGGTTGGGCGTTTCGAGAATCTATGGAGGAGAACGGTGCACTTTTAGTGAAAGCGAAAGTTTTTTCTCGTATCGACGGGCACCGAAAACAGGCCGATTTGCAACATTGATATGGATGGCTTGAAATCTAAAAAATTGCCCTTATATTAGAGAAATCGCACAACGTAAAGGAAGATCACCATGCATTTCGATAAATTAACGACTCAATTCCAAACGGCACTGGGTGAGGCTCAATCCTTAGCCTTAGGTCGTTCAAATCCAACGATTGAGCCAGAACATGTTTTGTCTGCTTTACTGGATCAACCCAGTGGCTCCTCACGCCCTTTACTCATTAAGGCGGGCGCGAATATGAGTCAATTGCGTTCTTTATTATCTGAAGCACTAGAACAATTACCTCAACTCAAGAGCGATGGGGCACAAATTGGTATCTCGCAAGCTTTAAATAAAGTCTTGAATTTGACTGATAAGATCTCTCAGCAGCACAAAGATAAATTCATTTCCAGCGAAATTTTTCTATTAGCGTTGGTTCAGGACACGGGCAAGGCAACTGAAGCGTTGAAGAAATCGGGCGTTACCAAGGAAAAACTTGAGAAGGCAATACAGGATGTGCGTGGTGGCGAAAATATCCGAGACCAAAATGCAGAGGAACATCGTGAAGCCCTCCAAAAATATACTATCGATCTGACTGAGCGCGCTGAACAGGGTAAATTAGATCCGGTAATTGGGCGAGATGAAGAAATTAGGCGTACGATTCAGGTTTTGCAACGTCGCACTAAAAATAATCCTGTGATTATTGGGGAGCCAGGGGTTGGTAAAACTGCGATCGTCGAAGGGCTTGCTCAACGAATCATCAATGGTGAAGTTCCAGAAGGGCTAAAAGGTAAACGAGTTCTATCCCTAGACATGGGGGCGTTGATTGCAGGTGCGAAATTTAGAGGTGAATTTGAAGAGCGTCTGAAAGCAGTATTGAAGGACTTATCAAAGCAAGAAGGCGAAATTATTCTTTTTATCGACGAAATTCACACGATGGTGGGGGCTGGTAAAGCAGAAGGTGCAATGGATGCAGGTAACATGCTTAAACCTGCTTTAGCGCGCGGAGAACTACATTGTGTTGGTGCAACCACGTTAAATGAATATCGTTTGATTGAAAAAGACGCAGCCTTAGAAAGACGATTTCAGCGGGTTTTTGTCGACCAACCTTCCGTAGAAGATACCATTGCGATTTTACGAGGCTTGAAGGAGCGTTATGAGCTTCATCATGGCGTAGAAATTACGGATCCAGCGATTGTGGCAGCAGCGACTTTATCTCAGCGCTATATCACCGACAGAATGCTCCCAGATAAAGCGATAGATTTAATAGACGAAGCAGCCAGTCAAATTCGGATGGCGATTGATTCTAAGCCCGAGCCTTTGGATCGATTGGAGCGTAAATTAATTCAATATAAGATCGAGCGTGAAGCTTTGAACAAAGAAAAAGATAAAGCTTCTATAGAACGACTCGAAAAACTGGAAGATAACATTGAAAAAGTCGAAAGAGAGTTTGCTGAACTCGCTGAGGTCTGGAAATCTGAAAAGGCCTTATTGCATGGAGCGCAGCATATCAAAGGCGAATTAGAGCAAGCTCGAAACGCCTTAGAAGCAGCTCGTCGTGCCAGTGATTTGACCCGTATGTCAGAATTACAATACGGTCGGATCCCCGAGCTTGAAAAACAATTAGAAGCAGCAACTTCAGCCGAAACGGGGAATATGCAGTTACTGCGTAATAAAGTCAGTGATCAAGAAATTGCTGAAGTGGTCTCTAGGTGGACGGGGATCCCAGTGAGCAAAATGCTGGAAGGTGAAAAGCAAAAATTACTTCAAATGGAATCGATTTTGGCAGAGCGTGTTGTGGGGCAGAAAGAAGCTTTGCAGGTGGTTTCTAATGCGATTCGTCGTTCAAGAGCAGGTCTTGCGGATCCTAACCGACCTGTGGGAGCCTTTTTATTCTTAGGACCAACAGGTGTTGGGAAAACAGAACTTTGCAAAGCCTTAGCCCAGTTTATGTTTGATACTGAGCAAGCGCTGGTCCGTATTGATATGTCTGAATATATGGAGAAGCATGCGGTTGCCAGATTAATTGGAGCGCCTCCCGGTTATGTGGGATATGAAGAGGGGGGGCAATTGACAGAAGCGATTCGTCGCAGGCCTTACAGTATTATTTTGCTGGATGAGGTTGAAAAAGCACATTCTGATGTCTTTAATATCTTGCTTCAAGTCTTGGATGATGGTCGCTTGACCGATAGTCAAGGTCGTACGGTAGACTTTAAAAACACGGTGATTGTGATGACCTCCAATATTGGCGCACAAGACATACAGGAAATGGCAGGCCAAGCATATAATGAAATGAAAAACAAAGTCATTCAATTATTGGGACATTATTTTAAGCCTGAATTTATCAATCGTTTAGATGAAACGGTTGTCTTCAGACCTTTGGATAAAACAAATATTCGAGCCATTGCAGACATTCAAATGAAGCATTTACGCGATCGTTTAGAATCAAAAGGATTAAATCTATCTCTCACCTTGCCCGCGATAGAGCGTTTGACAGAAGCAGGTTATGATCCAGTGTATGGGGCAAGGCCATTAAAACGGGTGATCCGACAAAACATAGAAAATCCGCTATCTCAATCCATTATTGCAGGTGAATTTATGCCCGGAGAAACTATTCGCGTTGGTGTTCAAGGGGAAGAATTTACTTTTAGTAAAGGTGAGAAGACAGCAGAGCAACCTCAACATGCTTTTTCAAACTAGCTTAGAAGCGCTGATGACTTGTGATCCCATAGCGAAGGGATCACAGGTTAATGCACTCAACATCGCATGGTTAGCTGGACGTTTGGAGAAAGATAATTGTCCTGTCAAACCAATAGAGGTTCCAGGGCGTCCTGCGCTACCGAAATTAGTATCCCCAAAAGCCTTGGTATCCCGAAAATTACATACAGCTCAAGGGCAGGCTGCTTTACTGCATGCTTTAGCACATATTGAATTTAATGCGATTAATTTGGCGCTTGATGCAGTCTACCGTTTTCAGAATATGCCGGATGATTATTATAGTGATTGGCTTAAAGTCGCGCGCGAGGAATCTTATCATTTTCAATTATTGACTGCACATCTAAGGTCTTTAGGGTTTAACTATGGCGATTTCCCTGCTCATAACGGGCTCTGGGAAATGGCGGTGAAAACTGATTACGATGTCTTGGTGAGAATGGCATTGGTGCCTCGATTGATGGAGGCGCGTGGGCTTGATATGGTACCTAAAATCATTGAAAAATTTAGATCGATTTCTGATTCAAAGGCGGTTGAAATCCTAGAAATCATCCAGAGTGATGAAATTGGGCACGTTCTGATAGGAAATCATTGGTTTCGTCACTTATGTCAAGAGCGTCAATGTTGCCCTATTGAGACCTTTAAACTGCTGCTCCTCAAACATGGTCGAGATAATGTTAAACCCCCATTTGCTTACGAAACTCGTCAGGCAGCAGGATTTACGCAAGAGGAGATGGACGTATTAGAGAATTTTAATCAATCGCTACAAGAAGTGTAATTGCACCGAATCCGCTCGTCAAGAAATCAATTCATTTTATCTGTTAATGCTCAGTAATATTCGAAGTATCGATTACCCTTAGCATCTTTGTTATACCTTACAAGGTGATAAAATGCTATCGAATACGTTCAACGATAAATCCTCAGATAAAAGGCTCGGTATTCAGAGACCTATTTTTAAGAAAACGAGTACCAAAAGGGAAGAAAAAAAACGTAAATCTTTTATGGGTGCAATGGGTTCAGCGTTCTATAATGCTTCAGCGGTTTTTTTTAAAGATATTTTCCAGTATTTTCAAGATGCTTATAAAGATGAACAAGGTAATGTTCAGCTTCACCAATTGGTTAATGAAAACAGCTATGAATTAGTTTACGAATCTAGAAAAGATGCATTTTCACTTAATCATCAAGGTGTTTCTCCATTCGCGATGATGCTTCGTAAGGCGTTTATTCAATGTGACTCACCCTATTTTGCAATCATTTCTCAAATATTGAGAGAATCTTCAGCTCAAGATTTAAATCAACAATTTGGAGCTAGATTAAAGTTTGAAATTGGGATCGAAGATAAATCAGAAATATCGGGTGAGTTGAAAGACACTATTTTACACGCATTAGCAAAATGGACTATAGAAGCCGATTTATCATTTGCTCAACAGGTTGCACTTAGAGCATTGTTAGATGTGTTAATTAAGAAAGGTGCAAACACAGCACAACTCAACGCAGATAAAATGACTGCAAGTGATTTGATTAGTGCTAACGAGAAATATCATAGCTTATCGAATTGGTTTACTACAGATGTGTTAGACACAGATATCATTTTTGTTGAGCAGGGAATTAATAGACTAAATAATTTATATTATGCTCTTGATTTAATCGATATGGTATTAAACCCATCAGGTGGCCCAACGATTGTGAGTGATCTGCTTAATCATTTAGAGCCATTGATTAGGAAATTAATCAACACAGATCAAGCTACATTTTTGAAAACAGTTGATCTACTAGTAGAGTATAGACAAAATTCTGCGCAGTATTTGATAGCTAACCGGGATTTGGTAGCTGAACTAACTCATATCTTTGATTCTGAGATCAAATCGCCGACATTTAGTGATTCTGAGCCGCTGGTTGAAGAGATTATTGAGGGTGATGAGGTTCAGCAACCCGCTGCAGTGATTTTTTCAAATCTGAATGAAATTAACGATGATTTTGATGATGTTAAAGAAGAAATAGAAAGTTCAGAGAGGAAGTCAATGCATTTACATTAACCTCAGTTCGTAGAGTCTAATATCTAAAGGCGTTGCTTCAATATAAGAGCCTGTTTTACCCCAATCGCCGAGTACAATTCGCTTGGAGTTTGGGGTTTCGTTGAGATGAGTAAGTGGTCGATGCACATGACCATGGATGATTTGAGAGACTTTAAATTGCTTAAAGGTTGAGCAAACTGCTTCTGGTGTAACATCCATGATATGCATCGGTTTTTGAGAGACAGCTTGTTTACTCTTATTTCGAAATCCACCAAAAATAGATTGCCTTAATTTGAGTGGTAAATTCAAAAATACCAATCGAGTGAGAGGATGGCGTGCAAATTTACGAAACCGTTGATATTTCACATCAAGTGTACAAAGCGTATCGCCGTGCATCAGTAGAGTTGTTTGACCAAAGAGATCGATAGCGGTTGGATCCTCTAAGCCGATACACCCCGTTCGTTTTAGAAAGTCATTCCCAATCATGAAGTCCCGGTTTCCAGGCATAAAATAAATCTGGGTCCCATGCTGATTAAGCAGCCAGAGGGACTGTTCAATGGATTCATAATAGGGATTCAGATCGTCATCGCCAACCCAGCCTTCAAAGATATCTCCGAGGAGATAAAGGGCGTCAGCAGTTTGACAAGGGCCATTGAGGAATTTAAAAAATAAGTCCGCCAGCTCAGGTCTAGACGGACTTAAGTGGATATCGGATGCAAAGAGGATCCGATTATGCATTCTCAAGAATTTCAACGCGCTCGATAATGACGTCTTCCACAGGAACGTCTTGATGACCGTGCGCATCATGGGTAGATAGCTTGCTGATTTTTTGAGCAATATCCATACCTTCGATGACGGTACCAAATGCACAATATCCCCATCCGTCTCGCGATTCAGACCGGTGATCCAGGAAAACGTTATCACTGACATTGATGAAGAACTGGGAGGTAGCAGAATGAGGAGCCATGGTGCGAGCCATTGCAATGGTGCCTGTTAAATTCGAAAGGCCTGTTTTCGCTTCATTCTGAACAGGTTCTTTGGTCGGCTTTTGATTCATGTTGGATTCAAAGCCACCGCCTTGAATGACAAAATTTTCTACAACACGATGAAAAACCGTGCCATCATAAAAACCTTCTCGCGCATAGGCAAGGAAGTTTTCAACAGTGAGAGGGGCCTTTTCAGCCTCGAGTTCAATCTTAATGGGACCAAAATTGGTATGAATAATAACCATGTTTCACGCTTATTTTGTAAAAGAAGCTAGATTACCATTAGTCATTCCCTGGATAAAGCTTCAACTTTAAAGAAAATAAAGCTATCCGTGTAACTTCATTTTAATCGACATCAACGTTCTCATGACACACGATGTGTAGCCTCTCGCTTTGCCGCTACAAAGCAATTCGTTTTTTGAACTTTCAGGCGTATTTTGGGTCCATATTTACAGATGTCTAATCATTCGTATGGGTCACTTCACATGAAGCGCAGTGAAATTAAATCAAGAGTGGAACAAAACGCTGTTGAGTATGGTAATAAATCAGCTAATTTGATGGTAATGAGTGAAATGCTCAAAGGTATTAGTGTACCTGACATATTACCATTGAGTCATGAGATCTGTATGTCGCATCTCAATATGCATAATTCTGAATGGGAATCTATCTGGCGTGAATTTAAATCCAAGCAAGGAGAAGAGAAAGGAGGATTGGCAGAAGGAACACACGAAATATTAGCAAGATTGCGTGTCAGTATAGAAGAAACATTTAAAAATCATCCATTTCAAGATGAAAATATTCAGTCATATTTGGAGAATAACTTTGGTCCTGGTGAGGTACTGATGGTCCGCAGCACAGGCAAGGAGGACTCAGCAGAGCTTGCCAATCCAGGCGGCAATGAGTCTTATGCAGGGATTGCACCGAATATGGAAGCTATTTCCATCGCGAGTGGGAAGGTCATTGCTTCATATTTCAGCGAAAAATCATTAGAGCAAAGATTGAAGGCCAAAGGCGTTGAATCAGATTCGATTAAAGCAGAGCCATTTATGCCAGTTTTGCTTCAAAAAATGATAGGTGAGACTATCAAAGCTGATGGACATTTAACGACAAAGATAGTGCACTCTGGTGTGATGTATGTAGACCAAAATGGCAAAGTGACGATTCAAGAGGCCCCGGGCCATGGTGAACTAGTGGTCAATAGTAAGGGGCCAATTAACACTTATTTTATACTTGCTGAAGAAGGAACAGTTCATCAACAAATCAAGGAAAAACCTTTTAGGATGGTTCCCTTTATTGATGAAAATGGAACATCAAAATTGATCGTTCAAAAAAATACTCGCGAAGTAAATCAATCAAGGCTACCGAAAGAAGTGATTGATAGATTAAGCCAGATGGGAAAGCAAATCCAATCCTTTTATGGTGATGATAGAGATGTTGAATTTGTATATGATCCTAGTATCAATAAGCTTTATATCGTTCAGGCCAGACCCATTCCGCAGGGTGATTCTGCTCGGTACACGCCTAGAGCCATCTCTCCTGAACGTATAAAAGAAGTAAAAGAGAAAGCTGTCTACTTTAAAGCAAAGACCATAGCACCGGCAGCACAAAGAGCTATTGTGGTTGAAAACGCAGATGAGGTCATTATCTGCAATGCAATTGGTGATGCTTTAACGAAGTACTTAGACATGACCCAACCTAAAATCAAAGCCGTGATTGTCGCAAGAGATGCCCCTAGTACCTCTCATGAAGCAGCTGAGTTTAACTCAGTGAATATACCGGTTTTGTTTGTAGATAAAGCTCAGCAAGCTCAGATATCAACAGCGTTAGCGGTCGGGAGTAAGCATATCATTTTGGATCCACAAAGGGGCTTGATTGTAGATTGGGCAGATCAAGAGGATGTTGAGGCAATACTACAAGATGGTCTGTTCAAATCCTCTATATCACTCGAGAGAACGTTGTTGCCACCCTCTGAGATTTCATTTTCTGAAGAAAATATCAGGAAAGCCGAACTCTTGGTGAAGGGTTCTGGCGAAGCATTGAGTTTGAGGTATCATCAAGTGTTTGGAGGTTTGGAGATAATCGAAGGAACAACCAAAGGTACCGTAGCGCAATCCAGGGCAGCATTAGGTGCGATACTCAGAAAGATGATCGATATGAGTAAACCCCAAAAGGGTGATACGGCGTTAGATAGAGAGATTAAAGCTAACATTGTAAAACATGCCGTTGCGTATAGTTTAGAACTAGCGAGCTTGTTGGAAAAAATAGATCAAGGCAGCGATCCTATCTCTAAAACCCATCAAGTAAGGTTGTTAGATTACGTTAATGGCTTAGAGGCTTTAATATCAAATCCGGGTAGAAGTGGAGCATATTCAGCATCGCTATATCAAGTGTTGCAGGATGCAAGCTTTAGAGAGACATTTGAAAAAAAATGGCCTATCTATAAAAAGCTAGCTGAAGTTGAGCGCGATGTCGTTGAATCGCTTTCAAAATTTGGAGATAACGCTGCGAATACTAAATTAAGAGAGGACTGGGAAAGATTTGTAGTTCAGTGTGCGGTTCATGATTTAGGACTCAATGAGTCTAATCTATCGCAACTTGCCTCTATTATATATTATCTACAAGCGAATGATTTGGGTGGTATTTTTGTAAATAATATATTCAGCCAGATCGATTTTTCAGAGCGACTTGCAAAGGAGGGTTCTAACGCATTTTCAAATACAATCCAAGCGTTTAGCTCAAAAATTGAAGAATTGAAACCTTATATGAGCAAGATATTTGATATGGAAGTAAAAGCAGCAGAAATGGAAGCTAAGGCTGTGCTATGGGGTAAAAAGAAAAATCATGGCAAGTTGATTGCAGAGTATGAGAAGGATATCGATTTAGTAATAAAAACGATAACTGAGCTAGAGCCTCTAGTAGACTTGCCTATTTTGGTTAAATCAAAAATATTCTCTGAGATCTCAAAAATTACTGAAATAGTAGATGGCTGTATCAAGAGTATGAAAGGAAGCCCTGATTATATTGATTCCGAGAAAAGAGATCAAGCAAAGCTATTTTATAGAATGCTTAAGCCCTATCATAAATTGATGACGAGGATGGTTTTAAATATTAAAGATGATGGAGATGTCGATAAATTTGGGATAATGAAGAGAGATGTCTATTTGGAAGAGGTGAAGCATAAATTTCAAAAATATGACAATCTGCTCGAAATTCATGAAAGTCAATTATCTACATCGGGTAGCTTTGCTGTCAGCTCTGCAATTGTAGGGACTAAGGCTTTATTTGAGAGGCAATTCGTACAAAAAAAACTTCACTTGGAAGACTTTTTCACTTTCTTTCATCAAAATATCATTTCTTCTCTGTCCTTGATTGCGCCAGAGCTGTCTCTGCCTATTTCTGCATATAGTGACGAACTGATGATTTTTTCAAAATCACTAAATGATAATGAATTTGAATATACAGCTTCAAGCAAAGTGGTTAATGGATGTGTTGACATAGAATATAACATACCACTTAGGAATCATGCTGCAAAGATTTATTTGGAGTATGATCCTCGAACGAATAGGTTGAAATTGAATTCAGAATTATATGGACATAATGATCTTCGTAGGATGAGTAAAATTTGCCAGGTGTATAATAAATTTCCATCTTCTCTCGATCTTAAGGTTCAATTGACTGATGAGGCTATCTATAGCGAGGATAAATTTTATTTATCCAAAAGTTTTGAATTGCAAATGGGTGAAGGTGCAGAAACTGAAATAGTGGATTCAGTTTTAAAGTTAATTTATGCGACTCATTGGATGACGGGCAGCGGTACAAAGGAAATTGGAACTGCATGGCCTTTAACCTATTTTACAAATATATCTATCGACAAGAGAGTTAATGCATTTATCGAGTATTTAGATATTATGTACAGCAACTCTATCGAAATGGATCGGATGGCGAGGGATATATTCAAATTTTATTTCAACAAAGGTAATGTCGAGGAATTTGTATACTTTTACGATAAAATTGCTCTGCATTGTGATTCTTTTCAGAAAGTTCTGGTTGAAAGTTTTCCGAGCGCTCTAGTAGGAGAGGTTGCTGATATCAAGCTGCTTAACTGGTACGTCCGAGAAAAAGGCCTCTCGGAGGCGTTGGAGATGATGTTTAATATCAAGAATGAGCATGGCGTTATCTCTCTAATAAATGATTCAAATCCAACACTGACACTTCGGGGAGGAATAAGTCCATTGATCTTAGCGATGAAGAAGAATTGGCTGAATGTTGCAATGCAGTTGATTGACATGAGTAAAGGAATTAATATTGCCGATCAAAATGGTAATACCCCTTTGTTGATAGCGCTTAAAAAAGGGAATTCCGATCTGACTCTAGCCCTGCTTAACAAGAACGCAGATGTTAATCTTGCGAACAAGAAAGGTAATACGCCTTTACTGATAGCTGTGCGTGACAAGCAGTCTGATCTTGTTCTAGCGCTGATTAATAGGGGAGCTCGCATTGAAATTGAGGATAAGGATGGTAATACACCTTTATTGCTATGCGCCAGTAGAGGCGTGAGTAAAGAACTTGTTGTGCTTCTTAATCACCGCGCAAATGTTAATGCTATCAATAACCAAGGTAAATCCGCGTTAAGCATTGCTGCCGACAATCAGCAGTATGATGTTTGTTGCATGCTTATTGAGGAAGGCGCGAATGTCAATGTGCAAGATAACCAGGGTCATACCCCCTTGCACATTGCAGCAAGCCGCGGCTCCCTGGATCTCTGCGCCATTCTGATTAAGGAAGGCGCGCATATTGATGTCAGAGATAATCAGGGCAACACAGCTTTAATGCATGCCGTTAATTACGAAAATGTGGAGCTTTGCAATATGCTCATTAAGCGTGGCGCTGAGATTGAGGCTAAAAATGGTGATGGTGACACGCCTTTTTTACAAGCACTTCGTAGAAATAATTTGAAAGTGTGCGGAATGCTGATTGAGCTAGGCGCAAACATTAATATTCAAGGAAACCGAAATGACTCAGCCTTGATGATAGCTTTTCGTCAAAATAATTTTGATTTTTGTATTCATTTAATTGAGAAAGGAGCGGATGTCAATGTGATACAAGGTGGAGCATCAATCTTGAAGAGGGCTACAGCTCGAGGTGAATTAAAATTATGCATCAAATTGATTGAGAAGGGCGCTGATATTCAAGGAATCAAATTTCCTGAAAAATGGATGAAGGACGAAAAATTCGTGAAAGCAATCCAAAATATCCAACTCAAGAAATCAGACGGTTTGATTGTCTTTAGTGGCCGAAGTTCTATCACGGAAGAGAAATTGAGTCAAATTGAGCTTGAGGACAGTAAGCCCAGCTCTTCCTCTAAGAAACCAACCCGGTAACTCAATACAAAATCATCTATTGTCTCTAAACCCTTCACAGCTGAATTTTCGGGTTTTGCTTGTCCGTCCGTAGCTCGTAAGAGCATAGGCGGACTGCCTGCGTTCACTTCGTAATCCTTATGTACTTCATGTCCGCTTCTGCGCAGTATGAGAAAATCCAAAAACTTGATCGCGAAAATTTTTAAACTTATCTATAATGGTTTCTATCACAAAAAGTGTCTCTTTATTCAAACTTGAAATAAATCCGAACAATTTATTTAGAAGAATTACTTATTATGACAACATCCTTACAGTTTAAAACCCGATTTTGCCCCAGTCCGACAGGATTGATGCATTTAGGCAATCTTCGCACCGCGCTCTTTAATGTACTCTTGGTACAAAGTGAGCAGGCCCAAGGGAAGCGAGGACATTTTTTACTTCGAATTGAAGACACCGATTTGGCGCGCTCCAAAGACGAGTATGTCGAGAAGTTAAAGCGAGATTTAGACTGGCTAGGCCTCCATTGGCAAGAAGGTCCTGATGTAGGAGGAGAACATTCTCCTTACTACCAGTCCGAGCGTGTATCGATTTATGAGAAATACTATGCGCAGCTCTTGAGTCAGGGGCAGGCTTATTACTGCTTCTGTACTGAGCAAACATTGAGCATCACCCGTAAGGCGCAATTAGCTTCTGGTCAGCCGCCTCGATATCCAGGCACTTGTCGCCATTTAACGGCTGAACAAATTCAGCAGAAAAGGGCAACGGGGATGGTTCCGACACTTCGTTTTACGATTCCAGATGACACCGAAGTGCGGTTTGAGGATTTGATTCAGGGGGCAAAAGTTTTCGCTGCGAATGATATTGGTGATTTTATCATTCAAAAGCAGGATAAAAGTGCAACGTTTATGTTTTGTAATGCGGTGGATGATGCCTTGATGGGCGTGACGCATGCGCTAAGAGGGGAAGATCATCTCACCAATACGCCACGCCAGATACTCATTCTACAAGCCTTGAATTTGCCCGTGCCGCATTATGGTCATATGCCATTGATTGTAGGGCAAGATGGTAAGCCATTATCTAAGCGGAATGGTTCGATGTCTATTGAGGAGTTACGCGGAGAGGGTTATTGGCCTTTAGCAATTTTGAATTATCTCTCTCGATTAGGGCATCATTATGTCAATGACCGCTTCTTGTCACTTTTAGAATTAGGGAATGAATTTTCAGTATCTCATATCGGACGTTCACCTGCTCGATTTGATTTACATCAGTTGCATCATTGGCAAAAAGAAGCCGTTCTTCATTCTGAGCGTCATACACTTTGGCATTGGATGAAAGATGAAGTGGAATCGATCATTCCAGTTGATAAACACGATGCTTTTGTAGAAACGATTCGTGAAAATATTTTATTTCCTGCTGATGCAAAGAATTGGGCTATTGCTTTATTTAGAGCTTTTGATTTATCAACAGTGCGAGATATCTTGAAAGAAGCAGGCAGTGATTATTTTAAGATTGCCAAAATGGCGGCTGAAGAAAAAGGAATAGATGCCGCTCATATGATTCAAAAAATCAAAGAAGGTACTGGAAAAAAAGGAAAAGGGCTTTTCTTGCCACTTCGACTAGCTTTAACGGGTCGATCAGATGGCCCTGAATTAGCTAAACTATGTGAATTGTTGGGTGAAGAGAAAATCGTCGAACGGCTTCAGCAGGTGGTTCACTATGTTAAAAATTTATAATAGTTTTACAGCTCAAAAAGAAATATTTAAACCTATTAAAGCTAAGCATATTAGTCTGTATGTGTGTGGTATAACGGTATACGACTATTGTCACCTAGGGCATGCGCGCGTCTTTGTATGCTTTGATACCATTGTGCGATATTTACGTTCCAGAGAGTGGGACGTCACGTATATTCGAAATATTACCGATGTGGATGACAAAATCATCAAACGGGCAGCGGAGCGAGATGAGTCGATTGAAGTCCTTACGGGGTATTTCATTGAGGCGATGCATGAGGATGAGCGAGCTTTGAAAGTGTTATCCCCCACTAAAGAGCCGCGTGCGACTCAGCATATACAAACCATGATTGATATGATCCAAAAGCTTGAATCGAGGGGGGTTGCTTATCAGGGTGAGAATGGAGATCTTTTCTTTTCTGTTGAAAAATATCAGACCTATGGTGCACTATCTAAGCGTGATTTGAGTGAACTGAAATCAGGTAGCCGAGTAGAGATTGATTTTAATAAGCGGAATCCTTTAGATTTTGTACTGTGGAAGCAAGCAAAGGAAGGTGAGACCAGTTGGCCTTCACCGTGGGGAATGGGACGGCCCGGGTGGCATATTGAATGTTCTGCCATGTCCACAAAATGTCTGGGTCACACCTTTGATATTCATGGTGGCGGACATGATTTACTCTTTCCGCATCACGAGAATGAACGTGCGCAGTCTGAATGTGCAACCGGTGAAACCTTTGTAAACACTTGGATGCATGTTGGTTTTGTTCAAGTCGATAAAGAGAAAATGTCCAAATCGTTGAACAATTTCTTTACTATTCGAGATGTGCTAAAAGAATATGAGCCTGAAGCTGTGCGCTATTTTCTAATAGCAGGCCATTATCGTAGCCCAATAAATTATTCTACTCAGCAATTGACGCATGCTAAAGCTGCTCTAGATAGATTATATACGGCTATTCGAGGGTTAAATCTCGTCGTGCCGAAGATGGAAACTATTTACCACAAGCGTTTTTATGAAGCGATGGATGATGATTTTAATACACCGGATGCCTTAGCAGTATTATTTGATTTGGCGCATGAAATCAATACACTGAAAGACCAGAACCGAGAGAGCGCTTCAGAAAAAGCAGGCATTCTACAAGCCTTAGCTCAAAGTTTAGGATTGTTGTCTCAGGATCCAGAATCCTACTTTCAAGGGGACTTACGTTTTGAGGCTATTGAGGCCTTAGTTGCAGAAAGAGAAGCGGCTAGAAAAGCTAAAGATTGGGAGCGAGCAGACACTATTCGTGATCAACTTAAAGCACAAGGTGTGATTTTAGAGGATACCGCAAACGGAATTAGCTGGCGGAAAGTACAGTAAAGAGAAGTTCTGCTCTCAGAAGTGAGGTGCTTTTTACAAAAGCACCCTCATCAAGACCTGATTTATACCCACATCAGATGATTTTTCGGGTACCTGCCTACGCTCTTTGAGCTTCCCCCTACGTTCTTTGAACTTCGAGCGGACGCGTCGGACGGACAAGCAAACCCCGAGAATTCAGCTGTGAAGGGTATATTATCGACGCCTGCTTCTGTTATTGGCGATAGAATGGCCATACTCTTCCTCATCGGTTGAAACTTCAAAAGGGTCTTCTTCGTCAGTTGAGCAATCGTAGGCCGTGAAGCTTTCATCATTGTCGGAATCGTCGCTAAAATCATTATAATAGTCAAATTGAGTGTATCGAGCTGAGGCTCTCGTTTTTACTCGATCTTTTAGATTCGAAAGGTCAAGATTTTCAGGCATATAATCTTCATCATCACTTGAAAGATAATTGGAAGGTTCTTCAAGATAGTTAATGCCACTATAGCGATTTTCTGGTTGTTTAAATTTTTTGTAGAGTGTATAAGCCCCTAAACCGAGAATAGCAACGGCTCCCAATCCCAGCACAATATTTTGAGGGGTAAACAAACTTGTATCCTCAATTGGTGCATCTTCCATTGGGGGGGCTTCATATGAAGATCGATGTGAGTACCCAGAACTTTCAGGAGAAAAACTTTGTGAATATCCTTGATATTCATTTGGGTTAGAATAGGTATCTCTAACACATCGGCACACAACGTCATAGCCTTCATAGATCTTTTTCAAGATCAACTTCGTATTTTTAAGAGTCGAAATTTCGCTCAGTGTCGAAAATTGATTAAGAAAATCATATTCATCCTGAGGCCCATTAAAACAGGCTGCTGTGAAGCCTTCATGCTTATCCCCAAATTGGGTTGCGATGATTTCCAAATTATCCGTGGTGCCACAAGGAATGGTTACAGGTATCAGTTTTTCTGAGTTGATACTGTTTTTACACATTAAATTAAAAGTAGCTGTCAATCCATTCGTACTATCGCTATATTGAGCTGGACATTCTTTTACAGCATTCGTAAATATTTTAGTGAAGCCTTTGAACATATTAATCCCCAAGTAATTCAGCTAATTAAATAATACTGGAAGAGTAACAGAGATGTTAAAGAATATCAGCCCCAATCAGGACATACGGCTTTTTTTACTGCACGAAAGGTATCCTCATTCTCTTGGTCATTAGACTCAAGCAAATCTAGGTTGGGCTATTGCCAAATGAATGCAACTTGAACCTCAGTTAGGAGTTTTTGAAGGCAGGGTATAGTTTGTTTTCTGGATTCCCGCTTTCGCCGTGCCTACGCTGAAGCTTCGGCAGACTCGCGGGAATGACGATGTCAATGTGCAATTTTCATTACATGTAGCGGCATTTGCAAATTTAGGGACACGCCCTAGATTAACGTCTGTTGACTACTTTGAGGGAGTTATCTTCTTCACTGGAGTAGTCTTCATCTTGTTCTGAATCGTAATTTGGATCTTCGTTGAAATAGTCATATCCAGAGTACTTTTCAGAAGCGCGAGTTATTCTCCTGTTGGTTGTCTGATAGTTCTCATTTGATGCTTCAGGTACAAAGTCTTCATCCTGATCAGAGTTGTAATCTTGATCTAAATCAAAATAGTTTGTGCCGGTGTAACGGGAGTTTGCTTTGAGTTTCTTATAGAATGCATACGCTCCTAAACCAACCAGAGCTATAGTGCCAAGACCAATTGCAATATTTTGCGGTGTGACTAAAGATCCTTCATCGTGACTTTCTTGAGAGGCCGCTTCGTTCGCTGCCCCGTCATATGAATACTGATGAGGGGTTGAAACACATTCGCATAAAGCTTGAAATCCTTGGAAAATTCGATTAGGTACGATCCGTGTGTTCCCTAGCATGGCGGCCTGATTCAGTGTGTAGATCTGAGACATTTGCTGAGCACTTTGGCCAGATCCTACAAAGCATGCAGCAGCGAAAGACTGAGAGTCTCTATAAGCATCGCCAATCTGAGTATTATAAATAATTAAATCACTGGGTGTCTTTGCGCAATCAATTGTAAGTTGCCAATTTTCTATAGTTCCAGCAGATGGATTAGAAAATAGGTTTTTACCAGTTGAGCATACAAAATTAAAAGTAGCCGTAAATTTTTGAATTGCATTATCGTAGGAAATGCTGCTAGGGCATGATCCAATGCTATTGGTATACGCTTTTGAAAATACGCCATTAAACATGAGTCACCCTTTGTTTGTTGATTTAGTTAATTGAATTTTAAATGAATTCTGAAAATATATCCTAGTAAATTTAGATAGATGGTCAAATTCAGAGAACGAGTGTATGTGCTATACCCACAACAGATGATTTTTCGGGTAGGCGCCGAGCGTTCGAGTCGCAGGAGTGTACACAAAGTACATGACTGCGGTGAGAATCGCGAAGGCAACAACCCCGAAAATTCAGCTGTGAAGGGTATATCATGGTGCACATCAGAGCACAATAAAGAAGGTGCCTATAAGCCAATTCATTGTAAAATGTTCTGAATTACTGTTCTTCAAGACAAAACTGACCAATTTCGAGTTTTGCTTTGGCAATTTCAGCTTGTTTTTCATCTTCGGATAGAAAACGATAGCCTGACCCGGTCGCAGCTTTCACCCTGGCAGGTTTTAATGAGTTGAGACGTTCTTTTGCCGCTTTACAGTTGTATTCATTTAAAACTTGTATATTTTTTTGCTTCTCAGCCTCTTTGGCTGCACGGGTCTTCTCGTCTTCGTATTGCTGGACCTTTGCTTTCAAAGCTTCTAATTCATCTTGTTGTTGTTTTTCAATACTGTCAGAAGTTTTATGCGTTTTAAGTCGCTCAGCCTGGTTGCCCCCAGGGTTGCTCGAATAGTGGGTTTGATTATTTTCGTCAACCCATTTATAAACGCCTGCGGTTGCTAGAGAAATCCCTAAAAAATAGAAGAGTATGATTAAGCTAGTCCTTTTTAGATTCATCTTGTTCCTCTCCACAGATCTTCAATTTGTTCGCACGAGCGAAATTCATAATATGGTGGTATAATTCTGGGTTTGTTTCCTTCAGTGCTGGATCGAGTACCACGCAACGATTCCCATCTTTTGTTGAAGGACTTAATAATGGAGAATAGTAGATACGGTGATTTTTGAAAGTAGAGAGTGAACCGCTCATACGCTCAGCCCAATCGCTGGGTCGGAATGGTTTGCCCTCTTCGGTCACACCCTCAATGATAATTTTTTTAGAGGTCTCTTTATCGTCGCTCATCCAAATTAAGCACAAAGCGCTTTTATAAGTATTTAAATTATATCATAATTTTTGCCTAAGACCCTGATATTTTGATAAATTGTTTTAATTCAGAAGCTTAAAAGAAGGTTTAAACCTGATGCAACCCGAACCAGAACAAGATGTTACGGACATTAGAGCACGTCGAGGGATATACCTATTACCGAATTTGTTCACCACAGGGAGTCTCTTTGCCGGTTTCTACGCCATTGTGGCGGCCATGCGGGGGGATTTTGACCATGCAGCGGTGGCCATCTTTATTGCCATGATTTTAGATACGCTAGATGGCCGAGTCGCGCGCTTGACCAATACCCAAAGCGCCTTTGGAGCCGAGTATGACAGCCTGTCGGATGCGGTGTCTTTTGGTGTCGCGCCGGCATTGGTCGTTTACAGTTGGGGCCTTTCAAGCCTAGGAAAGCTGGGTTGGCTAGCTGCCTTTTTTTACACGGCGGCAACGGCGTTGCGTCTTGCCCGGTTCAATACTAATCTAGCCGTCCAAGATAAGCGTTTTTTTCAGGGCTTACCTTGCCCTTCTGCTGCGGGTTTGGTAGCGGGGATGGTTTGGGTTGCGCATGAATATAGTGTGCCGGGGCAAAAGCTTTGGGTGCTTGCAGCCGTGGTTACGCTAATCACTGCTATTTTGATGGTGAGCAATGTTCGCTTTTATAGTTTTAAAGAGTTAGATTTAAAAGGAAAGGTACCATTTGTGGCCGTTCTAGCTGTCTTGGGGATATTTCTATTTATTTCAATCGATCCACCTCAAGTCTTATTAACGGTATTTGGACTGTACGTGTTATCAGGTCCAGCGTTGGCCCTTAAACATTGGATTCACAAACGTAAACGCTCGCATGAGCCTAAGGATAGGGAACATGACGACAAGCACACTAAAGGAAAAGCTCATCATCTTTGACACCACCTTACGGGATGGTGAACAAAGTCCAGGTGCTTCGATGACACTGGAAGAGAAATTAAGAGTCGCTGAGGCACTGGAAGCTTTAAAAGTTGATGTCATTGAAGCGGGTTTCCCCATTTCAAGTCCAGGTGATTTTGAAGCGGTGAAAAGAGTAGCGCAGAAAGTGAAAAATTCAGTAGTCTGTGGTTTAGCTCGGGCTGTTGATATGGACATCGATAGGGCTTATGAAGCCTTAAAAGGTGCCAAGCAATTTAGAATTCATACGTTTATTGCGACCTCACCGATTCATATGAAAAATAAGTTACAGCTGGAACCTGAAGCGGTGGTTGCAAGAGCGATTCATGCTGTCAAAAGAGCACGGCAATATACGGATAATGTTGAGTTCTCACCCGAAGATGCCGGCCGTTCTGAAGTCGATTTTCTTTGCCATATTTTAGAAGCGGTGATTAAAGCGGGTGCAACTACGATTAATATTCCAGATACGGTTGGTTACACGTTACCTCACCAATTTGGTGCGCTTATTAAAACGCTGATTGAAAAGATCCCCAATGCAGACAAAGCCATTTTTTCAACGCACTGCCATAATGATTTGGGGTTGGCGGTTGCCAATTCTTTGGCTGGCGTTATGAATGGCGCTCGGCAAGTTGAATGCACGATCAATGGCCTCGGCGAACGTGCAGGGAATGCCGCATTGGAAGAGGTTGTGATGGCGGTAAAAACGAGGCAAGATGTCTTCCCTTGTGGGGTTGGCCTTGATACCACGCACTTAGTAAAATGCTCGAAGTTAGTTTCAGAAGTTACCGGGTTTGCTGTGCAACCGAATAAAGCGATCGTGGGCGCGAATGCCTTTGCTCATGAGGCTGGGATCCATCAGGATGGTGTGATCAAAAAACGAGAAACCTATGAGATCATGCGTGCAGAAGATGTGGGTTGGACGCATCAGCACTTGGTGTTGGGTAAACATTCTGGCCGAAATGCTTTTAAAGTGAAGTTAACTGAATTGGGTGTTAATTTTAAATCAGAAGCAGATTTAAATATCGCTTTTGAAGCTTTCAAAGTCTTGGCTGATCAGAAACATAAAATAAACGATAAAGATTTATTGAATTTAGTCCATGTACGAAAATAATACTAAACCGACTTTAGATTATCTACACGAAATGGGGATCGATATCTGGATCCCCAGAACGATGAATTTATCCTGTTCATCTCAAGAAAAATCTCTATTAGATGCTATTTCACTGGCGTGTCAAATGGGCCCTGGATCTATTCAAATCTCTCAAGTTGAAGTTCAACAACTTTTGCGAGAACCTCTACTCAAAAAGAGCATTTGGTTACGTTTAAAAGATAATCCTTGCGTGAAAAGCCGTACATCGAGTTTTGGTTAACCCCGGTTCGGGGTTTTTTGGGAACTATACCCTTCACAGCTGAATTTTCGGGGTTGTTACCTTCGCGATTCTCACCACAGTTATGTACTTTGTGTACACTCCTGCGTCTCGAACGCTCGGCGCCTACCCGAAAAATCATCTGTTGTGGGTATATCGTCATCCCGCACAGCGGTCATCACATGAAGTGTGTAGCGTCTGATGCGGGATCCAGAATTTTATCAAATCTCAGCTAATCATTTGATTGCTGATATTTTTAAAGGCTGAATCGCATAAGCGGCCAAGGCCGCGTGAATACTAGGGCGTGTTGACATTTCGCCGCTCCGCACCACGCCTACGTGCCGCGGCTTGTCCGCGGCATCCAGGTGTTATGAGCAGATTTCTTGATATAAATCGCTCCAGGTTGGGTTAAATTCCTCAATCAAATTCAACTTCCACTGCCTGCACCAATTTTTGAATCGTTTTTCTCGTCTAGCTGCCTCAACGTACAACTCATGTGCTTCATAATAAACAAGCTGATTTACGTTATATTTTTCCGTAAAACCACAAATTACCTTATTTTTATGCTCCCAAACCCTTTTTACAAGATCTGTTGTAGACCCCACATAAAGCGTTCCGTTTCGCTGGCTAGATAAGATATAAACATAATATGACCTCATTAAATTTGCTTATCCATACTGTCTTTTGAACAACATTATCACATTGGCAGCCACAGATAAGAACAGGCTATTGCCAGCATTGAAGCATAATTACGCTTCAATTTGTCATATCTTGTTGCAATTGCTCGAAAATGTTTGAGTCGTGCAAAAATGTTTTCAACCAGATGCCTATATTTATACAAGGACCAGTCTATGTCTGCATTTCCTGTTTTTGAGTTCTTTTTCCTTGGAATCACTGGTATTGATGCTTTTTTTCGAATGAGTTCTCGAACCTGTTTACTGTCATAACCTTTATCAGCAATCGTATAATCTGCGGCGGGAAGTTTCTCAATTAATTCTGGCGCCGCTTTGCAATCATGAACTTCTCCACCAGTTAAATCAAACTCAATTGGGAAGCCATATGCGTCAACAGCCATGTGAATTTTCGTTGTGTTTCCGCCTACAGACTTTCCAATAGCTTGATTCTCTTTACTCGCTGCACCAGCACTGTGCTGGTGAGCCCTTACAATACTGGCATCAATAAACGTCCATTCAAGATCAGGATCTTGCACCAAAGATTTAAAAATTTTAACCAACTTGTTCTTTGAAGACCAACGATTGAATTTTTGGAATATTGAATTCCAGCATCCAAATTCTGCTGGTACGTCTCGCCAAGGACAGCCTACTCGCAAACGATATAACATCGCTTCAACCATGAGGCGCAATTCGGGCTTGTCATAGATCCCTTGTTGTTGCATGATCGTCCTTAGCTTCGACCACAGTTCATCACTGAGCATGAGTCGGGCCATTGCAAACTCGTATGTTATTTTAGACGAATAAATTTTACGAGTTTGCTCTCATTAATCAATGAATTGCATTCAAATCTCTGATTTAGAAATTTAACAACTGGATGCCGCGGACAAGCCGCGGCACGTAGGCGTGGTGCGGAGCGGCGAAATGTCAACACGCCCTAGATTCCGCATCAAACGCTGCGCACTTTGTGCGCTTATTGCTGTGCGGAATGACGTCATTACAAACCAACCCTGCCTTCAAAAACTCCGAACTGAGGTTGGTTAAAACCAATTTCAGTCTGGCGACCATTTAGTGTGTTATACCCACAACAGATGATTTTTCGGGTAGGCGCCGAGCGTTCGAGACGCAGGAGTGTACACAAAGTACATGACTGTGGTGAGAATCGCGAAGGCAACAACCCCGAAAATTCAGGTGTGAAGGGTATATTTGGTTTTTAAAGGGTGTTGCTTGAGCTAGGCCTAGGCGCTGATGGTTTTTCAGGGATATTGACTTTATCAGCGCTAACACATTTTTTAATGCATTTTTGATATAATTTTTCTCTAAACATAAGAGGTCCTTGTGTAATCGAGGCCGTCATGCCTTTATCCGTCATCATTTTGATTTGTAAGGCTAACATTTCAATCTGCTCTTTCTCTTTCGTAGAATCTATTGTTGTTTCCATACAGACGCTCTTATCATTATGGATGATTGTGAGTGCAGGTGTTTGATCTTTGAAGATGTAATGTCGCTCTGTTTGTGCATCTTTATTACTGCTCAGAATGTCAACACGTTGAATCCGATTACTAACAGTCTCAATGTTTTGAAATTCTGATTGGCTCTCCTCAAATTGTTTTAAGGTTAGACTCCCTGTACATTCAGTGACCGTTCGTACCCCAACGGATTGGATTGACGAGGATTTGAATAGGAGTGTCTGAGAACTATTAGAATTTTGCGTATTTGTAGAGGATTGATTAGAGCCCTCGTGGCTAGTCGTAGAAGGCGTTATGAGCGTTCTCAAAATCGCCCTAAACGGATTCGAATCTTGATCCCAGCTCTTTTCCCATTTGGATGCTTTTGGATCTCGAAATGCGGCCCCCAATCGAGCCATTTCTTGTCTCTCATCAGTTGCTATAACGTACTGACCAGGACGGGTTTCCCACATTTTACGTTCTCCCACATAATCCGCAGTGGCGGCAAGGCGAATTTGATGACCGTTGTTTTCCATGGGCATCACATGATTGACAAAAAAACGATTATAATTCGTTACATCATAATAGTCGGGCAGTGTACTTTGATCATCTGAAAAATGTTCAAGCATGGCTGCTTTAACCACTTCAACTTCGCCTTTTCGATCTAAGGCACTTTTGCAGCCGGATATACTATACCCCAATGTATCGGCAATAATTTCCTCTAAAGCACTTTTGAAAGTTTGCTTATTCCGACCACCAATCAGAGTTGATGAAAACTGACTGAAGGCGATTGTGATTCTATTGGCTAAGGTTAGATTTGAATTGTGCCCAAAATCTTGTCGTAGTGTTTTACCCGCATCCCATAATTTCCCAGGAAAATTTAAGATATACCCTCCAAATCGAAACGGCAAAGCGACCAAAAAAGTCAGTGGCCTGAAAGCAAGACCAACATAGGGTAACTCGTTCAGCCACCTACGAGCAGGCGAAAAAATTGATTCGTGGTTGAGACGTTTAAGCTCAAGAGAAGCTTGAAGGAGTAACTTTAAATCCGTACGAGCTTGATCATTTGGATCTTCACTATTTGGATCTTCACTATTTTTGGCGTCATGGATATTGATTTTATCTAATAAATGCATCACAGCTGTAATCGCTTTCTTTTCTGTGCTGGTGGGCCCCTTAAAACGTGGGGGGAGTGTATTAGCGCTACTAAGGTAAGCAATGGCGATGTTGAAATTTTCTTTGTCTACCACTTCTTTTTTATCCCGAACTCTTGAGAGCAAGTTTGTCGAAAAGCAAATTAATTCATTTGAATCATTTCGATCGCGAGGTGAATTATAAGCTAAATGACGATGGATATTGATGCAGTTATTGACTTCCAAGAGCTTGAATCTATATTTTCTTCCAGCTGCATTCTCTGGATCAAATGTTTGATTAAGATGTTCCTCTCTAAATTTTTGGTTGGCCGATGTTTTTTCTGTAATGAAAATGCGGTCTGCTGAATAGAAAAAAGTGGGTGCAACATAGGTCGCATGTAAAATGGGTAGCGTAATTTCCTCATTCGGCTCATATAGGCTGCTCCATTTACGCTCATAACGGGCAATCATATTCTCATATTGAGTTTCTAGGAGGCTCCGACTGGCGTCAGCGGCATGCTGGATGCGATCTTCAGTGTTGTCTTTCCCCTTGTATTGATAAGGTGTTGTAATCCCGATTCGACCAGAATGAGATTCACGATAGTCTTCTAGCTTTGGCCCAGTTGTCACCGTGATTTCATCCCAGGTATTGGCAGCATGGGGTAAATCACGAGCTGTAGAGGGGGTTGGTTTATTGCTTAACTGTTCCCAATTGTTCCCCACGAATAATCTGAACCAATTACCATGTTTTTCAATATTATATTTGAGCCAACCTTTTTTTTCATCGCTGATATGGGCTTGGGCATCTGGATTCAGTCGTTCACTGAATTGAAGGGTTTTTTTATCAGTATCCTTGGGAATATAAGTACAAATGATATCTTCCATGGGTTCCATCATGACTAACATATCTGATGCTTTTTTGATGTCACTATGTGCTTTTTTGGGGTTATTGGGATCGACCAGATGGCACATTGCGCCTAAATACAGATGTGTTAATTTTGCAGCTTCTTTGTAGTATTTTAGTTTGTCTTTTTCAGTCGTTTCAGCCGCCATCGCATTCTTGAACGCTAGCATTTGTTTGGAGTACATATCAGTGATTTTTTTAAATTGCTCGGTCTGGAGTGTGGCATTAGGCGTATGCTCAATGACAGTTAAAGCGGCGCGCCCAAATTGGAGCCCACGTTGATATAAATCGAGCGGAGAGGGTTCGGGAGGGGTTGTAAAGATGCGGATGGATTTTTGACTTTCTTTTATCTTTTTGTCATTAGAAGGTTCTGCTGAAAGTGTTGAGCCATCGGTGGTGTAATATTTTTTGCCCTTGGTATCTTGAATGGCTTCAATTTGTTTTCTCAGAATATTTGAAAATTCAGTTGGGTTGTTTTCTAAATTGAGTACTGTAGGGGCTGGTCCCTTCGCTGGCTCATCTTCTTCGGGAATAGAAAGGATTGCAGTTGTTAACTTCTTATAATCAATCACTCGAAGGACTCTTCAAGATTATTTACACCTTAGAGTGACCTATTATGGGGTTAGTTCCTGAGTTCTAACTTAAATGCCTTGAAGCCAGGTTGAATGCTCAGGTAAGCTGCTGTCTTCATTTTGAGTGGATGTTTGATGAAGGAGTCCAAAAATGGCGAGTGCACTGTATGAAGCTGCAATCAGTGGCAATATTCCTGAAATGGAACGGTTATTGGTGATTGAAAACGTTGATATCAACGGATGGGGAACCTTAGGTTATTTTGGTGATACTGCACTTCATGGTGCTGCGAGCTATGGACAAGTTGATGCTCTCCGATTCCTTTTGGCGCATGGTGCGGATTATCATAAAGCCAATTGGTGGGGCTGGATGAGTTGGGGTTCCACACCTTGGGATGCAGCAAGAGATTATCAGCATGCAGATGCATTGCATACTTTGATTCAATTTGGCGCAGTGGGTCCACTTCAATCTGCTGAAGCCACTCAAGTCTGGCTAGAAGCCGCCAGGCAGAATGATAAAACGGCTATGGATAAACTTTCGGACGGTCCTTGGCATGTGGATGTGAATGCGACCTTCTCAGAGACGGCACTCCATGTGGCTGCCCGTCAAGGCTATCTTGATTTGGCAGAATATCTTGTGACCCGTGGTGCGAATTTAGATGCTAGAGATGCAACCGGACGAACGCCTTTACAGGTTGCAGCCGCTTTTGGCCATAAAGGGATGGTAAGTTACCTGAATGGCTTGGGCGCGGATTTAAATGCCTTAAATGACAAAGGTAATAGTGCTCTTCATGAAGCGGTGCTTTCTAGTGATACCGAGATGTTGAATATCCTACTTGAGGAGGGGGCTGAGATTAATCAATACAATGCTCAGCATCAAACTGCCTTGATGCTCGCGGTGTTGAATCAGCAAACGCACCTGATTACAACGCTGTATCAAGCAGGTGCTGATTTGGAAGCTAGAAATGAGGTAGGGAATACCGTTTTGAGCCTCAGTATCGCAAAGCAAGATATTGCCAGTGTTAAGACATTGTTGGGATTGGGGGCCAATATTAATACCGTGAATATCGACGGTCAAACACCGCTTCATATCGCTGCTAAATTAGGCAGTTGGGTTTTGGCTGAATTTATCATTCATGAACACGGTTTCGTTGATGCAGCAGATAACAGAGGGCTGACGCCTCTGCATTATGCGGCTGAAAGTGGGCATGGCGCAGTGATTCAAGTTTTATTGAATAATTTCTCAAAAGTGAATTTGCCCGATCAAGTCGGCAAAACAGCACTACATTACGCCATGTTAAAAGGTTCCACCATGATAGCGCATCAATTGTTACAAGCGGGTGCGATTGTGGATTTCCGAGATAATAAAGGTAAGACACCGCTTCAAATTGCTGCTAAGTTAGGTGCTTGTGATTTGGTAGAACTATTATTATCGCAGTATCACGCTAATGTTCATTTACAAGATCATAAAGGTCGTACTGCGTTGTTTGATGCGGCAGCCAGTGGTCATCCCACTATCGTTGAGGCCCTGTTACGCTATGGTGCTCGCTTTGATACCGTTGATATTGAAGGGCGACAACCGATGACGGTAGCAGCTTATGAGGGACATTCAAAAGTACTTAATATCCTGGCGCGCTGGGGTGCGAGCTTGAATGATGCTGATCGGGAAGGTAAAACCCCACTCATGATAGCAGTCGATCAGAAACATCCTGATGCGGTGACGCAGCTTCTAAAATTAGGTGCTGCGATTGATCGTGTTGATCATAAAGGCCACAGCGCTATTCACATTGCCTTGAATAGTGGTCATGAGACAATTTTAAGTATCTTATTGAAATATGGCGCAACCGGCGATGTTCAAGATCAATTAGGGCATGATGCGGTGTACGCCATGGCCAAGTCAGGTCAAGCAGATTTGGTAAAATTACTCATTGAAAGCGGTGGAAAAATCAATAAAGTTGATAATTTAGAAGATTACACCCCTTTGCAGATTGCTGCTAAACGTGGACACCTTGAAACGGTTAAAGTATTAGTGAAGAATGAGGCAATAATCGATCTCTCGACTGCCTATGGCGAATCACCCCTTATTTTAGCGGCAAAGCAAGGACATACTGATGTGGTGAAATATTTGCTGGAGACCGGTGCATCTCATCAACTAGCAGACCATTTTGGTCATGACGCATTATACGAAGCATATATTCACGGATATTCAGATACGACCAAATTGCTGCTTGATAAAGGGGCGAATCCAAATATTTACGTGAATGGCGTGTCGCTCCTCACGGATGCTGCACAATCAGGTAGTTTGAAAAAAGTTGCCATGTTGGTTGAACATCATGCCGAGATCAATGTCTTAGATGATTCAGGCCGTACACCATTAAGTCGTGCGGTCGATATTGGGCGAGCAGATATTGCTAAATATCTTTTAGAACATGGGGCTAATCCTAATTCTGCTGAAAAGCATAATGGTATGAGTCCTTTGCATGTAGCCGTTGAAAATCAATCACTCGAATTGGTGAAGCTGTTACTGGATTATCATGCGAATCCTTATCTTCCTAATCTCTATGGTCAAACGCCATGGCAGAAAGCAGAGTGTATTAGCAATCTAAGCATACTAAAACAATTCGATGCTCATGCTGTGCAATTCGGGCAAACCATTGAGGCTTTTCCTATAGAGATGAGCCATGTACTGGATATGAGCGGGGCACCTTATCCGATGCCATATCATATTGAACCTATAAATCACACGCCGCCACCGGCATACAACCCTGAGATTGCGCCGGTTGTTGGAATGTGGGATTAAGTAGGGCCTGTTCACATTTGGTTGCCCATCTTTTTGGCTACGTGCCGCGGCAGGTCTGCGGCATCCATTTCAATCTATTAAAATTTTGCCTTTTCTTAGGGCGTGTTGACATTTCGCCGCTCGGCACCACGCCTACGTGCCGCGGCTTGTCCGCGGCATCCAGTTACGAGCAGATTTCTTGATATAGATCACACCAGGTTGGGTTAAATTCTTCAATTAAATTCAACTTCCACTGTCTACACCAATTTTTAAAACGTTTTTCCCGTCTGGCGGCCTCTAAGTACAATTCGTGTATTTCATAATAAACAAGCTGATTTACGTTATATTTTTCCGTAAAACCACGAATTACCTTATTTTTATGCTCCCAAACCCTTTTTACAAGATCTGTTGTAGAGCCCACATAAAGCGTTCCGTTTCGCTGGCTTGATAAGATATAAACATAATATGACTTCATAAAATTTACTTATCCATACTGTCTTTTGAACAATATTATCACATTGGCAGCCACAGATAAGAACATGCTATTGCCAGCATTGAAGCATAATTACGCTTCAATTTGTCATATCTTGTTGCAATTGCTCTAAAATGTTTGAGTCGTGCAAAAACATTTTCAACCAGATGCCTATATTTATACAAGGACCAGTCTATGTCTGCATTTCCTGTTTTTGAATTTTTTTTCCTTGGAATCACTGGTGTTGATGCTTTTTTTCGAATGAGTTCTCGAACCTCTTCACTGTCATAACCTTTATCAGCAACCGTATAATCTGAGGTGGGAAGTTTCTCAATTAATTCTGGCGCCGCTTTGCAATCATGAACTTCTCCACCAGTTAAATCAAACTCAATTGGGAAGCCATATGCGTCAACGACCATGTGAATTTTCGTTGTGTTTCCGCCTACAGATTTTCCAATAGCTTGATTCTCTTTACTCGCTGCACCAGCACTGTGCTGATGAGCCCTTATAATACTGGCATCAATAAACGTCCATTCAAGATCAGGATCTTGCACCAGAGATTTAAAAATTTTAACCAATTTGTTCTTTGAAGACCAACGATTGAATTTTTGGAATATTGAATTCCAGCATCCAAATTCTGCTGGTAAGTCTCGCCAAGGACAGCCTACTCGCAAACGATATAACATCGCTTCAACCATGAGGCGCAATTCGGGCTTGTCATAGATCCCTTGTTGTTGCATGATCGTCCTTAGCTTCGACCACAGCTCATCACTGAGCATGAGTCGGGCCATTGCAAACTCGTATGTTATTTTAGACGAATAAATTTTACGAGTTTGCTCTCATTAATCAATGAGTTGCATTCAAATCTCTGATTTAGAAATTTAACAACTGGATGCCGCGGACAAGCCGCGGCACGTAGGCGTGGTGCGGAGCGGCGAAATGTCAACACGCCCTAGTATTATGCAATCCTTGTTATGGTAAACAAGCAGATTTAGAGTACGCTGTTTCACATAGAGTCGATCAAAATGGTGCTCATTATCTCGAGGTCGCTCTTAATATCAATCGTTCATATTTATCCAAATTTTGCAGTAAAAAGTTATTGGCTCTTCAATTTCCAGCTAATTGGTCTTCAGCTAAAAATCTAATTACCAATATTAAAAATATTCACTCTAAAAATAGTGAAATCAAAATTATGTCTGGAGACACGCTTAGCCAAAAAATAATTTCTATTCCAGATTCAATTGAGAGTTTTAATATAACCTACGATGTATATGCGGCAGAAGAAATTACATTATTTCAGCCGATGATTACTCATGACTTTTTTCATTTTATTGGCCATACTGCCTTTGCATACCCCCTATGCGTAGATACATCCAAAATGCTAGATGTACGGTTGAAATGGGAAAATTTTACAGAGAGTAGCGCCAGCCAGGGGGGGTATACAAAAAGCATGTATTAAAAATCAATGGAAATGATATCTTTATCTTATCTCAAAATGTATCATCGGAAAATGAGAATTTCTTCAATGATATTATAGAAAAAACGATCTTGTTCCAACGCAAATTTTGGTCAGATTATCAGTTCGATCATTATTTAATTGTGCTGATTTCAAATAGTGGGGTGCCTGTCACTTTTTGGTCAGTGCGTTTCATTGACTCAAAAAAATATCAAGCCAGAAGATTATGGCATCAATCTTAAAGAATCGTTATTTTCTGGAAGAATTATTGGTTTAAAGAGAAATAGCGTTGCATATCGAAAAGGCTTGCGTAATGATCAAACAATTATCAACTATAAATTTCAAAATGATGACAATCAACAATTAGATCTTGAGATCTTAGCTGGCGAAACAGTAAAGCGCTACAGTTTAATTCGACTAGGGAAATCTATCACAATCCCTCAATATGAATTTGACCATGAAAAATATAAACAAGACCCAATGCTTTGCAACTTAGAGACGCCCTTCGGGCACCTTCTCCCAGATTGGGAGAAGGATTAAAAACCTACTGCTGAGGCGAAGAATATACTATCGTTCTTCTTCTAGATCAGCTTCCAGTTCGGTCTCGTCTAAATCTTCTTCTTCGAAATCTTCTTCGTCCTCATCATCTTCATCAAAATCTTCATCTTCTTCATTAAAGCTAACCAAGAAGATCGAAACAGCTTCATCACTCACTTCATAAACCAAGTCGCCAAAAGGGAAATGGGTCAGGATCAATTGGCTATTAGACGTTTCTTGTACCAAGATCTCAGGGAAATCGATATCCTCTTCAGACGCTTCTTCTTCTTCGAATAACCGAGAGACTAAAGCACAAACGACTAATGTTTGTTGTTCTTCATCAAGTGATTCATATTCTTCAAGTGCCTCAGGATGAAATTTTAAGTCGTATTCCACTTCTTCTTCATCTTGATCAACCGTGATGGGAACCAGTTTTGCTTTTTCGTCAAAACGTTCTTTTGCAATAATGGCGTTATTGGCCGTATCGGTTTGCATAAAGAAGCTGATGGCTAGCTCAGCACATTCTTCAGGCGATTTCTTAAGGCAGGCAGCTAGCTCGGTTAAGGCTTCTACCAATGGTTGAGATAAAGTAACTTGAGATTGTGACATAAAAAAACACCCCTTCTAATTGAGTTCAGCTGAACCACAGAGATAGTAGGGGTGTTCTAGAGTGGCGTCAATGGCTTTACCAAAGACCTAGCAATTTCCACCATGCAGCGCCTAAAAAACACCATATGAGGATATTCACGACACTGATAATGAAGCCGATGCGCCACCAGTCTTTAATATCGACATACCCCATGCCATACATAATGGGGGCCGGTGTTAAACTGTAATGAGTTAGCCCGCCAAACAAATTGCTGAAGAATATCAAGACCAGCGTTGCTAGCATCGGTGGTGTACCCAGTGCTATTGAGAGGAGGAGAAAAGGAATGTACATGGAAGCAACATGTGCTGTACAACTTGCAAACGCGTAGTGAGAATAAAAATAGAAGAGCGCCAGAATGGGGAATGAAATTCGCCAATCGATACCATGAACGGCAGTCTGGACCCAATCATTGAACCAGGGAATGACGCCGAGTGTACCGAGTGATCCAGCCATGGTGAGCAATATAGCAAACCAGAACATGGTTTCCCAAGCGGTGAATATTCTAACTAGACTGTGCCAATCCAAGATCCCGGTGAGCATCAATATGGAGAGACCAATCATCGCTGCAATCATCGGGTCCAGTTGGATAGTGCTTCCAAAACCCCATAGGAGGAGGAGAATCACAACGGTACCGGCCATGATCCATTCAGAGCCTTTCATGGGCCCCAACTCTTTCAATTTTTCACGCGCGATTCGGGGCGCTTCAGGGGTTTCGCGAACATGAGGCGGATAGATAAAATGGATGATCAAAGGAATGCAGAGCAAGCTCAAAAGACCGGGCACAATAGCAGCCAAAGCCCAAGTCCCCCAAGTGATGCTCACATTTTCGATCTGTTGTTTATTAGTGAGTTGCTCTAACAACGGGTTAGCGGCCATTGCGGTCATAAACATGGTGCAGCTGATGACCGTGGTTTGGAACAAGGTAACGCATAAATAGCTCCCTAGTTTACGGGCAGTGGGGCTATTCGGAAAACTTTCGTAAGAGTCTGAAATCCGTTGCATGATCGGGAGCACAATCCCAGCAAGACGGCCCGTCACGCTAGGGATAGCAGGTGCCATCATCAGATCCGTCATGGCAAGACCGTAGCTCAATCCTAAGGGACCTTTACCTAACCACATCGTAAAGAGATACGCTAATCGTGTGCCAAGACCCGTGACATTAAACCCTTTTGCAATAAAAAGGGCAAAGACAACGAGCCAGACGATAGGGGATGCAAATCCATCCATCGCTGCTTTGAGCGGCAGCGTTTTAGTTAACAAAATCAGTGCAAGGGCTATAAAAGCCACAGCCCCCATGGGCAATGGTTTTAGGATCACACCAACAATCGTTGCGACAAAAATGGCTAACATATGCCATCCCTCATTCGGAATTGAATCGGGATGTGGGGAAAACCAAAGAGCAAGCCCTAGTAGAATACAAACTAATAATGCTCCTACGTTGACAGAACTTTTCTCCTCGTGAGTCTGGGACATATCATTACTCCTCTGATTCAGACGCGTGGTATAATAACGTAATTTTCTGGCTAACCCAATTTGTTTAAACAGTTATGACACCATTACAAACTGAACGTGCTAGGCGACGAACGTTCGCGATTATATCTCACCCAGACGCCGGTAAAACAACGCTGACTGAGAAGCTATTGCTATTTGGAGGAGCTATTCAGCTTGCTGGCACTGTTAAAGGTCGAAAGGCCTCTCGCCATGCCACTTCTGATTGGATGGAAATGGAAAAGGAGCGGGGGATTTCTGTCACGACCTCGGTGATGCAGTTTCCTTATCGAGATTGTGTGATCAATCTCTTAGATACGCCGGGTCATGAGGATTTTTCGGAAGACACCTATAGAACGTTGACGGCGGTGGATTGCGCGCTTATGGTGATTGACGCGGTCAAAGGCGTCGAGTCACGGACCATTAAACTCATGGAAGTCTGTCGTCTCCGCGATACGCCTATTATTACTTTTATTAATAAGCTAGACCGAGAGTCGCGTGATCCGATTGAGCTTTTGGACGAGATCGAGAAAATTTTAAATATCCGATGTGCTCCAATGAGTTGGCCTATAGGATGTGGTAAGCAATTTAAGGGTGTTTATCATATCGATAATGAATCTGTGACTTTATTTTCATCGTCAAAAGGGCATCAAGTTCAAGACAGTGAAATAATTCTGGGATATAACCCACCTGAATGGGATGAGCAATTTGGATACTTGGCACAAGATTTAAGAGACCAACTCGAATTGATACAAGGTGCGAGTAGCGCCTTCGACAAAGAGGCTTTTTTGAAAGGACAGTTGACGCCGGTATACTTTGGATCCGCGCTCAATAACTTTGGTGTTCAAGAAATTTTGAATGCATTGGCTGATTTAGCACCACCGCCACAGTCTCGCCAAACATTGACTAGGTTGATTGAGCCGAATGAAGAAAAAATGTCAGGCTTCGTGTTTAAAATTCAGGCTAACATGGATCCGAATCATCGTGATCGAATAGCCTTCTTAAGAGTTTGTTCTGGACATTATCGAAAAGGGATGAAAATCAAACATGTACGTTTAGGTCGCGATGTGACCATATCAAACGCACTCACCTTTATGGCAGGGGAGCGTGATAATGTTGAGGAGGCTTGGCCTGGGGATATTATTGGATTGCATAATCATGGCACGATTCAAATTGGCGACACTTTTACTCAAGGTGAAGATTTAAAATTCATTGGTATACCGCATTTTGCGCCGGAACTATTTCAGGCTGTAAGACCACGAGATCCATTGAAAGCAAAGGCATTAAATAAAGGCTTGAATCAGCTTTCTGAAGAGGGCGCGACCCAAGTGTTCAGACCGCTCAATAGCAATTTGATTTTACTTGGTGCGGTTGGTCAACTACAGTTCGATGTGGTGGCTCACCGATTGAAGCATGAGTACAATGTGGAGTGTGTCTATGATCCAACCAAAGTCGTCACAGCTCGTTGGGTGACCACGACGGATCATAAAAAACTCGAGCAGTTTAAGGTTAAATGTGAAGCACATTTAGCGCTGGATGGGGGCGATGCATTGGTTTATTTAGCGCCTACGCATGTAAATCTCAATATGACCATAGAGCGTTGGCCTGATATTAAATTTGCCGCTACTCAAGAAAAAGCATAGAGAGATTAGATTCATATGGATAGTGAAAGAAGGCAACATGACATCCCACCGCGTCGTTTGCATTTTGACTTACCTCAATGGGCGCCAAAATTTTGGAATGGTAACTGCCCGGCCAAAACCTACTTTTTCGATGCACTGGGTATGGTGGTGCCTGCTTTTGAGCGATTGGGTATTGTGAGTATTTTGCATTTTAGGGAGCAGCTTCAAGGGCAACCTGTCTACAGCAGAGTTAAGGGTTTTATCGGACAAGAAGCTTCACACAGTGCTGTCTATTTACATTATAACAAGATGCTCGAATCTCATGGATATAAAGTCTCCCAACTCGAAAAGAAAAATATTCGCTTTTTCTATCTTTTCAGCAAAATATGCTCCAAAAGATTCTTGCTGGCGAATACGATCGCGGTAGAGCATCTCACCGCTGTCTGGTCGCATTGTGTTCTGAGCGATCCGTTTTGGTTTGAAAACGCTGATCCGACCTTGACGGCGATTTGGCGTTGGCATGCGATAGAGGAAATTGAGCATAAATCTGTTGCTTTTGACGTTTATCGAGCTGTGAATGGTGGCTATTTAACGCGGATTGCAGGGATGTTGATGGTGACGATGTCCTTGACTTATTTTATGGTTCGGAATATGTGGCATATGATGGGTAAAGACAAAAATCGCTGGAATATTAAGCTTTGGGCGAAAATGTTAAAGACATATTGGGGGGGTAAAGGCTTTCTGCGACAAGCGATTAAACCTTATTTTGATTATTTCAAGCCATCGTTCCATCCTTGGAAACAAGATGATATGTACTTAATTGAGTCCTGGAAAGCTTATTTAGATAATACGAATGATTCGTTGATGGCCATTTCAAAGCGATTAGAGCAGCAGTCACCTGGTAATTTATTTGCTACCAGCTAATTTTAAAGTAGAAAGTAAATCTTCAACTTCTGGCATCGCGTCCCAATCAATTTCACGCGAGGAGGGGTCATCAAGGTGATCTGCTTTGAAAGTCAGCGGTCTATTAAAATCGCCCACAAGGTCATCATCAAAGGTATCTGAACGTCGCGTCAGTTCACTTAAGCAAAAGCATTAAATTCATTTTCCTGCTGAACACAAGCAAAAAAGTTTAGAACCTGATTGCAAGCATAATCGAGCGCTTCACGCGCTGGCTTAAGCCGTTTATGATAAACCACGAATCCATGAGTCACGCCGTCAAAACGTCGATGATGAACTTGATTCCCCGCTTCAATGAGTTTTTTAGCATATGCTTCGCCTTCATCACGAATAGGGTCATATTCTGCGGTGATAAGGGTAGTTGGTGGCAGGCCTGACAAATCTGGATTCAATAGTGGAGAAACTCTAAAGTCTTTTTTTTCTTCAGGAGTGTTTAAATATTGTTCTGATAACCAGTTTAGAAACGATAGATCGAGAAAATAGCCCTGTCCGTAGTCAGATTTTGATGGATAGTCGTGATACATATCGACCATTGGGTAAATTAAGGTTTGATGTTGGATGATTCTTAAGTTTTCTTGTTTTAGAAGCTGGCAACAGACGGCGATTGCGCTGGCACCTGAGCTTTCTCCCCACGCCACAATTCGTTTAACATCGACATTTAGTTGCTCATGGTTTTCGTAGATCCATTTAATGCCCATGAGACCATCATATAGCCCAATCGGGAATTTATATTCAGGTGCCAATCGAAACGAGACAACAGCGATATAGGCATTGAGCTTGTTCGCAAGCAGTGCACAATAGTCTTTGGCTTCAGCCGGTTCAGGCGCAAAACCACCACAACCACGCCCATAGTATACGAGAGGTAAAGGATTTTTGGATCTTTCGGCTTGAGGTCGGTAGACTCTCAGCTCACATTCATTTTCTAGAATATAGGTATCATAAAACCCTTCTTGCTGGGTGGCGTGTAGTGTTTTGAGGTATTTTCTGACCTCTTCAAGTGACATTGTGTGTAGCTGAGCAAATTCACTTTTATAAGTTATGCTGATGAGTCTTTGTAGCAGTGGATCTAAGGGCATGATATTTTTGTTTGAAAGTCTGATGAGTGATAAAATATGTCGGCTATTTCGAAGCAGCGTATCATAATCAAGAAGGAGACTCTATGAACTGGCGGCCATTGAAACAGACCTACCAAAAACGCGGCGCTTTTTTATACGCTTTCTTTCTTGTTTTTCTAGTTCCGCTCTGTTTGCCATTCGTTTGGCATAGCTTTAAGACGGACTCAGTCAGATCGTTAGATTATAAGCTATTATTGATATTTTATTCCCTTTCCTTGTTGGGTATCACGCTCGGATATCACCGATTGGCGACCCACCGCGGTTTTACCACCTATCCTTGGATTAAGCGGATACTACTTATTTTTGGCGCCATGGCTTGGCAAGGTCCTCCGGCGGCTTGGGCGAGCCTACATATTCAACACCACGCGAATTCTGACAGGCTACGCGATCCGCATTCACCGGTGACGCATTCGTTTTGGTATGCTCACTGTGGTTGGATTTTTAACCACTATCGCCCTAATTACCGTAAATACGGAAAATGGCTATTGAAAGATAAAGATGTGCACTTTGTCAGTCGTTACTATGGAGTTATCAGCATCGGCTCTTTTATGTTGCCGCTTTTCATTGGTGGGTGGCAAGCCTGGCTTTGGGCCGGCTGGTTCCGATTATTTTTGGCATCCCATGCGACTTGGAGTGTGAATTCACTGTGCCATTTTGCAGGCTCTAGATTGTATCCCAATGTGCGTGATAATAGCCGTAATCGTTTCTCAATCGCTATTTTAACTTTCGGCGAAGGTTGGCATAACAATCACCATCAATTTTTACGTAATCCTAAATTAGGACATCGTTGGTACCAAATCGATATGGGTTATTGGGTACTGAATTTTATGCGTAGATGCCGTTTAGCTTGGGATTTAAAGATCCCCAGCGCGCAGTAATCCCATCATGATACATAAGATGACTCCGATGGCTAAGGGTAGTAGCATCGGGGTTATCGCGTAACACTGAACAATCCCAACCCCTAATGCGCCTAAAGATAGGTTCAAGAAGCTCATCACACTGCTTGCGCTTGCTTTATCCATACTTGAACAAGTGGCTAATATCGATGCATTCGATAATACGAAGGTAAGCCCTAAGTTGACCACGGCCATGGGTGCAAAAAGAGAGATAGGATGTGCCCATAAATAGAAGCTGCCCGCTAAGATGATTCCGCCTAGAAGAGCCGTATAGGTTCCGATCTTGACAATAGTTGTCCCTGCATAATGTTGACTTAGACGCCCACATACCAGAGCGCCAATTAGGATCCCAATGGGGGGTATTAAACTATATAGACCAAATGTCGACTCTGTCAGATGGAGAGATTGTTGGCTGATAAAGGGGGATAACGTTGCAAATACATAGGTCGACGCGGTGCAGCATCCAATCAACGCGCTAAAGATCAAGATTGGCTTACTTTTCATTTGGGAGATTAAACTTTTGATTAATTGAGCAAAATGAACACGCTTTGAAGAAAAATGACTTGGGTTGTCAATTAGATTTAAAACAAGGATACCCATGAGTAGAGCGTAAGTTAATAAGACATAAAAACAAGCTTTCCAACTGAAATACAATGCCATAAATCCACCCAGTGTTAATGAGAACCCTGGTAAAATTGCGAACGCAATCATCATGTAGCTTGATAATTTTCGAGCCTGTTGCTCCGTATAAAAGTCGCTTAATAAGGTGAAGGCCATCATCAATCCGACGCAAGCGCCCAAGGCCATTAGTAATCGTCCAAAGAGGAATAACGGGAAATAATGAATGTTGCCTGAGATTAGGCAAAACGTAATCCCGATAATGGCAAGAAAAATTCCAAATAGTAGAGAGGCTTTCCGTCCATATCGATTCGCCAAAGGGCCATAGGGCAGTTGTCCTAATGCATATCCAATTAAATAAAGTGTCATACTCCATTGAGCGGCATTTTCACTCACTTGAAAGTAATCAGCGATTTCCGGTAGGGCCGGTGTGAAAAGCACTGCGCAAACCGTTCCGAATGAGACCAGCAAAATCAGCATTAAAAGAGAAGGTGGTGAAGCTTCTTTAGATAATATGGCTGTTGATTTGAGCATAATTTATACCGTTAGTCCTAATTGTAAGCAGTGTAGCTTGATTTGCTTGTTTAAACAATATATAGTTTAATTAACCATTGTTAAGAATATATGAACAATGTCATGTTACGAATTAGTCAACTGAAGGCGTTTCTTGCCGTCATTGAAACCGGTAGTTTTAGTCAAGGGGCTGAGCGGTTAAGTCTTTCGAAAGCGGCTATCACGCAGCATATTCAGCATCTTGAGTCTCAACTAGGCGTGCAACTCATTAAGCGAACGACCAGAAGATTAGCGCTCACAGAACTCGGTGAAATCTTTCTCGATAAAGCGAAACAGGTATTAGAGTCTCTCGATGAGATTGAAAGAGAGATAGGTCAACAAACGCGCTTACCAAAAGGTGCATTGCGAGTCATGTCTAATCCTTATTTTGCAAAACGATTTGTAATCCCTCAACTTGAGGATTTCACATCTCATTTTCCAGATATTCATCTTACACTGTTGTTAGAGGAACGCTTCCCAGATCTAGAAAAAGAACAAATTGATTTATTGGTTGGTGTGAGTATGGACGGTCCTCAAGACATGATTCGAAAACAAGTGGCCAGCACGCGCTATCTGTTATGCGCGTCACCGAACTATCTCGCTAGGTGTGGTGAGCCAAAAAGACCCCATGATTTAATTTCACATCAGTATATTACTCATGCGATGCGTCGGCCAGATCATCTTATTAGTTTTAAAAAAAATGAAACCGTGATGGTTCAACCGAGTCTAAGATTAAATGATGCCGACGCTATGGTCCAATGTGCTAGCCAAGGATTAGGGATTATAAAAGTCCATGATTATATGGTCAAAGATAAGATTGAAACCGGTGAATTAATAGAAATTCTCAAATCGTTTAATGAAGGTAGTATACCTATTTATGCTTACTTTAAAAGTCATAAATATATGACGGAAAAAGTAAGGGTTTTTTTAAAGTTTGTTGAAAATCATTTGTAGAGCGCATTACTTAAGTTGCAATCCAAATCAAATAAAGTCTCCACATAAGTTGTGTAGTTTAAGTTTTTTCTGTTAGTCTCAAAAGGCTAAGTTTATTGAATTGTAAATAAAGGACTAAAAACATGTTGGATTCAGAAAAATTAAACGAAACTGTTGCAGATAAAACGATTGTTGTTCCTGAGGCCGTTGAAGTGAAAAGTGAAGCAGAAGCACACGAAAGCGGCGGATTATTCGATAAACTAGGTGGGTTGCTTGGAAAGGGGAAAGATCTTGTTGAAGGCATTTTAGATACCAATGATGATGGTAAGGTAGATGGCGGTGAGTTTAAGGCTGTTGCTGATAAGATTGGTGGATTGGTCACGCCTGCATTGGATTTGATTAAAGGTGGCAAAGAGCAAGGCGATAAAGCAGAAGATAAGAAAGATAAAAAAGACAAGAAAAAGAAAGATGTCGATAATGATCACAAATCAGGAAAAGGCGATAAGAAAGATAAGAAAGATAAGAAAGATAAGAAAGACAAAAAGAAAGCTCACCCGTGAGATTAACGTGTAATCGTGTATACTCTTCACAGCTGAATTTTCGGGGTTGCTTGTGGGTCCGTAGCTCGTAAGAGCGTAGGCGGATTGCCTTCGCGATTCTCACCACAGTCATGTACTTTGTGTACACTCCTGCGTCTCGAACGCTCGGTGCCCATGCCTGCTGAAGCTTGTAGAGCGTAGGTAGGTACCCGAAAAATCATCTGTTGTGGCTATAAGTTCTCATCTATTTGGAGGTTAAGAATTAAATGAAATTAATTGCAGAAAACGAACTTAGACATATTGCGGGTGGTGCTGAAACATGGCCTTTTGGAGAGCAATCATTAATAGATACCATCGTTATTCTCGGTTCTTTTGGTGTAGGGGCTCTGGTGGGGGCGTTATCTACGGTCTTGATTTATAGTGTTTCAAAGCAAGGTAGTGTCGGTATTGTTTAGGTCACTAAAGTGTAATCATGTATACTCTTCACAGCTGAATTTTCGGGGTTGCTTGTCGGTCCGTAGCTCGTAAGAGCGTAGGCGGATTGCCTTCGCGATTCTCACCACAGTCATGTACTTTGTGTCTCTGTACAGGACAAAACTATTTAGTTGGAAGGTCTGCTTTGCTAGTAACTCGCTGAAATAAAAACAAAAAGTGTATAATCTCGATTGTCAAAAAAGAGGTGTACCTGATGTTTTCATTCAACGAGTTAAAATGCATTTTAAAGCCATATTTTAAAATCGACAATAGGCGTCTTGATTGTCTCGCTCAGATTCTCGTTGCGCTTATTACTGTGCGTACAGTTAATTTAGTGGAAATAGCGCAAGCAATGCTTACTGGGGGATTATTTGAAGCTCGCTACAAGCGTCTGCGGCGATTTTTTAAGGAGTTCAACGGCTTTTCATTTCCAATATTCTCAAAGTTCATTGCACAATTTTTTCTACCATCTAATATTAAATGGCAATTAGTCATGGATAGAACAAACTGGAAATGGGGCAAAGCTAATATTAATATATTAATGGTATCGGCGGTGTGCGGCACTGTTGCGATCCCATTAATATGGAAATTTCTTCCTAAAAAAGGTGCTTCGAACACGGATGAATGGATAGAAATTGTTGAAAAATTTATTGGAATTTTTGGACTCAATGTTATTCAAGAATTACTTGGTGATAGGGAATTCGTAAGTGCCAAATGGTTCCAATGGCTACAGGAAAAGCAGCTCCCTTTTACAATTCGGCTCAAGAAAAGCATCAGCGTAACCAGCGCCAAAGAGAATAAGACTCATACTCGCACATTGTTCATTAATTTGAGACAAGGTCAAGTTCGTTATATAAAAATGCAAAAAACACTATTTGGGATTTCGTTATGGCTAGCTGCCACGCGCGCAGAAGATGGTGAATGGGTAATTGTTGCAACCAATCACCAGCCTGAATTCGCTTTAGCGAGGTATAAATTGCGATGGAACATCGAGACACTTTTTGGATTTTTAAAATCGAAGGGATTTTGTTTTGAAGATACCCATATTACGCTTCCAGAACGATTACATAATTTATTATCAGTGTTGGTGATAGCATTTTGTTTAGCATATAAAGCAGGTCAAATTGTAGCAAAAGAAATACCTATTAAAAGAAAGAAGCATGGCCGATTGGAAAAAAGTATACTTCGGGTTGGGTTAGATTTATTAAGAGAGATATTTTTTAAAATGGCACGTTCAGTTAATAATTTTGTTGATGAGATAGCCCCCATTTTTCTCAAAAATGGGGTGGTCAATTTGATTTTTTCAAGGAGTTAAATGTTTTGTCCTGTACAGAGACACAAAGTACATGACTGCGATGAGGATCGCGAAGGCAACAACCCCGAAAATTCAGCTGTGAAGGGTATATATACTCTGAAATGTGTAGATACAAGCACCGCTCATACTCCATTTTAGCCGAATCATCTGAATTCACTGGTTGAAAGAAGATACTTTTATTAAGCTGGGTTAATTGAAGAAAGAGGGGGTATTTATTGTGTTTAATTTAATTAAAAACTTGTTCAATTATTTCAGAAGTCCAGCTCAAAACAACCCTAATGCAGCAGGCCCAAATCCGCATGCCCCGATTGTCGGAGGTCCTGTGCCGGCTGTTGTGCCCCATGTACAACCTAATCCTGCATTTCAAGCAGATCCACGTCGAAAAGCTGAAGAAGAGGCCATGAAAGGTTTATTTAGTCAATTTGGAAATTTTTTCAATAGAATTAAAAATCCTAAGCCTCAGAATCGAGATGATAAGGCTCAGTTTCCTGGGATATTACAAGCGTTCTTTAATTTCTTTAGCTTTGCGGGAGCTGAAAGCTATCGACGTTGGAAAAATCCAGAAGCTGATCCAGCAAAAGAAGCTGAAATGCAAAAACTATGGGATATTCAAAAAGGACCTATGCAAATTAATTTCGCTTTAGATTTGATTAAGGGTGTTTTAGGTATTTTTGGTGGCAAACTCATGGCTAAAATTAACCCTTTCTTTGATGCGATAAGCGGTATGTTAAGTGATCGTTCAGAGATGGCCTTTGAACAAGAGGTGGCCGAAGGACGTATGGATGCTGATTTACTCAAAAAGCACAAAGCCTCTCAGAAGCTAGGTCGTGAACAGTCTGCTCAAATAGCGAAAACTGGATTTTCAGAACTCAAAAATATTATGCGAGAAAATAGTTCACGTCGGCCCCAATCAGTTGTAGGAAATCGTCGGAATCAAATGTTGACAGGATTCAAAAAAACAACACCACAGCAGTTTGTTGCAGCCAATGCTGAGGACATTGTTGCTAAAAATAAGCAAGTGCGTGAAAAAATCAAGGCACACAAACGAGCGCGTCCTTAATTCGCTAATTGGAGCCACCTATGTCAATATTAAAAATTTTTAAAATGGTTAAAGATATGGTGTGGCTCGCATGCCTTCCCACTGAAGATAAAAAATATCGTTCATCGGAACGAGCGAACTTGCACCGAAATTCAACTCAAGCTAAAAAGAACAATGTGCCGATGGATGCGAGTTTGCTGGAAGATGGATTTTTAATGCCCAAACAAAGAATGGATAAGCCAGCCTTTGCCGTGGATACGGTTTCGATTATTGAGACTAATGAGAGAGTGGCTGGCAATGATAGACGCGTTCGATATGCGCAATTTCATGATCCAAGACATTTACCTTTTAAAGTTAAATGATATACCCACAACAGTTGATTTTTCGGGTAGGCGCCGAGCGTTCGAGTCGCAGGAGTGTACATAAAGTCTCTGTACAGGACAAAACATTTAACTCCTTGAAAAAATCAAATTGACCACCCCATTTTTGAGAAAAATGGGGGCTATCTCATCAACAAAATTATTAACTGAACGTGCCATTTTAAAAAATATCTCTCTTAATAAATCTAACCCAACCCGAAGTATACTTTTTTCCAATCGGCCATGCTTCTTTCTTTTAATAGGTATTTCTTTTGCTACAATTTGACCTGCTTTATATGCTAAACAAAATGCTATCACCAACACTGATAATAAATTATGTAATCGTTCTGGAAGCGTAATATGGGTATCTTCAAAACAAAATCCCTTCGATTTTAAAAATCCAAAAAGTGTCTCGATGTTCCATCGCAATTTATACCTCGCTAAAGCGAATTCAGGCTGGTGATTGGTTGCAACAATTACCCATTCACCATCTTCTGCGCGCGTGGCAGCTAGCCATAACGAAATCCCAAATAGTGTTTTTTGCATTTTTATATAACGAACTTGACCTTGTCTCAAATTAATGAACAATGTGCGAGTATGAGTCTTATTCTCTTTGGCGCTGGTTACGCTGATGCTTTTCTTGAGCCGAATTGTAAAAGGGAGCTGCTTTTCCTGTAGCCATTGGAACCATTTGGCACTTACGAATTCCCTATCACCAAGTAATTCTTGAATAACATTGAGTCCAAAAATTCCAATAAATTTTTCAACAATTTCTATCCATTCATCCGTGTTCGAAGCACCTTTTTTAGGAAGAAATTTCCATATTAATGGGATCGCAACAGTGCCGCACACCGCCGATACCATTAATATATTAATATTAGCTTTGCCCCATTTCCAGTTTGTTCTATCCATGACTAATTGCCATTTAATATTAGATGGTAGAAAAAATTGTGCAATGAACTTTGAGAATATTGGAAATGAAAAGCCGTTGAACTCCTTAAAAAATCGCCGCAGACGCTTGTAGCGAGCTTCAAATAATCCCCCAGTAAGCATTGCTTGCGCTATTTCCACTAAATTAACTGTACGCACAGTAATAAGCGCAACGAGAATCTGAGCGAGACAATCAAGACGCCTATTGTCGATTTTAAAATATGGCTTTAAAATGCATTTTAACTCGTTGAATGAAAACATCAGGTACACCTCTTTTTTGACAATCGAGATTATACACTTTTTGTTTTTATTTCAGCGAGTTACTAGCAAAGCAGACCTTCCAACTAAATAGTTTTGTCCTGTACAGAGACTTTGTGTACACTCCTGCGTTTCGAACGCTTGGTGCCCATGCCTGCTGAAGCACAGGTACGCGAAAAATCATCTGTTGTAGGTATAAGTTCTCATATAGTTGGAGGTTAAGCATTAAATGAAACTAATTCCAGAAAGTGATCTTAGATATATTGTCGGCGTCGGGGACCCTGATCAATTGCCTTTTGCACTCGAGTGGTTTAAAGATAGCGTGCTTGTATTGGGTTCTTTTGGCTTGGGAGCTCTAGTGGGGGCGATATCTGCTTTGAGACTTTCAAAGCAAGCTACTGTTAGTATTGTTTAGGTCACTTAATTATGCCCTAGGCATTCTTCAAATACTGACTTTCCAGACCCCTCATGGCCCTTTTGAATAACACAGACGGAAGGGCCTGGCTTGGGTCTGAAAGAGTGTATATGTCTCCTATTTGATTTGTTCCTCCCAAGTTTATTTTCCATCTGAAAGCCTTGATTTCGCATAACATACCATTCGTCTTAAAAATGAACCGTTCATAGACATTAAGTTGTTTCGCTAACTGATAGTTTGTATTCTACAAATAGATTCACAATAAGCGGGGAAATATATGATCGGAGAACTCAGAAAAAAATTTGAAGCACCAGTCAATCAACCTGATGATATTGAAGCACTGATTAGCGATTTTAAATTTGTCGGGAACGGTGCACAATTTGAGACTTCAAAATTCAAGATTGACTCGGCAATTGCTGAACAAGAAGATTTTGTTTTAGTGCCAGAGTCTAGTGAAGACGATCAGTCAGACATTGAGACTCCGGGAATGTTTTCCAAGCTAGCCAATCTAAAATTTTGGTAAATCGCGAAGGGGCATTTATACCCTTCGCGACTAAATTTTAGGTTTTTGCTTGTCCGTCCGTAGCTCGCAAGAGCTTAGGCGGATTGGCTGCGCTCATCTCGCAACAGACGCTACACACTTCGTGTGATGACCGCTGTACGGGATGAGGATATATCCCAAAAAACCCCGAACTGGGGTTTCATACACTCCTGTGTCTCGAACGCTCGCGCCCATGCCTGCTGAAGCTTGTAGAGCGCAGGTAGGTCCCCAAGAAATCATCTGTTGTGGGTATAGCTTTTTTCTACAACTGCTCAATCTTTTTAAGTTGAATTTTAAGCTTTTCTTGAGCAAGCTCCATCAGTTTAACCCGTTCTTCTTCTTGCGAAACGACATCCACAGGCGCTTTATCACGAAAACTAGGATTGTTGAGCTTTGCTAGGCATTTCGCAAGATCAGCATCAATTTTCCCTAATTCCTTTTCAAGCCGTTTTAGTTCTGCCTCTTTATTAATAAAACCAGCCATAGGCAGAAAAATTTCGATTTTATCCAGAAGGGTTGTTGCTGAAATAGGCGGTAGATCATTTTCAGACAAGAACTCAATAGATACAACTTTAGCAAGGGCTTGAATTAAATGACACTGCGCTTGAATGAAATTCATTTGCTCAGGCGTTGCATTTTTAAGCAAGATAGGAAGTTTTTCAGCAGGGCTGATATTCATCTCTCCACGCACAGTGCGAACCTGCATAGTGAGCTGTTTAATAAATTGAACCTGAGAGTCTGCCTGTTCATTGATCAAACTGCGATCTGCCTTTGGAAAAGGCTGAATCATAATTGACTCAGTTTGGGAAGGCTTGATTGCTTCAGGCAGACGTTGCCAGATTTCCTCTGTGATAAAAGGCATCATGGGATGGAGTAAACGTAGCATGTGCTCAAGAATCGATAGTAAAGTGAAGCGGGTGGCAGCTTTTACTTCAGGTGATTCATTCGGATTGTTTAGAATCGTTTTAGAAAACTCTAGGTACCAATCGCAATAAATATCCCAGGTAAATTCATACAAGGATTGTGCCGCTAAATCAAAACGGTAAGTTTCGAAGTAGTGATGGGTAACTTGGATTGTTTTCTGCAATTGGCTCCAAATCCATTGATCAGCCAAACTTCTAGCAGGTAGGTCATTTGCAAAAGGTTGTCCTTCAGTTTGCATCATCACGAAGCGCGCAGCATTCCAGAGTTTATTACAGAAATTACGATTTCCTTCTACACGAGCGACGTCAAATCTGATATGTCGTCCTGTTGAGGCTAATGCACAGCAAGTAAAACGCAATGCGTCTGTTCCATAAGCAGCAATCCCATTTTGAAAAGCCTTTTGAGTGAGCTGTTTAATTTTATTGGCCATTTGAGGCTGCATGAGACCAGTCGTTCTTTTGGTCAGTAATTTCTCAAGAGAAATACCATCAATTAAATCTAGAGGATCAATAATGTTTCCTTTAGATTTTGACATTTTCTGACCTTCAGCGTCTTGAATGAGACCGGTTACAAAGACGGTATGAAAGGGTACTTTTCCTGTAAATTTAAGCCCCATCATAATCATTCTGGCTACCCAGAAAAAAATGATATCAAAGCCTGTGACCAAGACATTCGTTGGATAAAACGTCTTTAATGCTTGAGTCTCTTCCGGCCAGCCCAAGGTGGAAAAGGGCCAAAGCGCAGCCGAAAACCAGGTGTCCAGCACATCTTCGTCTTGTTTGAGCGCTTCAAGTTGACCCAAATTATATTTTTCTCGGACATTGGCTTCACTTGAGCCGACATAGACATTTCCGTCTTTGTCATACCAAGCCGGAATACGATGCCCCCACCAGAGCTGCCTAGAAATACACCAGTCTTGTATATTTTCCATCCAATCAAAATAAGTATTGGCCCAATTTTCGGGCACGAATTTAATTTGTCCATCGCGCACTACACGAATGGCATCACCCGCTAAGGTTTTAGCACTGACAAACCATTGATCCGTGAGAAGAGGCTCAACGATTTCATTAGAGCGATCGCCTCTAGGTACCTTTAACTTGTGGGGCTCTATTTTTTCTAGGAGCCCTTTTTGGTTCAGATCTTGAACGATACGTTCTCTGGCTACAAATCGATTAAGGCCTTGATAGATATGAGGGACATTTTTATTGAGCTTAGCAGTTTTATCGAAAATGTTAATAAAACTCAATCCATGCCGTTTGCCGATTTCATAATCGTTAAAATCATGCGCAGGCGTGATTTTAACGCATCCTGTACCAAACTCTGGATCAACACTATCATCTGCAATGATATCAATGAGTCGTTCTGATAAAGGGAGTTGGATTTTTTGACCAATTAATCGTTTATAACGTGGATCCTCAGGGTGTACTGCAACGGCTGCATCTCCCAACATGGTTTCAGGTCGGGTGGTTGCAACCGTTAAATAATTCGATTGGTTGGCAATAGGGTACTTGATATACCAAAGAAAACCGTCTTCTTCTTCCGAGACGACCTCTAAATCTGAAACAGCAGTCTGAAGTTTAGGATCCCAATTGACAAGCTTCTTGCCACGATAAATCAAACTTTCATCATACAGCCTAATAAATACTTCCTGAACAGCTTGCGAGAGTCCTTCATCCATCGTGAAACGTTCTTTAGACCAAGCTGGTGATGCACCTAGGCGTCGCATTTGACGGGTAATCGTATTCCCAGACTCAGCTTTCCATTCCCAGATCTTGTTGACAAAATCTGCTCGTGTTAAATCATGTTTACTAATGCCTTTTTCATTTAACTGCCGCTCAACCACCATTTGAGTCGCAATACCAGCATGGTCAGTACCAGGCTGCCAAAGGGTTTGATACCCCATCATACGATGATAGCGAATCAAGGCATCCATTAATGAATCTTGAAAAGCATGTCCAATGTGAAGACTGCCTGTGACATTAGGAGGGGGCAACATGATACAGTAGGCTTTACCATTGCCCTGTGGTTCAAAATAACCCTTAGCTTCCCAACTGGGATACCATTTTGCTTCAATTTGATCGGGTTGATATGTTTTTTCCATACTTCTCAATGCGTTATATTGTTAAATTGTGAATCATTATATCAAATTTTTGATTTTGATACGATTTGTAATTTAATCGCTGTTGTTCACGATGTGTTGAGTTATTAAATACGATTTCTATGATACGACTAGGCAAATTGACTAGCCATGGTTTTAAACTTAAATTCAGGCCGACCCAGGATTGCGTGAGATAAGGGCACTCAATCTTAAGTATTGTCGGCGCAATTTGATCATGGGGCAGAAATGACGCTGCATCATAGGTCCAAAGGAGATCGTTCCATGTGGTGCAATCTTCTTCAGATTCAAATTGGATCTGAATAGGATGCTGTTTATGATAAATCTTTTCGATAAAGCGAATCAAAAAGCTTTGACTCGCATTGAGTGACTCTGATTTTAAGAGATAATAATCTACTCGCATTATGATTTTGACAGTTTATCTATCAAAAACTGTACCACCATCGGAACGGGTCTGCCGGTTGCACCTCGATTACTGCCGTTATAGCTATTCGCAGCGGTACCAGCAATATCGAGATGGGCCCAATGGAATTTTTTAGTGAAATTGGATAAGAAACAGGCCGCTGTGACGCTCCCTGCTTCAGGTCCACCGACATTGGCCAAATCAGCAATGTTGCTTTTGAGCTGTTCTTGATATTCGTCCCAAAGTGGCATGTGCCAAGCCCTATCGTTTGCAGTCAGACCTGCATTGAGTAATTCATTTGCTAAAGGCGCGTGATTACTATAGAGACCTGATGCATGCTTACCCAGAGCGACCACACAGGCTCCAGTTAAAGTAGCCATGTCGATAACCACTTCGGGTTCAAAACGCTCACTGTAAGTGAGTGCGTCTGCTAATATTAAACGACCTTCTGCATCCGTATTTAAAATTTCAATCGATTTGCCAGACATGCTAACAACGACATCATCCGGGCGGCTAGCATGACCACTGATCATATTTTCACAGGTGGGAATGACGCCAACCAGATTAATCGGTAGTTCTAAGGTCGCAACCGCCTCAAAAATCCCGAGTACAGCGGCTGCACCACACATATCAAACTTCATCCCTACCATATTGATAGCGGGTTTCAAGCTATTTCCGCCCGTGTCGAAGGTGATGCCTTTTCCAACGAGTACATAGGGCTTTTTATCTTTTTTTGCGCCACGGTATTCCAAGGTAATTAAAAAAGCAGGTGAATCTGAGCCTGCTGCCACTGCGAGTAATGATCCCATTTTGAGGGCTCGCATTTCTTTTTCATCCAAAACCGCTGTACTGATTTTGGTATGCGCCTTTGCTAACGCCTTGGCTTGATCAACTAAGTAGCTAGGTTTACAAAGATTAGGGGGCATGTTGCCTAAATTTTTTGTTAATGCAATCCCTCTGCCGACCGCTTCACCTTCCAAAATCGCTTTTTCAGCCAGCGTCACTTCACGTCGTGCGGAAACGGTGAAAATCATTTTCCGCAAAGGGCGTCTAGGTTGTTCCTTTTTGCTTTTCAGTTCATCGAAGGTATACAGTGTTTCTAAGGTTGACAACACACCCTGTTTAACTGCCCAAAAGCTATCTCGTCCTTTGATATTAAGTTCGGTCAGGAAACAGACTGCATCCATAGCGCCGGTTTGATTCAATGTTTCAATCGTTTTTTTGATGATTTCAAAATATTGCTTATCGGTGAGCTCACGTTCCTTGCCGCAACCGACTAACAAGATACGCTCTGCTAGAAGACCAGGGACGTTATGGAGTAGAAGGGTTTGACCCACCTTACCTTCAAGGTCACCGCGGCGAAGAATATTGCTGAGATGTCCGTCGCTGAGTTGATCGATACGCTCGGCTACACCAGAAAGGCGACGAGCTTCAAAAACGCCTACAACAATACACGCAGTGCGTTGCTTTTCGGGATGTCCACTTTTAACATTAAACTCCATAATGACCCCAATCTGTTTTGAACTTGGAAAAAATGCTATGCTTCTTAGCTTACCCAATTTTACCCTAACTCGAAAGGGTCTTGCTTGATGATCATTGGCCGATACATCATCTCGGATATCATAAAAACCTTTCTAGCCCTAACCGGTATCTTGCTGTTCATCGCTATCAGCAATAGATTAGTCAGATTAATTGCAAAAGCTGCTGTTGGTGAAATCTCACCGAACATTTTAATTAAACTAACTAGCTTGTATATTCCGGAGCTGATTGCATTTCTACTGCCTCTCAGCCTATTCATTGCCATCGTACTGAGTTTGTCGAGAGCTTTTGTTGACCAGGAAATACCAGTTCTGTTTGCTTGCGGTTTTTCTTGGGCTCATTTAGTCAAATGGTGCCTAGGATTAGCATCAGGTTTGATGTTAATAGCAGGGGTATTATCGCTTTATCTTGTGCCTAAGATCGAGGTGATGAAAACAACATTGGTTGGAGAGCAAGATCCTAAAACCATTTTAGAATCGATTGCGCCAGGTCGTTTTCACACCCTATTTAATAACAAAGTGGTGTTTTATGTCGAAGCATTTTCATCGGATCGCCGAGTCTTAAAAGAAATTTTCATTGCAGAACAACCTGCGGTGCTACCCGATGCGGACGAAGATTGGAGTGTTATCACGGCTAAAACAGGCGAGGTGGTTAAAAGAGAAAATGGTCAGATTTACTTAGAGTTAAAAAATGGTGCAAGATACAACGGTACACCGGGTGAAAAAGACTATACGATCGTTGAATTTGAACGTTTTGGTCGAGTCTTAGAGCGACCCGAACAAAGTGGTGAGTTAATGTATCACCGAACTATGTCCACGCAATATTTGTTAACAGCCAAACAACCAAGCGAGCAAGCGGAACTCCATTGGCGTTTAGCAATTCCGTTATCTATGCCAATATTGGCTTTGCTGGCAATACCCTTGAGCCAGGTTTCTCCTCGAAAGGGTCGTTTTGGAAAACTACTCCCCGCAATTATATTGTATGTGGTTTATTATAATCTGTTGATGTTGGCTAAGAGATGGATAGAAGGGGGCCAAATTGTAGGTACACTCGGACTTTGGTGGGTTCACTTGATGACATTGCTATTTGCCATGGGGCTATTGATGCAGGTCTCTGGTTATTGGCATCAATTTAAAATGCGCTTAATGAATAAGTAACCGATGCAACGATTAAATCTCTATATTGCGAAACATATCAGTTACGGTATCCTCCTGGCCCTTTCTTTAGTCCTGGCCATTGAACTTCTTTTTATGCTGGTTAATGAGTTCAGATATTTAGGAAAGGGTGACTATCAACTTTGGCAAATCGTTGCCTTCATCGGATTGACGTTACCTCAAAAATTGTATGAATTTTTCCCAATGGCCGCTTTATTAGGTACGTTGATGGGGCTTGGTACGCTGGCACAGCGTAGTGAACTGATTGTGATGCGTGCTGCTGGTTGGTCTATTTTTCAAATCAGCCTCAGTGTGGTAAAAACAGCGTTTGTGCTAACCCTGATTGCCTGGATTTTGGGAGAGGGCGTCGCGCCATTCACGGACAAAATTGCAACTGATATCAGAGCAGTCGCCTTGAGTGGAGGGCAAGCCATGCGGACAACTCACGGAACTTGGATGCGAGATGGAGATGACTTTGTTCATATTCGAGCAATGAATGTTGAAAAACGCATTGAAGGCATTACTCGATATCATTTTGATGACCATTTTAAACTGATAAAATCAGTATTTGCTCGTTATGGAGATTACTCTACTGATCATTGGGTTCTTCATGATATACAAGAAACGACTTTGCTGCCTGATCGGGTTTTAACAGAAATGCTTGCTGAGGAAAAATGGTACAGTGTCATAGAGCCTGATATTCTTGGTGTTGTAGGGGTTAAGTATTACGATCAACTTTCCTTGATGGGATTATGGCGAACGATAGCTTATCGTCAAGCCAATGGATTAAATAGTAGTGCTTTGGAATTGGCGTTTTGGGACAAATGGATTCAGCCTTTTACGACCATTGTTATGATGTTGCTTGCCATTCCATTTATCTTTGGACCTTTAAGACAGTCGACCATGGGGCTCAAGATTTTGATTGGTATCGTGGTTGGATTTGGATTTTTCACCTTTAATAGCCTTTTTGGTCCATTGATATTGGTGTACGAATTTCCCCCCTTCTTAGGATCTATCTTGCCGACTCTGGTGTTTGTTGTTTTGGGCATTTATATGACCAGGCGAGTGATTTGACAGACAGTTGGTTGACAAAACAACCAGCATTCCTTAAGCTTGAGGCCTTAATGTACACAAAAGTAAGTTATATAACAAATTATGATGCGTTCATCAAGCCTAGGGTCATCTGCTGCGCCTGCCGATCATTTCTGGAAAAGAGTCGGGCAGTGGTCTCTGCTATCCTTCAAACTGTCACTGGATGTCGGTGCTAATCTTTTAAATCTTATTCCTTATGGCCTATTAGCGCCTCTCTATAGAAAGTTATATCAAAAGGGTTGGTACGGTATTGCGGACGCTATAAAACTCACCTCTATTCCGATGACAGTTATGTTAATGGGCGGCATAGTGGCGGTATTGTCTCAACTCACTTTAGCGGTTGCGGTGACTTCCTTATTTGCGCCGGCACTGATTTTTGGTGGATTACTTCGATTGCCATTAAGACCTTATCGAGGCGAATGGGGTGTATTTATTCGCCGGATCTCTGAGGCGACAACCCGGGGGTTACTGTTTGGGCTCGCGATTGGTATTGGGCTAGGGTTTGCTTCGGTATATTACCCGCCGTTAATGTTTTCACCTTGGATTGGTGGCGCTATCGCGAGTTCATTCGCCGGTATTTACGCTTTATTAAGACGTTCTCGAGCGGCCTGGTTTGAAACGATAGTGGAGATTGAAGAAGTTGAGCTCATAGAGGCTCGCATTGATTATATTCAAAATCATCAATTTAGTGAAAATTTTAGGATATCACTGGTTGCACTTGTCAAAATTAGTAAAATCCTGGGTTTGCAAACACTGAAAGTTGCTGAAAAACCTCGATCTGCTTCGGTTGAAGAACTATTAGAGCGAGACTACGCAGAAATCGATCTTAAAGCAGAATTTGACAGATTGGATAGAAATTACCGAAATTTGTGGAGCGCTCTTAAATCAGCTGCAAAAGAATTTGATTATTTTAAAAAAAATAAATCAAATCTTGGCGTGCTACGTCGAAAATTTGAGTCGGTAGATGAAAAAGCTATCTTAGCATTACTCGCACCCAAACAATCGCAACTTGAGATATCAGTGGATCAATATAGGTCTATTCTTAGAACGCAGGCAAGACAATGGTTCGTTAGACTCTTATTACAAGTGCCTCAATATCCGGAAGACCAGGATGCACTCAAGAGAATAATAGGGATGAAAGAGCTAAGTAGCGAAGTGACGCAGATTGGAAAAAAAGTTGCGCAACGGGTTAGAGAAGACTTTGACTTAGGAATAGAGCCAGGGTATAGAGAGCAATTTGCATTATTGTTAAAGGTCATTCTTAAACCCGACTTAGTCGAGCAATTAAAAAATGCTTCTTCATTGTATAGACTGGAGTTTGTTCAAGAACAGAAGCGAATTGGTGAATTGCTGATTGACGAAACGAAATCAATCACCTCATACGGCAGGCTGATTCATTTCTTCTTCAAAGATCCTGTGGGTCAATTCTTTTTCGAGCGATTTCGAAATAAAGAGGCGAGTCAATTCCCCGCTTTTGAGCACACGCAGTATTTTCTGAGACTGATCACTCAATGTTTAAATGCTAATCCTGAGGCTTGGCCAGATTTGATTTTGATAAAAAATATGAATCAGCAGCCTAAGAATTTAGAACAAATTCGACAACAAAAGCACATTGCTTTTGCGAAATTAGATGAAACAGCAAGACCTATTTTGGCTAGATTTCTCTCTGATGAGGCGTTGCGAGAAGAGTTTGATTTTAGTTTAGAGCTAAAAATATTATCTTTAGCCCTAAACCGGGATTCGAGAGCGAATTTGAGTGACGCATTAATTGAGTTTGGCGAAAAACAAGACCGTACGGCTTTGATGCAAAAGTCTATGGAGATCGAACAAGCATTACGAATAAAGTATGCTTCGAAAAAATTTATGCAGAGATGTTCTCATGAGTATGGCGATTCTCGATTTAGATTGATAAAACCTAAATTGGATCTGTTAGTCTTAACCCAAGTGATTTTGTCTGATTCTGAGAAGGTTGAGTTTTTTGATGCCATTGATCGTCCTGTTATGAATGTGTTTTACAATGCCTTAGCCGAGCATATCCCGGAAGCCCCATTGCTTAGAGATATCCGGGAGCACGTTGTGAGAGCGCTTAAATTGAATCATCCAGTTGTTTCAGAGCGCATTCATTATTATCCGCAGCTTCGTGGGATTGCAGAAAAATATAATCGTCTTTATCAAGGGGTCATCAATCGTGAAGTATCGAAAGAGCTCAATCAGGAGATTTCCTTGGAGATCTTAAAAGAAGCGATTGATTTCGCTTACCTGCATACGATGCTTAGTGATCCTGCTTTTGAAGGTCAATTTGAAGATATTCAAGGAGCCATTAAAAACTCTGATACGGGTTTATTTTTCTTTGGTACAACGCTTTACCAGCGGTTGATTGAAAAGGAGATGCCACCACAAGTTTATCTCCCAATGAGGTCATCATCGATGGAATCAAATGTCGAGGTTGGCACACCGGAAAGTTTGTCCAATCCTAGTACTCGCCTTTCTATTTGATAAATAACCACAACAGTTGATTTTTCCGGTACCTGCCTACGCTCTATGAGCTTGGGCAAGGCAAGGGACGGAGAAGCAAGCCCGGAAAATTCAGCTGTAAAGGGTATATCGAACCTTGTAGTCAAAGTATCTAGGGCGTGTCCCTAAAGTTGCAAGTGCCGCTATATGTAATTAAAATCGCACATTTACGTCGTCATTCCCGCGAGTCTGCTGAAACCTCAGTTCGGAGTTTTTGAAGGCGGGATTGGTTTGTAATGACGTCATTCCGCACAGCGATAAGCGCACAAAGTGCGCAGCGTGTGATGCGGAATCTATTATTCACGCGGCCTTGGCCGCTTATGCGATTCAGCCTTTAAAAATATCAGCAATCAAATGATTAGCTGAGATTTGATAAAATTCTGGATCCCGCAGCTGACGCTACACACTTCGTGTGATGACCGCTGTGCGGGATGACGATAGTACCCAAAAAACCCTGAACTGGGGTAACAATAGTATACCCACAACAGATGATTTTTCGAGTACCTGCCGGCGCTCATACGAGCTTCCGCCTAGGTTCTTCAAACTTCGAGCGGACGGGCTAGAGGGACACGGAACTTCGGAAATTCAGTGTGAAGTGTATATCGAACCTTGTAGGACGTGTTCACATTTCGCTGCTCCGCACTGCGCCTAGCTGTCGCGGCTTGTCCGCGGCATCCAGTTGTTAAATGATAAATCAGGGATTTGAATGCAATTGATTGATTAATGAGGTCAAACTCGTAAAATTTATTCCTCTCAAATTTATATTTTTTTTGACCTACTTGCATTCGCATACCTCAAGAATATTGCGGCAAGATAGCTTTTTCTTTCCTGATACCCCATGTGTAACCTCCCATCCCTTGGTTACTTTTAATATGAGGCAACGAAACTCTTTTTGTATTCATAGGGTTACTTTTAATGTGAGGCAATTCGGTGCCGCTACAGTCGTTCGAGAGAAATGAACCGTATTGATGGATGAGATGTCCAAGAATTGTTACAGGTTAAAATGGGGTATGTATGAACGATTTAACTACAAGTGACCTTCCCCCGAAAAAACGGACAGGACACTAAGCGACTATTTTGCCTTCAAACTCAACGGGGCTCAAATAGCCCAATTTAGAATGAAGGCGCTGACGATTATAATAGACATCGATGTAATCGAAAACATGCTGCATGGCTTCCTGGCGCGTTTTGAAGCACTCACCGTGGATAGCTTAACCTTGGACTCCCATTCCAGCTTTCCATGGCACCATTGTCATAACAATCACCTTTTGCTCATGGAATCAGATTGTATTTAGCTAGTAGTGCGCTTGAGCAATACTAACCCCTCGATTGAAATGATAACCATGAGGGTGCTTGGCGCCATAGAGCCATTGCAAGATGCATACCAGCATATCTCCATGCCACCCCACAACCGCGAGATGGGTCAACACAACAGCCAAATACAACCAGCCTTCTTCAGTCCAAATATAAGTGAGGTCGGAGACCCTTTTGTTGCTGCTTGCTTCAAAATTTGCTGAAGAGATTCGGAACGGTAGATTATGTTTACTGTTGGTTGTTGCTTTAAATTTTCGAGCACCTTTAGCACGCCACCTTGTTGTATGCCATGATTTAATCTTGAACGGACAAAGGCTTTTCGTTGGATAGCACCAACACGTTGTTTTTGATTATCAAAAATGGTTTTAATTTGAACAGCCAAATTCTCATTTTCTTGTTCTCGGCGTGATGGCGTTCGTTTAACCCGTCATAATAGCCACTGCGTGAGACACACAGAACACGGCACATCATTCGAGTTTCAAAAATGGTTCGTTCTCTTTAATCATTTCGTACTGTCCTTCATGATACGTGCCACCTGGAGCATTCCTGAGCCAGCGTGTGTTTCACGCTTTGCCTCCATTCAGCTGATTGCTTGGTTTCGGGATGCCTGTTTGCTCTAGCTTTTTCCGCCAGGCATAAATAACGCTCTCTGACAAACCAAGATCGGTAGCTACTTTGGATATACCATCGATCTCAGCCCTTTTAACTGCTTGTTCTTTGAATTGTAAGCTTATTTGCTACGCTGCTTCACAATATTGACTAATTTCTTCTGACTCATTTAACACCTCTAGGACAGATTTTACTATCTTAGTGAGGTGTCCGGAAAGTCAGGGGCGGGTCAAACATTACGGTCAGAGATCAAGTTGGCGATACATAGAATGCTTCAAAATCAGAAGTTGATAGGAGAAGAAGTGTTAACAAAAGAGGAGGCGGATTATTTCGAAAACAATATATTTACAGAAGAAAATGGAAAAAAAGAATTCTATGGTCATAGGCTTGATGAAAGCAGCCCCAACTTTAGAAGAAATATTCTTATATTAAACAAAATTATTGATGAAACAATCGATTTGATTATGATGAAATATAGGTTTCCAGGGGAGGAACTGACCCCTGACTTGACTCACTAAGATAAATCTTCCTAATTTAAATGAGTCGAAAATTAGTCAAGAAGCGTAGCAAAAGCTTACAATTCGAAAGCAGTTAAAAGGGCTGAGATCGATGGTATATCCAAAGTAGCTACCGATCTTGGTTGTCAGAGAGCGTTATTTATGCCTGGCGGAAAAGCTAGAGCAAACAGGCATCCTTTGAAGACCAGAAGATTCAATCAGCTGAAATGGCGAGGCTAAAGCGTGAAAACACACGCTTGGCTCAGGAGAATGCTTTCCTAAAAAGGTGGCAACGTACTTCGCGAAGGACGAGCGAGGTACGAAATGATTAAAGAAACGCATTTTTGAAACTCGAATGATGTGCCGGTGGCACGCAGTGGCTATTATGACTGGGTTAAACGAACGCCATCGCCGAGAACAAGAAAATGAAATTTGCTGTTCAAATTAAACCATTTTATAACAAAAACAACGTGTGGTCTATCGAATCAGAAAAGCAGGTCTGATAAGAATCGATGACATATGAAACAAAGTGTGCTAAAGGTGCCAATTTAAAGCAACAACCAACAAATAGTCCTGAATTGCTTCAAAAATTTTAGCAAGCATAATGTCTTGACCTCTTTATTTGGACTAGAAGGCTGTTGTATTTGTGTTATTAGACCTATTTCGCATGGTTGGTAAGACATGCCTCTACAATGCTTCATGCCTCTGCACCCTCATGATTATCATTCATTCGAAAGTATTGCCAAAGATACCAAGCACACTAGCAAATACCTGATTTGCAGATGAAAAAGGTGATTGTTAGACAAGCAGAAAGCTGAATGGGAGTTCAATTTAATATCCACGGTGAGGCCGAAATATGTAGATTTTCGATTACATCGATGTCTATTATAATCGTCAGCGCCTTCATTCTAAATTGGGCTATTTGAGCCCCGTTGAGTTTGAAGGCAAAATAGTCGCTTAGTGTCCTGTCCGTTTTTTCGGGGGAAGGTCAAACAGTCCAAGAAAGAATTATTGGAAACTTTACTGGCGTGTGGATTTAATCTTAGCTGGATTAAAAGTTTTGTTAAAGGAGGGAGATCAGATTTGTTAGCGGCTGCTTTGGATAGTATTCATGGGAAAGAACAATATGAAATGCTTTCTGAAAAAAATAAATATGTTATAAATAAAAAAATTTACGAGAATATCTTGAGGAGCGACAGAGATGACACACTTATAAAACTACTAGAAAAAGGTTTTCCATACGGCGGTGATGCGTCTGAGATGAAATTTGACATAAGAAGATCTTTTCAATTGAATGAGAGACAATCATTGCTTGAAGAAATCCTTAGTCATAACGCTTCAAAATGTTTATCTGCATATATAGATATGTATCCAAGTGAAGTGAATCATAAAACGAAGGATGGTTCAATTCTGATAGGATTGGTTAAGGAAAAGAATAAAAAATTGATCCAGATATTGTTGAATGAATCAGAAGTTGACCTTAGTGTTGTGGATGATCAAAAAGAAAATGCACTGCATAAGGCTGTAAAGAACCGTAGCTTTGATATAGCTGAAATGTTAATTAAGCAGGGTGCGGACGTCAATGCTGAAAATATTGAAGGCGAGACGCCAAAGTCACTAATAGAAGCGTTTATAAATGAAGAAAAAGATAGTTTAGGGGTGTCGATAACTGAAGCGAAAGCAATTCTGGGAATGAGGGAAATGTTGACTAAAAAGGAGAACCCAGTTAGGTTTGAAGATGTTAAGAATGCGAACTCATATAAAACAGAATGCCTAGAAAAAATTCATCAACATGGCAAGCAAATTGGCGAAGAGATTAATCTTAATCTTAAGCTTTTTACACATATCAATACAGCATATAAAATGGGAAATTCTAAGCTAGAAGGCGATCATCTCTTTAGAACATCAGGATACCTCATTCATATTTTAGAGCGAAATTGGTCTGTGCAAGATCGTGATCCTTCCAAAAAAAATGTTTTGGACTCGCTAGAACAAGTTAAAAAAAGTAGTGAGCGAATTCTGGGTAGTGTAAAAAATAACGATGAGATAAATGAATGTGCAAATGAATTGATACACAACCTGAATCAAAGTGGGAGTCTTACTATTGCAGGAGGCTTTTCAGGCGATGGGCAGGGCATGGGGCATGCAATGCTATATAAATTCGAAAAAACAGATGGTAATAAAATACTGTTCAAGATTTATAATACAGGGGATGGCATATCCTACCACAAGAAGAATAAAGACAGATACCAGTGTTTTAAGGTATATGAGTTCGATTACAACGATCAGAATCTAAAATCCCTAATCACCAAATTGATAGGCTATTATGCACAATTGCAAGGTGAAACCAGGAGCCGCTCAATTAATCAATTATATTTTGAGATTACACCTCTAACAGACTGGCAGATAACTACAATTGATATACAGGGCGATTTCGATCCAGTCTGGACCCCAAAAGAACTTACTGGTAATCAATTTGTATTTTATAGAAATGACAAAAATGAATTGCACTACGCTATTGTGTCTAACCAAGTTTGCATTCAATCTGGTCTGAAGTTAGATGAAGCTCATCAGGTGATACAATCTGTTGAAGACAGCAATGATGTAAAAGAGATCAACTTTGATGATCTTGATTTTGATTTCCCTAGTTCGGAAGCTCAAAAAAACATGTATGAAAAATATAAAAGTGGTGAAATTCCACAAAATATTCTAGTGAATCATCTTCTTGAATCCAATAAAAATGAAATGAATAAGTTAGGTGCTATAGAGCGATCGGACTTATATAGTGATAAAACTTATATTACACCGCAAAAGTCTGGTAATTGTACTTATAAGGTTTTACAAAGTGGGCTTTTGAAGGATTTGCTCGAAGCGAAGTCATATCAAGACACGAAGTTAATTATAAAACTCCAGTCAATAGTGGATTTTATCTGGAATCAGGAAAAGAATGGAACTATTAATTCCCGGGAGGTGCGGGAGGAAATCGAAAATGCCATCGAGAAGACAGCGCGATTTATCGACAAGCATCGTGCAGAATTGTCTCTATCTAGTCAAGAGCGTCAAGATGTTACAACATACTTGGAAACGATCGGTAGATATATCATTGAGCTGAAGAAAACCGAGCAAACTGAAAAGACCATACAAAGAAAAGCATTAAACAAAGAAATGGTTCCGAGTGATAATGATAAACAAAAACTCTTTTCTGATCGACAAGCGATCTGGAAGCTAGATGAAGAGGAAAATCAAATCGAGCCATCGAATGAAAAATATATCTGTAATCGATTGAGTGACTTGAAGGCTCTATTAGATTCTGCTCCGCCGGCATTTGTAGAGCAAATAATTTTGAGTATGCCAATAGAGCTTGAAAGTGATTACCTAAAGTTAGAAGCTGATCAGCGTACCCCGTTAATTGTTTCATTGGGGAAATATATAGATGAGTACAGTAAATATATAGAAACCAACTTGAACCCTTCAAGTTATTATGTGCTGAAAAAAATGCATTTGCTTTTAGAAGTAGTACACAAACAGTCTGCCAAAGAATTAGGTTTTGGGCATTATGTTAAATTCACAAATGAATTGATTGGAGGTATGGCAGCCGTTGAAGAGAATAGATTTTTTATAACCGCTGTACCTTATAATCGTATCGAAATTGATATTGCAAATATACTTAAAGACGGAGTAGCTGAGCTGCCCCCTCTACATAAACTAATTTTGGACGAACTTGAGAAAAGGGGTGAAAACTGGCAAAGCTATTTAGATGATGCGATTGACATTGTGAAAAAAGAGTTTAAGAGATCTCCATCCCAAGAGATTAGGCGGTTCGAAAGTAAAATCAACCGGGATAACATTTCGGAAGAAAATCAAAAAGAATTAGTTTCGAGATATCTTGCATCAATCATTCTCAATACGGACCCAAATAATCCATCTACAGTTAATGATAAACTTGATCCTAAAATAATCGAGTTTTGCAGATTTCAGAAAGCATATCATGATGCCTTGGCGAAAATAGACAAAGCTCTATTCTTTAGGCGGGAACGACGTGATGATATTCAATTTATTGACTTTAGGATGGAAGCGGATACAACAGTGCAAAAAGACGGAGAGTTGAGGTTTTCATTCATTAAAAGGACTTCGAGCCTTGGAGTTCAAAATATTGACCGTTATCTCGGACAATATTTCTACGAAGAGATTTTTGAGACTTTATCTAAAAAACAGGATTTCTTTTCTGAGCAAGGCTTTACGGACTCGAAAAGTTCAGAAAATAGTATCCAAGTCCAAAGTGCTGAAGTTCAATCCAGTAAAGGTGTTACTTCGAGACGTGAAATATTGCACACTCGTTGCGGACATGAAATGCAGCTTATTAAGACTATTGATTATTTGAGTGGAAACACAAATAAAATGTCAGATCAGCAATTTGCTAAACTGGTTTGGGCAAATTTTCTAAATAAAAGGGGCTTAGAGTTTGCAGTTATGAATCAGCCTCAGGCGATTGATGCATTTTTAGATTTGATTGAAAGCAGTCTAAAAAAACATAGACAAGGTCTGAATGTCGACTTGGCGCTATTGAATTTACTCGATCTCTACAGTTATTTTTCTGTTCACTGCGCATCGGTTCAGAATTCAGAAGTAAGCTCTAGGATGAGCACAATTGATGAACAGGTGAATTCTATTTTGATTGAATTAGATGAGGTTGTAGGGAATTTAGATGATGAATCGAAAGAGATGTATATAGATCGCGAATCAATTTACAAATCCAGATCAAGGCTATATCGTTCCAAATTGCTAATGCTACATGATAAGACGGAATTGAACGATCATGATATTTCGGTCTACCTTCAAGCTTTAGGGATTATGTATAGGAACCCTTGTGAAAAAGATCTCCCATTCATTGAGAAGGAATTACAAGCTATAGGAATTAGAGTTGTTTTACATTTGAGTGCGATTGACCAAGAGGCGTTGAGTAAATATGTTTTAAAAATATTGCCAGAGCTAGGTGGGGAGGGGGTATGGAAGATCTCTGGTACTATACTGGTTAACACCGAGATAGGATGCGCGATAGATTTATTGAATGGAAAAATAAGCAATAAAGTGACGAGTGATATTGATATACCAAAGCGAGCTTTAGAGGATCCACTTTTTAAGGAATTATTTCCAAATATTAAATTTGGGTATAAAGTAAGGTATCATGATAATATCAATGAAAACGATCGTTTCTTTACTTTTGAGGTTAATGGAAAAGAGTTTCGTTATCGTGATTCTAAAAACAAAAATCAAAATGTGATTCAAGTGAAAATGCTAATCGAAGGGAGGGAAAGTTGGTGGCAGCTTGCCACGAATTTAAAAAGTGATCTGAAGTCGATGAGTGCTTTGCCATATGTCATGAGGGACAAATCACTAGACTTTTGGGTGAATTGTGAAGATCCTATGAAGATTCTTATTACAGACCATACGGATACAAGCCCAAAATATTTATATTCTAACAGTGGAACTAAAAAGCTTGGAAAAGAGGTTGAACTGGAATACAAGTTACTATCCATGGATGACCCGAATCGTATTCTATCAAGATTAACGGACTTTGAGGATAAAAAGTTTATCTTGGTTTGGAGGAGTCAGAAAGCCAAACCAGAATATATCATTGAATTTCCCAGATATGGTATTGTATTCCAAGGAAATAAATTGGGTGGAGAGATTATATTAACATCCGATAAATATCCGGGATATTATCTTGATTTGCGTGGAGGTTTAGACATTAATGAATATTTTAGAAATTATTTGAAGCTAACGCCACTTGGTGATGAAGCAAAGTCTGATCAGAGAGACTTAGTTCTGGTGCCCAATCAACAATTTGTTGTAAAAGCTGAACAGACCAATGAGGATAAGAAAAAGCTCAAATTTGATTATTCTTTACTTGATATCAATGCTTGCTTTCAGGATTCTCACGAATATAAAAGTTCTGATACATACGATCAGCAGACATACAATAGGGATTTCAAGCATCAATCAGCGCAGTGCAATTATTCGAATACAGAAATGTTTACAGAGTATTTTTTAGTTGATGGGAAATTAATTACCTCTAATCAAGGCGATGCGTTGCAAGCTGTGTATCTATACTTAGGAACGCATGATTATGAAAAAGCTTTTGAAGCCATATCAGAATACATCAACAAAGAAGGTGGCTTTATGGGGACACCAAAGGAAATAAGAATATTGAGTTGGCTGTTGCATGAGGTTCCTCGTGATATATATCACCCCAAAGACCCTCGCCACGATAAATTAACAAAAATGAAGTCTTCAAATCCAGCGCTTATTGCAACTAAATTAAAGATCGCAGTTCAAGTATCAAAATACCTCAACTCACAAGGTTCTTTTCATTTATCGGATGTTAACCGTGCTAAATTAGGGCTGAAGCCTTGGGAAGCAATAGATATTGAAAGGGGTGAAAATGGGATTGGGGTATTCAATACAGAATATCTTATAAAGATTGTCAGTGAATGGTTAAGTGACTACAGCAAGCAGAAAAACAATATCCCGGAAGAGATGAGATTGACTCTTTCAGATCAATTTGTGTTGGATAATCTAACAAAGCCAAACGAAGTCTATTCGGCGAACAGAGGGAGGGATGTCAATACGAAAAAGTCTGCTTTCGAGAATAGCAATATGGTTTCGATAAGATATCCTAGTATCGCAAAAATATATTTGGATTTGACTGTAACGCTGGGCGAGGTTAGCTCTGCAAGGAAAGCGCCTGGTAATGACTATTTGTTTGTTTGTGATGAGGGAAAGAAATCAGAGTTTATTTCAAGTGCATATCAACGCGCAAATGAAGATTATCTTTATGCCGTTCAAGAGTACGAAGAACGAGAGAGATCGATTAGTGATATTACAAGTAATCTTCTGAGTCGTGATGTTGATACGCAGAATACCATTCTGCAAAAGCTAATTGAAGAAGTTGATATGAGGTATAGGCGGTTGCAGCAGTCACAGGCTAAATTAGAAACAGATCTTATAACCTTAGCGAACCTTGTGTCTACATCAAATTACCCCTATAGTAACGAGTTGATTAAAATTATCGGTAGAGAACGAAATCTTCTCACCATGGCAGATTTAAATAGGCTTTTTATACAAAATGATATTGAAAACTATCGCCTGAACACTTTGTTGGATGATGAGTCGATCGGGGTATTACGGAAATGGCATACAGAATATTTACTTCTTAAATCTCAGGGCGCTCTATATCAGAATTTTATAAATTTAACGAAGGGAAAAGTTGATAATGAGGAGAGTATCAAATCTCTTGTCCCTCTAATTTCTAAATGGCACTTGAAGGACCGAGTTTATCCAATTGATCAACATCCTGAATTTCTCCTATTTGAGGCGGAAGAGGGTGTTCTCATTTCAGAAAAGCAGTACACTATTTTAGATAGATTGCTTAGGCGTGATGAGAGCGGCTCATTTAGCAGCCAGATAATGCAATTAATCATGGGGGGCGGAAAATCAAAGGTTTTAATGCCCCTTTTAGCTTTACATAAAGCACGCGGTGATAATATTGCAATGATTATAGTTCCTGACGCTCTATTGAACACAAATTTCGCGGATCTGGCTAGAGTAACTAAACGATTATTTAACCGTGACATTTATCGGTTTAATTTTAGTCGCGATGGAGAGTGTACAGTTAATTCTCTCAAGACAAAATTAAATCAGCTCAAATCTGTTATGGAAAATAGGTCATTCGTGGTGATGAGTAAAATTGCGCTTGAGGATCTGGAATTGAAGATGTTAGAGCTGAAAAGGATTAATAATCCAGAGGACAAGGAAACTATTGAGTTATTGCAAGAGATATTGCTTTTGTGCCGAAATCATGCCGATGTTCTTGTTGATGAGGTTCATCTTGTCAATGACATCAGGGTTGAGAGAAACTTCTCGTTAGCAAACTCTTCTGAAAAGCTAAATCGGAAGTATATAGATATTAATATCAATTTGTATGAATTTCTCGGAAAGGTTAAATATAAAGATGTTGATCTATTGCAATTTATATCCGATCCGAATTGCAGCTTCACCACTGAGGAGGCTCATGAAGCAATGAGACTATGCATAGAAGACTTGATTGATATGAGCAATTATTCGAGCCCATTATATAAAATAATGATGGAGCATCAAAGTGTTCAGCGGGACGAGTGGCGTGATTTCCTCAATGGTAAAAGTGTTCCCAATGCTTTAAAAAATAGTTTGTCAGACTCAGCAGGGGCATACATGATTAAAGAACAATTGACAAATCTTTTGCCCTCTAGTTTGCTGAAAAATCCGCTAGAGCATTATGGTCCAACGAAGAGAGAGAATGAGTTAAAGACTATACAGGGTGGAATATCCAAGCCGTATCAATGTGTAGATAAACCGAGTGAAAACTCGAGATTTTCGAGCCCTTTCGAGACTTTAAACTATACTTGCCTGTACAATCTTAAGTATGGTTTAAATTATTTCGTTTTCAAAACATTCTATACCGCTATGAGAGAGCGAGCGATTGAGGAGCGAACCCTTTCTTTAAATGTGAAGAGCTTGTCTGATACTGAGGCCGCAAAGGAATTTTCGAAATTAACAGGCTTTGATTCTAAGCTGTTTCAAAAAGAATGGAGTGATACAGAGCTTCGCGCATATCATCAGAAATGTTCGAAGCGCTCAGGACTTGTCATGTATTGCCTTCAAAACTACATTCTGCCAGCAATAGATGTTGATACAGTTTTATTACGACATAATTCAATAAACCAAGCAAGTCAATTTAGATCTTTTCAGGGTTATTCAGGAACTATCCTAACGCCGGATGTTTTCGATGAACGCATCGAGCCTTTTGATTATGACCTTGCAAAAGGGACTGATGGTGAAACTATTCACCATATTGCGAGGAAAGATACTAAAGTCCAAAGTTTATCAACTACATCTGCTGAGTCCAATTTGACTGAAATGATATCAGCGCTACAATCTAATTCGAGTTCAATAATTGATGTTGGTGGCACTTTAAAAGGATTATCAAATCGCGAGGTAGCTGAAAGGCTTGCTGAATATTTTCGAGAAACTCCATCGCGTAATAAACTAAAATATGTTCTTTATTTCAATACCGACGACATTTTAACGGCGATTCCCATTCAGAAGACTGATAACTCGGATTTTAATGCCATTGTTCTTGGTAGTACTGAGCCATCTGCTATTAAAGCTAAGTTAAATATACAATCAGTTGATGAATACTTTGTGTTTAATGATCAAAGTCATACCATTGGTATAGATATAAAACAGCCTGATTTTGCACATGCTGTTATAACGTGCTCGAGAACGCCAATTGGAAAGTTTTTACAGGGTGCTATGCGTATGCGAGGTTTACCGGATCAGCAAACATTAACAATTATGGTTGACCATCAGATGCAAAGTGATCTTAATAAAAAAGAAATGAACTATAAAGATGTCATTAACTATACTTTTGATATTCAACTTAATAAAATCAGTCAAGATAATGTGATGGCCACTAACTATCTGCTCACGAATGTTATTCGTGATGAGGTGATTAAAAGATTATTAGACAAGAATGAGGATGAATATTTCAAGGCGTTCGAGTCATTCTTGTTTTCTTATCAGTCTACCGACCCAAAAAATCTCTTCGCTGCTGTTATTGAGAAGAGCTCTACTGATTCAGAATATCGTAAAATCAAGGACAAGTTGATTGATGAATTCGAGAGAAAAGCGATTTCATTTTATACCAAGGATGAATTAGAAGCTTTGAAGGTTCGATTTAAGAAAAGTATGGATAGAATAATAGAACGGCAAATTTTAGCATCACCGCCTGAAGTTGATTCTACTACTCAGGCAGGTAATGGGCTGGAGGTTGAGAAAGAGGTAACAAAAGAAAAGGATTTGGATCTAAATAAAGAAATGGAAATGCAGACTGATATCACTTCAGCTCAATTCAAAGCTGCGCCCCGGGTTTCTTGGGCTAAATTACCAGATGACTTTCATAAAGCCTTTATCGAGGATCCCGCTTCTATTAAAATTGATCTGGATTCAAGAAAGCAAGTTGATCTGGATTCAAGAAAGCAAGCCTTTTTCATCAACTTGTCAGAAGAACTTAGTAGAGGGGATATATTTTCTAATAAGATATATTTGAGTTTGAATCAGGTTGTTTCGGATTCTAGGGTCCATTCGATCCTGAGTCCTCTAAAAAAACCTGTGCATTGTATAATGTGGACAGTGGTCGAGAATGTAGGTCTCAGGGCTACGATCATTACCAGTGAGGAATACGCTCAGATTGTTTCAAATAAATACTTGTTACCAAAAAATAGCTGGCTTGAGAGTCAGCATAGTACGATTATTCTAGATAAAGAAAACCTTTCAAAACGATATTTATCAGAACTAGACTCAGAGTATCATTCACTCAGTGCACAAATAGCATTTTATAACTGTGATTTGCATGAATTAATGAGTGATGAAAGAAAACGTAAATGGTTTCTAGAACATGATTATGAAAAGAAGATCGAGTTTCTCCAAGAAAGGATTTTACCTTGTCACCCTGATCAGTCTGCAAGTGATTGGGATCGTTTTAACCAATATATGATTCAGGAAAAGAAAAAATATCAGCTAAATGTTTCTAAGTCGGAAGCAAGCCTTAACCCCGAAAATTCAGCTCTGAATCATATGGTTAAAGAACATCCCTCACTTGCAAGTAGTCAATCGATTCAACAACCGGGCCCTAAGAGTGAATCACAAGTCACAACTAATCAAGTGCCAACAACGTCAGAAGGTACTCATGCTGCAACAAAACAGAGTAAAAAGCTGTCTCCGGATAAGTCTCAAAAATCTGATAAGTCTCAAACATCTCGTAATTCTAAAAAACCTCTACTTAAACTATATAATCAAACTAAGCATCAGAAGGGTGAGAAGACGATTTCAAATCCAGAAAAAAGTAAATCGTCAACTGAATCAAGAAAAAAACGCGATATCTAGGGCGTGTCCCTAAAGTTGCAAGTGCCGCTATATGTAATTAAAATCGCACATTTACGTCGTCATTCCCGCGAGTCTGCCGAAACCCCAGTTCGGAGTTTTTGAAGGCGGGGTTGGTTTGTAATGACGTCATTCCGCACAGCGATAAGCGCACAAAGTGCGCAGCGTGTGATGCGGAATCTAGTATTCACGCGGCCTTGGCCGCTTATGCGATTCAGTCTTTAAAAATATCAGCAATCAAATTATTAGCTCAGATTTGATAAAATTCTGGATCCCACATCAGATGCTACACATTTCGTGTGATGACCGCTGTGCGGGATGACGATAGTTCCCAAAAAACCCCGAACTGGGGTAACAATAGTATACCCACAACAGTTGATTTTTCGAGTACCTGCCGGCGCTCATACGAGCTTCTGCCTAGGTTCTTCAAACTTCGAGCGGACGGGCTAGAGGGACACGGAACCTCCGAAATTCAGCTGTGAAGCGTATATCGAACCTTGTAGTCAGAGTATCTAACTTCTAACTAACTTTGTCCCAGAGAGCCTGTCATGTAGGCTTTGGTGATCGGTATCAAACCAGCACCAAAGCCAACCGATCCCTAAGCAAAGCCAATTGAGCGTTAAATAGATAAATCTAAACAAAGCCTCTTTCCAGCTTAAGGCCGTATTGTCTTGTCTAACGACTTTAGTTTTCCAAGCCAGCATCCCTAAGGTTTGGCCACCATGGGTCCAGCACCACCCAAACAATAGAAAACTCATTAGCCAGAGATAGCTCAAAAATCCGATATGCCTTGGTGGGAAGGCTTCTCCATTATGGATTAATACAGCGATAAAGGTGGCTAGCATCAGCCAAGAAACTAATACAAATAGATCATAAATCCCTGCAATGATGCGACGCCAAAAAGTCATAATACAAACACAAATATGATATGAAGTAGCCTATTTTAGCAATGTCTAAAAGAGGATGATATATTGATTCCAATATGCTTGATAATAGGGAGATAAGACATGAAACAAGAAAGGTGTGTATCCGTAATTGGCTTGGGATATGTGGGATTACCGGTTGCCGTTGCGTTTGGTCACAAACAAAATGTGATTGGATTTGATATTAATCAAAAACGCGTAGAAGAACTTAAGCAATATAAAGATATTACAGCAGAGGTTTCTGAGAAGGAATTAAGATCAGCGAATATTATTTTTACGAGTGATCCTGCAACCTTACGGAGTGCAGATTTTCATATTATTGCAGTCCCAACCCCTGTTAATGAGGTTCATCAACCTGATTTTGAATGTTTAGTTTCAGCTTCCGAATTAGTCGGTAAACAGCTTAAAAAGGGCGATATTGTTGTGTATGAGTCTACTGTTTACCCAGGGGCTACAGAAGAAGTATGCTTGCCCGTGCTTGAGCAGCATTCTAAGTTAAAGGGGGGGGAGGATTTTTTTATAGGATATTCACCAGAGCGCATTAATCCAGGTGATACGAGTCATCGATTCACGCAAATTACAAAAGTCGTTTCAGGTCAAACACCTGAGGTCAGCGATTTAATCGCTAAAATTTATGGTTCAGTTGTTGAGGCAGGGATCTATCAAGCTGCTTCCATTAAAGTCGCAGAAGCGGCCAAAGTGATTGAGAATACGCAGCGCGATTTAAATATTGCATTGATGAACGAATTGGCGATTATCTTCGACAAGATGAATTTAGACACCAATGATGTGATCAAAGCTGCGTCGACGAAATGGAATTTTTTGCCCTTCAAACCAGGTTTGGTTGGAGGTCATTGTATTGGTGTTGATCCATTTTACTTAACCTATAAAGCTCAGCAGTTGGGTTATCATCCTGAGGTGATACTGGCGGGTAGACGAATTAATGATGGCATGGGCAAATTTATTGCAGAACAGACGATCAAGCAAATGATCCATGCAGGTTGCCCCATTAAGGGGAATAAGATTGCCGTTTTGGGACTGACTTTCAAAGAGAATTGTCCTGATTTGAGAAATACGAAAGTCGTCGATGTGATACAGGAATTTAAAGACTATGGTGCAGAAGTCTTCGTACATGATCCAATTGCAGATGCGCGAGAAGCTGAGAAATACTATGGTATTAAATTAGTGAACTGGGAAGCTTTGAATGAAGTCGATGCGGTAGCGTTGTGTGTTGCTCACCATGCTTATCAAGAGCTCACGGTTGATGATTTTTTTGAGAAATTCAAACAAGTGAAAGTAATCAGCGATGTGAAAGGTATATTAAATTCTAAGCCATTTGAAGAAAAGGGCTTGAGAGTTTGGAGGCTCTAATGAAAATATTAGTCACTGGCGCAGCGGGTTTCATTGGCGCGCACCTATCAAGAAAATTAATCGCCAGAGGCGATCAGGTGGTAGGGGTTGATAATCTGAATGCTTACTATGATGTGACTTTAAAGCGAGATAGACTTAAATGGATCCAAGAACAGGGTCCATTTGAATTTATTCAGTGTGATATTCAAGATTCAAATTTAAAGAATACCTTTGAACAATTTAAATTTGATAAAGTTGTGAATCTTGCCGCACAAGCAGGGGTAAGATATTCGCTTGAAAATCCAAAAGCTTATATTGATTCCAATATCGTTGGATTTGCGAATATTCTTGAATTATGTCGGCATCATGACATTCAACATTTGGTTTATGCTTCTTCTAGCTCAGTCTATGGTGCGAATAAAAAACTACCTTTTTCAGAAAATGATAATGTCGATCATCCTATCTCACTTTATGCAGCAACCAAAAAGTCCAATGAGTTGATGGCGCATTGCTATGCCCATTTATTCAAGTTGCCGGTCACAGGCTTACGATTTTTTACAGTCTACGGGCCATGGGGCAGGCCAGATATGGCGTTATTCAAGTTTGTTGAAAAGATGATCGCTGACGAGCCTATTGAATTATATAATCATGGCAATATGATACGTGATTTTACTTATGTGAATGATATTGTAGACGGTGTGATTCATGTCCTTGATAAACCAGCGACACCTGATCAGTATTGGGAAGCAGAACCCACCAATGCAACGAGTTTAGCACCCTATCGTTTGTATAATATCGGTCATAACGAGCCGATTCCATTGCAAATGTTTGTGTCTGCTATTGAAGAGGCAGTCGGGAAGAAAGCACGTATCCAGTCATTACCGATGCAACCCGGTGATGTGGCTGCAACCCATGCAGACGTCGCTCGGTTAGCGCATGATTTTGGGTATCATCCGAAGACCAAAGTAGTCGATGGGGTTCAATCTTTCGTGAAATGGTATCGTGACTATTATAAAATATAGCTTGTCGGTGCGTAGTTCTGTCATAAGGGTTATCAACTTAAAGCTGGTACCGGAGGCGAGACTCGAACTCGCACGAAGTCACCCTCACCAAATTTTGAGTCTGGCGCGTCTACCAATTCCGCCACTCCGGCACAGACGTTGAAGTATACCAAAGCAAATTTTAAGATCAATCGGAATCTGGAAAATAAGCTTGTCCCAATAGCTCAAAGACCGCCATACTATCTTCTTCAAACGGTGACGCTTTCGCATCACTCAATATTATGTAGTCGTCTAGCCAATTCTGTCGTTGGAATAGTGCCCAAAAACTGATCGATAAAAATGAAACAGACATGGTTTTCCCCGTTTGGAATAAATAATCTGGATGTATTGTTAATCTATTGTTTTCGCACTGCAATTAAAGTGGTCTGCCGATCCCTACCAACTGTCTGAAATGAATTTCGAATGGCTTTAAAACGCAAAATTTGGTACTTTTCCCGAGTCTTTTAATAGGATTGTTGTTATGCGGAGTAAGTTAATGAGCAAACTAATTTTTACATTTCCTTTATTTTTTTGGTTTACGGCCGCATATGCAGAGGGGGCCTCAGCAGGCGCGATGCAACCATCTGGCATGATGAGTCAATTTTTTCTACTGGGTGGTTTTATAGTCATATTCTATTTTTTGCTCTGGCGTCCGCAAAGCAAACGAGCCAAGGCACATCGTGATTTATTAGCAGGGATCACAAAGGATGATGAAGTGGTGACGACCGGAGGCGTTGTTGGCAAGGTAACTAAGATTACAGATGCCTTTATCAGACTCAGTGTTGCCGAAGGAATTGAAATTTGTGTTCAGAAGCAGGCTATTGCTTGTTCGTTACCTAAGGGAACTTTAAAGTCCATTTAAGTTATTCAAGGATATGGAAAGGATATTGATATGAATCGTTACCCGATGTGGAAATATGCTGTATTAGGCTTGATACTGCTTTTTAGCTTTATCTATGCAGTGCCTAACTTATTTGGCGAAGATCATGCTGTTCAGATTTCTAATAGCCAAGGTATAGCTGCATCGGGTGAGATGCTAGATTCGATTAAGGATGCCTTAGGGCAGGCAAAGATTCAGTACAAGTCTGTTGAACTTGACAACGATGAGACCGTTCTGATTCGTTTTAATTCAGGACAAGCGCAGCTAGAAGGCCAGGATGTTTTGCAATCCATTGTCGGCAAGCAATGGACTGTTGCACTGAATTTAGCGCCCGTGACTCCAAAATGGTTGAGTGCCTTGGGTGCAGAGCCCATGAAATTGGGGCTTGATCTCCGTGGTGGGGTCCATTTCTTGGTGGAAGTCGACCTAGAATCTGCGATTCATCGTAGAGCTGAATCGTATCTCACGGAAATTCGCAATGTATTAAGAGAAGGCAAACTTCGATATTTAAAAATTGCAATGCCGTCGTCGAGTGAAGTGAGTTTGCTTTTCAGAGAAAAAGAAGCGCGTGATGAGGGGTTTAAGACATTAGTACAAAATTTGCCTGAATTAGAATTTTCTCGAGTTCAAACAGGTGAGCTCTTTGAAATTCAAGGGCGCATTAATCAGCAAGTGATACAAGATATTCGCAATCAAACGGTTGAACAAACGATTATTACCCTTAGAAATCGGGTGAATGAACTGGGGGTTGCTGAATCGGTAGTTCAACGCCAAGGTCTGAATCATGTTGTCGTGGAGCTTCCTGGTATACAAGATACCGCACGTGCAAAAGATATACTGGGCAAAACGGCAACCTTAGAATTCAAACTCCGCGATCATGATCATGATGTGAGTGAAGCGCTGAGTGGACGGTCCATTCCAGGTGCAAAATTATATTATGACAAAGAAGGGATCCCTGTTCTTTTGAAGAACCGGGTCCTATTATCGGGTGATGCCATTATCGGTGCGGTCGTGGGGACTGACGGTCAAACAGGTCGTCCTGCAGTGAATATTCGAGTCGGTGGGGCAGGGTTAGGCCTATTCAAAAAGGAAACGCGTGACAATGTTGGTAAGCAGATGGGCGTGGTTTATATCGAGACACGCACCGTTGAAACCAAACAAGACGGTCAGGTTGTTAAGAAAACTGAAACAGAAGAATCTGTTATCAGTGTAGCAAGGATCAATAGCGCATTAGGCAGTCAATTTCAAATAACAGGCTTGACTCTGAATGAAGCTAAAAATCTGTCTCTGTTTCTAAGAGCAGGTGCTTTACCAGCCAGTATTTCGATCGTAGAAGAGCGCACGGTGGGCCCAAGCTTGGGAGAAGAGAATATTCGAATGGGCTTACTCTCGATTCAGGTTGGTTTTATTGCGGTTCTGGTTGCGATGATTTTGTACTACAGTTTATTTGGACTGATAGCAAACATTGCTCTATTTATGAACGTTATTCTATTGGTTGCCTTATTGTCTTTAATTGGTGCAACGCTCACTTTACCGGGGATGGCCGGTATTGTACTCACGATTGGTATGGCAGTAGATGCCAACGTGCTTATCTTTGAACGGATCCGGGAGGAACTCAGAAATGGTATGTCACCTCAGGGTGCAATCCATAGTGGATTTGAACGCGCGATGGCAACCATTATCGATTCTAATCTGACAACCTTAATTGTGGGTGTCATTTTATTTGGAATTGGCTCAGGTCCTATCCGAGGATTTGCAATCACATTGTGTATAGGGATTGTTACCTCCATGATCACTGCGATTATGGGGACGCGAGCGATTGTCAATATTGTCTATGGTGGGCGTCAGGTCAAGCAACTGAGAGTGGGGATTTAACATGGAGTTTTTTAAGAAGCAAACCAACATTGCCTTCATGGGCGCTCGCCGTTATACCGCAGCAATCTCAGTGATGATGATCTGTGTTTCACTGTTCTTTTTATATACAAAAGGTCTGAACTTTGCGCTTGATTTTACCGGAGGGAGTTTGTTGGAGCTTAGGTTGCAGGACGCTGTTGATCTAGAGCAAATCCGTGACGTTTTAAAAGATAAAGGTTATGCCGATGCCAAAGTCATGCAGTATGGAACACCAAAGGATATTTTAATTCGGATCTCCAATCGTTCCGGCGAATCAGAACAAGTCCTTGGCAAAAAAATTCATGAAGCCCTCAATCAAGCCATCCCGGCTGAATTAAGACGAATCGAATTTGTTGGGAGTGAGGTTGGCCAGCAACTTGCAGAGCAAGGGGGCCTAGCTGTGTTGGTCGCGTTGCTAGCAACCATGCTCTATATTGGCATGCGGTTTGAATATCGCTTTGCTATTAGTGCTGCCGTTGCATTAATTCACGATCCGATTTTGATTTTAGGTATTTTTTCCGCGTTTCAGGTGGAATTTGATCTGGCAACCTTAGCATCCATCCTAGCCGTCATTGGTTATTCTTTGAATGATACTATCGTTGTTTATGATAGAGTGCGCGAAAATTTCCGGAAAATTCGAAAGGGAACGGCGCGCGAAATTTTAGATATGTCTATTAATCAGACGCTCTCTAGAACCATTATGACCTCTGTGATGACCGCGGTGGTCGTCGTCGCTTTGTTATTCTTTGGTGGCGAATCGCTACGCGGCTTTTCAATGGCATTTTTGATTGGTATTTTTGTAGGGACCTATTCGTCTATTTATGTCGCAGGCGCGATTGCATTAGCGCTGGGATTAGATAAGAAAGATATGATGCCTGCTGCTAAAAAACCTATTGATGATATGCCCTAAGTTCTAAAAATTCCTTCTCCCAGCTAGTCCGTCCGAAGCATTAGCCAAGGCGGATTGTGGGAGAGGGTGAAAGCGACCTCGGCCTGTTATTTGAGGCGAGTAGCTTGTTGAATCACATCCAGCAATAACGGGTGAGTTTTAAGGTTCCCTGCGACCAAAGTGCGCTGACCTAGGATATCTTTGCTGCCATCAAAGGTGCTGACAACCCCGCCGGCTTCATGGATCATGAGCGCGGCTGCGGCGAAATCCCAATCTTGTAATCCATATTCCCAAAAGCCATCCAAACGTCCTGCCGCAACGTAGGCTAAATCAAGAGCCGCTGCGCCCGCGCGTCGAATACCGGAGGCGAGTGGGAACAATGATTTTAAAATCGCTAAGTACTCATCCATGATGCTAACTTCACGGAATGGAAAACCTGTTCCCAGCAGTGCGTTATCCAGCGTAGGGGTTGTGCTGATCCGCATACGTCTTGCGTTAAGCTGAGCGCCTTGTCCGCGTGATGCGGTAAAGAGCTCATCGCGGATCGGATCGTAGATGATGCCATGCTCAACACGATCACGCTCTTTGACAGCTATCGAAACACAAAATTGCGGAAATCCATGAACGAAATTAGTGGTACCGTCTAGTGGATCGATAATCCAAGTCGTATCATCCCCTTTGATTTCACCGCATTCTTCGCTGAGAATGCTATGGTGAGGATAAGCTTTTTGGATGACTCGAAGAATCGAATCTTCGACTGCTCTATCGACCTGTGTGACATAGTCATGTTTGCTTTTAGTCTCAATCTGAAGGGGGGGCTTCTCATCATAAGCCCTGCGCATCAATTTACCGCCTTCGCGGGCCGCTTTAACGCCAATGTTAACTAAAGGGTGCATGGTTATCTTACTTTCATGGAAAGGAAACGATTATAATCCCCGAAGCTTTGAAGTCAAAGTTAAAACCCTTAATAGATTCTACCCTGGTAAGATAAAAGTTACAAAGATGACAAAATATATACGAATTGTGCTCGTTGAACCCTCTCATCCAGGCAATATTGGTGCTACTGCAAGGGCGATGAAAACAATGGGCTTGATGCGATTGTATTTGGTGAATCCCCTCCGTTTTCCAGATGAGGAAGCTGTGGTTCGAGCGGGTCGAGCGGTTGAGATATTGGATAATGCTGTCATTTGTTCTAATTTAAATCATGCTTTGTTTGACTGTGGATTGGTTTTTGGGACCAGTGCTCGGGATAGAGCGTTGAATTGGCCCGCTATGAGTCCAGAAGGCGCAGCTCAGAAAACATCCAATGTGCTTGGTTCAACGGATGTTGCTTTTGTATTTGGCAGAGAACGGACAGGGCTGACAAATGAAGAATTGGCAGCTTGTCACATCCAAATTAATATTCCGACCAATCCAGACTATCCCTCCTTAAATCTCGCTAGCGCAGTTCAGATAGTCACTTATGAAATTTATAAGCAATTAAATAGAGAAAAAAGAATCTCAACAGCTAAAGAGAGTGTGGCATTAGCGACGAGTCAAGAGATAGCTTCTTTTTACGATCACCTAGAAAAAACGTTGATTGAAGTAGAGTTTTTAGATCCGGCACTTCCGAAGCATTTGATGGCTCGATTGAAGCGGTTATTTGGCAAGGCGGAATTAGAGCAGCAGGAGGTTAATATCTTAAGAGGTATTTTGACGGCAGTTCGTCGTAAAATCAATTGAGCTTACGCCCCCTCCCTTTCGTCTCTTGAGCTTACCTTTCGTCTGATTCTGATGGACATAAGGCTCATTTAAAATATCATTGAAATCTTTTAATGTGTAGAGAATCAAGATGTTTGGCCAAGCTTTAAGCTTTTGTGAAAAAAATATTCCATTTCGAAATATCAATATTGAAAAAACTTCTCTAAAAGAAGACCAATTTCTCAAATATGTAAGTAAAAACCAAACATTGAAAGATATCAGAGAATATATTGAAAAAACGGATGATGGTAAAATTTTGCTAAATGAATTACTTGTGGCATTAAAAAACAAAGATGGCAGTGCAAGTATATTTTCTAACGATTATGCACTGATGCTTACACAACTTCTGTTCGAAAAGGGGCAAGTCTCAGACATGGAGCGTCTTACTGTTTTTCAATATTTGACTATTTTAAGAACATATACAGAAAGGCAATCCCTTCGAGAGGAAGATAGCGATTTAAAAGTTATATGTGATGTTGAGTTGATTTCTTCAAATAATCCAAAATACAAATCATATCTTTACCAATACTTAGGTAATATATTTTCGACCTTGGCAAGAGGAATCCTTAGAGATAGAAACAGTCCAGATTTAATAATCGTGGTAGATGACTCAAGGCGGTTTGCATTTAGCATCGATAAAGTGATCGATAGTATGCGAACGATGCGTAATTTTGAAGATTGCATGATTGTCATACATCAACCCAAAAATGGGCAAATACAACATCCTTCATATGAGCCTTTGCTGGAATTTGCATTGACTGGTTTAACTAATAATTCATTCTATATTGAAGATGAGAGGGTGATTGTTTTGCCTTCGATTTCAGTTTTTGAATTAATTCAAAAACAAATTAATCCTGATTTTTGCTTTGAGCAGTCACCGATGCTTGGATGGATTAAGCCCGAGACGCTATTTAATAACTTCCATAAAAACAGATCTCATCCCATTTCAATTTATTCTAATCACATTAAATCGAACCCACCATCTGTACATTCATTGCGGGGCGGCCCAGCCTTTACGATGCTGCACGACTTATTTCACACAAGAATGGTTTCTTTGATTTTTTCTGATAAAATGTATCAATTTTATACGAATCAACTGATTCCTTTTTCTATACAGTTCCAAAAGTCATTTTGCCGAATTAATGGGATTGAATTTAACTCATTGAATAGTTTTGTCGAATTCACTAACGATTACCTTTTGACAAAGCAAAATCGTTTTGCAGAAATATTAAAATTATGCTTCAACGTTATCTCAGGTTTGCCAATGAAGGATAGCCACAAAAAAATGGCGTGCTTTTTTCTTATTGTTGCTTTTGAAAATATTAATCAGGAACTTTTGGATTGTTATGATTTGAATTCTTTTGAAAGACCGCAGGATTGGCAAGGCGGTGAGTCGAGCGAGGCGTTAGCAAAGATCAAAAATAATAATATTATTGCCCCTCATTGTTTATCTGAGTGGGATGATAACAGTATGTGTAACTTACTCAAAACGATAAAGAAAGTAATTAAGGTCAAAAATAACTTATCTCATAATTATTTACCATCCTACGGTAGCATCAACAACATCGGTGAAAGTCTATCTCTGATGACAAACGATGCGAACTACGCTAATGCTTCGAAGAAGAGAAAGGGAGATAGCGAGAGTAATGATGAGAGAGTTTATAAAAAAGTAAAGTTATAAATACAACAACCCTGTTTGCCACTTATTGAAAACTTACTTGAATAACTTGTCTTTAACTCGTTACTATACCCACAACAGATGATTTTTCGGGTAGGCGCCGAGCGTTCGAGACGCAGGAGTGTACACAAAGTACATGATTGCGGTGAGAATCGCGAAGGCAACAACCCCGAAAATTCAGCTGTGAAGGGTATATTCACTCATTTATAATGTTGATGAAAATGATTAAGAGCAAGATAAAGTAAGGGGTAAAGCATGTTTGATGGCGTTTCTTCGAGTCGAATTACTGAATTAACACTGTCTGGTTCCTTTCAAGAAATGGGGCAACAGTATATTGCCCAAGCTGGCGATACAATATTGTCACAATTTCAGGTCATGAGAAGGAAATGGTTTGATTCGTTAGAGCCTGTCGAGTTGACTGAATTTCAAACTAAAATACAAAGCTTATTGATGTTATGTAAACAAAATGATGTATTTTATCCGAATGAAATGAAGCGCTTTATGAATGGCATGGCCGAAACAGAGTTTGCTAAAAATAATAATTTGTCTTTAGATGATTTCATTATGATGGATTTAGCGCTCTTTCTATCTGCATTTCATCCAAAATTCTTATCGGAGGTCAAATCCTCTGTAGATCATTGTTCATATTTTGCTATCACTGAGGATCGAAAAGTTGGGCTTGGTCGAACATTAGATTGGCCGAAAATGCCTATGACTGTTTTAAATCAAAATTTAACTATCCTCCACTTGCAATGCACGGAAGCAAATTACCCTCATCAAGTAACCGTGATGGGGCCTGCAGGTAGTATTTCTGCTTTCACAATTACAAATGAGAAAGGATTATTCTGGGCTCATAATAGTGGTACGACGGCGATGCATATTAAAAGCCCTAGATTTGATAGACCTTATGTTGCAGCTGATGCGGTTTTAAAAATGTTTAAATGTGGCGATTTTGAAACACTAAAAAGCAGCATAGTAGCTTCACCCTGTGGTTATCCAAGCATCATAAATATTGCGGGTCCTGGTGATTATGAAATGGCTTCGATTGAGGCTTGTCCGATTGATCCAAGGTATCCAGATAATCTCGCGGGCTTTGTCAATATTTTACATGCGAGAGGAGCTAAAAATGCCATTCATCCTGAAGATAACGTAAAAAAAAGAGGGTATGTTGCAACGAATCTGGTAAGGGGTGATTGGGAAAAGATACTTGGAAAGCCGCCAGCTGAGAATACACCGACTTACGCCAGAGAACGTAAGATGGTGTTGGAGAAAAAAATCAATCAAGCACACCCTGAGGGTAAGTTAATGAGTATCTTAACCTCTTATCTCTCCGGAAGATTTGAAGGTCAAGATCCGGAAGGCGTTAATAAGGTATGGCCACCTCAAGCACCTTTTAATGATGATAGGACAACCACACATTATTCAGTTGCTTATGTTCCGTGCAAACAGAAACTCAAGGTTAGCGTTCAAATGCTTGAAGGAGAGGGGCACCAAGAGCATGGTATGCCTACACCTTGGAAATCAATCCGAACGTCTCGACACTGAGTTTTCCTGACCCCAGTTCGGGGTTTTTGGGGAACTATACCCTTCACAGCTGAATTTTCGGGGTTGTTGCCTTCGCGATTCTCATCGCAGTCATGTACTTTGTGTACACTCCTGCGTCTCGAACGCTCGGCGCCTACCCGAAAAATCATCTGTTGTGGGTATATCGTCATCCCGCACAGCGGTCATCACACGAAGTGTGTAGCGTCTGATGCGGGATCCAGAATTTTATCAAATCTCAGCTAATAATTTGATTGCTGATAATTTCGAATAAGCGGCCAAGGCCGCGTGAATACTAATTCCGCATCACACGCTGCGCACTTTGTGCGCTTATCGCTCTGCGGAATGACGTCATTACAAACCAACCCTGCCTTCAAAAACTCCGAATTGAGGTTTCTTGAGTTCGAGCTACCCTGGGACAAGGGCTGATCGGAATACTTGACTAAGTCGGTAGGTTATGAGAAAGTCCTCTTGAATTTTCAAGGGGATAGCTATGAAGCTTACTACAAAAGGTCGCTATGCAGTCACCGCGCTGTTAGATCTGGCAATCCATGCTCAATCGCACCCAACCACTGTTTCTGAGTTAGCTGAAAGACAAGGGTTGTCTCAAGCTTACCTAGAGCGTTTAACGCTCGTTTTAAAGAACAAAGGGCTATTAACCAGTACCAGAGGGCCTGGTGGTGGCTACCAGCTTGGACGAGCGCCAGATTCAATCTCAATAGCAGAAATCATTCAAGCGGTTGAAGAGCCCATTGATGCCACTCAATGCAAGGGCAAATCAAATTGCCAAAAGGGTACGATGTGTTTGACCCATCATCTTTGGGCAGAACTGAATCAAGAAATTCTGAAATTTTTAAATGGACTCACGCTCCATCAACTCGCGATGCGATCACCCATCAATCAAAACACAGAGGTCTTGTCATGACGGATGACATCAATCAAATATATTTGGATTATGCTGCGACAACACCGATTGACCCACGCGTTGTGACGGTCATGATAGATTGCTTGCAACATCACTATGGCAATCCAGCCTCGCGATCACATCGCTTTGGCTGGCAAGCAGAACAATTAGTCGATACAGCTCGTGAACAAGTCGCCTCACTGATTCATGCCGACCCGAGAGAGATTGTATTTACGTCAGGCGCGACCGAATCAAATAATTTAGCACTTAAAGGGGCCGCACACTTTTATGCACGTCGCGGTAAGCATATTGTCACTTGCAAAACAGAGCATAAGGCAGTTCTGGATACTTGTCGCCAATTAGAGCGAGAAGGGTTTGAAGTGACTTACTTATCTCCAAAACAAAATGGTCTTCTGGATCTCGATGAATTTAAGAAAGCTCTCAGAGACGATACGATTCTCGTTTCGATTATGCATGCCAATAATGAAATTGGGGTGATTCAAGATATTGAAAAGATTGGTCAGATTACACGTGAGCGCGGCATTATTTTTCATGTTGATGGAGCCCAAAGTGTTGGCAAAATTCCGCTGGATATGGAAAATAATAATATCGATCTGCTTTCAATATCAGCTCATAAAATGTATGGTCCCAAAGGGATTGGTGCGCTTTATGTGAGACGTAAACCTAGAATACGCCTGGAAGCGCAGATGCATGGTGGCGGACATGAGCGTGGTATGCGATCAGGTACGCTGGCAACACATCAGATTGTCGGGTTTGGAGAGGCGTGCCGTATTGCAGAGTCCGAGATGTTAGAAGAGGCCGTTCGAATTAAAGTCCTGCGAGACAAATTATTAGCCGGTGTTCAAGAGATTGAGGCTATGCAAGTGAACGGTGATTTGAATCAAAGATTGCCTGGTAGTTTGAATATCAGTTTCAATTATGTGGAAGGCGAGTCTCTCATCATGGGATTGAAAGAGTTAGCGATTTCATCGGGTTCAGCGTGTACTTCGGCTAGTTTAGAGCCTTCTTATGTACTACGTGCTTTAGGATTAAGTGATGAATTGGCGCATAGCTCCTTACGGTTTTCTGTTGGACGTTTTACAACCGAAGAAGACATTGATCAGGCAATTGTAGCGATTCATCGTGTGATTGGCCGTCTTCGTGAAATGTCTCCACTATGGGAGATGTATAAATCAGGTATCGATTTAAACAAAGTAGAATGGGCAGCACATTGAGTAATTAGATGGGGAATAATCATGGCTTATAGTCAAAAAGTAATTGATCATTATGAAAATCCTCGGAATGTCGGTAGTCTGGATGATCACAACGAACATGTCGGAACCGGCATGGTGGGAGCACCAGCTTGTGGTGATGTGATGAAATTACAGATTCAAGTTAATCCACAAAATGGTGTCATTGAAAAAGCTGTTTTTAAAACATACGGCTGTGGATCTGCGATTGCGTCAAGCTCGCTCGCAACGGAGTGGCTGCAGGGTAAAACCTTAGATCAAGCGCTTGAGATTAAAAATACGGATTTGGCGCAAGAGTTAAGCCTGCCACCAGTAAAAATACATTGCTCACTACTTGCTGAAGATGCGATTCGAGCGGCTTTAAAAGATTATCGTTCCAAACAGGAAAAGTAAAATGACGATGTTACCGCCGGGTGATCCGGGTCTCAACATTGCTGATACTGCGCTTTCACACATCAAAGCGTTATTAGCCTCCAGCGCGGAAGAAAATAAGCCGGTTGGCCTTCGGGTACATGTTAAAAAAGCAGGTTGCTCAGGGTATGAGTATGATTTAAGTTTCGCTTATAGGGACAGTCAAACTGCTCATGATTTTCTTTTTGAAAAAGAAGGGATTATTGTTCTTGTCGATCAGGAAATCTATATTAAGTTTTTAAAAGGTGGCACAACGTTAGAGTATGTTAAGGAAGGTCTCAATGAAGGGTTGCAGTTTAAAAATCCGAATGTTGTGGCTCAATGTGGTTGCGGTGAAAGTTTCACATTGAATGATTGAAAGGTTTGAAAGTTGTTAGTATGCAGAATTATTTTGAACTATTTCAATTAGCGCCGACGTATGAAATAGAGATAACTAGGCTCAAATTACGTTATTATGAGCTTCAGCAGCAATTTCATCCTGATCAGTATCAAGAGGCTGCTGAAAAACGACAAGCCTCTCAGTTATCGGCTTATATCAACGATGCTTATCAAACACTCCAGTGCGGAATAAAACGAGCGACTTATCTTTTAAGTCTTAATGGTATTCAACTTAATCAAACCCAGACGGTAACTCTGTCACCGGAGTTTTTAATGGAACAAATGGCCTTTCGTGAAAGGCTGGTCGAATGCAAATCAGATAAAGCATCTCTTAGAGCATTTTTAGAAGATATGACGCAGTGTATTCTGAGAAATGAACGCAAATTATCTAGCTTGTTCGAAGCGTGGTCTGAAAATATCGATAATATTAAAAATTTAATCAACGAGATGCAATTTTATCAAAAACTTAAAAGTGAATCGGAGCGATTCTTATGGGATTGTTGAAAATTTCAGGTCGAGATAAAAAGCCTGAAGGAGTTGCCATTGGTATCGATCTAGGTACAACACATTCCCTCGTTGCTGTTTATCATCATGATGCTTTGCAAGTGATTCCAGATGAGTATGGTGAACCTTTATTGCCATCCGTTGTTTGCTATGATCGAGATCGATGTCATGTGGGTTTAACCTCAAATGATTGTAATGTGCAATGCATCCGCTCTGTCAAACGACTCATGGGACGCTCTGTAGACGACATTAATGCCAGCAAGTTGTCGACCCATTATTCTTTCGCGGAGAAGGATAAAGGTCTGCTTAAACTGAAAACCCCGGTTGGTGACCGTACCCCGATTGAAATCTCAGCTGAAATATTGAAAACGCTTTATAGCAGAGCTCAGAATTTTTTAGGTTCAGAGAAAATAGTCGGTGCTGTGATTACTGTCCCGGCCTATTTCGATGAGGCTCAGCGACAAGCAACGAAGCAAGCTGCCAAAATAGCGGGGATAAAGGTTATTCGATTGATTAATGAGCCAACCGCGGCCGCAATCGCTTACGGTTTAAATCAAAGAGAGGCGGGCACTTGCTTAGTATTTGATTTAGGCGGTGGCACCTTTGATATTTCGTTGCTTTCTATGCAAAAAGGAATTTTTGAGGTCCTAGCAACGGGTGGGGATACCTTACTGGGTGGAGATGATATTGATCAATTAATTGTTGATTGGATCATTCAAGAAGCTTCACTTTCTAATCCAGCTACACAGCGTCTTTTGTCATTAGCTAAAGAGTCAAAAGAGCGCTTGACGACTGAATCAACCGTATCGATATCATATGCTGATTGGACTGGTCAATTAGACCGCGCTACTTTGAATCGTTTAATGCACCCGCTGATTGAACGAATGTTAGCCCACTGCGAACGAGTTTTACGGGATGCACATTGCGATAAAGCATCGGTCAATGAGCTGATTCTAGTCGGTGGTGCAACCCGTATTCCCTATTTACGAGAACAGCTGACAACCTGGTTTGAGAAGCCAATTCATACGTCGTTAAACCCAGATGAGATTGTGGCATTAGGCGCAGCGCTACAGGCTGATCAGCTATCAGGTAATCGTTCTAAACAGGATATACTCTTGTTGGATGTCATTCCGTTATCATTAGGCCTTGAAATGATGAGTGGCACGGTAGAGAAAATGGTGATGCGAAATACGCCCTTACCAGCAACGCGCTCTGAAATGTTTACCACTTATCAAGATTATCAGACTGGATTGATGATACATGTGGTACAAGGTGAGCGTGAGCTTGTGAAAGATTGTCGCTCGCTGGCACGCTTTCATTTGAAGGGATTTCCACCTATGCTAGCGGGGAAGGCAAAAATTAAAGTCACTTTTCAAGTCGATGTTGATGGATTATTGACTGTGACGGCCCAAGAGCAAAGTTCTGATACTCAAATTGAGGTCATGATTGAATCCACTGCTGGATTATCCGATCGCGATATCACGGATTTAATAGAAGCTTCGATTTTAAATGCAGATTCTGATATGAAAGCTAAACGCCTGCAAGCACTTAAATTCGAAGCGACTCAATTGATTGAACTAGCGAAAAATGATTTGTCCAAATGGGGCCAGATATTGATGTCGGCTCAGGAATTGAAAACAATGGAAGCAGTCAGTGCCAGTATGGAAGAAGCTCTACAATCGAACGATTTAACGGTGATTGATGCCTGTAAGCGTGAATTCGATCCATGGGTTGAACGATTAGCAGAAAGAAAGTTAAATTATTCTTTAATGGTGACCCTTGAGGGTAAACGTGTTGATGAGGTGCTAGATGCCGAAAATTAAATTTTTACCCCATGAAGTCATTTGCCCGCAGGGTAAAATAGTGGAAGCGCCTACGGGTGCTTCAATATGCGAAGTTGCGCTCCAGCATGATATTCCGATTGAACATGCCTGTGAAATGTCCTGTGCATGTACCACCTGTCATGTGATCGTGACCAAAGGATATGATTCTATGGCGGAACCGGATGAACAAGAAGAAGATTTATTGGATAGGGCTTGGGGGTTAACACCTGAATCAAGACTGTCATGTCAAGCCCGTGTTGGCACTGAAGATTTAGAGGTTGAGATTCCAAAATATTCGATTAATCAGGTTTCTGAGCACTCATGAAATAGGAGAAATTTTTTAATGCAGTGGACCGATATTCATGAAATCGCACAAGCCTTAGCGGATTTATTTCCAGAGCAAGATCCCCAATACATCCGATTCACTGATTTACATCGTTGGATCTGTAAACTAGAGGGATTTGAAGATGATCCCAAAAGAAGCAATGAAAAGATTCTAGAAGCGATTCAAATGGCTTGGATAGAAGAGACAACCTAACCCCAGTTCGGTTTTTTTTGGGAACTATCGTCATCTCGCACAGCGGTCATCACACGAAGTGTGTAGCGTCTGATACGGGATCCAGAATTTTATCAAATCTCAGCTAATATACCCACAACAGATGATTTTTCGGGTAGGCGCCGAGCCCTTGAGCAACCGGAGTGTACACAAAGTACATGAGGATTGCGAAATGGGCGATGGCAACAACCCCGAAAATTCAGCTGTGAAGGGTATAATTTGATTGCTGATATTTTTAAAGGCTGAATCGCATAAGCGGCCAAGGCCGCGTGAATACTAGATTCCGCATCACACGCTGCGCACTTTGTGCGCTTATCGCTGTGCGGAATGACGTCATTACAAACCAACCCTGCCTTCAAAAACTCCGAACTGAGGTTACCTAGATTCTCCAATTCAGCTACACAACACATATCAGTGTTTGACAACAAACAACGTCATGATATTCTTGCACGCTTAAAAAAATAATTCTTTAAGAGAAGAAGTTCTAAAATGTTAGAGATGAAAGAATTTGGCTATCAATCTGCGATTAAAATGATTAGCGAGAAATTCACCTGCGCTCAAATTACAGTGAATCAGGCCCCGCCGTATTATGATTATTTAACTTTCACTAATAATTTCTACGCCATCTATATTCGAACAGAAAATTCCAAAAGATATTATGATCTCTTGCCGATCTATTCGACTGAGCTCAATGTTCGAAATGACTTTAAGCATTTGTTTGAAGTTGATTTCATGACGGAGATGGCTAACACTTTCACTTTTGAGGGCAAATCCAATAAAAAGAAATATGCTACGATGCTTTTCAAAGAGTTTATCCACGATGGTGACTATCCATTTTCCTCTTTAGAGGATATAACGGTGAAGTCAATACCAATTCGAGTCAATCCTAGAGATATTAAACCTGAATTTACGACTGAAAGAGATTTCTATGCGAATCCACTCAGGCCATTTAAGCGAAAATACGATAATTGGCTTTTAACCGATTCTAGCGTGAAGTTTGGCAGCTCCGTCTTTAGAGAGGCAAAGAGGCGTGAGATTTTCTTAGATAGTATACTCAATGATAATGGCTTAACGCCTCTCTTGCGCTTGCTAATCAAGCTTTGGGCTATTCATGTTATTAAAAACAACCTTTCTCAAGAAGAGCTTAATGCTATTGAATTTCTGAATGTTAAAAATTTGGACGAACATCTTGAAGGGATTGAACGAAAGATACATGAAAATATTGACATATTTCTGACGTTAAAGCCTCAAGAGCGCAGAGAATTATTTTCCGCCAGAATTGATAACATCGATTCTAAGGCCTCGCGTCGCGAAAGAAAATTGATTCAAACCATTCCCTTGTTAAGATTGTTTTATGGTCATGAAGATTTTGATCTAAATGCCGCACCAAGATACAAGGTGTCGCGACGCTCGCTTGCTTTGTTTTATATTAAAAAAGCGCTGAATTATTCTATCCTCAAAAAGATATTTTTTGTAACTAAACCTAGTCTCAAAAAGACCTACGACTATGCGATTAAGGGGATTATAGAAAAAGATGATTCTTTTATGGGAAACTATTTTCAGATGCTCAAATGGTTTTTTACACTTCTCTGGACCCCATTTATTTGCGCTTATTTTGCAGTGTCTGGATTAACTTCTATGCCAACGGTCCTCTTGAGAAGGTTGTTTGGAGTAAAATTAGGGGGTGGTGTTGATAAACTATTCACTATTTTAGAATGTTTTAAAGATGTTATATTGTTAATTTCAGTGATTCTAGCGGGTGGCATGATGATTGGCTCACTAGGTACTGCGCTTCTTGGATCTGCGATGCTCCAGGTTGGAACTAACATAAGTATTGGTATTCTGACTACTATTTCCGTTGCATTCTTTCTAATGTTTGCGCCTGAGTTATTGCTAGATAAATTTTTTGGAAAATTTCCAAGATGGACATCTTATAATGGCGCTAAGCCCATCTATGAAACAGAATCATTATTGGATCGGAGCATTTTTAATCCACTAGCTGCGGTCATGTCGATTCCAGTTATTAGTGTTCATTTGGTTCTACTCGGATTTTCATTTGCGACATATTCAAGCCTGACGCTATTGAGTATTTTCGCTAGAAAAATTATCACGCTGACCTCAATGTTTTTAGAAAAAACGCATTCTAGTAAATTTAATAGCAAACTATTGAGATTCCAGATACAAAATTTAAATCATCCGCAAGCGTTTAGACGGTTATTGGCGGCTCTCGCTGAGAAGGTCGACAATTCAAACTATACTAAAGCCGAACAAACAATATTGACGGACATCCATGCCTGCATGCTGACTGAGAATCAAAAAGCAGTCCTTAATCGATATTTAGATTCAAAACTCGCAGACCCGGATATTGAAAACAAATCCGTTTATCGTTTAGCGAAGAATAATGTTGGTAAAAAAGGCTATTTTTTGTCTTGGAAGCTCGCAAATGAAATTGCTTCTGATAATTTAAATGAAGCCTATGCTTCTCTTGCTGCCCCCTCTCGGCAAGCTCAAAGAATGTATCATTCAATTGCTCCGATGTTATCGACCACATAATTTGAAATGAGGTTTTTGGTTCCATTTGTTCGCAAGCGCTCAGGAGGCTTATCGAGGGGCGGGTAGAGTGCGAGATGGCTAGAAGAGATGGCCTAGAGCTGGTAGAATGCTTGCTTTTACTAAGACAGGATGGAGTAAACCATGGCCCAAGAGCGCACCTTATCGATTTTAAAGCCGGATGCGGTTGCCAATAACAATATTGGTCAAATTTTAGCTCGTTTTGAAAAAGCTGGCCTTCAAGTGGTTGCAGCTAAAATGATGCAGCTTTCACGCGAACAGGCCGAGGGATTTTATGAAATCCACCGTGCAAGACCCTTTTTTAATGATTTGGTTAAATTTATGATCAGCGGGCCTGTGTTAGTTCAGGTACTTGAAGGTGATAATGCTGTGGTTATTAACCGTGAGATCATGGGGGCTACGGATCCGAAACAAGCCGCTTCGGGGACGATTCGCGCCGATTTTGCACAAAGTATTGATGAAAATGCAGTGCATGGTTCAGATAGTTTAGAGAATGCTAAACGTGAAATTGAGTTCTTTTTCTCAGCGAATGAGATTTGTGAGCGTACACGCTAATGTCAGATGGCAAAATCAATCTACTGAATCACGATAAAGAAGGGCTCGAAAAGCTCTTTGCCAGCTGGGGAGAGCCCAGCTATCGTGCACATCAGGTCATGAAGTGGATTTATCACGAGTTTGTGACTGATTTTCAGCAGATGACTAATCTTAGTAAATCACTCAGAGAAAAGCTGGGTGATTTATGTGAGATTAGACCCCCTGAGGTGGTCACGCGGCATATTTCAGATGACGGATCCCAGAAATGGCTTTTAGCCCTACCAGGTAAAGGCGCGATTGAGACCGTTTATATCCCTGATCATGGCCGAACCACCTTATGTGTCTCTTCACAGGCAGGGTGTAAGCTCAATTGCACCTTCTGCCATACGGCCAAGCAAGGTTTTCAACGAGATTTGAGTGTGGCTGAAATCATTGGCCAACTCTGGGTCGTTGCACGTATTTTAAGAGATGAAAATGTACTCGCAAAAGACGGCCGTCCCATCACAAATATTGTCATGATGGGGATGGGAGAGCCTTTACTGAACTTTAACAATGTCGTCCCTGCATTGAAATTGATGCGAGACGATTTTGGTTTTGGTCTCTCTAAAAAGCGGGTGACTTTAAGTACCTCAGGCGTTGTCCCTCAAATCTATGCTTTAAAAGAAGCGGTTGATGTGGCTTTAGCGGTTTCATTACATGCACCCGATAATGCTCTTCGAAATGAGATTGTGCCGCTGAATAAGAAATATCCTATAGAAGTTCTGCTGGAAGCTTGCCGAGACTACGTGGGCGATCATAAAAAGCGCCATGTGACGATGGAATATGTGATGCTAAAAGGCGTCAATGATACCCCAAAGCATGCTAAAGCCTTAGCTAGGTTGCTAGAAGGCATTTCTGTGAAGGTTAACTTAATTCCTTTTAACCCATTTCCGGGTACAGAGTATGAACGCTCAACCGATGAAGCAATTTCAACATTCCAAAACTTATTGATTCGAGCAGGGTATAATACACTCGTGCGAAGAACCAGGGGTGATGATATCGTAGCAGCTTGCGGTCAGTTGGCAGGGCAAGTTGTTGATCGAACCAAGCGATCTTTGCGATTTCAGAATCAGTTAGTGACTATTTTAAATTAATTTGATGCCAGACCTTCCCTTTTACATTCGCTATGGTTATGTTGGGCAGATTAAGAGAAGCGAGGGGGTAAACCCATGCATAAGTTAGTTAGCATCACATTGTTATCAGCGTTACTCTCCTTAGGCGGCTGTGGGAGCAACCCAGATAAGTCGAAAGAAAAAGAGCATCAAGTTGATGTGGCCCAGGAGTCTGCTGCAAAAATTGATACTACGAAAGCAGCTAAGCTTAATCTTGAATTGGGACTGACCTATTTAAATGAAGGTTATGTTGAACGCGCAAAATCTAAATTAAACCACGCACTTAAGTTAGCGCCTGAATTAAGCGAGGTGCATTATGCTTTGGGTTATTATTATGAAAAAGTCTCAGAATATGATCAAGCTGAGAAATCTTATCGTAAAGCCATTAACCTGAACCGCAATGGTGGTAAAGAACACAACAACTACGGTGCTTTCTTATGTCGACAGAAGCGATATCGAGAAGCTGAAAAAGAATTTTTACTGGCCCTCAAAGATCCAAATTATGTCAATACTGCAGAATTGTATGAAAATGCTGGCATTTGTGTGAATGCCATCCCAGATATTGCCAGTGCGTCAGGGTACTTTGAAAAATCATTGAAACATGATCCACGTCGTCCAACCTCTTTGCTTCAACTGGCTTTGCTTCGTTGGAAGCAAGGGAATAAAGATGAAGCTCGCTCGTTATATCATCTATATGAAGATACGGGTGAGCGAACAACTCAATCACTTTGGTTAGGCATCGAAATTGCCAAGGCAGATGGTAATAAAGATAAAGAAGCCAGCTTGAAACTCAAGTTGAATGCACAATCTCAATACTAAAGAAAAAATAATGTAGGGTCTATGCAAAGCATCCAAGCCGTTCGGGGTATGAAAGATACCTTGCCCAGCGAGACATTCACTTGGCGTGAGGTTGAATCAAAATTGGTTCACAAAATCACCCAGTGTGGTTATCGAGAGATAAGGTTACCCATAGTTGAGAAAACAGATCTTTTTCATCGCTCTATCGGAGAGGTAACAGATATTGTTGCCAAAGAAATGTACACTTTTTTAGACCGAAATGGGGATAGTTTAAGTCTCAGACCCGAAGGGACGGCCTGTTGTGTACGTGCGGCTTTAGAAAATGGATTGATCCACAATCAAACGCAGCGTTTATGGTATATGGGCCCTATGTTTCGACATGAGCGTCCACAAAAAGGGCGCTACCGCCAGTTTTATCAGATTGGTGTTGAAGCTTTTGGCTGGCAAGGTCCTGATTTAGATATAGAACAATTATTACTGTCTCATAGCTTTTGGAAAGCTTTAGGGCTTGAACAGTCGATTCGCCTTGAAATTAACACTTTGGGCACCTTGCTTGAACGTCAACAGCACCGTGTCGAACTTATTCATTATTTCAAGCAAAATGAATCCAAACTGAATAAAGAAGCCCGAGAACGGCTAGAGACGAATCCCTTGCGGATTTTGGATAGTAAAGATCCAGAGATGCAAGATTTGGTCAATAATGCGCCGAAACTTATAGAATACCTTGATTCAACTTCATTGAAATTCTTTGAAACGATACAGGCGTCTCTAAAGGAAGCCGGTGTTGATTTTAAAGTGAATCCTAGATTGGTTCGGGGGTTAGATTATTACAGTCATACGGTATTTGAGTGGATCACCGATGAGCTGGGTGCGCAAGGGACTGTATGTGGCGGAGGACGTTTCGATGGTTTAGTGGAATTAATTGGTGGCAAATCGATTCCAGCGGTTGGTTTTGCTGTAGGGTTGGATCGGGTTGTAGACGTTTATATGGCGCATCGAGCGCAAACCACACCGTCTGTTGACGTCTATATCGTCGCGGTCGGCGAAGAAGCCGAGCGCAAAGCACTCCTGCTTGCACACAAAGCCCGAGAAAGTGACAAAGTTGTGATTTGCAACGCTGGTGGTGGTAATTTCAAGAAACAATTTGAAAGAGCAAATAAGTCGGGTGCCAAAGTTGCTTATATCTTGGGCGAATCTGAAATACAGCAAAACTTCTTTGGCATAAAAGATCTGCGGGGCAATGAGCCTGAGCTTAAAATACGGCTCGATTTGTTTTTAAAAGAAGGTGAGAGCCAGCCATTAAATTTATGAAAGCAGGAATTATCAGTAGGGGCGGGTCCCTGTGCCCGCCCGTGTTTTCTGGGGCCGGCACAGGGACCGGCCCCTACAACAATCCTTAATTTAGAATATGGTGTATCAAGGAGTGTAGGGTGGACGTTTATTCGACCGAAGAACAGCAGCTTGAATCATTGAAAAAATGGTGGGCGAAATACGGTAATAAGGTGCTTACCGTGATACTGGTGGTGGCACTCAGTGTGTCAGGATATCGATATTGGCAGCATCATCGGCAAGTGATTGCGGAGACGGCATCAATGCAGTTTGACGATATGATGAAGGCCGTAAAAGAAAAAGATCAAACGACAGCAATTGCCAAAGCAGAACGTCTTATCAATGAATTTGATGATACACCCTATGCGAGTTTGGGTGCGCTGATGCTAGCGAAAGATGCGGTTGAAACCAACGATTACGTAAAGGCTTCTCAGCATCTAAATTGGGTGCTTGAACATGCTAATGTCAATGATTTCAAATTGATAGCTAGAACACGTTTGGCCCGGATTTTGATGTCTGAAAATAAATTCGATGAAGCCCTGGGCCTCTTGAATATCCAAAATACGAATGGATATGAAACGGTGATACAAGAGCTAAAAGGTGATATTTATTTAGCTCAAAATAAAATTGATGAAGCCAAGCAGGCTTTAACCAAAGCATGGCAAAGTGCACCTGAAACGGCGAAGAGCAGGCTTGTGCTTCGAATGAAATTAGAAGAACTAGGTCTAGAAAATGTAATGGAGATGCATCGTGGTGAGTAGAAAGACCTTATTGAAGGCAGGATTGGTCATTCTATGTAGTATGACATTGATGTCATGCAGTAGCATAAAATCTAAGGAAACGATAGGCCCTTTGCCTAAGTTAGAGCATGCCGAGGGCGAAGCAGATCTGATCTGGAAACATGGCTTGTTATCCAAATCGAAGCAGTACGCCAGATTAGAACCTAAGATCGATGGTGACATCCTTTATGCAGCAGATCATAAAGGTAAAATTGTTGCAATCAATAAAAATACCGGCAAAACGATTTGGTCTATTAAATCCAATAAGCCCATATCAGCGGGCCCAAGTGTTGTTGGTCAGACCTTGCTAGTGGGTACAGGTCATGGTGAAGTCCTGGCTTATAACAAGACAGATGGGCAGCGAAAATGGCGAGCAGGAGTACCCAGCGAAGTTCTAGCCCCACCGAATGGTAATACTGATATTTTATTGGTCAATACGGTCGATGGAAAATTGACAGCACTTGATTATGAAACCGGCGTCAGGCTTTGGATCTACGATCGTTCGCCGCCAGTACTAATTTTGAGACGAAGTGCAACGCCGCAAATAGTGGGTGATATTGCCTTGGCGGGCTTTGCTAATGGTAAAGTTGTAGCGCTCAGCAAAGATACCGGGTCTGTTCTTTGGGAACGCCAGATTGCAGTACCTAAAGGACGATCTGAATTACACCGTATGGTGGATATTGCACTTGATCCTGTGGTCGAAGGAGACCGAATCTATGTGGGCAGCTTAAAGGGGAATGTCTCGGCTTTAAGTCTTTATTCCGGAAATGTGCTTTGGGAAAAAGATATCCCAGCGTATCAAAATTTAGCTGTTGAATCAGATGTGATTTATCTGACAGATACCACACATACGGTCTGGGCTCTAGAGAAAAACAGCGGGAGCATACTTTGGCAGCAGGATAAGCTTACCAAACGACCTTTAACAGCGCCTGTCGTTGCATCAGGGATGGTCGTAGTGGCTGATTCAAAAGGTGTGCTTTACTGGCTTGATCAATCAACAGGAAAGTTGGTTGGCTATCAAAAGGTTGTCTCTGATTTGATGTCAGAGCCTGTTATTTCGGATAACAAACTTTATTTGCAGGGCCAAAATGGTACACTAGCGGCTGTTAAAATTAAGCCAGGAAAATCATGACCGACTTGCCATTGATAGCGATTATTGGAAGACCCAACGTGGGTAAGTCCACCCTTTTCAACTGCTTAGTGAAAAGACGCCAAGCTATTGTGGCGGATACCCCGGGTGTGACCCGTGATCGTCTCGAAGGGGAAGGTCGCTTTGAGGATATTCCGTTTCGCGTTATGGATACAGGCGGTCTAGATGAAGTCAGTGATGAACTGACTGAGAAAATGATCGCCCAAACTTGGCAAGGGGCTGATGAAGCTGACAGCTTAGTTTTTCTGGTCGATGGCCGGGCAGGGGTCACACCGTTTGACATCGAGATTGCTAATCGTCTTCGCAAGATGGGAAAGCCGATTACGCTGGTTGTGAATAAAACAGATGGGATCTGCGAAGAGACTGCAGTTGCTGATTTTTATCAATTAGGATTGGGAGAGCCCCACCCAATTGCAGCCTCTCATCAAAAAGGGATCATCAGTCTTTTGACCAAATTGCTTGATGGCTTAGAACCTCAGCAAGCACCTGAAAAAGAAGAAGAAATTAGAATTGCCGTCATCGGTAGGCCCAATGTTGGTAAGTCCACCTTAATTAACCGTCTTTTAGGTCAGGAACGAGTTGTCGTTTGCGATTATCCGGGAACGACTCGTGATAGTATTGCCATTCCTTTTGTTCGACATGATCAACGATTTGTTCTGATTGATACGGCCGGCATGCGTCGAAAGGCTAAGATCACCGATCCTTTGGAGCAGGTTTCGGTTCGTAAAACTATGGATGCATTAGAAAAAGCGCATGTTGCTTTGATGGTCATGGATGCTCGTGAAAAAATCTTAGATCAAGATTTAACGTTGCTGAATTTGATAGAAGAAAGTGGTCGTTCCTTGGTGATTGTAGTCAATAAATGGGACAATATTAATACAGAAGTCAAAGAGAATTTTAAAGCCGATTTATGGCGTTTGCACTTTGTACAATATGCTCAAATTCACTATATTTCTGCACTACATGGTACAGGTGTTGGCAATTTGATTGATGCTGCTGAATTCGGATATCGACAAGCGAATCAAACATTAAGCACATCGATGCTCACGCAATTGCTGAATGATGCTGTAGAAAAACATCAGCCACCTTTGGTTCGAGGTAGACGTGTGAAACTACGTTATGCGCACTGTGGTGGCCAGCACCCGCTCACAGTCGTCGTTCATGGCAAGCAAACTAAAGAATTGCCTCAAAGTTATCAGCAATATCTTAAAAAATATCTGATGCAAAAGCTTAAGATCAGTGGCACGACTCTGCGTCTAGTTTTAAAATCAGATACCAACCCTTATACTGAAAGCGCCTAATTTTGAAGTGAGAGAGCGTAGATATACCCACAACAGATGATTTTTCGGGTAGGCGCCAAGCCCGTGAGCAACCGGAGTGTACATGAAGTACATGAGGATTGCGAAGTGGGCGCAGGCAACAACCCCGAAAATTCAGCTGTGAAGGGTATAACAAAGCATAAATTTGAAGTGAGAAGAGTCTAGACACTCAAATCACTTTGAATTTAGGCGAGGCGTCAAGTGAACGAATCCTCCGGAGTGCACACAAAGTGCATGACGGGGGTGAGAGAGCGTAGACAACAAAGCATAAATTTAAAGTGAGAAGAGTGTATGCCTGTTCTTCGGTTAGAAGATATTTATCTGTCCTTAGGTCAATTTCCCTTACTGGATCATGTTCATTTTCAAATAGAATCAGGTGAAAGGGTTACTCTGATTGGGCGCAACGGTGAAGGTAAGTCGACGTTGCTCAGAATCATGGCGGGTCTTGAGCATGCAGATTCAGGGAAAATCTACAAAGAACCTGACGTTAAAGTTGCGCTCTTAAGTCAATCATTGCCACTTCCAAATGATCAAACTGTCTATGAAGTGGTTGCCGAAGGATTGGGTGATCTATCAGCACTCATTACAGAATATCATCATTTAACACTACATCCGGATGCAATACCTTCTGAAAGTGCATGGCTTGATAGGATTAACCATTTGCAAAATCAAATCGAGCAACGCAATGGTTGGCGAATTCATCAACGGGTTGAACGCATTATGACGTCATTAGGATTGCCAGACGAAGCATTAATGTCTAGTTTGTCGGGAGGTTGGCGACGGCGTGTTGGCATTGCGCAGACCCTAGTTCAAGAACCCGATCTCTTATTGCTTGATGAACCTACGAATCATCTTGATCTTGATACAATTCAATGGTTAGAACAGTTACTGTTAAATTACCCAAAATCAATTTTATTCATCACGCATGACCGTGCTTTGCTGAGAAAATTGGCAACTCGCATCATTGAACTTGATCGAGGTAAATTGACTTCCTATCCGAATGATTATGATGCTTATTTAGACCGTAAGCAAAAAGCACTCGAAGAAGAAGAGAGACACAATGCTCTCTTTGACAAAGTCCTAGCCAAAGAAGAAGCCTGGGTTAGACAAGGGATCAAGGCGCGTCGTACTCGAAATGAAGGCCGTGTTCGAGCCTTAAAAGCATTGCGAGAAGAGAGAAAAAAGAGACGTGTTCAATCAAAATCACCTGCTTTTGCAATTAATGAAGCAGAAACACAAGGTAAGGTCGTTATTCAAGCCGAAGATATCAGTTTCCGGCATGAGCCTGACAAACCCATGATTGAGCATTTTTCAATGGTTATCCAGCGTGGAGACAAAGTAGCGCTGATAGGCACTAATGGTGCAGGAAAAACAACACTTTTGAATTTACTAATTGGTAATTTATCACCTCAATCCGGCAAAGTTAAACAAAGCCCAACTAATCAAATAGCCTACTTTGATCAAAATCGTGCTCAAATTGACCCTATGAAATCCCTAATTGATAATGTTGTGGAGGGGGATGATTTTGTTGAATATCAAGGTCAGCGAAAACACATTATTGGTTATCTAGGTGAATTTTTATTCTCGCCTGAAAAGGCACGGGGACTTGCTAAAGCTTTGTCAGGTGGTGAAACCAATCGATTACTATTGGCTAAGATATTTTCGAAACCAGCAAATATTTTGGTATTAGATGAACCAACGAATGATTTGGACATTGAATCGTTGGAAGTCCTTGAGACGTTGATTTTAAATTATGCCGGTACCGTTCTTATCATCAGCCATGATCGAGAATTTATTGATAATATTGCAACCCATAGTGTTGTTTTTGAAGCCAATCGCCAGATTTCATTAAACGTGGGTGGATATTCTGATTGGTTGGAACAAAGAAAAAAACCAGAATTAACGAAATCAACAAAAGAAACGAAATCTCAAATCCAAGCAGCATCAGCCTCTCAATCGAGCCCGTCACAGAAACGAAAGTTGACCTTTAAAGAACAACGAGAATTAGAAGCCTTACCAGCTCAGATCGAAACCCTAGAATCGCAAGTGGCAGATTGGCAAGGAAAAATGGCTCATCCTGATTTTTATAAGCAATCCCAGCCTGAAATCAAACAAGCAGCGGATAAGCTTGAAGAATTTCAAGTTCAATTGTCGAAAGCCTATGCCCGTTGGGAAGATTTAGATTCAAGCAATTAGGCTATATTATTCAAGTTTTATCAGTTAAATCTTAAAGTAGTCCCTTGTCGGATGCATTGCTTGTGCTTATCTTTTTGATTTGGTAGAATGTCGCACTGTTTTTTCAAGTATGCCAGTTGACTGAGGTGTGGGGTTTTAATGGGTGAAAATGAAGCCAATTCAGACAAGCAATCTGAAATCACAATCGAAGTTGTGCCAATTACAATTGTTGATCAACAACTTGAAGTCGAATCTAGCCTAGAAAAACCTTCGGATCCTAGGGCCGCAGTAGCTAATTCATATCCTAAACCAGACTTCAGTATATTCAGTCCTCCTGAGGATGCTGAAAGACAATCCAAAAATTTTGAGAGTCCTGAGAATGAGAGGAAGGGATCAGAACCGGATCTCAATCTTTATGGACTGCCATTTGAGTTTGGTTCAACAAAAGGCAAAGGGCATGAGAAGCCCAGGAAAAGAAAAAAATATGAAAAACCAGAGTTTAAAGTCAAATCAGTATTTGATTCACCCACAAAATATAAAACAACAACCTCACTGCCCAATTCAGAACAAATACGAGCACTTTGGTTGTTGCCACAGGAAATTAGTGAACGCCTAATCAATACAATTGCTGATATCTATTCACACGTTGCTCGGCGTGGGGGGAAGGGCGGTGATACTTTTTTTGTCAATACAGTTGTGACGGCGGAGTATGAATTGGCAAATAATTTGACACAAGGAATTAAGGGTAAAAATCATCGGCTTAAAACAGGCGTTAATGCAAAAACAATAGAGAAAACAATAGGACAGATTGAGCAAGCGTTAGCTCGTAAACAAGATTTTGAAAAAGATCAAAAGGTAATATTGAAGATATGGCATGTTTGGTTTCGACATCAGCTGCAATTGTGCGACACAACGATTCAAAAATTTTCAGAGGCTGACCTTGCTAGGTTAGAGAAGGATTTTGGCTATTTTCTAGAAGATCGGGAAAAGCTTTATTTGACGCCGACAAAAAAACAAATCATTCTAGATATGCATCCTAAAACGCCAGAAGGAAAGCAAAGTTTCCCAGACACAAATACACCTAAATCGCTAACGAAAGCAATGGAGTCTAGTTTAGCTGAATTGTTGAGCGAGAAAGAACCCAGCACGCCTGAAAAAGAAGAAATAAGCGACGAAATTCTCAATCTATATCAGAAGCATAGAGAAACGCTGAAAAATGGATATTCAACTGTAATTAGGCGAAAACTTTTTGAGAATTCAGAACTTAAAAGGAAGTTGTAAATGCGCCGTTCATCTAAAAGATGGGCGGCTCGACTATTTCATAAAAACATGATAAAATCAACCATTTTAACATATAAGGGCACATAATGATTGGTCCGGAATCAATTGAATATTCGAATGAATGTGATTTGCCGCTTCCCAAACTACTATTAATGCAGTTCAAGAACATTGAAGCTAACCCCTCTCAGCGCTCAATTATGAAAGCATATTATGAAATTTTGAAAACAAATATTCATTCTTTTGTATTATCGGCTCATCCTGAAATTCAAAACCTGAGAAAATACATCGCTTATTTATCAACAGATTTATCACCTAAAGAATATCAAGGTGTCATTTTAAAATTTTTTCCTGAGATTTCAAGTCAGCCGGAGAATGTTGAATCCGATAAAAAGCACAGAAATTATTTCATTTCCTTTAATGAATTATGCAAAGGTTCTGAGGCTGTTAATCATGAACTCTATCAATCCATATTTAGTTCGCAGTTGTCAGAAGTGAACTTGGATTCCCCAAGCAAACGGAATATCGTGTCCAGTTATTTTAAAAGTAAAATTAATTCTGAATTTGAGATCAGTAGCTTGTCTGATGACCCTTTCGTTTCAGCACTCAAAAAATTCATATCTCAGCAGGCATCTCATGAAGAGCGCCACTTTAAGAATGTGAGTGTTAAGAGGAGGCTGTTTTTTTAGCTCCTCCGTTTGTCTGCTTATTGGGAGTGATTATCGTAAATCAAATGACGCAAGATATCACTTCATATATGATCTATAAAATTTCATTATGAGTATTTAACTATGTCTATTTTCGAATCATTCAAATCTAACAACCGGCTGCTTCGTTGCTACAATATGTTTCCAACCAATTTCAAGAATATCGAGGAGATGACTGATTATCTCGATCATTTGAAAGAGCTGAATGTTAATGTTGTTTGGATAAACCCAATTCAACTTGCAAGCGCCTGTGTGATAGACAAAGTTAATCCTGCAACAGGGCAGAACTTACCAGTGAAAGGCAGTTTATATGCGATGATTGACGATGTGGTTATCGACCCACGTTTCAGTGTTGTCGCAAGGGACGATGAGGGCGATTCTGTATTCACACCAGAACAACATGAAGTAATTGCACATTTACACCCATGTGCTTTGGATCAACTTAAAAATAGTAGAGAATCATTTTTAGATGCTCAGAAAAAGTTAAACGCAATTGAAAAAAATATCACGATATGTGATAAAACCATTGCAAAGAAGATGAAGGAGAACGCGGATTACTCATCAAACAAAAAGAATCTAGATTCATTGGTTGTTAAGAGAAAGTTGCAAGCACAAGTCCTTAATAGCGCTCACGATGCATTTCATGCGAATCTTATTTCGATTCAAAACTCTGTTCAATTTCTTGATAAGATCGCATTGCAAAAATTTACAGCTAAAGCAATCTCACGGGGTATCACACCCATTTTTGATTTGGTGCTTAATCATGTTGGGTCAGACTCAGCGATAGTTGAAGAATATCCCGAACTATTCAATCCTGAAGATAGAACATTTCCCGATGCAACACCTTTCATCTATAGTAAACTGATCCCCAGTAAAAGAAGTAACGAAATTAGTTACGATGAGAAAATGAAAATATGTGGGCAGATCCCAAAAATTATCGAGCAAGTCTGGAAGCCTTTCCTGAAAAGGTATATTTCTGATTATGGTTTTTGTGGAGTGCGTGTTGATTGCGTTAGAAAGATACCAAAAGAGGTTCGTCAGCCAATTTATAAACTAATTCGAGAACTAGTTGACGAACAAGCTCAACAAAAACCAATGACTCCTGAAGTTATTATTCTAGAAGAAACACTATTTTCTGATTTGTCTGCACAACAATACGTTGAAATTGTTGGTCAAGCAGGGGCAACTCATAACACTGGATCAGTATATTATGAGACTCGTCAATGGCATGGTGGATTGTCTGAAAATTATAAAAATGAGGATTATTTCAAGCGTACTATTGCGCAGGATGGTGTGATTAATTTTACGGGTAATCATGATCACTACTCTTGTGCGATGACAGTGTGTAGAGAATTAGCTTTGGAGAGGCTTCAAGAAAATACCACTCTTTATTCACTTTATAGAGAAGACTTAAGTGAAAGAGAGGCTCAAGCCAGCCTTAAAAATGAAGAACTTTCAGATGGCGCTAGAGATATCATATTGACCAATTATATTCATTATTATGTCAATCAAATTATCGCTGAACTTAGATGCGCTGAATATTATAATGACGTTGTTGTACGTTTCGGAAAATCCTACCGAGAAAAATTTTTAACCAGTGTGTTTTCAGGTAGTGGTGGATATTACATGTTGTCGGGTGATGAGTTTTGCTCATTCAATACACCTTCTGTTTTTATTCGGGCGAAAGATGGAAAACCATTAAATTCTGACGCTGAATTGAAGATATTTGATTCAGAGTCCGAAGAACTTGCTCTTGAATGTATTGATCAAATGGCAGATGAAGCTATTAGACGCCGTAAGGCCAATAAGTACTATTTGCATGCTTCAAAAGAAAATCAGCGGATTATGAGAAGCCCCGTTTTTCACAATCTCTTCAATGAATTGAATCATCAATCTAATTCTACTTTGACCTCCTTTCATAAAGCAATAAAAACCTTTAATCCAAATATATCCGAGGATAATTTAAAACAAATACAGAAATTGACATCGAAAACAGTACAATATTCTAACTCATGCAGAGAGCGTTGGTCTGCTCCAGAATCTTTGTCTCGTTTTTGTAGTATTGATTTTTTCAAAGAAGTTAATGCAATCGTAGAAGCATTGCCTGCTTCTAATATTGGTTTTTGGTCTGAACTCTTTAAGGCGGTTGATGATAACCTTTTAATCGCTGTTCGAATGAATGCTGCTCGTTATGAAGGTAGTGCCGATGTTATTATTTATAATGTCAACCCCTATAAAACAGTCCAGGTTACAATCGATGATTTAAACAAAATTGCTTGCTGGTTTCAACAAAGGGGTTTTTCTCATCAGGTTTATGAGCAATCCGTTACTAATCCCGATTTTCACAAGGCGTATGCATCTATTATGGGATCGTCGGAATTAATGCGAACCCCAGCTACCTTTTATTTTGGTGGCAGAATTTCGTTAGATAAGTCTATTGATGAATACACTGTAAATATCAATGGTGAGCTTAAAAAAATTACAATAGCGGTGCTCCCAAAACCAATTTCTCAGGACTTATTGTTTGAGTTGAATCACAAAATATCTGACCCCAAATTGCACGATCATCAGTTAGAGGTTTATCAAAATGTGCTGAATTTATACTCTGCTGCTGAGGATAGAAGCAACTCTGGAGATGATGTAGATTCTGCTAAGCCAGTAGTCTCATTCAAACGCTAAGCAGATCCCGCTCTCACCATTTCGATACTCGAACATTCTGATATGGATGAATTCGATGACTTCGTTCTTGATGAGTAGTGGGCTGTAGCAATTGAGCTTGGCTTCAATCCCAATCGGTTTTGATTGCTTCAGGTTCAGAATGTGGTGAACGTATACTTTGCTAATGAGACTCTCATGGTAATCGAAGGTTTTCCTTAAATAATGTTTAATATCTTCTGTCAAACCGTCTAATATTCGTCCGAGCGTTGCGATTTCAGTATCTTTGGTAAAAACAAAACTTAAAGTTGTTTTGTGAATTTTTTCTGCAGTATAGTTAATCAATGGATTTTTTGAGACCCAGCCATTAGGGATTTTAACAATACGACCTGTGAATTCATTGTACATGGTCTCATCGACTTCCTGAACAGTAAAATATAAAAATCCTATTGATTTCACAATGCCAGTATAATTTGAGATTTTTATCAGATCGCCTTCCAAAAATAATTCACGCCAGGTGATAATTAAAAATCCTACAATGTTCATAAGATTATCTTTTTGGGTGATCGTGATACCCGCAGAGAGAAAACCGATGAAAGCTAAGATTTCGAAAAAGCCTTGTATCCATATTTGGAAAATGAATAATGTTGCAAAAGCGATAAAAATGTATTTAATGCGAGATAAGATTTTGTCTCGTTTGCGTTTTTCTTCAATCTGTTTTTTAAAAAAGAAACTAAACAGTAAATAACCCGCAGCACAAACGACCAGGGTGACAACGGTTTCAATAATGTTGCTTTGAACTTGCGATAATATTTCTTTCATAATCGATATTGTAAGATATTGAAATCAAAATTGGTATTCAGATTTATTGTTAGTTATTTAGATTAATTTGATTCAATTCTAGCCTTGATTTGCCCTTCTGCTAATTGGACCTCTATTGATTCACCAATCTTGACCTCAGCGCTGTTTCTAATCACATGCCCTTGGTATTTTACGATAGCATAGCCCCTAGCCAGTACTTTTAGTGGGCTCATTGCCTCGAGCGCACGACAAAGATTATTGATCTGATAATTGCGTTGCTTCAGGAGAGCTTGGATCGCTTTTTCGAGTCTTTCTGCTTTTCGATCTAGCTGTTCTTTTGCGTAGAGAAGTTTCTGCTTTGGATGTATCAATCGCTTCTCAAGATAATCCAAAGTTTGTGATAGGATTTCAAGCCGTTTGAACATACTTTGTTGTAAGCGCAACCATTCTTTGTTCAAAAATGCATGCATATCTAAGACATTAGGGCTAATTAATTCAGCTGCAGCTGAGGGCGTAGGGGCTCGGATATCTGATACATAATCCGCAATCGTGAAGTCAGTCTCATGACCAATCCCGCTAACAATCGGGATTCTACACTGAAAAATCGCATTTGCAACGATTTCTTCATTAAAAGGCCATAAGTCCTCTAAACTACCGCCGCCTCTGGCTAAAATCAGGACCTCGCAAACCCCATGCTTCTGAGATAGTTGAATGGCCTCTTCTATTTGAGAGGCGGCTTCTTTGCCTTGAACAGCCGTTGGATAAATCCATAAATCGGCAATTGGGTACCGTCTTTTCAGAACTTTTAGGATATCCTGGACTGCAGCACCTGTGGGGGAGGTGATGAGTCCGATTGTCTTTGGATATTTGGGTAAGGGCTTTTTATAAGCGGCATCAAAATAGCCCATACCCTGTAATTTAATTTTGAGTTGCTCAAATTGCAGCTTCAGTTGCCCTTCACCACTCGGCAGCATTTTTTCAACGACAATCTGAAATTCGCCACGCTCAGTATAGAGGCTCACTTTGGCCTTAACAACGACATGGAGACCATCCTTAGGTTTGAATCCAAGTCGTTGATTGGCAAATTTAAACATGGCGCCTCGAATAGAAGCTGAGGCATCTTTGAGGGAAAAATACCAGTGTCCTGAAGAAGGGCAGCTGAAATTGGAAATTTCGCCCTCAAGCCAGAGGGAGCCAAATTGGGTATCGAGGAGTTCCTTGGTGGCTTGATTCAGTTCGGATATTTGCCAAATCTTATCCGTTACAGGGGCTGCTACCATTTGAGTGAACATCCTCATGACCTTTAATTATTGATAGAAAAAGGGTATAATGTGCGATTAATTTTATTAAGCAAAAAGGGGCATCTTTATGGATCGAGTTTTAGAAGATCGGGCGTTGACATTTGATGATGTTTTATTGCTACCTGCTCATTCTACGGTACTGCCTAAAGATGTGCGCTTGACAACAAATTTAACGCGCAACATACAGCTTAACATCCCTTTAGTATCCGCTGCAATGGATACAGTTACAGAAAGCCGAATGGCTATTGCCTTAGCTCAGGAAGGTGGGTTAGGGATTATTCACAAGAACATGTCTATTGAAGAACAAGCCGATGAGATTTTTAAAGTCAAAAAGTATGAAAGTGGTGTCGTTTCTAAGCCCATCACCATTCACCCGGAAGCTTGTATCGGCGATTTAATGGCGTTAGTCGAAAAATATCATATTTCAGGGGTGCCAGTTGTCACTGAAGGTGATCATTTGGTCGGGATTGTAACTCATCGCGATTGGCGCTTTGAGAATGATGCAAGTCAATCAGTTGCGTCTATTATGACCCCTAAAGACCGGCTGGTGACCGTCAGAGAAGGCACTTCTCAAGAAGAGATCAATAAACTGTTTCGTCGCCATCGGCTTGAGAAGATTCTGGTCGTTAACGCGCATTTCCAACTTCGCGGTATGGTGACCGTAAAAGATCTACAAAAAGCAAAAGATAAACCGCTGGCGTCCAAAGATGCCTCAGGTCGCCTCCGAACAGGCGCTGCAGTCGGTACGGGGCAAGATACCGGGGCGCGGGTTGAAGCTTTGGTTGCTGCAGGTGTTGACGTCTTAGTGGTTGATACTGCGCATGGGCACTCGCAAGGTGTTATCGATCGTGTTAGATGGATCAAACAAAATTTCCCAGATATTGATGTGATTGGCGGCAATATCGCAACTGCAGAAGGCGCGTTAGCGCTCGTTGAAGCTGGGGCAGATGGTGTGAAGATTGGGATTGGGCCAGGTTCCATTTGTACCACGCGTATTGTTGCAGGTGTTGGGGTTCCTCAAATGACGGCGATCATGAATGTCACTAAGGCATTGAAAGATCTCAATATTCCCGTGATTGCAGATGGTGGCTTACGTTTTTCAGGGGATATTGCTAAAGCGATTGCAGCTGGCGCACATTGTGTGATGGTCGGCAGTTTATTAGCGGGAACGGATGAAGCGCCTGGTGAAACAATTTTGTATAAAGGCCGTTCTTATAAATCCTACAGAGGGATGGGTTCTTTGGGGGCGATGGCGCAAGGTGCAAAAGATCGTTATTTCCAATCGCACGAAAATCAAACCGACAAATTCGTACCAGAAGGGATTGAAGGTCGGGTGCCCTATAAAGGCACTATGTTAAGCGTTGTCCACCAACTAATGGGGGGGGTACGCTCTAGTATGGGATATTGTGGTGTAGCCGACCTCATTGGTATGCGCACACAAACAAAGTTTATTAAAGTGACACAAGCGGGCGTCAGGGAAAGCCATGTACATGATGTCACTATCACAAAAGAGGCTCCTAACTACCGTACTGAGCAGTAAGGTCTTTCACATGCAGAAGATTTTGATATTAGATTTTGGTTCTCAAACAACACAGCTCATTGCCAGAAGAGTGCGTGAAGCAGGGGTCTATTGTGAGATCCAGCCTTATTTTGTTTCTGAGGAGACAATCAAGCAATTTGCACCTAATGGCGTCATCTTATCGGGTGGCCCTGAAACGGTTGTCCATGACGATACGCCTCGTATTCCAGAAGTTGTATGGGAGCTGAATTGTCCAGTTTTAGGGATTTGTTACGGCATGCAGGCGATGGCCCATCAATTAGGTGGGGCCGTTCAAGCAGCTGCTAAACGGGAATTCGGAGATGCTCGAATCGAAATCACAGCACCATCTGCTTTATTCGATGGGGTCAATGATTTAGAGGTATGGATGAGTCATGGCGATCATGTGGCTGCCTTACCGCCAGGATTTATAGCGATTGCCAAGAGTTCCAATGCGCCCATCACAGCAATGGCTTGTGATGCGAAACGCTATTATGGGGTTCAATTTCATCCCGAAGTGACGCATACGTTGGGTGGTCATCAGATGATTAAGCAATTCGTACATCAGATTTGTGGATGTGATGCACGATGGATTGCAGATAATATCATCGAAGAGGAAATTCAAAGTATTCGACAAAAAGTGGGGCAAGAAAATGTCCTGCTGGCTTTATCAGGTGGTGTAGACTCTTCCGTCCTAGCACTTTTGTTGCACCGTGCAATCGGCAAGCAATTAAAGTGCGTATTTGTGGATACAGGCCTATTACGTTTTCAAGAAGCAGAGCAAGTGATGGCGAGCTTTACAGGACTTGGACTGGATGTCACACAAGTTAATGCTAAAGAAACCTTTCTGAGTGCCTTAAAGGGGGAAGATTGCCCCGAAACAAAACGTAAAATCGTGGGTGGATTATTTATTGAGGTATTCGAGAAGGCCGCTAAAGATTTAACCAATATCAGCTGGCTTGCGCAGGGTACTATTTATCCTGATGTGATTGAATCAGCAGGTAATCATCAAGCTTCCAGTGCTAAAGTGATTAAATCACATCACAATGTGGGGGGGTTGCCAGAGCGATTGCCCTTTAAATTATTAGAACCATTTAGAATGCTTTTTAAAGATGAAGTGCGTGCAATTGGGCTTAAGTTGGGATTATCTGAGAAGATTGTTCATCGTCATCCATTTCCCGGTCCTGGACTGTCCGTTCGAATCATGGGAGAAGTGAAGTCAGAATATATCGAGCGTTTGCAAAAAGCAGATCATATCTTCATGCAGGTATTGGAGAAACATCAATGGTACCATCGGGCTGCACAGGCTTTTGCCGTGCTTTTACCCGTTAAATCAGTTGGCGTTGTCGGAGATGCTCGCCAGTACGAGCCAGTGATTGCGCTTCGTGCAGTTGAAACCACTGATTTTATGACGGCTAATTGTTGTCAGTTACCTTATGACTTATTGTTTGAGGCAGCGACTCGAATTGTCAATGAGGTGCGTGGTATTAGCCGTGTGACTTTTGATGTGACCCATAAACCGCCCGCGACAATTGAGTGGGAATAAGATGACTGATCGGGATCGCTTTTGGATGCAAGAAGCGATCAGGTGCGCCGAGGAAGCAGAAGCGGCTGGCGAAGTACCTGTTGGGGCTGTTTTGGTATCAGATGATATCCCTATCGCCAGGGGATGGAATAAGCCTATTCAGACAAGGGATCCGTCCTTACATGCGGAGATGGATGTCATCAGGCAAGCGGCAAAAATTCTAGAGAATTATCGATTACCAAATACCACACTTTATGTGACCTTAGAGCCCTGTGCCATGTGTGCAGGTCTCATTCAACATGCGCGCATTGCCCGAGTAGTCTTTGGTGCCTTTGATGAAAAAGCGGGTGCTTGTGGGAGTGTGCTAGATATTTTAAATCATCCTAAAAGGCTGCATAAAATTGATGTGACCGGCGGAATTCTGATTCATGAATGTCGTGCTTTATTACAATCCTTTTTTAAAGCGAGAAGAAAACATGCTGATTCTAGTGGCAAAAAATTGGAAAGCGCTTCCAGTTGCTGAAATTTTTCTTGTTGAATTAGAAAAATCTTTATCACAAACTGATTTAAGCAGATTGATGGAACTGCTGGGTGCCGAAATAGTAGAGTCAGGCATAGGCAATCCCTCAGAAAATTCAGAAGTGAAAGGTATATACCCACAACAGATGATTTTTCGGGTAGGCGCCAAGCCCCTGAGCAACCGGAGTGTACATGAAGTACATGAGGATTGCGAAGTGGGGGCGGGCAACAACCCCGAAAATTCAGAAGTGAAGGGTATCGTTGTTCCACGTTTTGGGACGACTTCCCCATGGTCCTCGAAAGCGACTGAGATTGCAAAACTTGCTAATCTGCCAGTTGAGCGCATTGAACGTGGTTGGATACACTTTAAAGACAAATGTGTCTATGACCGTATGACGCAAACTGTTGTTTACAATTTAAGCGATTTAGCGTGTTTCTTCTCACATGATAAACCAAGAACGTATCAATCTATTCCATTATTATCAGAAGGCCGACAAGCGCTTGTGCAAGTGAATCAGGCTTTGGGGCTTGCGCTTTCTGATGTGGAAATCAATTATCTGTTTGATAATTATAGCGAGTTAGGGCGCGATCCAACAGATGTTGAGCTCATGATGTTTGCGCAAGCAAATTCGGAACATTGCAGGCATAAGATTTTTAGAGCCTCTTGGGACAATCAAGAAGACAGTTTATTTGGACTAATCAAAAAAACCTCAGAAGGTGCTGACGGATTGTTGTCAGCCTATGAAGATAATGCAGCAGTCCTGACAGGATATGCTCAAAAAGGATTTTATCCTGATGAGAAACACTGTTATCGGTATGTTGATGAAGCTCGAGCTTTGCTCATTAAAGTAGAAACCCACAATCATCCAACTGCAATTGAGCCTTTTGAAGGAGCCGCAACGGGTTCGGGTGGGGAAATTAGAGATGAAGGTGCCACCGGACGGGGTGGCAAACCTATTGCAGGCTTATGTGGCTTCACCGTATCGCATTTACGCATACCTGGCCTAACCCAGCCTTGGGAGTTGGATATTAACTACCCAGCTCGTATTTCAACTAGCCTAGAAATCATGTTGAAAGGGCCTATTGGGGCTGCAGCATTTAACAATGAGTTTGGTCGACCTAATTTATGTGGGTATTTCAGAACATTTGAAGCTACAGGGCCTTGTGCTGGTCAATCATTTGGCTATCACAAACCGGTCATGTTAGCAGGTGGAATTGGTCATATTTTACCCCAGCAAGTAGAAAAACAATTTTTTCCAGCGGGTACTCCGATTGTTGTGATGGGTGGGCCGGCTATGTTAATTGGATTAGGTGGTGGTGCGGCCTCCTCAATGACACAGGGTCAAAGTGATGAACAGCTAGATTTTGCTTCTGTACAACGCTCGAATGCTGAAATCGAACGCCGCTGTCAAGAAGTGATTGACCGATGTTGGGCGTTAAAAGAGGGGAATCCTATTTTATCAATTCACGACGTTGGGGCTGGTGGTTTAAGTAATGCCTTACCTGAATTGGTTCACGCCACAGGCCAGGGTGCTACGTTTAATTTGCGTGCTATACCCAGTGCAGAGCCTGGATTATCACCACTGGAAATATGGTGCAATGAAGCGCAAGAGCGTTACGTTTTAGCAATCGAACATCAAAAATTAGAGCAATTTTTAATGATTGCTAAGCGAGAGCGATGCCCTGTGGCTGTCGTTGGATACGCGACGGAGTCGCCGCATCTCAAAGTTGAAGATCCACTCTTTGAGAATGCGCCGATTGATTTACCAATGTCTGTGCTGTTAGGTAAATTGCCTTTACCTCAAAAATCGTATCAAGCTATCATCTCAAGGCAAGCGATCAAATCAGACGCACCTGAGCTATCTGAATTGATATCGCGCGTTTTACAATTTCCAGCAGTTGCTGATAAGAGTTTTTTAATTACAATTGCCGATAGAACTGTGGGAGGATTGGTCCATCGGGATCAAATGGTAGGTCCTTATCAAATTCCTGTTGCAGACTGTGCTGTGATGGCATCCAGCTACCTAGAATGGTCAGGGCAAGCGATGAGTATTGGAGAAAGACCAGCGATTGCTTTAGTCGATCCGGCGGCTGCTTCTCGAATGGCATTAGGTGAAGCGATTACGAATTTGTGTGCTGCATCTATCCGAACGATAAAGGATATTAAATGTTCAGGCAATTGGATGGCAAATTGTCAGGATAAACAAGAAGAGAGTCGTTTATATTTAGCCGTAGAGGCTCTGAGCCGAGCTTGTGTTGATTTAGGAATTGCGATACCGGTTGGGAAAGACTCATTGTCGATGAAGACAGCTTGGCATGTTGGTAATATTCACCATCAAGTCTCTAGTCCTGTGACCTTAAATTTATCTGCATTTGCACCTGTAGATGATATTAGGCAGTCCTTAACGCCAGAGTTAATGCAAGATGTGGAAACAACTTTGTTATTAATTGATTTGGGTCAAGGTCTGAATCGGTTAGGCGGTAGTGTGTATGAGCAAATTACGCTGCAACAAAGTAATACCGTACCTGATTTGGATCAAGTTCAGGATTTAGCCTCTTATTTCGACTTAATACAATCACTTAATGATGCTGGGAAAATTTTAGCCTACCATGATCGCAGTGATGGAGGCCTTTTGGTGACTTTGCTGGAGATGGCCTTTACCGCGCAGGTCGGTATTGAAATTGTTTGTGATGATGATCCGATTTCGTTTTTGTTGAATGAAGAGCTGGGTGCTGTGATCCAAGTTAAAATCAGTGAGGCCGATGCTATTATTCATGCCTTTAAAACAAAGAATATTCCTGTTTATCAGACTGCTTCTTTGATTAAAGAAAAAGAATGTCGAATCCAGTCCAATGGTAGAACGATTTATAAAGAAAGCATTATGTCATTGCATCAGCTTTGGTCAAAAACCAGTTATCGTCTACAAGCATTAAGAGATAATCCAGATTGTGCAAAGGAAGCCTTTGAAGCCATTGAATCTCACGAGCTTCCGAAGCTATTTTCTAAGCAAACTTTTGAAATTCTAAAACCGACGCCTTCTGTCACGCAAAAACCACGCGTGGCGATATTAAGGGAACAAGGTGTGAATGGACATCTTGAGATGGCGGCAGCGTTTCACCATGCTGGTTTTGAAGCTATTGATCTGCATATGAGTGATTTGCTTTTGAAACCCGAATCCTTACTTAATTTTCAGGTTCTAGCGGTTTGCGGTGGCTTTTCTTATGGGGATGTTTTGGGAGCTGGCTTAGGTTGGGCGAAAGCTATTTTATATCACGATACGCTTAAAGCAGTATTTTCAAAATTTTTCGAAAATCCCAACACTCTGACTTTAGGTGTCTGCAATGGATGTCAGATGTTAGCCGGTATTCGAGAAGTCATACCTGGCACAGAGCATTGGCCTCGGTTCGTTCGCAATACATCTCGTCAATTTGAAGCTAGACTTTCCATGGTAGAGATACAAAAATCGCACTCTCTATTTTTACAGGGGATGTCAGGTTCTCAGCTCCCCATTGTTGTTTCACATGGCGAGGGGCACGCCTTATTTGAAGATTTAACTTCCAAGGAGCAGGTGACGACACAACAATTAGTGGTTTTGAAATATATTAACCCGTTAGGTGTCCCTACAGAGCGTTATCCACATAACCCGAATGGTTCACCAGAAGGGATTACAGGGCTAACAACCCGGGATGGCCGGATCACGATGATGATGCCTCATCCAGAACGCGTTTTTAGGACAGCACAGTTTTCATGGGCGCCTAAAACATGGTCTGTAGAGAGCCCTTGGATGCAATTGTTTTATAATGCGAGAAAGGCGTTTAAATAATATTCTATGCTGCAATATGAACATCATATAGATAAAATTACAGGATATGAATGGATAGCAACGGCTCTTAAAGGGAAAGCGTTGCTACAGTCTGCTTTGCTGAATAAAGATACCGCTTTTTCATTAGAAGAAAGAGATAAGCTTGAATTGGTGGGTCTGCTTCCGGCACGTGTAGAAACCCTTGATGAACAAGTTGCTCGCATTCGATATCAATATCAACGTTATCCTAGTGATTTGCAGAAATTTATTTTTTTGCACAGCCTTCACCACCGAAATGAAACTTTATTTTATAAATTTGTGAGTGGGCATTTAGCAGAATGTTTTCCGGTGCTCTACACCCCTGGTGTTGGAGAGGCTGTAAGGTTTTTTAGTGAAGAATACCGTCAACCTCGTGGTCTATATTTAAATTTCGCTGAAAAAGACAAAATGGAAAAAATGTTTGACAATCGGTTTTATCCGGAAGTCGACTTGATTGTAGTCACAGATGGGGAAGGGGTGCTAGGCATCGGCGATCAAGGGATAGGTGGTATGAATATCTCCATCGCTAAATTGATGGTGTATTCTTTGTGTGGTATTAATCCTTATCGAACGTTACCCATTATTTTAGACGTAGGCACTGATAATAAGACATTATTGAATGATCCGCTTTATGTGGGCTGGCGTGCGAATCGCGTTCGAGGTCAGCAATATGATGATTTTATCAAACAGTTTGTAGATCTGGTTCATCAAAAATTCCCCAATTCGTTTTTGCACTGGGAAGATTTTGGACGAGACAATGCGAGACGCATTTTAGATCAACATAAATCTAAGCATTGCATGTTTAATGATGATATGCAGGGTACGGGCGTTGTAACGCTTGCGGCGCTGCTTGCTGCTGTGAATGCAACTAAAATTCCGTTTCAAAATCAGCGTGTGGTGATATTTGGCGCCGGGACGGCGGGGGTGGGGATTGCTGATCAGCTTTGTGCTGCAATGATCCGCTATGGATTATCTCAAGAAGAGGCCCGCAAACGATTCTGGCTGATTGATAAATATGGTTTATTGCTCGAAGATTCACCCAGTCTGACAACATTTCAAAAACCCTATGCACGCACTAAGGATGAAGTCGCGAAATGGCCAGATTTGGATTTGATGAATGTGGTGCGGGGGATTAAACCGACGATTTTGGTCGGATGCTCAACAGTTCGAGGTGCATTTACACCGGACATCATTATTGAAATGAATAAGCACGTTGCTCGCCCGATTATATTTCCATTATCCAATCCGACAGAGAAATGTGAGGCGCGGCCTGAGAATATTTTCCAATGGACGCATGGGAGCGCGTTAATTGCAACGGGCAGTCCTTTCGGGGATGTTGATTATAATCGCAAAAGCTATCGGATAGCTCAATGTAATAATGCACTTGCATTTCCAGGGATTGGGCTGGGTGTGCTGGCTGTTGGCGCGTCAGAATTGACAGATAACATGTTGTGGGCTGCTAGCTTAGCGTTGAGTAAATTGGCTCCTGTACGCTCTAATCCAGAAGGCGCTCTATTACCAGCTTTGTCTGACATTCTTGGGGTCTCTCGATTGGTGGCTTGTGATGTCGCCAATATGGCTATTCAAGAGAAGGTGGCGACCAAACAACTTGGGCGTCAAATAGAAGACGTGATTGATGACCTGATTTGGAAGGCAGAATATAAAGAGATTAGATCGCTTTAACTCGTTTTATCTGATTTTTTATGCCGTTTGTATTGATTCGCTTTGAATAAACATGAAATAACCAGTAATATTGAAATTTTGACTCGGTTACTTCAAATGATTGGCGAATCTCAACAAAATCTCTCAAAGCAATCAAGACTGATTAAGCGCTTGAAACGACACCTGGCAAGTGAACTCACTTCCGATTTGTTTGGCAAATTTGAACCCATTCATGGATAGCTCACTTGTTTATCCTATATCAATGAAAAAAAATAAGCGTTGAAACTAGATTTATTAATTATAGTGCTAATACTCAAATCCTCGATTCTAATACTTCAAGTAATCTCACAGAGTTTCAAACTTATTGTCAATATGTAAAAGAAAAATCTCACTCTTTTCGTGAGCGTTTCATGATTAGTGGCAAGCATTGGAGTTGTGGTGAGGTCAGGATTGACTCGCAAGGAAATGTCTCGATTTTTATTTTAGATTCATTTCCCACTTACTTTAAAACTAGATTAGATGAAATTGACAGAACTTTTGTTGATCGCCCTGTGAAAGTATATATTCCTGATTTAGCATTACAGCGAGATACACATAGCTGCGCTATTTATGCGATTGATGGTTGGAGAAAACTTGAGAAAGTAGGTTCATATTTGCCTGTGGGTTATAATGGTGATTTATTTGATTATTTCCAACAAAATTCACTTTTAGAGTCTTCATCAAGTCATATGCAGCTTTTGAAAGTTCAATTGCCCTTATATTTAATGAAGTTAATGCAGTCTAAGATACTGATTACAAGAGTAATAGCGGGACGAGAGAATGAGAAAAATCTAGTCGTCAATGGTAAAGGTGAGACGGCTCATGATGCTTGCATTAAACATTTCACCACAGACTCGAATGGTGACATATTCAGAAATACTCACGTGCATGATAAGAAAAACAAATTCAGAGCACGCGCTATAGAAATTCTTTCTAATCCTGAAGTCCCTGACGAATATTTCAGAGGCTTGATCAAAACCAGTAAATAAATTATAGCTAGGGCGTGTCCTTAAAGTTTCAACCACACAAGTATTGGGACGACAGTTAATGCTCCGATGAAAATTACCTTTGTTTTATCATATCTTGTTGCAATTCGACGATACGCCCGAGTTCCACAAAATGCATGAATTGTAGTGCAGGCCCCCAAAGATTGGCGTTTTTAAAAAAAGTGATTATCCCACTCACTCTTAGTTGAATTAAATTACTAAATCTCAGTATCATTCCCTTTATACCATGGGTTTGCTTAAAATGCCTTTCATTTGAAATAGAAGATTAATTAGAATAGTGCTATGTGCTCCCCTCTCCCAATTGTGGGAGAGGGGAGCACATAGCACTATTCCAGCTACTTGATGTGTTAGAAAGCACATCTAAATCCCGAGGTGTCTTTTTAATTTTTAAAAACGCCAATTTTTTTGGGGACCTGCACTACAATTCGTGCATTTTGCGGAAGTCGGGAGAGGCTTGATCAAAGCCAGTAAATAAATTATAGCTGGAAATTACTGAGCATTGCCAGCATCAATATCGCGACTATATTCACAATCTTGATCATTGGATTGACAGCAGGTCCAACCGTATCTTTATAAGGATCCCCAACGGTATCGCCAGTAATAGCGGCTTTATGGGCTTCAGATCCTTTCCCGCCATGATGACCGCTTTCAATATATTTTTTAGCATTGTCCCATGCACCACCGCCAGAGGTCATTGAAATAGCCACAAAAAGACCCGTGATAATGGTGCCTAATAGTAGCGCACCAAGGGCGCTGAAAGCTGCTTCAATGCCAGCTATACACCGCACAACAAAAAATAAAATACCAGGTGATAGGACTGGCAAGAGCGATGGGAGGATCATTTCTTTAATCGCACTTTTCGTGAGTAAATCGACCGCATGACCATATTCGGGTTTAGCGGTGCCCTCTAGGATGCCAGGTATGGTTTGAAATTGTCTGCGGACTTCAAGAACAATCTGAGCACCTGCACGCCCAACGGCGCGCATCCCCATGGCACCCATTAGAAAGGGGAGTAATCCCCCCATAAAAAGTCCAACAACGACATACGGGCTGGTTAAGGAAAACTCTATTTTCAGGGCGGGAAAATAAAACTTCAGATCTTCAATGTAAGCAGAGAACAAAACAAGTGCAGCGAGTCCAGCCGATCCAATGGCATAGCCTTTTGTAACTGCTTTGGTGGTATTGCCTACGGCATCTAAACTATCGGTGATGATACGTACTTCATGTGGTAAATCCGCCATTTCAGCAATACCACCGGCATTGTCTGTGATGGGGCCATAGGCATCGAGCGCAACAATCATACCTGCCAGCGAAAGCATGGACGTTGCTGCAATCGCAATGCCATATAGGCCAGCGGTTAAGTAGGCTAACAATATGCCGAAGCAAATAACAATAACCGGTAGCGCACATGCTTCGAGTCCCACGGAGAGTCCCTGAATAATATTGGTTGCATGACCGGTTGTTGAGGCAGCTGAGATGCTTTGTACCGGTCGATATTGGGTTGAGGTGTAATATTCAGTAATCCAAACAATCAGTCCGGTCACGCCCAATCCAATCATCGCTGATAGAAAAAGTTGGAGCCCATTGAGGGAACCGATGGTTAATACAAGACTTCCAGTGAATCCAACGAATAAATGAGTCACTAAGGCAATAAAGACCAAAGATAATAATGATGAAGTGAGTACACCCTTGTAGAGAGCCCACATAATATTTTGACTAGAGTCTAGTCTGACGGCGTAGATGCCAAATACAGAGGCAATAATACAAACACCACCAATGAGTAGGGGGTACAGTAACAATTGATGCAGAGCTTCTGAGGTGCCAAAGAGACTACCTAGAACCATGGTTGCAACCAGAGTGACGACATAGGTTTCAAAGAGATCAGCGGCCATACCAGCGCAATCACCAACATTATCACCAACGTTATCAGCAATAACAGCAGGATTGCGCGGATCATCTTCAGGAATGCCAGCCTCAAGTTTTCCAACCAAGTCAGCCCCTACATCTGCTCCTTTAGTGAAAATACCGCCGCCTAAGCGAGCGAAAATAGAAATCAAAGAAGCGCCGAATCCTAAAGCGACGAGGGACTCCATCATTTGCCTTAAGGGTACTTGCATCGAGGTGAGCCAGCAGTAATAACTTGTGATCCCGAATAACCCCAACCCAACTACCAGCATACCGGTGATGGCCCCTCCTTTAAATGCGATGTTCAGGGCTTTAGTGAGTCCATCTCGAGCGGCTTCCGCTGTTCTGACATTGGCTCGAACTGAGATATTCATACCGATATAGCCTGCTGTTCCAGATAAAATGGCCCCTAAGAGAAATCCTATGCCAACGTATTTGCCTAAGCACGCGGTTAAAGCGATAGCGATGATGATGCCAACGAGAGCGATAGTTTTATATTGGCGGTTGAGATAAGCCTCGGCACCTTCCTGGATGGCGGCTGTGATTTCAATCATACGAGGATTGCCGCGGGGGCAAGCGAGGATAGTATAAGTAGCGTATAAACCATAAAGGAGCGCAATCCCTGCGCAGCCCAGTATCAATATTTCCAGTTTCATTGGGTGCATACTCTAATATTTCCTTAATAGAGTATATAACATGGGTACAACACCGTAGGGGCCGCTCCCTGTGGCGGCCCTGTATGGCATATTGATATGTTAAATTTTAGCCTTAGACACAACAGGCTTAAAACACTCTGCTTCAACACCGTATTTCGCGCTGAGGTTATCTCGTTCAATCGTGTATCCCAGGTAGGCCATTGGAGTATAGGCTTTGGGGTTAAGGTAGGCTAGCCATGAATGTGCTGCCTCTTTGCCCAGCTTAATGGCAGCTGTATTTTCTGGTTGTGTCAAATCAAGGGTTTTCGCGTTGTTCAGCTCACGAGAGAAATAGGCTTGAGAAGCGAAACGTAAGGCGATTACACCGAGAAGGACCGGTATAAAAGGCAGTGCTGGGACTAAGGCAAGTAGTGGTAGTACCAGAATTTCGGATTTAAATAAATAATTTAGCGAGTTTCCTAATAGGCTGCCTGGTTTATCCAGTATCTTCGTACGTGCTTTATTGAGCATCAACTGAGTTCTAATTTGCTGTTCAACTGAATCGCTAACCCCCTCATAACACATCGTAAGAGAAGTAATTCGATTATTTGCTTTTAGCGCTTCGATGAGTGATGCAAAATCTTTATCTTTTAAATCAGCTTCAAGCATCGGCATTTTGATTTCTTTAAGAGAGGCGCTTTGAAAAAAGAATGGCTTTTGCCTTTGAATGTAGAAGGCTAAATCTTCAAGTTGTTCTTTATCAAGTGTACAACGTTGTAAGTCTAGAATGTTTTCCTTTTGAAAGGTGTTTTGATAATGATGATAACTATTATTTCTCGATAAAATCCTATTGATCTGGGTTAGTTGTGCTTCAGTTGCCTGGTTATCGGAAATATTCAGATTTCTAAGGCTGGTATTTCGGTTTAAAACGGTAATTAAAGCTGATATGTCTTGTTCCTCAAGATTACAATTTATCAGCTCAAGCGTTTCTAGGTTCTTGCACTCTATCAACTGGGGAAGCCTGCTTTTTGCAGCCTCATTAAATTGATGACCTGATAATTTAAGGATCGTGATTTTGGTAGAAGGGAGTGATTGTCGAATTCTTCGCAATGTGGCTTCGCCAAGGTCGTTTTTTGAAAGGTCAAGTGATTGAATACCAGAGTTGCGAGCCAATAGAAAAGGTAAATCATAGGCTAAGGTGTTATCATTTAATCCTTTAAAAGTATTATTCCCACTCATATCAGCCACGTTAGTCGGTACCCATGTCCGCTGTAACAATCCGCGGATAAATCGGTTTCGATTATTTAAATCGGCAATGTGAGCGGGCTGCCAGTTCTTGGAAATAATATTAAAACGAACAGAATAACTTAAAAAGCCACATAGCTCACTTATTTTTTTTAACATCTTTTAAATACCTTGATGGAATGCAGAGGGGGGGATCTTAGCGACTTAGATGTTAGTTAGCAAATAAATTTTAATATGTATGCAGTTAGATGACTAGAATTTGTTGAGCTTGTCACAGGACAACCCAATATTTTGCGCAGCAAAATACCGGGCTGATCAATTGAGGATTACCCTGCTTTATTTAGATCATTCTCTTTAGGGTTTCATCTTTCCGGATAAAATGGTGTATCAGCGCTCCCAGTATATGAAGGCCAACAATCCCAATCACGGCATAAGAGATCCAGACATGCATTTCGTAAAAAATACTGGCAATTTCTTTGTTTTTCTGAACCAACATGGGTAAATTGAATTGACCAAAGACCGAAACACCATATCCAGAATACATTGACATTGCAATACCGGTTAAGGGCATGGCGAGCATCAGGATGTAGAGTAGAACATGGACTGAACCGGCTAATTTTTTTTCAAAACGACTCATATTAGCCACAAAAGCGGGCCGTTTACCAAGATGACGCCAGAAAATCATAAACAAGGCGAGCACTAATACGACAACACCCAATGACTTGTGTAACAAGATATATTGAAGCTTTTCTGGAGCGTCTTCAGGGAAATATTCTCGACGGTACACTAAAAAGAATTGAAGCACGAATATTCCAAAAATTGACCAATGCAATAATCGAGTAATGACTCCAAATTTTTGGGTAGTATTAGTAAGGGACATTGAGAACTCCTTTTATGAGATTAAACCGTAGATGAACACTGTCGTAATGCCAATTGGGGTGACGTAGCGAGTGATGATATACCATATTTGATAGCAACGAGGAGAGAGATGAATGCGTTCTTTGGAGACAGTTTGTGGCAGCATCCAAACAGCAAGACAAGCGAATCCTAAGCCTCCCAGTGGGATCATGATGTTGACCGGTATCCCCGTTAGGATATCAAAAAATGTATAACGATTAAAAAGAGTAAGCTCTTTCCAGATGTTAAAAGAGAGTAATGCGGTGATACCCAGCGCCCATGCAACAAGCCCAACGACGAGAGAAGCTATTTTACGAGAAAGATTTAGCTTTTCAATTAATATCATGACTAAAGGTTCGGCCAAAGAAAATGTTGAGGTGAGTGCAGCGAAAATGAGCAATGTGAAAAAAGAAATGGCAATCCACTGTCCACCTGGCATTTGTGAAAACGCAATTGGGAGCGCTTGAAACATCAGGCCTGGCCCAGAGGTCGGCGCTAGTCCCTGTGCGAAGACCAATGGAAAAATCGCAAGTCCGGCTAACAATGCGACTAGGGTATTGAGAACGGCGGTCCAGCATAAGGCACCAACAAAATTTGAGTTGGGGGGTAAATAAGCGCCATATACGAACATGCAGCCTGCGCCAACAGCGAGTGAAAAGAATGCTTGCCCCATGGCAACCAGGATCACTTTAGGGGTGATTTTTTCAATATCAAAGCTGAATAGAAAATGAAATCCATCACTGAAATTCCCGTGAAATGCAGCATAAGCGACTAGGTAAATCAAGATAATAAATAAACCAGGCATCATGATTTTAGAGGCACGCTCGATACCCTCTTGTATTCCTTTCGCAACAATCCCAAGCGTTAAGAACATAAAGAGGCTATGCCATAGAAGTAACAATGAAGGACTTGCTATAAAGTGATCCCATAAGCTTAGGATGCTTCCTTTATCGGTGTGATTAAAAGTGCCCGTTATCGCATAGCTTAAGTAGCCTAAAGCCCACCCTGCGACGACGCTGTAAAAAGCTAAAATCATCAACAGTGCCAGCGCGCCCATCCACCCTAAGAGGGGCCAAAGGCCATGGCCACGATATTGAGAGGCAAGCGCGTTGAGTCCACTGATTGGATTTTGTTTGGCGAGTGTTCCAGCAAGGACTTCAGAAATCATGGCCGGGATACCAATCAAAGCAACACAGAGCAAGAAAACTAGCACAAATGCGCTGCCACCATTTGCACCCGCCATATAGGAGAAAAGCCATATGTTACCAAGGCCGACAGCAGCACCAGAAGTTACCCAGATAAATGCAAGCTGAGAGCTCCACTGGTTTGAAACTTGAGTCATAATACCAATTTGCCTTGACTTAAAACGCCGATTTTAGGGGAGTGAGGCAGGTAGAGCAACAAATTAATGTGTAATCTGACCGTCTTCGCTCGTAGAGGAGTCTTCAGGCTCTTGATTTAATAGTAAATCCAGTAACGCTTCCGTTTCAGGATCATTCTCCATAGCTTCATGTAAGTCGAGCGATTCAGTTTCAGGTGAAAGTACACTAACATATTCTATTTCAAAAATATTTTCAGTGAGCATTTGATGCATTAAATGTTCATTATGTCTTAGAAATCCATTTGCAGAGGGATTTAGAGTGATGCTAGATGACAGGCCTTGGCTAGCCTCGTTGTGCAGCGTTGCATTTGATAATATCAGCTTATCTTTTTTTGCTTTAAACTTAGAAATTAATTCATTAATCTTTTCAGAAGTAGGTGGCGCCTTGGTGTCTATAAAGTATTTGTTGATAGCATCATTGGCATGTGTAATGACGCTAACCAGGTTATCTATCTTTTTCGAATTGAGAGGTGCGTATTCGCCATCAGCACCAGCGAGCTTACTGATCATATCCATCGTGACGAGTACCAGAGAAATGACTTCAACCTGTAACGCTTGAGGTATATATTGATTCGACCCCAATAAATTGAGACCACTTCGGTGTTGCCCCAAGTCAGGGATGGATACCCTGATATCATCGCTTGCCCAATCAAAAGATTGCATAAATGAATTTATCAAAAATTGAGTTGAAAAAGGGAGAGTAGGCTTCTGCTTTGGCTGTTCTTTGATGAGAGAACGTGAGTCAAGAGAACCTTCTAACAAACTTTGCAAACTATTAATTAACTGATCTTGCCTTTGTGATTCATTTGAGAGGGTAGTTAAATAAGGAACTTCTTCTGATTCTGAGGCATTTGTAACATGACTAGCGGTTTCTAGGGATGGTACAGACGTAGGATCGCTTTTGGGTAGAATGCCAATTTTTTCTAAAGCAAATCGCCAACTCCATCGTTCTGCCTTTTGGTCCGCTTTGTCTTTTGTACGGATCCCTAAAATATCATTAATTTCATCTTCAAATTTATGATACTTTCGCGTCCACTGAAACACATCTAAGTTATCAAATGCTGGTAAATGGCCAGCATTGGTTTCTGCTTGAGATTTTTCATAGATATCCTTAATCTCGAAGGAAAGCGCCATCATTTTACGTTGAACAGATTTTAGGTTTAATATTTTCTCAATTGAAAGTTTGCTCCCAATTTTTTTACTCAGTTTGTCAATGACTGATAATTTTTCAATAATCGTATTAATACGCCATAGTGCATCCAATTCAGGGTCTTTTCCAACCACTTTGAATAAGCTGGCCTTCTTCAAACGTCTATGTTTGTGGTACCATCTATTTAATTCGATCAACTCAGGATGCAGGATAAAAGTATTCAGTTTTTCAATTTGAGGGCTCGGGTTCACTTTGTTTCTGATTAGGCACTCTTCAAACAGCTGAGATATTGTCAAGAAATCTCGGACAAGGGTTTGAATTTGATCGATATTCCCTGATTCAATTGAGTCATACATTTTTGAATATTGATTGTTGATTGCTGTGAATATTTTGGACTTTGCTTTTCTCCCCGAAATGCATGTAGGTTTGCTCATCTTTCTAGAATATCTTACACTGAAGCTCATTGTGTTTTTTAGGAATATTGATAGTGACTTAAGGTTTATGCTTTTATCATTGATGACGGGAGATATGTTTTGGAAAGCAAGGTCCATATATTCGAGACGATTCAAGCTTTGAGTCACCTCATGAATGGGTAAGAATTCTGAAAACTGCTTCGTAAAATCTAAAATGTCAGTTTCAATTTCGACCCCATTAGAATTTTTGATTGCATTTAAGTGGAAGTGATATAGTCTGTAGCTTAGCTCACCAAGTTCACTCATTTTGCCCTCGAACGCTCCATTCGAGTGCTTGATATTTTCGATTTTTCTATAAAATTTGATTAGCGAAATCATTTCTGGATTTAAAGTTTCCTCTCTTAATAGACGCAATCTTTCTATCCTTGTAACAGCTTCCTGCGATATGCTTTTAAAAGCGATTAAATCATTTTTAATAGGGTCAGAGTCAACGAGCTCAATAAACAAATCAGAAATCAGAAAATTCTTTTGTATGGCAGATTGTTCAGCCAGCGTTAGGAAGAGCAAAACTAGCTTTGACCGGATTGAAGGATTGAAATAAGCAGTATAAAAATTCCTCAGGGAAAACTGTAGTTCAGATAAAAAGTTAAACCATTGTGTTGATCGATAGTCAGGAGAAGGAACAATTGAGGATTGGGCAAAGTAGGATATAACTAATTTATCTAAATCCCGGGTGATTGCTTCTGCATTGAAAACATTATTCCTGACAAAGGCATTAAATTCATCCAGAACATGAATGGTGTTTAGTGAGTTGATTGTGATGTCTGCTGAATATGGCGTTGAGTGTAAAATTTTATCAAGTCGAAGCATGATAGCGTTTAGGTGATCAGTTTGATTTGTGTTGATCTTCTCGATACAGACTCTGAGTGAATTTATAATTTTTAGAATAGCTTCTCTCTCAAAAATATTCTCAGTTAAAATGGCGCTCAGGAAATAAAATGCATTTTCAAATGGAATATCTGTAAGCAATGGAATTTGAGCTAAAGTTATCTGCATTAGTGTATCAGAACGGTAGTTGGAGCAGAATGAAAATATCAACTTGAGCTTCACTTCATCCGACTTGTGCTTGACGGATAGATAATCATTGTAAAATTGATTGTATGTCTTCGAGTCCTCTGTCGAAATCATCAATGTATTTTTGTAAAGCTTTATCGGAGGCTCTTTATAATTTACTGATGTTAAAGCTGTAATATTTGTTCTAATTGCTTGGTTTATAATCCTATCTTGATTTGTGGGATTATTCTGTAATCTTTCTTGGAGATGGTTCATATAAAACAGATGCATTTCTGGGTAGATTGATTCGTTTAAGTGCGATAATGATAAAAGTTGAGATTCGCTGGAAAGATGCTTCTCTTCATCTAAATCATTTTGAAGAGATTTAATTTTATCTTCAGTATTGTCAAAATCATTAATCAAGACATTGAATTCTTCGATCAAAAGTGGAAAAGAATCTAGTGTGTATCGAGAGCTTAATGTCGTCATGCGGAGTTCGATTTGTTTCAAGCTGGAGCGAATATGCTCGATGGCACTGATTTGGGTTTCGTCTAAAAGTGCTTTGAATAGCAACTCAATATTATCTAATGAATTTAATTCCTTTTTTAGTTTAACTACGGCAGAGTAACCTTGAGAAAATGTAGAAAAAATCAGCTGATAATGTGAGAAATGCTCTTTAAGATTAATTAGGAATACAATGTATTTTTCAATGGCGCTAAAGTCAATATTGTCCTTGTTGCAATTTAATATTTCATTCGTTATGCTGATAGCTTCGTCTGGGGACCAGTGATGGATGGGCATGTGGATGTATTGAATAATGCGGGGGATAAATTCAATCGCGTCATTGTTTCTAATTGTCTGACCAAGTTCATTTTTAAGCGAATCGATTAGGAATTGATTAAACTCGTTTTCTGAACGTAATGGTTCGGATGGATCGAAATGAGTAATAAAGAATTTGATTGATTCTGGTAATATATTGATTACTGTCAGACCAATTTTTGAAATAATTTGTTCAAGAAGGATTACTTTTGGATGACTGAGAGACTTTATGCCTTTGTCGATAAATTTGAATTCGTTCATCAAGGCTTTTAATTCAGAGACAACAGCGTGTAATGGGTGATTGCGGGTTAGATTTTTTATTTGCTCCAAAACGACATGATTTTCGTTCAGGTCTTTGAAGAAAATAATAATTATGCTTTTGCTTTCTTCTGATAACTCTTTTTTTGTCAGTTCTTTTTGAATTCGATCTCTGTAAATGCATAATGCATCTGTGATTATTGTACCTAATGTGTCTTCACCTAGAAATTTTGAGGCTAGTAAAATTGTCTCGATTGCAGCATTTAATCTTGTGGAAGGGTTGTTTTGAATCAGCAAGCTGATGTAGCTGATTATATCATCCATGCTCTCATTGTTGTTAAATCTTAAGACTTTATCCCGTTTCAGAAACTGATTAAGACATGAGCCCAGTGCCTCAATGGTCTCTAACCTCTTTAATGGTGGGTTTATTTCATGTGAAATACTAAGAAAATATTCCTCTACATCCAGGCTGCTCTGCAAACTATTATCATGTATCCATTTAATTTTTCGATTTTCATTTGAGAGAATGGCGTCTAGGTTTGGCTTGATTATTGATTTAGTATTTTTATTAATTCCTTTAAAATACCACCTTAAGAACCCACCCAAATTTACAAATAATTTAGGAAGATTTCGTGACTCAAAATCAATTTCATTAAATCGCTGATATGCAAGATATTGTATTGGGGTGGTTGATTGTTTTTCGTAATTTTCCAGATTTTTGAGTCCATCTTCTGCAAGGTTAAAAATGTTTTTAAATTTTTCAGCGACTGGGTTTTTAATATACACTGCAAGATTGCTAATCGCTGGAGATGTTAATGCGGTGTATATTGATAAAGCTCCATTGAGATCTTTCAAATTAATGAGCGCTTCTAGCAAATCAATATAAAAATAGTAAAGGTTGTTTACGGAGTTTAGAGAATGTCGAGGGCTATCTTCTGACATCAAGATGGTTTGAGCAACAAATATTCCTAGATTTTCTGAAAAAGAAATGATTTTTGCCAAGGAGTTGTTGTTCGCGTCATACTTGATGTCTCTGATTTGCCAATTGGTGCTTTTAAAATCTGATGGATGTAACATTCTGGAATAATAACAGAAGGTTTGATTGATTTCCTCAGATAAGGAAGTTAGAAACTCTTTGTAGTTAACAGATTTGACCCCCTCTTCTGATATGTTTTTTAAATTATTGTTCAGATTTTCATAAAAATTATTTTCAGCTTCAATGATTGGTATTTTAACTTCTTGTGCTTCTTGGAGTTTTGTATGAATTCTATATGCGTACTTGTGGAATCGTCTTGCAAGAAGTGAATTTAGAAGATTTTGGAAAACTTCAATCATGTTCTGGCTGGGATCGTTTTCAAGTGCGACAAATGCTATTTCTGCGGAGAGCTCCAAGCAACTTTCTATGTTGTTTTTTGGGAGGTTGTCAATGTTGCTCATTATGAAATTTGTTAGATCAGAGATATTAAATATATTTAAACAGGCGTAAGCTGTTTCGGGTATGTATTCAGTCGAGAGTCTCTTGACTTCATAAAAATAATAGCCATCAATCAAGTCATTGCAGAAATGCTTAAACAGATCTGTTTCGACTTTTCCTTTAAGAATGTTTAATTCATTATCAATCATGGTCATGACCAGTTCAAATATGCCACCCTCTTCATTTTTGGCTTCGGAAATATAATTTTCCTTGAGGGCTTTCAGTTTATCGTTAATCGATGAGTCATGTGTTTCAAGTAGTGCTTTTTTTAATAAATTGATGTCAGTGGCTTTATTTCTACAGTTTGTATATATTCGCCTGCATTCAAAACCTTCAATTTTGATTTGTAATCTTTTGTCCAGGCTTGATTCATTTTCGTAAAATGCAATTTTTTTATTGATGAGACTTCTGGCTTTTGAGCCAAGAGATTCGATTTCATCAGCCAAATTAGATATCTCTTTTTTAGAAAGAGGGAGGTCTTTGAATGCTTTATGGTTTCTGTATGCCTCTTTTAGAAGGAGGATTATTTCAGATAAGTTGTTTTCAGAAAGAATGATGTTTCTCTCTATTTCATTGGTGAAGCTGCTGAGATATGTGATTGCAGTATCTACAGAATTTTGGATGTTATTCTTGTTGGCCAAGATGTCAAGTTTTTCTTTCAACTCTAATAGTCCATTTCGAATGTCCAAAATAATACTGATTAGAGGTTTGAAAAGGTCGGGTGAAAATTTTGCTGTAATGCCATCATTGTCGCGCTGTTCCAATTCAATCGAGAATTTTACTAAACACATGAAATGTTTCATGTATTTTTTGGGAAACATCAGGCTTTTAGTTGCCTCATTAATCAGAATGAATATTGAATCATCACTAAGGTCGCTTGCTGAGGTGTACGATGTTTGTTGTAAATTGACTTGTCTCTCGATAGCAGACTTTAATGCAAACTTAATATTTTCCAAAGCGGAGGGGTATGAGGCTTTAAATCCAAAAAGTTTCAGAAATGATTTTTCAAGGATATTAATGTCGGCTTTGAGAAGACCATTTTCAGCTGCAGTGATAGCAGATATATGTTCTGTTACTTGATGGCTCATCTTTTTTAGATGATTGATAATTTCCGATTTTGCTTCCGTGTCTGCAACTTTATTGTATAGCTCAAGTAGTTCCTCTAAAGGTTTGCCTGTTTCAGATGTCAAATTTGATATCGCTTGTTCGATAGACTGAACGAGCATGTTGCAGCTGATATTGAAGTGATTCCTTAAATCAGACTCTGATTCAGTGACTGTTTTTTTATTAAGGTAGACTGATGTAATTTCTTTGAGGGAGTTCGAGAACGAATTCGTTAAATTAAAGTGCGAATCTATGTCTAATAGATTTAATTGTTTTGCCCCCAGGCAAGCATGATGAAGTAAATCCAATTTATTTTTAACGCCAGAGATTATCTCTTCGAATTCCATAACAATTCCTCGATGCACTTACACATAATTGCATGATCACTTACTACTTTGTCTTTAGTTTAATATATTAGTTCAACTTAACTGGTAGTAGTTCATAATTTTGCTTGTTTATGTTCGATTATTCATGTTCAAATCATAGATATAAAGACAGTTTTTTATGTTTCGGTTAAGGTCATGTATGAAGTTGAGGAAGTTGTTTCACTTCATAAAGCAAAAGTTGAAAAGAAGAAGAATATCTTTAAATTATGATTTTCTAAAAAATGTTGAACCAACTATTGAGGAGATTATCCATGATATTCAAGATTTGAACTATAAAGATAAAACATTCGACTTAATTGGTTCAAATACTTGTTTGATGCAGATAAACGGTTTGACGCTTGAGCTGAAAGCTTTAGTTGAAGATCTGATATCTCTTGAGAAGCGGTTTAAATATTCCTCGAATTATGCGGTTCTTTCTGAAATTGAAGAGGCTAAAAAGTTCTGTCATCAAAGTTTTATACACCTATATGATATCTGTAATATCATTGAGAATAATCCTATTGAAAATATTTCAAATGAGACGTTACTTAGCGTTCTCTCAAGACTGGACAGAGATGTTAAACAAGTTGATAGTTCATTGAGAAACATAGGTGATATTCTGTTAGAGACCCAATATACGCATTTTGAAAGCATTAACCTTAATGAAGAAATTGATGTCAGCACCTTAGACTCAGATGCAAAACTTAATTTGATGCAGATCTGTATAATGGCTTACGAGGGATTAATGAGTATGCCTTTTCTTGATCGCCAGGAAATGGCTTCTCATTATTTGAAAAACTACAAAATAGCCATGGAAAATTTGATGAAATGTATGGTGCATGAACCCTTATCCCTAAAACGATTTGAAGCGGTTCGTTACGATCTGATATCAAGCTTGGAATCTATTCGTTTTTGCTTAAATCGTGAAACAAAAATGGGGAGAGCGCTTGATATCAAAATCAAACTAATCACACAAAATGTTAGGAAGGCTGCCAGTCAAATTAATACCCAGCCAAAAGCAAACTCTTTAAAGAAATAGTGCTGCAGCGACTCGTCGGTTCTCTGAAGTCAAAATGAGATAAGTGCCACAGGCTGAGCGGGTATCCATCGCTTCTAAGGCTATTTTTCGTTCGTAACAAGCATGTCGTAGCAACGGATCGCAATTTATGAATTTTTCACCCGTTCCTAATAGAATAATATCCAGAGGTTCATCGAGTAATATCAGGTGATTCACGGTTAAGGTTGCTACGGGTGAAACAGGCCAAGGTGATATCAGTTGATTCTCATGAATCATGACAGGAGAGGTGTGCCAGATTTCATTAATAAGAATCCGGCCCGGTTGATAACTACGGATCTGGTAGCGTTGTGGAGCGGTATCATCGTTAACTTGCATAAGACCTTTATTTTATGTCAGCGGTAGGCATGGCTTCAACGTTTTTGCTATGATGTTGTGCTTAAGGACTTGTAACCATATGTTAGATGGCTAAGAACATTCATCTTTTCCTGCCAGGTATTATTCATCCGCGAGCAGATTGGGCTGCAAAGATGCCGAGCCTATCACAATTGATACGGAAAGCAGATTTATCAGCGGATAAAAGAGTGATAGATAGCAAGCTGAATGACATTTTTGATCTCGAGCCATCAAATTATTTCCCTTTTGCGGCACTCTCCGCGTTTGGGGAGGGGCTTTTTTGTCAAACACCTTATTGGATCCACGCTGATCCTGTTTTGCTCCAAGTAGGACCTCAAGGCGGTTTTTTGAAGACCGCGGATATGAATTTGTGTCCCGAGGATGCGATTGAGATTGAAACTGCGCTTCAAGCTTTATTCTTACCCTATGAGATGCTTTTTTTTATTCGTGGTAAGAAGGGATATGTTAATTTGCCCACTGTCCCTGATATCACAACGAATTCGCTTAGAGATGTGATTGAGAAAAACGTACATCAGCGTTTGCCATCGGGGCCAGAAGCCGCTTTCTGGAACCGATTATTGACAGAATGTCAGATGTTACTTAAAACTAAAGCAGATACTTATTCGCGGTTCAATAGTTTGTGGTTTTGGGGTGAGGGGACACTTCCAAAACGAGGATCTTGCTCTTTTGAGAGGTTAGTGAGCGACGAACCTTTTATAAAAGGACTGTCTGAACTATCTCATACCCACTATTCTACTCTGGAAGATTGGCTAGCGCTTTGTCAGAAATCATTGACGAGCGCATTTGTCTTAACCTTCTCTTTTGATTTGCTAGTTAGGCAGCAAAATTATGAAGATTGGGTTTGTCTTGCGCACGAGTGGGAAAAGCAGTGCTTTGAACCATTATTGAAAGCGCTTCAACGAGGAGAGGTTGATCAACTCTCGATTGATATTGGTCAAGCTTCCTTCTTTCAAATTAAGCAGAGACATTTATATTACTTTTGGCGCAGGCAGCACCATGATTCCCAGTCCGATTATTCAATCTAGAACAATCGATATCGAAAAAGAAAGAAAGGCTCGAGAGGCTGGGCTTGACCCGGTCATAGCTCGTATTTTAGCTGCGCGCCCTGTTCAGGGTAACTTGGCCTGGCCAGCATTTTTAAATCCTAAATTAAACAATTTGGATCCCCCCCATCATTTAGCTGATTTATCAAAAGCAGTTGCCAGAGTCATGACGGCGATAAAAGAAAAGCAGGTGATTGGTCTTGAAACGGATCATGATTGTGATGGTCAAACAAGCCATGCTGTTTTGTATTCCAGTTTGGTTGATTATTTTCAAGTCCCTGGCAATTTAGTTAAAACATATATCGGACATCGACTGGAAGAAGGATATGGTTTAAGTGAATCTTTATGTGATCGCATTTTAGCGGATAGTGAGCGCCCACAGCTGATTATCACCGCTGATAATGGTTCAACAGATGAAACGCAAATAGCGCGTTTAAAAGCGCAGGGTATTGATGTGATTGTCACAGATCATCACGAAATTCCTAAAGAGGGTATTCCTCAAAGTGCTTTAGCTGTTTTAAATCCAACGCGTGAGGATTGTAATTACCCTGATCGCATGATAGCAGGATGCATGGTGGCGTGGCTCTTTATGGCTGCAGTCAGAACACAACTAATTGACCAGGGCTGTTTGCCTAAAACAACGCCGAGCCTTGCTGGATTATTAGATTTTGTCGCGGTCGGTACGATTGCAGACTGTGTCAGCATGGCGCGCAGTCTCAACAATCGGGCTGTGGTGCAGTATGGTTTAAAATGCATACAAACCAGTCAACGACCCTGTTGGCAAGCGGTCAGAACGTTGATAACGAATGATATTCGTGCAGAGGATATTGGATTTCGGATAGGCCCTTTGCTCAATGCAGATGGACGTTTGGATGACGCTTTGGGCTCGGTGAGTTTTTTATTAGCTCAAAATCTTGAAACAGCCATGCGCTGGATAGGGCATTTAATTGAGCAAAATGATACCCGGAAATCTATTCAAGATACGATGATGCGCGCTGCAATCCCTTTGGCTAGGGAGCAATGTGCAGCGAAGCAATTATCAATTTGCCTTTATTTAGAAGCGGGTCATCCAGGCGTTCATGGTATTGCTGCGAGTCGAATTAAAGATCTATTTGGAAGGCCAACCATCATCTTTTCACCTAAATACCAATCTGCCGAGATCATCACTGGCTCAGCCCGGGGGATCGATGGCATATTCCATTTAAGAGATGCGTTGCAACACGTTGCAGATGAGTATCCAAATTTAATCATTAAGTTTGGGGGGCATAAGGGAGCGGCGGGGTTGACGATACGACATCAAGATTTGGCGCTTTTTCAAAGGGCATTTGAACATGCAGTTTCTTGCCAATTAGATGACAAAGCGATTGGGCCTGTTGTATTAACAGATGGCGTCTTGCCTCCTTCCTGTTTTAATGTTGAAAGCATCTTAAAACTGAATATTCTCGAACCATTTGGACGCGAATTCGAAGCGCCTGTATTTGAGACGATTGCTGAGGTATTAGGGGTCACTATCCTCGGACAAGAACAAGTTCACGCCAAAGTTAGATTGAAGGTTCAATATACTTTGATGGATGCCATTTGGTTTCGGTGTCGAACCGACGCGACTGAACCCATTCCAGTGGATGTGGGCGAGACTATTAAAATTGCTTTTATACCTAAGATTAATGAATATAGGGGGGTGGTGACTTTTAGCCCTCAGATTGTAGCAATGGAGAAATGTCATGGAAGTCTGTGAGAGCATTTTGAATGCGATAGGCAATACGCCTTTAGTCAAGCTCAATAAAGTGGTTGGGCCGAATGATGCGACGGTATTAGTCAAATGTGAATTTATGAATCCGTCTGGTTCTATTAAAGATAGAATGGCGCTATATATTATCGAAGAAGCAGAACGTAAAGGCCTCTTAAAGCCTGGGGGGGTGTTGATTGAAAACACATCAGGTAACACAGGTCTTGCGCTGGCTATGGTCGCTGCAGTAAAAGGCTATCGTTGTATTTTTACGATGCCGGATAAAATGAGCCAAGAAAAAATTAACATGATGCGGGCGTTTGGCGCAGAGGTGATTATCACACCCACGGATGTTCCTGGAGATTCTCCTGAGCATTATGTGAATTTGGCTAAGAAAATCGCCAAAGATTTGCCAGGTGCTTTTTATGTGAATCAATATCATAATCAGGATAATATTCAAGCGCATGAGCTAACTGGTGAAGAGATTTGGCGACAAACTAATGGTAAATTCGATTATTTTGTTGCTGGCGTTGGAACGGGCGGTACGATTTCAGGTGTTGGACGTTTTATTAAATCGAAAACAAATCAAATAAAAATAGTTGGTGCCGATCCCAAAGGGAGTGTGCACTATGATTTGTTTTATTCAAAAAAATTAGTGACACCTCATGTCTATAAAGTCGAGGGGATCGGAGAAGATATTCCTTGCGATGCTTTGGATTTGTCAGTTGTAGATCAGATGTATCAGACAGAGGATGCCGAAGCATTTTCAATGGGCAGAAGACTCGTTAGAGAGGAAGGCCTATTTTGCGGCGGTTCATCTGGTGCGATTGTGCACGTTGCCGTCCAGCTAGCAAAGAAACTCGGTGCAGGTTATACCATTGTCACTGTTTTAACCGACTCGGGTTCTCGTTATATTTCAAAATTTTTAAATGATGAGTGGATGAAACGCGAAGCATTTATGCTTTAGAGGATTTGAAGGTCGCTTCGCAGGACTCGATGAAATTTACTATACCCAGAAAAGATAATTTTTTGGGTGCCTGACTACGCTCGGCACCCCTTGCCTTGCCGAGCGTAGGCAGATACCCGAAAAATCATCTGGTGTGGGTATATTGAGAAGATTCAAGTCTGATATGTTCAAGATAGTTTTCTCCCGATTTTAACAAACTTCCATAAGGCTGTTCTTCTTTAATTTTTTTCCACAATTGATATTCTTGTTTATAAACTTCCGCATGTGAATATTCATTATCAGCGCGTGGTTGATTTTGTAGATCCCAATCGCTAGCAAAGTCAGTGTCGGATTTTAATTCTATCTCTACATAGTCATGTATGGCTTGATCATCGATGTTTGAATCGTATTTTTTCAATAACTCAATTATTTTGGAGTCAAGAAGAATTGTGGGTAAAATTTTTCTATAGGGCAGGGTTGTGTAGAAAAATTCACAGTGCTCCATGGCAAATGCATAATCGACTTCATTTTTGAAGCGATCAAGCAACATGTACTCAGAATTTATCAGAGCATTTGAAGCATTGCAGAGTTCAAATATTAGAGAGTCTAGTGATTCTATGAAATCAAGGTCGTCGCAAATGCTAATAGTTCTTGAGGTTGAATTCCATTCCGCCTCGCAGAATAATTTATCTGAATCTTTGAAAACAACAAAAATCTGCCCTTGCTGAGTTGCATTATCATGGAGTTGCATGAAATGTTTATTGTTTAGGAGTATTTTGGCGAGTTCGTTTAAAAATAATTTCATTCCCTCAAAAATAAATCCTCTAAATTCAATTTTGCCGAAACTGATTTGGTTATTCATACTGCTATTGCTTAAATAAAATGAATGCCTCAGTATATTGAGTGAAAACAATACTTGTAAGTAATATTCGATAAATGGCATGTATTGGGAGACTAATGCAAAATTTACCCTGCATCCTTTTCTATGGGGCCTCATGGGTCGGTTTGCAGCATTCAAAAAAAGGAGCTTCGCTCCATAAAATATTGTATCGTAGAGATTTAGCTTTGGGTGTAGCTTCTCGTAGAGTTGGAGCTGGAATGCAAAAAGGAAAGATGAATGACTTATAAGTTTTCTACAAAGGCTATCCATGCGGGTGTTAAGCCCGATATGGCTACAGGGGCTGTCATGACCCCGATTTACCAGACTACGACTTATGCTCAAAAGGCTCCAGGAGAACCGATTGCAGGATATGAATATTCGAGAACGGACAATCCTACAAGGCATGTTTTAGAAGAAAATATAGCCGCACTAGAAGAGGGGGTAGGGGCTGCCGCTTTTTCCTCTGGCTGTGCGGCTCTCTGTGCAGTCGTTCATTTACTCAAGCAGGGTGATCATGTTTTGCTGAGTGATGATGTCTATGGTGGGACTTATCGAATTTTTAATCAAATTTTTGCTCAATTTGGTGTGGAATTTACGCAAGTTGACATGACTGATTTAAGTGCAGTTAAAATCGCCATTCGGCCTAATACGCGGTTGCTTTGGTGTGAAACGCCAACCAATCCTATGTTGAAAATATTAGATATCCCTGGGTTAAAGCAAACGATTTCAAATCAAAGTTCTGACGTATTGTTGGCAGTTGATAATACGTTTGCAACGCCTTATTTGCAGCAACCCTTGTTATTGGGGGCTGATATTGTCTCGCACTCAAGTACCAAATATTTAGGTGGCCATTCCGATGTGCTCGGGGGTGTTTTAATCGTTAAAAATAATGATTTACTCCAAAAAATTAAATTTATACAAAATGCAGTGGGTGCAGTTCCTAGTCCCATGGATTGTTTTTTGTTATTAAGGTCACTCAAGACTTTGGCAATTCGGATGAAACAACATGCTGAGAATGCAAGTGCAATTGCAGAATTCTTAGAAGCGCATTCGGCTGTTGAGAAAGTGTATTATCCTGGCTTAAAGACTCATGCCCAGCATAAGCTAGCTGCTACCCAAATGCGCTCGTTTGGGGGGATGATGAGTGTAATTTTAAAAACAGATCTTCAAGGTGTTAAATCCTTCATTAGACACCTTAAGTTGTTCACTTTGGCTGAATCTTTAGGGGGGGTTGAATCTTTGATTGAGCATCCAGCTATCATGACCCACGCAACTATCCCACCTCAGCAAAGACTAGCTTTAGGGATCGTGGATGGGTTGGTTCGAATTTCCGTTGGGATTGAAGACAGTCAGGATTTAATTGAAGACTTGCGCCAAGCCTTAAATGTTTTTAAAATAATGGGTTAGCTTTTTGATTTTACTGGAGATAATCTGTGGTTGAAGCAACCCATATCATGAATGACCTGAAAGAATTAGATAGCCGATTGACTTCAATTCGGGGGTTTCTTTGACTATGAGAGCAAATTTGAGCGTTTAGAAGAGGTTAAGCGTGAGCTTGAAGCGCCGGATCTATGGAGCCATCCTGAAAAGGCTCAGACGCTAGGTAAGGAGAAGGTTCAGCTTGAGCGCGTTGTTATAGAGATTCAATCTCTGCAACATGCTATTGAAGATAATCAAAATATGCTTGAGCTTGCTTTAGAAGAGCAAGATGATGCTATTCTCGCTGATATTTCAAAAGAAGTTAGTCAGTTTAGGAATAGTATTGAGAAACTGGAATTCCAGCGAATGTTTTCAGGGGAACTGGATCCTAATAATTGTTATTTAGAAATACAGTCTGGATCGGGGGGAACTGAAGCTCAAGATTGGGCTGCCATGTTGCTTAGAATGTACTTGAGATGGTGTCACAATCAAGGATTTCAGACCGAAGTTGTTGATGAGTCGCCCGGTGAGGTAGCGGGGATCAAGGGAGCGACGATTAAAGTAACGGGTGAATACGCCTATGGCTGGTTGCGAACAGAGACCGGTGTTCATCGACTGGTTCGAAAGTCACCATTTGATTCTGGTAACCGTCGTCATACATCATTTGCTGCCGTATTTGTTTCGCCTGAAATTGATGATTCGATTGAGGTTGATATTAACCCCCAGGACATCAAAATTGATACTTACCGTGCCAGTGGTGCAGGTGGACAGCACGTTAATCGTACCGATTCTGCGGTTCGTATTACGCATATTCCGTCGGGTCTCGTTGTCCAATGCCAAAATGATCGCTCTCAACACAAGAATAAAGCACAAGCAATGAGCCAGCTTAAAGCGAAGTTATATGAGCTTGAAATGAGGAAGCGGAACGCAGAGAAACAAGCCCTTGAAGAAACTAAATCAGATATTGGATGGGGTAGTCAGATTCGATCTTATGTGTTGGATGATTCTCGCATTAAAGATTTGCGTACAGGGGTTGAAACGTCTAATACACAAGCCGTATTAGATGGTGAAAATTTAGAGATGTTTATCGAAGAAAGTTTGAAGAGTGGGTTATAAAATATGAATGAACCAGTCAGTGAAATTGTAATAGATGAAAACGAACAAATTCAGGTCAGAAAAGAAAAACTCAATGATCTTCGAAAACAACGTAATGCCTATCCAAATGATTTTAAGCGTTCACATTTAGCTAAATGCTTACATGCGTCGTATGAAAGTCAAACCCCAGAACAGTTAGACGCAGAAAAATTAGAAGTTTCACTTGCAGGGCGTGTGATGACTCGCAGACTTATGGGGAAAGCCAGTTTTGTGCATTTGCAAGATATGACAGGGCGCATTCAACTTTATTTGAAACAAGAGTCTTTACCGGAAGGCGTTTATGAGGATTTCAAGACCTGGGATATTGGCGATATCATTGGGGTGCAGGGTCTCATATTTAAAACCAAAACAGGTGAACTATCTGTTAAAGCGAGTGATGTGCGATTGTTAGCAAAGGGTTTAAGACCTTTGCCGGATAAGTTTCATGGGATCCATGATCAAGAATTATGCTATCGACAACGTTATCTTGATTTACTCATGAGTGAGAAAACGCGAGAGACTTTCAAAGTTCGTACAAAGGTTATTCAAGCTATTCGAGACTATTTAAATAGTCGTTTTTTTATGGAAGTTGAAACCCCCATGATGCATGTTTTACCAGGTGGAGCGGCTGCAAAGCCCTTTAAAACGCATCATAATGCTCTAGACATGTCCATGTATTTGCGGATCGCGCCGGAACTGTATTTGAAACGTTTGGTTGTGGGCGGCTTTGAGCAAGTTTTTGAAATCAACCGAAATTTTCGAAATGAGGGGTTGTCCACGCGACACAATCCTGAATTTACAATGCTCGAATTTTATGCCGCTTATTGGGACTATAAGGATTTGATGGATTTAACAGAAGACATGTTTAAATCTATTGCTAATCATGTCTTAAGTAATACAGAATTTGTCTATCAAGGGCATCAGATTGATTTTGGAAAGCCTTTTGAACGAATGACGGTGCGTCAAGCCATCCTAAAATACAATTTAGAATTAAAAGATTCCGATCTAGATGATTTTGAATTTTTAAAGCAATATGGTCAGAAGCTTGGGGTCCAGTTGGCGCAAGGCGATGGTCTCGGCAAATTGCAAATTGAAATTTTTGAGAAAACGGCAGAGCATCAGTTGATTCAACCAACTTTTGTAACAGAATATCCCGCTGAAATATCACCACTGGCACGTTGCAACGATCAAAATGCCTTCATTACGGATCGATTTGAATTGATGATTGTTGGCAGAGAAATTGCAAATGGTTTTTCGGAGTTAAACGATCCGGAAGACCAGGCAGAGCGATTTCGTCATCAGGTTGAGCGTATGGAGCGAGGCGATGACGAAGCTATGCATTACGATGCTGATTACATTAGAGCGCTTGAGTTTGGGTTACCGCCGACCGCAGGTGAAGGCATTGGGATTGATAGACTCGTGATGTTGCTGACGGATTCGCCCTCAATACGAGATGTTATTTTATTCCCGCATTTAAGACCAGAATCTTAAAATGCTGGGGTTGATTCAGCAATTTTCAGCTCAGGGAAGAGCCCACCATGTGATAATAAAGAAAACTGATCAATCTCTGGAAATAAATTATCCCCGAAATTTGCTTTCAGCACATTTTTAATCACATTGCTGGCTGGCAATGAGTTGAGGACCCTGCAAAGCATAGGGCTACCCACTGTGTTACAAATGTTATCTCGTATAAACTTTGAAGTGGCTGAATACACTCCTGAAGTCCCGAGTTGTCCGTCAGAGATAGGCTTGATTTCACTCAATGATTCGTTCCATAAATCCTGCACATTATTGAAGATGTCTGATAAAGATAGAGTTTTATTTGGTATTTCATTCTCAGATATCAATGACTTTCCAAAATCGTAAATAGGTTCCGCCAAAAAATTTATGAAAAAAGGCGAAGTAACTGTTTTGATAGCAGAAAATGTTGCGCCTTTGATTCCTATGTCAACGTATTTGAGGTCGGTGGTCATAGGGGTATACCCATAGAACAAGAAATAGTTAAGACTACAAACCACAAATTTAGATACAGCTTCTTTTGAGGCTAAATAAGCTAACCCCTCATATACGCTGGGAGGTATTTCGATGTTGAGGCTGAAAGATTCATACCAGCTTGGCATTGAGTGAAGCAATGTTTCCCCTAAGCCGTCATCTGGCAGGGGGGCTCATGTTGAAGGGTATCTAGTTTGAAACCATCTAGGTTGTTTGCCTCGCAATAAGGTTTGCTACTTATTGAGATCTTATCTGCATCTGCAACAGACGCGATTTGGATATTAATTTCAAGAGAGATATTTTCTTCAGAAGATAATGGCACTGTCATTGATGGCATTATTTGAATCTGAATTCGAAGCGGGTATGACAGATTCATTGGCATGGCTTGAAAGAGTTCAACGAAACTTGCTGCAAGGGTATCTGTTGAGAGAGGTACCATATCGTCAGTCAATGGAATTGTCTCATAAGCGTAATGACCTAAGTCAATGGGATTGAATACGGCCAGTTCGGTGCTGCGTTTGGGTGCAATTTCATCAGATTTCTGTACTTCATGATGCTGGATTGCGATTTGAGTTATAAAAGCGGGTAAGGCCTCAGGCACTTTTCCTAGAAAATTTGTGTGCCCATTAGATACTACCTTTTGCAGCGTATTTTGATTAGAAATCCTATCTTCATCTAGTGTAATATCACGATATTTTGGTTTCTTAATAGGCTTTACAAGGGTATTAAGGCTCATACTGATACTTTATTTAATTGAAAGTGTGAATTCTACTGAAGTTAAAGGAAGTTGTAAACCTTACTTTTAGGGGTGAAAAGATAAGGATTAATTATGGGCTATCTAAAAAATAATCAACTCGAATCGGATGTTTTCAATAAATTGAGATCTGCAGCTAAATACGGCAGGGCTGATGAGGTAGATCAGATTCGGAATGAGGTTACAAAAGAAGAATATTATAGATTGATGAGGACAAGGAATAATCACTATTCATACTATAGAATCATAGATTATGCGATACAGTTTAATCGTTTTGTGGCTGTAAAAGCACTATTGAAGGGGTTGACCCTAGAAGGAAAACTTGAGATCTGCAATGAGCCTGTGACAGAGGCTGGGTGTAATGTTTTGCATTTGTCCGTCAACAATAATTGCTATGAAGCTGCTGCAGCGATTCGAGATTTATTTTATGAAGAAAATCAGCTGTCTGGTTGGGTGAGGTTGTTTACAGATTGTGAGCACAGTAGCAAGGAAACGCCAGCTCATTATGCTGCTCGACGGCAAGATCTTAAGTTTTTTGAAATTTTTTCTAAAGGTCTTTCTTCAGAACAGTGGTACAGCATTTTGTTGAAACAAAATCTCGACAATCGCACATTCCTGGAAGTATATCTGATTAATTGTAGGAAATTCGATTTTAATCCTTTTGAGGTTCTTCGCGGTCCAATAAATCTCTTAGATTGGTTGGAAATTCTAATTCAAAAAAAAGGTCGAGACAATCGATCTAATTATGAATACATTATCAATAAATTCATGATCTCCTATTTTGATGTTATAGAAATGAGTACAGAAAAGCATTTGCTGGTTAATTGGGAATCCCCTTGTCCCAAAACAAATCATGGGCCGTATCCATGATGAACTCCTGATTAAATTTCGCTGAGCCTTTTTGCATAATTACTAAATTTCTGACTTTTCGAGGCTTTTTCACGGAATCTAGCTTCCTGGATACCGCTCATAAAGCCCGGTAACTAGGGTGTGTCCCTAAAGTTGCAAGTGTCGCTACATGTAATTAAAATCGCACATTTACGTCGTCATTCCCGCGAGTCTGCCGAAACCTCAGTTCGGAGTTTTTGAAGGCGGGGTTGGTTTGTAATGACGTCATTCCGCACGGCGATAAGCGCACAAAGTGCGCAGCGTGTGATGCGGAATCTATTATTCACGCGGCCTTGGCCGCTTATGCGATTCTGCCTTTAAAAATATCAGCAATCAAATTATTAGCTGAGATTTGATAAAATTCTGGTTCCCGCATCAGACGCTACACACTTCGTGTGATGACCGCTGTGCGGGATGACGATATATACCCACAACAGATGATTTTTCGGGTAGGCGCCGAGCGTTCGAGTCGCAGGAGTGTACACAAAGTACATGACTGCGGTGAGAATCGCGAAGGCAACAACCCCGAAAATTCATCTGTGAAGGGTATATCCCAAAAAACCCCGAACTGGGGTTACGAAAAGACCATTTCTCTTTAAAAATTATCTATTGTGGGTATATGATAAGTTAATGCAACTGCTCCGATTTTAGAAATTTATCAGCAAATTTCCTGTAAAGCTTTTGATTAATGAGGTGGTTCAACATCATTGAATTAATTTTATTTTGTTCTGAAAGTGCTTGTAACACTTCTATGACTTGAGGTAGGCGCGGAAGTGGAGATACTTTTGCTAACATCATTGCTTTTAAAGAGGCCAGTATGGTGACCATTTCAATAAAGGCTTGTTGTTGTTTCTGTGAAGTGTGGTTGTAATGTAATTCTGTTAGGAGTTTCAAAACATGTTCTGAATGTACTTTGAATTTTGAGATGAATTGAATGATACCGTTTAATTGATTTACATCAATGCGATCGTTAAAATTTTCCGTAAAATTATCTAGCAAACAAGCAGCAACATGCAAGTCAAATATTTCATCATCCGCTAGCATCAGTGCTCTAAGAGGAGCAGACCTATCCTTTTGAAGAGCTTGTAGAAGTTCTTCAACTAAAATGGGAAGTGCATTTAAGCTTGCTTTTTGCTTTGCAGCGTCAATCATCTTTTCGAGATCTGCTAGCAAAGCTTTTTGATTGGTGAGCGTCGATTGATTCGTCAGTGCGTCAGCAGCTTGGAGTGCAAACGATTCAGCCATCTTTTGGTCGAAAGCGGAGAAGGATTTGACCTTTTTGGTGAGATCATCGATTCGGTTAATCAGTTGTAAAACCCCAACGACAGTACCACTTATGCTTTTAATTGGGATAGCAAGCACAGATTGTGAATGGTAACCTGTTTCGCCATCTATTCTCTTGGTCCCTGTAAAATCATAATTGTCGCTATGGTAAGCATCGGAAATGTTAATACTCTTACCCGTGATGGCGGCTGCTGTTGAAACATTTTTAAGATTTTGAAGACCACTGGCATCTTTCAATGGAATGCTTTTTAGTTTTTCTTTTAGAAAGTTATTTTTAGGTTCAGTAATATTCAGAGAATCGTTGAGTAACATTTGAAAGCTCAAAACATCTTTTTCTAGAAGGTATAAGGTCCCTCCGTCAGCGTGTGCAACTTTTTTAGCGCCGACTAAAATCCTGATCAGTAAGCTCTCTCTTTCCATAGGTGACAAGATAGAAGCCTGGGCATGGCTTAAGCGCTCGATGCGTTCGATGAGTTGTAGAGGGTTTAAAGCTTCCATAGGCCTTCATTATATTCACAGCATAGATCTCTAAACTCTTGTCGGCCAAAGGATACAACTAGTTGAGGCTTAAAATGGGTCCAGTCTCTGAATATATCTTCAGCGTACTCGAAAGTGTTGCATCAGGGATGGTCGTCAGTACGGCTTGCGTTTCGCTATCTAAGGAGATGCTCATGACCACCGTGCCACCAGGGTGAATTGGCGCCCCTGGCAAAATGAGATCGCAAGTACTGACCTTGCCGGTATGCAATCCTCTCTGATGTTTCCCCAAATATTCCATGCGCGCGACGATTTCCTGCCCAACGTAACATCCTTTCTTAAAGTCAACTCCCCCTAATTGGGGTAAATTGACATGATGAGGTAGGAATATTTCTTCCCCGCCCTTAAGAATCCACGGATGTTGAGATTCGATGTCGGCTGTCATCCAGTCTTGAGGGCTTTTTACAGTGGCAACCGCTTTCAATTCGGATTCGATATTGTTTTGATGACTCAAAGGTTCAATCAGTAGACTGCGTGTTTGAGAGATGGGATAAATCTTCAATGAACTTTCTGCTGAATAATGCCATAGACCATATGCACGCCAGTCTGTTGTAACCTCTTTAATGGTTACTTTGGAGAAAAGGGCGAATTTTTTTAGTGTTGTCATCAAGTGACTGAGATTTTCAAGTGGGAGTGTCAAGAGAAAAAGAGGATGCTCTTGATTCAGACGTGTCACGTAAAACAGGCTATGAAGACGTCCTTTGAGATTGCAATACCCACCAAATAGTAGAGTATCCACAGAGACCTTTTTAATATCAATGGTAAGCTGCCCTTGTAAGAAGGATTCAGCTTGAGGTCCCTCGACTAAGAGAAAACCCATATGAGACAGTGGTGCAAAGGCAGGTTGTGTTTTCATTACCGACATGGTGCGTTCATTTCTCAATATCAGGGGTTTATGGTAGTGTGAGGCATGCAGTTTTTGCAAGTTCATTCTGGTCCGAATTAATTCAGGCATTCGACTGAATAGCTGGAGGCGTTTGTGTTTGAAAAAGTAAATGAGATTTTGGATTTCTGGTTGGGAAACGGTAGTACCGATATTGAAACGCGCGCTTCGCGTTGGTGGGGTGGAGATCCTAAAGTTGACCAAGTGATTCGAGATCAATTTTTGCCGGTGCATCAAGCGGGACAGTCCAAAAAACTTGAGGCATGGCGGGAATCCCCGAAAAGCTGTTTAGCCTACATTATTTTGTTCGATCAATTTTCAAGGAATATGTTTAGAGGAACTAACGAGGCTTTCGAATTTGATGTTTTATCACTCTCTGCTGCAGAATTCGGAATAGAAAATAAGTTTGATAAAGAGTTGGCATTTTTTGAACGGCTTTTCTTTTATATGCCCCTTCAGCATTCTGAAAAGTTAGCTCATCAAAAGCATAGTGTTGTATTATACAAATTGTTGCTTGACGAAGCAAAAGAAAGCGAGTTTGCTTTCGTTAACATGATTAAAGAAACCTATACTTATGCTATCAAACACTTTGAAGTGATCGAACGCTTTGGACGCTTTCCTCATCGAAATGCTATCCTAAGACGGAAGAGCACTAAAGCAGAAAAATTATATCTAGAAGAATTTCCGAGTGGTTTTTAATGAATAAACAGATTTATTGGCGTTGTCGTCGCGGTATGTTAGAAGTCGATTTATTTCTAATCCCTTTCTTTGAACAGCAATTTGAATCATTATCAATAGAACAACAAGCTGCCTTTGTTTCGATTTTAGATAAACCGGACCCGGAGCTTTTAAATTTATTGATGGGGTATGAAGTGGCGGATGAGGTAGATCGTGACATTGTCCAACGAATCAGATTATTTAAACAAAAACGGGATTGTTCTTAATCCATCAGGGCTATATCGTCGATATCGAATAGCTTTGCTCTGGTTTGCTGTGGTTTGTTTATGGCAAGTATTTCATGTTTATACGATTATTTTTCTCCCAGTGTTGATATGGGCTTCTATAAATTGTTTAAGAACTAAAGTTAACATGACTATTTATCCCAGCGTATCAGAATGGGGACTTGGGTTTGGAAAAGGCGTATATCATCGTTTTAACATTCTACAGGCTTGGTTTGCGACAGGATGTATAATACTGACGATTCAATCTAAAACTTATCGATCCGAGAGGCTTCTCCTTTTGAGAGATCAAATGCACCCACTTCAATTTAAATATCTTGTCTTTGAAGTTAAGAAAAAATTGTTTATACAAGACTAGATTTTCTTTCAGTTTAAGCTTTTTGAGACCCTAGCCGATGAGTGTTTAGACGTTCTGCGCGATGAGGGGTCCTATGGGTCATTCTGAACCTGATGAAGAGCTTGTTCGATTGGTACAAAGCGGTGATAAGCAAGCTTTCGATTTGCTGGTTCAAAAATACCAATTTAGAATCATTAAATTAGTAACTCGTTATGTGCATGATCCTGTGGAAGCTTTGGATGTGACACAGGAATCCTTTATGAAAGCATTTAAGGCACTCGAAAAATTTAGAGGGGATAGTGCTTTTTATACATGGCTGTATCGAATTGCAATTAATACCGCCAAAAACCATGCGGTTGCACAAGCGAAAAGAGGCATTGAATCTGATGTTGAAGTGGTTGATATTGAGCAGACTTTAACAAAATTTCAGTTGAAGGAATTTGGTGCACCCGAGAAAATCATACTGAAAGATGAAATAGAAAAAGCGGTAATGTCTGTGATTGACCATTTGCCCAAAGATTTGCGTATCACCATCATGCTTCGGGAGCGAGAGGGTTTAAGTTATGAAGAAATTGCAGGAATCATGTCCTGCCCAATAGGAACAGTTCGATCACGCATTTTTAGAGCGCGAGAAGTGATTGAGCGAAAGATAAAGCCATTACTTGAAGAGGAATAATAAAGGAGTTAGCAATGGAACAAACGAACGAGGACAAAGAAGCTGAGATGGCTTGGTTGTTGTCACAGATGGTCGATGGTGAACTCAATAAGCAACAAACCCAAGAAATGATTCGCATCTTATCCCATAACGCCTGTTTAAAATCGAAATGGAAAACATGGCATTTAATCAAAACGGCCTTAGAATCAGACAGGATCTTGATTGAAGCAAAGCGCCGCCCCGTGAGTGAAGGTAGTCGCTTTCGCAAGAATAATGCTTAATGGGCCTATTAAATAGACAGTATTTGAGGCATAGAAATAGTTAGTTGACTGGTGTTATAATGGAAGCTCCTGGACGACCTGGGGATGGATTTTCAGTGTTGTCCCTGAATAGCAGTTTACCTGCATAGATATCCAGGAGCAGCGAATGAGTCATCCTATAGCACCTCAAGCCAGATTTTTTCTAGCAGCCTGTTTACTATGGGCTCCTCTAGTCGGGTTTGCCACGAATTTGCCGGATTTCACTGAAGTTGTTGAGCTTTCGGGGAAAGCGGTTGTTAATATCACTACCACCTCATCCAATCAAGAAGCTAAACAATTAGTATCAGATGATCTCCGTTTGGAAATTGAAAAAACGCCTTTAATGAATGTTTTGAGAGAAGTATTTGGAGATAAACTCGAAGAAACGTTATCGGGTCAAGGTCCTGGCGTTGGTTCTGGGACGATCGTTTCATCTGATGGATACATTGTGACCAATTATCACGTGATTAACGGCGCAGATGAGATTTTTGTACGGCTTAAAGATAGGCGAGGTTATTTAGCCAAAGTCATTGGTGTTGATTTAGGGACTGATTTAGCGCTAATCAAAATTGATGCAAAAGATTTACCGTATCTAGAACTTGAAAAAGATGCGATACCGAAAGTAGGACAATGGGTCATTGCGATAGGTTCGCCGTTTGGATTTGAAAATACTGTCACAGTTGGGGTAGTCAGTGCACTGGGACGTAATTTGGGAGAAGAGCGATATGTGCCGTTTATACAAACAGATGTGGCTATCAATCCTGGTAATTCAGGTGGACCATTGATTGATGCAGAAGGACATGTTGTTGGTATTAATTCTCAGATTGTCAGTGAGTCAGGTAATTTTGCGGGACTGTCATTTTCAGTACCCGCTTCTGTGGTTAAATCGGTTGTTTCACAGATTAAAGAAAAAGGTTTTGTAACAAGAGGTTGGATTGGATTAGCGTTCCAAGATTTGACTCGAGAGCTTGCCGAATCGTTTGGTATGCAAAAAGTAAAAGGCGCATTGATTGCAAAGGTGATGCCGGGTAGTCCTGCTGCGAAAGCAGGCATAGAACAGGGTGATATCATTGTTGAATTTAATGGAGAAGATGTTATTTTTGCATCCGATCTACCCCCTAAAGTAGGCTTAATTCCGATTGATAGTTTTGTGAATGTAACGATTTTAAGAAATCAGAAAACACTACCTTTTAAGGTTAAGATTGAAAGTGTGCCACAAATTAGGAGTCAAGTGCTGACGTTTAATCCAATTTCTGCTGATCAAACGCATTACGGCATTAGGGTACGTGACATGGAAGGCGCTGAGTTAACCCAGCTTTCTGGTGTCAAAGGCGTCGTGGTTGATCATGTTGATAGCAAGATTTGGATTAGAGCGGGGATCCGTGAGAAAGATGTCATTGTATCAATTGATAAAAAATTGGTGACGAATGCTAAAGCATTTTACAGTGTATTAAGTTCGCTGCCTCGAAATCAAAATATCTCGTTGCTAGTCGCACGTTCTGGGGAAGTGGAACGCTATGTTGCGGTTAAGCTTTCGGATTAGTATACCCTTCACAGCTGAATTTTCGGGGTTGTTGCCTTCGCGATTCTCATCGCAGTCATGTACTTTGTGTACACTCCTGCGTCTCGAACGCTCGGCGCCTACCCGAAAAATCATCTGTTGTGGGTATATATTTTTATGTGCGGTGGGCTAACTAAATATTCTTTTAATCATTCCTTATCCTAGCTGGTTCGCTTAGAATACGGTATTCTTGGCCCTTTGAGTGAGCATACAGCTTTTATATGGAGCATATTCGTAATTTTTCTATCATTGCCCACATTGACCATGGGAAATCAACCCTCTCCGACCGCCTCATCCAAATCTGTGGGGGGCTTGCCGATCGAGAGATGGCCGCTCAAGTCCTAGATTCGATGGATCTGGAGCGAGAGCGCGGGATTACCATCAAGGCACAAAGTGTCACCTTGCAATATCGGGCTAAAAACAATAAAGTATACCAACTTAATTTTATTGATACCCCGGGCCACGTCGATTTTGCTTATGAAGTTTCCCGTTCTTTGGCAGCCTGTGAGGGCGCATTGTTAGTCGTTGATGCGGCGCAAGGCGTTGAAGCTCAAACCGTTGCAAATTGCTATACGGCGATTGAGCAAGGGTTGGAAGTCCTGCCTGTCCTGAATAAGATTGATTTGCCTCAGGCCGATCCAGAACGAATTAAACAAGAGATTGAAGAAATTATCGGCATTGATGCTGAAGATGCCCTGGAGGTCAGTGCTAAAACAGGGTTAGGCGTAGATGCACTCTTGGAAATGATCGTTGAGAAGATCCCTGCGCCGAAAGGCAACACGGAAGGGCCACTTCAAGCCTTGATTATTGATTCTTGGTTTGATAGTTACCTAGGGGTGGTGTCGCTTATTCGAGTGATGCATGGCCGGGTCCAGAAAGGCGATAAGATTCAAGTCATGTCGACCGGGCGAGCGCACCTTGTTGACGGACTTGGTGTCTTTACACCTAAAAAACTCTACAAAGAATCACTTGAAACCGGTGAAGTCGGATTTTTAATTGCGGGCATCAAAGAGATCCATGGTGCGCCAGTGGGTGATACGCTGACGTTAGTCAAAGCGCCGGCTGAGAAAGCATTACCTGGGTTTACTAAAGTGCAGCCTAAGGTTTTTGCAGGGCTTTTCCCGGTAAACTCTGAGGACTTTGAGGCCTTTAGAGAGGCTTTGGCAAAATTAAGCTTGAATGATTCATCGCTCTTTTTTGAACCAGAGAATTCAAAGGCGCTTGGATTTGGATTTCGATGCGGCTTTTTAGGGATGCTCCATATGGAGATCATTCAAGAAAGGCTTGAGCGCGAATATGATTTGGATTTGATCACAACGGCTCCAACAGTGGTTTATGAGATTTGTACTAAAAAGGGAGATACGATCAAAATCGATAATCCCTCAAGCCTACCGGATCCGGGGCTCTTGCTTGAAACGAGAGAGCCGATTGTAGAGGCTAATATTCTAGTGCCGCAAACCTATGTTGGGAATGTGATTAACCTTTGTATTGAAAAAAGAGGGATTCAAACTAAGATTTTATATCTTGGCTCACAAGTAGCGTTAACTTATGAACTGCCCTTAAACGAAATTGTGATGGACTTTTTTGACCGACTTAAATCGGTGTCCAGGGGTTATGCGTCACTGGACTATCATTTTATACGCTTTCAGACCGCCGAGTTGGTGAAGCTTGATATTTTAATTAATAGTGAGCCGGTTGATGCGCTGGCATTGATTATTCACAAAGCGAATGCCATCTATAGAGGCCGTGAATTAACCGAAAAAATGAGGGAACTCATTCCAAGGCAAATGTTTGATGTTGCTATTCAAGCGGCTATTGGCGGTCAAGTTATTGCCAGAACGAATGTAAAAGCCCTTAGAAAGAATGTGACTGCAAAATGCTACGGTGGGGATGTCTCACGAAAACGAAAGCTACTAGAAAAGCAAAAGAAGGGTAAGAAGCGAATGAAGCAGGTTGGTTCTGTGGAAATTCCTCAAGAAGCCTTTTTAGCGATATTGAAAGTCGATAAGGAAAAGAAATGATGGTACACATGGATTTTGCAGCCATTTTGACGATGGCAACGTTAGGGTGTGGTGTGATTTGGCTCATAGATCGATTGGGTTTTAAGAAGAAACGCCTAGAAAAGGCGAACATAGCTGGCGTTGAATATCAAGAACCAAAGATTGTTGAATTTGCAGTTTCGTTCTTTCCGGTTTTGTTAGCTGTATTGCTACTTCGTTCCTTTTTGGCAGAACCTTTTAGAATTCCAAGTGGTTCTATGAAACCAACCCTTCTAGAGGGGGATTTTATTTTGGTGAATAAATTCACTTATGGCCTGCGTCTACCGGTTCTAGGGACTAAAATATGGTCAATGAATGAGCCAAAACGGGGAGATGTGATGGTATTTCGGTACCCGCTTGATCAAAAAGTCGATTTTATTAAGCGAGTGGTTGGGTTGCCGGGTGACAAGATTCAATATAAGGATAAAAAACTCTATATCAATGGCCAAAAGATGGAACAAACTTTTGTAGAGAAGACATACGATATTGAGCTATCGGGCATGAGTTACCCTGTAGAAAAACACATGGAAGCATTGAATGGTATGACGCATGCGGTATTTTTACAAACGCAGCGTGCAGGCATGGATACCGATGAAGTGGTGGTGCCAGAGGGCATGTATTATGTGACGGGCGACAATCGTGATAACAGCGGTGATTCCAGATCTTGGGGATTTGTGCCGCAGGATTTGATTATTGGTAAGGCCTTCTTTATTTGGTTAAGTTGGGATGGACTCAATAAAGATGTTCGTTGGCATCGTATCGGAAAGCAAATTGATTAAATCGAAAGGAGAACAAGTATGGATACAATGAATACGCAACGAGGCGTTACTTTAATCGGTTGGTTAATTATCATTAGTTTTTTCATGATGGTCGGTATCGGCGTTATGCGTTTATATCCCATTTATTACGATCATATGTCGGTCAAAATGTCGCTTAAGAAGTTGGCGCAAGATAGTAGTCTCAAAGACGCCAGTGAGAAACAGATTAGAGAAATATTGCAGCGGCATTTTACGGTTAATAATGTTGAGTCAGTGACCCCTGAAGCGCTTGAAATTATTAAGAAAGGCGGGGTGATGACCCTTCAGATGAAGTATGAAGCGCGTGCACCTTTTATATACAATATAGATTTAATTGTGCGTTTTGATGATAGTGTGGTGGTCAACTAAAAAATGGCATCGAGTTATGAATTAAGTCAAGCTTTGGGGCTTGACTTAAATGAAAACAAGCTTTTAAAACAAGCTTTAACCCACAAAAGTAAAGGATCACCGCATAATGAGCGGCTTGAATTTTTGGGGGATGCCATTTTAAGTTTCGTGATTACAACCGAGCTTTATCAACGTTTTCCTAAAGTTGAAGAGGGTGTATTGAGTCGATTGCGTTCGAATCTCGTCAAAGGCGAAACGCTAGCCAAGCTGGCTCAGACTCTAAATCTAGGAGAGCATCTTCGTTTAGGTGCGGGTGAAATGAAGAGTGGTGGACATCACCGTCAATCGATTTTGGCCGATGCATTTGAAGCAGTTTTGGGCGCAATCTATTTAGAATCTGGATTAGAGCGTGTTAGATCTAAAATTTTAATTTGGTATGGTGATGCGTTGAATAACGTTGCAGTTGAACAAGCCGAAAAAGATCCAAAGACCTTATTACAGGAGTGGCTGCAATCTAATGGAGAAGCCTTACCAGTCTATCGTATTGTGACGATTGAGGGAGAGCCTCATGCGCAATTTTTCACAGTGAACTGTGAAGCTGGATTGGGTATTGTCACAGAGGGCAAAGGGAATAGCCGACGTCAAGCGGAACAATTTGCGGCCCAAAAGGCCTTGGAGCAACTTTATGCCCTCAAATAAAACAGTCTGTGGATTTGTCACGCTCGTAGGGCGTCCAAATGTGGGAAAATCTTCTCTTTTGAATCGATTGGTGAATGAGAAGATCAGTATTATTTCGAGTAAGCCACAAACGACTCGCCATCAGATCCAGGGTGTCAAAACCATGGATACGATTCAAATAGTTTATGTGGATACACCGGGGATCCATCATGAGGCTAAGCGAGCTCTGAATCGATATATGAATAAGGCCGCTAAGACCTCTATGACCGACGTCGATGTCGTGTTGTTTGTGGTTGAGGCCTTAAAATGGACCCAAGAAGATCAGTATGTGCTTGAATTGGTTAAAACCGTTTCACAACCCGTTATCTTAGTGGTCAATCAAATTGACAAAGTTCATGATAAATCCAGATTATTGCCGTATCTAGAACGGATTACGGCGCAACATCATTTCACTTCGGTGATCCCTGTATCAGCTTTGAAAGGTATACAGCTTGATGCCCTTGAAACGGCCATGCTTCCATTGTTACCTGAAAGCCCTTTTTTCTACGAACCTCACGAAAAGACAAATCAAAGTTTTCAATTCCAACTTTCAGAATTGGTGCGTGAGCAATTGATGCGTCAATTGAATCAAGAAGTACCGTATGCCACGACAGTTGAAATTGAAAAAGTCGAAAAACTAGAAGATGCTTCAGCTGGAATAGGGTCTACAGAGATGGATTGTCAGGTAGCCGAAGCTAACACCTCTGAAGCCCCAGCTGTGAAGAGCAGAAAGGATCGGTGGCAGGTTCATGCCCTAATTTGGGTCGAAAAACAAAGTCAAAAAGTGATTATCATTGGTGATAAAGGTGAGCGTCTGAAGTCAATTGGTCGACAAGCAAGATTTGCAATGAATTCAAAGTTTGATTGTCGAGTCGATCTAAGGCTCTGGGTAAAGGTCAAAGAGGGCTGGTCAGACAACATCAATTTATTGCCACAATTAGGTTATTATGCAGAATAAGCTCGAAAAGAGTTATATTCTTCATCAGCGAGCCTTTAGTGAATCTAGTTTGATTCTTGAGGTTTTTACAGAAAATCTAGGGCGTTTTAGTTTACTGGCCAAGGGGGCGAAAAGACCGAAATCATTTTGGCGAGGGCTATTGGTGCCTTTTCGTCCTTTATTACTGTCATGGACCGGGCGCAGTGATTTAAAGACCTTAACGCAAGCAGAAGCAGATGGTAAAAGTGCGTTATTAGTGGGCACCAAATTATGGTGCGGCTTATATCTGAATGAATTGTTGATGCGGCTTCTGAGTATGGGGGATCCGCATGACGACATTTATAAAGCTTATGAGATTGCAGTCACTGAATTAGATAAGACCGAATCAGAAGAGTCCGTGCTCCGATGTTTTGAGCGGGATTTGTTAGAAGGTTTGGGATATGGGATTGAGTATTGTGACTTTGAAAGTGGTGATCCTATTGAGCCTGAAGTCTTGTATATCTTTGATCCGGCGCAAGGTTTTTCATTGTTAAGAGAGGCTAACGGAAAGCTCACCATCAGTGGTGCTAGTATTCTGGCATTGGCTCGCGGTGCGTTCGAGAATGCACATCAATTAAAAGAAGCGAAGATGCTCTTGCAAAGTGCCATACAGGTTCATTTGGGGAATAAGCCGCTTCAGACTAAGCAATTATTCAGAGAAGTGCGGCAGTTTATTTAGGGGTAAATATGAAGAATTTTAAACCTATTTTGCTGGGTGTTAATGTGGATCATGTTGCGACCCTGAGGCAAGCCCGTGGGACAACGCGTTATCCCGATCCGGTCCATGCCGCGCTTTTAGCAGAGCAAGCCGGGGCAGATGGCATCACAGTGCATTTACGTGAGGACAGACGTCATATTCAGCAACGTGATGTTGAATTGATTCAAGAGCGTTGCCAAACTCGATTAAATTTTGAGATGGCCGCAACTGAGGCGATGTTAGAATTTGCACTCTCTCTAAAACCACACTTTTGTTGCTTGGTGCCAGAAAAGCGTGAAGAGCTGACGACCGAGGGTGGACTGGATGTTATCAAGCATTTTACCTTGATTAAGGTTGCGGTGGATGCTTTGATGGCTAAAGGGATTGAGGTATCACTTTTTATTGATGCAAACTTAGATCAGATTGCAGCGGCTAAAGAAACTGGCGCTGAATGGATAGAAATTCACACCGGCCGCTACGCAGAAGCTAAGCCGAATCAGATGCGCGCTGAGCTATTATTGATTCAAGAAGCGGCAACGCTGGCTCATCAGAACGGTTTGAAGGTGAATGGCGGGCATGGCTTGAACTACCATAATGTACAGGCGATTGCGGCGATTCCAGAGATGATTGAGTTAAATATTGGTCATGCCATCATTGCAGAAAGTGTTTTTGTGGGATTGAAAGAAGCGGTTTCCAAGATGAAGCAACTCATGTTGGAGGCGAGACTTGGGTAACATTGTTGGGATTGGAACCGATCTGGTTCATATCCCTCGTATTGAGGAGATTTATGCTCGCTTTGGTGCACGATTTGCTGAACGAATTTTGCATCCTGACGAGCGAGCTGAATTCAGTCAGACTAAACGACCCGTCTCATTTCTAGCCAAGCGGTTTGCAGCTAAAGAAGCGTTAGCCAAAGCGCTTGGCACGGGGATTGCGCATGGGGTTCAATTCCATGATTTCATTATCCGCAAAGATCCGCGAGGACAACCTCAAGTTACCCTCGAGGGCGGGGCAAAACGCCATGCAGACCAATATCAGGTCACCGCTGTTCATTTATCCATATCCGATGAGCGTGAATATGCCTTAGCGTTTGTTGTCCTTTCTTGAAATTTGAAAATATACTTTTCAGATTTCAAGGATACAATCGATAGACCAGCGCATTTGCTCGTCATTATCTATCTGAGATCACCCCAGTTCGGGTTATTTTGGGAACTATCGTCATCCCGCACAGCGGTCATCACACGAAGTGTGTAGCGTCTGATGCGGGAACCAGAATTTTATCAAATCTCAGCTAATATACCCACAACAGATGATTTTTCGGGTAGGCGCCGAGCGTTCGAGTCGCAGGAGTGTACATAAAGTACATGACTGCGGTGAGAATCGCGAAGGCAACAACCCCGAAAATTCAGCTGTGAAGGGTATATATTGAATTGAGACGCTAATTTAGAAGTGCTCCTCCAGAAAGCGCTCCCACCTCTCTCGGCATGCATTTTTCAAATACGCAAGCAGTAGTTGCCGCCAGCGTTGATTGGCAACCCGCTTGTACTAAAAATTCAGCAAAGGCTCCCGCATAAGGCAGGCCGGTTTGGATCCCGATATATTGTCCGGCTGATTGGCCTGCTGCCTCAATTGAATTGCTGAGTAATAGTTGCAAAGATGTGATGAAAGCGGCCTTGTCAATATTTCTAGAGATTTTGCTTAAATCACTTTCTGATTCGTAAAAAATGTCGAATATAAAAGAGGCGATCGCACTTGCAACCGCGGTTTTCCCAAGGCTATTTTTGGCACATTCCTTTGCGAGACAACGATAACCACTTCTTTTTACAATATTGAAATTAAAGCCTTTATGATTAACGCCACTGAGCGCACTTCCAATAATTTTACCCAATGAGCTTTGACCGAGCAGGCTGCCTACTAATTTTCCACTTTGTTTAAATAGCTTTTTTGTAAAATGAGGCGAAATTGAACCGGTTGTGAACTGATATCCGGTTGATAATTTATCTTTTATAAATGACAAAGTAAACATGGTATCTCGCTGTTGAAAAATGAAGTCTATTTTTGCTTCTAGGGACTTTTGGGGCAAGGTAACTCAGATGAAGTCAGATAAAATCAGGATAAAAGGTCAGGGTGAGGATTCAATCATCAAGAGTGCAGGTGCACTTGAATGTTTTGGAACTTCTAAACCTTTAGTATGTCCTAATGGTAAAGCCACGTGTAACTGAGGCCATTCTATGGGCATGTCGGGTTCAAATGAGCAATCTAAAGTAGTCGAGGGGGCACTGCCTGAGAAACCCACTTTAAAAGATATTCTCCTATATAGCAAGACAGCTGATGGTCAGATTGTTCACCCAGAAGACAGACGAAAAGCTATCGGAAAATTTGCTTATGGTTTGCCACAAATCATGAAAGCTGAGGGTGAAAAAGATTTTTCAGAGAATTTAATAGATGCATTGAGGTCTATTTGTTTCTCCTCAAAGCCTGATGAAAGATTAAAAGAAGATCAACTCATAACGGCACGTAATAACATAGGCCTTCTTGTTGAAGAACTGTATAGGAATCAATGCATTAATCAAGGGGATTTTCATGCTGTTTGCTTGAGATGTCAAGAGCTATTACCGGGAAATGAAAAGGCTTTCCTTAAAAAAATGGATGCAATTGATATTATACTTCAAGCTAAATTAAAACAAGATAAAGAAAAAGTGCCTGAGAGAGCTGATTTAAGTGAGGTAGAGATTGATAAAGTGAAACAAACGGCTGAATCAATACGTGCGCAAACTATCCAGTTGTTTTCGAAATTAACCCCCATGGATTTTTATGGTCAAAAATGGGCAAAAAAGAAAGGGACTCCATTAAATGAAATAACTGAATTTTTCAATAAAATATCAAGCTATGTCATTTCAGATATTCTGAGTCAGGGTTCTGTAAAAGAAGTAGAGCAAAGAGCTGTTTTCTGGGGTGATGTATTAGAACATGCTTTAAACACAAAAGATTACAATACATCGATGGCTATTCTGAGTGCCTTTAATAATTCAGCAATTCATTTGCTAAATATAACTACATTAGAAAACTTTGAAGGCAAAGTGAACCTGGAAGCAACACTTGAGAAAGCAAAAAGGATTTTATCAAGTGATACTAATTATTCAAACTATAGAAGAGAATTGGAAAAAGATTTGAGTTCAAATATTGCTTGCGTTCCATTTTTTGGGTGCTATCAAACAGATTATACCTTTATTGATGATGGCAAAGATAACAGGAAAAATGATGGTGGATATAATTACGATAAAGGAAGTTTCATATCAACTTTAATTTCATCAGTGGTAGAGCTGCAAACGAAGTCTATTAAAGAAAAGTATCTTTATAAATGCCATGGCAATATAATCCCATCAATCCAAAATACTGCAACAGATACACCCGTTAATGTTCTAGAAGCAAGACGTAATCTAATTAGGCTAGATAAATCCAAGCGAAATTATGGCACGGTAGATTCATTTCTAAGTAATCTGGATAAAAAGCATTATAACTCAGAAACTAATAACTATAACTTCCCGTTATACATCAGTCTTAGAGTTAAAAAGAATGAAAGCGATGAAAATGATTTGCAATTGTTGGATGATATAAGTTCACACCAATTTATTCAGGGTGAATTATCATACCAATTGGCAGGAGCCAGAAAAGATAATAATGAGATTGACAATAAAAAAGTGCTCGCCATGATTGATGCGTTGATAAAAAATGCAGAAGATAGAGGATTGCCGCGAGATATTATTAATGATTATGAAAGTCTTAGGGTTGTGGTTGTCAATAGAAACGCCCATAGGAAGGTTGAAATTGAAGAAGATAAAATTGTTTTATTGGCTTTGAAGCACTCCATTGTCCACGACTTGCCAGAGCAGGAAGCACTTAGAGAAAGAATTGCAAATCATAAGGAAGGTTCTAATACGATAAAAGCTTTAGTGAAAGAACGTGTGGCTCTAATAAACAAGAAGCTTGTTGAAATCAGTAAAGAACTGAAAGTCATCGAGGGTGAACTGAAGAAGATGGAGCCATCAAGTAAAGAATATGAGCAAAAAATAGAAAGATTGAGACTGCTCAAAAAAGAATCGTATAATTACTTTATTAATTTATGTTCAATTCAAGACGCCTATTTGAGGGATGATTTCATTCTTTCAAAAACAAAACAATTTAAGAGGAGCGTACAATCAGCGATAGATTTATCAACAGAGAGAATGAAAGAATCACACAAAATGTTCAGCGAAGCTGAGCGCGCAGTACTTAAAGCTAATCCACCCTCAGAGTCTGCACCATTGCCACCTTCACCACAGAAAGCAGATACGGAAGAAGAATCAACCACAGAAATTGAGTTAGATGATGACGACGAACCTGATATGAATTTCCGACAAGATGACGGAAATGCTAAGGAATTGCCACCTTCAGAACAGAAAACAAATACGGAAGAAGCTAAAGAAGATAAAGTAGGGCAAAATGAATCTCCGAATCAAAGTAATCAGTCTCTTGATGCTTCTACCCCTGTTACACAAAAATCGCAAGGTTCTGGTATATCTGAAAAACCAAAATCACCCTCTATCCCCCAACAAGCCTTTGCAGGACTCCAACGTGTTGCGAAGGTTTTGAACAAACCTTATGATGATACAAAGAAAGAAGCGGATGCAATCAGAAAAGACTTTTATCGCATTAGGAGAGAAGTGAAAGATAATAATTGGCAAGTTAGTGAAAAGAGCGTAATGGAAATTTTGTATTGTCAAGAAAAATTAAAGTCACTAAAAGAAAAATACCCTTCCGGTTATAGCTTTCACATGCTGTCGAATTTAAAAAAGGAAATAGATCATGATATTAAAGTTCTTGAAAAGGTTGCGAAGAAGAAAAATATTGATTCCTGGCTTGAAATTTTTGCATACTATCGGAATGTGAAATGTAATGCTCTCAATAGTGTGATTGAAAAACTTAATGAGATTAACCATCTTCAAACAGAAGGTGTGTTTAGAGAATCAGGTAAAGATGAGAACGTTAATAAAGCGTTCACATCTTTATTAAAAGATCGAAATCCAAGCCTACCAACTGATACGCATGAGCTTACGGGTGTATTCAAAAAACTGCTTGATGCTCCTCCTCCTCTCATGACTAGAGAAGAGGGTAAGAAATTATTTGGTAAATTAAACGAAACAGGCGCGGATGCTAAGAAATGTATACAAGATGCACTGGGTGAAATTAAGAAAAATGATCGAGTGAGAGGAGATATGCTAGAGAAGGTGCTCATATTATTATATAACGCTGCATCAAAATATAATTCTAACAAGATGAACGGTGAAAATATAATGATCAGCCTCAATGCAGCTGAGAAACTATTTAATATGCCTCCGTATACTGGTACTCATCCATTAGAAGCGGCAATACATTTTCAATCTATTAATCAATCAATTGGATCAGCCATTGATACTGGTTTAATGCCTGCACAGAAGGACGCAGTTCAAACAGCTAAATCAACCGAGGAATCTGCTTCAAAATCTGGCCCTCGATCGAGCTCTGTTAAAGAAAATACGCGTACAGAATTAACTAGAAGTCAATCGACGCCAATGTTTTACCAAATCACCCAAAAGCTCACGACGCCCAGGACGTCTGAGACGTCTAAGCCCCCGACGGGTAAGAATCGTAAAAAAACATAGCGATTAAAACTAAGCCTCCACCTCATCCCAAATCTCGCCCAAGATAGGTCTGATAGTTCACTATCTCGATGCCTGGGGTATAAGGCTGAGGTTGGCCGGTGTAAATTAGAATACCTGCTGTGTTGGGTGGTAAAAGAGATTCCATTGATTTTAACCAACGTATATTGAAGGTTCCGCCTAGCTTAATTTCAATAAATTCCTGTCTATTTTTTCGATCAATAATTAAATCGATTTCTAACCCTTTTGATGTTCTAAAGTAGTATAGATCGGCATGAGTTTTGTTGTGAAGCTCGCGTTTATAGATGTCAGCAATAATGTAGTTTTCAAATAGGCTACCGGCTAAGGGGCCTTTTATAAACTGATTATAGGTTTCGATGCCAGTGAGATATGAAACAAGACCTGTGTCCCAAAAATAGATTTTAGGGCTTTTAACAATTCGTTTACCGAAATTTTGATAATAAGGTGGGAGCAGGAAGATGATATAAGAAGCTTCAAGGATAGAGATCCACCTTTTGATGGTTTTAACATCAACACCCAGATCATGCGCATACGTTGATAGATTTAAACATTGAGTAGTATTAGCAGCTAATAATTGTATTAATTTTTGAAATTCTCGTTTGTCGCCAACTTGTGCTAAAGCGCTGACATCTTTTTTTAAATATGTGTCGATATAGGCAGCATACCAGTCTTGAGATAAAGTATATTTTTTGTTGACCAACTCAGGATAGCTTCCTTTATAGAGCGCATTCTCAATCTCTTCTGCAGGGATTTCTGCAAGTTGATAAGGAAGTAGTGATAGCAACCCAATTCGGCCCGCTAGCGACTCAGTGATACCTTTGATAAATTGAAACTGACTCGAACCTGTGAGAACGTATTTACCTGTTGTTTCACGATCTTGATCAACAGCAATTTTAATATAATCAAATAATCGGGGTACTTTTTGGATCTCATCAAAGATGACTTGATGATGATATACACTCATAAATTTTTCAGGGTCTTCATGAAAGAAATCGACCATTTTATAGTCGTCAAAGTTAACGTAACGGTAGTTCGGTAAACAATGTAATAGAAGAGTCGATTTTCCAGATTGGCGAGGGCCAGTGAGACCTACAACTGAAAAAAAATTGAGGTATTCTTTAAGCTTGGCTTCTATCAGGCGAGGTCTGTAAGTCATAATCTATGGTGTAAATATGGCATTCATTTCCAAATTTACACCATAAATGACTGCTTGTAAAGGTTAAGCCTCTACCTCATCCCAAAAGAGCATTTTGATATCGACTTCTTCGTTTAATTGAATATATCTTTAGAGGAACCTCAGTTCGGAGTTTTTGAAGGCAGGTTTGGTTTGTAATGACGTCATTCCGCACAGCGATAAGCGCACGAAGTGCGCAGCGTGTGATGCGGAATCTATTATTCACGCGGCCTTGGCCGCTTATGCGATTCAGCCTTTAAAAATATCAGCAATCAAATTATACCCTTCACAGCTGAATTTTCGGGGTTGTTGCCTTCGCGATTCTCACCGCAGTCATGTACTTTGTGTACACTCCTGCGTCTCGAACGCTCGGCGCCTACCCGAAAAATCATCTGTTGTGGGTATATTAGCTGAGATTTGATAAAATTCTGGATCCCGCATCAGACGCTACACACTTCGTGTGATGACCGCTGTGCGGGATGACGATAGTTCCCAAAAAACCCCGAACTGGGGTTAGAGGATATTCAATTCAGCAGGGTTATCATGTAAACCTAATGCAGTCACTTGCTCTGAAAGAGGGAAACTGTCTTGACCAGCATGTACAAGATATGCTTTGGACAGTTTTAAATCCTTTATGGCTGTCAGCAAGCTATGTGTTAATTGAGGCATGAGCGTTCTTTTAAATTCAAAGCCAATTCGTTGTTGACCCCGGACTACGAGTAGATCAAGTTCAGCACCACTATGCGCGCTCCAAAAATAAGCTTCATGAGATTGAATATTGAGTACATTTAAAATGGTATTAATTGCAAATCCTTCCCAGGAGGCTCCTACTTTCACGTGCCCACTCAAGGCATCTAGCGTTTCTAATCCAATGAGTGTGTGCAAAATGCCGCTATCATGAATATAGATTTTAGGGGATTTGACTTGTCGCTTGGAGATATTTTCCCACCAGGGTTGGAGTTGTCGGACAACGAAAGTGGAGGACAACAAGTCTAAATAGCTTCTGACAGTCTTATCACTCATGCCAAAGGCTCTTGAAAATTCAGATGCATTCCAGATTTGACCATGATAATGCGCAAGCATCATCCAGAAGCGGCTGAGTGTTTTTGAGGGAATAGTAATCCCGAGTTGGGGTAAATCTCGCTCGAGAAATGTTTTAATAAAACTTTGACGCCACTCAAAACTAGTCTGCTCAGATGATGAAAGAAAAGATCGTGGAAATGAACCTCTTAGCCATAGTCTTTCAAGATTTTCTTTACCGACTTCTTGAAGTGAAAAACCGTCCATCTCAAGATAAGCTATTCTGCCAGCTAAAGATTCAGCGCTTTGCTTTAAAAGATCGGGTGAAGCACTTCCTAATACTAGAAATCGACAAGGCAGCGGATTTCTATCAGCTAGGACCCTGAGCACTTTAAACAAGTTAGGTTGGTGTTGAATTTCATCAATTACCACTAAACCAGAGAGAGGCTCTAAAGCCATCATCGGCTCTTGGAGGCGGGCAGCATCTCTAGGATCTTCTAGATCAAAAAAAACAAGGTCCGAAAGTGTGTTCTTAAGCGTTTTGGCTAAAGTCGTTTTACCGACTTGTCTAGAACCAATTAAGCCAACAACAGGGTTGAACTTCAGTAAATGTGTTAGTTTATCAACGTATTGCGCTCTTTCAATAAACATATCGCTTCTTAAACAATCGATCGTTAAGTATAGGGTAGCTTGAAATATCGGAGATTGCATCCGAAATATCACATATATTTTGAGATGTCGGATTAATATTCCGAAATTTCACATACTAGGTGTAATAACACTTATTAGGCCTCTACCTCATCCCAAAAGAGCATTTTGATATCGACTTCTTGATTAAACTGAATCACCCGATTAATTTCGGTATTCAGATCGTTAATCTTCGATTCGATCTCGGTTTCATCATTTTGATTCAATGCCATCTCTAATTGAAAGCAAGCTTGTTTTAAAGCGGGTACCCCGCAGTAGCAGGTTGCGCCATGCAGCTTATGGACATGGTGTTTGAGCTCTTCGGGGTTGTCTTGCCGATAGGCCGCATTGATGGTGGATTGCTCGTCCGGAAGGATTTGAATAAGCCTTTCAAGCATAGTCAAGGCAAGCGGCGGCTTGTTAGCAGCGAGCTGAATGGCTAGTTTGACATCCACAGGTTGATTTAAGTTGGGGGTTAGAACTGGCTCCGAACTATTCCGTCTCATTGGATCGAGTTTTAGTTTGGTCCATTTTTTGATAATTTCGTATAGCTTGTTTTCATTAATGGGCTTGGTGAGATAATCATCCATACCACTTTTCAGTAAAGCTTCTCGTTCTGAGACCATCGCATGTGCCGTCAGCGCAATAATAGGAGTATGCTTCCCAGGGATTTCACCAGCGCGGATGCGATTGGTCACTTCAATCCCATCCATCCCCGGCATTTGGATATCCATCAATATCAGATCAAACTTTTTGTTTTTAAGTAAATCAAGCGCACCTTGTCCATGATTCGTACTGGTGACCTCCATACCCATTTGCCCCAATAAAGCCTCAATAAGCTTAAGATTAGCTTCATAATCATCTACACTTAAAATTTTAATATGAGATGGATGGAGGATCGGCTCTGAGATAATTGGAACGGGAATCGGGATGGGCATCGTTATAGCCTTTTCTGAGAGGAGGCAATCGCAAATGGCATCATGAAGCTGCTTTTGCCTAACGGGTTTTGCTAAACAAAGTGCAGCACCGGCTCTTAAGATTTCATTGTAGATAGCCTGATCAGTGGTATTAGCCAGTACCCCAACCGGGCAGTGATATTGTCCTGTAATCAGATGAATGAGATTCTCAATAAAATGGCCATTGGGATCGGGTTGATTGACCCCAACAATCGCTAGATGAAAAGGATCGTTCATTTCTTGTGATTCTTTATAGATTTGTGCGAATTGCTCTGCTGAATAGACTTCTTTGATCCGGATACCCCATTCTGCCATAAAATGATTGAGGGCTAGCCGGGTAGTGGGGTGGGCCTCATAGAGTGCAATTCTAAATTGCTGTAAGTTGGGATTAAAGTGCAGAACAGGCGGTTCAGTGACCTTATCCGCAAGAAAAGTAAACCAAAAGGTAGAACCTTTTCCTTTTTCACTTTTAACGTCAATCTCACCATTCATTTGTTGTACTAAACGCTTAGAAATCACCAAGCCTAAACCCGTGCCGCCAAATTTGCGTGTCGTTGAGGCATCAGCCTGCTTGAAGGCTTGAAAGAGGGCATGCTGATCGTCCGCAGATAAGCCAATGCCGGTATCGGTGATGCTAACGCATAAAATCACATGATCAATCGTCTCTTTTTCAAGCATGACTCGAATCACAATAGAGCCTTGCTCAGTGAATTTAATCGCGTTGTTGATGAGATTGGTGATAATCTGCTTCAACCTGAGATGATCCCCAATAATTTTGCGGGGAACATCCGAGTAGACCAAAGGAACCAACTCAAGTGCTTTTTCATGCGCATGTGGTGCGAGCAGCGTAAGGGCTTCTTCCACACATTCACGCAGATCCATGGGCATTTTATCAAGTTGCAATTTACCGGCTTCAATCTTAGAGAAGTCTAATATGTCGTTAATAATCGACATCAAACTGGTTGCTGATTTATGCATGGTTGAGAGATAGTCACGTTGGCGGGTATCGAGCTCAGTTTTGAGTAGCAAATTAATGAAACCAATGACCCCATTCAAAGGGGTTCGTATTTCATGACTCATATTAGCCAGAAATTCCGATTTGACCCGGCTACCCATTTCGGCTTCTTTTCGCGCCATTTCTAATTCTATGTTTTGAATTTCAATCGTCTCAAGGGTTTGTCTTAAATCAGCGGTGGCCTGTTCTACGCTTTGCTGCATCTCTTCATGCGCGGCTTTGAGGGAGGCTGCCATGGTGTTGATGCCTTCTTCCAAGAGTCTAAGTTCGCCTCTTGCATTCGTATAGACTCGAGTATCGAGCTTGCCATTTTTAATTTTTTCAACGCAATACGCCATTTCTAAGATGGGGCGTGTGACATCACGTCCCATACGATAGGCAAAAACGCCGCTAAAGCCCAGACCGATAAAGATAATGATGCTGCAGGCAAAAAGAACTTGGTACTGTCTCAAAGTAGTCGTGACACGACCTAACTCGATCGTGATCCAACCTAGGATATGATTATTTTGCTGACCATAGCTGGCAGGTGCATCGGAAGTTGGATAATCGTCAATAATCAGATCACTCACTGTCACAGGGACGGTAAAGATCAAGGCATTTTCTTGATCGGTCATTGTGATATTTGATGGAGGATCGCTTAGATCAATCGTTGATAACCTAAGATTGTGGTCTTGACCCGCGTGTGTGAGTAAGGTGCCATCTCTATTAAAAATAGCCACTGAACGTACTTCTGGTTCAGAAAGTGCTTCGTTAGCAATGTGCTGGAGTACAGCGGTGTTTCCAGAAAATACCCCATATTCACTCGCAGGGGCTAACTGCAATGCGATAGCATATCCTCTATCACGAAGCGCATTTTCTAAATCCTGTAGCCTCGTACTTGTAAAATAGGCGCTGAGTAAGAGAGAAATTGCAATCGTTGGGACAAGTGTTAAAAACAAAACCCTTGTTTTGATACCCCATTCATTCACCACAATCACTCCTTGTTAACTTTATTTTTATCGCCAACTAAGCGCTATTAGCCACTTACCACGCGTTATACCCTTCACAGCTGAATTTTCGGGGTTAGCTTGTCCGTCCGTAGCTCGTAAGAGCGTAGGGTTACCCTTCACAGCTGAATTTTCGGGGTTGTTGCCTGCACCCACTTCGCAATCCTCATGTATTTTATGTACACTCCGGTTGCTCAGGGGCTTGGCGCCTACCCGAAAAATCATCTGTTGTGGGTATAGTTATGATGATTGACCTATTATATTTTTTTGCCAAGGTAAACTACAATATTCACCTTCAGGCGAAATTTTTTCTTTCTCTTGCATCGCATATTGAATCGCGGCATCGCTATTTATCGAACGACCCAGAGATCGAGCAGCATGTTGATTGACGGTAACCGTAAACGCTCTGGGAAATCTAGGCGCTGGATATTCTTTCGATGGTTTCTCAACGAGCTCTAGGATATAAGAAGCCGCTTCTTTTGAAATCTGTTCGGGGGTTGAATACACCGCAGCAATCGCTCCTTTGCTGACATAGGTTCGAGTGTAACCTATGAGAGGAACTTTTTTTCTGAAAGCGGCCAATAAAATACCTTTTGCAGTATCAGGGTTAAAGACCTGTTGATCGGGTAAGGCTAATACTAAAGCCGTATCGGTTAAGACAAATCCTAATCCTTGAATGGGATTTTCGTCCTCACTGACATAAGCAATTTTAAGCTTCAAATTGCGTTCGTGCGCTTCATGTTGTAAAAATTCGCGATCGAAGGCCGAGGTCGGTCCAAGAAGGACGCCTAGTGGTAGATGCTGCTCGCTTGGAAGCAGAATCTCTTTGATCAAATTGAGTTGACGACCAATAGGGTGATCCAGAAAAATAGCGGTGACGACACGGTGCGTATGTTTTCTTTGTAGCCTTAAGAATGCATTCTTTTGAACCAGTAGGGCAAGCACAGGATCCATTTCAGTTAATTCTAAAACTTGTTCTGTGCTCTTGATCCCTAGCGTGACAATCAAGTCATAGTGATTCAGTTGTATTTCAGCCATGCTCTCAGGCCTTTCGGGATCAATTCGAACAATATTCGGCCGTGGTGTAGGTTCTGAGAATAATGCACTCTCAATGCGATGCAACATGCTTAAATTGACCTGACTGGCAACTAAAGCGATATGCTTTGGCGAATCAGCTAAACAGCTAACATATAGTAAGTTGAAGCATAACAGAGAAAATGCGCTCAAAGTTAGAATATAACGCATGTCGCTCGCTGACATCATTTATAATAAGGGCATATCTTAACTTAATTTTAAAGAAGGTTCATACCATGGGAAGAAAATTGCAGGTTCAGAGCGGTGCGGTCTGCATGTTATTGTTGGTTGGCTGTACTTGGCATGATGATTATCGAAGTCGTCAGCCAAATGTTTTAGAAGAAGAAAAGGTAAAAACTTCTAACGTGAGTTCAGATCATTTCGTTAACATCGAAACCAATCAAAATCTTCGAAATCCGCCTCCGCCCGTGATACCGGGTATCGATGATTTGTCTGAGATCCCTGAAATCCAAGATGGTGGCATCTAGTTTTTCTTGGTAAAATATCCACCTATAAAATTATGTTCTTAAACTAAATGAAGTGCGTGGTTTAACTCGAAAGCAAAAGCTCTCCCCGGAGAGACCCATCTGCCAAACAGGCATTCTGCGTTTGTCCCATGACGGGCGAGGCGTTGGGGAAGTGGATGGGAAGAAAACCTTCATATTCGGGGGATTACCAAACGAGGTCGTCTCTTTTCAATATACGTCGGTTCGAAGACGGCTGGATGAGGGTCGAGCAATTGACATCACGATGCCGTCGCCTTTTCGCACAGCACCCCACTGTGCTCATTTTGGCGTTTGTGGTGGATGCCAATTGCAGCATCTGGAGCCTGAAGCACAGTTAGAGCATAAACAAGCTGTGATGTTAGAGCAGCTTCAACATCTTGGGGGGGTAACGCCTCGAGAAGTCTTGGCACCTTTAACAGGACCCCTGTGGGGATACCGCCGTAAAGCACGTTTAGGGGTTCGGTTTGTTCAGAAAAAAAACAAATTATTAATCGGTTTTAGAGAAAGACAGGCCAATAAACTGGCTGACTTGTCGGAATGCAGCATTCTAGTGCCCGAATTTGGATCATTAATACCCGATTTACAGCGACTGATTGCAGGGCTTGCTGGATTTGAAGTGATTCCTCAAATTGAGATCAGCGTGGGGACTGGCCCCGATGAAAGGGGGTTAGTCATTCGCCATTTAGCCCCGCTCAGTGAATCCGATGTGGATAAGCTTAAAGCCTTTGCAAAAACAAACCAGATTTGTTTATTCCTTCAAGCCAAGGGGCCTGAAAGTGTACAGTGTCTATGGCCCGATCCGGATAAGCGATTTCTAAGTTATATCTTAGAGCCCTATCATCTAAAATTTGAATTTCATCCCAGTGATTTTACTCAAGTGAATCACGAGATGAATGAGCAAATGGTTGCGCGTGCACTGTCCCTCCTAGAACCCAAATCAACTGATCGTATCTTAGATTTATTTTGTGGGATTGGTAATTTTTCGCTTCCTCTGGCGATGCAAGCCGAGAAGGTTGTTGGGGTCGAAGGACATGCCGAAGCGGTTCGTAGGGCTCAGCATAATGCAACTTTAAATCAAATCGAGAATGTCCAATTTTATGCTCAAGATTTAACCAAACCCCTCGATCCAGCTTGGGCAAGTGCACAGTATGATTTAGTACTGCTCGATCCGCCACGTAGTGGCGCTTTGGAGATGATGCCTCACCTGGTCGCTTGGGGGCCTCGAAGAATTCTATATATTTCATGTCAACCTGCCACGATGGCCAGAGATGCAGCCATTTTGGTCGAAAGCGGGTATCAATTAGTCAAAGCGGGGGTTATGGATATGTTTCCCCATACCGCACATGTCGAGTCTTTGGCATTATTCGAAAAATAGGGATATTTAATGGTCAAGGTACGTGATGATCTGCCAGAGAGAGAATGGCATGATCTCGATTTAAAGGATTGGCTCGATCGCTATCGCCCCCGTTTCGCAGAGACAGAGTGGCAGATTTTAAAAAAAGCAGCTGAATTATCTCAGCAGAGTTCTAAATCAACCGCCACCAACTATCACTTACCTTGCTTTCAAGCTGGTCTTTTAACAGCGGATGTTTTAGCAGAGCTCAATGTCGACGTGGACACCCTTGCAGCCGCTATACTCTATTTCCCTCACCGATTTGCTAATTTAGATCAAAAAGATATTGGGGAAGCGGTTGGCAATCCCATTGCAAAATTGACAGAAGGCGTTAAGCAGCTTTCCAGCAAACAGCGTTTTTCACAAAATGTACTTCAACACGACAAGCTTCGAAAAATGTTATTGGCGGTCGTCGAGGATGTGCGGGTTGTTTTAATCAAGCTCGCTGAACGGTTGGTTGCCTTACGATCGCTTAGAAATGCAGATGATCTTGAAACGCGTGAGGCTATTGCGCGAGTAACCCGAGATATCTACGCTCCGCTCGCTAATCGTTTGGGGATTGGACAAATCAAATGGGAACTTGAAGATTATGCCCTCAGATATTTAGAACCAGAGACGTATAAAAAAATAGCGAAATTGTTGTCAGAAAGGCGGTTGGATAGAGAACGCTATATTGCCAAGGTAATCGATATTGTTAAGCAGGCATTAGCTAGCGAAGAAATTGAATCTGAAGTTTGTGGACGTGCCAAACATATCTATAGTATCTGGCGAAAAATGATTCGAAAAGGCGTTGATTTTGATGAAATCTATGATGTGAGAGCCATTCGTATTATCGTGCCCCATGTTCGAGATTGTTATGCGACCTTAGGTATTTTGCATGCCTTATGGCAACATGTCCCTAAAGAGTTTGATGATTATATTGCAACGCCTAAGGAGAATGGCTATCGCTCTTTGCATACTGCTGTGATTGGCCCGGAAGGTCGGATCGTTGAAATTCAAATCAGAACTGCAGATATGCATGATGAAGCCGAATTGGGGGTGGCGGCGCATTGGCTTTATAAAGAAGGGGGCAAAGAGAGTACGCATTATCAAGAAAAAGTTTCGACATTGAGGCAGATTTTAGATAAGCATGGTGATGGAGATGATGAGTTTGAATCTGATGAAGCTTTAAGAGAAGAAGTCTTCAGTGATCGAGTGTATGTTTTAACCCCGCAAGGGGACATCATTGATTTGCCTCAAGATTCTACCCCTATTGATTTTGCGTATCATATTCATACGGAGATAGGTCATCGTTGTCGCGGCGCCAAAGTGAATGGCGCCATGATCCCTTTGAATTATAAATTGCATTCTGGGGATCAAGTTGAGATTTTGGCTGCTAAAGAAGGGCATCCCAGTCGCGATTGGTTGATGCCAAATTTAGGTTATGTCAAGAGCGCCCGGGCTAGAGCAAAAATTAATACTTGGTTTAGAAAGAACCATGAAATGTCGAAGCGCTCTGAGGTAAAGTCAACTCAGGACAAGTCTTCTAAACCCATTACCTTTGAAACCTATCCGATTAAAAAGCAAACCAATCTATCGGTACGCCGCTCTGATGTGGTCATTGAGGGGATTGGAGATTTACTTTGCAATTTTGCAAAATGCTGTAAACCTCTGCCAGGAGATGAAATTGTCGGCTATATTACCCTAGGTCGCGGCGTGACGGTTCATCGTCAAGATTGCATGAATGTTTTAAAGTTGACCAAGGAAAGCGAGGCAAGATTAATTACAATCAATTGGGGGCAAGCGCCGTCTAATATTTATCCGGTTGACATTCAGGTTGTGGCACATGATAGGCAAGGATTATTGAGTGATATTACCAGTATTTTGACTCAAGCGAAAATTAATGTCACTGGTGTGAATACCTATACCAATAAAGATAATAATCTAGCCAATCTAGCATTAACCTTAGAAATTAAAGACACTAGCATTTTAAAAGAGATTTTGAATCGTATACATCATTTACCCAATGTGCTATCAGCCAAGCGAACGCAGGGCAGTCTTTCGGTGAGGAATAAGAAAAATGAGCATGAATAAATTATTAGAGATGATGGCCATATTGCGTGATCCGCAAGGCGGCTGTCCTTGGGATCAAGCTCAAACCCTGGAAAGCATTGTCCCACACACTTTAGAAGAAGCGTATGAATTGGCGGATGCCATTGAGCGAAAAGATGTCAATGATATTAAAAGTGAGGTCGGTGATTTGCTCTTGCAGGTGATCTATTATGCGCAGATTGCCAAAGAACATAAATGGTTTGATTTTAATGATATTACGACAAGCCTTTGTCAAAAACTTCAAACAAGACATCCTCATGTTTTTTCAACACAAGAAACGTTAGCGCTAGAACAGCTCCATCAGCGCTGGGAAAATCAAAAGCTAAAAGAGCGCGCAGATAAGGGTGCTTCCTCATGGCTGGATGATGTGCCTCAAAATTTGCCAAGCTTATCACGCTCACAAAAGCTTCAAAAAAGAGCGGCGATGGTTGGATTTGATTGGGGATCTGTAGAACCTATTTTTGAGAAAATCAGCGAAGAGATAGCAGAGTGTCAGGAAGCCATACAACAGAATCAAAGGGAGCACATTGCTGAGGAAATTGGTGACATGTTATTTGTATGTGTTAATTTAGCAAGGCATTTTAAATTAGACGCTGAGAGTGTTTTGCGACAGGCTAATTCCAAATTCGAATCACGTTTTAGAATGATGGAGGCGTTTGCAGCCCAAGCGAATACGACTTTAGAGGCGTTATCAATAAATGAATTAGAAATGCTTTGGCAAAAAAGTAAAAGTAATAAACAGCCAACCAGCTAACTTTTATTCAAGCATCTTGGCCAGATAGTTAGCTTTAGAGTTGACATTTGTGAGGCAATAAGCTTAACTGGCGCATCGCTAAATTTAAAAAACATATGGCAGATACGGCCCAACATGTTGAATGACATCTTACAAGCTTCTGAACGTTATTATTTTCGTTTAAAAAACTGGTGGCAAACAGCTAAAAACCGATCCCTGATCAAGTATTTTAGAGATCAAATCCATCTAGATAAAATTATCCCAGCCTTGATGGTCTTGGGCTGGTTCGGGTATATCCCCTATTTTTTTACAGGATTGGTGATTGTTGGCGTGCCCTTAGTCGTTGCTCGCAGGCATACCATTTTAGGTCGTGTTAAAGGCCTGGTTGAAGCGGCTCAAGAGGGGAGTATCGCACTTCAAGCACGCTTAAGCAATCTTGCTGAGTCTCTTAGACAACGATCTGGTCGCGCGGTACCTCTGCAACGTCAGAGATATCAAGGACAAAGCTCAAACCCAGACTCTCCTCAAGCCCGCATCAAAGCGCAAACCAAAGCACGACTTAAAAATTGGGCAAGAGAAAAGGGTAGAGATTTTTATAAAAACTGGGTTCGTCATATCTTACCGGTGTATTTATTCTTTACTTTTGCTTTGGCACCAGCCTTCTTTGCGATTTATGGGTATTATCGCATAGGGCCTGACAACTTCTTGAAAAATGCGAAAGAACTCGGACAGCATCTCTTAGCAAGGATCCAATCTCGCATGCGATGGATCCCACCTAGAGTCGGAGAAACAGTAGAAGAGCACGCTCAAAGAGAAGCCCATGCTTTCAGAAAACGGATCATATTGATGGGCGTTTTAGCAGCGGGTGCTGCGGCTTTATTTAGTTTTGGATTCGGAGGAATTTTTGTTGGACTATTCAATGCAACTTTGAGCACCGCGCTATTTATGGCACCCATGTATGGTGCATGGTTATTTACTAAGGATTGTTTCTTCGGCCTAGTCAAACCTTTAAAATTTGGAACACTGCATACCGGCGTATTCCTTGGCGCAATGTCGGGGCGTGCATGGGCAAATGCGCTCTTTTTTGGAACGCTAACAGGCCAAGTGACTCGAATGCTGGGTCAAATTTACTCGACTAGTCTATTAACCATGGCCGCATCGTCAGTGACACAGACGGTACCGGAAGGTTTGAAATTTATAGGATTTAGACCCGGTGGTGCAGTGAGCTCGATCATAGATGCCCTGTCATCCCAGCACGTTGTCATGGGGGCTGAATTCTCTGGATATGCGGGTCCTACAACTGATGCATTATTTATGTTTATGCTTGTTGGCGGACTCTATGGTTATGTCGTGCATCAAATTTCTAAGCTCATCTATAATGAACTCAAAGTTGAAGCGGCTTCGATCTACAATGAGGCTGTTGAAGGCCGATTTCGGATGCCGCAAGTTAATAATTTGCTCTTTCAACATCGTTGGTCTTTGGCTTGGGCGGCTTCTGTATTACTCTACACGTTTGGATCGCCTCTTACACCTGTGGTTATGTCGATTTTTGGCGGTAGCTCGCTGATAGCTTTGCCTGTTGTCGGACTTGGATTGGCAGCAACGATTGCAATTGGTAAGCGTTATGGCAATAGATTAGAAGCCGTTGCAAACCGTACTGGGACAAGGATCTCTGATTTCTTCACAGCCGATCCAACGTTGGATGTTGAGCGGTATGTTGAACAGGAGTTGCAGGCAGCTCGCCCTAATAACCCCGCTGAAGACCCGTTAAATCAGCTGCCACCACGTGGCGTGCATTTCGACTTTTCAGTGAGAGAGCCCCAACAACAACTGCCGAATCAGAACCCTGGCCCCTTGGGAGAGGGTGGTCCGGTGGACCGGATGAGGGTTAGAAGTTAAGTTCTAACTGCACCCGCGCATCCCTTGGAACCCACTACTCACGGTATCTAAAACATGATGGAGACAATTTGCTAATTTCTCTTTCATATTTTTCTTCTCGATGTAACTGATCTCAAAGATATGGTGTGTCTGATACTGATTCAGGAGATAATCATCACTGGTTTGGATGGCATCAATCAATTGATATTTTAGAGCATCCAAGGCATGCCAGTGCTCACCCGTTGCAACCTGCTCTATTTGAACGACGGCACGATGTTGTATGATAAATTGTTTGAATAGTTGATGAGTTTGCTCAATATCCTCCTGAAATTTTTGCCGAGCGGCTTGTGTATTTTTACCAAATACAGTCAGGGTCCGCTTGTATTTGCCCGCCGTATGTTGTTCAAAATCAATATGATGTTTCGTGAGTAGGCGATTGAAATTAGGCAATTGTCCAACGACTCCAATCGAGCCAATGATAGCAAAGGGGGCTGCAATAATCTCATGGGCAACACAAGCCATTAAATAACCGCCACTGGCAGCGACCTTATCAATACTGACGACCAAATGAAGCCCCTGATCTCTAATTCGTTTGATTTGTGAAGCAGCCAGTCCGTAGGTGTGCACAAATCCGCCTGCGCTGTCAATCAATACCAGCACCTTATCTTTGGGATTGGCAGCCAACAGTAAAGCGTTGACAGATTCTCTTAATGCATTAACTTGTGAGGCTCTCATGTCCCCTTCAAATCGAATCAGAAACAAACGTGGTTTATCCTCGCCCATCTTCTTAGCGTTTATTTTGTCTTGTTTGGCCGCCTCTTTCTCTGTTTTACAGAGTGCCTTTTTTTCAGCTTTGTTGATAACAATTTTATGTTGTACAGCTTGTTTTAGAGATTTGACTTTGTCAGACAGGTTTTCGATAACGATAGTGCCTGCTACCTGTTTGTTTCGTTGCGATAAGGCAAAGGCAGAAGCTAACACAACTAAAATACCAATGATAATCGTGATTGTTTTGGCAAGAAATAAGCCATATTGCGCTAACCATTCCAGCATATGATGTCCCTTAAGGTGTTCCGAAAATTTTAAATATATTAGGTGATTTGCTTAGAAGAGTCTAACGGGCTGTGCTAAAATTTGCCATCTTGAATGTTAGATGTATGTTGCTTTGTGATCTCGTATTTAAAAGTTGAAAATCTAACTTTGTCCGTGTACCCACGGTGCATTTTAAAAGCAATCTCGTTTGAGCTCTCAACGGGCGATAGTCTGGCATTGATTGGTTCAAATGGTATTGGGAAAAGTACGCTGCTCAGGACTTTGGCTGATCTGAGATCGGTTGAGAAAGGCCAAATCAACTGGACAGGCGGCGTCAAAGCTTACTTGGGACATCTACCGGGCTTCCGATCTTTACTTTCACCACTTGAGAATCTCAGTGAAGTTCAACTTTATGCGGGCTACCACCCTGACCGAACTCAATCTGAACACTATCTAAAGAAAGTTGGCTTGCCAAAAAATGCTTGGACTAAGCGGTGTGCTGAACTCTCTCAAGGGCAATGTCGACGAGTCGCCCTCGCGCAAGTGCTAGCTAAGCGTGCAAACTTATGGCTTTTAGATGAACCGTGTGCGGCATTGGATACCTCCGGACGAGATTTATTCTTGCGGTTACTCTCTGAACATTTAGAGATGGGCGGGGTGGCTATTGTGACAGGCCATCAACCATTGTCTTTCTGTGCCCAGCAGTTGGATTTGGAGTCTTATGCAGCCCCTTAGTATTGGACAATGGATAGGGTATCCCTTGAAGCATGAAATTAAAATACTGCTTCGATCAAAAAGTCGCTGGATGCAGCCTGTTTTATTTTTTTGTTTATTGGTGACGCTCTTCCCAATGGGATTAGGGGCTTCCACTCAGACGATAGTGCTATTGATGCCCACCTTAATTTGGATTGCAGTGATCCTCTCAGCCCTGTGGTCTGCTGAATCAGCATTTCAATTTGATTTAGAGCATGGTGCTTTAGAACAAATGATGTTGAGTAGCTATCCATTATGGCTTTGGCTCTTGATACGTGGATTCGCTTATTGGCTTATTGTCATATTCCCTATGGTCCTGATGGGGCCTGCGTTAGCCTGGCTCTTCGGCCTTTCCGAGCAGGTTGTTCTCATCTTGGCCTGTACACTTTGTCTGGGCACACCGGGTCTGACTTTACTTGCTTTAATCGCGAGCGGGTTGACGGTCTGTTTGCGGCATCAGGGATTACTACTGGTCTTGATGATGCTCCCTCTATTGATTCCGTTTGTGATCTTTGGGGTAGGTAGTGTGAATCTGATTTTAATGGGTATTTGGCCTCGCAGTGAATTAGCTTGGCTGGGTGCTTTAAGTACTTTGGTGTTAACTTTAGGCCCCTTCGCGGGTAGTCTGGGAATTCAATACAGTTTGGATGATTCACTATCATGAAAATGATGTATCAATTGGGGGCGCCCCAAGTGCTGTTCCGCTGGTGTCAGAGATTGAGCTTGCCATTAGAGGTGAGCTGCTTGTTGCTATTTCTGATGGGTTTAGGTTGGGGGTTCGGATACGCTCCAGCCGATTATCAGCAAGGTGATGCCTTTAGAATCATTTATCTTCACGTGCCTGCGGCGATTGGGTCGATGGCTGTATTCACGATGATGGCAATCGCTTCGGCGGTATATCTTATTTGGCGAGTCAAAGCCGCCGCTTGGATTGCGGTATCTGCTGCGCCAGCGGGTGCTCTGTTAACCGCCTTAGCATTGGTCACCGGTGCGATATGGGGTAAACCGATGTGGGGTACTTGGTGGGTTTGGGATGCACGCTTAACGTCAGAATTGATTTTATTATTTCTATATTTAGGTTATATGGGGCTTTATAGTGCTTTTCCGCATAAGGCACGGGCCTATAAAATTTGTGCTTTATTTTGCATCATCGCTTGGGTTGATATTCCGATCATTCATTTTTCAGTTGAGTGGTGGCAAACGCTCCATCAGGGTTCAACCATCACCCGTTTAAAGCCAACGATGACATTAGACATGTTGCTGCCCCTAGTGGTTATGCTCATGGCATTTGCGTTTTATGTTGCCTCTTTTATCTTACAACGGCTCAAAGCTGAAATTGTGATGGCTAATTTACAGACAGAATGGTTGAAACAGTGGTTGAAAGGGGAGCAAAACAGATGAACTATCTGCCGTATATTTTAAGCGCAGTGGGCATTGTGGCTATCAGCTTAGGGGGTGCCTACTGTTGGGTGCGATATGAGTGGTCGCGTGCACGTCAGTATGCGATCCAAGTTGTGAGTGAAACCTAATATGTCGCCAGCACAAACTAAAAGGCTCCTTTGGGTGATATTGATTGTCATGGGCGTGAGTATCAGTGTGGGGCTGATTCTCTTTGCGTTATCTAATAATGTAAATTTGTTTTATACCCCCTCCGAAGTGAAAGCCGGTACTGTCCCGATGGGCCATGCAATCCGAGTGGGCGGTATGGTTGAGAAAGGTACATTAACGCGTGGTGAAGGACTGAAAGTGACTTTTGTGGTGACCGATTTTGCCGAGTCAGTCACTATTCATTACGAAGGTATCCTGCCAGATTTATTCAAAGAGGGGCAGGGTATTGTCGCGCAAGGGCTGCTAGAACCCAATCATCATTTCAAAGCCACACAAATTTTAGCCAAGCACGATGAGAATTATATGCCACCTGAAGTAAAAGCCAGTTTGAAGGAGCGTAAATCATGATTTTCTTGGGTGAACTGGCTTTAAAGCTCGCTTTGATTGCTTGTCTAGTGCTTATCGTGTATCGATCGGCGCGTTTGACGCAGGGCATGGCAGGGCTTGTCGTTTTTAGCTTTGCTGCTTTGACTTATGGCTTTGTCAATAATGATTTCAGTGTGTATTACATTGCAAATAATTCTAATGCTACCTTACCTTTGATCTATCGTATCTGTGCTGTTTGGGGAGCGCATGAGGGCTCCATGTTATTATGGGCTCTCATCTTAGCGGGGTGGATGTTTTTTGTTGCCAGATGCACTTCGCTCGAAGGAAAATTCAGATCTGATGTGATAGCGACGCTTAGTTTAATTCAATCTGGATTTTTGTTATTTATTTTATTAACGTCTAATCCATTTGAGCGAGCACCTTATTTTTTCCCATCGGAAGGTGCTGATTTAAATCCCCTTTTGCAAGATCCAGGACTAATCATTCACCCTCCTATTTTGTATATGGGCTATGTTGGATTTGCGGTGCCGTTTGCATTTGCAATTGCTGGATTACTTCGAGGTCGCGTGGACGCAACTTGGGCCCTTCAAGTGAAACCTTGGGCTTCAGTCGCATGGGCTTTTTTAACCGTTGGGATCACATTGGGTAGTTGGTGGGCATACTATGAATTAGGCTGGGGCGGATGGTGGTTTTGGGATCCGGTTGAAAATGCCTCTTTCATGCCATGGTTAGTAGGGGCTGCTTTATTGCATGCTTTAATGATTTTAGCTAAAAGAGGTTTGTTTGCAAGATGGACGCTTTTTTTAGCGATCACAGCATTTTCACTTAGTCTATTAGGGACATTTTTGGTCCGCTCAGGGGTTTTGACCTCGGTGCATGCGTTTGCAACTGATCCGGCGAGAGGATTATACATTTTAATCTTTTTAGCGTTGGTGATTGGTAGCGCTTTAGCTTTATTTTGCTTCAAGGGTCCCCGTATCACTTCTGAAGGGGTGATTGAACCCCTTTCAAGAGAGGCGGGGATGCTCTATGGTGGCGCTTTATTGTTAGCAGCTGCTGGTACCGTTCTACTTGGGACACTCTATCCGCTTTTGGCAGATGCGTTGTGGCAAGATAAAATTTCGGTGGGACCTCCTTATTTCAATGCGGTCTTTATTCCTTTGATGTTGCCGGTTTGTTTTTTAATGTCGCTCATTCCTGTTGTGACGTGGGGGCAGAATTCTCTCAGAGGCATTCTCCGTTCTAGTCGGTTCTTATTTACCGTGAGCGTAGTCATTGTCTCAGGTTTAGCGTTTTATTACGATCAGCTTGTTTTAATGGGGTTGTTATTCAGCGTGTGGATTGTGCTGGCGACTTTAAAGCAAGCTTGGGAACAGGTTCGATCAAAAGGATTAAATCGCCGTTTGATGGGTATGTTTTTTGCTCATATTGGAATGGCTTTCTCTATTGCTGGGATTATCTTAACCACGCAATATGATATCGAGCAGGATGTGGCTATGAAAATCGGTGATACGCAGATGGTTGGGGATTATGAGTTTAAGCTTTTAAACTTAAAAAATATTGAAGGCCCTAATTATAAAGGGGTACAAGGTGAGTTTAAGGTCAATGCGCGTCATAAAGTGTATGAAACGACGCTGTATCCGGAAAAACGATTTTTCATTCCCAGACAAATGCCAATGTCAGAAACGGCTTTGGATGCTGGGTTTTTCAGGGATTTATATGTTGCATTAGGTGAGCCGCTTCGCGATGATGCGTGGTCGGTTAGGATCTATATTAAACCATTTGTGCGTTGGATCTGGCTAGGTGGGATTTTAATGGCACTCGGTGCTGCTGTAGGAGCAAGAAAATGAAAGGATATCGTCAATTTAAGTTTTCATGGACTGTTTTTATTGTTTTTTTTGGATTAGTCTCATTGCTATGGGCTGGGTTATCGCTTGATCCGAGATTATTGCCTTCTAAAATGATTTCGAAGCCATTTCCTTCCTTTTCACTGCCTAGTTTGAATGTTCAGAATCACCTGATTCAAAACAAAGATCTAAAGGGCAGAGTTGCTATGGTGCATATTTGGGCGACCTGGTGTGGCATTTGTTTGCAGGAGCATGATGCCTTGATGGAAATCTCTAAGAAATCTCCTTTCCCTATGTATGGTATTTTGTATCAAGATGATCCCCTTGATGGTCAACGTTGGCTTCGGCAAAATGGTGATCCCTATGCATTATCAATTCTGGATCAACGTGGTCGTTTAGGTTTGGATTTAGGTGTTTATGGGACTCCTGAAACCTTTGTCATTGATGCGAATGGCATTATTCGTTATCGTGCAGTTGGCGCCATGACGATGCGCCGTTTTGAAAAAGAGCTTATGCCGATTTTGACTGAATTGAAGGCGGCTAAATAATGCAGTTTAGTCATAACCCAGCTTGTTCACGTCTGATTACCGCGCATATACCCTTCACAGCTGAATTTTCGGGGTTGTTGCCTTCGCGATTCTCACTGCAGTCATGTACTTTGTCTACACTCCTGGGACTCGAACGCTCGGCGCCTACCCGAAAAATCATCTGTTGTGGGTATAAGGTGCCGTACCGAATGAGTTGGCCATTTCGTTCGATATTAATATTGTGTTGCTGGTTGATATCTTTTGTGGCTTTGGCATCGATGCCGCCGACATTTGAACGACTTGAAGATGAAGCTCGTTATACGACCTTAATCAAAAATATTCGATGTGTAACTTGTCAAAATCAAAGCCTTTCTGAATCCAATGCACCGGTAGCAGAAGCCATGCGTACGGAAATTGTAAATCAATTCAATGCAGGACGTTCAGAACAGGAGATTACTGATTTTTTAGTTGAACGTTATGGTGATTTTGTTTTATATCGCCCACCGTTGAAGGGGCATACGTTGCCATTATGGCTTGCGCCGATCGGGATTGCCTTCATCGCATTAGGTGGTATGATTTGGAGCGTTGTTCGTCGTAAGGAGAAAAGGAATGTCAAACAATGATGATCGTGCAGATGCTTGGGCAGCCGTTTTACTGATTGCCGTTTTTGTGGGTGGTTTGGTCTTTTGGTTGAGTGGTATGCCGTCTTGACGACATTAGTGGTCCGTGGAAATTATAGTCAAGAAACGCTGGTGTTGCTGGCTTATTTAAGTCAGCAACCCAGTTTTAGTTCTTATGCAAATCGGTATGTTGTTTATATTGATACCGGCTGGTCCGGTGAAGGTTGGTCCTTTCAGGTTGAGCGCGGTGAGGCATTTGCAGAGACACTAGGCTTTCAACCGATTCGTCTTCATTCTCAAGCTTCATTTGATGATTTGGTTCGCGATAGAGGTGATTTTCCTTCTCAAAAATTTCAATGGTGTGCGGGCCTCTTAAAGGGGGTACCCTTCATCAATTGGTTAGATGAGCATGATCCAGCTGGTGAGTGGGTGATTGCTTTACCAAAACGTCAGGCTTTGGCTAGAACACCGATTCCTGAGCGTATCGAAGCTTGCCCTTATCATGGTGAACGCAGCGTAATGCATCCGATTCATGCTCTATCAACGGAAGAGTGTCAGTCCGTGTTATCACGTTATCATTTGCAAGGAGTATTGCAGCGAAGTTTGGAATGTGATCCTTGCGTTAATCTGCGCGCACATGAAATAGCTGAATTAAAAGACAGCGATATTGAGAAAACAAGTAAGTTGGAAAATTCGCTTAATAAAAAACTCTTTTCCCATGATATTCAAACTCAAGTGAAAAAAGCGCGTGCATCTACTAGAGAAGCTGGCTTATCGCGAGATAGCTTTAATCGTGGATGTGGTGATCCGTTTGGTTGTGGCTTATAATCCTGCCTAGTAACGCAATATAGGGTGAGGATATGGATATTCGAAAGCTTTTGCTCGTTTCTCTTTTAGCACTCAGTGTGACATCCTGTCAGGAACCTCCTCAATCAGAAGCCACTCTGGAATCAGCCCAAAGCGCCTATGATGCTGGTCAATTTGAAACAGCGCTGATTCAATTAAAAAATTTCTTACAACTCCATCCTGAGGATGCAAACGGTAGAGTGTTATTAGGTAAACTCTTCCTCAAGCTGAACAATCCTGTTGAAGCAGAGCGAAATATTCGCAAGGCAATTGAGTTGGGTGTCAATCAAAATGATGTAATTTTAGCCCTTGGTCAATCTTTATTAAAACAAAGGCGTTTTCAGCCAATTCTTGAACAAGTACAGTTTACCGGCGATTTAACTAAGGTATCCCCTGAGGATAATGCTGAATTGATGGCATTACAGGGTCAAGCTTACTTAGGGTTAGGTGACAAAGAAAATGCAGGACAATATTTTTTGCAATCGCTTGCATTGGTACCGAATCAACCCAGAGCCGTATTGGGCAATGCCGGCTTAGCCATGTTGCGGGGTGAAACGGATAAAGCACGGCAAGAAATTCAAGCTCTCTTAAAATCACAACCATCATATGAGGCTTGGTTATTGTTGGGAGATTTGGAGCGGCTTGCCAGTCGTTTACCCGATGCAGATGAGGCGTATACACAAGCGATTAAAGTGAGCACGGCTGGAAGCTATGAGCAGAATTTAACTTATTTATATCGTGCATTAGTGCGTGCTTTTCAGGATCATTTTGAGGAAGCTAAAGCGGATTTAGATCGTGCAAAAAGCGCAGCGAGTGGGCCGAATGCTTATGCGGATTATGTTAGTGGATTAATTGAATTCAAACAAAAAGATTATAAATCTGCTCAAATTTCCTTTCAGTCTGTATTGGAATTAATGCCTGATTATACGCTGGCTCAATATTTCCTGGGTGCGACGCATTTTCTAGAAGGGCAAGCAGAGCAAGCACGTGAGCATTTATTAAAATTTCATGATAAATTCCCTGATCACAAAGAAGCCAATAAAATGCTAGCTGTGATTGATTTGAATCTTCAAAATGACGAAATGGCTGGAGAGCGTTTGAAGGCATTAATTGAGCGTGATCCGAGTGATACTGATGCACTTAATTTGATGGCGCAATATTATATTCAAACAGGCGATTTGCAACGTGGATTGGAGATGTTCAAAAAGACATTAACAGTGAACCCTGAGCAGGCTAATGTCCAACTTCGCCGTGGGATTGCAGCGATGGCCATTGGTGATCTCGTTCAAGCTGATCAGGCTTTCTCTGAAGCGATGGTTAATTCTAAAAATAAAAGACAAGCCGAGTTTTTTAAATTTATATCCAATATTAGAGAGAAAAACTATGCTGAAGCCTTAAGTCTGGCGAAGCAGTATCAAACTGATTATCCGCAAGAGTCTCTAGGATTTAATCTAGAAGCTTTAGTTGCAAAAGCAGAGGGTAAGTCAGAGCACGCAAAATCAATATTTAATAAAGTGCTTGAGCAATTTCCGGGGGATCCTTCTGCAACAGCTAATTTGGTAGATAGCGCAGTGGATCAAGGACAATTTGCTGAAGCTGAGGCGCTGTTGAAAGCGAGTATTGATAAGCATCCTAAATTTATCCGCAATTATTTGAAGCTTGCTAAGCTATATTTTAAACAGAACAGAGATGAAGAAGGGATCGTTCAGCTCAAAGCGGCAAAAGAAAAAGATCCAACTCAATTGCAAGCCGTCCTAGCATTAGCAGAATATTATTTATTGCATCAACAACCTAATATGGCTTTGACAATATTGCAAGAAGCACAAATTTCTCAAAATCGAGTCCCGAGCTATTTATTCACCTTGGGTAAAGCTCATCTCGCCTCTGATCAAGTTGCGAGAGCGAGTGAAGTTTTAAATCAAATGATCACTTTGACGCCTGCTCAGGAAAATCCCCTGGTTTGGGAGTTACAAGGTTTGATTGCGACCAAGGAAAAAAATTGGCCTTTAGCCAAAATCAATTACGAAAAACTCTATCATCAAAAAAAGACGAGTCGATGGTTAGTGAATTACGCTGAAGCGACTTGGCAGACGGGTGATCAAAAGGGTGCACTTTTCCATCTCAAGAAATGGACTGATTCAAACCCTGAAGATAGGGTGACTCGATCTATATTTGCAAATTATCTCCATAAATCAGGTGATTTAGAGGCTGCGAAAGTGGAGTATCAAGCCTTGTTAAAGGATATGCCAAATGATCCGATGACATTGAATAATTTAGCGTGGATATTAAAAGATACTGATGCAAAGGCCGCTATCGGTCTTGCTGAAAAAGCAGTCGCGTTGAGGCCGGATGATATTAATCTTCAAGATACTTTGAATCAAATCAAATCCTAATCCCCCTGTCGGACAAGAGTATACCAGCGTGCTGCAAGTCGCAGCACGGTCTATTTTATTTCCCCACCATATATACCCACAACAGATGATTTTTCGGGTAGGCGCCGAGCGTTCGAGACGCAGGAGTGTACACAAAGTACATGACTGCGGTGAGAATCGCGAAGGCAACAACCCCGAAAATTCAGCTGTGAAGGGTATAACCAGCTTAAATAGACCAAGCACCAATCAATCCTAGAATAGTTGAACCAATTTTTGAGCCTTCAGTCTTACAGGTACGCAAAGTGCTTTATGACGTAGGTCTTTATATGAAAAGCGGTCCCTATCATGTTGAATTTTTAACCTGGAATACCCATTCCGATGTAGGTCAGGGTTTAGGAAGCGCGTTAGATGCTAAAAACTATGGGGGAAACTTTGGGCACGCATCCGTTGAAATATCATTTCCTTATGGAAAGCGTACAGAACAATGGGTAGAGAAATACTGTAGAAATATAGAGCTCTATGAACCTCAAGATGAGCAGGCACGCGAGGAAGGTGAGGTCTATAAGATTGATGTTCCCGTATTTTATACAACTACGGATGGGCAGCGCATATTTGATCCAAAAACCTACCAATCAAAGAATCCGGATGCAGAAATAGTGACTCATGTCTATCTTAGTTGGGTTCCTGGAAAATATGCTGCTCAGCGTGATGAACGTGATCCATTTAAAATGCAATGGCGTGGTGGATTTGAGCTATATACCGATGAACAAGACAGAAATATGGAATACGTTGGTCATGGTGTCGACTTTAAACGTGGGTTTGATGGATATAGAGAGTTAGAGCTTGATAAGCGTGGGGGGGTTGAAGGTAGTAAAAAATACATTACACGTGGAATCGATACAATGATTCACATGCTAACTGAGGACGAGGTACGCTATTTTTCGCTAACCCCATCAGAAATGGAGCAACTGAAAAGATTAGAGTCTATTTATAGTGAAATAGAGGTTAAAGATATTCAAGCGGTCATTTCAAATTTTGAAAATGAATTGAAAGGAAAGTCTCTTGAAGAAAAAGGGCAAAATCTGGGCGTTTGGATTGAAAAGTTTCCGATTATATCTCATGTAATGAATCTATCATTTTCTGAATATCGCACTATAAATCCAGAGCCCGATGAAGATGAAGATCTAAAATACTACATGGGAATGGTGTCAAATTTTATAGAGAAAGATTTGGACCCCATTTTAAAGACTCTTAAAGAAAATGCTGATATTTACTTGATAGTTCAAGAGCAAAGAATGATTCAGAAATATCTTCAATCCGTTAGCTCGATTGAGTCGAATGCCTTGCAATTTGAAAAATTTATAGATGATTACGATCGTTCGATTGTCGATATGAAAGCATATTTCGCGACTCATTCTGAAAATTCGGAGCAGAGATCACAATATCCGATATTTTTCGAGTTTTATGACAAAACTGAAATGGATTATGAGGATTACTTAAACTCTGATAATGGATTCAAAAAAGATTTGGCAAATTACAACGGTTTAAGAGCGAAGGTCGTTGATAGATTTTCGAGACAACAACAAGGTCTCAGTACAGATTCAACAGTTATCTTGCCAATATCAAGGATTAAAGGATTAACTAAAGGACACAAAGATGGTCTGAATGTTGAAAAAATGCTTAAAGCAATACCTGAGTTTGTCGCCAATGGAAAAGGATATTCTCTAGAGCACAAGAACTGTTCAGATTTTGCGAATCATTTCGGCTATGCAGGTGCGCCGGCTCATTTGCGGGAGCAGTTTAACCGAGCAGCGATTGGGTGGTTTGCTACGCCGCAGGTTGTTAATAATTCTGCTTTAAATTATGGAAATATAATATATGCTTCAGGCTATCAGCCAGGAACTTATCGTGACAGTAAAGCAACTAAGTTTTATCTGAAACGTGAAAAAGAAGTAGCTAAAATCAGCAAAAAATATAATGAATTGAAAGAAAAAATCAGCTTTGAAGATGCTCGCATCAATTATTTTCTGAATATTTTGAAGGATGAACGTAAACTCGCATTTGAAGAGTATGAAAACTCTGAATTATTTTCAACTTTGCTGGAAGGAATTTTGGAGGAGGGAAAGAGAGATTTCAATACATTTAGGTCACAAGAGCGAGAGGAGATTGTTAAGCAAATATATCAGTACTGTAATGAAAAAATAAAGAAAAATATAAAAGAAGATTGTGACAAAATTTATCCAATGATTAAGGAGGAAAGTGGGTATTATAAAGAGCTGGTTGACAAGAAGCCAGCCATTTTAGAGTCAAATGCTATCAAAACCAAAATGAAATCGTTATACGGTGCAGTTTATGGAAACAAGCCATTTTTGGGTAAGACCAAAAAACTCAATGCTGATTTTGCATCGAAAGGTGAGCTATATCTCAGAGCGTGTCACACAATCATGTATGAAAATTCACTTGGCACTTGGAATTTAGCAGATCCTAACTATGTCAGCATGGAACATGAGCGAAAAGAAGTTTCTAAGTTAAAAACCAAATTGTTTGTTGGAATGTTTGGATTGTTGAGAATGAGAATGGCTGCGAATATTTTTTTCAAAGACTCGATGAATGTCGACGATCCTTGGTTCGAATTGAAGTGGGCATCATATCATAGCAGAGGGATTATCGATAATTATATTGGTATGCAAAATTCTAAATTAAGAACGGCAGCCAATATTGCTAGAGGGGTCTATATTGGATATTCATCTATCAGACAGGCCCTATTGATTGCACCTAGGCGTTATGTTCAAGCGGCAGTATCGAAACTTAAATCACAATTTAGGAGTCAAAAATCGATTGAAGAAGCATACAAGGCAGAAAAGGGCGTTGATATTTTACATGAATTGAAATCTGGTCGAACAACCATTGAGAAATTAGTAACTGAACGAATGAAATCGGAATATATTAGCAAGATGGGGCCTCTAGCAAGAACTTTTACTTCTTCAGGAGCCATAACCAGATCCATTCAGGAGGCATATAATCAAAAGAACGAATTATTTGTAAAAGCCGATAAAGAAATTAGATCGCAACTGCCAAATGATATTGAGAAAACGATTTTAAAGTCAAATCAAAACCGGGATCGGATGAGAGAACAAGAGGAAAGTATCATCGAGCGGTCAATGTCTGTTGATGCGAGCAATCTTGAGAAAGGACTGGAGTCTTTTGAAAAGCATTTGGATAATAATCTGTTCCCATATTTTTCCGAGAAAGTGTCTAATCGCATCTTGAAAAAGTCTCAATTATTGGATAAGTATGTTGCTTCTCTAGATGCAAAAGTGGAACGCCAGTTGGGAGATGATCTGATTCATGACCTGGTTCAGTTCGAAAAAATGTCGATGATTTACTGTGGCATTGAATCAAATGACCGATGGGGCTCAATGTTCGTCTATCATCCAAGTTCTCACGGGAAAATCATTCCAGATGAAATCTTGAACGAGAAAACACCATCCAAAATCCAAGATTTTCTGATTGAAAGAATTAAAGAGATGAGAAACAAAGATATAGAGGTTGATATTTTGAGGGCGCTCACGCCGGAGAAGATTGAAAAACTCAACCTGAATCAATTGAATGCCATAGTTCAATATTTAGCAAAGCCATCCTATGTCGATAGAGTTAATCAATCTTTAAAATTAATTGTATCAAAATCGCTTGAGGATGAAAAATATTTTAAGGTCAGTCAATATGTGCCATTTAAAGATCATGAGGTCGATTTTTACTCATTTTTGAATGAGGCTGGATTTGATCATGATGTTTTGAATAAAATTAACAAAAATAATTCGCTTGAAAATCTTTTTATTAAGCTATCACATGACGTTTTATCTCATCGTTCTTCTGAGAATCTAGTCAAATTCACTAAAAAAAATATTGATCCAACCACTTTATCAAAGAAACAGACTGATGAGGTCAATTATCAACTTGCAAATGAAATTAAAAGAGCTTCGGAATGGCTAGGCCGAGGTCGATGGCCAGACTTTGAGATTGCACCTAGGTCATATTTGGAACATGATATCAGATTGCAACCAGAGCAGTCTGGTCATTGGGGCCGGGAAGGGTACATCGTTAAACAAAATGGCTTGACATTCGAGCGACCCAATCGTTCCCCTGTTAAAGTATCCTTGATGCAGCCGGAAACAATCACTTTAAAAAATCGCATCAAAGATCCCAAAGAGATTTTTATGGTTTTCCATGAAGATTCGTTTGTCTATGAAAAGGATGGTCCAAGTGAAATACGAAAAGCACTTAATTTCAGTAATGCCTCGAGCATGGTGGGCAATCGCCACAAAGACCTTAATGCCTCTCCAAAACGTGACGAGAGATCGATCAACGGTCAATTGTTAGTTAAACTACGTGAACAACTGATTCAGATTGGGAGCGAAATCAATCAAAATGACCCAGTACCTCGAGTTCGATTATCAATCGGCGGAGAAGGCTTAGGGGGCTTGGATGCACAGCTATTTTTAGCTGCAGTTGCTGCTGATTTGAAGGATGAGAAGAAAGGAATCTTGAGAAAATATAAGAATTTGAGTAAATTAGATCTTGAAATTAATTTAGTTACTATTGATTCTGCAAAAACAACGGCTTCGATTGCCGAATCGACAGCAAAGAATTTAGCAGAGATACAAAAAAAATTCCCGAATATTAAATTCAATGGCATTGATGTTCAGCACGGAGAACTTCAGGAAAAGCTCGGTCAGAAACATGTTATGGCAGATGTTTCAAGTGACGTGGCTTTGCTCCAACTACAGTCTCGTTCGAAGGAAGGAGGCTTGATTCATTCGTTGAGTAATGACTCTCCAAGACCTGATAGAAAGAAAATCCTTTCGAGTAAGCTTCAAAATGGACTTGGTGCATTTATTTATGCAACCGCACCCTTCAGAGTTCTGAACAATATCGCTAGTCTGGGCCGGACGATGGTTAACGTTTTCAAACCATTAAAATCAAAACAATCGCCCGAAGCACAATCTCAAAGCCCTACTGAGAGTCATAACATACAAACAAATAAACCACTTGAAGGTGTTCATCTTTTGAATCAGAAGTTGATGCGATTATCATCTGAGACTTCAGATGATCTTAGGCTTCAGAAAAGAGCCAAAGCACCCATCGAAAATTTGGTTTTTGAGGGGGGTGGTGTCAAAGGGCTAGTTTATGCTGGCGCTTTAAGAAAGATGTCTGAGTCAGGCCTGTATCGCGATGTCAAACGCGTGGCGGGAAGTTCAGCCGGTGGTATTGTGTCGACTTTATTGGCGATGGGATATCCACCAAGCGATATTGAAGAGCAAATGTTGAGTATTAACTTTAAGGAGATGATGGATAGTACAGGACAAGAAAAGGCTTTTACATCGATAGGTGGAAAATTATACGATCTTTATAGTCTCTTTAAAAATAAAGGTATCTACAAAGGTGAAAAGTTTTTAGAGGTGTTGAGCAACAAAATAGAAAGTGGATTAGAACAACGCTTGATCGCTCACTTTGAGCAGCTGTACCTAGAGGCTAGTGTTCCGCGAGAAGACAATCAAAGTCTCCATCAATATAATCTTAGGCTCATGCTTGTTCGTGACAGGGAATCTGATTTAATGAAGCAATATGTCGATCAAAAAATTTTAGAAACAAAGAGGGCGCTGGGTATAGTTAATTTCTCTGAGATCACTTTTAAACAGCACCACGACTTAAAAGAAACATTTCCGACTTTGGGTTTAAAAGACTTATATTTAACCGGGACATTAATGGAGACGGGTACTTTAACTGTGTTTTCTTATGAAACGCACCCCAATATGGAAGTCAGGGATGCGACGAGAGCGACCATGAGCTTCCCAGGCGCTTTTATGCCGTATGAGATAAATGGTAAAGTCTATGCTGATGGCGGTATCGCTAATAACTATCCTATGAGTATCTTTGACCAAGATAAGTATTTGCCCAAAGGACATTACTTTAACGATGCTGGCGCAAATCCAGGCTCACTGGGATTTTTAGTAGATTCACAGTCTGAAATTAATGAAAGATGGGGTGTTAATGATCGATCTGTATTCCCTAAATTAACTTTGCCAACTTTTTTGAAGCAATTGATTGGTGGACTCCACAATCGTGCGGATGAGCTTCATCGTCGTTATCATGTCAATTCAATACAAATCTTTGATGAGAAGGTGCCAACAATGGACTTGGAAATTACCGATGATAAAAAGGCGAAGCTCATTTCATCGGGTTACCAAGCGATGGATTTTTATGCATCTAATTATGGTGCCATTGATGTGGTGCCTGATTCGAAGAGATTTACATCACGTGAAGAAAAGTATATTCAGTCAAGTTTAGCTGACATTAAGACGTATCTTATGGAAATTGAAGGCCATCTTGAAGCTCTGGAAACTTTAAAAATAGAGTACACAAAAGAACTAGAGCTTCATCGCGATCGTTTAAAAATGGCAGAGGATTCTAAGGATGATTCTGGGATAAAGAGTCTGCAAGATTCAATTGAAGTTATCGAGATTGCTCTTGGAGATCCTGATAACCCCAATTCAAAGGGTGTGATTGATCAGTGTGTTGAACGTTTAGAAGCAGAGCGTTTACAGGCTCAGAATGAATTAACCCGCCGTTCAAGTCGATCCTCTGACCCTAAAAAACCTGAGGCGGTTGTATTCTCAGATGGCCGTAGTAAACCTGATTCAATTGAGTTTAAAAGCACGGTTATGGTTATGGAGAATTCAGAGCCGCATTTTAACGCTGCTAAAGCGGCTTTGGCAGATACTGAATTTGAGTGTACTTTTACTAAACCTAAGATTATGTTTACAATTCCTCTTGAAAATTGTCGATCAACAGCAACCATTGAAAAGAAAGAGGGTGGTCAGCTGCGCTATGCCGTTGATTTTCTGCCGAAAAATGACCAGCAGATGCAGAAGGCTTTAATGGATTGCTATGATGTGATGTTTCAAAGCATTTTAAAAACGGAAAAGGACAGGACGGTCACTTTGAATTTAGATGGGCAAGGGCAAGAATTACAAATCCTAGAAACTGTCTTGAACGAATTGAACTCCAAACATCAATCGCAATTAAGCGAAAAAAATATTGTTATTACAATTGAACCGCCACGCGCAGCGGCGGCGCTATCGCAAGCTTAAGATAATTTGAGCGACTCTAAAATGCTTTTGGAAAGGTAGGGTTTAAGCTCCTCCCAGGTCAGGGTGAAATAAATAATCCCGAAGCTGTAGGGTGCTATTTCATATAGCTGGTAATAAAAGGTGATCCCTTGAGCCTGTATTGCAAAATTATCAGGGAGGTAAAATCCATCCTCGGACATCCATTTTTTGCCATGCTGAGGTGGGCTATCAGGGCTAAACCAAAAGCCCTGGTCCTTCAGCGGTAAATTAACATCTAGGTTCTTTTCTTGAATGAATTTGATGCTGGCCTTTTTTAGAAACTCTGGAAGCCCTGCTTCATCAAATATCATATCCAGTGTAATCGGGCGATTGCCGTTCATATCATAATTCTGATTGAACCAGGAAGAGGTGCCGTGGGCCCCACCGGTATATTCATAGTATCGCAGTGATACATGAATAATGTCATCATGCACAAAATTTAGGATTTCTTGAAAATAATAATCGTAGTAATAATTTTGCTGTAAAAAGCCATAAAAGTCTTTAACCGAGATATTTTTTGCTTTTAGAGCAAGGACTTCTGGGACAAACTGCTTATTTAGCCAGTTTTGAAATTTAGACAAATCTTTATTGAAGAATGAGCGTAAATTGGTAAATTCCAATTGGGCTTGATGGCATAGTGAAAAAGGACTGAGTTGATAGGTGACTCGTTCAAAATTGACTTCGGATGAGAAAAAATCTTGTTGCTTAAGTGTGACATTGTGAGGCGCAAAGTACCAACTATCCTGATCAAGCATCACGAATTTAAAATTATCCAGGGGTGGGTGCCAGCACTGTCCATGGGGATTAGCCAGACAGAGCTTATCGTGCCATGAATTCAGGAAACTTAAATAAGCGGAAATCAATTGATTTTGGAGCTGACAATGTTTTTCAAAATCAAATACAGAGTTTTGTCTCATCTGAATCAGATGCTCAAGCTCTTTGAATTCTTTTCGAGCAGCTTGCGCCTCTTCTCTGGGAAGGGTGCTATCAATGGTTTGGAGGTATCTGTGAGCCAGGTGACTGAATTCTTCAAGAACAGCGTGAGGGGTTGGTCCTACATTCTCCATTTCGGCATAAGTTAACCCGGCTTGAAATAGCGCGAAGAACAAACAGAAAGTTCGTAAGCCTTGTAGAGCGAGCCTAGCCATTCAGATCCCCAATTCGAAACTGAGTCTATTCTACATTTTTTTGGTTAAACAACCAAAGGTTCTATCGAATTTTCATTTAAAAAACGATAATCCTTCGCTATCATCTAGCAGCAGTACCCATTTAAATAAGTTGACTTTCTAACCAATGTCTGTTTTATCCCGCCAAGTTGCGTGCCTGAAAGTATATCTGGAAGACGAGGCGGTCTCCTCTAGCTCAGAACGGTCTGAAAAAGTAGCAGCACTTTTTGTACCTGAACTGGTTGTTATCACCCTAGCGATTGACCAAATCAAGACGCGTATGGGGGCTGTTGATGGGAAGTGTCTGCTACCACAACACCGGGCACTAGAACGGAGACTCGATGAGCTTAAACAATATGCCACTCAGTTTCAGCCTGGCGTTATACCACTTGGGCAGCATCATGGAGAAAGGCTGGTAAAAGGACTGTATGCAGAGATGGCGGGGGCAGGTATTCCTTGGCCTAAATCGATCCCTTTAAGAGAAATCCCTTTTTGGCATGCTTTGGGAGCCCCCCAAGAGGCCTATCAATTTGAGGTTTGTGCACAAAACAAGAACTTATCGTTCCTCGAAAAAGTGTTTCCATATGTCGGTATAGTGATTACAACTGTTTTAGTGCTGGGTGTTACCGCTAGCAGTGCCGTTACCATACTCAGTTGGGGTTGGCCTGGCATGATGCTATATTTGTGTGTTTCTGCGAAATTAGCTGCGAATTTTGTTGATATTCAAGGTGGACCCGAACGCCGAATGGCACGTATTGCACAAGCCCTTTATCGAATGGCAACCGGAATATATTTTCGACAAGGACAATTGACACTACCAAAATGCTTCTTAAATCTTCTAGTGAGCAGCACCATGGCAGGTAGTGCCTATGTATCGTGGTTTTTTGCTTGGAATTCTTTAAAGGCATTGCCTTGGATTGTTGCGATGGGAGAAACAATGATGTGGTATCTCGTTGCAACCTACGCGTGTTCTATGTTTTTCTCATCGTTTAGTCGATTATACGATCCCCTCTATACTTTCCTATGGTCATATTTTAATTCATGGATGAATATGAGTGATGTTGATGAGGCTCTCCGTCTTCAACCTGAGACAGTCAGCAGCGTCCAACAGGCTCGAATTGCTTCTAAGGATGATAAGGCAAAATGTCGAATTGAAAGGATCCGAGTATTGCTTGAAGCAGAAGAAGCTCGTCGAAGAGAAGAGGTTCAAAGAAACAGTCTACTGGAAAGAGTACTACAAATTACCCCGCTTCGTGATTTAGAAGCGACTCAGCTTGAAGAGGTCAAGGCTGAGATTCAGCAAGCCATTGACTCCACAATTTTACAGCCCCAGCAACACACACCGGAATTATAATTAAGTTCAGAATAGGAATGCTGCTGAATATCATGCACATGAATCCAAATCCAATACTCGCGCTCCGGTTTTTTTTAAGAATTTGCTTGAGCCCAGTAATGGAGATCTGTCGATTGTCCGCAGCATAATCCAAATATTGAAATGCCATCATCCAAGCCCCGAATAAGTACAAAATGATAGGCGCAAAGAGATTGAAAATTGGGATGACGTATAAAATTAAGAAAAGGCTACCAGCTAAAAGCGCACGAGGCAAATAGTAAAAGAACTTATGAAATTCTCTCATCAGTGCTAGCCCTGACATTTTGAGCAGATTCATAGATGGTGGTATGAAACCAGTTTGCTGATGATCTACTTTTTCAGCCAGAAAGACATTAAATGGCGCAGCAATCAAATTCGCGACGAGGGTGCCTGAGAGCGCGATAATAATCAGGATTGCCAACATGACGAGGATGATAATCAAGAGTTTAACCGCTGATAACAAATAGTTAAAACTAGATTGCAAGAAGCTTAAAAAGTCTGGCAAATGGTATTCAATTAAGCTGACTTTAGATTGCGTATAATCGTAGCCTATATATAAGAAAATTGAAAAAATGAGAATATTAATGATCATCGGGCCATAAGCAAATCGCCTCAAGCCTTTTTCTTTGAAAATAGAAAAACCAGCGCAAAAAGCATGGACGCCACTTGAAAATGAAGTTTTATTTTTCATGATTAAACTGTGATATCCAGCTGAGTAATACACTATCCATCCATTGATATGAAAATCTTTCGGGCGTTGCACCTAGAAATCCGACGTGTCCTCCATGTTGCGTCAAAATCCAATGAAGATGCGGATTACCGTAATATTTTGATTTGAAAGCATTCGACGAAACCAAGGGATCGTCTTTTGCATGCAAAATTAAAGTGGGCACTCTAATGTCAGAGATGAAATGCTGAGAACTGCATCGTGTATAATAATCACGAGCATCCTTAAATCCATTAATCGGTGCGGTGTAAATATCATCAAATTCAAAGATACTGTTCACATGAGCTAAAGAATGCGAACTCAGTTCTGGAAAGTGAGCCTCTATGGCTTCAACACTTTTAACTAATGCCTTTGCGAAATATTGATCGTAAATGCGATTCGGTGATGCACCGATTCGGCGAACGCTCGCATATAAATCAAGTGGAGGTGATATCGCTGAAAGGCTCACAAAAGTATTAGGTTTTAAACCACCCATCTCGCCTGTCATTTTAAGCGCCAGATTAGCGCCCAATGAGAATGATAAAATATGAATGGGGATACCGGGATATCGATTAGAAAGGTAGGCTAAGGTTGTTTTTAAATCGTCACTGCGACCACTGTGGTAGGGATGCTGAGCAAGTCCTATACCGGTGCCACATCCTCTCAGATTTAATCGACAAGCCCGATACCCTGCTTTGACGAGTTTACGAGTGAGTCTCACCATGTAATTGGAACGATGACTGCCTGTCAAACCGTGGACTAATAAGCAAATTGGTGCATTCGGATCTGAAGTTGTATTCTCCAGCAAGCTCAAACGGTCTCCATCTCCGAGTTCAATGATATGATTGATTTGGAAGGGAGCATCAAAACCCGTTGGCCAAAAAACAGCGGCTAACGTCTGTTGATGTCCCGTTTTAAAAAGAGCGAGTGGCTTAAATGGACGATGGTTAAGAGACGTGAGCAGATCAATGCGGGTGTCCAGCATATTGATGACGGTATTTTCGACGTAAACGAACTATACCATAAGCTCCTAACAAGAAACATGCCAGGCTAGAAGGTAAGCTGACTGATACCGTGTCAGCGGTTCCACTCCGAGGCGGTTGTTTAGTCGGAGGCACCACATCAAAACCAATCGTATCCATCGCCAGCAAGTCAATCGCGCTGACAGCCCCCAACTCCCCATATCCTAAAGTTGGATCTAATAATCCAACGTTCAAGTTGTCTTTCCAATGACTTGCCTGCCGCCCATCTCCATTATATGAACCGGTTGAAAACAGCGCAGTAGAAGTTTTACCACCATCCAGTGAGAAATATTGCCCTCGATTGCCAATTGCTAAGTCTTGGACACCTTTTCCAATCGCAGTGCTTTGCGCTGAATAGCGATACAAGTCAAGTACGCTATAAATAGCATATTGATTAAAATTGATGTTTTGAGGTGCACCGGGCCCATCTTTTGAGAACGCATCCATAGAGTCTACGCCGCTAACAAACCCTAAAGCATGGCCAATTTCATGCACCGCAACAGAAATAAAATCGAATGCATTGGCTGCAATGCCGTTGGCTGGATTAAAGTCAAAATTGAAGAGATTGCTGAATTGAATCGTGGCATCAGACGTGCCACTATCGTTTAATAGATTTAATGCCTTAAGATTTGCGGTAGTCACATTTAAAAAGCGATTATTATTTGAAGCATCGTTGTCTAATGCAATGGTGCCCCTGGCATTGTTGCTGATAAAAGAAAGGTCGTCTTTTATCCATAGATTTTGCACCGCAATCATATCGGTATTCGATTTTTTATCTTTCAAAAGTGCATTTCGAATGCTGCTATAGCTGGCAACTTGATAGCTTGCAGACGTTGAACCCAGTACCCCTGAGCTCAGCGTTGTGAATCCAACATTCAGCCGTACTGTGATAGGATCTGACAACACGCTGCTCCATTTTTGTGCTGCAGCCAAAAATCCATTGCCTGCTGCTGTTCCTGGCGCCGCCCCCCCGATATCATTCAATTGAATCACGAGAGCTGAAGAGTTTTGTGCCACGCAGATAGAGGATACCAATATGACTAGGCATAACTTATTCTTAATCATAGAGCTACAATAACCAAAATAGTTGATAAGCTAACTATAGAAGGTTACTTCAAGATCTGTAAAGCTACCTTTAGGAGAGGCTTTGAAAATTATATTGAGATTTATTTTAGGGTTCGTGGCGCTGATATTTATTAGCCTGATTGCCTTGGGGGTGATGTTATATACGGCAGATCCCACTCAATATAAACTAACGTTGATAAAAGAATTTAATGAACGTACCGGTATGTATTTAGAGGTTAGGGGCGGGATGACGTTTACCTTTAAGCCGCAGCCCAAAGTGATATTATCGGGCGTAACCTTAATGTCGAGTGAAAAGAATCCAGTTTTTTCTTTGAAAGCCAAAGAGTTAGAAATTGATTTTACATGGGAACAACTCTACAAACGAAATATCTATCAATATGGATTTGATCTAAAAGAGGGATCTTTTCAAATTAGCTTAAAACAAAATAATAAGAATCCGAATCGTTTTAAACGATTTAAAGGAACTTTTCATTTTGAAAACGCTGACTATCAATTTAAGGACTTCTTGTATGAGACTCTAGAGGGGACTTATGCTGGTTCACTGAACTTTCATTTAGGTCCAACTCCGAAGATAAGGGGGCAACTATCACTTTCCAGATGGGGTTTAATGAATCAACAACTCGGTGATCTACCACGCATCGACCTTATAAGCGATGCGGATGTCAAAGTTGATTTGAGCATTCAAGAAATGATTGTTCAAAAGTTCCGCTTTCAAGATGTTAAAACGAAATTTATTTTAAAGAATAGTGTTTTAGATTTAAAGCCATTACGTTTTCGTTTAAATCAAGGCATCTTTGAAGCTCATTTCAGCTCTCAGAGAGTCAGACCCTATAAAACGCTGTTAACACTGAAAGGTGAAGAGCTTCGAGTTGGGGATTTATTAAATTCACCGCTTCAAAATCTGGAAGGTGGTTTGATTAAATTGAATATTGCTGGTGAAGGGAGAGGGGAGACAATTCAGTCGATGCTTGCAAGCTTTAATGGACGTACAATATTAGAAATGGGCCCATTGGTTGTGAAAAATACTAAAGAATTCAGAACCTCGGAAGGTTTTTTTCTCAGCCTTTTTAGCTTTGCAGGCAGCAAGGCCAGAGATGTCAAATTTGAATGTGCGGTTGCCAAAGCCGATGTTCGAAATGGAATTGCCTATTTTAATCCGGGTATTGGCATTCAAACACAGGATGCTAACATCCTCGGTAGTGGGGAGATTAATTTAGTCAAACAGCAAGTCGCGATAGAGTTAGGCTTAGATCATAAAAGCCCCGTGAGTTTGCAGGTCGGTTCCTTTGACAACTATCTTAAAATCACTGGCCCTATTGATAGGCCTCAATACAAAATATCAGGAGCTAATGTGGTGGCAGAAAGCGGGAGTATTTTAGCTGCGGTTGTAACGGGGGGAGTTTCATTAATCGCTCAAAAAATGCTACAGGAAACGTCGAAAATTCGAAATCCCTGTGAAATGGTTCGACAGTCCAATACCACGGCAGATAAGTCATCAGACAAACGGAGAAAAAAGGAAAACCAACGAGATTGACGAATTTAGTTGTAAAGCATATTATATTCATTCAAATATATCGTAACCTATTGATTTATAGGATTATTAATGAAGCCAAATCAAAAGAAAATGGGTATTAAACGCATTAAATCCGACGGCGTGACGATATTTGAGATATTCGGTCTTGAAAACGATTTAAAAGCCTATAAAGAGGTTTTAAAAGGGTTAAAAGCTGAAATTCAAAAGCAGAGAATGAAAATTATTGCCTCTGGTCAACCGATCCCAGTCGTTCGCACGCCGCAAAGCGTCGAAATTCATTAATTTTTCTTGTCAGCCTGATTAATAACCCTTAATCTAGGGGTTTCCAACCATCTATTTTTTTAAATGCAAACTAACATACCTGTTCAAATGGTGAGTGTTGTACCACCCAAAATCATATCTAATCCCCTTCAAAAGGTCGAAAAGAAGCTATTACATTATCTTCGGAAAGCGATTTCTGAATTTAATTTGATTCAAAAGGGCGACCGGGTGATGGTTTGTTTATCGGGTGGTAAAGATTCATTTACGTTGCTGATGCTATTAAAAAAACTACAGCTTCAATCTCGTCAAAAGTTCGAGCTGTTTTCTTTCACGCTTGATCAATCGCAACCGGGTTGGGATGATAGTGCGCTGCGCACTTATTTAGAAGGACATGAGATCCCTTATGAGGTGTTGAAGCGGGATACTTATTCAGTGGTTAAACGGGTTGTACCTGAAGGTAAAACGTATTGTGGTTTATGCTCGCGGTTACGCCGGGGGAATATTTATGCTTATGCCAAAGCAAATGGCTTCAATAAAATTGCATTAGGTCATCATCGCGATGATCTGTTACATAGTTTATTGATGGGAATATTGTATAACGGCGAAATTCGAAGTATGCCGCCTAAGTTGATTTCTAAAGAAGGGCAGGTTGTCATTCGTCCTCTGGTATACTGTCAGGAGAGTGATATTCGTCATTATGCTGAGTTGAAAGCCTTTCCGTTGATTCCTTGTACCTTATGCGGATCGCAAGCAAATCTAGCTCGTGTTAAAGTGAAGCGATTGATTGAATCATTAGCGCTAGAGAATCCTAAAGTACCTAGCAATATGTTGAGAGCCCTGCAAAATATACGGCCTCGCCATTTAATGGATAAGAAGCTCTGGGATTTCAAAGGAATGGAAGATGCCTGAACACGATCCTTATTTGATACAACCTTATACTCGGTTATCGGAGTCCAAATTTTGGAAGATTCAGGAAAATTATTTTTTACACCGCGGTATTGATGTATTCAAAAAAGAAGTGCCCTTTTACATATCGAGTAACACTTATATCGCTCACCACTATGCTTATTTGTTATTTAACTTTATAGTTGAGTGGCAAGCGCAGCATCCTGAACATTTGCATTTGCCGTTTACTATTTTGGAGTTAGGGGCTGGCAGTGGAAAATTTAGCTTCTATTTCCTAAAAGCTTTTCAAGAGCTGGTTAAACAGCATTCGAGCACGCTCACGTGGCGTTATGTCATTTCCGATGTGGTGCCGGGAAATGTTGATTTTTGTATCCAAAACGAAGATTTTAAGCCGTTTATTGAGACCGGTATCTTGGATTTTGCTGGTATTGATGTGAATAGTGATGATGATATCAATCTAAAATTACAAAATAAGACTCTGACAGCGGTTCATCAAGATACACCGCTTATTGTGATTGGTAATTATGTCTTTGATTGCATGCAACAAGATCTATTTGTGAAGAGCGATGGGCGGTTAAAGGAAGTACAAATAGAGGTAAAAAGTCGTTATCCTGATTTTAATCAGGATAAGCCTGAACATCTGAATGAATTGCGTTTTAAACATCAATATTCTGATATTGCCGTCGAAAATTACTATAAAAATCCTATCTATAATCAACTACTGGTAGCTTACCAGCAAGATGTTCCCGAAGGGACGATGATACCCATCCCCATCACAGCGCTTCATTTTATAGAATACCTTGAAAAGCGATTTAAAAACGTATTTTTTGTTTGCGGTGATAAAGGTGTTGCGCTGAAAGAAGGTTTGATGGTGTCTTCACCACAAGCTCAATATAGCTATGATGGTTGCTATTCTTATTTTGTGAATTTTCATGCAATGGGACAATGTTGTATACAAAATGGGGGTAGCTATATCCCTACAGAGTACAATAATAGCTTTAAAGTCAATTTATTTTCATTAGGATTTACGCTAGACGCCTTTAAAACAACAACCAGTATTTATCGGAATTTTATCGAGACTGGTGGGGCAGACGAATTTTGTGCTTTGATGGGAGAGTGTGAACGCTCTTCATTTCGATTTGATGCTCGAACCATTACTTCTTTTTTGAAAATGAGCTTTTGGGATCCAGATGTGTATTGTGTCATTCATGATCGCCTTATGGAAACTTTAAGTGCATTCAATTTAAGTCTTTTTCCGGACTTATTAAAAGATATTGAACGTGTGAGTCAGAATATATATCGTTTAAGGCGCGATCCGGATCCCTATAATTTGCTTGGTATTTTTTATCAAACTTGTGGTATTAATGACAAAGCGATTGCAATGTATGAAAAGGCTTTATGGTTACATGGTGATAGGCCTGCGCCGCACCATAATTTAGGCATGATCTATGAGCAGATTGGCCATATTGATAAAGCGATCTCGCATTACGAAATAGCATTAAAAATCAACAAAAAAGATGATTATGCGAAGAGGCGATTATACATTTTGAAAGGGAATTTCTTTGCGGTGCTCTGGCCTATTGGCATCAAACTAAGTGTTGTACTTGTGGGGTTGGCCGCGGTATTTTGGATTTTTAATGGATGAATGTTATGAATTGGACGCCCTTAAAGGCAGGGGATATAGTTGATTTGGTAGCACCGGCCTCGCCTTTAAAAGACAAAGCGCAATTAGAGGGCATACTGGCATTTATTCGTTCATTGGGTTTGGTGCCTCGGTATCATGATGAGATTCTATCGCAGGTTTCTGACTCCCACCTTCCTTATCATTCCAATACGGATGCATCTCGATTAAAGCAACTACAAACGGCTTTATATGCGACGGATAGTCAAGCCATTTGGTGTGTGAGAGGGGGATATGGGAGCATGAAGCTACTGCCTGGCTTGAGTGCGCTCGTACCACCTCAAAAGTCGAAGTTATTGATTGGTTTCAGTGATATCACGATGTTGCATCTTTTTTTGAATCAACAGTGGGGATGGGAGACCGTACATGGTGAAATGTTGAGCCGATGGTGTGCACCAGAGGTCAGAACTAAAATGCAGCATCTGATTGATGTTATATTTGGGAAAGCTAAGCAGCTACAGTATACTGGACTCAAACCACTGAATCAGCCCGCCGAAAATAAGCCTACTATTCGTGCACCAATAATCGTTGGAAATTTATCACTGTTTCAGGCTAGCCTCGGCACCCCTTGGCAATTGAACCCTAAGGATAAAATTTTAATTCTTGAAGAGGTGAATGAGAATGCGTACCGGATTGACCGCATTTTAGAACAGTTTAAGCAGTCAAAAGTTCTTTCAGGTGTCAAAGCTATTATTTTTGGAGATATGGCGACCAAAGTGACGGAGGAGGAATCTAGTTTGATTGATAGGATGTTGATAGATTTTGCTAAGTCTCACACTTTTCCAATCTATCAAATGAAAGAGATTGGACATGGTGACATGAATCACCCGCTTCCCTTTGGTGGGGAAGGGGTTATTGGGTCTGATTTAAGGTTAACCTGCCGATTTAGAAGTTAATTTTATACTCCGCGTTATTAAAATTAGTCGCTAGGCTTGCTGTAACCTCAGTTCGGGGTTTTTTGGGATATACCCTTCACAGCTGAATTTTTGGGGTTGTTGCCTTCGCGATTCTCACCGCAGTCATGTACCTTGTGTACACTCCTGCGTCTCGAACGCTCGGCGCCTACCCGAAAAATCATCTGTTGTGGGTATACTAGATTCCGCATCACACGCTGCGCACTTCGTGCGCTTATCGCTGTGCGGAATGACGTCATTACAAACCAACCCTGCCTTCAAAAACTCCGAACTGAGGTTGCTGTAAGATATTTTTTATATTTCGATATAGGTTAACCTAGCCTCAAATCTAAGGCTAGGTTAGAAGAAAAGATGTTTAGCTAAACAACTTCTTTAAGAGATTTCAAAACGGTTGCTCTAACAGCTTTACGGGCTGGTTTAGCTGGGATTTTGATCTCTTCGCCTGTGAATGGATTACGACCCATGCGAGCTTTGGTAGCCTTCTTGTTAACGCGACGGATTTTAACGCCAAGCTCAGGAATAGCGAATTGTCCTGAACCTTTGGTGTTCATGTGACGTTCAACTAAGTTGCGGAGCGCGACAAACAGGTTGCGAATATCAGATTTACCTACACCAGTCATATCAGATAACTCAGACACGATTTGTGACTTGGTTTGCTTCTTTGAGACGGGTGAATTAGACAAGGAAAGTGATTTAGCGGTTGTCTTGGTCGCTGTTTTAGTGCCCTTTGTCGTAGCAACCTTACGTTTGGTAGCTTTGACAGCCTTAGGAGCAGCTGGTTTACGTTTAGCAGCGGCACGAACTTTGGTTGTTGCCTTAGCTGTTTTCGTAGCAGCTTTCACTACCTTTGCTTTTGCGGGTTTTTTTACTTTACGAGTTGTTTTTGCTTTTGTTGCCATTTTTTTTCTCTTTGCAGTCATTGCTGTACCTCCGTGTGATTTACCAGGGAACAATCTAACATAACTTCTACTTCAAAAGAAAGCAGAATATACCAAAAACGATCATTTTTGATGCCATTTGTTTAATTAAGAGCTCATTCTCGAACCCAGCTTGTGTCTTAACTTCAAATTAAGCATCTCAACGCCTACAGAATAGGCCATTGCAAAGTAAATATAACCTCTTGGAACATGAAAGCCTAACCCATCTGCAAAGAGGATCGTGCCAACCAAAATCAGGAAGCTCAAAGCGAGCATTTTAATAGTGGGATGGGCATCAACAAAGTCACCAATGCTTTTGGCGGCAAACATCATGATGAGCACTGAGATAATGATTGCCATCACCATGATTGGAACATGATCAGCAAGGCCGACAGCCGTTATAACTGAGTCTAGAGAGAAAACAATGTCAATGATTGCTATTTGTATCAAAATGCTTAAGAAGCTAACCTGCTTCAGTTGACCTGTCAGTGTTGATGATTCGCTTTCTCTGTCTTCAAAAGACGCATGAATCTCATGCGTGCTTTTAGCCATGAGAAAAAGCCCTCCTAAAATGAGAACGAGATCGCGCCCTGAAATGGCATGCTGAAACACCGTAAATAAAGGATTGGTAAGTCGAATTACCCATGCGATGGAAAGTAATAACAGAATACGTGTTCCCATTGCTAGCCCAAGCCCAAAAACGCGGGCTTTTTGCCGTTTTGCAGCGGGCAACCTCCCTACGAGAATGGTAATGAAGATAATGTTATCAACCCCCAGTACGATTTCTAGTGCGGTTAATGTTGCTAATGCTATCCAAGCTTGTGGATCATTTACCCATTCAAACATATGGTTGGCGTCTCTTAGTCGGGTATGTTAGTTTATTCGAAGTTTTATTATATAGGCTATATGGCTTTGAATGAACATCCTAACTGCATTTCAAAACTTACAAAAAGTGGCTAACCAGAATTTAATAGGACAACCCCATCTTGTTGAATCTTTATTGCTGGCGTTGTTAGCGGATGGGCATATCCTGGCTGAGGGGCCACCCGGCGTTGCAAAAACGCGAGCAATTAAGCTGCTTAGCAAAGGCATAGAAGGGCAATTTCATCGCATTCAATTTACACCTGATTTGCTACCTTCTGATTTAACCGGCACAGAAGTTTACTACCATCAGACAGGAGAGTTTAAATTTCAGCCAGGACCTATTTTTCATAACTTACTGCTAGCCGATGAAATCAACCGTGCACCTGCTAAAGTGCAGTCTGCTTTATTAGAAGCCATGGCAGAAAAACAAGTCACAATAGGCAAAATCTCACATCCCTTACCAGACGTTTTCTTAGTCATGGCCACCCAGAATCCTATAGAGCACGAAGGCACTTACCCATTGCCAGAAGCACAGCTTGATCGTTTTTTATTACATGTCAAAGTAGATTATCCCGATAAGACGGCCGAGAAGGAAATCTTAAATCTAGCCCGTATTGAAGCAACGCAGCTAGGAAGCCGTGAAACGGCTTATCCGATTGAAACCGTGGTAACCCAAGCCATACTATTTGAAGCGCGGAAAGAAGCGCTCGCTTCTTATGTAGCGCCGATGGTTGAGTCCTATCTGATAGAATTAATCTTTGCGACGAGGGAACCTCATAAATATGGTGATGATTTAAAACGTTGGATAGAATGGGGGGCAAGTCCTCGTGCGACGATAGCATTAGATCGTGTCGCCAGATCCCTTGCTTGGCTGAGAGGACAAGATTTCGTAAGCCCTGATTTGGTTCAATCCGTCCTTCCGGATATTTTGAGGCATCGATTGGTTTTGAGTTATGAAGCTCAAGCAGAAGGTATCACGCCTGATAAATTTATCAGTGAAATCATTGCGCGAGTACCGGTTCCTTAATGATGTTAACGCCTATTTCGCCGACCATCGTGACCCTTGACCAACTGCTGGCCTGGCGCCAGAAAGCGAGGCATCTTTCTCTAAAGACACTTCGAATTAAAGCGATGCAGGGCGGTGTTTACTTGTCACGTTTTAAGGGGCGTGGTATGGAGTTTGAGGAGGTCCGACGTTATCAGGCTGGGGATGATGTTCGTGCCATAGATTGGCGTGTGACTGCCCGAACTCAGAAAGTGCATACCAAGCTATTTCGAGAAGAGAAAGAACGACCTGTTTTATTTTGCTTGGATTTATCGTCTAGCTTATTTTTCGCTAGTCAACAAGCCTATAAAGCGGTTATGGGAGCACATATTCTCGCTCTTTTGTCATGGGCCGCGCATCATCATCATGATCGTGTGGGTGGTATTGTATTTGATCATAATCAATTATTAGAAAGTGATCCTAAGCGTCGGGAAAAAGGTGTTTTGAGCTTGCTTAGGCAAGTGATTAACCATCAAGCCTGGCAGACAAAATCGGATGAGTTACTTTCCGAGAAATGTCGCGAAGATGCTTTTTTAAAAGCGTCACGAGCATTGAGAAAAATAGCCAGGCCAGGGAGTTTGATTTTTATGATCAGCGATTGGTCTCTTGCTTCAGACGCCATGATGGCTGAGGTCCAGCAGATTGCTAGCCATTCAGATATGATTATTATTTTTTTGTACGATAAATTAGAATCAATGTTGCCTTCTCCGGGACAATATCCCATTTTAATAAGCGATACTTTTCACTTAATTAATACAGCTGATCCGCTTGTACGTGAAGCCTATGAGGAAGCTTTTGAGAATCGGGTTAGCAAGCTTTACAAGATCTGTCGTAGACTTGGGATACAGTTTGTACCCTGTGCGACACATGACAACATTTTCGAATTATTGAATAATCATTTTAATAAACCTGAAACATGAGTGATCCGCTTAAGCTACCCTTAAAACCGATTATGAACCCTGAATCTGTTGCCTTATGGCCCTTACCAGTTGGGTGGTGGTGCGTCATAGCGCTGGGAATCGCGATTGTGTTGTTAAGCGTGTTTTTCTATTACATTCGTAAAAACAGGATTAGACGAATAGCTTGTCGCGCTTTGAGGCAGCATTACGAATCATATTTGATCGATCAGAATAAGGCTAAATTCATTCAAACATTAAGTTACACGTTGAGACAGATTGCTGTTCAAGTCTATCCAAAAGAAGTCGCTAGTCAGTCTCCAGCGATCTGGCTACAAACATTAGATGCCCCTTTTTCAGATAAGCCTTTTACGGAAGGAGTGGGGAGGTGCCTCTTGGAAGGACCTTATTTGCCACCTGAGCGATGTGAAACCATTGCAGTCGAAGCTCTATATGTACTCTGTCTAAGATGGGCAAAAACAATATGATTGTTTTGGAAATGCCTTGGGTATTGATTATTTTTCCATTGCCTTGGTTGATCCGGCGATTTACCTCGATCTATGCAGAAGGGGCGATACGATTGCCATTTGTAAGCCAACTGTTGATCGCACAATCCAAAGGAGGCTTATCTTATTCATTCTCTAAGCGATTATGGTGGGCTTTAGCGATGTGGCTTGGACTCATACTTGCTGCTGCAAGGCCGACTTGGCAAGGTGAACCGATTCAGCTGCCTGTATTGGGGCGGGATTTGATGATGGTATTGGACCTGTCTGGGAGCATGCAGGTCGAAGATTTCAAGCAATCTGGGCATACTGTCAGTCGTTTGCAAGCGGCTAAACATGTTTTGACAGAATTTATTAAGCGTCGGCAGGGGGATCGACTGGGTTTGATCTTATTTGGAGATCAAGCCTATTTACAAAGTGCCATGACCTTTGATTTAAAAACGGTCAGCCTATTTCTAGAAGAAGCAGCGATTGGCTTAGCCGGTGAAAAGACGGCCATTGGAGAGGCTATTGGGTTAGGTGTTAAGCATTTAAGTCGTTTGCCTGAATCTAATCGAGTGATGATTTTGTTGACTGATGGCGCAAATACAGCAGGTGCGTTATCGCCACTTCAAGCAGCCGATATTGCTAAAAAAATGAATCTTAAAATATACACGATTGGTGTTGGTGCTGATGTGATGTGGGTACGTGATTTTTTTGGACGTCACAAAATGAACCCCTCTGCAGATTTAGATGAAGAGACCTTGAGGGAGATCGCAAAAATAACGGGGGGGCGATATTTTAGAGCAACCGATACTCAAGCGCTTGAGGCAATCTATGCTGAAATTAATTTATTAGAGCCTTTGCCCAAAGGTGGAAATACCTATCGTCCTAAAACAGATCTCTTTATATGGCCATTACTATTTAGCTTATGCTGTGGAGCTGGGATATGGTATTCCTTGAATCGTTCCATTTTATAAGGCCCTATGCACTGGTATTGCTATTCCCAATGGTGATATTAGCGCTAAGACATCGAACGCGCATCGTAACAACTCCATGGGAACCTATCTTCGATCCCGTATTGCTCAAAGCGTGTATTGCGCACAGCAACTCTCGATTTCAGAAATTTTGGCGGTGGATAGGATGGGGGACGGTTGTACTCTGTGTGATTGCCCTAAGTGGCCCTACTTGGAAAAAAGTGCCCACACCGCTGCTTGAGCTACGAGCTGGACGAGTCATTCTCTTGGATCTTTCTCAATCTATGTTGGCTCAGGACTTAAAACCAGATCGACTGACGAGAGCGAAACAAAAAATCCAGGATTTTCTCCATCTCGTAAAAGAAGGGCAAGTTGCCTTGGTTGGATTTGCGGCAGAGCCTTTTGTGATTAGTCCTTTAACACCTGATTTGGAAAATATTGCATCACAACTCTCAGTATTAACTCCGGAATTAATGCCTCAACAAGGTACTTCCATTACAAAAGCGTTATTAAAAGCCCAGGCACTCTTCAAACAGAGCGCGATACAAGAAGGTCAAATTATATTATTAACCGATAGTATTGAAGAGGATGATCTGAGTACTGCGCAGCGAATGTTGAGCGCTGGCGGACATTTCTTATCGATTATTGGGGTGGGAACTGAGATGGGTGCTCCCATTCCAAAGCAAGGTGGTGGCTTTTTTCAACAGGGTAATGAGTTAGTGGTCAGTACTTTAACGCGTGATAAACTTAAACAACTGGCAACGAACACATCCTACGAAGATATATCGCTCAATGATGATGACTTAAAAGCGATTTTATTGGCATTTAAATCCAAAGTTTTGCTTCAGGAATCAGACCTAAAGCGAGAAACTTGGTACGATGCTGGTCCATTGTTACTCCTAATGGTCTTACCATTTGTAGCATTCATATTTCGTCGAGGGTTTTTAGTTCTTTTTCTATGTTGCCTATCACCAATTGAAGAGAGTTATGCTATAGACTGGTGGCAACGACCGGATCAGAAAGCTTACCATCAGACTTTAAAAGGGGTTGAAGCTTATGATGCAAAAGCCTTTGAGCAAGCTAAGGAACATTTTGCCAATCCTCAGGACGCGATTGGATATTATAATTTGGGCAATACCCTTGCTCGATTGGGCGATTATTCAGCTGCTATTGAGGCGTATGAGGAAGCATTAAAGCGAGAGCCAACGCTAAAGGACGCGGCTTACAACCGTGACTTGTTGAAAGCGGAAATGAAGCCACCTTCAGAGTCAAAAAAATCTACTGCTCCTGAACAATCAGCTGATGATAACTCATCTGAGAAATCCTCGCGGTCGGCCAGTTCTGAGAACACAGGAGAGCAGTTTTCTGATCAAAGTGATGATTCTTCTGAGCCAGAGCGTGATGAAATGAATCAACCTCATTCAGAAAATGAAAGCGAGCAAGTACCCCAGAAGCCGCTATCAGAAAATTCACCTCAAACCCAAATGCTGGATGAGTTTTCCCAGCACGATCTTACCGAACAGCATTCGAATGAGATGCTACCAGAATTAAAACGAGTGCCGGATGATCCCGGTGGGTTATGGCGTCGAAAATTTTTATACCAATATCAAAAACAGTATCCAAATGAACCGCAATCTGGGAGGCCATGGTGATCCAAAGATTGATGATGACAATATTTTTTCTTAGTGTTTTTAAAACAGTGTCGGCTTTTAATATCGATGCTTCATTAGATCGCAAACTGGTTCAAGATAATGAATCGTTTACGCTATCTTTTTCGATTAAAGGTGAAGATATCAGTGTTGAGCCTGATTTGACCCCTTTGAATAGGAACTTTGAAATTATTTCACAACAAAAAAGTCAACAAGTTAATATTGTAAATGGACAAATTAATCGCGAAACTCGATGGGATATTCAATTAATGAGTAAGACAACGGGCGCACTCATTATCCCAGAGATTGCTTTTGGAAAAAGTTTTTCACCTCAGCTATATATTCAGGTCAACCCATCTACACTAAAAGAAGAATTTACGGGTCATGAAGACATTTTTCTTGAAACACGTCTTGATAAAAATTCGGGCATGGTTGGAGAGCAATTTATTTTAACGATACGATTTTACCGAGCAGTTGATTTGCAATCTGGTGAGATCACTGAACCGGATATTTCCCAGCAAGATGCTATAGTGGAAAGATTGGGGCAGGACACTACTTTTGATACTAAACAATATGATTTACCTTATGTTGTGACCGAACGTCGGTATGCAATATTCCCTAAAAAGGAAGGCCTTTTGGAGATCCCGTCGATAAGCTTTTCTGGGGATGTGATCAAAGGGCGAATCAGCGTTTTCGATGCCTTTGGCGCTAAAATAATCCGTAAGAAAGCGCTGGCCAAACCCATATCTCTGACAGTCTTACCCACTCCATCTGCCTATCAAGGAGATTGGTTGCCCGCTTCAGATTTAGTGATTGCTCAGTCTTGGACGCCACAAGACGATAAAATTGAAATAGGAACCCCCATTACGCGAACAATCCAAGTCACCGTGGAGGGGGCGATGCTGAGTCAACTGCCCGAAATTGTCACAAACTATCCTTCAGCATTTAAGGTATATCAGGACCAGAGTGCTCCAATCGAAGAAAAGACTGAGGGCGGATTTAAGAGTCAAAAGCAATACAAGGTCGTACTCATGGCGACTCAATCAGGACAATATCATTTTCCGACGATTAGGATCCCTTGGTGGGATACTAAAACGAAATCGATTAAATGGGCAGAAGCTCTTGGGCGAGAGTATGAAGTGATAGCTTTAACCGCAGCGTCTGAGCACCCTGGAGAAAAGGCACTGCCGCCTCAGTCACAACAACCGCTAACGGCTAGACTGTCGATCTCTCAACACCCTATTTGGCCTTGGGCAACGGCGGCTTTGGCCATATTGTGGCTTTGTACATTGGGGTTTACTTTAAGAACGTTTAGAAAACAACAGAATCTCCAATCAGATTTACATTCAGTGCGAGAGACTTTGACTGAGCGGCAATATAAGCAGCAGGTGAAGCAAGCCGCTATTAAACATGATGCCAAACTGACTGCTTTAGCTTTTTTGAGATGGGGGCAGTGCCATTGGCCAGAAAAATCAATTCATGCGATTGTAGATATTAAAGTATTGGTTGATGCAGCATTGCAAACTGAAATTAGTACATTAAATGAAGCATTATATGGGAAAGGCGAAGATTGGAATGGTCAAAAATTTTGGCAAGCGTTTGATGAGTGGAAGCCAAATAAAAGCAAGTTATCTAAAATTTATGATTTACCCCCTTTATATACCCACAACAGATGATTTTTCGGGTAGGCGCCGAGCGTTCGAGACGCAGGAGTGTACACAAGGTACATGACTGCGGTGAGAATCGCGAAGGCAACAACCCCGAAAATTCATCCGTTGTGAACCTCAGTTCGGAGTTTTTGAAGGCAGGGTTGCTTTGTAATGACGTCATTCCGCACAGCGATAAGCGCACGAAGTGCGCAGCGTGAGATGCGGAATCTAGTATTCACGCGGCCTTGGCCGCTTATGCGATTCAGCCTTTGAAACTATCAGCAATCAAATGATTAGCTGAGATTTGATAAAATTCTGGATCCCGCATCAGACGCTACACACTTCGTGTGATGACCGCTGTGCGGGATGACGATAGTTCCCAAAAAACCCCGAACTGGGGTGTTGTGAGTATATCTAAGGGAACATCTTATACCCGCTAACTTCGGTCAAGCTTTCCGTGGTTGAAACAGCCTTATGGCTTAAGAATTGATCAAGACTAGGGGTGTAACTTGAGTATTGTTTCCCAAATTCAAATGCTTCAAATTCCTTCCAATATCTCATGAAAGATCCCAATGTTCTTTTAGCCCACAGAGTTTTATCAGTTGGTTTGATGTTAGCTTTTGTAAAGAAAATATCAAGCTTGGACTTGATCTCTTCTTCACTATAATACTTCTTATCAAGTGTCATCATTTTTTCAAAATAGGGGATGAGAAACACGGCTAGAAGTGAGTATTTTGAGCAGGGTAACTCTGAATCATTAAATGATTTGAATTTTTCGTGGATAAAGCTATGAATAATGGAATTTTTTAAGGAGCAACTTTGTATTTTTTCTCCTAAAACTGGAAAAAGTGAGTCAATCAGCTCTAGCTGAACCAGCGTTTTGAAGCCAATATCACCTTGTTGTTTCAGGCAGATTCTAGTCAGTAAACTTAACATGTGGCTTAAATCGAGATTACTGAGCTCATGCTTATGCTCAATTATTCGCTCAATCAAAGGTTCACTCAAATTTGCTGGTAAATGAGAAGCTGTTTTGATAGTTTTCAAAATTCGCTCTGGATTATTTTTAAAATGAAGTTTTTCATTACTGACTAATTGCAACTCAGGCATCAGAAATTTATCGAGCACATTCAGGGGATCGTATATTTTGCCTGTCAAATCGCAAGCGAGAGAGTCTACGGCAAGGTAGCTTTCTTGAAAAAGATTCTCTAAATTCAATTCTGATACTAACTTGATATCCACGGTTGTCAGACCATCATTATCGCCAGCGTGTCGAACATGCCATAAATCTGAAATAAATTTGCTTTTCTCAGCAAATGGGAACAATTCAATTAACATGTTATCAGGAATGTCAGTGATCAAATCTATGTCATTATATTTTAAATCATTATTTCTTCCTAAATCTTTCCATAAAATATCCCTCACAGCTCCACCAAACATCAATACTTGATATCCAGACTGAGATATTCGATTCATGTGGTTTAAAGCAGCAAGTGGCACAAAGGATAAAAAGTGTTCTACTTTGGCTTCGACAGAGGGTTGTGGCGCAGAGTCAGCGTATCCAACAGAGGCAACTAAATCTGAATTTATACCCTTCACAGCTGAATTTTCGGGGTTGTTGCCATCGCCCATTTCGCAATCCTCATGTACTTTGTGTACACTCCGGTTGCTCAAGGGCTCGGCGCCTACCCGAAAAATCATCTGTTGTGGGTATACTACGAGCAATTCGTCTTGTTTTGAGAGGGTCGTAGCACTTTGGGTATTGACTTTCTTCTTAGTGCGATTTTTTTTATTTTTATTTTGTGTTTTTGTTGTGTTTGTCTTTTTTGTTTGATTACATTCAATTTTTCGATTTTCAGTTGATACAACAATAGCGGCAGGCGGTGTTGGGTTAGTAGAGTGTTTGGTTGAGTTTATTGCTTTAATTTGTTTTTTTCTATTATCCTTCGTTCTATTTTTTACTGAGGATTTTAAATTGGTTTTTGAAGCTTTCTTCTTGGCCGATTCTTTTTTATCTGTATTAGTTGAAATCAAATAATTTTCAATATCTTGTTCTTGAAAGGCAATGAGTTCATTTGCAGTGATTTGTTGATATTTCAGAATAAAGTGCATGATCTTATGTAAACTTAAAAAGGAATCGATTTCTTTTTCAATTGGGTCTAAGATTTTGATTTTAGTCTTTGGGATTATAATTGAATTGAACAAGCTCTTTATTAATTCACGTTGATAAATATTAGATCCATGATTGTAGAAATGAACAATAAACTCGCAAAGCTCATCATTGAGCTTTACCGCTGCACCTTGTTGGACTAATTTTTCATATTTCTTGTATCTTTCTAAGATTTGATTGGCGGTAAACTCGACCCGAGCCGCTTCTGCTTCTTGGAAAAGAGGTGAGCTATCCCTTTTAAAATTTGAAAAAAGCTTCGGAAACATTTTGTTTTCAAATTTCTTTAGTCCGTTTTTCATTTTTTTATCGAGACAATCTATAGATGATAGCAACTTTAATGTTGTATTTAAGGCCTTAAAGTCCTCTATAAGAGTTCTCACTTCTTTATTCTCGATGAGGTCGACTTTTGTATCCAATACGTCTTGAATTTCTTGAGTCAAATTTTGATAAAAAGATTCGCACTTTGAATAAATGCTAGTTGATGAATTTTTCAAGTTGAGCATCAAGGACATATTTTCGATTTCAACAATAGCATCACAATCAGGTGTCTGATTCAGCTCATTTAAAAATAGAACATAATGATGAAAATAATAAATTATTGATTCTGAAGAGGGTGTAAAGTTACAATTTATTGAATTACGGAATTCACGCTCTTCTCTAAACAGTTTTAAAATTAAATCCCTGAAGCTGTAATCAAGAATATACAAATCAATATATTGCTCAAGCTCATTAAGGAGAATTGTACGAATATTTCCATAAAATGAGTATTTTCTCAATGGTTCACGAGCATCCTGTAAAATCTTAAGATAGATATTTTTTATTACTGTATTTATGCAATCGTAAATAATTTCTTCTTCGTCGAAGCTGGGATCAGCATTTTTAATGATATGGATAGCTAAGCATCCAAGGTATAAGCGATAGCCCTCTAACGCTTCTTCGCTGTCACATTCTTTGTGTAGAACATCTTCATTTAGAAGTTTTATAATGAAATTCCGTGTTTTCGATGGACTTTCAAGAAGTTTTTGGTGTGCAGGGTTCTCTCTTAAATAGGCCTGTACTTGATTCATGAGCTCAGCTATGCTATCTGATTTTTTTGTGATCATTAAGAGCTGCTGATAAGCTGAGTCTAAGATTCCATCTTGTTGCTTTATGATATTTAATGTATCTCTACTTGATTTCATATATTATGACCCACCATGAAAGCCAGAACAGTAACATATTCTTCTGGGTGAGGCCATCCATTTGTAATAGATTGATTACGCTTTGTTTCATACTAGGATCTTGTGATCTACCGATGGACAAGCAAACATCAAAATTCAACTGTTAAGAATGTAACTATTTAACTTACATGGTTTTGGTTTGCCAGCTTGTGAGAGATATTGGTGCCCAGGATGCTCCTTATACTGATAGCGAAGATTTGGATTTTGTGGATACTGAAAGACATACTTGTTGAAGGGGGGGTTTTTTATGAGTCTTCAAATGAATCTGTTCAAAGCTATCAAGCGTCAATCCTTTCTTGGGGTTCAAAATGCGCTCTTACGAAGAGAATCTGTCAATATGATTGATACGATGGGCTTTACCCCATTACATTGGGCTGCGTTGAAGGGGGGAGCTGATATTATCGAACTTCTAATCAATCATCATGCAAGTCCAAATACGCCGGGTACCAAATTAAATCTAACCCCACTTCATATTGCTGTTGCGGCTAATAATAGTGAAGCAGTCGCAAAATTGATCGAATTAGGTGCTGATATTCACGCCACTAACATCAAAGGTCAAACGGCTTTGGATTTAGCAATTTTGATCAATACTCAAGGCGATGCTTTAAAGCTTTTCGGTAAACATATACCTGCTGCCACAAGCATTGATGCTCTTCAAGGATGCTTTGAAACCATTGAAATTTTGCTGCAACAAGGTGCCGTGATTTCCGAAATGAAAGCATTGCATCGTCTTGTCCTCAATGCCATTGCCCGGGATAGAGTATCACTTTTAGAATCCGTGATTGAGCGAGGTTTTGATTATCGTTCTTTGAATGATGACGATTATGTATGGGTGGGATTTGATTATGCTCTAATATTTGCTGGAGCCAATTGTGCAGTCGATTGTTTAGAATATTTACTCAAATTGAATCCGAATATTCTAGTGCCTCACGATAAATCATATAGCGGGGTAATCAAACGTAATATGGTAAGTTGGGTAAACCAACAATTACCTGAAGAAGCCGTATTTCGAGCACCTTATCAGGTATTGCAGGCACAAATTGAGAAGAAACTAGTTAACCCTCAAGAAGGTGACTTGAAAAAATTGATGCCTGAAAATCTGCAAAATTGTGAAGTCGATTTTGCTTACGATGCAAACGAAAAAAAATATTATCTTTCTCGCGTACAATATGGTTATAGCTTTATTTATTTTGATAGCACAGGTCAGTTATGCGATCAAGCAATCCGGCTTGAAAAATTTGAGCAATTATTACGATGGTATCATGCTCATGAGATTGACTTAAATTGCTATGATGAAAGCGGGAATCGTTCTGCGCAATTTACATTACATTGCCCGCGTTCAATCATTGAAATATTTATTAAGCATGGGATGCGGTACAAAGGATGGGATCTTACATGGGCAGTTAAGGAATGTAGTGCGGAAGTGATTGATTTACTGATTGACCATTGTCCCGTGACTTGGCGAAATACCAATGGCCATACTGCCTTAGATCTGTTATCGAGTGATTCTGTAAGAGACGAATTGCTCAATGTTAGAGGGGGATTGATCTCTAAAATTCAAACGAAGCAATTAAAAGAAAATTTGACTTTCCTAAGTGCTGAGACTGAGGCAGAAACACAACTATCGCTTAAAAATCTATCCTTGTTAGTTCAATTTGAAAAGCGCGCTTCTCATCAAGCGCCGCTTACTGAGGCCAATGTGACAGATACAGTAACCAATCCTAAGCCGGATTTGAGGATGTGAATTTAAAAGCTTTCACGGTGTAAAGCCCCCTTAAACTCAACCATTTTTGATTAATATACCCTTCACAGCTGAATTTTCGGGGTTGTTGCCATCGCCCATTTCGCAATCCTCATGTACTTTGTGTACACTCCGGTTGCTCAAGGGCTCGGCGCCTACCCGAAAAATCATCTGTTGTGGGTATATACCCTTCACAGCTGAATTTTCGGGTACCTACCTGCGCGCTTAGGAGCTTCAGCAGTCATGGGCGCCGAGCGTTCGAGACGCAGGAGTGTACACAACCTCAGTTCGGACTTTTTGAAGGCAGGGTTGGTTTGTAATGAGGTCATTCCGCACAGCGATAAGCGCACAAAGTGCGCAGCGTGTGATGCGGAATCTAGTATTCACGCGGCCTTGGCCGCTTATGCGATTCAGCCTTTAAAAATATCAGCAATCAAATTATTAGCTCAGATTTGATAAAATTCTGGATCCCGCATCAGACGCTACACACTTTGTGTGTTGACCGCTGTGCGGGATGACGATATATCCCCAAAAACCCCGAACTGGGGTTACACAAAGTCCATGCTTTACGTGATACTGCCCGATATCACTTGCTTGATAACCGTCAATCTATACCCACAACAGTTGATTTTTCGGGTAGGCGCCGAGCGTTCGAGACGCAGGAGTGTACACAAAGTACATGACTGCGATGAGAATCGCGAAGGCAACAACCCCGAAAATTCAGCTGTGAAGGGTATATCCAGTTCGCGATAAGTCATACTCACTTCCTCCTGCATGTCTAGCCTCCTTGCCAGAGCTCGGTGTTAACTACACTTATAGCTCTAACTAGAGGACATCTCTAACTTGCTCAACCGGACATTTCTAAATTGCCGCTACACGCTACACAACACTCTGTTAGGGCAAAGTAGAGATGTCCTGTATATGGCAAGATAGAAATGTCCGCTGAAGATAATCTCAGGTTAGCATAATGATGTTAATTTGAAACGTTGATATCTGCTGTCATGTGTGATTTCTGGGATAAAGACTGCTTAACTTCCGCGTACGCCAAAGGCCTTGGAACGGACACGCCGGCTAAAGCCTTGTCGGTCCCCTTTTGATAAATGAGAGGTGAGCGCTATACCAAAGCATAGGTGCGAACAGAGGGATTTAGCGATGCATGGGGGAGAAGTGAGTTGGATGCCAACACGCCTTCTCAAGTCGTTTGATTATATTGAGATAGCTATTGACGCCTTTACGACTTAAAAGCTGGTCAACGTGTAGATGATTCTTGTAGACTTCAAAATGAAGTGACTGGTTTTTGTAAAGGATTTTAATCTTGCCAGATAGCCCTTCACAAACTGTCACCTTGGCCTGGCTCAAGCGATTCACTTGGCCAGGCGCTATGATTCTGAAAATGTTTTTGTTGTGCCTGATGAGCATGTCTTTTGAAATCGTTCTCTGAGTTTGAATAGAAAACAGGACATCTATCTTGCTTATCTCAGGTTGTGTCAGCGGTCTATGCAAGTCAGCATCACTTGCAGGGCGTCTAGAAAATCGTTTGTTGTAGTCTTGCCTGAATTTTTGGAGAAAAGCATTGCCTTCCTCGATGCTTGAAATGCCGTGGTATCTAAGCTCTTTAACCAATCGGTCCTGCAAAGTACGATTGGCTTTTTCAACCCGGCCCTTGGCCTGAGGTGATTGCGCAAAGATAAGTTCAACGCCCAGCGTACTCAATGCCCGACCGAATTGCGTTAATCCCGTCCCTGATTTGGATTCAGGGTGGTTAACCTTGAACACGCCATGCTTGTCTGAATACGTTGCTCGAGGAACTCCATATCTTTCGGTGTGATGTTTAAAGGCTTCAAAATAGCCCAGCGTCGTCTCAGACTCTGTAAAAAATAATTCAGTGATGATGCTTGTTGCATCGTCAATAAAAACAAGCAATGTGCATTGCGGACCTCGACCCTCAAACCAAGCATGGTCTGAGCCATCGATTTGTATCAACTCACCAAAGCAAGGGCGCCTCTCTCGCAATGGATGTATCTTTGGCTCAGGCTTGATATTTGGGAGCCATATACCTTCTGCTATCATCCATTGCCTGGCCGTTTCTTTACTGATGTTAATCCCAAAGTATTCCTTCAGCTTCTCCGATGCCAGCGTCGGACCATAATCGTAAAAATGCTCTCGAATTAAATTAATGGCCTCCTTCTTGAGGCCCTCACAAAGCCTTCGGTTCGAGCGGGCGCCGCGTCGCTTTGATACCAGTCCACCGGGCCCTCCAAGGATGTAATGTCGCTGTAATCGGCGTACCTGCCGCTCACTCACCTTAAGCACTTCAGAGGCCTTTCTTTGCGTGATATTGCCCGATATCACTTGCTTGATAACCGTCAATCTATCCAGTTCGCGATAAGTCATACTCACTTCCTCCTGCATGTCCAGCCTCCTTGCCAGAGCTCGGTATTAATTACACTTATAGCTCTAACTAGCTGTTTTTGCAGGACATCTCTAACTTGCTCAACCGGACATTTCTAAATTGCCGCTACACGCTACACAACACTCTGAACTTAAAGGCAACCATATTAGTCCAAATTCCTAAACAGAGTCTTAGTATGGGGTGCGTATGCCTATAATCTCAGACATAGCTTATGGAATAGAGAATGTAGGAAATGAAGGTCTTTATGCTTTAATAGAACTAATGAGTGAATTAAATTGGGACCCAATTGATGCCACAGAGCACGATCGCCTGATTAACAATCTAGAAATATTTTTCCTGTATTTATATAACAACAAGAACAACTTGGGGGAGAATGAGGCAAGGGTAAACAGTCACGCCATAGTGCATCAGAAATTATACGAAGCTATGAAATTTTCATTGGATTCTGTCCCAGGAATCGATTTTTTCGAGGATTTACTGGAGCGTACCGATGACAAAACGAAAGCAGTAGGATTTAACAACAGATTGAAGTTGATTTTAGCGCAGCGACCTGAAGGCCTAAGAAAACTACTCACACTGTACTCTGAAATGTATCATATTGAGGGTGAAAGTAAAAAGACGCTAGTCCCACCAGATGATCCTACCGTAAAAAATATTTTATTAGAGTCCAAAGCAGATGGGTATGATGATGATTACAGAAATCAAAAGCAATTTTTCAAGTATATGCCAGATAAAAAGTATAGGGATATTTTGAATAAAGATCTTTTGAAAAGCGAATCTCAAAGGTTGATTTTGGCTGAAATGATTTTAGATAAAACCAAAAAAGTGTATTTCGATAAATTTACGGAAAAATTAAATGATTTTGCTGTCAAAAAGGCGATAGAAATTGGTTTTGAGGATAATTATGTCATGATTATGAGGCAGGTTGGACTAATTGTTCATAACCATGAAAATTTATCTATTGTATCGAAGGCATTAGATGAGCTGGCGAATATTCCTATCGTCAAACGTAGCTCGGATGTAAGAGCGTTTTTAGCAGAGCAGCTAAGCTTTAGAGCTGGGGTTTATGATGATCCTGCTGATGTGTTGAAGCTCTATGATGAATCCCATTCATTGGTCTCATTTAAGCCTGATTTGACGAAAAGCGTCAGTGACAAAATAAGACTCGATTTTATGGCAGAAATTAAAACAGATTTTTCAAAACGAGTGTACAAGCATGATGGTCTGATCGAAACGTATGTGCCAATTAGTGTCTATGGTATTAAAACAAATGATAAAAGCATCAAGGAGTTGTTCTTTGCATACGACAGTGAAGGTAACTTGAAAATCCCTCAAGGTCCTGTCAATCTGGTATTTAATTCGCCAAATGGGAGAAATATTCTAAATTCAATTTTGAATTCGATTATAGCAGAAGATGAGGGAAATGTTCTAAAGCCACCAGTTGGAGTAGAAGATTTTTTTGAATTTGACATTGATGGTAATATAGTGAACTTTAATGAAATTTTCAAAAAATCATTTCTCGACAATGATTATAATCTAGATCAGCTTTTGCTTTATGTTAAGCTCATCAATGTTGTCGGCGCTAATTTAAACACGATCGAAGCTTTCAATGATTTATCATTAGAGCGTAGGTTGGAAAAATTAATTAAAGATTTCTACAGCAGAGGATCTGCAGATCATTTATATAGAATTTTAAGCTCATCATCACAAACTAGCTTAAACTTCGACTTGGCTTTTGAGCGAGGGGATGATGGATCCATTTTAGCTATAAAGGATGAATTTTGGAAAAATTATCCTTCAAAGAGATCTAAAGTGAATTTGTTTCTCCAGCTTCTTTTGGCAGATAAATCTTATTCATATTATGATCTCATGAAGGATGTCTATCAATATCAGGAGATTAAAACACGCGCCACGATTGAATATCAGTCTTTACGCCATCAGTTCTCAATGTTCAAAGAAAAAAATCTTTTTAGAAATGGCATTGAAACTAGGCAGCATGTTCCAGCTGCTGATGAATTCTATGATTTGCAGGTTGGGGATACACAAGGCTCAAATATTTCATTAACACAGGTAGGCGATATCGCTACAGCATATGCTACACAAGGTGATCCAACCTACAGTTGGATTATGATTACAGAGCCTCAAAAAGCTATCAATTGTTCCCAGTATATGGAGGGTAGTGCTGAAAGATTGCCTGCACAAGAATTTTCAACTGGCGTGCTAAAATCTAGGTCTTTTCTCGGTGCGATAAAAATCAGGAAAGTCGCACCTGGTGAGAAGGGCTGCAGCACAGACCCTAGCCGAAGTGTTTACACGATTGTTGATGGGTTTGTTTCTGATACAGTTTTGAATCAATTCAGCAAATACCCCGAAGATTCTCTGGACAAAATCGCTAAGCTTTATGGACTTGAAGGACTTTCGGCATTATATTTAAGCCGAGCCATTTTGTATTCTAAATCAGAAACGGAAGGTGGTCAAGCAACGCTTTTGCTGGAGAAAATGCAGGACAGCCTGTATTTCAATTACGATGCAAGCAATAGTGCTGTAGAATCAGATCGAGTCAGGACCCCTTATCAAGAAAAGTTTGATGATCCTGCAGTAAGAAGAGAATCGATTTACAGCAACAACCTTGAAAAAAAAGAGGCATTTAACGAGTTAAGAAGATCGGAGAATAAACATTATACACTGGTAGATCCAAAAAAGTTGAGAGAGTATCACCGTAGACAAAAGCAAGAGATTACAAAGACGATCTATGAGGATGGGGTTTTAGGAGATAAACGAACTAATAGACTTCGCGATGAGAAAAAACAAAGAGAATCGGATAAGAATTTATCTGAAGAAATGATTAGATATACCAATACCTCTGAGCTTGAGTTAGATGCCAAGACCAAAGAATATGCAGATTCAATATACTCTCGCACTGCGCTAGAGAAGGTGCCTGTTGCCCCTGAATTTTTCCCCAGCACTGCGACATTCGATGATTATCTCGAATACTTGAATCGAGCACTACAAGCAGATGATATTTTTTTAGAGGGGAATTTTAAAAATGCACGTTTCAAAACAAAATATGCGGTAGAAAAGTTGTACCAATTGGATAGGGCGAAAGCAGATGAAGCTCTAGCCAGAATGATAAGTGAATATTTTGAATCGAGTAAGAATTCTTCTTTTAGAAGACCGATAGTTGCTACAATTGTTAGTACGATAAGAGATCGAAATCAAGACTTTATAAATTCGCCCTTGCTTTCGAAACCAGTTAAATCTGCCATGAGTCACTCAATAGCCAGTGATACAATGTTCCAAAATTATTATACTAAAAGGGGGGACGATGAATTTCTAGAAAAATTTGAGTGGGCATTTGAATTTATAGATACATCCAATCTTTTGACTTTGATGAATAATCCCAACTCTGATCGTCACTCAACGCCTTGGCGCCTTTACCAAAGCGATATGGGGAATGACAGGCAGTTACACAATTGGATGCGTGTCGCCGAGATGAATTACGATATTAGTTTAGATGGACTCAACAAAGTATTCGAAGATTTGACAAGCGGTGAGAAGTTACCGCACACCGCTACCGGTGGTGATATTATAGAAAAAATTAGGAATTACCCAATAACCGCTGGCGGAGGTTTAACTAGGCAGGGAGAGCTAGTGCCAGGGCACATCATGACTGATAAATCCGTATGTACTCAATTTTTTAGAATTGATGAGCAGCAATTAAATGAATTAAAATCTAATGAGTTTATTACCGTTATAGATTATGCTGCTTGTCCAGAAAATGGCGTTTATGGTGCAGATTATGTCATTAAATATCGCTATCCTAACATGCAAGATTGTGAAAGACTGGCCAATAAATATGATATTGACCCTCAGTTGGTGGCAGAGGTTAAAAGCATTATGAGTGAGACCGTCCCTGAAGCAATTGCATTGGCATTATGGAATCATGATGGTCCACCACTCAAATTATCAGATCTGGATGATGAACAGTTTGCTGAGCTTACGACTGGATTTCGAGAATATGGTGAGCTTATAAATGCTTATGAAAGAAGCTTGTCTAATCCCTTCGCTTTCCCTAAGGAAGGTGAAAGGACTGATGTGATCGCGATAAAAGCTGAATATGAGAGAAAATATAAGTCATTTGAGTCTGAGATGGCAAAGAATACTGCTTTTCAGAATTTGTTTAAGAGAGTAGAATCTGCAAATCAAAATTTTTTACTCAATTTAGCAGATAAAGTTATTAATGATAAATCGTTATCAGCAATAGAAAGATATAGAAAACTGGTCTCAATTCACTTTTTCACAGATTTTAATGGCAGAGGCATGCGTATGTTTTACCGGCAGGAAGCCAAACGAGCACTTTACATGTTTAACTGGGACTTCGATATTACAATGCCATCTGGCCAACATGCAGGGCAGATCGGAAATACGATGAATGACTTTACCGACCATGAATTTACAAAATTTTTAAACATGAAGCAGGCTCTACATCAAGAATTTTCAAGATCTAAGATGCTTGGTAAGGTCCCTGATTATTATCATGTCGCAGAATTTTGGATGGCGGCTTTTGATATCAATCCAAAATATTATAGCGATCAAGAAAAGAATATTTTTGGAAAAAGACTAAGAGAATTCTATATGACTGATGAGGTGCAGCGCAGCGTCGAAAAAAAGGCTTACTATGATTACATGCATCATATCATGCAATTTACTTATAGTTTGGATAATTTTCAAATTCTAAGCCACGAAGATACTAATAAAAATTCTTCAATACATTTAGCTTGCATGAATAGATTTTCTCCAGATTGTCTGAATAATTTACTACGATTGGCTGATCGACAAAACATTAATCTTGTTGATCTCAAGAACAATCGAAATGAAAATCCAGCGCATGCTGCAGCCAGACGTCTGAATATCACAGCACTATCTCTTTTATTAAATCACGCCCCCTCTTTATTTAATGCCCAGGATCAAGAGGGTAAAACACCTTATAATGTCTTAATGGAGAATATCTATCAGTTAGCGAATGATGATCTCATTTCGGTGAAGATCATTACGGATCTTACGAAATTGACCAAAGCTTTCAATACTTCGCAATATGATATCTCGGAATATCGATTTGAAAACAATCAAACCTTAGCACATGTGCTTGCAAGGCAAGGAAATGTTAAAGCTTTGAAAAGATTGGTTGAGGAATTCCCATCTTTTAAAAACAAGGTGGATAATCAGAATAAACTACCCTACGATTGTCTCCCTCAGTCTGTACTTAATCAACGCAACAAGAGACCCAACAAATCTCTTTTTCACCAATTTGATTCTCGGACCACAGGGAAGAGATCGCGCGATAAAGATATTTCATCAGATCGAAGAACTAAACGTGGAAGGCCTAGAAAGCCAGGTGAATGAATATGAGTTTATCTCTGGTGGGCGTTTCCATCATCCCAGCTAAGCATACGAAGTATGCTTAGCGCCGGGATGACGTCATTAGAAACGATCCCTGCCTTCAAAAACTCCGAACTGAGGTTAACGTCGTATTCTATGCTGGATTTGAGGTTGCAAGTGCTACCTCGATTGTGGGTTGTTTTTTCTCAGCATCAGGATCTTTAGGCAGAATCACGTTGAGAAGTACGCCTAACAGACCACCCAGACCAATGCCACTGAGTGCAAAATCACCTGAGCCAATGCTTAAACCACCAATCGGGAGTACTAGAATAATTCCAACGATAGTCATGTTACGCGGCTTCATCAGATCAGTTCGTGATGAAACAAGAATATTTAAGCCAGTGACTGTAATCGCACCAAAGAGCAGCACCAAAATGCCCCCCATCACCGGTGAAGGGATTGTTTGTAAAAAGGCCCCAATTTTATGAATAAAAGCTAATGCAATGGCAAATAGCGCTGCCCAAGTCATGATGGCCGGGTTAAAGATTTTAGTCACAGCAACGCCGGCAGTTACTTCCGAATAGGTTACACAAACAGGCCCCCCGATCAAAGGAGCAAACGTTGCGGCTAACCCATCACCCAGTAAACTGCGGTGTGCACCCGGATCTTTAAAGAAATTGCGTCCGGTAATAGCACTGATAGCAACCACATCACCAATGTGTTCAATGGCTGAGATTGCTGCAATCGGCAGCATCATTAAGGCTGCAGGCCAATGCCAAACCGGTGTGACAAAATTAGGGACGCTGAACCATGCCGCATTGTGCATAGGGTTAAAATCTACCATACCCATCCATAAGGCAGCCATGTAACCTGTAAAACCGCCTACGAGTAAGGGGATCAATTGAAAACGGCCTTTTGCAAATAATCGCGTTAAGGTCGTAGCGGTGAGAGCAATCGTAGCAAGCATTAATGCCTTCGATTCTGGGAAAAGTTGCACGGCCCCATTTCCAGATTTTCCCATGGCCATATTGATAGCAACCGGTGCCAAGATAAGGCCAATGACCATAATAACTGGGCCTGTAATAATCGGGGGCATTAACTTATCGATGAATTCTTTACCTCGCCAGTAGACGAGTAAACTAAATATGAAGTAAGCCACTCCGCTGAATGCCAGACCTGAGAGTGTTGCGGGCAAGCCCCAAGTTTGGATGCCGTAAATCATAGGCGCCAGAAATGCGAATGAAGATCCCATAAAGACAGGGATTTTCCCTTTGGTCACGAATTGATAAAACAGGGTGCCTACGCCAGCTGTAAACAGAGCAACGCTAGGATCTAAGCCGCCAGGACCCGTTAGCAAAGGCACTAGAACCAGTGCTCCCATGGCAATGAAGAGCATTTGTCCGCCAAGCAAGGCGTCTTTAAAACGAAATAAGTAATCCGGCAAGAAAATAGGAGAGATGGCGTTGGGTTTGGACATCACTAGACCTGTTCATGGCTTAAGGTGCGTGAATCATACAAAAAAAGTGAGGGGTTTGACTAGATCTAGAACGATATTCGTTGAATTCAAGGTGAGCACTTCAATCGTGTAGATACCCCTGTAGGCGCTATTTGCTTGCCTAGGCCTAAAGTGATAGGCCAGCTGCGAAGGGCGTAGCCCCTACAGTTACACCGTGTGGCTATAAATTAGACATAATCCGCTGTTCATTTTCCGAAGGATCGAAGCTTCGGTCTTTATAGAACTGCTGAATGTAAGCAAGGGCTTCCTCGGGTTCCTCCACAACGGTGTAGAGCTTGATATCATCCGCTTGGATCATGTCCTTCGGTACCAGTGTTTGTTCAAACCAGTCTGTTAAGCCTTTCCAAAAATCTCGTTTCATCAGCACAATCGGAATTCGACGTGTTTTACCTGTTTGAACGAGTGCTAAAATTTCAGCGATTTCATCTAGGGTCCCAAATCCTCCAGGCATGCAAACATACGCTGAAGCGTATTTTACAAACATGACTTTACGGGTGAAAAAATGACGGAATCGAAGTGAGATATCTTGATATTCATTGGAAGATTCTTCGTTCGGTAATACGATATTGAGACCCACACTCAGCGAACGACCTTCGGAGGCCCCTTTGTTACCAGCCTCCATAATCCCTGGTCCACCACCCGTTACAATTGAAAAACCAGCATCTGATAATGTTTTTGCTGTTTTTCTTGCGAGTTCATAGTATTGATCACCAGGCTTGGATCGCGCCGATCCGAAAATACTCACTGAGGGGCGAATGTGGACAAGGCGTTCATATCCTTCCACGAACTCTGCCATCACTTGAAATATTTTCCACGACTCATGACTCATCAGAGAGTCTTTGATAGCCTTCGGTGCGGTTGCTCGCACTTCTTTTTTATCTTTAGGCATTGTGAGTTCCTTCAGCATGAAATATCCCTCATCTTAAGTTTAAAGCATCGTCTACGCAGCTGATGCTGTGAGTGTAATGCTTATTGTTGTTAGAATAGCGGCACCTCTTATATTCAGGATAGCAAAATGCCGCAGGAAAGTGATAGTGCTGTCTCGTTGCGACGTGATATTAAGTATTTAGGAACTAGGCTAGGCGATGTACTTAGATCGCAGGAAGGTGATTCACTTTTTGAGATCGCTGAGCGAATTCGTCATCTCTCAAAAGAGACCAAAAAGGGTGATAAACAAAGTGGTGACACTTTAATGAAGCTCTTGCAAAGCCTTGATGGTATGACACTTTTAAAAGTGGTAAGGGCATTTAATCAATTTTTAAATTTAGCTAACTTGGCGGAAAATATTCATCGAATTCGACGTGTGCGCTGGTATGAGCGACAAGCTGAATTTGTGCCTCAACCCGGGTCGATACAAGCTAGTGTTCGTCTCTTAAAGACAAAGGGTCTTTCCAACGAGAAAATTGTTCAGGCAATGCAATCACTGGATATCGATCTAGTTTTAACCGCCCATCCCACTGAAGTTATCCGAAGAACACTCATTCAAAAATATGATCGAATTTCGAAAACTTTGCTGGCGCTTGACCGCGCTGATTTGACACCAAGAGAAGTGCAACAAAACAAAGCATTGCTAGATTCAGAGATAACTGCAGCTTGGCACACAGATGAAATTAGAAGTCGTAAACCGACGCCTTTGGATGAGGTTAAATGGGGGCTTGCTGTTATCGAAGGAACCTTATGGGATGCCATCCCTGCGTTTTTACGAGAAATGGATGAAGCTTTTCAGGCATTAAATCATACCGAGTTACCATTGGATGCTAGACCAATTCATTTTAGTGCATGGATGGGGGGAGATCGTGATGGGAACCCCAATGTGACGTCTGATGTAACAGAAAAAGCTTGTCTCTTATCTCGGTGGATGGCGGCTGATTTATATTGGCGAGATTTAAATGCTTTAATAGGATCGATATCGTTACGCATTGCAAGCAAGGCTTTGCGGGAAATCGTAGGTGATGATCCAGAGCCTTATCGAGCTTTATTGCGCCCAATTCGTAATCAGCTTGCAGAGACTCGAAAATATTTAGAGGAACGTTATGAAGGTAGACCCTATAGTCCCGAGAATATTCTGATTTCAAAAGAACAGCTTTTGAGACCGTTACAACTGTGTTATGAATCTCTGGTGGACTCTGGTGCGAAGGTGGTCGCCGAGGGGGCTTTATTAGACACGATTCGACGTGTGATGTGTTTTGGGATTGAAATGGTCCGACTGGATGTTCGCCAAGATGCCAAATGTCATACGCAATTGTTGAGTGAGCTCACACAATTTTTAGGTATTGGCGATTATGCCACTTGGACAGAATCAGACAAGCAAATTTTCTTATTGAGTGAAATCAATAGCAAGCGTCCCTTGATTGCTCGCGATGTGAAGCTATCGCCTCAATCGGAAGAGGTTTGGCAAACTTTTAGAGTATTGAGTCAACAGTTACCTGAAAGCTTGGGAGCTTATGTCATCTCTATGGCAAGTCAGCCTTCAGATATTTTAGCAATTGTTTTATTGCAGAAAGAGGCCCACTTTATTACGCCAATGAGAGTGGTTCCCTTGTTTGAAACTTTGAAGGATCTAGAACACGCGAAAGAGTGCATGACGCAGCTTTTTTCGCTGCCAGATTATCTACGCTTTTCGATGGGCTATCAAGAAGTCATGATAGGTTATTCAGACTCGAGCAAAGATGCTGGGATTCTGGCAGCCAGTTGGGCGCTGTATCGAACCCAAGCAGCATTGGTTAAAGTGGCTGAAAAATTCAATGTGAAGTTGACGTTATTTCATGGTCGTGGAGGTACGGTCGGACGCGGTGGCGCACCAGCCCATATCGCGATTTTATCTCAACCGCCTGGATCGGTTCAGGGGCGATTACGCGTGACGGAACAAGGAGAAGTCATACGGAACAAATATGGTATTTTGCAGAGAGCTGTGCGGGCATTTTCGTTGTACACCACAGCGGTGATGCAGGCGATGCTTTTACCACCACCAGCGCCTAAACCAGCGTGGTGCAAGGTGATGGATGAATTGGCGGATGTTGCTTGTCATGCTTATCGAACAACATTGAATTCAAAGGATTTTTATCCATACTTTGAAGCCGTTACGCCTTTAAAAGAGATTGACCGGATTGCGATTGGTTCTCGGCCGTCTAAACGACAAGGTACTAGCGGTTTCCAATCCTTGCGCGCGATCCCCTGGGTTTTCGCTTGGACTCAAAATCGTTTACTATTGCCAGCTTGGCTCGGTGTGGGAGAAGGGTTAGCATTTCTATCTTCAAAATATCCAAAAGAGTTGAAACAAATGATGAGCGCTTGGCCATTTTTTAAGTCAACTTTTAGCTTAATTGAGATGGTGCTTGCGAAGGCCGATATTGATGTTTTCACTTTATACGAAATCGCCCTCGTTCCCGTTGCGTCGCAGCATTTTGGTCGAAAATTGCGTCATGATTTTTATGAAACGATGACAAGATTAGAGGCGATATTAGGGCGCGACAGCCTATTAAAGTCAAATCGAACCTTACATCGCTCGATTCAAGTCCGAAACCCGTATGTCTACACGCTGAATCTGCTTCAAATAGAGCTTCTGAGCCGTGTGCGCCGTGCCACAATCCCTAATCAAGATGAAACGCAAGCCTTATTAGTCAGTATTGCAGGGATTGCGGCAGGCATGCGTAATACCGGTTAAATATATACCCACAACAGATGATTTTTCGGGTAGGCGCCGAGCGTTCGAGACGCAGGAGTGTACACAAGGTACATGACTGCGGTGAGAATCGCGAAGGCAACAACCCCGAAAATTCAGGTGTGAAGGGTATATACCCACAACAGATGATTTTTCGGGTAGGCGCCGAGCGTTCGAGACGCAGGAGTGTACACAAAGTACATGACTGCGGTGAGAATCGCGAAGGCAACAACCCCGAAAATTCAGGTGTGAAGGGTATACATACAGTTTAATGGGGGGACATTCATTCAAATCTGGACTAAGCTTACCATATTGTTTTGCTTTGAAAACCAACAATAATATGAGCATGATCGCGGCGAAGGTTAAGCACTATTTAGAACGTTATAAGATCAGTTATCAGGTATTTCGCCACCAGCGAACCAAAACCCTTCAAGAGGCTGCTGAAGCGCTAGGGATCTGCCAAACTCGCTTTGCCCGCGCAGTTGTATTGGGAGACAAGTTGGGGTTATTGCTGGTAGTTCTGCCGCTTAACGGAATCATTAATTTTGAAAAATTAAATCAGATTACCGGTCGAAATTTACGACTTCTCTCTGGCGCCGAGATGGATAACATTTATATGGATTGTGAACCTTGTTCTCATGTTCCTTTAGGTGAACCTTATGGTCTTTCTATGATTATCGATAAACGCCTTAAGCAAGTACCTGAAATTTATTTTGAAGCCGGTTGTCATAATTCATTGGTTCGCTTAAGCGTCGATGATTTCTATTTTTTAACCTCTACAGCGCTTTGGGGTGATTTTGCTGATCAAATGTTTGAAGTTCAGAGTTCTGAGCGGTTGGTTCGAGAGTTTGTATGGGATAAGCTGGAACGATTTTATGTATTGCCGGATTGTCCTCTCCTATCCGAGGCGAGCCTTGATACCTTGAAATCGATTTTGAATGATTCCTTCATGCCGGAACCTGACCTAATAGGTCCGTTAGCGCGTGATGCCGTTTGGGAGCATGCAACACTTTGTGCTCATTTGATGCGAACACTTTCGGAAAAAAGTTCGGCGTCCCTCAGGCTTCAACCTGAGCTAGCCTATCTCGCCGGGTGGATGCATAATGTCGGCTTTTTGGTGTTGGGACATTTTTTTAAAGCCGAGTTTCGTGCGCTGAATAAGTTACTTCAAATTTATCCCAAATCCCCTATTCAGAATTTGGAGCAGAAATTATTAGGGATGGGGAATGCCCATCATGTGATTGCTTTAGGACACACAGAAATGGGCGCATGGTTGCTCAGGCGTTGGTCCATGCCAGCAGAAGTGATTGCTGTCGCTTCACATCACCATGAGTCTGATTTCAGAGGGAAGGATTGGCCCTATGTGAAGTTGGCTTATCTTGTGAATCAGTTACTTGGCCTACATGGTATCGGTGAAGGATGCGGGCGTCCTTTAATCAAGAGTGACTTTGATGCTCTAGGCTTGGTGGAGGATGAAGTCATGATGGCGCTTGAGGATACGATTGAGAGTGGGATGGCTTGCCTAGACGAGAACGTTACGTTACTGTGGTCGAGATAGCGAATTAGATTAAATGATGGTTAAATAACAAACATAAGAGGTCAATATGCGGGTTATTTTATTAGGCCCCCCTGGCGCAGGTAAAGGGACGCAAGCCCAATTCATTAAAGAGCGATTTAAATTAGTTCAAGTTGCAACAGGCGACATGTTGCGTGCAGCGATCAAAGAGGGCTCACCCCTTGGTCAAAAAGTGAAGTCCATCATGGAAAGTGGTGGGTTAATCCCCGATGAGACCATGATTGAATTGGTTGATGAACGCCTCCATAAACCGGATTGTGCGAATGGATTTTTGTTGGATGGTTTTCCTCGTACGGTGAAGCAAGCAAAGTCCTTAGCGATGACGGGTGTTAAATTGGACGCTGTCATCGAATTAGATGTTCCTGATGAGGAGTTACTGAAGCGTCTGACGGGACGACGCATTCATCAGGCTTCAGGTCGGGTTTATCATATTGAGTTTCATCCACCAACTCGTTCTGGACGAGATGATGTGACCGGTGAGCCCCTGATTCAACGAGAAGATGATAAGGAAGAGACGGTGCTAAAGCGACTCAAGGTGTATCGGGCTGAGACTCAACCGGTTGTTAACTATTATATGAAATCAGCTGTCAGCCATGCTAAGGATGCCCCCGCTTTTATTAAGATAGATGGGAAGCAGTCTGCTTTGATTGTCTGTGATCAGATTTTTAACCGCTTAAGCAAATTTAAATAAGGAAGGTTGTCGTGGCGATTCGGGTACTGGACTCTAATACGTTTGATGAAGCCATCCACAGTCATGAGCTGGTCGCCGTTGATTTTTGGGCAAAGTGGTGTGGGCCTTGTGTTGCGTTTGGTCCAGTCTTTGAACAAGTGAGCGAAGCCTTCCCAGATGTCTTGTTTGCTAAAGTTGATATTGAAGAATGTCCCGATCTGGCAGCCGATTTTAACATTCGCTCTGTGCCGATGTTGATGATTTTCAAACAAGACATTGCGGTCTTTGCAGAGTCAGGAGCGCATACTGCGCATACACTTTCAGAGTTAATTTCTTCTGCCAAAGCACTGGATATCTCCCAAGTGCTTGATGAAATAAAAAAAATAACTGAAGCAAAAAAATAATCTCAGACATTTTTTAATTTCAGGAGTTCCCACCACTTCAAACTTTTGTTAGATCTTCAAAGTGAGTCAAGTCTATTTGTTTAATAAAAACAATAAGTTAGTGATTAATTAATTTAATGCGAACGATATAAACTGTTCATGAAAAAATTCTGAAGCTCAAATTATTTCTGCATTCCGGAGCCGGAAAAATCGATTTTTTGAATTTTTTTTGTAAAAAAATTGTGTAACTTAGCAAACACTGTGCTATGTTACTAGTGTCCGCCCTTTTGCAGGTATGTCGTTTAGGAGAAAAATATGGCACTTCGAAAGAAAGCTAAGTCGGCCCCCAAGGCCAAGAAGACGATGGCGCATAAGCGTCCTGCCAAAGTTGGCGGGAAGAAGCTCAAAGTCGCAAAGAAATCATCTGATGTTTCTATGCAGATGGTTAATAAGTTAAAAGCTGAATTACGTAAAGCTCAAAGTGGTGAACGTAAGATGGCAGGTAAGTTGGCTGCTGCGCTAAAGAAACATAAAGCCTCTTTAGCGGCTAAAGTTAAGGCGGCCGCTAAAGCTCGCGCTGAACTTCGCAAAAAACACGCTGCTGCTTTACGTCAACTGAAGAAAAGTATGACTAAGGTTGCCGCTAAGACAGTGAAGGGTACAAAAGGCAAAAGTAAATCTACTAAGAAGACAGTTGGTGCTAAGCCGGTTGTAAAAAAAGCTAGAAAGTTTAGAAAAACCAAGAAAGCTAAAGTAGCTAAGCCTGCAGTTGCTAAAAAAGTTGGTAAAAAACGTTCTGCTAAGAAAGCTAAAGTAAAGCATGTTGCGCCGGTTGGTGCGACTGCGGCGGTTGCTACACCTGTGGCAAAGCCGAAGAAAGCTAGAAAGGTAAAACGTAAAAAAACCGCTACGAAGAAGGCTGTTAAGAAAGTTGTTAAAAAAGCAGTCAAGAAAGTCGTTAAGAAAGCTGTTAAAAAAACTAGTCCAAAGCGAAAATCAGTGAAGCACCTCAAGAAGGCTAGTGCTAAACCACGTCGTCGTGCAGTGCGCCGTAAAGCTAGAAAAGCTGCTTAATAAGAATAGGAAGGTACTGGACCGTTGTCGGGAAACCGACAACGGTTTTTTTATGCTTAAAACATGTCGATTGTGTTATTCCACACCACTGAATCAAGCGGAGAAGCATTGTAGACACTAAACTGATTATGAAAAACCTCGCTCGCCAAGTTCGTAGATGTCTGATTGACAACATCAGAAAAGATAAGTGGAGCTTTTTCAGAGCTTGTTTCATGATCTGCTGAAGCTACTTTAGAGGATGAGCTTTCAAATGTAGAAAGAAATTCATGTAGCACTTTTTTAAGTGGCTTGAGTATGGCTTGAGTGATATAAAGCTTGTGAGATAGTTCTTGTTGAATGACAGCATGTCCTTCAGGCGTTTGATTGCTCGCATGGGTAAATGGAAACTTGACTTCAATCGGTCCCCCAGGCGAACTGGGTGCAAAGTAACCGTTATTTTCATGTGCCAGAAAAGCGCCAACAATGCCATTGTAAATCGCTTTAATAATCTCTTTAAACTGTAACCCATTATCAAAATCGATATCTTGCGCCCAAGCTTTCCTCAGTCCTTTATCAACTATGACCATTTCGACCAATCCATCATTCGGTTTGATGTGCTCCCAAATAGTACTTTCGCCCGTTTGTTGAACGGGATCACCGTGAGTATATCCTATGTGGGCTTGGAAAAAATCGGAACCGTGTTTCTGAATCAGAGATGAAAAAACAGTTTTAAAAATTTCTGAAGTCATATTGTCAATACCAGTTGAATTAAAGGCACTGTTATGAATTTGAGTGACATTTTTGATTTCACCCGAATGAATGGCCAGCATGACTTCGGTTGTAAAGTATTGTGACAGCGCGCCCCCTTGAGAATGGCCTGCAATTTCAAGCGTGATAGGCTTTTCAGAAAAGCCAGCATTTCTCAAAATTTGTTGGTATTGTGCAATAATCTCTTGACCTTCTGCAGCCCACAATTCTGAACCTGCTGCATCTTTTTCTAAATTGATATTAACGCTACTGATTACAGCTTGATCGCCGGTTCGAATTTCAGTTCCCCTGAAGATGACCTTCACATCGTTTCTAGACTGATCCTCGGGGATCAGGACATAGGCTTTAAATGCAGAATTAGTCTGCGAGATCAGTGGTGTGATCTGAAAGGTTTGCCACGAACCATCTGCACAGAGTACCTGGAGAGCACTGCATTGATTTTTTAGAGCGATATCATATGCTAGTCCACTTTGATAGCTGCCGCTGGCAAAACGGTGGATGATTTCTTTATTGTGTAAATCTATCGGCTGCGAACTTTTGCTTCTCATGGTAACCAACTTGTCTAATTTAATTGAATTTTTAATCGATATACCCTTCACAGCTGAATTTTCGGGGTTGTTGCCTTCGCGATTCTCACCGCAGTCATGTACTTTGTGTACACTCCTGCGACTCGAACGCTCGGCGCCTACCCGAAAAATCATCTGTTGTGGGTATATGTAGTTTGGAGTATCTCTATTTTTAATCAACTAACATATGATGGGCGGCTCAATATACCAGATAGGTGATTAACTTTCTACTGATTTCTTTAAAAGAAGAGGAGCGGGACTACTGCAAAGCAATAGGTATGATAAGTGGCCGTGATTCGTGCACCTGGCGAGAAATACTGTTAACATTGACCGCCCTAGATGAATTGAAGACAGTATGTTAAAACACTTTCTAGCGATTGAAACTTCAACAGATGCGTGTACCATCGCTATTTGTTATCAAAATCAAATTGAGTTTTTTTATGAGATTGCACCTAAACAACACTCAGAGCTACTTTTGCCCCAAATTGATTTGCTCCTAGAAAAATTAAACATTCGTTTAATCGATCTAGATGCCATTATCGTCGGAGAGGGACCAGGGAGCTTTACAGGCGTCCGAATGGGATTGAGTGTGGCACAAGGGCTTTGTTTGGCAACAGGGCTCAAAGCTTACCAGATCCCGACTTTATTAGCTGTCGCATTATCAGGATTACCTTATCCCTTATCATCTCAGAAATCAGTGATCGTAGCGATTGATGCCAGAATGGGAGAGGTGTATGCACAACGATTTGAAGTTCAAAATGCGCTTTTAGTGCCTACCGGCAAGATCGAATTAGGGCGGTTTGAAAAGGTTCTTTCACGCCTTGTGCAACCATCTGATACTGCGCTCTATGGCGTTGGAAATGGGTTTGCTGTTTATGCTGAAGATCTAGAGCCGTTTGTGGCTCAATTCGAAAGAATTGATGGCGCCTGTTTTCCGCATGCAGGTCACTTCAGTCAACATCTTTTGCAGCATCCTACCTATGCAAGATCGGTTGAATCTTTGAGCGAGCTGCTTCCCGTGTATGTGCGAGATAAAGTCGCCAGCCATCTTTGATATACCCACAACAGATGATTTTTCGGGTACCTACCTACGCTCTCACGAACTACGGACCGACAAGCAACCCCGAAAATTCAGCTGTGAAGGGTATATCTAATAGAACCTCAGTACGGAGTTTTTGAAGGCAGGGTTGGTTTGTAATGAGGTCATTCCGCACAGCGATAAGCGCACGTAGTGCGCAGCGTGTGATGCGGAATCTATTATTCACGCGGCCTTGGTAGCTTATGCGATTCAGCCTTTAACAATATCAGCAATCAAATGATTAGCAGAGATTTGATAAAATTCTGGATCCCGCCTCAGACGCTACACGCTTCGTGTGATGACCGCTGTGCGGGATGACGATAGTTCCCAAAAAAACCTAATCTGGGGTTAAGAGATTAACTTGGATCTGGTAACTTCTATCGATGTTTCTACGCTTAAATCAGTGTCATGGAGCTTGAACTGATCAAAACCTGGTGAATAACTCGAGTATGGTATCCCTAATTCAAATGCCTCGAATTCTTTCCAATATCTCATGAAACATTGTAATGTTCTTTTTGCCCACAGAGATTTCTCATTTGGCTTGATGTTAGCGTGTGTCAAAAAAGTATCGAATTTGGACTTAATCTCCTCTTCACTATAATATTTCTTATCCAGCGACATCATTCTTTCATAATATGGGATCAGAAACACTGCTAAAAGTGAATATTTAGAGAAAGGTAAATCAGACCCGTTAAATGATTTGAATTTCTGGTGCATAAAATTATGAATGACTGTATTTCTCGAAGAACAACTCTGTATTTTTTCTCCTAAGATTGGAAATAGTGAGTCAATCAGTTCTAGCCGAACAAGCGTTTTGAAGCCAATATCACCTTGTTGTTTCAAGCAGATTCTAGCAAGTAAACTCAACATATGGCTTAGGTCGAGATTGCTCAGTTCCTGCTTATGCTCAATTATCATCTGAACTAATGGCTCACTCAAATCTGCGGGCAAATGAGAGGCTGTTTTGATCGCTTTCAAAATTCGCTCCGGATTATTTTTAAAATGAGGCTTTTCAGTAGTGACTAAATGCAACTCAGGCATAAGAAATTTATCAAGCACATCGAGTGGGTCGTATATTTTTCCATTTAAATCGCAAGCAAGAGAGTCTACGGCAAGGTAGCTTTCGGAAAATAGTTTTTCTAAATTTAATTCCGGTACTAGCTTGATATCCACCGTTATGAGGCCATAATTATCGCCTGCATGTCGGACATGCCATAAATTTGCGATAAATTTGCTTTTTTCGGCAAATGGGAATAGATCAATAAAAATTTGCTCAGGAATGTCACTGATTAAGTCTATGTCATTATATTTCAAATCATCATTTCTTCCCAAATCCTTCCATAAAATATCTCTTACAGCGCCACCAAACATGAAAGCTTGATATCCAGATTGAGATATCCGATTCATGTGGTTTGAAGCAGCAAGCGGGACATACGATAAAAATCGTTCTATTTTCGGTTTGACAGACAGTTGTGGTGCAGAGTCAGAAAATTCATTTGTAATTATCTCAGTTGGATTTGACAAATCCACAACGGTTTGCGTTGAGAGGGTTACAGCACTTAGAGTGCTGTTTTTCTTTTTGGAGCGATTTTTCCTGTTTTTATTTCCTTTCTTGCTAGGCACTTTTGTGACCTTTTTGTTTTGAGTTGAAGCAGCTTCAATTTTTGGCTTTTCAGTTGATGCCGAAATGACAGAGAGGGGAACCTGTTTAGGAGAGGACTTTGCTCTGCTGATTGTTTGAATTTGTTTTTTGTTCTCTTCAGATCGTTTGTCTTTTGAAGATGATTTTGAATTGGTTTGAGATACTTGTTTCTTTTTTGATATTTTATTGTCTGTATTGGTTGAAGTGAAATACTTATTGATGTCTAGCTCTTGGAGCGTGATGAGTTGATTGGCTGTAATTCTTTTATAAATCAGAATGAAAAGCGAGATTTTATGTAAATTGTAAAATATATGAATCTCTTTTTCGGTCGGGTCTGCGATTTTGATTTTATTCTTCGGTTTAATAAGCGAATCTAATAGGCTCTTAATTAATCCACGTTGATAGATGTCAGATGGATGATTGTAGAAAAAAGTAACAAATTGGCAAAGCTCATCATTCAGCTTTACTGTTGCACCCTGGTTGACTAATTTTTCATATTTTTTGTATGTTTCCAGGATTTGATTTGCACTATACTCGATTTGAGCCTGCTCTGCTTTTTCGAATAGAGATGAGGTCTCCTTTGTGAAATTCGAATATAGTTTTGGAAACATTTTGGTTTCAAATTTCTTGAGCCCGTCTTTTATATTTTTATCGAGAGAATCTGAAGATGATAGTAGTTTTAATGTTGTATTTAAGGCTTTGAAGTCCTCTATAAGATAGCTCATTGACTCATTTTCGATGAAATCGATTTGTTCGTCCAAAATGGCTTCAATTTCTTCAATCAGTTTTTGATAGAATGATTCGCAATTTGAATAAATGCTAGCGGATGAATTTTTCAAGATGTTCCGCAAATTCGCATTTTCGATTTCAAAGAGACCATCAGAATCATTAGTCTGCTTTAGCTCATTCAAAAATCGCACATAATGATTAAAATAATGAATTACTGAAGTTGAAGACGGTGTGAAATTTGCATTTTTTAAGGTAAGGAATTCATTCTCTTCTTTAAAAAGTTTGAAAATTAAATCTCTAAAGTTGTCATCTTCAAAATATAAATCAATATATTCCTCGAACTCTTCTATTAGAATTGATCGAATATTGCCATAAAACGAGTATTTTCTCGATGGCTCAAGAGAGTCTTCTAGAAGCTTAAGGTAGATATTTTTGATTACTCTATCTATGCAATCGTAAATAACTTCTTCTTCCTCTAAGCTTGGATCAGCATTTTTAATGATGTGGATTGCCAAGCATCCAAGATATATACGATAGCGCTCTAAGTCTTCTTTGCTGTCACATTGTTTGTGCAAAACATCTTCATTTAGAATTTTTATAATGAAATCATGTGTTTTCAATGGATTTTCAAGTAGACTTTTGGGCGCGGGGTTCTCCCTTAAATAGGCTTGCACTTGATCAATGAGCGCAATCACACTATTTGATTTTTTTGTGATCGTTATGAGGTGACGATATGCGGAGTCTATGATGTCATCTTGGTGCTTTGCAATCTTTAACTTATCTTTACTCGATTTCATATATTATGACCAATCTAAAAGCTAGAAGGATAACATAATCTCTGAGAATACGGGAACCTTTTGTAGTGTATTGACTACACTTCGTCTGAAATAGAAGAATCTCTAGGGCTGTGGAGGGTATAGCTTTTCAAAATGGAGAGACTTAATATCTTGACCTATTGTTGTGGGTATATACCCTTCACAGCTGAATTTTCGGGGTTGTTGCCTTCGCGATTCTCATCGCAGTCATGTACTTTGTGTACACTCCTGCGTCTCGAACGCTCGGCGCCTACCCGAAAAATCATCTGTTGTGGGTATATTTTATGCAATTAAGCTCCACCAAGAGCTGAAAATAAATATCAGTCAACTTATCAAGCTGCTCTATCTCAATGCATTCATTGATTTCATGAAGTGTACGATTACAGTGGCCAAATTCAACGACTTGTGCCCCATAATGCGCGAAGAAACGACCATCAGAGGTGCCGCCCGCCGTTGAGAAACTTGGGTTTATCTTGACAACGCTATGAATCGCCTTTTCGACAGCCGATAATAATTTACCCGGTTTTGTTAAGAAAGGATGTCCGGAAATTATCCAATCTAATTGATATTTTAAATTAAATGATTTTAATATTTGTTCAGTGGTCTCTTGTATTGTTTCAGCCGTCAATTCGCTTGAAAATCTCAAATTAAAATCTGCGGTGAGTGTTTCAGGGACCACATTTTTTGCAAATCCGCTTGATAGTTGAGTGAATTGAAAACTGGTTGGTGGGAAAGCCTCGTTGCCCTGATCCCAAATATGGTTTGATAAGGCGCTTAGTGGCTCAAATGCAATATGCATCGGATTTTTGACTTTTTCCGGATACGCTACATGTCCTTGCTTTCCAAAAATCGATAAATGACCATGAATGGAACCACGACGACCCTGCTTAATGGTATCGCCGAGGATTTCCATGCAAGAGGGCTCTCCCACTAAGCAATAATCGATGGCTTGATGACGTGCCTTTAACCTTTGAAGAACAGCTTGAGTGCCATGTATCGAAGGACCTTCTTCATCGGAAGTGATTAAAAAGGCAAGTGTGCCAGATAATCTATTATTTTTGAGAAATTGTTTCGTTGCTATCACCATTGAGGCAATACCGGATTTCATATCAACGGCACCGCGACCGTATAAATATCCGTCTCGAATAGTCGGTTCAAAAGGGGGGGATGACCAATGGGTGAGATCGCCTGGAGGTACCACATCTGTGTGCCCTGCAAAACAAAAAACGGGCCCTTTATTACCCTTTGTTGCCCAGAGATTCGTTACGCCATTGATTTCAAAAAATTCGATATAAAATCCTAACGCACGAAGTTCTTGAGCGATGAGTGTTTGGCAACCCGCATCTTCAGGTGTGATAGAAGGTTTAGCGATCAAGGCTTTGGTGAGCTCTAAAGTTTCAGACATGGGTTTACTCTTTCTGGGTTGATTAAGCTAGAGCCTCTCCCATATCAATGATAGCGGAGAAAAAGTCACTCTCTAATAGATCATCTGTTACGCCATTGACATGGATTAAGACAGGCCGACATGAAATGCCCTTAGGGTATTTGATTGCATTCATCTTTGATCGAATTGAATCTATAACTGACAGCCCAATCTTGTCTTTTGAGAATTTTATTTCGCAGATATAAAGGGTATTGAACTTGGTTTGGATCATGTAATCAATTTGACATCCAGGCATTCGATTTGTTTTCCGTTGAAAGAAAGGATTATCACAAAGAATATCTTCAGGTTGAATTCGAAGCTTGCTATGAATAAATTTTCTATTATTTAGAACTAAGTTTTCAAATTGCAGTCCCATTAAGGTGGACCACTCCGGCAATGCGGTTAGTGATTTGGCTACAAAATTTTGTCTATTGATTTTAGATAAATTTTTGTCAATGTATTTTAGGTAGAATCGGACATAGTTATCTGAAAGCCGATATTGACTTAAACCCGAGTCAATGACTGTTTTAACATTCCAGGTGAAATCACGTTGAATGTACCCTGATAGCTCAAGTTCTTTTAAATATTCAGAAATGCGCCCATGCCGCTCACGGTGAATAGCTTCACAGATTGCATTATGCTCTTTAGGTCCATCAGCTAATGCGTTGAGAATTTCCAGATATAACGTTGATTTTCTTAAAAAAATATCTGAGAAAATCTGATTGAATTCATCAACCAGGAAGCCACCTTTCGTAAAACATAGTTTCTTGATATTTTCTTCGGCACTTTGTTTTGGATTGATTTCTTCTAGATATTTTGGAACGCCGCCGATTACGGCCAGCACTTTGAATTTTTCGTAATTGGATATATTCTGAGGCCAGAATTGACTGCAATCTTTTAATGGAAGTTCATCCAAGGTTAATGTCAATGAGATTCGGCCGACAAAGCCTGTTGAGCTTAGAATATTTTTGTCTATCCACGACGAAGCTGAGCCGCAAATTACAAAAAGTAACTTATTATTTTCTTTAAGATGTAGATCCCATAGATTTTTAATTTTGCCCAGAAAAGTAGGATCTCTAGAGCCCATCCAAGATATTTCATCAAATAGGAGTAAGGTGCTGCCAACTCGCAGTCGCTCCGCTAAAGCCCAAAATATATCACTCCAGTCATCATACCGCGCAGCAGGGGCATTAAACTGACGAGAAAGTTGCTTAGAAAATTCGTTTATTTGATGAATATTATCCACTGAGCGATCAGGTGGTAAACCAGAAAAAGTGTAAAAATGTTCAAAATGTTTTCCAAGTTCTTTAACGAGCCGGCTTTTTCCAATGCGCCGTCGTCCTCGGAGTAAAATAAAAGAGGCTGTTTTTTTTTCTTTAAATTCAATCAGTTGTGATATTTCAGCTTGTCGGCCAATAAATGTGGTCATCTTTGGAGTTTAAAACAGTCAAATGTCATTCTTTGTCTCCATTCTAGCAGACAAAACTGGAGTTGTAAATCGACATTTGTCAATTTTTGTCTCCGGTATAACTACTCAACAGGATCCCTTAGCAATTCATTTAAACTGACTTTTTGTCGAGTTTGCTCATCGACTCGTTTGACAATGATGGCAGTATTCAGATGACATTTACCATCTTTGGAAGGTAAAGAGCCGGGTACCACAACGGCACCAGCGGGGACTCGACCATACATTATCGTGTCGTTTTCACGATCATAAATCCGTGTGCTTTGGCCGATAAAGACGCCCATTGAAATCACCGCACCCTTTTCAACGACGACCCCTTCAACGATTTCAGAACGTGCGCCAATAAAGCAATCATCTTCAATGATGGTGGGACTAGCCTGAAGTGGTTCTAGAACACCCCCAATGCCCGCACCGCCTGAAAGGTGAACATTTTTGCCAATTTGTGCACAAGAACCAACAGTCGCCCAAGTGTCAATTAGCGTACCACTACCAATATGGGCACCGATGTTGACGTAAGAGGGCATGAGAATGGTATTCGATGCAATATAGGCACCACGTCTAATGGTTGCAGGTGGAACAATCCGAGCACCCTTTTTTTGAAAATGAGATGATGAATAATCACTGAATTGTAAAGGGACTTTGTCATAGAAGTGAGTGAACTCTCCATCAATCAGCTCATTCTCCTTGAGCCTAAAGTAAAGCATGACCGCTTGTTTGATCCAAAGATGAACTTCCCACTGATGTGTTTCGAAGGTAGGGGTGGCCACCCGTAATTCGCCGGATTCCAAAGCTGAGATGACTTGCTCAACCGCTTCCTTTAGAGAGGGGGGGGCTGTCATTGAATTGAGTTCAGCTCGATTTTCCCAGGCAGAGTGGATAATATTTTGTAATTTACTTAGTTCCATGGCTCAAGAAGACATCTAAAACAATCCAAGAATCATACGTGATTAACGACCCGAATTGTAGACTTCCATGATTTCTCTCACGAGCTGCTGGATGATGCCTTCAGATTCTTCTTTCTCATCTTTGACAGCACCATGCTCTTTTAGCGTAGCGAGACGCTGCTCAATGACCTTTGCAGCACTACCCGATGGATAGAGCATCGAAAGTAGGGTTCTGGCTTCTTTAGCACCAATGCGTTTGTACAATTCGTTTCGAATACGCGCATCTTCCGCTGTGGTGTTGAACGCCCAAAGTTCAATCGGGCCTAAGGTACTGGTACACAGTTGAGTATTAATGCCGAGTTTCGTTGCAAATTGTGCTAGGAATGTTGCACCTTCTGCTCTAGGACCATGCACTCTGGTTGAAAGTGCAAGCCTAGCAGTCGGAGATAAACCAAAGATCTGGCAAGATTTATCGATGGCTTGTTTGGGCCCTGCATCCATGATGAAAATGGAGGTCGCAAACTCAACCATGACAGGATCGAAGTCATCTAAAGACTGAGATAATAGGGCAACTTGGACTTTCCACTTCCGGCCTTCTCGCATATCGACTAAGACTTGGTCTCGAACGGCCTTAGCGGTTGAGGTTCGATGAAATTCATCTAGTACCAGACGTTTTGGATCTTCGCGAATCTCTAAAATCCGCTCTCGATGAAATTCGCGATAACGTTCTGGAAAGTCATTCACGTTTTCTTCAGTTAAATAATAATGTCTCGCCAAAACATAACGTCCTAACATGTACATGACAGCGGTTTGGCGATTAGCGGCATCACCGCCAGATTTGGCAACTTCATCCAAGTCAAGAGACACGACACGTGCATCACCTAGATCGAAAGCCGTAATTCTTGAAAGCAGAGGATATTCTCTGACGGCGCTCGATATCATCCGACCAAAGGCTCCAATGAGTGGCTCGCCCGTTGGCGCTACAATTTTTCCATACAGATCTTCAACCACCTGGGTTCGGCAAATGGAGACGGCATCAGCAATGAGCGGCATGGCATAGCGTTGAGCGGTGATTGCTAAATGTGTTTCGCCCGCATCAAACAAAGCGTCAACAATTTCCCACCATGAAGTATGTGAGTCTATTTCTATGTTGAGATTTTTAATGGCCTCATCAACCTTGGGTTCCAAATCAGCGGTATATCTATGAGGATTATGCTGATCGTCAAGATTTTTATACAACTCATCAATAATCATACCCGCCATATCCGAAACACCATCATAAGCTTTGGACTCACCCACAGGCGTAGAAAGCAGGCTAATAAAATTCACTAAGAAGCTTCGCTCTTGAGGGGTTGGTTTTCTGCAACCTAATTGGGTATCAAATGGGTTGATGGCATAGTCGGGGGTCATCCGCAGACGATGATATGCTGCTAAATGTCTTAATTCTTCAGGTAATCCATCGCGGATCAACGAGATTAATCCGCTACTCGAGGGACCAATATCTAAAATAGCGATTCGAGGTAAACGTTTAATACCAGACTGTAAGCACAATGCGAGGTTAATAGAGTTCGATAGCACTGATTTACCCGAACCTGGTCGCGCGTAAACTAGATCAATCCAGGTTGTTTGTTGAGTAGAACCAGGTTGATATGGCCATGGCTTACCATCCGGCGATCTAAACAAACATGCTCCCGAGACCCATGGTGAAGCGGGACGTGAAAAGGGTAGCATATAAACCGCATCTGGAAGGGGAGCCACCGAGGGCGTCGCAACGTTTTCAAGGGAAAGTCCCAGTGCACTAGAAAGCACCCCAGAGAAGCTATCGCCAGACACTTCACCGACCTCACATTGTCCCCAACCCTGTAATGCTTTGGTCAGCTCGGCAGCACGCGTTCGGAGCAAGCGCTCTTCACCAACGGGGGCCCAAGTCGCCGCAGCCACACGAAGTTTGATGATGGCATAGTCGGTGCTGTTGTTTAAATATTTGAGGAGCTCGGCTGCATCAGTAATCAGAGGGTTTTGGCTAGAAGCAAAGCTTAAAACAGAAGCTAATAAGGGTTTAAAGCCAAGGGTTTTGAGGCCATCACTTTCGATCAAAAACGAAATGCGCCATGGGAACCGAGAGTGTAAAACGCGTCTAAATAATTCAAAAAAAGGTTTAATGTCTTGAGGAAATAAATCAATGAACATCGAAGCATAACACAGATCGCCAATCCGACAGGTTCTCAGATTCAAGATCTCAGCGTCTCTAGGAATAATTTGGGATGCCAGTGGTGGCCACATTAATTCACTCAAGTCACGACGATTACGATCTTTTAATTCGCGTAGTGGGATAGTGTCTCCTGGTAACACAGGGCGCCAGCCTAGATTAGTTGCGATGGGATCAACCGATTTTCGCATTTCGTGAATACCATCATGAACATCTAGCAATACGGCATAAAGATGTAAATCAGACATATCATTGAGAGTCGAGCGCACAAAAGAATCATGAGATTCACGGAGTTCGGGTATCGAGGCCAGCCAGTTTTGACTATGTCTGAGTGGCGGTATCTTGGACTCTTTAAGCTTTTGTGTTTTAGCCTTGTTGGACATATCTAGCTGTGTTTTGGTTAGCGTATTCGGCCGTGTCCATAGCACAAAGAAGGTTGCTTCACTTGCACAATAATCGGATAAATGATTAATTCTTTCACTGAAAAGGTCATCGAGAGAGAGCTTAAGTCGATTAGCAGTTGCTTGAGCACCACTAAAAATATCGGTAATTTCTTGCTTGACGCCTTCCTTGTCATAATGAAAATAGACTTGGACGGCGTGACCCGGTCTAGACAAATTGACAGACAGGGTACTTGAAAGGCCTTCGTGGATTTTCTTAAATTCGTCAGGTCCAATCAGTTGAGTGGCACCGTGAAGTTTAATTAAAGAAACGAGTGAACCATCCCTGGCCACAAGGGTATGACGATTATCCGCACTCTCGATATCGACATAAGAAGCGACGGTCTGCCCTAAGGATGAGCCCATCCAGGCAAGCAATGCATCGATACCATCCAGGAGCGGATCCATTATGGTTCCCATTTTCCCTCACGTATAAGTGTAAATTATTATTATTCCGACAATCTTTATCAGTTTAGACTTTGGCATCAAATGAGCCAAACAACTGTCTTTTTCGAACTCGCATCTAGTTTCCCTCTATTTCTCTCTACGTACCGCGCTTGATGCGCGGTGTCCAGAATCCAGACTGGGTGCCGCGAATAAATCGCGGCACGTAGAGTTATTATTCCATTTCCATACCACCACCCGTTGCACCACCCCGTTGACCACCACTTTCACCCCAGATGGTATCACCTGCAGTGCTGATAATGCTGGGCAAGAAGACCAAGCCTGCTGCAATCACAAGCAATACAATGGGTTGGCTCAAGGGTACTTGAGTTGCGTTATCTTTATGTGCTTTCAGCTTGAGCAAGCCCAACAGAGCAAACCCAATACCGGCCACATAAGATGCGCCTGTGATCAATTTACCAATCGACTCCATGCTGTCTGTAACATTATCGGATACATCCCCAACGCTACCGGCTATCGCAAAATTGGATAGGCAAAATAGCGCAAATATGGCTGAAAAATACATCAACAATGAGACGAGAGGGCGGCCCTCACGCGTCGTTTTTGCGATTGATTGCTTCATAGTCATTTCCTCCAGTTTGTTAGCGGATAATCGTTTATTATTATAATGGCACTTTAGCAAATACAGTTCGCTTCCAGTAATCAATTTCCTCTCGAAATTCCTTACGAGAGGGAAGCAGCCGTAAATGCTGCAGAACTTCATGATCCAATTGTTCTTCCCTGAGTTGGGCATCGATCAGCGTTTGGCCGAAAATCCTTGGATCGCTCGTATTGGGTCCAAAACAATTTTCTACTTCTTTGCCTCTGTCCTTCAAACTGAGATAAACAGCCTGCAGTTTTCCTTTGTAGGCAGACTCCTTGTCCATCGAACAAAAGAGCACCCTGCAGAAGTTGTTCAAGTCCGGTTGCGAAATTTCAGGCAAGTGAACCACTATTCCACCCGAACGTTCGTCCAATCCTAATGATTCTAGAAAAAAGCACTGGGTGCAAAAACAGCACGCGGTAACCATGTTCTCAAACTTATTATTGTCATAATTTTGATCAAGATTCACGACTTCTTGATATTCTTTTGCATAAAATCCACAATATTGACACGTGTGGTTGTCGCGCGTATGCACCCTTTGTTTAATTTCCAAAAACTTCTTACTGCGTTTCCTCGCAGTGAATTTTCGCCAATTTCCTTTTCTAGCAGTAATGAGGATAGGTCTGAATTCCACATTGCACCTTTCTTACGTTACGCCAATGACACCGAACGTTGTGGCCAGGATATTCACGGTCTCTACAACGTTAATTAACAATATGCCGCCTATCACATGGGTAAGACCTTTACCCATACTCCCGGGCTGAGCGCCAGAATGGCCCATCTTGGATAGGATTATCCATCCCCTAACAAAGGCAATGAGACCAACTAGCTTTACGTATTTGATTATAACGTTGCTTAATTGTTCCCAGTTTTCACCGGCTGTTACCGGTGCATATGCCATAATATCACCTGCTGCCGCTAAGTCGGCATCGCCATAAATCGTCGTCAAGCCAGTTTCCATCGTGGTGGGAAGGTACATCAGTAAAGCGCCCACAAAAATCCACACAATAGGCCCAGAAACTTCACCACGTTGCGCAGAACTCATGGTTTGTCGGCCGAAGACGGATAAAGACATGATGCCCTTTGCAATCAGAAAAATACCAATGATATAAGATACGCCCGTGACCAACTGCACCAAGCTATCGAACGATTCGGTTAAATTGGTAATCGCAGCATCGAAACTAATACTTGCCATAAGATTTCCTCATTGGGTTATCTCAGTGTCAGTCCTGAACTGGTGATAACAACACCACCGCCTGCGTCAATTGCAATCACTTTTCCATATCCTTCAATATAATCACCTTCTGTGACCGTCATGATTCGACCTTCTTTGCCTTTTAACCAAGCCCGTCCTGGTATCATGGCATGAACGGTGATCTGGGGGCTTGCAAAAGCGTAGGCCCCAGAACGCTCTAACTCTTGTGGTGGCTTAGGGGCGCCCAATGCATGTATATCCAATCGAGGCTTATCACCCATTGCACGGGATGTAGGTCCTGGTGGCAATGCGCTTTGAGCTTGAACCGGTGAGGGTTCCATCGCTTGCCTGAAAGGTGATCGTTGTACTTGTACTTGCTTCACCGTTTCGTCTTTCAGTGCCACAACCTCTTTGGTCAATGTGTCGATTGTTTTCGATAAATCGTCTACGACCAAGCCCATTTGATTCACATTTTTACCCGTTATCGTCACTGTCTGTATCAATTCCGCTAAATTATCTTCGAGTACTTTAATCCGCTTATGTGTATTTTCTTCTTGGGCCTCGAGTTTTTTCATGAGTTTCGAAACAGTCAGTTTAGATTTAGCAATTTCTTCTGCACCACCTTTTATCCCATATAGATCTTGCTCAGTTGCAAGCCACGCTGCACCAGAAATTTCTTCGTCTGAATCAGATGTCGCTGTTTCTGCTGTTGTTGCAGGCGCATTAGGTGCTGATTCACGTTGGGTGGTTTCCGGTGTAGGTGCAATTTCCACAGTCGCTTGGCTTGTTTGTGCCCCTGCATCTATTTCAGGGGTTGCCGTCTCAACATTTTCGATCGTATGACTAATTGCCAAATCAGATGGTTCAAGTTTTTTATCTGTTGTTGTGGGCATTTCAACGCTTGGCAACGCAGGTTCTTGAGGTAAAGTTTGAGCAGCTGATTTCATTTGCTCGATTTTAGGCTCTACTTTTGGCGAGCTAAACCACTGATATCCTTTCCAACCCAAGAAAGAGACCACCAATACAGTAATGATAATGGTGACAGGGGGTTTAGAAGCGGGTTTAGAAACGGGTTGCTTGATAGCCTCCGGTTCTTTTTTAAGAGCATTACTCGTAGACTCCGCGTCGAGGTCAAGATCGGAATCCGTCTCGTCAAATGTTTCGTCATCAAAATCGAATTCATCTTCGAAATCATCGGGTTTTTTCTTGTCGTCGTCGCTCATACGTCAGCCCTTATCTATTTCTGTACCGATGGGGTCGTTGGGATTGGTAAAGGTGTTATGGTCACGGCGCCTTGTTCATCGAGTTTTGGGGCGGGCTCTGGCTTAGTGACGTCGACATCATTCATGAAGAGAATCCCGATTCCTAGACCTTGATCAACCGTAACCGTGTAAGGTCTGTCAAATACTTTTTCTGCTTGTTTTGACCATTTTTTTCCGACCTCACCTAATGCAGCATAAATTTGTTCACGCCCACTTAAATCCGTTTTGGTGGTTGTGATGGTACCCGTAGGAGAGGTGATGTTTGTTGATCCCGCTTCTGTGATAGCGTCACCGTAACCTTCCATGAAAGCGGAGGCGAACAATGAACCATATCGGAGTAAATAATGATGATCCACATCGGATGCTAATGCCGTTCTAGCCGTGTCAGGATCAATTGCCACTGCCTTGACCGATAAAGAATTTTGATATTTAGGAATAGACATCACCTCAAAAGATAGTATTGCTTTTTCGGCACGGGGTTGATGCGAGATTTTCCCTAAGAGACGAGCGCCTTTGTAGCGGCCAGAAACGATAGTTGCCATGATAGGGCCTTTCTCGTCAGTATTGATAGCGGTCTCCAGCACAGCAAAGAGCACTGAGCCTGCTTTAATAAATTCTTTAGAAGCCTTACCATTTCCGCCGCTTTGGTCACCAACGCTCCCATTCGTACTCTCTGGAGATAAATCAAGTGGTTGTTTTTTACCAACTTTATCATCTTTGGTCGAACCAGCACCTTCCATATAAGCTTGTTCCTGAAAAGTAGTCCAGTTTTTGAAGATAGAGGTTGCATGTTTTTGCATGGATTTTGTTGTTTGTTTAATAGAGTCAACATAGCGAGCCTGCTCTTGAGCAGCTTCTTTGCGCATTCTATCTGCTTCGCGTTGTTTATCTCGTTCTTCCTTGACCTGTTTAATGCGTTCGCGCTCTTTTTGGACTTTAGCGTCACGAGATTGCGAAGCTGCTTCTTTTTCAGCTTTAGTTTTGAAACCAGCTTTCCCTACAAATCCACCACGCTGAGTATCGCCAAAAATCTCATTGGCAGCAGATTGCTGTGCTTGAGCGTCTTCTTCCATTTTTTGAGAAATATCTTTGGTCGATACGGCGCCAATGACAGTAGGGATGGCACTCGCTTTTTTCTGATACGCCTCGAGGACGCGTCGCCTGTTATCTTCCATTTGAAGTTCACGATATTTTTCAGGCGTCTCATTACCCGGAACGGCTTTCACCGAAGAAGGGATAGCGGCTGTTGAGGAGGCCTTTTCTTTTAAAGGGTCGATTTCAGAAGAAGAACGAAAAAATATGATTAGCCCAGCGACAATAACAATTGCGGCCAAGAATATCACAAATGTTCTCGTTTTGGTGTTTCCAAGAGAGGAGAGTAGATTTTTAGCCATGGTCTTATAACCCCTTAATTTGGATATTCACCGTACGACCATCCTGTGACGCTAAAATTAAAGGCGTCGGTGCCATTTCATAAACATGAGTGCCATCTGGGCTTGAAACCATGGAAAGCCAGGCAGGTGAAATGACCGTTAATGGACTTCTAAAGTAGAGTTTTTTATTTGAAAGCCAAGCTTTACCCTGACCACCAGCGACCTCCAATTGCAAACTACCCACCGGAGCAACGCCATCTAAGATATTGATGAGCTCAGCATTCACTCTAGCTGGCATTAAAGAAGAATCTGACATAATCGGTGGTTTGGCATTAGGGCCTCTCGAGGTCACCTGCAGATCGACTCTGAAATCAACTTCACGTTGTCCGCCTGAGATGAGCGATAGCATAATCGGTGTCGGTAAATCTTGAAGTCTAACCGCCAGGTTGCCGTGAGCATATAGCTTTAAACTTTGAGCGAAAATCGTGTTACTACGAGTGTCCCAGGCAATATTGAAAACCTTGGGATCACCAACGTCATAAGAGACAATTGGCCAAGGTTCTCCGGTGACATCAGTAAAGACTAAAGAGCTGACAAATCCAGCTGATAATCTAATAATTGGTGGCGTTGTTCCCGGATCAAGGTTGACCATCATCGAAGAAGAAATTGGGGTTGGCGGTGCTTTCGGTGTGGTATAGGTTGCTTCTTCTGTTTGCTCGTAGAGTTTTCTAAGATGTTTGATTTGTTGCGGGTTTAAAGGCAGAGCATCTTCTAACAACATATTATACGCGGCGTCTCTTTTTTTCTGCGCAGGGGTTGGTTGGCGAACTTTGTTTCGGTCTGCTTCAGCCTCAACACTCAGTAGACCTGCTTCAACAGGGCTAGCGTTTTCTCGTTGCGTCGAATTTGCTATAGCGTCTTCAATTTGATCATCTGTAATTTTTTGATCAACTGCCGTATCGGCAACGGGCAAAATGCTCGCGCCGGAAACCAATGCAGCGTGTGTGATACCGGGCACCAAGAATAGGGTAGAGAGCAGTGCAGTTCTGTAGATAAATTTCATGCTATTCCCCATTATTTTTTCGCCCCTTTACCTTCGATGACGGTTAGTTGAGCAATGCCAATACCCTTCTCAGATTCCAAGGTCGGTACGCGCGTAATCAGCATGGTCATGTTGATATCTTGTTTGATCACTTCGCTGGCACTTTGATAAGAAATTAACATTGGTAATTGAACTTGCCAACTATATCTTTTATTGATCGGTCCTTCTTTTAATATAACAGGTGTGCCCGTCTGTACAGCTGAAACGACTAATTTTTTAGATCGAACCCCCTCTAAACTGCCGGAAGACTGCAGGGCTTTCATGAAGTTTTGGTAACCATCTGGGGTATAGTATGACTTCACATTGGCAAGCGACTCACTCCAGTTCACAAAGTCAAAGGAGTAGGATGCAACGGCAGCACTTTTCACCCAATTTAAGAGTGCATCGGTAGTCAGATTAGGCTCATCGAGTGGCACAAGTCTAATCTGCTTACCATCATGGGTTGTGGCATAATAAGAGGGCATTGTTCTGGTCGCATGTAAAAAGAAAATGAAGCCAATTTGGGCAATGATCACGAGTACAAGAATGATGGCGAATAGCATCACTCTTCGAAAGTTATCACGATAAAAATTATTTCTGAATACTAATTCGTTAACAAACTCGGTTGGATTGTCCTTCGGTGCTTTAACGCTTTTGTTGGTAGCTGATTTAGGCTGTGTTTGGTTTGTTGGAGTCGCAACTTCATTTTCAGGCATAGTATAGGGGTCCTCAGCTCAGAACTGAAAATAGTATAGCATTGAATATGTACAGAATCTAAAAGGGTTAGAGTAATAACTATCTCCTCTGTTGCCCCATTCTTTTGTTTTCAGTAACCAGCAATTGTGCAATACCAATTCCTTTTTCAGATTCCAAATTTGATACTCTGGTAACTAACATTGTCATTGTGATATCTTGCCTGGTGCCCTCTGTGATGCCTTGATAGATTAACGTTAGCGGGATTTGAATTTGCCAACTGTAGGCTTGATTGATGAGTCCTTCTTTATTGATAACGGGCGCACCGATAGGGACTGCGGTGACAACCATTTTTTTAATTCGAACATCGTCTAGACTACCGGAATCTTTAAGTACTTTTAGAAAATGTTGATATCCCGTTGCGGTATAGTATTGTCTAACTTCACCCAAAGCTTCTTTCCAATTCACAAAATTAAAGGTATAGGAAGCAACCGCGGCGTCTTTTACCCAACCTAAGAGCGCTTCATTCGTCATATTTTGTTGGTTGAGGGGGACTAAGCGAAGAAGTTTTTTGTCATGTGTCGTTGCGAAAGAAACATCATGTTCTCGGGTGAATTGAATGTAGGCCGTTAAAGCGATTTGAGAGATGATAGCAAATATGAGTAATCCAACCAGAATGATGCCATGTCGATAGTGATCGCTATAAAAGTTGTTCCTTAGAAAAACAACTTCAAGTGCATTATCATTAGACGAAGAGTCTGCGGCTTGTGAGGCTTTTATTTTTTGGGGTTCTTCAGCGTTGTTTTTTGCCATAAATTGCCTTTGGTCTTAATTCGCTGAGGAAGTGGGGGGTGCTTTCCGTCCTTCAGCGATAATGACTTGTTCAATGCCAACCCCTTTGAGTGAATCTAGATTTGAAATTCTGACGATTAACATCGTCATCGTAATTTCTTGTTTAATCGTATCTGCTGGATTCCCATTTTGATAAGTAAGTAACATTGGAATCTCAACTTTCCATCTAAAAAGTGTTTCTGTTGGGACCTCTTTAATCACAGGGAGGTTTAGAGGGATGGCCGATACGATAAATTTTTTTGTCTTCACAGCTTCTAAGTTTCGTGATTCTTTTAAAGCCTTAAGAAAATTTTGATACCCATTTGCAGTGTAGTATCGTCTGGCATCCTGTAGTGAAAACCGCCAATCAGTGAAATTAAAGGTATAGGATGCGATGGAGGCTTCCATCACCCATCGAGATAATTCATCTAACGTCAGATTGGGTTGATCTAAGGGTTTGAGCGTGAGCAAACGCCCGTCAGGACTAGTGGGAAAATAGACTGGCTTGGGGTGAGTGTTTTTTAAATATAAGGTGAAGATCGTTTGTAAAATGATGATGAATATGAGTAAAAAGCATAATTTAATTAATTGTCTATATTTTTCTCTATAAAATTCATTTCTGATGAAAACAAGCTCCGTGGCACCGATGCCGTCGGCAGTTCGGTATTGCGTGTGATCGGGTCCTTTTCCCTCTTCTTCAGCCATCATCTAATTTTTTCCCTAACGTCGATTACGGTACTGTGTCCACCAAGGATGCGAGAATCGTACAGGACCACCCAATGTGACACGAAGCCACCTGAGGAATACAGGTAAGGTGAAGCCAAATTTTTGAAGTAATGCAAAAAAAATGGTAATACCTGCTGCAAGGCAGAAAGTCCATAAACGGATATGAAGGAGAAAAATTAATAGTGGAATGGCTGCTCTAGCGTCCACGACAAAAAATTTCGCCATGCGGGCTGAATCTCGCCAATGAGCGGTTGCTGGATTACGCATTAGTGGGAGACTCCCGCATCTCGATCAGCCCTTTTTGCCTGTTTTTCAAATAACTGATATACGCGTTCACTGATAATCCCTTGATCAAATTTTCGTTTTGCATCAACAACCATGGGTTGGCCATGCGCCTTTAAAAGCGTTCTGGTTTGAGCGGCCAACAATTCAACTTCAGTATCAACTAGAATGTCCCGAATGTCTTCAGAAAAAACAAGATATTCTCTAAGTGCAACTCGTCTTCCATCAACCGTTGGCACTAATTTTTGCCAAATGACTAAGCGCATGGTTTCAAGGATGTCCAATGCACGCCCATGCCTTTCTTCGGCGGGGAAGGTTGAGATCATTCTTCGAACGCAGTCAGCAACGCCATTACTATGAAGGGTGGTATAAACAGGGTGGCCTGTTAACGCGGCGTCGATCACGGCCGAAATGGTTTCGGCATCACGCGCTTCCCCCACGAGAATCATCCCAGGTTTGCGACGAAGTGCGTTGCGGACGCCGGCCGCAAAATTCGGGAGATGTTTTGGAATTTCTGATTGACTGATGACTGAAGTGGGTTTCTCAACTGAGTCGTAAACAAATTCAATCGGTGCTTCATAAGTCAGAATTTTTCGGTTAGCATCGGGTGCGGAAGCAATTTCGCGAATAATGGCAGCCAGCAATGTACTTTTACCAGAGCCTGTTGAGCCGGTCACAACGACGGTACCCTGATGGGGTGCCATGCTGTCAATAATTTCTTTTTCGAGGTTCATGCTGGACAATTTAGGCGGATCAGCCGGTAATGTTCGGGCGGTAATTTGAATACCATCATGACCTTCAACCTGACAACCGGTTCCATTCACACGAAATCTGAAACGACTCGAACGATCGGGCCTAACTTCATATTGCGTGTCCACATCGCGCCCAGCTGAAATTTGGGTGGTTGCATTGGGGCCGTAAATGCCATTAATCATGTCCGAGACTTCCGTGTTTGAGAGGGGGCGTTGCGTAATGGTATAAAGGTGCCCGTGGACCTCAATCATAATCGGGTTGCCTGTTTGAATTGTGATATCAGAAGCTTCAACTTTTGTTGCATGCAGTAACAAACGATCCATCTCACGCACAGTGAATCTAACAGGTTCTTCAGGGAACATGAGTTGACTTTTATCCATGCTTCATTCTCTCATCATGATAACGGTGTAATTTCAGATTTCCAATGCTCCGGATCAGCTTGAAATGCAGGCATGACGGTGATTCGAAGGACACGATCATTGACGGTCATTTCATGACTGCTGCCGGTGATACCCAGATCAACTTTTGCAACAAAGGGGGGGCTAACAATCCCTTGGGCTAATAAGCTTCTGTAGCGTATCATACCCGAATAGTCTCTTTTTAATCGTCCGATATTCTCGGCAAAAATAGTGTCAGCTTGTAGAATACCTGCTTGCCAGCCTTGTTGAATAAATTTATCCCAAACGCTTCGCTCTTGCTCGGTCTTAGGGAGAAGAGAGCGATCTGGGACTTCAGGTTTATTGTAATAGAGTTTTAAATAATCCCGCCACGTCGGGGGGGCGGTTACAAATTTTGCTTGCGATTGAATAATATAAGAACGGTCTGCAATTCGGAGCGTGTCTTCACTGGTTTGCTCGAGAGTATTTCGTCCTTCGAGGAGAACTGGAGGCAAGACACTGTCTTGAAGCATCATCGCGTTAAAATTAAATATTCTCTCAAGGGGGCGATCGTATTGGTCAATCCGCGCATTAATTTGTTTGGCTCGCCAAGCAAGCCCACCTCTTGCGCCTAAGCTTAAGGCGGTATCGCGAATGGCAGCAAAACGAATCCCACTAAGTTCAACTGTGGCGGTATTAGTCCGCGTCATATTTCTTAAATCTGACAAACTTTCAGTATCGGTTCGAGTTGGATTCTTTTGTGCGGTACCGCACCCAGTGCTGACTATTAAAACAGTTGCCGCTAGCGCAAGCTTTAAAAATGATTTCATCATTTTAAATGTACCTATCTTTTGGTCAGTCATGCCTTACCTAACTTTTAATATAGGCCAAAGAAATAATCTTCGCACAAACTAGGGCCCTCACGGCTTTCGATGTGAGGGTATGATTGTGCAAACTAAGTTGAATTGTAAACTATGCAGAGAGATTAGCGTAGCGAATTTCGATGATTCTAGCATCAGGGTAAACAATAAGGCTCGCTCGTTTTCCAGCTTGTAAACCGGCATTTTTAAGAATATCAGCGATGACAGATTCTTTTGAAGTTATAGAAACAACTATGGGGATCGGTGGTGGATGTCCGATATATTTAACGCGATAGCTTGACATGCTTGCTATTTTTTCGAGTAAAGGTTCAACGGGGCCTGACCAGTCAATAGCAGCTCGGCCACCCATGCCACCTTCAGCAGTGACCAGGGGTTCCGTATTAATAGCTTGAGATTGATGTTGCTCTTGAGTAGAGGCAAGCGTCTTTAATGAATCGTCAATTGAGTGCGCTGTATCCAGGAGTTGAGACTCAATATCAGCACCTTGAAAATTTTGTGCACCGGAGCCGGCTGGTTGTGAAGCCGGAGGTGATATTGCAGCGCAGCCCACTAAAGCTAAGCACCCAAACGCTAAAGGTAGTTTTGCTGTTAAGATCCGTTTTTTCATACAGTCATTCAACCGGAATTACACGCGTGTGTCAACTCTATAAAAATAAAAAGAAACTTTCTAGTTCTTGAAGTGATCTAAATTGAAAAATATAAATTTGCCAGCAAGTCGACCTATCCGAAAGAAGGTTGTTGTGTATAGGTAGGTCGCTTTATGATGTAGAGTGGATATGGGTGGGCCCTAAATAATAGCTAGAGAGTTTACTTATGACATTGACCCCACAAATCATTGCTATCGCTAAAGTGCTTCGTTGTAATTTTGTTCTACGAAATGCACCGATCAGTTACGAGCAAGTTTTTGCAGAGACTGGCCTATTGCCAGCTATTGTGCGAAGGGCAGATCAACTGTGTTCCTTCTGTTTAGGTTATGGGCTTGGTGTTAGCTTTGAAGAGCAGCAAGGTGCGATGTTGGGTGTTAAGGTCAAATTTGATGAGGCGACACCCAATTCACTTCGGTTACTGTGTATCACGGATGTATTAATCGAAATCATGCAGTCCTCACCGAGTCGAGAGGTGATACCGCTGGATGATTTGATGTACGACTAAAATCTAAAGGGTAAAGATATGGCGAAAGGTGGCCCGGAACAAGATGATAAAGGAGCCTATAACGTTTTATGGGTCTTGGTGATTATTTTTGTTGTGGCATGGGGTATTTGGCATTTTTTTTCAAATGAATTGAAAACAGCCTTTATTTACGTTAAAAATTGGGAAGCTCGTTTTGTTGGTTTGTTTACTGATCAACTGGATGGGGTGATTGATTGGACCTATCGAGCAACCCCGAATGATTTAACATTGAAAGCAGCCGATTATATTAGTGATGCGATTGGACGATTTTTAATTTATCCCAGCGTGATTCTGATTATCATTATGGCGGTCATCGTTTTTAAATCAAATGTCATTATGCGTTTTACGAAAATTTACAACATGGAGCGTTTGATGCAGCAAGAGAAAGAAAATTGGCCTCAAATTGCACCAGTAGCGGATTTGAATATTATTGATATGGATGTCTTGAAAGGTCCTTGGGCGATGTCAATGAATCCCTTGCAGTTTGGAAAACACTACCAATTGCTGGATGTTGAATTAGGGAAGGATACGAAGGCAACTTGGCGAGCAGAGGCGGTTTATAGAGCGACTGTTAATCGGGAAAAAACAAAGCAAGTTTTCAGTAATCAATTAGGGCCCCTTTGGCAAGGCGTTGATCAATTGCCACCTTACACCAAAGCACTTTTTGCGGTCTTTGCAGCAAGAGGCGCTCATGAACCTGCGATTGCAAGGGCTTATTTAGAAGAATTGTCACTGGCAGCGGCCAGGGGTAAGATGGAATATAAGCAGACCGATGAATTACTCAAAAAATACGGGGATATCAAAGTAGTTCAGCGATGTTTGGAGCGGCACGCTTACGTTTTAACGGTCATGGCTTCGATGCTGGAGATTGCACGTTTAGATGGTGTTATGGCTTCGGCAGATTTTTTATGGCTTAAACCGGTTGATAGGCGTCTTTGGTATATCCTAAATAATGTCGGGCGCCAGGTTGCAGTACCAGAGATTGCGGGTGTATTTGCACACTGGAAGACAGAAAAAGAAATGGCAAGGCCACTCAGTGTACCGATGGTAGATACCGCGGTTACTGCGTTTTGCATGGCAATTGAAAATACGGTTTATGTCCCCGACGAGGGAGAAGAGCTAGAAGTTAATACAGCCAAAAATCCTCAACCCAACTAGATGAGAAGATGATATGCCGGGAATACGTGGTTTAGAAGAAAGACATGAGCATGGCGCGCAGGAGATGGCGCGCGACACCCGCCCCATGGGCGTGCGGGTTGCTGAGTTTTTTTCGAATCCAACCTATGTCATTGTGATGATGGGTACCATGATTGCCGGGATGATTTATAGCCCTGCATTATTTGATTTTTTGACATTATTGGCCATTCTGCTTTTTTGGTTCTGTCAGTCTCGAAAGCATAGTCTTCCTTTTAAATTACCGATGGTTTCCAAGGCAATGGATTTCAACGATTGCATTCCGGGTACAGCGCGCCCTAGAAAAGCGGGCGGTATTGCCTTTTTCGGAAATGAAAAAATTACCAATAAAGAGCTTTGGTTTTCTAATGATGACATGCGGACACATGTTCTGATATTTGGCTCAACAGGCTCTGGTAAAACAGAAGCATTAGTTTCCATTGCATTCAACTCTTTATGCCAAGGTAGTGGTTTTATCTATGTCGATGGTAAAGGGGATAACTCGCTTTATTCAAAAGTGTTTTCAATGGTCAGAAGAATGGGCCGAGATGATGATTTATTGCTCATTAATTTCATGACGGGCGCCAGAGACGTGATTGGTCCTCAAAAAACACGTTTATCCAATACCATGAATCCCTTTGCGAACGGTTCATCGAGCATGCTGTCCAATCTCGTGGTGAGCTTGATGGATTCGGGCGGAGGGGGTGGTGATGGCGATATGTGGAAAGGTCGAGCCATTTCGTTTGTGGAAGCGCTCATGAAAGTGTTGACGGCGATGCGCGATGAAGGACATATTCTGCTGGATGCCAATAGCATACGAAACTATTTTGTTCTAGAAAAACTAGAAATGATGGGTCTTGACAAGCGATTTCCTGTTAGCGCGACGCATACTGTCCCATTAGACAATATGCCGGCAACTATCTTAGAGCCTCTTGATAATTATCTTGCGAATTTGCCAGGTTTTAATCCAGCGAAAAAGGGGAATCAAGCTGGAGAAGTCAGAGAGCAACATGGTTTTATCACCATGCAATTAACGCGCGTATTCAGCTCTTTAGCGGACACCTATGGCCATATTATTCGAACCAATTTGGCTGAGGTCGATTTAAAAGATGTGGTGTTGAATCGACGCATCATGGTCGTATTATTGCCAGCCTTGGAAAAATCACCTGAAGAATTATCTAATTTAGGTAAAATTATTATTGCCTCTTTAAAGGCTATGATGGCTGCCGGTTTGGGGGATGAAGTCGAAGGTGAATATCGAGATGTGATTTTAAGGAAGCCAACGACCTCTCCCACACCATACGTGTGTATCATGGATGAGTATGGTTATTATGCGGTACCTGGTTTTGCTGTGGTGCCTGCTCAGGCTCGATCTTTAGGATTTTCGGCTATTTTTGCAGGACAAGATTTACCCGCCTTTCAGAAAGCTTCCAAAGAAGAGGCGGCTTCAATTGGTGCAAATACGAACGTTAAAATTTGTATGAAGATGGAGGATCCAACGGATACATGGGAATTTTTCAATAAGACGGCCGGCGAAACATACGCAACCAGTGTCAGCGGATTTCAAAATCAAACAGGCAGCATGACCAATAATTATTTGGATACGCGTTCAGCCTCGATTGAAAAACGGCAACGTATTGATTTATTAGACTTGAAAGACCAGCGGGAGGGCGATGCGCATATTTTCTATCGTTCAAAGATTGTCAGGGCACGGATGTTTTATGCGAATCCTAAACCTGCGAAACGGATGCAGGTTAATCAATTTCTGTGCGTTGAACGACCTTCTGATGAGATTCTAACCAATCTTGATAAACGAATCACTCGTTTTCAGCAAATTTTCAGTAAACCTGACTTTGTGATGACGCAACCCGTTCAAAATGAAGATGTGAATATCATTTCACAAGCCTTTGTGAACTACGAAAATTTAAAACCGTTTGAGCGTTCAATCGCAGCTGTCATTGCTATTTTAGAGAAAGAGGTTGAGAAACAGCGTGAAGCAAGACAAGAGATTGAAGCTGAGCAAAATCAAGAAATTGGATCAGAGATCCATGCCTTTACACCGATCCCTGTTCCGGAGGTCGCTCGCGTTTTGGTTGGAGAGGAGGATCTGAAGCGTTTCACGAGTCCTTTGCTACTCAGGGGCCGTACACGAGATTCTTTGTTACACATTGAGCGTTTAACGGGCAAGCCGCAGCAGCAAGCTGAGACGGCTGCAGAGAATTTACTGGAAGATATCAAGAAAGCGACCCTCTACCCACCACCAATCAGCATCACACGTGATCCAGCTGCAACATTAGATGCGATCAAAGAGCTTACGGGGACTCATTTTGGAGATGTGAAAATATCCATCTCTTCTGAGGAAGACCTCTAAATTCACACCGCTTTTGCAAATCACCTGAACTTCACAGGGACTTTATTGTCATATGACTAAGTGAGTTAAATATTTCTTTCTCGTGGCACTGCACGGGTTTAAGGGGTTTAGTATGGCAGCTGATGGTCCAAGACAAGAGCTAGTTGAATCGCTTCAAGCTACCACCGCGGAAGTAGCGCAGCAAGAGGATAAGCTTGATGGCGCTATCGCAAACGGTAACTCTCAGTCGGTAGGCGAAGTTAATGATGACTTGAATAAAATAGCTAATAATCTTGCTGATACGCTTGAAAAAAAGGGAGAGGAACTTGGAGAAAGCTTTGGTGAGCGTTTAAAACGACGAGCTGGTGAAATTCGTGATATTGCAAAGTCAAGAAATCAGCGAGATCCAAACAGCCCTATGGAGCATGGGGGGATGTTGGTTAATAATAAAGCCAAAGAAAAGTATGGGATGAAGACTGGGAAAACCTCGATAGATGAACTCATTGAAGAGTTAATTGAAAATATCACTAAGTCACTCTCAGTCACTCCCATGCGTATCTACGCATTTTATGCCGCCAAAAATCAACCTGAAATCTCGGCAGAGCGTGAACCAGCGCAACCTGCCCCTACCCCCACCCCTGACCCTACTGTCACCGCTCAGCGAGAGAGTGAGTCTCAGTTAGACCGATTGGCGCAAGCGCAGGCGACCCTTCAAACCGAGGCTGATACGACACGCATTGCTGCCGGCGAAAATCCTTCGGCACAACAAGAGGAGCCATCACATACCTACACGCCAGCAGCTGAAACTGCAGCTCATAGAGCAGAAGAGCTGAGGGAACAAGAGGCTAAACAACCTAAAGAAGATAATAAGAAAGAGAAAGAGGTCGAGAAAACGCCGAGCCCCCGCTCAAGGAGGAATAGCATATAAAAAACAGTTGCAATTAAAAAGTTTTCAAACTAGCTTTATGGTTTCCTGAAGACCGCTCAGATGCTAGACTAATTGAATCTACACGCTTTGGCACTTAAGTGATTGAAAATGGGTCTAAGGGGTAGTGAGGAGACCATGAAAAGACCATGAAAAGACCATGAAAAGAGTTCTATACACCCTTTTAAGCTTATTGCTTCTGTGTCCAAGCTCAGCGTTTGCCTTTATCACCTTTGATGGTCAATCAACTGACAAATCTATTGAATATTTAGGAATGGTTTTTGGGACGGTTGGCAATGTGTTAGTCCCACCCGAAGGGGTTTCTCAAATCCTCGGTCAACTTTTCAATGTTTTTAACATGGCCGTCCTCAGCATGGGCAGCATTGCGATGGTCTATGTGATTTGGATTTCAGCGGTTGAAACGGCCCATGAAGGCAAATTAATGGGGCAGAAATGGAATGCAGCCTGGATCCCGATTCGATCGATGATTGGAGTTGGTTTATTACTGCCGACTGCAAGTGGGTATTCCCTTTGTCAAATCATGATGATGTGGGTAGTGATGCAAGGGGTTCATGCAGCGAATGCCATGTGGACAGTTGTGCTTGAGAATTTTGAAGTTGGCGCGGTGTATGACATTCCACCGGATGAAGGGCTTGCCGATGTGAATGGGGCTTCTGAGGCAGCTCAGGCCATGTTTGAATCGATGATGTGTTTGGAGATGCTGAAGCAGAAATATCCAGATGCGATTGATGATTTGGGCGCTCAACCCACGCTATATGAGCATGATGGTGCGATTGTGATTGGTATTGAGGGGGATGAGCATCATGCTGAAATTTGTGGTGGTCTTCAACCTTCAAAAGAGCCATCAGACTATGATCCAGAAGTCTGGCGAAATTCACAAACGGTTGCTGCCGATAATTCAGCGGGCTACTTATCAATATACGCAGCTGAGGCGGTTGATGGGGAGTCTGTGAGTGGCAGTGACATTATTATGGGCGCTCGAAAAATCATTAGTGGGATTGTTGCGAGCACCTCTAAAATCAGTGGTCCTGTTAGTTTAGATCAAACCAAAACTGATGCAAAAGCGGATGGGTGGTTATTTGTAGGGGTATATTATCATTATCTGTCGTCTTGGATGGAGGAATATAATCCAGGAAATTTGACGGCACCGCAGCCTATCAAGCCTGACTATGCAGAACTGCCTTTTACAGAAGCAGAACTAAAAGCAAAATATAATGCTTATTTGGAGGAGTCAGATTTATTATCACCGGATGAGGCACCGCCTACAGAGTTAGATCTAGGCCAGAGTTCGGGTTTATCTGGAGCGCTAGCGCAATTATGGGATAGTGCTGGATTAAATGATTTATTTATCGATCTAGCGATGTCTGTTATTGATTCAATCAGTGACAATGATACGGATCCAATTATTGCGTTGCAGAAACTCGGTACCGATCTGATGATTAGCATAGAGACCATGGTTTTTACGCTGATAGGCGCTGCGGTACTGGTTGCGCTCTTGGCGTGCATTATGCAGTCACTTTTGCCATTGTGTTGGATGTTTGCGGCAGGTATTGCTGTGTTAGTTCCTGTGGTTATGGTTTTTATGACCTTACTTTGGGGGGCGGGGGTTTTATTGGGGTTGTACATTCCGTTGATCCCATTTTTAGTGTTTACCTTTGCGGGTGTTTCCTGGTTTCTGTTGGTTGTTGAGGCGATGGTTGCAGCGCCCGTTGCTGCAATTGGTTTAGTGAATCCTTCCGCTGAGAATTTCGGAAATATTCACCCGGTTATGACTTTAACCTTATCGCTATTCTTGAGACCAACATTGATGGTCGTTGGTTTTATAGCCGCACATATGCTCTTGAGAGTGTTAATGTACATGATTAATTTTGGATTTAAGGCGGTGATTGAATCTTCCCTGACGGGAATTGGCATATTTGGTGCGGTTGCGATTGTGGTGATTTATTGCGGTATAGCCATTATTACGGTCCAAGAATGTTTTGCTCTCATCTATATATTGCCAGACAAAGTGATCCGTTGGATTGGCGGCCAGATAGAAAAATCCAATGTCGCTGAAAATGTTCAAAAAGCCAAAGGCTATATGGATAAAGGTGCGGATGCTGGGCTGCAAATAATGAAAGGAGGTGTCCTAGCCGCTGGGCAAGTGGGCGGTGCTGGCGACGGTGGGGGTGGCGATCAAGGAAGTGATGGTGATCAAGGTGATGACAAAGATAAAGACAAAGACAAAGACAAAGATTCGCAAGGGAACACGGATTCTCAAGATGGGACTATCAGTGCGGAGAGAGAGGCGCCACCTGGGGGGGGCAGCACCTCAACCAGTGCAGCTTCCGATGTTTCTTCGACAGCGACAACCTCGACAACGGTCTCTGCTGGAGCAAGTGTTGGTTCAACGAGCGAAGTGGCATCGGTTGCGGTCTGTGCGATATAACCTGACACTCTATCTCTTTGACAAATAGCTAACTTGACTTTCAGTGTCTTCTCGTGATTCAATCGCATAAATTTTAGTGTATTGTCAGATTTATGGGGAGATACACCATGCCTGGTACGATTAAACAACCACTTCATGTCAAATTGGAAGAAAAGCCAGAATATTTAAAAATGGATCCAGCGCAATTTGCCGTATTGCCGCTTGCTCAGCAAAAGGAACATCTAAAAGCTTATCAACGTTGGTCAAAAGAAAAAGAAGCTCGAGAGCATGCAGAGAAAGATGAACTGGAAAAAAAGCTCAGAGAGCGTTTGGAAACAACTTGGCGAAATGCAAGCGTACCCGGTAAACGTCTTTTAGCACAAGGTGATAGCGCTGCCGATCACATTAAGAGCGTTTTAAATTACCAATTGGAATCTATTGCTATTGCTGCTGTTATTAATACATTGGTGTATAGCATGCGAATTGCTTTAGGGGTGCAGCATACCATCGATGTAGCGGAATATCACACGTTCAGTACAAAGTATGTTCCATACGATCCAATGCTTCATAAAGACTTTATAGAACTTAATCCGCGTGACATTAAAGCTGGTAAAGTTCAATTGATAGGTGGAGAAAGTCGAGAAGGGCGATATGTCCCTGTCAACTTCGATTCTAAGTATCATATTTTGTTCCCAGCAGGACCAGACGGAAAGCCAAATCCAGGTTGGGATTCCCGCGGGGTGCCATTGAATGCGTATCCGCATTCTACGGATGACGCTTTGATAGCTTTGAATCGTTATCAACCAATTGGTAAACCGCATATTATTGAAGAAAAGCATCAGTACTTTATGGCGTATGATCCAAATTTACATCGGAATTATACTGAGCTCAATTCAGATCATTTACATGCTTCCGGCGCTAGACTGGTGACACGTCAAGCGAATGGGGATTTTCAAGCATCAGTTGCATTTGTGAATGATAATACTCCGCGTAGGTTGGTGCCGCTAAATTTCGATCCCCGTTACCACAAGTTGTTTGAAGGTGGCGTTGTAGGTAACCGTGTCGTAAATGATTTGACGGAGCCTCAGGAGACATTGGATTTAATCAGGATGCATGGTTATGTTCCAAAGCCAACTATTTGGGATTCTGCAAATAAGGATATTCAAACTTTAATGAGTATGATTAATAAAGTTTCGGAAAAGGAGCGTGCGAATATGTCGCTAGGGTTAGGCGATGATCAAGCTGGGGGTCGTAAGAATGGAATGGGTGGTTATACGCTGCAGCAGCGCCCAACCCCGAGATCGGCTGGTCATTAAGGTCTTGCTGTGATTCCAAGGTTCTATACCCTTCACAGCTGAATTTTCGGGGTTGTTGCCTTCGCGATTCTCATCGCAGTCATGTACTTTGTGTACACTCCTGCGTCTCGAACGCTCGGCGCCTACCCGAAAAATCATCTGTTGTGGGTATAGGCCCTCTTATACTGAGGGCTTTTTTTTAATTCGGATTATTAGTGCCCCCAGTTCCGGGATTCGTTCCCCCGCCCGTATTAGCAGTTGTAGTCGTGTTGGTGGTAGAATTGGGGGAATTATTTGGATTGGTACTTGCACCGCTATTCGGATCATTGGGTAAGATATTATCATCGGTATTTGGCTCTCTACTTGAGGTAACATCCATGCTTGCTTCTCCAAGATCAGCCGTATTTTGAGCCCCTTTCTTTGTATCTTTAAATTGCTTCAAAAACGCAGCCGTGTTACCTACTAGTCCCGTACTATTATTTTTGTCTGCGTCATCTATCATGGTATTAACGCCTTTTCCAAATGATGCTACGGACTTCATGGCTTCACCAGATTTTGAGGCAGCGGTCTGAGACCAATCTTCGGCTTCTTTGGCAGCACGCCCAACCATAGAATCCTGAACATGTCCGCCTATCCAACGAATGACTTTATCTGGGATGATGTGAATTAGGGAAAAGGATTCATGTACAGCAATGATGGCAATACCGGCATACAGAACGACAATGGCCACAGCACCAAATAAACCAACTCCAGTGAGACTAGCTTGAATGGTCCCTACAAACCCAAAGTTAATCATGCGCATGAGGACGACAACAAGTTGCGCCCCAGCAATAAATCCTATCACAATTAAGCTGGGCCTTAAAAAGACGTTTAATACCAATACTACTGCAGGGCTCGCCTTTCCAAGGTGGTCGCCGGATGGCGCGACGAGGCCGAGGGCAACTATGGGCGCGGCCACCATGGCTTCAACCACTAAGATGAGCCAAGAGAGTGCGGAAAAGGTAAATAAAATAAAAGGCACGAGGGGTAGGTAGAGTCCAATCGCGACGCCGGCAGACCATAGCAGCACGAAAAATAGAGTAACGATTGGGACCAAGACTGCTAACGCGGCCCCCATTGCCCAACAGATAGGTAAAAAGGCCTCCATCACACAACCGATTAAAGCAACCAAAAAAATAACGCCAATTGTCGCTAACCAGCTGACTTCAACGGTCATCATGATATTAGCGCCAAACCGTTGTAGTGTGATGATGGGATTTTCATTGTCATTGGAAAGGGTGTCGATGATACCAGTGGCCATATCGATGAAGAAATCAGTCAAGCCTGCATCATCCCACACACGAGCGATTTCACCAGACAGGTTGCCTGCAGGGCCTAGGTCTATTTCTTGTCGAGGGGTATCCGGATCATCTGTTCTCAGATCAGTGTATTCGAGGTAGGCCGTATATTTAGCGTCCAAGACACTTTTCGTAAAGGGTAATTGACTGTAGTCTGGATCAATGACCTTGGGTGCTTTGGGTTTTCCCTTGGAAAATCCGCCGGATGCATCTGGTGGATTCAATAGTTGATAATAGTAGCTTCCCGCAAATATCCAGCCATCTTCTAGTGCTCTCCCCATGGTCTCATCGAAATCGTCAGCTGTTGCATCAGGTTCAAGAAGATTTAAAGCGCTAGTTAGAGTGGTTTTGCCTTGATTGATGACATCAGAACCAGTCCAGTCGGATTTATCAGACATGGCTGCTTCGAGTGCATAACTGTCCAGAGTGCTTGCTAGATCAGAGGCTGCATTAAGTTGTTGTTCTTTCCAATCATCTTCATCATACCCTTCCGGTGCGCTAGTGGCCTCTAAACCACCACAGATTTCTTCATTATGCTCCATGCCTTCGGCACCAATGACGATGGCATTGCTTCGTTCGTACTCGGTTACAGGCTGCCCTAAAGCATCGGTATATTGTTCGTTGAGTAAATGTTTGCAAATAAGCGATTTAAACATTCCCTGTGTGGCCTCATCAGCGCCGCTGACTTCAGGGGCTTCTTCACCCAGGCCACCTGTTATGGTGACACTTTGTAGTACCACATTCCAAATAGCATTGGCGGCATGAACACCGTTGACGATAAGCCCCATCATCATGATTTGAATCAATGAAAATCCTGTACCCGTGGGGAGGAGCATCGCAATGCCCCCAGCTGCTCGAATGGGGATCCAAATCGAAGACCATTTTTTCCCCATGACTTCGCCTTCTTGAGCGGTGTTGATCGTGGAGACAAAAACGGTGTAGAGCACGAGAATACTGCCGATAGTGAGTACGCCAATATTAAAGATGGAAAAAATTTGTCCTAATAAGGGACCTCCGGTTGCTTCCGGTAGTGCAGCGCCGACAGGTCCAAACAACACGCCCAAGTAAAATATGGATTGATCATTCGAAGGGCTTTCCCATGCGATATCAATGAATGCCGAAGCTGAGCTTGTTGGCAATAAAATGCCTATCAAGAGGAGGAGGGTATAAAAGATAATTTTCATGTTCCTCTCCTACGCCAACATCGCTGCAGCCTGACCGACTTGACCAATGGTGCCACCAATCGCTTTACCTGCCGAGCCTGCTCCTGCAACAGCGCCTTTCATAAGAGAGCTGCTAGAACCTGCGGCTTTGTCTTGGTAGCCTTTAGCTTGTTTAACATTCTCCATGACTTTCGAATGTTCAGCATGCCCCCCCATCCAGGTCAGGACTTTATCAGGCACAATAAAAATCATGCTAAAACATTCATGGACGATGGTAAGCGCCATGCCGCAATATAAAATAACGATCGCGACCGCGCCAAAGATACCAATGCCTGTGATTTGAGTGAGTAATACATACTCGAAACCGAAATGCAACATCCCCATGCCGATGTAAAGTAATTTTGCTCCTAATACAAATCCCACGATCATCAAAGACGGCCTTAAGAAGATATGCATGATAAGCATAACCCCATGAGAGGCTCGCCCAATTTCGTCTTCGGAAGGGATAACGAATCCTAATGCTATCAAGGGGGCTGCGACCATGGCCTCAATGACTAAGAGGAACCATGCGAAAGCGGAAAAGGTAAACACCAGAAATGGAATTAAGGGTACATAAATCGCCAAGGTTAATCCACCCGCCCAACACATGAGTAGGACGCCCAGTGCGACGGGTATCACTGTGTAGACGACAAAATTCACGCTAGAGGCCAGTGGGTTGCAGCAAGCCATGATCCCAGTGACTAGTTGCAATAAGAAAACACCAATTGCTGCTGCAAAAATGATAGTTTCGCAGATAATTACAATATTAGATCCCGCAATCCCCATCGAAACAATGGGATCATCGGTGCTACTATGAATAGAATCAACGATTGCGAGTGCAATATCTGTGAAGAAAGTACCGAAGATAGAGTTGAATGCGGTTGCCGCTTCGTTTTGTAGGCCTGTGCTAGAGGAGTCATCGTAGCCTTCAGTGATGGTATCCCTTTCTGGTCCGATGGGACCATACAGCTCGTCGTGAGCAGCTTGTATATAATTGTTGGCTTTTGATTCAATCGTTGATTCATGGGTGTTACCGACATCCCCAAATTCATCGAATAGATTCATCTCCATATAGTTTGTTTTTACATTGGGTGGTGTTAATGTGTATGCTGAACCGGCAACCAGTTTAAAATAATAACTGCCGGCATGAATCCACCCATCCATATGGGCTCCCTGACCGATGGCACTGAAATCAACGACATCCGGTGTAGTGGTTGTCATCGCAATAATCGCGTTATCGAGTAGTGCAGCGCCATCTTCGATATTGCCAGTCAGGGTCCAATCCTCTTTATCCAGCTCTAGAGCTTCTTGAGCAGAGCCATCTAGCATGGTGTCAATAGCCGCGATTTCAGAAAAATAGAGTTCCTTTTTTGCTTCTTCTTCGGCCTCAACATCAATATCGAGCGTTTCTGAGTATGTTTCGTTTAAAAAGCTTGTGAATTTTGGAATAATGATATATCCACAAATAGGGTCTTTGGCATCCGCATAGCCCCATCCGATAATGTCACCATCTCTAAATAGAGTAATATCTTCTTTTAAATCGAGACCATGATCGCCGGTATTTAGAAAATCAGAGCACATTTTTGATTGTAAAATGCCTGAAACGGCTTCTGCTGAGTTTGAAGAAGTAGAATGAGTTGATTCTGCGGTGTACAAGCTCGTGCCTGATTCTATGGTACCTGCAATCACTTGATCCCAGATTTGATCTGCCAAGCCAATGCCGTTGACAATGAACCACATTACAAACACTTGAATATAGGAATAACCGGTAGCAGTGGGCATGAGCATGAAAAGTCCGCCAGCGATTCGGACGGGCACCCAAATGATGGACCATTTTTTTCCCATCACTTCGCCTTCCTGGGCGGTATTGATGGCGGAAACCAAGGTGGTGTAAGCAACCACGATGAAAGCCATGATGAGTATAACTTGGTTTAATATCAAAGACATTTGACTAAAAATTGGGCTGCCTGGACCGAGTGGTAAACCACCAACCGCGCCAAAAATTAATCCAAGATACTCCAAGGATTTGTCTGTGCCAGGCGGCATTAAGAGTGCAGTGCTAACTCCCCAGCTGACTTGAGGCATGCAAAAGAGTAGGCATAATAAGGCTAATCGCTTCATTTTTTAGGCCTTTTAGCCGGCAATTTTGCACTTTCACTGGGTGTTAATATTTTTGAATGAAACCATTCTTGAATAGTGCAACCTAGCTTTCTATTTTTAATCTGAAATAACCAAAAATGAAATCTGAAGGATTGAGCAAAAGCATAGAGTGCCACGCAAAGAGATATAAAAGAGACCATATAGCGTGCTGTGAACGCCATATAGATGGCATAGCCCACAATGCTTAAGCCTAGTATCAAGAAGAATGAAAATAAATGGGTGAATTCTTTTTTACGTTGTGCTAGGTCAGCTTCACTGAGCTTGAGGCGTGCCATAGCTTGTTCAAAGGTTTCTTTACGTTGAGCCTTTTCCGGTGTAAATACATCTTTAATTAGTGATTTGGTGTTTTGGGTATTTTCTTTCAGAGCACTGAAACTCATCCATCTATCGACACGAACATCAAATACCTTACCCGCGGCTTTTTTAACTCCGCTCAAAAAACCCATGCTTTGTCTCCTGTGGCGATCCTAGTTATTTGACAAGATTCATTAAATATAGTTTTTCAACTTACAAAGGTGGGGCCGGAAAAGGCCTTTTTCAAATCATATGACACTTATCTTACACTCGCTATGTCTATAGTGTATATAAATAACTAACTAAATTGTTGGTATTTACACCTTTAAAAGCAACTATCGGTTCATTTAAATGGTCAAACTATTAAAATGAGAGATCTAAAAGGTGTATGATCTCAAGTTAACCGAGGTAGAGAGGACAATTCAATGCCTGATTTATCTATAGAAGGTGTACATTCATTTTGGTACGACTATGATAAGAGAACGCTCTATCGTATCGTCACCTCTATGGAAGGAATAGAAAACTGGGTCAGCGATGATGATCCGGCTGTGGACGCTGCTCTTAAGCAACTTGGAGATGATTTAGAGAACTTGCACGATTTTGAGCTTCAAGATGAAGCCGTTCTCATTAAAATCCTCGCCAACCTCCACGCAGGAAGAGCACTTCGTTTAATGCAATATTTGGATGTTAAGAAGCCCGGCACAGCCTCCAAACTTCTGGTGTTTGCTGAAGATCAAACTAAAAATAAAGACAGCAAAAATAAATACGCTGATTTATTTCTAAAAAGAAATTTAGCCTTTGAAAGGCTTCAATTGTTGGGTCGAGTGTTTGCTCCAGAAAGAGTGAATTTAATTTTGAAAGCATTGGAGACCAGTGATGAATAAGATCGCATCTACGATACTTGCAAGCTTCATGTTCGCTTGTTTTGGGAGTGTTTATGCGTACAACACGGTTGCTGAAGATTGCAAATCTGAAAATGTTTACAATGATGAAGCGTGTGAAGGTATCGCCGAAAAAAGAGAGTTTTTTGATAAGTGGTATCGACCGCCAGAGCCTTTCTATTATACCACGATTGAAAGTACCGCTTTGCCTGATCCGGCTTGGATTAGCCCTGATTTCGATCCGAGCACCATGGAGGATGATTTCTCAGGTGACACCGCAGGTGAGACGACAGAAGACGAAAGTGTGGCTGAATGTCCTCCAGTATGCAATTAGGAAAAATGATTATGAAGATAAAACGATTGAAAAGCGCTGCCAGTAGCTTGATCTTGGCTGTACTGCTTGGTTCATCGACTATTGCATCGGCTGAAGAAGGCGATGGCTCAAAAGCTATCATCAATTACCTTGCTGAGGTTGCCATACGGCATTATGAACGTGAGATGGAAAATATGTTACTACCAGCCCCAGGTAGTATTTCAGCCATGGAAACCGGCATTTTAGTTAAAAATTATTATTATGACGGGGCTGCCAAGCTATTTGTAGCTGACGCTATCAAGCGAGGGTTGCCTATTGAGCAGCCCAAAGACTATGGTGGCAAGGTGCAACTTTTCAGAATGCTCAAAGCGTATTTTGAGCCCGTGGTCTCAGGAGATTCTGAGACGCCTGACATCACTAAGCTTGATAAAATCAATATTGCCACCATGATGCAAAATACAACCGTGACGAATGAGGAAGTTAAAAGTTTATTGGACATTTTAACGAATCCGTTCCCAACCCCATTAAATCTAGATGCTTTAAAAGCGGGCGATGAGACGTATAGCATCGAGGATCAGCAATTTCTTGCAAAACGAGCCGTACAACAAGCTATTCTTTCAGTTGCTTTAAATGCGTTTGGCGAGATAGCGGCCAAACGGGTACCCTCTAGTTCACAATTCGCTGATGAGGGCACTGAGCTAGATTCAGGCGACGAATTATTAAACACCGATCCGGAAGAAACGGGCGCGTCTATGATTGAAGCCCTGAAGTCTGAAAGTGAGGCGCGTTTTGGTAATCCTCAATGGTATGCTGAGTTAGGACGTGCCTCTACTGAAGCCATATTGCGAGAGCTCGCTCACATGGAGGCTTTTAGATTATGGGTCGAGTATCTTAAGTATCGCCAAGACGAAGTCATGGTCAGCTTGATGGCCACGATGGTTGCCATGAATGCAGAGATGGCTGCTAATATGTCAACTTTCTCAGAGAGAATGACTGAAACGGCAACTCGCTCTAAAGATATTTCTAAGGAGTTAAAGGACTTAGATAAAAATCGTTCTCAATTACCAGAAGCACCGTAAATCCTCTGATTCAGGATAAGGACCCAGGAAGGTAAATGCGACGTAAGTTTTTATTATCGGTGTTTTTGGTCATCATTCTCATTGTTCAATTTACACTGCTAGCTGTTTATGTTCCCCACATTAGCTTGTCGATAGGTTGGTTGCTTCCTTTCCCAGCCTTCATGCTCGTTTTACTGCTGTTTTCACCTTTAGGGGGGGTGCTTTTAGGGCAGGTCACCTCTTATTCGCTCCTTCAATGGTTATTGCGGGTGTGGTTGAGTCAAATTCTGATTGCGGCTTTGGGATTGGCGACGCTGGTAACGATTTTTTATGGCGCGCCTTCTTTTTTAGAGGGTGAATTAGCCTTTAGTGACTTGCTGACCAGAGTGGGGGAATATTCAATCTGGCCTTGGCCAGGTTTTCCATTTGTGCCCGTTGTGGTTTGGGGGCTCTCTCTGGCTTATTTCACTTATGTCAAAGAACGACCGCCTTTTCACCATAATCATGGTGCTCAACTATACCAAGGTCAGTCAGCGGCGTTTGGCAAAGCTTATGTTGAAATGTTGGTTCAAGTTCCGACTCAAATTGGATTGATGCTTGCCTTCGCAGTCGCTATTATTGGGTTACAGTTAGCGGCGCACTGGTTATTGAATTGGCCACTATATTCACGTTCTCCTATTTTAGTCAGCATCCTGCTCTTCCTTCTTTTTTTGATTTTTAGATCGGCTCTGATTAAAAAAGGTATTCGTCATCTTGCTCGTTTTCCGCTTGATTTACGACACTTAGGATTCTTTGCGATTTTTACACTAACCCCCTTACTTATCGGTATTGGGTTTATGAGTGATCAAATGCTACGGTATCAACCGAGTACTTGGTTAAAATTATTACCAGAAACGGCGACTCAAGATAGACTGATGTTCTTATATTGGGGGTGGTGGTTAATCTGCACCCCTTTCGTAAGTAGTTATTATGCAGCTATTTCGAAGGGTCGTCAGATTAGAACGTTTGTAGTCGGTATTTTACTTTGCCCGATGGTGTGCTTAGCCGTGTTGAAACAATGGGGATCCTTGCTTTATCATTGGCCCTTTTGGGCAAATTACCGTGGTGAGTTAGTTTTAATCCTGAGCGTGTTGCTGCTCATCCTATTAATGGCGATAACCGCTAAGAGAAGAGATACTCGAATTATTGCGCAAGGCCTGATGCCGGCTGCTCCAAATTTAGCAGCAGGGCGTTTAAGTTTGGAATATTCTTCTAAGATTTACGGTATCAGCCATTACGCAACGACTTTCTTTTTAGGGATTGCTGTACTCCTATTTTTTCAATCGGTTGGCGGATGGTATTTCATTGGATTATTGTTTGCGATATTTGCGCCTTGCATCATCATCAAAACCTGTAGCATCAGCTTAATGTTAGGTTATCAACTCCTAAAAGATTTTAGAGTTCACAATGCGTCGAGTCACTAAGTTCACGAAGTATTGGGTGTACAGTGCCAGCGCTGGGGTACTCGGCCTAGTCGTGTTGCTTTTTGCATATCTTAGCTACGCAAAACCCGCTATCAGCTTGGGATTGGGGGTATTTTCTGCTTGGCCGGGATTTTTGTTGTTGTTTCTCGCTATCCTCCCAGCAGGAAAAGTCAGATTGGGGCAATTTGAAAAGCGTGTCGCCAACTGGAAGTGGTATGGTGGCATTTTCCTAGCTCAAGTGCTGATGGGCTGGGTCTTATTGACACAAAGTTTGGCCTTTATTGGTCTAGGCCCTGATTTTGCGAAAAATACCTTGAATGCAACTTTCGCATGGCGTGTGACCCAAGATTACTGGATGAACCAATGGGGGATTTTCCCTTGGGGGTTTTATGCGCTTTGGGGAGTTTCGCTCGCTTTTTTCACTTACAATAAAAAGGGGGTTCCTTTTCATCACCGTCATGCAGCCGTCTTTTGGGAAGGCCCATTGGCTGGATATAGTAAATTAATGACGGAGATGGTTGTTATTGGCGGAACCATATTGGTATTGCTCTTAAGTATTGCGAGCAGCTTCATATTGATCTATCAAGGTCTTCGTCTTTACCTTCATTTTCCGGATTATTTTGAAACGATTTTTCCCGATGTTGTTCTTTTTTTGATTTTCTTTGTGGTGATATTCTGGTCGATAGGGAAAAAACGATTACGCAAATGGAGTAGACGTGACATCAGTATGGCTACTTTGCTGGGTATCAGTTTTGTGGTAGTGATGACATATTTTATTGCCGCTTCCTTTTTCGGGGATTGGGTCAAGTCTAATTTGCCGTTCCCGCTACCATTTCAGACCTGCAAATGCGTTGAGAATTTTGAAAAAGCCGGACCTGATATCCGATTTGCGTTGTTTCAATGGTCTTGGTGGTTGCTGTTTGCGCCCTTGATGGGATCTTGGATTGCGCGTATATCAGTAGGGCGCACGATTCGTGAAGTCGTGTTGGTGATGATGGTTGTACCCTTATGCTTTTATCTTTATCTTTTATCTGGGGCACCCTTTGTATTACCCGATTTACATCACCCCTGGATATATTTATTGATAGGTGGGGTGACCTTTACGATTTGCCTGATTCTTTTACGAGGCCGGCGGAATTCTGAATTACTAGCGGCAGGCTTTATGCCGGTGCCCGAAACGACCCCAATGGGCGTCACCAGTTTAAAGCAGGGGACTAAAATTCATGGGTTGAGTCATTTTGGCCAGCGGATTATCCTAGGCCCCCTCGGTGTGGTTTTGTTGCATATCACTGGCGGCTGGTTATTGATACAGTACCCTGTTGTCATTTTAGGTCCTTTTATCCTGATCAAAACCTGCTTTTGCATGCTAGGGGCACTGTTTTATCAACTTTTTAAAGATGGGGCGATGCGCTATACCCTTCGTAGCTGATTTTTTTATAACCTCAGTTCGGAGTTTTTGAAGGCAGGGTTGGTTTGTACTGACGTCATTCCGCACAGCGATAAGCGCACAAAGTGCGCAGCGTGTGATGCGGAATCTATTATTCACGCGGCCTTGGCCGCTTATGCGATTCAGCCTTTAAAAATATCAGCAATCAAATTATACCCTTCACAGCTGAATTTTCGGGGTTGTTGCCTTCGCGATTCTCATCGCAGTCATGTACTTTGTGTACACTCCTGCGTCTCGAACGCTCGGCGCCTACCCGAAAAATCATCTGTTGTGGGTATATACCCATAATGGATGGATTTTTGGACATCTGCTTACAAAAAGAACCGGTTGTTTTTTCAGGAAATGCTCAAAAAGAACCGGTTCTTTTTGTTGACAACAATCAGATTCCCCCTATACTTTCAGTTTAAGACTTCATAAATTTTTTGAATTAATCATGCAAAGAGCGCTTTTAGCAGATTTGGTCGGTTGGATTTCTGATTCACAGCGTAAACCGCTCGTGATAAGAGGGGCGAGACAGGTTGGTAAAACCTGGATTGTTAGAGAGTTTGCTCGTCTTGCGAATAAGACACTGATTGAAATTAATTTCGAGAAAACTCCGCATCAATTTAGTTTATTTTTGAGCAATGATCCAAAACAAATTATTCTAGAGCTATCGGCAGCATTTGAGCTCGATATTAAACCAGCAAAAAGTCTTTTGTTTTTAGATGAAATTCAAGCAATGCCAGAAATATTAGCTAAGCTTCGATGGTTTGCAGAAGAAATGCCGGAGCTACCAATTATTGCTGCCGGCTCATTGCTTGAGTTTATACTGGAGCAGCATGAATTTAGTATGCCAGTGGGTCGAATTCAATATATGCATCTTGAGCCTATGAGTTTTGAAGAATTCTTGCAAGCCATGGATAGGGCTCTGCTTTATAGGTATTTAAAAGAATTTAGTTTAGCCGTGAATCAAAAAAGTGTTATTCCTGAATCAATTCACCTACAATTAACTAAATTATTCAAAGAATATATCATAATCGGCGGCATGCCTGCTGCTGTTTTGGCATGGGTTAAAACGAGAACGCTCAGAAAAGTAAATCAAATTCATCATGATTTGCTTTCTACCTATCGAGACGATTTTTCTAAATACAATACACGCTTGGATGTTGCTGCGCTTGATAGGGTGATGATGGCGGTACCCAAGATGATCGGTTCCAAATTTGTTTATAGTCGCGTGAGCCAGATCTCTAATCCGCATGCTGTGAAAAAAGCACTCTCTTTATTAAATAAAGCACGACTTAGCCACCCAATTATATCTTCTGCAGCAAATGGTATTCCTTTGGGGGCTGAGATTAAAGAAAAACATTTCAAAGAAATATTCATAGATATTGGCCTGGTGAGTGCCATGCTGGGCCTAAACTTAAGTCAATTGCTATCGACAGATGATGTTAATTTGATCAATGGTGGTTCAATTAGTGAACAAGTTGTTGGTCAGTTGTTGAGATGCATAAATCCATCATATGTAGAACCGAGGCTCTATTATTGGCAAAGAGAGGAAAAAGGCTCTAATGCTGAAGTTGATTATGTGATTGAACATGGAACGAAAGTAATACCGATTGAAGTGAAAACAGGGAGTACGGGCACTTTAAAGTCGCTACATTTGTTCATGGGTCAAAAAAAACTTGATATAGCGGTTCGAATTAGTTCGATGCCGCTTTCTATTGTTCAGGTCGATGTGGTATACCCACAACAGATGATTTTTCGGGTAGGCGCCGAGCCCTTGAGTAACCGGAGTGTACACAAAGTACATGAGGATTGCGAAATGGGCGATGGCAACAACCCCAAAAATTCAGCTGTGAAGGGTATAGATCAACTAAAGAACAGAATTAATTATCATCTGCTTTCTATTCCATTTTATCTAACAAGTGAAATTCATCGTTTAATTCAGGACTTAGATAATGCCTGATAAATTAAAGGTTTTTGATAGCTATGAAAATGCCTGTCTAATATTACAGATGCATTCGGACCTTTCAAAATTGCCGCTACACTGGGGGCACTGTTTTATCAACTTTTTAAAGATGGAGCGATGCGAACTGGGGCGCCAGGCCTGGATAAGCGGTAGCTTTAATCCCAAATATTCCGAGCTTCGATTGGGGCCTAGTCAGATCTATTGACAAGCTGCCCAGTGAGATATTTATGAATAATGCTGGCCAATAAAGTCTGATAGGGCATCCCTTCACGCAAACCAGCTTCTTGGGCTTTATTAAAATCCCAATCAGTCATTCTCAAGCTAACGCGCTTAGATTTATTTCCAGAAGCGACGGCGGCATTTTTGAAGCGCTCAATTTCTTTTTTGACATGTGGAACACTTTTAATTTTGCCAGCGTCAAAGGCCTGATCGAATGAATCTAGAATCGCTTGTTCTTCGGCATCAAGCTTAGCTTTAGATTTTTTGGTCATTTGTTTTGCCCCCGATATAATGTTTCGTAGCTTTGCGGCTTTTAAAGGCTGTTTTTAGAAAAATCTTCTCTTCATCTTCAACAAAAGGGACGAGCACAATGTACCCATCAATATCCATAATCAGAATATCTTGATGCTTGTAATCAATGTTTGGATTTTGAATGATATCAATCAGCGCACCTTGCTCAATGGCTATTTGAATTTGTTCAAAACTTAGGTCTCTTTCACGTTGAAGTTGTAAGTTTTTAGCCTCATTCCACTCGATCCTTTTAACGACTTTCACAACCCAATCCATTATGCTCACCTTGTACACATAATAGCATACCAAGAGGGCTATTTAAAGTGTATAGTCAACTAGCTTGGCGGGCAAGTCAGGCCACCTTGGCAAGAAGGAAAAGTAGCCGCTTTGCCAGAGCTCTGTGTTAATTACACTTAAAGCTCTAACTTGCTCAACCGGACATTTCAAAATTGCCGCTACACTGGGGGCACTGTTTTATCAACTTTTTAAAGATGGGGCGATGCGCTATACCCTTCGTAGCTGATTTTTTTATAACCTCAGTTCGGAGTTTTTGAAGGCAGGGTTGGTTTGTAATGACGTCATTCCGCACAGCGATAAGCGCACAAAGTGCGCAGCGAGTGATGCGGAATCTATTATTCACGCGGCCTTGGCCGCTTATGCGATTCAGCCTTTAAAAATATCAGCAATCAAATTATACCCTTCACAGCTGAATTTTCGGGGTTGTTGCCTTCGCGATTCTCATCGCAGTCATGTACTTTGTGTACACTCCTGCGTCTCGAACGCTCGGCGCCTACCCGAAAAATCATCTGTTGTGGGTATATTAGCTGAGATTTGATAAAATTCTGGATCCCGCATCAGACGCTACACACTTCGTGTGATGACCGCTGTGCGGGATGACGATAGTTCCCAAAAAACCTCGAACTGAGGTTATAATAAATAAAGTGTTCCACCTGCTTCCAAGGTTGCCTTTTTCAAGGCTTTATCCAAAGTAGCTAAAGGAAGCTTATTAGCGAGCGCCAAATTTAAATAACAGCCATCATAAGCCGTTAGGTTGAATTCTTTGCAAAAAAGCCGAGTACCATTTAAATCATCACATAAATAATTTGTTTCAATCGGCAGTTGTTTGATTAAATTTAAAAATGAAATTTGTTGAGACTCATTGATTTTACTTCTTTTTTCGGCCATTAATAAGACATTAATGATTTCTAAATGCCATAAATAGGGCACAATAGCTGAATGTTCTTCAAAAGAATCGAGTACTTTATCGGTGTAATCTGAAGCTTCATCATTAAAACACCAGGCCATTGTTACTGAGCAATCTAAAACAAAATTCACTTTCTACCCGCTTCTTTTAATTCTTGGACCGTGAAATCGCCAAGAGAAAGACGATCTTTTTTTAGTTGGGCGATGGTTTCTGAGATAGGTTGTTTGGGGGGATGATTGCAGGGTACCAATAGGGCAACGGGATGATTATGCTTAGTGATCATAAAGGCTTTACCATTTTTAACTTGAGCCAAGAGGCTTGAAAGATGAGTTTTAGCTTCAAAAGCATTGATAATTTGATAAGACATATCGTTCAAGATCTATTCATTCTATACCGACAATCGAATTATAGACTAGTTTAAACTAGTTTACAAGCAGGCCCATCAAACGAGTAGCTACACCCCGGAACCAAATCGGATTGAGCCGTGTCTCAGCAGTTAGGTAAACACAACCTATTAGGTGAATAAAAGATGAGTACCCCCGGACCTAATGAGAATGAAGACTTTACATCATATCAAAATTTTAAAAAACAAATTATGGATCCAATTAAAAGGGATGCAGTCCTGGGGGATGATTTCGTTGATAAATTTAAAAAGGCATTTAATCTCGCCAATCTGGAGAAATATAGGAGTGAAAACAACTTTCAATCGGATTTAAATGATTTCTTCACTAACGCGGCGCGGTGTGGTGACAAAGACATAGTCGATCACATCCTTCGGCAGATGAAAGAGGAGGAGGCAAGGAAGCCAAAGGCAAATAAAGATTCTGATGATAATGAGAGCGCAGCATCTAAAGAATCAATCTTTAAAGAAATTCGGATGGGCGAAGCGCTTGCGGAGGCAGTAGGACATGGTCATGCTGAGATTGTCGAACTTTTACTTAATTCTGAAACAGAAACACGAAAGCAATTTCATGACGAAGAAATACAAAGAGTTTACAGTGCTGCTTGTCAATATGTTTCAGATGACGCTCAAGATAAGGACGATAGGAAAAAACGCGTTCAGGAAGTATTATTAGAAAAATACCCGAATATCGCTTCTGTTGTTGAGCCTCAGCCTAAGCCGCAAGCAGAAGCAAATTCAAGTACGCCAGCGCCAGTCACGCCGACTCCTGAGCTGCAGCTCAAGTCTGATAAAGCACAGACCCCGGATGAGTCAAAGTTGCAGAACTTAGCCGATTCAAAAAGAGACTTGGTTCAGGAATTAAATCAAACAGATAAGAGTGACCAAAATAAAGTTGCACAATTAACCAACTCTATTCGGGATGTCGATAAACAGCTTGCTGATGCTGAAAAAACAGTTATAGAACGAAAAAACCCGGTTATAAACGCTCAAGGTGTCAAGTTTGAGGACGTGAGGACTTATTTTAAGGATAACATTAAGGGTCAAAAAATATCAAAGACGGGCCCGATCGAATTTGACCTGTCTTATGGCAAAGGGAATAAAATGCAAATACCTGTTAAAGTCGAAGAGCAGCCGAATGGATTTAAAATGGGTTTCAATATTTCAAAACTCAACGCTGATGGGATAACGCAAGCTAATAAAAATACAGCATATGCCGCCATGGCTGAACACATGGTTCAATTGGCTATACTGGATGCGAAGAAATACCCTAATAGCCCACGTTTAATATTCAATGTATCCTGCAACGATAAAGAAAAGAAAGACGCAATGCAAGAAGCTTTGAACAAGGCTTTGGCTAAGCATCAAAGTGTATTCAATGATAAAAATAGACCCAAAGTTGGAAATGATCTAATCGTAGATGCAACGCGTAAACAGGCCGAAATGGAGAATATAGCATCGAAAAGCGCTAATCCTGCTAATGGCAGCAATCCTGATAATAGTGGCACTGCGAGTGTGGGAATAACCTTCAAACCACCTCTGTCGCCACTCTCGAACGAGAACGCCAAGAAGCTTGAAGCATTGAAGCAAGCGACAGAGAAATTGAAAAAGGCCAAAGAGGAATTAAATGGCAACTTGAACTTAGGTGAAAATCTATCAGATGGAAATAAACCTGGGATTGCAAATAGCTTCAATGCATTTATTCAGAACCCAACCGAGAGTAATAAAGATTTGTTCATTAAAGCTTATCCAGAAGGACACGCTTCAGAAGATCTTAAAAATGCTGCTCAAAAGTATCTAGAAGCTTCTAAGTCTACCGATAGCGCTATCGGTCAAGTAAAATTGAATTTAATGACTTTGTTATGTGGCTTTGTAAACATTTCGGAGGATCGTCGTAAAGAACTTGAAGAAAATCTTAATTTATTTTGTAATGCTGAAATAACTCCTCAGAAAAGAGAATCTGCAAAATCAGAGTTAATAAAAATTGTCAATTCATATAATCTTAGCGGTCAACAGAAAAATGAAGTGAATCAACATATCAATGAAATCGAAAAAGCGATGAATGTACGAGCTTTAAATAGATCGACTGAATCAAAGAGCAACCGGCAGTCTTCCTCTTCCTTATCAGGAATTGGAACGAATTTTGAATCTCTCAACACTACCCCATCACCTGTCGTCGAACGGAAACGCAGATTAAGCCTGAGTTCATTCAGTGAGAGTATGCAGTCTGCCGCTGGTGATTTATCAATACAAGAATCTAAAAAAGCAGATCTACTAAAAGTCAAAGATGGCTCAAAGGGTGATCTTCTGTTTGCCCACTCTAAGGGTAAGGCATCCGAACCGCATGTTGAACCAAAAGCTGAGACAGGTGAATTAACTGTATCGGAGCGCAAATTTCAAGATAATATCACAGCGCTGTTAAATCAAGGATATGGTGCTGCTGAGAAGCCGATTCAAATTGATTTTGAAGGGGTTGATAATGAGAGGAGAAAGGCTGCCATGAAGGAGATTGCGCAAGATTTGAGAGGTCGAGCCGAAGCAGATAATCGAAAAGAGATTCATTTTGAAATTAAAGGTGTTGACGGAGAGGCATTTGTTTTCAATAACAATAAAGAACATGATGATAATGAAGTTGAACGCGCCGAACAAAAGGTGCCTTCGAGTCAAAAAATTAAATTCAAAACATAAGCGGCCAAGGCCGCGTGAATATACCCTTCACAGCTGAATTTTCGGGGTTGTTGCCTTCGCGATTCTCACCGCAGTCATGTACTTTGTGTACACTCCTGCGACTCGAACGCTCGGCGCCTACCCGAAAAATCATCTGTTGTGGGTATACTAGATTCCGCATCACACGCTGCGCACTTCGTGCGCTTATCGCTGTGCGGAATGACGTCATTACAAACCAACCCTGCCTTCAAAAACGCCGAACTGAGGTTTTGTAAAACGGAAAGGCTGCTTTTAGCAGCGAAAAGGATTTTCAAAGCTTCGATTTGGGTCCTGGTTTATACTTGCCTAGGCTAGTACTACGGGTACGAAGTTCATCGGCCTCGGATTGTGCTTTGAGATTTTCCCGAGCGGTGCGGGCTTGAGATTGTCGATAAGAAAGAAGTGAGCTTTCGGGTAATTCGACGATATGCGCCCCCAGGCTGGCTAATTCTGCGACTTCGGCAAGACCTAATCCTAAAACCTTTGCAATCTGAGCAACGGAACAAAATCCTAATAAATACCAACAGAGTATCCACTGTCTTAATGCACGGATGGCATTTTCAACTTGAAGGCCTGTTAAGTCATCAAATTCACTTGGATTGCCGGAACCTTTACAGTTTAAGCACTCATAAAAGAACCTCGAGTCATTTGAGGTGGGCGGGGGATCGCGTCTAACCACATTCGTAGATCGGCATCTGGGGCACACTACGCCTTGAGGCCAACGTAAATTATGGAGGGTTCTAAAGACTTCTCGCTCACCCAGTAGATCTTGAATGGCAGCAATGCGGCTATCAATCTGAGTCCCTCGTGGCAGATCTCTTAAACGGCCTAAAGCCTTCATATTAGAATCAAGTTCTGGATCAATATCACGTGTATTTGACACTGTCGGATAAGGGGGGTTGGGGCTCCTTTCTTTAGTGTAGTGCTTTTTTGGGGGGCTGGATGTTTGATTTGACGTGGGCTGGGTCAAATGCAGTTGATGTAGGGGTAACTCGCGACTGACACCCCAGGAATAGGTGGCAACCAATTTAGATAATCTCTCTTTTGTCTCCGGACGCTCTATGCTGGGTTGGGCTGCTTCCCTGGGTTCAGTTTCAGTGCTATCTAATCTAGAGGTGAGCTTCCGTAGCCAAGTCATCTGTTACATCCTTTGCTTATCTAACTAAATATTTAGATAATTCCTGGATGTATTAAACCTGATCTGAAACAGAGAAGCAAACTCAACGGTGCCATATCTACTACGTGTTGCGGCAAGTAGGAAGAATATAAATTAACCTCAGTTCGGAGTTTTTGAAGGCAGGGTTGGTTTGTAATGACGTCATTCCGCACAGCGATAAGCGCACGAAGTGCGCAGCGTGTGATGCGGAATCTAGTATTCACGCGACCTTGGCCGCTTATGCGATTCAGCCTCTAAAAATATCAGCAATCAAATGATTAGCTGAGATTTGATAAAAGTCTGGATCCCGCATCAGACGCTACACACTTCTTGTGATGACCGCTGTGCGGGATGACGATAGTTCCCAAAAAACTCCGAACTGAGGTTAAATTATCTTTTCAAATAAGAAGGCTTTAGCGTTTTGATATCGGGTTCATCTGAAATCGTTTGAATCGTTTGCATTAACGTTTTCAAAATTGCTTTACTGGTTGATGATAAGGCCTGATTTTCGGTATACGTGCCGTAGCGCGGATGATGGGTGAGTTGAATTTCTTTATAACACGCTATCAGTGATGGCAAGCGTTCAATGAGCTCGGGCAGGGTGTATCCGCCTTGTTCTGCGAGTGTGACCAAAAGGTTATTGATCTGTTGTGGATTGAAGTCTTTAGACATCTCCGTCCTCCTTAGGCCGCTTTAGAACGCAATATTTCTGGTATCACCACGCCGGCTTGATTTAGTTCTCTAATAAAAAGCGCTTCGGTAATCTCATCAATATGGTAACGTCTTAAAATCGGTAGCAAGCCAATCATCAGCTCATTTAATGATAAGACGGTATGGATCTCCTGAATTTTTTCCAATACTTTTTCAACTTGTTCTTGATCCCATTGTTTTGTTTTGGGGGCTGGGATGTCATGATTATTCAGATGCTCCACCATGCCATCCAAGCTAAGACCTTGGTTTTGATATTGAATAAATCGCTTTTCGAGATTCAAGGCAGACTCGCAAAACTTCATTCTATCAATAACTTTCTGAAGTTGGCTCAGAACCCACTTGCCACCTTCAGGTGCCATAAACCCTTCTTGGTTGAGTTCAGCAACCATTTTACGTTGAGAGTAACCTTTTTGAGAATAAGTGGCGATAATAGGTTGCAGCAATAAGGCAAAAATAATCGCATTCTCAATTTTAGGTTTATTGACTTTAGTAATCACTTCAGAAGCATGTGGATTACCTGATTTTGCGGTCGTACGGGATAAACCAGCTTTAATTAATTCCCCATGTATTTTCTTTTGCTGCTTGGCGTGTTCAGCTAAGGTTTGGAAATTGTTAATATGAATCACAGGTTGATCGCAACAATAGAGTTCCGGTGAAAATTGTGGATGGGGTTTGGTGTGGTACTCAATCAGTGGCTGCAATGTATTTGTAAATTCAGTGTCGCTAATGAAGCTTTTGATTTCAGAGATAATTAAGGATGCTTTATTTTCTAAGCAAAAATCAACCGCCTTTTTAAGATCCTTCCACGTATGATGATAACGATGATCCGCAATCTCAATAAAGGTTTCTAATAGTTCAGAATTTTCATGATTCTTTAAAAATGACCGAACTTGAGTTTTTTGTGCTTCTAAGATTGCGTTGGGTGAAAGTGATTGCTTACCTATTTTTTTAGGCAGGATTAAGTAGGCAACAAAACGAGTTGTGGTCATAGATCATCCCTGCAGAGTCGGTACCTGTACGAAATTTAGGGTCTTTTAGCTGAATCAAGCAGACCTAGACTGTAGTATAGGTTTTCGAACGGGTACTCGCCAATGTAAGATAACTGGTTTTTTCAGGATGGATTTTTATGCAGCGCTTAAGGCAGATCGGTTTCTTCTTGTCGTTTGGTGAGCACTTCAAATCCCGTTTCGGTGACCAGGATCGTATGTTCCCACTGAGCAGACAGACTTCGATCCTTTGTTTTGACTGTCCAGCCGTCCCCGAGGAGCTTGACATGTCGTTTGCCGAGGTTGAGCATCGGCTCAATTGTGAAAGTCATCCCAGGTTCGAGAATCAAACCGGTGCCAGCCACCCCATAATGAAGCACTTGAGGCTCTTCGTGAAAGTGACGGCCTAAGCCATGACCACAGTATTCCTGGACCACAGAGAGTCGATTGGTTTTAGCAATTCCCTCAATCGTGGCCCCAATATCGCCAAGCCGTGTACCCGGCTTTACGATGTTGATGGCCGCCAGCATCGCCTCTCGAGTGACCCGTACCAATCGAGCCGCGGCGTTATTGGGAGTACCAATACAGAACATCTTGCTGGTATCGCCATAGTATTCATTTTTAATCACGGCAACATCGACATTGATGATATCGCCTTCTTTAAGTACTTTTGGGCCAGGAATGCCATGACAGACGACATCATTGAGGGAGGTGCAGACTGATTTCGGAAATCCTCTATAATTGAGGGCAGCAGGAATGGCGCCTTGTACATTCACGATATAATCATGACACAAAGTATCAATTGCTTCAGTGGTGATGCCTGCTTGAATGTGAGGCTCGATCATTTCGAGGACTTCAGCAGCCAGCCGACCCGCAATACGCATTTTTTGGATTTCTTCCTTTGATTTAATGTGAACGGTCATGCTCTGCCTTACTTACCCAAAACTCGACTGCAATATGTATATATGTTATAAACCGCGCGTCTGTTCTGCAAATTTAATTATAATCAGAACGATAACTCACACATATACTGATACCAATGCTTGGGTGCGGCGAAAGCTGTTGAGCGTTGGGGTATATGGAGGCTCAACCCAATAGGAGAGACATATGTCTAACTTAAGTTTACGTGGTTTATTAGAAGCAGGCATCCACTTTGGTCACCAGACTCGTTTCTGGAACCCAAAAATGGCACCTTACATCTTTGGTGCTCGAAATAAAGTTCATATCATTAATCTTGAAAAGACCCTGCCTCTTTTCAAGGAAGCCTTAAATGCCGTTTCTCGCATTAGTGCGCGCAATGGTAAGGTCTTGTTTGTAGGTACCAAGCGTTCAGCTAGCGATTTTGTAAAAGACTATGCAACCCGTGCGGGCATGCCTTATGTCAATTATCGTTGGTTAGGCGGCATGCTAACTAACTTTAAGACCGTTAAGCAGTCTATCAAGCGTCTCCAAGAGCTTGAACAAATGCGTGATGATGGTACGCTGGAAAAACTCACTAAGAAAGAAGGTTTATTACGAATTCGTGAGTTGGAAAAATTAGAAAGAAGTTTGGGTGGTATTAAAGGCATGACCAGTTTACCGGACATCATTTTTGTGATGGACGTTGGTGATGAGCGCATTGCTATTCAAGAAGCTAAAAAATTAAGAATACCTGTGATTGGGATTGTCGATACCAATAACGATCCGTCTGGTCTCGATTATGTTATTCCAGGCAATGACGATTCTCATCGTTCTATTGAGTTTTATCTTTCTCAGATGACCGATGCGATTTTAAATTCAAAGCAATCTGCTCAGTTAGCGATGATTGGTGAATCAGAAGAAGGTGAGTTCATAGAAGTCGGTGATGATCAAAATTAAAGGCGATTGCTATACCCACAACAGATGATTTTTCGGGTAGGAGCTACGGACCGACAAGCAACCCCGAAAATTCAGCTGTGAAGGGTATAACTATTTAGTAAGGGGGCTCAGCCCCCTTAATTTTGAACAATTTTTGAGACGGATAAGAGGCATAACATGGCAGAAAAAATCACAGCAGATATGGTCAAAACATTACGTGAGAGAACTGATGCGGGCATGATGGAATGTAAAAAAGCATTGCAAGAAGCCAATGGCGATATGGAAAAAGCTGTTGAAATCATTGCCAAAGCGGGTCATCGTAAAGCAGATAAAAAAGCTGATCGAACTGCAGCAGAAGGGGTTGTGGTTTGCAAGCTGTCATCTGATGGTAAAGAAGGCGTCATGGTTGAGATTAACTGTGAAACTGATTTTGTTGCCAGAGATGACAATTTCAAACAATTTAGTGATAAAGTCGGTGAGCTTGCCTTGAAGAATAAGGTTGCTTCATTAGAAGATCTCAAAGCACTATCTTATGCTGATGGGCTGAATGTTGAAGAAGCCCGAAAGGCTTTGATTGCTAAAATTGGTGAAAACATCAATATTCGTCGAGTACAAGCCGCTAAGACTGATGCTGGTCGAATTGGTGCTTATTCTCATGGCACCAAAATTGGTGTTTTGGTCGTGATGGAAGGAGGCTCAGTTGAGCTAGCCAAAGATCTGGCCATGCATGTCGCGGCGAGCCGTCCGCAGTGTGTTCATGTCAACGAGATCCCTGCTGAAATTGTTGATAAAGAAACTCGTATTGCCACAGAGCGCGCAGCAGCATCGGGTAAGCCCGCAGAGATTGTTGCAAAAATCGTATCCGGTCAAGTTCAAAAATACTTGAATGAAATCTGTTTAATGGGGCAAGCCTTCGTAAAAGATCTGGATCAAACGATTGAAAAAGTGCTTAAAGCGAATCAAGCCACCGTTAAATCATTTCATCGTTTTGAAGTTGGTGAAGGGATTGAGGTACAAAAATTGAATTTTCAGGAAGAAGTGATGGCTGTTGCGCGCGGTAAATAAGGAGCGTCAACGATGTATAAACGGATCTTGCTTAAACTAAGTGGTGAAGCACTGATGGGGGAGGAGCCTTTTGGCATCGACCCCAAAATCCTCGATCGAATGGCTTATGAAATCGGAGAGCTTGTAAAGCTGGGTGTACAGATTGGTCTTGTCATCGGAGGGGGGAACCTCTTTCGTGGTAAAGAGCTTTCTAAGGTGGGACTTGGGCGGATATCTGCTGATCAAATGGGTATGTTGGCCACGGTCATGAATGCCATTGCCATGCGAGATGCTTTAGAAAGAGCTGATATTCCGACGCGAGTGATGTCAGCTATCCCCATGAGTGGTGTGGTTGATCATTATGATAGACGTAAAGCAGTTCACCACCTAAAGCAAGGTCGCGTGGTGATTTTCTCAGCCGGCACGGGTAATCCTTTGGTCACAACTGATTCAGCAGCCAGTTTGCGTGCGATTGAAACGGAAGCCAATGTATTATTGAAAGCCACTAATGTTGATGGTGTGTATTCAGATGATCCGGCTAAAAATCCAACGGCAACCCGTTATGAGCGTTTAACATTTGATCTCGCGCTTGAAAAAGAGTTGGGCATCATGGATTTGACCTCATTTTGTCAATGTCGCGATCATAATATGCCAATTCGAGTTTTTAATATCAATCGACCGGGTGCATTGGTTCGTGTCGTGAAAGGCGAGCATGAAGGTACTTTAATTTCACAAGGGGGGACGCATGACTAAAGAAGTTCAAACAAATGCTGAGAAAAAAATGCAAAAAAGCATTCATGCACTGGAAGACGATCTGTCCAAACTCAGAGCGGGTCGAGCTAACGCGAGCTTATTAGAAGGTGTCATGGTTTCTTACTACGGCAACTATACGCCTTTGAGCCAAGTGGCTTCGGTAGGGGTTGAAGGACCCTTGATGTTGACGGTGAAACCTTGGGAAAAGCAAATGGTTGCTGAAATTGATAAAGCCATTCGCACGTCTGATTTAGGCCTAAATCCTGCTACGTCAGGTGATACGATTCGGGTTCCATTACCTCCCCTTAGCGAAGAAAGACGGCGTGAATTGATTAAGCGCGTCAAATCCGTGGGAGAAGAAACAAAAGTGGCTGTCAGAAACATTCGACGCGACGCCAATCAGGAATATAAAGATCTGCTAAAAGACAAAGAAATCACTCAAGACGATGAAAAGAGAGGGATGGAAGCGATTCAAAAGCTCACCGATCTCTATATCGCAAAAGTTGATAAGATTTTGGCAGCCAAGGAAGCTGATTTGCTCGCATTTTAAAAAGGATTGTATGTGGCATTTGCTAATCGAAAAGGTACCGCAGCTCATCCACTGAATCTCCCCCAGCATGTTGCCATGATTATGGATGGTAATGGCCGCTGGGCAAAGCAACGAGGATTGCCGCGCACAGCCGGACATCGACAAGGTGTTGAAACCGTCAGAATGGTGGTGCGTCATTCCCTGGATATGAAGATACCGGTTCTCACCTTATTTGCCTTTGGGCGCGAAAATTGGCGAAGGCCCCCACAAGAGGTGAGAAATTTACAGCGCTTATTCTTGTTGGCATTGCGACGTGAGGTTCAAAAGTTGAATGAACACGGCGTGAAGCTCAAAATCATTGGAGAACGTTCTGTTTATCCTGACATTCTGATTAAAGCCATGGATGAGGCTGAGGCATTAACAGCCTCTAACTCTAAACTGATTTTGAATTTAGCGATTAACTATTCAGGTCGTTGGGATTTGACCTGTAGTATGAAACGCATCTTAGAGCTGGTTCAACAAGGTAAAATATCTGTTGACGAAATTGATGATGAGTTGATTTCTCAGTATACCCATTTTCACCATGTGCCTGAACCCGATCTGTTTATTCGAACCGGAGGGGTTCAACGATTGAGTAATTTTATTTTATGGGAAATGGCCTACAGCGAATTGTATTTTACAGAAATATTCTGGCCAGAATTTAAGGCCGAAGATTATCAAAGCGCGATTGAAAGCTTTTCAGGGCGTGAACGCCGTTTTGGTCTGACGAGTCAGCAAGTGGAGGCAATGGAATGTTAAAATGGAGACTGATGACAGCCGGTATACTCATACCCTTGGTCTTACTCAGCATTTTTTATTTGCCACTTATCGGAATTAAACTAGTACTCGGGATCCTGCTGCTGGGCTCAGCCTACGAATATGGTAAGTTATGTGATCTCCCTCATCCGTTTACAGCTATTTTTAGCGCCTCTTTAGTCGCATTATTTTTAGTGCTGGCGTTCGTACCTTTCTTAGGAGAGCTGCTTACAAAAGTCGTTGCGCTGGGCGGGATTTTTTGGGTTTGGGCATTTTGCCTCTTAGGGTTGTATGTAAAATTTAATCAAACCCTCTGGGGTTGGGAAGGGCCTTTCAGTAAGTCCTTGATCGGCACGGGCCTCTTGTTGCCAGCATTTATTGCTATGACGATGGTTATAGCGATAAACCCGTGGTGGCTTTTAGCTGGTCTCACGTTGGTTTGGGCAGCAGATAGTGGAGCCTATTTTGCCGGTCGAACTTTTGGAAAACGATTCCTTGCAAAATCGATTAGCCCTAAAAAAACCTGGGAAGGTGCTGCAGGTGGATTGATAGCGTCGCTGGTCGTTGGCGTTCTATTTTATGCTTTTGTCCCCGTGATTCAAGCGACCTCATTCTTAGTCTGGTTTTATATTATTATTGCGGTCACCGGTTTTTCCATTATTGGGGATTTATTTGAAAGCATGCTAAAGCGGGTCGCTGGGGTCAAAGATTCCGGTACGCTTTTACCTGGCCATGGGGGCCTCTTAGATAGAATTGATGGATTGCTTGCTGCTATGCCAATTTATGCATTATTAATTTTATAAGAGAATCCATGCAAAATGTCGTTATCTTAGGGTCAACTGGCTCTATTGGACAAAATACACTGGATGTGATTGCCCGTCATCCCGAGCAGTATAAAGTGTTGGCTTTAACGGCACACCATTCCTCAGCGTTGCTCTATCAACAATGTTTGTCTTTCAAGCCGGACGTCGCTATTTTAGGCTCGGCTGATTTGGCAAAGGATCTGCAACAACGCTTGGTCGATGCAAATCTAACAACAACCGTTCGATACGGCAGTGCGGCATTACAAGAGATTGTTTCGGCCCCAGAAGTTCATACCGTCGTTGCAGGTATTGTTGGTGGCGCAGGGCTGCTCCCAACGTTATCGGCCATCAAAGCGGGTAAGCGCGTTCTCTTGGCCAATAAAGAAGCCTTGGTGATGGCTGGGGCGCTGATGATGGATGCGGTTCAAGAATCTGGCGCAACCCTTCTGCCGGTCGATAGTGAGCACAATGCCCTATTCCAATGCATGCCACCTGATTTTAAGCCTGGAACTTGTCCTCATGGTGTTGAACGATTGATACTCACCGCGTCGGGGGGGCCTTTCCGAAATTTCTCGCTCGCAGACTTGATCAAAGTCACCCCTGAGGAAGCCGTAAAACACCCCAATTGGGTGATGGGCCCCAAAATTTCAGTTGATTCTGCAAGCATGATGAATAAAGGATTGGAGCTCATTGAAGCACATTACTTATTTCAAATGCCCATTGATGCTATTGATATTATTTTACATCCACAAAGTGTCATTCATTCACTCGTTGAATATCGAGACGGTTCTTTATTGGCACAATTAGGACAACCCGATATGCGCGTACCGATAGCATCTGCACTGAGTTGGCCAGCACGGATTCATTCAGGTGTTTCAGCGATTAACTTATTGGAAATGGGGGCGTTAACATTTGAAAAACCAGATGTCGTCCGTTTCCCTTGCTTGAGACTGGCTACGGAAGCCCTCAAAGCGGGCGGGATTATGCCAACTGTATTAAACGCTAGTAATGAGGTTGCTGTCTCGGCTTTTCTGAAGGGATATTGTCGCTTCACAGAAATTCCGACTATGATTGAAGAAGTGATGAACCAAGTTTGTAACCAGACTGTGCGGGCGATTGAAGATATTTTAGAAGCGGATCGTCTTGCGCGGGATTGGGCGCAGCAATTCGTAGCACAGCGGGTATGACGGACATATTAATCTCATTATTTGCATTTATTTTTGCCATTGGTATTCTCGTTGCCATTCATGAATACGGACATTTTATTGTCGCCAGGTTTTGTGGTGTTAAAGTCATTCGCTTTTCCATTGGTTTTGGTCGCCCTATTTTTAGATGGCAAGGTAAACGCGAAACAGAATATGTGATTGCCGCCATTCCTTTAGGCGGATATGTCAAAATGATTGACGATAGGCAAGATCCGCCCCTGACACCTGAAGAACGCCCCTTTATGTTCATGAGCAAATCAGTCTGGCAACGCATTGCGATTGTTGCCGCAGGCCCACTGATGAATCTTCTATTTGCTGTTTTTGCCTACTGGTTGATGTTTATGATTGGGGTCCAAGGGGTCATTCCGATTGTTGGAGAAGTCACACCGAATTCGGTTGCCGCAAAAATAGGGATCCAACCTAATGAAGAAATCGTTGAGATTGAGGGTAAACCGACCCAAACCTGGCAAGAGGTCGTCTTGGCGATGGTTGAACACATCGGTGAAGAAGGCACCATCACACTACATACTCAACAAAAAGACAGTGACCTCAAAAAACAATATCAGATTGATCTCAAAGAGTGGAAAGCCTCTGAACAAATAGAAGACGTATTGGTTAGTCTAGGTATTGTCCCTAAGCAACCCATTTTGCCTGCGGTGGTGGGTGAAGTACTATCCGGTGAACCTTCGGATATCGCAGGATTAGAGGTGGGGGATGAGTTTCTAGAAGTTAATGGTCAAACAGTAAACACCTGGCAAGAAACCGTTGAGCATATTGTCGTTAGTGCCAATAAAGAGCTAACGTTTACGATCAAGCGTGATGGAGAAACACAACATATTACCGCGACGCCCAGGTGGTTTGAGAAGGAAGGTGGTGAAAGGGTGGGTTACTTGGGGGTGAAAGTGAAAATGATCCCCTTTCCGGATGAGCTTGTTCGACTTCAACGTTTGTCACCTTGGACCGCTTTCACTCAAGCAATTGATAAAACGATCCATTACTCTTTGCTAACGCTGGATATGATTCGAAAAATGATTTTGGGTCAGGTCAGTTTAAGCAATTTGAGTGGCCCGGTTACTATAGCGCATGGCGCCGGACAAACCGCCAGTATTGGTATTCAGTATTATTTAGGTTTTCTTGCCTTAATCAGTATTAGCCTCGGTATCATCAATTTTCTCCCCATTCCGGTGCTGGATGGGGGGCATCTTTTCTTTTATCTGATTGAGGCTATCACTAGACGAAAAGTTTCTGAACGTGTCCAGGTCGTTGGTTATCAAATTGGGTTTACACTCATTATTATTCTCATGTCACTGGGCTTTTATAACGATTTTATTCGGTTTAGCTAGCCGAATCCCTAAAAATACAAGCACCTGACTATCGAGTCACCATGTAAAAATCTATCAAACCGGGTTGCACAACTCAGAGAACAGCCTACAGCATACGTCGTTTATTTTTAGTTGTATGTCTAGGAAGTTCTGATGAACCTTAGTTCGGCGTTTTAGAAGGCCGGACCGCTTTGTAATGACGTCATTCCGCACAGCGATAAGCGCACGAAGTGCGCAGCGTGTGATGCGGAATCTATTATTTACGCGGCCTTGGCCGCTTATGCGATTCAGCCTTTAAAAATATCAGCAATCAAATTATACCCTTCACAGCTGAATTTTCGGGGTTGTTGCCTTCGCGATTCTCACCGCAGTCATGTACTTTGTGTATACTCCTGCGTCTCGAACGCTCGGCGCCTACCCGAAAAATCATCTGTTGTGGGTATATTAGCTGAGATTTGATAAAATTCTGGTTCCCGCATCAGACGCTACACACTTCGTGTGATGACCGCTGTGCGGGATGACGATAGTTCCCAAAAAACCCCGAACTGGGGTTGCTCCGAGGGGATCGACTCCTACATTCCGGCTCTCCGCATCAAGAAATAATTAGTTATCTGAAAAACAAAATTCTTGGCTCAAGGCGGGGCATTTGAGGTAGTTTTTACTTTAATTTATGCTCTCCTGTGTTAGTATGGCGGCTGCGCCAATGTGGCTTTTTTTGTGTCTTGCAGTGTACTAAGTTAGAAAAACAAATATGAAACAGATTTGGAAGTCTATTTTACTAACGGGAATATGCGTTCATTTGCCTGCTTTTGCGTTTGAGCCCTTTGTGGTTCAAAAAATACAAATTTCTGGGCTAGAGCGGATCAGTGAAGCGACGGTACTGAATTACTTGCCAGTTCAAACAGGGCAAACCGTTCAAGAATCTCAATCGCCGCAAATTATTCGAGCACTTTTCAATACCGGTTTTTTTGATGATGTGGGCTTGGAGCGATCGGGTGATGCCTTGGTGGTTACTGTGAAGGAGCGACCAGCCATTGGTAAGATTGAGGTTTCAGGTAATAAAGATATTAAAACTGAAGATCTCTTAGAGTCTTTAAAAAGTGCAGGATTAGCAGAAGGACATACCTTCGATAAAGCGATGCTTGAACGTGTACGCAATGAACTGGAAAGAATGTATTTCAGTCATGGTAAATATGCGGTTGAGATTGATGCTAAGGTGACTGAGCAACCCAGAAACCGAGTCGCAATTGCCATTCACATCGTTGAGAAGGATGCGGCTCGCATCAAAGAAATTAATATCATTGGCAATCAAGCTTTCTCTAGCGAGAAGCTCTTGAAGCAATTTAGTTTATCGCCCAGTAATCTTTTAAGCTGGTTTTCTAAAAATGACCAGTATGCCAAACAAAAATTGGGTGCTGACTTAGAAACACTTCGCACTTTTTACCTTGATCGTGGTTACTTAAATTTTCAAATCGTTTCAACTCAGGTCTCTATTAGTCCGGACAAGCGTGATATTTACGTGACGATTAATATTGATGAAGGTTCGCCTTACACGATTCGTGATTTTGATGTGGGGGGCGACTTACTATTATCTCGTGATATCTTGATGCCCTTAATTACCTTGAAAAAGGGCGACACCTTTTCAAGAACAAAAGTTGGTCAGATTATTAAAGTGTTAACGGATCGATTTGGGCAAGAGGGGTATGCCTTTGCTCAAGTGAATCCAGTCCCTGAGTTAGATGAAGCGAATAAAACCGTTCGTGTTGTTTTCTTCATTGAGCCGGGTAGTCGAGTTTATGTTCGTCGAGTTCTATTCGAAGGGAATACGAAGACACGGGATGAAGTTTTAAGACGTGAAATGACTCAACTAGAGGGTGCGCCGGTTTCAACCACTAAAGTGGAAGAGTCTCGTACCCGTTTAAATCGAACGGGATATTTCAGTGAGGTGGAGGTTGAGACCAGACCAGTGCCTGGTGTCCCTGATCAGGTCGATGTCATTTATACGGTGAAAGAAGCTTCAGCTGGTCAGTTAAGTGGTGGGATTGGTTATTCTGATGTCGATGGTGTTTTGTTTAATGCCAGTGTCAGCAATCGAAACGTCCTCGGTACAGGTAATAGTGTTGAATTTAATTTTAATCAATCTAAAGCGTTTACAACCTATAACTTGTCTTACAACAATCCGTACTACACGATGGACGGTATATCCCGAGGCTTTAATGCGTTTTTCAGTAAAACTGATTTAAGTCGAACAACAAATGTATCGAATTATACAACGGATGCTTACGGGACGAATGTTAATTACGGTATTCCGATTAATGCAACCGATAGAGTGTCGTTTGGTATTGGGGTTCAAGAAACGAGATTACATACTAGCGTCGAATATGCGCCTGAAGAAATTAAAAACTTTGTTCGCAAAGAAGGGGAGGTTTCAGCGGAGCTTTCTCTGGCGCTGGGTTGGACTCGTAATACGTTAGACCGATTCTTATTTCCCGAGAATGGCTATCGTCATGCGATTAGCTTGAATTTCACGGCCCCAGGCTCAGATTTACAATATTATAAACTGACTGAAAGTTCTCAATGGTATTGGCCCATAGGCAAAGGCTTTATTGGTACCTTAAATACGAACTTTGGGTTTGGTGGTGGATATGATAGGACGGATGCTTTGCCTTTCTATCAAAATTTTTATGCAGGTGGATCTCGATTAGTTCGTGGCTATCAAGAGAGTAGCTTAGGTCCTCGTGATACTAATGGTAATCCATTTGGCGGTAACTTCTTGGCAGCTGCTAGCGTTGGGTTAGTCTTACCTAATTTCATTGCCCCCGAATCACGTTCAGTCCGTATGACGCTATTCGTAGATGCGGGCCAAGTTTATGATTTTAAATACCGCACTCGAACACTGGCAGATGGAAGAACGATTAATCGAAATCCAGATGGTCTGCGTTATACCACTGGTGTCTCTTTGACCTGGATGTCGCCACTCGCACCTTTGGTGTTTAGCTTGGCTACGCCATTGAACGAACATAGAGACGATAAAACACAAGTGTTCTCATTTAGTTTTGGTACCTTCTTCTGATGGGCGCAACATTTTCAATATTAATTAAGGAGAGTGAACTATGAAGAAATTACTTGCAATTGGCTTAAGTGCGGCATTGTTTTTTGCCAGCGCAGAATTTGCTGTGGCAGGTGATACCACCCTGAATTTGAAAGTAGGTGTTATCGATGTTCGTGAAATTCTAGCGACCTCTCCTAAAGCAGTTGAGGTTGGTGAAAAGCTTAAAAAAGAATTCCAAGCGAGAGAAGATAAACTTCGTGCGCTATCTCAAGAGATTCAAACCAGCTCCGAGAAATTTGAACGTAATCGTGCCGTTATGGGCGAGGAAGAAAAGAAAAAAATGGAGCGGGATTTGATGGCAAATCAACGCGAATTGGCAAGATTACAAGCTGAGTTCAGAGATGATTCACAGCTTCGGCAGCGCGAAGAAATGCAGAAGTTTCTCGAGCGCTTGAAAGAAGTGGTGACCAAGTTAGCAAAAGATGAGAAATACGATATCGTATTACACAGTGAGGCTGCGCCTTATGCCAATGATAAAGTTGATATTACCAAAAAGGTATTGAAGCTTTTGGATGAAAAGAAAAGCGCATGAAGACATTAACCTTAGGTGAGATAGCTGCGAAACTCCAATTAGAATTAATTGGAGATCCCGATGTTGTGATCAATCAAGTTGGATTGATTGATCAAGCCAAGAAAGGGACGATTTGTTTTCTGGCAGAGAAGAAATATCTTCCTTTTCTAAAAAGCACAGAAGCTTCTGCTGTAATCCTCAGGGAATCAGAAAAAGAAGATTGTCCGATACCTTGCCTGATATCTGCTAATCCCAAGCTAACTTATGCTCACGTGTTAAATTGTTTGCATCCAATTAGAACCTTTAATCCGGGTGTTCATCCAACAGCCATCGTTGCTGAAGGATGTGAAATTGATGCTAGTGCAACGATTGGTCCTCATTGTGTGATTGAAGCCTATGCCAAGATTGGCCCTCATGTGGTGGTGGGTGCTAACTCAGTAATTGGTGAAAATGCGGTTATTAATGCAGGAACCCGGCTTTACCCAAATGTAAGCGTCTATTCAGAGGTTAAAATTGGAAAGCATTGCATCATTCACAGTGGTGCCGTCATTGGATCCGATGGCTTTGGCTTTGCAAATGATCGTGGTGCTTGGGTAAAAATACAACAAATTGGTTCTGTGGTCATAGAAGACCAAGTTGAAATTGGCGCTAATACCACTATTGATCGGGGTGCAATCGAAGATACCGTTATTGGTCAAGGTTGTATTTTAGATAACCTCATACAGATTGGACATAATGTTAAAGTAGGGCAAGGTTGCGCGATAGCAGCGTGTACGGTGATAGGCGGTAGCGCGGTCGTTGGGCGTTATTGCCTGATTGGTGGTGCTAGTATTATCAATGGCCATATTACGATTGTTGATGGTGTTCATTTGGCAGGTAATTCTCAAGTGGCTAATGATATTAAGGTGCCTGGCGCCTATGCTTCAGCGATCACTGCTCGAGAAATTTCGAAATGGAAGCGAAATGTTGCTAGATTCCATCACTTGGATGAATTATCACATCGTGTGAAGAAGCTTGAAAATAGAATGAACGAGAGTGGCGCGACATTGAAGGGGGATAAGCTATGATAGTTGAAGACAAAAAGATAGGGATACAAGAAGTTATTCAATATCTTCCCCATCGTTATCCTTTTTTGATGATTGATAAAGTACTAGATTATGAATTGGGAAAGTCGTTGATTGCTGTGAAAAATGTCACCATCAATGAGCCATTTTTCACCGGTCATTTTCCAGATAACGCCGTTATGCCTGGCGTGATGATGGTCGAAGCGCTTGCGCAAGCCGGTGCCATACTGGCATATCTCACGACCCAGTCTAAACCCACCGACTATATATTTCTATTAGCATCCGTTGATAATGCTAAATTTAAGCAGATGGTTGTACCTGGTGATCAATTAAAGCTTAAAGTAGAAATCGGGGGTCACAAAGGACATTTTTGGCGTATTAGTGGTGAAGCTAGCGTCGACGGGACACTAGCTTGCTCAGTAGACATCATGAGTGCAATGAGGAAGGTATAGCTGTGATTTCTGATAAAGCTGTTATCCATCCAAACGCTAAAATAGGCCCCAATGTCAGTATTGGTCCATTTACTGTGATTGGTCCAGATGTTGAAATCGGCGCAGGATGTTGGATTGGTCCCCATGTTGTAATCAATGGCCCAACACGTTTAGGTAAAGATAATAAAATATTTCAATTTGCATCTATTGGTGAAGCCCCTCAAGATAAAAAATATGATGGTGAAGAGACTTGGCTCATCGTTGGAGATGGCAATATATTCAGAGAATGTACGACAGTCACGAGAGGGACTGTCAAAGGTGGCGCCAAAACGGTGATCGGAAACCATAATCTTTTCATGGCGTATGTTCATATCGCGCATGATTGTATGATTGGTAACGAAACTGTTTTTTCTAATAATGCCTCATTGGCAGGTCATGTGCGTGTTGAGGATTTTGCGAATCTGAGCGGTTTTGTTGGTGTTCACCAATTTTGTAGCATTGGACGATATAGTTTTTGCGCGGGCGGTAGCATCATTGTGAAAGATGTGCCGCCATTTATCACGGTCCAAGGTTACCCTGCATCCGTGCATGGCTTAAATTCTGAAGGGCTCAAACGTAGACAATTTGACTCAGAAACCTTATCTCAATTGAAGCGAGCATATCGAGCGCTTTATCGTGAAGGTTTAACACTTGAAGAAGCCTTGGTTAAATTGGAAGAAATGGTTTTAGAGTGTCCGCCTGTTCAACTTTTGATTGATTTTATCAAAGCATCTGAGCGTGGCATCATCCGATAAAGTCTACAAAATTGGAATCATTGTGGGTGAAAACTCAGGTGATCTCCTTGCTGCTGCTTTTATGAAAGCATGGCTTAATCGATATCCAAATACCTCTTTTATCGGCGTTGGTGGACCTCGCATGATCGCTTTAGGCCTAAAATCTTTCTATCCTATGGAAGATTTAAATGTGATGGGGTTAATCGAGCCCTTAAAGCGCTTACCACGATTGATACAAATCTACCGTGGACTCAAGCAATCTTTAATTTCTGAAAAGCCTGATTGTGTCATTGGGGTTGATTATCAAGAATTTAATTTAGCAATAGAAAGAGCGCTTAAAAAGCAGGGTATTAAAACAGTTCATTATGTTGGTCCAACCCTATGGGCATGGAGACCCAATCGGATTTTTAAGGTCAAACAATCTGCAGACAAAGTGTTGGTTCTCTTTCCGTTTGAAAAGAAAATCTATGAAACGCATCAGATTGATGTCACCTGTGTGGGGCATCCCTTCGCGGATGAAATTCCCGAGCAAGTGAGTACAATGGAAGCGAGGCGACACTTAGGTTTGAGCCTACAAGAGCCCATTTTGGCTTTACTCCCGGGCAGTCGGGCACAAGAAATTAAAATGCTGGCAAAGCCTTTTGCCGAAGCTGCAAAACTGTTAAAGCAATCTATACCGACTTTAAACCTGGTTTGTGGGGCTGTGAATGAGACTAAAGCAGGACTTTGCAGAGAAATATTTGAACAAGTTGATGTGCCTATAGCGGTCATTGTTGGACAAACTCGAACCGTGATTGCTGCAAGCGATGCAGTTTTGCTTTCCACAGGGACTGCGACTTTAGAAACCATGTTGTTAAAAAAGCCGATGGTCGCTGCCTATCGCCTGGGAAGGTTTACTTATCAACTTGCCAAATGGCTTGTAACTATTCCTTACATTGCGCTGCCAAATATTTTGGCGGATCAGCGTATTATTCCTGAGTTTGTTCAGAACGAGGTCACCCCTCAGAATTTAAAGAATGCACTGATACCTTATTTTGATGGTAATAAAAAGCCGACTGAACTCATAGACAATTTTCATCAGTTGCATACAATGCTTAAGAGAAATGCGAGCGAGACAGCCGTCGATGCGGTTGAAGCTCTCCTGGAAAAATCAACGCACTAATATCAGTTTTCACTTTGAAACTGATATGTCCACGAGTATAAGGTACAACAATCATGATCGCAGGGATTGATGAGGCTGGGAGAGGTCCCTTAGCGGGTCCAGTCGTTGCTGCAGCGGTTTGTTTTAAAACTGATATTATTCCAAAAGGTTTGAAAGATTCCAAGTTATTGAGCCCCAAAAAACGTGAAGCTTTATTTAGCGAGATTCAAAATACAGCCTATTGGGCCATTGGGGTAGCCAGCGTCGCAGAAATTGACCAGTATAATATTTTGCAAGCGACCTTAATGGCTATGCAACGCGCCTATCAGCATTTGCCTGTTCATCCAGTCTTGGTTCAAATTGACGGCAATCAAGCGCCTAGCTTGCCTTGTCCAATAGAATGCATTATAAAAGGTGACCAACTTATTCCTATGATTAGTGCGGCCTCGATTTTGGCTAAGGTAACGCGTGATCGAATGATGCTTGAAGCTGATCAGCAGTATCCCCAATATGGATTTGCCGATCATAAAGGCTATGGTACCAAGTCTCATATGGCGGCACTTCGTACCTGGGGTCCTTGTGATATTCATCGTCAAAGTTTTTCGCCCGTCAGAGAAATGAAGGCTTATCATGCGGTTGAGTGAAACCTTTATTCCGCTTCATGTCCATAGTGAATATTCTATTATGGATAGTTTAATTCGACTTAAGACCCTGTGTGCAAGATGTGTTGAATTGCAGATCCCAGCGATTGCGCTGACGGATGTATGCAATTTATTCGCATTAGTGAAATTTTATTCGACTGCGGTGCAGTATGGGTTGAAGCCGATTATTGGCGCTGAGCTTTGGTATCAGGTTGAAAATGGCCCCCAATGCCAAGCGGTGGTGCTTTGTCAAAATGAAGCAGGATATCGTAACTTAATTGCACTCATCTCAAAAGCATTTCAATTAGCACCTAGAGCAGAAGTCCCAATTATACCATTGTCATGGATTCTTGAGCATCAAGCTGGTTTATTGATTTTATTAGGGCAAAAAAGCGATTTGGGTTGTCATGTTATCTCGGAGGAGAATGCAAAGGTAGAACAGTCATTAAATTTATGGCATCAGACCTTTCAAGATAGACTTTATCTTTCGGTTCAACGACTTTCACAACCGCACGAAACCGTCTTCAATGAATCGATACGGCACATTGCGATTAAACATCAAATTCCACTGGTTGCAACGCATCCCATCGTTTTCCTAGATGAAGATGATTACACAGCGCATGAAGCACGCGTTTGTATACAATCAGGCTCCATTTTGGCAGATGAAAAGAGGCCAAAACGATACACTCAAGCGCAATATCTTAAATCGCCAGCAGAAATGAATCGACTATTTCAAGATATGCCTGGCGCCGTCTTGAATACGGTTGAGATTGCAAAACGATGTAATGTTGAAATAAAGCTAGATAATGTTTACCTGCCGAATTTTCCAGTCCCTCAAGGTCAGACCATCGATGAGTTTTTTGCTGAAAAAGCGAAGATAGGTTTAGATAAGCGACTTGAGCAAATATTCCCTGAAAGGGCGGAACCTGACTTAAGAAAGCCTTACGATGAGCGACTAGCCTCAGAGCTTAAGGTGATCAATCGCATGGGCTATGCCGGTTACTTTTTGATTGTGGCAGACTTTATTCAGTGGGCTAAAGACCACCATATCCCAGTTGGGCCAGGTCGAGGTTCAGGCGCGGGTTCCCTCATAGCGTATTCCTTGAATATCACCGATTTAGATCCCTTAGCGTATGAATTGCTCTTTGAACGTTTTTTAAATCCTGAGCGGGTCTCAATGCCTGACTTTGACGTGGATTTTTGCATGGATAATCGTGATCGTGTCATTGATTATGTTTCACAGCGATATGGTCGAGAGAGCGTTTCACAAATTGCAACATTTGGTACCATGGCTGCAAAAGCAGTGGTGCGAGATGTGGGGAGGGTTTTGAATCATCCTTATGGTTTTGTGGATAAAATTGCCAAATTGATTCCATTTGAGCTGGGCATCACTTTAGAAAAAGCCTTGACGCAAGAAGCCTTATTAAAGCAGCGTTATGATACTGAAGAGGAGGTCAAAGAGCTGATTGATCTAGCTAAAAAACTAGAAGGATTAGTTCGAAACGTTGGCAAGCATGCGGGCGGGGTTGTCATTGCCCCCTCTAAACTGATCGATTTCGTTCCGCTTTATTGTGAACCTGGCTCTGATCATGTCGTAACACAATTTGATAAAGATGATGTTGAAAAAATGGGCCTGGTCAAGTTTGACTTTCTGGGCCTTAAGACACTCACTATTGTCGATTGGGCTGTTCAGGCCATTAATGAATTTAGAAAAAAATCTGATTTAGAATCTATCTGTATCGATAGAATCCCCTTAGATGATCCTAAAACATTTGAACTATTAAAAGCTTGTAAAACAACAGCCGTATTTCAGCTGGAATCTAGAGGCATGAAGGATCTGATTTCAAGGCTGTTACCAGATGAGCTGGAAGAAATCATTGCATTGGTTGCGCTCTTTAGGCCAGGACCTTTGCAATCGGGGATGGTCGATGATTTTATCAATCGTAAACACGGACGAGCGCCTATTGAATATCCTCATCCTGACTTAGAGCCTATTTTGAAACCAACCTATGGCGTTATTCTGTACCAAGAACAGGTGATGCAGATTGCGCAGAAATTGGCAGGCTATACACTAGGCGGTGCTGATTTGCTTCGCCGTGCGATGGGTAAAAAGAAGCCGGAAGAAATGCGTAAGCAACGTGAAATCTTTACAAAAGGCTCGGTCGCAAGAGGTGTTGAAGAAGCTATAGCAACGCATATTTTTGATTTGATGGAAAAATTTGCAGGGTATGGTTTTAACAAATCTCACTCAGCAGCCTACGCTTTACTCTCATACCAAACGGCATGGTTAAAAACGCATTATGCTGATTTCTTCATGGCGGCAGTTCTATCTGCCGATATGGCACATACCGATAAAGTCGTGATGATGATTGAGGACTGCGCACAGCTGGGTATTACGATTTTACCACCGGACATCAATCAAAGTTCGTGGAAATTTACAGTTCAATCGGCCGCTCACCTTCGTTATGGCCTAGGTGCCATCAAAGGGGTTGGTGAGGCTGCCATTGAAAGCATTTTAATTCAGCGTCAAGCCAATGGTCCTTTTAAAGATTTGCATGATTTTATTAATCGAATCGATGGACGAAAAATCAATAAACGGGTGTTAGAGGCATTAGTTCGTTCAGGTGCTTTAGATGATTTTGGATTAGACCGAGCCCATCTCTTGGCGAGCTTGGAAGGCGCCCTTCAGCACGCAGAACAACACTCCAAGCAGCGTTCTCAGGGGCAATTTGATTTATTTGGAGAAGAAATTGATAAACCGGACATCCAGGCTAAGCTTGATAACGTTCCAAAATTAACACTTTTGGAAAAGTTGAAAGGTGAGAAGGAGACTTTGGGGTATTATCTCTCAGGACATCCCATGACGCCGTATGCCCATGAGTTTAAAAACATGGACATATCATCCATTCGTAAGCTAGGGGTATCGGACAGCGTCGTGAAAACAGCCGGGTTTATTAATCAGGTGCGTTTCTTACAAACTAAAAGAGGTGATAGAATGGCTGTCCTGACCATAGAAGATGGCCAATCTAAAATCGATGTCACTGTTTTCTCGGACATATTGAGTGACGTGCGTGACATTATATATAAAGATAACTTAATTGTGGTTGAAGGCACGGTTAGTGTAGATAATTTTACGCAGGGGCTTCGCCTCACGGCTAAAAGTGTTTTGAGTATGGCAAGCGCTAGGGGCCGATTTGCAAAGCATTTAAAGATTTGCTTACCTGAGAGCAAGCAACCGACTGAATCGCTTAATGAGATTAAATCACTACTTCAATCCTTTAAGCATGGCTCTTTTCCGATTGTATGCCAAATGAAACACGGTCAAGCTCATGTGTATTTGAGATTTGGACGAGATTGGCGCTGCTCTCCAGAAAACGCATTGCTGGAATCTTTACAAAAATGCTTGGGCGAACAGGCTGTTAGCGTAGAATATAGTGCTGATGAAGGTTAAATGATGCAAGTATTTAAACAGAAAATCACCTGGGTAACCGGCATAGCGATTTTTTCAATGTTCTTTGGAGCAGGCAATGTTGTATTTCCCTTAACGCTAGGTTTTTTTGCCGGCGATGAAATCACTTGGGCATTGTTGGGTCTTTTGGTGACTGCAATCGGAGGGCCTTTGCTGGGGTTATTTGCGGCAATCTTGTATGAAGGCAATTGTACCCAGTTTTTTTCAAGGATAGGCAAGGTTCCTGGTAATGCGCTCATCTTCTTAGCGCTTTGTTTATTAGGGCCCTTTGCGGTGATGCCAAGGTGCTTTATCGTTGCCTTTGAGGCGGTCAGGCCTTTTATGCCCACCTTAACGTTATTTCAATTCAGTTTGATTTCGGCGTTTTTGGTCGTTGTTTCAATAGCAAAGCGGGAGTGGTTGTTAGGGCTGCTGGGTTATATTTTAAGTCCAGTTCTCATTATTTCGCTGTTATCTATTATATTTTTTGGGGTTTACTCGGATATTACTTTACCCCATAAAGGTATCAGCGCCACCTCAGCTTTCAAGCAGGGGCTATTGGTCGGATACGATACGATGGATCTGATGGCGGCGCTCTTTTTTGCTGCCCCAATCTGGTATCTACTCAAAGAAAGCCTTGCTATTAAAACACTTGAAGATAAAGTAAAAAAACTCATCCCCGTCGCGATCGGAGCTAGTCTCATTGGCGGTGCTATATTGGCTCTGATATATATTGGGCTTAGCTGGGTATCTGCTTCCAATTTAGACAAGTTAGAAGGGGTGCCGCTGGAAGCGATTTTGTCTTATCTTGCGGTCTCTGTTCTAGGGGTTAAATGGTCTATCATCAGCAACATAGCGATAGCGCTGGCGTGTATTACAACCGTTATGAGTTTAGCTGTGATGCTGGTTGAGGTGTTAGATCAGGAATTTAATTTTTGGCATTGGATGCCTGACCATACCTTCAGTTACTCTGGATCTATTCTGCTGATTATGATGATCACTGTCTTCTTTGCTAATCTGGGATTTACCAAATTAATGAGTATCATCCATCCCATTGTGATGGTATGTTACCCTGCAATCGTTGTGTTAACCATATGTAATATTTTGTATAAATTATTTGGCTTTAAGCCTGTTAAAATACCGTTTGCGGTGGTTTTAATTTCGACGCTGTTATATACGGTCAGTGCACATGCTTTATCTCAAGACCCACCGACGGAAATACGGATTACTATAGGTCAATCAGTGGAGTCACCTTCGTTCGAGCCTAAAGATATACAAATGAAGGTGGACCATCGATATACGCTTAAGATCACGAATCCACACCCAGTTAATTTGATGATGGAATTCGATAACCTGAATACTGCGATTGTGACCCATTATGTCAATGGTGCTTCTAAAGTTGATTATAATACGATAGGGCTTCCCCCAGAGCAGACTATAGAATGGTCTTTTACGCCTTTGAAAAAGGGGCGATTTCGGTTTTATGAGTCTGGGCAATCTGATAGACCCGATCAAAATCTCGTCAGTTATTTTGAATTTAATTCCTAAGCTTAATATACCCAAAAAACCGCAAAAATTCAGCTGTGAAGGGGATATAAGCCGAGCACAGCCGTTTGTCGCTCAGGCTTGACTATTTTTTTAAAGTCTATAAGCTTACTTACATTTCGAATATTAGGTACTCAAAATGCCCTTTATGAACAATGCAACATCTAGCAATTTCTTAAAAAATTGGTGGGGATACACGAATTATTTTTTAAACCAAAAGCCCTGGCTAAAATATGTATTGGTTGCAGGCAGTATGATGGTGGGTGCTTACGTGGCTTGGCCCTTTGGCTTAACTTTTAAAGCGGTTTCGCTGTTTGGTGTCTCAAGTCTTATGTCACATTTCTTAAGTTACGCATTTCTCGGTAGTGTCAATCTGTCGTGGCAATTATTCAAAACATTTTCTGTCTTAAAATCGTATTTAGATAGTCCATCTCCACTAGAAGAAGCCAATTTTGATAGACTATTTAATGAATTATTTACTAATCAGAATCAGATCAATTTAGAGATAGTCTCTCAATTGGAACGAACTATCTTTTCTAAATTTCAAAATTGGGCTTCAAACTATGGTGGAAATAAAGTTCCGAATGATTATGAGGCTGAATTAGATTCATTTCTGAATGAGGCACTTGCTATAGAAGTGGATGCTTATATGCCTCATGTGAATTATGTTTTCGAAATCCTTAAACTTCAATATCAAAATCAAGGACATGCTGAAGGAAGTCCTACTTTAAACCAACTGGATCGACTAGAGTCTTCAATAAAAGACACTTTTCGTATTAAATTTCTAGGTGGCATTTTCAATTATTTTAAAGAAAAGCTTAAATCGCCTGAATATGAGCAAGTTTTTTTTCAGAGCGCATTGAATGCAATGATTAAAAAGCAGCTTCAAGGGCGCGATCCATTCAGTATTTTGGAATTAAAGCAACACCCGAATCCTACACCTGAACTCGTAGGGCAACAATTTAGAACTCTGATTATAAGAAAAAGAGCGGATGTTCTGCATGGAAACGCAAGTCTTGTCGATCCTCAGTTCATGATTCATGCACGAGACATTGCTATTGCACAGATCCAGCATCACCTTAAGCCTTGATTAAGGTGATGCCAAGACACCTCCATTCACCCATCCGAGTAGTGTTTCCATAGCGGTGGTTGGCACTTCTGATTCGGGTAATACGGTACACATTCTTTCGCAAATATCTCCAAAAGGTAATGCTTGTTGAATGCTTTGAGCGAGTAACTGCTGAGGTGTTGATAATGATTTGAAATAGCAGCGTAAGTCATTGCGCCAGAGCAGCCACGTGATAGGTGCCTCTAACCGTTTTGGTTCTCTTGGGGGTTGTTCTTGATCGATTTCACGCCAAATCGAGACAGTATCCCACTCAAATGACTCTATCCTAACGGAGGGGTGGAACTTAAAGATGATATTAGGCCATTCATCAGCTGCGATACGGCTTAAATCCTCATATTTTAATAGTGGCTCATCTTTGGCATCCAAAGTAGATTGGGCTGCCCATTCAAAGCGAACCATCTCGGAGAGTACAGGAAGACGATCATAAGGTGCTGTGTGCTTTAGAAATTGGCTAAAGTAGAGTCCAAAGTAGCGCACTGAAAAATGATGAGAAGGGTAGGTGTCCAAATAGTGGTAGGCTGCTTTTTCAAAATCTTCTTCTCCGAGAAGTGTGAAGCATTTTGGAAAATCATCAGCCAACACATCTTTTAATCGTCCGCGATAAGCGTAATGATAGACCCCTAATCGTTGACTCGCTGAAAATGGGGTTGCAGGTGAAATATGTGGTAGAGCAATCTTTTCATCACTTTTCATCAAATAAGTTTGGAAATCGTTTTGAAGTTTTTCAAGCGAAGTCATGTTCAACCACTCCTTGTGAAACAACGTAATCGCGAGCGATGTGACGAGCTTGTTCTAATTCCAATAGTAATTCTGATAAGGGCGGAATATGGTCATCTCGCTCAATCATGGTGGAGACAGGACCAAACAGGTTCAGTGCTTCAGCGTAGAGTGCCCAAACCGGATCAACAATAGGATGATCGTGCGTATCAATAATATGGTCCCCATAATTGCTGTGACCTGCCAAATGAAATTGTTGAATACGATTGGCTGGTACGCCGCGCAAATACGCATAGGGATCGAACTGGTGGTTGAAGCTACTTACAAAAATGTTGTTGATGTCTAATAGTAGTAAGCAATCTGCCTCGGTGGCGATGCGCGTTAAAAATTCCCATTCCGTCATTTCAGAACTTTGATAGGTTAAATAACTTGAGACATTCTCCATGAGAATCCGATGTCCCATAAAATCTTGAACTTGTTGAATACGTCCCACCAGGTGTCTAATCGCTTCTTCGGTATATGGGAGTGGTAAGAGGTCGTGCAGATTGGTTTTGTTGACACCGGTCCAACAGAGATGATCAGAGAGCCATTTTGCGTCAATGCGATCACGCAGCGCTTTGACTTGTTTTAGATAATCCCAGTTGAGCGGATCGGTGGTCCCAATGGACATGGAGACACCATGCATGACTAAAGGGTAATGTTCTTTAATTTGATCTAAGTAATAAAGTGGCTTACCGCCGGGCACGAGATAGTTTTCAGTCAATACTTCAAACCAATCGAGGTGGGGCTTTGTTTCAAGGATATCGTGGTAATGAGTGGTTCTCAGTCCTAATCCAAAACCCAGTGGCGGGTGACAAAGTGAGTCCATAGTATTCCTTACTGCCTCTAAAAAAATAGCGGCCGATGGGCCGCTATTACTGTCAAAAATAGTCGCCTAAAGCGATTATTCCATGACGGTACCACCTTTAGCCATACACTCGCTCTTAGTCATCCAAGACCAGCCTTTAGATTGGCAGCCGTTATGGCCTTTGCAAGAATTGTCCGGTGTTGCGCAAGAAGAAGAGCCTTTGCATGCATTCACGCCGGAGCACTTCACGGTGGCTTGTTCGCCTGGGCAAAGTGAAGAACAGCCTGAGGCTAATACAGCTGCTGCAGCAGCGGCTAATGCGAGACCGACTTTTTTGGACGTCCGTTTCATCTAAACACTCCTGATATATCAATTAATCTAGATTCTAGTTGACGAGTGTGTATTTGTAATTCAGATAAATAACATTCATCTTCATTACTAAACAAACCCTTCACCTCTAGAAAATACAAATTTATCCGTGTAATAACAAGTGTTCAGATGAATTTTTTTACATCTAGCATTTGTTGGCTGGCTGCCAGAATGGTACCATGAGCCCAAATTTGTAGTTGTGGTGTGGGTGGGGATATGAATCCAAACTTTCTTGATTTTGAACAACCTATCGCTGAATTGGAGGCGAAAATCGAGGAACTCCGACTGGTGGGTTCAGACAGTGCGCTTAATATTAGTGAAGAAATTAATCGCTTGAAAGCCAAAAGTAGAGACTTAACTAAATCTGTTTTCAAATCTTTGACAGCCTGGCAAGTTACTCAGCTGGCTCGTCATCCCCTGCGACCTTTTTCCCTCGACTATATTGAGCGGATTTTCACAGACTTTGAAGAATTACATGGCGATAGGGTATTTGGGAATGATTTAGCGGTTGTGGCGGGTATTGCGCGGTTAGAGGGCAAGCCTGTCATGGTGATTGGGCAGCAAAAAGGCCGAGATACCAAAGAAAAAATCAGGCGTAATTTTGGGATGATGCATCCTGAGGGGTATCGTCGAGCTTTACGTCTAATGAAAATGGCTGAAAAATTCAAACTGCCGGTGATCACCTTAATCGATACCCCAGGTGCTTATCCTGGGATTGAAGCGGAAGCGAGAGGTCAGAGTGAAGCCATTGCTCGTAATCTGCTAGAGATGTCAGATCTCAAGACGCCAATTATTTGCGTGGTTATTGGTGAAGGCTGCTCTGGTGGGGCATTGGGGATTGGAATTGGCGATCGTGTGATGATGCTTCAGTATGCCTATTATGCAACGATTTCACCGGAAGGTTGCGCTACTATTTTATTTAAGCGCGCAGATAAAGCTAAAGAAGCGGCTGAAATGATGGGGATCACCGCTGAAAAGTTATTATCGCTTGATTTAATCGATGAGATTGTCCCAGAACCGCTAGGCGGAGCGCATCGAGATGTTGAAGCCATGGCCAAAGCCCTTAAACAACGTCTTGTTGAAAATTTAAACACTTTAAGTGCAATGCCTATTGCTGATTTGATGGAGCATCGGTACAGCCGATTGATGTCGCTTGGGCAATTGTAAGTGATTGTTGACCGACTTAAGGTTTGGTTTGAGCAGTTACCCGCTATCCCTGAGCGAATTTGGGTGGCCTATAGCGGTGGGCGTGACTCGCATGTTTTGTTACACGCTCTAAGAAGCGCACTTGAGCGATGTGATGCGCCTTTTCCGGGTTCAGCACTGATAGCCTGTCATGTGAACCACCGATTAAGCGAGTATAGCGACGATTGGGCGGCACATTGTCAGCAAGTAGCTGATAGCTTAGAACTTTCCATTTTAACTAAAACCCTCACAACTCACCCTAAGAAAGGTGACAGTATTGAGGCTTGGGCTCGGCAGGCTCGATATGAGTGGTTTCAAAGCCTTTTAGAACCGGGCGATCTGCTTTGTACGGCCCACACTCAAAACGATCAAGCTGAAACGGTTCTGATCAATCTCATCCGAGGTTCTGGATTGCAGGGACTATCGAGTATAGCGCCTATCAAGGTGCTCGGTAGTGGGATGCTTGCAAGGCCATTATTAAACATCGATCGAAACGGGATTGACGCCTATGTTTCAGAATTCAATTTAAATTATATTGATGATGATTCGAACACGAATTTAAAATTTAAGCGTAATTATATTCGTCATGAATTAATTCCGAATATGATCAAGCGCTATCCTAGTGTGGTATCGACTCTGGCACGAACGGCTAAACATGCAAGAGAAGCGAATTTACTGCTAGACGAAGTAGCTGCTTTAGATTTAGAGCGACTCTTATTGCCGAATGGACGTATCCTAGCGTCTAAGCTGGCTCAACTCTCGTATCCTCGTCAAAAAAATGTTTTTCGTTATTGGCTCAGGCTCAATGCGTTCCCATTGCCCAGTGAAGTAAAATTGGATGATATTTTGCGTCAACTGATCGAGGCAGGTATTGATAGGCATCCCAAAATTCAATGGGGCGAGGTTGAGGTTAGACGCGTAAAGGGAGAAGTTATCTTGCTGCGCACCGAAAATATGGCCAGTATTTAAGTTTTATCGCTCATATTGTACAATATGGAAGTTGAACTTCCATTTTGTACGGAGTTAGATGTGATCCCACGGTTGATGGCCTTGCCATTAAAACGATTAGCTACACAATATCCCATTGTGACGGTTCTCGGCCCTAGGCAGGCTGGGAAATCTACCTTAGTTCGTGGGTTGTTTCCGGAAATGCAATATGTCAATTTAGAGGCTCCGGACGAGCGGCGTTTGATTGCTGCGGATCCGCGTGGATTTTTGGACAACCTATCGGAACAAGGCACCATTATAGATGAAGTGCAACGATTGCCTGATTTAATATCCTATTTACAAGTATATGTTGATGACCAAGGTAAAAACGGTCAATTCATTTTAACAGGCAGTCATCAGCTCGAATTGCATCAAGCAATATCACAATCGCTTGCCGGCAGAACCGCAATATTGAAATTATTACCCCTGTCTTTTTCAGAATTAAGCGTTTCAAATTTAAATAGTAGCTATGAAGAGTATTTGTTAAGTGGATTTTTCCCTAAATTATATCAACAAGCGATTGATCAAAATAAATACTATCAAGACTATGTAGCAACATATTTAGAGAAAGATGTGAGGAAAATGATTAATGTCAAAGATTTAGGATTATTCCAGGATTTCTTACATTTGGCTGCGGGCAGGGTGGGTCAATTAGTCAGTTATAGCAGTATGAGTAATGATTTAGGTATTTCTAATCATACGATAAAGCAATGGTTTTCTGTTTTAGAGGCATCCTTTATTACGATAAAGTTACGCCCCTATTTTGAGAATGTGAACAAGCGAATTGTAAAATCACCTAAGATCTATTTTATCGATCCGGGTTTGGTTTGTTATTTGCTGGGTATCGAAAATAAAACACAATTACTGCGCGATCCCTTGCGAGGGAGTATTTTTGAAAATATGGTTATTATGGAGTTGGTTAAGCATCAATATAATCTTGGTAAAGATCATAATTTATTTTTCTATAGAGATAATCATCAGAATGAAGTTGATATCTTGTTTAAAACAGCCTCTAACTTAATCCCCGTTGAAATTAAATCTGCTAAAACATTTGATGCGACCTTCATTAAAAGTTTAAAATACATTTCAGGTCTGATGCCAGATAAGATTTTAAATGGCGCTGTGATATATGCAGGCGAGAGCAAGCATGCCTTTCAGGGATTTTCAGTCTTAAACTTTCTAGAGAGTGTATCTGCAATCGCCTAGCCCCATGATGTCATCGTAATACCCTGTTTTTTTTCAATAATATTGCTTCCGCTTTAAAGGAAACTAATTCGGCTCGCGGAAAGTCTCATTATCAGTTGCTGAGGTATTATTGGGGATTCAGATGGGTGCAGGTGGGCCTAATGATAGCGCTAATTCAAACGTTTTCTTGAACGTGATTATCGATAAACTTGAAAAGCTTGAGGGTTCACCTGATAAATATTATCAAAGAGTAGAAGACCAGACTATCGAGACTCGTGTCGCGATATCGATGATTAGATGGGCTGTCGATAAGTTTTATGAAGAATTATTAGAAATCCTCAAGGCAAATAATCTGCCTCAAGAAAATCTAAATACACTATTGATTCAGTCTTTCATATATTACCGTGTTAAAAGTAAAAGCCTCGATATTGATATCTTAGAGTGGGTACTTCATAGAGAGCCTAACACGAATGAATGGGATGACAGACAAAATTTTTTAAACGCGATGCGTAATTTTTTATTGTCTAGCGATGATGAAAACGAATCATTACAGACGTTAAAAAAAGAAATGCATTGTCAAAATTTATTTACAGTTGACCCGCAGGTTGAGGAAGGTTTTCGCCATAAAGAAACAGAAATTGAAATGAAGCAGCTGAAAAATGAATTAAGTTCGATTGTGGAGAAAATAGATGAGCGCGCCAAGTCTTTTCCATTTTCAATAATTAAACCGCCTGAAAAATACAGTGAATTGCGTGTTGGGATTAATCGGATTATAGAATCTAAATCGATGCCCGCCATGCTTGAACTGGCGCGCCAACATGTTGATCAACAATATAGTGACGATGTCTTGCCCTCGAAAAATAAATCTCAATCGAGTATTTTTCAAAAAATCTTAACCTGGCTCTTCGACCGAAAGGATACTATTAATTCTGAAGTTAATCAAAATATTCAAAATTTTATTGAAAAAAATGATCCAAAATTGAAACAGCTTGAGCGTTCTCTTAAGACAGGATACGGAGTGGGCCATGAAGAAAATGGCCATGAAGAAAATCAAGCACTAAGCAATTCCAATACTTATCTTAGTTCACCTAACCCAACTCCAGTTACCAAATCTAACGAATTTACGAAGGTTGGCCAACCAAAACAAAACGAAGGGCAAACTTACAGAAAAAGATCTTGAATGCATAGATAAGATTTATAGCGGTTATAAAAAGTGGATGGGTGAAGAAGCGTATGCAATTGCGAATTTGTATATGGCGGCGTGGGCGTTAATTCAAGAGGGAAGAGATAACGTTCAAGATGTTTTGAAAATTAAGGAAGATGATATAGAGAAAGACAAAAAATACGTATTTTCTATCTTCTTGGATCAAGCACAAGCGCGAACGGCTAAACATGCAGGAGAAGCCAATTTACTGCTAGACGAAGTAGCCGCTTTAGATTTGGAGTTACTCTTGTCGCCGAATGGATGTATCTTGACGTCTAAGCTCGCCCAGCTCTCGTATTCTCGCCAAAAAAATTTTTTTCGTTATTGGCTCAGGCTCAATGCTTTCCCATTACCCAGTGAAGTAAAATTGGATGATATTTTGCGTCAGCTGGTCGAGGCAGGTATTGATAGGCATCCCAAAATTCGCTGGGGCGAGGTTGAGGTTAGGCGCGTGAAGGGAGAAGTTATCTTGGATGTTCTGACAGATCAGATGTCACATGGCGCTCAAGCATCCCTTTCAGGGATTTTCAGTCTTAAACTTTCTAGAGAGTGTATCTGCAATCGCCTAATCTACTTTAGGTAAAAGAAGCGGACTATTTTCATATAAATTATTAAATGCGGACTTTCTTCATTGCTGGCGGATTAAAATCATGCTACAGTCATAAATAGAGCATAATCGGATGATTTTCATGATAAGAGCTGTTAGCAGAGTTTTTTCGGGTGGAGCGGACTGTTTTCAAGGATTACCTCTACCTGAGAAAGCCGCTCGGTTGGCTGGGTATTCAGCTATCATAGATGCCTATCAACTTGAGGTGCCGTTACCAGATTTGATTTGCGCAATTAGTATGAAACATAAACGTTATCAAGAGGGCATTTGGCGTGTTTTTACCAAAAGGCATCAGCCTGCGGACAATCTTTATGCTCATCTAGTATTCGCATTAAAATACGAAGGCGTAAATTTATGGGTATTAAGTGCACTATTTTCGCGTGTCTCCCAAAATGAGATTAAGGAGCTCATTCAATCAGAAATAAACAGCCTCTATAACAGACGAATATGGTTTTTAGTTGAATGGCTGAAAGGGGTGACGCTTGATATCAAGGATATTCAAGATACCAAAATAAGATATGTTGATGTTTTGGATTCAAAGCTACAATATGTCGGACCTTCTCGACGCTCTCAAAGACATCGCGTTAACAATAATTTACCAGGTGTCCCTAATTTTTGTCCGATTATTCGTAAAACAGAAGTACTTGAAAATTTTATCCATAGTGATTTAAGCCATTTGGTTAAAACGAGGCTGAAAGATATCCATTCCGATCTTATTTTGAGAGCGGCAGCGTTTTTATTGCTTGAGGATTCAAAAGCTTCCTTTGCGATAGAAGGAGAGAGCCCCCCTTATGATCGATCAGAGAGATGGGGACGCGCAATTGGTCAAGCTGGCTTGCATCCCTTATCTCACGATGAATTTTTGAGGCTACAGAAAATAGTCATTCAGGATTTTAGATACATACAACCTGGATATCGAAATGAGGGGGGATTCATAGGTCAACATGACAGAGCAACACAATTACCTATCCCATCACATATTTCTGCGCGATTTCAAGATTTATGTGATTTAATGCAGGGATTAATTGCAGTAGATGAGTTGCTTAGTGATTCTAGTTACAATGCTGTACTGGCTGCAACGGCGATTGCTTTTGGTTTTGTGTTTATTCACCCTTTTGAAGATGGGAATGGGAGAATTCATCGCTATCTGATTCATCATGTGTTGTCGCGGAAACGCTTCACACCCGAAGGTATTATATTCCCGATTTCGTATGTCATCCTTGAAAAGATAAATATTTATCGCATCGTGCTGGAAACCTATTCAGCCCAGCGACTAAAATTCATTAAATGGCGGCCAACACCAAAAAATAACGTAGAGATTCTAAATGAAACAGTCGATCTTTATCGTTATTTTGATGCAACCAAACAAGCAGAGTTTTTGTTTTCTTGCATTCAGGAGACCATAGAAAAAGTATTACCTAAAGAAATAGATTATTTGCAAAAATACGACGAGATGAAAAGATTTATTGAGAGTTACCTCGATATGCCTGACCGGTTAGTAAACCTTTTGATTGTATTCTTACAGCAGGGGTATGGAAAACTCTCAAAGCGCGCTCGTGAAAAGGAATTTGAATCATTAACAACACAAGAGTTGGAAGCAATTGAGTCGAAATTTCAAGCCATTTTTTTATAGTATACCCACAACAGCTGATTTTTCGGGTACCTGCTTGAGCATCGGACGGACAAGCAACCACCGAAAACTCAGCTGTGAAGGGTATCTGCAGGCGAGACCAAGCATCCCTTTCAGGGATTTTCAGTCTTAAACTTTCTAGAGAGTGTATCTGCAATCGCCTAGCCCCATGATGTCATCGTAATACCCTGTTTTTTTTAATAATATTGCTTCCGCTTTAAAGGAAACTAATTCGGCTCGCGGAAAGTCTCATTATCAGTTGCTGAGGTATTATTGGCGGTTAAAATGAGTGTAAGTGGGCCTAATGATAGCGCTAATTCAAACGTTTTCGGGAAGGTGATTGTCGATAATCTCAAGAAGCTTCAGATTCCAAAAGATTTACAAGAAAATGCAGAAGACCAGACTATCGAGACTCGTGTAGCGATATCTATGATCGAATGGGCTATGCAGGAGTTATATAAGGAATGTTATGCAATAATTGGTTCAGAAAGTGATGCAGGAGTCTTGATGCCTTTTACGGTTCAATATTTGAAATTTAACAATATCCGTCTTACAGAAGGAGATCTTCAATGCATAAATAAGATTTATAGCGATGATAAAAAGTGTATGGGTGAAAAAGCGTATACAGTTACGAATTTCTATATGGCGGCGAGTGAGTTAATTCAAGAGGGAAGAGATAACGTTCAAGATGTTTCGAAAATTAAGGAGGATGATATAGAGAAAGACAGAAAATACGTAGAATTAATAAGAAAATATAATAAAAAACTTTCTACAAAAAAAATTGACGTATTAAAAGTTGAGAATGATTTTCGGACACAATATCAGCAGCAGCAGGAGCAGCAGGAGCAGACAATAGGAATGTTAAAGCAGGTTTTAGCTAAGATTCAAGTCCACATCGATGATTTAGGATCGCAGTCGAAGCAGCGTTCGAATTTTCTATCTTCTTGGATCAAGCACAAACGCGAACGCGAGAATAAGCGCGCCTCTCTTGCTAATGCTGCCCAAGAGGTGTTGATTAGATTTAAAGCTGAAATTGAAGAAACAATTAAAGAAATCAATGAACCAGACTCAACAGCAAACAGCATGAGGGCTGCTTGCCAATCACTTGCCTACAAAGCGCATGCTTATGAAGCAACTAAGGCGCTTCAAAATGCCCCCTCACGTGATATGAATATTGTTAAGCAATTTTTCAAATGGTTTCATCAAAAGATTAATCCAACGATTGCAAAATTAAGAGCCACAACTGAACTGCAACAACAAGCTAAAAATATTGAAGCTTTCGGAAATCAGCTTAACATACCAATCCACATTATTGGAAACGTTGTGAAATTGGTAGAAAGTAAAAAAGAATGCCTTTCTAAGAAGGACGAACAGGAAGGTGATGATTTCACTCTTACTCCAAAAGTTTCGTATGACGATCAGATTCTTGACATCGATGCAAAATTAGAGGACATCAAAAAGGATTATCCGGGTATTAAGAGCGTAATCACATCTTTAGAATCGAAAGAAAACACCACAGATTCGGAAGATTCGATAAAAGAGCGAATGTCACCAAACATATAATCCCTAGGAAGGATCAACGACACTTGATTTAGGACGCCCTGAGATTATCTATTCAACTAGCATAATTTAGATTTAAAGGTAGTCCACCCCCTCTAAATTTGGTAAAATTACCTCCCATCTTGGTATTAATCAGCCGTTCAAGCTATTAGATGTAAGGGCCCTCATGACGCGCTATATTTTTATTACTGGTGGGGTGGTTTCTTCCTTAGGGAAGGGGATCACAGCCGCATCACTCGGTGCTATTTTACGCTCCCGTGGACTATCCGTCTCCTTAATGAAATTTGACCCCTATATCAATGTGGATCCAGGGACCATGAGCCCGTTTCAGCATGGGGAAGTCTTTGTCACCGAAGATGGCGGCGAAACAGACCTGGATTTAGGTCATTATGAACGTTTTGTTCAATGCACCACGTCTAAGCGCTCTAACTGCACTGCCGGTAAAATTTATGCCGAAGTGATTCAAAAGGAGCGTCGAGGGGATTATCTAGGCGCTACCATTCAGGTCATCCCACATATCACCGACGCGATTAAAAATCGGATCCGCCAAGGCGCAGGCCAATGTGATGTGGCAATGGTCGAAATTGGAGGGACGGTCGGTGACATCGAATCCTTGCCATTCCTGGAAGCCATTCGTCAAATGGGGTTGGAGCTCGGTAAATCTCGCGCACTCTTTTTACATTTGACTTTAGTCCCTTATTTGCCAACTTCAGGTGAAATCAAAACCAAACCCACGCAGCATTCTGTCAAAGAGCTTCGTTCTATTGGGATTCAGCCCGACATTTTAATTTGCCGCTCTCAAAAGCCGCTACCCTATAGTGAGCGCCGCAAAATCGCATTGTTCACGAATGTCGAAGAGCGTGCCGTCATATCAGCCATCGATCAAGGCTCTATCTATGAGATACCTCGGGCACTTCATGCTCAAGGTTTAGATGATATCGTTCTTGAAAAGATGGGGATTGATGCGAAACCTGCGAATTTGGCTGATTGGGATGAAGTGGTAAGACGACTCCAGCATCCACGACATACTGTGAATATTGGTATGGTTGGTAAGTATGTGAATTTGGTCGATGCCTATAAATCTTTAAATGAAGCCTTGAAGCATGCGGGTATTCAAACCGAAACGGATGTGAAAATCACTTATATTGACTCTGAGGATTTAGAGAAAGAAGGGGTCAATACCTTAAAAGATTTAGATGCAATTTTAATCCCTGGTGGATTTGGTGAGCGCGGTATCGAAGGTAAAATTTTAGCAGCCCAATATGCTAAAGATCATAATGTCCCTTATTTGGGTATTTGCTTAGGTATGCAAACAGCAGTGATTGCTTTTGCGAGATCGGTTGCTCAACTTAAAGCAGCCAATAGCACAGAATTCGATCCGAATACGCCTCATCCCGTGATAGCTTTGGTCACAGAATGGCAAGATGCGAAAGGGCAGGTTGAGACTCGAACCGAATCCTCTGATAAGGGGGGTACCATGCGCTTAGGCGGACAAACGTGTCACTTGGTGCCCGGAACTTTGGCAAGTCAAATTTATGGTCAATCCTCTGTCGTTGAGCGACATCGACATCGATATGAAGTGAATGAGAAATATGTTGATTCTCTAACCCAGGCGGGTCTGATTGTTTCAGGGCGTTCACAAGATCATAGTTTGGTCGAGATGATCGAGTTGCCGAATCATCCTTGGTATGTAGGATGTCAATTTCACCCTGAATTTACATCAAGCCCTTTAAAAGGCCATCCGTTATTTTCCGCCTTTGTGCAAAGCGCTATTTTGCATAAAAAAAAAGCCTTCAGTAAAGGGGACGTAGTATGCAACAGTTATTAAATTTTCCGGTTGGATTAGAGAGCCCTTTCTTTTTAATTGCAGGACCTTGCGTGATTGAAAGTGAGACCCTAGCGCTTTCTACTGCCGAAGCGCTCAAACGTATCACGGAAGATCTTAAAATTCCCTTTATATATAAGTCTTCATTTGATAAGGCCAATCGTTCATCGCACAATAGCTTTAGAGGCGTTGGGATGGTTGAAGGCTTAGAAATTTTAAATCGTGTTAAAACAGAATTTAATATACCGATTTTAACCGATGTTCATGAGGATACGCCGCTTCATGAAATCTGCGAAATTATCGATGTCTTGCAAACACCGGCATTTTTGTGCAGGCAAACGAATTTTATTCAAAACGTCGCGCGCACCATGAAGCCAGTCAATATTAAAAAGGGTCAATTTTTATCCCCCTGGGATATGAAACATGTGGTTGCGAAAGCCAAGGCCGTCGGTAATGACCAGATTATGGTTTGTGAACGAGGCGCTAGTTTTGGATATCAAAATTTGGTCTCAGACATGCGATCCTTGGTCGTCATGCGTGAAACACAATGTCCTATCGTTTATGACGCGACGCATTCAGTACAATTACCTGGTGGTCAAGGTGGTTCTTCTGGTGGTCAGCGCGAGTTTGTGCCTGCTCTAGCGCGTGCGGCGATTGCAACGGGCGTGGCGGGTTTATTCATGGAAACCCATCCGGATCCAGATAAAGCCTTGAGTGATGGCCCCAATGCTTGGCCATTGGGACGGTTGAAAGTGCTATTGGCACATTTAAAAATGTTAGACGATGACCTAAAAAAAGAAAAAATGTATTTAGATGAGGCTGATTATGTCTAGTATTCAACGTATTGAAGCACGAGAAGTTTTGGATTCAAGAGGTTGGCCAACCGTTGAAGCAGAATTAACCCTAGCGTCTGGTGCAAAGGGACGAGCTATTGTTCCCTCTGGTGCGTCAACGGGCTCGAAAGAAGCTTTGGAGCTTCGTGATAGCAACCCCAAACGATACTTAGGAAAAGGGGTGAACCAAGCGGTTCAACATATTAACGACAGCATTGCAACCCATTTACTGTCTCAAACTTTTGAACAAGCCAGTTTAGATAAGGCTTTGTTGGCGTTAGATGGGACTGACAATAAATCTCGGTTGGGAGCCAATGCGATTTTGGCGGTGTCTTTAGCCTTTGCATGGGCGAAAGCGGCTGAACAAAAACAGCCTTTATACCAGTATCTTCATGAGCAATACGATGTGAAATCACTGAGTATGCCCGTCCCCATGATGAATATTCTTAATGGTGGTGCGCATGCCGACAATAATGTTGATTTGCAAGAATTTATGATTTTACCGGTTGGTTTTGAAACGTATTCAGAAGCCCTACAAGCCGGTGTTGAAATTTATCAATCTCTCAAATCGGTCCTTAAAACTTTAAATTTAGGCACCGGTGTCGGCGATGAAGGTGGTTTTGCGCCTAACTTAAAATCTAATCAACATGCTATTGATGTTATTTTGAGTGCGATTGAAAAAGCAGGTTACACTCCAGGTAAGCATATTTACTTAGGACTAGACGTCGCAGCTTCTGAGTTTTACCACGATAATCAATACTGCTTAGAATCTGAAAACCGCAAGCTTTCTTCAGAGGCCTTTGTTAACTTTTTAGCCGACTGGGTTAGACAATACCCTATTTTATCGATTGAAGATGGATTACACGAGGCGGACTGGGCCGGTTGGGCTAACCTCACTCAGACCCTCGGCCAGCGTGTTCAGTTAGTGGGCGACGATCTATTTGTCACCAATCCTGCTATCCTTCAGAAAGGAATTGAACAAAAGATTGCCAACGCAGTATTAATCAAGTTAAATCAGATAGGCACCTTAAGCGAAACGATTGAAGCCATTACCTTAGCTCAAAAGGCAGGCTATCATGCCGTGGTATCTCATCGCTCAGGTGAAACAGAAGATGTGACGATTGCAGATTTGGCAGTCGGTTTAAATGCAGGACAGATTAAAACGGGTGCACCTTGTCGTTCTGATCGGGTTGCAAAATATAATCAACTGCTTCGGATTGAAGCAACATCCGGGGCCCGTTATGCAGGGAAACAGGTATTTCAACAGTGGTTGTCGCGATAAAGGGATTTGTTCTTTTTTTGATCATTCTTTTCATCTCTCTTCAAATTCGCTTTTGGGTTGGAGATGGTGGGGTCGTTGAGTTATTACGACTAAAAAATGAAATGACGGCAGAAGACATAGCGTTAGCACGTTTGAAAGATAGGAACCAAGTTCTTGAAGCTGAGGTGCAGGATTTAAAGCACCATCTCAGTGCGTTAGAAGAGCGAGCGCGAAATGAGTTAGGGATGGTTCGCCGAGGCGAGACGTTATATCAAACTTCACAGTAAGCAGGTGTGGAATGGACAGGAAAAGACAACATTGGGTCATAATCCCAGCTGCCGGTGTTGGACGTCGCTTCGGAGGGCAAGTCCCGAAACAATACCGTTCTATCAACAAGTTAACGGTTTTAGAGCATTCCGTTAAGCCTTTTTTAGAAGATCCGCTGTTCAAAAAAGTGTTGATTGCTGTCAGTCCTGAAGATCAGTATTTTCATAAGCTTAGATCATTAGCTGATCATCCAAAAATTATCACGGTTGTTGGCGGAGAAACACGATCGGCCTCTGTCCTGAACGCATTAAAAGCACTTCCTATAATAGCGGCTCCTCATGATTGGGTCTTGGTTCATGATGCCGTCAGACCTTGCTTACTTTCGAGTGATATCTGTAAGTTAATTAAGGAAGTTGGAGAACATGAGTTTGGTGGCATTTTATCAGCTCCGGTTGCGGATTCGCTTAAACAAGTCCATCAACTTCATATCGTGCAGGATATTGATCGCAATACCGTCTGGAGAGCGCTCACCCCTCAAATGTTTCGTTTATCTCTTTTGATGGAAGGTCTAACGTATTGTTTTAATCATAAAAAAACAATTACTGATGAAGCCAGTGCCGTTGAAGCGATTGGTGCAAAACCAAAAATTGTTGCGGGTCATCCAAATAATCTGAAAATCACTTGGGAAGCCGATCTGGCGGTTGCTGAAGCATTGATCTTATTCCATAAGGGGGCTGTATCATGAGAATTGGTCATGGATATGATATCCATCGTTTTGAAGAGCACCCGACTCGTGATTTTATGATGCTGGGAGGGATTAAAATTCCTTATGAAAGAGGCATCGTTGCTCATTCAGATGGTGATATCGCTATACATGCATTGTGTGATGCCTTATTAGGTGCCGTTGCTTTAGGGGATATTGGGCAACATTTTCCAGACACCGATCCGCGTTATGCCAACATGGATAGTAAATTATTGCTAAAGTCCGTCGTTGAAAAAATAGCTGCCATGGGGTTTGCGCCACTGAATGTTGATCTGAGTGTGATAGCTGAAGCGCCTAAATTAAAACCATACATCATAGCGATGCGAGAATCCTTAAGTGTTCTTTTAGGGGTTAATATGGATCAAGTGAGTGTCAAGGCAACGACCAATGAAAAAATGGATGCGATTGGAGAGAAGAAAGCCATCGCAGTGCATGCAGTTGTATTATTAACTTCAATTCAGGAATAGTAGACATGCGAATACTCGTCTCAAATGATGATGGTGTGAATGCAATTGGGCTTAAAGTTTTAGCGGATGCTTTATCTTCACTTGGAGAAGTTACGGTGATCGCACCCGATCGAGATAGGAGCGGATCCAGCAATTCTCTGACAATCGAGAATCCAGTTCGGATCTCAAAGTTAGAAAATGGTTTTTTTGCTGTAACGGGTACGCCAACAGATTGTGTTCACTTAGGGATCACTGCTTGGATGAAAAATCGTCCTGACTTGGTTGTCTCGGGTATCAATAGTGGGCCCAATTTAGGTGACGATGTCTTTTATTCTGGGACTGTTGCAGCTGCTATTGAGGCGCGTTTCTTTGATATCCCTGCCATTGCTATTTCAATGGGAGCTCGCTATCCCGAAAAGCATCAATATGAAGTGGCAGGGCGTGTGGCTCAAGAGTTGGTGAAGCAGGTTTCTTTGGAGAGCTTTCTAAAGCCTGTTCTCATCAATGTGAATGTCCCAGATCTCGAATTTGAGGCGATCAAAGGATACCAGGTCGTTCGTTTAGGGAATCGACATCGTGCTGAGCGTACGATTCAGAGCGAAGATCCAAGAGGTCACGAGGTTTATTGGATAGGGGCGGCTGGACCGGAGCAAGATGCTGGACCTGGTACCGATTTTCATGCCATAAAATCAGGGTATGTCACCATAACCCCGCTTCAAACTGATCTGACGGGCTATTCACTGATGGATAATCTCAATCAATGGATCAACACAAAAAAGAAAGTGACCTAACGTTATTTGGTGGCCTCTATCAATGGACCCTTGAGTGGTGTCGAAAGCGTCACGCAAAGGTCTATCTCGGATTTTTAAGTTTCACTGAAGCGATCTTTTTTCCGATTCCACCTGACGTCATGTTAGCACCGATGGTGCTTGCCAAACCGACCCAGGCCTGGCAACTCGCTGCATTGACAACCCTCACCTCAGTTTTGGGTGGGGTAGCTGGATACTTGCTGGGCTTATTTGCTTTTGAAACTCTCGGGGTTGGATTGATAGAGATCCTGAATCTAGAGTCTTTTTATGATGAGGCGGTTAGCTGGTTTCAAAGGTTTGGATTTATTGCGATTTTCATTGCAGGCGTGACGCCAATCCCGTATAAAGTGTTCACTTTAGCGGCGGGTGCATCTCAAATGGCGATCGTGCCGTTTGTATTAGCGTCCCTTATTAGCAGAGCACTTAGATTTTATTTTGTGGCAGGTTGTATGCGTTACTTTGGACAATCCATTTCATTTCGTAAAAAACATATTGCAGCGATTTGTTTAGCAATGATGACATTGATGATGGGATGCAGTGGTCCTGTTGAAATGGCGCCGATGGAAAGCCTTTCTTTGGAGCCGGTCACATCGGGTGTGCATGACGTTGTTAGTGGAGACACCATTTATAGTATTGCTTGGCGCTATAATCGCGATTATCGTGAACTGGCTTCGCTCAATCATTTAAGTGAGCCTTATCGCTTGCAAGCTGGTCAACGCTTGGCGCTCGGAAAAGGGGTTTCGACAGCATCGCTATCTAGAGAATATGATGTTGTACCAGAGACAAGTTTTAAAGCTGAATCGAATCAAGTTCAACCTTCATTGAGATTTGAACCTGTTGAAGTCAGTGATCCTGTTGAGCCACTGAAGTCAGCAATTCAAGTTGAATCTCAACCTCAACTCAAAGTAAACGATAATCTTTCATCTAAAACGATGCGTTTGCCGCCTTCGAAAGGGCGATGGATGTGGCCAGTTGAAGGTCAGATTATGAATCGCTTTATTCCAAGTGGTCCAAAAGTCAATAAAGGCATTGATATTTTGAGTTCGCGAGGAACACCTGTTCACGCAACTTCAAATGGTAAAGTAGTTTATGCTGGTAATGGCTTGCGTGGATATGGTAATTTGATCATAATCAAGCATGACGAAGAGTTTTTGTCAGCATACGCTCATAATGAAACGTTGCTAGCCAAGGAAGGAGAAACCGTTAAACAAGGACAAGTTATCGCAAAAGTGGGTGCCTCAGGTTCGGATCGTCCCAAACTCCATTTCGAAATCCGATATCGTGGTCAGCCCGTTGATCCCCTAAAATATTTGCCAGGTTAATAGGTAACTGCTTTCTCCAATGGCCTGGGTACCGCGTTTTAACACGGTGCCAAGGTTAAAAGCTGGATGCCGCGTACCAGGACTGGATACATTAAGAGATTCCGTGTTCATCTGACAGCAGTTGTTAGTTTGCTCAGTATTTGAGTAAATTTGGAACTGTTGTTTCGTTTCCGTATCAAATGGATAGAGTCGAGAGCTTTTAATCTGAAAGGATACTGCGAAAATGACAGCTGAACAAAAATACACCCAAGATGATGTGCAATGGTATATGAAGGCAATCGGGAAAGGTGCACTGCTCAATGCAGAGCAAGAGCATGATATTGCGACAAAAGCACAAGCGGGCGATGATCTGGCAATGCAACTTCTGATTGAAAGAAATCTTCGGCTGGTTGTCAGAGTTGCAAGACATTATTTGAATCGCGGATTATCTTTAATGGATTTGGTAGAAGAGGGTAATCTTGGATTGATCCATGCAGCAAAAAAATTCGATCCAACTCGCGGTTCTCGATTTTCCACCTATGCCATTTGGTGGATTAGACAAAACATTGAACGAGCGATTATGAACCAAGCTCGAACAGTGCGTTTACCGGTGCATGTTTTGAAAGCATTAAGTAAATATTTACAGGTTTCAAAACAATTAACTCAAAAACTGTCTCAAGAACCCAAAGCAATGGAAATTGCTAAGGTGATGCATTTACCATTGACGCAAGTCGATGAATTCGAGCAGTGGCGCTGTGACACCGTTTCCTTGGATATTCCAGTCAATGATGAGGTCACTTCTACATATTCGGAACTGATTCCAGATGAGGCGACTCGCGATCCGGCTTATGAATTCTCCCAAGATGATATTCGCTCCCAAATCCCAGGATGGTTAGAAAGCTTAACAGCGAAGCAACGTGAAGTGGTGCTCCGAAGATTCGGGTTGATGGGATACGATGTTATGACTTTAGATGAAGTGGGAGAAGAATTAGGATTGACTCGTGAGCGTGTTAGACAAATTCAAGTTGAAGCGTTACGAGAGTTAAAGCGCCAAATTGAAGGTGATGGTTTGGTGGCCAGCAATCTCTTTGAGAACTGAAATTTTAAGCGATGCGACTGAGTTTGGTCCTGAAGAGTTTTGGTTGATCAACTAATTTGCAATTTCTCTAAAGTTTGTTAACTTTAAATTGTATATCCTAGGGATTGGATATAATAACTGGATGTGTTTACAGGGAATGATGAAGGGCAAAGGATTTGCCCTTTTTTATTTTTTACGGTTTAATTTTCTTATTTTTCAAGAAAATGAAATGTCACACCAATCTCTCCAAGATCAATATGCCCCTCATAACGCTTGCTTTGGATGTGGTCCCTCCAATGAGCAGGGTTTAAAAATCAAAAGCTATCCTGAAGGAGATATCGTCGTGGCAACCTGGGAAGCTAAACCACATCATGAGGCATTTCCGGGGATGCTGAATGGGGGGATTATTGGTGCCTTACTAGACTGTCATTCCAATTGGACCGCCGCGTATCATTTGATGAAGGTTCAAAATTTAGAAACGCCTCCTTGTACAGTGACGGCTTATTTTAATGTGAGTCTGCATAAACCGACCCCTTCAGAGCAACCGATTCGATTGACCGCACAGTGTACTAAAATCGAAAATGACCGAGCCTATATTCATGCTGAATTATTTTCAGGTGAGAAAAAATGTGCCTCTTGCGAAGGGCTCTTTGTGGCTGTGAAACCAGGGCATCCGGCGTACCATAGGTGGTAAGATGATTGACTATGCTCACTTTAACCCGATTGAATCTTTTTTGGGCGGGATTTTAATTGGTATTGCGGTTAGTATGCTGTTGATTATCAATGGTCGGATTGCTGGTGTCAGTGGAATAATCGCTGGTCTCTTGGGCCGTCCAACCCATGAGACGGTATGGCGTGCTTTATTTATTTTGGGGTTATTACTGGCTTCCTTTTTATATGATTCAGTATATTTACTACCTGAGATTAAAATAACATCCAACACCTTCATATTAGTGATCTCTGGATTATTAGTTGGGATTGGAACGCGATTGGGGAGTGGCTGTACGAGCGGCCATGGTATTTGTGGATTATCTCGATTTTCAATCCGCTCGGTGGTAGCAACCTTTTTATTTATGTTGGCAGGGATTATCACGGTCTATGTGATGCGCCATATCTTTGGGGGATAAAGTGTTTTTCATAGCTTCACTGATGTCAGGACTCATTTTCGGCATTGGATTATTGTTGTCTGGTATGGCGAGTCCTGCAAAAGTAATTAGTTTTCTAGATATCACTGGCAGCTGGGATCCATCCCTTATTTTTGTCATGATTGGTGCATTGTTGATTTCAACGATTTCCTTTCGAATTTCAAAGCATATGCGGAAAGCGCTTTGCGCAGATCAGATTCAGGTACCGGCCAGTAAGCAGGTAGATTTAAAATTAGTACTAGGTAGTTTACTGTTTGGTATGGGTTGGGGGTTAGCTGGATTTTGCCCAGGGCCGGCTATAGTCGCTGTTGGTGCGTTTAAGTTTGAAGCCCTGGTTTTTGCTGCGTCTATGGTTGTGGGGATGATTATTGTGAATTTAACTAACAATAAGACTTTCTAGGGTGTGTTCCTAAAGTTTCAACCACACAAGTATTGCGACGACAGTTAATGCTGCCATGAACATTACTTTTGTTTTATCATATACCCTTCACAGCTGAATTTTCGGGGTTGTTGCCTTCGCGATCCTCATCGCAGTCATGTACTTTGTGTACACTCCTGCGTCTCGAACGCTCGGCGCCTACCCGAAAAATCATCTGTTGTGGGTATAATAAAATTCTCCCTGAGCAATAGATCAACTATTCTTTGGTTGTGGAGGAGGTGGTGGTGGCCAAGAACAAGCAATAAACAATTGGAATCACAAAGAGGGTAAATAGGGTTCCAATGGTCATTCCACCGACAATGACCCAACCAATCTCTTGCCTGGATTCAGCTCCAGATCCAACGGCAAAAGCTAAGGGTAATGTGCCAAATACTGTCGCGGCCGTCGTCATTAAAATAGGTCTAAATCGTAAACTAGCCGCTTTAACAATCGCTGCTTGCAAAGCTTCACCTTGTGACCGTAATTGATTCGCAAATTCAACAATCAAAATACCATGTTTACTAATTAACCCAATCAAGGTAATCAACCCAATTTGACTGAATAGATTCAAAGATCCTTTTGTTAAATGCAAGGTTAAAAGTGCCCCCATGACCGCAAGTGGCACACTTAATAGAATCACAAAAGGATGCTTAAAGCTTTCAAACTGCGCAGCAAGCACTAGGAATATCACCACTAAAGCCAGGATGAAAGTCGTACTCAAGCTGCTTTTAGCTTGCATAAATGCTCTTGAAGCACCGGTATAATCAACCTGCACTTTTTCTTTGCCCACTTCGCGAATGGTATTCGTTAAGAAATCAAGTGCGTCGGAGAGCGCGTACCCTTCATTTAAAGTTGCGCTAATAACCGTGGCAGGCAGTTTATTGAAGTGATTTAAAGTACTCGCTGCAACGGTTTCTTCGATATAAATTAAATTGGCTAGATGAACCATCTCACCTTGATCGGTCCGCATAAAGACAGATTCAATATTCGATGGATCTTGTCTGCGCGTTGGATCGGCTTGCAAAATCACATCATATTGTTTCCCATCGGATTTAAAGTGTGTCACTTGGAGACCGCCAAATAAAATCTCAAGCGTGTGGCCAATCTCATCAATCTCGATGCCCAATGAAGCGGCTTTGTCTCGATTAACGACCATCTCAATTTGAGGTTTGTTCAATTTAAGATCGGAATCGATATTTGAGATGCCAGGATAAGTCGAGGCCTTTTGTATCACCTGATCTACAACCAATTTCATTTCATCAAAGCTACCAGATTGCTGCATAACAACAGATACCGAACCTCCAAATCCCCCTTCATCAATCGAAGAAGGGGGATTTATGGCAAAGCTCATTAGGCCGGGTATGGTAAACAATTTTCCAGAGAGTTCTTGAACAACTGCTTGCTGGGATCGTTCTCGTTTTGACCAGTCCGTTAATCCTGCAAATGCAAATACCTGTTTCACATTCGGATAACCTACGGCCGTAAAATAGCGATCAACCTCAGGAATTTCATTCAGAAAAGCTTCAATTTGATTCGCATACCGATCGGTGTAACCAATCGTTGAGCCTTCAGGTGACATTCCAATGGCAATTGCAAACCCTCTATCTTCAGCTGGGGCGAGTTCATGATTTAGAGTTTGATAGAGTACCACGTTGAGCCCAATGGCAATAGCTAATCCAAACATGATCTTTTTAGGATGCTGGAGACAAAAAGCGAGAGCGGATTGATAACTCGTTGATACTTTATCTAAGGCAACTTCAATAGCATTATAAAGCGCGCTATGTTTCTTTTCCTCTTGCCGAATAAACTTCCCACACATCATTGGAGAAAGCGTTAGGGCTGTGAATCCAGACAGCAGGACGCTACCGGCGAGTACCACCGCAAACTCTGTGAAGAGCTTACCCACACGGCCTTCAGCAAAGGCAACCGGTGCAAAAACGGCCATCAAGGTGAGCGTCATGGCAACCACGGCGGTACCAATTTCGCGGATCCCTTTGATGGCAGCCTCTAAAGGTTTCAGACCACTTTCGATATGCCGATGGATATTTTCAAGCACCACAATCGCATCATCAACCACGAGGCCAATCGCAAGTACCATGGCAAGGAGGGTGAGGGTATTAATACTAAACCCTAAAACGTACATAATCCCAAAAGAGCCTATCAAGGCAATCGGAATGGTGAGGAGCGGAATAATCGTTGCTCTAAAGCTTCTTAAAAAGAAGAAAATAACGAGAACCACCAAGGCGACGGCTTCAAAAAGTGCTTTATAAACAGAATGAATGGATTGTTTAATCGCCTCAGTTGAATCATAGGCGATCGTCATTTCCATCCCCTTCGGTAGATTCGCTTGAATTTCAGGGACTGCCTTTTCAAGGGCCGCGCGAATGTCTAAGGGGTTAGCCGTTGATTGTTTGATAATCCCGAGTCCGACCGCTGGGCGACTGTTATATCGGGTGATAAAGCGATCATAATGCGGTCCAATCTCAATCCGGGCAACATCCTGAAGCTTAATCAGATGACCTTCAGACTCAGACAATACGAGATTTTCAAAATCTGGAATAGACTGTAGATCGGTTTTAGCATAGACGGTAAATTCGACATCTGCGCTTTCTACACGCCCTGCTGGAATTTCCACATTTTGTTTCAAAAGTGCTGTCTCAACATCGCCAGGCGTTAAATTAAAAGCAGCTAATTTGTCATTATTCAACCAAATGCGCATACTTTTCTTGCGTTCGCCAGCTGTAAAAACACGGGCTACCCCAGGTAGGATTTCGACTCGATCTTTGACAACGCGATCACTAAAATCACTGATTTGCATCAGATCATGTTGATCGCTAAAAAAGGCAAGCCAAATAATCGGCTCAGCATCGGCCTCCATTTTGGCGACGATAGGCTCTTGAGCCTCCTTGGGCATCATCGCACGCGCTTGGCTGATACGATCTCGAACGGTATTCGTCGCTTGTTCCATGGGATAGTTCATATGGAACTGAAGGGTGATTTCACTAACTTCATCTTTACTGGATGATTGCATGAAATCAAGGCCTTCCACACCAGCCAGCACATCCTCAATGGGACGTGTGATACGGCTTTCAATAATCTCAGCGCTGGCGCCAAAATAATTAGTTGAGACGCTGACAATCGGAGCATTGATGTTCGGAAACTCGCGAACGGTTAAAAATTTAAAAGAAATCATTCCAAACAATAAAATTAAAAGATTGATCACCGTTGCAAAGACGGGACGTTGAATACAAAACTCACTGATTTTCATCTTTAAACCTATTTTTGAATCGGAGCAACCGGACTGCCGGGTTGAAGGCGAGCCTGTCCGCTGATAATCACCCTATCTTCTTTGGATAAACCTTCCAGCACTTCAACGACAGTTTGTTGACGTTTACCGGTTTTGATTTTAAGTTTTTCAGCTTTGCCGTCTTTGACGACAAATACATATTTTCCATTTTTATCCGCAAAAATAGCGGACTCAGAAATTAAGAGGATATTTTCTCTTGTGCTTAAGGTTAAATTTAAGGTGACAAACATCCCTGGACGCAAACGATGATCCGTATTAGATAAAGTCGCTTTGATCAGTACATTTCGAGCCTTCGGATCGACCTTCGGATCGATAGCAACTACTTTTGCCGTAAAAGACTCATTAGGATAAGCATCCGTTTGTGCTCGAACCATTGCTTCTTCTTTGAGTGATGAGAGATAGATTTCTGGGACTTTAAAGAAGACAAAGAGTTCATCCAGGTTCTCAATGTTAACGATATACTCGCCAGCTTGAACATAATTGCCCGCAGCGATTTGTCTGATCCCCATGACGCCAGGGAAGGGGGCTTTAATTTGAGTTTGCTCAAAGCGTGCTCGAGCAAGCGATAAACGTGCTTCGGCTGATTTAACTTCCGCCAAAGCATGATCGCGTTCACTGGTACTACCCGTTCCCTTTTGATGTAGGGTATCAAGGCGCTTAAAATCTAGCTCAGCTTCAGCCTGCTTCGCTTCAGCTAGTTTGACTTCTGCTGCAAAGACATCATCATCTAAAGAAATGAGTAGACGTCCCGCCTCGACTGTTTCGCCATCTGTAAAGTGAAATGCTTTGATACGACCTGCTATTTCAGGTCGTATCATCACGCTTTGAATCGCAGCCAAGGTGCCAATGGCTTGGAGAGAATCTTCTAAGTTACCCACCGTCACCTGCTGAACCTCAACAGGGATAGGGGGCATCTCATTTCCAAATGCTGTCGATATGCTCAGCACCATACAAAAGGCGATGATTAATTTTTTCATACTATCCTCCAACGGACTCAGTCAATTGCAACTTTAACCAATCACCCAAACGATATCTGGCATAGAAGCAGATAAAGCCGCAGATGGTGAAGATCATGACTAAAAACATGGTCATTGGTGGTCCCCAGCCTAATAATGTGATGAAGATATATACAGGTAAGAGACCAAACAACCAACCTGCAGCCGTACTCATCAGCATCACAAAACGGGTGTCTCCACCAGCGATTAATATTCCAATCACGATCCACATCAGGCCATCAAAGAAAAAAGCGACCCAAACCCATCGACAAGCTTCCACACACATGGCCATGAGTGCAGTGTCTTCAGTGGTCGGCAAAAACCAACTCACTAAGACTTCAGGCATCCAGAGCAAGGGGAGTGCTGCTACAATCACCAAACAGCAGTGTAAGAGGACACCCGCCTTTAAGACCGTTCCAATTTGGTCAAGTTGCTTTTCGCCAATCAAATTAGCCGTGAGCGCCGTTGCACCTTTGTTCCCACCATCGGTTGCAAAGTTCGTTAATATCCAGATGCTTTGACCGACCGCAAAGACAGTCATATGTTCAAAGCTCACGCGACTTAGCATGTTTAACATGAGCGCCCAACCGCCAATGACCAGCATATGGCCCAGCGCATTTGGGGTCCCGATCTGAAGACAATTTAAAAACAATCCCTTATCAAAGCCTCGCTCATCAGTCGCATACTGTTTACGATGAGTTTCGCTATAAAAAATTGTAAACAGAAACAGGACTCCCGCCCATTGAGCAAGCCCTGTTGCTAAAGCCGCACCAGCGGTGCCCATCTCAGGGAAAGGCCCCCATCCAAAAATGAGCACATAATCCAGAGCAGCATTCAATAACCCACTCATGATCACCGCGATCGTAATGACACCAGCTTGCCCACGTCCAATAAAAAATGCAGAGAGGGCTGAGAAGAGTGGGAAGCCTGCGCCTAAAATCATCAAGATTTGGAAAAACGGCAGCCCTTCTTCTAATAAGGCTTCAGCAATAAAAAATTCGCCAAATAAAGCCATCACCCAGAAAATAGGGGCTGTTGCAACGGCAAACCAAATCATTTGCCAAACGCTGGGACCTATTTTGTGGAATTGCTTAGCACCATTAAATTGACCAACAAAAACTTCAGCGATTGAAGCGATCGAAACCGCGCCAAATTGAAAGATCGCAAAAGTCATCCCAGTAGAGGTGGCTGCATTCATCGCCGCTGTACTGTAATGTGCTAAAAACAGACGGTCGACAAACATCATCAATGAGCCGGACAAGGTAGCCAACATTAATGGAATTGTGATTTTCCATAACTGATTGAATACCCCGTAGGTCGATTTATCGCTTAAAAACCCTCTGGGTTCTTGGGGTAGGTGATCTTGAATCATGGCGGTAACCTCTTGAAAATAGTGCAATGAAACCTAAAAGTCGAGACAAGAAGGCATTAAGGCCTCTCGAAGCGGTTATCAATTGAGATATTTTCATGGGGCACTCCTTAAAATGGTCTGAAAATCGGTTTAAACTAACCGAACGAGAATCTTCCCATAAAATGTGAGTTTTGTCATGTCTTACAGGTCTAAAACACGATAAAAGGTGCTAAATAATGAATGAGCCGCTTGATTCAGATTTGTTTCAACCCGCCATCTTAAGTGAATGGGCTGAGCTTCCCTTAGACGTCCTTTGGACACGCTGGATTACATCGATTCAAGCCCTGGGTCAAATTGGGCTGACCTTTACACAAGGCCCTTTTGATAGAGAGCGCTATGAAGCGCTCCTCAATATCGCGGCTCAGATGGGCTCTTATGCTTCAAAACAGGGATTTTCAGATTTGAAAGATCATTTTCAAGCAGAAAAAGGATATGCCACCCCTAAAGTTGATGTCAGAGGGGCTGTCTTTCAAGATGATGCAATTTTACTCGTCAAAGAAAGAGCTGATCAGCTTTGGACCTTGCCGGGGGGATGGGCTGATGTGAATCTGACGCCACGAGAATCAGTGGAAAAGGAAATCGAAGAAGAGGCTGGTTATAAAAGCAAGGCTGTTAAGTTGCTAGCTTTGTTCGACAAGTCCAAACATGATCATCCCCCTCAGTGGCCTTATGTCTACAAATGTTTTTTCCACTGTGAGATTATCGGTGGGAAAGGGCAGAGTGGTTTAGAAACCAGCGAGGTGGGATTCTTCAAGCGTGACGAATTACCCCCTTTATCAACTCATCGTGTGACGGTTAGTCAAATTCATCGTTGCTTTGAGCATCTGCATCATCCAGACTGGCCAACCGATTTCGATTGATTGATAATGATTTAAACGACCTAAAGGGAGAAGCTTGTGAGAAAAATGATCATCGTGTTACTCGCGTTCATTGGAATCGGGATGTGCATGACGACGGTGACTTACTATTCTGCTTCTAGTTTGACCTTTATGGGCGATCATTATTGTCGAACAGTTGCTCTTAGCCATTACAAGAAATCGTTCTACTTACTGTCAGACGGCTTTCAAAAAGATGTGATGCTCTGGGAATACAAAGAAGCGATTAAAAAATCCCCCCTCCAACGTTACCGCTCAGCAGACTGGACCTACCGCCGCCAAGACGATAAAACCGGCATGATCCGCGGTGTTATCAGAACCGAAGAGGGAGGGCATGCGGCGGTTGAAATGTCCTTTGTCTATGAAAAGAAACGTTGGAAAATAGATCAGTTGATTATCGATCGACATCATCTCAGGGACGAGTTACACGCCTTGAAGCGCTCTAAAGAACGTGGTAATGTACCGGATAGTTAGTTACTCATACGCCTTTATCTGATGCATTTACTACTTATTCTAACTTCAAGTCGAATTATTAAGGGGAAGCGCCTGTAAGCGCCTCCCCTGTCTGTATTTTTTCCAAAAGCATCGTTACGTTAATTTTTTGATTCTGAGGTTATCATGGCCGCAAGACTACTACCGGTATTGGTATGGCTCTTCCCAATACTCTTTTTTGCCTACCAGTTTGTGCTACGACTGTTTCCTGGGTTGGTGATGCCCGATCTGATGGCTTTTTATCAAGTCAATGCCACAGATTTCGGTTGGCTCGCCTCTGTCTACTATTTTGGCTACGCAGGCATGCAAATTCCTATTGCTATCCTATTAGATTATTACTCACCCCGTTGGGTTATCTTTGGTTGCGTCTGTCTTTGTAGTGTCGGCGCTTTTTTAATGGTGACCTCCACCAGTTGGCCTGTGGCACTACTCAGTCGATTTTTAATAGGGGTTGGTTCTGCGGCTGGTTTCTTAGGCGTTTCCAAAGTCATTTCGCAATGGTTTCCCCCACAATGGTACGGTCGAATGGTTGGTTTGTCTTTTACGTTAGGGCTCATGGGCGCCATCTTTGGTGGGAAACCTATCAGCCTATTGATCGAACGATGGGGGTGGCAGGATGCCCTAGTTGGCCTCGCCTGGCTAGCATTGGGGTTGGCGTTAGCCATTGCGATCATCGTTCGGAAACCTAGACAGGACTCACAGGGAGTCAAGAGCGCTCCTCTATCCTGGGCAAGTTTTAAGTCGGTTTTTACCAATCCAGCCATTCTTTGGTTAGCCTTTGCCAATCTACTCATGGTTGGGGCCCTTGAAGGCTTTGCCGATGTCTGGGGCGTATCCTATTTTATGACCATCCACCATCTTGAAAAATCAGAAGCCGCTGGGCTGACTTCGCTGATCTTTTTCGGGATGATATTCGGCGGGCCTATTTTAGGGTTTATCGCAGAAAAATTTAATCGATACTATTCTGTAACTGCATTTTGTGCTTTTGCAATGAGCGCGATTTTTGGGTCAATATTAGTGATGGGCCCAGCTCTCTCTCTATGGATGACTAAAATTTTTATGTTTTTGACAGGCGTATTTTGCTGCTATCAGGTAGTTGTCTTTGCGATCGGAGCCAGAATGGTCCCATTGGGCCTCATCAGTGTTGCTGTGGCCTTTTTGAATTCTATCAATATGTTTGGAGGCTCTTTCTTTCACAGCGTGATCGGTCGACTCATGGATTGGCGTTGGGTGCAAACAGGCGAGATTGTGGAGGGCGTTAGAATTTATAGCGAATCTCATTACACCTTTGCCTTGGCCGTGATCCCTGTGTCAGCCCTTGTCGGTGCCTTTGGGGTTGGTGTCGCTCGCTGGCGAGATAAAGCATGCGCTAAGAAGCGTTAACCGATGAAATAACGCGCCTCTCCTATATTTAAGAGAGGCGGTAACCATTTTTTATTATTTGCGATGTCTTCGTTTCTTCTTCTGACCAGGCTGCAAGCTGTCCTCTGGGCGCGGCGAATGCATGACTGTGCTGGTGAGTTCATCGCGTGCACTCGGTGCCTGAGGCGCTAATCCGTCAGCTTTCTTGCCACGAGGCTTATAAAGTCCACAACAGGCATTAAAGTGATGGAGTCTTTCTCCACCAGAGAGTGAGCTCAGAAATAGAGCATAGTCACCCAACTTATTAATCAGTTCAAGCATTTGGTGTTCAGCATATAAAGAACTTTCGGTCGTCAGTTTACCGCCATTTTTTACAAGAGAAATCTCAAGCCCATTCGGAGCTTCCCCAGTCCAAAATAATTGATTACCAATTTGAGCAGAAATCGTACGCAATTGACTTCCAAATGCAAACAACATCGTCCTGAACTTTTCCCTTGCAGAAGGTATTCTGCTAGCAGGTAAACTCACTTTCTGCGCGGCAGGTAAATTTGATTTGGATTCTGAGAGATTGGTTGTTAGCATTGTGTGTCCTCTTCACAGCTGAATTTTCTGGGGCGTTGCCTTTTGAATGCTCGGCGCGCCCTTGTCTTGCCAAAGCTCGAAGGCAGGTGCCCGAAAAATCATCTGTTGTGAGCACACAACCGAATACGGGTAATTTCACGCCATGACAAAAGAACTTATCATAAACTAGTTATATAAATTAATCAATATGCAAACACTAATTTCAGATATACAATTTATCTTTAAAAACGCCGTCCATCAATGCTATCCAACCGCACAGCTGGAAGAGATGGTCGAGATCACACCAGCTACTCAACCACAGTTTGGACACTATCAGTGCAACAGCGCCATGCGGTTTGCTAAACCATTGAAAAAGACGCCTCGCGATGTTGCAAACGATATTGTAAATGTTATTCAAGAAATGAGATCTGACTCTATTGAAAAACTTGATATCGCCGGTCCAGGTTTTATTAATATTTGGCTCAAGCCAGATTTTTTAGCGGCTCGATTAAATCAGATGTCCAAAGATCCTAAACTGGGGGTGCCCATGGTTGGACAGGGACACAAGATGATTATCGATTTCTCATCCCCGAATATTGCTAAAGAAATGCACGTTGGACATCTTCGCTCAACGATTATTGGCGATGCAATAGCGCGCCTCTTCGAATTTTTTGAATACGATGTCTTGAGACTCAACCATCTAGGGGATTGGGGCACACAATTTGGTATGTTAATCACCTATCTCAAAAGGTATCATCCGCTCGTAGTGAATGGAACAGAGCCTTGTGAATTATCTAATCTCGTTGAATGGTACAAAGCCTCAAAAAAAGAATTTGATGAAAATCCCGAATTTAAAAAACAATCTCAACTTGAGGTCGTGGCTCTACAAAGTGGTGAACCTGAAACCCGAGCGGCTTGGCAAAAAATATGTGATATTTCTCAAAAGGCTTATTCTGACATTTATGAACTCCTAAATGTCAGCATTATTCCAAGAGGGGAATCATTTTATAACGATATGCTGCCTCACGTAGTGAAAGAGCTCGAAGAAAAGGGGTTAATTACCGTATCTGATGGCGCAAAGTGTGTTTACCTTGAGGGGTATGAGAATAGGCAAGGGGAGCCGTTACCGCTTATCGTTCAAAAAGCAGATGGCGGATATAATTATGCCAGTACGGACATGGCAGCAGTTAAACATCGAGCGCATGTTGAGAGCGGTGATCGATTAATTTACGTCACTGATGCTGGTCAAGCACAACATTTCGCAATGGTTTTTAAATCAGCTGAAAAGGCTAGTTACTACGACCCTTCAAAGGTCAGAATAGATCATGTTCCGTTTGGGCTGGTATTGGGGCCAGACGGCAAGAAATTCAAAACCAGATCTGGCGATACAGAAAAATTAGTGGATCTATTAAGCGAGGCTGTTAAACGTGCTGAAAAAATATTGGACCAAAAAGAGCTCGAACGTAACCAGCCCTTTGAAGGCGATAAACAGGCAGTAGCTAAATCAATCGGTATTGGGGCGGTTAAATATGCAGATTTATCTTGCAATCGTACTCATGATTATACGTTTAGCTACGATAGAATGCTCAGCTTTGAGGGTAATACGGCGGCTTTTTTACTCTACGCTTATGTTCGAATAGCGGGGATCCAACGTAAAAGTAAGATCGATTTATCTACAATTCAAGCGAAATCAGAATTCCATATTCAGCATCCGGCTGAAATAGCGTTAGCAGTTCATTTAGCCCAATTTTCTGAAATATTATTGGCAATTAGTAATGACTTACTACCGAGTCGACTGTGCGATTATTTGTATCAGCTCAGTGAAAAATTTAATGCCTTCTTCAGGGATTGTCGAGTCGTTGGTTCAGAGGAAGAGATTTCTCGTTTAAAGCTGTGCTATTTAACGAGTATGGTTTTAAAGACAGGTCTTGACTTGCTGGGTTTGCAGGTGGTTGAGAGGATGTAGTTTCATTTACTAGAAATTCAGCTGTGAAGGGTATCAGCCACCTCAGGAACTATTAGACCATCAACGGTGTCAAACCCGTTGATGAGCAAAAAACCATTTACAGAAATTCAGAAAGAAGCCAAAGACCTATTTGATAAGAAGGCCTATGAAGCTTGCCTTTTTTATATTTCACAATACTTTACGCTCCCTGAATGGTCTGACCTAGAGTTAAGCACTTTGTATTTGATGATGGGCAATACCTATGCTTCCATTCATAAATACAGTGAAAGCATTATCTATATCAAAAAATCAATTAGATTGAATTCCGAAAATGATGCAGCCTATTGTGCTCTTGGAAATGCGTATCGTAGTGTACATCAGTTTAAGCTCTGCCAATCAGCATTTGAAAACGCTATAAAGCTTAATCCCTCCGAACCTTATTATTATCTTAATCTAGGCAGCATTTTTCGCACTTTAGGTAAAGTGGATGATGCTGTCTCCTCATATCGTGAAATGATTAGGCTTAAACCTGATTTTGCGATGGGGTATCGTAATCTCGTGCAATCTGTAAAATATGAATCAACAGATAATGAGGAATTTCGAGCCCTTAACAAATTACTTGATAATGGAGAAATAAGTCAAAATCAGAAGATGCATTGTCATTATGCCTTAGGTAAAATAATGCATGATAGCCGCTTATATGATCAAGCCTTTGAACATTTCTCTGAAGCTAATCACCTTCGTTCTCAAAAATATACACGGCAAAGGCAAGACATTGAATCTTTAGTCGAACGTTACATTCAAATCTTTACGCCAGATTTCTTCCTTAATACTCCTAGAGGTGTTGCAAGTAAAACGCCCATATTTATAATTGGTTTGCCGCGCTCTGGTAAAACCTTGCTTCAGAAAATTTTATGCTGTGATCCACGATTTGCGGGTTTAGACGAATTAAACTTAATCGATTCAATGTTGAACCAGCTAAAATTATCATCAAGCTATCAAATCAATCAGTCTGTTGTGAGAGAGCGTTTAAGTAAAGACAATTTAATAGCAATGGGACATCATTATTTAGAAGAAACAAGAGAGCGGCTTCCCGAACTGATGATAAAAACAATCGACACAACACCCTACCATTTTAAATATCTTGGGATGATAAATTTAATATTTCCGAACGCCAAAATAATTCATGTTAAAAGAAATCCTTATGACAACTGTCTTCAAATTTATATGAAATATTTCGTGAGTGGTAATTTTTATACCTATGATCTGGATGCGCTGGCAGAATATTTTCAACAGTATCTTAGACTGATGAAGCATTGGGAAAGGGTGCTGCCAGCTGACATGATGGATCTAAATTATGAGGATATAGTAAAAGACTCAAGCCAGGTTGCCAGTAGCATTTTCAGCTTTCTTGAGCTTGAAATGCACCCGAGTTTTGAATCAAATCTTCGAAAGATCGATATCCATCAGGATGAAATTGGGCAATGGATGCATTATGAATCATACTTAGAGAAACATTTAAAAATTTACCGTTAATATAAAACTCGAACTCGCTTAGTCTCCGAAATGTTTTTCAGAGCGTCAATTAATTTTAAATCATAATCCTTCATGATATCGGTGATGGCATAACCTACGGATCCTCGCGTTTGTAAATATTGACTATCGATGTTGACTTTATGCATTGAAAATGTCGCATTAATCGCTGCTAATTGGCCAGGTCTATTTTCATGAATATGAATAATGCGGTGTGTATCTCGCATTGGCGGGAGTTTAATTTCTGGAAAGTTAACTGAGGTTGAGATGGTTCCAAATCGCATGTATTCATTTAATCGATTAAATACGTAATCACCGATATGAGCTTGGGCTTCTTCTGTGCTACCGCCGATGTGCGGGGTCAGGATCACGTTAGGTAGATTCTGAAGTTCACTATAGAAGGTTTCACCATTGGATTCAGGTTCGATTGGGAAAACATCTAAACCAGCACCACCAAGATGTCTGCCTTTAATCGCTTCGGCCAGCGATTTTAAATGAACGACCGAACCTCGACTTAGGTTCAGTAAGATCGCACCTTTTTTCAAATATTTGAGTTCAGTTTCACCAATCAGGTGCGTGTTCTCTGGTCTGCCATCGACATGCAAAGACACAATATCTGACTGTTTGAGTAGTGACTGCATGGACTTACAGGGCCTTGCATTACCGATCGGCAATTTTTCAGCGACATCAAAGTAGCAAACATGCATCCCCAAACTCTCAGCTAAAATAGAAAGCTGAGCGCCAATATTGCCATAGCCGATAATCCCCAAGGTCTTCCCACGAACTTCATAAGCCCCGGTAGCTGATTTTTCCCATTGTCCCTGATGCAGCAGGGCATTTTTATCAGGAACACGCCTTAGGAGGCAAATCATCTCAGCGAGTGCAAGCTCAACAACTGAACGGGTATTACTGTAAGGTGCGTTGAATACGGCTACGCCATTCAAGTCGCAAGCTGCTAGGTCGATTTGATTGGTTCCAATACAGAATGCACCAATAGCGGTGAGTTCAGGGTATTTTTCCAGTATGTCTGCCGTAATCGTGGTCTTGGAACGGATCCCTAAAGTGTGGATACCCTCTAACGCTTCTAATAAGCCATTATGAGTAAGGGCACGATCATGGGTTATGACTTCAAAACCTTCTCTTATAAATTGCTGTTTAACGTTGTAATGGATGTTTTCAAGCAACAAGACTCGATTTAATTGCTTGTCAAAACGGATCGCTAGTGCATCCAATAGGTCTTCAAACTGCCTTAAAGTCCGATCTGCTTTTTCAACAACACTCGGTCGTGTCACATTTTCAGTAAATGCAAAAAAATGTCGAACGACCCCCGCCGCTTTGAGCTCATAATCGTTATAACCATCTCCTATGATGATGCTATTGTGATCGAAATTGAGGGTTTTAAGCAGCTTAACTTTTCCGCCCGATTGTGCGAGAGGGTTATCTTGATTAAACCCGATAATATGACCTTGATAATCATAATGAAAATTGTTCGCAAACACATGCTCCTTTATGATTCCAAACGGCTTTACTACCGGCCAAATAAACTCGAAGAATCCACCGGAAATAATATAAATTTTATCCCGATACGTTTCGAAAAACTGTTTGTGTCTTAAAATAGAAGGGGTGACTTTATTTCTAAGCGCAATAATCAATTCATCAATATCACGCTTTGAGGCAGACAATAAGCTAACTTTCTCCGAAATAGCCTCCGAAAAGGAAAGGCTTCCCGCCATGGCACCTTGAGTCAGGTGTGTCATTTTATCGATGATGTTGGCACAGTCAGCTCGATGTTTAAGCGAGATGCTCGCTAAGGTTTCTAGTGACTCAACTTGGACAAAGGTACTATCAAAATCGAAAATTAAATTAGGTAGATTCATGATATATGAAAGAAACTTAACAATGTTTTATTGGGATGATTGCATAAATCAGATATTAGCATTAACATCGCATTCTCTTCTATTACAAGGTTAACGACATGAACCGACGTTCAAATATCCAAAAGTGTTGGTGGATGGCAGGTTTTTTTGTGGCTTTTCTTTGTTTTGCCAATGCTTTGAAAGCAAGTCAGGCAGCCGATAGGTTATCTTTTAAAGCCGTTCAGAAAGAATGGGCTATTGTAAAATACCAAGCGCCAGAAACAGAAAAAGTAAAATTATTTGAGCAACTGATTCAAAAATTAGAGACACATGCCAGTCAAGACGCGGATCTCAATTTTGCGCTATGGCACGCTATCACTTTAAGTAGCTACGCTCAGTTAAAAGGGGGGTTGTCTGGTTTAAATCGTGCTAAAGAAGCCAAACAACTACTGGAGACTGCTTTAGAAAAGAATGGACAGCTTGGCGACGGGCTAGGTCATGCCGTATTGGGTGCGCTTTATGCCAGAGTCCCTGGTTGGCCAGTTGGCTTTGGGGATAAAGCTAAAGCAACTTGGCATCTTAAAACAGCCTATGCTATCAGCCCAAAAAGTATGGACGTCAATTATTATTATGGTGATTTTCTAGCTGCTGAACATCAGGTCAAAGCAGCTCAGTTTCATTTAGAGGAAGCACTGAAAGATGTCTCAGCAACTGATCCAATTTATAATCAAGGGCGAAAGGGCGAGATAGAGCGAGCGCTTAATAAAATGAAAAAATAACATATACCCCTCACAGCTGAATTTTCACGGTTGCTTGTCGGTCCGACGCGTCCGCTCGAAGTTCGAAGAACGTAATTGAAAGCTCGCAAGAGCGTAGGCAGGTACCCGAAAAATCATCTGTTGTGGGTATAGATTCCGCATCACACGCTGCGCACTTTGTGCGCTTATCGCTGTGCGGAATGACGTTATTACAAACCAACCCCGCCTTCAAAAACTCGAAACTGAGGTTAGTATGAGCATACTAAGGGTTTCAAGATTGAGTTTATTAACTAATGCCACACAGTTTATTAGCGGGTACACTAATATCAATCTTTTTGGGCGGAGCGAGGTTGAGATCCTTCATTAAGCTCTCAAAATCTTGTTCTGTTCTATTTTTAAAACGGGGATTATAGGCCAATTCTTCTCCAATCGTTGAAACCGTATAGCCATTATAATCGTGGCCAGGATATACAAAGGTTTCTTTAGGTAATTTAAATAAAACATCGTGAATAGAGTGGTAAAGTGCCTTTGAGCTGCCGCTTTGAAAATCGGTTCGCCCACAACCTCGAATTAATAAGGTGTCGCCAGTAAAAATCTTATCACCAACCCAGTAGGTCAGATGATGATCGGTGTGCCCAGGAGTAGCCAGAACTTTGATTTGAAGAGGACCAACGAGTAGCGAATCACCTCCTTTTAATAGAAAATCAGCATGCTGAACATCCGGATCGTGAGGCATACCGATTTGACACTGAGTCGCTTCCTTCATTTTCCCCATACCTGTCACATGATCGGCGTGTATGTGCGTGTCGATACAGTATTTTAAAGTGAGTTCAAGTTCCTTAATAAGTTTTAAATCTCTTTCATGTTGCTCAAGCACCGTATCAATTAAAATGGTTTCTCGAGTTGTGGCATCCGCAATTAAATAGGTATAGGTTGAGGACTCCTTGTCGAATAATTGTCTGAAGATCATTTTTTATCCTTAAATATCTTGGGGATTAATGCGGCATTAAGTTTTTTGCCAGTATAATAAAACCATTTGTCATCTTTTTTTCTGAACTCGCTTTTCTCAAAAATTCTGAAATCCTCATTATTGTATTGATAATGCGCGATAAACGTCACCCAACCCACGTTGTCTTTGGCTGGAGCGGTGGGTGCAACTTCTAATCCTCGCCAATGTGTTCGCTCTGCAACGTCCAATGCATGTTTTAAATCAAAGCCCTGGGATGCAGGTCCAAACATCGTGTCTTGAATATATTGTAAGTTCTTCAACGCATATGCCGTATAACGAGAACGCATTAGCGATTCTGGTGTTTTAGGGAATTCGACACGGTTAAGAAAAGGTTCACAGCAGGATGAATAATCGAGATTAGAGTCACAGGGGCAACGCATGTTGATTTATACCATTGTCATTATTTAAACTTTTAATATATTGATTGATCATATCCCAGTAAGCTGACCCTGCTATTAAAACCAAATCATTATGATGACCACCTTCAATTGAATAAAATTGCACAGGTTTTTGAGTTAAAGTCGATAACAGCTTGCCATGCCAAAAGGGGATAACTTCATCTTGAGTACCATGCATGATTAAAATTGGTACTTTAACATGCCGTATCTTAGCGATATTACGATATTTATCAACTGGGAAGAGGGGGATGCGGGTCATCACTCTAAATGCAGTTACAAATGGTGCCTCCAAAATTAATCCCCCCACCGGAAAGCTTGAAGCCAATTCAACACTCGGGCCACTTCCTAAAGATCGTCCAAACACAATAATACGTTCCGGTGAAATTTTTTCGACATCTGTTAAATAGTGATAGGCTGCAGAGATGTCAGAATAAGTATTACCCTCCGATGGGCTGCCCTCTGAAGTGCCATATCCTTGATAGTCATATCCTAAAACAGAGTATCCTTGTTCATATAAAGCATTCAAAAAAGGGTAAACCCCACCCAGATCTTCTGCGTTCCCGTGGCTAAAAAGTAACGTATACTTTGAATTGATATTATTTAGATATATGGCTGATATTTGTTTTCGCCCTGAATTCAATTTGATGATTTTGGGCCCATCTTGGTAAGTACTTTTTGGGGGATGATAAATCAAAGCATTTGAACCAAAATAGACTAGAATCATCATACCGACGTACCAAAGTAGAGCCGTTTGAAGGAATTCAAGTAGATTGGCTGTCCAGGCAGGATTCACTTTAAAATACCAATAGCTAACTAATTTTCTTATTATAACGTTTGTCTTCCCATTTTAAAGTATTTTCTCTTAACTCATTTAGAATGATATTCAGAAAATATTTAAGCTCTGGATGAATGCTTCTGAATACCTCTTCAGGGGCCATTTGAAAAGCCGCACGTTCGCCATGGTAGGGCACGACTTTTCCAACTTGAGCAAAATGAATGCCATAACCTTTCATAGCGTGAACGAGTTTAGGTTCCATCATGGCAAATATGTTTCTGTTAAGGTGTTTACAAATTGCAATCCCTGCCAACATTAAGCTCACGGGCACCATGGGAAAATGCCGATGGATGGTGTCAAATTGAACCTGCTCAAGGGTTTGTGAAGACATACCCATCGCAGCAGATGTGTCACCGGAACGACGTCTGAATGAGCGATTAACTGCAAGGCGTGAAATCTCACAATACTGATTAGTTTTCTGAATATGACAATATTGTTCAAAAGGTAAGCTCATCTTTGGATAAGCTTCTGGTAGGAGGATGCGCACACAGCCTGCCGGCGTTTTTGTAGCTTTATGAAGCACCAAACAATGAAGACCCTGTGAGTCATACAGATCGATTTCACGTTGATTTTTGCAGTCCTCTTCTTTTTCAAATCCAAATTCTTTACAAAAGATATCATATCGTAACTGAAAAATGGCATCTAGTTCAGCCGGATTGGAAACAATTCGAATATCAAAGTAGAACTTAAATTTATCAGCAATATTCTCATTAAGTACTTCCATCATGCCCTCCTGAACGCAGCGCATTATTCAACCAGGCAGTCATTTTACTGAAGGGCGTTACAGTTCCGAAGGGGCGCCAACAGTGTTTAATCCTATTCTCATAAGCATCAAAAACAAGGCTGTGCGGTGCTGATAAAACTTTTCCTCGCTTAAGTAATATTTTTAATGCCGTTGTCGCTGTGACACTGGCACACATTTCACATCCCATAGGGGTAGAAGGGCCACGATGATGTTTTAAATCAATGCTGGCTGGATCCACTAAATATTTTTGCTGTATTTTGTCAGGTGATAAACCAATCAAAAAATGAAATAGTTGCTCTTCCGGTGAGCAATCCTTTAGCTCAAAGTAAGTATCAAAATCCATTTTATCAGGCATAAATACGAGCAAAGCAGCTCCCATCCCTAAGGGGGCGCAAGTAATCGCGGGGATATTCATTGATTTTGCTTTTTGAAAAATGGCTCGCCTTAAATCAAGAGCGAAAAAATCTAGACCATCTACATACAGATCGCAGCTTTCTAAAAATTGCGCAATATTTTCAAGGTTGACGCCTTCAGGAAAGGTTTGTAAATCAAGCTCAGGGTCGATTTGAAGCGCCATCTCTTTCAGGACATCGATTTTAGGTCTGCCAATAGAGGATAAATTGGCACCCGCTTGACGGTTAAAATTTTCAAGTTCAAAGTGATCGAAATCGGCTAAATGAAAACCACCGATACCCAGTCGAGTCAGGGTTAGCAGATGACTTCCGCCCACACCGCCTAAACCAGCAATAGCTATCTTTTTTTTCTTTAAGTGAATAAGCTCGTCTCGAGTTAACCAACCAATACTTCTTGAAAATGCCCGTTGATAATTAAAATCGACCATGTACCGCTCACTCTTTCGATAACATCATAGAAAGAAATTGCGTTTCACAAATTTTAGCGGACCATTAAGAGAGGTTGAGCTACTGTCAGAACTTCCACTTCGTGGCTCATCCTCTTCTTCAGGTGACGAAAGACTTCGATCGACCTCTGGTACCGATACGTTTGTTTCGGCAGAGGAGGTTGGATCCTGAGTTTTAGGTGTTTGTCTGCTTTTTTTGGAAGTCACACCAACCCTATCATTGCTGATTAGCGCTTCATTCCACGGAAGATTTCGATAGGTCGGCGCATGTTCTAATTCAATAAAGGGATATTTGATTATGTCAAAATAAGGTGAATAATCAAAATCTTTTGGAGTAAAAATTCTAGAGTTTCTCTGTATTAATTCAATTCCGGTTTCTTCATGCTGTTTGACAAGGGGTAAAATAGGGAAGTTAATCGCTGCAAAGGCTTCTGCTAGCATGGTTGAGCAAACCGTTCGTGTTGTCTCACCCATACCATGTTCAAATAAACTTGAACGCCATTTTCGGGGCAATACACTCCAAGGCACCATAAATCGGGCCAGATCTAAGATTTGACGGACATCATAATCCGTACCCAGTTGATGTATGGCATGAGCCATCACTTGCTGAGAGTCGCGTCGTGATATCCCGCGGGGTCTACAAATCCTCAAGTGATCTTTCTTATAGACTTCCAGCGGTGTGACAATCGTGCCTCGTCCTAAATATCCCTCAATGACCAATTGTTCATCAGGTTCCGCATTGCAAAACTCTAGAATTCGTTTTCTTAGCTCAATATCATCAATGTCGTGTAAGCGACCAATATACAAACAAGCATGCGACCAGGGGCTTTGCGTGACCATTCTAATCGCATCACTGACACGAGAACGGCCTTCAACGAGTAGAACATCACAAACCCGCAATTCATAGCTCAGACGCTCAAAATCGCAAAGCGGCAACCCTGATGGGGGCTCCTCACGACTCAGCCAATCTATTAGGTTCTGCTTGATATTCTTTAGCATGTATTGCTCAGAGAGATGTCGACTTGAAATAAGGTAACCTTATTGTAAGCTTAGCTAAGATTAAGCGAACTAGCGAATATACCCTTCGCGACTGAATTTTAGGTTTTTGCTTGTCCGTCCCTAGCTCGCAAGAGCGTAGGCGGATTGGCTGCGCTCATCTCGCAACTGTCATGCTCTCTGTATATACCCACAACAGATGATTTTTCGGGTAGGCGCCGAGCGTTCGAGACGCAGGAGTGTACACAAAGTACATGACTGCGGTGAGAATCGCGAAGGCAACAACCCCGAAAATTCAGCTGTGAAGGGTATAACGATAGAGACTGTTTGTTTAATCAGCTTCTATGCTTGGGATAGCGGAAGACGGTGAACTTGATAATTCAACTTTTTCAATCTTATTAAATCGATTAGCAATACGCTTGGCGCTAATGTGCACTTGTTCTGCATCTTGATTAGCTTGCTGTAAATGTTTCGATAGATTGTCCATGCGTTTTTCAAATCGATTAAAATCTTGAGCTAAATTTCGAAGATGCTCTTGAATAACATGAACTTGCTCACGTGTTGCCGCATCTTTTAAAACCGAATGCGCAGTTGTCAAAACGGCCATCATCGTAGTTGGAGAAGTCAGCCAAACTCTACGCTGATGCGCTAACGCGACAATATCAGGATAATGAGCATGAATTTCACTGAATACCGCCTCAGCAGGGATAAACATGACTGCGCCGTCTGATGTTTCGCCAGGCAAAATGTATTTTTCTGCGATATCGGAAATATGTTTTTTGACAGCGAGTGCAAATTGTTTTTGAGCAATTCGACGCTTAGCATCATCTAATTCAGGTAATATACTCATTTGATAATCTTCAAGCGGAAATTTAGCGTCAATGACAATAGCGCCTGAAGGTTCAGGTAAAAATAGAACACAATCAGCTCGAGTACCATTCTTCAAGGTATGTTGAAGAGAGTAGGCATTATCCGGTAATACATTTTGGATCAGTGTGTGCAATTGAACCTCTCCAAATGCACCGCGAGCCCGTTTATCTGCAAGAATCTCTTGAAGTGAAACAACATTAGTTGACAAATCACTGATCTTCTTTTGAGCCTCATCTATGATTGTTAATCGTTTAACAATATCTATAAATGTTTGATTCGTTTTCTCAAAACCATGTTGCAGTCTGTGTTCAACTAAGCCTGAAATATGATTCATTCGATGTTCCGTCTTCAAACTAAATTCATCGACCTTTTGAGTAAGATCTTCTCGGGTTCGCGTCAACGTATCTTTGAGTTGCCTATCTAATTCGATCATGTGTTCGCGGAGGTTTTGTTGCAAAAACCGCCAACAAAGAATAATCAACACAGTGAAGCCAAAGAGAGAGATACATAATGCAAGCAAAGTTGAGTTCATAAGAGACTTATATCAATATTAAGTTGACATTCAAAGGAAAGTCGTTTAGTTTCGGTTAGACTTTCAAGAAGGGTCTATTATGGACATGTATTTTAAAAAGTTAAATACCTTTATCCAGGAACACTTAGTTAATTGTGACCATTTATTTTTTGAGCAATCTTGTCACTCTGTTCTTGAAGCTGCAGAGGCGGTTGGAGCAGATGAATCTGATTTTGTAAAAAATATCTGTTTTTTAGATGCTTCAGATCACCTTGTTGTTGCAATTGTCAGGGGAATTGATAGGGTCAGTAGCACTAAGTTAGGTAAACTCTTAAATTTACCTCGACCCAGGGCGGCGGGACCAGATGAAATTCTTGAGTTAACCGGCTATCCTTGTGGTGGAACACCTTCATTTGGATTTGAGGCAAAATTTTTGATTGACTTGAAGGTTATGGAAAAGTCATATGTCTATACGGGTGGTGGTTCTGAGAAAAGCCTTGTTAAAATTTCACCCAACTTACTGCTGAAGCTGAATAAAGGTGAAATTGTTTCTATTAGAAAATGAATTAATTAAGTAAATTGCGTGCATTCTCGCCATCTTTTTCTATTAATATTTTTAATTTCTTTAAAGCTTCAGTCTGAATTTGTCTAACACGTTCTCTGGTTAAACCTATCTCTTCACCGGTTTCATCTAAGGTTGAGATTTCATGTCCCTGTAACCCGTAGCGGCAAATCAGTACTGCTCGTTGCTTAGGTTGTAAGTATGATAACCATTTATTAAGTTGATTGATCAGATCTTGTTCTGAAAATTCACCTAAAGGATCATCGACGCCTTCATTCTTGAGCATTTCTTTGAAAGTTCTTGTTTCTTGTTCATTGCTGGGGGAGTCAATCGACAAAATTTTATCGTTAAAGCTCATGATCCGTTCAATTTCATCTTTTGGTTTGGCTAAAATATCTGCAATTTCTTCATGAGAAGGCTCATGGTCTAATTTTTTGGTTAGATCTCGACTAATACGAAGACAAGAGTTGAGTTGCTTGAAAACATGCACTGGGATCCGAACGGTTCGAGCTTGATTCATGATGGCGCGTTCAATGGCTTGTTGGATCCACCAAGCTCCATAAGTTGAGAAACGAAACCCTCTTTCGGGATCATACTTTTCAACTGCTCGAATGAGGCCTAGGTTTCCTTCTTCAATCAAGTCGAGTAAACTCATTCCGCTTCGAATATACCTTCTAGCTATTTTGACAACTAGTCTCAGGTTACTTTCAATCATTTTTTGCTTAGCTTGAATATCGCCCGCAAGGGATTTACGGGCATAATATTTTTCTTCTTCGTAATTTAAAAGTGGGGCAATGCGGATCTCTCTCAAATATTGAACCATTGGATCTGCAGAATGTTCTGTTTCAGAAAAAATAGAGCTATTGATAAGTTCAGGATCTATTTCAGAGATCGCCGGAGATCCTTGATGATCTTCCTCGATGGATTCTGAAGCATCCAAGGAAAAAATCTGTGTATTGAGTTCTCTATCCCATTTACTGTACATACTCATCCTAATCAATCAGGTATAACAGGCGCACATCCTCTTTACATATCGACATGGCGAAGATTTCCTTTAGCGATACCCTTCACCGCTGAATTTTCGGCGTTGTGATTAAACTTGATCGCCTGCATTGAGATCCCAGATACCTAACAGGCGATGGGTATGATCAGTAATATAGATTTTTTGTTCGATGCGATGAAAGAATAGTCCCCCCGATGCGTTCTTCTCTAGGGACTGTACAAAAAGATTGTAGGCTTTTGCATTTTTCATAGTGTGTTCCTTGCATGCCATCTCCAATCGTAAGAGATGCATTTCGTATGCCAATAATCAGATAGCTATTGTGCGCTGCTCATTCTAAAAAGTGTAGTAGGTCAGTAAAATTGGGATTGTAAAAAAAATCGACATTGGCTAGCATACGGCTTTCGGCAGTCATGACAGATGGAGTTGCAGTATGGCAGGTGACGCGACGATCAAGTTTCCTTGGTGGTATACGCCAGTAAAATGGGGTATCCCTTTAGCGCTCGCGATTGGTTCAGCAACTTTACTAGGAATGGTGCTTGCCGGCAGCATAGTCGTCCCACCCAGTTTAGGGACGTTACAGTGGCTTCCTGTTTTATATAAGTCATTAGAAGGTCTTGCTAGTTTTGCCGTTATGGCGATTTCTGGATTTGCAACGGCATCTATGGTGGGTTTAACTGTGGCCACGTTTGTGCGAGCGTGGATCTTATTTCCGATTGCTGAATCGCGCGCAAATCTAGCACATTTCGCGGTAGTCAATGAAGAAGCTTCTAAACAAGCTTATTCAGATCTGCGAACCCGATACGAGGGATTGGCACAGGCTTTTGCACAAACACTTTGGCAAGTAACGGGTACTTTCAATCAACATCTGGGATACTCACATGCTCCAGCAGGGCAAGCTGCTACAGGCCTAGCACAGCAGTTTGCTAATCGGTATGTGGCAGGGAGCAACCAGCCTTCCGAGCCGCCTCCTAACTCGACAGGTTTACCGACCCCTAGAAATAACGCGTAATTGCTTTTTTAATTTCTTATGGCGTTGAGTAAGTTGATACAACTTTTTTTGCAAAATAGAATTTATTTTTTTTGACTTTTGAAGTGCGCTAAATAATTTATCAAATTGTGTTTGATGATAAGTCAACATCTCGAGCATCTCTTTTTGCCAAGATTGAGATTTTTCCGCATGACATGAACTTGACGAATAGCTGACGAGGTGTATTGGGTCAGTAGGCGCTTTACTTTTTCTCCAAGTCGAAATGTAACGACATAAATCACTGTTACTGCCACGACGAAAACCTAATTTGAGAAGGTGATCGCCAACAGCTTGATAAGTTATTTTTTCAGAAATCTTTTCTAGGGCATCACATACTTGCCAGACTTCACGTTCTTTGCGTGATTTAGGGGAGTGTGTAGGTAACATGATGCTCTCTTTCGTCAAAAATACCGTGGTGCATTAAGTATGTGCTTTCTCTTCTTTGATGGCAATTATGGTATACTTTTTATGATTTAGTGTAGGGGCGCAAACAATATGTTTGATAACTTTCCAATTATAGAGTCACTTCATTTTGAAGGGAATTTGAAAGCCCGTCGTGAAACGGTTGGCGTTAAGGTCGGAAACGTAACGATTGGTGGTGGAGCCCCTATTGTAGTTCAATCCATGACGAATACTGATACGGCAGATATCGAGAGAACCTCTCAGCAATGTTTTGAGCTTTGGAAAGCCGGATCTGAGCTAGTTCGTATCACGGTGAACAACAAAGAGGCGGCTAAGGCAGTCCCTTATATTCGAGATCGGTTGATTCAATTAGGTTGGGATGAACCACTTCTAATCGGTGATTTTCACTACATTGGTCATCAATTGCTGACAGAATTTCCAGATTGTGCTCAGGCTTTAGCGAAATATCGCATCAATCCAGGTAATGTGGGTTTCGGCGATAAGCATGATAAAAATTTTTCAATGATGATAGATGTTGCGCTTCAAAATAATAAGCCTGTTAGAATAGGCGTTAATTGGGGCAGTCTCGATCAAGATTTAGTTGTTCGTTTAATGGACGAAAATGCCAAACAAAAGGATCCTAAGTCTGCCCAAGACATTACAAGGGAGGCTTTGGTCCTTTCAGCCTTATTAAGCGCGAGACAAGCTGAAAACTTAGGAATGAGTCCTGATAAAATCGTCGTTGCGTGTAAAGTGAGTCAAGTTCAAGATTTAGTAAAAGTATATACTGATCTTGCGAGGCGCTCTCGTTATGCTCTCCACCTTGGACTGACTGAAGCTGGAATGGATAGTAAAGGCATCGTTGCGACCGCAAGTGCGTTTGCCATTCTATTGCAACAAGGTATAGGCGATACTATTCGCGCATCACTCACCCCAGAACCTGGCGGCGATCGCACTAAAGAGGTTCAGGTTTGCCAAGAAATTCTTCAATCGATGGGTTTGCGATCTTTCATGCCTATGGTCACAGCATGTCCCGGTTGTGGCCGTACAACCAGTACTGTATTTCAGACTTTAGCGGCAACTATTCAGCAACATGTTCGTAAGCAGATGCCTCAATGGCGAGAAAAATATAAAGGTGTCGAAAAACTCCAGCTCGCGGTCATGGGATGTGTTGTCAATGGGCCGGGTGAAAGTAAACATGCCGATATTGGTATCAGTTTACCAGGTACAGGTGAAACGCCTTCTGCCCCTGTTTTTGTAGATGGCCAAAAATTCAAGACACTCAAAGGTGATCATATTGCTGAAGAGTTCCTTCAAATTATTGAAAATTACATTGAAAAACGATTTGCAGCTGTTTGATTAGCCACGAAGGGAGTATGTTATGCTAGATGGCGCAGGGAAGTGGTTCGAGATCTTTAAAGATAGTGTGAAGGTCAACCCGTTTGAGGTCTTCACTTATGCTCGTAATATCATCAATCGTGATAGGCCTGTCCGTAGCGCGATCATGATACTAGCATTAGCAAGCGGAATGGCAGGCGGGGCTGCTTTGTTTTTGACTGTGGATGGTGTCAATGAATGGGCTGAATCCATCGTTTTGCAATTTTTGCCTGAATTTTTATTGGAGGCATTGCATGGTATCTCAAAAGGGCTTGAAAAAGCTTTTGTGCAAACAATTATTGGTGTATTTGGTGCATACATTGGTAACGGCGTTGTGGGCACGACCGTCAAGCAACTCTGGCGAGGTCTCAATAAACTGATATTTGGTACGACTAATTCTCAGTATGATCTCACAGCCGGCGATTTAGATGCCATTTTGGAAAAAAATCCTGAATATAAAACAACAGAACAGCCTCAGCATGATAATTGGCAGGATCGAGCCAAGGCTCTCCTCATGAAATGGATCCCGATGCACTGGATGCCTCGGCTCCAACATTTATTTGCAGAAGAAGTAATGCCGGAAGGTGTTCGACAAGATCGTGAAAATTTATTTAAAAAAATAAATTTTATCAGATCATTTAAAAAGAAATACAAGCGCGACGGTACTAAGCGTGATGGTGCGCCTAAATTTGCTTTAAAAGAACTTATTAATGGGCAGTACAATGGAACACTTGAAGATTATATTGAACAACTTACTCTGAAACTCCAGCAAAAACAAAATAAAGCTCAAGCGGTACTGAATGTAATTAATCCATTGCTTGGCGATCATTTTAACTCAGCCGATCCTGTGAATTTAGGTGACCATGATCTGCGTTTTAATAATTTACTACCTTACTTAAAGCGTATACAAGCCAATCGAAATCGATTTACCGCATTTGTACATCGCACAGGAAGCATTGTGAATAAAGGAGATTTGAATCAGTTGCGAACAAGAGTGCAAAAAGAATTTGATGAGGCAACTGAGCAATTACAAGAACTAGCGCCTCATCGAATAGTAATGGCATAGAATTATAACCACAACAGATGATTTTTTTGAGTACCTGCCTACGCTCTAACGAGCTTCCGCCTACGTTCTTCGAACTTCGAGCGAGATGCATCCGACGGACAAGCAAACCCGGAAAATTCAGCTGTGAAGGGTATATCAAAGGGAAGCATATGAGAATATATGGAATAGTATTAGCATCAATTTTATTGGCCACATCATCAGCATGGGCAGAAAAGGATAAACCAGTCTCTACAAAGGATAAGGTTGCCCCCATTTCAGAAATCAAGAAATTTGCTGAAAGAGGAGATCCTGATGCTCAATATTCATTAGGGATGTTATACGCTACGGGAGAGGGTGTACCTGAAAACCAAACTAAAGCATTGCAATACTTTTTAAAAGCAGCCGCGCAGGATCATCTTGATGCACAATTTAATGTAGGACTAGCTTATACGCAAGGTATTGGTACTCCGATTAACTATAAAATTGCAAATGAATGGTTTTTAAAGGCTGCAAAAAAAGATCATGCTCCTTCTCAGTATAATTTAGGTCTAAATTTTGCTGCTGGGTTGGGCGTAAAACAAGACTTCGATAAAGCAAATTTTTGGTTTAAAAAAGCTATCAAAGAGGATTTTCCCCCAGCTTATTTTGCCTTAGCATTGAATTTTCAAAAAGGACAAGGGTTTGATCGCTCACCAGAACAAGCTATCAATCACTTTCGAAAAGCAGCTGCTTTAGGTTATTTACCTGCAGTCCACGCTGTGGGGCTTTGCTATCAAAAAGGCTATGCTGTTGAACAAAAACATGAAACTGCTTTTAAATGGTTTTATAAAGCTGCTGAAAAGAATTATGTGCCTTCTATGATTGAAGTTGCTTTAGCCTATAAAACAGGACGGGGCACTGATAAGAAAAATTTGGAAGAATATTTTAAGTGGATTTCATTAGCCGCAAAAGAGAATGATCCGGCGGCTAAATATTATTTAGCGCTTGCCTATCTTACTGGAGAGGGTGTTGAAAAAAATCAAGCGAGTGCATTTAATTTATTAAAAGAAGCAGCTGACAGTGGTTATCCAGATGCAGAATCCGAAGTTGGTCGTGCTTACGAAATGGGGACAGGCGTAACGCCTGATATTAAGGCTGCCATTGAATGGTACGAGAAGGCAGCAAAACATGATAGCCCTGATGCAATGTATTATCTTGGCATGCTTTACCTAGAAGGAAGAGGTGTTGAAAAAGACCGAAATCAAGGGATCGCTTGGTTGCAAAAAGCTGTCCAATATGGTTCGCCCGATGCTTCTTATCAATTTGCTAGATGGCACGCTAAAGGAGACTATCAATATCCGTTAGATGAAAGTCTTGCTTTGCACTGGTACCAAAGAGCAGCCGACTTAGGACATCCTGAAGCACAATACTATCTAGGTTTGGCTTATGCGAATGGAATAGGCGTTCCAAAAGACAGTAAAGTTGCAATTGATTGGTATCATCGAGCCGCTGAAGCGGGTTCTTCTAAAGCACAATATGAGCTTGGCGACCGCTATACCCGGGGGATTGATGTTGTTAAGGACAAGCAGCGAGGATTGGACTGGTTTATTAGAGCTGCAACTCAAGGCGATGATCCACAAGCGCAATTTAATTTAGGAATGAAGTACCTAGAGGGTCATGATGTTGTTCAAAACTTTGATGAAGCTCTAAAATGGCTTTCAAAGTCAGCTGACAGAAATTTTGCGTTGGCGCAATATCAACTGGGATTAGCTTATTTAGAGGGAAGGGGAGTTTCCAAGAATGAGAATGAAGCTTTCAAATTTTTTCAAAAGGCTGCTCTCCGAGGAGTCATTGATGCTGAATACTACATGGGAAAATGTTACCTTGAAGGCGTTGGGGTTCCAAAAGATGAAGTAGAGGCTTTAGCTTGGTTTTTAGTTGCTTCATCTGCTGGCGAATGGAAAAGCGTCGAACAAAGAGATAAATTATCAGCGACCTTAGGACCTGAAAACGTGGAAAAAGCTCAAACCCGCTCTAAAGAAATTGCCAAAGAAATTGTCATCGATCCAACTAGCAGCGTTAGGGTGTTTCAATAGTTTATGCCAATCATTTTACTGATATTAAATTCAATTGCCTTGATATTTGCGTTCGCAGTGTTAGTTAGTTTACCAAGAAGGTATTTGATTTTATTTTTGGTTGCAAGTCTGATTCCGCTTATAATATCGGCCCTCATCGCTATCTTTGGATATGATGCAACGGGATGGGGGCTGAAAGAGATTGTTATGCTATTACTTCGCGGTGGTTTTATATTGAGCGTCGTTTGTGGCGCTTTAGCGTGTTTTATTGCAACCAAGCTTGAAAATAAAGAGAATTAAATATGGCAGAAAAAGTTGATGATTTGACGGTTAATTATTTTGAAGGTGAATTACAGACAGTTAAAGAAACGGATAAAGCGATATTAACTAAAGGCGCTTGGGCTACCATCATTTTTAAATGTCAAAATTTAGATAAAAAAACAGGTCAATTCGGTCCTGATTATTACACCATTCGTCGTTATCAAAAACGTAATAACGAATATAAAGCGAAATCAAAATTTAATATTTCCAGTAAAGATCAAGCGCAAAAAATCATTGATGTTTTGTCAAACTGGATTAAATAACTAGGGCGTGTCCCTAAAGTTGCAAGTGCTGCTACGTGTAATTAAAATCACATTAGCTTTAGCGTAGGCACGGCGAAAGCGGGAATCCAGAAAACAAACTATACCATGGCTGATTCCTTTGTATATATATTAGCTATACCCACAACAGATGATTTTTCGGGTAGGCGCCGAGCGTTCGAGTCGCAGGAGTGTACATAAAGTACATGACTGCGGTGAGAATCGCGAAGGCAACAACCCCGAAAATTCAGCTGTGAAGGGTATATTTAGTCTTACCTTGTTGAGCTTCTATTTTTGCAGCATGACGTCCTGCCTGCAGGATTCTGCCTTTTTCAGTCGGAACATATGTTCTTAACCAAACTAAGCTCTTAACGTATTCTGGCCAGCTGTGCTCAATCTTTTTCCCTAGCTCGAAGTATTGTTGATATTTAGACGCGTAGTCGTGCTGGAGAGCGTACTGATGATCCTTGTTTTTCGTAATGACGCTGGCTCCATCTGGTACACTTAACTTATGGAAAACAAATTTTGCGAATGCTTCACGAACTTTACTAAAGGTGTACGCTCCAGCAATCGCAGCAAACGTCGATTTAAGAATCAATGAACTGACCGCGCCTCCCAAAAACATACCTGCAGCTACTATAATTCCTGTCATAGTGGCAGGATGAGAAGCCACTTTAAGGGATAACTGCAGGCTAGCAATGAGGGCCTTCTTTAAAATCCCTGAAAGGATGCTAAGGAATCTTCTATCAGTTTTACCCTCCTTTGATCGGATTTTTGTAATATTTCGTTGAGAGGGAGCGCTTTCGGTTGGCTGATCTGCGGTCGCGATTTGTCCCAAACGGGCAATAAAGTAATCACAGCGAGATCTTTCTGGAGACGCTTCCAACATATTCTCGGCTGCTTGATTGGCAACTCCGACCAAGAAGGCATGGTTTCTTGCTGCCCAAGTAGAAACAAGAGGGTCTGTCTCAAGCAAGAGATTAAAAGCATCAAGATGGGCATTTTCGATCGTTTTTATCAGTAGCGAACCCTTGAAATCAAAATTAATATTATTCCCACAATTTTCTAGCAAGATCTGGAGAATAGTTGCATGACCTTTTTGAGCAGCCCATTCGAGCGCTATTTTTTTAAAGTCTAGAGTAATATCATCATTGCATTCCTTCAGGAGTATCGTGATGATACTGGTGCGGCCTTGTTGGGCGGCAAAACTGAGCGCAGCATTTTTTTGAAAGGGGGTAATATCAGTTTGATAGGTTTTAAGCAGCTCTATGAAAATATCTGGGTTCTCGTGACGAACTGCGAGCACAAGGGGCGATGTTGATAATCCAGTGCGCAATCGAACGCTAAGATATTCAGGTTTTTTTGAAAGGAGCTCTGCAACTGCACTAAACTCCCCTCTGTCGATCGCTTCATAGAGATGGTACCCGCATTCGGTGGTGGTTATAGATTCGTGCAACATCATCAATCTCTTTGTCGTAAAATCAGGAAGCAGGAATGCTATCAAAGCTGATAAATTCTATCAAGTTAAGGGGAAGACTATTAGATGTATACCCACAACAGTTGATTTTTCGGGTGGGCGCCGAGCGTTCGAGACGCAGGAGTGTACACAAAGTCTCTGTACAGGACAAAACTATTTAGTTGGAAGGTCTGCTTTGCTAGTAACTCGCTGAAATAAAAACAAAAAGTGTATAATCTCGATTGTCAAAAAAGAGGTGTACCTGATGTTTTCATTCAACGAGTTAAAATGCATTTTAAAGCCATATTTTAAAATCGACAATAGGCGTCTTGATTGTCTCGCTCAGATTCTCGTTGCGCTTATTACTGTGCGTACAGTTAATTTAGTGGAAATAGCGCAAGCAATGCTTACTGGGGGATTATTTGAAGCTCGCTACAAGCGTCTGCGGCGATTTTTTAAGGAGTTCAACGGCTTTTCATTTCCAATATTCTCAAAGTTCATTGCACAATTTTTTCTACCATCTAATATTAAATGGCAATTAGTCATGGATAGAACAAACTGGAAATGGGGCAAAGCTAATATTAATATATTAATGGTATCGGCGGTGTGCGGCACTGTTGCGATCCCATTAATATGGAAATTTCTTCCTAAAAAAGGTGCTTCGAACACGGATGAATGGATAGAAATTGTTGAAAAATTTATTGGAATTTTTGGACTCAATGTTATTCAAGAATTACTTGGTGATAGGGAATTCGTAAGTGCCAAATGGTTCCAATGGCTACAGGAAAAGCAGCTCCCTTTTACAATTCGGCTCAAGAAAAGCATCAGCGTAACCAGCGCCAAAGAGAATAAGACTCATACTCGCACATTGTTCATTAATTTGAGACAAGGTCAAGTTCGTTATATAAAAATGCAAAAAACACTATTTGGGATTTCGTTATGGCTAGCTGCCACGCGCGCAGAAGATGGTGAATGGGTAATTGTTGCAACCAATCACCAGCCTGAATTCGCTTTAGCGAGGTATAAATTGCGATGGAACATCGAGACACTTTTTGGATTTTTAAAATCGAAGGGATTTTGTTTTGAAGATACCCATATTACGCTTCCAGAACGATTACATAATTTATTATCAGTGTTGGTGATAGCATTTTGTTTAGCATATAAAGCAGGTCAAATTGTAGCAAAAGAAATACCTATTAAAAGAAAGAAGCATGGCCGATTGGAAAAAAGTATACTTCGGGTTGGGTTAGATTTATTAAGAGAGATATTTTTTAAAATGGCACGTTCAGTTAATAATTTTGTTGATGAGATAGCCCCCATTTTTCTCAAAAATGGGGTGGTCAATTTGATTTTTTCAAGGAGTTAAATGTTTTGTCCTGTACAGAGACACAAAGTACATGACTGCGATGAGAATCGCGAAGGCAACAACCCCGAAAATTCAGCTGTGAAGGGTATACTAGCAAATACTAGCAAGCATCTTTAGAACGGGGTCGTATTCCAGGCATTAATTGTGACACCTTCAGAATTTATGATTAACTTGCAAAAGTGAGCTGTTTTGACTTTGTAATCTGCCAATTGACGCATTTCAACGAGCTCAGGCCAGTTTAGATTTGAAAAATATAGAAACAAACGAATGATGCCGTTGCTGGTGACTCCAACAACTGTCTGATTAGAATGTTCACGTTTTAAGTGTTCAAGCCAAGTTTTGATTTTAGCAAGATGGGATTCTAAGCTACCCCCAAAGATTACTTTCGGCCAAATAGCAGCTTCAAGCCAATCTTGATAAGGTTTAACCCATTTCTGCTTGATTTCAGTTTCAGTCTGACCCTCCCAAAGACCATAATCAATTTCATTCAAGGAAGGCTCGAAAGAAAAGGGTAGATTAAAGGCCTTACCGATAGAATCTGCTGTTTCTTGCTGACGTTTTAATTGTCCTGCATAAATGGCGTTCGGTGCGATTTTGTTTTTTTTCAAATAATCAGCAAGGAGCGTACTCTGCTGCTTCCCTTGTTGAGTGAGCGGCAAATCTGTTTTAAAACCAACCTGAACAGGTGTTTCATGTGACTCAAATGTATTACCATGTCGAATTAATATCAGTGTCGTTGTCTCTAACGTCATAAAACTAGCTCGCCTTCAGTCTGGATAATATGTTCGACGATTGCGACATCTTCAGGCCTATCTACTGAGCCATGGGTTCTGCCCTGATAGTCAACAATCACTACTTTTATGGGAATATTGTTCTCTAGGGCTCGTAACTGTTCAAGCTGTTCTATTTTTTCAAACTGACTCATCGGCAATTCAAGCAATTGGTTCAAAGTATCAGGGCGATATGCGTATAAACCAATATGTCGATAAACAGTATAATTTTCATCGACTGTGCGTGCAAAAGGAATTAAGGCTTTTGAAAAATATAATGCATTTTGATGTTTATCAAAGGTCACTGTTGTGCCTGTCGAGCTGCCTGATTTTTTATGTTCAATATAATTTTCTAGTGCTTTTTCTTTAAGTAGAACAGCTGGCGTTGCCATTTTGATGTTTCGATCTTTCAGCATCGCATCCAAAACATCATTGATAACCCAAGGCGGCGTAAGAACAGCATCTCCTTGCAAGCTAAAAATAACATCATATGAATCTGGGAGTAATTTACAGGCTTCAGCAACACGATCAGTGCCTGTCGCACAATTGCTCGGCGTCATAATGACTTCAGCGCCAAATTGTTTAACGAATCCCGCAAGTTCGAGGCAATCCGTTGCAATCCAGACAGCTGTTGCGGTTGGAACTGCCTTTGCAATTCGCCAGACGCGCTCAATCATGGTATGCCCCTTGATTTTCGCGAATGGCTTATTAGGGTAGCGACTCGAAGCCATTCTGGCTGGAATGATGATGGCAGCCTTAGAAACTATCATTCAATGACGCCTTATGAGTATTAATAAACATTATGAAAAAAGATAACAGATTTTTTCCTTAAAATGGTCGCCTTCTTCAATTTCGGCACATCCTTTTAGTTTCCACTCCCAACTATAATTAAACAATTCAATCATCCCATGAAGTGCATGGGGTAACTCAATTAACAACATAATAATTCCAAAAGTTGTTATTTCATGCCCATGACCACCATTTATTACTTTAATCTCGTTATTCATAAGAGTACGCATTTTTAGAGCCCCAAGATAGTTAACATTCAAAATAAATGTGTGCAGGTTGATATTGTACGTGAATTTGTTTTATAAGGAAAAAGAAAAGGCGCATTTCTGCGCCTTTTTGTAGCCGAGGGAAAGGTTATCTAGGCAAAATAGAGATACGTGTACTGCCTACCCGAACAAAATTCAGATTCAGCCATTCGGCATCTTGCGGATAAATCCGCACACAACCATGGCTTGCGTGGTACCCTGGTACTGCATAGGAGCCGTGTAATGCATATCCACCATGAAAGAACATGCAATAAGGCATCTTTGCGCCACCTTTTCCAATTGGATATTTAGTAGAAATGCAGCCAGCGCCTTGTTTACGGTAGAAGGTGTATTCGCCAGAAACTGTTTTGCAGCCTCGTTTAACGTCGGCGCAATAATTTTGACCACCCGACATAGGGCCCCACTTCACAAGATTACCAGTCGCATCATAAGCTCCCCAAGCCAACTCTCGTTGATTGACGATAACCTTATTGCTGCCAAGCGCCGGGATTTTATGAGGGAATGGTGCAATATCCATCAATGAAGCGCTAGATAAATTATTCGGTACCGCAATCTTCATACCAGCATATATATTGACGTTTGTCCTATTTAAGCGCTTAACCAGATCTCGTTGTTCCGCGTTCGGGAAAAGCTTTTCCCAATAATCACCGCGTTTTGCAGTAATACAGTGATATCCTTGCTTTTTACATAAACGTTCCCCATAAAGCGCACCTGCAAAAGCATTAGCATTAAAGGCAACTACAATCATTAGAACTAGAAATTTATACATCTCAACCTCCAAATATATGAACAACGATTGTCACCTTTAAAGACCCATAGGCTGGTAGGATGGTTCGAAATATTTTGCAGCGCACCTTAGGATAATGTTCAGTGGTTATAATTACAGTTTTGTCTTATCCTATCCAATCTTTTGATAGATTGGAGAGACGATGCGACCGCAACGCGGATTATTACCCTTTGAGGATTTAAGACTTCATATGGCAGCCTTAAAAGGCGACCTTTTCACAGCAAAAAAATTGCTGCAGCAGGGGTTCAATGTTCATATGCGAGATATTTACTCTAGCACGCCATTACATCTTGCGGCATTTAATGGTCATCTCGAAATGGCAGAGTTGCTTGTTCAGGCAGGAGCGAAAGTTGATAGCGAAAGTTATATAAATATCACGCCACTATTTTTAGCAATTCAGAATCATCATCCTCAGATGGTTATGTTTCTTCTAAAAGCAGGAGCCAATCCTAACTTTATTATGAGAGAAGTTGGCACCCCGTATGCACTATTGTTAAACATGATTTTTGATGAGCTAGAGGTTTTAAGCTCTTACCCTGAAACCAATACCGATAGAATTTTCAATCAGATTGAAATGTTAAAATATTTGGGGGATCCTGAGTATGGGGAACCTATTATTAACGGAGCAGGAGAGGGCAGTTACCTTGCCTCTGTGCTCATGAGCGTCATGGCCTCAAAAGCTCACGTTACTGACCTTCAAGAAAAGATTTTGAATGCTTGTGAAGCTATATTAATACCGGATTTGCACCAACTTTACCTTGAGATAAAAAATCTACTTCATTCCTTCAATATGTCGAGTAGTTATACTGTTGAAGTCCCTCATTATGGGATTTTGAATATTAAATCAGAAGGGCATTGGTCCAACTGGACAACAGAGTTGGCCAGAAGCTCAATCACTGATTTTCTCAGAGAAGTCGACATTGCCCCCAAAAGTGGTTTTAAATATTCAATTTTTGAATCAATTGAATCGATATTAAAATATTCTGACTATCTCTCAAAAAATAATTCTGAAGATGTGGCATCTGATGTTTACAAGCGATATCAAGCTGGTGAGATGGTCCTGTTGCCAACTGGCTGGGATGGACACTTTGTAGCCTTTCTGCTTCACGATAACTACTTGATAGTATGCAATAGCGGCTTACGTTTTCAAACCAAAATATCAGGCGCCACGATGTATGAGATAACCCAGCCTGAAGCTCTAACTTCAAATATGATACTAGACATATTGAATAACCATGATCAAACAGATCTGGAATACAATCTACACTATACCTTAGGTTTGAATCCAATTTACAATTTAGAATTTCCCAATCAGGAAATTGGCAATTGCGCTTGGTACAGCTTTTTACCTGCGATCAAGAGCATGATATTTCTAAAAGTATCTGAAATGGGTATTGATATGCCCCATGCTGAAACGATCACAGAAGATTATTTCAGGGATTGGTACGAATTCCATAAGACTTGGATTCTAGATCATTATCTTGAAAATCATGCAAATGCAAATTTTGATATCCTAATGGATATTTTCATAAAGGAAGCCACGTCATATGATGATGAGCCCAATCCTCGACTTGATACACTATTTGAAGTCCTTTCGGGGCCCTTTTATCAAGATAAATTCGCTGATTTTGTACAAACACAGCCTATCGTCTGGATGGGCCTGGATGATGCGCTATCAGAAAGGGGGCTTGACCTCCACACGGGGCGAAAAGCGATCCTTGATATCCATGAAGTCCTTGATTACAATCAGGTTGGTTTAATAGATGACAAAGTTCAATTGATGGTGCCGCCTTATTTACCTATCTCTGATTGGATAGTGGAGCAGGGGGGCGCGGTAGAATTATGAGGAATATCATGCGGTTATTAGACTCCAAACAAATAGAAATCGTCTCTGGGGGAGTATCTCCTTTTGCAATACCAGGGGCCAATTGGGCGACTCTATTTGGGCTGACCACTAAGGCTGTGGCAGATTCATTAGGAACTAGTTTATTGACTCAATGGTATGACAAAGAACCCATCCCAACCCATGTAAAAGCAATAACTTCAGGATTAACCGCTGCAATAGGGCTTTATGTTGGATTTGTGTCTTACGCAAAGCTTGGTAGTGCATACATGCCGTCAACATAGCGCTAAAGCTGTCCTTTTGGTTATACCCAAACAGATGGTTTTTCGGGTACCTGCCTTCGCTCTTACGAGTTTGCGCAAGGCAGGGGGCGCCAACCCCTGAGCAACCCGAGTGTACATGAAGTACATGAGGATTGCGAAGTGGGCGCGAGCAACGACCCTGAAAATTCAGTTGTGAAGGGTATATAGGAAAGCTTTTAGTTTCTGCTAAGTTTCCTCTAACGTTAATCCTCTTGCAGAATCATGCAAATCACGTTTAGCGATATGCACATAAATCATTGTTGTTGAGATATCAGAGTGTCCCATTAATTCTCGGACTTTTTCAATCGCACAGCCTGATTTGACTAAATAAGTGCCGTATGAATGCCGAAGCCAATGTGGGGAAGCCTTCCTTAATTTAGAGGCCTTATGTTGATAGATGCTACGCTCTTCATCTGAAGTGACGACTTTCGTTTCATACCGAGCCCCCCCTAACTCAAAAGCCCATTTTAAAACCTGAGCAATTCGATTATCCGTAATTGGGGATTTTTTATTCAGATTTGGAATGAGTGGAGTGATTTCGCCGAATTCGGGTAGAGGCGTTCTGAGATCCATTTCTTTCCTAAATTGTGAAAGAATATCTAAATATTCATCTACAACAACAATATTTCTGGGCTTTTCACCTTTTCCAACAACTTTCAAATACCATTCTCCCTCAATTAGGGTAAAGTTCCCCATCGAGTGGTTTGCTAACTCTGCTAAACGTAACCCAGTATAAAATAGTGTCAAAATAATATATTTGGCGCGTGCAACTTCAAAATGCCTCTCTGGATATTGTATTTGGAACTCATCTAAAGCTAATAATGTTTCATTGATTTCATCTTTTTCAAGCCAACGTTCTGTGCTGTTAGACTTAATGCCTTTTCTTCTTTTATCGACAGAGAGTGGGTTCCCCGCAAAATAATTATTTTGGACTAAGTAGTTAAAGAAGCTATCTAATATACTCATTGTTTTTCGGGCTGTTGGCTTTGAGAGCCCTGAAACAAAAGGGCGCCACTCAGGGTTAAAATCCTCATTCTTCAAAAGCTTTGATTGTCTAACCCCACACCATTGGTGTTGTGGTTTCGGATCTAGAATAAAAGAGCGATAAGCTATTAAGTGTTCTCGTTTTAAATCAGAAATCGTAATTTTAGGAATATGAATACACCATAAGACTAAACGTTCAATTTCTTTTAAGTACGAACGATAGGTTAGGGGGGCATTTTGATAATCCATCAAAAATGTTCTGATGGCGCCAGCATCATTGGTCGCAATCAACATATTAGCTTCAGAACTCTGGTTGTAGCCAGGTGACTCAGCTAGTACTTGCTCTAGCAAAGAAAAATCAGTGGAATTAGCGTCTTTGAATAGAGGAAAAATATATTTGTTTTGATTTTTTATACCATTATCATTATTCATAGTTTTACTTTACTTCACAAACAAAAAGATAGTATATCTAAAATAAGTATACTTTCTTAAAAGGGAACCATATGGCGACTAAGCTAAAAACGGATGACGAAAATTATATCAAATTGACATCTCACCCATCTATTTATGGGCAGCCCCCAACTCAACTAAAATGGGGATCTTTGGATCCGATCGAACGAGGTCCAATTATTCCTTCTAACTCGGATTCTAGCAAAAAAAATGCCATTGGAAGTTACTCGGGTGCTTATTCTATTTATCGTGCATTAGCTATTGCAGTTGGCTCACTAGACCCAAGTCACATCCCAGATTTAACCAATACAGCACCTGTTGTTGATATTGGACCTTATAAAACATGGAAGGGGCGTGACAAAATTGTATCTCTTGATCCTTTCGGTCATTTAGCAAGTTTTGTATTTAAAAATGAAATTGAATCTGGTTTTGATATTCGTCCGACGATTGCTATCACACAAGCACATATTGACTTACCTGAAATTCGAAGCGCTATTAAATCGGGGCGATTAAAGCCCGATGGACAGATATTAAATGATAGCGGGGAGGTGAGGGTCACAAAAGCTGCAATTGACCCGGTATGGTATTTACCTGGGATTGCTGAACGCTTTGAATTACCAGCTGCAAAGCTTAGAAAATCTTTATTTGAATTTACGGGTGGAATGTTTCCAGAATTAATTACAAGGCCTGATTTAGATGTTTTCTTACCTCCTATTGGTGGGACGACCATTTATGTTTTTGGTAATGTAAAAGATTTAGCAGATGCTAAAGTTCCTTTAACTTGCCGTGTTCATGATGAATGCAATGGCTCAGATGTATTTGGTTCAGATATTTGTACTTGTCGGCCTTATTTAGCTTATGGTATTGAAGAATGCATTAATGCTGCTCAGCACAATGGGGTGGGGCTCGTTATTTATAATCGTAAAGAAGGGCGAGCATTGGGCGAAGTCACTAAATTCCTGGTGTACAACGCTAGAAAAAGACAAATTGGTGGTGACAGGGCCGATACGTATTTTGAAAGAACAGAATGTGTGGCTGGTGTCCAGGATATGCGTTTCCAAGAACTCATGCCTGACGTTCTTCATTGGCTGGGTATTAAAGTAATCCATCGTTTTGTATCAATGAGCAATATGAAATCGGCTGCAATCACAAAGTCAGGCATTAATATTAAAAATCAGATCTCCATCCCATTAGATCGCATTCCTAAAGATGCACAAGTAGAAATGGGAGCCAAGAAAGCAGCCGGCTACTATTCAGAAGAACCTCAATTAACGAAAACTGAGTTATCAAACATAAAAGGACGTACGCTTGATGATAGTTGCTCAAAATAGAACTGTAGACAGATTGCCCTATTTACTCAGCACGCAAGCTATAAGAGATCAGGCTCAACGTATGCTACGTATAGGAGAAAATGCGGAATTATCATATTTTCACTACCATCCTGACTCGCTTGAATACGTAGTACAGTACGTACTACGTACAATGCGTGAAAGAATACCTGACTTGAAAATTCCGAATCATAGTCGGATTAATCACTTTAAAGTTGGTCAAATTAATGGGATTGAGAGTTTAAATCAAAATATCTCAAAAATTGAACGTGTAAAAATGGTGTTTGAGTGTGTCTTTTTGAGCGTCTTGTTAGACGGCGGTGCAGGGTCAAATTGGTTCTATATAGAACCCAATTCAAATCAAAAGTTTACTCGCTCTGAAGGGTTAGGTTTGGCAACTTTTTATGCATTCTTAGAAGGGCAGTTTTCGGATCCGAAATCAAACCATGTAACGGCTGAATCTCTCGAAAGCGTAAGCTTAGAAACATTCAAAGACATTTTTCAAATATCCGAATGCAATCAACTCATCGGTCTTGAGGATCGATTATCATTGCTCTATCGTCTTGCTCTATGCCTGCATGACAAAGGTGAGTTATTTGGACCCGAAAGACGGCTTGGTAATTTGATGACTCGGATCATCCCCGATTTTGAAGACCAACCCATTTCAGCTAACACCATTTTTAATGAAATCATGGGTGCTTTTTCAGATTTATGGGGTTATGGTGCCATTTTTGAGGGCCAGCATTTAGGGGATGTGTGGCATTACTCTAAATTTGGTGAGGCATACGAAAAAAGTCTGATCCCTTTTCATAAGCTAACTCAATGGCTATGTTATTCAATCATAGATATGCTTGAAACCTTAGGCTATCGCATTGTTGATCACTCTGTATTAACAGGACTTGCTGAATATCGGAATGGAGGACTGATCGTAGATGCAGGGATCTTGGTACCTAGAAGACCAAATGATCTCTTAACACCTCATGCGGTTAATTCAGATTTCGTTATTGAGTGGAGAGCGATGACAGTTGCGTTGCTTGATATTCTCTTAGATAAACTGCGACAGGAATCAAACTTGCCTTTATCCATGTCACAAGCTCTAGAGGGGGGGACATGGTGGGCAGGACGTAAAATTGCGCTAGAAAAACGGAATTCTCTTGAAGCCCCTATTAAAATTAGAGCAAATGGAATTATTTTTTGAGGGATCATCATGGATAAGAATCCTGTACACATTATCTCACATCCTTTAGTGAAGCATAAATTAACTTTAATGCGCAAAAAAAACACAAATTCTGGTGAATTTAGATTACTACTCTATGAAATATCTCAATTTTTAGCTTATGAAATTAGTCGAAATTTACCTTTGGTTGATGAAGATATTCAAACACCCCTTGCTAAATCGAAGCAACCTTTATTGGATAACGTTAAAATTGCTTTTATTTCAATACTACGTTCGGGTAATGGTATTTTAGAGGGAATGCTCGATGTCATGCCGTTTGCTCATGTGGGGCATATTGGCTTATACCGAGAGCCCAGCACTCACACCGCGGTAGAATATTATTTTAAATTACCCTCAGATATGCCTGAGAGAGATGCTGTCATTATCGATCCCATGTTAGCTACCGGCAGAACTGCAGCGATTGCCGCAACAAGGGTCAAAGAAACCGGGGCTAAAACTCTCAAATTTATTTGTTTATTGGCATCACCAGAAGGTATTGCTTATTTTCATGAAAAGCATCCTGATGTTGAAATTATCACTGTTTCTGTGGATGAAAAGTTAAATAATAAAAAATACATTCTCCCAGGACTTGGAGATGTTAGCCATAGAATGTTTGGAACATAGCATGTTAGGAAATATAGTGACTATTGAAGATTATTGGGGAGAAAACCAACAGCATTGGTGTGCTCAATCGAATATGAACCAAAAAGCTGAAGAGTACCTCGCTATAAATATTCGACCAAAACAGAATCATCACGGGATCCATCCTTTACACTGTCTCGCATTTTGTACAGGTAACATTGATTATGCAAAATGGCTCTTGAAGGTATCGGTCAGTGCTTCTTTGATCATGCCTGATATCCTGGGTCGCACGCCACTTCATTTTGCAGCCAATCGAGCCCACCTTGATTTTATGAAGGAATTTATTAATTCAAATAATGTCAATATCGAAGACCTGCATGGTCGAACACCACTGATAGCCTGCTGCTTAGGCTCTTTAGGGACCGATCAGCGTGAATATCGTATTGGTGTGCTGAAATTGTTGCTATCCTTGGGCGCAAATGTTGAACATAAAGACGCTGCAGGATATGATGCATACGATTATGCATCTCATTTCTTTCCTTACTTATTGGAATATTTTGAACAGCAAAAAGAAATTTTACTTGTAAAGCCTAGTGACTTCTTTGGTGCAAACTCAATAACTCGCCGGTTCCTAAACGAGAAGTTTAGCGAAATCTCAAACGATATAAAAAAATTCGATATTCGCGATGGATTAGGTTTTTCGGCGCTACATATGCTTTGTTTTTCGGAACCTGAAACAAAGAAGAGCAATCAAGTTTTATTTGAGCTTTTGGAACATCTATTTATTTCACCAGACGAACAAAGTTTGCTTGAAATAATGCCCGCGCATATTGCGGCTTCTTTAGGAAAATCAGAATTTTTTTCTAAACTGCTCATGAGAATGCCTATTGTAAACTATGCGGATATTAAAGGACGTACGTTTGTAATAGCAGCTTGCATTCCTACTGGTCATCAAGATCAGCGGATCAATGAGCGAGTTAAGATAATTCATGAACTAGAAAAGCGGAATGCCGATTTTCTCTTCAAAGATCATTATAATCGAAGCGCCTTAGATTATGCCAATATGTTTTTTCCCGGAAGCATATTAGTCAAAGAAGTTGTTCGGATAACTGTGATTCAGACGAAGGGATATCTTGTCGCTTTAAAAAATTCTAGTCTTCCTAAGCATTTTATACCTGGATTTGAAAAGCATTCCATTGGAGGGGGTGAAAATAAACATACAGTCACTGAACTATCCCCTCCTAAAAATATTGTCAAATTAAGCCCTCGCGGTTGAATTCATTATTTTATCAGTCCATGCCAGCAAAATTGCCGATATGACGAAAGATAAGTGAATAATGACTTGCCACATCATGGTTTCACTTGCAATGTTTTCTGCATTAATAAATGTTTTCAATAGGTGAATGGATGAAATCCCAATTAGGGCGGTTGCAAGCTTTATTTTAAGTGTACCTGAATTGACATGATCGAGCCATTCGGGTTGATCCGGGTGACTTTCTATTCCCATTCGAGTCACAAAGGTCTCATAGCCTCCAACAATGACCATAATTAAAAGATTTGCAATCATGACAACATCAATTAATCCTAAAACATGCAGCATGATATGGGATTCGTTTAAATCATTAATATTTCGCACGAGGGAGAATAAATCAATCATGAACTCATAGACATAGACACCTTGTGCAACGATCAAGCCGATATAGAGGGGGGCTTGTATCCAACGACTCCAAAATATAACTCGGCTTAAACCTTTGTATTGATTACGCATATGAATGGGTTTCCCAACGATGAGTTATGGCTTAAAATAGATACTTTATTCAGGAAGCGCATTCTAGCATTGAATATGTATCACTTCTAGCTTAAATAAGCCCCTGAATGTTCGACAGCTAAATCATATAATTTTGAGTTTGGGAAAGTATGAATATCAATCAAAGACTAGCAGATGAACTGAATGTGGGATTATGGCAAATAGAAGCTACAATCCAATTGTTTGGTGAAGGCGCAACGGTACCCTTTGTTGCCCGCTACCGTAAAGAAGCCACCGGTGGGCTTGATGATACCCAGCTCAGAAATCTAGAGGAACGATACACCTACCTCACTGAATTAGAAGAACGCAAGCAAACGATCATAAAAAGCATTGAAGAGCAGGGTAAATTGAGTAATGAACTCAGAAATGCAATCAATGAAACTGATAATAAAGCAAGGCTCGAGGATTTATACCTCCCGTATAAACCCAAACGTAGAACAAAGGGACAGATTGCCAAAGAAGCCGGACTTGAACCTTTGGCAGATGCTTTATACGACAACCCAGGTTTAAGCCCTATCGAAGCAGCACAAGCCTATTTGAATCCTGACCATAAAATCGAAACTCCAGAGCAAGCGCTAGAGGGTGCTCGACATATTCTCATGGAGCGTTTTGCTGAAAACGCGGATTTATTAGAGGAAATTAGAAGCTTTGTATGGGCGCAAGGACTTTTAACCAGCAAGGTGGTTAAAGAAAAAGAAACAGAGGGTGTAAAATTTTCTGACTACTTTGATTACAACGAACCTATCAAAAAAGTACCATCACATCGTGCACTGGCCGTTTTGAGAGGTCAAAAAGAAAATTATCTGCGTGTCAATATTGAATTAGCTGAGTCAGATGAATCCGTTGCAATTCAAAAAATTGCCGCCACATTCAACATAAAGAACCAAAATCGGGCTGCCGATGGCTGGTTATTGCAAACCGTTGAGTGGACTTGGAAAATCAAGCTTAAACTTAAGATCGAAGTCGATTTAATCATCAAGTTACGAGAATCGGCTGAACTCGATGCCATCAAAGTCTTTAAAGACAATCTAAAAAATCTACTGATGGCAGCCCCAGCGGGCCATCGCAGCGTAATTGGTCTTGATCCCGGGCTTCGAACAGGTGTAAAAGTCGTCATTATTGATGAAACTGGCAAATTGCTAAATCACTTGACCATTTTTCCGCACGCTCCTAAAAATGAATGGGATGAATCTGTCGAGATTTTAGCCAAAATAGCAGCAACATACCGCGCTGAATTAGTAAGCATCGGTAATGGCACAGCTTCTCGCGAAACCGATCAACTGGTTTCCGATGTCATCAAACGGTTCCCAGAATTGAAATTAACTAAAATTGTGGTATCAGAAGCTGGGGCTTCTGTTTATTCAGCTTCTCAACTTGCGGCGAATGAATTCCCTGATTTAGATGTATCGTACCGTGGTGCTGTTTCGATCGCTAGACGCTTGCAAGATCCGCTTGCTGAATTAGTAAAAATTGATCCTAAGGCAATAGGGGTGGGTCAGTACCAACATGACGTCAACCAGATCAAATTAGGAAAAGGCCTAGAAGCGGTCGTTGAGGATTGCGTCAATGCCGTCGGTGCAGACGTGAATACCGCTTCAGTTCCATTGCTTAAAAGCATTGCAGGCTTGAATGAAACAGTCGCTCAAAATATTGTGCAATATCGGGAAACTCATGGCCGCTTTCCAAACAGAAAGGAAATTAAGAAAGTACCGAGATTAGGCGAGAAAACGTACCAACAAGCTATTGGATTTTTACGTATTATTGGCGGAGAAAATCCATTAGATGCCTCTGCAGTGCATCCAGAAGCGTATCCTGTTGTAGAGCAAATTTTAGAAAAATCGGGGCATGTCCTTCAATCACTCATGGGTAACGCCCAAGCAATCAATACTTTGGATCCAAAAGAATTTGTCAATGATGTGATTGGATTACCAACGATTCAAGATATCTTGACAGAATTAAATAAACCCGGTCGAGATCCAAGACCTGAATTCAAAATGGTAACCTTTAAAGAAGGGGTTGAAACGTTAGCAGACTTAAAGCCAGGAATGGCTCTAGAGGGCGTTATCACTAATGTAACAAATTTTGGAGCTTTTGTTGACATTGGGGTTCATCAAGATGGGTTAGTGCATATCTCTCAAATGGCTGAGAAATTTGTATCCGATCCGCATCAAGTGGTTAAAGTCGGGCAAATCGTCAAAGTAAAGGTTCTTGATATCGATTTACCCAGAAAACGCATCCAACTGACCATGCGGATGAGTGATACTGCTCGAACTCAACAACAGCCAAAACCTGAGCAACGTACACAGCCATCATCACAAATGAAGCAAAAGCAACACTCGAAACCAAAGCTTGAGACGATCACTAATAATCTTTTAAGCGATGCCTTGTCAAAAGCATTTAAGCAAAAGAGTTAAAAAAATTAAGAGTAGTATCATAAAAACACTTATTGCTTGAATGAAAATATATATTGATGCAGACGCATGCCCGAATGTTATTAAAGAGATAATCTTTCGGGCATCAGAGCGCTTAAAAATTGAAACTATATTGGTTGCCAACAAGCCTATCAATACACCGCGCTCTAAATTGATAAAACTGATCCAGGTTCCTGCTGGATTTGACGTCGCCGATGCAAAAATAGTTGAGATCATTGAACCATCTGATCTCGTTATTACTGCTGATATTCCCCTCGCATCTCTTGTTATTAACAAGAGAGCTCATGCATTAAATCCTCGGGGTGAACTATATACCTCTGAAAATATCAGAGAAAGATTAGCTGTCCGTAATTTAATGGAAGGCTTAAGGGCCGCTGGTCAAATAACAGGTGGGCCCGCTGCGATGAACAAAACAGACCAGCAGAATTTTGCCAATGCCTTAGATCGCTTTTTAGCAAGGCATCGCTAATTCATACCTAACAACGGTCGCGCCTTTGGAAATTTACTGAATATGAGAATCGTTGAGAATGAAAGGATCAATACCGTCAATGGTACGGTTGCAGCATAAATCCAACTCGGCGTAAAAAGTGCTAATGGCCTTAATAACTCAATTAGAAGTAGGTGAATCAAATTCACTGATAGGGTATATTTTCCAAGATCAGTAAACCAGGTAGATTTTTTGATATTGATCGAAAATGCCAAGATCATCACCGCAATCCCAAATATGATGGTTGAAAATACATAATCAATTTTTGTTGGATCCATTTTGAAAGCAGTACTCAAAAAATAGACTTCACTAAGCTGGCCTATAATGCCAAAGCAAAGCAAGCTCATTGCTAAAGGCATCGAAACCCGCAAAGTCTCTCTTTTTGATAGAACAATCCCTACGGTGATGAAAAAACTACCAAGAAAAGGTCCATTGCGAGTATCAAAAGGGAGATCTAGACCAATAGCTGTAAACTGATAACTACCACCAAGCACACCAATGAGATACAAAATAAGTGTAATTGGCAAAAGGTACTTCTTATTATAAGAATAAATTAAGACAACTGTTAAAAAGCTAATTATCAGAGATGGCAAAAACCAAAGATGGGTTTTCGTACCTGTAAAAATGGATTCAAGAGGGTGTTTTAAGATATCAATTATTTTCCAATAAACCAGGGCAGGGTAACTGTACTTAGATATATGATAGAAATCAAAAGTAACGACAAGATAAACTAGACACCAAAATGCATAAATCGTAAGAATAAACTTTGCTCTATCTCTAAAAAAGCGCCACAAGTCAAAATTATCTTTATTATCTTTTAGTTTTTTACCAACAAAGTAACCAAATATAATAAAAAAGTATGGTACCGCAAATCTTGTAAGTTGATTAACAAACCATTCTGGCGTAGTGCGCACAGATCCGTCAAAGACCCCAAATGGATGCGCATGACAGATGACAACAGCCGATATGCTAAGTGCTTTAAAAAAGTCTATCCCCAAATTTCGATGGATGTGTTGATTGCTCATATATCATATCAAAGAGATGCTCTTAATTTATTTATAATGCACCCTTTAAACATTTTATGGCAATCAGTTGAAATAATTGGAAAGACCCTGCAAAACAGCCATCACTCCTGAGTACGCCTATACTCAGGAGCGAACTGATCGGAGCTGTAACCGTCCGAAAATTCAACAACCAAGCATTTCATCATATTGCTTCGATTAAGCAAATGCCCACCCTCCATAAATTTGGTCAAGAATCTTAGTTGCATGCTTGAGCCAATCACATAACGTTGATCTGGCAATCTTATATCCATGGCACTTAAAAATCCCTTCTAAGCGATATAACGGCAAATGATCTGCATATTTTGCTACAATTAGATAGGCAAACAGCCGTGGGCCCGCCTTGATAGCTTTGCCCTTCCTACCTGGCTTCTTTGGAACTTTCACTTCTAGCTCACAATGCCTACAGGCATATTTGATATGTCTTCCTTAATCCGTACCGGTTGAAACTGCCAACGAGTTTCTTTCATAACGCGCTTATCTTCGGCATCCTTAGAAGTGTTGGGCCCGCTATGGAGCGGGAAAGTAGAGAAATTCTTTAACCGCCACCGCTCATCACTCCTAAAAACTGCTTAATCTGATCTGCATTTACTAGGACAGCGCACTCTTGTTAGCATTCCTGCTTTCATAGATCTATGACAAAGAGATTGATGATGCTGCACAGTTTTTTGAACACTATTGGACTGATTCAAGACAAAGGGCCCCTTTTATATCAAGCGATTAAAGCAGGATATAAGGCTAAAGTTGATGAGCTTCTCTCTGGCTATATCATCCCTGCTTATAGTAGCATCAAAAATCCTGCCGGAAGCTCGCTCTCTCCTTTTGTTTTAGCAACTGAATCTTTTAATTTCCAGATTTTCTTAAAATTGCGCGAAACTTACAAACATGAATTTCATCTATATGAACAGAGGAATGCGCTAAGATCTGCTGCACTTATTGGGAATGCAGACGTTGTAGCTAACCTCCTTGACTCTTACGATGGTCGCTTCGAACCCGTTGATATAAATTGGGCGCTTGATTCCGCTATTCGAGAAAACCATTCCGCCATAGTTGATATTATAGTCGGAAATGGCGTTTCTATAAGCTCCAAGCGCATATTCACGTATGCCTGCGAAGGCAAGCACGATACCATCCTTCACACTCTACTAGAACGATACGGAAATGAAATTTCCGCAAATGATAAGAACTCGGCGCTCCGAAATGCCGCCCAAAATGGTCACACAGTCATCGTCGCCACCCTGCTCGACCGCTGCGGGAATGAAATTAGTGCGGAGTATAAAGGCTTGGCACTCCTAAATGCCGCCGAAAACGGCTACACAGCCATCGTCACCACTCTCCTAGGACGGTGCGGGAATCATATTTATCCAAATTACAAGTGCTGGGCTCTCCAAGGTGCGGCCGCAAATGGTCATGCTGATACTCTAAACGCACTCCTTGCGAATGAATCCGTTGTTGCTCTGGCGGCTTTAAACAACAACGCCGCATTAAGGGCTGCACAAATGGGGCGTAACGGCACTGAGGTAGGCAGTGAAGAAAGAGCTCGGTATGACGCGGTGATTGCTCGCTTGATGCAGATTCCTGCAGTCGCTCAATTGGCGAATCAACAAAGGAATCACGAAAATGACTTGGCTGATATTGTGAACTTTGCAGAAAACTCAATGCAGAGCCTGAGCAAGAATGAAACCACTCTAGTCAATCACCTCAAATCTCATTACGCCGAAGCACTTCAAGACAAGACTTGGGATGGTATTCGAGCAGAGATATTAAGCTATTTAGAATCTGAGTATCATCAGTCTCCTGCTGAAGATGGCTACCATCGGGTCTGGATGCTAGAGAATGGGGCTAGAAAGCCGGCCGCTTTTATCCCTGCAGATACCATTGGCCTTTGTCCCAATGGCGATGAATGCGAAGTCTCCTGGAAGAGTCTAGATGGCACTTTAAATCAAAAGACTGCTCTAATGTCTGAGGTAAGGTCGATCTATACCTTACTTTCAAAAGAGTCCTCACTGCATCAAGAGAGCCAAGATGCTGTTTTGGTGGAAGCGATTATCAATGGGTTAGACATCCCTGCTCATCCCCATCAAGGTAAGCCCCTACCGCTTGAGTACACCCCAAATCTTCATGAGTCTGCACTGACGGCTTACTACAGACATCCTGCTCATAATGCTTTGCGTTATTTAAGCAATAACAATCCTTGGATGTCACCTCAGGCAGAGTTTGTTCAAACATTGCAGAGTGGACTAAGAAGAGCCATTGTGAGCAATGCTGATAAAGAGCTTATCAGCTATTATTGGTTAGCGCTTTGTGATGAGTTGGTCACCCTTGAAAGAGGATTTACGGCAGCTGACAATAAATCACTCTTTGCAGCGACCATTGCAGAACTCAATCGAGGTCACAATTGCGATGAGCACGCCCTCTATACTGAAGAGCAGGATGCTTATGAAAATGGAATTGAGGGCATTCAAACCACTCGCATTGACGACCTCCAGGCCGATAGACCCTCTTGCTCTTATGGCGTTACTAAGCGATTACTGCAGAGTGAGTATGGTCACCCCTATATCAACTGCCCTGAAGCAAAACCTCTTAGTCTTGAAATTCTCTTGGGCAGAATGGATGACCTCTTAATTAAGTCAAAAGAACAAGGTGCTCAGTTTGATAATCTCTTGGATAGGTTGAAAAAGCTTGATTTGAGAGTGCTCGAGCAAATCCAGCAGGAAATCAGCGATAGTCTTGAGCTGTATGATTACGAGGAACAAGATAAAATTATGCTTGATAATGCTCAACAGAATCAGAAAGACCTTGCTCTAGAAACCCCAGATGAGCAACGTCGTCAGTTTATCGAAAACACCATGCGGTGGTTTGGAAAAGAGCGTATCGAAGAGCATCATGACATCAAACTCAAGTTCCAGCATGGAAGCTCTGGATTCAGAGCCAATCAGTATGATAGCTATGCTCAATTTATTGGAGAATGTCTCGATAAGCCTATTAAAGCTTTTCTTGAGACTATCAACACCTTCATTAAAACAGAAATCGCTAATCGTAGTCAGCCAAAACCTATCGTTACGCAATTTAATAGCAATCACAAAAGAAAGCGTGACGATGATGCAGATGACTCTGATAACGAAATCTATGACCAACTCGATGATATCCAAAGGAAGAAGGTAAAGCTTTAATTTAGTCCTCGGTGAGCAGGGAGGCTCTTCTAGTTAAGCTGCCCAATAATGAATACTGCAGGAGCCGCAATTGCGCCAGCAAACGCATTAAAAGGGGTATTTAAAATATTACTGACGCTATTAGAAATAGCTTGCGAAAAGGTTTGATTGAAAACGGGCTCAGCGAAGAGGTATGGGCCATATAATCCGCCGGCAACAGATGAAATAACTAACTGCGGGGTCAAGGGAAGGACTGCAGCAGCAAATAAAGCAGCGATCGCCACTGTCATAGCCTCACCACCACTAACAGATTGTTCTTCAAGTTGACTGAGCGTTCGCATTAGTCACCAACTGTTATTTTGAAAAAATGAATGTTAATTGATAAATGAGGGTTTTACAAGGATTGAAAATGAAAGTTGTGTTAGATGTAAAACTTAAGAAATACAAGGCATGCTTATACATATAAACCGTGAAGTCTTCCGCATACCGTATCATATGAACACCATACGTTTTGCGTTTTTTGCTTACTTTCTTGCCAACAAGCTTATCTATGACGGATTTTAATCCATCCATTGCTCATTGTTTCGATAATAGGCTCGAATTTTCAGATTAAACATCCACTCATCCAGATTAAATCGAACACAATTGGACGGCGTCACTCTTTTGCTTTCAAAGCTATAAAGATTTTGTTGGCATTCCTGCTTCCAGGTATTTATCATGTGGAGGGTGTGAAGAAGCATCCCTGCTTGTTGTTGATTTACGCTGATTAACGTTTTGGCTTTTTGCTAGCGGGCGCCTCATCGCTGTAATCATCGCGACTTCCGCCTTTCTGCTTGCCGCCGACGCCCACGGCTTCATATTGATTAACAATGGGGGCAGGAGGGCTCATGGTTTCCAGCTGAGCGCTCACTGCGTTCCAGAGGGTTTCACTGAAAGCGACAAGGGGGCGTTGAGCGCAGGCTTCAATAAATGACACGTAAGAAGTGTGCTCTCCCAAAGAAGCGGCGGCACCAGAGCCTGTTGATAGCTTGGGATTATCATGCTCTTGTTCGATACGCTCTTTACTGAACCATAGCTTAGTGCCCTCGATGAACCGGTCTAGCTGCTCTCTGGGTGTGTTAATTGCTGAATCGACCTGAGCGGTCTCTGCATCGTTGAGAATGATTTTGTCAGATTCATCATAATCATTCATGAAGCAAATATCGCTCAATTGCTGCTGAACAAAGGTTAGTTCTTTTTTATCCAACTTGTTGAGTCTATCCATCAGATTATCAGGCGCCGCTTCTTCTGCCTTGGACTGGATAAGTAAAGACTCCATACGCTCACGAATGATTTCGAGGCTAAGGGGTCTTGCTGCGGGCGCGGTGAGATGTGGGTGACCGTATTGGCTCTGCAGTAATCTCTTGGTAACCCCATAAGAGCAAGAGGGCTTATCAGCGCCGAGATTGTCAGCACGGGTGGTCTGAATCCCTGGAGCGTGATGCTCATAGGCTGCCTGCTCATCGGCATACAAAGCCCGTTCATCACAGTTATGACCTCGGTTGAGCTCAGCAATCGTTGCAGCAAAGACACATTTATTGCCCTCTAGGGTGAATCCTTCCTCAAGGGTGACGGACTCATCGGTGAGCGCTAACCAGAAATAGCTCATGAGCACTTTGTCAGCATCACTGATAACAGCTTGCCCATCACCATTTTCATGCCTATGAACAAAGGCCGCATCAGGTGACATCCAAGGGTTTCTGTCGCTTAGATATCGATAAGCATTATGGATAGGGTGTCTGTAGTAAGCCACCAAGGCAGATTCATTCAAGTCAGCCCTGTATTCAAGGGGTAAAGCTTGGTTTTGATTAGGATGAGCTGGGATATCGTATTGATTCAAAAGCTTCTGAATCAGCTCATGATTCTGTATTTCTCTGTAAGGCTCATTGAATGAAAGGTCAAAAAGTTGCTCAATTTGCTCTTTGGAGACCCGTTTTTGATTCACAGTGCCATCTAGGCTTTTCCAGTGGAGTATGCAGCTGTTGCCAACGGGATGAATTCCAATGGTATCTGCTGGAACGAAATCAACAGGAATCTTAGAATCTGATTTCAATACACAAATTCGATGATAACCATCTCTAGCGGGAGACTTTTGATACTCGGATTCCAAATCGCTCAATATCTCGACTTGAATCACTTCCCATGACTTGTCTTTAAAAACAGGCTCATAATGCTTCTTAAGGTGATTCACCAGCGCAGACTCATTCTTCGTTAAGTCCTGCATTGAGTTTTCTCTGAAGTTTACAATATCAGCCGGGTCGTTTTCTTGATTCGCTTGTTGATTTTCCAATTCAGCTACTGCAGGAATCTCCATTAAGCGAGCAATCACTGCGTCATAGCGCGCTCTTTCTGGGGTGCCTGCCTCAGTGCCGTTGCGCTCCATTTGCGCAGCTCTTAATGCGGCGTTGCTGTTCCAAGTCACTAATGCAAGAACAGACTCGTTTGCAAGTAGTGCGTTTAGAGCGTCAAGGTAGCCATTTTGGGCCGAAAACATAAGCGCATGACCTTTAGAGCGCGTACTAATTTCTTCATTCTTGCACCGATCAAGGAGGGCCGTGATTATGACTGGGTGGTTGAGTGCGGCTGCAATTCTAAGTGCCTGCCCTCTATCATTTGAGCCAATATCACTTTTGTAGTGCTCGAGAAGTGTTATTAAAATGTCTGGGTCGGGATGCCTGGCTGCCAGGGCTAACGGGTACTCTGGTTCGATATCCAGGTTGGTGATGCTCCGGTAGCTCGGCGGGAAAAGCCCCGTTAATAACTGATTGACAAGATCTTTATCCCCACCTTCGATGGCTTGATATAACAAGGGGCCTTTATCTTGAATTATTCTAAAAGTGCTTAAAATACCGTGCAACATCATCAATCTCTTTATCATAAATATATGTAAGCATGAATGCTAACAAATTCTTTATAGCTTTGAAAGCACACGGGTGGCGCCGTCCGATTGAATGGGATTTAATCTGGATGAGTGGATGATTAATCTGAAGATTCGAGCCCATTATCAGAAAAATGAGCAATTCATTTTGAGCGCATCAGGATGGTTTGTTAGAATTAATTCTTTGTATTGACGCCGTAACCTCAGTTCGGAGTTTTAAAGGGATATATCGTCATCCCGCACAGCGGTCCTCACACGAAGTGTGTGGCGTCTGATCAGGGATCCAGACTTTTATCAAATCTCAGCTAATAATTTGATTGCTGATATTTTTAGAGGCTGAATCGCATAAGCGGCCAAGGCCGCGTGAATACTAGATTCCGCATCACACGCTGCGCACTTTGTGCGCTTATCGCTGTGCGGAATGACGTCATTACAAACCAACCCGGCCTTCAAAAACTCCGAACTGAGGTTGAGTGACTTCGTTGTCACGCACTTTGGGTTGCTGAGCCCTTTAGTTGCAAGGCTAGAAGGCCTTTGTTAGCATAGAGGCTTTGTGGATTTGAAAGGATGGGATTGATAATGTTTCAGCGCATTTCAGCAACAACTCAACAGAAAGGCCCCCTCTTATATCAAGCCATCGAGAACGGGGATATAAAGGCCGTCAACGAGTTACTATCAAGCTTCACAGCGCCGAACTATATCAGCATCAGAAATCCTTACAAGAAATCAAAACTCCCTCTTGTTTTGGCGGCCAGCCATCCTAAGCCGGAAATTTTGATAAAACTCCTCGAGCACTACAAAAACAAGATTGGGACCCACGAGAAGAATAAGGCTTTCGAAAATGCTGCGAAAGATGGCAACTCAGATGTCATCTCAATTCTGCTCGACCGATGCGGAAATGAGATTAACCCGAACACTAAAGAGTGGGTGCTCACAATCGCGGTTCAAAATGGTCACGAAGCGATTGTCGCAACCCTACTCGACAGGTGCGAAGCTGATATTTGCTCAAACAGTAAGCGCTGGGCGCTCCAAGATGCCACCGAAAATGGTCACGCAGCCATCGTCGCAACCCTGCTCGTCAAATGTGGTAATGATATTCACGCAAAGTGTAAGGGCTGGGCGCTCGCATATGCCGCCCGAGATGGTAATGCCGCTATTGTCACCATCCTCCTCGACCGGTGCGGACCTGATATTTATGGGATCGACAAGGATTGGGCACTCCAGTATGCGGCCGAAAAAGGCCGCACAGCGATCGTGAGCCTTCTGCTTAATCGATGCGGGTGTGATATTGATGGGAACAGTAAGCGCTGGGCGCTCACAAAGGCCGTCGAAAACGGTCACGAAGCCATTGTTTCGAATCTGCTCATGCGATGCGCGGGTGATATTGATGAGAGCGATAAAGGTAGCGCACTCCAGTCTGCCGCCCGAAATGGTCATCCTGCCGTTGTTACGACTCTACTCGTCAGTTGTGGTAACGATATTGGCGCGGATCATAAAGGGCTGGCACTGCGAGCTGGCGCCCAAAATTGCCAGGAACTCATTGTCGTGACACTACTCGACCAATGCAGTAATGATATTAGCGTTGATGATAAGAGCCTCGCATTCCAATCTGCGGCCAAAAATGGTCATACAGCCATCGTCACCACTTTGCTTGCCCGATGCGGGAGTGATATTAGCGTTGATGATAAGAGCCTCGCATTCCAATCTGCGGCCAAAAATGGTCATGCACCTGTCGTCACGAGACTAATAGAGCGATGCGGGAGTGATATTGGCGCAAACAGTAAAGGCTGGGCGCTGCAAAATGCGGCCCAAAATGGTCATGCAGCTGTCGTCGCGTCGCTCCTCGAGCGATGTGGGAGTGATATTGGCGCAAACAGTAAAGGCTGGGCACTTGAAAAAGCGACCGCTCATGGTCACACAACCATTATCACCACCCTGCTCGACCGATGCGGGGATGAAATTGGCGCGACCATTAAAGGCTGGGCGCTCGCAAATGCTACCCCCTATTTTGATCCGCAAAGCTGCGAGTCCCTCTATGAGAATTTAAATGAAATCGTCGACAATTCTTTTATTTTAGCTAAATGCTTTATTAAGTTAATGCAAATTAATTTAGATTACAGAAATCATCAATCACACTATGGGGGTTTAACATGGAGAGGAGAGGACGATATTGTCGAGCTGGCAGAAATTTTAATAAAACTAGCACAATCCAATTTTAGCTGGGACGTACATCTCCCATCTTTTAAAGATTTGATAAATAACCTCGACGACATGGATCGATTATTCAACACGCTCGTGTTGCTAAATAAGATTGGGTTTGGTTATTCTGAAGAGACCAAGCAATATTATTCAAGTAATTTCTCAATTACCCACGCTGACCTCTCATGCTACGTTTTACAATTGCTTATAAAAAGTCAGTACACAGCGGAGGACCATCGTTCTCTACTTAATATAATACTATCGACGTTGACATCTAAACACGTGAATCGAACAATGACAATTAAAATGCTAAAAGCGTCGGTCGATTATTCAAGATTGAATACTTTACTAACTCCTTCTGATGAAGGGTATTCAGATCAAATTAAGGATTTAGAGCTATTGATTAACCAGCAAAATATCCTGACTGAGGGACCACTTGGCAAATCGGCTGCTACAATTGAATTAGAGCGGATTCTGAACCTGATTTCAACAATAGACATTTCAGAGGTTCGCATCAAATACAACAATATTGGACATTATATTTTAATCACACCAAGTGAAAAGGTAAATTTAAGTATACTCCTAAATAATTCAAATTTAACACAATTTTCACTGAGCACGACTATTAGTGAAAGTGGTAACATCAGACATTCTAATGACACCATAGAGCGTTTAGGTAAAATCCTAGAGAAATTATACCCAAAATGGAATGCAATAGATTCATGCAATCCAGTTGTTAACCTACTGCCACTAGCTCAGCAAAAGGCGATTGAAATCTATACCAGCGAGCTGTACAAAAACATAAATAAATTCTTCAGGGGGGAAGCGTTAGATCCTTCAACAGATAGATTGTTTTCAGAAAATAATCCAGAAACAGAGCATTTAATCTGTTTCATTCTGGGCTGCCTATTAAATGACGCCGTGAATGCAGTACCGTCTTTAGTCGCCAACCATCAAGAAAACAATCCGTCCTCAAAATTACTCGAGGGATACCTGGCCCCTGAAAATGCCCTTTTAGATCGTGGGGAATTTCTAACACCCGACATTATTAAGATGCGCCTAGCAAACCCATGGATCTTACCAGCCACCACCAGCTTTAGCGCACATATTCAAGGATCTTCTTATTTTCACAAATCTGGCACAACTCGCACAAAGCTCGAAAACCCACGTAACCTGAGACCCATCATTAACAAATCAGAAGATGAAATTATTTTTGCTCAAGGTGAACAGGTCATAACTTCACAAGGTCCTGGGTATTTAATTACTAGACTTGTCAACTCTCCGTCATTACAACAGCCTGATCAGCGTTGGTCCGATAGTGCGCTGGCATCTGCGTTCAAATATCATTTGCTCAAGGAATATACAGAAGAGACAAGTGAGATAACAATTAATGGTACAAAAGTTTTCAGACCTAACCATAATGCACCGCATGTTTTAAGAGTAATGAAGGGTATCGATCTTGTGCTCGCCTATTTTATTAGACACGCTAAGGATCCTCAATTTAAAATATTCTGTAATTCAATCTCTAAAGATGAAGTTGAATGGCTAAGAGTGGCGGCTGCTTTTAGTATTACTGGCCGAAATAGTGAAATCAGTGCCGGGGAAAATCTGGAGCGCTATGACCAATATCGATCAGCGTCAGCCGAACATTTCAGATTATTTGTAGAAAAGACAAAAGATTTGAGTATCCCTAAAAACAGAGCTATGGCAGAGCGAATGTACAACATTATAAGGTATATGGGCAACCCTCACTACGAGCAAGGACAAAATAACCAACTTGCTATTAACTGTATCTCTGATGATGTTGAGCGAAATATAAGAAACTATAATCATCGCATCCTAAGTATAGCTCACAAACTAGATTTGCCAAGATGCTATTCTCCAACACAATTCATGGAATCAATGCAATGTTGTCTAAATTTATCTGAGTTCAGCACTGCTCAATCAGAGGATTTTAATCAAATGGTTGGATATATTATTGAGTTGATTAAAGAGCATGGAGGCCACTTGTCTTGTGATTTAGGCCTAGATGGACAATTAGGGAGTGTTCATCGAGGTTATCAAGATGTGTTTTCTAAAGCAAGCACCTCTTTGACAACGCTATATGCTCTATCAAAATCGGTGACTCTGCCCAGACTTCTGACGACTGTTTTCGATGAGCCAAAAGAATCTATGCAGCAGTTGTCAATTGCACCCATCGTTAATCACGATGAAGCCGCGTGCGCTGGCGAGAAGCGGAAAATCGGAGACCAGAACCGCCATTGCAGCGATGAGGAGCCCGCTTACAAAAAACCAAAACTTTCCGCACCTTAAATCAACAACAAGCAGGGATGCTTCTTCATGTCCTCTATTTACCCCGTTCGATATCGCTCAAAGAGTGCGGCAATCATTTTGGCGGTACTGTATTGGGCTGGTGAGCCCTTGAATTGCAGAGCCATAAGGGATTTGTTAGCATTTGTGCTTTAAGGAATTGACAACAAAGAGATTGGCGATGCTGCGTGGTAATTTAAGTGATTTTGGAACAGCCCAAGACAAAGCGCTTCTTTTATATCAGACCATCAGAGACGGCGATATAGGCGTTGTAAATGAATTACTGTCAGGCCCTATAATCAATTATAGCAGCATCAGAAATCTTCATGGGGAATCAAGTTCCCTGATCTTTTTAGCGGTCGCTTACCCTCAACCAGATATCCTGAGAATGCTTCTCGAGTGCTACAAAAACGAGATTGCCCGATTTGAAAAAGGCTTGGCGCTCCAATATGCCGCCCAAAATGGCTACACCGCCATCGTCACCACTCTGCTCGACCAATGCGGGGGTGAAATTGATGCGGACTATAAGCATTTGGCGTTCGCATGTGCCGCTGAAAATGGCCACACTGTCATCGTCACCACCCTGCTCGACCGATGTGGGGATGAAATTAGTGCGGACTCTAAGCGTTTGGCGCTCCAGTTTGCTGCCCATAATGGTCGCACAACCACCGTCATCACCCTGCTCGTCCGGTGCGGGGATGAAATTAGTGCGTACTGCAAGGGCGAGGTGCTCCAAGTTGCCGCCCAAAATGGCCGCGCCGCCATCGTCACCGCCCTGCTCGAGCGATGCGGCAATGATATTCGTCCGCACCACAAGAGGGAGGCGGTCAGCCTGGCTGCCCAAAATGGCCGCCTTGAGGCCCTAAACGAGCTCCTTGCAAACGAGTCTGTTCTTGCATTAGTGACTTGGGGTAGCAACGCCGCATTAAGAGGTGCGCAAATGCGGCGCAACGGCACTAGGGAGGGCTCTGAAGAAAGAGCACGCTATGACGCAGTGATTGCTCGCTTAATCGGGATTCCTGCAGTAGCTCAATTGGCGAATCAACAAGCGAATCAAGAAAACAACCTGGCTGACATTGTAAACTTCGAAGAAAACTCAATGCAGGGCTTAACGAAGAATGAGTCTGCGTTGGTGAATCACCTTAAGAAGCATTATGAGCCTATTTTTGAAGACAAGTCATGGGAAGTGATTCGAGTCGAGATATCGAGCTATTTGGAATCTGAGTATCAAAAATCTCCTGCTAGAGATGGTTATCATCGAATTTGCGTATTGAAATCAGATTCTAAGATTCCTGTTGATTTCGTTCCAGCAGATACGATTGGGATTCATCCCGTTGGCAACACACTCTACTGGAAAAGCCTAGATGGCACTCTGAATCAAAAATGGGTCTCCAAAGAGCAGATTGAGCAACTCTTTGCCCTTT
>JAXMEB010000005.1:0-188088 GCA_046348545.1 Gammaproteobacteria bacterium
GCCAAACACCATAAAAATGACTTATCATCTACTCGCGTTGTAATCTCATCTATGCTGAAAGCGCGCTCTAAAACGCAATCACTCAGATCGTAATTTTTATCTTGACTCGCAAATCTCGCACAAGCCTTCGCAATCAATTCACTGGGTGTCGGTAATGTATACGTTTCGCCTTCTTTAAATAGTTGCGATACGCTCCATACCTGACCCCCTATCATGAGCTGGTTCTCAGGGAACCAGCGCTGACACCACCCTAAAGCCTTCTCTCGACCAAAAGCTCTAACTAATGCCCCCACCACGCACTTAAATTTAGCAGCACTAGGTCGCTCTCCATTGAGCATAGGATGCATGATGTTTAATGGCTTCAAAGCACCTTTCATCATTAAAATCGATGACCACTCTCCTGGCCTTAAAAGTTTTTCAGCTACAATAATCAGCTGATTAACGACCCTGTCAGAAGCGTAATATAGCGCTTGCTCAAATCCACTAAAACCATATCGGTTCACTTGAATCATATGGCGAACGAGCAACTCAGGGTTGCGCTCTAAATGTCTCATCACTCGGTTGAGCATCGGCTCAGAGCTAGACCTTAGGGCTTGTTGCAGCGCGCCAAATCCGTCTTTGTTGAAATTTTCTAGGTTCTTATAAAGTGTGCTTTGATATGTAGGTCGCTCTAAAAGGTCCATCGCTCGGTTGAGCATCGGCTCAGAACCAGAGCTTAGAGCAGAGTGCAACACCCCAAATCCATCTGTCGTGAAATTCTTCAGGTTTTTATCAAGTGCGCTTTGATATTGCGGCCGCTCCAAAAGGTCCATCACTCGATTGAATATCGGCTCAGAGCCAGAACTTAGCGCATGCTGCAACACTCCAAATCTATCCGTCGTGAAATTCTCTAGGTTTTGCTGAAGCGCTCTTTGATACTGGCGCCGCTCTAAAGGGTCCATCACTCGATTGAACATCAGCTCAGAGCGAGACGTTAGGGCTTGCTGCAACACCCCAAAGCCGTCTCTCGTGAAATTCTCTAGGTTTTTATCAAGTGCGCTTTGATATTGTGGCAGCTCTAAAAGGTCCATCACTCGGTTGAACATCAACTCAGAACCAGACTTCAATGCGGACTGCAATACGTCAAATCTATCCGTCGTGAAATTCTCTAGGTTTTGCTGAAGTGCTCTTTGATACTGGGGTCGCTCTAAAAGGTTCATCACTCGGTTGAACATCGGCCCAGAGCGAGATGTTAGAGCTTGCTCCAGCACACTAAATCCATCTGCCGTGAAACTCTCTAGGTTTTGCTGAAGTGCACTTTGATACTGTGGCCGCTCTAAACAGTTCATCACTCGATTCAACATCAGCTCAGAGCCAGAATTCAAGGCAGACTGTAATACGCCAAACCCATCCCTCGTGAAATTCTCCAGGTTCATTTTAAGTGCATTTTGATATTGTGGCCGCTCTAAAAGGTCCATCACTCGATTGAACATTGGCTCAGAACCAGAACTTAGAGCATCTTGCAACACCCCAAAGTCATCTTTAGTGAAATTCTCTAGATTTTGCCGAAGTGCTCTTTGATGTTGATGCCGCTCCAAAAAGCTCATCACTCGATTGAACATCGCTTCAGAGCCAGACTTTAGGGCAGATTGCAATACCCCAAAGTCATCTGTTGTGAGATTCTCTAGGTTCAGCTGAAGTGCTCTTTGATGCTCGCGCTGGCCCAAAAGGTTGCAAATTTTATCGAATATTAATTCTGAGCTTGAGCTAATTGCACTCTGCAGAATATTGAACCCAGCTCTACTCTTTCGACTCAAAATATCAACAGCTTCCTCAGCTGAAAGCTTAGCCAGACTCTCGATCAAGGAATCAATGATTGTGGAGACTCTTTCTATCTTTTGGGTATCATTTGGGTACTTGCTGAGAAGAAATAGTGCGTATACAAAAGGCCCCCCTGAAATTTCTTCATATTCCAACAAATCGAATGGATTTAAGTTTTGCAAGCCACTAAAGCGATTGTCATCAAATGCTGAATTAATATGCCGTATCCAGGAAAGCTTGGGGGCAGGCGCTCGATGGGGTTTAGGTCTGCTGTTTTGAGGCATGGTGTCGCTCTCTATATTACGCATCAATATAAAGGATGAATACTAACAAACTAACCTGATGCGTTCAAAATGAATTGCTCATTATTTTGAAAATGGGTTCGAATTTTCAGATTAATCATCCAATCATCCAGGTTAAATCGAATTCAATCGGACAGCGCCACCCCTTTGCTTTCAAAGCTATAAAGAATTTGTTAGCATTCCTACTTTCATATTTTTATGATAAAGAGATTGATGATGTTACACGATAATTTAAGTGATTTTGGAATAGCTCAAGACAAAGGCCCCCTCTTATACCAAGCCATCCAAGATGGGAATAAAGAGATAGTAAATGAATTGCTGTCAGGTCCTATTATCACTTATAGCAGCATCAGAAGGCCTGATGGAGAATCACAATTTCCTTTTACTTTCGCAGCCACGCATCCTGAGCCAGATATTTTAATAAAGCTGCTCGAAATATACAAAAATGACATTAAAGAATATGAGAAATGTTTGGCGCTCAAGCTTGCCGCTCAAAATGGCCACCCCGCCATAGTCACCACCCTGCTCGACCGATGCGGCAATGAAATTCATACGCACTACAAGGGCGAGGCGCTCCGATATGCCGCCGAAAATGGCCACGAAGCCATTGTCACCACCCTGCTCGAGCGGTGGGGCAATGATATTGGTTTGTTTAGCGCCAGCGAGAGTCTCGAATATGCCGCCCAAAATGGCCACACCGCCATCGTCACCACCCTGCTCGAGCGATGTGGCTATGATATTAGTGCGGATGATAAGGGCCGGGCGCTCCGATATGCCGCCGAAAATGGCCACCCCGCCATCGTCACCACCCTGCTCGAGCGATGCGGCAATGAAATTCATACGTACTACAAGGGCGAGGCGCTCCGATATGCCGCCGAAAATGGCCACACCGCCATCGTCACCACCCTACTCGAGCGATGCGGGAATGAAATTAGCGCGGATAGTAAGAGTCAGACGCTTCAGAGCGCTGCGCAAAATGGCCGCATTGAAGCTCTAAGCGCATTGCTTGCAAACGAGTCTGTCCTTGCTTTAGCGACTTGGAACGACAACGCCGCATTCAGAGCTGCCCAAGCGGAGTTCAATGCCACTGAGGCAGGCACCCCAGAAAGAGCCCGCTATCAGGCGGTGATTGACCGATTAATGGAGATTAATGAAGTAGCAGAATGGGTTCGTCTACACGAGAATCAAGAAAATAACCTAGCTAATATTGTAAACTTAGCAGAAAACTCAATGGAGAACTTGACGAAGAATGAGTCTGCGTTGGTGAATCACCTTAAGAAGCATTATGAGCCTGTTTTTGAAGACAAGTCATGGGAAGTGATTCAAGTCGAGATATTGAGCGATTTGAAATCTGAGTATCAAAAGTCTCCTGCTAGAGATGGCTATCATCGAATTTGGGTATTGAAACCAGATTCTAAAATCCCGGTTGATTTCGTTCCAGCAGATACGATTGGGATTCATCCCGTTGGCAACAGCTGCACACTCTACTCGAAAAGCCTAGATGGCACTGTGAATCAAAAACGGGTCTCCAAAGAGCAGATTGAGCAACTTTTTGACCTTTCATTCAATGAGCCTTACAAAGAAATACAGAATCATGAGCTGATTCAGACGCTTTTGAATCAATACGATATCCCAGCTCATCCTAATCAAAACCAAGCTTTACCCCTTGAATACAGGGCTGACTTGAATGAATCTGCCTTGGTGGCTTACTACAGACACCCTATCCATAATGCTTATCGATATCTAAGCGACAGAAACCCTTGGATGTCACCTGATGCGGCCTTTGTTCATAGGCATGAAAATGGTGATGGGCAAGCTGTTATCAGTGATGCTGACAAAGTGCTCATGAGCTATTTCTGGTTAGCGCTCACCGATGAGTCCGTCACCCTTGAGGAAGGATTCACCCTAGAGGGCAATAAATGTGTCTTTGCTGCAACGATTGCTGAGCTCAACCGAGGTCATAACTGTGATGAACGGGCTTTGTATGCCGATGAGCAGGCAGCCTATGAGCATCACACTCCAGGGATTCAGACCACCCGTGCTGACAATCTCGGCGCTGATAAGCCCTCTTGCTCTTATGGGGTTACCAAGAGATTACTGCAGAGCCAATACGGTCACCCACATCTCACCGCACCCGCAGCAAGACCCCTTAGCCTCGAAATCATTCGTGAGCGTATGGAGTCTTTACTTATCCAGTCCAAGGCAGAAGAAGCGGCGCCTGATAATCTGATGGATAGACTCAACAAGTTGGATAAAAAAGAACTAACCTTTGTTCAGCAGCAATTGAGCGATATCTGCTTCATGAATGATTATGATGAATCTGACAAAATCATTCTCAACGAGGTAGAGACCGCTCGGGTCGATTCAGCGATTAAGACCCCCAGAGCGCAGCTAGACGCGTTCATCGAGGGCACTAAGCTATGGTTCAGTAAAGAGCGTATCGAAGAACGGCATGATAATCCCAAGCTATCAACAGGGCCTGGCGCTAGCGATTTCTTTAAGGACCACACTTCTTACGTGGCATTTATTGAAGCGTGCGCTCAACGCCCCCTTGTCGCTTTCAGTGAAACCCTGTGGAAAGCAGTGAGCGCTCAGCTGGAAACCATGAGCCCTCCTGCCCCCATCGTTAATCAATATGCGCGCGTTAACAAAAAACGAAAAAATGAAGAACGCGACCCTTGCAACAACGATGAACCTGACCACAAAAAGCGAAAACCTTCCTCACCTTAAATCAACAACAAGCAGGGATGCTTCTTCACACCCCAGAGACTTAGTGACCCTTAACTCTCTGATTAAAAATATATACCCTTCACAGCTGAATTTTCGGGGTTGTTGCCTTCGCGATTCTCATCGCAGTCATGTACTTTGTGTACACTCCTGCGTCTCGATCGCTCGGCGCCTACCCGAACAATCATCTGTTGTGGGTATAGTGTACACCTCTTTTTTGAGAATCGAGATTATACAATTTTTTTATTTCAACGAATCACTAGCAAAACAGACCTTCCAACCAAATAGTTTTATCCTCTACAGAGATCTTATTTAAAGCAACATCTTCCTCAGATATTTCTGTTTTAAACTTATCGAAATTGTAGATGATTGCCATTGCCCCATCTCCTTGGGAGTTCAATTGATATGACGAAATTTGCAAAAACGTACAGTAAAGGATCAAAGCTTAGCAAATCACAAATCCCGGAGCGATGAGCCCCTCCTGCCCAGCGTTGGCAGGAGCTATAAGGTTATGAACTTCGTATACATTTTCATTATCTGGGTTTTGGACTTTGTCGTATTGAAGAGTTGAGGCTGTTATCTTCATATCTATTATTTTTAATAACTTTATCTTGGTAAGAGTTAAAGCCAGGGGTCGTCGATGCACGCTCCTCATGGATACAAATGGTTTCTGTCTTAGATTCAAAATATTTCTGATACGTAGAATAAAGCACATCATCACACTTTTGTTGAATGATATCTTTTAAATAAATTCTAGTACCAGAATCATCCTCTATATACAAGTCTATGAGCGATGGAAGCACATCTACACATGCATCCATCATTGCAATGTATGATTCAAGTGCTGGTTTAATCATCCATTTATCGCTCGTAAAGTACGTAACACGCATAACCTTTATCATGCTTGATTTCAGAATGTCGTGTAAATATGATTTTTTTCCTAAATGATCTGATATATAAAGCTCTGATATAGGCGATATTAAGCCTCGAGATTCATTCATTTTTGAGGCATAGGAACGTATTCTGGTATCTAAATTGGTAAACCTGCTATCATTCAGAACGTCGCCAAAACTATCGATCAATTCATACTTAATCTTAATCTCAAGCAGTCTATAGTATAAATCAGGCTTAGGTTGATTGTGATAACGTTTTTCTAATACTTCAATCGAACCTGAGTGATTAAATGGATAGCTTGAACATCGAAGATCAATTGTGATCAATTCATATTTTTCACGGTCCGACTCGATTCTATTTAAGCATTTCCAAATATAATCATGATAGATTTCAGCTCTGGGGCTATTGAGTAAAGTTAAAAACAACCCAGTTGATTTTCTTATTGCACTGACAAAGCTAGTATCTGGCAGATGAGATGCTACACACTCAATTGGATTTATCTTTCCGTCTAGCCCATTTCCAGGCTGTGATCCAACTCTGAAAGCATACCTCCAAAGAGTGGTATGATTATCCTCTGTTAGCGTTGGTTTAATAAGACTAAAAATCTTTTTGAATATCTCGAAATAATGTTGAGGAGCCTTCATCGCAGATTCAAAAAGTTCATAAAAAGCAGTATTGTCGCCTACGGAAAATAGTCTCTTGACATAATTCTCACCAAAGTGAGAAAGCAAATAGCTCAATTTTGCATCACTACTGATCAAATAATTATAATTTCTATCTGTTCTCTCATAACCTTCCTCATCTACCACTGAAACCGGTCTAGGATCTAACACTTTAATGGAAGGATTTAGAGTGACAACTGAAATATCATCTAGAAAATTTTTAATGTATGTAATATCTTTTGAAAAAATATCAGCAAGGGTAGAAGCTGAAAGTTTCTGAATCAGCGCAATTCTATGTTCAAGAGAAATAATAGAAAGTATACTAAAAACATCTTCATCAACGGCGTATTTGAATAGATCTGTTGTAAATTCAGGATTTTCAAAGCGCTCCCCTAAAACTTTCTCAAACACCTGCCTTGCATTCTGATTACTGTAAAATGCTGGGTTTCGGTATAACTTCAGAAACGAAGCATAGTCATGTTTGATATCAAACTCCTTCAGATAACCTTCTATCAAAGTTTTTAAAATTGAATCATCAATTAACCCAACATAATTTTTCAATTGCGTTACATTGCCATGATCAATGTATAACCTAAAATAATAGGGTCTTATAAATATATCCAACTCCTTATTTGATATCTGTGACACACCACTTCCACCTATTTTTGAGTGAAATTTTTGAAAAGATTCAAGTGAAGCCATATTCAGGGCATTTAACAAAGGGTATCTTCGTCTCAACTCAGCAATTAACTTTCTGTCAAACTCTATTTCAAAAATACTCAGGTGTGCTTCATGCAGACTATTAATTTTTTTATGCAACAGTTGCATTTTGCTTTTGTCTGTCAGTCGGTATGGTAAGATATGCCTTTCAAAATATGTCATCTTATGTTGATAATTTTCCATCAACCAACTACCGCTGAGATCTTCCTCTAATAAGTATGATAGATTGCCATTGTAAAATCGTAATTGTTGCATAATAGATTTATAATTAGGGTGCAAACTGTCTTTATCTGGTGGAGTGCCGCCAAATTCTGTTTGATGTGTATTGATTAACCATACATAATTTGGCGGATTAACTTCAGATTTGTTAAGCAATCTTAGGATACTTTTTGCTTCATCATAAGTTATAATCATTGACTTAATACCTTTCGGTGTTTGAATCATTAATATCGCATGAATTTGCTTTTGAAACTCTGGAGAAAAATTAGATGAAACATCACTGTGAGATGTGTTATGAAAGTTATAACTTTTAAAAATATTAGAATCAAAGCCAGATGTTGGTAGATGTTGCTTTTTTTCAGAATCGTAAGCTTTTGGGTTCATCATAAACTCTGGCATAGAAAACGCGACTTTAACTTTTCTTTGACGATCATCATAAGGGTTATCAAACATAGAATCTGATGAAAACGCGATCAAATTCTCTATATCGATCGAATCAATCCATTTTAATCGTTTCGCTTCAGTGTTATAACCCAAATCAAATCTCGATGTTAATTCCTGCTCTTGTTCCTGGTTCTGGTTCTGGTCTTTATATGCTTGTGCTTCTTGCTGTGATTCCTGCTTGGATTCTGCAGTTTGATTAAGACCAACCTGAACGCCCAGCATTTGTGTATTAGAACAGTTACGCACTTCACACGAAATAACACGGTCTAATGCTACACTCATTGCGATTCTTTCGGATTCGGTCAATTGTATCCCCGCCTGCTTAAGCATCGCTAACCACATTTCAAAATTATCCCGCTTACTTTGCTGCAATATCCTTTTTGTATCAGTAGCAATCTCAATGGCCCCATAAGATTCAATGACTTGATCTGAAATCGACCTAATGAAGAGTGGTTCGAATATTTTATGTAATCGCTTCTTCTCTTCGATATTTGTACTATCTATTTTCAAAATTCTTTTCTTAAGATCGAAGGTAATCAAATTTTCAATTTTTTGTAATGCACCTGCAAATTGATCACTCAACAAACGATTAATTTCATTTGTTTCGCAGGATTCAATCACGTGCTCAATTTCTAAAACTTCCTGCTTTTTCATAGCGTTTCCGGTCTCAGATGATATGACAACATCAACACTTTGAGAGCCTGCGAATCCTCTCATCCTCATCACACCCTGACAAAAGTCTTTTTTCAAAGTTAGTCTATCCACAGTTACAATCGCTTTAGCATGCGGATCCTGACGTATATCTGCACCAATCGTATGGCGTTGATCATAGTATGTAAAATATGAATTGGGTTGACACCTCAATAGATTTTCGATTTCCAAAGATGATTTCCCAGTCAAGCAGATAGGTTTTGATTTTGGATTCTCGACTGAAAGTGCATAAATTTCATCAAGGCCTGAGTTTGTGTTTTTATCGAAAAATAGCACATACCTTAGGCTTTGTTTATATTCTATATTATACTCCTGTAGAGCACAGGCAATTTGAGACGCAACATCAAAATTTGAAACACCTCGAAAAGTGGCACCCACATCGATGATGGCCCTAACACGCTCTGGAGTATCCGTTTGGTAAAAAATATCTCGTAAATATTGGGAGGGAGAATTATACTTAAGACCATATACTTTAGTTTTTAAAGCGCCTATTTTATTTCTCAAGCGCGCGATTGTTAAGCCATCTGTCCCCAAATTTAGTGTCTGATCAAATTTTAATGATTGGTGAAAGGTACGCCAATTCCACGGTGTGCCTGTAATCCCTTGCGCCGTACGATAAAGGCAAACATGATTCACTGGATTATGTGTTAAAACCTTAGCCTCTATTTGCATCTTCGGAAGAATTTCTTCTCGCAATATATAGAACAAGAAGGGTCTATTCATACGAAGGAAATTAAATGTTTCTTTAAACTCACGTTCATCATGAAGATGGATCTCGCCTAATGAACCTTTAAAGCTTGATTTATTGAAAATAAAATTAATCGCTTTGCCAATTTCAGTATTATCAATGGTTTTTAAGTTTGGATTTTCTAGCAGCTCACTCTGTCCCATGTTATACCAGCTTGCGAGTAAACTTCTCAATAGCTCCTCCGAGCAACCATAATACAATACACTTTGAATTGTTAAATTTATTGTCTTTAGATGATTTGTATCTTTGGACGTCTCTTTGGGATCGGCATTACCACCATAAGGTATGCTAATACATTTCTCTATTAAGCTCTTATTTGGATTCAAAGATGGACCATAGTTTTCATACAGTTTCAACATCAGAGTGTGGGGCAATAAATGATTCAGCTCGCCCTTTAATAGATTGAAAGTGAATCGAGCATCATCCGACATGTATTTATTAAAAAAGGTGGGGAAACTTTCGCTCTCATTCAAAAGATATTTAACAACTGACTCTCTACCTGACTCAATTAGATCTTCAGGCATGTATTCGTATAGCGGGCTTGCTGGATTATAAACCAACCCCTTTGTTATTTGTGCAAGTTTCTCTTGTATTACAGTCATACTCAGAGACTCTCTATCCATGAATGTATCAAGTATTTTAGGGTCTAGTTGATTCACAAATTCAAATAGTTCAATGATAAAACGGATATGATTATCAGGAACACTTTGCTGATCTCCTACGGTATAATTAATCTGTCGTCTATTATCTAGAGCAGAATCTACCTCATCGATCAATGCATCAGCTCGAGATGTTCTGAAAGCAATAATTCTATCTATCCATTTAATTTGTTTCCTCCACTCTTCATTCGCATTTTTAGGCTCACTACTTAAAAGTTCATGATATTTTAGCTCAAGAGAAGCCATGCTCTCTCGTGTTGTTACAACATAACCGCGGTTTACACTTACATATTTAAGATCCCTATAAATTTTCTTTAAGCTTGCAGAATCACATGGGCTTTGCCTATTAAAATTGAAGCCATAAGCTCGTTGGCCGAATAATCTTAGAGAGATACTGCTTAAATCGGCAAAGTTTGTTCTATACAAAGCCTCTGGAACCTCAATTATCGATAAATTTTCACCGGTTGCTCTTTTTAGAGCAAGAATAGGTAAAATGACCTTTGATTTACCACCGCCCATGATTAATTGTATAATTTTGTTTTCAAACTCACGCGTGTCAGTTGCTTTGTTTATAAGTGCTTCAATAATATCTTTTTGATTACTACGTATTAATATGTTTTGATCGGCTTGAAATATCATAAGAGCAGGATTAGATGCTGCTGAAATCAGATTTTTCTCAGCCAGCAACCGCCCAAGATCAGCTATCACTTGATGACATTCTGAGGGTGAATTGGAGTTAACGTCCAAATTGATCAAAGGATTCGATAATATATCTGTAACTCTCAAACATTGTTGATTAAGCACAACGAGATCAAAATATTCTGCAATCTTTTGATGCAATGCAATGGACTTTTCTTTGGTCAGACCAGTGAGCTGCATAGTCTCGTTAAGATTAGAATTTAAGTACAGTCTCTGCAAATCAGAGAAAACCAGATGCTTCCTCTTCTTCCCAAGAAGCTCAAGGCGCAATACCACTTGCTGATCCGCCAACTCCTCTCGAGTGGTGTTTATATTTGCTTCAGCAAGAATCTCATCCAATTTTTTAGAACATTCAGCTTCGAAAGCTGAAATGCTATTTTTTAGTTGTTTCAAAACTTCATTTCGAACTGCAACACTACTTAAATGTTTCGATGCAATTTTATTTTTGTTGTTTTCGAACTTGTCAATCTGTTCTCCGGACATTCCATCAATTTTCGACTGTGCTTTAAATCTGTGCTCAAAACTATCGATAGACTCACTTCTTAAATAGCTGACTTTAAGCTCTTCCATTATCTTAGCATGAGCGGCATCTTCAACCTCAATATCAACATAGAAACTTGAAATACTCGGCATTGAGTTTTCCAAAATAATTCTGACTTCTGATTTGTTAGCAAGATCGGGAGATATTAGAATATCTTCATCTATTACAGTATTCTGTAATAACATCTGAGAAACTGTTCTTGTAGTGATTAAATCAGTTCCATTTTCAACCAAATAGCCTCCATTTTCATTGTGTTGTTTATACTCAAGTATGTCTATTGCTTTTGAAATCCAAGACAGGGTTGAGTTGAGTGATTCTAGCCATTGTTCATATGTCACACAACGTTTTGATAGTAGATACTGTTTAGTTTTATTCTCAATCCCTCTTATTTCGTCAATATTATTCGAGAAAATGAAAGTATAGCTTGAAAAAACAAAAACGTTACTGACATCATCGCCCTTATTCGATTCTTGATAGTAAGCCCTAATGGCTTGCTCAGAAAAGCGCTTAAGCAATTCCATATCAGATTCTTTCAAGGTCTTCGAATACACAGCATCTAAAAGATTGGGAAGACTACGTATCAAGTTCATCTCATCAATTGGAAAACGTAATAGATTCGATATATCCATTACAGGAGCATCGAGCTTAAGTGTCTTCAATGAAAATCCATCTCTTTTGGAATTACGATTGTAATTCCATCCAGACGGAACCTTAACCTTTACAGATATTGTTCCAACAGTTGATATTTTGCCTTCAATTTTTTTATCTTTGGTTAAGCGATGTCTTAAATCTTGTATCTGTTTAATCAGCCCTTCAGGAGGCACATTATATTCATTTTCCTTTTTCTCTAAACACTTGAGCTCTAATTGCAGTAATTCAACTTCTAACTCGCGATATGAGACTGCAAAAGGTCCAGATAACAGTCCTTTATCCTTCATGAAAATACTTCGCAATAATGTAGCCTTCTCATGCTTTTCCAGTCTGAGCTCATAAGGTACATTTCTTTCTGTGTGCAGATATCGATAATACAGATCATAAGCTGTATTCTCCAAGCTCGTGTAAAATTTTTCAATGCGATCATTCATATGTAAAACATATTTGTCTTCCGCTTGGATTTGAGACGATTTAACTCTGAATTGAGAATTATCTTTTTTAAAACGCACCGCAAAGCAGAGCGCCTTCAATTTGAGCGCTAAGATATCTGGATTTTGTAACTCAGCGTTAACTTTTGAAGCCTTAAATTTTGCAGGCGTCGCAAACATAATCCATTCGAGATACTTGAATTCTTCTTCTGTGCCCGATAATTCATGAAAGTGATTTTCGCCGTATTTTAAAACCTCAAAAGATTTCGCGGTATCATTCATGCAAAGATAGATGTACGCCAAATATAGAGCTTTTGACATACTACTTGGTATTAGTTTCTGATGTTCAATCTTGTATTCAGTGAATTGACATGTGCCATCATAATTAAGACAATTTCGTCTAAATCCTGAATTATGCATGAAATCGAAGGATTCCTCTGTAGAATAAAAGTCTAGTCGTAAGTAATCATAGATATCTGGTGTTAAATTGTAATATTCCGTCCTCTCTGAGCCTGAAAAATTACTCTTACTAATAACGCCATCTATCAATTGAGTATGACTAAAGTCTTCTGTATCTTCTATGGGCTTTAAAACTGGATCGAGCATCTTAGATGACTCGAATGAATTATCTATCTCAGGTCTTGTTGCATTTTTTAGCTCTGCCTCAAGCACAAATGGTTGGACTGGAAATAATACTTTTCTTTCTTTCTGATTCGAAAAAATAAGCCTACTTCTTAAACCGGGAATCACATCTCTGGTGTTCTTCAATTCAAGTTCATATTCCGTTCCTTCAATATAGGCATGCCATTGAGGCTCAACGCAAACATCAGTTTGCCTTTTTTTCAGTTCCAGGGTTAAATTATATCTTACCAATTGAATCTGATAAGTATCTTGACTTTCAAGACAAATTATATATGCTGGATTTTCGAAATCTGATATTAGATCATATAGTTTCGAACTCTTATCTAAGACGGAAAATCCTGAATCTCGAACTCCATCGTTTAATTTTCGCATTTTACCAAATTGTGACTGGTAACAAAGCTCTGGATTCATATCAGCAGCTTTACAAATTAACAAAACTGAATGCTCACTGATTTTGAATTCTTCTAGTCCTGCTTTTGTATCTATATCTTTAGCAACCCAAGCAACGTATGGTAATTGCCGCATAGCTGGATATATGCCTTCAATCGACTGTAAATCTGTGAATTGATATAAACGAGGACCAAAATCTAATATATCATACTCCCTCCAAATAATGAGTGCACCTGTGTCTCTTTTTTGTATTCTGTAATGAACTTTTTCAAAATCAAACTCAAAGTAGTTACCTTGATAATCAGACAATGCAACAGGATCGTAATCCCCAAATAATTTGATATAATCATTATCAAATAAAATACTGGATGGCAGTTTCGCAGGATTAAGACCAGGCCTTGAAATTTTCCCAGCAGACAAATCAATACTCACTATTAGTGAATTATGATCATCATTTCTACACAAATTAATGAACGGCAGCTTAACATCCCAAACAATATTGCCTGAGCCCAGTATCGATTCATAAAATACCGAATTATTTTCCAGAACATTAGACATTAAATCTTCAATGTAGCTTTTAAAATACTTAGCATCCGACACCTTCATTTGCGAAAGCTCTAACTGAATTTTTCGTGCGATCTGTGCGAATCGGTCAGCATCCATTAGATTTTCAGAAAGTTGTTCTACACCATCTCCTTTAATGCGAAGCTGTGTTTCGATAGCTCGCCGTAGAGTTTCCTCTCTCTCCTTTCCTGTGGGCAAGTCATCGATGAAAGATGCCAAAATCTCAACTTTCTGATAATTCAATGAAGCACGCAGTCCCGGATTGGAAATTTTATTTTGTAATTGAGTCTCAATATATTTTAAACAGCCTTCTAACTTTTGGTTGCATTCTGTAATTTTGTATGATAATGCAGCATATCGATCATCAGACTTTAAATTGACTGTGCGTTGATCAATATAATATTCTTTTTCATATATAAAAAGTTTGACTTTGATTTTATGTAGGGCAATTTCAGATATCTTAGATTCTTCAGACCTTGAAAAGGCGAGCATGCCTAGATTTAGAAAATCATGTAATTTTTCCAATCTGCCCAATTCGCTCTCAACAGCCTTGGTTATAAGCGTCGGAAGAAAAATATACTTTTCCAATAATAACAATATCTCAGGATTGGAAAGAACATTCATGTTTTCTGAAAAAAGGTCAATTATCGAAGCTATGGGCTGCACACTTCTTGAAATATGTAAGATCTCTCGTGTTAGCTTTACATTGTCCGGCTTTAATAACTCCCCTGAGAGGTATTTTGATATTTGTATTTCATTTGTACTTAAAGCTGTGTTCTGACAAACGGCATCGAAAATCCCTTGGCCTGTGCAATGAAGTGGCATTGGATTGCTGATTTTATTTTTTGCAGCATCTACTACTATACTATAAAGATCGTATCCTCTATTTTTAATATCAATTAAAGTTTTAGTGCGCGCGTCAATTTTTTCAAAATTATTAATCCCACACATGAGCGACCACGCTTTTGCGATCTCCTGCTCTAGGCTGTTCTGCAATCTAAAGTCAGCCTCTGCAAGTCTGAATCTTTCCTTTGAAAGCAAGATATTAGAGTCATCATCTATTCTATTTGAGCGGCAATAGTCCTCAATAAATTGTATTTTAGCATCATCATTTCGCTCAAAGTACTTCTGCATCATAAATAATGAGCGCATATCGAGCTCGCCCTTGTCAATAACTTTTTCAGAATCTTTAAGCTTTAATGCTTCGCAATAATGACTGTAATAGTCAGCCAGACCATCATAGATTTGGTGCTTTGCGAGTGTTTTTTCATATAGTGATTTCACTGAACATTTGATGGCAGAGTAGCGGTTTGGCACAGATTTATTTCCAGTCAAATTGTCGACTAACTCAAGTAGTTTTTTGTCATATAAATATTCTTCAGACGAAAACTCCAAACGCTTGGGTATTTGTTGTATCGCTTTTTTCATTAACAACTGCATCAGCTCAAGCATACTGCTTGTATGTTCGGCTCCTTCTGCACGATCAACACTCTCTATAGAAGACAGCACTAATAGAAAGCACATTTCAGCCACAAAAAACTGTGTTGTTAATCTGTTTTTATTCGTTGCTCTGTACGCACCAATATAAATTCTATTCAAAACGGAGAGGAGCTCTACCAGTTCTTGTTTCCGCTCAGTTTCTCCCTCCCCATCAAAATTCGCCTTTATATGCGTGAGATCGTCAGTCAACTTGATCAGAAATTTCTCAATACTTTGTTGTGTCGATACAACATCTTGCGCCGCAAGCATTTCCATTTTATGATTAAAACTCTTTAACGCTTTTATAAAATTGGATTCCTGAAAATCAAATCGCTCTTCAACTTGTATTTTAGATTCAATATATTTCTGCGCCTTTGCTGAAACCTCACTAAAATGAAATATGGGCGGCATTTTCAAGCCGAATATCACATTCTGGCTATGACTGACTAATACCTCTAGATCAACACTCTTTTTATCTGGCACACTCGCAAGAGATTTTTTACTTTCGATATATGCTTTCACACCATTCAAGTACACTAACTCCTGCTGCTTTCTCAATTCATCGAGGCCTTCTTCTTTTAAGAGCATTTTTGACATATTTTCCACAGCAAGCAGAATTTGGTTTGCTACACCAGCTTCATTTTCTCTTCCGGTGCTTTTCACCGCAGCAAGATAGTCATCCAAAGCATATTTTCTGAAACCATAAATAAAATTTCTGTATTTTGCTTTATCCAAAAATGCGGTTTTCAACATGACATGCAAGACTTTCTGCGCACAAATTCCTGAGCGCTGCCCCCCAATAAGACTTTCTTCGCCTGCGTATTGAATTGGATCTTCGAGCTCTCCGTCTAAAAAAGCTATTTTTGTCAACACGCTTTTATATAAATATTCTGGTGTAACATCCTTTTTTCCTTTTATGTTCAAATTAGGCTTTGTCAATTCACCGATAAACCATGTTAATCTATCAACCTGAAGATTTGATTGTTTGATTTTGTATATATCAAATGGGCAGAAGCGTTCTTTATCTCTCGTGGAAACACAATGATGATAATTTATTCCAGCGCCAGAGTTGTGAATGATAAACAGCAGCTCTCCCGCATTATTACGCCTAAATTCATAGACCATGGCATGCCCACCATCACTATTACGCCACCCACCTTCAATCATTAAGCTATTTCTATGATTTGCTTCATTCGATAGCTCTATTACATCCTTAGCAAGTTCAGCCGTATATTTCTTGAAATATTGATCTTCTAATAGCTCAGCCTCTGTCAATCCTTCAATTTTGCTATTGAGACTAGATTGAGAACCCGAATTCTCATTCAAATATTCAATTTTAGAGATTAATGGCTCTATTTTATCGAGCACTTCTCTATCTTGAATTTCATCTCTCTTAGATTGCAGGTACTGCACATATTTCTGAAGGTAAGATGTTGTGTGTCTAAAGTTCTCGCCCTCTAGTTTTCTACTACCAACCAAATATGGATCGTTATGGATATGCGCGAACAATTTATCTGTAATAATTTCAAGCATTAAAGTACACCTCAGAATAAAAATAAATTTTTGCCCTGCAAAAGGAATGAAATATACCCACAACAGTTGATTTTTCGGGTAGGCGCCGAGCGTTCGAGACGCAGGCGTGTACACAAAGTACATGACTGCGATGAGAATCGCGAAGGCAACAACCCCGAAAATTCAGCTGTGAAGGGTATAGTTTCTTCAAGCTTAACGGTTTCGCCGTAATAGCCATTCAATTTCTGCGCGGATTATATACGAGTTGTGCACCAAACTTACAGTTGAATTGCACCTTTTGGTCCAATTTGATGCACCCTTCACAACTTATTTTTCGTGGTTGTTGCCTCGCTGAAGCTCAAAGTGTGTAGGCAGTTGGTCGGTAAATTGACTGTTTTGGCTATATTTAAATCAGAAAGCACATTGATTTCCCATTCATCAGACTAAAATGCTGTTTAATCGGAAAGCGCGAGCCACTCAATTGCTAAGACTGAAAGCCTTTGTTAGCATGCGCAGCTTCATAGATTTAAGATATTGAGACTGATAATGCTTCACGGTATTCTTAGTAGTATAAAATTAATTGAAGATAAAGGCCCTCTCTTATATCAAGCTATTAGGGATGGAAATCACTCTAGAGTTAATGGTCTTCTCTCGAGCTATATAATTCCTGACTATCGGAACATCAGAAGCTCTGCTGCTGAATCAGAATCCCCTCTTATCTTAGCGACCAATCACTCTCAGCCGACCATTTTAATAAAGCTGCTAGAAACATACAAAATTAGCGAAGAAGAGAAAGGCTTGGCACTCTCGCAGGCTGCTGTTAATGGTCACGAAGCCATTGTCAACACGCTGCTTGTACGCTGTAATAATGTAATTCCCTCGTCGAATAAGAGCTATGCGCTCCGAAGTGCGGCCGCAAATGGTTACGAAAACATCGTCAACACCTTGCTTAACCATTGCAACGATGATATTGATTCGAATGACAAGGGCTTAGCGCTTCTCAATGCCGCACATGATGGTTACACAGGTATCATCACTAGTCTACTTAATCAATGCAACGCTGAAATTAACGAAACTAATAAGGTTTGGGCGCTGGTAATCGCCACTCGAAATGGTCACCTTGATGCTCTAAACGTACTTCTTGGAAATGAGTCCATCTTTCCTTTAGCTGCTTCCAACCAAAATGCCCTATTGAGAACCGTCGAAGTGCAGCGAAATGGTTTTGAGGAAGGCACCCCAGAAAGGGCTCGCTATGATCAGGTCATTGCACGATTACGACAAATTTCGGAAAACAGCCTGGCTGATATTGTTAACTTTAGAGAAAATTCAATGCAAAGCATGACAAGGAATGAATTAGCCTTGGTCAATCATCTCAAGAAACACTATAATTCCGCTTTCATAGAAAAATCATGGGATCTGATCCAAGCTGAGATATTGCGCTATTTGGAGGAAGAATACAGAAAGGAGCCGGCTAAAGATGGCTATCACCGTATCTGGATGCTGGAGAATGGCTCTGGAAAACCTGCTGATTTTATACCTGCAGACACCATTGGATTTTGCCCTAATGGCCATGAATGCGAAGTCTCTTGGAAGAGTCTTGATGGCACTTTAAATCGAAAGACCGTTTCAACATCTGACGTTAAATCTATTTATGGGCTACTTACAAAAGAAAATTATCTTCACCAAGAGAGCCAAGATCCAGTTTTAGTGGAAGCCATTGTTAATGGGCTTGAGATCCCCATACATCCTCATCAAGATAAGCCGCTCCCCCTTGAGTACGCTCCCAATCTTCATGAATCTGCATTGACCAGTTACTACAGACATCCTGTTCATAACGCGTGGCGTTATTTAAGCAATAATAATCCTTGGATGTCTCCTCAAGCAAGCTTTGTTGACTCATCAGAGGATGGACTTAAAAGAGCGATTATAAGTAGTTCTGATAAAGAACTCATTAGCTATACCTGGTTAGCACTTACCGACGAATCAGTTACTCTTGAACAAGGATTCACACTAGAGGGTAATAAATCGATCTTTGCCGCAACCATTGCTGAGCTGAATCGAGGTCACAACTGCGATGAGCGGGCGTTGTATGCAAATGATCAGGATGGTTTTGAAAATCAGACTGAAAACATTCAAACTACGCGCACTGACGACCTTCAAGCCGACAGACCCTCTTGCTCTTATGGTGTCACCAAAAGAGTCCTCCAAAGTCAATATGGGCACCCGCATTTTACCGCACCCATAGCAAGACCGCTCAGCCTCGAAATCATTCGTGACCGTATGGAGTCTTTACTGATCTGGCCCAAGTCAGAAGAAGCAGCACCTGATAATCTGATTGATAGATTAAATAAGCTGGATAGAAAACTTTTAAATTATGTTCAGCAACAAATTAGTGATATCTGCTACATGGATGATTATGATGAATCTGAGAAGATCACTCTCAGCGATGCAGAGACAACTCAGCTCAATTCAGTGATGATGACACCCAGAGAACAACTAGAGCAGTTCATCGAAGGAACGAAGCTATGGTTCAGTGAAGAGCGCATCGAACAAAAGTACGATAATCCCAAGCTATCAACAGGACCTGGTGCTAACGATTTCTTCAAGAATCACACATCTTATCTGTCGTTTATTCAAAACTGCGCTCAAAGTCCGCTTACCGCCTTCAGCGAAATTCTATGGAAAGCTGTGAAAGCTCAGCTTGAAAGAATGAACCCTCCCTTTATACTTAATCAATATGAGGCGAATAACAGTCAAGTACTACAATATGAATGTCCCAAGGAATGCAGCAATCTATACGAATCAATCCTCAATAAGGAGAAACCTCTCTCACCTTAAATTACAGGAATACCGCTTTATCGAAAATAAATACTCAGAATGGCAAATTGATTCAAATCTCTAGACTTTTGAAAACATTTTAAATTATCATATCATGCTCACTTTTCAATATGTTGGCAAGCTAAATATTTAATACGGATCCTCACTAATATTCGGAACCGAAGGGTGGTCATGCAAGATTTAAAACACAAGCCCCATAAGCGCGCACATGCTCATAGCGATAGCCATGCTCACAGCCACGCAAATGGTCATCACGGACATGAACATCATGGTCACGAGAACCATCGCTTCAAAGCTATTTTGGGTATGCTTTTCGGATTCTGCTTACTTTCTATACCACTCATGGGATTGGCCCTCCCAAGTCTGGCTAACTACTTTCTGAACGTCACATCATTCTTCTTAACGATATATCTCGGCAAGGATATTTATCGAACAGCATGGCAAGCTCTGAAGAACAAACAAATCACAACTGAGACGCTATACACAATTAGCACATTAACGATTCTTGGATTATCTGTATTCTCTTTATTTTATAATACGTTAGAACTCATGATTGAATCGGCACCACTTGTACTGGGCTTCTGGCACCTCGGTGAAGCTATTGAGCACAGCTTGATAGAAAAAATCAATGAACAATCTGATATACGAGAATGTGCTCCAAAAAAAGTTACCCTAAAAAGCAACCCTAACCGACCTCACTCAGTCAAATCACTCACTCCAGGCGATGTCATCATTTTGCATCGCAACAACGTTATTCCTGTCGATGGGATTTTGAAAGGTCCTGCCCTACTTTACACAACTCGAGTAGATGGTTCGCTCTATCCAAAAATGTTTATGGCGGGTGATGCGGTTAAAGCTGGCATGACATTGAGCGGTTCAACCTCTGAAGTGGAGGTTATTGTTTCAAAATCCTTCGAAAATTCTTACTTGTCTCTGATTGCCAAGAATATTGATGCTGCTCATAAAGAAAAAGCACCCATTGAGGTATTTGCCAATAGAGTATTGAAGTTCTTTGTGCCTGGATTAGTCGTTGTTTCGATCATATCCGGTGTGGCTCTTTCATTAATTTATAATCCTGCAACCGCTCTTCAATCAGTCATTTCAATACTAGTGAGTGCTTGCCCTTGTGCTTTAAGCCTCATTACACCAATGGCTGTCAGGCTAGGCATGAAAAAAGCTTCTGAAAAAGGAGTTCACTTTAAAAATGGTAAGTCCCTACAATCTGCTGCCAATATTGATGCTGTTGTATTTGACCTGAATGGCACCCTAACTGAGGGGAAGCCATCCGTCACTCATTTTTCACTGCTAGACAACACCTTATGGTCATCTATCGCAGCACTCGAGTCACACTCAGATCATCCTGTATCGAAAGCCATTAGAGAATATATTGCAGAAAAAGCACTAAATACCAACGCTACTTTAAAAATTACGGATATTGACAAAAGCCATCATGCTGGCATAAAAGGTAAAATTAATGGCGTGCAATTTATAATTGGAAATCTTGAAATGCTCCACGCACACGGGATCACAGAGATGCACACCACTTATAAAAATGAGAAAAATGGCAATACGTATGTCGTACGTGGCGGCGAAGTAATTGGTCAAATTGCAATCACCGATCGCTTACGTGAAGACGCCTCAATAACTGTTCAACAGCTACAAGATATGGGCAAACAAGTTTATATTTGTACTGGGGCTGATAAGCGCACAGCAAAATACTATGGCAAACAACTGGGGATCCCCTCAACTCATATCTGCGCAAATACTGTAGGCGCGGTCACAAATCAGAATGAAGTTTCCAAAGAAAGCTTTATCAAGCAATTACAGAATAAGGGTTATAAAGTCGCCATGGTTGGAGATGCCGCAAACGATCTTGCTGCCATCGCTAGAGCTGATGTCGGCGTGGCTGTAAAATCAGCAATCGGCGATCAGCTTACTGAGCAACATGCTGGTATGACACTTCACCAAGGCTTGCTATTTCCAATCGCATTGGCCTTTGATATTGCAGAAAAAACCAGCAGAAACATCTATCAAAATCTTTCCATTAGCCTCTCATACAATTCTCTGATTACCTTTGCAGGAGCTGGATTCTTGGTTCCACTGGGTTTTGTGCTTAGTCCAGGCTTGGGCGTTGGATTGATGGTATTGGAATCCGCCATTGTCTTAGCAAACCTCTATCGTCTGAAAGTTCAAAAAACGCTTTACGAGAAAAAGAAAGAAGTAACTCAACAACCTGATATGCAATTTAGCAGAGAAAGAATGGAAGAAGTGACAAACGCTTTTAAGAATGCCACTAATCTGGGTCAAACGATCAGCTTGGCAAACGCACCTGGAATCACCTTCTCTGACAGATCAGCTGGTGACAATGACTTAAGCCTTCGGTCTGATGTGGCTGCATCGCCGACGACACGCCAGAGAGTATAAAAATATAAAAATTCATAATCAGGCTCAAAATATTTTTATAACCTCAGTTCGGAGTTTTTGAAGGCGGGGTTGGTTTGTAATGACGTCATTCCGCACTATGTTTCAGCCTTTAAAAATATCAGCAATCAAATTATTAGCTGAGATTTAATAAAATTCTGGATCCCGCATCAGACGCTACACACTTCGTGTGGTGACCGCTGTGCGGGATGACGATAGTTCCCAAAAAACCCCTAACTGGGGTTTTTATAGAATATATACCCTTCACAGCTGAATTTTCATGGTTTGCTTGTCAGTCCATAGCTACGCAAGAGCGTAGGGGGGTGCCCTAAAAAAATTATCTGTTTTAGATATATACCCACAACAGATGATTTTTCGGGTAGGCGCCGAGCGTTCGAGACGCAGGAGTGTACACAAAGTACATGACTGCGGTGAGAATCGCGAAGGCAACAACCCCGAAAATTCAGCTGTGAAGGGTATATTATTGAGATTCTCGATTTTTTTCAGAGTCATTATTTATGCATATAAACTGTAAAATCTTCGAGCATATAGTCCTGCCTTAAAATTGCATGTGGGGTTATGCTTTTGCAGAAAGTTAGCGTCTCAAGCGGATCGGCATAAAACAACTCTTCTTCTCTCAATCTGTTGGACAGTCTGAGAGTATTAAATGCGATTCCTTTTCTACAAAATGAAAATAGCTGCTGAATATGGATTCTCATATTTTCCCAATCAGAAAAAGTAAAGATCCCACTCGCTAATATATAATCGTGGTTCTCTGGGTGTATAGAATCTAGATCATTTGTTTCAAAATGAAATGAGGGATGTCTCTTTTTCGCGACCATAATCATTTGATCAACGATATCAATTCCTTTGTAACTTCCTTCAAACTGATTCTTGACCAAATAGTCGACAAGATGCCCAAATCCACAACCTACATCCAAAATGTTGCTTTTAAAAATGTGGTTAGAAACTTCGCAGAGTACTTTAAATCTCAAAAACTGTGACTCTTCACTACTCCACTTTACACCACGGTAATCATTTGGATAGGCTTTAGCACTTGCATAGTATATTCTGTTGTTTTTATTAATCGGATGCATTGTCGACCTGAGATTACGCAGCTATGCCCATAACAGATTATTTTTTCAGGTACTTGCCCACGCTCTTTGAGCTTCAGAGGTACAGGCAAACCCCAAAAATTTAGCTGTGAAGGGTATATAATTAAAGTACTATGATAATTAGCCCTAAAAAATCTTTCAATATACCCACAACAGATGATTTTTCGGGTAGGCGCCGAGCGTTCGAGACGCAGGAGTGTACACAAAGTACATGACTGCGCTGAGAATCGCGAAGGCAACAACCCCGAAAATTAAGGTGTGAAGGGTATAGCTGCCAGGTCATCAGTCAAATCTTGAGATAACGAATAATTCAGCCTCTTATGCTATGTTCAATGATTAGTGAAGCTCAATTTTAGGACATTAGAACAATGACTGATATTATTAACATGACTTCTCCCGCTCAGTCTACTCTAAGTCCTAAATCAGCACGAACCACTCTTCTGTTATGCATGTTTCTAGGCATCCTAGGTATCCATAGGTTCTATGTTGGTAAAATAGGGACTGGGATTCTAATGCTTATTACCCTAGGTGGTTTAGGCATTTGGACATTAGTCGATCTGATCTATATTGCTAGTTGTGAATTTAAAGACGGAAATAATCGATTTTTGGAATTTTCACGCGGTACTGGCATGCCTGCAATCAGAGTGGCCTTACTTGTTGTAACTCTATTAGTATTCTATATAATTGCAGTCGTATCATTTTCGTTTTACCTCACCAGTGGGATCGTTTCAGTAGCTGAAAAACAAATGACCGCACTCCAAGCTCACGATCTGCAAAAAGCATATTCTCTTACATCAAGCGATTTTCAAAGAGCGAACTCCATTGAAACATTCAAAAGTTTTATTGATCAATTTCCTGCATTAAAAAACAATAAGGATCATATCTTTACAACTCGATATATTGAAAATAATATCGGTACTGTAGCCGGAACAATTGAATCAGTTGACGGCAGCATCCTTTCAATCGAATTCCTCCTAATTGAAGAAAATGGCGAGTGGAAAATTCAAAACATTCATGTTGCACCCAAAAATGCATCACGTCAGCATGATTAGATGATTGTAGTCATAATCGCAAAGAGAATCCGCCTAAGCCCTTGCGAGCTACAGACGGACAAGCAAACCACGAAAATTTAGCTCAGAAGTCTGTATTTTAAGCTCAGTTCGGAGTTTTTGAAGGCGGGGTTGGTTTGTAATGACGTCATTCCGCACAGCGATAAGCGCACAAAGTGCGCAGCGTGTGATGCGGAATCTAGTATTCACGAGGCTTTGGCCGCTTATACGATTCAGCCTTTAAAAATATCAGCAATCAAATTATTAGCTGAGATTTGATAAAATTCTGGATCCCGCATCAGACGCTACACACTTCGTGTGATGACCGCTGTGCGGGATGACGATAGTTCCCAAAAAACCCCGAACTGGGGTTGTATTTGAATTATTCACCAATCAATTCAGCTGTTAAACTGATTTCAGCTTTGAACAATCTCGAGATTGGGCATTTAGTTTTCGCATCGTTTGCAATTTCAGAAAATTGCTTTTTTGTGATTTTAGCTATTTGAGCCTTTAAATGAAGATCGATCTTGGTCACCGTCCAGTTCCCTTCAACTTCCTCTAAGCTGACCTCTGCACTGGTCTCTAATTGAGTTGCTGTAAAACCAGCTTTACTTAAAAATGCAGAAAGCGCCATGGTAAAACAACCTGCATGCGCTGCTCCGATTAATTCTTCCGGATTAGTACCTTGCCCATCTTCGAATCGCATTGAAAAAGAATAAGGGACTGATTTTAAGGTCTTGCTTTGCGTGCTGATGGCGCCCTTCCCACTTTTCAGATCACCGCTCCAGACTGCAGATGCTGTTCGTTTCATATAAATTCCTTTGATATCATTCTTCTACGATTTGATAAATTACACCTTTTTTATGATCTCCTACAAAAATATGCCCTAGGTTATCTTTACCAAAAGTCGCTGGTTGAATATTCCATTGTCCTAAAGCAAATACATTCACTTGAGAGTCATTTTCTGTTGGTAAACTTAATGCCCAAAGGCGTCCAGAGACATAATCACCAAAGATATACTTATTCACGAGATTGTTATAATCATGAGCTGTAGCAATATCACCTCCGATAATTGAAGCGCCCTCTCTATGGGAGTATTCGTAAATTGGATCTATCAAATCACTTCGCTCGCAGGCTGACTCGTCTTTAAAACAATCACTACCCTCTTTGATGTTCCAACCTAGATTATCTCCCTTTTTGGCTATGCTTATTTCTTCCCATTTATTTTGTCCAACATCTGCGATGATAAGATTGCCGCTTGGCAAAAAGTTAAATCGCCAGGGATTTCTGAGACCTGAATTCCAGATTTCTGGCAAATACAACATATTATCAACATATGGGTTATCTTTCGGAATACTGTATCTCTTGAATGACTCTGGATGTGGATGATCCACATCAATTCTTAGCATTTTCCCCAAGAATACCTTTGAATTCTGTGAAAGATTATTAGGATCATTCGCACCACCGCCATCGCCAAATGCAATATATAAATAGCCATCTGGTCCAAAAGCTAACTGTCCACCATTATGATTGGGATAGGGCTGAATCAATTCTAAAATGGACTCTTCTTCAATTATCGCTGTCGGGGATTTGGGCGAATCCACTTTCAGTTTTGCTATTCTGCTTATCTTATGAGCGCCCTTCTGGCTTGAATAATGAATATATAAGAAGCCATTTTTTTCAAAATTCGGGTGAAACGCAAGCCCTAATAAACCTTGCTCAACCTCAGTTAAGACCTCTTGTTTAAATAGCAGATGCATGGTAATCGGAGTTATGATCTGATTTTGATACTGGTATGAGATTTTGTATGCATTACCATTTTTTTCTAGGACTATAAACCAATCACCACCATGAGGCGGGAATTGAATATCAGTTGGATATTTTAACTTTTCAACAATAGGGATCAATTTAACATTAATACGCTTTTTATCTTGATCAACACTATCAAAAACAGGAGAAAGCGAGTGCGCTTTTATGGACTCGATTTCTCCAGCATATATACTACAACACTGAAATATCACCAATACTGCTAGCAAGTAATTTTTCATATTCTAATTTGTACGGCTTTTCTTCATAATAAGACTCATCACAATGCCCCCCAAAAACCAACCGATGAAAGCGTCAGCAATATTGATTCCTATCGTTCTTATTGGAAATCCCCACCAATTCCAATGGCCCGTTTCTATCAGGACTACACCTAAGGTAACGGAGAATGCAATCAATATTGCTCGTTTGAATAGACCAGATACGGTATTCTTGGACATCAAGCAGGCTACACCCAAAGCCACGAAAAGGACTATTATAAATTGGCCAATCATGGCCATATGCATGTCCCATGGCATTCCTTCGGATTTGACAGACATAAAGACATAAGGGCCTTCTTTAGCTTTTTGGGTCCACTCAGCTTGTTTTTCTTCAGATTGATACAAGTCAGGCGACATATAAGGCAAAGTATAAAGCCCGCTCTCAGGCGCGGTACGCTTAATCGCTTCTGTCATAACGTGGCCATTATCTTTAAAATTCTTGACGTCGATGCTATGAAAAGGCAAAAATAACCAAGATACAGTCAACCAAGCCATCACAACAATGGCTCCTATCAATGCAGCTAGTATATTTCTGATACACATTACATTGTCTCCATTTTAAAATGATCCTTGAATTCTATGAAAAAACAGCATGAGCTAGGCAATACACCTACAACCGATGATTTTTCCGATACCTGCGTAGGCTCTTGCTAGCTTCTTATTCGAAGCGTTTGACATAATGATGACAGTAAGGTTGCTTGCCTGTTTTTTGATAATAATTTTGGTGATAACCTTCAGCAGGCCAAAAAATGTTTACAGGACGTAAAACAGTAGCAATCTCATAGCCCTTTTGATTCAGCAAGGTAATAAGCTGCCTTGCAACATTTCTTTGGTAGTCATCGAAATAAAATACTACACTTAAATACTGTTCGCCTAAATCAGGCCCTTGCCCATTGATTTGAGTCGGATCGTGGATTTCAAAAAAATATTTTGCGACCTCTTCATAGCTGAGACGATGCGGATCATACAGTACCCTGACAACTTCAAAATGACCAGACGAACCAGAACAAATTGTTTCATAGGTCGGATTCAATTCGTGGCCACCAGAGTAGCCGACTTCCACCTTAAGAACGCCTGAAAGTTTCTTGAAATAATACTCAACGCCCCAAAAACAACCTCCCGCAAAAATAGCTTCTTCCGTATCGACTGCTGTTAAATCGTTTACAAAATCTAGACTATTGGAATTCACGCAATGCCGCGTATTTTTAAATGTGAATTGTTCACCATGAAAAACATGCCCCAGGTGACCTTGACATCTTGCACAGGTAATCTCAATTCGTCTGCCATCAGGATCAGGTCTTTGAGCAACAGCCCCGTCTATTTCCTGTTCAAAACTGGGCCAACCACAGCCTGAATGAAACTTGGATTGAGCGCGAAATAAAGCTAAACCGCATTGACGACATAAATAGGTGCCCGCTTCATCAAAATTGTCATACTCACCGGTAAAAGGATGCTCGGTCCCCTTATCTCGAATGATGTTTAGCTGAGTGGGCGTTAATGTTGCAGATTTAAATGATTTAGACAAAGATAAGTTCCCAATTAAAGCAATATAATAACAATTCCTATAATACAAGAAATCCCTGAAAGAATTCTAAGCTTAGTACCGCCAGCGAGTGCCATCGAAAAAGTTGCCGCCCAAAACGATAAAAATAAAAAGGGTTTAATCGCTACAAACCATCGATCCACATCCATCTTGGACAGTATAATTTTTGGATATTCGGTGACACTAGCACCTAACGCGATTTCGGCGAACATAAGTAACAACAAGCTTAAAAAAAATGTGCGCTTCACGCCAATCTCCCTTTGAATGTCACTTAAATGTTAGTTTGCTGGATTTTACGGCTGATGGGCTTTACAGCAGCAAATGACTAACTTAAGATGCATTTTAAAATTGTCTCCACTATAGAGTAGCAGTCCTGCTATGAGAAAGAAAAAACTTTGGTTTGCCATCCTGGTTTCTGCTCTAGGGTACTTCGTCGATGTATACGATATCATACTGTTCAGTGCTGTACGGGTCCCCAGTTTAAGAGATTTAGGTTTCATTGATACTGAAATCACGAGCTATGGGATTCTTTTAATCAACATCCAGCTTATCGGCATGCTTTTTGGCAGTATCACCTGGGGGATCCTAGGAGACAAAAAAGGACGTCTTTCGATCTTGTTTGGGTCCATTATTCTGTATTCTAGCGCAACCTTCTTAAATGCTTTCGTCACGAACATTGAAACTTATGCAATACTTAGATTTTTAGCTGGATTTGGGCTCGCTGGTGAACTTGGGGCGGGGATCACGCTTGTTAACGAACTCATGCCAAAAGAACAACGTGGCTACGGCTCAATGCTCATTGCGAGCGCAGGCGCATTAGGTGGGTTCACAGGTGGAATGATTGGTGATGTATTTTCTTGGAAAACTGCCTATATCGTGGGCGGTTTAGCGGGTTTTGCATTACTGTTTCTACGTATCGGTCTCATCGAGTCGAGCTTATTTAGTCAAATCAAATCTAAATCCCATATCCAGAGAGGCAACCCTTTTCTATTTCTTAAGTCTCTACCTTTGTTGAAAAAATATCTAACGTGCTTATTGATTGGACTACCCTTCTGGGTATTTGTCGGTATATTCATGGCACTTGCACCTGAAATGGGTAGAGCCCTTGAAGTCAATAAACCCATCACAGCAGGCCTTGCAATTTCGATGTTTTGCTTTGGCCTCACTTTCGGAAATATATCTAGTGGTCTTGTTAGCCAATTGTTTTCGTCGCGAAAAAAAGCACTGACCGTGTATTTAAGCACAACCCTTGCCATTGTCATTGGTTTCTTATTCACTCAAAACATGACGTCTCAACTCTTTTATTTTTTCTGCTGTTTAATGGGATTATCTTCCGGATCTTGGGTTGTTTTCATCATGATTTCAGCTGAACAATTCGGCACCAATATTAGGGCCACAGCGGCTATCACTCTACCCAACATGGTTCGGATCATGGTGATCCCCTGTGCTGCAATGATCGCGCTCATTAAGCCTTACACGGGTATTGTCTGGGGCGTTGGATTTATCAGCATTATTTCGATAATCATGGCCTTAGTTGCTGTTTCATTCCTACAAGAGAGTTTTTCTACCGACTTGGATTTTGTTGAGCACTGATTAAAGAGATAGCATTTCTCTGAGCTCTAAGACGGATTCAATACACTTGCCATTCCAAAAGTATCTCAAATGTTTAGTTTGAATCACAGGGAGACCAATAGCGGGCGGTCTAAAAATAGCAACACATTCACCACCTTGATGACGCACACTCTGATAAACAAGGCCCCAGTTATCTTTTTCTTTAAGTTGGAGCCCTAATTGCTGAGAAGGACTATAATCATTCGGCAAATGATATTTGGCGCAATCACTCGAACGAATATCAACCAAAGGCTTTAATATTTGCTTGCTTTTATAAACCCTCATGGTTAATTCACCTGCAGACTCTGAGGTATACCTCATAAATTGTTCCTGGTGATAGACCGTTTCCTTAATCGCTGTTTCAAGATCACGTGCAGCATAATATACCCCAAAGGTTCCATCAGAAAATCGACTGGTTGAAATATGCGTAAATGAAGCCATAACAACACTTGCACCACTACCAACGACTCTATCTTCCTTTTTAACCAAGGTGATATCGCCTATCTCATCTCTTAATCTATCGTTTGTTAAGCTTTCAATGAAATAAAGGGCTTCCAATAAATCTGGATCCGTTAAATTTTCAAAAAAATTAATAGGCGGAAATTTCGATGGGATGATACGATAAGTCGCAGACCAGGGAATTAAGCTTTCATTAAAATGTATATGATTTTCACGATCCTCGCGCACTATCCAAATATCTCCTGATATCTGCTAAATCAACAACATGCCCTGCAAGCATCTTCTGCAAAGCGGTAGCACCATTGAACAATGGCGCTGTATTCGGTTTATGAACCCATTCATTAGCAGCACGCTCATCTGGTAATAAAATATGTAAGTTTTTATAGATCCCTAAAAGATAAGAGACACGTTCAAGGGTGTCTTTAGGAATTTCAAATGAAGTCTCTGATTGTAATTTATCCTTCCAAGCGTAAAAGGTTGAACGTGGCACCCCACCTAATAGGCACATTTGCTGTTCAGGCTTGAGCTTCCATTTAGTAGAAATACTAAAAAATGCTTGGAGCGCTGCTTTACTTAACTGTGCTTTATCAAAGGCTTTTTGAGTATGCGGTAGTGGCGTCTTCATAGTCTTATAATAGACAATATTAATCTTTTAGTCCAGTTCTAGACAAAATTAGATACACCTACACGAATCAAACGACTTGACCCGCAGCCCAGCCAGAAGACCAAGCCCATTGGAAATTGTAACCACCTAACCATCCGGCAACGTCCACAACCTCACCAATGAAGTAGAGGCCCTTCACAGCATGCGCCTCCATCGTCTTTGAGGACAGGGCATCACAATCAACGCCCCCTAAAGTCACCTCCGCTGTTCTGTACCCTTCAGTCCCATTTGGGTTAATTGTCCATGATTGAAATTGTCGTACAACTTCTTCAAAAGCAGCATGCGAGAAAGATTGGAGAGGACGCTGCTCAAATTCAGAAGGCAAAAAAACGCTGATCAATTTTTTAGCAAAAAACGCAGAAAGACATTCCTTTAAACTCATCTTGGGCCGATCTCGTTGCGACTGTTTTAAGCTGGCTAGCAAATCGATTTCTGGCATCAATCTAATGGTAATATCTTCTCCCAATGCCCAGTAGCTAGAAATTTGCAAAATAGCAGGTCCACTCAATCCGCGATGGGTAAAAAGCATATTTTCACGAAATGATTTCGTATTAGATTGGACCATACTGTCACTTGAAATGCCCGATAGAAAAGAAAATCGCTCTAAATCCAATTTTTTTAGCGTAAAAGGAACCAAGCCGGCTCGAGTGGGCCACACTTTGATACCGAATTGAGTAGCAACTTGATATCCAAAAGGCGTCGCTCCCATCGTCGGTATGGATAAACCACCGGTAGCAATGACTAAAGACTCACATTGAAATTGTGTTACCGCTGTTTTAACTCTGAATAGATGAGGATGAGGCTGTTCAATACCTTTAATACACTCATTTAATTTAATCTCTACATTCGCATGATCACATTCAGTCAATAACATATTAACGATATCTTTTGCTTTATCGTCACAAAACAATTGTCCATGCTTCTTTTCGTGGAAAGCAATACCATGCTTCTTAACCAGATCAATAAAATCCCATTGTGTATACCGACTTAGAGCAGACTTCATAAAATGGGGATTGTGGGAAATATACCTATCAGCTGAGATCTGATAGTTTGTGAAATTGCATCGACCACCGCCTGACATCAATATTTTTTTACCCACTTTATTGGCATGGTCTAATATCAAAACACGGCGACCTCTTGAGCCCGCTTCAATAGCGCACATTAATCCTGCTGCGCCAGCGCCTATCACAATCACATCAAATAATTGCATTCTATTGTATTGTTTATCTTAGAAAAAATGGGTTCAATTCTATCATGGCTGACATGACTAATAAAATTTATTTGGTTGTTTAACTTGTTGACGTATCTCTGCTGAATATAAATAAAAATCCTATATTAAACAAGGGGTCTCAACATTGTTAGTTGTTTAACTATTCATTATTATACTATTCGTTACACAAGAAGACTATCGAAGACGGAGCCAACCATGCGCGCTACCATCAATATCGTAGGGATCATTCTTATCATCGTTGGCATCACCACCCTATCCTATCAAAGCTTTCACTATACTAAACAAGAGAAAGTAGCTGAAATTGGGGATCTCAAAATCACAGCAGAAACACAAAAAACCATTTCATTTCCACCCTATCTTGGAGGAATATCACTTGCAACCGGTATTATTTTGTTAGTCGTTGGGAGGATCAAAAAATAACTCACTGGATCAATCACTAAGGAGCAATGTATGAAGCAATTTGGAGATAACGTTAGATCGTATCAACCCAATTCATATTAAGGCAGGTGATATTATTCAAGGGCGTTTCAAAAACGCCCTTAATAAGGTCTAGTAATCATGACGCCAGATAATCTTAAGATCACCAACCGTAGTATCCGCTGCATTAGTGGTACTCTCTAAACTAATCGAAGGCGTCAACTCAATCTCAACAATAGCTTGAGTTTGTTGGGTGGTGGTACCTTGTTGCAGTTGTATGTAGGCATCATCAGTCAGATATTTTCCAACGCCGACGGTGACTTCTGACTTCTCATTTGCATCAAGACTAAAAGTATCAACCTGTAAGAGTTTCTTCGTTTTATTCAAGATACCTAGATCGACAGTCTTACGTTGACTCTTAGATAGGTTGCCTAAAGCATTGGCTAACTGCACAGCCTGAAAAGGGGATAACCGCTTAATATCACGCCCGAAAAGTATCTTAGAAATAATCTCGTCTTGAGGGAGGGCGGGATTAGAGCTCATCGAAAATTGAATATCATCGGTTGCCCCTCGTATATTGACAGTTGCAACTAAGTTCGATGCTTTTGTAGTTGCTGAAATATCTAAAATTAACTTATTACGCTCAATCCATATTTTTCCGGATGTAATTTTAAATTTTTTATTTAGAAATTCGTATTGCCCTCTGATGGTTGTTAGTGAACCCTCAACAAGAGGCTTTTGATTGTTGCCTGTTATTTTTAGATTACCTTCGAGTTCAGCCTCTAACCCATTGCCACTGATAAAAATTCTTCTGGGCGCCTTAATATTAATATTGTATTCAATTATTTTAGCAGACGACGATTGTCTCTCGAATTTTTTCTGATAGGCTTCACGTGTGATTACTGTAATTTCAGGAATTATCGCAGAAGTATTACGGTCAAGATCAATTTCAAGTGGACTCAGCTGTAAGTCTCCTGATAGCAATAAATGATTCAGTTCACCTTTGAGTTCAACAGGCCCTTTTAAATCGCCAGACATCTGTGGTGTATTAATTAAATGCATATCATTCAAATAGCCTCGGAGAATAATATAAGGTACGCGATTAGGCCATTCAATAGCGCCTGCCAATTGAATAGTACCCTCTCTATCATCAAGGGCCGATAAAGTATCGATATTGATTTTGTTTGAATGCGCTGTTGCAATCAGTGAAATATCCTGTAGTGCAATCCCGGCTTTGATATGCTGGTATTGACCTTGTTTTAAGGTAATACGACCATTTACACTAGGCGATAACAGATTACCTTTGAAAATCAAATCACTTTCCAAAGATCCAGAAATTTTCTGCTGGTCAAGTTTTAGAATGCTCCCAATGCTTGATAATTCTACATTAAGATGTGCTTCTCCTAAATCTGCAGTTTGATCTCGATAATCTCGTAGCCGGTTCCAGTTAGCAATTAATACTATATCCCCTATTGAGTCAGATTCAGAATGAATATTAGTCTTTAAGCGAATTAACTGATTTTCAAGGTTTGCACTGAAATTCAAATCAAGGGGAACTTTATTATTGATATCGTCATAAGCATATAATCCACTCATCCTTAGTTCCGCTCGTAGCGTAGGATCTTCAAAAGTACCTTGATAGCTCAGTGTGCCATCTAATATGCTTTCTTTGAGAGGTAACTCAGCTATTGCGAATAAACTGGTTGGCAATCGTTTTAATGTTAATGAAATTGATTGTCGATCCTGCGTATAGCGCCCATGCCCCTCTATTTCCCCTGTGCCTGCATTAGCCCTAAAGTGTGTTACTTCAATTTCTCCTTTGTCTAGAAACAAGGCGTCAAGCTCAATATTTTGTATCTGTAAATTCTTTTCTGTATATTGATAATCTCCATCTTGTATCTTAAACTGCCCTTTAAATGTGGGTTTGGAGTAATACCCGGCTAATTTCAAATCCCCTGTCACATGACCTTTAAGCTGGTGGTCCACGTATGGCAATAATGAAAAAACAGGCTCTAATTCGAAGTCAAGCTTCATAAGCCCGATTAATTTCTGCTGTTTGCTACTGAAAGGAAAATCTGGCCAGGGCAATTTGAGGCTTAAACTCCCTAACTGTCTAGTTCGGTTTGATATCTTGGCATCTACAGTAATTTTCTTCGACTGTACACTGCCTTGCAAAGCCATTGTTGCATCAAAAGCTTTGATCTTTTGATCAATCTCAGCGACCCCGTCCAAAACCAGATCCAATGTAACGCTTGGATTAGCAAGCGTTCCCTTCGCCTGAATCTCGCCATTCAAGTATCCTTTTTTAACGGGGAAATGTGCAATTTTAAAAAAATCAGTTGGTAAATTTTTTATTGTTGTAGATATAGCAAAATAATCTTTTTCATAGTATCCGGTCCCTGCCACACTACCTTGATCAATCACTAAATTTAAATCTGTAAATCGAATCGTTTGAAAATCGCTGGTAAATGCTGATTGACCACTCAATTCAAACTGATGGCTTGCGATGCTTGCTTTCATCTTAGCGATGTTTAATTGATATTCGCTTTGAATACTATTAACAATCACATTTGCCGAAATATTCGATTCCTTGCCATCGGTATTCATACCCAGCCAAGCAGCTATCATTCCATCAGCGCCCTCTTGCCCTACGATATCAAGCTGTAGTGCGTCGGCAGCTCGTTTACCACTGATCATCAGTTGTGTAGAGGGACCTTTGACCGTTTTAAGATCTAAGGTAACTTCACCACTAATCAGATTGAGCTGGGCTAATACGCTTGCATCATATGCTGCTTGGCCAAGCACATTAGGTTCAATATGCAAGGCAGAAATCTCAAGTTGTTCAATTTCAATTGGCCATTGGATTGATCCAATTGAAAATGAACGGCCCTTACTTTCTCTGTCTAACTGATCTGGTTTATTTAATAAATCAATATTTTGTATTTTTAATTGATTGATCTTAAATTTAAGTTGAAGTAATTCTTTTTTTGACCAGACCACTCTAACATTCTGAAGGGAGATAATTTTATGATGTTTATCAGCTACCACTAGCGATTTTATTAAAAAATCACTGAATAAATCATTCTGAAAATCTTGAATTTCAACAACATACCCAGTTCGACTTTCAACAATCTGCTCTATTTTAGCTAATATATACTTTTTTCCATAATCAGTATAAAGTGAAAACGTCAGAAAACTGGTCAAAGAAATAATAACAAAGGGAACTGACAATATTGTCCAGATTAATCCGCCGATTATCCCTTTTAGTTTCATAGCTAATATGCTTGTCCTAAGCTAATATAAAATTGATAACGACTGTCAATACGAGGTCGTCTTGAGATTGGAAAAGCAATATCAAATCTAATTGGCCCAAATCCAGTATAATACCTTATCCCTGCTCCGACTGCCCAGCGAAGAGGATCTTCAAAATTTGGAATTTTTTCTTCAAAGGTATTCCCACCATCGATAAAAAATGCAGTACCAAATTTATCACTTAAATGAAGCCTAAGCTCAGATGAAAGCACTAATAATGACCGTCCACCAAGGGGCTCGCCAAAAGAAAATCGGCTGAGTTTCTGGTATCCATATCCTCGGACAGAACCACCACCCCCCGCATAAACTCGCTCATCCGCCGGTATTTCTAATAGAGAGACACCTGTTATAGAACCTAATAAGGCTCGAGTCGCAATCACTGGATAATACTTCGCCTCATTAAAACCAATATATTTGATACCCTCTATTGCCGTTTTATAAAAAGAAATATTGGTATCAAATGTATTAAAATAGGGGATCCATTCAATGATCATTTGATGTCCCTTAGTTGGATCAAGTTTGTTATCTCGAGTATCTTGGGTTAACCCAATTGGTAATCGCAGCAATCCAAAATTTTCATCTTCTTCATTCGCCTTTTCAACTCTAGATACGGTATACCCTATACCAGCGCTCGCAACCCAAAGATTCTTCAGTTTTCGCTGAACGGTGCCTGTTATTTTCCAACTTAAAGCATCGTACGCATCTACATTTTCTTTCAAAACTTTTGAAGTCATGATCAAAGATTGATCATCTCTTAAAAAATAGGGCTCCGTGTAAGTCGTGTCCCATTTTTTCTTTAAACTATTTGCCGATAAATCAATTTTTAAAATCTCGCCCTCACCAAAATAATTCCGATGCTCCCAGCTGGTACTCCCGCCAATGCCTTCGTCCGTACCATACCCCGCACCTAATTTTACGGTTCTGTGTAAACGTTCCATCAATTCAATGGTAATTGGGACCTCTCCTGCTTTATTTGGCTTTTCGTCAAACTTAATATCAACACGCCCAAATAATTTAGTTGACAAAAGTGCCCCTCGGGTCTTCTCAATCAAGCTTAATTTAAAACAATCCCCTTGTTGCCATTTTATCTTATTCCGAAGGATAGATTCATGAACTGAAGAGAGCCCTATAAATGTAATGGGGCCAAATTTAGCTTGAGGTGCAGCTTTGACTTTAAAAAGTAAGGTGACAGTTGGCACGTGATCTTCAATAATAGCTTCATAGGTCGTGTCAATGCTGGTCATACAATTTAATTTTTCAAGCTTCTTTTCGAGTATTTTTTGAGCTACCAACACCTGCTCTGCTTCTAATACTCTATTTATCTTTAGATTTAACGATGCATCGTTGGGCAATTGAGTATCACTAGATTCAGCTTCAATATCAAGCTTAGTTAACAAATATGGCTCTCCTGGAAAAACTCTAAAGATAACATCTATCTGTCGTGATTTTTTTTGAGGAAGCGTTTCATATTTTAGATGGGCAGCATAATAACCCTTGGCATACAATCCTTTCAGCAAAAGTTGATTAACTTCGTCTATTTTTAAATTAAGCTCCTCTTCATTAGCGTACTTTAAGCTATCTATTTCACTATCTAGAAGGATTTCATTCAACCACGTTGTTGTTTTGTGGGGAAGCTGTGCAATCAATGTTGTTTTTATTAGATATTTTGTTTTAGCAATAGCAGAAATCGGATAGTTGAAAAAAATAAGCAAAAGAATTAATTTTATTAAGGTTTGTACCATTGATAAAACTAATACTTGCCGCAGCTTTGTCGCGACATTCTTAGCAGTGAATTCCGCATATATACCCTTCACAGCTGAATTTTCGGGGTTGTTGCCTTCGCGATTCTCACCGCAGTCATGTACTTTATGTACACTCCTGCGACTCGAACGCTCGGCGCCTACCCGAAAAATCAACTGTTGTGGGTATATCATGCGGAACGCACGGATTAACATGGTGCAGCACTTAAATTATAAACTGCACCATTTTCAATGAATTCACCTGAAATGAGGACGACGCGATCAGGATTTTTAAGTGTATATTCTGTTGGGGTGTTGAATACATCATCCGAACAAATATCATTTTGGCACAACCCAGTCACCGTAAATTTAAGACCACCAAAATTAATCACACTCCCATCAGTCACAGTAAAGGTATCCCCCCGCATACTGAGTGCACCTCCATATATTTCGATAAGCTGACTTTCTGTCAGTTCAAACATATCTCTATCCCCTAGTCGAATAACATCAAACAAAAAGGGTATTGTAATGTGTTTCGTCATCTATCAACAATTAATCATCTCGGCTTGAAATTATTATTTGTTGAATTGCCACAGTTTAAATAATTATCAATGATTCTGAACTCACGCTTTTTATTTTCATCCTGATACTTATTATATTGAACCAATGCAGGCAAACCTAAAGGAAGGGAGTTACCCCTTGAATGAGCGTTCTCTTGCGGCATTAATATCCATTCGTCCTCCTCTCCACTCAAGTCATCAGAAGAACTAATTGGTGAGATCCCTTCGCTAGGCATTGGTTTATTTTCAAAACGAAATTCGTCACTAAATTGGTTGGGCACTGCTGGCGGATAACTTACCTCTCCATCACTCTGACTGCGATGATGCCCTTGCTGAAAGTGACGTTGTCTTAACACAGGCATGAGAGTGGGTAGCCCCTTAGACACTTGATCATTGGCTTCAGTCTTTACGATTGGATCGATACTTAAATCAGTTGCATAGTAGCTGTCTAATAACTCATGAACTCTCATAGGATGTGTAATTTTGAACCCACCTGGGTATCGTGGATCATATTCATGAGCATGATCCAACCATTCCCTTAACAACGCTAAATATTTTCGAGTCACTGCTGTATTTTTAGTTAGAATAGAGACAATAATCGCAACATGGTCTTTTGGTGGGAGGAATGGTAACAAATTGTAGAGCCACAGACCATTTTCAACTGTGCCAGGATATTGTAATACCAAATCAATGAGTTTAAGTTTTTCTTGAATTAACTCATAATTTTCTTTAATCAATAAATTTATAGGCCCTAGCTCTCCAAAGGTTTGAAAATCTCGATGTAATTTTCGATCTAAAACCCAATGTCGTGTAAATCTAACTGGCCTAGATTTCCAGATACGCGTTAAATATTCCAATACTCTTCCATTTTCATCTGCAACCTTCATGCGTGGAATGATAGAATGGGCTGCTCTAGCCACCCCCGCATCGACCATTTTTCTGATGGGATAAAACGTTTCAAACACCGCTTCACTTCTAATTTCATCAGGAAAACGTGATGTGTTCATATGAAACAACATGAATGGCATTAAAGTACACAGTATGGCGTCTTCTAAAAAAAATCCATTAACACCTGTAAAATAATAAATAATACCTGTAGTGGTTTTAAGGGCGATCATGGCACCAACACCCATACCATAACTTGACATATTATGTGTCGAAAAATAGATGACCCGATCCTCTGTACACATTTCACCTAAATTGACTTCAGCAAGATTTTCTCCAATAGCCAAGGGTTTTAAAGTATATTCAAAAATGGATCCATAAAAAGGTATTTTCGATAACAAACTGGGAAGAATGATTTTACCCGCATAATAAGCCGGACTCATTAAGGATCCTCTTAGTTTCTTTGACTCAGGACACTCACAACTAGGCATATTTTTAAATTCATCAGAACCCGGCAATCTCATTGTCGTGGCATTTAGATTATTCAAGACATTCATCGCATACGCATTCACCATCGCGCGCGCAAAAATAGCATTGGCGCATAAATCAACGACTATCAGATACGGTGCTATCTCACCGTTTTCACCTTCCAGCAGACGACGCATGACACCATAGTACGCTATTAAGGGCAGCGCATACTGGAGAACGTTATATTTAAATGTGTGTCCGATCAGGGATTGTGTATTGCCGTAAAAGGGCATTTTAAGCGCTGTAAAAGGAAAGGTAGCAACCGCTTTAAATCCCTCTATGAATTGGAATGCACCAAACCGAATAGGTTCTAACATGCCTAAACGATTTAAGCCTTCCCCCGCCCAAGCAGTCCCTGCTTGAACACTTTCATAAGCTTGATTAATGCCTCTGACAACCCCTTTTACCATGCTTATCCAATCCATGCTTATCCCTTCAATATACCAATCAGAAAGATAAGTAGATTCATTCCACGAGAAAGGTGTAGTGTCAATATTTTATTTTTAGTCTAATGGCTCATTTTTTGCGAATCCGATCTTGTATCTCAGCGCGCTTAAAGCCATACTTCGTTCAAATTCAATGACTGAAAACTGTGTTGGAGAGTTAACTATATGGCTTTTGGGCTCAACCTTTTGCCTTCTGGTAATAAATTTTTCGATTTGCTCTGCCAGACAAGCGAGCTTTCCAACAAATGCGTACATCTCTTGCGCGATCTGGCCTTAGAGGAAAATGACGACAATAGTTTTAAATTGGGGCGTGAAATTGAGATCACTAAACAAAAAGCTAAAGAAGTAACTTACGAAATTACCGAGCGCTTATGCCGAACGCTCGTTACGCCCTTTGATCATGAAGATATCCATCATCTCTCTCGGATGTTATATCGTATCCCTAAAATCTGTGAGCGCGCTCAAGAAAGGTTAATTGCTTTTCATGTGCATCCTTTTCAAAATGACTTTTTCAAACTCACCAGCAACATGGTTGAAGCGTCAGATGAGGTTCACAATCTGATGAAATGCTTAAAAAGCTTAAAGGACACCAAACATATTCATGATAAATGTGGCCTGATTCACAACATCGAAGCCAATACAGATAAATTATTAAACCAATTGACGATTGACTTGTATCATTTTGAAAATGATTTTAAGAAAATTCTAATCCGCAAGGAAATCTACAGCCTCATGGAAAGTATCGTCGACAGGCATCGAGACGTGTCCAATGTAATATTGGAAGTCATTTTAAAACATTCTTGAGGTTCAAAAATATCCCTATGGAATTTGCTTTTTTTATGTTTGTAAGTGTGGTCGCTTTAGCATTAATATTTGACTATATTAACGGGTTCCACGACGCTGCTAATGCTATTGCCACGGTAGTCTCCACAAAGGTGCTATCTCCTCGAGTGGCTGTCTTATATGGTGCAATTTTGAATTTTGTAGGTGCTTTACTTGGGACCCATGTTGCAACCACCATCGGGACAGGTCTTGTTGATACTCAGATTGTGACGTCAGAAGTACTACTGGCCGCATTACTTAGTGCGATCACCTGGAATTTAATCACTTGGTTTAGAGGGTTGCCGTCCAGCTCTTCTCATGCCTTGATGGGCTCCTTAATGGGGGCGGCTGCATTTTCAGCAGGGCGCGAAAGTCTAAATTGGGATGGTATCTCTCAGAAAGTTCTAATACCCATGTTTACGTCACCCATCATGGGGCTTCTATTGGGTTATGTTGTGATGGTATCTCTCTATTGGGCATTGCATCGCATTGCACTTCCAATCATTAACCGATGGTTTAGCAAAATACAGATTTTATCTGCTGGCTATATGGCGATCACTCATGGTGCAAATGATGCTCAAAAAACCATGGGCATTATTGCACTAGCCGTCGCGACGTATTATCAAACGCCTTTTGTTGTTTCAGACTGGATAGTGATTGTCTGCGCAATAACCATGGGCCTTGGCACAGTTGCTGGCGGATGGAAAATCATCCGTACGGTTGGCTCTAAGATGGTTAAACTTAAACCCATTCAAGGGTTTGCCGCTGAGGCCACAGGTGGGACGATTTTATTCATTACAGCGCTTTTTGGGGTGCCCGTCAGCACCACTCACACAATCACCACCTCAATCATGGGTGTGGGCTCAGCACAGCGCCTATCTGCTGTCAGGCTTCAAATCATTGGTAACATTGTCGTTGCTTGGCTTCTAACACTTCCTATCACATTTTGCTTAGCCGGCGGTTTTTATTGGGCTGTCAACTCTATATTGCACTAAGGCTGCAGTCTATTGAGTTTTGCCCAATAACCAAAACAGATCAACCTCAAAAAAGTCTGCAATATTTTTGATGATTCCCTTTGAAAGATTGCTTTCGCCTAATAGGAATTTTTCAACCTCTCCTGCATCGCAAGCACAATTTTGAGAAAGATAATCTACTCGAGGCTGAATATTGCGCGGGATTTTATGAAAGTCTAATAATGCCTTAATATTTTCAAGGAGATCAGCGTTCATCTTCGTTATTTTCCGATTTATAGATATATACCCACAACAGATTTTCGGGTAGGCGCCGAGCGTTCGAGACGCAGGAGTGTACACAAAGTACATGACTGCGATGAGAATCGCGAAGGCAACAACCCCGAAAATTCAGGTGTGAAGGGTATAGTACCTGAATCTAAATTCGTTCGATTATATCCATTATTCCACACAAGTAAACACCTTGTGCAATAATAATAATTACCTTATCTACTTGAATAATATAGATATTATTATAGTGGCTTAAGATAATTTCAGCCTTATCCTACAATCCGACGGACTAAAACGGGACGAGCATTCTGCTCAACAAATTCAACCAACTGCCCAGCTAAATCCATATTGGTTACGCCCTCTATGCCCTCTAACCCAGGGGAAGAATTCACTTCGATAACTTTGGGCCCATGGTTAGAGCGTAACAAATCGACCCCTGCAAATTTGAGCCCTAAAATTCGTGCTGCCTTAATGACAATCTTGCGCTCTTCGGAAGTAATCTTGATAGGGTACCCTTTACCACCTTGATGAATGTTACTGCGAAAGTCTCCTTCCTCAGACCGTCGCTCCATCGCACCAATCACTTTGTTGCCCAACACCAAACAACGGATATCTCGCCCTATGCTCTCTTTAATGAATTCCTGAACAATAAAATTAGCTCTCAGTGTTCTAAAAGTTTGAATAACCGCCTGAGCAGCCTTCTTGGTCTCTGCCAAAACAACACTTTCTCCCTGAGAACCTTGTAATAATTTGATAATCAAAGGCGCGCCACCAACAATTTCAATCATATCTTTGGTATCACCGGGTGAATTACCAAATGCAGTGGTAGGCATTGGAATTTTTCCGCGGCTTAGCAATTGATGCGCTAATAATTTATCTCTAGAATTTGAGATCGGTGTAGAAGAGTTTAAGCAATAGACACCCAGTGATTCGAACTGGCGTAAAATAGCTAGTCCATAAAAGGTAATAGATGCACCAATTCGTGGAATAATGACATCAAAATTACCCAACACCTTACCTTGATATCGAATGCTTTGTTTATTCGGGTTAATATCAACATAGCATTTGGTCGTATTGATAATTTCAACGTGATGCCCTCGGCCTTCTGCTGCAGATGCAATTCTCGACGTTGAATAATTGGTTGGCTCTTTACTCAAGATACAAATGCTTAATGAGCGCTCTCGTCGTGTGGTATGGTGGCTTTCGTATAGGTCCGCAGACAAATTACCGAGCAAACAAGAGCCTTCTGGGACTACCACTAAACGCCCTTGCATCGCGCTTCGTCCAATCAGCATACGATAGTTCATGCCCTCGCGATTAGTCAGCGTAATCTCAATCGGCCAAGCTCTATCCCCAAATTTGGCAATAGTTCTGATGACATAGCGTAGTTCCGTAACGCCATTTGAACTGGTAATACTTCGCTCATCAATGAGATGAGCAACACAGTAGACTTCAATTTCTGGTCTTTCAGGAATAGGGTGAATCCCGAATCTGACCTTTTCAACTCCCTCATCATCAAATTTTTCAACCATAAAGGCATGCAAAGAAGAGGTTTGAGCACCTGTATCTACCTTGGCTCTAATGGCCGGCAAGTTCAGCTCCGGCAATGCTATCCATTCTTCCCAGCCAATTTCGATTTGCTTCTTAGAAGACATTCAGAAACCCTCTTGCTAAAAAATATGAATTAAGAGTCAAACAAATAGTCATAATCACTTTCTATTTTTTCCGAATTTAAAAGATTAATAAAACTTGCAAAACACATCCAAGCCGATATTGCATTCAAATCTTTAATTTGTGGTGGAAGGTATTTTGGCTTTTTAATGACACCCTCTTCAACCAATCTCGCAATATCTCGAATATCCTCTAATTTTGCTTTACCGCAAAAAAGAAGCGGTATCAACCCCAATTCACCCTTTTTGACACAAAGTTGAATGAAATTATAAACCATCACAAAGCCCTTGGAGTAAGCTAAATCCTTTGTAAAAGGGCCCATATCTGGCATGCTGCCCCTAAAGACTCGTGTCGTTGCACCATATGCCTGTTCGGGCACGTACCCCTCATTTAAAAAGTATCGATACACATCTAGAAAGGTCGCTCCATCCTCAGCAAGCTCAATGGCACGGATCCGATTCGCCAGTTTTTTGATACGAGCAGGGTACGAAGCAAAACTCAAAATCTCCATCAGGACAGCTAACCCTTCTTGCGTGATCGTCGCTGAAGGCGGTCCTTTCCCCAAGAAGGTACAATAAGGCTGAAGCAGACCATTCAAAGTGGTGCCAATATGCACCATTCCTTCGTGAATTTCTAGTAGCCTCAGGTCTCTTTTGTTAAATAAAGCATCTCGTCTAAGCTTGATGTAGTCCGCTCCGGCAGCAGCATCTGAAACAATCCCATCGCTGATCAAAACGCGAAGGTTTTGGTCACTATCATGAAAATGCTTCGCTAATTTTTTTTGCAAAACGATGACAGCCTTCTCAGCCGTAATAGTTCGAGGCTCCTCTTCTAGGAGATTGTGTTTATCAATCTTGGCAATCGCACCGGCCATCAAAGAACCCAATTGGGTGATATTGGGATCACCTTCATGAAACACATCTTTAGAAGAACCATAAAGCAGCTGCGCTAATCTTGAAAAATCAGGTGTGCCACATCCTTTTAACATTCTAAGGACTAAAGCATATTCTTGGCACATTCGTCGCAGCATCTGCGCGACCGTATTCATTTTACCGAGTTGCTGTTCAACTTTTCTCGCAAAAAATAAAAATTCGTCTGCCTTAGCATCAATATTGAAAGCAATATTTTTTTTATAATAATCTGGTGAAAGCTTGGGCTGCTTTTGACAGCTGTCCTTAAAAAACTGTACCTTGATGTCGTCCCCCCACTTGATACAATCCAAAATCCGAATGGGTGTTTGGATCTTAACCAATTCATCAGACAAGTCCTTCACTTTCTTTAGATAAGCTGCATCAATCCTTTTGTTTGCCATCTTACTTATATCGCTAAGTTTTTCTCGGATTCTGTTTATAATAATGGTTGAAATCCAGTAAAATTGCACGACTAAATTAAATTTTATTGAGTTGGTTTTCAAAATGGGTTTTCTTCACCTTGGACTAATCAAAACAATCGTGGCGATTCTGGCGGTTTTTGTGGTCGCCATTGCTGTGGAATCGATATTTGTTCGGAAAATCAAGAACAAACGAAAAAAAACTCGATCTAAGATTATCGTCAGAAATATTCTGATATTTGTATTATTCTTTTTTCTAGCCAAAATCTGGGTGGACGGATTTGGTCACTTTTTAGCCCTGATTGGCTTCATTTCGGCGGCATTAACGATAACTCAAAAAGAAAATATATTAAACTTGGCGGGTTGGCTTATTATTATGTGGCGCCATGCGTTTGCAGAAGGAGACTACATTTCTATCCAGGGCACGAGTGGCGTGGTTCAAACATTAGGCGTTTTTCATTTTACGCTAGAAGAGATCAACGGCAATAACTACACTGAAAAAACAGGTAAAATAATAAAAGTGCCCAATTCTCACGTCTCACTCTACCCTTTTATCACGTATCCAATTGAGCATTTTGTGGTTGTCGAAGAGGCCTACTATTTCGCTTTTAAAACTGATTTAAAAGAGATAACCGAATTTCGCTACGATTTTGAAACAGAGTTCAACCGTTTTATTCAATCTTTAGAAGTTCGGTTTTCACATGATGAGAAAAAAGAATATCAACGCACCATTAAAAAACTTAAAGGCAAAAACCCAGTTTATGGACTTAAGGTCGATCAAAAAAATTTAAAAGGATATAAGTTCTCAGTTCACTGTGTGTGCCTGGTACAAGACCAAATTGAAGTCCGTGACTCTATTAACGCACTCATTATCAAGCTGGCCAGGGAGAATTCGAATATTGCGTTTGCAACTGAATACGGATATTAACGCTGTGTTGTGGTGTCTGTTTCATCGGGTTTTTGGAGTCTAACATCGATGGGAGGGGTATCTTTTAAATGCAAATCAACCTGCTGAAAAGCGAGCTTAATATTATTTTCGCTGAAGAGATGGTTAATTCTTTGATACAACTCACTTTTAGTTTGGTACAAGAAATTAACATTTTCTACACTGCACCAAAGCTCGAATTTCAGAGAGTAATTGGTAAAGCCACTCATATAAACAGCAGGTTCATCTGAACCCGTCTGAATAATAGCAGGATGTTCTCTGGCTGCTGTAAAAAGAAGTGTTTTAACCAATACCGGATCGGTCCCATGCTCAACCTCAGTAAAAACAGTCACTCTGGTTTTTTTATTGTTGTACATATAATTTACAACATTACTCGAAATTAATTCAGCATTCGGGATCATAACATCAGTCTGATTCATCGTATTGATACGGGTAGAACGTATTCCAATATCTGCAACAAAACCTTCTTTATCACCGACGATAATTCTATCGCCTCTCTTGATTGGCCGCTCCAAAAGCAAAACCAATCCGGAAACGAAATTGTTTACAATGCCCTGCAAACCAAAGCCGATACCCACCGACAGCGCACCAGCAATAATGGCTAAACCCTGCAGGTTCACACCGGCTATCAAAAGTGCGAAGACTAAAATGGTACCGTACCCAAAGTAACCCAGTATGATAACATATGCTTCTTGGACGGCGTTGAATGAAATATGGTCTTTCGCGTAAAACGAATGTTTCAAAATTTTAATACCGAGCACCAAGGAGGAAAAAAACACTAAACCACCAACGATTCGAAGCGGAATGATATGAGCATTCGCAATATTAAATCCATTCACCACAACTTCTCTAACCTTAATCGACCAAAGCTCAGATAAAGACCAAAATTCATTGATAAGAACCGCAAATCCACCCCAAATTATAAAGAAAACAACTAACTTCATGATAATCATTTCGAGTAAAACATCATCTTTTTGGAAATTGAATATTTTAAATATTCTAATATTTGAAAATCGAGCAGTCCCGGAAAAACAGTCGATCAACCAATTCATTAATTTAAAAAGTAAATATGAAATAATCGCGCCAACATAGGTCAGCATCACCCCTTTTAGAATATAGGATGAAAGTCCTTCAAATCCATACCATCTTAAATATATTAAAACAAAAAATGCCAGCGACAAAACAAAAAGCAAATACGATCGTAGTTTAGCATGTTGCTCTATGTACGTTGAAACTAACAATGTATTATATAAAACAAAGAGAAAGCTGATTGAAAGAATTGTAAAATATATCGCTAAGGATAACGCATAAAAGGTATCATCGGTGAATAGTTCTGTAAAATTATACCCAATTAAACCAATTAAGCAGACCCCCATATACACTTTAACGCTACGTAGAATTCGATGGCCTATTTTTTTGGGCACTTTAAAAATTGATACCCCTTGCTTAAAGGGAAATATTAAATATTCAACTATTAAAGCAACTAAAACATAAAATAGGAAAGCCAGAAAAATGTCATTCAATAGGAAGTCTAGTTCGTAATGCAAATCATGAATGCTGGCGTACCCGAATAATATAAAAAATAGATAAATCACAGTAGATTTTTTAAAATACAACTTAAAAAATCTGTCACAGAGGAGTTGCCCATCTGTTTTCTTATCTTTAGCTTCTTTTAAATCACTCATCGCACGCTTTCTCACATAGAATGACAACATTACGATGAATAACGAAAACCCGACAACAAATATAGCCTCAATTTTAGAATACGTATTCAAACTCAGTATTGAATTAATTTTGTCAATATGAATATCCTGAAGCCATACTGAAAATAAACTGGGATATTTCTTCAAATCAGAGCCAAGTGGCTCGCGTGGCGTGAGTATAATACTTTTTTTAATCTGCTTAGACTGCTCTGTAAAACTAGCGAGTGATTCATTGGCTCGGAGAATAAAGAGCTTACAATCTGATATTAAGCTTTCAGTTTTAGCCTTTTTCTCTAAAAAGTGAAGTTGTTCTTTGGTAATGGTTTCTAATTGCTGTGGATCTAAATCCGGAAGCTGGGCTGTTAGTTCAGTCAGTATATCGCTGTTCTCTTTGACGCATTTTTCAGCCTCTCGTTTTAAATCATTTATTCGGGTCGAAGCATCCGTGAGCACGTTCAACGTCATCTCTCGGCCAGATAGAGAGATCGTAATCTTGTCTAACTGTTGATTTGCTTCTCGGGGCTCAAACGCAAATAGGCTCTTTGTTAAAAAGCTCAATACCAGAAATATAATAACCGCCAATTTTACGTGTAACTGCATGCTTCATGTAAGACATTCATGTTTACAGCATAAGTATAGTTCCCGATTTGATTTATGAGAGCAGCCACTTCTGACGCATGCTTAGATTGATGCCAGTGATTTGACTTCAAATCTTTTGTTTTGGTATCAAGCGATGTGGTACGCTTAACATTTTAAGTTTGAAGGTTAACTAATATGCTGAAATATTTGCCAGAGTTTCTAAAAGGGGGGGTTAACCTCCTGTTCATGGTGATCCACACCCTATTTTGGTGCTCCTGGATGTATGTCTTTTACGCTATACGTCAACTAGCCCCCTCTAGGACAATCAAAACTTGGGCAAACCGGATTTTACTTAAACTTGGCAATGGTTGGGTCGGTAGTAACAGCCTACTTATGGATTTGGCTCATGAGACTAAGTGGGAAATACCAGATTTAAGTCATCTCAAGCTCAATGATTGGTATTTTATAACCTGTAATCATCAATGCTGGATGGATATTCTGATTCTCCAAAAAATTTTCTTAAGACGTATCCCATTTATCAGATTCTTTATTAAAAAAGAACTTTTGTGGCTCCCTGTACTCAATGGCGCTTGGTATGCCTATGACTTCCCAATTTTAAGACGCTATCCCAAGCATGTTCTCGAAAAGAATCCTCATCTTAGAGGAAAAGATATTGAAGTCACCAAAAAGGCTTGTGCAAAGTTCAAGCATTACCCAGTCACAATACTAAATTTTCTGGAAGGCACTCGATTTACGTCTGCAAAGCACCATAAACAACAATCCCCCTACCTAAATCTGTTGAATCCTAAAATCGGTGGGCTGGCCTTTGCCTTACAAGCGATGAATGGTCAAATCAATAAGATTATTGATGTGACCATCGTCTATCCAGAAGGCCCTAAATCATTTTGGGACTTTCTATGTGGACGTGTGAAAAAGGTCACGGTCAATATTGAAGAGCGTATGATACCTAATGAATTACTCTCTGGTGATTACGTGAATGATCCTGTATATCGTGACAAATTTAAATCCTGGGCAACGACACTCTGGCAAGAAAAAGACCGGAAGCTTACTCAGCTTCTTAGTGATAAGCCTTCCTCAAGCACATCACAAAACATTGCCGAAGGGCTGGCGTGAAATGCCCTTTCTATCTCTCTCGCACAGGTAGGACTGGTGACATTGATCTCGGTGAGATAGTCACCAATGACATCGATGCCGACAAATAGAAGCCCCTTTTCAACCAGAAAAGGGGCTATCTGTTCACAGATCCATTCATCACGATCTGTAATTTTAACACCTTCAGCCTGAGCCCCTGCCGCTAGATTGCCACGGGTTTCACCTTTTAAAGGGATCCGATTGAGTGCATAAGGAAAAGGCTCTCCATTGATAATCAAAATCCGCTTATCGCCCTTTTTAATTTCAGGAATATAAGCTTGAACCATAATAGGTGTTTGATATTCATGCGTTAAAATTTCAAGCATGACTGATAAATTTGGATCACGAACATCAACTACAAATACCTGATGACCTCCCATGCTATCTAAAGGCTTCAGGACACAAAGCTGATGTTCTTTGATAAACGAACGAATCACAAAATCATTCGAGCTGACTAGCGTCGGGGGACAACATTCTGGGAAATAAGTCGTAACATATTTCTCATTACAATCTCTCAGTCCCGTGGGTCTATTGACTACCCAGGCACCCTCCTTTTCAGCCTGCTCTAACAAATAGGTCGAATAGATATAATTCATGTTAAGAGGCGGATCTTTACGCATGATGACAACATCGTAATCAATCAATAATGTCGGTTGTCTGTCAACTAAAACTTTAAACCATGACGCAGGATCATCATCTACATGAATGCTAGTTGATTGAATCCAACTACCTCTTTCATGGTAATAGAGATCATTGATCTGTCCATAATCAATTCGCCAACCACGTTTTTTTGCCTCCAACATCATTGCAAAAGTCGTATCCTTAGCAATTTTGATTTTTTCAATCGGATCCATGATGAAACAAACTTTTAAGCTCATTTTGAATTCTCGACAAGTGAATGATATTCTCGGATGGTTGCTAATAAGGCTAAGCGCGCGATAACACTATAAGCATAAAATCGATTTTGAGAAGCATGCGAACTTAATCGTTCATCCGGTTGATTACAACACGCTTCAAATGCTAATGGCTCAAAAGACATCCCGGGCGCATTTAAATTTTCCTTCGGCCCTTTTTTGGTATGCACTCTATAAAAACCACCAACAACATATTGTCCTATCATATATATAACTGGCTCGGCAACTGCTATTTGTTCTCCAATGCTTTCTCTGGTATAAACACCTTCTTGGATAAGGACTCTATCTACAATCTGCCCGCCCTTAATACGCCCCATATTTTGACGCTGTTTTCGATTGAGCTGCTTTAATTCCTCAACGCTCTGAACCATCATAACCGCCATACCATAAGTACCCCGTTCTGCCTTAATCACAACAAAGGGCGGCTCCTCAATCTGATATTCATCATATTTGTGCTTAATCGCCTCAAATAGATCGGCTGTTTTATCGATGAGGCAAGATTCGCCACCACCTTCTAAAAAATTTATTTCACCACAATCCTCAAACAAAGGGCAAATTTCCCAGGCATCAATCCCAATAGCCTGTGAAAACGTGATACATACGTCACGATAATGTTTAAAATGCTGAGATTTGTATCGATGAGCCCAACCTAAAGTTGGCAGAGGTGTGATAAATTGGTCAATCTCTTTTAATAAAGCCGGAACTCCTTCTGATAAATCATTGTTCAAAAAAATCAGATCGGGATAGAATCCGTCGCAGTTTAAACGATTTTGTTCTTTTGTAAGAGGGTACAGCGTTAACGAACCAGAAGACATTAAATCGATAGTTTTAGGTGATTTGATTTCTAGAAGTGTTCCGATTCTAACCGCAAACCCTGCCTTTGAAACAATATTATAGAGCGTCGATAGGCTCTCAAAATAAAAGGGATTGCGTGTGTGACTTTCAGGCACAATCAAAATCCGCTGACATTTAGGGTATTGCCTTATCATCTCAGTCTGAAAACTTTGAATACAAAGAGGGAGAAATTCTGGATTCAAGTTATTAAATCCTGCCGGAAACAAATTGGTGTCAACTGGTGCGAGTTTATAGCCTGCGTTTCTCAAATCAACAGAGGTTGCTAGCAAGATGGGTTGATTTTGAAATTGTTCTCTAAACCAACCCTCTATTTTAATTTGATGATTCAGAATCTGCTCTTCCACACGAAATAACGTACCCACATTGGCTGTTTTTAAATGCGGTATCGATATTTCAGATTTCATTTTTTACATCACCTCAATTGTGGCAATTCCTTCTAAATGCTGAAAGAGATCCGATAGCTGCGGTCCTGGAACAGTGCCCACATTCTGAAGAATTAATTTTGCACTAGTATCAAACATTTCAATATAAAGATCTCCATTCTCCTTTTCCTGTGTAAATCCTGATATAACATCATCCAAAGTCAATAGGCTATCATGATTTCTATCGTGGGTATGTATAAATCTAAGCGTATTATCTTGGTTGTCAGCTAAATCCTGAACATGAACTAATTTTAAATTACGGTTCGCTGGATCAACTACGAAAGTATCCTTTCCTTCCTGTCCCCACATATTCACAACTCCATTCAAAGTTTCAGAGCTTAGAATATTGTCTAGAACTGAAGCGCCTAGTAAATTATGAACAGGAATACTAGGCGGATAGATGTAAATATTCAGATTGGCGCTATCCTCATGAAGTGTCACTAAATCTACACTAGTGTACTTAAATTGTTCATATTTAATGTCATTGCTGACTGGCGGCGCGTACGTATAAAGTCCCGTTGCACTCACTGCAAGCTTACCACCCAAAGGGGTTTGAAAATTCACTAATGAATTATCAGCAGGAAGCGACACGTGAACCGTTGTACCGTTAGCATCTGCTACGGCACTGATATTATTCAGATGATGTTCAGAGATGTATTGGGCAGCATCCTCAGTTTCAAAGCTGATTTTTTTTACCAATCCGCTCTTCAGACCATAAATATCATTTTGCAATAAGACTGCATTCAAACAATTTGGAATGGTTGACAAAACTTTATCTTCCATATCTTCAAGCCGTTTACTAGTTGGTTCAACGATGCTGGTTGCATCAGAAGCAATTGGAATTAGGCTTGATCGAAGACTTTCCTCAGGATCAATACCGATTGCGAAAGTTTGAATGTGATCAACGAGTGCACCTTTTACCGCTTGATCGGTGTGATGAATGAACTCTTTCCAGCTACCCCATGAAACCGGCCAACGAGCTGTGCTAGTCGCAGAATGATTTTCATTAGGCTGCCCATCAGATAAAAAGTAAACGATATGATGAAAATCATCAAACTGCGGATCGGTAACTTGCGCTTCAAGAGACAATCGCGCGTGGTATAGGGCCGAGTCGTAATGAGTGCCCCGATCTAGGGGCTGATTAGTATTAGGATTCAACATTTGAATATTAAGTCCATCAATATGATGACTGCCCTCATCGGTAATATAATTTTGAGCATCCAGCGCTGATGTCGCATGGTATGCAAAAGCACCATTTAATCCTTCACCTGATGCAAAAGGAATAATTGTGATATTCAACTTTTCAGAGATACTATCATACCGCTCTATCAATCCAGACAAAACCTCCCTTGATATTTGTAAACGTGTTTTATCCGTGATCAAAGCATTCATACTGCTTGAGACATCAACAATAAGTGTCAAATTATAATTATTCGCTAAATCATTACTGGCTATGTAACACTCGTTTGAATTGGCTGTTGGCAGATTATGAATCACATCAATTGTCACAGTACTACTACTGGTTAATCCAGCGCCATTGACAATGGTATAATTTAGACTTTCCTTAATGTTGCCTAACTTCAAATCATTGGGCGCGATATACGTAAATTGACCAAATCGATTGATGGTAAAAGTTCCGCCCTCTGCAGTTTCAATCGTTTCCCCAGCATTGGAAATGGGTAAGGATTCAATGCTTTGTACAGTAATTGGGCCCGTTCCTGCAAAATCATTACTAAGAAGATTACCGGTGATCCGCCCTGGGACAAAATGACTTTCTAAATCGAGCCAATTTAAATTATCAATACCATATGGCCCAGCGACTTCTAGTTCGATTTTCGAAAAAGTATTAAAATTAAACTCAATGGCTTCAATAGGACTAATCCTATTAGCTGAATTCTTTCCAAAACTCAGTGTCGGATCATAAAACCTTGAGCTAGGATCAATCAGATTGTATAACGACAAGCTCTTTTTCAAATTATTTTCATCATAAAAATTAAGTGAACTACCCGAAATGCTCGGGTAATCGGCATTCGCAATATCTAAACCAAAGGCATAAATAGGATTGGTAAAATGAAATGTGATCACACCTGTTAAGGTACCCGGTGGTGAACTAGTTTGAATTGAAATTTCATCTGAAATACCATCTCCATTCCGATCCTCTATATCACCAGCAACTGTGAGAACCTTATTTAAAAATTCACGTTCAATATCACCCTTCGTCCAAGGATACATCAATCCAATTTCTGAAGTACGAATTTTTGTGTCAACAATTTGACCTAGATCCTCTCCTCCTTTTAGATTCTCAACGGATATTCTTAGATTGTCATGAACTAACTTGCCCGCATCTATTAATTCTCCGTGAGAAAACTGATCAAAATCGACATGTCGCAAGGTTTCTTTTGCTGCATTTGCGAAGTATTTCTTGACAACAAAATGATCAGGTAACGCTAGAGGAGCTACCTTAATCTGGATTGGCGGCGGTGGAATCACCGGTGGATTAATAACTGGAGGCAAAGCATTTGAAACACTTTCGATACCTGAATCTCTGATAAAATTGTCTCCAATTCCTTTTGATATGAGATATTTATCAAAATCAAATTCATTTAAAGATAAATCCCTTCCTTCACTTTGAATAGTACCTTGGTTTCCAAAAAGAGGGGGCATTGGACTAAAGCTGCTTCCACCACTGGAGAGATCAGACTCTGCTTTTTTATTCGATTCTTGAGCGGGAGACTCTCCCTTTTTGGCATTTTGCCTATCAAAAAATGCTTGAATTTCTTGAGGGCTAATCTGTCCGTCCTCCGCTAAAGCAATGTACAATTTTTCTTCGGCTTCGAGGGTTGCTTCTCTTCTGCCTAGTTCAGTTGTTTCTGCTAGTGTGTTACCGCTCTCAACTTCGATAGGAAGTTTGTTAGAATCCTTCATAGTCTTCCCTTTTTTAGAACATCCATTAAATACAGCTTAAGCTAACGCAATTAGGTCTGATAGACAACGAGAAAAATATACTATTTTCATTTGACTTACTTAATCTATTGCGCCTTGTTGAATAAATCATGCATATCTCCTACCACCCAAGAAATGGCTGTCAAATACTTTAAAGCGCAAGAGATTGATGCTCTAAATCTAGCAGAATGAACCCCACAACTTAAATTCAAAATACTTCAAGTGCTGCTACAATATTGATATAGAAATCCTCCAGGAATCAATATGATTAATAGCTCTCAAGGTGTGCGCATACGAAAACTACATATTTTCAGAAAGTGTGATAAACACAGTGATGATGGCTTGACATTAAAGTCCAGAGGAGTTGGTGTAGAGCAAACAGAACCGATGCTTAGTGGAGGCGGTTTCTGCCAAGGTGACGTACTGAGATGGCTATATGCTTCAATGCAGAAAGAACAATGTGGACCCTCTTTTGAGGAGCTAAGTGAAAAAATATCCAGTTATTCTGATCTAGACATTGAAGAAATTGTGAAAAATCATTACATTTGGTTGGAATGCAAAGATCCTAAACTAGAAATATATCACAATAATTACATTGAGCTATTAAGCTATTTCTCTGAAATTCTTATTCTTCAAAACGCATCTGCTATTGATCCCACTCTTAATCAATCTGATTTCAAAATAATCTATGATGAATATTTCAAAAGTAAAACCGAGGATGAAATAGTATCAAGATTTAATTTCGCAGGATTGTTGGCTTTTCAGCAAATTGATGATCTTATAAGCATTTTGCCTCATGCAGTTGGAGAGAAACTTTTTATTTGTTCATTGGATCATGCGATGGGAGCAATTGCTCTAGAAGATAATAAATTTTTGTTTTACGATCCAAATCACACGGAGCGAAAAGGAAAAATCTGTCTATCGGCCAAAGAGTTGGCTATTGAGTTCATGTTCTCAGCTGACTCTCATCGCAATCTTAACCATTTTTTTAACATTGTTATTTTTTCATCAAAAAAAGCGAAAAGCCCTGAATACCCGTCATTGAATTGTATTTTCGATAAATTGAATGAAACTGCTCGTTTTCTTAATATGACACCTTTGGAAGAATGCTCTCATCAAGGAAAAAGCTCTCTATATTTTGCTATTGAATCTGGTCAAACAGATACCGTTAAACTTTATTTGGATAAAATCCAAAAAACCTCTTTAAATCTTAATAAACTATTGATTTTGTTATGCTCTTTATCAAGATTAGATATGTTTAGATTGGTCCTCAAAAAATTCAACTTAAATGAAATTCCGCTTCGAAAGGTCCTAATGTCTGTTATTGCTTCCGACAAAGTAGAGTTTCTCGAGGAGCTCGTACAAAAAGGGCTCGATCTAAATTATCATATCGGTCCGACTTCGTTGCTATCGATGTCTACCACCATGAATTCTAGAAATATTACTGAATATTTATCAAAAATGGGCGCTATTCTAAATAATAGCCTAGAAACAACTGAGGGATTATTGATTACCCTGATTCAATTTAAGCAAGAAGAAATGGCTAAGAAACTACTTAGCGAAAACATCGAGTTATTCAACTTAAGGGTTAATGGCTTTACGATATTATACCATGCTATCTCTTCCGGAGCTGCAGAGATCGTCGACTTAATCATCAATTCAAATTTTGATCTCAATTTGTGTAAAAATGAATTTTTACTGTTTAATGCGATTGAGGCTGGAAACTATACAATAGCAAGAAAAATATTTGAAAAAATTAATATACAAGATCATCAAGAGGAATTAAGAGCTATCATTCAATTTGCTCATAGCAAGACTGATCCTGAGTTTCAAGAAATATTAAGGGTTGTTAACTATAGGCCACTATCTGAAGTGATTGAAAAAGGCGACGTACAACTTCTAATGCAGATGCATAGTTTAGGTTTTGATATAAACCGTAAATGCATAAATGAGAGTTACTTCGATATTGCTCTTCGCAAGGATAGCATGGATTCAACTATAAACATGACTATTTGTATACTTAAATTGTGGGAAGACAAATTCGACAAGAACGAACAACTGCATCTAAATCCGCTTCTGCTCAGGGCACAAAGATACAACAATGCAAATGTTGTGTCATATCTTTTAGAAAATTTTTCATCACAAAAAATACTAATTCAGTCACTCGGCCTACTGCCAAACAGCATATACCTGAATCAGATTGCGATGGTCAAATTGTTCATCGAAAATGGTGCTGATATCAACCAAAAACATCATAATGGCGAAACCCCATTAATGATTGCCGCCATTTACAGCACAGAGATATTTCAGGTTTTATTGGCAAATAATCCAGATCTATCAATTACAGATAATAACGGTCGTGACATTAACTCAATCTTGAATAGCCTTCGAGACGACTTTCCTGGAAAAATTGATAAAATCAAAATTTTAAATACTCATATTTCTAAAGCGTTACCTAAACAAAATTCGATCTTAACTCAGTATAAGGGAGATGGTCCTACCCAAAATCCCAAAACTGAAGACCAAAGCGACAAGAATATCGAAATCAATCCAGCTCAGAAGAATAAAAAATTGCAATAGTTTCAAATTAAATCAATTTGTGCGTAATTGATACATACTGACTCTTTGAGAGCGCTTATATCGTGAAGAACAATAGCAACCTCGCCACTCGGCTATTGCTATACCCGCAACAGATGATTTTTCGGGTACCTGCCTACGCTCTTTGAGCTTCACCAAGGCAAGGGCGCTAAGCGTTCGAGACGATTACAGAAACAAGCAGCATGAAGCAGCCAAAAAAAAACAAAAAGTAGAAATCGACTCGAACTTAAACAATCGAGGAACCAAAGATGTTCTGTCATGTGTTTGGAAAATACTGAACCGCCGGTCGGATGCAAATGCTTCTGTAGCGCCTCAAAGTATAAGAACCCGACCAACGGGTGATCTTTAACTTTATTACGGCTAGTAGATATGGTAGATTCGGCTGCTTAATGAAGTAGACATCAATGTGACACATATGCTAGGTAAAAGATCTCCTGAAAACGTTGACCAAAACCCTAAACAGCTAAAAATACAAAAAATAGATGAAGAAACAAAAGTCAAAGTTGGCAGAGACAATCCTAGCCTATCATCAAAATTGACTGGCTTGCTGGATAAAGGCTTGAGCTTTATGGGGATTTACACGGATCTTACAGCGAAACTTTATGATGCAATCTCTAAAAACGACATCATCTCTGTAAAGTCAATATTACAAAAAAATAATAGACCCTGCCTTGGAAATCTCAAAGCTTCAACCGATCAAAATGTTTTTGTTTTCGCGAGCACTGTTAGTAAAGAAATTTTATCAGAAGTTCTCATTGCTTACAGCGATGAAATGAGCTTCTCAGAAAAACGGTATACCCAGGCATTTACAATGCTAACCCAAGCAGGTTTAGATTCAAAGAAATATACAGACTTATATCTCGCCTTGATTAACAACATTGATGCTTGTATTAATTTAGCAGATGCTTTCGTGAAATTAACTCAAGCCAATTTAGATTGGCAGGATCACCAGCCACTATATGAGGCATTAATACAAAAAGGTTTTAACGCTTGTTTAGTAGATAGTTTCATCAAGTTAACGCGTGCCAATTTAGGTTGGACTAATAATCAACCAATCTATGATACATTAATAAAACGTAACTACTCGCGCCCTGTGAAGAACAAATTTTAAGAAAGTACTTGACAGGTATTTTGTGGGTTAAATTTTGTTTTCTCAAGCCATATTTAAAAGTATCGATAAAACGATCTGGGTGATCCCACAGGATCTTAAATGGAAGCTCAGGCCTTTTTGAATCGAGAAGCAGATTTTATCATGATGACGCGGCTTTGAATCAGTCAAAAAAATACTTGTTATACTCTATGCCAAGTATTAAAGACTTTCACGATGACATGGCTACTGTTAATAGTCAATCTGTACGAGAAGAGGCTGAGCGCATTCAAGCAGAATTCGAACGGCTTTCTTTGAGCAAAAAGTATGATGCTCAAACTAAGATGCTTTTCCAGAGCATGCTGATGCTTATTAGGCTACTGATTTCCATATTCCTCGAAAAAACAACTAAGAAGAATAACAAAAATTCCAGCATACCATCATCCAAATCTGAAAAAGATGAATCTAGTTTAGGTAAGGAAGGCAGCAAAGGGAAAGGGAAACAGGAGTCTAATAAAACTGCTTACAACACGAGGGCAGTGGAAACTGTTGAAGTGCTTTCGGTTCGTGAATGCGATGTTTGCGGAAGTAATTTAAGCAAGACGCCTTGTCAACATTATGAAAGACGAACAAAGATTGATATTCTATTCGAAAAAGTGGTCGAACATCTTGATGCAGAGGTCAAATACTGAGTATGTAAAATATTTTGTGTCTGAACGATCAAACTAAAAAACCTGTGGTTTTGCCACAGGTTTTGGATTATAGTCTATGAGTGAATTCAATAGCAAATCGATTCATCGCTTGCCCCCAGTGCCTAATTGACATAGTCCACTTTTTGCCTATGTTGTTCAAAGCTAAGTAAATTTGTTTAAACATGGCTTCGTCAGATGGGAATGAGCGTTTGTTTTTGATGACCTTACGCACAGTCATATTCAAGGACTCGATAGCATTCGTCGTATAAATAACTCGCCGGATATCTTCTGGGTATGCGAAAAATGTCGTGATATGTTCCCAGTGCCGCTGCCACATCTGGCTAATATTTGGGTATTTTTTGTCCCATTTTTCGCCAAATTCAAGCAGAGCTGTTTCAGCCTCGTCTATTGTAGAGGCTTGATATACTTTCTTTAAGTCTGCGCATAAGGGCTTGCGGTCTTTCCAGTTCACAAATTTCGTCGAATTACGAATCATGTGCACAATACAGAGCTGTATTTTTGACCTAGGGTAAACAGCCTCAATGGCCTCAGGGAAGCCCGTAAGACCATCTGTGCAGAATATAAAGACATCTTTCATGCCACGGTTTTGAAGCTCCGTAAGTACCGAGAGCCAGAATTTTGCCCCTTCATTCAGGCTAACCCACATTCCAAGCACTTCCTTAAGGCCATCCTGATTAATACCCAAGGCTAAATATACAGCTTTGTTGATAATGTGCTTGTTTTCTTTCACTTTAACAACCAAAGCATCTAGGAATACAATCGGATACAGTGGGTCAAGGGGCCTGTTTTGCCAGGCTTTTACTTCATCCATAACATTATCCGTCACTTGCGAAATCAGCGTGGGAGATAGCTCAACGCCATACATGTCCTGGATTTCTGCTTGTATATCACGCGTAGATAATCCACGCGCATAAAGGGATAAAATCTTCTGATCTAAGCCAGCAAGTCGACGTTGGTGCTTTTTAACCAGCTGCGGCTCAAATTCACCTGCACGGTCTCGTGGGATTTCTAGCTCAAACTCGCCGTTTTCCCCTTTTACGGTCTTTTCCGATGTACCGTTGCGCTTATTTTGCGGCGAGCTTTCTGCTGTTGCCTCTAAATGATGCGCCATTTCGGCTTTTAAGGCACTTTCAAGCGTGCTTTTGATTAGCTCTTTGATTAATCCATTTTTACCAAAAAATGCTTCCTGAGCATCCTTACTGGTTGCAAGCTCAGCTATTTTCTTTTCGTCTATAATACCTTTGAGGTCTTTATGCATTCTAATGTTTCCTGTGTCTGTAACCATATCTTAAGTATGATTGCTGCGATTCAGATCGCCAGACACAGAATTCTTTACACTACCGATCTAATTGCCATTCGTTATGTAAGTTATGCGTAATAGATAGCATATTAGCCTCTTGCACTGTTGAATCAATATCAATCTCGCTCGGATCACCAAACCCAAGCTTAACCGCGCTGGCAGCAATTTCATTAGCCAATAGCTTTTGGGTTTCTGGACTCAAGCGCGAGCGAAACTTTTCTATTTTCGTATGATCTGGCACATGCCATTTATCGACAATAAATTTACCACAAAATATTTGATAAGCGGCATTATCTTTTGCATCGTATTCAATTTGGCGATCTGTTTTATTAAAAGCTGTTGCAGAAGGTAGATGGCAAGATGAATCCTTAGCTTAAGCTTGCGGCCAATCCACCACTGTCCTTTTTTAGTCGATTTTTTTAAATCTGGTAAAACCATCTCTGACAGTTTTTGCCAGTCTAGTGCGTTGCACAGCTGAATTAATGGGTGTTCGCTAGCAATTTTTATCGTAACATCGCTTGATTTGACGTTGCTTTTCACGCCTGATTCGCAGATACTCATATCCTGGGGCTTCTTCCTGAATTGGTTTGGTTTCATCACCGCACATTCTAGAGGATATGCCCCTTTTTTTATAGTCCTTCATCCTAAAAGCACACAGTTTCGCGCCAGCGACTAAATACAGAGTTGCCGCGGTCCGTTCTTGAGACATAGGTAACAGATTATACCGGACACATGGGTAACACTTTTGAGTCAAAAGGATTGTCGATAGGCTCGACTCTACAAGATTCCTCATCAAAGTACCCTAGGTCGTATTTCATAAAAGAAACCAGCCAGATTCTATCATCTTTTTGAGTTAATCCAACTTTTTGGCCGGCTAATACAGTACTTAAATTGATCTTCTTCCTTTTTAAACAAATTCTACCACACTCTGTCACCGTGATTACTTTTTCATGAAGTGGGTATTCCAGCTCTGGTAGGCCACAATATTGACGACTCGAAGGTGTATACAGTTCACCGGGATACTTCATCCCAATCGCTTGATGAGGGCGCTCATTATTGTATACCTCTTGAAAATTATCGAATCGTTCTTGTTGCTGTAAGAAATTAAATTCAGCTGGCTTTGTCGTTTCCTTTTTTAACGTTAAATGCATACGTTCATGTCGTCCATTCTCCTGAGGATTCCCTGGCTTGATGCGCTCAATTGAAATGCCTAGACGCAACCACCATACGGAAAGTCGACTCAATCCATATAATGCATTTGGCGACGAAAATGGCAGGCCATTATCTGTGCGTATTGCATTTGGAAGCCCATATTCCTTGAATACTCTTTCAAAAACTGAAAAAGCCAAGGGCGCCTTAGTTGATTCCAAACTCTCACACGCTAACAAAAAGCGTGAATAATAATCTGTAATTGTCAGAGGATAGCAATAACGCTTATTACCTAGCAAAAACTCTCCTTGTAATCAGCACACCAAAGATGGTTCGGCTTTTTACCATTAGATAACTCTGTTCCTTCTGCTTTATAGCGTCTACGTCTAGGACGGGTGACTAAACCATGCCGATCTAAAATTGCATGAATTGTGATCGTTGCTGGAAGAGAAATATCAGGATATTGTCGTAGCAGTTTTTCCCTAAGCTTCGGCGCTCCCCAAGTCGGATATTCTTTTTTAATTTTAAGAATAGCTCTCTCAACCTGAAAAGGCAGCTGATTTGCATGTCTGTAGGGGCGACGACTTCGATCGGAAAGCCCCTCTAACCCATGACTTTTATAACGACCAAATATCTTATATCCAGTCTTTCTTGAAATGCCAAACTCTCGGCAAACAACACTCATCTTTTCGCCTTCAAGAAGACGAGCTACAAACTTGAGACGTTCATCCACAATACTGCTCTCCTTCCAAGACATAAGCTACACCTCAAACTTAATAGTGTAACCTATGTCCTCGGAATATTGTGTTAACTATCTCTCAGGAAGGGCACGCTATAGAATGTCATCTTGCTGGAGCTGGCACACTTTCTTGTATCTCCTCAATTCTCGCTTCAATTTTTCTCTTAAAATCAAGCCCATAACGGTTATTCGGAATTTGTGAAATAAGATCATTTTGCAATTCACTTTGCAAATTCTGTGTACTTATTAAAAACTTAGCACAAGCGTCAATATCAACAGATTCATTGGAATGTTCCATCAGTAAATTGACATCACTTGCATAATTGTTGCGAGAGTCTTCTCTGGTATACTTATCGATAGCGCTTTTGAATGCTGAGAAATCAAATACCGCATCACCTACAACTACCCCAGGTATACTTTTGAGCTGATCGAGTTTTTTCTTTTCAGATGGCGGTAAATTATTTGCCAACCAACTCATGTTTACTGCTGGAAAAATGTATTTTGTGATTCCGTAAATATTGGTATTCAAATTTGCTTTGTATTTTGTTTTGCTTCCAACGCGAACATCGTCAACAAAACCCTCTTCCTTCAAGGCAGGCCTAAAACATTCTTCGTAAATGACATTTGAATTAGGATGCTTTATTTTTGAATTGTCAATGTTATTTGAAACATAGTCAGTATAATGCTTTCTCAGAGTTTCCTTTAATTTGCTTTCCGACGGGGTATACTGAATTTTATTATTTGCAGATGGAAAGGGTTGGGTGTATATCAATGCTTGCAATCCATCTGTATTGTTACCATTAGATTTCGAAAATGTGTCATTATAGAGACCCTGATAATCGAATATTTTGGTGTTTCCGTCTAGAACCAAACTATCTTCTTTTTCAGTTATAATCGCCTTTACTTTCATCAAATCTATAATACAGCCTTTGCCACTTTGTTCATTCATGAACCCTAAGTCATTGTCATCAGCTATCTTGCTTGTAAAATCAACAACTTTTGCATCTTCTCCGAACTTTTCAGAAAGATCTACAGCAAGTTTTAGATTGGCGGCTCTGTGATTTCTCGAATGAAATACACCGACACCCGAACCATCCCCCTTCTTGCTGTAGTCAGGAATAGTTGTACACCAGATCTCTAAAGTGGGTGGTTCTTCTTTATTTTCAAGCGCCATTTTAGAGAGATTACGTTTAACGCCCAATATTTCATCAACATTTGCATTTGTTATGTTCGGCGTATATCCATTTTCTGACTCACCTCTGTATATACATATGATCAATTTTGACATACAAACTCTCCTATGCTTAACTTACATATGCTTAACTTGCAAAGATTGGACAACACATAGAACAATCTGGTTCGAAAAATTTTATTTACAGTTGGGAGGAATTTATGCCATTGAATAGTAAAATAGATATTGTTTCACTTGCAGACATGGGGTTAAGGAAAGAGGTTGAGAATTGCTTGAAAAGTGGCATAAATCCAAACACCACAAATGAAGATGGTCAAACCCCCCTACACAAAGCTGTTATTAGATCCGACAAAAAATTAATCTCAATTCTAATCAGATATGGAGCAAATCCCAAAATTGCTGATGACTATGGACGTGATTGCTTCGAATATGCCAAACAAGCTAATAATGATGAAATTGAAAGAATTCTTAAAAATGCAACTTCAAGACCATCTTTAAATCGCTAGAATTGTAAAAATTCAATTTCGATCTAACACATCCACACTGATCAGGCAGTTTTTTAATCGCATTATCAACTAGGTTGAGCTGTCTGATGTCTCGTATACCCGCAACAGATGATTTTTCGGGTACCTGCCTACGCTCTTTGAGCTTCACCAAGGCAAGGGCGCTAAACGTTCGAGACGATTACAGAAACAAGCAGCATGAAGCAGCCCAAAAAACAAACAAAAAGCAGAAATTGACTCGAAATTAAAACATCGAGGAACCAAAGATGTTCTGTCATGTGTTTGGAAAATACTAAACCGCCGGTCGGATGCAAATGCTTCTTTAGCGCCTCAGAGTATAAGATCCCGACCAACGGGTGATCTTTAACTTTATTACGGCTAGTAGATATGGTAGATTCGGCTGCTTAATGAAGTAGACATCAATGTGACACATATGCTAGGTAAAAGATCTCCTGAAAACGTTGACCAAAACCCTAAACAGCTAAAAATACAAAAAATAGATGAAGAAACAAAAGTCAAAGTTGGCAGAGACAATCCTAGCCTATCATCAAAATTGACTGGCTTGCTGGATAAAGGCTTGAGCTTTGTGGGGATTTACACGGATCTTACAGCGAAACTTTATGATGCAATCTCTAAAAACGACATCATCTCTGTAAAGTCAATATTACAAAAAAATAATAGACCCTGCCTTGGAAATCTCAAAGCTTCAACCGATCAAAATGTTTTTGTTTTCGCGAGCACTGTTAGTAAAGAAATTTTATCAGAAGTTCTCATTGCTTACAGCGATGAAATGAGCTTCTCAGAAAAACGGTATACCCAGGCATTTACAATGCTAACCCAAGCAGGTTTAGATTCAAAGAAATATACAGACTTATATCTCGCCTTAATTAACAACATTGATGCTTGTATCAATTTAGCAGATGCTTTCGTGAAATTAACTCAAGCCAATTTAGATTGGCAGGATCACCAGCCACTATATGAGGCATTAATCAAAAAACCGCATGCGGTGAATCGGTACATTCAAGGCTTTCTAAAATTAACCCATGCTAATATAGATTGGAAAAATAATCAGGCACTTTATGAGGCATTAATACAAAAAGGTTTTACCGCTTGTTTAGTTGATAGTTTCATCAGGTTAACGCAAGCCAATTTAGATTGGACTAATAATCAACCAATCTATGATACATTAATAAAACAAACAAATACTGTTAGCAGTCAAATGTATTCTGCTTTGCTAGAAAGTTATATCGATTTAGCTCGCGTTAAATTTGATTGGCAAAACCACCAACCTCTCTTTCAGGCTTTGACCCCCTATAATGCTTCAAATTTGGCAAAAGGTTTTATCAAATTAGCACAAGTGAATTTAGATTGGCAAAGTCATCAGCCACTATATGACGCATTAATAAAAAAATCTTTTTATGCTCCATCTTTGGCAGAAGGCTTTATCGAGTTAAAGAAAGCCAGCTTAGACTGGGATAAGCATCATTCGCTCTACGAAAGTTTAATGGTTAACTCTTCATACACAGTAAACCTAGCAAAAGGCTTTGCAGTCTTATCAAAAGCAAATCTGGATGAGAAAAGTAACAAACCACTTTATGATGCTTTAATACAGACTCCCCATAACGCTCCTATTTTTGCAGAAGGGTTTATTGAGTTCACACAAGCAAATTTAGATTGGCAAAATCATCGACAACTCTATGGTATTTTACTAAAATGCCAAGACAACACATTAGTTTTAGCTAAAAGCTTTATCAAACTAAAGCAAGCTCATTTAGATTTAGACAATCATTTGATTCTCTTTAGGGCTTTAACTTGGAGAGAAGAAAATGATATTGTTCATCTGACAGATATTTTTTTAAATTTAGCACAAGAACATTTTAGCTGGGATGAACATTTATCACCTTTCAAAGCTTCAACTATTAAATACGAAGACATTGATCGATTCTGCAGCACATTCATTTTGCTAAACAATATTGGTATTGGCTACTCTCAAGAAACTGCGAAATATTATTCAAGTTATTTCTCAATTACCCACGCTGACTTCTCGTGCTACGTTTTGGAAACACTTTTAAAAAGTGGATACAGAGCAAAGGATCATCATTCACTTCTTGATATCATACTTTCGACTTTAACATCTGAGAACGTGAACCGAACTATAACAAACACAAAACTCCTTGAATTGGTCAAGTATGCAAAATCGAATACTATACTAACTTCTTATGATGCAGGTTATCTGGATCAGATTAAGGCTTTGAAGCTATTAATTAACCAGGAGAATATCCTGGCTGAAGGACCACTCGGCAAATCAACTGCCACAATTGAATTAGAGCGGATTATAAGTCTTATTTCAAGATTGGATATTTCGGATGTTCACATTAAATACAACAAGATAGGGCATTATGTTCTAATTATGCCAAATGAAAAAGTGAATTTAAGTATACTTCTAAATAATTCAAATTTAACACAATTTTCACTCAGTACCACGGTTAATGAACACGGCAATATCACACACTCTAATGTCACAATTGAGCGCTTAGGCAATATTCTAGAAAGTTTGATTCCAAATTGGAATATAATAGATTCAAAAAATCCAGTTGTTAACCTACTCCCACCGACTCAGCAAAAAGCAATTGAGATCTATACAACCGAGCTGTACAGAAATATAAACAAATTCTTTAGAGGTGAAGCGTTAGATGTATCAAAAGATAGATTGTTTTCGTTACAAATTTTTGAAAGAAACTATTTAATCTGTTTTATTTTAGGTTGCTTAATAAATGACGCCACAAACGCGATACCATTTTTAGTCTCTGAGTATCAACAAAATAATCCGACCTCAAAATTGCTTGATGGATACCTCGCCCCTGAGAATGCTATTTTAGATCGTGGTGAAAGATTAACAGCTGATATCATTAAGATGCGTTTAGCAAACCCATGGATTTTACCAGCCATTACCAGTTTTAGTGTGCATGAGCAAGGCTCCTCTTATTTCCACAAATCGGGCACAACACGCACAAAGCTCGAAAATCCGCGTATATTGAAACCTATCATTAACAAAATGGAAGGTGAAATTCTCATTGCTCAAGGCGAACAAGTGATTACTACCCAAGGTCCGGGATATTTAATTACTAGACTTGTCAACTCTCCGTCATTACAACAACCTGACCAACGTTGGTCTGATAATGCGCTTGCGTCTGCGCTCAAGCATCATTTGCTTAAAGAATATACGGAAGAGTCAAGTGAAATATCAATTAATGCCAAAAAAATTGTCAGACCTAACCATAATGCACCACATGTTTCAAGAGTAATGAAAAGTGTCGATCTTGTACTAGCTTATTTTAGTAAACATGCTAAGGATTCTCAATTTAAATGGTTTTGCAATTCAATCTCGAAAGATGAAGTTGAATGGCTACGAGTTGCAGCTGCGTTTAGTATCACTGGCCGAAATAGTGAAATCAGTGCCGGGGAAGATCTAAAACGCTATGATCAATATCGAGCAGCCTCAGCTGATCATTTCAAATTTTTTGTAGAAAAGACAAAAGATTTGAGCAGCCCTCAAAACAAAGCTATGATGGAACGAATGTGTAACGTTGTAAGATATATGGGCAACCCTCACTATGAGCAAGGACAAAATGACCAACCTACTCTCAACTGTATCTCTGATGATGTTGAGCGAAATCTTAGAAACTATAATCATCGTATCCTGAGTATAGCTCATAAACTAGATTTGGCACGTTGTTATTCTCCAACAGAATTCAAGCATTCAATGCAACCCTGTCTAAATTTATCTGAATTAAGTCCTGCTCAATCAGAAGATTTTAATGAAATGATTCGATATATTATTGAGTTGATTAAAGAGCATGGCGGCCGCTTGTCTTGCGATATAAGACTCGACGGGGAATTTGAGAAAGTTCATCTTAACTATCAGGATGTGTTTTCTAAAGCAAGCACCTCTTTGACAAGATTATATAGTCTTACAAAATCTGTCACTCTGCCTAAACTTTTGTCAACTGTTTCCGATAGGCCACATCAATCTATGAATGGGTTATCGAATTAGAGAACTAAGCTGAGGGACGGGCTTGTTACTTCTGGCAAAATCCCGTAAAATTGCCAGAATTTAGTTTCCTAAATTATTTCGTAATTTGGCTAAATCAATTCACGCCAACCAGGGGGCTTTGTGAGCGGCATTGAAAATATTCTATTTGAAATCAGACACTTACTCTGGAGCGGTCTTTTAATCGGGTTGATTGCGGCTATGGGGCTTTATTTAACTTTCTCCTTAAAGGGGCTCCAATTTCGCTACCTCGGTCATTCTTTGCATCTACTCTTCTTCCCTCAAAAACATAAGACCTCGCCCGATAGTCGGGGCGAATTATCCCCATTCCAGTCCATCATGACCGCATTAGCAGGCTCAATTGGCACGGGAAGTATCGCCGGTGTTGCAATTGCGATTGGTATCGGGGGATATGGCGCAGTCTTTTGGCTCTGGGTGACAAGTCTTTTTGGGATGGTCATTGCCTATTCTGAAAATGTATTAGCGATCAAATATCGCGTTCAAAATGAAAAAGGTCAGATGTCTGGGGGCCCAATGTATGCGCTACGCGATGGACTTAAGCAGCCTTTTTTAGCAAAAGCATTTGCTTTATTTGGTGCGCTAGCTTCATTTGGTATCGGCGCAACGGTCCAGTCTAATTCAACAGCTAGTGCACTTGAAACTCTATTTTCTGTTACCCCCTGGATGACCGGTTTAGTCATGGCATTGATTGCAGCTTTGGTCATATTAGGTGGCGTAAAAAAAATAGGCCAGGTTGCCAGCGTGATGGTCCCTTTAATGACATTATTATATGTCGGCGCCAGCCTCATCATTTTAGGACTCAACTGGCAACATTTAATACCATCGCTTCAGATGATCGTCTCTTCTGCATTCACAGGTCAAGCCTCAATCGGTGGATTCGTTGGCTCCACCCTGCTTCTTGCGATTCAAATGGGCTCTGCACGTGCCGTTTTTTCAAATGAAGCGGGATTAGGAAGCAGCCCTATTGCTGCTGCTAGTGCAAAAACGCCCTATCCAGCTCTTCAGGGCATGTTGGCGATGGGGGGGGTCTTTGTATCTTCTCTAGTCATTTGCACAATGACAGGCCTTGTTTTAACGGTCACTCAAAGTTTAGGACAAACAAACCCAGATGGGACTCTTCTCACGGGAGCCCCTCTTACAATCGCAGCATTTGGCCAAAATCTAAAAGCAGCGCCCTATATTGTGTTAGGTTGTTTAGCTTTATTCGGATTTACCACGCTCATCGCATGGGCCTATTATGGCGAAAAATGCATCGAGTTCTTGATCGGCTCTAAAGGGATTAACCCTTACAGACTAATTTATATCTGTTTGATTGTTTTAGGGGCGGTTGCAAATCTTCATATCATTTGGTCTTTTGCCGATATTGTGAATGGCCTCATGTGCATTCCTAATTTGATTGCTGTTGCAGGTTTAGTGGGCGTTGTTATTCATGAAACCGCTATCTATGAACGCTCTCTACTTTCTTTTAAATCCCATATAAAAGACTCTTTGGAGTTATCTTAATTCAAAAGGCTTAATTAGCTGAGTATTGTACTTAATAATAAGTGGCGCTAGTGCCATGCTCAGCAAAATAGCCCCCAATATTACTTGCCCATAGTCTTCAGGAATAAGCTGCTGTTTTAAAGCCAAAATCAAAATAGCAAACCCAAACTCACCACCATTAGCAAGAGAAAGCCCTGTCTTTAAAGCATCTGCTTTTGATTTCATAAAAAACAGTCCCAACAAAAAAATTAAGGTGGTTTTAAATATGATCAAGGCAAACAATAATAACAACATCCATGACCATGCATACGACATGACTTGAATGTTAAATTGCATGCCAATCGAAATAAAAAACAAGCCCATCAACACATTACGAATTGGCCTGATATCTGATTCAATTTTTTGAATATGCTCCGTTTCACTCAGCATCAAACCGGATATAAAAGCACCTAAAGTCAAAGATAACCCTAATTGAGAAGTTAACCAGGCTGCACTCAGTGCTATAAAAACGGTCAAAATCGTAAATAATTCATTGGAGCTGAACTTACTAACATGGTCATACAGTGGCTTTAAAACAAATCGTCCGATACCTAATATCAGCAAAATAGCCAAAATCGCCTTTAGTAAAGCAACACCCCCTATGGTTAAAAATGCATGAAACGTTGCGGAAGGCAATCCGGCGATGAGAATTAATAATGGAATCACAGCCAGATCTTGGAAAAGAAGGATACTAAATGTCGTCTGACCATAGTGATATCGCAACTCCGATTGTTCGCGAAGCTGCTTTAAAACAACCGCTGTTGAAGACATACCGACGACAGCGCCCACCACCAACGACTCGGTTAAGCTCATTTTCAAACACATACCTATGACTGTTACGAAAAGGATTGTGCAAATGACCTGCAGCCCGCCAAAGCCAAACACTTCACGCTTCATCGTGATTAATTTTGACCATGAAAACTCAAGACCAATAGTAAACATTAAAAATACTAATCCAAATTCTGAAAGCTGCTGGATATTAAATGTGCTGGGCGCTATCTTGATCATATGAGGCCCGAGTAGAATGCCTGCCAAAATGAAGCCAACCGTGCTCGGCATTTTGAATATTTGAGCAATAATAGTCATCATTAAACTAGTGCCCATTAAAATGAGCATGCCCTCAAACATATTTATCTGCATTCGGCAGCACCTCTTAAATTACTATTTTAATCGCAGGTATTTTTCGGATCAAAACTGATAAAACAAAACATATCAAGAAAGTCAACACAAAAACCAGAGCAATTTTTACCACATTGGGATAATCATATTGAGTCAACACATACTGCAACCATACTACGATTGGAAAATGTACGAGCGATATCCCATAGGCATGATCCGATAAATATTTGAATATTCTTGAATGAAAATTAATATACTTTAGATAAATCCCCATCAAACCATAAATCATTAATATACAAACTATCGGAAACACTAAATTATAGAGAATGAAAAATCCCAAATTTAAAAGCTGTTTCTCATTAACAGAGACACCTCTTAAATTCTGCAACAGTTGAATGGATTGCTGGTCTAAGTCTAACCTGTACAAAATGATATAATAAATCAAGGCATATATCATAACTGAGACGCTAATCCAGACCCACCACAAACGCACCCATCTAGCTTCAAGTGAAAACATTAAAGATTCATATCGCCATGAATTACCCAATCGAACTCCGAATATAAACAATGAAATATACAATAATAATCTATTGGGCTGCAGCCAGAAAGGGCCGAATAAATGAGTGAACAAATGAGGTTCTAGCATCATAAGCATATACGCTACAAAACCAAGCATAAGCACTTTATAATACCAAGCCTCTCCAGCTTCGAAATGCTTCTGGATAAATTTAACTTTTAAATATACAAGTAAAGCATATGTTCCTGAAAAAGCAAATAGAAGCCACAAAAACCAGCTTGTTCCTGAATGCCAATGATTTTGAAAATAATAGGTAGACCAAAAACATAAATAACCACAGTCCTGACCTGATTGAATATATCCTACATAAGAACCGATTGGGACGTAGCATGTTACCAAAAACAAAAATGGAAGCCCTAAACGGAGCAATCGATTTCTAATGAACGATCTTACCCCTATTCGATTGATTGTGATTGAAGAAAAAAAACCTGCAATCACAAAAAGTAAAGACATATTAAAACTGTCAATCACTATAACGCAAAAAGTATTGAAATTTGTTTGCAACCCTGTTTCAACAACCGGCCAAATTGAAAAAACATAATTTTGCGGATCATGGTAGGTTATCGTAGCGTATGGTAGAATTGAATGTATCAAGAGAACCAACAGAATGCAGGTGGTTCTTAAATGATCCATAAAGTAGAGTCTTTTGGCTAACATATGAAAATAAGTTGGGATATTTATTAATCCATACTAAACTACTTGGAAACACTTCAGGAAGCTTTCAGGATGAAATACTTCCCTCTTTCTTTAGGATTGATTTTCACTGTATTTTCAATGTTCTATACGTCTGTTTTTGCAAGCAATCAGCAAAGAGGTCAACTTGTTTCAAGCCAAATCTTAACGACGCTGAATGTCTCGACGATTGAATCGACGCTAGCTCAAGTCAGTCTCAAACCGATTCGACCTGTACAGCCGGTTCAGATCTACAAAATCATTTACCAAACAAAAGGGCTAGATGGCAACCTGAGCAAGGCATCAGCCCAAGTCGCTGTTCCACTCAAAAGTGGTCCTTTTTCTATACTTTGCTATCACCATGGCACGGTAACACTCAAAAACAAATCACCCTCGAGCCTAACGTATGATTCTGGACTACTACATGCAGGGTATTTTGGAGGCGCTGGACATCTAGTTGTCGTACAACCTGATTATTTAGGATTAGGTGAAAATAACGAAGTAATCCATCCTTACTTACAAGAGGAGAGTCTTGCCAGTGCAAGTGTTGACGCAATCCTTGCAACTAAAGCTTTTTTACAAAAAATAAAGGTTTCTTCATTTAATTCGGTATTTTTGGCAGGGTATTCTGAAGGGGGCTTTGCAACCCTTGCAACACAAAAATTAATTGAGAATAATTATCCAAACATCAAAATACGAGCTGTTGCTGCGGGTGCAGGCCCTTATCTTTTCAGAGAGAGTATTTATTATACACTCACAACGCCAGGATTATCTGCCTCCTTATTTACAGCATATTATCTTTATGCCTATCACAAAACGCATGGATACTGGTCGAATTTAAGTGATGTTTTTAATTCACCCTACGATCAACTAATCCCCGTTTTATTGAATGGCCACCATGACCAAGATGAGATTGCTTCCAAGCTTCCCCCTACACCAAAGTCATTATTGAAACCATATTTTTACGATCAACTGGTATCACTGAGCGAACCTCATATTCATGAAATTATAGATAGTCTTAATTTTCATCATTGGTCACCCCAAGCACCTGTTGCATTAATTGGCGCAAAAGCAGATACCGATGTCCCCTTTTTCAATGCAGAAATACTCAGTCAATATTGGGAAAAACGTGGGATACAATCAAAATTAATCAATGTTGGTGATGCCTTGGGACACTATGATGGGAAATTTAAGTCGATGGAAGCACAGCTTTATTTCTTAATCACATCAAAACCAGTTTAGGTGCAGAGAAACTACTTGCAACACTACGTTTAATTAAACCATAGACTAGTTTTGCAAGTTCTCCTGTATCGGCAGCTTCAATCAGCTTCTGACGTTCACTTGGTTTCTGATTTGTCAGATGCACAATATCAATCTCGGTATGGGACTCTTCAGCGTCGGGTAAATGCTGATGCGGCGCGATAATCGTTGAGCAAGCTCGGTTAAATAGTAAATGGCTCCCTTTAATCCCACATCCAGTAATTAGCATGGCTGATACAGCACCAATCGGCCCTAAAGTAAATGCGGCAGTACCACCTGCCACCAACGCTCCTAGTAAGAGGCTGGGATTAGAGTTGGAAGCCAAGGTCGGATTCATAGCAACGCCCATTAATGCGAGTCCCATACCGGTTTCTAGGGCATATCGATTAATATTTGTTATTTGAAGATGAATTTCTAGCATTTCCGGATTCATGTGTATCAATGGATAGGCATCTCCAGTTAGGTTCGCAAAATCAGAGGGAATAATTAAATTATAAGCCTCAAGTTTCATTTCTGGACATATGAATTTTGCATAAGTTGTTATGCCTTCATATTCAAGTGAGGCTTTCTTTGAAATCATAACAGAATTCAAAGCAATTACTCTTATTCTTGAAATCACTGGCAGCTCAATGCCTTTATATGCTGAATTTTTTATATTTTCCAGCGCTTTTAAACGCATCACTTCCAAATCACATTCATCACGATGCGGCCAATTCGATTTCAATATCTCTTCAAAAGCGTCTTCATCTGGAAAACGTCGCAACGTTTCTAATGTATTGTTCGTTATAGATTTAAGCAAACCAATAAACAAAGCATAGCTATCGCCAGCGCCTAAACTATGTCCAATTATGCTTAATCGAAAAGGATTTAAAGAATGCTTGACTTGGAGTTGAGCGAAAAGTCTACTCAGATTCATTAATATAGCGCGAGCTTGTTGTTTGAAAGACTGATAGCCAGGCGTTATTTCAGTGACGTCTCGTTTTAACGTAATCTCATCATCTGTGCCGGCGAGTAAAATATAAATTTCCAGATCGGTTTCATGAGGGATCCATGCATAACAACGAATTCCACCTTGATTGAACAACGTGTAGGTTCTGTATAAATGAGGATTAGCTAATTCATCGCCTACGATAATATCCAATCCATCTGGCGGATGCGCGTAGACTGCCCGATGCCCTAAATTTTGGCCTAATTCAAAAATACGATGAACCTCATCATCAGAGCGATATTTATTAGATGGCGATTGATTTGAAGGCTGCCAAGCAGGATATCGAAGCAAGTAATTATGAGAAGGCCTGGTTACCCTGGATAAAGATGGCTCTCCAGACTGTTCAACATTATCAGAATCTATAGTCATTCCACCTAACAATAAAGCACTGAAGGACTCAAACGTTCTTTCGTTTTGGTATTGCAATATTTTTTCTGCAACACTTTCGTGTCCCCAGTGTTTTGCAACATGGTAGGGGGTGTCTCCGAGGAGATTACCATGCAGCTCTGGGCAGTATTGAAGCAGTAAAGTAACAACATCTTCAAATCCTGAACGTGCCGCGAGATGAAGAGCAGTTTCGTTATTCGGAAGAAAAGTGACATTGATATTAGCATGATTTTCAAGCAATTTTGATATCACCTGTGTTTGATGTGCTTTAACTGCTAAGTAAAGGGCTGTTTTGCCTGTCAGAGTGAGTGCATCAACCTCTAGACCTCGGGCTGGCTGACTCATTTCATCTATTATATCCGCAAATCCTAATTTTGCCGCAAGATGTAACAGCGTATATCCTTTGCCATCTTTAATATCAGTCAATGATAATTCGGCTCGTTGAATCATATTGATGACAAATGCCGATTGCTGAGAAAAGAGGGCTTCGTGTAGAAAAGTCCTATTAGACTTTTTATCTTGCTTAGCAAAAAAATTTTCGTGTGGAGATGATGCCATTAAAGCGCTCAATAAATTGACAGCAATCTTGACATTCCCTTTCTTGGCTGCGACAAATAGCGCTCTGAAAGCTTCTTCTGCTTTAAATAGCGCTTCTCGACTTAAATCACATAATGTTACAACAGCTTTTTCGTCTTCACGCCGAGTTGCTTCCACGATCGAATCCATGATCATCTTGGGGTATTAGCATCCTTATCGCTTGAAAAATTGTTCAAAATCAACCGTGCCAGTCTCCGCTTCTCCCTCGTTTTTTGATTCATTACCTCTTACCTCTTTCTCAGCATTCGGATTAATAATAACACCCGTACCACCCTCTTCTAATGCAATGGCTTGATCAAGTTCTTGCCTTTTAGCAACCAACTCTTTCAAAAGAATTGAGTATGTTTCAAACCATTCTTTGATGACTGATATACTGTTAGCATTCTTGAGGCGATTATAAAAATCTAGATTAAGTTTATATAGTTTGAGCTCATTTTCATAAATATTGGCGTATAAGGTCGTTTTTTCAGAATCAGGCTCCTTGGCTAAAAAATATTTTTCATCGTTTAATAAAGCTGCAGAAAGTCCTGATATTTTTTCTATATCCTCTGTTTTAGGAACACCTTCAGAAGATGACGTGACTCCCAAATATTGCCTCATATTAAAATGAGCCAATTGAAAATTTCTCAATATAAACTTATTATTCAAAAGAACCGACATAATTCGAAACCGTTGCAAAGGTCCTTTGATGTTTTTATCAAGATCAATGGCTCCTTCTAGTTCACTGGTATTAATATCCAAAAATAAAGCGGCTCTTTGCATCACATTGGAACCTAGGCTATCCGAAAAATCACCATTTTCTGATACTGCTGCCTCAAATAAAGCATTACTGCTCTGTATTGATTTTTCAATTGATTTTTCAATTCTACTAAGATTATCGAGATCGAGAGAAATAGCTTTTACTGCATCTTGATGTTCTTTGCCATAAGATTTCAACACATCCTTTTTGTTGTTTATTTTTTTAAAAATGCCTTCTAATGCTGTATTCACTTCCGCTTTTTTCAGCTTCATAGCATCAGAATCCAACTCTTCAGCTTTAACATAGAGATTTTGAGAGAGGAGGTCCAGTCTATGTAAGTAACCGATTATTTCTCTAAACTCTTTAAAATAAGTCAGATTTGCTCTCTCTTCATAGTAAGCGACTGGTGCAGTCTCTTTGGGTTGCTCAGCTGATTCTACTAGAAGAGGTTGCTGTTCTCCTAAGGGAGGCAATCCAGTCTCCTCTGCCTTCACGACCATTCCGGAACTCAAAAGGCCTATTAGCGCGGCCGTCGATATCCATTCTATCTTTTTAAGCCGAATTACCATGTCCCTATCCTTCAATTTTTAGCTTATTGTTCTGAGAGTACTTAGATTTTCGTGCAGATACAACATCTTAAAAATTTGTTTAGTTTAATAGATTGTTTTTTTATTTGAAGTTATATATAGTCATTCATCTTACAATATATTGGATGCTGAATCAGATGAAAATTTTAGATATAAGTGCCGCCCCGTCAGTTAGTGGGGGACTAGATGCTTCAACATTGCTCTATGCTGGATTGGAATCAGCAATCATAACAATGAGCTTAAAGGCAATTGCTGCTTCCCACCCTTACTACGGCGAGAAAGTAGCCGCTTTGGGCACATTGTATGTAATTGCACCGAGCATCAGTGGCGCCTTCACCGATCTCCTTCCGTCTGCATGGCTCAAAACGAAATAAAGGCGAAGAATTCGCCTTTATTTCTTGTAGACGTTGTACCTGCAGGTCACAAAGCCTAGATCCCAGGCTCTTGAGTACACAGAATCAACTCTTTGACGACCATAATCTTTTTTCAACTTCCAAATATCATATATCAAGGCGCTATCGCACCCATCTTGGTATCCATCCGCGTAGGAAGTACCCATTGGCAAATTATGGTAGCTGATTTCAGGATTAACAGCGTACACATTCACAGAGGCAACTACACCCAAACATAACGCTACATACTTCAACTTCATGACTTTCACTCCTTACAGTGACTCATGGTATGTAGCGTCTATCAAGCGTAAAACTTAAAAATATATTTATCTAGCTGATCTTAAGAACAACCTTACCTTTAACACGTCCCGTTTCGAGTAAAGCATGTGCATCTTTTGCCCTCTCTAGTGGGAAAGTTTGAGCGACTTCCACTTGAAGCAAACCATCATCTGTAAGGTTAGCCATGTCTCTGAGTTGAGCACCACTAGGATGTACGATGTGCCAAGGTGTGGCAATATTTTTAGCTTTGGCTATTGCTTCCGTATCACCAGTAATGGGTTGCGGTAATGAAATTAAAACACCACCTTCACGAATCACATCTAATGAATCGACTGCAACCTGTCCTCCTACTGCATCCAAGACAACATCGACTTCTTTAACGCAATCTTTAATAGCCGTAGTTCGATAATCAATTACCGTATCAGCACCCAGTTTAGTTAAAAATGCATGATTTTCTTTTGAGGCCGTTGCAATTACTTTAGCACCTTTCCATTTTGCTAATTGTACCGCAATGTGTCCAACACCACCGGCTGCAGCATGAATCAATACCGTTTGATTGGATTTCAACTTCGCAACATCAAATAAGGTTTGCCAAGCTGTTAGAGCCACTAATGGAAAAGCAGCTGCTTCAACCATCGAAAATTTTGCAGGTGTATAAGCAAGTTGTACAGCACGGGCTGGCATATATTCAGCATACCCATTCGCAACTTCAGGGAAATTAACTAATCCAAAAACCTCATCACCTTCTTTAAATTGCCTAACACTAGAGCCAACGGCAGCTACCCGCCCAGCCACATCCCAACCGAGGCACAATGGGAATGTGTATTTGAAAACCTCGGCGAATAATCCCTTACGAACCTTGAAATCAATAGGATTTACACCCACCGCATCCACTTTAATCAGCACTTCATGAGATTCGATACGCGGTATATCTAGCTCTTCAACTTTTAAAACATCCAAATCTCCATACTGATGGATCCGCACTGCTTTCATCATCTATGCTTCCTTTGAACAAATTTTTACAATCAAAGGGATCCATCATATTCTTAAAGATATATCTAGTCACCCGGCTATCAAGAACGATTGAGAACTAGTGCTTTCTCACAAGCAAAATACCATCGCGAATTGGCAGTAAAACAGTTTCTACTCGATGATCTAGACTAGCTTTACGATTAGTATCTGCAATCGCTTTGCTTGAAGCATCTTGCGGATCCAAAACTTGCCCTTTCCACAAAGCATTATCGATAGCAAGTAGACCACCTGACCGAAGCTTAGGAATAACAATATCGTAATAATTTGGATAATTTTGCTTATCTGCATCGATAAACGCAAAATCATAAATATCGTTGTCTTCTGGCAGCAATGCTAATGCGGACCCCAATTTAATTCGAATTTTATGACCATAAGGACTTTGGTTAAAATACTTTTGAGCAATATCTGCGTGTTCCTTTCGAATCTCATGGGTAACTAAGCGCCCATTATCACTTAAAGCTTCTGCCATGATTAGTGCAGAAAAACCTGTAAAGGTGCCTATTTCCAAAACTCGCTTTGCCTCAATCAACTTAATTAAAAAACTTAGAAAACGTCCCTCTACAGGCCCAGAAAGCATATTGGGCAAAGCAGTCGCTCTTTTTGTTTCTTCAATAAGTTCAAGCAACAATGGGGAGACTGGTGTGGTATGCGCCTCTAGATACCTTTCGAGATGAGATTGAAAATTTGGATCAGTCAACATTATTTACCTCAGTTCGGGGTTTTTGGGAACTATCGTCATCCCGCACAGCGGTCATCACACGAAGTGTGTAGCGTCTGATGCGGGATCCAGAATTTTATCAAATCTCAGCTTATAATTTGATTGCTGATATTTTTAAAGGCTGAATCGCATAAGCAGCGAAGGCCGGGTGAATACTAGATTCCGCATCACACGCTACACACTTCGTGTGATGACCGCTGTGCGGAATGACGTCATTACAAACCAACCCCGCCTTCAAAAACTCCGAACTGAGGTTATTTGATTTTCCCTTGTAACATAGGCACAAAGCGCACGGCCTCTATAATCTGCATGATGTATTGATCACCTTTTTTATCAATCACTTCAAGTTGCTGAATCTGTTCGCTGCCTACTGGAATCACTAACCGTCCACCATCCCTCAATTGTACTAGTAACTCATTGGGAATGCTCTTTGCTGCAGCCGTCACAATAATGGCGTCGAATGGAGCATATTCCGGCAAACCATTGTATCCATCGCCATAAAACGTATGAATATTATTTAATTTCAGATCATTCAGCCGCTTTATGGCTACTTTAAAAAGTGCTTCAATGCGTTCAACGGTATAAACTTCGTCAACCAATACGCTTAAAATAGCCGCTTGTTAACCTGAGCCTGTACCAATCTCTAGCCTTTGTTGACCGAACCATGCTCTAAGAGCACTTGGGTCATTTGAGCAATGATGTAAGGCTGAGAAATAGTTTGCCCTTCAGCAATCGGCAAAGGAATATCTTCATAGGCTTGACTGCGATATCGAGATGGCACAAAGGATTCTCGAGGGATCTGCCGCATCGCCTCAATCACAAGTGGATTACTGATACCCTTTTGAGAAAAAGAATTGAAAAGCGCGTCCTTGCTCATAAGAATCCTATTCTTCTGTTTCAGCCATCATAGCGTAAATCAGATTTTTAGAATAAGAGATGCTTAAAGCAGCAGCGCAAACGCTGATGGGCAAAATCAAATGACAGCCCAAATGGTCTATAAAGGGCCGATTGTTCAGATAATGTTCAGCGATAGATAGCAAGGTTATTGCAAGCGGTGCTTCCCAAGATGGGAAGCTGGTATTGTTATAAGCTTCTCTAAAAACATTGGTCCCAGCACAGACTTGTGTCATTTGACTACATTCTAATGATTTCATAATGATGTACACCTTAAGATTCTATGCGAGCCTGATTCAGCCCGCATAGAACACTAAACGAGCTTAGGCTTTAAACGCTTGATGAGTATTCATAGCAAATTCATATACATAAGCAACGCTTAAGGTTAAAGCGCCATATACTACTGCACCAGCGACAGGTTGGAACAAATATTCAGAAACACGACCTGTTCTTCTAGCCTCATAAAAACCAGCAAACGCGCCAACAATACCAGCAACTGTAGCCAATTCGGTTACATTAACATCTGTAGCACGGTAGGCTTCAGAAAACTTCTCACTGATTTGCGCTACGGTGACTCCGCCAGCAACATTTTGACATTCATTAGCTTCGACTTGATACATGGTATATCCCCTTTTTTTCATACAGCATAGAAGAAGGACACTATAGTACGCACTGAAGAAGTAAGCAATAGCGCAGACTAACCATGGGAGCTATCTGGTTAGCTTTATTTACGGCCTAGTTGGAAAATTACCCACCTTAGGCGCCCAATAATTCCTACTGCCGTGTTGTTCAATGGCAGAAAAAAGAGCCTGATTTTGGCTATCCTCTTTATGTTCTGGGGAGGTATGTTCTATGTTGGGTTTGGGATGGTTCTGATTCAAGCGATCAATTAAGAGTTGAATCTCTTTCCTTATCATTATGATTCATCCTTGACTTATAATAATTGTTATTGAAAAGAGCAAATTTCTCTGGAGGAGGACTGGGAGATTAGCACAATTTTTTAAAATAGCCAACATTATCGGAATTATTTATAATTAATTTATGAGACGCATTACAAAATGGCATCATTTTATTGCATTACTTTGTGGGTTCTTATGCTTACCCGTTACTCATCTTTTTTTTAATTATAATTATTTTGGTAAATCACCTCATTTCTCCTTTACAATTTTAAAAACTCTACAGATGGTATTTAACTCACAAGATGCGGTTCTAATTTTTATTGCTATTGTGACTTATATGATTAAACCAATATTCATGTATGTTTTCGTACTTATACTTATTCTTTGGATAAGCAAGCGAGATGATTAATGGTTATATTAAACAACTCACTTGGAGTAAATTCCTGGGAAGCGCAGGCAAGCGCATCGGCAGTGCCTGCGTTCGGCTATTACCAAATGCTATTATTTCAACACTCCCGCTTTGGGTTCGAATTCCAATCACTTTTGCAACTCAAACTTCTGGACAATATTTTGGTAGAGAATTCGCTTTATGGGTTATTTCGAGCAACACAACCACAATAGCGGGACCTGAAAAAGAGATTTACATAGATGGCTTTTTAGTCGTGGATCCAGACGAAGAGATAAAGATCCAAAGCCTAATGGATGAATTTGAAATCATAGATCCTGATGATGATGAACTCATGATCATCAATGCGACACTGCCAGATCAAACGCCTAATCCAGAAATAGTTTCTTATACATCCTCTTGTAAAAAGTATTTGGTAAACGCTTCGAAGTCTTTAGCGCGCTCTGGTGTGAGCTATGTTGTTACAATGACGGGTAGTGATATTGCTGAAAAAACTGGCGCAGCAATTAGCAGTGCTGTAGCGACCACAACATTTGTCATGGTGATGGGACCACCCAGCTTATTTTCGTTACCGCTAGTATTTGTTTTTGAAGGCACCGCAAAAAGTATGGGGGCTTATTTTTCTCGACAGCTATATGAATATTACAGTTCATCGCTTGCAGAAACGGCAAACCGGGGTCTATCCCTCACGGGAGAATGCTTAGTCCAAACATTACATCAGTACCTCGCAAAACCAGAACCTTCTGCAGATCTCTTGCTTGAAGAATCAGATAATGATTTTAGAAACGACTTGAGTTTATTTAGAATAAGCGGTCAAACCCAATCAGGTCTTGCTCAGTTAGAAATCATAGAAGAATACAATCCTCAATCAGATTCAGCGCTGCATCACCGCAACGCTGTCTGAATCTGAATGAGAATACAGCTCAATTATTCCTGAGTTGTAGAACTTGTGGGTGCAGCCTGTTCTGTAGAAGTATCTTGAGCAGGTGCAGATTGAGTTGTTTGTGCTGGCTCTTCTTTTTTGGTTTCTTCAGCTGGCTTATTGCAAGCTGTCAAAGCAACCAATGATAGAATCGCAACTGCAGCAGCTAATTTAGATTTCATGAGGATCTCCTTTATTCAATGAATGTTATGAAAACTAAGGGTCTAACTTCCAACAATAATGCCATCGGCCCTTAGTGTCTTTTTCCAAGCAATATAGTGTACCAGGATAATAGTTCACAGTGGGCCGGGGATCGCTATCTTTTAGCAAATGTTCGGTCAAGAGTCCAATAAAAGGCAAATGACTAACAAGTAGGCCATCCAATTCAATTTCACTCAGACGCCTTGCTATTGGCAACATGTCTTCATCAGGTGCAATCTGAGGTTCTACTTCAATCTGAGCGCTATTACCGACTTGATCGATTAAAATTCTTGCTGTTTCTTCCGCTCTCAATATCCCTGAATGCCAGACCCAGTCAACTTGGACATTTCTCTGACCAAGATTGACTGCTAAATACTCGATTGCTTGACGCCCCGCTTCATTTAAAGGGCGCTCCGGATTATCAGCCTTATCAAAGGCCTCACCATGTCTAACTAAATATAGTTTCATATCTTATGATTAAAGATTCGGTGATGGTGATTCTACCGAAAAAGAAAGCTCAGCACCATCTAGATCTGCCTCAGTTTCTTTCACCCGTTCCAAGGAGGGAGGGCACGAATAGGTTAAGAGCAATGGAGGACGTGGCATAAAATTGGCCAGATTGTAAGGTCCTAATCTAAGTCTGGTATAAACAGGCAAAAAAGAGGAGCCAAAACTTCTCAAAGATTGTATGGGAATTGAAACACCCCTTACAGGGATTTCGTGATCATCTGACAATGCTGGCTTTAAATTTTTTAACAGCAAGCATAAGTTAGGTAACAATTGCTCAAGTTCATTTAAAATTCTCAAAGGCCCCAATAAACTATGATTATCCCAGATCGATATATCTTGTAGCTTTGTCGCTGTTTGAGGGCAAGTCATATTTTTTTCTAGCCATGCTTTGATTTCTCTTTTTTCAAAAGTATGCCCGGTCTCAAGCGTACCTGGACTTTCGATCCTGACATATCTAATGGCACACTGTCCTAATGACTCTAATTCTAAACATACATTTTCTAAATCAGCGGCTAGATCTCTTTCTTCAGATGACTCCAAAGCACTTGACATGCAACCACGCAGGCTAATACTGAATCCCATAAAAGATCTCATGATCTCATTGAAAGAACCAGGCCCAGCAAATCCGCTTCGAAAGCTTGCAAATTGAATCGTACTTGTTTCAAGCGCCTCGTCTAATACGGGCTTTATCTTACTGAAAAATCGCAAGATATCCTTTAGCATCCAATTTTCTCTGAGGCCTGTATGCTCTAATCTAAGATCAGTGACTGGACTGAATTCCGATGATTGAAACCACGCCTCAACTATTTCCTTTTCATAACTAAAGCCATCCAATGCTAAGCGAGGCACTTCGACTTGCGAACCCTTTAAACAGCAATACCCTTCGTGCTGGAGCTGGGCTGATATGACCCTGATTTTATCTAAAAAGCTTTCAATTTCATCCTCCGAGAGAAAAGTGGGGCAGGATGATAAATGCTTAATGCCTAAGGTAAATCTAATCCGTCTTGCATCAATCTCACTGACAAAATGCAATGATCTGGATAGATCTTTATCTGGAAATTCGCGCTGCAACAGACGAAGTAATTCTTGCATGGTACGGATACGCTCTCCCCCGTTCCAGACTGCTCTCTCCCTGATTTGAAGCCTCGAAGATTGAATCGAAGAAAGCGTGATCTCCTTTGAGTAATGATCTTTGGTATCTACAAAGTGAATTACAAGGTCATTCTTGCTTGAGGGATGCAATATACAAGCACCAACCTCTTGATCTCTCAAATAAGCGTGAATCCAGGTTGGTGGGATTTCACCATTAGAGCTTGTTGGGTAAAATACATCTGGCAAACAAAAGACATTAATCAAACCAAAGCGCTGATAAAATTGAGTTATCTTGAGTGAGTCACCGCTTGATGAACTTTCCTCTGAACGAAACAGCTGTGCTTGCTCTATAAATATACGCCTCACATCAAGCTCAGGAACCAACCAATAACGAACCGATAGCAAAAAATCAGGATATTCCGCATAGAGCGCCTGCGTCAGCTCACCTAAAGTGGTGATTTGAGATCCTCTATAATAATAACAGCGATTATTTACACTAATTTCCTTTGAGCAGAAGTGTTTTATTTCCTGTTGGGGGAATACAACTGAGACGATTAAAAAGCCATTTTCACGAACTCTAAATATCAAGGCTCCCGGTGCCTTATCGAGTAAAAATTGCTCGCACCAGCTATTTTCAGCCTCTTCTGATAAGTCCGCTGGATAATAAACATTTGGCAGAAAAAAAATAGGTTCAACAGGACTATATTGACCCCAAACATTGACCCATCGCAACAATTTTCGCCACATCATCTATTCCTGGATGACTATTTTTTATAACCTTACTTTGAAATAAACATGCCTCCAACACAAGATTGCTGTAAAATACAGTTGGCATATTTGACAATGGTATAAAAAATCGTAATGATCACTCAAGCAAAAACCATCGTAATACTCGAAGGTGAAGTCCCCCCCTCGGAAGAACTTCAAGTTTTCTCGGAGCTCCCCTTCATTGCTGCTGATGCCGCGGCTTGGTCTCTCATTGACAGAGGACTTCACCCCCAGGTCATTGTGGGTGATATGGATTCACTATATTCTGTTGGAGAGCATCGAAAGCAGGATCCAAAGATCATCTTTAAACACAGCACTTGGGTAGAGATCAAAAATCAGGACACCACTGACTTTGAGAAGACATTAAATTATGCCGTCGATCATCAGCTCAGTCCTCTTTTGATTCTCGGGTTATTTGGCAAAGAGATTGATCACAGTCTCTATAACCTAAGCCACTTGGTCAGTTACTCGGGCAAATTAAATTTGATGGGCTTACACGTATTACCCAATGGTAAGAAGCAGTGGGTTCTCCCACTTTGCAAATCTGAAACCTTGCAAGTCCCCGCAGGCACTCAACTTTCGGTGATTCCAATGCCGCTGATGACCTTGACAGCACCTACTTTAAAGTGGCCTTTGGACCGACAGGCCTTCGATCTAACAGCTTTTCATGTTCGAAATAAGACAACTTTGGACTATACCGACCTCGTGGTTGAGGCTGGCCAAGGGCTTATCATTGTCAATGCAGACCTACCGCCTGTCTTTTAGGACAAACGGCGCTTGAATCCTATTCTCAAAGACCCGATATGTGCTACAGTGTAGTCAGTTCGCAGAATAAAGAGGTATAGCATGAGTATGCAAAGTCCTGAGTTAGTCCCTGTTACGTATATCGAATTTTTGAAGGCCTTAGATCAAGTTTCTAATGGTGAAGCACCAACGATTGATTTAGTTAAGCAAGCTTTAAAGAGTGCATTTACAGCGTCTGAGCAAGTACAGCAAATGATTCGTCAATCTCAGTCTCTCTATGGTCGCCAAGCTAAATTAGCGCCTGAACCTAATCCTCAGAATGCTCCTGAGCGTGTTGCTGAGCAACGCAATGATTTTCAGCCGCATCCCGAATTAGCAGAGTATTTAGGCAAACAAATTGATAAAGAAGTGAATAAAGCGCTTGAGACGAATCGTGATTTATTGCAGTCGTTTGCTAAGCACAACGAAGATGGTGCTAAAGACTTCAATGAACTAGTCAAAAAGCTTCAGAACAAGCTTAAGAAGCGTTATGCGCCTGCTCCGGTTTCTACACCTAAGCCAAGGCCAGATCGCTAGTCCTAATCTGACTATCTCGTTGCCCCGTACTTGATGCGGGGCTCACTACCTTTTAAGCTACAAGTCCTTAGACTCTTGTTTAGGCGAGAGTCATATCTTAGTTATTCAACAAGGAAATTAAATGGCAACCCTATCTGACGCCATTCTAAAGGGCAGCCTTGCGGATGTTGAGGCGCTGATAGCACAGGGCGCTCCGATCAATCAGATCGACCAGTACGGTTTTACGCCACTGATTCAAGCCTGTATTAAAGACGACTATGACAAAGCTGCACTATTAATCCATCGAGGCGCAGAGATTGATAGCTTTGACATCACCGGATCGGATGCGCTGCACTGGGCGCTAGACAACAGCAACTATGCTCTCTGTGAATTGCTGCTTCAGAAAGGAGCCAACGCAAATGGATACAGCCATGACGGCCAACCCGCTCTGATCCGTCCGGTGTTGCGCGACCAACGTGATTTTGTTGATTTACTTTATAAATACGGCGCGAAGCTATCTTTCGCGCAAGACTATATCAATACGAAGCTGATTGGTCACCGCTTTGAGCTACAGGGTGTCACAGATATTGTAGATACCACTAATATGTTCATTGAGGTCAGCTTTGAGGGCTTTTTTTTAGAGTTCACCTTGGGTGTGATACGGGACTCACTGCAACGTTTTGTAAAGAGCTACGAAGCCCATCGAATCCAACTGGAGGTTGATGAGCTCCATCAGATCTTAGAGACTCTTCAAATTGCATCCAAACTCCGAGAACTGCATCGTTATAATATTGATGTTGAAAATTATCGCGAGGTTATTGCGCCGCTGATCCAACGAGATTTGTTATTACTGCCTATTTCATTTGAAGGGCATGCGATCACGGTGTGTCAGCATGGGGCTTATTTTGCAAAATGCGATCGAGCTGAGAATCGGATGTCCGATCCGATTGTAATACAGCATATTCAAAACACGAATATTTTGAGTTACGGATTTTACAAAGATTTACTGTATAAAAAAGGTGCTGCTCAAGCGCAATTTATTAAAACTGGGCTTTCAGATGTTTTGGGCTTAAAGCCTCTAACTAAGTTACCTATAAAACACCAAATCACCGGCAACTGTTCTTGGGCTAATGTAGAAGCGGCCATTCCTACGATGCTCTTTATGCTACTCAAAGATAAATACCCTAATATGGATGTTAAAGAGCTTGCAAAACGTGTGATGAAATTTTATACCGCTTGGAAGGCATGGGACAAAGATCGTGCGATTGAAGATTGCTTAGCAGACTTTCAAAGTGCAAATAAATCGAGACAAGCATCCAAAGTTGCTCTTTTGGGGGCTGTATTTTTTCAAGCATTAGATCCAACGCATGAGCGAGATATCGCGAAAGCAAAAAAGATCATTCCGGTTTTAATGATGAAAGAATTTAGATATGTGTTGAAAAGTTATATCAATGTTTATATCCGCGCTAAAAAAACTCACGAAGGTGATAAGCTGGAACTATTATTAAAGTCATGTGGTTTGAGTTACCGAGATATTTAAGCGTCGCATGTTAAACATAAAAAGGATTTACCAATTTATGCAACAAACTCGCTATCAGCATGCAAAAAAAACACTGCAACAAGCCTATAAAAACGTAAATCCCGCTTATCTTTCAAAGCAAACGCGGGATGAGATGAATATTCAGGATGATGCATTTGTCTATGGTGAGATCGATCCACAGTCTTTATTGAATTTAATTGAGATTGCAAAACCGAAAAAAAACGAAGTGTTCTATGACTTAGGATCGGGCTCTGGTCGTGCAGCAATTGCTGCTGCGCTTTGTTTTGATTTTGCAGAGGTCGTTGGGATTGAGTTTCTGCGCCCTCTATATTTATTGTCACAAAACCAGTGGTCGATGATTCAGGCAGAGCAAAATACAAAAAATATTAAGCTTTCATTTACCTGTGGTGATTATTATGACTTAGATATTTCAGCGGCTGATATTGTATTTTTTAATGCGACCGCTTGCAGAGGTGATAAATGGGAAAAGATCCTCGCTAAGTTCAAAGAACTACCCGTTGGCAGCCGTTTAATTTTGACATCACACCGAATACAGGATGTCATGTTTGAGTCATTGTATGAAGGGTTGCAACTCATGTCCTGGGGAATGAATTCCGCTTACGTTTACAGAAAGGTTTTATAATGTCTAAGAAAATAAAGCAATCATCCCTGTTATTTCCAATGCTCTTGGTGGCTTACGAGGTTATTACCTATCTTTCAAATGATATGTATCTGCCTGGCCTGCCCATGCTGACACGAGATTTTAAAGTTTCTCAAGATGTGGGACAGTATACTTTATCCCTTTGGTTTTTAGGATCGGCTTCTATGCAATTAATTGTCGGGCCTTTGTCGGATCGATTTGGCAGGCGGTTAATTGTTTTAAGTGGAGGCGTTTTATTTATTGTATTCAGTTTTGTCTGTGCTATTACTGAGGATATTGTTTGGATGTTGCTCGGACGTTTTATTCAAGGTTGCACAGTGTGCTCAGTCGTCGTGGCAGGTTATTCTGCCATTCATGAGTCCTATGATACCAAAGCAGCGATTCGAATCACCACCTTGATGGGCATGGTCACCATTCTAGCGCCCGCACTTGGACCGCTCTTGGGTGCTATTATCTTAGAGATTTCGAGCTGGCGAGCTATATTTTATTTCCTAGGATTCAGCGCTATGTTAGCGGTAGGATCATTATACAAAGTAATGCCCGAAACCAATCCCCATAAAACGAGCCTTGACTTGGTTAAAATCATTAAAGGCTATCTGGCTATTTCGCTGCGACCCCAATTTATAAGTTATACGCTCCCTTTTTGTTTTTTATTTTTGTCACTCATTTGCTGGATTGTTGAAAGTCCGTTTGTCATTATCGAAACATATCAGAAATCGCCGTTGGACTATGGTTTAATACAATTTCTAGTTTTTGGAAGCTTTATGGTTGGCGCGCAAGCGACCCGAATTTTAATTCATAAAAAGGAAGCCCCTAAAATTATTCAGTATGGTCTCAGCATTGCATCCTTTTCTGGCCTGATTCTGATTTTTTGCATTTTTGCAAGCCCAGCCGAGCTTTATTATATTGTGGGGGGTATGATGCTACTGGCATTTGGTTCCTCTATGGCATTTGGCCCTTTGAATCGATGCGCTATTGATACCTGCACAGAGCCTATGGGTCAAAGAATGGCGGTTTTTTCTTCTTTTATGAGTCTTTTTGGTGTACTTGGCACAGTGCTTGTTACGCTATTCAATGATAAAACCATTACGAATTTGTCATTAATGATAGCGTTCGGTACAATTCTGGCCTTTCTCGTCTTTAAAGTGATGCATCGTAAACATGATTGAAGAACTGACTTTAGCTCAAAAAATTGCCATTTGGGCCCTTCCTATTTTATTTGCAATCACATTGCACGAAGCTGCTCACGGTTGGGTTGCTTTTAAACGGGGGGATCCTACCGCCTACTTGGCAGGCCGAATTACGATGAATCCTTTAAAACATATCGATTGGCTTGGAACGGTCCTCATCCCCGTTCTACTGGTCGCGACCCTTGGATTTGCATTTGGATGGGCAAAACCTGTCCCCGTGAATGTGGGACAACTTAAAAAACCCCGTTGGGATTCTGCACTGGTTGCTGCTGCAGGCCCTTTATCCAATTTTCTGATGGCGCTTTTTTGGGGCGGCCTTTCGAAGCTTGGCCTAGTATTGGTGACCGCATTCCCAGAATTCAAAGAACAAGCACTTTGGCTTTTCTTGATGGGGCAAGCAGGTATTGCGGTGAATCTTATCTTGTTGTTGATTAATTTGCTCCCAATTCCTCCTTTGGATGGAAGTCGTGTCGTTGCGAGCTTTTTACCCATTCGCGCCAGGCTCCTCTATCAAAAGATAGAACCCTTTGGTTTTTTCATTTTGCTAGCCATGGTCGCCTTCCAGTGGCTTAACCCCATCATTGAACCACTTTTTAAAATCATGCAAGGCGGGCTACTCAACCTATTCAATATAGCTTGAATACTTACTGACTTATGTTACTATAGCTACCTTACCAATTATCGCCAATAAGGTGCCATTTGCATGAAAACATTGAATCTACACGAAATTAAACGTATTGCTGGAGGCGCAATCAATAAGGCGAAACTAAAAGCTGACATGCTGAAGGCTCATCAAGAAAGGATGAAAATGGTGAATGAGAAGCACGCAGCGCAACGAGAAGCAGCTTATCAGCATCTTGAGGTCGTAAAAACCAAAATGAAAGAAGCGGTATCCCCTGCGAACCTAGCTAAAAAAGCTTGGGAAAGCATGTGGAGTTAACCTGCCTTCCAACCTGCTAATTTACCTTGCAAGCGAGTCATTGCTGCGCTATGGATTTGGCTAATGCGGGACTCGCTCACCCCCAAAATTTCACCTACTTCACGTAAATTCTTATCCTCATCGTAATAGAGCGATAATACTAATTTCTCTCGCTCTGGGAGCTTACTAATCTCTCTAATGAGAATAGTCTTAAAGTCATCTCGTTGTAGTCCATCTAATGGGCCGGGTTGTTCAATCGCAGCGCTTGCAACCACTTCGACATTAATCCCCAACTCATCAAAAGCAAAAATTTTGGCCCCATTGCTGTCTTGAATCATGGCATGGTATTCCGCCAAAGAAACGCCTAACGCTTTGGCAACTTCAGAATCTCTTGCATCTCTACCTTTTGAATTTTCAACTGAACGTACGGCTTGAGCCACTTTTCTAGAATTACGATGTACAGAGCGCGGGGCCCAATCGCCTTTTCTGATTTCATCTAACATAGCGCCACGAATACGGATGCCCGCATATGTGGTGAAACTAGCACCTCTTGACTCATCATAGTTTCTTGCAGCCTCTAGCAACCCTATCATCCCAGCTTGCACCAGATCTTCAAGCTGAATAGAGCTTGGGAGCCTGCTCATTAAATGATGACCAATCCTTTTCACTAGGGCACCATGCTCTTCAACAACCCGTTTATCAACTTCTGATAGTATGCGTGCAACCGAGGACATAACACCTACTTAATTAAATGTTGGTTACATAGCTTAGCTTAGCAAATGAGTATTAGTTTCTTCCACGTGTGGCATCACGGGACATGAGGGGTTAGAGACTATTCGACAACAAAGCCTGTAAATAAAATCTGCTTTACGTAGTCTTCACCGGTATGTTGTTTAATTGCGAGTCGGATCTCGCGAGATGCTTTTTGACGGAGTGCTGTTTGACCCGCTTCCGTGGTCACGCCCTCTAGGGAAGCTTGGCTTAAAAGCTCTAAGAGTTCACTTTTAATGAGGGGTTCGTACTTTTGAAGTTCTACCAGCGCATCGACATCATCGTCTGTCATGATATCGACCTGTACCTGTAGTCGGCGTAATTTACCCTCGAGGGGAAGATTAATTTCAAGATTCGGTCTAATGGGATAAAAGGCGACAGGGCCTTTAACAACATCCTCTTCAGCCGCTGCGGAGGAGGATGTCGATTGATGGACAAAGAAAAGCGTTAGGCCAACAGACCCTATTATTAGGCTTAAACTATAGCCTGCCATCAATAAAGCAGCTCGAACTCGAGTCATATCTCTTAATCTACGTCGAATAGCTCGTCTAATTTAGTGATCAGTAAAATCTTTTTAACGTCTTGATTGCAATTCGTGATTTTGATGTTTGCAGTATCGCCGCCCGCAAAATCCCTGAGTGCTAATAGCATCCCAAGTGCAGAGCTGTCTAGGTAATCAGAATCTTTTAGATCAACTATGTATTTTTTAGGTAGATTTTCTACGTTCTCGTAAGCATTCCTAAAAATCTGCAGAGAACTAAAATCAAAACGACCGCTCACACTGATGGTTAATTCTTCACCATCAGTGGAAGCTTGAGAAGTGATGGTCATGCGGATCTCCGTATTGTTATTAGCCTACTATCGAGTAGTTTAGCACATCCTAATTAGTGCAAGGTGTCAGGCTTAGCATTAACCCAGATGTCTAAATGTAGAGGGTTCAGTAGTAAAGTCCCCATCTGTTTAGCTTGAACAAAATCAAATCCATCAGTGTATTCAAGCAGCTGCAGTTCTAAATCATCAAGACCTGTAATTAATTCTAATTCGTCTTCAAAACCTTTGCTAAACTCACTCATCGTTGACCTCACAACCACTACCGATGTTCTTTCCTTATATCACGCCTTCAAACTCTAAAAAAAGACTACCTTACAAGCATTTGACCTTGGCAAACTGGACTTCGCTTGTAGGTCAACATCTGATAAAATGGGTTATCCAATTGTTATTTGGAGTGTTTAATGACTAAAAAAGAATTAGTACCTGTTGCGTTAGAGCAATATCAGCCCTTTGGCATCCCCATGCTCAAGCTGATGTTCTTAATTATGTCGCTTTCGCTCGTTGCGACGGCTTTATACGAGATTGTTACTTAAATAGGTTTATCAACCGCTCTGGCTGTTAGCTTTGAGCTAGGCGCCAAGACGCGAGCAGCCGGAGTGTACAGATCGGTACATGAGAATTGCGAGCGATCAGAGGCAACAATGCTTAAGGACAAAAGAAAGAGAGAATCATGCCTCGGTGGCACAGGGGATAGCGCGGTCCCCTCCTAAGGGACAGGTCGCAGGTTCGAATCCTGCCCGGGGCGCCATTAAAATCAACGACTTACAATCATTGCCACTTAAAAACAAAATTTACGGGGCCCATACGGGGCCCAAGCGGACAGACTTCCTCACCCAATACTGCAGTCACGCTTTAATACTCGACCAAGCAAGCGATAAGCGTTCAAGTTCTGAACTTCATAATTAGAGAGAATGCTCAGCGTTCCCTCTTTCTCGACTAGCCAGTGCCCTTCATTTACATCTTGCTGTGAGCTATCGACTAAGCAATCAATAAATTGATCTCGCTCTTCCCAACGAACGCGCTCAAACCAATACAGAGTACTTATGTCGCTCATCTTACATCCATGATTTTCAATTACTGCATAACGCAGTATATTATCCAATTGTGATGCATGCCGCAAATCAATATAATGGCTTTTCGTCAGCACACACACTTTTGTAATTGAGATAAGCACTTATATGGAAGTCACAACTGCACAGAGCAGTTTAAAAATTAAAATTTGTGAACGTTTGAAAGATGCGCGCATTAAGGCAGGCTTTGGCAGTGCAAAAGAATTTGCTGAAAAAACAAACTTAAAGATTTCTACTTACAGCCTGCATGAAGCGGGTACACGCGGCATGTCTATAGAAGTCATTGAGCACTATGCGGGCTTATTAGAAATCAATGCGAGCTGGTTACTTACCGGTATTGGTCCACGCTGCAAAACTAAAATCCGAGAGATTCCTATCATCACTTGGGCAGGTATTAAAGAGTTTATTAATCATCGACATCAGTTTTACAACGAACACACAACATCGGATGTGGATTTAAGTCCCTATTCATTTGCATTACGAGTGAACAATGACACTATGGAGCCGCGCTATCCTGAGGGAGCTATTATCATTGTCGATTGTGAACAACATCCTCGACATAAAGATTTTGCGGTTTTCCAACTTGACGATAAAAAAGAATTCACCTTTAAGCAGCTTCTACATGCGGAAGGGGAGCTCTTTGCAAAATCTTTAAATCCTGACTACCCGACATTAAAACTTTCCAAAGATGCTCGAATCATTGGTAAGGTTGTCCAAGCTAAACTGGTTTGTTAGGGATAGTGCTATTATTTAGAAAATCAAAGGGATTTAAATTTGTACTCTTATCGTAGACATCGATACCCTCTTTAATTTTCAGATACATTGATACCCATTGAATAGGCTTAACCATGAGTATCGCAACGGTCATTTTAATTAAGAAAGCCGTTATTGCGACCATAATCACTGTCTGCATGGGCAACGCTTGAGCAAATGAGATGGTAGCCGCCACAAGGGATAACAATAATTCTCCCACCATTGTAGAAAATAGGCTCCGTTGACAGAAAGCCTTACCAAGCAATTTCACTTTGAGTTTTGAGATTAAATAAATATTGACTGTTTTACCGACGATTGATCCAATGATATTTGAAACCGCATATACCAATATAGAACCATGTACAAGACGGTAGTATTCATTTGGCACAATTACATCTTTAGCTGCTAAGCCAATTACCCACAGTACCCCGAGAGCAAAAATGATTTCCCCAACAACACCATAAATCATTAATCGCTTTGCAGGCTTGGGACCATACACTTCTGCCACAATGTCACAAATAGGATAGGTAATCGCAAACGGCAAAGTTCCTGCTGGAACAGCAATTGCTAATGCAATTGGGGACAGATAATTAACTAGCTTAGCGATATAACCAAATAATACGATTTCTTCAACTACGACAAACTTTGCATACACTGTGAGTGTTAAACATAATGTCAGGATGTACGCAAATAAGAAAAATTCAAAATACTTAAACTTCAAAACTGCTCTGTCCCGTATAAATATCCCATTAGATAAGCATCTTTTGTAGACAAATTACTCATCATTGATTTATTTTTACTCATTTGGCGAATACTTTCTATTTGCGTATTGCCCTCGCTATCAGTCAACGTCACAAACGTCTGCCCTTCTTTTTCAAAATGACCTGAAATAGCCTTTTTAGGACTTAAATCCCACTGTGTTTTGAGTTTAGTAATATTTTGCAAATCTTTTTTGCTAAAAGCTTCTAAGATGACTTGATTGGCATATATTTCAGATAATGCTTTTTTTACAAAAAAATTCTTACCTACCAATTGGATATGTAAAATTGGTTCTTGCCTCGGATTTGCTTGTTCTATATTAACTACTCGTAAAATGGCATCGTTTTGACGCTGATACTGTTGCATCAAGCGATATTGCTCTACTACCCATTTACCGATTTGATTAATATTATGAGGTAACATCTTCTTGCCTAATATATTTCTCTAACCCAATGTGTTGATTAAACTGGTCAAAATTCACTTTCCTAGTTTTTGAAACCTGGTGAAGGTTATCCGCTTTAACATTTCCAAATGCTTCTTGGATTGCTTCCGTAAGTGAAAATAACGCTTCCAAAGGATAAAATACTGCACTGTATCCTAGCCTTGTTAATTCTTCTCTGGAAAGTAAAGGTGTTTTACCGCCTGGCACCATATTAGCAATTAAATTGCTGTTTACGTGTTTAGCGACCTTCTCCAACTCAGCAGTAGACTGTGGTGCTTCAATAAATACCATATCAACACCAAGCTCTACTGCTTTTTGCGCTCGCTCAATTGCTTGCTCCAGGCCTTCAATAGCTCTCGCATCTGTGCGTGCTACAACAAGGAATTGCTCGTTAGGGCGTGTATCTAAAGCAGCTTTAAGTTTTGATAAGAATTCGGCTTGCGAAACAACTTGCTTATCTTCCATATGACCACACTTCTTTGGCCAAATTTGATCTTCCAATATAACTCCGCCACATTGCATATGGCAAAGCTCTCTAACTAGCCTAACAACATTTTGATTGCTGCCATGACCATTATCTCCATCAACAAGTAGGAACAATTCAGGACAAGCCATCTTAATTCTATAAACGGCGTGAAGCAGTTCAGATTGAGTCATCAAACCAATGTCAGGTTCACCTAAATAAGTAGCGGACAAGGAATATCCAGTTAAGACAGCGCTATCAAAGCCCATCGAATGAGCTATCTTTGCAGACAAAGGATCAAATACTCCTGGTAAAGCAGTGCATTGATCTCGACAAAGCAGAGTAGCAATTTGAATCTGTTTTACATCCATAAAACTCTTAAACTTCTTTCAAATTCTCTAGGTGCTTCGCTTATATATCACTTGCTTAGTTAATTGAAAACCCCGTATTTTATGCGGGGTGTTATTTGTCAATAAGAAGTAGGCAATATGACTCACGACTATACAAAAGAATTATTTACGATTGCCAGTCAATTTAAAATAAACCATATTCCTGGTTATTTTAATATTATGACGTTGGACTCAAAGTACGTTTTAACAAATGATGCTGCAATGAAGCTTTGCGGATTTTCATCCCAAGAAAAAGTTACTTTGCAATCGTATGAAAATGTACCTTGCAAGGCCTCCGAAAGTGCCGAGATTTTTAAACAAGAAGATCAAACAGTAATACAATCTCGAGCCATTAAAAAAATCCTTTCATATCAATGTTATCACGATAATCAGTGGTCTATTTTGCTAGGTGAAAAATTGCCCATCATTAATGAGTTTAATCAAGTAATTGGTACAACTGCACATTTTATGGATATGACCAATACTAATTTGATTGATTTAGGTAGGTATTTGGCAGATCTTGATAAAAATCATTTAACCAAAATATCTAAAAGACAATTTAGTTACACAATCCTTTCAGAAAAGAACATGCACAACTTAACTCTAAGACAAGTTGAATGTCTGTTTTTTCTGATTAGAGGATATTCTAATGCAAATATTGCTGAACAATTGAAGCTATCACCTCGAACCATTGAAGAATATATCAATGATTTGAAAGTTAAATTTGATTGTGATTCAAAAGCGTTATTAATTGAAAAAGCTATTTTCCTCGGGTTTATCGCCGTCCTTCCTGAAACGTTAGTTGTTAAATCTAATTAAATCTTTCCTTCAGAGTGGAGCTCCTGTTAAATAAACCACTCTCAGCACTTCTCAAAAGTTTTCTTTTATAAAAACATTCTCATAACAACTTAGTTAACTAAAAGATAATAAGACTTTTTTAATAAGGTTTTGAATGTTATACACTTAGTAGGCACGGATAAAGACGTACACGCGTTTACGTCGTAATTTCAATCAGGATGATGAGTACAAAAAATGAGAAGTGTTTTGCGAACAGGGATTCAATCCCTAGTTACTTGTTTTTTTTCAATTTCATTGGCTCACGCAACGCCAAGCTTAGCTAACTTTATCTTACAGTCACTACAGGACAACCCTTCTATTCAAGCCGCTGAATCAAGTGTCGCTGCAGCTAAAGCTCGTGAGAGAGCCGCAAAACAGCCCCTTTATAATCCTGAGTTAACTCTAGAAAAAGAAAATGCAATTGATGATACAGAAGCGATAGGAATCAATTTAGCTATAGACTGGACTAATAAACGCAAAGCTCGAAAACAAGTCGGTGTGGCCAACACCTTGTTGGCTGAAGCTCAACTGAATGAAATACGTCAACAAGTTGCTTCAGAAATCTTAAGCAGCCTTGCAAAATATCAATCAGAGCAACAAGCTCTAGTTTTAGTGAGAAAACGTTCTTCATTATTGCAGGAATCAGTAAGTTTTACAAATAAGCGTTATTCAACCGGCGATGCGGCACGAGTCGATTTAGATTTGTCGCAACTTGCTCTAGCTGAAGCGCTAGCTCAACAGGCAGATGTGGAAGTTGAGGCAATTTTAGCACTTCAAAAGTTAAAGGCTTTAACGGGACTAAATCAAATAAACTGGCCAGAGCTTCCAAATACATTGCCATCTATTGATTCCACAAATAAAGATGTCGATCATTTGATGGCGAATCTACCGATTATTCAGTTGTTTAATCAGCAATATCAAAGCTCGTTAGCACGTATTCGCGTCGCACAAAAAGAGCGTTTTCCCGATCCTACTATAGGAATTCAAGGTGGCCGTAACCATGGCGAAGAAGAAAGTAAGAGGCTATTTGGTTTATCATTTAGCATTCCTTTATTTGTGCGTAATACTTATAGAGCTGAAGTAGAGGCTGCCAATTACGACGCAATAGAAGCAGATAGAAAACACGCCGATATTATTAGACAAATTCGAGCACAAATTTCAAGCAGTGCTGAACGCTACGAACTTCTCTACCATGCTGTTAAGCAATGGGAACAAATTTCTGCAAAACCCTTAGGTGAAGGCATGTCTTTAATAGATCGCTTATGGCATGCAGGTGAAATGAATACAACCGATTATTTAGTTCAGTTAAAGCAACGTATCGATAGTGAGGTTGCTGGAGTAGAACTAAAAGGACAAGCATGGGAGGCTTGGGGTGAGTGGCTGCGAGTCTCGGGTCAAGTCGAAAATTGGCTTGGGCTAAATCATTATCATCAGGAGAATAATCATCCATGAATTCTAAAAGAATAAAGATAATAACTTCTTTGGTTGTTGGCCTTACAGTTTTTATAAGTTGCTACGCACAGGATCACAAAGAAACAACCTCCTCTGATGAGAAAAACATAATTGTTCTCGATCCGGAATCTCTAAAAATGGCTGAGATAGAAGTCGCTAGTTTAGAACCAAAAACAATTCCTTATTTAATTCCTGCACCAGGAGAGGTTATTCCGAACGCTAATTTAACTACAAAAGTCGCTACTCGTGTTGCTGCACAGGTGATACAAAGGTACGTTCAAGAAGGAGAGCATATTAAAGCCGGCGAACCACTTGTTATGTTATCTAGCGTTGATATGGCCAAGGCACAAGGCGAATTACTTTTAGCTGCCCAGGAATGGCAACGTGCCAAAAGTTTGGGTAAAGATGCCATATCAGGGAAACGATACTCTGAAGCTCAAGTTGCACACCAACAGGCATATTCCACTGCCCTAGCTTATGGCATGACAGAAGCAGAGATAAATCAATTATTACTTACTCACAAACCATCGCAAGCAAAAGGCGAATTTAAATTACTTGCTCCTCGCGGAGGCACAGTTTTCAATATTAATTTTACTGAAGGCGAACTGATTGAAACTGGTCGAATACTTTTACAAATTATAGATGAGACTACAGTCTGGATTGATGCCAAGCTACCACCTACTCTTGTAACACCTGTTAAAGTAGGCGACGCTGCCCGTCTTCAAATGAGTGGCAAGATGCTTACAGGACGTGTGATTCAGGTACACCATCAGCTAGATGAAACCACACGCACTCGATCGATACGTATAGAAGTACCCAACACTGAAGATTTGATTCATCCAGGTCAATATGTGAATTGTCAGATTGAGTCAGGTATGACAAACCCTGTTCTTGCTGTTCCTGTTGATGCTGTTCTTAGAACAGCAGACGGCGATTGGGCAGTATATGTAGAAAAACAGCCTGGGCGCTTCCAACAAATTGAAGTAAAAATGTCTGAAGTCATAGATGGCCATGCAGTAATTGAAGGCCTAGTATTCGGCACTCGCGTCGTTACTAAGGGCGCTTTTTTTGTTCATGCAGAATTAAATAAACAAGGATTTGATGCTCACGGGCACTAATAAAATCACAGGGAAGCCATGTTAGATAAACTAATTGATTTTGCAGTCACCAATCGCTTATTAGTCATACTTGCATTATTAGCATCTCTTGCTGCGGGGGCAATGATATTGCCACGTCTCAATCTAGATGCTTTTCCTGATGTTACAAACGTACAAGTCGTTATTAACACTGAAGCTCCTGGCCTTGCAGCTGAAGAAGTTGAGCAACTGCTAAGCTATCCTGTTGAAGCAGTAATGTTTTCTCTACCTGATGTTGAAGACGTTCGCTCCATTTCAAAGGTAGGTTTATCTGTTGTTACAGTTGTTTTCAAAGAAAATGTGGACATTTATTTTGCACGTCAGCAGGTCTTTGAACGCTTACAAGCCGCTCGTGAAAAAATTCCGGCTGGAGTGGGTGTTCCCGAAATGGGACCAAACACTTCTGGTTTGGGGCAAGTATTTCAATACATATTACGTGCAGAAGACTCAAAACAATACGATACAATGGCATTACGGGGATTGAATGATTGGGTGGTAAAACTCCTTATAGCTCCCGTTGATGGGGTCACCGATGTGCTCTCATTTGGAGGCTTAGTTCGTCAATACCAGGTGCAGGTCGATCCTGCTCGACTACTTGCTTACCATTTAACAATTGATGACTTAGTCAATGCTATTGAAGCAAATAACCGCAATGCGGGAGGATGGTATTTAGACAGAGGTTCTGAACAATTAACCATTCGAGGTTTTGGATGGGTTCGCAGCGGAGACGATGGTCTACAAGATATAGCAAACATACCCATTAAAGATAAAGATGGCGTGGTTGTGCGTGTTCGAAGTGTTGCCCATGTAGTTTATGGTAGTGAAATTACTCAGGGCGCCGTCACAATGACGGAACGTAATACCCAAGGCGAGCCCCAAGCAATGGGCGAAGTAGTCGCCGGCGTTGTTTTAAAGCGCATTGGTGCAAACACGAAATCAACAATTGATGGCATCAAAAAAGTCATTCCAATTATTCAAAAAGCTTTACCCAAAGGTGTAAAACTTGAGCCTGTTTATGACCAAGCCGATTTAATTCAACAAGCAGTGCATACCGTTGTTAAAGCTCTTCTTGAAGCTTTTGTATTGATCTTTGTTGTGCTGTTTCTTTTTTTAATGAATCTTCGTGCAACGTTATTAGTACTCATTTCTGTTCCTATTTCGGTGGGACTTGCCCTCATTGCTATGGCCTATTGGGGTGTCTCTGCAAATCTCATGTCGCTGGGAGGTTTAGCAATTGCAATTGGTATGATGGTAGATGGATCCGTTGTAATGATGGAGAATATTTTTAAACATTTAAGCCAACCTGGATCTAACCACTCTTTTATTGAACATTCCGAATCGGAGGGAAATGATCTTATTAAAGACAATCATGCGATTTCTCTACGTATTCAAGAGGCCTCTAGGGAAATAGCGCGTCCTGTTTTTTTTGCAGTATTTATCATTATAATTGTTTTCACACCTTTGTTCAGTTTGCAAGGTGTAGAAGGTAAGCTTTTCCATCCAATGGCAATTAGTATTGTTTTAGCAATGTTTTCTTCTTTGATAGTTGCGATGATGGTGATTCCTGCATTGGCCACTTATATTTTTAAACACGGTCTTAAACACCGAGAAAGTCCAGTGATGCGGCCTATTATGCATCATTATAAGAGGTGGCTTGCAAAATTATTATCTCAGCCCAAACCCGTTATTATCGCCGTTGCAATCTTACTTACTTCCTCGCTTCTACTATTACCTTTTCTAGGAACTGAATTTGTACCAGAACTAGAGGAAGGCACCATTAATATTCGTGCAACACTTGCGCCATCAGCAAGCCTAGAAACTGCGGTTTCTGTTGCCAATAAACTTGAGCAGCAAGTTATGACTTTTCCAGAAGTCACTTATGCTTCGAGTAGAATAGGAAGACCTGAGCTTGGAGGAGATCCAGAACCTGTATCAAATATTGAAATTTACGTCGGTCTTAAACCTGTCAATGAATGGACTTCTGCAAATAATCGCAAAGAGCTGCAGGAACTTATGGAAAAAAGGTTGTCAGCTCATCCCGGCTTACTCTTTGCTTTCTCGCAACCTATTGCAAGCCGAGTAGATGAATTACTTTCCGGTGTACGTGCGCAATTAGCTGTCAAGTTATTCGGTGCAGATTTAAATATCCTCTCTGAAAAAGGAAGGCAACTTGAAGAACTTGTAAAATCAGTGAAAGGCACCCGCGATGTGGCAATGGAGCAAATCGAGGGAGAGGCCCAGCTTGTTATCAAGCCAGACAGAGAGGCTTTAATGCGATATGGAATATCTGTAGGACAGATGATGTCACTCATCTCAGATGCAATTGGAGGAAAGGCAGCCGGTCAAGTTATTAATGGTAATGAACGATACGATATTTATGTTCGCTTAGACAAATCATACCGCGATAGTTTGGAAGCTATCAGTAACCTTATTTTATTATCTCCTAATGGTGCATGGGTTCGATTGAGTGACGTAGCAAGCGTCAAACTAGAATCTGCCCCACCACAAATAAGACGAGATAATGTCCAAAGACGCGTCGTGATTCAGGCCAATGTCGAGGGACGTGACATGGGGAGTGTAGTATCAGAAATTCAACAACGTATTGAGACAGAAGCTAAGCTACCCCCTGGCTATTCTGTAACTTATGGCGGTCAATTTGAAAATCAACAACGCGCTCAAGCAAGATTGATGATCGTAGTTCCAATTTCCTTAGGGCTAATTTTTCTATTGCTGTATTTTGCTTTCAACTCTGCAGGGCAAGCATTATTAGTGATGACCAATGTGCCCTTAGCTCTGATTGGAGGGATTGTTGCTCTGTTTATTTCTGGGCAATATCTTTCAGTTCCAGGTTCTATTGGATTTATTGCACTTTTTGGTATTGCGGTCCTGAATGGCGTTGTTTTGGTAAACGCCATTAATCAGAATAAAGAAGAAGGTATGTCCGTAGATGAGGCCGTATTCATTGGCACTCTATCACGTTTACGTCCCGTGTTAATGACCGCGTTTATTACGGCTTTAGGTTTAATACCCATGTTGTTAGCGCGAGGCATTGGATCGGAAATACAGCGTCCATTAGCTACTGTAGTAGTCGGAGGGTTGATTTCATCGACCGCACTGACCTTATTGGTGCTACCTGTTCTTTATGCCCACTTTTTTAGAAATGGCACAACTAGCAATGATGATGTGAGTGAACCTTTAAGTAAAGCAAAAGAAAAAATTAAAACTTCTTATGCCAAATGGGGTGCTCGTTGGAAGAAAAATTAGAAACTAATCAATTATGTGAATTAAAGCCACATGAATTCGATGATTCGTTACATTTTTCAAGTTCAGTCTGAAAAGTTGTATGTGAAATATTAAATTCAGCTAATAAAATACATCTGAGATTCTGCAAAATTGTGGGTCCCTCAAACATTTGATCTAGTATTATGTGAGCCGTTAAATTGATTCTATCACTTGTAATGGCCCACACATGTAACTCATGAATATCTAATACGCCCTCTACACTTAAAACAACCTCTTTTAATTTTTTCAAATCAATTCCCGCTGGTACGCCCTCAAGCAAAATATTGATGCTCTCTTTTAATAAAACCCAGGTGCGGGGTAAAATCCATAATCCTATTAAAACTGCAATAATAGAGTCGACCCAAACCCACCCAGTAGTATTAATAATTAAAGCCCCAATAATAACTCCTACTGAGCCTAGCATATCACTCCAAACATCAAGATAAGCACTTTTTATATTGAGATTTTTATCTTTATCGCCAGCTAATAAAAGCATTGATATTAAATTCACACCCAAACCAACAATTGCAATAATTAGCATTCCGTTGGAATGGATTACTGGAGGTTGGGATAACCTTAGATAGGCTTCATATAAAATATAAATTGCTACAAAAAACAATAGCAAGGTATTAAATGCAGCTGCTAAAATTTCAAAGCGAAAATATCCAAATGTTCTTAATTCATCTGCTGGACGTTGACTTATCTTGATAGCAACAATAGCAATTATCATCGCTGTGACATCAGTTACCATATGAGCTGCGTCAGATATTAATGCAAGGCTTCCAGTAATTAAGCCACCAACAAGTTCTACCAGGAGGAAAGTAAATGTTAGTAATAAAGCCCACATAAGTGGACGTTCCCTTTTGTTCTTCAAAGTGTGGCGCTCTGAACTCATCATGTACTTACCTTTCATTTGAAAAATTAACCGTATATATTTAACCAACTTGAATCAAAACAAATTCATACCATATAAATATAGTACTTTCTGAATGCAGGGGAATCACTCTATACCCAACTCTGAATTCCACTCATATATCGTTCTATTTCTTCCGTCACCAGATGAATGGTCCCTTTCCTATAAAACTGCTCTATACTCATTTTTACATCTGCATCAACTATGCTAGAGTTAATCACGGAATATGAGTCTTTTCGTGTAACAGCTGGCATATCTTTGAAGAATGTATTAATGATTTGAAAGTTAAGTTTGATTGGGAATCAAAAGACTTATTAATCGAAAAACCAATTTTCTTGGGTTCATCAAATGCTGATGGTGAAATCAAATTGAAGTGAAGTTTGAGAGTAATTTCCTTAGCAAATTCAAAACATCAACAATTGCGATTTGCTTTAGCGATTTATTAGCTACGGAATAAGCCTAATGCTTTTTTGTATAGCCCTACGTCTATTTGCACGGCTCGAATGAACGCGTGCTTCTGTTCGGGCCTTTTATTGCAGCTATGCTCTCAATTGTCATCGCTCATGAGGCATTATCTACTCAATTTCTCATTGTTGGTTTAGTCATAAGCTTAGGTGTCTGGCTTTATTTAATTGAGCATTATGAACATTGACTGTCATTGGATGATGGCGATATTTTAAGATGCAGTAAAAATAGAAGCAAAACGAACATTTATAAAGAGGTATGAGCATGAAATCAAACTTTTTAACTCGTTTTTTAGTTATTTCCTTAATTGCTTTTCTTTTCTCTCATTATTCAATCTTAACCCACGCTCATGAAGGTCACGCTCATCCGCTGGAAAAAGAAGAAATCATTGTTAAGGCTAATAAAGTTATTGACTTGGCTATAGAGCAACAGAAACTAGAGCCATCATGGAAGGATGCCAAAATGGTTGAAGAAAAGATTTTAGAAACCAAAGGTGGTCAATGGTTAATTCAGTATAAAAACCCTAAAATTGTCGGAAAGGATTCTGATTTATTCATTTTCTTGACTCTAGATGGTAAATACATAGCCATGAATCATACTGGAAAATAGGAGAAAATGATGTTTGATCTTTCTTTTCCACTTCATCCCATTTTTGTTCACTTTACGGTGGCGCTAAGCTTCACTGCATTTGGCGCATATGTACTTGCCTATATTTTACCGCAAGGTGGATTTAAAAATGATATGAGCGTCTCAGCCGTTTGGATGCTCATTTTTTGTTTATTAGCAAGCATATTAACCATAATATTTGGTTTTCAACAATTTAATTCAGTACAACATGATATGTTGGTTCATTTGCCCATGACAGACCACAGAAACTGGGCCTTAGGTACTGCTCTTGTTTTATTTCTCTGCACAGTATTCGCAGTAAGAGGATATATTCATAATAAGATCCACAGTGTTTTTCTGACTATTGGGTTATTCGTTCTAGTTGGCATGGTAAGCGCAACAGCATATAAAGGTGGAGAGCTCGTTTATCATTATGGAGTAGCCGTTAAATCTACACCCGAGTTGAGAGAAGTGATGCTAAAAAATCAAAAAGAAGAACAACATGAAAATATTTTTCAACCAAATACCAACGGATTATGAATGAAAAACATTTATCTCATTATATTCTTATTAATGAGTTGTCCGCTTTACGCAATGAATGTGGCAATTCCTGATCTTGTTCAACCTGACGATCCGAACGTTAGTGTTCCAGAAATAATTTATCATTCTCCTTTTCAAGATTACCAATCTCAAGGCCAAATAAAGCTTCAATCTTGGGATAAAGCAAATGAAGCCGTAACTACCCAGCCTATGTCTCATATGCAGCATATGAATATGCCGATGGAGAAAAATGCCTCTGATAAAGAACAAGGCTCTATGCATTCAAATCATCAAATGAAAGGTGACGAATAAGCACAATGGGACGTTTAAATGTATCTGTAAGAATTTATACTGTTCTAACCATGTTAACGAGTATTTTCCTTAGTGGTTGCAGCACTTTTACTAAAGATGGAGGATTTACAGATGTTAGTTCTCTTGTTCAAAAAAGATCTCATCAACAACCCATTTGGTTACGCTCAGATGCGCAAAGGGCTGCGCAGCAACAAATAGTTAATTCTACACTTGAGCATACTTTGTCTGCTGATAATGCTGTTTATGTCGCATTTATAAACAATCCAGCATTACAAAAATCCCTTGCTGATTTGGGTATTGCTGAGGCTGATTTACTACAAGCAGGCAGAATACGAAATCCCAGCATCTCATATGTAAAACTAAATTCAGTGAGTGATGAATATAATATCGAGCGAACCGTCTTATTTGATGTGATGAGTCTTTTAACGATGCCTATGCGCTCTGCGATTGAAAAGCAACGTTTTCAGCAAGCGAAATTACAAGCCGCCATGGATATATTAGAAATCGCTGCAAAGACAAGAAAGGCTTATTATTCAGCAGTAGCGGCAGAGCAAACGGTGAGATATTTAGAAAAAATAAAAGAAACATCACGAGCTGCTTCCCAATTAGCTTTGCGCATGGCAGAAGTAGGAAATTGGAATCGCTTGCAACAGGCGCGTGAACAGGTGTTTTATGCCGAAGTGATGTCGCAACTTGCGGATGCTAAACTGCTTGCAAGCCAAGAGCGGGAACATTTGACACGTTTGATGGGATTATGGGGAGAGCAAATTCATTATAAACTGCCAGAGCGATTACCAGAACTGCCTTTGTCAGTAACAGAACCATTACAACTTGAGAAACAAGCGCTTATCTCTCGTTTGGATGTTCAGGCCTTGAGATATGAAATTGAAAGTAAGTGCAAAGCTTTAGGCTTAACTAAAGCAACCCGTTTCATTGATGTTTTTGATTTAGGATATGTGCGTAACAGTTCTCATGACAAGCCTCACCAAACTGGATATGAAATAAGTTTAGAAATTCCATTGTTTGACTGGGGCGACGCAAAAGTCGCAAGAGCACAAAATATTTACATGCAGGCTGTATGGCAATTGAGAGAAATTGCAATTAATGCTCGCTCTGAAGTGCGTGAAGCATATGAGGCTTATCGCATTCAATATGATAAAGCGAAATTTTATCGTGATGAAGTTATCTCACTACGAAAACTTATATTAGACGAAAGTCTATTACGTTATAATGGCATGTTGATAAGTACATTTGAGTTGCTTGCAGATGAGCGTGAGCAAATTATGAGTGTGAATGTTTATATTGAAACTTTACGTGATTTTTGGATTGCTGAAACAGATTTGCAAACTGCATTGATGGTCAAATCACCTCGTAGCATCAATTAAGAGAATAAAATGGTTTTGAAACATAGGCGGGATTTTATTAAAGGTGCAGTCAAGGGGGCTGTTGGACTAGGCGTTGCTTTTACAGCGGCTTCAGTTAGTAGAGTTGCCCTTGCCTCGTTACCTGAGATAGCAACTGTTGATAATCCTAAAACGTTACCACCAGCCCTTCCCGATAGTGGCAAACCTTTTCATCCCGTTGTAACTTTGAATGGCTGGTCTTTACCATGGCGCATAAAAAATGGTTGGAAAGAATTCCACTTGGTTGCAGAACCTATAGTCCGCGAATTTGCTCCCGGAATGAAAGCACATCTATGGGGCTATAACGGCCAGTCACCAGGACCAACAATAGAGGTCGTGGAAGGCGATAAAATACGCATTTTTGTGACTAATCGACTTCCAGAACATACGACAATTCATTGGCATGGCCAACCCCTGCCAAATGGTATGGATGGCGTAGGTGGATTGACTCAACCACAAATAAAACCTGGTAAAACTTTTGTCTATGAATTTGAAGCAAAACGAAGTGGAACCTTTATGTATCATCCGCATGCCGACGAAATGGTGCAAATGGCGATGGGTATGATGGGCATGTGGATTACTCACCCTAAAGATCCCAATTTCATGAAAGTGGATCGCGATTTTTGCTTCCTCTTGGCATCCTATGATATCGATCCTGGTAGCTATACACCTAAAATCGCTACCATGATGGACTTTAATTTGTGGACTTTTAATAGTCGAGTCTTTCCTGGTATTGACTCACTAATATGTCAACAAGGCGATCGTGTTCGAATAAGAGTAGGTAATCTTACTATGACCAACCATCCCATACATCTACATGGAATGGACTTCGAAGTAACTGGCACTGATGGGGGCTGGATAAAACCAGAGGCTCGCTGGCCAGAAGTAACCACAGATATTGCAGTAGGCCAAATGAGGGCGATTGAGTTCGATGCAAAATTACCGGGTGATTGGGCGCTTCATTGCCATAAATCTCATCATACCATGAATGCCATGGGGCATGATGTTCCAACAATGATAGGGGTTGATACTAAAGAGGTTAACAAAAAAATTAGCGGATTAATACCAGATTATATGCCTATGGGAGAAAATGGCATGGCAAGTATGGGTGAAATGAGCATGTCACTACCAAAAAATACTTTGCCAATGATGAGCGGGATTGGTCAATTTGGTCCCATCGAAATGGGCGGTATGTTTACAGTCGTGAAAGTACGTGAAAATCAAAAACACGGAGATTATAATGATCCGGGTTGGTATAAGAACCCCAAAGGCACTGTTGCGTATGAATGGAATGGATCTTTAAGTGAGCCTGTGAGTGCGCCCGCACCTGAGAAAAGAAAAGGAGAGCTTGAACTTAAAGCTCGAAAACCACATTCTCATAAACATGAGTGAAGAAGATATATCCAAGCGGGAATGAGCATTCCCTAATAAAGCCACACAAATTATTTGCTCATTGCGCGACATACTTCGGCGCATCGGTAACAAGTTTCAGCGCAACGTTTACAATGTTCCATCTCAGCATGCTTTTTGCATTCATCGCCACATGCCTGACATACGTCAGCACAGAAAGCACAAAATTTTTGAGCAAATTCAGAACCGCTTGCCATTAACCTTGCAGCAAGTGAACAGATTTCAGCACAATCTTGATCTAGCTGAATACAACGTGCTAGTTTTTTTACATCTTCTTCATTAAGACAAGCAGTGGCACAATGCCCACACTCAGAAGCACATTCATTACATGCTTGAATGCAAGATTGATATTTTTCGTGGGACATAAGCATTTTCCTTGAAAATTTTATATCATTTACTATAGAGGGTTTATGCTGAGATTAGTATGAGCATACATAATAAAATTTTTTTTGTAAACGCCTGAAAATATAGGCAGTTAAATTTCCGGATAATTACAGGGGAGATTAATTTATGATGATGGATCATGCGGGCCATTTAATTTGGGTTGTTGGAGGAATTGTATTAGTTATTCTTCTAGTCGTAGTTATTGTAAAGATTATGAAAAAATAAAAAAGTAATTCCAATTCATACCCTTGCAATGCGATAAGTGGAAGTATCAAAGGGATACAGATAACCTTATATTGAGAAGCACTTTAATGAGATCAGATGAGGGCGAAATTAATTCACTTAGTAACAGGAACTAATTCAAAGTAGCTAACAAAGTTTAATTTACTACACACACCCCTGAATTCCATTAATATATCTTTCCAACTCTCCCGTCATCGGATGGAAACTTCCCTTCAAATAAAACTGTGCCGCGTTATTTTTTACAGCCGCATCAATTACACCAGGCCCCATCAGAAAATGTGATGCCTTTCGTGTAACAGCTGGCATATCTGAAGAAGTATATCTATCAGCAAATTGTCCCAGAAGATTATTTGAAAGTAATCCCAAATAAAATTTAGCGTACACTCCGTTGGCATTATCATTTGGAAGAAATCCTGCAAATGGATTAGCTAAAATATAATTTGGAATCTGCCCAGGTTGCTTTGTCACTTCTCGAACCGTTTCATCATTAATTTTTACTTTTACTTTAACTTCATTAACCACAGCCTGCCCGATGACCGTATTTGCTTTTTGGCTTGTCTCACCCTCAAGTGAAATTTTTTCGATTAAATTGTCATCTAAAAATAGAGTTGTTTCTTTAGATATTTTCAATACACTTTCAACATACTGCACTCCTTGATATTCTTCAACAAAGGCTGGCGGATCACCATTGAGAGCACAAACTCCATCGTTATAGAAATATTGAATAGGACCTTGCTGGCCTGTTCCACTTCCTGAGAACGTCTGAAAGAATCGATTAAGTTGTTTATTTTCTTTTTTAATACTCAAAGCATGTATATTGCCAGTAGCATCAAAAAGCATACGAGCAATAGCCATTGTTGAGTCTGTTTGTCCAAACCAATTTGTTTGGATATAAACATTCCGATCTAAGATAAATGGAATAAAATCTTCTCCTTCAGGAATAAGCGCAAGATCAAATGTTTGACGAAAAGTATTATTTAGGCATTCAGGAGGTTCAGCTAGTCCGGGATCGTATTCTTCAACAATGTTTACTTTTCCCAACCTATATCGGTTGTCTTGACGCAAAAGATTTTGCTGACTTTGGACCTGTATTTCAGAAAAAGACTTGAGCTTGGTTAAATTAGCCGTAATGCCTAATCCTAAGCTTTCATCTATAGCTAATTGCCCCTCACCTAACAATTCTAGTTTCCATACTTCATATAGGGACATCGGTTCTGGAAAATCGATCACATTGCCATTATGCAAGTCAGCATAAACATGAATAAGCACTTCAGACCCATCAGATTTTCGTTCATAAGTGAATCGATTCATTGATTTGAGGTTGCCTATTGGCGCTAGTGCAGTACTAGCTTGGACTAGCTGTCTGGATAGCACGGGATAATCACCGTTAAATCTGCCAAAGACACTTAGCAACGTACAGCTCATGAAACATTGGCTGCCAATAACTTCATAGCCTAATTTGAGATGCCAGACGATTTGATTAGCATCAACATATAGCAACCAACCTAAACCTAAATCTACACCCCCAAGATGATTGTCAGTTGCAAGCGCATAGTTGAGCCAACTTAAGCCGTTAGCGGCATCTCGAGCTTGCTCTTCCGTTGTTCTTATCGGTGCTGGGTAGTTTGGAATAGCTACAAGCTGAGTATCGCCGTTCGTCAAGCCTGGATAGGAGATGGTTTGTTGATTTGGAAGAACTAAGAAACCATCCTGAACAAGACCATGAAAAGGATGGCCAAGTAGGTTTATTTTTTTTAGCATTATGGCTCGAATTCAATAGTAACTTGTTGCTTATTGGCATCCTCAAATATTGCTTTTTTGAGCGCCTTAGATTCAATCACAAATAAGCCATCGCTGCTTTTAATAAGCTCAACATCATAATACTCTCGCGTACCCGGCACTTCTTTGAGTGGGGATGCGATGCCTGATGATGAAACCGTTAGTTGTTTACTGGCCTCCCCAACGCCACGAGCGGAGGCAATAGGTTCTGAGTTTACAGGATTCAGGGATTGGCTTTTAAGCTTTTTGACCTGAACCAGCTGATTTACGTTCTCGACAAATCGAGTATCAGTAGTCATGGGGTAGCAGCTGTCTCAATAATATTGTTAGTATTCAAGCTAATATTTGCATCCGTACCAACAAGACCTGCCGTGTCCTGAACTTGTATATAAATAGGGATTGAGTTGTTGGCACCTGAAAGAAGTGTGGCGGGAAGAGTAATTGGAGCGCCCGGGATGGCAGTAATTAAATCGTTTGGTGTTAAAGCAAGTCGCACATTATCCACTTCTTGCCCACTGCCAGGCTGGCTGTCTGCCACACTTAATAAAATTGGGTCCACACCTGAATTAATGGCAGCCTCAAATTGTCGATTACCCGTATTTGACCCAAGGTAGATAACCCTTGTCTGTGGCCCTGTAGAACCATCAGCTGCTTGCTCAAAGGTAAGAGGTGTTGATAGTGGTGTGCTGAGGTTGACATCTAAATAAAATTTTAAGCTCATTGTCATAGCTTATGCCCTTAGTTCAAGTAACTCGTTTGGAATGCTCATTTGATATTGTTGATGTCTTAATGTTTCAGTAGGAGCCTGTGCCGCATTTATCTCCGGCGTGGTGATTGTAAAACGCTCTGGATAGACCTCTACGCCTGCTTGCGCCTTAATATTGCCTGTATAACCCTCCCATGCAGAATCATAAGCGGGTGCAGCGATGGTGCCCCCGAGGTGAGAGCTGAGAAAAACTCTATTCTGATTTGTAGGTGCAGTGCCCAGAGAGCTGAGCTTAGGTGGCGCGATTAAAATAGAATCTTCTATTACGTTTGTATCATCCGTTCTGGAAACAGCTAGCGTCACTGTGGTTTGACTGCTTCCCTCATTAAAGTCACATTCATGAATAATATGCTTTATCTTACCCTGGGCTTTGACGTCTTGAGTATCGAGAAATATCGTATGATGCCGTTCAAAAAATGGCCTCAGTGGCGTTTTAAATGTTACGAGATTTTGACGATGCGCTTCTAAGATGGTTGTTCGGGCTTGATTTAACATAGTGCTGACTACTTTCTCGAGTTGGGCCCTATTCTCCATTTCAAAGACGCAATCACCAACTGAGTCAACGGTACTTCCTATAATAGGAGGGACATACGATTCAATATTTTTAAAAATATCTCCGTCAGCAGGTACTTCAAAGCTAGTCGATTCCTTGCGAGCAATTGCGCCCACGCTATTAATAGATTGAGGAGCTGTTAATCCTAATCGATAAGTTTCAGTTGTGGTTTGTACAAATCTCTTGGCTAGGGTAAATCTGGTCTCTCGTATTAAATACTTCCTCAACTCATCACTTATCAGAAAAGCAGATGTAACACTGCCACAGGTTACCCAGCCGCTACCACGTTGATGAACATAGCTTATATCTTTGATTAGCCAGCCTGTACCCTCTATTGCCTGCTCTATAATTTCCGTATTAGGCAAAGTAGCACCTTTGGCATTTTGCTCACAGAAAGACAATGGATAGCGGTAATCGTAGAGAATCTCTCTTTGCTTAAATCGCTGGTACCGATACTGAAGAGTTATATCTGATTGATTGTGGAGGTTTCTTCTATTTGCCAATTGAACACGAGTTTGTTGATACAGGATATCCTCTTCAGTCAACCTAAAATCCGCTACCTCTCTGCCCAGCCACGGCGTAAGCCTAATTTGGTTCTCTTTATCCAAATCGAGGGCAACAGGCAATGTGCTTAATTGGTCGCGGGCATAAGTCCAGTTGTCTGCATTTTCTTCGAATATAGTGGCATCCCAATGCCCTTGGATTAAAGAATCAATTTCTTGCCGTGTTAGGTTTTCAATCTTTTCTTGAAATTGGTCTGTACAGCTGAAGGTTGTGAGACGAGATGTAGGATCATACATGGGCTCATCGACCACCCCCTTGAATAACAAAAATTCACCCAAGAGGTTGCCTGAGCTTTCACTAAGCAGATATTGGATAACAATTGGTTTTCCTATCCATTTACTGACCGAAATAGGTCCAGCAAAAGGTACTAGAGTAAATTCCGCAATTTTAGCCGTACTTTCTTCTGCTTCAACCCGCAAATTGCCTGTTAAATTTTCTGAAACATCAATTCCATCTAAACTAAGTCGTATTTTCCAATGATAGCTTGATAAATTGAATGCAGATGGATTATAAGTTTGAATTGCTAATGATAAAGCGGCTACGCCTTGCGCATAAGTTTTTATTATAAATGGAGCCGTCGCTGAACCAAGGGGCGGAGTAACATTTATCTCAAGTGGCAATGCAAGTGCGGCCTTTTCAAATACTATTATTTGAATCTGCAGGCTTGCAACAGCTTCTATCTGAAACCGTTTGACCTCAATTGCAATCTGTAAGTGTATCCGTTCTCCAAGTGCAGCTGTTCCATTAATCGGATTACTATTTATCGCTTGAAGATTAGGCACTAATACGTTCCGAGAACTTTACCATACCATTGATTTCCACCATCTAAGGTAAAAAGCATGGTTTCAACCAAGCTACCTGATGGAGGAAAATTTGGAAGCGTACCGCCCTGCCAGCTAACATTATTATCACCAATTTGAACTGTAACGGGCGAGCCTTCTGTGTTTTGACCATGAATGATAGCGGTATGACGTTGATTGGTAGAAAGGCTGCTTGGCAAATGAACAACTTTTAACCCAGGACCGCCAAAATATAATCGGTATTCAGCGGCAGTTATGGTTATCTCACCCGGCCCTTCAAAGAATTCGGTAAAGATAATAGGATTTAAAGGAGTCGAGCCTTGGGACTGAAATTGACTTAATGTACCAGCGGTGATTCTGGCTTCAATCTTAGAGCCAGAACCCCAGAAGTTTCCAATTGTGCCTTCTTGAGCGCGTTCTACAAGCACCTCACTGCCATTAATGGCAATCACTTTCACAATCTCAACCTGCTCATCATGATCCAAGGTCAGTAAGCAATAATCCCCTTGGGGGATAAATGCTAGACGATTGACTTGTTCAATGGGGACTTGAATTACAGTTTCATTTGGACCGAGAGGTTGGATGAGAGTGGTCGACCAGTTGTTAATAAATTTTTGTGCCAAATTTAGATCCTCTTTAGTTAAATTTCTTCACAAGTCAGTGACCATGAAAATTCAACAGTTGATAGATTTCCTTGAATTTGAGGGGGTTCAGCAAACACTATAATCTGAGGATAATAGTGAACCTGATAAAACGAAGCACCTATTACTAAGTTAAGTACAGCAATATTAGCATTGAGTAAAAGTCCAGTTTCAACTAACTCTCCAGCTATTAGCCCATAGCCTTTTGGCTCAAAGCCAGCATCTTGTCTTCTTGTGGCTGGAATAGTGAACTGATTTGAAACACTTGCAATACTTCTTGGCAAAGCGCATTTCAGCACCACAGGGCTGTTATAATCCAAACCATCCAGTCCAGCTGGCACCCAGCCTTGACCAGTCAATGTCGTGCGTAATTTCCTAAAATGCGTTTGCTTGACTGCTTTGCCAGATTGCATACGCTGGGTAACACTCCCGCCAATCAACTCATAGGTTTGAGTAAATTCTAGCCCTGCTTTGATGGGGATACTGATGTCGTTAAGATGGAAGTTCATGCTCGCCTGCCAGATTTCAGTGCTTCTCTCGCCACAGCTTTAGTTAGTTCACGCACAACTTCTACATCTTGTGTTCTTACAGCATAACGATCACTACCCAGATTCAGAGTAAGCGTAGCAACTTGATGAGTAGATGCTGATACAGATGGGGTGCTTAACATTGGGACACTGGGTGGCACCAATCCTCCCGTTGCAAACTTAGGTAAGTTTAATTGGTTAAGCCTATTGAGCAAGCCTAACCCATAATGCTTGACCGCAGAGGCTCGCATAACAAACTCTCCGTGTGAAAGCCTAGCTAAGATTGAATCACTCATAGAGGTGCCTGGGCCTACTATTAGTCCACCCCTGGCTTTCTTCTGAGGTGTTAAGATTTTATCTACTCTAGCATCAGCACCTTTATCATCGGGGATAACAATCGTTGGGATTTTAATTGGATTGTGTGCAAGCCTTTCTTGAATAATACTTCTAATTGCATCTGCAGATTGAATTGCGCCCTCTTCGTCAAATGCTACACTAAGATGCTTTAACAATTCTGCATCTGCTTTAATTTGTGTTATTTTTTCACGAACACTCAGCAAAACAGCTTCTTGCTTTTGAATCTCAGCTTGGACAACATTATCTGCTATCTGTGCTGTAGCATTTGCCTGCTCTGTTAAATACGATTTAGTGATAGTACCAGTCTGAGCTATTGTTTGAATGACTTCTTTAGCTTGGTTCACGGCTTTAAATGCCTGGTCTGTATCTCCAGATTTAAGAGCAGCTCGTGCGGCATCCTGAGCAGACACAATATCTAATACAGTTAAATCCTCTGCGGTCTTCTTTGGTGGCGCATTAATTTCATCAACTAGATCTTTAAATTCTTTTGCGATTGTTTTGCGCTTTTCTTTAATAGCGATAAGTTTGTTATTGGCGTCATCGTAAGCTTTGAGTTGTTCCGAGATATTTTGCTTGAGCTTTACTGTTTCTTCATTACGAATGGTGTTAACTAAATCGACATGCGACTTTTCAAGTGAGCTTCTTTGCGAAAATATCTGACCGATTTCTTTTAGATTTTTTAGATACAGCCTATTTTCTTTCGCCGCGACCAATGCCACTTGACTTTGAAAGTCTTTTCTTGATTCTAAATTAAGCCGTGCCTGCCAGAATTGTTGAGCTGCCTTTAGTCTTTCTTGGTAGGAGAATTGCTCCTCTTTAGATAGCTGTTGGAATTGTTCTAAGCTTAAACGAGCGACATTTGCTGATTGCTGATTGGTATTGATAATTGAACGCTGCGCTTCGACAAAAATTTCAACATCTTTCTTTATATCTAATTGTGCCTTTAAGAGGGACAGCCCTTCAACGAGGGTACCAATGGCAAGGCCAATGCCTATCCCTTTGAGCGCTTTGCTTACTAATGTTATGGAAGATACAAAACCCGAACCTGAGGCTGTAGCGACAATAAAAGCTCTAGATGAAAGTAACAATCCTTCAGCAAAAGACGCAAGCTTAATGCCAATCACTACCTTACCTAAAAAGATAAATGAATCTTTCATCTCCACCAACTGGGCTATGAAGCTTTTGATTGAAGGAATAGCTCCGATCACTCTTTGGCTAAAATTAATAACAATCGGTGCCAGTTGCACGAAAGCGGAGACAACTTGAGCTTTGATAATGGCGGCGAGAGTGTCTAGTTGGTCTGCTGCCTTTTCTGAATTACGCAATAAACTTTCATTAATGACTATGCCGAGAACCTGAGCTTGCTTGCGATATTGATCGAGCCCTTTAGCACCCTGGCCTAGTAGCAAGTTCAGCGTAGCCCCTTCTCGGCCAAACAACGCTGTAGCCACTGCTGCCCTCTCTGATTGTGACTGCATGCCTGCCAATGCATCAGCCACATCATTAAGCACAGACTCTGAACTTCGAAACGATCCATCTGCATTCAAAACGGAAATGCCCAACTCTCTATAGGTTGCGGCTGCAGTGCCAGTGCCATTTGCTGCTTCGCCAATTCGTTTGGTGAACTGAGCCAGAGAAGCTTCGAGTTTCTGAGTTGGAATTCCAGCCTGGGAAGCAGCAAAGCGCAGCTCTTGAAGTGAATCGGTAGTTACTCCCAGCTTATCGGCCGTCTTAGCCGTGCTATCAGCCACATCCAGCATGCGTTTGCCAAGCAGACCTATTCCCGTTGCCACCCCTCCCAATACTGTGAGCTGTTTCGCTGTCTGCTTTAGAGATAACGAAAAGCGTTCTGCGCCACCCGACATGCCATTGAAATTGTCCCGAATTCGGTTAGACTGCAGCTTTGAAGCGCTACCCATTTGTCGAAAACGAGCAGAAAAATCTTGTTCCGCTGCACGAATCGAGGCTGAAAAGGCTGAAGTATCGGCAGTAAGGATTAAGCTAACATTAGATTGATTCATTTTTACAAAGGGCGAAATAGATGAAGATTTTTAAACTTATTCCGATTAAAGAAAATTTTTCTCACCCAGATTGGAAATATAGTGATAAACAAAATGTAATTTTAGACATCAGAGCAGATTCTGAAATAAATGCAAGAAATTTAGCTTTTGGAAAATATGGTAAGCCCGCTATAGTACGCTCATTGAATCAGGCAACTCAACGTTCACCCTGGATAAAGCCAGAACTGGTAAAATGTGTGGAGGTGGGTAATGATAATAGTTCTGTTGAAGAAATAATCAACATTGAAAACATGCCCTAATTTATTTTATTTGTGCAAAAAAGCTCCAAGCATAATCCCACACATTGACATGCCCTCGCTCAATCAGGGCGAGGCAATTCTTCTCTAAGCGGCAGAGGCATTCTTGGGTACTAATCCGAGAAGCCTTTGCCTCATGCCGAAAAAATCAGGATTAAGCACCTTACAACGTTTTATAATGACTTGAAGCTCAGCAGGTGTAAATTCGTCAATTTGCTCTCTCTCTAAATCTGACATGCGAAGCAAATCACTGAGACCAATTTCTTCGAACAAACCTTGGTCGAGCGCGGTCGTGATCATGCTTAGATTGTCATTTGCTTTTTCTTTTTCAATCATGTCCATCATCCAATGACGAACCTCTGCAACAGTAAGTTCTTTGATGGTGACTTGAATCCCATTAATTGTAATTTTATCTTCTTTTCTCATTTTACTGCTCCATTTCTACTTTAAAGAAGCGGCTAATTCCTGCACCAGTTTTGGTATTATCTGATAGCGCAGTACCGGTCATTTCAATGCTACCAAATTCATCCCCTAAAAAAGAAAGTGTTGCAGCTGGCGTAAATTTAACACGGTGTACTTCAAGCACTACCTTTTTACCTGATTGCGCTTCATTCAAACCATCAAATACAAAGCGATACTCATTACCGGAATTGACTAAAGCTTGAATCACATTCGTCGCGCCATACTGATAATCCACTGTAACGGCTGTATTATCTAATATGCTGCCAGTTGCTAACACAAAAATGCCAGAATTTAGAATCTCATAGTCAATGCCTTGCTGATAAACAATATTACTGATGTCATCGGTCACCCCAATGTTGCTGATGTGGCTATTCTGAAAACGAGTGAGATTATTCTTAAACAAGGTATGCGGTTCGTTTGTTACGTTTCCCGCTGCACGGACATTGGCTTCGCCAAATACTGCGAGCGATAAGTTTTCAGGGGAGTAATCAAATAAATTTAAGGCTACTTCCACTTTATCGATGCGAGATAGCGAGTTTGCAATGCCGCCACCTGCTTGTGTGAAATCTTTTAGTTCTTTAGTCTCTTCCGTAAACGATAATTCCACCTTGTCACTATTACCAACAAACCGGAGCCTTTGGTCGCCACGGCGTGCTAAAAATACTTTACCTTTACCTATATAGCTATATTCGGCCATTGTTTACCCCTTTCATGATTTGTTCTAAATAAGTAACCTTAAATTTAACCTGCACGCTGCCAATGCGTGAGCCTTCGTCAGGTTGGTTCATCTCATGCCCTTCATATTCGAGCGTGAAGTGATACTCTTGGCTTAATAAAGCGCGCTTAACGTCAGAGGCTAGCAGGTAAAGAGTTTTTATCTGGCTGAGTTCGATGTATCCTTCAATTTTGATGTTAATCACTTGTTTGAAACTGCAACCTTTAAAATCTACTAGAGATTCATCTGTCACAAACAAAGATAGCGCAGGATATTTTTCGATTTCTCTAAAATCAAACCATTGCCTCGAATGAAAGACATTTAAGCCCGCATCGGTATGATAACTATTTTTGATGCGTATCTCTTTGAGAGCTGCAATAAGTGTTTCAGCAATACTATAGGCACTTAGCTCAAACATCTTTCTTGACCTGAAGGACAGCAATGACTTCATCTTCAGCATGAACTGATGTCACCGTATAGATGTGATTGTTTAATTCAATTTGGTCATCTCGTCTGGGAATAGGAATCGTTTCAAGCAGTACTGAAATGAACGTGACCATTTCTGCTGCATGCGAATCATAACCTGCTGCCTCATCCTTCCACCCTGTATCTAGAAATACTTGGCACGATTTTACCTTTCCACAAGAATCATAATAAAGTGCAGGCAGTCCAAACTGAAACAATGGGGCTAAACCGAGATTCATGAATTTCTCACCAATATAGGCATTAGCCCCTCTAATATTTGACCTTGATTCGTTTCTACCAGCATTAAAATACGATAATCGGTTTGATTAACACCTTCAGACAAAGTCAATTGAATAAACTTTGCCTGCGAAGGAAGGTAATAAGGTTTAAATTGCAATAACCCTACAGGTGCTATCTCAATGCTAATGACGCTTTGTATCCATTCTGATTCTGCTAACATGCGGCTAAAATCAACTCGATAGTGCCTTATTTCCCGAGGATGCTTAATTAAAGGCTTTGGCATTAAACAGTTAGGCCTGCTTCTCTTAACGTCACGAACGTATTTTGCGCTAAATCGCCCGCATTGAGGGTTAACTTTAACCAGATGCCTTGCGCACTTTGCGGTAAGTGATTACCGATTGTTTTTGGAGCAGTGTCAAAGGTGTACCCTGCTGGCATAGTATTTCGGTTACTTGTGGTATCGGTTCCATTTAAGGAATGCTCGAGTGCAAATTCAATCTTGCCACTTGGATCGAGTGTTTTACTAACCTGCGCTTGGGTCAAAGCAAGAGAAAGATGATTATTTCTCATAAATATTTTTTCAAAATACAGTTTATTAACCCCTCCTGGGACATCGGCGGCCACATTGAAGAAGGGCCTACGAATTTGATTCACACTTGGGGGTAGTTTCATAAGCACCTCCCCACTTAGCTCACGCACAGTAATTGTGCCACTATGGGTCATGGCCTGGACTTTGAGCACCGTATTTAGCACATGCTGAGTGACGACTGGGGTGGTACCGTTTAAGGACACGCCTTGAGTGATAACAACGCCTGCCGTATCACGCCCTGTGATGATGACCGTCCCGCTATCTGACAGATTATCTGAGACAAATTCGACTAAGCCTGCAGGATTAATATCGGTAAAACTAATTTGGGTTGTTAAATCTACCCCGCCTCCTACTTGGCTTGTGTCATCTTCAGGCATCATTAGAGAGCCGTATAAAACAATGTCTTCTGGCATAACAGGCATGCTGCTTCCTTAATGAAATTTCAGGCGATTAAATGAGTTGGCCGGTATTAACCAATGACTCTTTTGTTCTGGTACCCACCAAATTTCTGTTTCATAGTTTGCTGCCTCTCCTTGCCATTCAATGGGGATAACAATATCTGCAATCACATTGAGCCAATTACCAAAGTAAATCGGTATCGCATAATGTTGATTAACCTTATTGAGCCATGCATAGGTGCAGCTTTGGTGGGCGTGAACTGGATTTAAGTTCTGAAGGTTAAGAATGCTTTCACTCAATAGTGGGCTCTTCCAACTAAGCTGTATGGGTACTTCATGAACTTGTGCCTGAGTTGAGGATAGGGGCAGATTCTTTTCAGATTGTGCTTTTTTTAACCAATTGAAGCGAGTAAATCCGTCTTGATTTAGTCTTTTTAAAAATGAAATGGGTAGTTGAAATGCTTTTTCAATAATTTTTTTAGAATTTACTAAAGTTCTACGCTTTCTCTTGGAGCGAAATAGCTTCTCTTGATTGAGGAGTTGAATAAATGTATCGGATGTATCGAGCGCGAAGCCACACTCATTTAATTTTCCTTTGAAAGGTGTCCTGGAGTTATATCGAATGTATTCTCTTTGACCTGCCCAAAGACCAAATGTGGATGCAGGCCGCATGAATGCTCCCATCACTCGGCGACCAAGATAACGACCATTGACCCAAAAATCGATATTTTTATCCTGACATCGTCCAACTAGTCGATAACGCTGATTTGGAGCATATCCTGTTTGATCAAAGCTATACGTGGCTTGAGCGCCTACCCTGAATGACAACATGCCACTGGCAGCTTGCCACGTAAACTGGGCATTGCATGAGAAGTCTTGTGCGTCACGCCCAAAATGACCATAGATATGCTGCTCATCTGTCTTGTCGCCAACAATAACATCTGCCCACATGGTAAATCGTGGACCATAGAACTGCGGACGATGCCCAAAGTCGAGATAGCCTGTGACGCCATCAAAGACGATGGCAGGCTTTTGTGACACCCCCCACTTCGCTTGATTCAAGCTCAACCACTGCGCTTGAGCCCTATCCCAAACAGAACCCGAGCGCTCAAGGAGTGTGGCAATCGAGAGAATCTGATGGCGAAGCAGGATATCTGCGTTAGCTCGATTCATGTACCGCCTGACGATAAGAAACCGTTGACGTAATAGAGCCACCGCTTGCATTGACGATAAGCACTTTAAATTCGGCCATATCTAATGCATCGATAGTCACATTACGCCGATAGGTTTTGTTTATAGAGAAAGGCAGCTCGAAGCCATAGGGATTGTCGGTCTCAACTTCATCACTGCCTTTAACATTTCTGACGATATATACTCTCGCCCCTGCTGTTGCCACACCGCTATAAGCCACCTCAACACATACTTCAGTCACTTCTTTATTATTACTACTGATAGCCTGAGTCTTAAGATTTGCATTATTTGCAATCGTGGCAGCATTGATGGATGTCAGTGTAAATTGAGCATCCCAAACAACATAGCTAGATATCTTTCAACTCTTTTTTCTTCGGATCTTTCACAGTAACCACCGTCACTACGTCCATTTCTATGAGTATCTTGGCTTCTTTTTCATCCATATCGAAAACAACACCTGGTGGATACACATTCGTTTCAGTCACAATGGTTTTAATGGGGTTTAACTTTATCATTACACTGCCTTAATACTCATGAATGCATCGATTTGATGTGGAATAACCAAGGGTGCTGATTGCAACATGACAAATCGCACGGAAGGGTCTTGCTGCGTCCATGATTTGGGGAAATATGGAACCGCAGCGGTAGCATCCAAGTCATGGATTGCACCATAATGTCTTGCAGTACGAGCCGTATTAGCACCAATGATAATAGTATTGGCGGGTACCATGGGTTGTTCAACACCATTATCATCTAAGTACCATTCGTTATAGCTATACAAATCAATATCATCGATGCTGCCCCAATATTTTGCCCCATTAGGGAGACTCTGCGGGTCAATTTGTCCAAGTTGAATCCGATAGTTGTCTAAGACTTTTTGAACTTTTTCATTATCGAGGAAAGCATTCAACACATCACGTCCCAGCACAGCCACCCGAGCCACTAGTCCTGAATCTTGAACAATCTTTTCCTGCCAACGTCTTAAATCTCGAATGGGATTACTGGTCGCACTTGACCATAACGCACCGCTCGTTAAAATTTCCTGGTGGTCGGGACGCATTTGAAAGTCAATGATTTGATTAACACCTTCGCCTTGGACATGAATTTTACCGGTGGTCAACGCTTGCGCTGCCATCCATTCTTCACGGCGGGTAATCATGTCTTGCAGCTCGCGTAAGTCTTCTCCAACCTTCTGCGCAGCTCTTTGGCTAGGACTAAATTCGCCTTGATAAATGGTATTGCCAGGAAGTCGTTTTAACATTTCCATTGCTGTACTGACTTTTTTAGCTTTAATGTAGGGCGGCTTAAAAGTATCGGTATGGTAACCTTCATCAATTACTACAACACCCTCATGCATAGGCGCAACAAAAGGCGCTAGTTTCCTTTTACCTTTGATAATATCAATATCTACTACATCAGTATCCGACTGTCTGATGGTCGGGAAAAAAGTATCCAGCAAAAATGTTTTGGTAGGTACAGTTTGGTCTAATGCTTTTAACATCGTGCGAGTTTCAAATAAATCAATCATAAATTCTCCTAAACTGTCTCAGTAAGATAAATATTTAATATTCGCAAAATATGAGCAGCTGAAGTCGCTGTGTGTCCTGTGCCAAATGTAAGTGCAGTAGTATTAAACTGGCCTGAGAAATAACAAACACTCTCGATATCGCCTGAAGTCGCATCCACATCAGCACCTAGAATAGCAACAGGATTTTCAGAGCCGTTATTAGCGCCTGCGAGGCTTAACAAATATTTACCACTTGCTTGAACACGCCCCAATAACGCGCCACGTTTAAGGATTTGACCTGTGGCAATCGTTATGCCTTTTGTTACGATTGGGAAATCTCCTGCAATCAAATTATCTTGCATGGATTGACCTATTGTTTTATATTCTGCCATCTTAAACTCCTTGTAATCCTTTAATCATTGCTTGCATCATTTGGCTCTGTGCGCCAGCTTGTTCTTTAATTGCATTAATATTAGGCTCACCAACGTTTGCAGCCATTTTCTCTAGCAATATTGTTCTAGCCTCTTCTGCCGAAGTCTCTTTCTTAATAAAAGGCCCGATACATTCCGGCATTTTGGCTAATTCGCATAAATCCACGATGCTTTGAATTCGTTTTCGCTCATCTGCTAATAGCTCCATTGGATTAACTGGATTTTCGATTTGTTCTTCTTTCATAGAAATCTCCTCAATAAGTTGGTAAATGGGTTGGATTTTGTCGACAAGATTGAGCTCTAGGGCTTGATTGCTTAAATATGTTTGAGCTTCAGTGCTCTCAAAGACACTCTCAGGTTGATTGCGATTGCGTACTAATGTTTGAATAAGCAATTTATAGGTCTCATCAACTTGCGTTTGCAATTGCGCAGCTGCAGTCTCACTGAGAGGCTTATGTGGACTAAAATCAACTTTATGCTTTCCAGAAAAGATTTCTGTATACTTCAAACCTATTTGCTTCTCTGCATCGCTCTGGTCAAGGTGTGCCACCATGACACCAATGCTACCGACACCGCCTGTTCTTGGTGCAATGATTTGCGTTGCAGCGGATGCTATTAAATACGCTGCTGAATAGGCTTGCTCATTAACAAGTGCGATGATTGGCTTTTCTTTTCGTGCTTCAAATATAAAATCAACCAAATCGAAAAGCCCATTTACTTCCCCACCGCCGCTGTCGATGTCTAAAACAATCTGTTCAATTGCAGGGTTTTCTAATGCTTGCTTCAATTGATAACGAATGGCTTCATAGCTACTTCCAAAACCTTCGAAGCGCTGCAATAGCAAACCTTCCACAGGAATTACAGCTACATTTTGGTTCACTAAATTGCTCTTAGAGTTAAGAGCCTTTTGAGCGGGGTACAATGCAGCTTCTACTTGCTGCGCGGTTGCTAAAAGGGGCCTATTCAGTAGGTTCGGATGCATTCGTATTTTCCTGTATGTTAATACCTAAAGATTTTTCTCTATTTTTATCTTCAGCTATCTTTTTATCGACTTCCTCAGCATCCATACCATATTTTGAAATGATATCTTGACGTGCTTTGAGGTTGTGTTGCATGGCGAGTATTTCAGCTTGAACATCTTTTTGTGGATCAACCCAATCCCAGCCAGGAGGTTGCCATTCAATATGGTGATACTTTTGAGGATTCTCAAAGTAATCTGGAATATTTAAAGCACCACTTAACACAGACAAATTTAACCACCTCATTGCGATAGGTTGGCAAAGCTGATGCACAATTAAATGATGCTGTAAGCATTCAATTTGTCTTCTAAATTCGATAAGACCAGCACGAATCGAGCTATAATTCACTCCCGTTAAGTCGCCAGTGAGTTGCTCATAGGTTATTCCCATGCCTGCAGCTACTCCTCGCAATTGCTGGCGCATCCAAACCTCATAACCCCCCCCCACATCGCTGGGTTGCGAAAATTCGAGGCTTTCACCAGGCGCTAGCCGCTTTAACATGCCGGGCTCTAATGCCATTTGAGGATAATCAGGTTCCTGTGGATTGAAATCAGGCGCAGGTTCAGTAATAAAGCCCGCAAAAAGAGCTGCCGTCTTTTTTCTAACCAGCTCTGCATCTTCGTATTGATCTAATTCACGAAGCTTTAAAAGCACAGGTGCAACCCAAGGTACCCCTCGAAGTTGCCCCGGTCTATCAATGCGATAGATATGTAAAATGTCCTGTGCGGGGACACGAAGCTTTTTAATATTTAAATTGTCATCACCTGGATGTGATTGATAAAGATGATAGGCTGCTCTTTTGCCACTGGCGCCAAGCTCAATTCCCATATGAATATTGGCAGCAGGATTGTACTCATCAATAAGAAAATCTGGTTCTAACAATTGCAACTGTAAAGGGGCAGAAGCAGAGGCTCTTGGATAAAATCTGACTAAGGCTTCGCCTGACTGCATCAAAGTCTGAGCAATAAGAAGCTGCATTCCATAAAAATCACTACGTCCTTCAATATCAGCCTCATTGGTCCATTTTAACCACTGTTGTTGAATATGTTCTTTGAGCTCAGAATTATCCAATCGCCATCGAGGTGTAATCCCGCAGCCTATTAAGTTTGAAGCTAATGACCGAAATCCATTCGCTACCCAGGGATTATTACGCACTAAATCGCGGGACCGAGAGCGTAAGTGGTGTAAAGAATCATTGATGGCTGTATTCGGGCCATGGCTACTTAAACCCCAATGCCCTAAGCGACGACCCGTCGTTGCGCCTTCATAGGAGTTCGACGCAAGCTTAGGTGTGCCTGAGAAAAATTTTTTGAAGAAATTCATAGACCCTTAGAGGAGCTCACTTTGATAAAATCGGACTTACCCTGATTTAATTGACGCTTAATCTGCATACGAAGACGTTCTAAATCCGCAATTTGGGTTTGATTGAAAGTAACCATTTGGCTACCCACTGCAGAGCTTCGGCTAAAAGAGACAACTTTCTCGCCTAAAGCGAGCTGCATTAACGCTTTTTCAACGTTTTGGAGGTCTTGGAGGGTGTACATTATTTAGAGGTCTCATACTCGGATTCACAATATAAAGCGCCGCCAGCGCATAAACTCTGCAATCAAGTGCTTCATTGCGCTCACCTGACGGTTTGATGTAAGTATGAAATGGACGCCCCTGCTGCTTGTAACGTAAAACTCGCTTTTCAACTGTCAGCTGATGGAAATATTCAACATTGTAGATTTCTTTCACAGGAAAATGGCAATACCCTGGGCCAGGTTCTGCAAGATTAAGTCTTGAATATATCGTATCTTTAGCTGTCACGGTATTAACACTAAAGAGGTTAACTTTACCTAAGTTTCGCTTCGAGGGACGGCTTACTAATGGGCCAGCTTGGGCTGAATTTCCTTTTATCGCAAATACGCGATAAGGATGCTGGCGGCAATAGCGATAGACTTCTTGAGTATAGTGACCACCGGTATCAATCGCGGTACCTAAAATTGATAATTTAGCACCGCTTGGATGCGAAAAAGTACGTGCCAGAACAGCACTCAGTTTAGACCAAAGCATTTCTCTGCCAGGATCACCCCTGAGTATGACGTAATCAACACTCCACGATTCTTCACCTGGGCCCCAAGCGACAATTTCACATTCAAGTCTATCATCTTGAACGTCAACCCCAGCAGTAAGAACTACGGCTTGTTCCGGTAATTCATGGCTATAATGCTCCCGGCGAAGATAAATATGATTACCGTCAACTTTCTCTCCTAATTCTTCCCAAGGTTCACCCATGGCGGCATTAAAAAAGACCTGTAAATCGTTTTGTGCTTTCTTTTCTAAGAAATCTTCGACTACTTCTTGCCATGTGCGCCACGGGCTAATGAGTTCATTCAAATGGAAGCCAGCATGGCCTTTGAATTCGCTCTCACTTACCCATTTGCCCTTTGTGATCATGGAGGTCTTGTGCTTGTGGTGAATTGGTTGACTACAATGCTCACATTCATAATATGCCGTATGCGGCAGATGCTTACCTGATTCATCTTTATTCCATTTCACTCTTGCCCATTTAAGCCATTGCATTTCTTTACAATGTGGGCAAGGAACACAGAAGTGACGCTTGTCTGACGATTCCCAAGCTTGATCGATTTTACTAATACCCTTTACGGTAGGCGTGCTAGTTAAGACTAATTTCCTATCTTTAAATGTATTGGCGCGCTTCCAAAGAAGATTGATGGGGTCACCTTCGCTGGTAAGCTCATAGGCGTCTACTTCATCGCATAGAATGATCGGTGCAGAGCGACCTCTCAGCTCCGATGTCGAATTGGAACCTAGAATCATCAGATAGCCACCAGGATATTCCTTACGCAGTGTAGTATTAGTTTTATCACGTGCGCGAGGTTTTGCCACCTTATCCTTCAATACAGGCGTACCCGAAATCATTGGCGCAAATTTGAAGGTGGACCAATCTTTAGCGTCTTTTAAGGTGGGATGCATAATGATGACTGATTTCGGTACCTGATGGATGTAATATCCAATTGCATTGTTAAGCATGCTGGTCTTGCCCACCTGAGCACTAGTCATAATCGTTATCTTCTGAATATGAGGGTCGCAAATGGCATCCATGATTCCTTGCTGGTATGGTGCACGAGACGTACGCCATCGGCCCGGCTCTGCATTATTATCAGGTAGATAACAATAGGTATCAGCCCATTCAGAGATCTTTAAACGCGGCGGAGGCGCAAGGTGTGCTTTGGATTTATTCAGCAGTGAGAGCATCAAAATCCATTTGGCTTAATTCCAGCAATGCATCGTCGATTTCATTTAATAGAAGCTCTCTGCAAATTTGCTCATCAGCTTCAGATATGAGCTGAGGCACAACACGCTCAGGAATGGTTCTAAGACGCTGCTTAACAGTGAGATAAGCATGCGCCAACCCTTGAGCCACTTCGGTAGTAGAGATAACATCACGGCGTTTCTGTTGCAATTCAATTTCAAGGATGCCTGCTTCTGCTGCAACCTTCCGACGTTTTGCTTCATCTAGCTCAATACGCTCAGTTGAGGAGGCTTCCTCTCGCAACTGTTTTTCACGCCATGCGATAACTTTTGTTGTATCAAAAAGCCATCCCGTTCCTTTGCTGCCCTTTTCCTCAAATGGCAATCCCTGACGTATCCAGGTATCAATGGTTGAAACATTTTTTCCATAGATAAGGGACAACTCAGTTCGGTTAACAAGGTTAAGTTTAGACATCAGTTGTATTGATATTGGATCGAATTCGAGGCCCAGTTACTAGTCATATTTTGCGCTTCTGCGGCCCGCAGGGATTAGCTGCGGGAAGGACCCATCATTCGATGTTAGAATCAAAAAATTACCTGATAGATAAGATGTGTATCAACTCAGTAGAAATGAAATCTTTCGCAAATACTTCTATGTAGTCAAGCTTATCCTTCGCCACATCCGTCACCCTAGTCCCATAAAGCGGCTTAATCTTAAGCCTTGCTGCACTCTCGCGCTTAAACACAGCATCTCTAGCCTTGCTATCGAGGGTAATAAACGAATGCTTGATTAGCTGCCTCGAACGATTCTTAAATATCTTAAAACTAACACCTTTGCGGTTCTGTTTTGCATTGAATTCAAGAAGCGGTACAGGTTTATTCTTGACAATAAGCTTGCCAATCAGTCCAGTTACCTTAGTCGCACGTTGAATACTGGTCAGCTCTCGAATCGTCTTCTTCTTAAGATTTAGCTTCTCACCCACAGCATTTGTCATCTGTGTTCTAGTACGTAGCAGTGTACGATTGAGCGCTTGCTGAGCCTTATTAGTTACATTGGATTCTGTTTGCTTTAGTGATTTTTGAAATTGATTCAATCCTTTAATATTTACATTAACAGAAATCATTATTTTGATTTACCATTAAACTTCTCTACAGTACGCAGCGTACCAAACCCTAGCATTGTCACCACTAATTCCATCATGACATCTAACGGCAGCTGAGGTCCGGCAACGCCACATAACCATTGCAACCAAGGGTTAATAAGAAAAACATTGCCTAGTCCTAACCCACATATCCACCCTATAAAAGGGCGCCAACCTGCAACGAGTAACGAGCGATGCTGAGCTTCTATTTTATTAAGTTCGACTTGAAGCTCGTTTGGGTGTTGCTTTAATTTCTCGAATACCGCTTGTGCTTGAACCTTTTCTTCATCAGAGGTAAAGAGTTTATCTAACACATTGCCAATCGCTTCAATGGGTTCAGATGTGCTAGCAGAAAAAAATTTAACTAATGGATTCATTAATATCCCCACACCCATGGCCTAGGAAACCCATCTTTGGACTGGAGGTCATCTAAATGTATGAACCGACTTGCATGTGGTCCAGCTTGCTTTACACCAATACCTGTCATATTAAATGCAGGAGCAGCCTGAATCAGCTTATAAGCCTTCTCTCCACTCACAGCAATATCAATAGCTCTGCCAGTAGTATGAGGACCATCTATCCCTGTGGAACTAGCTTGCTGATTGTGCTTAGGGCAGCGATAAGCTGAAGTGATAATGAAAGGAAAACCTAATTGCTCTCTTAAAGCGATTAGCTTTTCTAGAAAGCTAGAATTCATCTTGACTTGACCACAACCACACTTACACCTGAGCTCCGTTTCGCTGAAATAAACTAAATTCATTTCAATTTATCCAATTTGCTGTCTATGTCGCGTTGTATTGCTTTCAATTCCATATGTTCTTGACTGTATGTGCCAAATTCTATTTCCAATACTGTGACTCGTTTATCTAGCTGTGCTGCCCACCAAAAGACAGAGCTTGCTATCATAAAAGCTGTAAAGAGGTTTCCAAGGTTAATACGCTTGTCTAGCACCCAACATCTATCCACATGCTTCATTAATTGCTCCAAGACTGCAGTGCATAGCTTTGAATAACGCTTGTTGATAGACAGAGTAGGTCGCAATATTCTTCAAAAACAGTTGAGAAAAACCATTCTCTTGCCTGAAGGCGGGCATGACAATCAATACGCTTATGCGCGTCGTCCCATGCGGACTGAATAACGGCGTAAATTAATTGTGCTTCTGGTAAATCAAGAATTTCCTGCCTTGGTTGGCAAGGCAGATCGAGTGAGATAAGGTCCATAAGAATTAACTAAAATTAATCAGGAAGGATTTGAGTGAAGTTATACATTCTGGATTTATCATAGCAAAAACCTTGTCATCACGTCAAACTCAGAGCCTTGATAACATATGGTTTATTCCAATATCGTTCCATGTTACTGCATGCAAATAAATTTTCTCATATTTCTTAGACCACCTTCGTTGCCAATTACTAGGGTCAACTCCACAATATCTAGCATACTCAGCTTGAGTACGTTGCTTTTTCCCAACGCCATCGCAATGGCAACAAGACTCCAGCATTTTCATTCCTGTGCCTTTGCAAGATTTACAGAGATTAATCTTTTCCATTTCATGAATGGCCATTTTTACAAGCGCGCTTAATCTAGGTAAATTATGTTTGCACCCCCATTGTTGTTTATGTGCAATTTGAATCGCATCTGCTAAAAGAAGTTCAACTAATTCAGCCCCTACAGTCTTATCGCCACACCACAGGTAACGCATCAGGAGATAAGGTCCCTTAGCAAGCCCGGCCAGGGTGGCTGCTATATCCACTGAAGTTAATACATCACCCGTTGCTGCGGAAACATTCTGCCAATCTACACCCACAGCATTTAATCTCGACAGGAGCCTTTCTGGTTCACGCATGGGCCTCTCCTGTTAGTAATAACCGATTGGTAATACTGCTAATGCGTGTCATTTGAGATTCGCTTCCGCCTTTCATGACTGAATAGGCTTTATCTCTGTCGCCAATTAAAACGGTTCCATGACCTTCAAAGCCCTGTAAAACATTTTGGTGTTCACTCAGGCCAATAAAGTATCGGGGATAGTGAGTAGGCAGCTTATAACGGTAAGCCTTATAGCGCGTCTGAAACTCTTTTGCTGTAAAGGGTAAATCTTTTTCAGACAAGGTACACAATCGAACCCACCCTCCCATTTGCTCTAATACGGCATGAATGCTTGCTTCATCAAAGGCTACGCTCTGATAAGGCCCAATATTTCGAATCGCCCGCTCAACCTTACTCCAGGCCTGTAAGCATTGAGACTCTCCATTACCACTGACCACACGGATAATGTCTGCAGGCTTAGGCATAAATTGACCGCTATCAGGGTCTCGCACATGGGCTTCGAATGCTCTGACTACATCCTGCCAATCAAAGCCTACCAACGCCCGCCAATAAAGTTTAGTTAGGGTTGGTGACATACGCTTGTTGTACACCTCTCCTACTGCTGCTAAGAGTTGCCCAAAACTTTCTTGTTCAGTTAACAACATGTTCAACCTCCATTTCATTTGCACGCTCTTCTGCCAACCAGATTTGGGTAGCTGCTAGATTTTGCTCATACAAGCTTTCGTTCCGTAATGGCTGTATAGGTGGGGTGTGGGCATTGCGAATAAAGCGGTCTATCTGGTCTGCACATCGCAAAATGATATGCAAACCGTCATAACGCTGACCTCTATCGTTCTCGCCTATGTTATGGGGTGTGATGGAGCACCCTGTCACTGCATCACAGAGCTGTTCAACGCTATATCCCCATCTTATGGCTTGGTGAATTAAATCCTTTCGCTTCGCATCTAGCTGAGCTTGAGGATGGTTCATTACCTCCTTCCAGCACTCAAAGACTTTATCCACAGGTGAAAGCTCTTCGCGTGGTCGCAGTGATGCGACAGAAGTATTCTCCTTCTCTGTCTTCTTCTCCTTCTCCTTATACTTCTTCTTATACTTGCTTCGAAGGAGCATCGAAGGACCATCGAAGGGGCTTGCTGTTACTTCTGATGGGGCATCAAGCCTCGGTGTTAGCTGAAAAAGCGTTTTATATTTCTCTAAAAGCGAAGAAATAAATTCTAAAATGGGTAAATCATCGAATTGTTTTTGGAGTGCGACTATTCGCTTATCACCTGGCCTTAGCATTTCACCAGTTTGCATCAATGCTAAATCTACCACCCATACATATTGACGTTTGAAGTCATAGTGACAAAAGTTCAACTCCTGCAAAGCATGCAATAGCTTGGGGAGGTGCTTTTCAGGTATCCCTGTATCATGTGCGATGTATGAAAGGGGCAAGTAGTATGCCCCCAACATATTAGAGTGATGATTGGTTTGAAGATAATACGCGAGAAAATGAGCTTCTATCCCCAGCGCTTTAAGCTGCCAAGATAAATCACTCTGCCAAAACTTAGGTGAGAATTTACAAAAATCACGCATGGCTCCTCCTGAACCTAAAAAGGAACATCATTATCGGGCTCAATGAGCTTTTTGAAGGATTGAATTCTATTCTTATCCGAATATCCTTGACTGCCCTTCTCAATTGTAATCTTTGCTCTACAGGGCTGATGTAAGAAACGATAGAGCAAGGAAAGGGTTAATCGTTCAGCTCCAGTTTCTTTGCATGCCTTAAGCCAAGACTTCAGCCACTGTAATCCAATCCGTTTCGCATCTTGATTGATATGATCGGCGATGACATTTTGATACAACTTTCGATTTTGATACTTACCTTCATGCACCGTGAACTCGAATTTTAAATACTTACCATCTCCATTTTTCGTATCTTTCATGCTTATCTGCGTTGCCCTAACAATATATTCACCTTCTGATAGCGACATAAATCCATTCGCATCCTCAATTTCAGACAAATTAATCCCAAAATCATAATCATGATTCATACACTTGCTCCTTAAGTTACTGACAGGCTTTAAAGTATTTTTCCGCATCTAGCTCGATAATGGCTGGAAGCTGATAGCGATTCTTGGCATCAAAGGCAGCACGGTGTTCTGTATAGAGAACCCGTTTTCCATAAGATTGGGCGATATGACGTTTGTTGAATCCTTCACCAGCGGGTGCTACGAAGGTTTCGAAATTGGCGAACAACAAACAATCACACCATTGTTTGATAAGCGATGAGACTTTTTCGTAAAGTTTTAATTGATAGCGGTCGTAGTTTTCATATTCAGGGTTGTTGAAAGTTTTAATCTGCGTATGAGCAATAAGAATAATGTGCATGCCCTTTCTATAAAGGCCATCCAAACCTCTTAACAAGCGCTCAAATTGCTTCAGGACCTCAAAGTATCCATTGCCATAGGGCAAATCACTAAGCGAATTAATTTGCTTCTGCTGACAGATTGAATCAATACAGAGGCGCTCGGCCCAATCCAATGAATCCAATACCAGCGTTTGAAATGCATGCTCTTCTTTCAGCAAAGAACCAATTTGAGTCAGCATCATATTCCAGTCCTCTGCTAACGGAAATCGAGTGATATCAAGCTGGCTGGTACCGTCTTCTGTGGCGATAAAAATGGGAGTGGGCGCTTTAGCTGCAAAGCTTGATTTACCTACGCCCTCTACTCCATATATCACAGTACGTACAGGGCGCTTCACTTTCCCAGAGATAAGTTCAGGTAAGGCCATGTTAGTCCTCTTTTTTTGCTGAGAAAAAATAAGGCTTACTGGGATAGACTGTTAATGCAGGACGCAAAAGTTGCCATATATCGGATTCTTCCTCTTCCAGATATTCGCTTTGGCTTTTGTTTTCTTTATATTCAATCTGAAAAGGAAATTGATTCGGGAGTAATTGATGCGTTTCTCTTATTCTAGAAAGCTTATCTTGATTCCACTTGCGTTTTAAGACTGCTCGAATTTTCAATTCGCCTAGAGTCATTGTGCCGCTTAACTTCCACTTATTTTCTTCGCAGAGATAACGTTGGATGCTTTTCTCGACCTCTAACCGCTCAGCTGTATAATGGTCTTGAAGTTGCTTAAGTGAGTGCCAACGAGAAACAAGGGTTGTTAAATGCCCATTCATATTACGCCTCCATTGCTATACTTGAATTTGATTCGCCTGACGTTTTAATTTTTTGTGCCGCCTAACAAGCTCATCCCCTAAATTGTAACTAGGAGTTCGCGTGTACCCTTTCTTGAGTCTATTGAGTGCGGACTGCGTGATAGATGTTTGAAGTGACTTGCTTAGCTCTTTTTCTGTAATTTCTTCTATCCATAAAATTTCAGAAATAATTAACGACCAATCCATACTGCCTCCTTAATTTTCCCCACTTTAATGCGCTAACGCATTGACTGTCAATCCACTAATGACTTTACATTTGTTAAGTTGGCACGCATAATCCGCGTATGTATTAGGCGGTCTCATTACAGGTACACATGGATAATCCAGTACAGGACAATTTAAAAAAGTTGATGCTGGCAGATGAGAAAATCAGCGAAGGTGAGTTATCTCGCAAAACAGGTATTCCCCAATCTACGATTCACCGTATTGTCTCTGGGCAGATTAAAGAATCTAAGCCATCAACCTTAAAACCACTTGCTCATTATTTCGGTTTGACGTTAGCTCAGTTGCAGGGTGATGAACCTATTCCGGTTCAAAGGCAGACTGAAATTATGCAGAGAATTCCTAGTAGCGAACATCATCGTTATTTAGGAACTCCTGCGCGTCTCGTCCCACTAATTACATGGGAGCAAGCCGCATGCTGGAAAGATGAATGCAAAACCTATCAACACGACAGCTCTATGGGGTGGATTGCGACCAATAAGAATGTCGGTCCTCACGCTTTTGGTCTTATGATTCAAGGCAGCAGTATGACCTCAACTCATGGTCCTAGTTTTGAGGATGGCTGCGAGATTGTGGTGGATCCTGATAGAAGAGCTGCGCATCATGACTTTGTAGTTGTCAGACAACCAGGGAAAAATATCACTCTACTTCGCCAACTCAGTGTTGAAGGCGGAGCTTATGATTTATTCCCTCTAAATCCTCGTTATCCTGTGATGCCATTGAATGATTCAGCCGACATTTGTGGCGTCGTCTGCCAATTACTTGCCAATTTTTAATGCATTGACTCATTGCCTAAAGTGGTTTAATTTAAGGCATCAATGACATAAGGAGTAATTAAGTATGGATATCACGTTGATGAGACGCTGTCTCACTGAGAAAGAAGCGGCTAACTACATCGGCATGAGTATTCACTTTCTCCGAAAAGATCGCAGTGAGGGCAAAATCGGCAATCGCACCCCAGGCCCGAAGCATCTCAAAATCGGTAGAAGCATTCGGTATTTAAAGGATGAATTGGACGAGTGGTTAGAAGAGTGTTCAAATAACTGAAGACCATCAATAAATTTCAAAAATGAAAGGGATTATGGCGCTTTTAAAAACATTAGACAAACTGAGGGTGAATCTACAATACAAAACACTTTAACGTTCGGTTTAGAATTATTATTTTATTTAAGCCTCTTTCAAATATAAAAAAGTTTGATGACTAAAATACCACAAAAAGGACTGCCAAAACATACAAGTTGTTATTTAACTGAACATACCTATACTAAAGTTGGGAATTTCTAATTAATTTGGAACAGGTATTGGTAATTCTCTTAATCAGAGTCAGTGACAACGTTGGAGTTCACTTTTTATGAAAAAAGTGCTGCTGGCCTTGGTAATTATTGCAGCACTTTTATTAGGTGTATTTTTAGGCCGCTATTTAAACCTACAGTCTCCCGATGCGCCAACAAAAGAGGCAAATAAAAAGCCTCTCTATTGGATAGATTCTATGGAGCCTCAAATCCACTATCCAGGACCAGGCAAATCCCGAATGAATATGGAATTAGTCCCTGTTTTTTCTGAACCTGAAATCAAAGCCGAGTCCAATACTATAAAGATTTCCCCTACATTAATCCAAAACCTTGGTGTGCGAACGGCTGCTGTTGAAAAAGGATCTCTAACAAGACAAATCGAAACGGTAGGATCTGTAGAACCAAATGAAAATAAAATTCACCATGTTCATACCTATGCCGAGGGATGGATAAGAAACCTTACCGTTAAAGCAAATGGGGAAAAGATAACCAAAGGCCAGTTGCTTGTTCAATTATATTCCCCAATTCTCATCAGCGCTCAAACAGAATTCTTGCTTGCACTCGAGGACGGGAATAAAGAAATGATTGAGGGAGCGCGGCATAAGCTTCAAGCTTTCAAAATATCGGATGAACAAATTGATCGAGTCCAAAAAACAAAAAAAGCAGATCAATTAATCGATATCTTATCACCACAAGATGGGTTTATTGAGAAGCTGAATGTTCGAGAAGGCATGCGGGTTACACCGGATACTGAATTAATGAGTTTAGTAGATTTATCGAGCATATGGATTATTGCCCAAATATATGAACAACAAGCGGGATGGATATCACAAGGACAGGAGGCCAATGCAAAATTGCCTGCATTTCCTGAAAAAACCTGGAAAGGCAAAGTCGAATATATCTACCCTGAGCTGGACCCTAATACCCGCACTTTAAAAATCAGATTTCTCTTCGATAATCCAAAAAATGAATTAAAACCGAACATGTACGCCAATATTACTTTATTTATCGATCCGAAGACCGATACCCTCAATATTCCTATTGAAGCTTTAATTCGCAGTAGCCAGGGTAACCATGTCATCGTTGCTTTAGGAGAGGGACACTTTCAAGTTCGGAAAGTTAACACCGGTATAGAAATAAACGAGCGGGTTGAAATTTTATCGGGACTAGACAAAGACGAGCAAGTTGTAACGTCAGGGCAGTTTCTAATTGATTCTGAAGCAAATTTAAGAACCAGCATTCAACGAATCGAAGGTGAGGCAGTGCAAATTAAAGGAACTGGTATCATAGAAAAAATTGATGATGAAAAGCATCTTATCACACTCAAGCATGAAGCTATTGTTGAGATAAATATGCCAGCCATGTCTATGGATTTTGAGGTTTCAGATAAAATCAATCTAAAAGACTTTAAGCCCGAAGAACACGTAGATTTTGTTTTGGAAAAGAAATCCGATCAAGAATTTGTTATCACTCAACTTGAACAAATGCATGGGAAAAGGCAATGATCGAAAGCACTATTAGATGGTCGATCAAGAATCGCCATTTGGTATTGCTTGTTACTTTTTTGATAATATTGGCTGGTATATATGCTATCAAGAACACGGCTGTGGATGCTATACCGGATTTATCTGACGTGCAGGTCATTATCCGTACCACATTCCCCGGTCAAGCCCCGCAAGTCGTCGAAGATCAAGTAACTTTTCCCATTACTTCCGCAATGCTATCTGTTCCAGGCGCGGTAACAGTAAGAGGCGAGTCGAGCTTTGGTGATTCTTTTGTATATGTCATCTTCAAGGATGGAACTGATCTTTATTGGGCACGATCTCGGGTACTAGAGTATCTCAATCAAGCGTCAAATAAACTACCAGCTAGTGCGCGTGCTTCGCTGGGACCCGATGCAACGGGCGTGGGCTGGGTTTATGAATACGCGCTTGTCGATCGAACAGGCAAACATGACTTATCGCAACTGCGGAGCATCCAAGATTGGTTTTTGAAATATGAACTTCAAAAAATTCCTGGGGTAGCAGAAGTGGCTCCGATAGGAGGTATGGTACGCCAATATCAGATTTCATTAGATCCAAATAGATTACGTGCTTTCAATCTAACTTTACAGCAAGTCCAAGAAGCCGTACAAAAGGGAAACCAAGAAGTAGGTGGCTCATCTTTAGAAATGGGAGAGGCAGAATATTTTGTACGCTCTGAAGGTTATTTGAAATCAATAAGAGACATTGAGCAACTTCCGATTAGCTTAAATAAAAATGGTGTTCCAATTTTACTGAAAGACGTTGCTACTGTGCAGCTTGGCCCTCAAATCCGTCGTGGCATTGCTGAGTTAAATGCGCAAGGTGAAGTCGTTGGCGGTATTATTGTTATGCGTTATGGCCAAAACGCTATGGACACTATTAAAAACGTAAAAAAACGTTTGAATGAAATTAAATCAAACCTTCCAAAAGGTGTCGAAATTGTCGAGACTTATGACCGTGCCAATCTTATTCAACGCGCCGTAGCAACTTTATATGACAAATTAATTGAGGAATTTATTGTAGTTTCATTAATTTGCATGATTTTCCTCTTTCACCTTCGATCTTCCTTAGTCGTTGTCATTAGCCTTCCTATTGGTATTTTGATGGCGTTAATTATTATGAATTTGCAGGGAATAAACGCCAATATCATGTCCTTGGGCGGGATAGCCATCGCGATTGGCGTGATGGTAGATGCAGCCATCGTCATGATTGAAAATGCACACAAACATCTTGAGCACGAGAAACAAATTCAAGATAGGTGGCAAATCATACAACAATCAGCAATAGAGGTAGGCCCTGCCTTGTTCTTTTCCTTGCTTATTGTCACCGTAAGCTTCTTGCCCGTTTTCACATTGCAAGCGCAAGAAGGTAGGTTGTTTATCCCTCTTGCCTATACTAAAACTTACGCTATGGCAGGTGCAGCCATTTTGTCAATAACATTGGTGCCTGTTTTAATGGGCTACCTAATTAAAGGCAAAATTAAACCTGAACAAGCAAACCCTCTCAATAAAACATTGGCTATAGTATACAGACCGATACTGCAAACTGTTTTATGGTTTCCCAAAACTGTCTTAGCAATTGCCATCATATTGCTCATAGTCGGTTGTTGGCCCTTGTTGCATCTGGGCGCGGAATTTATGCCCGAAATGGATGAAGGTGACCTTTTGTATATGCCAACTACATTTCCTGGAATTTCCATCGGAAAGGCCCAACAAATTTTGCAGCAGACAGATAAGCTGATTGCAACTGTCCCTGAAGTAAAAACTGTATTCGGTAAGATTGGACGTGCAGAAACTGCAACAGATCCTGCCCCTTTATGGATGATTGAGACCACGATTCAATTCAAGCCTAAAGATGAATGGCGTAAAGGCATGACTATCGATAAATTACGTGCAGAATTAGAAGGGCGTGTTAAGCTGCCTGGACTCTCTAATGCCTGGGTTATGCCAATTCGTACCAGAATAGATATGTTGGCCACAGGAATAAAAACACCTGTGGGCTTAAAGATCGCAGGCCCTGATTTGAACATTATTCAGTCCCTTGGCAAGCAAATTGAAGATCTGCTTAAAGGTATACCTGGCACTATTTCAGCTTTTGCGGAACGCGTGGCAAGCGCCCGATACATTAACGTTGAAATCGACCGCCTGAAGATAGCTCGATATGGGCTCAATATTGAAGACGTTCAAAAAATAATAGAAATTGCGGTGGGCGGAATGGATATCGCTCAAACCATAGAAGGAAGGGAGCGTTATCCTATTAATATCCGCTACCCACGTGAGATTCGTGATTCTTTAGAAGAATTGCGCTTACTTCCGATTATCACCTCTACTGGAGCAACTATCCCTTTGAGTGAAGTGGCTCAAATTAGGATTCAGGAAGGACCTGATACGATTAAAAGTGAAAACGCTAGGCTTAATGGGTGGATATATGTTGATATTGCGGATCGTGATATAGCTTCTTATGTAAGAGAAGCACAACAAAAAATACAGCAGAAAATAACATTTCCTGCAGGCTATTCCTTAACCTGGTCAGGTCAATACGAATACTTGGAACGTGCAAAGGAACGCCTTGCTCTAGTAGCTCCCTTCACATTGGCAATCATCATTCTACTGCTTTATTTAAATTTCCGGCGATTTTCTGAGGTTTTACTCATTGTATCAGCCGTACCCTTTGCGCTTATTGGTGGAATTTGGCTTCTCTATATTTTAGGTTATCACCTATCCGTTGCGGCAGGAGTGGGTTTCATTGCGCTTGCTGGAATTGCCGCTGAAATTATGGTTGTGAAACTTATTTATCTTCATCAAGCACTTAAAAAACGTTTAGCACTCGCGGAAGAAGAAAAAAGAGAATGCACCCTTGAAGATATTCAAGCGGCAATTACTGAAGGAGCCTTATTGCGCCTTCGGCCCATTATGATGACTGCATTAGCAATTATTGGCGGTCTATTACCAATTATGCTCATCGGTGGTACGGGATCTGAGGTTATGCGTAGAATTGCTGCTCCCATGGTTGGGGGGATGATTACTGCAACACTTTTGGCACTTATTGTACTCCCCGCAATTTATTTGATATGGCAGCGTTATGCGCTTCGAATTAATGCGACCTTTTATCATCAATGAGGCAACATATCAACCCAATCAAGACTGGAACTTCAACTACAGACCAATTACTGTTGCAAACTGTGGGAGACACTCATTCATATTTAATCTTAGATGAAGGCAGAATGCTCAAAGATTTACTCAACAAATGAACCTGAACATGACAATTATTGTCCTAAACCACTCTATCTAAAGTAGCCACAGCTCTTTCCTTTTGTTCAGGCGCAAGATGTGCGTATCTTAAAGTCATTTCAACATTGGTGTGTCCAAGCAGTTCACGGACTGTATTAAGCGGTATCCCATTCATCACAAGTCGGCTGGCAAAATGATGGCGCATGTCGTGCCAGCGGAAATTAACTATCCTTGCATGCTTTTTCAAGTTCTCCCAAGAGGACTGAATATTATCCAGTTTCTCACCATTTTTAGATGGAAACACAAGCTTGTTTGATTCAAGTTGCATCTTCCTCCAGCCAATAAGCACTTCATATGCTTCTCGATTGAGCGGAATATGACGAGTGTATGATTTCCTTTTGCCCCGCATGATAAGTGCCAAGCTCTTTCTATCAAAATCAATATCATTCCAATGCATCCGAAACAGCTCACCTTGCCGAGCGCCTGTGTTTAAAGAAAGCAAGACGAGAGGTTTCAAATAATCTGCAAAAGGCTGCTGTGATAAATCTGGAAACAGCTCATACCCTCTTTCCAAACGCCAAGCATTCGCACTATCTCGCTCAGTTCGTAACCTTGATTCTCTTTCATCTAATGCAATACGTAATCGATACTCTTCGTCCTCTGTTAAATAACGAATATTGGGAGATCTATCAACTTTCAATTGCTTAAGTTTTGAGAGAGGATGCACGTCAAGTACACTCCATTGTACAGCTTTAGATAGAACTGAACGGAGAACCACAAGATTTCGATTAACTGTAGCTGGGGCGTTACCATTTTTAAGGCAAACCGAACGCCATTTCTCTACTTTTTGGGGATTAATTTCATTCAATGAAATTTGCAAGAAATCCGTAAACTTCAATAACTTACTTAATTGACGCTCAGGGCATTGCAAATGAGCCTCACACCAGGATTGATACTGTTCTGTAATAAACTGTCTTAAGGTCGGAATTTTATTTTCTTGAATATAGCTAGCTGCCTTTGGATCTTTCCCAATAGCCACTTCCCCCAAAATTTTCTTAGCCTGCTCTCTTGCCTCTATATTTGTTAAGGCATCAGCACGACCTATTTTAAACTTACAACGTCTTCCATCAGGTAAACGATAACGTACAAAGAAAATTTTAGCGCCACTCGGATAAACCTTAAGGTAAAAACCATTCAAGTCTGTGTCATAAAGCTCAAAATCAACTTCTTTGCTTTTAACTTGGTTTACATACTTAGTAGTCAGTTTGGCCTTCATCTTCGCTGCTTTTAAGTTACGGGGCCCATACGGGGCCCAATGAGATTGCGAATTAGAATAACTTGAGACGAGGCAAAAGAAAAATATTTTATTTATGCATATGTTTTTTATGAATATTTTTAATACCATTTAATACGGAGACGTATTGAAGTTCTAGACTGAACATCCCTCCTAAGGGACAGGTCGCAGGTTCGAATCCTGCCCGGGGCACCATTAAAATCAAATAGTTACAGAACATTCATCAATCAAACTCATATTTACCGGACCCATACCGGACCCAAGAGACATAGCTTTATACCCCCTCAGTTCTAAAGTCAGAAGGTATTGCCTAAATTTGATGTGGCGCAGATCTGTTGGTTTCATTCAAAAATAGTTTAAGTTTAATAACTTATATTTAGCTGGGTAACTTTGCTAGGTTAACTGCTCAAAATAACTGGCTATCGTATCTTTTCACTTTACCCAAAATACAAAAGTAGCTTTTAAGTTCATATTCCCTCTCCTGAGAGGATGCTTTTAGCATTTTTAATTTGTTGCCATCAGCAATAAGTAAATAACCTTCTTCTGCTTCTTGTTTAGTTACATCTACTAAACAGTCAACTTTTAACCCTTGATCTAGCTCTACATTTTGAAACCAAAAAAGCTCTTTTGATACCAACATAATTGTCCCTATTTCTCAATATTCTAAGGACATTACTTTATATTTTTATAATTTCATATCAGCCGTTTGGCTTTTTTGTTTAATATATTGATCCAAGATACTCTTGCCAAATAATTCATGTATTATCCCTGATTCAATCACATATTTTCTTAATTCTACGATAGTGCCACATTGAAATTTTCTTTTGATATTCTGTAAATGTGATGAAACCGTGCTTCTCGAAATATTTAGTTGGCGCGCAACTCCACGTTCTCCATCTACCACAATTCCTTTTAAAACAATTAATTCTGATTCAGTAAGATATTCATTATCAAATTTATTACCCAACCAGAAACGATTTTGTTCATCTAGTTCAGAAAATTTTGTGAAAATACTCAAATGAGTGACATCTATCAAGGATCCACAGATGCCTAGCAAGGTACCTTCTGCATCAAACAAAGGAGCCTTCGTGATTATAATTTTTGTTTCCTTGACAGCCTTAGAATCATCATTATCTGTATCTTTGGTTTCAATACTTTCAAGCTTAGTGTAGCATCGTTCTCCATTTAATATGGCTATATCCTTTTCTCTAAAAAAGTCACCATCACGACGCCAGGCAAGCTGATAATCATCTTTACCTATCATTTGCTTGGGAGAGTCAGCCCCTGCCATTTCCGCTAAGGCTTCACTACAGCTGCTAAATCTAAAGTTTAAATCCTTTGCAAATGAACACTGAATAACGCCCTCTATTTCAGCAATCATTTTAAGCTCCTACAACTTGATAAAATGAAGATATCAATACAGGTTTTCGGTCTTTATCTATGGCTGCAACAACCATATTGCCTTCTAATACTAACTCATCTCGTTCATTATAAATTTCATGCTTAAATCTGATCTTAAACTTAGATTCTGGGTACATCTGACAAGTTACGTTAAATTCCTGCCCAGACAACAAAGGACGTTTATAAAGCTGATCGGCTTGAACAGCTACGAGATAGATTCCCTTTTCAAGCAAAGTTTTAAAATTCAACCCGACGGTTTCTAAAAATTCATGTCTTGCGTGCTCTAAGTAGTTTAGATATACAGAATTGTTCACAATCCCCTGCATATCACATTCATAGTCGCGTACTTTCATTGAAATTGAAAACTTACCCTGGTTACCCGTCATTTTCTCACCTACTGCATTCAAGTACTAATTTGTTCAGCTGTCTTTGTTTAAGCTCCAAAGAACATTGAAAACCTATAGGAATTTTTATTAAATTAAAACCCCCGAAAATAGGGAGTCATTTATGGAGTTACCTAACATTGCGACGGTGAGGTTCAAAGATCAGATAGATAGAACTTCCCAGCATATTCGAGCTGCATCTGGCACTGATTATTTCGTAATCTATCTATTATTCAAGAATAATGAACGCTTTGTTTTGTCAAATATTTACTCACATTTGAATGATTACTATCAGCATGAGTTTTATAAAGATGACGCAAGCACATCTCTTCGGTTATTTAGTGACAAGAATTACTATCTTTGCGAAAATGGCAAAGGGCTATCAGAAAGGTATCATCGTATTTTGACTGAAAAGCATTCAGTATACCGTTCATTTTATAAATTTTATCGAACACCGGATTTTGATATCATTTTTGGAGCCGCGCATAAGTCACCGCAATTCGATCTGAAATGGATTTATCAGAAAAGAAATAAAGACTTCGAATCATTCATATTAAAATTCATTGAATCCAATTTAAGCATTTTCAGAGACCATAATCCTGAATTAAAACAATCACCTTATTTCCACAGTACTCGGCTACTTCAAAGAATATTTACCCAATCTGTTACGCCTATATTGACGCCTCGTGAAATTGACTGTCTGCAACTCTGCGCTAAAGGATTAACCGCAAATGAAACAGCCACCGCTCTCGGAATCATGAAGAATACTGTTGAAGAACATAAAAAATCAATTCTCAAAAAACTAAATGCCCTCAATATGGCTAATGCTATTTACATTGCGATGAATGAAGGCCTTTTTGATGAAAAGAAATTAATTATACAGCCATTCGCTGAATCACTATTGCATTTTAGGAACATAAAAGACATCAATTAGTTATTGTTTTGAAATTTACTTAAGCGATATTAATTATATTATTCATAGTAAATTCAATCCTTGTTGTCTTGAACTGTAAATTTTTATCCTCTGGCAATTTTCCAAAAAAGGGATCCTTTAAAATCTGATTCGGTATTTTACCGGGCTTATCTGTATAATCGCGAAGCACTTGATCATTAAGCGTGACTTTGACATTCATCGTAGTATCGACAGGCTGTCCGATTACAGTGCGTGCGTGTTGAGCAACTTCGCCGACTAAGGCCATTTTATCGGTCACTTCATCATTTTCAAGTAAAGTCACATAAGTACTAAGCTGAGTGATGATGTCACTCAGTTGTACGCCTTCATAATCTTCAATTAGGATTGGTGGATTGCCGTTATGGACACAAACCCCATTTTTAAAAAGATATTGTAGGTTATCTTGCGTAGCCCATCCTTTGCCATCAAAGTGCTGGTATAGTCTTTTCAGATTATTTTTTTCTCTTTTGACGCTAATCGTTCTAATCTCACCTGATGCATCGTAAAGCATCCTCACAATAGCCCTTTTTAATTCAGAGCTACCATACCAATTGGTTTGATCATAGGTATTACGATCAAACCTAAAGGGAACCACTTCGTCATTATTGGGCACCAACTTTAAATCAAATGTCATATGAAATGATTTTGCATTACAGTTTGGAGGGATTGGCTCCTCTGGCTCATACCATTCTTTGATATTGAGTTTACCAACTCGATATTCCTCGCGTTTAAGCGGTATGGTTTTATTTTCATTCTGATAAATCGCTTCGTAGGATTTGAACTTAGTCAGCGTTGCAGAGATACCATCGCCTAATGATTTATCGTCTGAAATATAACCCACGCCTGATATTTCTAGTTTCCAAATCTCGTAGAGGCCCATCTCTTCAGGTAAATCAATGGTGTTCTCAGATAACAAATCGGCATAGACATGAATCAATACCTCAGAACCATCAGATTTTCGCTCAAAAGTAAATCGATTTAATGGCTTCAGCCTTCCATATGGCAACAGGAACGTCTCACCTTCAATCAATAAACGATTTATAGGGGAAAAACTCCTATCAAATCGGCCAAAGATGCTCTCTAGCGTACAGCTCATAGCACATTGATTGCCATTCACTTCATATCCCATCTTGAGATACCAAACGGTTTGATCAGGATCGATATAAAGGAGCCAACCTTCTCCTAAATGAACACCCCCAAGGCGATCATCTTTCACTATCGTATGGTTCTTCCAAACTAACTCATGCTGCTGATCGAATTGGAGTTGTTCTGCTGTTCTGACAGGAATAGGATAATCAGGTATCGCGACCAATTGGCTATCCTTGCCCATTGAGTCCTCATAAGGCAAGCCAAATATAGGAATTTGCTTAATCATTCCGACGCAAACTCAAGCTTAACTTGATTTCCATTCGCATCTTCAAATTGAGCTGATTTTAATGATTTGGATTCAATCACAAATAAGCCATCACTGCTTTTAATCAGCTCTGGCTCATGGTATTCACGCGTATTTGGAATTTCTTTGAGAGGTGAAGCAAGACTGCTTGAATCGGATGGGGCTGGTGGGTTGTTAGCTGTGCCGACACCACGGCAAGCCGCTATAGGCTCAGATAAAGCTGGCGAAAGTCGCTCAGTTGAAACCTTCTTAGTTTCAATAAGCTGATTAACATGCTTAACAAACCGAGCGTCTGTCGTCATAGATTAAGCGTTTAGAATGAGATATTCATTCGGGATGTTGATTTGGTAGTGTTCGGTAGTATGAACGTCGCTAGGGGCCTGAGCTTCGTCAATTTCAGGTGTGGGAACAACAAAGCGCTCTGGATAGCTTGTCACACCTGGCTGTACTTGTGTATTTCCAGTATACCCGTCCCAATCTTCATTGAATGCCTCAGAGGAAGCTGCCCCGCCAAATCGAGGAAGCGCAACAGCTTGCCTATCCCCCTGTGGGCTCCCATGGCCAGATGGCCTCACTGGTAACCCTAGCCTAGATTCATTTACTTCTTCATTGCTATCCGTTCTGGAAACGGCAATTGTAATTGTGGTTAGGCTACTGCCTTGATTAAAGTCGCATTCATGAATGATATGTCGGACCTTACCTTTAGCTTTAACCTCGAATGTTTCTAAAGCCACCGTATGGTGACGTTCTATATGAGGGTGCAATATCGTTTTAAAGGTGATCTGATTCTGCCGATGCGCATCTAAGATAGACACTTTCGCTTGATGCAGGAGCGTTTGAGCTAGGTTTGAAAGCGCAGCCCTATCCTCTATCTCAATAACACTATCGCCTGCCTCGTCTGTAATACTGCCTACCATGATCTGACCAGCTTTGAAGGCATCAACATCTGCGGGCACTTCTAAACTAGCATGCTCCTGACGTAAGATTGGACCAATTTGGCTGCTCGACTGAGGCGCTTCTAGATTTAAAACATAATGCTCTGTTACCGTTTGATTAAAGCGCTTAGTCAACGCAAATGAGGCATCTCGAACCAAGTATTGCTGTAACTCATTTGAGATAACAAAAGCAACCTGTTGGCCATTACAGTGAACTGTGCCACCTGGATACTGATTCACAAAGCGAATGCTTCCCTTAAGCTGCCAGCCTGTCCCCGATACAGCTTGTTGAATCATCGCGGTATTTGGCATCGTTGCGCCTTGATGAAGCTGATCGCATAGACTCAAAGGATACGTATATTCATACTGTATTTCACGTTCTTTGAGGCGTTGGTATCGATACTGAATATCAATATTAACTTGATTGTGCAGGGTTCGACGATTAGCGAGCTGGACACTCGTTTGTTGGTATAAAATATCGTCTGATGTAAAAGTGAAGTCAGGCTGGTCTTTGGCCAACCAGGATGTTAACCGAAATTGATTTTGCTTATCTAAGTCTAAACTAGCTGGCACTGTGGTTAATTGATTGCGAGCATAAGTCCAATTATCAGATTTGGCGTCAAAAACAACTGAACTCCAATGTCCGCCAATTAAGGCATCAATTTCTGCTCTATTTGAGTGCTCTACACGTTCCTGAAGCTGATCCGTACAAGTAAATGTGGTCAGTCTTGTCGTTGGATCATAAACGGCTTCATCCACGACACCCTTGAATAGTAAAGTCCTGTTATCGACCTCAACATATTCAATTTGGACTGGCTTACCAATCCATTTGCTAACCGATATCTCACCTGCAAACGGCAGCAGTGTGAATTCAGCCACCTTTGCGGTGCCTTCTTCGGCTACGATTCGGAGGGTATGAATCAGGTTGCTTGAAATATCAACAAAGTCCAGAACCACATAAAGCTGCCAATTGCACATATTATGTTTCAATGAAAATCATTGAATTTTTCATTCACTGTTTTTAATTTATTTTGAATCATCTCAACATGTTCATACAAAAGATCAAGCCTGATTAAATTATCTTGATATTCAGGTAATACCTCATGATATTCCATGATGAGAACATCAATTTCAGCTACAAGGCTCACAAAGACTTTTTGATTGAAAAAGCACTGAATTAAATATTTTAAATCAATCACGTGGCTTATAATCTCTTCTCGAAAGAAATCTTGTAAATGTCGGTTACAATACATAGATTGAACTATATGTTTGCTTTGATAGTATGTTGGATCATCTACTCCGGCCTCTCTATCATTTTCAAGGTAAGAAATTCCGTCAGGATTATTACATTTTTCGTCTTGAGAAATTAAAAACAATCTGCATTCCTTCAACAAAAGTGAAATGATTCTATTAACCTCTATTGCTCTATCCTGCTTTAATTTAGATTTAGCCAAACCGCACTGAACAAGATAAGTAACAAACCCACCAAAAAGAGCACCAAAAAGAGCACCTATTAAAGTTGCCGTTGGTTGAATATATTCAGCAGGAAAATTAATCATGTTTTTCCTTAAATTTCCTCACAAACCAAACTCCAAGCAAACTCACTTCCTGTGACAATTGCCTGCACTTGAAGCGGCTCAGCAAAAACCATAATCTCAGGATAATACTGAACTTGATAGCAAGCCGCATCTGCAATTGGTTCCAGTATGGTGATATTTGCTTCTAATCGGCAGCCAGTCTCAATCATTTCTCCATTAACAATGGCATATCCTTTCGGCTCAAAGCCGTGATCGTCTCGACGCGCAGCTGGAATGACAACTTTATTACTGACGCTTAAAATTGCTCTAGGTGCTGCGCATTTTAAAAGCATTGGTTTGACCCGCCCCTGACTTTCCGGACACCTCACTAAGATAGTAAAATCTGTCCTAGAGGTGTTAAATGAGTCAGAAGAAATTAGTCAATATTGTGAAGCAGCGTAGCAAATATAGCTTACAATTCAAAGAACAAGCAGTTAAAAGGGCTGAGATCGATGGTATATCCAAAGTAGCTACCGATCTTGGTTTGTCAGAGAGCGTTATTTATGCCTGGCGGAAAAAGCTAGAGCAAACAGGCATCCCCTTTGAAGACCAGAAGATTCAATCAGCTGAAATGGCGAGGCTAAAGCGTGAAAACACACGCTTGGCTCAGGAGAATGCTTTCCTAAAAAAGGTGGCAACGTACTTCGCGAAGGACGAAGAGCGAGGTACGAAATGATTAAAGAGAACGAACCATTTTTTGAAACTCGAATGATGTGCCGTGTTCTGTGTGTCTCACGCAGTGGCTATTATGACTGGGTTAAACGAACGCCATCACGCCGAGAACAAGAAAATGAGAATTTGGCTGTTCAAATTAAAACCATTTTTGATAATCAAAAACAACGTGTTGGTGCTATCCGAATCACGAAAAGCCTTAGGAAATCTGGTCTCAAGATTGGCAAGAATCGAGTGGCGCATATTATGCGAAAACAAGGGTGGCGTGCTAAAGGTGCTCGAAAATTTAAAGCAACAACCAACAGTAAACATAATCTACCAGTCGCTCCGAATCTGCTTCAGCAAAATTTTGAAGCAAGCAGGCCTAATCAAAAGTGGGTCTCCGACCTCACTTATATTTGGACTGAAGAAGGCTGGTTGTATTTGGCTGTTGTGTTAGACCTCTATTCTCGCATGGTTGTGGGGTGGGCAATGGGAGAACGTATGACCGCATCTTTGGTATGCAATGCTTTGCAAATGGCTCTATGGCGCCGTAAGCACCCTCATGGGGTTATCATTCATTCAGATCGAGGGGTTCAGTATTGCTCAAAGGAATACCAAGCACTACTAGCTAAATACAATCTGATTTGCAGCATGAGCAAAAAAGGTGATTGTTATGACAATGGTGCCATGGAAAGCTGGAATGGGAGTCTCAAGGTTGAAGCTATCCACGGTGAGTGCTTCAAAACGCGCCAGGAAGCCATGCAGCATGTTTTCGATTACATCGATGTCTATTATAATCGTCAGCGCCTTCATTCTAAATTGGGCTATTTGAGCCCCGTTGAGTTTGAAGGCAAAATAGTCGCTTAGTGTCCTGTCCGTTTTTTCGGGGGAAGGTCAGTTCTGCATAATTTAGCCCATCTAGTCCTGCGGGAACCCATCCCTGTCCTGATAACACCGTTTTAAGTTTATTAAAATGAGTTTGCTTCACCGCTCTGCCAGATTGCATGCGATGTGTGACCGCACCACCAATTGATTCATAGGTTTGAGAAAAATATAACATTGCACTGATAGGCATAGATATATTATCTAAAATAAAATTCATAGGTTATTTTTTAATAACATTTTCTACAAATAAGATCTCAAGTCCATTCTTTAAAAATTCAGCTGCATATTGATTACAACCTGAATTTAAAAAATGGTCCATGAAATCTAATATTACACAATGAAAATAGCGCTCACTGTTCTGATCCAAATTAACAAACTCTCCACGGTGAAAATATCTAGCACGCCAGTCTAGAATCGAATCTAAACGTAGCGTTGTTTCTACATATTCTTCTGATTGTTGATAGTGACGTGCTAGCTCTCCCACTATTTGGTTACCTTTCCAAAGATCTCCTAAAATACACTCCATTGCCATAAAATAAAATGCAAGCTTGAGGCCAGGAGCGTTCAAAGATGCCAACTCTACAATCTCACAACCTCTCAATATTCTATCTTTGACAATTTTGAGTCCACTATAATTTTTCAAATAAGTAGATCGTTGTTTAAAATCATTAATCGAATTTGCATCTAATTTTACCCCTTGAATCATTGTAGGTGCTGTATGCGTGGCCTCTATAAAGCTATTAGTGCTCCCATCTTGTAAGTCAACAATGTGATCAAAATATTTTTCCTTTCCTGCGTTCACCCCAAAATATAGTTTAATCATTCCCATTGCTTGATCTAGTTTTTCCTCAGCATCTCCAATTATCTGATTTTCAAGCAATTCTTCGATATATATATTTTTTATAGGATAAATAAGCATTAATAAATCTCTGCCATCAGGAAGAGTTCGGTTAATTGATTCAAAATTAACCTCAAGCAAATCACTTTCGTTCAAGAAATAATGTGGCTTTTGTTCTGTAAAGGATCTATTTCCATTCCCTAACAAAACTAGAATATCAAAATTATTAGATCCATACTCTCTCAAACATCTGTGAAAAGATTCTTTTATTTCATCATCGTGATTTGAAATACGCAATATCGAGTAAGCTCTACACAGAACATATTTGACAGACCATTCTGCTGGTATATTTTTCTTAATTTCGTCAAGCATGTTTGACATAAAATTCTACTTTAATTTTTCAATATAATTTATATTAGCCCAACTCAAACCCTTCTCCCACTCTTTAAAGCTTCTCTTGCCACTGCCTTAGTTAGTTCTCGCACAACATCTACATTTTGCGTTGAGACTGTGAAATTCTGCGAACCAAGATTCAAAGTCAAATTAGCAACTTGTCGATTCGCTGAGGGCCCTGAACGTTCTATAAGTGGCACCCTTGGCGGCACTAGACCACCCGTTGCAAACTTTGGCAATTGTTTTTGATTTAACTGATTGAGCAGCGCCGCTCCATAATGCTTTACTGCTGAAGCACGCACTACAAACTCCCCTCGAGAAAGCTGCGCCAAGACAGAATCACTCATGGAGGTACCCGGACCAATTATGATCCCACCTCGTGCTTTCTTCTGGGGTTTTAGCAGCGTATCAACTCTAGAATCGATAGCATCATTAGTAGGAATCACAACTAATGGCAACGTTACAGGCGCTTCTAATAGTTGTTTCTGGATGACAGCCCAAATGGCTTCAACCGATTGAATCGCATTACCTTCATCAAATTCAATCTTTAAGCCTTTAAGTAAATCGGCTTCTGCTTTCAAGTGGGTTATTTTCTGTTGAATGTTTGTGAGCTGGGCTTCTTGATTCTGGATTTCCTGGCTTACAATTTGATCTGCAATCTCGGCAGTGGCTTGAGCTTGCTGAGACAAATAGGATTTGGTCACACCTTCAGATTGAATCAAATTTCGAATAACTTCTTTAGCCTGATTTATAGATTGAAATGCAGCTTCGATGTCACCTGATTTTAAAGCATAACGCGCTTCATCTTGTGCTTTTAAAATATCAAGAACAGTCAGCTCATCAGATGATTTCTTTTGGGGTGCTAAAATATCTGCTTGCAGCTGACGAAAATCTAAAGCAATCTCCCGTCGCTTTTCTTTAAGCTGGGCTAATGCTGTGTTCGCCTCATCATAAGTTTTTAGCTCATCTGATAAAGAACGCTTAACCCTAGTCAGTTCTTCCGTGCGCAGCAAATTAAGAGCGTCATGATGTTTTTTTTCTAATGCTGTTCGTTTTGAGAAAATCGGTGCGATGGATTCCAGATTTTCTAGATACAATCTATTTTCACGTGCCGCCATCAGGGCAACGGGGCTCATAAAATCTTTTCGAGCCTCTAGATTCAAACGACTTTGCCAATATTGCTGTGCTTGCTGAATGCGCTCTCGATAAGCTATTTGTTCAATAGTGGTTAGCTTCTCTACTTCACTAGCACTCAAGCGAACCGTATTGGCTAATTGCTCATTTGTCATGATGATTTGCTGTTGCACATCTAGGTAAGAGCGAACATGGTGCTTTAAGTCCAAATGTTGCTTGAATGCGGAAAGCGCTTCAATCGTTGTATACAGGGCTGCACCAATGGCTATGCCTTTCATGGCTTTGTTTAAAACGAGTATCGCTGCACTGAATTTTGATATGGGACCTAAAGCAGATACAAAGGCACCTGCGGCGATTGAAATTGATTTTGCAAATTGAATCAATTTTAAACCTATGATGGCTTCGCCTAACAACATAAAGCCCTTTTTAAAATCCATAAGCTGCGCAGCGAAGGCTTTAACGGACGGGATAGATTCAATGAGCTTTTCACTCAGGTTCACAACCATGGGGGCAAATTGCGCAAATGCCACCATCACATGCGCTTTGAATATTTTCCCAAGCACTTCTAATTGAGTAGAAGCATGCTCTGCTTGGTTCAGTAGCTCTTCATCTATCACAATCCCTAAATCACGGGCCTGTTGGCGGAAGGCTTCAATCTCTTTTGCCCCCTTCCCTAGTAAAAGGCTTAAGGCACCACCTTCTTTCCCAAAGAGCTTCGTAGACAAGGCGGCTCGCTCAACTTGAGATTCCATTCCTTGCATGAGATTAGCCACATCTCCTAGAATGGCATCCACGCTTCTGAGAGCACCATCTGTATCTAGAACAGCGATACCTAAATCATCAAAAGTCTTTCGAACAGCTTCATTCCCGACGCTAACTGCGCCTATCTTCTTCGAAAAGACTGAAAGCCCACCATCCAGCTTCTCTGTCGAGATGCCAAACTGAGATGCTGCAAAGCGCAACTCCTGTAGGGCGCTTGTTGTGACATCCAATTTTGCTGCCATTTGTACTGTACTGTCAGCAACTTCTAAGAAATGCCTCCCTATCAATCCTATGCCAGTCACAGCACCTGTTATTAACATCAGCTGCTTTCCGGCTTGTTTTAGCGCATTACCAAAACCGCTAATACTTTCTCCTAGACGAACAAAATCTTGATCAATAGAATGAGAACCAGCTTTTGAGGTACCCGCCATTCGCTTAAAACGAGTACTGAATTCATGTTCAGCTTGGCGAATCGAAGTTGAGAATCCTTCGGTCTCTGCTCGAAGAACTAAAGTAACGTTAGATTGGGTCATTCCAAAATTTAATTATCAGCAAGCTCGAACTATGGGTCAGTGCAAAACAGATTTTATTTGTTGAAGCGTATTGAATAGTGTACATTCGCTTGTCCATTTTTTATGACGTATAGCTCTGATAAATGGATACACGAATAAATGAATACTTATGTGCAGAAATGGAGATTATTTATGCATTTGATTTCCGAAAAATGCTTATTGGATATTAATGGTGGTGTTTTACAGGCTGTTCCACCCGTAGTGAGAGCATTGGAAACGTACGCTGTTGTTTTCGGTTTCCCGGCGGCTATCATCACTGCTTCTCAAGTTTATGATGACTTTGGAGCGAGAATCGGTGAAAACATATTCAATGCAACTCATCCAGATCCATTAGGACAAATGGTTTACACCATGGATGATTTTCCAAAATAATATTGCACTTTAAGATAGAGTAATTATTTACTCTATCTTAACCATTCAACGTATATTCTAAAAGCTAAGTATATCGAATATAACATTAAACTAATTGAAAATATCATTACGCAAAATCTAGTATATTTGTTCTTAATTAGCACTGAATTTTCAGGCAACCCTAAGTACACAGTTTTTCTCTTAAAAAGTCTCGGCAATAATAAAGACAGATATACTATCAAAAAGATTACTATTTCGCCCTGCTTCACAACATCCTACCTTTTATTGCTTGAATACAAGATCTGGGAGTCTAAGATACGCGTACAATTCATGAAAAACAACTCTAAGCCCCACACAAATCATTAAACTTATCTATAAAGCGAACTAAACACTGCTAAATCATAAGCACGCCATCCGTAACCACATAAATCAAAATCAAAAAGTGTAGGTTTATCTTGCTTATCAAAATGTTGATTGAAGCCATGGAAGTCACCACCAATCACACCCCACGCATCATTTTCAAGATTAAGTCTGGCTATTTTTTCTTTTAAATCAGAGGCTAATTTTATTAATTGAGACTGCTCTGATTTTCGATTACTCCCAAAATAATTAGTAATTAATCGAACCGGCTCATCAATTAGAAAATCGATATCCAGAGTTAAACGTGTGTGAGTACTTTTAAAATTATTTGAGGCCAGATGAACCTTTGCAACCTCTCGCCCTAATAAATAAGATCGATGAAATGTGATGGGATCTTCTTCACCTACAGCATAACTAAATAAAGCAAAATAACGCAAACCTTCAGGCGCTTGCAAATGTCCTATGTATTCCCCATCCCTTCTCTGAATAGGGTATGAAATTGAACAATTATTTTGCTTAAGATGAGTAAGCCAATCCATTTCAAAGTAATAATCTGAATCAGCTTTTAACCAATATTTTTCTCGCTTATAAACACGAAGAATATATTTATATCCATCAGTTTCAATTAAATAATTATCATTGTCACCGATTTTGATTAGGCTACATGAGACATTTGAAAAGCCAAACGCCTCTTCGGCAATTTTAGCTAAAGATTCTGGAGAGATAAGCGAATAAATGATGCTAAGAGAACTCATGATGCTTTTTTATTTTTCAATTTCTTTAAGAATTGTATCCACATCAGCTTCAACAGATTCACTATCAATTGTTAACTTGGATATTTGGTCAAATAATACATCTCTTTCACGATGAAGTTTATCAAAAAAGCCTTTAAGATCGCTGATCGGTAATAAGGGAGCAGGTCCATAAGACATTCGTTCAATTTGCTGTGCTGAATTTACTTTCAAATAAATAACAAATTCATTTTTTAATAATTTTCTATTTTTTTCCGAATTAATAATTATATCGTCAGTAGATACTACGACATTTTCAATTTTTAGGTAGTGAGATAATATTTCACCTTGTAGCTCTTGGAATTTTTCCTCGCCTTGCTTACCAATGATTTCATTCAATCCACGGCCTACATTACGCTCCAGTGAAAGATTTGCATCAACAAATTTCCAACCAAGCTTCACTGCTAGCGCTTTTCCAAGTAAAGCTTTGCCTGCTCCCAAATGACCTACTATGAAAATTCTTTTTTGTTTCATGATATCACCATATAAAGCAATACAATTATTCTTCCCATGATATCACAAGTTGGCCAGCTAAGACAATTAAGATTTTAAGCTTATCAACCTGGTGATTTCTTGAGAAAGAGTATCTTCAGTGAAGTCTTTAATCAATTTTAATTTGTCGCTTGCCACATCGGTCACTCTAGTCCCATAAAGCGGTTTAATCTTAAGCCTGGCAGTGCTTTCACGTTTAAAAACACTATCTCTAGCCCTGCTATCGGGAGTAATGAATGCATGCTTGATTAATTGTCGTGACTTAGATTTGAATACTTTAAAACTCACTCCTTTTCGATTCTGCTTAGCATTATATTCAATTAAAGGCACAGGCTTGTTCTTGACAATCAGTTTACCAATCAATCCAGTTATTTTAGTTGCACGCTGAATGCTCATCAGCTCTCGAATTGTCTTCTTTCGAAGGTTGAGCTTCTCACCAACCGCATTGGTCATTTGAGTTCTAGCGCGTTGCAAGGTGCGATTCAGCGCTTGCTGAGTTTTTTTCTCGACTTGGCTATTCAAACCTCGTAAGGATTTTTGGAATGACTGATGCCCTTTAAATGCCGTAAGAATCATCAACTATTACTTGGCTTTCCCTAAGAATTTTTCAACTGTACGAAGCGTTCCAAACCCTAGCATTGTAGCAACCAGCTCCATCATCACTTCTAACGGTAAAGATGGCCCTGTAATACCATAAAGCCATTGCAGCCACGGATTAATCAGAAATACATTAGCTAACCCAAGACCACATACCCAACCGATAAAAGGACGCCAGCCTGAAACTAATACAGATTTGTGCTTAGCTTCAATCTTATTCAATGCAATCTGAAGTGCACCTGGATGCTGCTTTAACTTTTCAAAAACTGCTTGGGCTTGGGCACGTTCTTCGGGAGAAGTAATAAGCTTGTCTAGAATATTGCTGACAGCTTCAAAAGGCTTATCCTTGAGCCCAAATAATAATTTACTCAACATTAAATCTTAGTTAATACGATTTGGCTTACAAATCCAAAGTAAGATCTATTTCATCCCGCACAGGAATCCCATAATCGCCAGTTAATCCTATTGTTGGCTTAATCTCACGAGATTTTTTTACCGAGTCTATATGTATCCCTGATATGATGAAACCGCGTTTTTGATAGAATCTAAGGGCATCCAAATTATCATTTGTTGTCATTAAATAAATTTGCTTACACCCTTCTTTCTTCACTATTTCCTTCAAGGAATCTAGCATTTGAGTGCCAATGCCTTGAAATTTATCAAAGACCTCAAAAACAATTATTTCACAAATTTCTTTTCTGATTTCATAAGATAATACGCCTATTCGCTTTGCACCCTGAAAAGCGACTAAGCCTGCCATTTTATGCGGGTAATAAGAGACTGTTCGCACAACCAAAGGATTTCCACCCCAGTCATTATCAATTACATTTTTTAACCACAAGGCATCATCTTGGGTAAGCGATCTAATTTTAATTTCTTCTGTCATATTTTCGACTACATTCTAATAATTCTATGAATTCTAAATCATTCCTTTCAAGGGCACAATTGCTCAGTACCCCCACACCCCCGGCCTAGGAAAACCCTGTATTGGTGTTAGGTCATCGAGGTGGATATAGCGGGTATAGTGTGGACCCGATTGCTTGATGCCAATACCTGTGAATCCAAAGTGGACTGCGAATTGTAAAAGTCGATAAGCTTGTACACCGGCTACTTTGATATCCACTGCCCTACCCGTCGTATGCGCCCCTTGGTTACCGGTGGTACTGACTTTTTGATTATGGTCGGGGCACCGATAAGCTGAGCTTAAAACCAACGGAAAATCTAGGCGCTGCCTCAAGGCAACCAGCTTTTGCATGAAATCTAAATTCATCTTCATTTGCCCGCAACCACATCGGCATCTAAGCTCATTATCTGAAAAATATGACCAACTCATTTGAGGCTATCCAGCTTAGCATGGAGATATTCAAATTCTTTCTTCATCATTGACTCAATGGCTTTCAACTCTGATTCTTGCCTATCATCGCGTCCTATGAGCATACTTTTAGATTCAGCAAAAGCTTCATAGAAGGCATTTTGCTCAATCTCAAGCACAGCGATGCGCTTTTCAATTTGAGCAGCCCACCAAAAGATAGAGGTGGCAATCATGCAGGCGGTACAAACGTTACCTAGATTAATCCGTTTATCAAGTATCCAACCTGCGTTGAACTTTGTTTCCATTGTTTCTCCAATGTTGTCTGAGTTGTTTTCTGATAATAAGGTGATCTATTCCAACGACATCACAAAGCTCTCGAAATTGAGCGCCATAAAACCAATAGCGTGCGAATTGCCTGCGAGGACAATGGAATCGTTTATTTGAGTCTTCACAAGCCGCTAAAATAATGGCGTAAATGAATTGTGCTTCTGGTAAATCTTGAAGCTGTTGCCTTGGTTGCCAAGGAAAATCTGGGAAAGTTGGTTCCAAAAGGAATTAAGTGAGAGAGGATAAGATAAAACTATACATTCTGGAATTATCTTATCTTTTTTATTATACCAAATCAAGAGCCTGTTAAATTCGACGTCTCATGTACTGAAGCGCCAAATCATTCCAATCTGAAATAAATAGATAAATACTTTGATATTTACTTTCGCAGCATTTTTGCCAATTTGAAGGACTCACTTGGCAATGTGTTGCAAAATAGCTATCAGGTCTACGCTTAACACCCCCAGTGCATTTATCACAAGGTTGATTAATCTTAATACCGGTTCCCTTGCAGGACTTACATAGATTGACATTTTTAAGTTCATCAAGCGCAAGAATAACCAAGGCTTTTAGTTTTTTAATATCGTCTTTGCATTGCCATCCATATCTGACTGCAATTTCTTTAGCAGCTTCGATTAAATGATGCATCAATTCAGATTCTACAGTATGGTCATGACACCAAAGATACAGCATGAGCAGATAAGGCCCTCGTGCCAATCCTGCCAAGGCAGCTGCAATATCCGTGGCAGTGAGTATTTCACCCGTGACGGCGGAGACATTGTTCCAATCAACGGCCAAAGGATTAAGCCTCGATAATAAGCGCGCGCTATCTTCCATCTGAGACCCCCAGGAGCAATCCTTTGGTAATACGGCTGATTAATGATAGGTGGTTATCTTCAGAGCCACCCGACATCACTGCATAGGCTTTATCTCGATCGCCAATCAAGATTGTTGCATGGTTTGAGGAACCATATTGACTGTTCTGGTGTTCACTGACACCCATAAAATAACGCGGATAGTGTATGGGAGCCTGATAGCGATAGGCTTTGTATCTTGTTTGAAATTCTTTGGCGGTAAAGGGCAAACTCTTTTCGGAAGAACGACAAAGCTTAATCCATCCACCCATCTGCTCTAAGACGGCATGAATACTTGCATCATCAAAGGCAACGCTCTGATAAGGACCGACGCTTCGTATGGCCCGTTCAACCTTACTCCAAGCCTGTAGGCACTGAGCTTCGCTATCTCCTTTGATTACCCTAATCACATCTGCTGGCTTAGGCATAAAATGGCCTGTATCTGGATCGCGCACATGTGCTTCAAATGCTTTAACAACATCTTTCCAACTAAAACTAGCTAGCGCCCGCCAATAGAGTTTGGTTAATGTTGGGGTCATTTGCCGGTTATAAACTTCCCCTACTGCTGCCAAGAGTCGAGCAAATTGTTCTTGTTCAGTTGAGAGCATGTTGGACCTCTCCTTCAATTGCTCGCTCCTCAGCCAGCCAGATTTGCGCCGCTGCTAGATTTTTCTCATACAATCCGCCCCTTTGATAGGCTTGCTTCGGTGGGGTGTAGCAGTTTCGAATGAATCGGTCAATTTGATCAGCGCTTCGCAAGATAATATGCAACCCATCGTATCGCTGCCCTCTCTCATTTTCCCCTATGTTGTGAGGTGTCAATGAACAGCCAGTGATGGCTTCACAAAGTTGCTCTAAGCTGTATCCCCATTTCAATGCCTGAGCAATCAAGCTATTTCGCTTAGAATCTAAGTGCGCATTAGGATGGTTCATCACTAGCTTCCAATGCTCAAATATTTTATCCACAAGCGAACCTGCTTCGCATGGTCGCAGTGATGCGACAGAAGTATTCTCCTTCTCTGTCTCCTTATTCTTCTCTTTCTCCTTCTTCTTCTCCTTATACTTGCTTTGATGGTCCATCGAAGGGTCATCCATGCAGCACTCAGGCTCCTCTAATGCGATATCATCTCTAGGATTTAAATGAAAAAGCACTTCATACTTTGCATACAATGGGGCTATAAAATTTAAATTTGGCAGCTCTTCAAATTGTCGTTGTAGAGCGATGAGGCGTTTATCCCCTGCTCGTAAAGCTTCGCCAACCTGAACTAATGCCAAGTCAACAACCCAAATGTAATGACGCTCAAAGTCATAATGACAAAAATTCAAAGTTTTAAATGCGGCTAAGAGCTTAAACAAATGCTCTTCTGAAATGCCCGTATCATGCGCAATATAGGATATAGGCAAATAGTACGCCCCCAACATCGTAGAGTGATGATTGGTTTGAAGATACTGCGCTAAGAGCAACGCCTCGATACCGAGTGCTTTCAACTTCGCTGACAAAGCACTTTGCCAAAACTTTGGAGAAAATTTGCAGAAGTCACGCATAATGCGCCTCCTTAGCAATCACTTCTCTTGTTTGTTTCATCAGTTTTTTATGACGACGCAATAGTTCATCTCCCAACTGATAACTTGGCTTGCGAGTGATCCCCTTTTTAAGACGATTGAGTGCAGGCTGTGTGATAGATGTTTGCAATGAACGGCTAAGTTCCTTCTCCGTTATCTCTTCCATCCACAAAATTTCAGATACAATTGTTGACCAATCCATAGTACCTCCTTAATTCCGAAATCATTTAATTACTCAACGCATTAATTGTCAATGCACAAAAGACTTTACTTTGAATTGGAGACCTCACATAATGCCTTGATGTATTAATGCATCTTGCTTGGGGTCAACATGGATAACCCAGTCAAAGAAAATTTAAAAAGATTAATGTTGGCGGATGATGAAATCAGTGAAGGTGAATTATCTCGCAAGACAGGTATTCCACAATCAACCATTCACCGTATTGTTTCTGGGCAAATCAAAGAATCTAAGCCTTCGACATTAAAGCCATTAGCTAACTATTTCGGTTTGACGATTGCGCAGCTTCAAGGCGAAGAGCCCATTCCTCTTCATAGAGCGAGCGAGCAACGTAGCCATGCGCGCGGATATCTAGGCACACCAGCACGATTGCTGCCGTTGATTACGTGGGAAATGGCTGCCAATTGGACAAATCTCTGCAAAGACTATCAGCACGATGCCACATTAGGTTGGATCGCAACCAATAAAGAGGTAGGACCCCATGCCTTTGGCCTTGTTATACAAGGCAACAGTATGACCGCAACCCATGGCCCTAGCTTTGAAGATGGTTTTGAAATTGTCGTTGATTCAGATAGAAAACCAGTCCATCGAGACTTTGTGGTAGTAAAACAAGCGACAGGGAGCGCAATCCTAAGACAGCTGAGCATTGAAGGTGGTGCGTACGATCTTTTTCCATTAAACCCTAGATATCCTGTGACATCTTTGAATACGCTTGACGATATCTGCGGCGTGGTATGCCAACTGTTAGCCACCTTTTAATGCATTGACTCATTGATTAAAGTAGTTTAATTTAAGGCATCGCTGCATATGGAGTTATAACGAATGGATGTCGCACTCATGAAACGCTGCCTCACTGAAAAAGAAGCCGCCCACTACATTGGCATGAGTATTCATTACCTACGCAAAGATCGCGTCGAAGGCAAAATCGGTCAGCGTACTGCTGGACCTCGATTTCTTAAAATTGGGCGAAGTATCAGGTATCTGAAGGATGATTTGGATCTGTGGTTGGAAAGTAATTGCAAAATTAATTAGATAGACAAAAATAGGCTTATGGCAAAAAATAATCACCTCTTTGATATTCGACTCCTACAATCATCTGATTTGCAGATCTGGAAAACAATTCGACTCGAAGCTGTAAAAGCATATCCTGAAGCTTTTGGCAGCTCTTACGAAGAAGAATCTTTATATACCGAAGATGATTTTAAAAGAGGATTGACGGAAAGTGATATTTTTGGTGTTTTTTCAAAAAATGATCTAATAGGTACAGTAGGCTTTTTTAAATTAAAACCATTAAAAATGCAACATCGTGGCACAATGTTTGGAATGTATATCAAACCTGAACATCGTGGTCATGGCGCTGCAGCTCAATTAATACAAGCCATTATCAGTCATGCACGTCAAAATGTTCTACAGCTGCATTGCAGGGTTGTAAGTGAAAATGAGATTGCAATCAAATTTTATCAAAAATATGGATTTCAGATATACGGCACAGAGCCACGAGCGTTAAAAGTGGATGAGAAATTTCATGATGAGCATTTGATGGTTTTAAAATTTAATTGATATTTTTTAAATTCAACTTCGTCCAAGGATACACCCATCGTGCTTCGAAAAGATGATATTAAAATTAGAGTTGATACAAATCCTTCTAAAACTGATGACGAATTCGTTCGCGACGCGCTGCATCAGTTCAATATTCAACAAGTTGGTAAAGAAGATCACTACTCTGCATTTGCTACTGACAGCACTAACGAAATAGTAGGTGGCATTTCTGTGTATGCTGAAATCTCATCAATATATATTGACATTCTGTGGGTTCACGAATCAAAAAGAGGACAAGGTATTGGCTCTCAATTACTTAAAGCTGTAGAGCAAGAAGCCATTCGTAGAAAAATACCATTTTCGACAACCGACACGTTTACCTTTCAAGCTGTCGATTTCTATATTAAAAATGACTATCAGAAAATCGGGATAATTGAAAATTACCTTGAAGGGCACGATCGCATATTTTTTAGGAAAAAGCTAATAGATTAAAACTGAAAAACATAAATACTTCTGATGATTTTGATGACATTAGCGTGCCCACCAAATGAAGATAAAAAATAGCGCCAAGCATCAACTGAAAAATGTCTTCAAAAATTAAGGAATTTATTCTATGAGCAATATCTGGGATAAAACAATAGATATTAACGAATCCCTAGTTAGAGAGTTGATATTCTCTCAATTTGGATTAAAAGTATATTCCATTGAAGCACTTGGTGAGGGGTATGATAATAGTGCATTTCTGATAAATGATAAGTTTGTTTTCAGGTTTCCTCATCGAGAGCAACTCAGTCCAACCTGCATGGCCAACGAAATTACAATTTTGCCATACCTTGCGAGTATGTAAAATATTTTGTGTCTGAACGATCAAACTAAAAAACCTGTGGTTTTGCCACAGGTTTTGGATTATAGTCTATGAGTGAATTCAATAGCAAATCGATTCATCGCTTGCCCCCAGTGCCTAATTGACATAGTCCACTTTTTGCCTATGTTGTTCAAAGCTAAGTAAATTTGTTTAAACATGGCTTCGTCAGATGGGAATGAGCGTTTGTTTTTGATGACCTTACGCACAGTCATATTCAAGGACTCGATAGCATTCGTCGTATAAATAACTCGCCGGATATCTTCTGGGTATGCGAAAAATGTCGTGATATGTTCCCAGTGCCGCTGCCACATCTGGCTAATATTTGGGTATTTTTTGTCCCATTTTTCGCCAAATTCAAGCAGAGCTGTTTCAGCCTCGTCTATTGTAGAGGCTTGATATACTTTCTTTAAGTCTGCGCATAAGGGCTTGCGGTCTTTCCAGTTCACAAATTTCGTCGAATTACGAATCATGTGCACAATACAGAGCTGTATTTTTGACCTAGGGTAAACAGCCTCAATGGCCTCAGGGAAGCCCGTAAGACCATCTGTGCAGAATATAAAGACATCTTTCATGCCACGGTTTTGAAGCTCCGTAAGTACCGAGAGCCAGAATTTTGCCCCTTCATTCAGGCTAACCCACATTCCAAGCACTTCCTTAAGGCCATCCTGATTAATACCCAAGGCTAAATATACAGCTTTGTTGATAATGTGCTTGTTTTCTTTCACTTTAACAACCAAAGCATCTAGGAATACAATCGGATACAGTGGGTCAAGGGGCCTGTTTTGCCAGGCTTTTACTTCATCCATAACATTATCCGTCACTTGCGAAATCAGCGTGGGAGATAGCTCAACGCCATACATGTCCTGGATTTCTGCTTGTATATCACGCGTAGATAATCCACGCGCATAAAGGGATAAAATCTTCTGATCTAAGCCAGCAAGTCGACGTTGGTGCTTTTTAACCAGCTGCGGCTCAAATTCACCTGCACGGTCTCGTGGGATTTCTAGCTCAAACTCGCCGTTTTCCCCTTTTACGGTCTTTTGCGATGTACCGTTGCGCTTATTTTGCGGCGAGCTTTCTGCTGTTGCCTCTAAATGATGCGCCATTTCGGCTTTTAAGGCACTTTCAAGCGTGCTTTTGATTAGCTCTTTGATTAATCCATTTTTACCAAAAAATGCTTCCTGAGCATCCTTACTGGTTGCAAGCTCAGCTATTTTCTTTTCGTCTATAATACCTTTGAGGTCTTTATGCATTCTAATGTTTCCTGTGTCTGTAACCATATCTTAAGTATGATTGCTGCGATTCAGATCGCCAGACACAGAATTCTTTACACTACCTACCTTGCTGAGCACCTTACCTTTCCACTACCTAAGCTTACAATGATTGGGCATCCTACGGCTACCTACCCTTTTCAGTTTGCGGGTTACATAATATTGAAGGGTAACCTGCTTACAAAGCATCAATCTCCGTTAATTAATGCTCCAAAATTCGCAAATACTCTAGGTTATTGGCTAACTGAATTGCATGCATTGCCAATATTAAATGAGCATAGAAACTTGATTCAAGGTGAACATGATTGGCGACTTGACGTCACGCACCGCACTCAACGCGTCCTTGAAACCATCACACAATATGGAGAATATTTTATTGAAGCTGGCTTTGAACCCACAGCGTTGATTAAGGGAATGGGCTATTTTCAAGATTTGGATGTCACGGGTGGCAAGGAATGTTATGTTCATGGCGATTTATATGCGAAACATATTTTAGTAAAAAACAACGGGTTGCCTACTGGCTTGATAGATTGGGGCGATGTTCATATTGGACATCCTGCCACAGATATCTCTGTTGCCATTATGATATTCAATGAAGATTCGTTAAAATGCTTTTTTAATGTGTATCAGAACATTGATAAAAACACATTTGATATTGCATTATTTAGAGCATTTTTTCACCCTGTTCTTTCTCTTCCTTATTTCGCCAAAATTAGAGAAACAACATCTTTAAAATGGACAAAGGCTGCATTAGATAATGCCATTTATTTTATGAATCGGAAAGATAGATAGCTTTTTCCATAAATGTGAGCATGATTTTTAAAATATTACTTTTGGGTAATCTAAATGATACATCACTTACTAAAATGAATTGAAGTTCAAATTCACAGATGACTACTGCTGTCTCGCCTCAAACTTAATACCTTCTAATTTTTGAACCGCTTTTAACAAAGCAGTCAAATTCTCAGCCGTTGGATTTCCATGACGGCCCAACATTCGCTGTATGCTTTTAGTGTTTTTTTTCATTTCCTTAGCTACAGCTTCAAATTGAGGGCTTGAATTGACATAGTCACGTAAAAGCACTTTAGCAATATCTAAATCACCTGAAATCAACTCATTGATGGCATTTAATAACAAAGCATGTCGAAACTCAGGATCTTCAGTTGCCCTTTTTGAAATAGTATTTTTAAAATCTCTTGTTAAGAGGATCATATTCGATCCTGATTTTTGCCAGATGGAATGATCTGTAGTCCAGAGTGCGCCACTACATGCAAGAATCTCAAAGCGATGCCACTCGGTTTTTTCTCACCAGTTTCCCATTTTTGCACTGTTGAGGGGCTGATATTCAAATATTTGGCAAAAACAGCTTGACTTACATTTTGTTTTAGCCTGATTTGCTTAATCTCTTTACTGTCTATTTCTTTCGCTGGCTCAATGCATAATTCATCAAATTTTTTCATAGTAATAGCATCTACAAGACCAGCTTTATTCAGGCCTTTTACTGATTTATGCACTGTATTCAATATAGATCTAGATTTTTTCATTTTTCACCTCGATCAGCTCGCCAACTTTAACAGCATGTTGGAGTTCTTTTTCAGTAAAACCTAACAAAAGCTTGGCAAATTCTTTTAAAGCTATTTCTTCTTTCTCATTGATATTGGCTCGGGCATTCTTCTCGAAGCCATACAAAAAAAATATATTTCCTTTTTTCTTGTAAGCAACTAAAGTCCTATATCCCCCGCTTTTTCCCTTTTCAGGGGTCGCAACTCTCTTTTTGTAAAGATTACAGCCCAAATTTGCATCTATAAGGCTATTTTCAATTTCTTCAACTGCACCAAGAAGGATTTTCTCGCTTAATTTGACGCTTTTGGCCCATTTAGCAAACTCTTTCGTCTTAAATACCTTCACTCTTACCTCTTATATACTATAGCACCTGGTGGTATATTTTTCAACTTAGCTTTTTAGTAACATCTCAATAAGTCCGGGTAATGCGTGTAACTAAAACAAAAATTTGTTATTCTATGCAGCATGAAGTTATCCCCCCCCATACCAGGCTTGAACTCCGAATTTGCAAAACAAGATCTGCAAATCCAGAATGACTTGCTGCGTGATTTGATTCAAAAACAAGCCGAGACAATACAACAGCAAGCAAATCAAATTGATCAATTGCATCATGTTATTCAAAAGCAAGCTGTAGAAATTGAAGAATTAAAAACAGAGATCCGACGGCTTAAAAAACTTAAGACAAAGCCAAAGATTCGACCCAGTAAGATGAACAAAGACGATGACAATACTAATAATAGCAATGGAGGCAAACGCGCTGGTTCTGAAAAGCGCAGTAAACGAGGCGCTGTTGTTATTCATCACACAGAGGTTATTAAAGTAGAAGGTGTGCCTAAAGGTTCAAAATTTAAAGGGTACCAAGAATATCTTGTGCAAGGCTTGGAAATAGTAGTTGAAAATCGATTATTTAAACTGGAACGATGGCAATTACCTGATGGAAGCTATCAGGTAGCGCCTCTGCCAGAGGCTATTAGAGGACATCACTTTTCGGCGACGCTTCGAGCTTATATCTTGCACCAACATCATCATCAAGGTGTAACACAACCGCTATTATTGGCTCAATTGCGTGAGTGGGGCATTGAAGTATCAAGTGGTCAGTTAAACCGCATATTAACGGAAAACAAAGAAATATTTCATTCAGAGAAGAAAGAAATTCTCTCTACTGGATTAGCTGTGTCAGCTTATATTCAAACAGATGACACAGGTGCCCGACATGATGGAAAAAATGGTTATTGCACGCATATAGGCAATGAACTATTTGCGTGGTTTGAAAGCACAGGAAGCAAAAGCCGGATTAATTTTTTAAATCTTCTCAAACAAGAGCATGCAGGCTATATCATTAACGAACATGCGTTAGCTTACATGGAAAAATACAAACTTGCGCCTCAATATAGAAGAAAATTAGACAAAGGGATAAAAATGTTTGGGTCAGAGTCTGCTTGGATTGAGCACATGAGCAGCCTGGGGATTTTGAGCAAACATAATCAACGAATTGCGACAGAGGGCGCGCTCATTGGTTCACTTTTACATCATGGGTTTCGTATGGATTTGGCTATTCTAAGCGACGATGCGGGTCAATTTAATATTTTTCAGCATGCTTTATGTTGGATACATGCGGAACGAAAAATCAATGAGCTGATCCCTAGCAATGATATTCAGTCGCAAGCAGTTCAAGGTGCGAGAGAAAGGTTTTGGGCTATTTATAAAGACTTAAAAGTGTACAAGCAAAGCCCAACAGCAGAGGCAAAAAAACAAATTGAGCAACAATTTGATGCATTCGTTCAGAAGAAGACGGATTATACCACGCTCAATTTAGTCTTAAAACGAATGAAGCTTAATAGGAAAGAGCTATTATTGGTGCTTGAGCATCCGAAAATACCGCTGCATAACAACTTAAGTGAGAATGATATCAGGGAGTATGTGAAAAAACGCAAAATAAGCGGAAGCACTCGCAGCGATGAAGGACGCAGATGCCGAGATACATTCACAAGCTTGAAGAAAACATGTAAAAAACTCGGTCTAGGATTTTGGGATTATTTAACAGATAGGTTATCTAGACAAAATATCATTCCTCCTCTAGGTATTTTAATAGCGCAGAAAGCGGCAATTCCTACCTAGTAAGTTGGTGTAATTACCCGGACTTATTGAGATGTTACCATCTCCGACCCAGGCTCCAAATCTGGAAGCCCACTGGAAGCCCAGACAAAACAGCCGAACACCGCCCTATCAAAGCACAAAACCTTAAACTCCCGGATAGTTAATGCGGCATTGCCGCAATGCAGCGAGCACAAGATAAAGTTGTTCAACTTATTTTGTGGGGAGCGGGCATCAAAGTCGGTTTTCAGACTTCATCGAATAAGCCTAGGCATGAACTTCAATTGGAATATTGATTCGGATTACTTTGCCAACAATCAATCGATCACAACAAGCTTCAAGCGCTGCAATAGCATCCTGGAAAAAGACAACTTGGAATTCACCTTTTGAAGAGATCAGCCAATATCCCTTCCCTGAAGAACGATCTTCACAATCAACTAAGCAATCTATGAAACAACGATCGCTCTGTGACAAAACCGATTCAAACCAATACAGCGAACTTGAATATTTCATGAAGAGAATCCCTTACATCTAAATCAACCATCCTGGCGATAAAAAGTATATTTATACCTTCATGCAATTACAATATGCTAATTGTTTTAAAATTTTCAGATGGTATCATGATCAGGTTATCTAAACATGGAATGTAATACGCCTATCTTAATTCACGGAGGACTACACGTGATAGCTGATGCTAAAGCAAAAATTCTAATTCTCGATGATGATCCGGTGTTTCTAGACGTCACCGCACGCTATATCAATCAACGTTTTAACGATTCGGCCATTATTTCTAAATTCTCAAACTCAAGTAGTTTGATTGAACACATTCAAAACCACTGTTATCTCCCTGAGTCTCCCCAAGATCTTATTCGTTCTTTTTATGATAATGAGATTACACCCGATCGAGTCGCTCAGACACTTCAGGAATTGTCTGAGCTACCAGCTATATTGATTATCGACTACACGCTTACAAATGAAAAATTGAGCGGCATTGATGTGGTAACGAAAATCCGTGAGTATTATCCCTGCTTATTTGTCGTTCTACTCACTGGCCATGTTGATATGCATGATGCTCTTTCCTTACACAACAATGAAGTCATCGATCTCTTTATTACAAAAGAAAATGTCAACGCTCTCGATGATTTATGCGATTATCTTCATAAAAAGCTAAATAACTTCAAAAAAGAATCACATTTTGAAACCGATGAAGCTTTTAAGTCTCTAGAAGTGCTTGACAGCAAGCACTATCTTCAAAGTCGCGAGTCATTGCTCAACAATCTCCCCTATAAAGCTTACCTAACGCTCTGTAGTAGCGGCAAAATCGCTGTTTTAAAAGAAGCTAACCAAATTAATATTTATCAATATCAGAATGGAGTTTTTCAACTCAATGAATGATCTATCTGAGATTATAAAAGAGCTTTTAAGGCTGTCGCCTTCTAGACGTTTGAAGTTTCTTCGCCAAAAAATAATCAAGAAAAATCAAACTCTGTTTTGCCAAGATGGCATCATTCGTCAAGGGACTTTAAAATCGATTGAATCTGAAAAATTAAAGATCAGCCCACGTATAGCTGAAAAATTAGCTCATAAAATGGCTCTAGAGGGTATTACATGTAGCCCGTCTCTTTTTTTGGATCCAGATGATCAGTGCAACATTCAGATTAGTTTCGAGAATACTCGAATCATAGGGCCCTCCCTCAGCAGTCTGGAGGAAATTCGTTTAAAACTAAGTACACTCACCCCGCTGCACATAGACGAAAATCTCTGCCCTGAGCTATGCCCAAATGGCGCCACTGCATTAGGAAAGCTGATTACAGCTGACGAACTCATCAATCTCAACCACACACTATGTCTCGTCCGAGGCAGTAAAATTTTTATAGCCTTTTTAACTTATGATAACCATCAAATCATCTCGAAGTTTAATAGCAAAACTGAGTTTCACTCTATTAACATTATTAATTTCTGCGAGTTGTACGCTATCGACATTTTGTACTTCAAGGAACCTGAACATGGAAAACACAATCTCTCAAGAAAAAATACTCGGCACCTGGAAACTGCTTGATTTTAAAATCACTAAGCCAGATGGTAGTACCAATAATTGGGGACCCAACTCTAATGGCGTGCTTATTTATGATCAATCAGGCTATATGTCTACGTCCATTAATTCAGGCTCAGATGTCGCAATAGCTGAATTAGATTTGGAAAAGCATATTTTATTCTATTCAAGAGAATATAAAGTAACGGGACCAAATGAAATAAATCATTTTGTCACAAACGCTTCGAATCCAAGTCGAATCAACAAAAATATGATTCGGAGCGCTAAATTTAATGACAAGGAGGAATTAGAATTGACAGCCAAAGGCGAATATGGACATGCTTACCTTCGTTGGAAAAAAGCTTAGCTGGCTATTGGCTTGCTTTACATTAGTTTTCAATTCTGTTTCCTATGGCAAAGATATTGAGCTCGTGAATGTAAAATTAGCTGTGATGGAAAGTTTGTCACCCGCTGAACCGAGTTCATCGGATCGCTACAAGTGATTTTTGGAATCTGCTGTTTATTTTGCACTTGGCGAAAACGAGAATAAACTCAAAGCTTGTGGCTATAAAATATCGACTGAATTCAGTTATTTTGAGACTTTAGCCGTCGCTTGAGCTTAAGGTAACCATCTGGCTACCCACAGCAGAGCTTCGGCTAAAAGATACAACTTTTTCGCCCAAAGCGAGCTGCATCAGCGCTTTTTCAACGTTTTGAAGGTCTTGAACGGTGTACATGTATCTTTGGGCTGAAAACTTGCTAAAAAAAACGTCCTGCTTTATTATATTCAAATCGAAGCAAACGCATATGTGAGTTTCATGACTTTATTTTGGGCCTTTCAAAACAAAACTAATCTGGATATATCTGTTGAGTGGAATCCACTTTTAAACGAAAGGACTAAGAAAAAAATAATATTTATACATGTAGAATCTTTCCTGGATGCGTACAAGCATTTGACTGAAAAACAACTTGGCTTAGCCGAAGGTTTAACTAAAAAATCTTGGCTCACTAATATGATTAAAGACGAATTAGCTGAACTTAAAGAAGGGTCAATACCTTACGCTGGAGTGTACATCAATGATGAGATAGTAGGCTTTGTTTCATGTGATCCCGCCAAACCTCGTTACAATCTCAATGAAACAATAAAAAACGACACTTTCAAACATGATGTTTACATTCGTTTATTGGCAGTAAAACCAAGTAAATATTTATTTCCTCACTATGACTCTAGCATAAAAATTACACATCCAGATGCCATTCAAGAAAAGGTAGCTGATGCCAGATTGCCAGAAAATATTCGCACGGGCCTTGGCAGACATTTAATGGAAAGCGTTGAGAAAAAGTTTGACAATTGCAACGCACTTACTTTAGATACTCGTCTTATTAATACCGGCGGCCGTAAATTTTATGAAAGCATTGGGTTTAAATTTGAGAATTCGAAAACTTATTCTGATGTAAATCCAACGCATTATGTCGGATATGAAAAAGAAACATCACATAAATTCAAAATATAAAATTAGCTACGCTTATTCGTTAGCGAGCTAATTTTCTCGCCGCTTTATCTTAGTGGCCTCATGCTCGGATTTACAACATACAGCGCTGTAAGCGCATATACTCTACAATCTAAGGCTTCATTGCGCTCCCCTGAGGGCTTTATGTAGGTATGATAGGGGCCAATGGCACTAAGATAAGAATAACAGTTTTCATGCAGCTTCTTGATTAGCAATGATTTTGTAATGACTTCTTGGATTTTGAAGTCTCTTTTGACGTTTTGGTCGCCGTTTTATTGCTCTTGGCTCATATCGACCGGGTCTATTGCCAACTTTTTTATGTGCGATAGATTTTAATAAAAGGTCATATGTCTTCGAATCTTGCACTTTTAGAATGCCTTGTTGTCGAAAAGCCTCAACCGCTCGTAAAGCAGTTTTAAAGCTCAATTGTCTTGGAGTCTTAGAATGTTTTATTGCAGCATGCACCATTATTTGACGAACTAGATTGTAGGCCAATAAACGTGACCCTATTTCTTTTTCAATCATGCCTGGTGTTTTTGATCTTATAATGTCCATTTTCATTACCGACTTAATTGACCGCATATCCAACTCCACAAACCAGCGAAAAACATATATTTCAGATAAATCTTTGCTCGTTACTTCCTTTAAATTTAAAAATGATGTCACTAAAATACGCTTTTTTGTGTTAAAGCCAGCTCTTTTATTGACAACTCCCACTTCTCTTATTGGAATAGATGATGGATAGCTGTCATACGTTTCCGGAGCCATCCATGCTGGTCTAGATGGCCTTCGCCATGAAACGATGTGATCTTTCTTGCCAAGTTTTTGACCCGCTCTAAAGTCATAGTTGCGTGCAGCATGTGCTGGGAAAACGAAATCCACACCACGATTAATCAGGTCACAAACAAGAAAAAAAGAGGGGTAGTATGCGTCGCCTAAAACTATATCGCCAGGACTAAATCCATCTATAATTTGCCGTAATAAAGCGTGCTCACCCGTTTCTTTTCCAGAAAAAGCATCCATCGCGAACTTTAAGACAACGCCGGTAATAAAACAAATAATGACTACAAAGCGCGCCAACGGGAAACCAATGCCTTTTTTTTGAGATTTCGGTTGTGGATATTTTTCTTGATTTTTCTTTGTGTCTGGCATGGACAGCGTGCTCCCATCAACCAATTTAGTAAAACGTCCCCGCCACTTCCATTGAGGCAATATTTCAGATACTGCGCTGATTGCGGTCTGCTCTGCTAAAGTCGATAAAGTGTGGGCAGGCAACCGCGAACGTGCTTGGCTCTAAGCTGACGTATTGGCTGATGGGGGTTCTTCGTTGGCCGCCGTCTTGCTCGCTATGTGCCCAAGCACCGATGCTTGTAGCGATTGATCATCATCTAAAGCCTGTGATAACAGGCACGCGATAGTGATATCGGGTGGGTAATCCCGATTGCGATATTCTATATCCTTAAGAGCATCAAAAATCATTTTATCCGAGATTAATTCCTTGAGTGGCAATCCCGGTTTCGTTTGCAATGCTTTAATGATGGACTTTGGGGTGCTGCCTGTGGTATCAAGAACTGTCATGTGCGCTTCTTATTAGTGTTGTTTTGGCGTTTAGAAACCTAAGCATACACTCTTTGGAAGCGCGCATCACCTCTTTGATTTAAAACAACTTTTTCTTATCTTAGTGCCATTGACCCATAACTCAATTTCGTTGCTTGGGTAGGATGAACAGAATCCATAAATAATATCGTTTCTTCAGGGCTGATTCGATTCTTTAAACGATGATATTTTTTTACAAAATCATCTTGTTGTTCCTTGTCTGATTTGTATGGATGGCCTTTAGCCTTTTTATAACTAAATCCATTACGATGAAGCCATTTATTCATACCAGGTATGCTGTAAACGACACCATAGCTTCTCAAAACATGCTCTATAATCTCATGCACACGGTGATACGTGCGATTTTCAAGATGTGACCTTAGCTCAGCTGATTGCACTTCGTTTAAAGCACTTTCTGAACCACCATTTTCGGGTTTCAACTTACCAAAACCATAATCATTAAGGTGACGAGTAACTGATGCTTCATGGATACGTAGGGCTTGAGATATCATCTCGACTGATCAACCCTCTGAACGTAATAAAACCGCTTTGATGCGGTCACGCTCTTTTCCATCTTTGCAAATCTTGTGACGGCGCTCTAAAGTGGCTTTTTCTTTTTGGGTCAGTGTAAATTTATTCATCACACCAAGTCTGATCCCATTTATATAAAATTGCAAGCATCTTCATTGATCACGGGTATATATATTAGCTAATAAGAGAAATGGAACGTTATATACGGGTGTAACAAGTGACCTTATTAAACGTACTTATCAGCATAAATTAAATCTTGTCGAGGGATTCAGTAAAAAATATGGAACCCATAACAAGAGAAAAGCAGATTAAAAAATGGCGCAGACAATGGAAACTTGACCTGATAGAGGGCTTAAATCCTCATTGGGATGATTTATATAATAGCCTATTTTAACCTGGATTCCCGCTTTCGCCGTGCCTACGCTAAAGCTTCGGCAGACTCGCGGGAATGACGACCTAAATGTGATTTTAATTACACCTGGCAGCACTTGCAACTTTAGGGACACGCCCTAGTACTACAGTTGTAAATCAAGGAGGCTGCTGATAAAATTCGTATTTTTAGGATGAATCATGGTCTTATCAAGGATAGAGTCTCCTCAATTATCAGCTAGTTCAATTATGTCATCAATAGAACAAGAATTAATTGGCATACAAGATATCTTGCAAGACTGTTTTACCAGAGCAGAAACAAAGAAGTCAGCAGCGGCCTATTTTAACGGTTTAATTAGCTCGGTGGAGCGTAAAAACAGTTGGCAGCTTGCAGAGCAAGCGGGCTGTGAAAGCCCGTATGCTTTTCAATATTTACTGGGTCGCGCCACCTGGGATGTGAATTGTTTAAGAGATGCATCGTGTACGCATACGATAAATTTCATGGGCTCACAAGAAAGCGTGTTATCAATTGATGAGACCGGTTTTTTAAAAAAAGGTGACAAATCTGTAGGTGTTGGACGTCAGTATACCGGAACAGCAGGTCGTATTGAGAATTGTCAAGTAGGTGTATTTTTATCTTATGCTACCTCTCATGGTCGTGCTTTGATTGATAGAGAACTGTATATTCCGCAAGATTGGTTTGAAGATAGAACTCGCTGTAAAGAGGCTGGCATCCCTGATTATATTGAGTTTAAAACGAAGCCGGTATTAGCTCAAGACATGTTAAGGCGAGCATTGGAAAATGATATTAAGCCGTCGTGGGTTGTGGGTGATGAAGTATATGGTTGTTATGCATTACGTGCTTTTTTGGAGAAGCATCAACAATCATATATCCTATCTGTTGCATCAAATACCACCGTCACCATTGGATTCGAGCAGTATAGGGTAAAGCAAGTTTTGGAGCGTATTGAACCCAGTGCCTGGCAGACTCTTTCTGCTGGTAACGGTTCTAAGGGTAAACGGCATTATCAATGGGTACGGATAGTCATTAATTCCGACAGCCCTGAGGGATGGGAGCGTTGGTTACTATTGAGAAGGAACATTAAAGATCCTACAGATATCGCTTTTTACATCGCCTTTTCTCATCAACATAAATCACTACAAGAGATGGCCAAAGCTGCAGGAAGCCGCTGGACGATTGAAGAATGCTTTGAGATGGCAAAAGGCGAAGTAGGTTTAGATGAATATGAAGTGCGTAGTTGGACAGGATGGTATCGTCATATTACATTTTCAATGTTGGCACTTTCCTTTCTTGTGAAATTACGTTGGCAATTCAATCAAAATGAACTTCAATTATTAAAAAAAAGAAAAAAGAGCCGAATGAAATTGTTTCTGAGAAGTCGCGGGTAGTGTAAAGATTTCTGTGTCTGGCGATCTGTATCCCAGCAATCATACTTAAGGTATGGTTAGAGACACAGGAATCATTACAATGCATAAAGAACTTAAAGATATTATAGACGAAAAGAAAATAGCTGAGCTTGCAACCAGTAAGGATGCACAGGAAGCATTCTTTGGCAAAAATGGATTAATCAAAGAGCTTATCAAAAGCACCCTTGAAACTGCCTTAAAAGCTGAAATGGCGCATCATTTAGAGGAAACGGCTGAGAGCTCACCTCAAAATAAGCGCAATGGTAAATCCAAAAAAACAGTGAAAAGCGGCAGTGGTGAGTTTGAGATAGAAATCCCACGAGACCGGGAAGGTGAATTTGAGCCACAGCTGGTTAAAAAACACCAACGGCGACTTGCTGGTTTAGATCAGAAGATTTTGTCTCTTTATGCCCGTGGATTATCTACCCGCGATATACAGGCAGAAATCCAAGATATGTATGGTGTTGAGCTATCGCCCACGCTGATTTCTCAAGTAACGGACAATGTGATGGATGAAGTAAAAGCCTGGCAAAACAGGCCTCTTGACCCGCTGTATCCGATTGTTTTTCTAGACGCCTTGGTTGTTAAGGTCAAAGAAAACAAGCAAATTATGAATAAAGCTGTATATTTAGCCTTGGGTATTAACCAAGATGGGCTTAAGGAAGTGCTTGGCATGTGGGTTAGCCCAAATGAGGGCGCAAAATTCTGGTTATCAGTACTCACTGAGCTTCAAAACCGTGGGATGAAAGATGTCTTTATATTCTGCACAGATGGCCTTACGGGCTTCCCTGAGGCCATTGAGGCTGTTTACCCCAACTCAAAGATTCAGCTTTGTATTGTGCACATGATTCGTAATTCGACGAAATTTGTGAACTGGAAAGATCGCAAGCCCTTATGCGCAGACTTAAAGCAAGTTTATCAAGCCTCTACAATAGACCAGGCTGAAACGGCGCTGCTTGAATTTGGCGAAAAATGGGATAAAAAATACCCAAATATTAGCCAGATGTGGCAGCGGCATTGGGAACATATCACGACGTTTTTCGCATACCCAGAAGATATCCGGCGAGTTATTTATACGACGAATGCTATCGAGTCCTTGAATATGACTGTGCGTAAGGTCATCAAAAACAAACGCTCATTCCCATCTGACGAAGCCATGTTTAAACAAATTTACTTAGCCTTGAACAATATAGGCAAGAAATGGACTATGTCAATTAGACATTGGGGGCAAGCAATGAATCGATTTGCTATTGAATTCGTTGATAGGCTATAATCCGAAACCTGTGGAAAAACCACAGGTTTTTTAGATTGATCGTTCAGACACAAAATATTTTACATACTCAAGTCGCGGTTTGGCCTGATTGAGTGGTCAGTACAAGAAGCAAGGCGATTTTTTGTCTACTTTTATTCTAACATTCAACATGCAGTTGTAAAATTGCTTGAGTGGTCTGCTTGGCGACGTAAACATCAGGCTTTGGCAAAATTTTATCATTATCAAAGGAATGAAATGCAGCTCCCTTAATTTACAACTGTAGTACTAGTCCCAAACCGCATAGCCAGCCAATAAAGGTTTGTATGATCCAACTTTCAGTAAGGCCTTATCACCTGTTACAATATATTTACAATGCCCACTTACCGCAGCTGCCAAAAATTTATCATCATCTGGGTCAGTACATTTAGGAAAATCGACTCCAACTGGATTGACGAAATGAGAATTCACTGCAATCAGATCCAATAATGAATCAATATTATCTACTTTTGTATTTCTTGCTTAAAATTTCTGCCACTCTTTTGTATTCTGAAAATATTTCCTTAGAAACAACCAACAAGAACAAATTCTCAGCCCAATATTCTAAAATCTCACCCGTTGGCCTTTCCAAAATATCCCTGACATGAGCACATTTGTATCTATCACTACCCTCATTTCTTATCTCTTGCCTTCCTAATTGCATTTTTGACATCGACGCTTTTCAAACCTGCTTTTTTGGGGGGGGGTTCTTGCTTCAGAAATAAGCCCCTCAAATTGAGCCATCTTGGGTTCTTCAATAAGCTTAAAATTGACGGTATCGCCTCGACCAACCACAACGAACTGCGTTCCTGCTGATAAACCTAAAGCCTCTCTTAATGCTTCAGGAATAACTACCTGTCCCTTTGACAAAATTTTGGTTGTATAGACTTGTTTTGTATGCATCATATTGACTCTTTTTTTTAATCTTACCAGTAGGATTAACGCATCTCCTTTACAACCTCAAGGTAGTCACATTAATACCCCCACACCGCTGGCCTGGGAAAACCTATAATGACCCCCGCAATTTAGACCAGACGAATTAAAAAATTTGAGACATAATGCCCCTCAGAGCGGAGTCAAAAATGGCTCAAAGAAAGAAGTGGTCACCATCAGAGAAGTTTAAAATCGCATTGCTAGCGATAAAAGGTGAATCTAGATTAAATGATATTTGCAAACAATACCAAGTGGCACCAAGCCAGATATCAGCCTGGAAGAAGCAATTGCTTGAACAAGGCCGGGGTTTGTTTAGCAAAAGTGATAAAGGCGCTGCTGCCATTGAGGCTGAACTTGAGCGTAAACAGAGCCAGCTTTATTCAGGCCTTTTACTGATTTATGCACTATATTCAATATAGATCTAAATTTTTTTCATTTCTAACCTCGATCAGCTCGCCAACTTTAACAGGATGGAATGTGCACAGCCAAAATTTACTGGTCGATTTATACGTTGAAAGCGCTTCTGCGGTCCGAAGTAATTAAAGCTGGGAGGGACCCTTGACATACATACGCAATCATTTGTCCGCTAAATTATACCGTATATCTTAAAAACATGATTTATCTATCAAATTAAAGTAGAGTCAAATCTTTTGGTATTAGAGGAAACCTATGCCATCAGCTGCAACAATAAATGTTTTACGCAAGCTTGAGCATGCAAGAAGAGGGGTGTCAAGATTTTTCTACCCGTTTCCAACTTTTTTACTTGCCTTCAGTCCAGCAATACTTTCAGCTTCTGCGGTTTATATGGCATTCCCAGGCTACCCAGGCCAAGACATACTTGCCGTTAGCGCCTTTCTTGGGCAACTGATAGGACTTCGTACAATAAAGGCTCTTAATCTGTTTGGTTCAACTCGCAAGGGGATACAATCAATTGCAAATTTGAATACATATATATGGCATGCAGACCCTACATTCAAATCAACTTGTTCTTTTTCAAAATTTAATCGCTTAATGCTCGCTTTAGATCCTTATCCCTTTTTATTTGGAGTGGAAGGACGATTAGAAGCATTTTTAGAATCTCTAGATACTCAACATCAGTCTATCCTTGTAAAACTTGGAGCAGATATTAGAGATTTCCCATCAATTAACGAAAGCCTAGTAACTGCTAAACTTGGTTTGGATAACCTTTCTTTACAGTGGTTATCAGCAAAAGCTGCAGTTAAGTCTGAGCTTACCCTTAATGAAGATAATTCAAATATCTATACTCGCACAATAGTTCATGCAGCTGATGTATTTTACAAAAGAAATCCGCACCTGCTAGAACGAAATGAAGCCACAAAATTTAAAAAATGCGTAATTTCATAGGAATAATCTAAACTGATTTCTATTCGACTGATCAAACGGGACGTTCCGAATCAAGATTGAAAATTAGTCATAAGGTAAAGTTTCTCTGTCACGCACAGCATTAGTCATCTGAGATTGATTGCGCCACAACGTACGATCCAATGCTTTCTGGACTTTCTTAGCAACATGATCATTCAATCCTCATAATGACTGATGCCAACTTTTATAATCAAATCATCAAAGTATATTGTGAGGAGCTGAATGTTTTAAATTCAACCTCAACGCATGATTAGCGACTTGACGTCACACACAGTACAAAACTCATCTTTGAAAAGATCAGCTGGAACTGATACTGAAAATTATTTCGCTTAATCAGTTATGTTTCATGTTGTAAACCTTTAATGCATTACAAGTATGATGCCTAAATCACATACTGAACAGCTAAACAATTAAGACTCAAATCTTATCAATCGGCTGTTGCAAAGACCGCTTATATTCTTGTGAGGCATAGATTGGTGGGTATGCCTATGTAAAAGGAGATTCATTTCACCCTTCTTTCGTGCTTACTGCTCAACTTTCTCGCTTCCAGGGCCAGCAAACATAAACGTGAGAGGAACTATACCCTTCACAGCTGAATTTTCGGGGTTGTTGCCTTCGCGATTCTCATCGCAGTCATGTACTTTATGTACACTCCTGCGTCTCGAACGCTCGGCGCCTACCCGAAAAATCATCTGTTGTGGGTATATTAAGATACAATTTGAACCATTTGTTGCATAATATTGTTCCATATATCTTAAATACATGATATATCTTTCAAATTAAATTAGGATCCCAGTTTTCGAGATTTAACGGTTCTATGTTGTCGATTGCAACCATTAATGTTCTGCGCAAGCTTGAGCGTGAAAGAAGAAGGGTCTCGCGGATTTTCTACCCATTTCCAGCTTTCTTACTTCCCTTAAGCCCAGCAATACTCACATTTTTAGCTATTTACATCGTATTCTCAAGCTACATGACCCAAATCTCACTTTCTTTTGCTGTCATTGTGCAATGGATAGTATTTCGTACAATAGAGGCTCTCAATCTGTTTGCTTTGCCTCGCAAGGCCATAAAAGCGATAGTAAATTTCAATGCTTATATATGGCATGCAGATCCTACATTCAAATTGAATTGTTCTTTTTCAGAATTTAATCGTTTAATGATAGCTTTAAATCCTTATCCAAATTTATTTCGAGTGGACGGACGAATAGAAGAATTTTTAAAGTCTCTAGATACTCAAGATCAGTGTATCCTTGTAAATCTTGGAGCAGATATTAACGATTTCCCTTCAATTAACGAAAACCTAATGACTGCCAAACTTGGTTTCGATAGTCTCTCTTTACAGTGGTTATCAGCTAAAGCTGCAGTTAAGTCTGAGCTTACCCTAAATGAAGATAATTCAAATATCTATACTCGCACAATAGTTCATGCAGCTGATATGTTTTACCAGAAAACCTCGCAGCTCAAACAAAACGACAGACAAGCAACCCTCAAAAACTCAGCTGTGAAGAGTATACGTAGGAATACTCTAAACTGATTTATATTCGACTAATCAAGCAGGACGCACCTAATCAAGATCAAAGACTAGTCGAATTGAGTTTTGAGTTTATGAAATCATTACGTAAAAACTAGATCTAAATTAAGCAGCCTCGCGATAAAAGGTCTATTTTTACATTCGTGCCATTACAATGTGCTAATTGTTTTAATATTTTCAAATGGTATCATGATGAGGCAATCAAAAAACGATATGTATTACGCCTTACTTAATTCATGGAGGACTACGCGTGATAGCAGATGCGAAAGCAAAAATTCTAATTCTAGATGATGATCCGGCGTTTCTAAATGTCCTCGAGCGGTATATGGATCAACGTTTTAAAAATTCGGTCATTATTTCAGGATTCTCAAACTCAAGTAGTTTGTTTGAATACATTCAAAAACAGTGTTATCTCCCTGAGTCTCCTCAAAACCTCATTCGTTCTTTTTATGGTAATGAGATTACATCCAATCGAGCAGTCGAGACACTTCAGGAATTATCTAAGCTTCCAGCTATATTGATCATCGACTACACACTGACAAATGAAAAATTGAGCGGCATTGATGTGGTAACAAAAATCCGTGAGTATTATCCCTGCTTATTTGTCGTTCTACTCACTGCCCATGTTGATATGCATGATGCTCTTTCGTTACACAACAATGAGGTCATCGATCTCTTCATTACAAAAGAAAATGTCAACGCTCTCGATGATTTATGCGATTATCTGCATAAGAAGCTAAGCAACCTCAAAAAAGAATCTTATTTTGAAACCGATCAAGCTTTTGAGTCTCTAGAAGTCCTTGACAGCAAACACTATATTCAAAGCAAAGCGTCATTGCTTAACAAAATTCCCTATAAAGCTTACCTAACCCTCTGTAGTAGTGGTAAAATCGCTGTTTTAAAAGAAGCTAATCAAGTTAATATTTATCAATATCAGAATGGAGCTTTTCAACTCAATGAATGATCTAGAAGCGCACACGCAGTGACAATCTATCAACTTAGCGTATAGATTTCTTAAAATCTACAGTCGAATGGCGAAGAACTAAGAAAAGAAGGAAATTATTTCCTTCATAAAAGCATACAAAAAGCAAGCAATAATTCAGATTTCAAAGTTGAGGTTATGCTTTTTACAATCGCTAACGCAAATCATGATAGAGCTAATATACCCACAACAGATGATTTTTCGGGTAGGCGCCAAGCCCCTGAGCAACCGGAGTGTACACAAAGTACATGAGGATTGCGAAGTGGGTGCAGGCAATCCGCCTACGCTCTTACGAGCTACGGACCGACAAGCAACCCCGAAAATTCATCTGTTGTGGGTATATTTAAGTTTACAAGCTCCCCTTAGTGAGAGAACCTTAAAATGAGTCATTATTTTCAAAGCCGAAAGGATGAAGTCTTCTTTATTGCAATCACGTTACTCGGTTTTATTGCGTTTTATGTTGAAACAGATATCTATACTCCAAGTTTTCCTGAAATGATGATTTATTTCAACACGACAGAAGAATCGATTCAGAAAATCTTGAGCATGAATTTTTTAGGGCTCTGTCTTGCCAGCTTATTCTTTGGGCCTGCATCCGATGCATATGGCCGCAAGCCTATTTTATGTATAGGCCTATTTATTTTTATGATAGGCAGCATTGGCTGTGCAATGACTGATTCTTTGGAGTGGATGATAGCATTGCGATTTGTCCAAGGAATAGGCTGTGGCGCTATTGTCAGTGCAGGACTTGCGACTTTTTTTGATGTGTTTCCTCCTGAGAAATCTGCGCGACTTGTCTCGATACTCAATGGCACAGTGGGCGGGCTCATGGCATTGGCGCCCATTATTGGTAATTGGATTACGATACATCAAGGCTGGCGAACCAATTTTTACCTGATTGCTTTCCTTGCAATACTTGTTTTTACAAGTAATCTGGTATTTATCAAAGAAACATTACCGATTCTAAAACGCGCCCCCTTTAATGTACATAACGTTATTAAAAATTATACTTCTTTGCTTACTAATGCTTATTTTATGGGATACACCATGATATGGTGTTTAATATTTAGCATGGTCATTTTATATATTGCCAATCTTTCTTTGATTTTTGTCGATCATCTTTTCGTTTCACAGAAAATATTCGGTTACTATCAATTTGTGATCATGGGCGCATTTTTTGTTGGAAGTATGACATGTGCATATTTCATCAAAAAACTTGGCATGCCTGCGACGAAATATATAGGGAGTGTATTGTGCATAGTTGGTATTCTTGCGCTAGGACTTTTTTCCTATTTTGAACAAACGCCAATTCGATTAATCAGCGCCATGGGGCTTGTCAGCCTAGGGTGTGGACTCGCGCTCACTTTGTTTTTTGCAGATTCGATGATAACAGTTTCAGAACATTTAAAAGGCTCAGCGATGGCATTCACGCAATTTATGAGATTATCAATATCCTCAGGGCTCATCTGGCTTTCTGGTCAAGCATTTGATGGCACGGCAAAACCCATCGCATGGATAGGAATTTTATCTTTGGGATTTTGTATGATAATTTATTTTCAGCTTCAACGTAGTAGAATGTTGGTAGTTGATGTTTATAACCAAAAATAGCGGTGGTATACCCTTCACAGCTGAATTTTCGGGGTTGTTGCCTTCGCGATTCTCATCACAGTCATGTACTTTGTGTACACTCCTGCGTCTCGAACGCTCGGCGCCTACCCGAAAAATCAACTGTTGTGGGTATATAAACCCGCTCCGTCTTAATTGCGCGAGACATCAGAACAAGTAACAATCAACACTATGATCATTAACGATGCCCACTGCTTGCATAAAGGCATAAATGATCGTAGGCCCTACAAATTTAAATCCTCTCTTTTTTAAGTCTTTCGAGATCGCTTTGCTCAATCCGGTCTCACATGGATAATCTGCGAGTGATTTAAATTTATTTTTAATTGGCTTATTATTCACAAAGCTCCATATATACTTGTTAAATGAGCCAAATTCATTTTGAACTCCAATAAACGCTTTAGCATTCTGAATGGCAGATGCGATTTTTAATTTATTACGAATGATGTTGGGATTGCTAATTAATTTCTGTTGTTTGGCTAAGGAAAATCCTGCGACTTTTTCTGGCTCAAAGTTTTCAAAAGCTTCTCGGTAATGCTCTCTCTTCTTTAAAACAGTCTCCCAGCTTAATCCAGCCTGAGCCCCTTCTAGCACCAGCATTTCAAATAGCTTATTATCATCATGCACAGGTCTCCCCCATTCTTGATCATGGTAATCAACGTATAATTGATTTTCGACTTTTAACCAAGGGCATCGTGCTTTTTTATCGTACGACATAGAGCCTCTGTTTCTAAATCCGCAACGTATATTCTTCACAGCTGAATTTTCGGAGTTGCTTGTCCGTCCGACGCGTCCGCTCGAAGTTCAAAGAGCCTAGACGGAAGCTCGTAAGAGGATAGGCAGGCACCTGAAAAATCAGCTGTTGTGAATATAATCGTAACTTCTTATCTATACCCTTCACACCTGAATTTTCTGGGTTGTTGCCTTCGCGATTCTCACCGCAGTCATGTACCTTGTGTACACTCCTGCGTCTCGAACGCCCGGCGCCTACCCGAAAAATCATCTGTTGTGGGTATAAATCTTTGATAATGAGTTTCTTTACACGCTAGTTTTTGTGTAACGATTGCTGCAGTCGTTCACTAAAACAAATGAAATTAAGGTCGATTTGTTCGTATTGTCTTCCATGGTGTAAATTTACCTTCTTGAGCTATCGCACTATCTGCTTGTTGAAATCTAACTTTAAGCTTATCTTTAAGAGGACAAAAGGCTGTACTATAATGAGTCAAAGCAACATCATTTCGAAAAGGTTCTTTTCTCGGAAGCTTCTTAGTTGCTCCACCTTCTGGCTCCAACTCGCGCTCCAGATAACTAGTGACACTTTTCAAAACACTCGCTTGTCGAGAACTCAAATCATTCACTAATTTCTTGAGATTATCTTGACGCTCTGCTGCAAAGCTAGCTGTTGTTTGATTCGGTTTTTTTCCAAGATATTTTTCCCAACCCTTCGCAAGAACGAGATTAGTATGAACATAACCATTATCTGTAATTCTATCCGTTTCATTTTCAACATTATCACTATTGTAAGTGCGAGCTATATTTTTAAAGCCCCCTGGCTTCTGAGCATGAATAGGACATTTCTCAATGGCAGCAGTTTCGGTTATATTTCTCCCAGTAATGTTAATAGTGCATGGGTATCCACTGGGCGAACTCTTTGTACGTTCATATAGATCTTTAAAATTCACAGATTGAAACATATCAATCAGAGCAGCACCAGGTAAATATGGAAAATCAAGACGCATTCCGCCAGGAATATTCACATCCATCGCGACATTAGCGCTATTGATAGACCAGGTTAAGCCAATATCATTAAATTGAGTTAAACCACTAATTGAGCCTGGGTAACTTATGAGTGTAACCATGTTGGAATAACCTGGCTCAGTGCAATCAAGGTGCAAAACAATAGGGAAAGCTGAAAAAGCATGCATTGCGTATTCAGGCCAATCAAAATTCCTTCCCACGCCGAGGTCATCTTGAACTGAACCCCCGTTTTGAGTAATAGCAAAGAATGAGCAACTTTCAGGTTTTCTAAGACTGGCGATCCAATCTGGGGGAACGACTTTAGGATGGATTGTGGTTAAAAATACACTAAGGTCCAAAGCAATTAATTTATTAAGCGTTAAATTATTTTCTATTGCAAAATCACTTTGTGCCATTGCCTGATACATGCGCATTATCTCATTAGGATATGCATTGGCTTTAATGACCATATCAACAATTGCATTTGTTTTTGCTTTAAACATTGAATCATCGGCCGGGTTCTCAAATCTCAAGTCCTCTTCTAATAATTTTGAAAATTCTATAATTTTAGGACCAAGCTGCTGAATGTATTGTTGCCCCATTTCTTCAAAAGTCCCTTTTAACGAAACTTCAATCGGTTCGCTGACCATATAAAATCCTTCTTTTCAATTTAAAAATACAAGAGAAATTATATCAACAAAGAGATCATATCTAAAGCGAATTAGGAGTTTCTCTTAAAAAGACTAAATCTATAACTCAATGCCACTAAGATAAGCGTTCTCTGCGCAAATATACCCTTCACAGCTGAATTTTTGGGGCGCCCAGTCTATCGATAACGCTCAATATAGTTATTCTGATTACCTTGAACTTGATTCACTTTTTCAGCCCATCTTAATTCCCACGGTGAAGGCGGGTGAGCTTCATCCCACTTTGTAAACAATTTTCTTTGCTTTACACTCAAACGAAGTTCATGCGTATCCGCCATATATAAGTGAGCGCGTGCAATCATTCCTTTAACCTGTTCTGAGGGTTCAACGACATGATTTCGATCATTAATATGCATGCTACAACCCTCTAAATATTGATTTGCCTCGTTACGTCCAAGCATGCCAAATCGGTAATCCTTTCGAGCACCATTCACTTCACCGATGGCGGGGACTAGATTGTAGAGATCTAAATATGCTTTATTAAATGCAGGGTCGATTTTTTCACAACAATTTCGCCCTTTGAACTTTTTGCCTCGTTTGCTTTCACATAATTGTTCACGCCAACAGGCACGTTGCTTCCCTAACCATGAGGCTGGAACAAGATGCTCCCATTCTACTCTCTTCGCCCGCTTTGAATTGTGAGGGATATATCCGCATTCAGTATAATCAATGATTAGGTGGCTATTGAACTTGCATCCGCAATAAAATGTATAGGGATGCTCTGACCAAATGACCCTGGCAAGTATTTTTGCCTCTGACATATTCTTGGCTCGCTCTCCATAGGCCCGTTCTGCAACTAGAGAGAGGATTAATAAAATTATTATTAAGAACGATTTACTTTTGAATGTTGATGTCATTATTCGAATTTAAGAGACTTCTGTGCGCTGCCTAGCGCACAGAAATCTAAATTTACAACTGTTGCGCAAATTACGATAAATCAAAACGGTCAAGATTCATGACTTTGTTCCATGCGGCAGCAAAATCACTCACAAATTTCTCCTGTGCATCTTTAGAAGCATAAACTTCAGACACTGCACGCAATTCTGAATTTGATCCGAAAATAAGATCAACAGGCGTTGCCGTCCACTTTACTTGACCCGTAACACGATCTCGCCCCTCATAAACACCTTCATTCACTGAAGATTTAGACCACTCAGTCGACATATCAAGTAAATTAACGAAGAAATCATTACTTAAAGTCCCTTGACGATTTGTTAAAACACCTTCGGTTCCTCCTTGGGCATTCGCGTTTAAAACACGCATTCCCCCTACTAACAGCGTCATTTCAGGTACAGTTAAATTCAAGAAAGCCGCTTTTTCAACGAGCATTTCTGTCGGAGTTCCAACGTTGTCTTTCGCAAAATAGTTACGAAAACCATCTGCCTTGGGCTCTAGCACCGAAAATGAATCGATATCGGTCTGGTCTTGGGAGGCATCCGTTCGACCCGGTTCAAAAGGAATTTTAATTTGGTATCCAGCTTTTTTCGAAGCCTCTTCTACAGCAGTAGAACCTGCTAGCACAATTAGATCAGCTAGCGATATCTTCTTTCCATCTAATTGTGAATCATTAAAACTTTTTTGAACTATTTCTAAACGAGCCAATACTTTTGAAAGCTCATCTGGATTATTGACTGCCCAACTTTTTTGGGGCAATAGCCTAATACGTCCGCCGTTTGCACCGCCACGCATATCTGTGCCTCGAAAAGTCGATGCAGAAGCCCAAGCTGTTCTAACAAGCTCTGGAACACTGAGACCGGTCTCGATAATTTTTGCTTTTAAACTGTCAACATCTTGTGATTCAACTAACTTGTAATCCGCTGTTGGGACTGGATCTTGCCAAACGAAGCTTTCCTTAGGCACATCAGAACCAAGATACCTTGAACGAGGCCCCATGTCACGGTGCGTTAGCTTAAACCAAGCTTTAGCAAAAGCCAATTCTAATTCTTTTGGATTGTCCTTAAAACGCTTGGCTATATTTTGATAAATTGGATCAAATTTTAATGCCAGATCAGTTGTGAACATCACAGGTGCATGTCGCTTTGAAGGGTCATGAGCATCTGGGACAAGATTAGCGGCTGATGGATCTTTAGGGATCCATTGAATCGCACCAGCAGGACTCTTGGTTTGCACCCATTCAAATCTAAATAAATTGTCAAGGTATTGAGTACTCCAGGCCGTAGGTGTCACTGACCAGGCTCCCTCTAGTCCACTTGTAATGGTATCACTGCCTTTACCTTTTCCGCACTTATTGGCCCAACCCAATCCCTGCTGCTCAATACTAGCAGCGGCAGGCTCTGGCCCTAAACAACTTGCAGCTACTGCACCATGCGCCTTACCAAAAGTATGCCCCCCCACGATCAGTGCTACCGTCTCTTCGTCATTCATAGCCATTCGAGCGAAAGTTTCTCGAATGTCTTTAGCCGCCGCAAGCGGATCTGGCTTGCCATTGGGACCTTCTGGATTCACATAGATGAGCCCCATCTGAACTGCCGCAAGCGGATTTTGGAGTTGCCTATCTCCGCTATAACGTTCATCTGCTAAAAATTTAGACTCAGGCCCCCAATACACTAAATCAGCTTCCCAATCATCTTCACGTCCACCTGCAAAACCAATGGTTTTAAATCCCATGGATTCGAGCGCAACATTTCCCGTTAAAACCATTAAATCAGCCCATGAAATCTTGCTACCATACTTCTGTTTGATGGGCCACAATAGTCGTCTGGCTTTGTCAAGATTACCATTATCTGGCCAACTATTCAGCGGTTCAAAGCGTTGCTGCCCTCCACCTGCACCACCACGCCCATCCGCTATTCGGTAGGTGCCCGCGCTATGCCACGCCATTCGTATAAAGAATGGGCCATAATGTCCAAAATCTGCAGGCCACCATGGTTGAGAAGTTTTCATCAAAAGCTCAATGTCTTTCTTGAGGGCATTTAAATCAAGTGTCTTAAACGCTTCCGCATAATTAAATGCCTCCCCCATAGGGTTAGAATCGCTTGTATGTTGACGAAGAGTTTTAAGGCTTAATTGATCTGGCCACCAAAATTCATTGCCATTAGGAGTCTGAGCACTACACAGACTTGATCCAAAAAAAAGTGATGAACTTAACGCTAAGACCGCTAGAGAAACTGTATTTTTAATTTTCAAAGTAACCACCCAAATTCTTATTAACCTAAAAAGAACATAGTCTACAGATTAAAATAGAGTGGCAACTCACTAAAATCAGTCTTGAAATCTAAGCTGTCGTTAGTAAATAGGGCTTTTTGAAGGATTTGAAGATAAATCTGCATAGGGTATCGAAATGCTGAAACCACTATCATCCTCGTCAATCAACTGATTAATCCGATGAGAATCAATTCCTCGCTTTTTCAACCAATGACTATAAAATCCGACTGTATCGTAATCGGGGGCAGAAATTTCAAAGGTTTGATTAGGCTGTAGAATATTCTCTACAATATGATTTAACATATTGGTTGCATGCCCTTGCCTCTGTGAATCAGCCTCAGTCTCAATCCAAAGGAGCCTTAGGGCATCTGGATTATTTCTGTATTTTACGGTTATTTCTTCATTTTTGAAAATAAAACAGAATTCTGATGGGAAAAATTTAAATGAAATCATATGCTGTTAAATTTAATATGCATGAGCTTAATTTATCTCAAAAAGACAAAAAAGCGAGTGTAACCTGACGAGCTGTAAAACATATCAGACAAAATGAAGAAATCATGATCTGATGAACCCCAGTTCGGGGTTTTTTGGGAACTATACCCTT
>JAXMEB010000006.1:0-121001 GCA_046348545.1 Gammaproteobacteria bacterium
TGAAATGCAGCTTCCTTAATTTACAACTGTAGTAAAATTCAACCAGACCAACTTCTCACCATCACTCAAATCCCGATGGGATGAAATGTACGATAGCTCCTCAGTCTGAAATCGATAAAAATAGCCCGTTCTCAACGCAGAATGAATCGTCTGCGCAGATATGTTTCCAATAGACATGCGCTTCCCTTCTTCTTAGCAAGAATTATAACAAATCAAAAAAATTACTATTTGTTGTCTCGCGTCAGAAGAAAAAAGCTATACCAAGCTTCCTAACTTCGAAAACTTCATTTATTATCCAGTCAGCCATAATGTTTCCTTACACCTATAAGGTTCGTTGTGGTCAGTGTCTACGGGGTGTTTCCGCACGCCGTAGGCATGTTTTTTGTTTTTAGCAATCACGATATTAACAGGGCGATCGCCCCATTTCAATATAGAACGACATCGCATATTTCAAGCAGATTGGTGATACAATCGACACTCAAAAACTAGAATTGCAATTAATCGGTCACAACAAAGGCAAGCTTTATGATTCCTGGACCAAACTCAATTAAAATATTCAAACAAGGGGAAGAAATACTGACCCAACCATCAGCCCCCATCAAAGAAAATGAGTTTAATTCTCCTGAACTGATTGAGCTTGCTGAAAAATTAAAATCGATCCAAGCTGAAATTGGCGCAGTGGGATTCTCAGCACCTCAAATTGGTTCATCCAAACGACTCATGATCATCGGAATGCAATTCGACAACCCAAGAAGACCAAATGTTAAGCAATTCCCAAACATGCTATTCATCAATCCTGAAATAACCTATTCCTCCGTTGAGCAGGATGATGACTGGGAAGGTTGCGCAAGTGTAGACAAGACAATAGCCCTGGTCGATAGATCAATCCACATTTCCTACAAAGCTAGAGATGTGTATGGCAATCAACTAAATGGGGAGCTCAGTAATTTTCCAGCGCGCGTTTTTCAGCACGAGCTTGATCATTTAGATGGAGTCCTAATGACCGACAAGGCAAAAGAAGTCAAAGAAGTTGATCCGAGCATCAAGATAATCAGCTTAAAACCATAATGATCAACAAAAAGAAACTTTTTTTGGCTGGTGCTATCGGGAATTTCATAGAAGTCTTTGAATCGGTCGTGTATGCATTTTTGCAACCTTATATTGCAAAGACCTTCTTTCCCCCTGCCCTCAGAGAAAATAAGTTTCTTTTCCTTCTAACAATCATACTACCCTTCATTGCGAGACCGATTGGTGGACTTATTTTTGGCTTGATTGGCGCCCTAAAAGGAAGAAAGATTGTTTTAGAGTATTCTATGATCATTTCTGGCATCAGTTGTTGGTAGTGTAAAGAATTCTGTGTCTGGCGATCTGAATCGCAGCAATCATACTTAAGGTATGTTTACAGACACAGAATTCTTTACATTACCGTTTTTTTGGAGGCTTGTAGGCTTTATTTGCTGAATGCGCTTTATTTTCTGAACCTGTATCACTTGACGACTTCAGATTCGAAAATGTAATAGGAGTAGGCGAATGTCTCTCCACGCGCCCTGTATTTGTTGCCCCTTTGATTTTTTTAATCAAATTAGCAATGTCAAACATTTTTTTCGAGGTCGCCCACTCATAAAGTGTATGACCACTTTCCCAACGTTTATCCAGATTAAATCCAGAGTCAACAAGATTTCTTACAATTGATTCATTACCTGTATGTAGTGCAAGGATCATTATTTTCTTTGCATAGTCACTATTAGGTTCAATAGCTACAGAATGAAAGATATCCTCAGCAAGAGGATGTTTTAGATAAATGGCCATTTCAAGGGGGCTGAATTCTTTATTGAACGAAAGATCAGCTTTGTGACCAGAACTTATCAGGTTTAGGATTGTTTGATTATTTCCATTTTTTAGAGCTCTTGTTAAAGGAGAGGTTTTGCTTAATCGATCTAATAACTCTAACATTTCTGATGGAACTTCTGTGTTGTTAATTTCAGCCAGTAATAATAGAGTTTCCACTACACTGCGCCCCGTATTGTTTTTAATTTCAATGTCTGCGCCACGCTCCATTAAATATTTAGTTATTTCTAAATCATTCATATATATTGCCATTGAAAGAGCAGAGCTACCATCCTTCGCAAGCTGATTGACATCAGCACCATTAGCCACAAGAACTTTTACGGCAGGAAGGTTTTTATTCCTAACAGCAATATGCAAAGCAGTTATACCATCGTTATCTTCAATATCAACCTTAGCCCCCTTTTCAATTAGAATATTCAGCATCCTGAGCATTTCGGGTGTATTTTTCTGGGCGGCTCGCATTAATAGAGTTTGACCGGCATACATTTTCGCTATATCTAGTTTTTGAAGTAGGATCTCTTTAATTTGTTCATTTTTTTTATTAGCCGAAGCCATATACGGAATGATACCATTTGTATCTGCAATATAAGTGTTTGCCCCTTTTTCTAACAACAAAGAAACCGCGCTGGCATTTTGTGCCTCAACTGCAAACCTCAAAGCAGTATAATGATTCTCTTCATCTTCATTATTAACTTCACAATTATCGACACTTAATAAAATTTTCAAAATTTGTTCTTGATTGTTTTTAGCGGCCCACATGAGAGCGCTCATATTATTCTTGTCTAGGTAATTTATGTTGATGTTATTTTGTAATAGTAGGTTAGAAATATCCGACCTCCCATTTTTTGCAGCTGCAATTAGAGCATTTTCATTATTTTTGTTTACAGCATTGATGTTCACTCCTTTTGCTATCAATTCTTTGACCATCTCGAATTCACCACACTCCGTGGCCAAAAGAAAAGCTTCACTCAACTCATGGTATGTAACCAATCCGATTATCTTGTAAAAAGTCTCATAATTTTTCTCAATTATTGCCCTCTGCAACGAATTATTCAATTGACTCAGATTATTATCCTGAGCTAGCTTTGATTGAGTGATGCGTGATATCTCTCTATATTCAGAAGAATTTTTATATTCCAGCTCCTCTTTCTCTTTGTTTAAATGAAGCGGTCTAATTAATTGACCACTAAACTGTGCGGGTGTATACTCATTTCCCGAAGTGAAGTCTCTCCAACTAACTTCGCAGGGTAGAATAAGAAATTCTTTTTCTGATGAAGAGAAAGCTGAGTATTGTGAAATCTTTTTACCGTATATGGAGTCGAATACTAAAAAAACAGGCATTTGCCCATGTGGCGCCAAAGTTTGCACATTAGAAGCAAAACGCAACGCTGAGTCCATATCGTCTGACGTGCTAACAAAAGAGTATTCTTTACTAATTTCTCCTTTCTCTACTTCAGCTTTTCTTTTTTCGAAAACTGCAGTGGGGCTTTTTTCACCCCGATATGATTTTTGGGTTTTATTTTCCTTTTCGTCCATCACAGTAGGCAGTTTATTAAGTGCGGAGGATAGTAAAGCCAATTCAAGAACTTCTTTCTTAAGAAAGTCATCAATTTGTTTTGTATCTTTGGATGAACATACTTTGTTATAATCTTTTCTTAAAATACCGTTCATCTCCGTGCTTGAGAGGGTGTAATTATAAATGCTGAGCGCCTCAGGCGATTTTAATTTGTCATCATTGGATCTCAGTGGCATTTCTCTAAAAGAAGTAAAATAAGGCAAGATTGTACCGAGGTGGTTTTCAATTTGAATAAGAGTTGCATCATCTAACAGAAAATGCTCCAAGTCTGCTTTTTCTAATATATTTGTAAAGTTACAGGAAATGTTTTTATTTTCATTATCTTTAAAATTTATAAAAATATTTTTCTTGTCATTTAGATTATCAAAAGAAAACTCAACACAATTAGGGTCGTAAGCCAATAGCTTTATTATCATCTTGAAAGCATCGGAATAAAAGGAATAGCCTCGCGGACCGTGTAACATCACTTTCTCTAGTTAGTTTTCATCAAACTAATTCAACTGTAAAATAGTATAAGTACTTTGTAAAGTATTCTTGCCAGTAGGTCTGTTGGAATTGCCCCTATAAAACCAGCACCTATCAGAAGAACATAATTAGTCGCTGGCGCTTAATTCAAATTACCTCATAAATTCAGCACTTCTGCTTTTTGTGCCATTTTCCCCGCTTGATGCCTGATAAATTGCCTTAAATTAAATCCAAGTATCGCTGTATATCCTGAGGATTCAGCTGATTTATCTGACTTCATACGACTTCTCCCAAGCTGACCTTTTTGTTTGGCATGACCAATCAGCGCTTCAATGCCAGAACGACGATTTGCCAATTTCTCTTGGTCGGCTTCGCTTAATGGTTTGAGGCGCGCCTTTTTGATATTCCCTGGTCGCTGAATCCCAATCTCATTCACGCCTTGCGCCAATCAATATTTTTCATTTTTTCGGCTGTAGTAGCCTTTGTCTGTACTCACTGAATTAATTGTGGCTTGATCAAAAGTAGCCGCATGTTCTGTAATAAGTGCTTTGACAGATTTTTTATCCGGCATTTGTGGAGAAGTGCACTTTCCAGAAATAAGAAAATTCCCTTTTATTCGCAATAATTGGAATGCCCTACCAAATTGATATTTTTTCCCTGGTTTCCCCTTGGTAAAGCATACAGCCTCTTTCAAGTGAAATGATAATATCTTCGTGGACACCATGTTGTCGGTGAGAATAAACTGACGAACGTCTTTTAAATATTGCTCAGCTGAGCCCCTTATTTGGTTTATTCTTCTTGCTTGATTCCAGGGGATTCTTTTTATATAGGTTGTGCTGAGGTCCTTGCAGGCACAAATAACCGATTTTACTTCTGCACACACTACATTGAGCAAAGACATCAATTTTGTATTTTTTAAGCTCTTTTGTCGCTTTCTTTGAAAGGAAAAAATATTCCCGTGCTTTTTTGACAATCTTTTTCACGTCAACTGTTAGCGGTGTCTTAATGAATTCCTTTAAACCTTTATTCAAGAAAACAGCGGTTTTACCTGCCATCACGCCCATTTTTTTTAATAACCCGCTATCGGAGGGATACCCTAAATTAGCCTCTTGCACTGTTGAATCAACATCAATCTCGCTCGGATCACCAAATCCAAGCTTAACCGCACTGGCAGCAATTTCATTAGCCAGCAGCTTCTGGGTTTCTGGACTCAAGCGCGATCGAAATTTTTCTATTTTCGTATGATCTGGCACATGCCATTTATCGACAATAAATTTACCACAAAATATTTGATAAGCGGCATTATCTTTTGCATCGTATTCAATTTGGCGATCTGTTTTATTAAAAAGCTGTTGCAGAAGGTAGATGGCAAGATGAATCCTTAGCTTAAGCTTGCGGCCAAGCCACCATTGGCCCTTTTTTGTCGATTTTTTTAAGTCTGGCAAGACCATCTCGGTCAATTGTTGCCAGTCCGGTGCGTTGCACAGCTGAATTAATGGGTGCGCGCTAGTAATTTTGATCGCTACAATGCTTGGTTTGACGTTGCTTTCCACGCCTGATTCACAGATACTCATGTCCTGGGGCTTCCTCCTGAATTGTTTTGGTTTCATCACCGCACATTCTAGAGGATATGCCCCTTTTTTTATACCCTATTAACCAAATCCTTGTATTACCATCTTTTTGATCACAAAATTGAAGCAATTAAGCGCCAGCGACTAATTAAGAGTATTTTTAGTCATAATCAACGAATCAATTGAGAGGCATTTTCCTAGTATAGGTTAGATTTAATCGAACAGCTCTGATTTAATCTTGGTATTCGTTTACTTTGGAAGGTATCTTTTTGAAATCAAGCATGATGTTTTATACAATATTTGATTGCTTGATTACCACAGTCAAATAGATTTCGATCATGAAGCCGCTTATCAAGCTTTTCTAAAGAGAGCATCAGATATTGCTTATCTTACCTTTAATTGAAGAAAAAGCTTTTTTGGCACGAGCATTTAATTTGCCTGGTTGTTTCTCGAGATTCTGCAGGAATAAAAGATCTTCATCCGTGATATGAAGCGCATAGTGCTCTATTATTTTTGACAAATCTTTATTTTTCTTAGATGCAGCTAATAACTCTTTTACTAGGTAAATCATTTCGACTGGGACAATCCCAACGAAAGGCTTATTGTTCTTAGTTAAAATATAGTTTTCATTGCCATATTTTACCTCATTGGCAATCTCACTTAATTCTTTTCGAACATGCTCAAAGCTTACTGATTTCATAGATTTAGACCACATAAAAATGGAGCGCTGAGAATCAATATAGCATACCTTTAAAACCATATCAACCTTTCAAAACTTTAAAGTTATCAAGGCTTTATAAGTGCAAGTACAATTAGAGGCATAGCTGCTGCTAAACCTGAGTATTTTTTCTCATTTGAGCTAATACACAACAAACCTATTTGCCCGTCAAATAGGGAATTCGGTATCCGGGTTTCGAAACCTGAGCTTGCCGGTTTATATCCTTTGCAATCCTATCAGGCGTCAACATGATGCCGCCGTCTAGGTCGCGACTACCCGCAATATCCGGTGAATCAAAACCCATCAAATCAGATTCCCTCGGTAGACTCGGATTTGTATTTTCTATCGTGAACTCATGCCCTCTAGACCCTGTCACTTCGTTATGCCGACTTTCAGGCAATACAAACAAGGATTTGTTCAGTTCTTCAGCATAGCAAATCTTAGCTTGCAACAGGACGAAAAATATTAATTCAATCGCTAGAACTGTTCTCACTTTTCCTATGAATTTTTCACCTTATTTTCTCGACTTACCAATGAACATTCTCAGTTTGTAGATTTAAAATGATATAAGACACATTTTAATCTTCTAACGTTCCTCGGGAGTACTTTTTAAAACAAAATGTTTTAAAACAGGGTTAATTATTTGATATTTACCACCTTGCTTTTCTATTATGTCTTTTTCTTCTAATCCTTCAATCGCGGTCATAATAGAGCTACTACTCATTTGTAGATTTAATATTGTTTTTTTATTCGTAAGCTGTGCTGCCCCCTTAGCAATTTGTGTTAGTACGGCTTTTTGCCCTGCTGAAAGCAGCAATATATCTTTGATAGCATCGCTTTTTTCTTCTTCAATTATCTCTTTCCATGCTTGCGACACCATCAATAAAGTTGGCCCTGACTTTTTATTTAAGGACCAAAGCCGATCACAAAGTTTATTAACATAAAAGGGATGTCGCTCTGTTAAAGATAATATTTCTTTCAATACTTCTTCATCTAGTTTTCTTTTCCAGGCAAGTATAGCTGCTTTTTGTAAGTGATCATGGTAATGCTTTTGATCGATTCTTTTGAGCTGCATTTTCCAACATAATTTATACAGTGGCCTGCTCTCGTCTTCAAACATTGTCGCAAGCAATTTTCGATTGCTGCCAGAAAATAAAATGGTTAGATGTTTCGTTTTTTGCGCAACATGCCTAATCGCAGCTTCTATTCCTGATCCTTTTGCTATGCTTCCAACACTTTGAAACTCATCCATTAACATAACTGCCTGTACTCCCTTTTCTTCAAGGAGACTCTCCAATAATAATAATGCTTCCTTAACATTCGTTGCTGGATCCACTGCATTATCAACTGTCAATTCCAATTTGAATGACGATGATCCAATGTCAAGCTTGGGTTTAAGATTTTTCAAGTACCTTTTAATGGAGTTAATTATTTTATCAATTGAACCGAATGATTTTCCGATTAGATCCACTACTCCATCTAATATGTATTTCTCTATTGCCCTTTCATTGCTTGCCATATAGAAATCAATTTCTACATATGGCAAACCACTTAACTTGATCGCACGTAATGCCAAACTTGATTTACCGTATCTTCTAGTCGCCACTAATAGCATGTGTTTGCCATTTTTTAAATTATCGACAAGCAGTTCTGTTTCATTTTCGCGGTTGCAAAAAGCATCACCTTTGGCCAAACCCAGTGGGAAATAATCTCTCAATCTCATAAATTCACCTCTACTTGAATTTTAACTCGTAATATTACGTGTCGCAAGTTTACGTGTCGCAAACTAACGAGATAAAGGAATTTATTCTAACCATATGAAATATATGAGAATTATTTAAAATTAGATTAGCTGCAGGTACATATTATCTTTAGAAGTGACCATACACGCATTCTGTTCTGCAAATGAATCCTACGATCGAGCGCTTTGTTTTGCTAACGCAATCAAACTCTTCAACTTATCAATAATGTCAGCTGGGTCTTGACTTGATATGGGGATCTTAATAAACCCATCTTTACTAAACCGTACGTCACACTTCTTATCAAAAAGTTTAAACATCAAGTCTTCGATAATTGCTTGATTCGGATGAATACGCTTGAAGATAATTTTATCTACCTTCTCACCCCCCTTCCCTATTCGTCGAGCATAGGCCTCGAGCTCTCGGACAGTGAGTTGGTGTTGTATTGCGTGCTCAAATGTCGAAATAATTTCTTCTTCTGGCACCCCAAGTAATGCCTTTCCATGCCCCACTTGAATACGCCCATCCATCAAGGCTTCTTGAACACAATCTGGCAACTTTAGCAACCTCAGCATATTGCTAATACTCGCTCTCGATTTGCCAACCGTTTCAGATATTTTCTCATGCGTCATCCCAAACTCATCCATGAGTCGCTTATAAGCAATCCCTTCCTCAATAGGGTTTAAATTACTTCTCTGAATATTTTCTATTAAACCTAGTGCGAGTGCATCCCTATCAGAGATATTTCGGACAATCGCCGGTATGGTTTTCAGGTGAGCTAAGCCTGATGCCCGCCAACGCCGCTCACCCGCTATCAGTTCAAAGCGATCGTCTTCAGTCGGCCTCACCAAAATAGGCTGCATGACGCCATGCGTCATAATCGAGTCTGCCAGTTCCACCAATTCATCTTCCTCAAAATGCCGGCGTGGCTGATATTTACCCGCCTCAATGAGATCGAGTGGAATTTCTCTAATTTTTAAAGGATCGAAATTTTCTTTCTCAAGTGGATGAACGTATTTAGCTGTAATCTCTTCTGGCAACAGCGATTCATTTGTATTTTTAAATTTACGAGGCGTTTTTTTAACTGGGCTTTCCATGTGCCTCAAACTCCGTCTCAAGGGGTATTTTACCCGCCAAAAATGCAATTAATATATCTCTGACAACTGGGTTATCAAGTGGATTTTCAATATCTAATAAATGGCTAATGACCGGGAAATATTCTGATATGTATCCGCTAAACTCTTTTAAAAGTTTATTACTCGATCGTTTTCCTTGTTTTGAAAACCATTTCAAGATAGTTTCCTGCTTTCTTACTTTTTCAGCAAGCAGCGTCGTCTCATCTTGTTCAAGCTCTCTCACCGTCTTGTAGGCTTTACCCCTTGATGGCGTCTTTAACTTTGCGGGCTTTTGATAGTCATTCGTGATGGCTGAGACTACAAATCCCGCCTTATTCCGAATCGCTTCCCCTCCCCTCGCCTCCAAGGCCTTCGTAATCTCGATTTTTTCTTGTACAGTTTTGACCCCAAATTTCTTCACGATGCGCTTGGCTTGCTGGGCTTCAACCCCAAACTCTTTAGATAGGGTATCTCCAATTGCCGCTTCTTGCGTATTCATTTTTTTAGAAATCAAGAACCGAATCGCCTCAATAATCTTCTCCCGTCGTGCCTTTCCTGGTTTAAGTAAATGTGAGGACTTAATTTCGTATTCCAACTGCACAGGGCTATACTCATTCACCTCTGCCACAGCTTTATCAATCACCCTTCTCTTCAAATCCCTAAATATTGGATATTTGCCTTCTGGTACCCCCAGCAATGCCCTGAAAACGTTTAACTCAAACCAGGGGGTCTGAGGGATATCTTGGTATCGAATACAGTTCTCATAGAGCGCTAAACCATACGCGGATTGAAATCTAGACTGTATCGTCAAATCAATGCGTCCATACATCTCAGGCTCAAATAAAATCTTACGCATGCCAGGCGTGTAACTATAAAAACAAGTCGATCCTTCAATGATCGCCTCACCTATCAGTCCTGCGGTACCCCACTGCTTTTGTCCCGTCTCAGGGTTAATGACATTCCATTGCACATTGGTTTGCTGAAGGCTAACCAAACAATTCTTAATTTGTTTCGTGTCGTTACTTCTATACCCAATCATTTTTGAAAGTTCAGCTACTGAAATACAATGCGTCTCTTTCTTTAATAAATCTTGATAGGCGTGTGCTAATAGTGCGTTGCACATCTTTCGTTGCAACAGCCCGCCCTCATGAACTGAATGAATGGCGCCGACGTGTTTTTTAAGTTCCTTTTGCTTTTTCTGGGTCACACGGAATCCTTTTTCCCCGTGAATGTCACATTTGTCCTGTAAGCGTCACATACGCATCCCGTATTTGTCATTTTTTTTCCTGTATGTGTCACATCAAACCCCGTAAACGTCACATCTATTCCTGTAAGTGTCACATCAACATCGATTTCTATTTTGAAATTCAAAGAATTATTTATCTCTAAACAATTAAACATGATCATAAACATTAAACATGTTTGATCTTCATTAATAATAGTTTAGATACTCGCAATTGGTCAAACTATAATATATATTTACATGTATGGTATATGATAAGGAAGCGACATGATCCCGATATTAATTTTTTCAACACATAAGGGTGGCGAAGGTAAAACAACCTTCACGATTAACTTTGCGGAATACTTTAGCAAGGTAAAGAAATTAAGAACACTAGCTATTGATTTTGATGAGCAAGCAAATCTATCAGGGCGCTTCTTAAAAATGGTTTCAGACACTACTTATAAAGAAGGTAAGGCTCCCCCAATTCACCCAGATTTCAATTCAGAAGAGCATGAGTCATGGGATGGTAGAAGCTCTATTGCCGACATATTCTTCGGTCAAGATATTATCCCCTACCCCACGGCCATAGAAAAACTAGATATTATCCCATCTCACTCGGGCAAAATTAATGAAATTGAAACGATTAAACGAGATGAGGTTCAGCGCAAGATATATTCTATGTTACGGAATTTCTTATATTCGCCTGAAGTTCAATCCTCATACGATGTCATTGTTATTGATACGCCGCCATCCAAGGGTAATCTGACTCGCGCGGCAATGAAGGTTGCTACGCATTTGATGATCCCTGCAAGAATGGAAAAATTCTCTATGGAAGGTATTTATGGGATGCTCCAGTTGTGGAAGGCCGAATCTTATGAGCGAGATCAAAGCAATCCCTTTGAGCTCATTGGCATCGTTGCTAATCAACTTCGCAATATCATCATTCACAGACAATTTTATGAGTCTCTTAACAGTAGTCCGGTTGCTTCTAAATTTACGATTCCAATCAAAATTCATGAGCGTTCTGTATACGCAGAAGTCATAGCAAATGAGAATAATCCCAAGAGCATTTTCGATTTGCCAGCATCCAACCAAGCAAGGCAAGAGTTTGAAGGATTATGCGAGTACGTATTCTTTAAAATGTTCAAAACTCAACACCACCAAGTAGAAACCGCCTAATTCTACTCGGTAGAATTTTCGGAAGATCATTGATTTTATTGATAAAAATCGGGTTAATTCAAAATTAATTAGGCACATTAGGAGAGGATATGGGGATCAAAAAATTCTCGACATCACCCACCATCTTGGAGGGCATTGAGCACACGATTAGAGCCGCTCAAGATTATTCTGGTGAATTAAGACATGAGGTCGTTCGGATCGATAAACTAGAACTTGACCATGAAAACCCACGCGATTTGAAGTTAAGCTTGGCTGACATTAAGAATGGAATCAAAGAAGAAGATCCAGACTATGTGCGCAAGAAGAAAGAGATTGAGGACTTATCGAGTCTTTCGAAATCAATCAGTTCTGATGGTTTAATTAATCCGATTATGGTTTATCAGCACGGGGATAAATTCAAGGTGCTTGCTGGGGAGCGTAGAACGCTTGCATCAGCGCTAGCCGGCAAGGACATGATTTATGCGCGTATCATGGACCGCAAACCTGACCTGACCAAAATCGCCATTCTCCAATGGGCTGAGAATGTTGAAAGAAAGGATTTATCTCTCATGGAGCGAAGGGATAATCTTCTCAAGCTAAATGCTGCCTTGGCTAAAGAGCGCGGGAGTGTTTTTGAACCTAAAACGATTATGGAGTTATTAGGGTGCTCCAAAGCTATCGCATATCGCTACTATGCTTTGATGCAAGCCGATGAAGAGCTCGTCGAAGAAATCAAAGCGGGCGTTATACAAAATTTAAGAGATTTAGAGCGCCTAACGGCTGAGAAAGATTTAAAGCAACGAAAGGATTTATTAGAGGCTCTCAAAAATGGATTTAAAGTATCGACATTGTTTAAACCTGCCGCTGACGAGAAAAAGTCGGTTTCAATTAAGCCTGGCCGCCAACCCAAAAAAGTTCATTTTGGAAGCACGATCAATGTAAAGTTGGCACAGGAAATTCTCACGATTCTATTATCAGATGCTCGGTTTAAAGATCTTAAAAAGGAAATATCCCATTCGGATGGATCGGTGGAGTTCTTGAACAAGGCATTTGAGAAAATTATAAAAAAACTAGAAGGGCAGGTACGTTAGGATGTCTGAACGTGTACAAGTTTCCTTTAAGCTTTCGAAGGCGATGCAAATCGATTTTAGAAAACGCATGATAGATGATGGCTATGGGCTGCGTGGAAAAAGCCGGTGGGTATCCGAAGCTGTGGAGAGATTGCTGGAGGTCGAAAACTATCCCGAATATGTTCATTTGTCCGAGGAGATGACGAATCTAAAGCAGATGGAGACCATTTTCTTGGACAGGACCCTAATTGAAAGGTTAGAGGATGCCATTTTAGCTGTTCGCACTAAATTTCCTTTGGTAGAGGGGGTTCGAAGTTGTATCCTCAGAACTAGTATTATGCAACGGCTGCTCAGAGGCTGAAAAATAGTTAATGGAATCAAAAGGGTGCGAAAGAGCACCCTTTTTTATGTATCCCGTAAATGTCACATTTTAAACAGAAGTTAATTAGTGCTGCTCTCCCGTAAATGTCACAATCATTGTAAATAATGAAGAAAGGGTTTCCAATCAGAATTAAGTTTGTTGGCTTAAATGTATGAATTATAGAACTATGAAATTCTAATTTCCTTTTGAGTATCAAGATGATAAATAGCAAAAGATGCTTTTTGCTGCTTGTGTTGACCTGTCTTTTTTCATCATGTGGAGCAACAGAAGCAGCAAGAAAAGGCTCTGAAACAATCAGATTCTCTGGTTATCTCAGGACAGATTCATCAGATTTAGAGATGTCCAAGGGACATACGGGTTTTCAAGGAATGGCGTCAGCAAAGGAACCTGAAATCCCGCTTGATGAAATTGCAGAAAAAGCAAAAAGGGTAAGGGCTAATCTATGTGGAGTTGTAAGAGAAGGCACGATTGAGTTTTGGTTAGGTGCAACGATGGGGGGAGGGATCGGAATTGTGCAGGGTTCTAGCGAAACTGGGATCAAAATCACATTTAACTGTACCAACGGTAATTAGCCTCAAGAGCCAGGTCTCTGAAACTATGATCAAAATGAACAAGAAAGTAATATTTGGGGTAGAGCTAAAAAGGCGTGTTAAAGCGAAACAGAGTTTAGAGAAAATCGGGCATTGGGCCTATTCTTGTTATCTTGCTCATGATGATCCGGTTTTTTCAAAATGCCTTTTGGATCTGGCCACGATGGAAGCAGGATCTGAATTTGAATTAACTTATGAGGAATTAAATGAAATTGCTGATTCATTGATTATTGACACTGGGGTACGGGAAGAGCGATAGGGAGCTATTGTATCGGAAGCCCAATCGAAATGGGGCTATACACACATCTTAACATCAGCCACTATGTCAACAATTTATATTGTCAAATCAATAGATTAAATGTAAACTGTAAATATACAGTTTACATACCTAGGTAGATCATCTATAATCATGATTAAAAGCTGGAAGCATAGAGGATTGGAAAGGTTTTTTAAGAACGGGGATGCCTCCAAAATACAAGCAGCGCATATAAAAAGATTAAGAAATCAGTTGGCGGCCTTAAATGCCGCTGTTAAGCCTGAAGATATGAATTTGCCAGGTTGGGACTTTCATAAGCTAACAGGCCGCGAAAGAGGGAGTTTTGCGGTTAAGGTAAATGGGAATTGGCGCTTAACATTTTATTTCGAGGGCCAAGATGCTATTTTGGTCGACTACTTAGATTATCATTAAGGTGACATATGAGAATGTATAATCCTCCTCATCCAGGGGAAGTTTTAAAAGATACCTTGATAGATGGTTGCGGATTAACTGTTACTGGGGCTGCTGATATCCTTGATGTATCGCGAGTCTCGCTTTCCAAGATTCTTAATGGCAAAAGCGGTGTAAGTCCTGAGATGGCTGTTAGGATTTCAATTGCTTTAAACACATCAAGTGAAATGTGGCTTAATCTGCAAGCTGCATACGATCTTTGGGAGGCTGAGAAAAAAAGGAAAAAATTGACAGCTAAGGTGAGGGCAGCTATACCGCTTGAACAGCGCAAAGCTGGCTAATCTGATAGATGCGTTAGAATTTTGAATCATTAAAAATCAAATAATCTAAAGTCATCGGGAATCTTGGTTTCTGGAATCTTTTTCATAGGCGATTCGATGCTAGAAACAGTTGAAACTGAATCCAACCTAAATGAATTATGGATATTCTCCCTCGCAATGAAAGCAGGCTCCTTTTGGGCAGCTTGCCTCCATTTCAAATTTAACTTTGTAACCGGATAATTCCCTGAGAGTTTAAAAAAGCATTCCAAGTTAGGCAGAGTTAAAAACTCTGCATCCATAACAATTGGGGAAAAGCTTTTATGAGATTGGATGTTTACGCCATCGCGCGTTTCATGTGCGCCATAAGAAAGCCCCTCATTGGTTTCAATAATTTCTTGGCTTCCGAGAGAGCGGGACATCCACTGTGCAGCCTCTGATGTTGCGGCGCGAAATAGTAACTTAGTATTGAGTAGAGCGCAAATTGTTTGAGCATCTTTGTCGCCATATTTTTTTGCCAATTGGTTGATATCCTGGAAGCCGAGCATAAAACATGCGCCATATTTCCGACCCCTGGCCAAGCCATCTTTGAGGTAGGGGAGGGGCTGCAAAGAATCTAGCTCATCAAGCACAAACCACGTTTTAGATTGCCCCGGGGTGAGGGCGAGGGTGGCACCAATTGCGGTGTCGAGCCAAAAAGATATCAGTGGGTTAAGGCTCTCTCTAATTTTTTCGTTTGAGGAAATAAAAATCCAACTATCAGATTCGCTTTTCTCGATCCATTTTTTTATAGAGAACGGAGTAGGGGAGGGGGCATCGCTAAGATATAGAAGTGTTTTGGCATAATTGGCGAGAGTGGCCTTGATAGACTGAACCATCTTGCCAGCTTCGCCGGAGGTTAATGATTCTGCAACCGTATTTTCAGTGAGTGACTTTAGGGTTTCATCAGACAGGGAAACTAAATTTTTAAGTAATTGCATGTGAGAAGAGGCTGTTTGATGCCGCATTTCAGAAGCGATGGTTGCAAAAACAAGTCGAGCAGCTTGAATGAAGAAGTTATCGTTGGTGTATGCGGGCATTGGTATGAGAGACGCCGCGGCGGATTCAAACTCGTAAATCTCGTTACACTCCTGCCACAATGACCAATAGGGTGAACGCGCATCGAGCGGATTGAGCAGGATGTCCTTGTCGGGCCTATAAAACTTGGGCACAAAACTACCCTCAACGTCATACACAACGGCACGCTGACCCTTGGAGCGAATTTGAGAGAGCATTTCAGTGATGGCAATTGATTTGCCCGTGCCTGTGGTCCCGCAGATGAGGAAATGTTGATTTAAGGTTTCATTGGGAATGGGGACATCTGCAAGATTAAAATCTGCAATGACCTTCTCTTGTTTGAGCCGCTTAACCAAAATAGATTTTTCTACTCGTGTGGAGCCTCGTAGTTGCTTTTGTTTGCTGTTTTTCTTGCCCTTATTAAAAAGGAAAACTATCACCAGACCGCTCAAAGAAAGCGTGAGTAGGGATGACTGAGTGAAGGATTGAATCGCATTGATTTTGAGTTGTCCCACAGTTGCCTTTATAAGCGGGCCCCTGATTAAACCTTTTGGTGAAACTAAGTACGTCCGCCCATCCTTGGCTGCAAATTTGATAGAGTGCTGTTCGTGAGAGATAAATTCGTAGCTTTTAGCTTCTATGGCCTTAGCAAGCACATATCGTGAATAGGATTCTGTTGTCTGCCAGGTTAAACATACTCCAAGCAGCACCCAGAAAATCAAAGCAAGTTTGATGATTTTGAAAAAAACTTGGGCAAACATTCGGATATCGTGAAGGGTGGTTTGCCCGCCACGGGTGAAGAGACGGAAGGTAGACTTAGGCTGCGGTTCCACTTGAGGTTTTTTGCTTATCGTTTTGATGAATAATGAGGTTATAGATAATCTCTTTTGCTTCGCTAGAGGATGCGTCTAGCGCTTCTTGAGTGATGAGGTTTGATTTTCGCAAAACCAATAAAGCTTCTAGAGCGGCTTGCGCTGCCAGTTTTTGGAGGGCTTCCTTTTCAGTATTGGCTTTTTCAATGAAATTTCTGACGGTGATAGATTCTGCGGTTGATTTTCCAAGCTCACAAAGTTCTAGAACGGCTTTATGGAGTTCAATATCCAAGATGCCGGCTAATTGATTCAAGTAGCACCACATTTCATAGGGAACAGGGACGTCAATTGAATTTAATTTTTCTGTGGGCATGATGAATCTATTCCTTGATTGTCTCACGTGGGGCTAAATCAAACAGGGCTCTATCGTTTGCACGAAATAGAAATTGGTCCAGTTCGGATTTAAGTTGTGGCATTCCATCCTCCTTGGATATTTTTTCTAAGTAATAAGCACCTACTAAAATTTTTCGACGGGTATCATCCTTCTTTTGCTGAGCCAATATTTTTGAATGTTGTTGTTTTATTTTATTTTCCAATATCTCTTTTTTGGCTTTAAGCTGCGCAAGAAATTCAAGCGACATATGATTCGTCTTATGTTAGATGTTATTTTATTGGATTTTACCTGAAGGTAAACTTGATTGTCGTGTACGAATAATGCCAGCTTTTTTAGCGAAATATGATTGGAAGTCTTGAATCACGTGACCGTAAGGGCGCACACTATACGTCGCACCGATGGTGCGACGTGGCTTTTAGTAAGAAAGGATTGTAGCGTTGGCGATATTCCATTGTGATTTCAAACTGGTGCAACGGTCAGCAGGGAGTTCTGCGGTCGCGACCAGCGCTTATATTGCCGGCGAAAAGTTACAGGATGAACGTTGTGAGCAGATGTTTGACTATGGTCGGAAGAAGGGCGTTGTGCATTCTGAAATCATGGCACCTAAAGAGGCGCCGGCGTGGGTCATGGATAGGGGCGTGCTCTGGAACCAAGTGGAAGCGGCAGAGCATAGAAAGGACGCGCAGCTCGCGAGGCATCTGATTGTGGCGCTCCCAAAAGAGCTGACCTTTGACCAGCAACTTGAGCTGACTCAAAGTTACGTGCGAGAGAACTTTGTAAGCGCAGGGATGGTTGCGGATTTTAGTATCCACCATGACAAGCCGAGCAATCCGCATGCTCATATTTTGCTAACCTTACGTGAAGTTTCCGAGCAGGGCTTTGGTCTAAAAAATAGAGAGTGGAATCTCAAATCTAACATTTATGCCTGGCGAGAAAACTGGGCCAAGGAGGTCAATCAGGCGCTAGAGCGGGCGGGCATCGAGGCTAGCGTGAGCCAGAAAAGTTTGCAAGATAGGGGCATCGATTTAATCCCGAATATTCACTTGGGGGCATCGACATATCATCAATACAGCAAAGGGGAGGCTGGTCTAGATAGGGCGCTTGAGCATAATCGGATTTGTGAGGCGAATGGCAATCGCATCATCGTCAAACCTGAAATTGGTCTGGCAGCTTTGCTCGATTCAAAAAGCACTTTTAGTGAAAAGGATATTGCTTGGATTGCGACGAAGCATAGTGTGAATTTAGAGCAGTACAATTTGGTATATCAAGCTATTCGTTCTCATGATTCAGTTGTTGAGCTTGGTCGCAACGAGCAGTCGGAAAAGGTGTTCACCGTTCAATCGGTTTTGGAGAAAGAGAAGCAGCTAATTGAAGCGGTGTATGAGCTGAATCGTAATGCCGGTCATGGCGTGAATGGGGACAAGGTTCAAGCACTTCCTGAATATCAAAAACTCAACGAAGGGCAACGCAATGCGGTCGACTTCATAACAGGGGAGGGTGATATTAAATGCGTGGTGGGTTATGCCGGCACAGGCAAGTCCACGATGCTTGAAGCGGCAAGAATTGGTTGGGAGAGAGCGGGGTACGAAGTCAAGGGGATGTGTCTAGCCGGCAAAGCCGCAGAGGAACTAAGTCATTCAGCCAAGATTAAATCTGAGACCATCGATTATTATATTAAGTGCCTTGAGAATGGCAGAGAAGTCTTTACGAGAAAGGATGTTCTGGTGGTTGATGAAGCCAATATGGCGGGCTTAAAAAAGATGATACCGATTCTGGCTGAGGCCTCAAGGGTGGGTGCTAAAGTGGTGCTGGTCGGAGATAGTGAGCAGCTTTCTCCGGTCAAAGATAGCCCGGTCTTCAAATATATTTCCAAGCAGACAGGCTATGTCATTTTAGATGAGGTGATTCGGCAGAAAAATGAAAATCATAAGGCTGCAACGGTTTGCTTTGGTGAGGGTAAAACTGGAGAAGGAGTGGCCATATATGAACGAGAGGGGGCCATACAATTTAAGCCTGACCGCAAGGCGAGCATTGAGATGGTTGCTAAGCAATGGGCTGAAGACAAATCCAATGACAAGTTAATGCTTGCCTTGATGCGCGAGGATGTTTTAAGCCTGAACAAATTAGCCAGAGAGCAATTGATTCATGAGGGCAAGCTCGAGGTTGGTAAGGCTTACAGGGTCGATTCAGGTGAGCGACTTTTTTCAGTTGGGGAGAAGATTGTGTTTGGAGAAAATGATAAAACCCTCGGCATCAAAAATGGGACGCGTGCGGAAATTATAAGCCTTCATAAAGACAAAATTTCCGTCAAGCTGAATGAAAAGCAAAATGTCGCTATCAATCTGAAAGCGTATAACAAATTCGATTATGCCTATGCTACAACCATTCATAAGGCGGAGGGGATGACGGTTGATAACTGTTATGTGTTGATGACTCACCACTGCAAATCAAACGAAACCAATGTGGCCATGACTCGCCACCGCCATAAGATGAAGTGCGTCGTTGATGCCTCAAGCATACGCAGTATGCAATCTCTAAAGCACTCGTTTGAGAATAAGCGTGAGATGAATCTTGCCGTTGACCATGCCGCCTTGCATGGTCTGAAGCCTACTTTAGAGCAAGCAGCCAAGGTCATTCGTGAAAAAGAAGACGCACAACGTGTCCAGGCTGTTTTAAAGCAGGACCTTAGTTATCTCAAAGCCTATCTGGGTGATAAAGCTATTCGCTATGCTTTTAAAAATGAGCGGGTGATTGGGGTAGTGAAGGGGGATTTCAGTTCACCTCGAACTGGCCAACATTCCATTATCAAAACAGAAAAAGGGAGTGTATTGGTGGCCCACGATCCAGGTGTCAGTGCCTTAAAGGGCTGTTTGGTTGATCTGAAGATCAGTCGAGACAGAATTGAGCTCGGGCATGTGCTGAGGGCTGATCTGGCGACACAAAAATTTATCGATATCAAAGCACCCAAAATGGAATTTAATCTGCCGAAACAGTTTGAGGGGAGGGTGATAGACCGATTTGAGCAAAATGATAAATCCTATTTACGGGTGATGACGCCTGACAAAAAGCTTCTGTGTGTGCCAGAGAGGCCCGGGATGGAGGCCTATATGGGGAAAGATATTAATGTGCAGCGCCATAATGAGCGTCAGTGGCGATTTGCAGTGGCGGATAAAATTCCTCAGAAAAGCCCAACCAAAACTATTTCTAGAGAGCTGGAAAGATGATCTGGGATTGTCTTTTTTAAATCTTAAGTTGACACGGGCTTGAGATAGATAATTTAAAATGACGTTCCGAAATATAGTCGACCTCAATATGACAGCCATGCATCTGAAACGTTTTATAACGGGCGGTAAACGTATTAGGCAAATCTAAATCTTTTGCTTGATCGCCAAAAGGATAATGTTTATAAAATGTTTCAGATTTAATACCATTAAAAATAGTTTCAACGACGGTTGATTTATTATGTAACCCTACATGTTCCGGGATTGGAATAATCGGATAGACTACATGTTCGCTTTCTGAAGGAAAAGGCATCATTCTTATCCATAGGGACTTACTTTTTTCGAAGAGGTATTTCCCAACTTTAAAGGCTTTAAGATTTATTATTCCATCGCGATATCCAGAAAAATATTCTGTTGGAAACAAGCTGGGTAGAAATGAAGCGACCGCTCTTCCAAGTTGCATGCCCGAGATTAAACAAAAATAAAGAGCAATCCGATTGCCAACTGCCGAAGCGCAATTCAATGCACCAAAATGGATGACTGCGGAGAGGCTGGCAATAGAAGCAGTAATGGGCTCGTTTAAGATGGCAGAGGGTATCAGACTTAATTGATAACTTAGCAGCGGAGCATACAGGAACCAAGCTAGACTAGACCAGAAGAGTAATTCTGCTGTGCCCGCTAATATATCGCAAAGCACCATGCTGATATGGCTGAGTTTTTTAAAACTTGTCCGCTGCCTTAGCCATTCTTTTGTCAGTTTAAAAGGCAAAGTTATACAACCTATGATTGGAAAGGACAAAATGATGGGCAACATTAAGGTTTTGATTGAAAAATCGAAGGCTTCCTTAAAATAGCACGAAAACCGATGCAGGATTGCTTTCGAATTGTCTTCCGACGCAGGATGATTCCTGCGCTTGAAGAATTGCATGTAGCGTGCAAGGACTTGCGACACTTCATTTATTTTTAGGAAAAACCCAACATCTTGCCAGAACGTCGCTTCATTTCTGATGCGCTCTTTAAAATATCCTTTAATAGGACCAAATAATATAAAATAAAAAAAGAAGCTTAATGAGAATGGATGATTATGAAATCCTTTTGATTCATCATATTGATGAAAATAACGAGTTCGACGCCTTTCAGCTTGTTTATTCAGCTTAGTGAAGCGCTTATTTCGCTCTATTAGTTTATCAATTTTCTTTCCTTGTTTATTGATAATAAAATTACGAATATCTTCCACCAACCATGAAAGCCTTACTTTTTTGGGCCATAAGGCCTGAGGAAGGGTTTTGAAAGCCCTGTAATAGACTTCTCGACTATATTTCTCAATCTTTCGTTCAAGAAATATAGAATTAATACGGCGCACTTGATTTTGGAACCATTTTCTATCAAGAAGTGGATGATGACGTATTGCTGCGTTAGTTTCTAGGAGTGATCTTAAAAGATGCTGTAGAATCGCGATTTCATTTAAATCCCTTACTTCGATAGAAATTCTATGAATATCATTGATAACTAAGTCATCATTGGGGGTATAAAGCGGCTCGTTTACCTCGCTCTCGGGATAATATCGCGATACCTTAATTAGCTCTAATATTTCTTTCTCTGTGTTATTTAAATTGAGATAATCCGGGACTTTGCCATCTCTGAAAAAATGGATCAAAATTAAAATTTCACGATGCTCTGCTGAAATCAAACTTGGCTCAGTTAAGGCGCGCTCTTGTATGGTTTCCTTAAGCCAGTTTAAATTGAAAGTCGTATAAACATGAAAATGGCCGTTTATCTTTTGAGACCAAAAAGCTTCGGCATTCTCACGATCAAACAAACGAGGATCTAAATCGTAACGTTTAGGCTTATAAAGCTTTTTAAGCAAAGATTGGATTTTTTTATGTGAAGCATCCAATCGGTTTAAAAGTTCATGAATGTAACGATCACTTAATATCATCTCAATGAATTCTAAAATTAATTATGGTTTTGGGTGAATGATATGTTTACTCAGAGTCAAAAGAAGTCAGCTGTTTGGCTCCTGAGCCAAGAATATTCATTGTACCTTAATTTTAGCGTTGTTCAAATATTGCAAAGCCATATTGTGGTGGTTAAGAAATTGCTAGTTGACAGATCAGGTTAATGATATTAAAAAGCACAACCTTGCAAAACCAGAGTGCGTGCATTTACATCTATTCGTGGAGAAAAGTAATGTTTGGATTTTTTAATCGAAAGAACAAGACACCGATTCAAAATCTGGAAGAAAAAATTGAAGGTTTTGAAAAATCGATTCAAAATAAAAGGCACAGGATGGATATACTTCTGTCTACTGTATTTGCAGGTGGGACGCTGTTAATAACCGGCAGCGCTGTTCCAACCGCAGTGCTCGCCGCTTCGTTTTATTATGGTTGTGCTATGGGAGGGCGTGATAAGAAAACGAATCTGTTGAAACAGATACCTGCACTTCGGCGAGAGCTTTTAAGGCAGAAACTCCTGGAGATTAAATCCAGTGACAAAATACTAAAAACAAATTTTGTGTTTAACCCAGAGTCTCGATTAAGTACTGAAAACCATTTAGCTGTCGCGCCGATTTCAATATCAGACGAAATTTACAAAGAGCTACTGGCTGCATTCAATAATCCACTCCCTTTATCCAAAAGACCGACATTACCCTTGATTGATATTAGTGATGCTGAATTAACAGATGAGCAACTCGCTGGTCTTTTGTCAGTTGGGATAAGCAAGTTTAAAACCGTTCAATTAAGGCTAAAAAACAATGATCTGACAGACGATTCCATTAAAAAATTATGGGAATGCATTAAAGATAGCAAAACAGCTTTTAATGAACTTAAAAAATTAGATTTGAGCTACAACGATCTCACAGGAAAATTTCTCGTTGATGTAGTAAATATAGTCAATCTTTTGAATATTGAGGAGATTGAGCTTTCTGGAAATAATCGATTAGGCGAAGATTCAGACGCTTTAACTGATTTTATTAATTCCATAACGAAGAAAATGCCGAGCCTTAAAAAATTAAGCCTAAGAAATGTAGGATTGTTGCCAGAACATATAGAGGCCTTAGGTAAGCATTTAGCTGGTCTTTCTCAACTTGAGTCACTGGATATCAGTGGCAATGAAGCAATCGATATTCCCGTCCTTATGAAAGATATTTGCAAGAACTTGAAACGCAATATTTCTCTTAGAACACTTAAGACAGATCATGATACCGCACTTCCCAAGATAGCAAAGGTACTAGATGATCATAATGAAGCATGCAGAGATCTTAACCCAGGTGAGAAATACACTGGTTCTGCGATTGTGCAGATATTAAATAGCATGATGTGCGACCAAGCGTTACCGGAGTCTACTCAGAAAATACTGAAGAAAAGTGACAAAACAGCCACAAGATTGAACAAAGCACTGACCTCCATTCTAGAAGCAAGAAAAAATGTGCTTAACATGGACAGCGATCAAAAAGTACCCGTTACGGATTTTGAATTTGTTGCTTATTCAAAGGCTCGATTGCAAGCTTTATATGACTAGGCCCATTCAAACGCGAAGTGCAACCGGAGTTGGTTGCCTCTTGCCCATAAAAACTTCTCTCGGTGTCATGTAGCTTAACACCTTTCTTGGGCGATCGTTAAGCCTATCTTCAATCCATTGTGTTTTCTTATCCGATAAATTGGTAAAGTCAGTTTTTTTGGGGTAGTACTGGCGAAGAAGTCCATTAGTGTGTTCATTGAGGCCGCGTTCCCATGAATGGTAGGGCTTAGCAAAATAACACGGTGCGCCCAGAACCTGCGTGATAGCCTCATGAGCTGAGAATTCTTTACCATTGTCGAATGTGATTGTACGAACAATCTGTTCCAATGATTCGAAGCGAGGATACTCCTCAAGCAAACGATCAAAGCGTTCAGAAAGTGCATTGTTTACTGCCTCTGATGTTTTACTTTTAAGGTTAACAATTAAGCTAAGTTTTGATTTTCTATCGACTAAAGTTAGAATCGCGCCTTGATGATTTGCGCCAATAACCGTATCCCCCTCCCAGTCTCCCAGGCGCTCTTTACGTTCAACGGCAACAGGCCTTTCATCAATGTCGACACGATTAGGAATACACCCCCTACCAGCCTTACCAGAACCGCGCCTGTTGTATTTTTTCCCGGCATGCCTTAGATGAGTATAGAGCGTTCCACCTTGGTGCTTATCATCCCATACATGCAGATATATTGATTCGTGACTTATTTCAACACCGGCCCTGCCAAGCCACCCAGAGATTTGCTCTGGGCTCCAATCCAGAAGAAGTTTTTCCCGGATCACTTCAAGCAGTTCATCTTTCATTTTTTTACGCTCGCTGCTTGCAACATGACGCCGGGCATCAGCTTTCTCTTGGGCTTGTTTAGGTCTGTAACCTCTGCCACCTGAGTTCCTTGAAATTTCTCGGCTGATCGTTGAGCGGGATTTGTTTAGCTGAACGGCTATTTGTTTTTGTGTCGCTCCAATTGACAGCAATGCATAAATTTGAGAACGTTCATCATTGGTCAGGTGACAGTATGCCATGTGTCTTTCTCCATGAGTTTTGCAAGAACCCAAGAGAAGTTACACTTAATGCTGTTGGCTGACCACTCGTCTTGTATCCAGCTTCATCTCATTTGTTTATTAAACTTTAACAAATAGAATTAACTAGATAACTTGGTTGCACTTCAGAATTGAATCGGCGCTATATTAAAACGCAGCAAGGGCACGATAGCCAAGATCTCGCCAATCGGATTGCTGGTACTTCAATTAGAGCCCGTATATAAGTAGTGATTCTAAACAGATAGATGTTGTATGCCTAAACACTCTGTACCGGACAAATCACTTAGCTCCTTGAAAAGACCAGATCAATGAAACTGTATTTACTGAAAATTGAGGCTATTTTTCCTATGAAGCCACCAACCGAGCGCTCAATGTTAAAAAATTGCTCACGAAGAAAATCTAATCCGAGTCTCAATACACTTTTTTCTAATCGACCATGCTTCTTGGTTTTAATCGGTTGCTCTTTTGCAATAATTTGTCCCACCTTGTAAGCAAAGCAAAAAGCAATTGTTAATACCGACAATAAATTATGCAAGCGTTCAGGTAAAGTAACATGCGTGTCTTCAAAGTTGAAGCCTTTCGATTTTAAAAACCAAACAGGGTTTCTATGTTCCATCTTTTTTTGTACCTCATCAAGGCATGCTCAGGTTCGTGAGTGCTTGCTACGATGACCCACTCACCATCTTCTGCACGCGTGGCTGCTAGCCATAAATTCACGCCAAAAATATCCTTCCTATTGCACAAGTATCGGGTTTGCCCTGGCCTTAAATTGATAAATAAGCGGCGTACATGAAGGTTATTACCTTTTGAACTATCTACTAATGCATTTTTCTTGATCCGAATTGTAAATGGTATCTGTTTTTCTAGCAGCCATTTGAACCATTCACCACTGACAAATTCCCTGTCTGCAACCAGATCAGCTATGATGCTGTTCCCAAAAATGTGAATGAATTTTTCTACAACAGTCACTCGTTCTTCAAGATTTGAATTGCCCTTTTTGGGAAGAAATTTCCATATAAGCGGTATGGCGACAGAACCACACACTACCGAAATCATCAATATATTAATATCAACCTTGCCCCATTGCCAGTTGGTTCTGTCCATACTTAGTTGCCATTTTGAATTGTTTGGCAAAAATATTGTGCAATAAATTTTGAAAGCGTCTCAAAACTGAAAGCATTAAATTCTTTTAAAAATCGTCTTATGCGCTTGTAGCGGGCTTCAAAAGCACCACCGGTAATCATCGCTTGTGCTAATTCGACGAGATTAACCGTTCGGACGGTGATAAGGGCAACTAAAATTTGGGTTAAACAGTCGAGACGTCTATTGTCGATTTTGAAATATGGCTTTAGAATGGCCTTTAACTCGCTGATTGAAAACATTGTGTACACCTCTTTTTTTGACAATCGAGATTATACACTTTTTGTTTTTATTTCAGCGAGTTACTAGAAAAGTAGACCTTCCAACTAAATAGTTTTGTCCTGTACAGAGGCCTAAACATTATAATAACAATATTCAGACTAATCCTTTTGACCTCGCAAAACATTATATTACTGAGAATAAACTAAGCACTTTAAAAAAGCTGGTTACCTCTAATAAGTCTCTGTTAAGTCAGACCGATGGCGATCGCAATACTTTGGTACATCACGCGATATTATCTTTAGGTTCGACCGCAAGGCCTATTATCAGTTATTTAATAGAAGCGGGCAGCGATGTTAATGCGTCGAATCTAAATGGACAAACCCCACTCTTGTTAGCCGCCGAAATTGGATTATGGAAAGGCTCAAAAATAAGAAAATACGACGATTTGTTTTCATTTTTGTTGAGAAGGCAAGCTAATCCTAAACTAGCCGATGCACGTGGATTTACGTTGCTTCATTATGCCGCCTCTCAAAACAATACGATCGTTGTTAAGGAACTGATCGATTTGGACTGTTTTGTAGACCAGGTCAATATAGACGGTGTGACGCCATTGCATATTGCAGCCATGTTCAACCATGTGGCGATTTTTAAACTATTGGTTAAGCACCAATCTAACATTGAGTTGCAAGCTTATCCTTCATTTGCTTTAAAAACGAAAATCTCCAACCGAGATGCTCAAATGAATGCGCTTGGTTTTGCATTTGATATGGGGAACCCTGCGATTATCAATGAATGCATTACTTTATACATTAAAAACAATCAAATCGAAAAGCTTAGAGACATTAAAACGGCAAATGGCGAAACGTTACTGCACTACTTTGTTGCACAAGGGGATTTAAAATGTGTTTTGAAGCTACTCAAAGTGGGTTGTTGTCCATTGGTTCAAGATAACCAGGGATATTCATCTATTCATGCAGCGGTCTCAACAGGCAATTTAAAGATTCTCAGGGAGCTGGTTAATAGTTTTGAACGAGATAAGTCTAAGCTTAATTTGGAACTGCTGACTCATGAGGGTAAAACAGCGTGGATGTTGGCCAACGAACTTAATCAAAGCGATATTGCCAAGTATCTACGTTCAAAAGGATCAAAAAGGATTATAGAAACTGAAATACGTGATCAGGTTACTTCAAACGCGATTTCATTTATTCAGCAACAGATACAGTTTAGAGAGACTCATTAGAAGCACGGCCTATTTATCAATCCTTAAATACTGCAAGGATGATTGCGCACATCTTGATGAGTTATGCCGGTGGCCCTGTAGCGATGGGGATGCAGCTTTTGCAACAAGTTGCTCTATATAGCACCCCAGCTTTTATGCATCAAGCCTCACTTTTATATTATAAACTGAAGCCCCTTGCGCATAACCATGCTCATTGGCTGGTTGAAGATTGTTTGGATAAGGCAGCGTCCTTATCAGCAAATACAGTGATGTTAAGTTTTAAAGGGATGCGTTTGTTAGATTACGCGACCAACCCGACTCGTTGTGGAGTTGGGTTTGCAACGAGTCAATTACTAGCGAATCTAGCCAGCTATTACACAGATAACAAAGATGCACAAGCGGCGATGCTTTTTCTCGGCAGAGAAGCTGGTTTTATGGCCGTGGACGCATACCAACAATATGATGCCAACCTTTCTGAATCAGGTGCTTATGAGCATGAACTGAATCGTGCACTTACGATCTGGGGTAGCATTTTAGGAAAGACATATGGTGAATCTTTTGTTTATGGGATTCATGCGGTTACTCAATTCAAAAATGAGCTGTATCAAGCAGTGGGATGGACTGAGCATTCAGCGATAACAGAAATTAATAAAAGTATTGAAGCAGTCAGAAAGCGCCTAACCGGGTTGGAAAGTTATAAGCGCTTAGAAAGTATGCTTCAACAAAGCGAAGAACTTTTAAAGCCATTGCAAGGCTATTTTTTATCCAGTCAACTTGTTTTCCAGAAATTTAGAAGTATTCAGGAAGAGATTAACTACTGGCGCGAACGTACGCTTCAAGAAATAGAGGGTTGGGTGTACAAAACCATCGTACCTGACAGTAATTACCAAAAATACGCTACATTTTACCTACTTCAAGCGAAGCTGGCGATGCTTCAACATCGTGTATTAGATGCTGAAAGAGAGTTAAAGTACTCGGAAAATATGCTTGCAGAAACTTCGCCAGCATCAACAAATCTATCTGAGCTCCAAAGAAACCACGAACAATCAAAAATGCGATATCAGGCACTTCAACTCGAAGCCAATCAATGTCGCGAAGAGCTTAATGTTGTTTGGGAATCCACGCCTAAGGCAGCACAGTTGCACTTAATGAAAGATGCACATGAGAACGAGTTTGTTACGCGGATGAAGCTTGAGGAAAAACGCCTAGATAAAGAATTTAAAGAAGGACATGATGCCAACAATGAAGATGTTGAATCGGCGTCGGTAGCGCTTGAAGAAGCTACAATCGAACATCAAAAATCAGTGGATTTATCTATTTCTGCAGAAATAAAAATGATAGAAGTGCTCACTTCGATAGAAGAAAAGGATTTGGATATTTCTAGCAGTATGTTTCACAACGGAACTGAACGAGCGGCTGAAATATGGACGACAGAGCAATATGATTTAATACAGGCATATGATTGTTTTGTTCAATATGAAAAGGAACTAGCACAGGCCAAAATACAATTACAAAAATCAGAAGCTTTATACCAAGCAGCACAGCAAAATCACGATATAAATGAAAACATGATCTATGCGATTGACCAGCTGAATGGCAATAAAGATATCGTATGGGATGAGCATAAGCTGTCTAACGCGGTCCAGAATAAAACATCTGATGAATTCGCGAATGCTGCTATTGATGTCTTTGTCAATCTAGGGGTTATTGAGAGAGACCATGCAATTAGCAGGATGTATGATACCTTCAAGAGGTCTGTTGATAAGACAAGACATAATAAACTTGTGCACTCTACTGCCCAGTTTAACAATAAGGTAAAAGAAGTTAAAAGTGATTATCGTGCTATGCGCGTGTCAATGGGAACAGCTTTTTTGGAGAAACTTAATGAAGCAAAAAGTAATTATATCGCCCTTTCAGAAAACGTCGATCAACTAGCTTCAAAAGCAGATCTTGCTAGAGAGAAATATTTAAATTTAACACCCGTTGAAACCAGAGAGAAATACCTTTCACAGTTCGAATGTGCCAGAGAAAGTTTAGAGCGTGCTCGCTGGGAAAGCACCCATAACATAGAAAGCATTCATCAGATTATTGTCACCATTGGCCAGCCCGAGATTGCAATAGGCGCTTTCTTACAAGAAAATGAACAGGCCATAGAAAATCATCTGGGCTGGTATCTAGCGCGTTCTGCTTCAGTATGGCTGGCTGAATATAAACATTTATTCTTGAGTTTCTCAAATTTCCATTCCATTAACAAAGATAGGAACGAGATGTTTTCGGAATTTCGAAGCAAAGGTGTTGATCCAAGCACCATAGCTGAGCAAAAAAGCCGTATCGATGAATTCATTTCAGAGCAAATCTTACAAGATGCCAGAAATTACTTTTTGGATTCGCAGAGAGTTGAGGGAACCTCAGATAACCCTGAGTTGATTGTGAATCGCATTCTTTACATTTTAGACAGAGGGATGGGGAGATTGAATCGAGACCCTAAAGTGCCTTTAGGCGTAGGCGGGAAACCATTAAGCACTTTGTTAACCGAATCACTGAGTATGCGAAGCGATGATGAGACCAAAAGACTCATCTATCAGGCCCTACAGGAAAATACAAAGTCAGAATCAATCAATGTAGTAGGACAATGGACGCCTCCGCCACCACCACCGCCAGTGCAGGTATCAAAACCTCGAAAAAAGAAATGGTATAACAAAGCTTTGGATGTGGTTAAATACATTGCTAATGAAATCCTCAAAAACGGCGGTGGCGGAAATGTGAGCTCAGACGGTGTATCCATTGGAGCGCGAGGGTATGAGCATTTCAATATATATCGATTTAATCATCAAGCTCAGAATATATTGAACATTAAACAACAGACACCCTCGCAGTATCCCACCATTGTCCGAAATGGCCCAAATATCAATACTTCTAGTGCTGAGCATAACCATTTTGCTTCAATGATGCCTTATCCCCGTTTAATTGAAATTTTAGAAAATGACGGCGTATCTTTTCCTACTCCGAGCAACAGCGCTAACGATATTATAACTAATGTCGTTACGCCCTCTGTGCAGTCATCTTCAACAATCCTTCCAGTCTCACTAGCATCACCCGTTGCGCAGATGGTTAGAGAAGCAAGGTATCAGCCTTTCAATAATCCAGTGTACCCTCTTCAGGAAAGAGCAAGCTCTCAGCAAGCCATGACAGCAACATCTGTATTGAATTATTTTGTATCAACTTCTAATGCATCTATATCTTCCGCAGCCAGGAATACTTTGGCAAATGCCCCCATAATGCCTGTAAGACAAGCATCACAGACAAACACCTCTTCGATTTCTACTAATTTTGCAAGACTTAATGCAGATGGAACTCGAAGTGATTATGGTTTTCCGATATATCAACACGAACCCAACGAATCTAGTTTCCCGATTCATAATGAAGTCGATGGCCTGTACGAGGGGATGCCAATTGAGCAAGCTCTCGGGCAACGATTGGGGACGCCAATTCATCATGTAGAGCCGAATTTCACGTCGCTCCCTATCTTTACACAAGCTGCTATTCTATATATGCTGCGGCGCAACTATTCACACAATAGTGAATATGTGCCCAATGAAAAGCATAGACAAGCTGCACCTAGAGAGGTAAGCATCGATCCATTTTACTACCAGCCTGAAAAAGCAGAAAAATTGTTACATGAGGCACTCGAAAAGCGGTATCAGTCTAAAAATGGAAAGCAATATTATTCGCCAATTAGGGATATCAATGGGGATTTACATGTGTTTGTATTTCAACCTACACATAATGATAACCGCGAGTATCATGGATATCTATATGAAACGACTGACGGGAAGAGAAGCATTAATGAGGATATTTTAAATGTTGCTAAAATATGGAGAGAAGACGGTAGCATTAGTAAGACCGAATATAAGAAAATGGTTAACAATAAAATGAATTGGGCAAAAGGTTCTAAGAAGGAATTCCGATGAAACTATTTGGAAATAAATCAGAATTTGCTATTGAGTATGGCCATATCACTGAATTTTACCCAGAAGCTTATCCAGGGAGACCTGATTTAGATGATGAGTTTGATTATTGGGTTAGTTTCTGGGTTAAGGGAAAGAATCTCTTTGAATCAAATCGTATTGAGGGTGTTATAGATACTTATTGGTATGATCTAAATTTATTGATAGAGTTTTTCTGTGAAGGGCTTCCTTTTCAGTTGCAATGGGATCCTGTGCCAGCAAAAGGAGTTCATACGAAAAATCATCATGATGCAAACATTCTCGTTCGCTTGGCCACTTTTTTGGATCAAGAAGATTATGATGATATTCAAGAAGAAGATAATGATTTTCTAGATTGCGTTGATTTTAATCTATACCAAATACAGCCTGCCGAAATTTCAGAACAGATTGAATGGGGATATCATCATAAATTAATCACAGCAAGACAAGCTTCTTTTTTGCCTAATGTGGTTATCGCTAGGCATTATACAGATCCAAATAAAATTGAGATTTGTTATCAATCAGCAGGTATGGTATACACTGATCAATACGACTATAAATACGAATTTACTCACCCAACAGGTGTCGCTCTGGTTGATATCAAATTGTATAAGCAAGTCATTGTGGATTTTTGCTTAGATTTTATCAATTGTCACAAGAATAAGCATCCTAAACGGATGGGTGAGTATATGGAAAAATTGAAAATAGCTATGACTATTGAAGTTTAAGTCTGAACAAATTAGCCAGAAAGCGATTGATTCATGAGGGCAAGCTCGAGGTCGGCAAAGCTTATATGACCGATTCAGGTAAGCGATTTTTTTCGGTCGGTGAGAAGACTGTGTTTGGCGAAAATGATAAAACGCTGGGCAAAAAAAATGGGACACGTGCTGAAATTACTTGTCTTGGTAAAGACGAAATTTTGGCAAAGCTTAGTGATAATCAGAATGTGACTATCAACCTTAAGGAATACAATAAGCTCGACTATGCTTATGCCACGACCATTCATAAAGCAGAGGGGATGACTGTCGATAATTGCCATGTGCTGGTCCAGGCATCAGTGCCTTAAAGGGCTGTTTGGTTGACCTAAAGGTCAGTCGAGACAGAATTGACCTAGGATATGTGTTGAGGGCTGATTTGGCGACACAAAAATTTATCGATATCAAAGCACCCAAAATGGAATTCAATCTGCCTAAACAGTTTGAGGGGAGGGTGATAGACCGATTTGAGCAGAAGGATAAAGCCTATTTGCGTGTAATGACGCCAGACAAAAAGATGCTCTGCGTACCCGAATGCCCAGGGATGGAGCAATATATGGGCAAGCATATCAATGTTGAGCGTCAGGAAAAGGGGGGGGCGTTTGTTTTAACAAATCACAAAACAATCGAAAATAAGTATAAATGCGAAATTGAAAGATAAAAATAAGGTAGAGGCCTAGTAGCGTTGCAAAGCTAAGCATATTATAGTCAGCTCGCCAACCTATTTCTCTCAATTTGTCTGAATTGTATAGTTAATAAGTTGACTGATGCTAGTGCTGATTGTAGAATCTCATGCTCATGTCTATCTAATCAATCTGACAAAGGTGTATATCCATGCTTAGCCAAAAAATTATGAATGCTGACGGTTCAGTCAATGTTAAAGCTTATTTTGCTATCGAGCCTAGCTCAAAACGGATTGAAATTCTCAAAGAGCTGCAAGCAACTGGACAGGATTTAGCTTTTCAAACATTACGAGCAGCCGTAATTCAAGAAGCTGCACGACAAGAATTAGAAAAGCAAGAAGCGCTAAGAGGTATTGTGAAAGCATCTGCAAATATCGCCAGTTTAGACCAGCAGATAGCTGGTATAGATAAAGCAATCACTGACTTGAAAAAGGAAACAGATCGAAAGGCTATGCAAATGATTCAGGACTATTCTGCTGACAACAAGCCTCAGCAGCCTTCTAAAAAGTCAACCTGTATCATTTCATAATTAAAATGAAATCGCGCATTTATATGCGCGCTTTTTTAGAGCTTGATTCCGGTTTGGATGCAGAACTTTGAGCGTGTTGTATTTCAGCTTTGCTTGCTCCAAGGAAATCAAGCTCATCTAAGACATTGGGTCTTTTTTCTGACAGTCTATCAATATATTTGTTTAATATTGCAACTTGATTTATTTTTTCCATAAGTAGGTCGTCTTTCACTTCTAAAAGCTTTAAATTACTTTGTGCATTAGCATCTTGCAAAACAACTAAACTGGCCAAGAGATCGTCCAAAGCTGCATGTGGCTTTTCTATGTGGTTAGGTTTCAAGAACTGTTTGACCCGCCCCTGACTTTCCGGACACCTCACTAAGATAGTAAAATCTGTCCTAGAGGTGTTAAATGAGTCAGAAGAAATTAGTCAATATTGTGAAGCAGCGTAGCAAATATAGCTTACAATTCAAAGAACAAGCAGTTAAAAGGGCTGAGATCGATGGTATATCCAAAGTAGCTACCGATCTTGGTTTGTCAGAGAGCGTTATTTATGCCTGGCGGAAAAAGCTAGAGCAAACAGGCATCCCCTTTGAAGACCAGAAGATTCAATCAGCTGAAATGGCGAGGCTAAAGCGTGAAAACACACGCTTGGCTCAGGAGAATGCTTTCCTAAAAAAGGTGGCAACGTACTTCGCGAAGGACGAAGAGCGAGGTACGAAATGATTAAAGAGAACGAACCATTTTTTGAAACTCGAATGATGTGCCGTGTTCTGTGTGTCTCACGCAGTGGCTATTATGACTGGGTTAAACGAACGCCATCACGCCGAGAACAAGAAAATGAGAATTTGGCTGTTCAAATTAAAACCATTTTTGATAATCAAAAACAACGTGTTGGTGCTATCCGAATCACGAAAAGCCTTAGGAAATCTGGTCTCAAGATTGGCAAGAATCGAGTGGCGCATATTATGCGAAAACAAGGGTGGCGTGCTAAAGGTGCTCGAAAATTTAAAGCAACAACCAACAGTAAACATAATCTACCAGTCGCTCCGAATCTGCTTCAGCAAAATTTTGAAGCAAGCAGGCCTAATCAAAAGTGGGTCTCCGACCTCACTTATATTTGGACTGAAGAAGGCTGGTTGTATTTGGCTGTTGTGTTAGACCTCTATTCTCGCATGGTTGTGGGGTGGGCAATGGGAGAACGTATGACCGCATCTTTGGTATGCAATGCTTTGCAAATGGCTCTATGGCGCCGTAAGCACCCTCATGGGGTTATCATTCATTCAGATCGAGGGGTTCAGTATTGCTCAAAGGAATACCAAGCACTACTAGCTAAATACAATCTGATTTGCAGCATGAGCAAAAAAGGTGATTGTTATGACAATGGTGCCATGGAAAGCTGGAATGGGAGTCTCAAGGTTGAAGCTATCCACGGTGAGTGCTTCAAAACGCGCCAGGAAGCCATGCAGCATGTTTTCGATTACATCGATGTCTATTATAATCGTCAGCGCCTTCATTCTAAATTGGGCTATTTGAGCCCCGTTGAGTTTGAAGGCAAAATAGTCGCTTAGTGTCCTGTCCGTTTTTTCGGGGGAAGGTCAGTTCTTTATTGCTTAAGACAGTTTGGATTTTTGCATTCACCCTTAATTGATCGTTAGCAGAAAGACTGTCTGCGTAAGCAGGAAGTATGGTAGTTACAGTAACGCCCGATAGTGGCTGGGAAAAGAATCTATTTTGATCTATTCTTTCGCAGTGTTCAGATACGAAATTGCGTAAATTATTTTGCTGGGCGGGTCGCAGATTCACGGCTGCGGGGTGTGTCTGAATCATGTTCATAGCTTGCTGCTGCGTTTGAGTCTGTAGTTGAGCAATGGCAGTATTAATTTGTGCAATTTGTTGATCTATTCTTCTGATATTATCCAATGCAGTCAGAACCTGAGAGATTGCAGCCATCATTTCAGGATCAGCCTTTAGCTCATCAAGCAATCTTTGCATATCAATCACTTGAGCCTTCATTACCTCATCATTTCCAGCCATTTGCTTAGACTTTTCTTCAGCTTGTTTCTTCAATAGCTCAGATATTATCATTGCGTTTTTATCTAATTCCTTTTGTTCGTGAAATTTACGAAACATTTCCTCACGCTCATGTTGAAGCAAGTCTCTGAGGCAGAGTGCATAGAGAGCTTCATTCCTCATCTTTTGCCCAATATCAGGATCCCAATTTATTTCAGATGACGAAAGCATAGGAGCGGGTAGCATTTTTTTTATCATTCTCACGTTTGGATTGGATATTTCAGATAGGTCAATTTTTCTAAGGTCCTCAAATATGGTATCTCGATAGTTTAATTGCATGACCATTCTCCAATGATGAGGTCTATGTAAGTTAGACAGAATAATCCGAGAGGAGTTCGCTGTAGCGGCAAAGTGTGTAGCGGCAACGAATTGCCTCACATTAAAAGTAACCCTATGAATACAAAAAGAGTTTCGTTGCCTCATATTAAAAGTAACCAAGGAACGGGAGGTTACACATGGGGTATCAAGAAAGAAAAAGCTATCTCGCCGCAATATTGTTGCGGTACGCGAATGCGAGTAGGTCAGAAAAAATAAAAATTTTAGACGAATTTTGCGCTGTATGTGAATACAACCGAAAATACGCAATTAGACTTCTAAAGAAAGTCCCATCAGAACGCCAAACCAGAAGTGGCCCTAAATCACGATATACAGAACCATCTCTACTTGAGGCCTTAAAACGCATATGGCTTACTGCTGACCAACCTTGCGGTAAACGGTTAAAGCCTATTCTTAGATTATGGCTACCCAGTTACGAAGCGACTTATGGCACTTTGTCTGATGATGTGAAGCAAAAGATTCTGAACATCAGTGCCGCTAGCATCGATAGATTACTTAAGGCTATCAGACCGACAAACCAGCCCAAAGGACGCTGTACAACCAAGCCTGGCTCACTCTTAAAATCTCATATTGAAATCCAATTTAGCCATTGGGATATTCAACAGCCTGGTTATTTAGAAGCAGATACGGTTGCGCACTGTGGCAATACCGTTGCTGGTAATTTTGCTTGGAGTTTAACTGTGACTGATATCTGCACAGGTTGGACAGAAAATAGAGCGATGTGGAATATAGATCATGGCCCTGTTTATGAGAGGATCAGCGACATAGAAGCAGTTTTACCTTTTGAAGTGCTTGGTTTTGATTGTGATAACGGAGGGGAGTTTATTAATCATGCTCTATATGATTATTTTGTAAAAAGAGATAGCCCCGTTGCATTTACTCGATCTCGTCCCTACAAAAAAAATGACAATGCCCACGTTGAACAAAAAAATTGGACGCATGTTAGAAATTTATTCGGCTATGATAGGCTAGATAATTGGCATGTTGTTCCCTTAATGAATGAGCTATACAGGAAAGAATGGAGTTTACTTCAGAATCTGACCTTCGGTAGTGTAAAGAATTCTGTGTCTGGCGATCTGAATCGCAGCAATCATACTTAAGGTATGTTTAGAGACACAGGAAACATTAGAATGCATAAAGACCTCAAAGGTATTATAGACGAAAAGAAAATAGCTGAGCTTGCAACCAGTAAGGATGCTCAGGAGGCATTCTTTGGCAAGAATGGATTAATCAAAGAACTAATCAAAAGCACCCTTGAAACTGCCTTAAAAGCTGAAATGGCGCCTCATTTAGAGGCCACAGCAGAAAGCTTGCCTCAAAATAAGCGCAACGGTACATCGCAAAAAACCGTAAAAGGGGAAAGCGGTGAGTTTGAGATAGAAATCCCACGAGATCGTGAAGGTGAATTTGAGCCACAGCTCGTTAAAAAATACCAACGTCGTCTTGCTGGCTTAGATCAGAATATTTTATCGCTTTATGCGCGTGGATTATCTACGCGTGATATCCAAGCAGAAATCCAAGACATGTATGGCGTTGAGCTATCTCCCACGCTGATTTCTCAAGTGACGGATAATGTCATGGATGAAGTAAAAGCGTGGCAAAACAGGTCCCTTGACGCCCTATATCCGATTGTATTCCTAGATGCTTTGGTTGTTAAGGTTAAAGAAAACAAGCACATTATCAATAAAGCAGTACATTTAGCCCTGGGGATTAATCAGGATGGCCTTAAGGAAGTTCTTGGGATGTGGGTTAGCCCGAACGAGGGTGCAAAATTCTGGCTATCGGTCCTTACAGAGCTGCAAAACCGTGGGATGAAAGATGTCTTTATATTCTGCACAGATGGCCTTACGGGCTTCCCTGAGGCCATTGAGGCTGTTTACCCTAGGTCGAAAATACAGCTGTGTATTGTGCACATGATTCGTAATTCGACGAAATTTGTGAACTGGAAAGATCGCAAGCCCTTATGCGCAGACTTAAAGCAAGTTTATCAAGCCTCTACAATAGACCAGGCTGAAACGGCGCTGCTTGAATTTGGCGAAAAATGGGATAAAAAATACCCAAATATTAGCCAGATGTGGCAGCGGCATTGGGAACATATCACGACGTTTTTCGCATACCCAGAAGATATCCGGCGAGTTATTTATACGACGAATGCTATCGAGTCCTTGAATATGACTGTGCGTAAGGTCATCAAAAACAAACGCTCATTCCCATCTGACGAAGCCATGTTTAAACAAATTTACTTAGCCTTGAACAATATAGGCAAGAAATGGACTATGTCAATTAGACATTGGGGGCAAGCAATGAATCGATTTGCTATTGAATTCGTTGATAGGCTATAATCCGAAACCTGTGGAAAAACCACAGGTTTTTTAGATTGATCGTTCAGACACAAAATATTTTACATACTCATTAAAGGTAAATTTATATGAACAAATTTAATTTTTATGAAATTGTCAAAGTGGTATCTGCAAATCCTGACCTTTCAGAAGTTAATGTTGACATCCTCCGCAGCCTAAAGGCTGTGGATTCCTCCGGCGAGGCGCTGATGCCCCAGCGCGAGAATGTTTTTGGCCGCATTGATGTCGCGGTCGTGTAGCTCACCACAGCTCCCACAAGTCCATTCTCTTATTCCAAGCCCTGCGATACCTTTCGGCCGCTCCGGCGGTCTATCACCGCACGAAGAACAGGTTTGGGTAGTGTACTTTTCATCTATTTCTTGAAAAACCACACCTGCGCCAGCGCATTTGTATTCCAGCATAGTTTTTAGCATATGCCAGCCTGCATCCAGTACAGACTTGGCCATTTTAGTTTGAGTTAAAGGTTGGCTTTTTACATTGCCAACAAAGATGATTGCATTTTCCTGAATTAATTTAGTTGAAAATTTATGCAAAGCATCTTTTCTTCTGTTTCTTATTTTTTGCATGAATTGCTTTAACGCGAGTAGATTTATTAGCTCGCTGCGCAATCTTTAGTTTCTCTTCTAATTCTTTGTAGTGGCGCCGGTTCTCTAAGCGCTCTCCCATGGAGGTGACAGCCACATCTTTCAACCCCAAATCTATCCCAATTGCTTTAGTGCCCGTTGAAGCCTCAATATTAATCTTCACGACAACATTGAAATACCAGCGACCTCTCGCATCTTGGCTAAAATTACCGGCTCGGAATTCAAACTGGCTCAGACCATAACTGTCCCACACTCTAAAATACTGACCTGCATATTTGATACAACCATTTTTATAAGTTGCAGCCCTTTCTTGAAAGGAATCCAACCTAAAGAGCGTTTGCTTCCTTTTGATGCTCGCCAGCAAAGCTTACTTTTTTGAATTGCCGACGTCTTGTGGCGTGCTCTTCCGCAATTTGTTGGATGCACGTACTATCAATTGAAAAAAACTCAGAGCTACCTTTTAGGTATTTTTGAACATCAAAGCCAGAAGGCCATTGCTTTCTATCTCGCCACATCCGATAGGTCAAATCATTGCAATAATTCCAAACAAAATTAACATCACGCGCCATCCGTGTGAGTAGCGCCCCATGCTTGTCTCGAATCCTTAATCGCAATGTTCTTGTTTGTTCCACTCGAAGATTATACAATTGGTCAATGAGTGAATCAACAACATACAGAACAGGTAGACATTGCGTTTTTCAATTGCATGCGCATTTGGTCTTCGTCACGAAGTATCGATACAAAGTGCTCCAACGATATATGTTTCCAACCTTAAAAGCCGTATTTGAAAAAGTTTGCAATGATTTTGAAGCTCAATTGGTAGAATGTGACGGAGAGGAAGACCATGTTCATCTGCTCGTCAACTATCCGCCTAAAACATCTTTATCCAAATTAGTTAATAGTCTCAAGGGTGTTTCGAGCAGAAAGTTAAAATTACATCATCCAGAAGTCGCAAATCGGTATTTTAAATCAGCGCTTTGGAGTGCAAGCTACTTTGCCGCAAGTTGTGGTGGTGCGCCACTTGATGTCATTAAACAATATGTTCGACAACAGCAAGCGCCTATCTAGTCGTCCTGCGGACGACGCGCTTTCATCACCGCACTAAAAGTACGGTGCCTTTCGCGCAAGTTGGTAAAGAAGCTACTGTACTTGCTATGGCGGAGAATGACGATGGCACATGGGGTTATGGAGTTGCTTTTTCGGACGATGATAGCGAGGGACGGTATATAGATGAAGTTGATCTCGTTAAATTAAACCGATTTGCAAGAGAAGAAGACTTCTATACAGGAGAATCAATAAAAGTGGTTGTTACAGCAGATGGGAAAGGGCGCATTAAGTATGATTGAATTGACAAATGATAGTATCATATGATACTATCATGGTATGAGTAAATCACCACCATTTACGATAACTAGAAAAATTCTCAGCTTATCTGGGGAGATTAGTCGCAAGCTTGGTTTGCTGGAAGGGCTGCGAATTGATCCTGCCCCAATCAAGTTAAGAAAAGACAATCAAATTAAAACGATACAGGCCTCTTTGTCGATTGAGGGCAATTCACTAGCGCTTGATCAGGTACAAAGTATACTTGAAGGCAAAACGGTTTTAGCACCACGAAAAGATATCATTGAAGTCAAGAACGCAATCGATCTCTACAAAAACTTATCAGACTTAGATCCCTTGTCGATACGCGCATTCAAACAGGCACATAAAATCCTGATGGTAAACCTAATCTCTTCAAATGGGACATATCGCGAAAAAGGGGTAGGGATCTTCAAAGGAAAGGAGATTGCACATGTTGCACCGCCAGCAAAGCGCGTGCCAGAATTGATGCAAGATCTTTTTAATTTCTTGAAACAAGACAGTGAATGCGCATGGCTGATAAAGGCTTGCATTTTTCATTATGAACTGGAATTCATCCATCCTTTCGCAGATGGCAATGGGCGAATGGGCAGGCTTTGGCAGCAGCTCCTTCTGATGAAGGAGGATCCCATATTTGAATATTTATCCGTTGAGGCTCTGATAAAAGCAACTCAGAGCGAATATTACCTTGTTTTGGCGCAATGTGATAAAGAAGCAGAATCCACTAAGTTTATTGAATACAGTCTGCAGTTGATTTCTGGCGTGCTTGATGCGCACATTGATACCATTTCCGGTACACCGATGGATACTGATGCACGTCTTAATTATGCTAGGTCAAAATTTAAATCAACATGGTTTTCCCGCAAAGATTACATCCAGGAACATAAAAACATTTCGACTGCAACGGCAAGCAGAGATCTATGCCACGGGCTTGAATCAATGGTTTTGGAGAAAATTGGCGACAAGAATAAGACTCGATATCGTTTTATCCTAGGTGCCGTAAATGACCGTGATATAAGGCACCTAGGATAAACGTATATATCGAAGCCGCTGCAGCGAGTAAAAAACAAGACCGGCAAAAACGAAGAGTAAGCGTCCGAAATAGCGCACCTTCATAAACACTGGCAATGCTGCCAGACTAGTCGCTCCTTTTTACCAGGAGCGACCATCATGTCATATAAAGAAAACAAAGTTAATATCACTTTCTGGGATAAGGCTGTCCAGGCTTATCAGGCAAGTGAAATATCATTACCAGCATTCTGCAGTAAACATAATATTCAGCAAGACGAGTTTGAGCGCTGGTTAGAGCTTTTTGCTTACACCTCTAAGGATGCCGAAGATAAGCGTGTTATGAAAGAAACCAGATGGCAGTTCCAACCTGTGCGAATTAAGGAAGACGTATCGTCCCCAACTGGGCTGGCCTTTAACGGGCGAGACACGATATGTGAGGTGATTTTCAAGAACGGTCGCCGGCTATTCTTTGATTCGAGCATCAGTGAAGCGGCGCAGCACAAATTGGTGAGCGTCTTGGAGTTAAAGAAATGATTGGGCATATAGATTTTGAGGACCTGAATATTTATGTATCCCAGGAACCAGTGAATATGTGGAAATCATTCGATGCCTTGGCGGTCCTTGTCCAGGAATCAATTGGTAAGTTACCAAGTGCGGGAGATATGTTTATTTTTTACAATAAGACACGAAACAAAGTGAAGATTCTGTTTTGGGATGGGAATGGCTTCGTGATTTATTACAAACGCTTCGAACGAAACAAATTTAATATTGATCAATTTCAAGACAATGAAGGCAATATACAGTTAACGATTCGAGACCTTCGCGGACTTTTGGTTGGCACCACGATGAAACACGGTCGGCTTAAGCAATGGCAACCATTTGAAGGGAAATTTATCATGTAATATCACGCATTATTTGATATTGTGTTGCCCCATGAGCAGTACCATATTAGTCGTTAAACAAACTTTGGAGGATATTCTTGAAGAGAATCGTCTGCTTAAAGCCGAAATTACTGCTTGTAATCGAAGAATCGCTTATCTTGAAGGTGAGCTTAAGACCTATAAAAGAAAATTGTTTGGAAAAAAATCAGAAAAGCTACCCAAAGAAGCCCCCTTAGCAAGAGAGCTTAATGCGGATCTAAAGTTGAATGACAATGATAAAGCTATCCTCAAAAAGCTTTTGGAAGAAACAGACTCTAAAAGCAATGATAGCGAATTGACCGTCTTAGATACAAAACTTCCTCTAGAACGTATCGAAATCGATCTTAAAGATCATGAAAAATATTGCCATCACTGCTCAAACCCAATGCATCAAATGGGTGAAGAGATCTGCAGTCAAATTGAATACATTGAGCCAAGATTAAAGCATAGAAAAATTGTTCGTCTCAAATATGCCTGCAGGCATTGTGAGCTAGAAGTGAAAGTTCCAAAGAAGCCAGGTAGGAAGGGCAAAGTTATCAAGGCGGCACCAGGGCTGCTTGCCCATCTAATTGTAGCAAAATATGCAGATCATCTGCCGTTATATCGCTTAGAAGGAATCTTTAAGCGCCATGGATATAAGATTGCCAGATCAACCCTATGTGATTGGCTCAAGCATGCAACTAAGATTCTTGCATCGAAAGTGGACGCCATCAAATCGGAAATCCTTCAAGATCCTAAAATTCACACCGACGATACCACCTTGCCCGTTCAAGATAGAACGCTGAAAGGTCGCACCAGAACAGAGAGAAACTACTGTCATGTATGACTTGGGAAGTCGAACGAAAGTGAACCGGCTGATGAAGCATCGAAATCTTAGCTGATGTCAAAAAGAATGACCCGCCCCTGACTTTCCGGACACCTCACTAAGATAGTAAAATCTGTCCTAGAGGTGTTAAATGAGTCAGAAGAAATTAGTCAATATTGTGAAGCAGCGTAGCAAATATAGCTTACAATTCAAAGAACAAGCAGTTAAAAGGGCTGAGATCGATGGTATATCCAAAGTAGCTACCGATCTTGGTTTGTCAGAGAGCGTTATTTATGCCTGGCGGAAAAAGCTAGAGCAAACAGGCATCCCCTTTGAAGACCAGAAGATTCAATCAGCTGAAATGGCGAGGCTAAAGCGTGAAAACACACGCTTGGCTCAGGAGAATGCTTTCCTAAAAAAGGTGGCAACGTACTTCGCGAAGGACGAAGAGCGAGGTACGAAATGATTAAAGAGAACGAACCATTTTTTGAAACTCGAATGATGTGCCGTGTTCTGTGTGTCTCACGCAGTGGCTATTATGACTGGGTTAAACGAACGCCATCACGCCGAGAACAAGAAAATGAGAATTTGGCTGTTCAAATTAAAACCATTTTTGATAATCAAAAACAACGTGTTGGTGCTATCCGAATCACGAAAAGCCTTAGGAAATCTGGTCTCAAGATTGGCAAGAATCGAGTGGCGCATATTATGCGAAAACAAGGGTGGCGTGCTAAAGGTGCTCGAAAATTTAAAGCAACAACCAACAGTAAACATAATCTACCAGTCGCTCCGAATCTGCTTCAGCAAAATTTTGAAGCAAGCAGGCCTAATCAAAAGTGGGTCTCCGACCTCACTTATATTTGGACTGAAGAAGGCTGGTTGTATTTGGCTGTTGTGTTAGACCTCTATTCTCGCATGGTTGTGGGGTGGGCAATGGGAGAACGTATGACCGCATCTTTGGTATGCAATGCTTTGCAAATGGCTCTATGGCGCCGTAAGCACCCTCATGGGGTTATCATTCATTCAGATCGAGGGGTTCAGTATTGCTCAAAGGAATACCAAGCACTACTAGCTAAATACAATCTGATTTGCAGCATGAGCAAAAAAGGTGATTGTTATGACAATGGTGCCATGGAAAGCTGGAATGGGAGTCTCAAGGTTGAAGCTATCCACGGTGAGTGCTTCAAAACGCGCCAGGAAGCCATGCAGCATGTTTTCGATTACATCGATGTCTATTATAATCGTCAGCGCCTTCATTCTAAATTGGGCTATTTGAGCCCCGTTGAGTTTGAAGGCAAAATAGTCGCTTAGTGTCCTGTCCGTTTTTTCGGGGGAAGGTCAGAAGCTGTATATCCATCTTCTGACGAATGCAGTGGAAACCTGTTTACTGACTGCGTGGCATCCGGTGTTAAGGCGGCGAGAGCCCAAGACAGGCCAATCTAAGGAACGTGAGAATCTGTACTCAGCACGCAACGGAGTACAGAGACGGACATACCCGTAGTAGCGCCGAAGGAGCAGTAATTGCTCTGGAGCGAAGGGGCAAAAGCTGTTTGACTTATATCTGATCAAATGTGTATATACATACACGTAATAATCAAGTTGTTATCCATCAGCGAAGCATCCGAGTATTTAGGTGTCACTCCAGCTACATTGCGTAGATGGGAAAGGAGTGGCCGCTTAAAACCTGCCGAAAGGACGATAGGTAAGCAGCGTCGCTATGACATATCGCAATTAAAACCTCATCTATTTCGAAATGTGCCCTTAATACAAAATAAAACTACTTATGCATACGCAAGAGTATCTAGTCACGATCAAAAATCTGATTTGCAAAGACAAATTGAGATGCTTGAATTGTATTGTGCTTCTCAAGGCTGGCAATATGAAATCATCTCTGATTTAGGTTCGGGCATGAACTATCATAAGCGTGGTTTGAGAAAATTGCTTAACGACATTGTAGAGGGGAACGTAGGCAGACTGGTATTAACGCATAAGGATAGATTATTACGGTTTGGCTCTGAATTGGTATTTGCACTTTGCGAAGCTAAAAGTGTTGAGGTAGTGTTAATCAATCAAAGCACAGAGCTTTCCTTTGAGGAGGAATTGGCTCAGGATGTGCTAGAAATCGTCACCGTATTTTCAGCAAGACTTTATGGGGCTCGCAAGGGTAAGAACCAACGACTCATGCAAAATCTTAAAGAGGCTGTTGAGTCTGTATGAGTCAAGCGGTCGTAGCCTTAAAGCTGAGGTTAATCCCTGATAAGGCTGCCCAAGAAATATTGGATGGTCAATCGCGATTATGTAATTGGCTTTATAATCATTTGCTTGAAAAGGCCAATGACTTAAGAAACATTTACCGCGAGCAACTTTCTCCTGGAATCGCAAATACCCTTTATACGAAGCGAGGCTTACGTAATTTAGTGCCTGGGATAAAAGTTGAGAAACCTTTTTTGAAAGTGGCTCACTCTTCACCTCTAAAAAACGTAGCTTTGAGACTCACCGATACCATCCAAACATATCAAAAATCACGCAAAGGAAAACGCAAAGGCAAGCAAACGGGCTGGCCACAGTTTCGAAGCTGGCGCAGAAGCTGGTTTTCTTTGTTGTACGATGAGCCGAATAAAGGATTTAAAATTGAGCGTGATGAGCTAAAACTTTCCTTAGGTAGAGGGGACGACCGAAAGCAGCGCTCACTTAATATTCCAATTGCAGAGGCTGGGCTGCTGAAAGGAAAGGAAATCCGAAATTTGCGGATTGTAAAAGATATGAATGTGTATTATGCGGTTTTTTCAGTCACGAGAGTATTGCCTGAACCCAAATCAGTTGAAAAAATCATTTCACTTGACCCTAATCATAAGAATCTTGCGTATGGCGTCGATAATGACAATCAAGCACTAGAGATAGAAAGTCCGTGGTGGTTAAAACAATATGACAAACGCATCGATGAATTAAAAAGTAAACGAGACCGATGTCAGAAAAAATCAAAAAAATAGAGGTACTTGATTCTCAGGGCAATACAACTGGAAAAGTCAGATATCAGCCATCCAGGCGATGGCAGGCATATCAAGGGACATTAGAAAAAGCATTACAAAAACGTCGAGACCAGACTAAGTCGTATTTGTATGCTATCGCTAATAAGCTATATAGCCAATATGATTATGTAGCAATAGGCGACTATACGCCGCATGGCAATGGATTGACTCCATCTATGCGACGCGCCATGAATAATCGCTCCCTGATTGGTCGATTCAAAGAGGTGCTCTCTTGGGTCGCTCTTAAATCAGGGAAACATTATTTTGAGTATGATGAAAAAGGCACAACGCGAACATGTCATCAGTGCGACCATAAAGTGAAAGAGGGATTGTCTCCCAACGTTCGCAGTTGGCAATGTGAAAACTGCCTGTGTCACCATATTCGAGATGAAAACGCTGCGATAAATGGCTTATACAAAGTATTAGGTCACTTGTCTCAGCAAAACAAGGTGAACACCTTGTCAGTGCCTGGCTCGGGCCGCGTCTATGCGAATGGACGTTGGGCTTGGCGTGTTTGTCCTAGTGGCGTGCTTTGCTCGCCGCGGGGGGCGAACCGTGATTTATCACAAACGCCAAGAAATCAAAAGGGGCGCTTGAGAGCACCCATCCAAACGCGATTCAGCATGCATCACTCTTGTGAGCAACTTTGATCAACTTTGGAAGAGCGGTGAAAATCCCCTTGGTTGACTCGACTTGCAGGCTCCAATGAAGGTGGCAAAACAGCAGCGGTCATGTTGAGTTTGATTGAAACCGCCAAGCAACAAGGCAATAATCCAGTAACTTATATAAAAGATTTATTTAACTCTACGAGCTAACTCAGTTCATGCTGATTATTTAGCAGAACTGCGATTTTGTAAGTTGCCAAGATTTTGATTGGGCTGTAGCATTCATGCGACATTTCGTCGTATGTAATCGAAGCTAAGGAGAAGTGACAATGGCAATGACGTACAATTTCGATAAGTTTAAAGCAGAAATACGTGAGGAAGATGCTGCTTTAAATAAAATACTCAACTGCGATCAATTTTCACGTCAGGATTATTTGAAAGCGACTGATGGTTTGGCTAAGGCGTTTGGAAAGCATAGCAATAGTGGCATTCATTATGGCTATAATAGTTATAAACAATATGTATATGCGATGAATGCAATGAACGCTATTGTTGCAAACGATATTAATAGCGTTGAAGAAAATATGCGATTATCTGGGTTAACAAAAGACTCGAAAGTGTCATTCACTTTCCAAGATGAGCCAAGGAATCCATATTCTGAAATGCAGCATCGTAACGGTAATGTTTCGAAAAGTATTTTACAGTTTGCTGAGGGGCGTGAACGGCCTGAAATAGTGCAGCTTCTAAATGAAAAATTTTCACCGACTGTCTCTGCACCTGAATCAAATTCAAATAATCAAATACGCAATGTTATGAGATTAGGATAGCCTAATGGAAACAAGGATTGCTTGCTCAATCCTTGTGCCTCGATCATCATTTTTACCAACTTGCGCGAAAGGCACCGTACTTTTAGTGCGGTGATGAAAGCGCGTCGTCCGCAGGACGACTAGATAGGCGCTTGCTGTTGTCGAACATATTGTTTAATGACATCAAGTGGCGCACCACCACAACTTGCGGCAAAGTAGCTTGCACTCCAAAGCGCTGATTTAAAATACCGATTTGCGACTTCTGGATGATGTAATTTTAACTTTCTGCTCGAAACACCCTTGAGACTATTAACTAATTTGGATAAAGATGTTTTAGGCGGATAGTTGACGAGCAGATGAACATGGTCTTCCTCTCCGTCACATTCTACCAATTGAGCTTCAAAATCATTGCAAACTTTTTCAAATACGGCTTTTAAGGTTGGAAACATATATCGTTGGAGCACTTTGTATCGATACTTCGTGACGAAGACCAAATGCGCATGCAATTGAAAAACGCAATGTCTACCTGTTCTGTATGTTGTTGATTCACTCATTGACCAATTGTATAATCTTCGAGTGGAACAAACAAGAACATTGCGATTAAGGATTCGAGACAAGCATGGGGCGCTACTCACACGGATGGCGCGTGATGTTAATTTTGTTTGGAATTATTGCAATGATTTGACCTATCGGATGTGGCGAGATAGAAAGCAATGGCCTTCTGGCTTTGATGTTCAAAAATACCTAAAAGGTAGCTCTGAGTTTTTTTCAATTGATAGTACGTGCATCCAACAAATTGCGGAAGAGCACGCCACAAGACGTCGGCAATTCAAAAAAAGTAAGCTTTGCTGGCGAGCATCAAAAGGAAGCAAACGCTCTTTAGGTTGGATTCCTTTCAAGAAAGGGGCTGCAACTTATAAAAATGGTTGTATCAAATATGCAGGTCAGTATTTTAGAGTGTGGGACAGTTATGGTCTGAGCCAGTTTGAATTCCGAGCCGGTAATTTTAGCCAAGATGCGAGAGGTCGCTGGTATTTCAATGTTGTCGTGAAGATTAATATTGAGGCTTCAACGGGCACTAAAGCAATTGGGATAGATTTGGGGTTGAAAGATGTGGCTGTCACCTCCATGGGAGAGCGCTTAGAGAACCGGCGCCACTACAAAGAATTAGAAGAGAAACTAAAGATTGCGCAGCGAGCTAATAAATCTACTCGCGTTAAAGCAATTCATGCAAAAATAAGAAACAGAAGAAAAGATGCTTTGCATAAATTTTCAACTAAATTAATTCAGGAAAATGCAATCATCTTTGTTGGCAATGTAAAAAGCCAACCTTTAACTCAAACTAAAATGGCCAAGTCTGTACTGGATGCAGGCTGGCATATGCTAAAAACTATGCTGGAATACAAATGCGCTGGCGCAGGTGTGGTTTTTCAAGAAATAGATGAAAAGTACACTACCCAAACCTGTTCTTCGTGCGGTGATAGACCGCCGGAGCGGCCGAAAGGTATCGCAGGGCTTGGAATAAGAGAATGGACTTGTGGGAGCTGTGGTGAGCTACACGACCGCGACATCAATGCGGCCAAAAACATTCTCGCGCTGGGGCATCAGCGCCTCGCCGGAGGAATCCACAGCCTTTAGGCTGCGGAGGATGTCAACCATACATCGTTCTTAGTTCTTACTCACTCAGCAAACAGCAAATAATCACGCGGGGCAAGTGATTGCAAAACGAAGCTGGGTGTGATGAAATGCGTGGTTGTTAATTTTCCGGACGGTTACAACGAAGATAACGCTATTCCTGAGAATACCTATACTCAGGAGTGAACTGCTCGGAGTTAAAGCTGAACGACCTTCTCGTACTAGGCAACCGCTCATTGAGCTTTTTTAGGCTAACAAATTATTCTTCTCTTTGCCCACCAAAATAAAGATTAAGCGAGGTTTTAATAAGCGGATCAATGATCTTATATTGATCGATTTGACGTTCAATGTAATCTTTCTGTTCGAGGATCTGTAGTGCTTCAAGAACAGATGGGCCGGTCATATTAACTAGCTTTTGGAATGTTTTGCCTGTAAACCTCTTCGAATAACCCGCAGCCATTGCCATTAGAACTTTTCGTTGGCCTGTGCTCAAGTTGGATAACTCACGAGCGGTCTCAAGCCTTTCTTCAACCAAGTATTCATGCCAGAATTCTTCTATATCATTCGAAGTAGGTGGCATAATTAATGACGATTGCCATAACCTCGAGCATAAATTATTGACATAAAATGGGTGGCGCTCAGTTAAAGCGAATAGAGCTTTCAAAGCAGCAGCATTTAATTTTTTCCCCCATCTAATTTGCGAGAGCTTGTTTAAGTGAGCGACATAGTCATTCTCTGAAATATGATCTATTGTAATTCGATCGCATAATTTATATAAAGGTCTGGATTTGTCAAAAAACATTTTACTTAATAAATGACGACTGCTCCCCGAAAAAACCATTGATAGATATTCTGATTCCTGAGCAACATGTCTTATTGCCCCCTCTATTGCTTTTCCCTCTGCAATTTCCCCAATTTCCTGAATTTCATCTAAAAACAATACTGCTCGAAGCTTTTTTTGTTTTAGGTAATCTTCTAATGCGAGTAAAGCTTCCATTACGTTAGTAGCTGGATCGCTATCATGATTAGGAACTAATGCAAGGTTGATCCCTTGTGTGCCTACTGTCCATTTGGAATTTGTTGTCTTAAAGTAATTGCGAATTATCCGCAATGTTTGTTCAACCGAATTGCTCGAGGTATTAAATATCATCTTAATACCTGACATAATTCTCTGCTCAATTCGTTTAGCATCAATGGCAACGAAAAGATCTGCCTCTCCATACGGCACATTCATCTCTTCTATCACATAGCGCACCAGGCTTGTTTTGCCATATCGTCGGGGGGACATCAATAATGTATGTTGCCCCCCTTTTATGTTTAGGGCCAATCGTTTTCTCTCTGATATGCGGTTACAAAAGGCCTCGCCTTTGGCTATTCCTCGTGGAAAAAAATTTTCGTATGCCATAGGTGCTCTCATTAAATTTTGTTGAAAGAAGTATATTAGGGAGAAGCCTATTAGGCAATACCCTAATAGGCTTCTCCCTAATCGCAGCTCCATCCTTAAAAAATTGCAACCCATTGAATATAAACAAAAAATAATTAAATTTAACCAAAAGTGCGGAATTCCTGGCGCATGGTTTATATTAGAAAATAAGCAAGATTATTTGAAAAAAATAACGGTTGACGAATCAATTGGCATAGAGAACTTATTTGAAAATGATAAATGCCCATTTTTCATACTTGAAGACAGATGGTATATTAAGAAAAGTTTTATTGAGATAAGCCCTCATTGGAAATGTTGTGCGGATGCGCTAATGAATACCAATGGAAGCATGTTTGTGCTAGGGGTTTCATTTGCAAATGATGAACACATTATTGAATATTTGAGCAAAAGTAAATTTGATCATATCTATATATGCTATTTGCTCGAACCGCCAGATATTGCAGAAAAATGTGGTGTTATTGGTATAGACCCTGCTGAATTAGAAAAGAAAATAATATATGTTAAGATCGATCAAAACGTCATTTGGGAAAGTACTACTTAATTCTCTGTACAGGACAAAACTATTTAGTTGGAAGGTCTACTTTTCTAGTAACTCGCTGAAATAAAAACAAAAAGTGTATAATCTCGATTGTCAAAAAAAGAGGTGTACACAATGTTTTCAATCAGCGAGTTAAAGGCCATTCTAAAGCCATATTTCAAAATCGACAATAGACGTCTCGACTGTTTAACCCAAATTTTAGTTGCCCTTATCACCGTCCGAACGGTTAATCTCGTCGAATTAGCACAAGCGATGATTACCGGTGGTGCTTTTGAAGCCCGCTACAAGCGCATAAGACGATTTTTAAAAGAATTTAATGCTTTCAGTTTTGAGACGCTTTCAAAATTTATTGCACAATATTTTTTGCCAAACAATTCAAAATGGCAACTAAGTATGGACAGAACCAACTGGCAATGGGGCAAGGTTGATATTAATATATTGATGATTTCGGTAGTGTGTGGTTCTGTCGCCATACCGCTTATATGGAAATTTCTTCCCAAAAAGGGCAATTCAAATCTTGAAGAACGAGTGACTGTTGTAGAAAAATTCATTCACATTTTTGGGAACAGCATCATAGCTGATCTGGTTGCAGACAGGGAATTTGTCAGTGGTGAATGGTTCAAATGGCTGCTAGAAAAACAGATACCATTTACAATTCGGATCAAGAAAAATGCATTAGTAGATAGTTCAAAAGGTAATAACCTTCATGTACGCCGCTTATTTATCAATTTAAGGCCAGGGCAAACCCGATACTTGTGCAATAGGAAGGATATTTTTGGCGTGAATTTATGGCTAGCAGCCACGCGTGCAGAAGATGGTGAGTGGGTCATCGTAGCAAGCACTCACGAACCTGAGCATGCCTTGATGAGGTACAAAAAAAGATGGAACATAGAAACCCTGTTTGGTTTTTTAAAATCGAAAGGCTTCAACTTTGAAGACACGCATGTTACTTTACCTGAACGCTTGCATAATTTATTGTCGGTATTAACAATTGCTTTTTGCTTTGCTTACAAGGTGGGACAAATTATTGCAAAAGAGCAACCGATTAAAACCAAGAAGCATGGTCGATTAGAAAAAGTGTATTGAGACTCGGATTAGATTTTCTTCGTGAGCAATTTTTTAACATTGAGCGCTCGGTTGGTGGCTTCATAGGAAAAATAGCCTCAATTTTCAGTAAATACAGTTTCATTGATCTGGTCTTTTCAAGGAGCTAAGTGATTTGTCCGGTACAGAGGTAAGACCAATTTTTAATTTTTTGCATGTCCTCTAATGTTTTGATTTCTTTTTTGATTTTTCTAATGCGTATTTTACAGCAATATTCAATTTTTCCGTATGATTTTTGTTCAGATTGATGATGCTCTATAATTTTATGGATTAATTCTTTTTGCAAACTAGACGGGATATCATTTAGAATGAGTGCGCTATTTGATTTGCAATCGTATCCTAAAATGATACAGATTTTATTAGGATCAGATAAACATAAGTATCAGATATATATCTTTCAAGTGCATCTGGCATTGGCGCGCTATTTTTTAAAAAGCGCTCAATATCAGAAAAAATAAGCTGAAAATTTTGAATCACGTTTGGATTGAGTATTTGTACAATCATAAAGGATCCAAGAACAACAAATAACAGGGTATCATTTGTTATCACATTGTGATTACAAATGACACATTGTCATTTGGGGTTCGATACTTCTGGATGCTGTTTCTGACAGGGTATACTATACTAATCTAGAGGATGTCTTTATTTGTAGATATGTTTTTGAGATGCAATTAAAAAAAGCCTGAAAAGGGTGCTTTAAATCAACAGAAGAAGAAAAGTTATTCTTTTACTGCGCGTGTTTAATATCAATCACTATAAATTTTCTTTGAGCGCATTGATGAAAAACTAAGAGATTTGTTGAGCAAAATCTATCTTTGTAAAAGGTGATAAGTTCCTTTCAGCTCAAGCCTCAAAAGTTGTAGCAAGCGCCATAATCAACCCGCCTGAATTGACATCCTCCGCAGCCTAAAGGCTGTGGATTCCTCCGGCGAGGCGCTGATGCCCCAGCGCGAGAATGTTTTTGGCCGCATTGATGTCGCGGTCGTGTAGCTCACCACAGCTCCCACAAGTCCATTCTCTTATTCCAAGCCCTGCGATACCTTTCGGCCGCTCCGGCGGTCTATCACCGCACGAAGAACAGGTTTGGGTAGTGTACTTTTCATCTATTTCTTGAAAAACCACACCTGCGCCAGCGCATTTGTATTCCAGCATAGTTTTTAGCATATGCCAGCCTGCATCCAGTACAGACTTGGCCATTTTAGTTTGAGTTAAAGGTTGGCTTTTTACATTGCCAACAAAGATGATTGCATTTTCCTGAATTAATTTAGTTGAAAATTTATGCAAAGCATCTTTTCTTCTGTTTCTTATTTTTGCATGAATTGCTTTAACGCGAGTAGATTTATTAGCTCGCTGCGCAATCTTTAGTTTCTCTTCTAATTCTTTGTAGTGGCGCCGGTTCTCTAAGCGCTCTCCCATGGAGGTGACAGCCACATCTTTCAACCCCAAATCTATCCCAATTGCTTTAGTGCCCGTTGAAGCCTCAATATTAATCTTCACGACAACATTGAAATACCAGCGACCTCTCGCATCTTGGCTAAAATTACCGGCTCGGAATTCAAACTGGCTCAGACCATAACTGTCCCACACTCTAAAATACTGACCTGCATATTTGATACAACCATTTTTATAAGTTGCAGCCCCTTTCTTGAAAGGAATCCAACCTAAAGAGCGTTTGCTTCCTTTTGATGCTCGCCAGCAAAGCTTACTTTTTTGAATTGCCGACGTCTTGTGGCGTGCTCTTCCGCAATTTGTTGGATGCACGTACTATCAATTGAAAAAAACTCAGAGCTACCTTTTAGGTATTTTTGAACATCAAAGCCAGAAGGCCATTGCTTTCTATCTCGCCACATCCGATAGGTCAAATCATTGCAATAATTCCAAACAAAATTAACATCACGCGCCATCCGTGTGAGTAGCGCCCCATGCTTGTCTCGAATCCTTAATCGCAATGTTCTTGTTTGTTCCACTCGAAGATTATACAATTGGTCAATGAGTGAATCAACAACATACAGAACAGGTAGACATTGCGTTTTTCAATTGCATGCGCATTTGGTCTTCGTCACGAAGTATCGATACAAAGTGCTCCAACGATATATGTTTCCAACCTTAAAAGCCGTATTTGAAAAAGTTTGCAATGATTTTGAAGCTCAATTGGTAGAATGTGACGGAGAGGAAGACCATGTTCATCTGCTCGTCAACTATCCGCCTAAAACATCTTTATCCAAATTAGTTAATAGTCTCAAGGGTGTTTCGAGCAGAAAGTTAAAATTACATCATCCAGAAGTCGCAAATCGGTATTTTAAATCAGCGCTTTGGAGTGCAAGCTACTTTGCCGCAAGTTGTGGTGGTGCGCCACTTGATGTCATTAAACAATATGTTCGACAACAGCAAGCGCCTATCTAGTCGTCCTGCGGACGACGCGCTTTCATCACCGCACTAAAAGTACGGTGCCTTTCGCGCAAGTTGGTAAATGCAAAACTTAAAGCGCTTTTTAGTGGTAAAAAAAATTCGGCTGAACCTAAATAACCGATAATGTCTATTTTCGAGATCGTCTGACACAGTCACGCCTCCAGACCTATCTAAACCCTCTTGCTCGCAATAAAAGCTCTTTGAGAATAAAAATAGAAATTTGAAACCTGTCAGAAAGCCTATTATATTTTTTTGCTTTCTTGACCACAAAATAAATTATGCATATAAAAACAAATATAAATGAAAATAGATAATATATATTTAAAGCTTCAGAGATATCCATTTTAAATATTAATCCCATAATACGCTTTAATCACCGAGGGTGGCAGGCCATATGGGAAAACGGTGCTCGTGGCACCTGGTGGAAGCGCTTTCTTGCTGCTTTGAATTAGTTTTTCAAGAGGATGAAGATCGCGTTCCTCAGGAAAATATTTATTTAATATATGACCAATGAGACATACGACCACATAAAGACCGTTTTTTGTTGTTCTAAATGCCCATTTAATTTTGGAGGAGTTCTTTGTTGATTTTTGAACCATATTCATATGACATCCAGTCTGTGTTAATTGCACCAGCGGCTGTTTTTAAGCCTCTGCTCTGAACATGACCATTTTCAGCGGCATTTTGGAGAGCGTAGCCTTTAAAACGCGGCTCAATCACATCGCTGCATCGGTCTAGCAAGGTGGTGACGATGGCCGCATGACCATTTTTAGCGGCATCTGAGAGAGTCTCGCCTTTAGTGTACGGATAAATCACATCACCGCATCGGTCTAACAAGGTGGTGACGATGGCCGCATGACCATTTCTAGCGGCATTTCGGAGCGCATTATGTTTTTCATCCTCAGAAATGTTGTTTTGATAATGCTCTAGCAGTTTCAGTAGAATTCCAGGGTTATGAAGTTCTATCGCTAAAGAAAATGGGGGTATTGTGTTAGCGTCAGAGTTTTTGATGGTGCTGTATGCGGGGATGATATAACCCGAGAGCAAGCTCCCAACCTTATCTTCATCACCATCTTTAATGGCTTGATATAAAAGAGGGCCTTTGTTATTAATCAAATTAAAAGTAAAAGCATTGAGAAGGCCGCGCAACATCACCAACCCTTCTTTATAAAGCTATGAAAGTTGCAATTCTAACAAATCTCCAGGGGGTGAAGTAAAGCATATCCAGCGTCGCGCCTTCTGAGCGGCGCTGTGGAGCGATGAAAGGGGTTAAGGGTGGTTCAACGCTGGGTAAAATAATGGGAAAAGAGAAAGCATCCTTGCTTCCATTCAAAGACTTTATGCCGCTGAGAAGGAAATTTCTGGTTTTAATCCAGAGCATAAGCAACAAATCAGGTGCTTAAAATCAAAACCGATACTAAAAGAATTCAAAATGTGGCTTAAATGCCAACTGAAAGAGCTGCTCCCGCAAAGCATGTTAGTTAAGGCCATAAACTATATGTTACGATTTTGGAGCGAGCTTGAAATCTATTGTAACTATGGGTATCTCGATATCGATAACAACGCAGCCGAACGCGCCATGAGACCTGTTGCGTTGGGTCGCAAAAATTGGTTGTTTGCAGGCTCAGATGAAGGTGGAAAAACGGCAGCGACCATGCTGAGCCTCATTTAAACTGCAAAGCAGCGTGGCCTCAACGTAATTTCGTATATTAGTGATTTGCTAAAGGAAGAAAATTATGGTGGGATGGTCGGTTGCTAATTTTCATTGAGACTGGGCATGCAATTGCCCCGTCTCAATGCTGCTCAGTCTAGGGTGATGGGGGGCTGCGTTTTGGTAGGTCATTTAAGGGAAGGTCATTAAACCCAGAAGACTGTTTTGGTTCTGATAATTCACTAGCAGCAGAGTTACGATAAGAATCATAACTTGGAAAACAACCTTTGAAATTGGCTACTGGATGCATTCTTGTTAGAGAAATCACTTCATTTTCAGTTTTTTGTGAATAGGAGGGTGCGCAACCATGATTTGTGGGTTCTGAACTTGGATTGGGCAAGTTGAACTGTTTAATATACTCCTTAAACCCTTCTGTAAGATCTGCTTCATTTTCAAAGTAAATCCACTCTCTGGCATTTTTTTCTTTATCGTTAATACAAATAAAAAAATCTGTTTTTGTGGCAGTCGTCTTCATCTAATCTCCCTATGTAATATTTATAAATCGTCATAATCCAGAACCTCAGAAAGTATACATAAAGAGCAATTTTAAAAATAGAGTCTGTCCTGGTCCAAAAAGTAGCGTCTTAATGTTTAAAGCTGACAGGAGATTGCTTAAGCAGGAAAAGTGTGGTGAAATGCTCGGCTGCTAATTTTCCGGACGGTTACAAACTAAGATAACTCTATTCCTGGGAATGCCTATTCGCAGGAATTGGGTGTGATACTTACAGTATTTAATTTCATGAAGGAAGTTACCAAATTTGCGCGAAAGGCGCATATTTTCTGTTAAAGCGATAAAGGTTGTGGGTAACACTAAGCAAGAGGTATGATGCGCGTGCGAGGGATGGAGGGCGTGAGGCCATGCATCAGCCTAGTTATCCATTTAACCAAATCTAGATGTGCTTAATTGTGCGATGAGGCTCTAAGCGAAAAAGGCTTTTAAATCCAGTCTGTTATACTATAATTCAATTAACAATAGCCGCCACGCCTATGCCTCTTGGTAAGCGTAAACCTTGGTGGCTTTTTTTTATCTACGCGGATTCAAACACGAAGTGCAACACCCCGCTTTTCACATGATTTACTAAACACTTCAATTGGTGTCTTATAACCTAAGCATTTTCGTGGGCGGTTATTAAGTTTTGTTTCGACTTTATGTAAATCATTGGCGCTGATCTTATCAAATCGAATTTTTTTAGGAAAGTATTGCCTGACCAGACCATTAGTGTTTTCATTCAACCCTCGTTCCCATGAATGATATGGCTTAGCAAAATAACACGGTGCGCCCAGAACCTGCATGATAGCCTCATGAGCTGAGAATTCTTTACCATTGTCGAATGTGATTGTACGAACAATCTGTTCCAATGATTCGAAGCGAGGATACTCCTCAAGCAAACGATCAAAGCGTTCAGAAAGTGCATTGTTTACTGCCTCTGATGTTTTACTTTTAAGGTTAACAATTAAGCTAAGTTTTGATTTTCTATCGACTAAAGTTAGAATCGCGCCTTGATGATTTGCGCCAATAACCGTATCCCCCTCCCAGTCTCCCAGGCGCTCTTTACGTTCAACGGCAACAGGCCTTTCATCAATGTCGACACGATTAGGAATACACCCCCTACCAGCCTTACCAGAACCGCGCCTGTTGTATTTTTTCCCGGCATGCCTTAGATGAGTATAGAGCGTTCCACCTTGGTGCTTATCATCCCATACATGCAGATATATTGATTCGTGACTTATTTCAACACCGGCCCTGCCAAGCCACCCAGAGATTTGCTCTGGGCTCCAATCCAGAAGAAGTTTTTCCCGGATCACTTCAAGCAGTTCATCTTTCATTTTTTTACGCTCGCTGCTTGCAACATGACGCCGGGCATCAGCTTTCTCTTGGGCTTGTTTAGGTCTGTAACCTCTGCCACCTGAGTTCCTTGAAATTTCTCGGCTGATCGTTGAGCGGGATTTGTTTAGCTGAACGGCTATTTGTTTTTGTGTCGCTCCAATTGACAGCAATGCATAAATTTGAGAACGTTCATCATTGGTCAGGTGACAGTATGCCATGTGTCTTTCTCCATGAGTTTTGCAAGAACCCAAGAGAAGTTACACTTAATGCTGTTGGCTGACCACTCGTCTTGTATCCAGCTTCATCTCATTTGTTTATTAAACTTTAACAAATAGAATTAACTAGATAACTTGGTTGCACTTCAGAATTGAATCGGCGAGATCCTAGAACTGCTGCTGCAAGCCAGATAAAGGTCGGGTCTTCTTTGTATAGTTTTAAGTACGTATTGTTGATAGCTGCATTACGTTTAATACTATCGTTGCCAAATGAGGCCAGGTATTTTTCAGTTTCATCAACATTATATTGGAAAGTGAGATGTGCTTGAATGGCGGTCATTCTTGAACCTTATTTTTAAAGTCGTTGTTTTCAATATAAATACGTATATAGAACTTATTAAATTTATCCTTGCTTTTGTTGTTATAAACTAGTATCACTAATCTATGTCCACCACATTTCCATCTTTGATAAACTGATACATAGGGTGAATTATAGGGTAATTGATATGGCATCCAAACACCTTTTTTAGGATCTGCCTCAATAGACCTCCAGCCTAATTGATCAAAAAAATGAACCCATTTATCTAAGATGGGATTAACTTCGGAGTCAGTTTTCGATATGCCTGGTAAGAAAGGAGCAAAGTCAATCTCATTCCATACATTTCTATGTTCGTTAAAAGAAATTGAAGCATAATAAGTTTCATCCGCCACAAACCCACAGGCATCATCGATGAGTCTAAATCGTTTTGGGGCTTGATCGAATAGACCAATATTTAGATGATCAATTTTAGTTGTGCCATAAAACAAGGAAACGTTGAATTTAATATTTTGACTAGAATCAGCCAAGATGTCTTCTGCTGTGCTATCAAATTTGACAACAATGCCTGCTTCTGGATCTGGGTCACCGGGAATGGGCTTTCTGGGTGGATCAATTGGGTGTGTAAGATTCGTAAATCCTGTAACCAAAATGCTCAAGATGAGAATAGCGACAGATATGATTGATTTTCTATACTGCATACAATATATCCTTTTTTGCTTGCGCTTAAATTTTAGCATGCAGAATAGCTATTTTGAATTGAGTTGTTAGAGGCATTGTTTCAATACCTCTAATTGAGATTGGTCGGGGTGACAGGATTTGAACCTACGACCCCTGCGTCCCGAACGCAGTGCTCTACCAGGCTGAGCTACACCCCGAGGTCAAGCCGTACGGCTTATTGTGAAATCTGCTAAGTCGTTTAATGCATCACGGTAAGGTGAAGCAGGTAAGACTTTCAAAGCTTGCTTTGCATTTTCGATCTCAAGCTTTGCAACGGACATAGTGTACTCAATTGCCCCACTAGCAGCAATGGTGCTCTGGATCTCTTTCAAAGCACCTCGTTCACCGGTTTGAATCGCGTCGATAATAAATTGCCGATTCGGTTCACTCGCATGTTTTAAAGCATACAAAAGTGGGAGGGTGACTTTGCCTTCTGCTAAATCATCCCCTAAATTCTTACCTAATTCTTCGGCAACAGCTGTGTAATCCAGTACATCATCTACGAGCTGGAAAGCCATGCCGATGTGCCTACCATAGGCTTGCATGCTGCGTTCAATATCGGAGGAAGATTTGCCCAGCATGGCGCCTAATCGGCCAGAGGCTTCAAATAGCTTTGCTGTTTTACAGTAGATGACATGAAAATATTGATCTTCTGTATACTCTGGATTGTGCTTATTAATTAGTTGGGCAACTTCACCCTCTACAATCATGTTGGAAGTTTCAGAAAGCACTTGCATCATCGTAAGACTGCCCAGTGAGACAATCATTTGAAATGCCCTGGAGTATAAGAAGTCCCCGACTAGGACGCTGGTTGCATTATCCCAAATCATATTGGCTGTGGGCTGACCGCGTCGTTGCTCCGAGTCATCAACCACATCATCATGTAATAATGTTGCGGTATGTAAATATTCAATAATGGCAGCTAATGTAATATGATCTCTGCCGGTATAAGCACATGCCTTGGCCGCTAGAAGCGCAACCAATGGGCGTACGCGCTTGCCACCACTTTCAACTAAGTAGCGCCCAACTTCCTGAATCAAAGGGACATTCGATTCTAAATAGGTCAAAATAGTCTCATTGACCGCTTTAAGCTCAGATTGAAGTAAAGAGCGAATGGCTTCTAAAGACATTGATATCGTTGCCCCCTATTAATTTCAGGCGACTATACGACTTATTGCCATATTGCACAAGATTGCGGTGAGCGCTTCTTGCGGAAGTGGGGGAGTTAAAGTAGAATTCGTAGCCTTGCCTTAAAGAGCAATTTCTTTATTTGTTTAACTAAATCATAATAAATGAGGTCGACAAGTATGGACAGCCCGTACGCAGTCATCGAATCAGGTGGAAAGCAACACCGTGTCAAAGTAGGCCAACGCCTAAAGCTTGAAAAGCTGCCGGTTGAGGAAGGTCAAACGGTTGAGTTGGATAAAGTCATGTTGGTTGCAAATGGTGACAACGTCCAATTGGGCGCGCCTTATCTCGACAAGAGCAAAGTGTCAGCTAAAGTACTCAGCCATGGGCGTGGTGATAAGATTACCATCATTAAAATGCGTCGCCGTAAGACCTATCGCCGTAAGCAGGGTCATCGACAAGCATTTACCGAAATTGAAGTGACTAGCATTCAATAATTTATAGAGGAAGTGTGTCATGGCACATAAGAAAGCAGGCGGTAGTACTCGTAACGGTCGAGATTCAAATCCGCAATATTTAGGTGTTAAATGCTACGGTGGAGAGCAAGTAACTGGTGGATCGATCATCATCCGCCAACGTGGCACGAAATTCCATCCAGGCGTTTTTGTCGGTATGGGTAAAGACAATACCTTATTTGCTAAGGTAGCAGGTGTTGTGAAGTTTGATCTAAAAGGTCCGCGTCACAATAAGCGCCGTATCGTTAGCATTATTCCTGCCGAACAAACTGCTCAGGCAGCCCAAGCCTAGCGCTTTTAATGATACTGTCCCAGCAGTAAAGGGTATAGTACTGTGAAATTTGTGGATGAAGCGACTCTTGTTGCCCAAGCGGGCAACGGGGGCGCTGGTTCTAGAAGCTTTAGACGTGAAAAATACGTTCCCTTTGGTGGCCCGGATGGCGGTGACGGCGGGGACGGTGGAGATGTCTATCTACAAGCTGAGCCAGGACTCAACACACTTATCGATTTTAGATACATTCGATCTGTGAAAGCAGGGCATGGTGGGATTGGGCTCGGCCGTCAAATGACTGGTCGAAATGGTGAAACCATTTACGTTCGAGTTCCAATTGGCACGATTGTCAAAGATGCTGATACCGGTGATCATCTAGGTGATTTATCGGAAGCTGGACAGACTTTGCTCGTTGCCAAAGGCGGTCGGCGCGGTTTAGGTAATATCCATTTCAAAACCAGCACCAATCGTGCGCCTCGGAAGTGCACGCCTGGGCAGCCTGGGGAAACCAGAACTTTAGCGCTTGAGTTAAAGCTATTGGCGCATATTGGTTTGTTGGGACTGCCGAATGCTGGGAAATCCACTCTTTTAAGAGCGATCTCTTCTGCCAGACCTAAAGTGGCTGATTATCCGTTTACGACCCTGCACCCTAATTTAGGGACTGTGAAGTTACCTTCAGGGAGCAGTATCGTTGTCGCAGATATCCCGGGCCTTATCGAAGGCGCCAGTGAAGGAGCAGGTTTAGGTTTCCAGTTTTTGAGACATTTATCTCGCAATCATTTGTTATTGCACGTGGTCGATGTCGTCCCGATGACAGAATCTCCTTTAAAAAATATTCAAATGATTCAACAAGAGTTGAGGCAATACGATCCAGCGCTGGCTGAGAAGCCACAGTGGTTTGTACTCAATAAGATTGATTGCCTGGATGAGATGGCTTTAAGTGATATCAGAAACGAGATCCAATCAGCTTATCCAGCGAGTAAGCTATTCGAAATATCGGCATTAACCGGCCTAGGCATCCAGCAGCTTTGTTTGGCAATTGACGCTGAATATCAAGAATCAACTAACAAGCCTATTGAAGACTTATCGGAATCAGACGACTGAAAGACCTAAAGTTTTGAAGATTCCTCTCTCCCGCCATCCGCCTACGCTAAAGTTAACAACGGAGATGCCGGGAGAGGGGTGAGTGATTGCTAGAGAGTCAATTAAGCTTTAGCAACCTGCTTTAGTTTGATACTCAAGCGACTTTTATGTCTTGAAGCTTTATTCTTATGGATCATGCCTTTGGCAACCAAACGGTCTACCAGCGAAGCTGCTTCACGGTATTCCGTAGACGCTTCATTGACACTACCCGTTTCGATGGCTTTTAAAACGGTTTTGATTTGGCTGCGCATGCGAGACAATTGCCAGCGATTACGCATACGGCGCTTTTCATTTTGACGTGTCCGTTTTAAAGCTTGTTTTGTATTGGCCAAGGTAAATGCTCCGAACTTAATTTTATAGCTTATGAGAACCCGAAATATTCGCGCTTTTCTTGGGTTTTGTCAACGCTCAGCGCATAATAGGGGGCGGATTTGGGGTTTGCGAGAATAAAAGATGAGTAAAAAACTACTTCGATCGACTGGGATAGTTGGGGGGATGACTTTAGTTTCTCGTATTTTGGGTTTTTTAAGAGATATGGTTGTCGCGCATGCTTTTGGCGCCGGCCCCATGGTCGATGCTTTCTTGGTTGCATTTAAAATTCCCAACTTCATGCGACGTTTATTTGCAGAAGGTGCTTTTTCTCAAGCCTTTATTCCAATTTTATCAGAATATAAAACAACCAAATCGCATGCTGAAATTCAGCTGTTGGTTAACCGTGTTTCAGGCACGTTGGCTGGTATATTAAGTATTATCACTTTTTTAGGGGTGATCGGTGCGCCGTATGTTATTTCCCTCTTTGCTCCAGGTTTTACAGGTGAAGGGGATGAGCGTTTTCACTTGGCGTCAGACATTTTGCGCTGGGTTTTCCCTTATTTGCTCCTGGTGTCCCTCACCGCATTTTGCTCAGGCATTTTGAATACATACGGTCGTTTTGCCATCCCTAGCTTTACGCCAACGTTGCTTAATATTGCGATGATTTGCGCTGCATTGCTTTCAAGTCATGCAAATCCGCCCATTTTTAGCCTGGCATTTGGCGTTTTGGCAGGTGGTATTTTACAGCTCGTGTTTCAATTGCCGCATCTCAAACGAATTAATTTGCTCCCCAAGCCAGCTTGGGGATGGCATGACTCAGGGGTGAGGCGCGTCATTATTTTAATGGGGCCTGCGGTGCTAGGTGCTTCGGTCATGCAAATTAATTTAATGGTTGATACTTTATTTGCATCCTTCTTGCCGACCGGCAGCGTGACTTGGCTGTATTATTCGGAACGTATGCTTGAATTTCCGCTCGGTACATTTGGCGTAGCCCTTTCAACAGTGGTATTACCCCATTTATCTGAAAAACATGCCCTGAAAGATTCAGCCCATTTTAGTGCCAGTATAGATTGGGCTCTAAAATGGGTTCTATTCTTGGGCTTGCCTGCTGCCATTGGGCTGACCGCATTGTCTTTTCCCATCATGATGAGCTTGTTTCAGTATGGCGCATTTGATGTGAGGGATGCTTTGATGGCTTCTCAGAGTCTTATGGCCTTAAGCTCAGGCCTGACCTTATTCATTGGGATTAAAGTCTTAGTGAGCGCTTTTTATGCGCAGCAAGACACGAAGACGCCGGTTAAAATTGCCATCATTGCCATGCTGGCGAATGTTGTATTCAATGCTATCTTGATTGTGCCCTTTAAGCATGCTGGCTTAGCCTTAGCTTCTACCTTGAGTGCTGCGATCAATGGCGGATTATTGTTATGGTTTTTAATTAAGCAAAACCGATATCAACCGACAGCCAATTGGGTCTCCACTTTAGCGAGGGTTTTGCTTGCCTCGGGACTCATGTTAGTTTGCTTGATTCAGCTTGTCCCAGGAGAGCGTTTTTGGGTGGAGGCCTCAGGTATGGAGCGAGTTGCCTCGTTATTTGGGCTCATCTTTGGGGGGATGGGCGTATATTTGATAGCATTGTGGTGCTTAGGATTCCGAGGCAAACATTTAATTATAAGTCAGAATTGTTAATTAAGAGTGTAATGATGAAGCTTATCCGTGAATATCAGCGTTTAGTCCATGAGCCTAATCGATATGTAGCAACCATTGGCAATTTTGATGGCTTGCATCAGGGGCACATGAGTATGCTGAAAAAGCTTAAAGAGGTTGCTGCGAGCTATGAATTGCCGACCTGTGTGGTGATGTTTGAGCCTTTGCCGCAGGAGTTTTTTTCGCCCTATGCATTACCGCGTTTGATGAAGCTGCGAGATAAATTAGCTGTTTTCCAGGATGCTGGCATTGATAGAATACTCTGTCTTAAATTTAATAAACGCCTCGCTAATTTTTCAGCGAATGCATTTATCGATTCCATTCTGATTTCCGCTTTAAAAATTAAGGCCTTGATAGTGGGCGATGATTTTCGATTTGGCTATCAACGGCAAGGAGATGTCAGTACTTTAGAGAAGGCGGGCATTAAGCATCATTTTGAAGTATATCAAATTGGAACTATTTACCAGAATTATAAGAGAATCAGTAGTACGCAAATTCGACAAGCGCTTAAAAGCGGTGATTTGAGTTTGGCATCACGTCTCTTAGGGCGCTATTTTACATTTTCAGGTCGCGTGATTTACGGTAATCAATTGGGGCGTACGTTAGGGTTTCCGACGGCGAATTTCGCGATATCTGAAAGTTTCCCATTACGAGGTGTCTATTTGGCGCGCATTGAAGGGCTCAACGAAAAATATTACGCTTTGGTGAATATTGGCGTTAGGCCCACTATCAATGGGAATAAATTGATATTAGAAGCACATATTCTAAATTTTACAGGTAGCATTTATGGTCAAAGATTGACGCTTTCCTTCTTGTACAAGTTAAGAGATGAAAAACAATTCTTCGATTTGGAAACATTAAAACAACAGATTGCGAAAGATAAAGATCTTGCTGAACAATTATTGACTTCTATTGTGGATTAATAAACATGTCAAGTGCGGATAAAAAAGATTACAAAGATACTTTGAATTTACCTAAAACCGATTTTCCAATGCGTGCAAATTTAGCGCAGCGGGAACCCAAGACATTAGAAAAATGGACATCTATAGATTTATATTCGAAACTGAGAGAAGAAGGGCAACAAAAGCCAAAATTTATTTTGCATGATGGCCCCCCTTACGCGAATGGCAATATTCATATTGGGCATGCCATCAATAAGGTTTTAAAAGATATCATTATTAAAGCCAAAACATTATCGGGTTTTGATGCGCCTTATGTGCCAGGCTGGGATTGCCATGGCTTGCCGATTGAGCTCAATGTTGAGAAAAAACTTGGGAAACCAGGCGTTAAAGTGAGTGTGGATGAGTTTAGGAAAGCTTGTCGTACCTTCGCTGAACAGCAAATTCAACTTCAAAAAAAATCTTTTATGCGACTCGGCGTTATGGGTGATTGGGATCATCTTTACCGTACTATGGATTTCAGCTATGAAGCCGATATTATTCGTTCATTTGGCAAGATAGTGGCCAATGGACATGTTGAAAAAGGGGTTCGTCCAGTCCATTGGTGTGTAGAATGTGGTTCTGCGCTCGCAGAAGCTGAAGTGGAATATAAAGATAAACGTTCGCCTTCCATCCATGTATTATTTGAAGCGTGTGATGCCAAAACGATACGGGATACTTTTAGTGTCACGGAAGGGGCTCATCTCCCACTGTATGCGGTGATATGGACGACAACCCCTTGGACGTTACCAGCCAATCAAGCCATTGCATTGCATCCGGAACTCACCTATGCCTTGGTTGAAACCCAAATTTTAGATCAAACGGTTTGTTTGATTGTTGCCGCAGAACTGTTAAGTGCTTTAGAGTCGAAGTTACAAACCTCGGCTAAAATATTAGGAACCTGTTTAGGAGAGGCGCTAGAGCATACCTTATTTACGCATCCTTTCTATGATAGAAAGGTGCCGATGATATTGGGTCACCATGTCACGCTAGATGTTGGAACGGGGCTAGTGCATACCGCACCAGCACATGGTCTAGATGATTTTCATGTTTCCCATACCTATAAACTCCCCGTTGAAAGCCCAGTCGATCGGTATGGTCGCTTTATAAAAGAAACAGCCCAATTGGGTGGGCTGACCTTACACGACGCTAATACTAAAATTATCGAAACTTTAAAAGAAAAAGGTCACTTGTTATCGGCAGAAAACCTGGAGCACAGCTACCCGCATTGTTGGCGTCATAAGACCCCTCTTATTTTCAGAGCCACGCCACAATGGTTTATCAGTATGGATCGCAATGAATTGCGCCAACGTTCGTTAGCAGCGATTGAAAATGTCAAATGGATACCGAATTGGGGACAATCTAGAATTCAGCTGATGATAGAAGGTCGACCGGATTGGTGTATTTCACGGCAGCGAACCTGGAGTTTGCCGTTGGTGATGTTGACACACAAAGTAACCGGTGAGCCGCATCCTCAGTTACTGGAAATCATAGAATGTGTTGCCCAAAAAGTAGAGAACGGTGGAATGGAAGCGTGGCATGCGCTTGATTTAAAAACCTTGCCATTTGACAATTTAGACGAATATGAAAAATCAACAGATGGATTGGATGTTTGGTTTGATTCAGGTGTCTCGCATGCTTGCGTTCTGAAGCGAAGAATAGGGCTTGATTTTCCAGCAGATTTATATCTAGAGGGGTCAGATCAGCACCGTGGATGGTTTCAATCGTCCCTGTTAACCTCTGTTGCGATGGAGGGTATTCCACCTTTCAAACAAGTGCTGACGCATGGATTTACAGTAGATGCTAACGGACACAAAATGTCCAAATCTTTAGGTAATGTGGTTGCCCCCGAAAAAATTATTCAGACACTAGGTGCAGACGTGTTGAGATTATGGGTAGCCGCCACGGATTATCGTGGTGACATGGCGGTTTCGGATGAAATATTTACTCGAACGAGTGATGCATACCGCCGTATTCGAAATACAGCAAGGTTTTTGCTAGCGAATTTAGATGGATTTCAGCCAGAACAAGATTTGATCTTAGATCATCAGTTCTTGGCTTTAGACGCGTGGATTGTTGAACGAGCAAAAATGCTCCAGGCAGAAATCATTGAAGCGTATGATGATTATCAATTTCATGTGATTTATCAAAAAATACATAATTTTTGTGTTGTAGAATTGGGCAGTATTTATTTAGATATTATCAAAGATAGACAATATACGACCAAGAAGGAAAGCGTTGCACGGCGCTCTGCGCAGTCTGCCATGTATCACGTAGTGCAAGCACTCAGCCTTTGGTTAGCGCCCATTTTAAGTTTTACAGCGGAAGAAATTTGGTCCTTTATTCCTGGAGAAAGATCCGACTCTATCTTTTTGTCAGAGTGGTATCAATCTTTTCCAGAAACAGGTTCACAGATTAACGATATATACCCACAACAGATGATTTTTCGGGTAGACGCCAAGCCCCTGAGCAACCGGAGTGTACATGAAGTACATGAGGATTGCGAAGTGGGCGCGGGCAACAACCCCGAAAATTCAGCTGTGAAGGGTATAGCATGGAAAATGATCTTTGATACGCGAGTTGAAGTGAATAAAGCACTCGAAGTCGCTCGCGCTGCTGGATTATTAGGATCTGGTTTAGAGGCAGAAGTTCATCTGTATGTTGACGATACCTTGCATGCTTTGTTGTCGACCTTAAAAGATGAGTTGAGATTTGTGCTGATTACCTCAAACGCTGTCATTCATGCGCTTGAAGATAAGCCAAGTGACGCACAAGCAACTGAGTTGACTAATCTTTGGGTACGTGTTGAGCGTTCACCTCATGAGAAATGTCAACGATGTTGGCATCATCGCGAAGATGTTAATCAGCATCCTGACTATCCTGGCATCTGTGGACGATGTGTGACTAATATCGAGCAAGGCCCTGGGGAGAGCCGACAATATGCATAACAAGCGATGGTTTTCCCTGATGATAATCGCTCTATTGCTTGATCAGGTTTCAAAATGGTTTGCTACGGCTTATCTCCATTTTGGAGAGGTCCTGAATTTATTTCCGGGCTTGAATTTATATTTGACTTACAACAAAGGAATCGCCTTTAGCATGATGAATCAAGGGGGGATTTGGCGACATTTTTTGTCCGGCCTTACCTTGATGATTGTAATCGGGTTGTTGATCTGGCTTTATCGATTACCAGCACGGGAGAAGTGGTCCGCTATTAGTTTGAATTTAATTATTGGTGGCGCAATTGGAAATCTGATTGATCGATTACGTCTAGGACATGTTGTTGATTTTATAGATGTATACTATCAGAATTGGCATTGGCCCACATTTAATTTGGCTGATTCCTGGGTCTGTATTGGTGCTGCTATTTTAGTTTGGGGGCTTTTTAAAGAATGAAAGTATTCCTTGCAAATCCACGTGGTTTTTGCGCCGGCGTTGCGCGTGCAATTGATATTGTTGAAGCAGCCCTTCAAAAATTTGGTGCGCCAATCTACGTGAGACATGAAGTGGTTCATAATCGCTTTGTTGTCGATGATCTCAAAAAAAGAGGGGCTGTTTTTGTCGATGAGCTTTCCAGTGTGCCAGACAATAGCGTTGTCATCTTTTCAGCGCATGGTGTTTCACAAGCTGTGAGACAAGAGGCTCGCGATCGAAATTTAACCACGGTATTAGATGCGACATGCCCATTGGTGACAAAAGTACACCTGGAAGTTGCGAGATTATCGAAACAAGGTATCGAATGTATCTTGATAGGGCATGCAGGTCATGCTGAAGTCGAAGGAACCCTAGGACAATATCACAATTTACAGGGTGGTATTTATCTCGTCGAAAAGAAAGAAGATGTTGCAGCTTTGTCTGTCAAAAATCCTGAATCACTTTTTTATGTCACGCAAACCACCTTATCGGTTGATGAAACGATGGAAATTATCCAGACGTTGAAATTAAAATTCCCAATGATCGAAGGCCCAAAGCGGGATGATATTTGCTATGCGACACAGAACAGACAAGATGCTGTGAGAAAACTTGCGCAAGTTTGTGATGTCATTTTTGTTGTTGGTTCAGTGAATAGTTCAAATTCAAATCGATTACGTGAACTCGCTGAGCAGGATGGTTGTTCAGCGTATCTTGTCGATAATGCCACTGAAATTCAAAGTGCTTGGCTTGAAAACAAAAAAGCTATCGGCGTCACAGCAGGGGCTTCTGCACCTGAAATTTTAGTGCGCGAGATGTTGCAGTATTTTAAAGATGAATGGCATGTCACGTCGATTGAGGAAATCACTGGAGAACCAGAAACCATGGTCTTTGCCTTACCTAAAGAGGTTCGTAATGTGAAGGTCACTGTTTCAGAGAGTATGCGTTAATAATATACTCAAACCACTTTGAATTTAGGCGAGGCGTCAAGTGAACGAATCCCCCGAAGTGCACATAGAGTGCATGACGGGGGTAAGAGAGCGCGGACAACAAAGCATAAATTTAAAGTGGGAAGAGTATTACCAGCAAGTTGTTGGGCTTGGCCCCTTTATATTCGTGTGCGTGATAGTCAAGGGCGAGCAGGTCGTATCACTAGCTTGTGGACCGCCAGCAACAGGGGTTGCGTTTAAGGTATAAGTCGTTGCTGTCAGATTGGTGATAGTCATATTGTAGTAACCTTCAGGCGATGTAGCCGCAACGCCTAATGTCGCAGTGGTTGCGCCGACATAAGTATTATTTTCTGTGAAATAGTGCTCCATTCGTGCCGCCATGTTAAGGAGTGCAGCTTGACCATCAGAACGGCGTGTTTTACGCATTTGGTCATTATAGGCGGGATAAGATATAGCGGCTAATATTCCTACAATAACAATAGCGACCATTAGCTCAATCAAAGTAAATCCGACATGTTTTGTATCAAAGCTCATGACCTAATTAACCTCCTGCCAAGTTTGTCTGCCACTGACATTTTGTCCTGGATTCTCTCTTACGCCAGAAACACCACCGGTTCCGCTTAGCACTTTTACTTCACTATTGCCCTCTTGCGTTGTCATTACAGTCGGTGCGGCTGTTACGCCAACATCTGACATCACGCCAGCAGGCGGGGCTTTAACTTTGATTGTACTAGAACCTTGCTGCTCATTGAACTCGATGTAGTCAGAGGAATCAAAAGCCACATCACCATTCACATCGAAGGGTGGTATTGCAAGGCGCCCACCATTCTTTGCATCCAACTCCATCAGCCAGCTGGTTGCCCTGAAAGTAGAGCATTGAGCCTCGCCATTTGAGCCAGAGGGAATCGTGGTTGTGAAGATAACGCGCCCATTTCTGAGAATGGGTTTGCTCGTGGCTCTCTCTCCTGTTGTCAAATCTAGGTACCATCCATTTTGGGTTGTCCAGTTAATCTGATTGTTACTGACCGCTCTATAGTTATCAACAGTCCCTAATATTTTTTGCTGCAATAGCGTTGACTTGCCCGAAAAACTCGTTGCTGTCGTTCCATTCTTATCCCAAATCGCATACATAGTTTGGGTGGACTGACTAGCTGGGTTTAGATCATTGGTTTCAATGAATTTGCCGGTTCCAAAATAAACCAAAAATCCCTTATCTAACCCTTGTGGGTGTGGTGCTACGACGGGTGCATTCAAAATAGGCTGTGAGGTGCCAGCACTATAGAGTTTTGATATCTTTGCGCTGGTTTTCCAAGTTGTTGGGGTAGTGGCTCTCACATCGAATCGCCACATATCTCCATTTAAATCCCCAGCATAGATATAATCAACCGTAAAATCTCCGTTGATATCAATGGCTGTGGGCTCAGATAACCCATTTTTTGTTCCGGTAGCACCCACGGGTATTTTGATATAATCTGTGTCCACTGTCCATGTGCCGTCAGTCCCGCCCTCTATGAAGAGTATGTATAATACGGCTTGGCCTGAGGTAGAGACTCTTGAGTCGGTTGTACCCGATGGGTATTGGTTTGTTGTGCTGTTGTACCCATTTCCAAAAATAACAGCCCATTTCTTGTTGTACATTCTAACAATTTGAGGGGTTCCAAAAGTATATCCGACATCCACATCGTTTGCGTCAGTGAATTCCCAGAGTACTTTACTGGCTGCATCAGCCGCAGAATTAGCAAAATTACCATCTGTGATATCAAGTGCAAAGACCCCCTGTCCTCCTAGACCTAGACCACTAGCCAGCACTGTGCGCCAATTTGTTGAGCCAGAGGGTAGGTAATCCGCTACGGCAGGTGTTTCATCGACAAAATAGCGGTGCGTGTATGAATCTTTGGTCAACGACTGCAAATTACTCCAAATAGCAGGGTGCGCAGGCACATAAGCTACCATTTCAGCGCCAGTATTGGCATTGAATCCGTGTAGCATGCCATCATTTGCGCCGACGAATATCATGGGAGTTCTATTCTTATAAGTATTTTTGAAATTAAGATAATACGGGTCCGTGTATAGAGCCTTAGGAGGACCGACATACACTGAACCAGAATGAATCACATCCCCCATGATCGAAGAGCGGTTTCGATAAGTGCCACCTTTATCAATTTCCTTCGATTGATCGCCACGAAGATACCTTATCCGCTCATTACCGATTGTAGCCCTTGAAGCGCTTGAGATATCGGAAACGAGGAGATTAGTCTGTGCTAATGGGATTTCGGAAGTGGTCGGCGACAGATAATTTACCGGCCAGTTGAAGACCACACCTCTTTTGTTCCCATAGGTGTACACGACGCGGTTCGTTGGTGAAATATTTTTGAGCTGAGCGGCTGCGCTCCAAATGGGTTGCGCTGTGTTAATATTGCCATTGCTATCAATGAGGAGCGCTTTTAAATCGCCTGACCAATCCGTATTTTTAAATTGTGCTTGATAGATATGAGTGTTGTCTATCAACATTGATGAGCTGCTGGCGGAGGTCGAGCCAGAACCGAGCATAGCCGCTAGAATGCCTTGTAAGCTGGTAGAAAGGCCTGCCTGTAAATCTTCGAAATTGTTTGCTGCGAAAAATTGTCCCTTTGAATTAAAAGCAGCATGCCATAAATCATTTATTTTTGCTGGACAATCATCATTACAATCAGGATTGCCCCAATTGCTATTGATATTCATTTTGGGCGTAGGCCAGCCGTCTGCACCTGCGATGAGGTTGCCCGTTGCGCCAAATGCAATCCCCATGGTATTCATGTGTTGCATGGTATTGGGATCCTCTTTTGTGGGGGCAACATTGTTAGCCATATTCGTGAGCAAATCATTTTTATAGTAGTGGTAAGCAACGTCGGACAATGTCGAATATCTTGAGCCATATCCATCACCATCTACATCACCAAGCCTGGGTCGTTCTAAATTGGTATCGTTCCAGTAACCGTCGGTCATCAGAATTGAAAAATTGCGCTGACAGCTTGTTTTAATCGGTGATGTGCCCAGTTGACCTGCATAATAACGACCTGCGGCATTGAGTGCAGAGACTAACGGAGTACCAACAGCTTCTTGCTGTTTAACAAAGTATTGTCTCATTAAAATATTATTACTAGCTGTGAGGTCATCATTTAAGCCAGGTAGCTTGTTAGCTATGTTGCTGCCGTTATTAATGTAACTCAGGCCATAGTACAGTCCTGGGAAATTCGTGATGATGTAGCTGACCGCTGCTTTAGTGCTGAGAGAACGACGACGGTTGTATTCAAACCAATTAGCATAGTTTTGTTGCGCATTCGCGATAGTACGGCAACCTGGGCCGTTCGCCGCAGTAATGGCACGAGTTCCGTTAATGATTTCTTGCACTAAGTTTTGTGGTCCTAGAGCATCAAAACAAGTCGAATTGCTAGATAGCGTGGTAGTTTGAATCGTGTTCTGAATCGCTTGTGCATTGGTTGAACGAACGGTAACGGAAATAGTCGTCCCACCTGTGAATTGAATGAGTGCATTACTATCCCAAGGATCGATGATATTATTACTGCCACTCGCAATGTTATTCCGATTGGGTGTGTTTCCACTGAATTTTTTGTCGTCTACACTAACAGAATACGCAAGTCCGACCGTTTTCCCATTATATGAATAATTACCTAAGTTGACAGTAGTCTTGTAATCAGGGTGATCCCGGTGTGGATTGCTATTAGCGTTATCAAATTTTGCATTATCACAACTAACATAAGGATCGCCTGATACCCCTGTTCCATCACAATAATTTAACCAGGGGGTATAGGTCACATTAGGATTATACGCCATGCCATTAAAATTAGAGTTAATAATACGCCAGTCTTCATTAATCAGTTCAGGAAAATCTAGGGCGTTATAGAATGAATATTTATTGTTTAAATTAAACAAATAATAAATTTCTCTGCTATTAAAACGTTTACCGCCGGATGTTGTTTTCTGTGAGAAATGAAAAATGCCATCCTCTTGATAAGTCGTATTGCATTGGGTATAGCTCATGTCGGGATCGTAATTACAAGCCTCCCAATGCGGCTTCGCAATGACTTCCCAGTCCATAGACCCGGAGTCATCCATTACAAATAATACATTTGCTGGCGTTTCCTGTTGAATAAATAGGGGGGTGTTCGGAATAGATAATTGCCCTGCTTGCAGCAGACCGGATGTACAAGCTGTCGTAAGGAGGGTCATATAAACTTTTAATGAATATTTCATGATATCCCCCTTAATTAAACCTTTTTGCATAAATCGACTGGACCATTGATTTGTTAGGGCTATGTAATGCAGCATTCGTTGCCACCCCACCAGTGCCACGTGCTGTGATTCGATAATAATAGGTTCCTACGCCTTGTGCGCGAGTGCCTGGACTTAGATCGTCTGGTAAATAGCCGTACTCTTCTATAAAATACAGGGGTTGTTCATTTACGTATGCCACCTTTTGGGTAGTGCCATCTAATGCAATCGCGTAGGTGGGCCAAAAGTCTCCATCCGTATCTGGATTCGTAGAAGACCACCAGTAAGCTGAGCTGCCTTTAAATTTTGAATTCAATGCATTTTGAGCCCAAATTGAATTGCAAGGTGGTGTGGTGCAATTTGTGATCACAGTGGGTACCGCAGTGAGCATACCGATATACTGCTCGGCGGCAGAGAGAGAGGACTCTCCTGCTTGAAAGGCTAGATCGGTATTACGATCATTAGCTGAAATTTTTGTTTGTACTGTAGTTCTGTTAACGGATGAAACACCCAAGATGGTCAGTATAATCAAGAAAAACAGGCTGGCGACGAGTACGGTGCCTTGTTGAGCTCTCACAGAATGTAACGTATAATTACTCATTCTACCCACCTATAGAACTTCTGAGTTTAACCGTTGTCGTGACTGTTCTTCGCAAGTATTTATCATTGAAGGGACCCATAAGTGAATCTTGCAAAGCATAGGTTTGATTATTTGTCGTTGGGTTGACTTGCTCCAATGATCGTAGAAGGAGACCAATCCGAATGCTCACGACATTGTTTAGAACTAGACCAGCGAATCCAGGTGGTACATATCGGTCGACTTGGCCGTCTCCATTTAAATCCTCGCCAAATCGGATGTGCATGGCTTCTATGCCATCAACTAAAACGGCAGGGTTGCTGGCATTTGGAACGCCATTGTTGATAGCACTGCAGACTAGCTGTCCTTGATTATTGACAGAAAAAGTATTCACAGCGATTTGGTTAGCATTCACTGTTTGAGCGAGACAGTCAAATACATTTCCACTGGGGCTACCTTGATATCGTACCGTGAGCGTGTCTGAACCGTTGACATTGTTGTTTGTACCTTGAATGAGTTCAGAGCCAGTTGGGAAAATGCTAGATAAATCGGGGTAATCTATCATCTTGGATAAATCGGGTGGTGAGCGAAATCCTGCTAGACGAATCGTTCTACTCATAAAAGTGGTTGCATATCGTCCATTATTTTGGATTTCAGCTAAATTATGATCGAGGCGATAAGCTTGCTGATTATTGAGCATCAAGGTGATTAAACCTGACAGCAGGAGCATCGCAACAGTCAGGCTGACAAAAATTTCAACCAGACCTAGACCCAGTTGGCCGGGAAATGACTTAAGGTTTAAATGCGACACGATATTCATCGGTATCTCCATCACGACCGCGCCAAGAAATTTGAATGACGTAAACATCCCCTTGATTATTACAATTGACAGGAGAGCCAACAGCGCCTGGATTACTGGATAAGCAGATACGCCCTTTCCCATCAGGTAATAGATTGGCCAGATTCGCTTGCCATTCGTATAAGTCATTGAGGGACATTTGCTGTTCAGTGCAACTTGATGATTGCGAGGTACCTTGTGTTGAGGGTTGATTGGGTATGCCGCCTAAGCACCCTAAATTGGTCTGCCCGGCACTCGTCGGGCTCGACGTGGTATACCCACCGCTCTTAGCTTGTTGATAATTCGATCGCATTCTATCAATAATGTCGGCTGCTTGTGTGCTTGCGAGGCTTGAAAGATAGGCATCATTATTTTTCTTCAGAGACTCTGTCTGAACGCTTGCCAATCCTAATAGACCAATCGAGAGCACTACCAAGGAAACCAGAACCTCAGTTAACGTAAATCCTGTTGATTTATGGAGTGCTATCATATTTAAGTAATTTCCATTATCCATAAATATAGCTAAGACTATTAATTAATTTTTTGAAAGTCTCGTTCGATGAGAGTTGGCAAGGAGCAGACGTACGTTAGTGTTTAGTGATATGACTATCTAGGTGAGACTGTATAGTGATACTGTTTATTGATTTATTTTCTGATTCTGAAAAACTAATAAAATAGTTAGGTCTTAAGATCCCTTGATCAATCGCATTGCCCTGTCTGTCTCGAACTATCAATTTGTCGCCTAAAGTAAAATGTTGACCATTAATCGTCATGGCTCTTAATTCTAAATCAATGCTTTCTATGACACCTCTGGTTCCACGCCCAACGGTATCTGTTTCAGCATAGATACTCTGTAAATGAAAACAGAGTATCATAATCAACAGTATGCGCATCGTTTCTCCTCTAGGGCATGAGTTGACGCCAACTTTGCCGGCCCTGTGGTCCTGTAGATGGATTTTCAGTGGTGGATTCAAGTCCTGTTGCACCGTTTGAGACCTTGTACTCCTTGGACTTATCACTACTCAAAAAAACCGCGGGGGTAGACGCAATGCCCACTTTAGATTGTTTCCCGCTTGCTATGGCGTAATCATTGACACCGTCTCCATTGATATCGCCTAAATCTATTAAGTCCTTGTTGTCAAATATGCCATCATGGTTTAAATCGAATGGTGAAAATTGCGTTTGTCCGCCATTGACTGCACTTAGCTCCATTAACCAGGAGGTGCCGCCAAAATCACAGGTTGATTGAGACGGAATTAGTGTTGTAAAAATGATATTGCGATTTCTCAATATGGGCTTTGTAATTTGCCTTTCGCCATGATTGCCATGACCAGTGACAATTAAATCGAGATACCATCCTAAATGCTGTGCTGGGTCATTTGGATTGATGGGCGCTGTCCAGTTGATAGCATTGCTGCTGACTTGACGGAGTGCAAAGGAGGTATCAAGTGTTCCGTCGCCATCGGTATCGAAACTTTGGTTTTTTTCAACTAGAATATCTTGTTTCAGAAGTTCTGCTTTAGTGGGTAGTGTGCCATCTAGTTTGTCCCAGAGGCCATAGAAAGTTTGAGTCGTTTGACCTGTGGTTGTATTGTCTGAAGGTTCTAGATATTTACCCGTGCCAAAATAAATCATAATCCCTTGGTTGAGGCCCCTGGGATGAGGGCCAACAACCAATGGCGCCGTGATGGGTTGATCGCCAGCGATTGATTGAGAGGCCGAAAAGAACAATGTGGTATTTTGATCCCAATTGGTTGGGGTATTTCCTCTGATGTCAAATTTCCAAATATTACCTTTGATGTCACCAGCGTAGATATAATCTGTGATCCAATCGCCATTGATGTCCACGGGGTAAGGGGTGCCTAATCCATTTGGGGTGGCTGGATTGTTGGGTCCTACAGGTATTTTGATATAATCGTTGTTAATCGTCCAAACGCCATCAAGACCTTTTTCTATAAATAGGATGAAAATTGCAGCCTGTCCTGTGGTGCTCGCGAAACCGTCAGCCAGTGAATTATTGTAACCATTACCAACAATGGCAGCCCAGGTACTTTGGCCAGCGCCTGATCTGACTTTGACAATAGGGATCTGTCCGTAAACAAATCCTAAATCTGGATCTTGCTCATCGCTGAATTCCCACATCAAAATTTGGCTGGCATTGTTTTCATTAAAACTATTAGGATTGGTAATATCCAGTGCAAATAGACCTTGAGCGCCGTTTCGAAGTCCTGATATCAGGGCTGTCTTCCATTGGCCATTGACGAAGACATCTCCTTCATTCGGCGTTCCATCGACAAAATTAGTGTGCTGATAATTAGTTTTACTCAAGTTGGGTAATTTAGTAAAAATCTCTCGCATCCCGGGGATGTAGCCTATGATTTCTGCCCCAGTTGCTGCATTAAATCCATGCATCATACCGTCATTGGCACCAGCAAAGATCATATTGATCCGATTCTGATTGGCGCTTTTAAAAGTACTGTAGGCTGCTATTTCTAGGGAATCTGGATAAAGACGATCAGGCGGGCCTACATAAAGTGGATCTGAATTAATGATATCCCCTAACAGACCTTTTCGAGTTCGAAAAACACCATTGTTCCCAGATTCTTGACTTCTGTCACCTCGAAGATATGCAATGAGGTTATCGCCATAGACTTGATTTGCAATGATTTCAGTTGACACAATGGTATTGGGATTAAAAGGGGCATTCGACAGCAAACTGGTAATCCGGCTGGGTAATGCGCCAGTGACTTTGAGTGCGGTATAGTTGGTAGGCCATCGAAACGGAATAGCTAATGTTCCATTATGACTCCAGTCCCTTGTCAGGATCACACGTTGACTAGGTAACTGTCCTGGATTGTTGGTAGCTGCTTTCAGAGGGAATACGCAATCTCCCCCCGTTAATACACAATTTGCGTTCCAAGTCGGCGTATTTGAAACATTACCCGTGGCATCGATGGGGTATGCGATCAATTCGCCTTGCCAACTACCACTATCGAAACGTGCCTGATACACATATGAATTCGTTTGTAACGTGGTTGAATTTTGAGCCGCCATGGTAGCGGAGCTAACACGACTACCTATATTGGATAGGGCGTTCGAGAGTTCAGAGATGATCGTCTCTGGTGTTTGAGCAGAGACATAAGTGCCTTTACTATTGAATGCAGCATGCCATAAATCGTCTATTTTCTCAGGATTGGAGTTATATGGATTCCCCCAATTGCCATTGATGGGTATTGCAGGATTTGGCCAACCATCTTGATCGGTATCATACAAATTCCCCGTCAGCCCAAATGCAATCATGAAGGAGACCATATGTTGATAAGTGGCCGGATCGAGTGGGCTAGGATTGACTTGATTAGGGAGAGGACTTAAATCTTTCAAGTAATAATATCGAGCAACATCGGCTAGCGTTCGAAATTTTCCATCTCCATCTGCATCACCAATGACGGATGATGGATTATTTCCATTCCAATATCCATCTGTCAAAAGGATAGCAAAATTCTGTTGGCATGCTTCAATAATCGGATCAGTCTTACCTGAAAGAGTGGCATCATAATACTGCCCAACTTCTTCTAAGCCGGTACGAAGTGGTGTTCCTAGTGCTGCCCAAGAATAGCTAAAGAGCTGAGAAAGCAAGTCTTGATTATGGTTTGCATAATTTGTCACATTGCTTGCTGGAACTTGAACAAATAATGAATTTGATTGGTTAATAACGCTTAATCCATATCGATAATTTGGGCTTTGGGCGATAACACTGCCAATGGCCGCTTTTGCTGAGAGTGATCGCTTTCGTTGGTATTGATACCAATTAGCAAAATTAAGCTTGGCTGAAGCTAGTGAGCGACAACCACTACCGCCAGTTGCATTGAAGGCTGATGTCCCATTAAAAATGTCCTGTACCAAACTCTTAGGACCCAGTGCATTGTAACAAGCCAGCGCGTTAGAAAGTGTGCCAAGTAAAGTCGTTGTTTCCCCCATACCTGCGGCTGTGGGAGAATAAGTTGTTTTGTAAACTTGTACATTAGCCGAATTAATCACGATTTTAATATGACTATCCCATAAGTCAACTTGCGTATTGGGTGTATTGGTGACATTTAAACTGCCTGCCCGGAGTGGGCGACCGCTCGCTGTATTATATCCCTTATCGTCAAACCAGACTTGATATTCGCTACCTGCTAAGCTTCTAGTTAAGCTGTAGCCGGTTGTTCCTTCTCTTGGATTTGATCGAGCTGCTGTAAAATTTGCGTTAGCGCAAGTTGTGTTATTGATTAAGCAAGGCCCCTTCCAGGGGTTGTAGGTAGTGGAGGGGTTATAATAGGTGAAGTTTAAATCTGATGAGTAAACACGCCAATCTTGCGTGCCAGCCTGCGTACAGGCCTCGATAGAATTAAAGTCTGGGTCATTACAATCATCGTCATACAAGTTATCGTCTATCGTATAGATATAGGTAAAGTGCCGATATTGATTGTTTCCAAAACTGCGTAAAAGACCGTTAGTAACCTGATATCCACAAGCGACGCTCGAAGAATAGCTGCCGCCAGCGTTGGGATCGTATGCACAGAAGTGCCAGTGTGATGGCGTTAAGATCTCCCAATCCATTGAGCCTGAATCATCCAATTCAAAAAAGACGTTAGGATCAACTTTAGAACCCAAAAATAAAGGACTGTCTGCTAGGTTCAACTGTCCGCCTAACACAATTTTAGGTAATAAGCATATCAGCGAAATTTTCTTCATACGTTCAACTAATTAAAAGAAACAGAATAAACAGACTCAATATAAACCTTTGAATCACTCGTACTGCCTGTACCTTTGGATGTTATTTTGTAGAATTCATACCCCTTTCTTTTGGAGAGCGATTCTGGACTGAGTTCATATGGAATAAACATTTCCTCTTGAATAATGTATCTGGGCAACGAAGTGCTCCCATATAATGTGCTGCTAAAAGCTTTGGCATTCGACTGCCACCAACTATCACTTTTTCGATCAAGATCTTGCTGAATACCATAGGCCCAGACATCGCATGGTGGTAAGGAGCATGCCGCTGTTGTGCTTGGCCTATTGGGTTGTTGCTTTAGCCATTGTTCTGCATCGAGTAGCGCTGATTCTGCTGATTGAAATGCGTTCGTTTTGTCGCGAAGATTGCCTGAAAGCTTTTCGGCAAGAGTACTACTATTCATTGTAGCGATACCCATAATTGTCAATATTAACAATATCATCAATCCTGCGATGAGTACGGTCCCTTGTTGTTTTGATGCGATTTTTTTCATACTAATACCTACCATGCCGATGCTGAAGCTCGATTTCTGAGCGAAACTGTTGTTGTGAAAACTTTACGTACACGTTTATCAAGTGGAGGAATATATAAAGTATCTAAAAGATTATAGGTGTGGGTGTCATTTACATTCGAGACTTCGTCGTGTGTTTGAAGTAGTAAGCTTACTCTGACGCTGACGACATTACTCATGTCTAGATTCGGAAAACTAGCAGGCACATACCGATCGGGCGAAAGATCATTGTCCAAATCCTCTCCAAATAAAACTTGAAAATTCTCTACGCCGTCAATCAGTGAAATGGTTTGATCGATTGGTGGAAATGCACTCGGATGTAATGATCGACATTCTAGTTGACTATTCGTATTGAGTGCAAAAATATTGGTGACGATTTCGTTTGCATCTACAGCAATATCCAAGCAGTCTTTCATCTTTCCGTCGGGCATCCCTAAGCCATTACCACTACCTTGAAATCGAATCACAAGGATGTCACTGCCATTGACGCCCGAATTATTTGTTGCGTCTAAAAAAGGGTTTGCCTTGGAGAAAACTGTATCAAAATTCGGATACAAGCTGGATTGGGGTGTGCTCCGATAGCCTGATTGTCTAATTATTTGAGGCAAGAAGCTGCTGATGAATCTACCATTTTCTTGCAAGTCATTGAGGCTTTCATTTAAAAGGTAAGTCATCTTCCCATTAAGAAAAAGCTGCATAACGCCAGTAAGCAATATAAGGCCTATGGTCAGCGAGATTAATATCTCGATGATTGAAAACCCATTGTAATATGAAATGAGTTTCTTCATAACGCTATACTTGTAATGTAAGAGTGTACAGTATACTGATTGCTCTGGTTGAGTTTTCTCTCTTGCCACCAAATTTTGATCGTAAATATGCTTAGGTTTGAATTAACTGATACATTGTCACATTGAGGATTTGTTGGCGTTCCATCATTAGGAGTTGAATCAATGCACACAATGCCATTGCTCGATGGTAATTGTGCATTCATTGCAGCATGCCAATTTGTTGCCTTTAGGCCCTTAAGCAAACCATGCCACTCGTAAAAATCATGACTTGCCATTTCCAGTGGTGTACATCGGGTATCGACAGGTTGTCCAACATTGTCTTTTCCCATGCAGCTAGGATTGCCTGCTTCTAATCCAGTAGGATTATTGTAAGGGCTGCTAACGCCCATTTGAGCTGCACGCATGTTTGCTCTCATTCTGTCTGCCATGTCATTTGCTAAAAGGGTAGCCGTTGTTCTTAACAATGAGTCCTGTGCCAGGGTTAAGCCCTTAACTTGTAGCCCTGCAAGTCCTAACAGACCTATAGAAAAGATCACCACAGTGATCAGGACTTCGAGCAATGTAAAGCCACTTGGTACTCTGGGTTTCATAAATTAATGAGATCGATTCACTTAATTATATTTATAGCTCGTATGCTGCTCAGTACGGGGCTTTCGAAGTCTCAGTTGGCAGACCGTTTCATTTATTTGAATATTTTTTAGGGGCAGTTCACATTTGTAACACTGGTTCTACCTGTTGTAGAGATGTTTAAATTTCTAGCATGATCCGATTTACAGCCTTGAGCATAAATGGTGAAAGTAACATTACTCGTTCCCGGGGCCGCAAACCCTGAACTCTTGTAGGTGAGCAATGAAACATTTGGTGATGGAGAAATCAGATGGTTACTGCCTGTGAGTTGTTCGCTTCGGATCAGCACTTCGGTCGTGTTATTTGCAAAGGTACCATTTTCATCGGGATTCACGAATACAAGCCATCCTTGTGTCCAATCATTGCCACAAGCTGAGAAATTTGCATCAGCTGTGGGACAGATAGAGACACTTAATCCCCGTTTGATGGCTTCAGAACGCGCTAATTTAAGACCAAAAAGAAGACTGTTCGTGGCAGAGACAGACCTATTATTTTGCACGAGTGAATAAAAACTTGGAATGGCAACCACTATCACTATAGCTAAAATCACAACAGTGACTAGCATTTCGATCAGTGTGAAACCGCGAAGAATTTTAAGCATCATATATATTGGAATAGCAAAGTATTCCAATACTGCAAGTTATACTCTTCCCAGTTTGAATTTATGCTTTTGCTTGTCCGTCCGAAGCTCGCAAGAGGGTAGGCGCCGAGCGTTCGAGACGCAGGAGTGTACACAAGGTACATGACTGCGGTGAGAATCGCGAAGGCAACAACCCCGAAAATTCAGGTGTGAAGGGTATACTCTTCATGGGCCTTGTTGCATAAATCGCAACATGCGCCTACTTACCGCGCTTTATGCGCGGTATCCAGAGATGGATTCCGCGGACAAGCCGCGGAACGTAGCGGTTTTAGTAATTATGCAACAAGGCCCTCTTCATGAATGAATTTATTCTCTTCTGATGCGGCCGCTCTGGTGAAAGATAACTTTGCTTTTATAATTATCGTTTGATGTTGATGAAATATCAAAATGCCCATTGGTGAGGCTACGACCATCCGGGCAATAGGTGAGCGTATATATGTTATTAAAGGCGGATAACGTCACAGTGGTAGATTGAAAGGATTCAACTCGGAGTGGGTTTATTTCATTTTCGAATGAAATCGTCAACCCAGTGCTCCAGTTGGTGCTATGGACCGTTGTGGGTTTTTGATTGATTATTGCTTGAAGTCGTGCAAATTGCAAAGCGGAAAAAATACGCTGTTCTGTACTGATAACATGCTTTCTATTTGATGACTCAAAAACTGGGATTGTAAAACACCCAACCAAAACTAAAATTGAAATGTAAGCGATTAATTCAATAAGCGTCAGACCCTGATTGATCTTTTTTATCATCTGTTAAACCTAACTTCTTTAGTCGATATCGCAGTGCTCTAAAGCTTATTCCCAAGAGTTGGGCGGCTTTAGTTTTGTTCCATTTTGCTTTCTCAAGCGCTGAATAAATGGCATCTCTTTCTATTCTATCTAGATAGTTTTCTAGATCCTTGCCTAAAGGAGTATTTGCTATTGCAATATTGTTTTCCGGTAGCTGTAAATCTGGTAAGTCAATAATATCGCCTTCAGATAGCGTAAAGGCTCTCTCTAGAATGTTTTCTAATTCTCTTACATTTCCAGGGAACTCATAGTTTCTAAGTGCTTCCATCGCAGCTTTTGAGAGGGTTACGTTTTTCTTATTAGTAGATTTGGAAATTTTGTTTAGAATAAATGTGGCAAGAAGACCCAAGTCTTCGATACGTTCATTGAGGGAGGGCACTTTGAGCTCGATGACGTTCAATCTATAAAATAGATCTTGACGGAATAAATTTTGACGAACTCTTTCGAGGAGATTCTGATGTGTTGCAGAAACGATTCGAACGTCTATAGCGACTTCTTTTGCTGAACCGACAGGACGAATTAATTTTTCTTGAATAGCGCGAAGCAACTTGACTTGCATATCAATCGGCAGATCGGCTATCTCATCAAGAAATAGGGTTCCTCGGTGAGCTGCTTGGAACAGACCCATTTTATCTGAGTGTGCACCAGTAAAGCTTCCCTTTTTGTGGCCGAAAAATTCAGATTCCATGAGATTGTTTGGGATAGCCCCACAATTCACAGGAACAAAGGCTTGATCATAACGAGAGCTATTGCTATGAACAAGCCTCGCAACTAATTCTTTGCCGGATCCAGACGGACCTGAAATATAAACTGGCGCTTGTGAACGAGCCACTTTAAGCAAAGTCTCTTTGAGTTGCTTTATCGCATGACTTTGGCCAATCAGTACAGCCTCAGTATCTTCTGCTAAGTTGCTTCTATTTTCTGTTTTGAGTTTCAATGCACTTGAGACTAAATCACGGAGCATTTGTAGTTCAATCGGCTTTGAAACAAAGTCAAAAGCCCCATATTTCAGAGCGGTGATAGCGGTCTCCATATTGCCATGCGCTGTGATGACAGCAATAGGCATTTGAGGGTAGTTTGTTTGGACTAGTTTGACGAGTTCTAATCCATCCCCATCAGGTAGACGCATATCAGTTAATGCAAAATTAAATGATTGAGTTTTAAGATGCTTTTTTGCATCGGCCAAGGTCAGTGCGGTCTGAACATGAATGTTCATGCGCGAGAGCGTCATTTTGATGAGTTCGCAGATGTCAGGTTCATCGTCAAGCACTAGTGCATTTGGGCGTTCCAAATCTTTTCTCCTTCAGTGTTTTTAAACGTGAGCCTGAAAAGGCACCCTGATTTTGAAGGAACCAGTGCGAGTTCTGCGCCATTCATCTCAGCAAGTTCTTTTGCAATATAAAGTCCAAGACCTGAACCAGATTGTTCCGTTGTAAAAAATGGCTCAAAGATATTCTTGGTAATGTCGGGAGAAATTCCTTCCCCCTGATCTAGAATATCAATGATGACATTTCCTTTATTGTTATCATGATATGCAGAGACATCTAGGGTCGCAAACTTATTTTTTCGATACGAATATCGTAATCCATTTTCATATAGGTTCACCAGGATTTGTCTCAGCTGGGTTGGATCAACCCTTACAGTTAGCTCCAGTGGAGTAACTTGAAGGTTAATTTTTTTTTGTTTGATTCCAGCGGCATGAAATTCATCCGAAAAATTTGAGAGCCAATCTGATAAATTGATTGTTTGAGGTTCTGCTTTTTTTTGTGTTGACAAAGAAAGCACATTACGAATGACAGTATTCATTCGATTACAATGCTGATAGATGACATCTATTAGATATAGCTCATCTTTGCTGAGCGACTTGGATTCTGCGAGTAATTGGGAGGCATGACTTGCTGCTGCTAGGGGGTTTCTAAGTTCATGAGCAATGTTTGCAGTGAGTTTTCCCAATGAAGCCAATTTGATGTCTTGAGCTTGTTTTGCCTCTTGAGTGAGATCATTCAGAAATATCAAGACGTCTGTATTTTTTTGCCCTAAAGGGTGAAAAGTGAGCTTGATAGGAGGGCCGCCGTCAATAAGCTTGATTGGATTTCTGATTGGGATAGGTTCTTTTTCCCAGTTTTCTATGATGCTTTGCAAGATCTGAGGTAGACCGTGAATATAGAGTGGGACCAGTTTTAGTCCTAGCATTCTCAATGCAGCAAGGTTGATTAGTTCGATGGCTTGATTTTGATTAAAGACAATAACACCGGATTGCATATGCGAAACCACATGCGCATTGAGTTGTCCAATAATGCTAAGTTTAATGCCACGCTCTTTTGCTAGGATTTGACTCTTGATAGCTTTTTCAGAAATTAATTGTAAGCCAATGGAGGTAGCGAAAATCGTTGCACCCAATACGCCTGCTTGAGAATAAGCGACTTTGGGATAAGCTTGTGTAAATTGAGAAAATACCTGTTCTGTGAGGATGGCTGAACTAGCCATTGCTGCACTGAGGAGGGAGAGTCGCCCGGGTAGCAAAATACTGTGTGCTGCGACGACAATCAGCAATAGGATCCCGATGCCGCTTAATATGCCCCCGCCGGCATGCATTAAAAGTATGAGAAACAAGATATCGAACCAGATGGTGATATGTATTTGGTAAAAAAAATGTGGTTTTTTAAAGAGTGCGATGATAAGCGCGATAACACTAAAACTGATATAGGCTTGTGATGTACTAAAAAAGAGGGGCTCGTCAATATCAGCGATGAGGTTAGGTAGAAAATTGAATTTGATGGCGACGAGCAAAGCGCCTGATAAGATAAAACGGTAAAAGCCATAGACTTGTAATGCTTGCCAATTAGGCGGAAAAGCCTCTGGTGCTAGATTGAGTCGTCCTTGTTTCACAATATGCTCTCATTTATTCGGCGTCATGGCAGCGATGAGCTAGTTTTTTGGCTTCAGGAATATAGACTTCACATTTATGACATTTGACTAACCATTCCTCTCTTCGCGGGCTTTTTTTTCGAAAGATCTCTGAGACCATTTTAGCGATAAATAGGAGTGTCAATCCAATTACAATAAACCGAATAATACTCATCCTATTTGCCTACTATTGGTTAGCTGAACGGTATAACCATGATATAATGCCTGAGCCGTTTAGGGCATACTAGATTCTCATTTAAATGATTAGTCAACCGAATTACTTTATAGGAAGCAGCATCGTGGCGCGAACGCATTACTGTGGTCAACTTAATTCAGCGCATCTTGATAAAACCGTTACCCTTTGTGGGTGGGCTCATCGCCGTCGCGATCATGGTGGTGTGATTTTTATTGATTTGAGAGACAGAACAGGGTTAGTACAGGTCGTTTTTCACCCCGAAGACGCAGGCTCTTTTTCGATGGCTGAATCTATTCGCAGTGAATATGTTTTAGAAATTCACGGCCAAGTCAGAGGGCGTCCGGAAGGAACCATCAACCGAGATTTATCAACCGGTGAGATTGAGGTGGTTGCTTCCTCTGTTGTTATTTTGAATGAAGCTTTAACACCCCCCTTTATGTTAGATGAGCATCATCAAGCGAGTGAAGATGTTCGTTTGATGTATCGCTACATTGACTTGCGTCGTCAAGAAATGTTCAAGCGCTTTGATTTTAGAGCGAAGGTTAATGCTTATTTAAGACAATATTTAGAAACAAAGGGTTTTCTCGAGGTTGAAACGCCCATTTTGACTCGTGCGACACCTGAAGGTGCTCGAGATTACTTGGTGCCTAGTCGAACGCAACCCGGACAATTTTTTGCATTGCCCCAATCACCGCAGCTCTTCAAGCAGCTTCTCATGATGTCTGGCTTTGATCGTTATTACCAAATTGTTCGCTGTTTTCGAGATGAAGATTTAAGAGCAGACAGGCAGCCAGAATTTACTCAGCTTGACATTGAAACTTCATTTTTAGATGAAAATGAAGTGATGCAAATTATGGAAGAAATGATGCGAGGATTATTCCAAGCTCAATTGGGTGTTGAATTCCCGAATCCACTGCCTCGTATGACTTATGCAGAAGCAATGCAACGATATGGAAGTGATAAGCCTGACTTGCGCATTCCCTTAGAGTTAGTTGATGTTGCAGACTTAATGAAAACAGTTGATTTCAAGGTCTTTAGCAATCCTGCCAATAGTAAAGACGGGCGGGTTGCGGTGCTACGTGTACCCAATGGGGGTGATTTCACTCGTAAGGAAATTGATGACTATACCCAATTTGTAAGCCAATTTGGTGCAAAGGGACTCGCTTACATTAAAGTAAATGATATCGCTAAGGGATTAGAAGGTTTGCAGTCTCCTATCCTCAAGTTTTTACCGCAAGAAGTTGTGAGTGCCTTGATGACAAGAACAGGCGCACAAACTGGCGATTTACTATTTTTTGGCGCAGATACTTATCGCGTCGTGAGTGATGCGATGGGGGCGCTACGTTTGCGCATCGGGCATGACAAGAAATTGGTTGAGCCTGGTTGGAGGCCACTGTGGGTTGTTGATTTCCCGATGTTTCAATATGACCCTGATCAAAAGCGTTGGGAACCATTACATCATCCTTTTACAGCGCCTAGAGTTGATTCGGTAGCGGCTTTGACCCAAGATCCAGGTCAAATGTTGTCGAAGGCCTACGATTTTGTTCTCAATGGAACAGAATTAGGAGGGGGGTCGATCCGTATTCATCAACCTGAGATGCAGCAAGCTGTTTTTGATTTATTGGGCATTGATGAAAAGGCTGCCGAAGAAAAATTTGGTTTCTTATTAAAGGCTTTAAAATATGGTTGTCCTCCACACGGTGGATTGGCATTCGGCCTGGATCGCTTGATCATGTTGATGACTGGATCGACATCGATTAGAGATGTGATTGCATTTCCGAAAACGCAAACAGCGAGTTGTCCGCTCACGGGGGCACCAGGTCTTGCCGATCCAAAACAGTTGAAAGAACTCAGTGTGTCTGTTCAACCGCTGCAGAAGTCTGCTAAAGCATAGAGGAGTTGTGGTATGGCAGGGCATAGTAAATGGGCCAACATTAAGCATCGAAAAGGCGCTCAAGATGCAAAACGTGGCAAGATTTTCACTAAATTGATTCGAGAAATTACGATTGCAGCGAAGATGAGTGGTGCTGAAATTGGTTCTAATCCTCGTCTAAGAGCGGTGGTTGATAAAGCATTGAATGCCAATATGACTCGAGACACCATTGACAGAGCGATTAAGCGTGGCGCAGGTGGTTTGGAGGGGGCCGACTTGGCTGAAGTCCGATATGAAGGCTATGGTCAAGGTGGGGTTGCGGTTATGGTTGATTGTCTGACGGACAATCGAAATCGAACTGTCTCAGAAGTGAGGCATGCTTTCACAAAATATGGTGGGAATTTAGGTACAGATGGTTCTGTGGCTTATTTGTTTTCTAACATTGGGCAGATTGTGTTCCCACAAACGACTGATGAAAATGCGTTAATGGAAATCGGATTGGAGCTGGGGGCAGAAGATGTGTCACAAGAAAGCACAGGTGAATTTGTTGTCACAACAGATCCCACTCAATTCAATATGATTTTAGATGCTTTAAAAGAAAAAGGATTTCAAGCGATACATGCGGAAGTCACCATGGTCCCTGCAACTTATGTTAACGTAGACGGGGAGACTGCAGAAGGTCTGATGAAAATGATCGATGTTTTAGAAGATTTAGATGATGTTCAAAATGTTTATACGAATGCAGATTTTCCGGATGAGTTAATGAATCAATGATTTTAGGGATAGATCCGGGTTCAAGGACGACAGGATTTGGCGTGATTCGTTTTAACCAAAAACAAATCACTTGTATTGATTTTGGTACTTGGTCTTTAAAAGGCGAGATGCCGGAGCGACTCGATCGATTACAGATGCACTTGATGGCACTCAGAGCAGTGCATCCAGTGGAAGGACTCGTGTTGGAACAATCTTTTGTGCACTTAAATGCGGCAACTGCTTTAAAATTGGGCCAAGTTCGCGGGGTAGTGATGGCTTTTGCTGCAGGGATGGGGATCCCCGTATATGAATATGGGGCGCGTCAAGTTAAACAAACCGTAGTAGGCTCCGGTGCTGCCGATAAAAAGCAAGTGCAACATATGGTCAGAACATTGTTGGGGTTACCATCAGAGCCAGCCCATGACGCAGCCGATGCATTGGCATTGGCGATTACCCATTGTCACTGGCGCAAAGATTTACCAGAAAATCGAGTTGGAAAACGAAGGACGACTCAAAGGAAGCGGTGGACAAGCTATGTACGCACATCTAAACGGTAAATTGGTCACTAAACGTGCCCCCTGGATAGTAGTTGATACGGGTGGGATTGGTTATGAGCTCCAAGTGCCGATGACCACTTATTTTTCTTTACCTGATCTTAATCAAACGGTTTATTTATTTGTCCATCATGTCGTGCGGGAAGATGCAGAGTCACTTTACGGATTCATTCAAGTGCAGGAGCGTGATTTGTTTCGGGAGATTATTCGAGTCAGTGGAGTTGGTCCCAAAGTTGCATTAAGCATTCTCTCGACATTGCCAGCAGGAGAATTTGTTCGATTGATCGAAACTGGACAAAGTGATCTCCTGACAAAAATACCGGGTATTGGTAAAAAAACGGCGGAGCGTCTTCTCATAGAGCTAAGAGATCGTTTAAAAGCATTTGATACGGAAATATTGAGTGCACCTAGTCGTCCTGTCAATATTGAGCAAGCTCAGGAAGAGGCGATTCAAGCTTTGATGAGCTTAGGGTATAGCGCCAAGGAAGCTAAAACTGCGGTGAGTCGTGCGCCACAAGCCATTGATTGTGAGACAATTTTAAGAGGCGCCTTACAAGGACTTTCGAAATGAATCAAGATAGATTAATTGATATGGCTCTTCAGGGTGATGAAAATCATTTTGATCGAGCAATGCGCCCAAAGCTTCTGCAAGATTATGTAGGGCAAGAAACCCTAAAATCTCAATTGTCTATTTTTATTCAGGCCGCAAAGCATCGACAAGATGCGCTTGATCATGTCTTGCTATTTGGCCCTCCTGGATTGGGTAAAACAACCTTAGCGCATATCATTGCAGCTGAACTCAGTGTCAATTTAAAGCAAACATCGGGTCCGGTTTTGGAGCGAGCGGGTGATTTGGTTGCACTATTGACTAATTTAGAACCTAAAGATGTTTTGTTCATTGATGAGATTCATCGACTCAGCCCAGTGGTTGAAGAGGTGCTTTATCCTGCAATGGAAGATGGGCAAGTTGATATTATGATTGGAGAGGGCCCCGCTGCTCGTTCAATTAAGCTAGAGGTGCCTCCGTTTACACTGGTGGGTGCGACAACGCGAGCGGGGATGTTGACTTCTCCTTTGCGTGATCGATTTGGTATTGCTATGCGTCTTGAATTTTATACCGAAGCAGAGTTGGTTCAGATTTTGGGACGTTCGGCGGACTGCCTTAAGGTGCGTCTTGAAGGCGTGGCGGCAAATGAGCTTGCCAAGCGTTCAAGAGGGACCCCCCGGATAGCCAATCGTTTATTGCGTCGAGTGCGGGATGTTGCTCAAGTTGAGGGTGATGGCGATATCACGTTATCGATTGCAAAACGAGCCTTGGATTTGCTGGATGTCGATCCGGCTGGGCTCGATATTTTAGATAGAAAATTGCTGCTCATGGCGATTGAAAAATTTGGGGGAGGCCCAGTGGGGCTGGATAGCTTATCTGCTGCAATCGGTGAATCTAAAGATACGATTGAAGATGTGATTGAACCTTATTTATTACAGCAAGGTTTTATTATGCGGACACCACGAGGTCGTATTGCGACTGCAAAGAGTTTTGCACATTTTGGTTTAGGTAACTTAGAAAATGAGCATATCGCCAGTAGTTGATGAGGCTGCGCTAACAACGCATATTTTTTCATTACGTGTTTATTACGAAGACACGGATGCAGGTGGAATAGTCTATCATGCTAACTATCTAAAATTCTTTGAGCGAGCGAGAACAGAGCTCCTAATCGCAAGAGGGATTGGACTGACTTCTATTCAGGCCCGTTTTAAGCTATCTTTCGTTATAAAATCTGTTAATTTGACGTATTTTTTAGCTGCAAGACTTGAAGATCAGCTTGATGTGCTGACTAAATTGGTTAAAATTGGGGCGGCCAGTTTGGTGTTTGAGCAATCTATCTATCGAGCGGGCGAAGACGTGCTATTGTGTTCTGCAACGGTGGTAGTTGTGGTGGTTAATTCGGCATTAAAGCCCACTCCCATACCTGAAGCCCTTAAACAGGAGTTAAAGCGTGAGCGTTGATTTATCGTTAATGAGTTTGTTTACTAGCGCCGGACCGGTGGTTAAGTCAGTGATGTTATTGCTCTGTGCAATTTCAGTCACGTCATGGACTTTAATATTTCAGAGAGGGAAATTTTTAAAAGAGATGAAAAGGCTGCTGACTCAATTTGAGGAGCGTTTTCATTTAACAGGTGATTTGGATAAATTATACGAGTACATCGCGGGCCGCAGGCCAGAGAGCTATGGTGTTGAAAATGTGATTCGTGCGGGTTTCAGGGAGTTTTTGAAATTTAGGCAACAATCGAGCATTGAGCCTGCGATAGCAATTCAAGGTGCGGAGCGAGCGATGCAAGTTGCCTTAGCTAAAGAACAAGATGAATTGGAAAAACATCTTTCTTTTTTAGCGAATGTCGGGTCGATCTCAGTTTATGTGGGGTTGTTTGGAACGGTATGGGGCATTATGACAGCATTTCGCGCGTTGGCGCATGTTCAGCAAGCCTCTATCGCCATGGTTGCGCCGGGCATTTCAGAAGCATTGATTGCCACCGCCATAGGGTTATTTGCAGCGATTCCGGCCGTCTTTGCTTACAATCGATTTCAGGCGCAAGTTGAGAGCTTAATGCGTCAATACGATAATATTTCAGAAGAATTTTTTAATTTACTCCATAGGCATCTCTATACTGAGCGTTAATTTTCATGAGAAAACAAAGCAAAGGCAATCGCCGTAAGTTGGTCGCAGAGATCAATGTTGTGCCCTACATTGATGTGATGTTGGTGCTTTTAGTTATTTTTATGGTCACAGCCCCTTTGTTGCAACAAGGTGTCTCTGTTGATTTGCCAGACGCTGCAGCGACGGCATTACCTGAAAAAGATAAATCGCCCATCGTTGTGAGTGTTGATGATGAAGGCTCGTACTACCTCAATGTTTCGGGTAACCCGGCCGCTCCGATGGACCCCAGGGCTTTAAAATTACAAGTCGCTGCTGAGCTGGTGCGTGATCCAAAGCGCCAAGTATTGGTGAAAGGTGACAAAAATGTAGCTTATGGACAAGTGGTCGGTGCGATGGTGCTGCTTCAACAAGCGGGTGCGCCCACGGTGGGTTTGGTGACGCAAGGGAATGAGCTTGAGGCCGCCAATGCAGGACGGAGTAAGCGTTCATGAGCGATAAGCGTTACCGTAATCCGTTTTTTGCTTCGATTGGCGTACACGCCGTGATTGTGCTATTGCTGTTCATTGGGTTGCCTGTGACTAAGCTCACGCTCTCTGATTCAAGCCCAGGATTAGATCAGGAGCAGCCGGTTATTGAGGCTAAGATGGTTGATCAGACTGAGTTGAATAATGAAATTAAACGTTTGGCCCAAGAGGAAGCGAATCGAAAAGCTCAAGAAAAGCAGCGTATTGAAAAGCTAAAGCAGCTTGAGAAGCAGGCTGAACTGAAACGAAAGCAAGAAGAAGCAAAGTTACAATCATTGAAAGCGGAACAAGAAGCATTAAAACAAAAAGCGGCTGAAAAATTAAAGGCTGAGCAGTTAGAGCTTGCAAAATTGAAGAAAGCGAAAGAGGAAGCTTTGAAAGTTCAGCAAGCAGCAGAGCAAAAGGCAAAAGAAGCCCAGAAGCAAAAGCTAGCAGCGGAAGCGAAAGCCGCTGAAGCGGCGCGTTTAAAGCAAGAAGCTGATAAGTTAGCGAAAGCGCAAGCAGCAGAGAAGCAAAAGCAAGCGGCGGCTGAAGCTGCTGCACGGCAACGTCAAGTCATGCAAGACCAGATTTCTCAGTACGCGAGCATGATGATGAAAAAGGTGACTCAGAATTGGAGAAAGCCTTTAGGCATGGAGGCTTCTGCTTTGTCTTGCTTGATTGAAGTGCAGTTATTGCCAACTGGTGAAGTTTTAGAGGCTCATGTTGTTGAAACGAGCGGTAGTCTTGAGTTTGATCGTTCAGCTGAGTTAGGGGTTTTGAAGTCATCTCCCTTTACGATGCCGCCTGATGATAAGGCGCGTGCAGAATTCAGAAATTTTAGATTCAGATTTAAGCCCAGCGAGGTGGGATGATGCAGATTGCGTGGATTCGTTTTACTTGTGTTGCACTGATGTTTGTAATATCCCAAGCAAATGCCAGGCTTGAGATTCAGATTACAAAAGGAATGGCTGCTGCCGTACCGATTGCAGTGACACCGTTCGAAGCTAAAGGGTTTCCGAGTACGGAAGATATTGCGCAAGTGGTTCAAGATGACTTACGGATGAGTGGTTATTTTAATCCGATTTCTCGAGGTGCATTACCGTCTGGTGTCGGGTATGGTTCGATACCGATTGCAACCTGGCAAACTGTTGGTGTTGAGAATGTTGTGTTAGGGCAGGTTTATGAGTCTAGCCCGGGTCGATACTCTGTTCGGTTTGAATTATGGGATGTTTTTAAAGGTAAAGAAAAAAGTACCCCGGTGGTTCGGCAAGGAGAATTGGTGGTCTCTCAGAGCACGACTAGTCACGTTTTATTATCAAAGTCATTCGATAATATTCCAGCGGATCAATTCAGAGCTTTAGCCCATCATATCAGTGACTTGGTCTTTGAAAAATTAACGGGTATTCGAGGTGCATTTTCAACGCGTATTGCCTATGTTTTGGCGCGTGATTTTAGGGGCGGGCGTGAGTATGTTTTGGAGATTGCAGATGTTGATGGTTATAACCCCAAGCCATTGATGAAATCGACTGAGCCAATTATGTCACCCTCGTGGTCGCCAGATGGTAAACGCATTGCCTTTGTATCGTTTGAGAATAATCGTTCCCAAATTTACATTGCCGATGTGAAGACAGGCGAGCGCACAAGGGTGTCAAAATTTCCAGGCATTAATGGCGCGCCGGCTTGGTCGCCAGATGGGCGTAAGCTTGCTTTGGTTTTATCAAAAGAGCAGAACCCTAATATTTATATTCTTGATTTGGTCACACGTTCTATGCAACAGTTAACGACTGGGTTGAACATTAGTACCGAGCCAAGTTGGTCAGCGGACGGTCGTCGCTTGTTATTTACCTCCAATCGGGGTGGAAAACCTCAGATTTATGAGTTAGATTTTGGAACGATGAAGACGAACCGTCTCACTTTTCAAGGGGGGTACAATGCTCGTGCTTCATACACACCGGACCGAAAGTCGATTGTCATGATCCATCAAAGTGATGATGGGCAATACCGTATTGCAAGACAATCACTAGAAAATGGAGAGTTAACTTACCTCACTTTTGCAAGGCAAGATGAATCACCTAGTGTGTCTCCAAATGGGGCTATGGTACTCTATGGCACACAGGTCGGTGAACGAGGTGTGTTAGGTGTTGTATCTATCGATGGGCGGGGCCAACTTAGGTTGCCTGCGCGAGAAGGTAGTGTGCAAGAGCCGGCGTGGTCGCCATTTTTATCTTAAGTAGGGTTGTTTTTAGGTTATTGTTTAGGAGTGAAACATGTTGATGAAGGGTTTACGTCCTTTGGTATTAGGACTCACAGTATGTGTGGGATTAGCAGGCTGCGGTAGCCACCATGCCTCTAAGACGGGTCGTGGTCAAGGCGGGCCAGAAATGGCGGGTGCTGGCGAAGGTGGTACTTTTGCATCTCAAGACGGTTATGGTCAGGATGCTGAATCACTTCGTGCGCATCGTACCTATCGTTTTGGCTTTGATCGTTATGATGTAGCGGATTCAGATTATCCTGCGATTAAATTCCATGCTGAGAATCTTGCAAAGCATCCTAATTCCCACATTCGCATTGAAGGGCATACGGATGAACGCGGTAGCCGTGAATACAATATTGGTTTAGGTGAAAGACGTGCTAGAGCAGTGACTGATATTCTGCTTTCAAGTGGTGCTTCAGCGAATCAAATCAGTGTTGTCAGCTATGGCAAAGAGAAACCAGAAGTGAATGGTCATTCTGAAGATGCCTATAGCATGAATCGTCGTGCGATTCTGGTATACGAAGAATAATGAAAGGTGACTCTCATGGCAGATAAGTGTGCGCAAATAATATGGAGTGCGGGGCTTGGTCTGATATTGGCCAGCTCTGCTTGGGCGGCGTTACCGGATGTGGAAACTGTTCCGTTAAATCAGCCCAGTATTGGCGAGCGCTTATCTGCTGAGAGTTCACTCAATGCAGGTTCCTTAAAGCAACGAGTAGATGCTTTGCAAGCTGAGGTTCAAGAGTTGAGAGGATTAGTGGAAGAGCAAAGTCACCTAATCCAGCAACTGACAGATAAGCAGAAGACGCTCTATTTAGACTTAGATAAACGGATCCCTAAAGGTCAAGTTGAAACGGGAGCAGCGCTACCGACTACGCAAGTGATTGAACCCACCGCAGAGGTTCAGCTAGAGCCGATTCAACCGGTCACGGCTAATTTACCTTCAAGCCCTTTGATTCAAAATGAATCCACGAGCTATAAACAGGCTTTTGATTTAATTCAGGCGAAAGATTATACGAATGCGATTAAATCACTTGAAAGTTACCTGGCTCAATATCCAAATGGCCAGTATACCCCGAATGTTTACTATTGGTTGGGGGAGGTGAGCTTGGTTGTGAAGAATTTTGAGCAAGCGTCTGTCAATTTTCACAAGGTGCTCGATTATTATCCTTTACACGCTAAAGCCCCTGATTCCTTGTTAAAGCTGGGATATGTCTCTTATGAGCGAGGCAATTTAAAAGAGGCGAGCCAGTTTTTCCAAGATGTTCAAAATCGCTTTCCAGAAACCAGCGCTGCAAGGTTGGCGGGGTCCAAGTTACAACAGATGCGTCAAGCTGGTCAGATATAGTCTTTGCACTTGAATTTTCCTAAAAATCAGGTATTATACTTGCCTTAAGTTTCGTTGGGTCGTTAGCTCAGCTGGTAGAGCAGCGGACTTTTAATCCGTTGGTCGATGGTTCGAATCCATCACGGCCCAAATCCCCTTCTATAGTCGTCATCCTTTAATATTTTTATTGTTTTTCTTTGCAGTATCTTTAAAACCAACTATTTTAAACAGAGACGTTAGTTCCAAATATATTTGTTGGGTAGCTTGCAACCTAAAGGGTGCTTGTCACGGCGGGTTGCAATCCTTAGAATATTCGTTTAAGTGATTTAATGGTTTAATTTAAGGATATCAGGATATGAAAAAGCTAATCAAATTCGGCCTTGGCACGCTCGTTGCTGCGGTAACTTTTTCGGCAGGAGCAAATTCTTTTGAAGATGCGACAAAGCGCACGGCAGTTTGGGCAAAGGGACATTGGGATGTCCCCTCGAATGAACGCTTAGCTTATGCTCAGAAACTGACAACAGCAGTGTTTCCTGGCGAAACTTATTTTGTAGAGCCGGATAACGCATTTGATTTAGCCTTTGGGGTTGAGCACGCTCTTCCGATGAGTGAGAATGGCACGGATTTTAATGTGGTCTTAGACTATGATCAGTACTCGACCAACCAGAAAGATGTGAAATCCGGAGCGACCTTTTCTAGTATCCTTGGCTTAGCCGGTATTGGCCCTGCTGCTGATGTCAGTCGTGAAGCAAACATACAGTTACGAGATCGCACTTGGCGTTTAGGTGTGCAGCGGGCTAAAGAATTTGGTCGCTTTGATTGGCGACTTGGCGCTTTTGCAGAGTATTCTAAGTTAGCGCGCACTTATAATTTGCTTGAGCGTTCGGTTGCTGAGGGGCGTCAACTTTTCACCAAGCAAGAGTCCGATGGCTGGGGTCCTAGCTTTGATATCATGGGTCGTTTCTATCCTTGGGGGCGTGATACAGGGTTTAGTGTATTCGGTGGCGGAGAGACTGCATTTTTATATAGTGACCAGGGGCTTAGCGTTGTTTCGTCTACAAATGGCAACCGCTTACCGGACAATGAAAATCAAAATCGCACAGATTTAAATGCCGTTATGACGCGACTGGGTGCCAGTGTTGGTGTGGGATACGCTCGTCCGATCAGTGAAGATGTGATGGTTGGTTTCAAAGTCGGTGGCCGTTGGATGAGTTACTATAATGCTTTTAAAAATAGTAGTGATTTAACAACAGGTCGTACGGACTATGATCGTGTGGGCCCGTTTCTTGAGCTCAGAGTGGGTGGTACGCATTCGCCGATGTGATTCACTAAGCGTGATGAGAAAAGCACCTTTGGTTTGTTGCGTAGCCAGCAACCTAAAGGGTGCTTCTCACGCTTGATTGCAATCCTTAAAATACTTGTTTAAGTGATTTAATGGTTCCATTTAAGGATATTGGGATATGAAAACGCTAATCAAATTCGGCCTTGGTACACTCATTGCTGCGGTAACTTTTTCGGCAGGAGCAAATTCTTTTGAAGATGCGACAAAACGCACTGCAGTTTGGGCAAAGGGTCATTGGGATGTCCCCTCGAATGAACGCTTAGCCTATGCTCAGAAACCGACAACAGCAGTGTTTCCTGGCGAAACTTATTTTGTAGAGCCTGATAACGAATTTGATTTAGCCTTTGGGATTGAGCACGCTCTTCCGATGAGTGAGAATGGCACGCATTTTAATGTGGTCTTAGACTATGATCAGTACTCGACCAACCAGAAAGATGTGAAATCCGGAGCGACCTTTTCTAGTATCCTTGGTCCTTTCGGTATTGGCGCTGCTGCTGATGTCAGTCGTGAAGCAAACATACAGTTACGAGATCGCACTTGGCGTTTAGGTGTGCAGCGGGCTAAAGAATTTGGTCGCTTTGATTGGCGACTGGGCGCCTTTGCAGAGTATTCTAAAGTAGCACGCACCTATAATATCCTTGAACGTTCGGTTGCTGACGGGAGTCAACTTTTCATCAAACAAGAGTCCGATGGCTGGGGCCCTAGCTTTGATATGATGGCTCGTTTCTATCCTTGGGGGCGTGATACGGGGTTTAGTGTATTCGGTAGCGGAGAGACTGCATTTTTATATAGTGACCAGGGGGTTCGCATTGTTTCGTCTGCAAATTCTTTACGTTCAGTTACTGAAAACGGAAATCGCGCAGATTTAAATGCCGTTATGACGCGGCTGGGTGCCAGTGTTGGTGTGGGATACGCTCTTCCGATCAGTGAAGATGTGATGGTTGGTTTCAGAGTCGGTGGCCGTTGGATGAGTTACTATAATGCTTTTAAAAATAGTAGTAATTTAACAACAGGTCGTACGGACTATGATCGTGTCGGGCCTTTCCTAGAGTTTAGAATCGGTGGCACGCATTCACCGATGTGATTCATTAAGACTGATGAAAAAAGCACCTCTCAAGGTGCCTTTTTTTTGAGTGGAAAAAATACCTTGCGCTAAAAATAAAACGAGCTATGATTATAGAGGTATTTAACTTTTGTCCGATTTCATACTGTTTTGAAACGGTTTGTTAGACGGAAAAGGTTAAAAACCGCTGTACTAGGTTGAACAGCTGAGAATGGATACGGTTTAATTGGGTTCAAATGTATTGGGCGGTTTAAAAGTTTTTGTTAACTTTAAAACTGGTCCCTTCTATTTGGTTAATGCTGAGATAAGGACTTTGGGATGATGAAAAAAGTACTAAGTATTACAGCGAGCACACTCATAGTTGCGGGGTCAGTTTCTGCGCCTGCGCAAGCAGAAGATGTGTTCAGTCGTTTAAGCGTTCGAGCAGCGGGTCATTATGATCAAGCAACCAATGAACGCGGTGCGTTTGCAACCAGAAATACAGTTGTTGCTGCGCCCGGCGCAGTCGGTGAAACGTTCTTCGTTGAGCCAGACTACGAATGGGATTATACCCTCGGTTTGGAATATATGCTGCCCAATAGCGATAACAGCAGCTTGCTATTCGATTATGACCACTACAATGCGAGCGATAATAAGCGTGTGACGGGGCCAGCGGCCGGTGCAGGTCAGCTTGCGTCTGTGCTAAATGCTGGTATACCTAACCCACTTCAAGTCGATGGTGATTTGAACGTCAAAGATCATACTTTCCGCTTAGGTGCGCGTCGCGTATTGGATTTTGGTGATCGTTTCGATGTTCAATTAGGTGGTTATGGTGAATATTCTAAAGTGGAACGTCACCATACCATTATAGAAGTCGCCGCTGCCGGAGCCTCTCGTTCTTACCGAGCTAATGATGAATCCAATGGTTGGGGTCCTAGCTTTGATATGTATGGTCGTTGGTATCCCATGGGCCGCCATAGCTGCTACAGCGTCTTAGCGGGCGTGGAAGCCGCTTTCTTGTATGGCGATAGCGTTCATAATGTCAGGGTTACTGACGAGACCGGAGCCTTCCCAGCAGGTGCTAACACTCTTAATAATGAAAATCGTGCTGACCTAAATCATGTCTTTACTCGTTTAGGCAGTACCGTTGCATTGACTTATGCCCGTCCTGTCAATGACAGTTGGAAATTTGGTCTACGCGCCGGTGCTCGTTGGATCAACTATGCCAATGCGTTTAAGAACGCTAGCGGCTTAAGCGCGGGTCGCACCGACTACGGTCGTTGGGGACCTTTCCTTGAAGTCAGAGTGGGTGGCGTTGATTCTCCAATGTAGACACCTCTCCTTAAGTACTTCAAAAACCCGGACTTGTTCCGGGTTTTTTTATGAAATCTGAAGAAGTTGACCAAAATCAATAATATGAGAGAAGAAACCTGAGTCTCTAACTTTATCGGTGATACCATTCACATGAATTAGAATAGGCCTGCAAGAAAATCCACGGGGTTTTTTGAGGTTGCTGATTTTATCTTGTACCTCATTGATAACGGTATGCTTGATTTCTGTAGAGGAGAATTTAATCTCGCAAACATATAAGTTACAAAACTTTGTTTGTATTAAATAATCGATTTGGCATCCATTTTGTTTGCTAGTCTTATTTTGAAAAAATGGATTATCAAAAACAATCTCATCAGGTGAGATTTCTAAATGTGCCCATATTTTTAACCGATTATTAAGGATTAAGTTCTCAAATTGAAAGCCCATTATAGTGGACCACCCTGGTAAAGAGGTGAGGGATTTTTTTTCAAAAGAACCAGCTTCGATTTGATGTCGATGAGGTGCAATATATTTTAAGTAAAATCGACAATAATTATCTTTCAAGCGATAAGTACTTAACTTTGAAATTTTTTGAGACTTAAGGTCCCACGTATAGTCTCGCGCTAAAAAGCCAGCGAGCACAAGCTCATTAAATTGATTTGAGATTACACTATTTAAGTCGGCTTCAATATATCTCGATAGGCGCAAAGGATCTTGATTTTGCTCTATCAGAGATAGCATAGTCTTATAATAATTTGTACTGCGTGATAAAAAGATATCATGAAAGACTTGATTGAATTCGTTAAATAAGAATCCTTGAGAACTGAAGCAGGTTTTTTTAATATTCTGTTCAGCGGAAAGCTCAATTCGCATTTCTTCTAAGTAGCGCGGGATGCCGCCTGTTACTGCAAGTAATTTAAACTTTTCATAATTTGAGAGGTGTTGATTTGCACGAAAAAATTCATTCGATTCACTCAGTGATAGCTCACCTAATGTGAGTGTGCATGAAATGCGACCCACAAAACCTGTCCCTGCAATAATGTTTTTTTCAATCCATGCAGAAACAGAGCCACACAAAATTAGCATCAATTCATTATTTTTCTTGAAATATAGATCCCAGGCCATTTTTAGCTTACCCAGAAAATCTGGATCTTTAGATCCCATCCAAGAAATTTCATCAAATACCAGAATCACACGTTTCTTGGGAAGCTTATCAGCAAGATACCAAAATAAATCACCCCAATCTTCAAAATGAATATTAGGTATTGAAAAGAGCAATTTTAGCTGGCGAGCAAATTCATTAATTTGAGATTGCTTTGTGGTTTCTTTAGTCGGGGGGATCCCAGTAAAGATATAAGATTGATACGCTTTGCTGAACTCTTCAATTAAACGGCTTTTGCCAATTCGCCTGCGACCGCGAACCACGACCAGACTGGCCACGCGTTTTTTAAGCTGATCTTCGAGAATGGATAGTTCTGTTTTTCGACCAATAAAAGGAGACATCGTATTTTCAAATATCTATAAACTGTAAAAAGTCTTTTTGTAGATATATACTAAGCCGTTTAAAATTATCTGTAAAGCGCTAAAAGGTTATTTGTAGATATATTCAAGTGTAGGTACGCTGGCTAGTGGCACCTTAAAAGCCATTCATCGGATTCCTGGTAACCCCAGTTCGGGGTTTTTTGGGATATACCCTTCACAGCTGAATTTTCGGGGTTGTTGCCTTCGCGATTCTCATCGCAGTCATGTACTTTGTGTACACTCCTGCGTCTCAAACGCTCGGCGCCTACCCGAAAAATCATCTGTTGTGGGTATATATCGTCATCCCGCACAGCGGTCATCACACGAAGTGTGTAGCGTCTGATGCGGGATTCAGAATTTTATCAAATCTCAGCAAATAATTTGATTGCTGATATTTTTAAAGGCTGAATCGCATAAGCGGCCAAGGCCACGTGAATAATAGATTCCGCATCACACGCTGCGCTCTTCGTGCGCTTATCGCTGTGCGGAATGACGTCATTACAAAGCAACCCTGCCTTCAAAAACCCCGAACTGAGGTTCCTGGTATTCTAATTTTCCGTTTTTGGAATTAATTGTTATAATAATGTTATAACATGTAATGAAGAGTGAAAGCTGTATGCAAACACAAGTCATTCGAAAGATTGGTAACTCAGAAGGCGTCATTATTCCCAAGGCTTTATTGGAGTCTTTAGGCTTATCTCTAGGTCGTTCTGTTGATTTAGAGCTTGTAGATGGGCAGCTTATTTTGCGCCCAAATAAAAGAAAGTACACTTTAGAGGGATTGGTTGCTCAAATGTTGCCGGAACATGAAGCGCCTGAAATTCCTGTAGGCTCTGAAGTAGGCGAAGAAGTTGTTGAGTATGAAGTAGAAAAGGAAGTTCATCGTGGTAAAAGCAAAGGTGCTTGATAGAGGAGATATCATTCAAATTAATTTTGATCCACAAGCGGGTAGAGAAATTAATAAATTTAGGCATGCATTGGTTATTTCTCCAAAAATATATAATGAAAAGACTGCGCTTATTTTATGCTGCCCAATTACTTCTACCGTAAGAGGGGGGGCTTGGGAGGTCTTGCTTCCAAAACGATTGAAAACACAAGGTGTCATATTGGTGAATCAGATTAAATCTATGGATGCACGCGCATGCTTGGCTCATTGGACAGAAAAAGCGCCAGCAGATATTGTTGAAGAGGTCTTGGAAAAGCTTTTAACCTTGGTGTCTTAGAGGCTGCCACTTAAAATCTCACTTCGATATTTCGCCATCAAGCGAATCATAAAAGCCAGATTATGCAACGTTGCGAGTACATGGGCTGTGGGCTCTTTGGCTTTGAAAAGATGATGTAGATAGGCTAGCGTGAAATTTTTGCAGGTTGAGCAGGGGCATTCTGCTTCGATGGGTTCAAAGCGAGTGGCAAATTGCTTCTGTTCAATCTTAATTTTACCTTGCATGGTTAAAATCATGCCGTGACGTGCCACTTTGGTGGGATAAGAACTATCAAAGGTATCAATCCCCAAGGGCACGCATTGTTCAATAGATTCGATATCGCCAATCCCCAATAAATGATTAGGCGCTCGATGGGGTAAACAGGGTACCGTGGCAGCGACGGTTTCCACGAGTTGTTGTTTAGTTTTACCAAGACTACCGCCAATCGCAAATCCATCAAATGCTTCACGCGATAGAATTTCACAGCTTTCTCGACGTAATATCGGATCTACGCCGCCATGAATCACCGCATACATGGCTTGTTGTTGAGGATTGGCTAAATGGGTTGCAAGTGATCGCAGTTCCCAACGATGGGTTCTGTCAAAAGACGCTTTTAGTTTTTTGTCTGAAATATGATAAGGCGGCAACTCATCGAGCGGAATAATAATATCGGCGCCGAACGCTTTTTGCGCTTCAATAGATGATTCAGGGGTTAAGGTGATTCGTTGGCCATCGCGATAGGAACGAAAGATGACCCCTTCTTCCGTGATTTTGATGACGGCACCTTCTTGTTTTTTGGTGCCTTGGCTTTTCAGCTCACTGGCGACACCACCATAAGCCAAACTGAAGACCTGAAAACCACCAGAATCTGTGATAATGGGGCCTTTTCGATTGATAAAAGTATGCAATCCGCCCGCTTCACGCACAATGTCAGGGCCAGGTTGCAATAATAAATGATAGGTATTACAAAACATAAGTTGTAAGTCGAGTTCATTGACTGCCGCGTTGGATAATGTTTTTAAAGTGCCATTGGTTCCGACTGCAACGAAATTGGGGGTTTCAATCACGCCGTGTGGTGTGTGAATGCGTCCAACGCGCGCTCGCGACTTTTTGGATTGATATCGAATTTCAAATCGAAAGGGAACGGTGGTCATATTTTTAAGACGCTCCAACGTTGTGAAAAGTGTGAAAAAAACATCATCATCAAAATGGTAATGGTTTTAACGCTATAGCCAACCAGAATGACTTCCCAGATTTGCTCAACGAGGCCATAGAGTCCTAGAAATGCAAATAGTGTGGTATCCAAAGCTTGGCTTATCAATAAGCAAATTAAAGTGGTACGGGTAAAGGACCACGTTGGGAATCCTATTCTGAATTTTCCAAAGAGGAAAACATCGAATTGCTGCACGATGAAGAAAGCTATCAAAGAGCCTAGTAAAATGCGAGGTGCTGGTGTCAGTAACTGGGAATAAGCATGATGTGTTTGATCATATAAACTTGGCGTATAAAGCAGATGAGCTTGAGAGATTAAGCAGAAAAAAATCATACAAGAAAAAGAAGCCCAGATTGCTTTTTTGGCTAATTCGGCTCCAAACTGAGCCTGCATCCAATTGAGCCCTAAGATGCCACCCACCGCAAAGATATCGCTTGCGGTTGCATTGAGCCCAAAGAGAGTGATTTGCTTTAAGACGAAGAAATTTGCCAGGATACTTTGTAATACCACCCATGCAAATAAGGTCTCCTTGCCCTGACGCTTACAGAGATGGACAAAAAAGACAATGAAGGCTGTGCTCAAGACAAATAATAAGTTATTTAGCATTATTAAGTTTAAAAACTCATTAATGGCACATCATACCTCAGGTGCTTTGGCAAAACACCAGGGTATGAGAATGAGGGCCATGCCGCCGATGAGTATCGCTTCGTATATTCCAAGATTGCCAACATCAATAGCGTTTGGCGGGACAAAGCCCAATAGGAGGATACTACAACTGGTTAGGCAACCAATCCCCCCAACGAACCAGATCCCAACGTTCCCACCTGGGATTTTAAATGAGCGAGGCGTGTCTTTGCGGTTATAACGCAGACGAATAGCAGAGATAAAGATAACAGCATACATCAAGAGCGCTAATTGAGTTGCCATGGCAGATAGCAGCCAATAAGCACTTTTAACCGAGGGCATGAGGAGGAAACTTAAGGTCAAAATGCTGCCAATAATCGCTTGGCAAATCAAAATAGGAACAGGCGCGCCATATTGATTGGTCTTTTGAAGGGCTTTAGGGATGAGATTATCTTCGCTGGCCGCAAAAAGTCCTTTCGTGGGCCCAATAATCCAAGTTGCGACTCCTCCGATTCCGCCAATAATGATTGAGCAGGCGATCCATTTGCTGAGACCCGGTAGCCCTAAATCTCCAAAAAAGTTTTCAAAAGCCTGCATAATGCCGACTACGATATCGAGTTCCTTTTCAGGAACAACCAATGCAACGGCTAAAGAAGAGAGCGTGAGGCTTGTTAAGATGATGACCGCGGAGATTAATAATGCCTTAGGATAATCTCGTTTGGGTTCCCTGACTTCACTTGCGTGTACAGAAGACATTTCAAGGCCTATTAGGCTGTAGATGATTGCTGTCGCAAAAACGAGCTCAGGTAGACTAGAGATGTTTGGAATTAAGTTTGAGGCTTTTAGCTCAATTGCAATGGGTTTGTCGTTGGCTAGCCACATGACGCCTAAACCAATAATCACAATCATCGGCAAAAGGGTACCCAATAGAGAGCCCAGCGAGCTGACGGCGCTTGAGAGTCGCATGCCAAAGCAGTTCAATAGGGTGCAGCTCCAGAAAATGCCCAATACGGCACAAGACATGAAAAGAGGGTCGCTAATCCACGCAGGCTCAATGAGGTAAGCGATGGTGCCTGCCACCAGAGTGAGAATAGTCGGATACCAGATAATGTTATAGATCCACTGAAGATATACGACCAGAAGCCCGATCTTAGGACCAAAGGCCTCACGAACCCAAATGTAGATACCGCCATTTTTAGGCCAAGTGGTTGCTAGTTCGGCGGTGATCAAAGCAGTTGGAATAAAAAATAGGATTGCCCCTAATAAATAAAGCGTGACCAAGGATAACCCAAAGCTCGCGGCGATGGGTAAGGTCCGAATGCTATCAACCGCAATGACGTTAATCATGACGAGTGAAAATACACTCAGTACTTTTTTAAGCTTGATATCACTCATAAGATGTTCTGTTGTGCTATCACGATAATACAATTTATTCACTATACTGATCTGAAATTGATTTATCAAGCACCTTAAAGCAGTTAATATCTTCCGTTTATCGTACGAGGGGTGAGGGTTAATATATGCTTGAAGTTAAGCAGTTGAGCTATGCACGCGGGCTCGCAAATATTACGAATGCAACCTTTACGCTCCCAGCCAATTCAAAAATTGGGATCATCGGGCCCAATGGTGCGGGCAAATCGACGTTCTTCGGCTTATTGCAACATCGAATTGATATTCTGACGGGTGAAGTTAATTTACCGAGGGCTTGGCGTTGGAATGAGGTGGAGCAGAGCTTACCCTCAAGTGAGATGAGCATTTTAGAATACGTCCAACAAGGGCACGTTCAGATTAGGGCGCTTAAAGAGGCCATCCTACAGGCTGAAGCCACAGACGATCATGAGCAGCTTGCAGAGTTGCATCTACAAATGAGCCTAATCAATGGTTACGCCATTGAAGGGGAGGCTGCGAGCCTATTGCATGGGCTTGGGTTTCACGGTCATGCGCAATTTAAACCGGTGAATGATTTCTCAGGCGGTTGGCGAATGCGTTTGAATCTAGCGCGCGCATTGATTAATCCGGCTGAGGGGTTGCTGTTAGATGAGCCTACCAACCACTTAGATTTAGAAGCGCTTATTTGGCTTGAAAAGTGGCTTAAGAAATATCCAGGCTTGGTATTGATTGTTGCACATGATAGCGCATTCTTAGATAACGTTGTGGATACGATACTGAATTTTGAAGAAGCATCTATCCGAATGTATCGCGGCAATTACTCGAGTTTTGTCAGACAGCGCGCGGAAAGGATCGTGCATTTACAAAAGAGCCATGAAAAGCAGTTACAGAAACGGGCTCATTTGCAGAAATTTGTAGATCGCTTTAAAGCTAAAGCAAGCAAAGCGAAACAAGCTCAATCTCGTATGAAGCAATTGAGTAAATTGGAAGATATCGTTTTGATTAAAGATCCAGCGGGTGCGGAGTTTGAATTTTTTCCGCTTGATCAAACACCGACTCCGCTGATTAGAGTTAAAGAAGGACAAATTGGATATAGTGAAAAACCTGTTATTAAAAATATTAGTTTCTATCTCGGTTTAAATGAGCGAATAGGCTTATTAGGTCGTAATGGAGCAGGTAAATCCACCTTTGTTAAATTTTTAGCAGGTTTGTTGCCTATTCAATCAGGTGATTGTTTTAAGCATGATGCATTGAACATAGGCTATTTTTCACAAGACGAATTAGAAGCTTTGACGATCACAGAGACGCCAGCTTGGCATTTAGAGCAGATTGCCCCTAAAACAAGTTTACAACAACGACGGGATTACTTAGCAAAATTTGGGTTGACCAGTGAACTTGCTCTAAACCCAGTGCAGGCGCTATCGGGTGGGCAACGAGCAAGATTATGTTTAGCCTTGCTGGTTTGGCAAAGGCCTAATCTATTGCTGCTTGATGAGCCAACGAATCATCTTGATTTGGATTTTCGTGAAGCGTTGACGCTGGCATTACAAAATTATGAAGGGACTTTGGTCTTAGTTTCGCACGATAGAGCATTTTTAGATCAAACGGTTGATAAATTATATTTAATCCACAATGCTGCTCTTCAGCTATTTGAAGGTGATCTTGATGATTACGTCAATTGGCTACAGACACAAGACAGTCAAGGCATGGGGGAAAAGCTTCAAAAGCAGGGTTCCACAGTTCATATGGATCGTAAAAAACTCCAAAATCACGTAAAAACACTTGAAAATAAATTAAACCAATTTACACAGGATCTTGCTAAAATCGAGCATCAATTAGCAGATGAAACTTTATATTCGAGCGAAAATTCTAAAAAACTAGCGGACTTGATACAGCAGAAAAAAAACATTCAAAACAATTTATCTAAGACAGAGCATGAATGGCTAGAAGCGGTTGAGCTGCTCGGATAGACCTGCCTTAAGGCAAAAGCCTAAAGAGTCGATACAGTCTATAGCAAATCTCATCTGGTGTGTTTATGCCTGTAGAAAATCATCCTGATTTAAATACAGTGCAGGGAGGCTATCGGTTTTTTAGAGAGCTATTAGTAGGCCTGGCTTATTTGATGGCATTTCCAGGTCTAAACTTGGTTTTTAGACACACTTTTTTAGGCGCTTGCGGCTATATTGCTCGGCTTAAAATCAAACGTCAGAAAACAGAAGCGCTGACATTTGTGATCAACCTATTATCATCGAATCAATACCGGGAAAGCGGAACATTTAGGTGGTGGCATTTGATGCGTTTAGGAATTAGTATTGCTCAAGATTATCAATTGCAGAATAATATTTTTCTTCCTCTGGTCGAAAAATTGATGCATTTAGTATTGACAGGTCCTCACCCTAGATTAGGCTATGATGCTGCATATAGCCTGGTGGGATTTGGTTTGTGGGCCTTTCAAATTGGTGATGTAAAGTTGGCGATTTTTACCATTCGACAAGCCATTCAGGCAGATCCATTATGGGGGTATCCTCATTATTTATTAGGTTGGTTCGGTTTATTTGATACCGAAGTAGATAGTGTCAATCACTTTGAACAAGCCTTAAAATGTAATTGGAGTTTTTTTCATCGTATCATGAATGATCCAATTTGTTTGCGTCATCCAGATATTTTAAGCCGTCTGCGAAAAAGAATGCTGATTACAGAACAAAATCAATCTTCTGGTACAGTAGGGCGATCTTAAAGTAAATTAATCAAAATGATAGAATAGGGTTATAACTCATTTGGGAAGAGAGAATGAATATGAAAAATAGATTCTTTTTCAAGGGACTATTGGTATCATTAGCACTTGTACCTACAATGGTTTGGGCGGAAAGCGCAGGTGATGTGGGAGAAAGTTTGTTTGAACCTACGCTCATTGCTACGCGTTTAGCCATTTTTGCATGTTATATTATTGGCGTAGGCCTTATTTTAGGCGCAGGTGTGCAGTATAAACAGCATCGACAATCTCCTAAATTAACACCGCTTACGACCCCACTTTTATTGTTTCTTTTAGGGATTGGGTTGGTACTGTTGCCTTATTTCTCTACTGTGACGACGCATTCTTATAGTGCGATTGAACAAGAGAAGCGAGACAACCCATATTCTGATCCTCAGGCCGGGCGATTGCCTTTACCACCGATCGGGGGGCAACAACAAACTGAAGGTGGAGATGAATATCAACGAGAGGGTGATGAATCCTCTCGAATCTATGATGATCCCGATGAGAGCCACTGGGGTAATGATCCCGCTTATCAAGATGGTGGTGGGCATTGGGGTAATGATCCGGAATATAATCAGTAGTGAATCCTTTATCCACTCGTTACCGCGCTTTATGCGCGGTATCTAGGGCGTGTCCCTAAAGTTTCAACCACACAAGTATTGCGACGACAGTTAATGCTGCCATGAACATTACTTTTGTTTTATCATATACCCTTCACACCTGAATTTTCGGGGTTGTTGCCTTCGTGATTCTCACCGCAGTCATGTACTTTATGTACACTCCTGCGACTCGAACGCTCGGCGCCTACCCGAAAAATCATCTGTTGTGGGTATAGCTAATATATATACAAAGAAATCAGGCATGGTATAGTTTTGTTTCTGGATTCCCGCTTTCGCCGTGCCTACGCTAAAGCTTCGGCAGACTCGCGGGAATGACGACCTAAATGTGATTTTAATTACACGTAGCAGCACTTGCAACTTTAGGGACACGCCCTAGGTGACACGGATGAGCGGCGGCACTAGGGCTATTCATTGATAACTGTCTTAGTCGATCAACGATCTCTTTTTCTTCTTGAGCCATCTGGCCGTTTTGATCTTTCAAAGCATCAAACTGTAGTGTTAATGATGGCGAAGGTTCGAAGCCAGGTGTTATTTCAGAAGAAATATTTTGACTTGAGCTGCTTTGACCAACAAGTAAAAGCGCTCCATTTAAATCAGCAGCTTGCCTTGTTAAGGTGACGATTTGTTTTCTGAGTGTAGCCACTTCGTGAGCATGTTTTGATTCTAATTCAGCCAGTACTTGTTCGTATCGTGCAATCGAAAAATCCAGGTGTTCGATTCGTTTGATTTGATTTTTGCAGGTATCTTTTAGAGTATCGATTTCTTCTAGAGCACTCTGCACTTGCTTTGTCAATTTAGCATTTTTTTCGCGCTCTTTCCTGACTTGGATTACTTGAAGGTCCTTCCAGCCACGTTCCATTTCTTCATTATTTTGAGATTGAAGCAAGACTGATTCTGTTGTTTTTAACAGCCCATTGAGCCTTTTGTTTTGTTCTTGCAGTGCGAATTGCTTTTGTTTCAGATCTGCTAATTCAGACTCAAGTTCAATCGCTTTTTGAAGCAGATCAGGATAGCGTTTATGAGTTTCTTTTGCGTCGCTTGGGCTGGCATATTCGATGGCCAGTGGTGGTAGATTACGATTCAGTAATCTATCTAATAATGACCTGGGTTGATAAATAGCGTTTGACGAAGTGGGGGACTGCAAAGAGGAGGTTGAGTTGCTCAGAGATGGCATCTGAGTTGGTGTCGAAGATAGAACGATTTCAGTTGGTCCACCAGGTGTGATTTGATCATCGGTTAGTGAGATAGTTTGTGCCAACATTTGATCAGATGCTTGTAAGGGCCAAAGTTGGATCCCTTTTTCTAGAGCTACTAGCGATTCACTCGAAAGACTGTCATCTGCTATTTGATTGGCCAACAGTTCAAGTTCGACTTTAAAAGTGATGCCATATCCGAGCGTTTCGCTAAATTCGATTGTGCTGACCAGTGTATTAGAGAATTTTAGGATTTGAGATTTTAATTCTATTAGATCGCGTTTCTCTAATAGTGAATCAAATATTTCCTTTTTAAATTGACTAACCTGCTGAGCCCAGCTTCCTGAATAAGTATTTAATTTGTCTGAGATGGAAATGTAATGATAGTAGAAATTACAGATTGATTTCAGAGATTTGCTTAACGCATGTTCCGCTGTTTCTGAGTCTACACTAGATAATTCCATTGCAAATTTTTGTATAGCCTCTAGGATTTGATCTAATTTTGATTGATCACGAACATGAGGAAATTGTTTATAGAGGAATGTTTGTAATTTATCCGCGATTTTTTCATTACTATTACTTTTTACAAATTGCACAGCATCTTCAATGTTGATTTTGACACGGTTTTCAAATTGAGCAATACCTTCATCGCCAGATAATTTTAGCATCTCACCTTGTAGGTGATAAGCGCCTGCCAACAGGGCACGAATTTTACCTTCAGGCATACTATCGCCTGGTTCAAGCGTGAGAGTAAAATCCTCATAAGCTTGAAGCAGCTGCCGCCATTTTTCAGAGGTGATGACCCAGGGGAGTGTTATTTCAAGAAATGTGATGCACTTTGGTTTAAATGCAGCATCATGTCTTCCAACATAAACATGGATAAGGTCGCTAACAGTGTCCTCTAGTCTGATTAAAATGGTATTTGTCTTATCATCGGCATTAGAATTATTTTGTAAGATCGTTCCAGTCATTTGTCTCTCCAACCAATCCATCCATTATATTGGCTGCAAGACTACCCTTGTTTGTTCCTGACTAGTCAAACCACATAGAAAAAATCAATATTTTTTTATTAGCTATTTGTCGAGACCAAAAAAAATCAGTAAAATGGAGCAGCTTGGTCGAGCTGAGTCTGTGTGAATTGTTATCCACAAAATTATTCACAGGGATTTTCCTATCTATTTCCAGATACTTAGGCAGTAAATGCCAAAGATATGCACCATCTTATCCACAGCTTTATTTCGTGTCGTTGAGCCAACGTTTGATTTCGGTGATTCTGGCGTTGATTTGAGCGGCTTCTCTAGGATCTTTATTAGGAAGTTTGCTTGCAAATTCAAGTTGTTTAAGGGCTGTTTTTAGATCGCCGAGTGACAAATGATATTCAGCTTGAGCCATATGCGCAAATTGAGGTTGTTTGGTTGCTGAATAAGCTTGTGCCAATAAGCGATAAGTTTCGGGTTTAGGAAACAGGAGGGCATGATGATTCAGTAGAACAACAGTTTGTTTGGCATCACCGGTTTGGAGCAATCGTTGAGCATAAGCGAGGGTGAGAGCATGGTTGCGGGGATGATTGCTTAAAGCATTTGCCAAGCGTTGTTTTGCTTCGAGTCGTTTACCGGTTGCATATTCTGCGTCTGACAGTGCCAATTGAAAGAGGCTTTGATTGGGGTATTGCTCGGTCAGTGAGTTTAAAAGTTGTAGGGCTTTATGTTCGTCGCCCGATGCAAGTAATGCTAATGCGTAACCATATTGTGCGCTCGATTCATTTGCGTATGTTTTGCTGTCGAGTTGTTTTTTAAAATAAGTGCGTGCTTGGCCAGCGCTATTTAAGCTCATCGCCTGTATGCGTGCTTTAATCAGATGATAGCTTTGACTGTCCGGTACTTGTCGATACGGGTAATTCGCAGCCCTTTCCCTTGCTGCAATCAAGCGAGATTCGGTTAAGGGGTGGGTTCGTAAAAATTCAGGCATGCTCCCATTGTCGTAGTATCTCGTGCTTTGTCCCATTCTCTGGAAGAATGATGGCATGCCTTGTGGATCAAACCCCGCTTTTGCTAGAGCTTCCATTCCCATTGCGTCGGCTTCTTTTTCGTTTTCACGTGTGAAGTTGATCATAGATTGAGCACTGCCGGCGAGTGTCGCGGCTAATGCGCCGGTGCCAGCTTCAACATTTTGAGTTGAAATAATCGCTGCAGCAATGAGCCCAGCAACACTAGCCATGGTGACTTGTCCGCCGCGTTGATACATCCGAGCGATATGATGCTGGCTGACGTGGCTAACCTCATGTGCTAACACGGCAGCCAGTTCGCTTTCAGATGTGGAAGCCAGCACTAAGCCCATGTTTACGCCAATGAAACCGCCTGGTAAAGCAAATGCGTTGATAGCATTATCTTTGACGCCAAAAAAGTAATAAGGATAGGCTTCTTCCTCATTGAGTGTGGCAACAAGTCGGTATCCTATTTCATTGAGATAGCTATTGACGACCTCATCGTCTGATAACTCCAAGGCGTTTCTGAGTTCGTTTAAGACGCTCTGACCGAGTCTCCGCTCTTCAAGTGGACTTAAGGATGCAAATGAGGGTTGTCCTAGATCGGGCAAGTTAGAGGCAAATACCGAAAAACTAGTCAGTATAAAAACTAATTTTAGGGGTAATCGGTAGCGTAAAATCAATTTCATCAAAACAGTATAAGAGGCAAGAGGGTCGGGTGACAATCATTCAAGCATGGTGGACTCTCGGGGTTTTCGGGGATGTATTTTTTTCATCCCCCTGCAACCCTTGTAAAGCTGTTATCAACGCATGGCGTGAATCTCAAAGTACTTCAATCGCATAATCAGATAAACGAGAACGCTCGCCTCGTGTGAGCGTCACATGTGCGCTATGTGGCCAATGTTGAAATTGGCTGATGACATAAGTTAACCCTGAGGTGGTTTCCGTGAGATAGGGGGTGTCGATCTGATTGATGTTCCCTAAGCAAACGATCTTAGTGCCAGGGCCTGCACGTGTGACGAGCGTTTGCATCTGTTTAGGGGTTAAATTTTGAGCCTCATCAATGATAATGAATTTATTTAAAAATGTTCTACCGCGCATGAAGTTGAGCGAACGGATTCGGATCCGATGTTGGTAAAGCTCCTCGGCAGCGGTATGATCCCAACCTTCTAAGCCATCTTGTCCTAAGACTTCGAGGTTATCCATTAGGGCACCCATCCAGGGCGTCATTTTTTCTTCTTCAGTGCCGGGTAAAAATCCAATATCTTCACCCACCGGAACGGTTACGCGCGTGACAATAATCTCGCGATAGCGGTTAGACTTTAAGGTCTGTTCCAAACCTGCAGCGAGTGTCAGCAATGTTTTACCTGTGCCTGCTGCACCCACAATAGTTACAAAATCAATATTGGGATCGAGCAGGAAATTCATTGCAAAATTTTGTTCGCGGTTACGTGCGTTGATCCCCCAAACCTTATTTTTAGGTTTTCGATAGTCTCGGACGTATTCGATATGCGCACAGTCACCTTCTATTTTGCGAACGATAGCTTCAAAGTCTGAGTCTTCATTAGCAAATAAACAAGCGTTAGGTCGCCAGCTTCCAACCGAAGGACCACTCACTTGATAGTAAGTACGACCATCTTCTTGCCAAGCATTCATTTTTTGTCCATGCTTTTCCCAGAAATCACCCTCTATAATGAAGGTTCCACTATAGACTAAGGTCGTATCGTCAACCAATCGATCGCTATAATAATCTTCTGCATTCACACCCAGTACAGCAGCTTTAATTCTAAGATTAATATCCTTTGAAACCAGAGTGACTTCTATATCCGGATGTTTAGCTTGCAAGGCAAGCGTTGTCGCTAAGATTGAGTTATCTGGTTTATTGCCTGGCAGTGTTTCAGGTAAGAGCATTGGGAGCTCTTCATTTTGGAAAAATAACTTGCCAGAGGGTTGAGGGCCCTGGAGTTGTCCAGGCCAAACGAGTGGCAGCCCATTGAAAATTTCTTGTGCAGAACTTTTTACTATCAATGCATCTAGAAAGCGATTGATCTGACGCACGTTACGCGCGGTATCTGATAATCCCTTTTTGCCATGATCAAGCTCTTCTAATACAACCATCGGCAAAAAAATATCATGTTCCTTGAATTGAAAGAGTGAGTAAGGATCGTGCATGAGGACATTAGTATCTAGGACGAACAGTTTCTTTCCCTGAAAACTTGATGGCATAACGGCATTCCTTTTTTACGTTGCTACCTTTAATGTAACTCGTCTTTCCAGAATGCGCCATATACTCTGCTCACTTTTAATTAAGCACATTCAGGTTCCATCAAGGCATCGAGGTTTCTATCTTCACAATATTCTAAAAATCGTTCACGAAGACTTGCTAAGTGAGTTTCGGCTGGCACTTTTATAGTTAGGTTTATTGATATAATTTGTGAGTGAGAAGAAGCTAAAGTTTGGGTATCCATCGCAAGGCTATGGATCATAATCCCTTCATCGACGAAGAAATGAGCAATTTCACTCAAGACACCGGGCTTATCTAAGCCAATAATTTGAATGGCATAAGGCAAAATCGGACAACTTTGATTTTTTGGTTGTGTTCGCTTAGCTTGAATCGTTAAATTTTGTTTCTTTGAAAGGCTAGGTAACGCTGCCTCTAGTTTAGCAATGGCACTCCAACTGCCTGATAGATGCAATATCATTGCGAAAGCTTGACCAGCAGAAGTCATCCTACTGTCTATTATGTTGCAGCCACACGTTGCACATAAACGCGCTAGTGCTTTAACCAGACCCAATTGATCGGGGCCAAGTGCCGTTAGAACCAAGTAATTTTCATTCACAGCCATTCTCAGTTAGAAAGAAAACATTAACTGTCGGAGTAAGCTCAGTAGTTTACCATTAAATTCGGAACTTAAAAGTGTCATTCCTCTGATTTGGCTAGAGAGACCCTTGCCTCTTCAGGAGACTCATGTTAGGGTCCTCACATGATTTTTAAGGGGAAAAACTATGTTTAAGGGAAGTTGTGTAGCCTTGGTTACACCGATGCACGAGGATGGCAGAATCGATTTTTCAGCACTTGAGGCCTTGGTCAATTGGCACATTCAGGAAGGCACCGCCGCTATTGTTGCGTGTGGCACCACAGGTGAGTCAGTTACGTTATCTCATGATGAACAACAAAAAGTCATCCAGAAAACCCTAGAAGTCGCAAAAGGCCGTATCCCGGTCATTGCGGGTACTGGCACGAATGCGACTCAAAAAGTAATTGAGCTTTGCAGAGAGGCCAAGAGTTTGGGTGTTTCAGGTTGTTTGATTGTCACCCCTTATTACAATAAGCCCACTCAAGAAGGGCTTTATCGTCATTATGCAGCGATCGCCGAGGCTGTCGATATTCCGATAATTCTCTATAACGTACCTGGACGCACTGCGGTTGATTTGTTGCCAGATACTGTTGTGAAATTGAGTAAAATAGAAAATATCGTTGGCATTAAGGAAGCGACTGGTGATATTGATCGATTGAGAGAATTGAGAGAAAGATGTCGTAAAGATTTTCTTTTTTATAGTGGAGATGATGCAACATCATTAGAATTTATGCTTGAAGGGGGGCATGGTGTTATTTCTGTGACCTCCAATGTGGTGCCAGGGATCATGCAAAAAATGTGTGAGGCAGCAATTGCAGGGCAAGCCGCAAAAGCAAAAAGCATGAATGAGACTTTAGCACTGGTTCATAAGCGTTTAATGATAGAATCCAATCCTATCCCTGTTAAATGGGCGTTGAACGCTATGGGGCGGATTGCAAAAGGGATCCGTTTACCTTTAACGCCCTTATCTGAGATACACATTCCCTCTGTTCGAGAAGCATTGATTCAAGCAGGAGTTTTAAATGCTTAAAGCAAGTTTATTGTTAAGTATAGTGTTTCTAGTCTGTGGTTGCCAAACACCCTATACAAATTGGCATTCCTATCGAAACAAATCAGCAGATTATAAGGATAGCAAATTAATAGCACCCCTGAACGTGGCCGATACAGGTGATATCAAGGAAGAAACCTACCCAATCCCGCCAGAAACATTGCGAGGCAGTAGCCCCAAGATTGATTTATGGCCCCCTTCATTTCCTAAAGAATCCTAACTGTATTTTGTGCGAGGTAATCTATGAATAAAGTGAAAGAGCTCTACTTAGGTAAAGCAAAAACGATGTATACAACAGAAGATAAAAGTCTTCTGGTTTGTGAGTTTCGAAATGATACCTCTGCATTCAATGGTGAGAAAGTAGAGAAATTAAACCGAAAAGGACTTGTCAATAATTATTTTAATGCATTTATCATGCAAAAATTGAGTGCGCATGGGGTGCCAACTCATTTTATTGAGCGCCTGAATGATACAGAATCTTTAGTGAAAACATTAAAAATGATCCCGCTAGAATGTGTGGTTCGTAATGTTGCATCAGGCGGCTTGTCAAAAAGACTGGGGATTGAAAACGGTGTAGTCATGAAGCCGCCCATATTTGAATTTTTCTTGAAAGATGATTCCTTGGGCGATCCAATGGTTAATGAATCTCATATTGAGACTTTCAAGTGGGCAACAGCGGCTCAGGTGGCCAAGATGAAAGAAATGACTTTTCGAGTCAATGAGATTCTAGCCCCCCTTTTTGCAGAAGCAGGTATGCTTTTAGTCGATTATAAGCTGGAGTTTGGTTTAGACCGTTCAGGTCATTTACTGTTGGGCGATGAGTTTAGTCCTGACGGATGTCGCATATGGGACGCAGAAACTAAAGAAATTTTAGATAAAGATCGATTTCGTAAAAACTTGGGTCAAGTCGTTGAAGGATATGAGATTGCAGCGAAACGCTTAGGCGTTCCGCTACCTTAGATTTTTAAAGTCGGTTTATTCTTGGCAGAGGCTCTGATTTTGAATTTTCGGGGCCTGTTGCAGGACCGACGGCATTGTTTGAGACCGATGATTTTGAATTGCTTGCTTCTGCAGTGATTTCTTTAGAGAGTTCAAATAAACTCAGCTTTAAAGTTGAAACTATTTTTTCATTAGGATGAACCGTCTGCTTGGGTTCCTTCGATGCTTCACTAAAGATAGTTTTTACAAATTGATGAATCAATTCTTCTTTGTTGTCAGGGACTTTATTTAGTGTCCATGGATCAAGTTCATAACTGATTTCGCAGCCTGGAATGCTGAGTTTATAGTGGATTACATTTGCAATGACGTTTTCATATCCAGGTACCCATTCAATTATTTCGCTTTGATGAATTTCATCAATCTTTAGGCTTTCATTACTCAAAATATGTTTAAACGCCATCTCAATTAAGGTCATATGTGCATTCCCTTCGCGAGTCCCGAGTATCAAATTGGTGGCGACTTGAGATCGTGAGCGCTTTATTGTTGGATCAAACTGACCTGCAAGATAAGCTGCTTTAACGTGAAGCCACTGCAACACAACATCTGGTGAAATGTTCAATCCGCCAAGGTTGGCGGCCTCTTTTGCGGATAGCTTTCCCATTACAGACTTATTTTCAGGACAGCGCTTTTTGCCTTCATCATGAATGTTGTTAATATGATCTAGAGTGACTGGCAGTATCGAGGGTAAGCTAAATTCAGCGTGAGAATTTTGTAATTTTAGAATATGGCTTTTTAATTTTTTAAACTCTGGTGGAGGAGAAGATGGAAACGAGATTCGATTATCTTTAGGTGCTTTTATTGAAGGAAAGAAAAGGCTGCAGTGAAGCGTGACCTGTGTTTTATCAGCTTTTGTTTTAACAATCGTAATTTTGCCTTGGTTGTCATAAGATGAACCTTGCGGCGAATAAAGCTGAGAACTATGAGCGCCTTTTTTAGGGGTTGTCAGTTCTGCCTTGCTTGGAGTTCGATCTCCCAGGAGAGGTAAGGCTGGCTTAAGCCTGGCAGGTGTTGTTGGGGTAGAAACAACAAAATAAGTCTTCGCCTTCTCAATTGCTTCTGTGCCAGCACCCATCAACCGAGTTAGAGAGAGCTTTTTTCTCCCATTAGATGAGGGGGCACTAAGTTTAGCTTTTTTAGTTTTACTTTTCTTTAAGTTAGATTCAGGCTCATCAACATAGTCAGGATCTTTTGCTAAGTCAGCTGGAGTTTCAGCTTTAATAAAACGAGATAGCCCAAAGAGGCCTTGCTTCGCTAATGTTGAAGATCTAAATTTGTAAAATAATGACATTATCAAGCTCATGCACAAAAAATTGTACGAATCCTAACATAAGTTGGATGCAAAGATAAAGTGGTGCATATACCTCGAATAGCTGTGATAATGTGCTTTTTTCCTAATAACGCCTGGTATCCAATATAGGAGTCATTATGCAGCGAGTTAAAAACAAAATTGCTTTAGTAACCGGAGCTGCGCGAGGTATTGGGAAAGAGACCGCAAAGCTTTTAGCTCGTGAGGGAGCATTTGTGATTGTCACGGACATTCTAGATGAAGAGGGGCGAGCTTTCACGGAGTCATTGGGACAATCGGCTGCGTATCATTCACTGAATGTAAGCAAAGAACAAGAATGGATTAAAATTTCGGATTTTATTAAAGATCAGTATGGTTACGTAGATATACTGTTCAACAATGCAGGGATTACAGGGCTAGAAGGGGATTGGGGGCCTCAAAATCCAGAGCATACCTCTCTTGAAAGTTGGCATCATATCCATGCTGTGAATTTGGATGGTGTCTTTTTCGGATGCAAGTACGGGATTCAGCTGATGAAAGCCAAAGGGGGGTCTATCATCAATATGTCTTCTCGTTCGGGTGTGGTAGGAATACCTAATGCGTGTAGCTACGCTTCCAGTAAGGCTGCCATTCGTAATCATACTAAGACAGTAGCCTTGTATTGTGCTGAACAAGGATATCCTATTCGTTGCAATGCTGTTGAGCCGGCGGCCATACTGACTCCACTTTGGGATGCGATGTTGGGGGCTGATGCGGCAACCCGTGAACAGGCTATTCAAAACATTTCTGCAGGGATCCCGCTCAGACATATGGGTGAGCCCATCGATGTTGCCTATGCTGTTTTATATCTCGCATCAGATGAATCTAAATACATTACGGGTGCAGATTTTGTGATTGACGGTGGAATTTTGGCGGGTAGTGCCGCATCCCCTCATAAAAAATAGCTATTGTTCGGCGGCCCAGCGCTTGGTGGGTACGCGCGAGCCGAAAACCAAGACTTTTTGAATGGCAAAATTCGCGAAGAAAAGACCAATCATGGCAATGATTTTAGACAGGTGAATAGGGCAGCCCATGCGCTGCATTGCAAAGATGATCCCATAAGAGAAAGGCAGATTTAGCATACAGAGTAGAGTATATTTTAGGGCTTCTCCAGGCCATTTATCTTGAGATTTAAAAACCATTGATTTGTTGCAGATAAAATTAAATGTGCCTGAGAAAACTCTAGCCAAAGTTTCACTGATTAGAATGTGGGGCACGAAAAAATATGCGATGGAAAAGATTAGAAAGTCGAAGACACCACTCATCAAAGCGACAAATAAAAAACGAAAGAAAACGAAATAAATCTTGAAGGAGTCGATGATAGGATTAAAATGTGAACTGGCATTGTTATCTTCGTAAATGGTTTTAATAGGGTGAGATTTGATGGGTAGCTTTTCTTGAGCGGCAAGAATCAGCATATCCAGCTCAAAGTCGTAACCTGACGTTGGGGTCTGTAATAGATCAGTTAGAAATGCAATTGGGATCCCTCTGAGACCAGTTTGAGTATCATAAAGACTCACGCCTGTGAAAAATCTGAAAATGTAGCGAGTCAGTGTGTTTCCAAATCGAGAACGTAAAGGGATCTGTCCTTCAAATTGTCTCGCGCCAAGCCATAATTTTTCAGGACAAGCTGATAGTTTCTCAGAAATCATTAAAATGTCATCAACAGCATGTTGCCCATCTGCATCTGCAGTGACAATGCCTGGTGCATCAGGAAAGGTCGTTAATACATAATTCATCGCTGTTTTAAGGGCTTGTCCTTTCCCTAAATTAATAGCGTGGCTCAAAACATGCAGATTGGGAAGGTCCTTCAATGCCTTAAAAATAGCATCACACTGTTTCGAAGAGCCATCATTGACGATAACGATAGGTTGGGCGGTTTGCCTTATAAGTTCATTAACCAGCTTTTGAAGTTGCTTGGTGGGTTCATAAGCGGGTATGACAATGATGGGGCGCATTCAGATAGGTCCTTCCACAACATGCGATCAAAATTTGAGCTAGTGACTGTGCATCGGGGAAAATCCCATTCCTAGCGATGTGGTATCCTATCGCGTTTTGAAGTGATTCTCAATGTGGTATGCTGTCTGCCCGAGGAGAGGTGCCAGAGTGGCCGAATGGGGCGGTCTCGAAAACCGCAGTACCCTTTTGGGTACCGAGGGTTCGAATCCCTCCCTCTCCGATTCTCCCTTTTGGGTCCGTTCTTGCACAGCTCCAGACTGGCAGAAAGATTGGCAATCTTTTTGGAAGAAAATGACGTAACTATACCCATCACAGCTGAATTTTCAGGGTTGTTGCCTTCGCGATTCTCATCGCAGTCATGTACTTTGTGTACACTCCTGCGTCTCGAACGCTCGGCGCCTACCCGAAAAATCATCTGTGAAGGGTATAATAGCCTCTGGTCAATATCGAGAGGGCTTGCTAGGGCGCATCGTCAATATAAAGCATTGTTAATGGAGGCTGACCAGCCGCGACAGGGTGACTATGACGGTCGAGGTGCTTTAACGCAACGTGGTTTAAATGAGTTCTGCATATTTTTTATTAAATGTTGTTTAGAACAAGTAT
>JAXMEB010000007.1:0-78121 GCA_046348545.1 Gammaproteobacteria bacterium
CAAAGATAGGGAAGCGGTTGAAATAGCATCCATTAATCGCCCCGTGTTGTTTATTAGCAAATCCATTCCACTAATCACTTTAAGACGGTATGCGATTGATTTAGCAAAAATAGGCGGTGTGATGGTACTGCAAGGTGGGGTAGAGGGCTTAAAGCAGTTAGGTCCAACTATGCAATTTACGGCAGACATTTTAAAGGTTGACCCAAGCTGCCAGCAGAATTGCAAAATGCACAATACGACCGTCTTAATTGATCCGATTCTATTTCGAGCCAATCAAATCAAGGTCGTACCGGCGCTCATATATCAAAGAGAATTAAATGTAGAAAGTCACTGTACTGATGGTGGCAAGCCGCAACCTGCCACACATGTGGTCTATGGTGATGCCTCAATTCGAGGGTTGCTCGAAGCTTTGTATGAGCTCTCGAACGATCATGAGATTTCAAAATTGATCGAGGTGTTTTAAATGAGAATTCTTTTAATATCTGGGTTTCTGTCATTGATGGTTTGGTTTGTATTTGAGCATTTGGTGATTGTCACCTCCAATAGCATTGACCATCGCGCATTTTGGAAAACAGACCAAACGCCTAAAAAGGGGGATTATGTTTTGTTTGATTTAAGGCATGAATTGGTAGGCTTAGACGCTGTACGCCTGACAAAACGTATCGCATGCGGACCAGGCGAGCTGCTAGAAAAAAAGGACCATCAATTTTTATGTGATGGCACATTATTGGGTCATGCCAAGCTAGCCAATAAATTACCCGCTTTTAAATTTGAAGGAGTCATACCAGAAAATGAAGGATTCGTGATGGGAACACATGAAGACAGTTTTGATAGTCGCTACTTTGGATTAGTTGATTTATCAAAAGCAATAGTACTAAAAGTCATCTTTTAAGGAGTTAAATGTAATGTTCAGGAAGTCAGTCATTGTAGGTTCAGTTTTAATATCTCTATTGAATACGGGGTGCTCAACCATGGCAGGTGGGCACAAAAAGAAAGATATGACCTTTACGTCTGTGCCGGCGGGTGCCATGGTTTCATCTGGCGAGCGGGGTGATTTAGGCGTCACGCCCTTAACCGTTGCAATCAGTCCGGGGGACTCGGGTCATTTCATTTTCACCAAAGAAGGATATGAAAACAAATCGGTGCAATTAAAAAAATCAGTCAATTCGAAGTCACATGGCAATCTCATATTATTGCCGCTCTATCCCGTTGGGAAATTGGTCGATCAAATGACCGATGCGGACCAAAAATTTGATACGGACCAAGTTCATGTTGAACTCGAACCGCTTAAGACAGAGAAGGCGTGATGCTGAAATCGTGTCAAATTTCCCTTTTAGCGGCATGCATCTGGATGCAGCCGCTGTCACTCCTGGCTGATGAGCCTGAGCGAGATGAAAAGCATGGGTATTTTTGGTACGAAGATATTTCATCGAATAAGCCGGAAAAAATCGAGCAATACCCAAAGCCAGTCATGCCATCGCCAGAAGCAATGATGACGATGCATCCTGCCGAATTGCGAAAGCTTTTAAAAAAACATCTTGAGTACAGCGCTTATACTTTAAAGCCGGATGATGTGGCGAATTATTACACTGTTCAAGATGTAGTGCGCCGAAAATCGGCTGCATTTACCGCCGTGAGTGGGCAAGTGATGTTAGAACATCCTGAACTCAATGCTAAATCAGCGTATCCGACGACCACCGCAAGCAGGAATGTAAAAAAGCAGCAGCATGAAGAGATAATTCAAACAAAGCTTAACGCAAAAAGAGATCGTTATGCTTTTGGCTATTTGACCAGAGAGGATTGTTCGTATTGTGTAGTCATGCGACAAACCTTGAAACACTTTCAAGATAAGCATCATTGGCGAGTAGAGGAATTTGACCTTGGTAAGCACCCTGAAATCGCAGCCAGGTTCAATGCTTCGGTCACACCGATGCTCATTATGATTGAGAAAGGATCTCAACGTTGGGTGCCCGTTGCTGTGGGCGCTGAGCCCTTGAGCACCATTGAGCAGGGCGCCTATCGAGCAATTCGAATGCTAGAAGGCGCGATTAGGCCTGAGCAGTTCTATACAAACGAAAACATGCAGGGCGGCTTTTTCGATCCAGCTAAGCATCAAGGCGGCCTCTAAATGAAAAAATCCTTCCAAACACTGGTGGCTTCGATATCCCTTATTTGCTGCGGCGCGGCAAATGCTAATTGGGTGAAAAACTGGTTTGACCATTCCAAAATAGACGGTGCTAGCAGTTACGAGAATCAACAGCGTGGTTTCTATAGCGCCGGGGGCTTTTCGGGGCGCTTTAACACTACAACGGATCATCTCGTTACCTTTTCAAAGCCAAAGCTCTCAACTGGTTGTGCAAACGTTGATATTTTTATGGGCGGCATCAGCTTTTTGGATGAGGACTATATCGTTCAAAAATTTCAAAGCATGATGCAGGTTGCTCCAGCGATGGCCTTTGACATGGTGCTCAAAACCATGTGCAAGGAATGCTCAGAGACGCTCACTAAGCTTGATGCCGCAGCGACTTGGCTGAATAGTTTGCAGTTGAATGAATGCGCTATGTCCAAACGCATGGTGGTGACTGCTTCGAAAGGCGACCCCAATATTATGGGTGAGGTTTGGAATGAAATCACATCCGGCGTTTCATTAAAAGAAGCAACAGATCGAAGCTGGCATGAAGCACAGGAAAAAATACGAGCTAACGACAATAAACCCACCACAGATTTAAAGGCTCAAGTCGCAGGCTGCCCCCTCGAGGTCTCTGAAATTTTTAAAACAGGCTCCGTGATAGCCAATGCAACGGCGAAAGTGGGAATGTCTGAATACGCGAACATTATCAGGGGGTATATGGGCGACGTAAAAATTCAGGCAGGAAGGGAAGATTTTATTCCAACTGCAATAGAAATCACCGCATGTCCTCAAAACCAAAAAACCTCCATTGAAGATATGCTGTATGGGCATGCCTATGCAAAAGATGTTAATGGGGATTGCGTTAAAGACAGTGAAAGAGGGGTGATGAGTATCGTGCGCGAAAAACTAAAAAGCATTGCTGCGCATATGAAAGCTGGGACTAAGCTTGATCCTGAAGAGGAAAAATTCATCAATGCGACTGCTAACGTGCCGGTTTACTCAATTCTGCGGAAGGCGATTATCAAGGACAATGTCGATTTGCAAATTGACTTAATGACTGAACTAGTCGCGATTAATTATACATTTTATATTTTTAGCGACTTGTATCGGAATACAGAATTTATGTTTAACAAGGTGAAAGCAGCCATGGAATCGGGGGCCAGCGCGGGCGATAAGCCCTGTGATATGCGGGTCTATGCTCAAGCAAGTCAGCATTTTAATAGCTTATATTCAAAATTAAAAAGCAATCAGCGCGCTGTATTAACAGCCTATCAACAAAAACTAAATTCACTTGCTATTTCGATGCAGTATCAGCATCTAAATGAACAAGATGATAAACAAGTCAATAGAAACATTTCAGTCGAATTTGAAAAGGCATCATGATTAAAAAAAGAATTGGCGCATTTGTTGTTGGGATGTCTATGAGTCAATGTGCGTTGGCGTTGACCATGGATTTTTATGTCTATGATGGGTTTTCAGCTACGCTAGATGCCTTTAGGAAAATAGCGCTTATCTTTGCTGATAAAGATTATATCGTGCTTTTTAGTATCTTTGCCATCTTGGGGATTTTTGTTGGTGGCAGTTTATTTTACGGAAAGGCGGTGATAGGCTCCTTTGATGGGCATTCACGTTTTTCTCTTAACTGGTTGGTGGTGCCCATCTTGGGCACCTTAGTATTTAAAGGGCTTGTGATACCTAAAGGCACAATGCATATTTATGACACGAGGACCAACCAGTATGAGGCTGTCCAACACGTTCCTAATTTGATTATTTTAGCTGCAAGCCTAATCAACAAAGTTGAGCGAGCGGTTGTCAATGTTCTTGATAAGAATGCAGCATCTCCCTATTCAAAGGATGCGGGTGGTTTAAGCTTTAAATTGTTGTATGAAGCGACACAGAGCACATCCGGTAAAATTGATTATTATCTTCATAAATCAATCAAAAAATTCTTTGCTGATTGCTATCCTCTGGCATTAGTCAATCCTGATAAAGATTTTAATTTAGAAAAATTACGCTCTAGAACAATCGACTTGATGGGTGAAATGGAGCATTTAAAAAATCAGGCTTTCTATACTCAGTACTTTGATAAGCAACATAAAACTGGCGAGTTAATGACCTGTGAAGCCGCTTGGACTGACAAATTAAAACCCAAGCTAGTCAGTGGTGAGTCAACGAGTGAATTTTTAGAGCATATCTGCAAGAAAAATAATTTTAGCCTGAATAATGAAATCGGTATTCAAGCCTGCAAATCTTCGATTGACCGAGCGATTAGCTCAGCATATGGGACATCCGTGCCGTCGGATGCTTTTATACGCAATAGTGTCATTGCTTCCAGCGTTGCTGGGGCGATACAAGATGCCAATCCAGACATCGGGGTTCGAAGTTTAACAAACCGAGCGATGATCAACGAGGGGATTGGGGTCGCGCAGGCGGCTGAAAACTGGTTGCCCGCCATCCGAGCCGTTATGACGGCCGTGATATTGGGGCTGCTTCCGATATTGCTTCTATTTATGGTCACGCCTTTGTTCCCGCAGGTGCTAAATCTAACATTTTCTTTATTTGCGTGGCTTGCCCTCTGGGGCATTGTCGATGCCTTTTTATATCAGATGACGCTAGACCAAATGGTGCACGCCTTTAGTGGAAGCAGTATTCACAATATGGGGCTTTTGGCATTTTGGGAAGCGCCTGAAAGTGCGATGAAGGCTTTAGCCATCATGGGGCAGGCGAGGAGTTTAGGCATTACGATTGCGACGTTTATCGCCGCCATTTTATTTAAATTCAACGCTTATTCGTTATCTTCCATTGCGAATCGTTGGTCGCACCAGGTAGACCAGGAAGGTAAAAAAGCAGCTGAACTTACCCAGTCACCTCAGCATACCGCTGAGATGGTTGAATCCTTAGCGCGAGCCAATGCGACTTTTGGTAGTGCTAGCCAAGTTGGTTTTAGTGGCATGAGCAGTGCTGCAACGTATCATAAAGGCGCTGATATTGGTGCGGCCTTAACCGCAACCAGCATGACAACCGGTAGCGCGTTCAGCTCGGGTATGGTGATGGGCAAAATTCAGGGCGGCACTCAAGCTGGTAATGCTCGGGCAACCATTGAGGCAGGCGAAGACTTGAGTCAGGTTGCGTTTGAGACAGCGCGCATTGATACGGGCACTCGGATTGCGCATGCTCGTGGCTCTGAGCAGGCAGCTCATGAGCTAGGACTTGGCGGTGCGGCGGATATGTCTCAAGCGACAACGGCCATTAGCCAAAAGCACGGTTACGTTCAAAATGCGTCGAGTCAAGCCATGGTCGATAGAATTAAGGCGGCTAATCCTCATTGGACTGATGAAGAGGCGTGGCATGCACTGGGTACTTATTTGGCCGTCGACAAAATCGCAGAGGTTTCTGCGTCAAAGGGTAATATTCTGGAATATGTAGAGCAAAAAACTGATATCCAAGCTATGAACATGGCGCGCAATAATGCGGGTGTGAAAGTTTTAGATAATCTTGCCAGTATCATGGGATTGTCCCCGACTGAAGCAGCCATTGCGCAACAAGGCGCCCATCTCTCGGTGGGGCTCACCGGCGAACAAGCTCGTCATCTAGAGAGGCGGGGGGATATATCTGCCATCCAAGCACAAACTCTAACCGATGGCGGATTATTGCATCTGACCACAGATATTCAAGGGCATGTAGTTAGCTCGACAGCTACCATCAACCGCAATGCAAGCACAGATCGGAGCCTAAATTGGAACAATAGCGCGACGATTAATGATCAAAATACCATCCTAAGGGGAACGAATACAGGTAACGACAGCTCTGGGATGACAGCCTTAACGGATCCTTCCGATGTAGAGCTTATACTCTCAAAGCCTAACGGCAGACGCGATTTAGCACTTGAAGCATCTGAGAAGTTGACTAGCCTCTATGCTATACAGGATTCTCATGTTTCGAATATGGGTTGGGGATTGAGCGCTGGTTTGAATGTGAGTGGGTATTCAAATCAAACACAGACCTACGGAGCTGTTTATGGTGTATATCACAATATGATTGATGCACTCTATAAAGAAGCCGATCATCGCGGCTACGAGAATGACTTCAAAGAGCGCTGGATAAGCAATGAATTTGCTCAACTAAATACAAATATTTATGGTAAATTAAGCGAAGTTGCTGTTGATAGAGCAGGGCAGAAAAATATTAATTTTGCGATTGCTGATCATTTTGAGAGTAGAGGCTTAAAAACAGCCGCTGGTGCAATTAACACAGACTGGATGTCATATGAATATGGTTCAAAAATCAACAAAGAGCTCCTCCAAAATTAAGCGAGCATTTAGAACAACAAAAAACAGTCTTTACGTCGTCGTTTGTTTTATTGGCTACATTTTGAATAAATATTTCCCGGAAGATAACAAAGATCTTTCTGTCGCCGAGAAATTAATAAAGTCAGAATCGCTTCTTCCTCCACCAGGGGCTCGCAGCAAAGTTTTCCCAAATGGCTTACCGCCGTCAATGGTTAAAGATATTTATGGGATTGATATTTAGTACAAAACTATCTACGTAGGGCTCAGAGAGCTAGGGAAACAAAATGGATTTTTTAAAATATTTAATTTTTGGTCTTTTTCTCGTTTTTTCAAATAGTTCCGTGCTTGCTATTTCAGCAGTTGAAAGGGGATGTTCTGATATGGTTCAAGATCCACAGTTTGCAATCACTATGAATCTTGAAGAACTCTTTTCCCGGTATCCGCGACTAATTGATCTAGTAGACGTTCCACTAGATCAAGACATTTCTAAAGAAGTTCAAGGGGTTGAAGGAGTCCAAGCGGGCTCAACTTATTGTCAAGTAATTCGATTCTTGTACAATCGATTGGATAAACAATATTCAATAGAAAATGAACATCAAAAGAAAGGGGCTATTAAAGCCTGTGCTCTGTCTCATAACGAGGTAACCATAAACATCGAACGTGACAAGAATTCAACACTTAAGAAAATTGCGAACAAATGCAACTTGAATTTGATTAATTGAGATACTGGATGCGTATGGGGGACGTTGGGGTCTCGCCCCTTCTTAATAAAAACCTTTAAAATAATTTAGTTCTATTCTATTTGCCGAAAATAGCTATAATAAATTGTGCTTTTACATAATATGCGTAAGGCAGGGTATGAATATTTCAAGGTTACAGGCGTTCAGTGTAGTAATCATTTTATTCGGAGTAGCATTAATTGGAGGGATCATTCAAAGAATTGACGGGCTTGGCATATTCTCAATTATTTTTGGAATGATATTTATTACGTACATCTTTTTTCCTACATCTCAAACTCAAATACCCGATACCCCTCCTGGTGATTCTGGAGGCGGCCCAACAAGTATTATTAAAAAAGATGAAATTGGGAAAAACCTGAATGATTTCATTAATATATTTTTGAAAAAATTAACCCCAGAAATAGCCTTGAAGATTTTACCACTAATCATTAATACGATTTCGAGAGACCAAGAAAAACGCGACGCTTTACTCGCGGTACTCAGAATGCAGGTAGGCATTATAGAGAATCCATCCGTGCGGCCTCCACCCAAGACAATCGAACCGTAAACGTGATTCTAAAGCTTCTCGTATGGGTGTCGTAAGCGTCCGAAATAGCGCACCTTAATAAACACTAGCAATACTTCTAGACTTGTGGTTCCATGCTCAGCCGGATTTAAGATTAAATGATACGTCTTTCGATTATTGGAGAGTTATGCGGACTTCTATTGAAATTAGAATTTCTGTATCACCGTCTGACATCAGTGCATAACCACCTGAATTTGAATTCAATATTAGTAAATTTATTACCTACGGCAGTTCTCATCGAACAATTCCTATCATTTTAATGTCATTTATTTTAACTGAAAAACACATTTCACGAATTGCGTGGTAAAATGTATCTAGTGTATTTTGATGAAGTGAAAAATATACCAGGCAGTCAAAATAGTTATTATTTAGGCGCCATTTGTATTTCAGATGATAATATTCTGTACCTTGAAAAAATAATCGATGATTTGGCATTCACCTATTTTAAAAAAAACCAAAGATGCAAGAAAACAGAGATTCATGCGTGCGATATTGTTCAGGGAAAAAATAATTTTAAAGGTCATCAGATGAATGACCGTGCCCTTTTGTATAAGAACATGCTCAACATTATTAGCTGGAGCTACATCGAGGTATTTTATATCGAAATACGTACTGAACAAATCAAATCCCAAAATTACAAAACCCCAAGGGATTGGGCAATTATGTTTCTTATTGAAAAAGTTGATGAATACATGAAGAGCCTTGAAAGCCATGCGCTTTTAATAGGCGATCAAGACGATGAAACTAATAAAAGGGATACAGACAATTTTAATTTATTTAAATCTGATAAAACGGATGCTTCCAAAGGAAAAAAAATAGAAAGAATATCGGATACATTGTTTTTTTGTCACTCACACCATAGCAGATTACTCCAACTGGCGGATATTTACACTTATACAGAAATGAAATATAGAAATCATCCAAACGATGTCAAAAATCATGTCCTCAAAACGCTTTTAGATTGTTATAGTAGCTTAGATTTATTTCCTAAAAAATATAAAATATGGCCGCAATAGCCCGAATCAGCACACCTTCATAAGCATCGGAAATGTTACCAGAGTAGTCGCTTCTTTTATCAGGAGAGCTGTCTAGCTTTCAAAGACACTGGATTCTTGCTCAGGGAACTCTCCTAGAGCTTTTCATAAGAAAACTTTAACCTAAAGTTAAGGTCTTTATGTATATAGAAATGTAGTGGCAAAGCGAGAGGTCGGTTTTGAGCAAATTGAAAATGTCCTCTAATAATATCAATTAAAGCAAGGAAGCTTGATGAGTGATATTACAGTGCGCCTTATGGCATACAGCGGACACATTAGCTTTGGCGATACAAACACATAATATAATTGAAACCATCTTTCGTTTACCCTAGTCTAAAAATGGCTTAACAATCACACTAACGAAGCATAATTGCTCATTTTTCAATTAGGAAATGAAACAAAATATCTTTTTGAAGATATGATTATTCAAGCTCTAAATGTACAAGAAATGATTTTGAAAAATATTGGTCTAATTAAATAGAATTATGAAAATAGCTCTGTAAACGTCCGAAATGGCACACCTTCATAAACACTGGTAATTCTGACAGATTAGCCGCTCCTTTTTACCAGAAGCGACCATCCTGTGTCATTTATCGCATATTCTAGATTTCAGTCTCTTAAATCATAGTGCTAGTACACACTACTTTAAATTTATCATATCTTGACAACAAGTCGCCCGTAGGCGACAATTAGGAATGAAAACCAAAACTAAATCAATACGACTGTATGAAACAGCAGAAGGGAAGGTTCCATACAACGACTGGATGGAATCAATTAAAGATAAAATCACAAAGAACCGAATTCGAGCCAGGATTGATAGGATACAGCTTGGAAACTATGGTGACCATAAATCAGTTGGAGAAGGTGTGAATGAGCTAAGGTTAGATTTTGGTCCCGGTTACAGGATTTATTATGCCGATATTGATGATGTCTTGGTGATATTATTTTGCGGGGGTAACAAAAATGGACAGGATCGTGACATAAAGCAAGCCAAGAAGTTTTTAAAAGAATTAATGGAGAGAAGTGATGAATAAAAGAAAGCTATTAGCTAATACAATTAGCTATGATGACGAAATTTTAAAAGAATTAAAAAACCCAAATGAAGCCGCAACCTATTTACAAGTTGCATTTGATGAGTTTCAAGAAGATAACGACATTGAAGCATTTTTAGTTGCACTTAGACGAGTTGTTGATGCTCAAGGGGGAATATCCAATCTTTCTGAAATAACTGGATTAAATAGACAAAGCCTATATAAAACGCTATCTGAAACAGGAAACCCAAAACTTGACACATTTGGGTTAATTATGAAAAATTTGGGATTTAAGCTTCAAATAACGCCAGCTACTGATAAGCGACGAGCTACTTAAAAGACATAATATATCGAGGCCTGATTGTGTCAGACGATCTAAAAATAGAGACCATCGGTTATTTTGGTTCAGCTCATTTCTTTTTACTACTAAAAAGCGCTTGAAGATTTTCATTGGCTTCAGGTGGGTTGATTATGGCATTTGCTACAACTTTTGAGGCTTGAGCTGACAACTGTCTAGCCTCAAAGATAGGGGATTCTTGCTCGGGGAACTCTCTTCGAGCTTTTTCATAAGCACTAACCCTTAAAAATTCTGATAGGTTTTTGAATCCACAGCGACGCGCAGTCATCTCAAAGAATAACTTTTCTTCTTCTGTTGTTCTAAACTGCACCCTAATTTCAGGGCTTTTTTTAATTGCAGGCTTCATCGCATATGCACCAAATAAAGACATCCTCTAGAGGTAGTATAGTATACCCTGTCAGAAACAGCAACCCCAGTCGAACCCCAAATGACACACATTGTGTGTCATTTGTAAGCACAATGTGATAACATAATGATACTCTGTTATTTGTTGTTCTTGGATCCTTATGATTGTACAAATACTCAATCCAAACGTGCATGACCGAGAAAGCTTTCAGAACATTGATTCTGATATTGAGCGCTTTTTAAAGGAGCGCGCCAATCAAGAGCATAGGAAATATATATCTGATACTTATGTGGTTGTTGATCCTAATAAAATCTGTATCATTTTAGGATACTTCACATTATCAAATAGCGCACTCATTCTAAATGATATCCCGTCTAGTTTGCAAAAAATGATCCCTGGTTATCCCAAAATTGGGACCGTACTACTTGGCAGGATCGGTAGAAATACTAATCATACGGAAAAGGGATTTGGCACTATTGTGCTAAAATACGCATTAGAAAAATCACTTGAAAGAGGTTCATTTTTTGCATTAGAGCTAAATGCAAAAAATTCAAAATTGGTTGATTACTACAAATCATACGGATTTATACCAACTGGCGAAGATCCTCAGCACATGATTTTGCCATATGCTTCAATTAAAAGTGCACTGAAAAGTAAATAATATATTTAAATTCAGTCCATTAAATCGATCTAGATACGGTATGCAGTGCAAAAATGTAATTAAGTAGTACTTTCCCAAATAACGTTTTGATCGATCTTAACATATATTATTTTCTTTTCTAATTCAGCAGGGTCTATACCAATAACACCACATTTTTCTGCAATATCTGGCGGTTCGAGCAAATAGCATATAAAGATATGATCAAATTTACTTTTGCTCAAATATTCAATAATGTGTTCATCATTTGCAAATGACACCCCTAGCACAAACAAGCTTCCATTGGTATTCATTAACGCATCCGCACAACATTTCCAATAAGAGCTTATCTCAATAAGACTTTTCTTAATATACCATCTGTCTTCAAGTATGAAAAATGGGCATTTATCTTTTTCAAATATGTTCTCTATGCCAATTGATTCGTCAATATTTATTTTTTTTAATTGATCTTGCTTGTTTTCAAGGATAAACCATGCGCCATGCAAATAATAAATTTTCTGTCCGTTTTTCTTATTCTCAAGTTTACAAGCGTAATATTCTTGTTGTTTGAAACCAGCATCAGATTCGTTATTATATTTTGAAAGACATCCATCTTTATTATTGTCTTTTCCACTTATGAATCCGTCAAACCGGTCTCTCAACCCAAGTATTTCAAAATAGAGCAGCGGATCGTAATTGATTGTGAATATATTAACATTGTGACCCCTGCAATAATTAAACAGGGACAACGGCTTATATTGATTTTCTTTATATTGGGAATAGGCTTCTCTCAAGAGAGACTGACATGAATCGCCACAAATGCATCTGATATAATATTTAATTGTTTGTGAAACGAGCTGATGTCTAGCCCACCCCAGATCTTTTTCAGGACAATTTCTAGATTCCGGCGGCAGAATACTATCCTTATTTAAGGCACTACTTAAATCCCATTTAAATGCATTGCCAAAAACCGGGTGGGATAAACAATACCCATTTCCAATCAGAAATGAACAGATCTTTTTGCTTTCTAAAAAGCTAATTAGGTTGCCAGGACTACTAATATACGGATCATTGTTCATATGTCGCCCCATGAGGACATTTGCATTTTTTACGTTAGACTAAGAATGACACTCAGAGTCGCCCCTCATAAGGTCACATCCTGAAATTACATTCAGTCAATATTTCCATTACAAAAGATAATTTGAGCCAAATAGAATAACTATTGCAAATCCATTAATTTCAAGATTCATCAATTTACTATAATATACCCATAACAGATCATATTTCGGTGTTATGCAGTGCGGAAAGCTTCCAAGCCATCGCCCATAATCGATGAGATTTGCTCAAGATATTTTTTTTGATTCCCAAAGAAATCCAAGCAAGCTTCTTTAAAAGACTCAAATTTCTCGTAATATTTATTGTAAATAACATTTTTCTTGAAAACTTTCCATAAGCGCTCTATCAAATTCAATTCAGGAGAGTACGCTGGCAAGTAAATAAGGTTAATTCTGCTTGTTGAAACAAAATTTCTTACTTCTTTAGAATAATGATATTTTGCATTATCCAAAATGACATGTATTTTTTTAGCAAAAGGGTCAAGAATCAGTAATTGCGCAAAAAGTGAAATCGTAGATTCATGATCAATGTTACTTTCACTGGCAACAACTGTCGTTTCGAATGTCTCTGCATTCATCGCACCATGAATATTAAAGCGAGAGCGCCCTGTATTGCTTTTTAACTCACGTTCTTCCCCTTTGCGAATCCACCCATAGCTGGGGAGGCTATCTATTACCCATAAGTATCAAGGCCTCAAATGAGCCGATAAGAAAAAACCACACATAAAATCGTTAAGTCTCATCATGCCTCTGCAAACAGTAATAATATACCCTTCACAGCTGAATTTTCGGGGTTGTTGCCTTCGCGATTCTCGCCGCAGTCATGTACTTTGTGTACACTCCTGCGTCTCGAACGCTCGGCGCCTACCCGAAAAATCATCTGTTATGGGTATACGATTTAATATTCAAGTGATAACGCGTACCTTTGAGTTCTCCTACCTTCAGCAACAATTTTTTTTCAACCAGGTCTCGTAAGTCTCTCGTAGCAGTAGCACGAGAAGTCCCTGTTATGCTGATATAATTTTCCGCACTAAGACCACCCTTAAAGCCACTGGGACCTTCACGAAATAGTCGTGCAATGACCTTAGCTTGTCGCTCATTGAGAAAGCCTCTTGCTCTATCATAAAATTTATTTTTTTCAATGAGAAAATCGATGATCTCTAATGAATAGCCTTGAGCCTCCAAGACTGTTTGCGCGAAATAAATTAACCAATCTGTTATTTCAATATGTTTATTATTCTGTTCCAGTGCTTGATAATAGCGCTTTCTCTTCGCTTCAATCGTTTGCGAGAGCGCAATGAGTGTTGGCTCTCCAAGGCATTCAGCTAATGATTTTTCAGCCAACGCTCTACCTATGCGCCCGTTCCCGTCTTCAAATGGATGGATTGAAACAAAGTAAAGATGGGCAATGCCTGCACGTGTCAAAGCAGGGAGAGGATCCGCACCATCAGGTCCCGTTTTGTTAAACCAGTCAATAAAAGCACCCATTTCCCTTTTCATTCTGTTTGATGGAGGCGCTTCAAAGTGGACCGTTTCGTTACCGATTGGGCCAGAAACCACCTGCATAGGCTCATCGTGCGAGCGGTAGCAACCTATCTCTCTTAAATCACTGCGCCCATTGGTTATCATTTTATGCCAAGCATGAAGAATTTTATGCGATAGTCGCTTATCAAAGTTTCTATATAAATCTGTCACCATGTTGGCAATGCCACTTTCAGCTGGCTTAACCCGGCGATAGTCTGTATCAAGCCCGAAATTACGTCGAATAGAGGCTTGAACACTGTCTCGATTTAGATACTCGCCCTCAATTTCCGAAGTTTTCAGAGCTTCATCTGTTATCATATCGATAACCAGAATATTTTTATCAACATTGTTAAAATGCCTTGCTACGCCTACAAGCACACCTGATTGGTGCAAAAACTTTGCCTCTATTTCTTGAAGTGCCTCTTTCTGCCACTGGAAAAATGGCCAGTCACTTTGTTCCCAATTCCATTGCATGAGTTAAAACCTCTCTATTTATAACTCACAAAATAGCATACTTATGAGCTATAAATCCAATGCTTATAACTCAGAGGATATACACTTGATTGACATCCTCCGGAGCCTAAAGGCTGTGGAGGATGTCAAACTACCCATATACCCTGGCATTTGCCTTTTTCGCCGTAAATGCTGATGATGTTTGAATTAAACATCATCACTTCCCGAATAAATATTTGAGACCTTTTGTGAGTGCAATCGGCACCATGCTAACATGATTTTCATCTTCTATAATCTCTAGCTTCGATTTGAAACCTTTATCCTTAGGATATGAGTCATAAAAGGTTTTTAAATCATTTACCATACTGCCTCGTGCATCCTGTTCCATAGAGCCGGCAGCAAAATAAGCTGTGATGTTACTTGAATACCGTAGCTTACTTGATTGCTTCAATATTTCGCCTTTCTCAACCCATAACGAAGGCGAGAGTATGATGTATTTATCGAAAATATCAGAATGCTCCAGCATCATCCAAGTGGCAAATAATCCAGCTTGAGAATGGCCTACTAAAGCTCTTTCATTTGACGTTCTATATGTTTGGCTGATATACGGAATTAACTCTTTTTCTATAAAATCTTTGAACTTTGAACTGCCGCCTGTTAGCTGGCTAAGCCCCTTATATTCATGGTCGCCACCTTCAAAGTCGTCTTTTCCTTGCGCCACTTGAATCGGAATGTAATCCCTGGCACGATTTTTTGTCCACTGATACCAAAATTCCTTGGAGTTCGTTGTAGTTAAGTCTTGGTTCTGATAGCCAATTCCAACGATAATAAATGGCCTGATAGTGTCATAATTCATCATTGTTCGAGCAATATTTTCAGCCATTCCAAATTCCACATTGGGATCAAGCAAGTAGAGCACAGGATAGCTTTCTTGATATGAATGATGTCCTTTTGTTTGATATCCTTCTGGAAGGCTTACCGATAATTTATAAGCAATGTTGTTTTCTTTTGAAGTAATAAGTGACCCGCCCCTGACTTTCCGGACACCTCACTAAGATAGTAAAATCTGTCCTAGAGGTGTTAAATGAGTCAGAAGAAATTAGTCAATATTGTGAAGCAGCGTAGCAAATATAGCTTACAATTCAAAGAACAAGCAGTTAAAAGGGCTGAGATCGATGGTATATCCAAAGTAGCTACCGATCTTGGTTTGTCAGAGAGCGTTATTTATGCCTGGCGGAAAAAGCTAGAGCAAACAGGCATCCCCTTTGAAGACCAGAAGATTCAATCAGCTGAAATGGCGAGGCTAAAGCGTGAAAACACACGCTTGGCTCAGGAGAATGCTTTCCTAAAAAAGGTGGCAACGTACTTCGCGAAGGACGAAGAGCGAGGTACGAAATGATTAAAGAGAACGAACCATTTTTTGAAACTCGAATGATGTGCCGTGTTCTGTGTGTCTCACGCAGTGGCTATTATGACTGGGTTAAACGAACGCCATCACGCCGAGAACAAGAAAATGAGAATTTGGCTGTTCAAATTAAAACCATTTTTGATAATCAAAAACAACGTGTTGGTGCTATCCGAATCACGAAAAGCCTTAGGAAATCTGGTCTCAAGATTGGCAAGAATCGAGTGGCGCATATTATGCGAAAACAAGGGTGGCGTGCTAAAGGTGCTCGAAAATTTAAAGCAACAACCAACAGTAAACATAATCTACCAGTCGCTCCGAATCTGCTTCAGCAAAATTTTGAAGCAAGCAGGCCTAATCAAAAGTGGGTCTCCGACCTCACTTATATTTGGACTGAAGAAGGCTGGTTGTATTTGGCTGTTGTGTTAGACCTCTATTCTCGCATGGTTGTGGGGTGGGCAATGGGAGAACGTATGACCGCATCTTTGGTATGCAATGCTTTGCAAATGGCTCTATGGCGCCGTAAGCACCCTCATGGGGTTATCATTCATTCAGATCGAGGGGTTCAGTATTGCTCAAAGGAATACCAAGCACTACTAGCTAAATACAATCTGATTTGCAGCATGAGCAAAAAAGGTGATTGTTATGACAATGGTGCCATGGAAAGCTGGAATGGGAGTCTCAAGGTTGAAGCTATCCACGGTGAGTGCTTCAAAACGCGCCAGGAAGCCATGCAGCATGTTTTCGATTACATCGATGTCTATTATAATCGTCAGCGCCTTCATTCTAAATTGGGCTATTTGAGCCCCGTTGAGTTTGAAGGCAAAATAGTCGCTTAGTGTCCTGTCCGTTTTTTCGGGGGAAGGTCAAAGCCTTATTTCAGTGTTAGGCAAAGTGATTGGAGACTCAGGCCGATGAGTGCAAGCGCTTAAAATCAGAAGTCCTATAAGGCAGATTATCTTTTTCATATTTTAATTTCCTCATGAATTGATGGCTTTCCATATTCTGACGCGCTCGCTATTACTCCAAGGACCTAATTTTTTTCCAAAAAATCTACAATATCGACGATACGATAAAAATAAGGATTTGTGGCGACAGAAGAGGCAACACCGCTTAAATGAAACAGCACCGCTACTTTTGCAAATCCCTTTGGAGCCTTTAATCTTGATATCTTATCTTGCATTTCAGAAATGATTTCGCCAGTTATTTCACGTTTTTTGAATTTGAATTCACAAATAAACAAGCTGTTCGTTTTGGTTTGCACTAGATAATCAATTTGGCAACCTTGTTGAGTGGTTGTTTTCGTCTGCCTATAAGGGCCCTGGCGCACAATATCAACAGGTGCAATGCCTAGTTTTTGGAGCAACAGCGAACGATTTTGTAGCAGTAGCGCCTCAAGCTGCAATCCCATATGCGTTTCAAATCCAGGCATGCTAGATAGCGGCACTTGCTCGAATCCTCCATCAGCAATAGCCCCCAAATTCGGCTCAATGACTTTTAGATAAAACCTCATATATGGGTCTGAAATTCTATATAAGCTTTGCTTCAAGGGTTCCGCTGTTTTAAATGACCATAAGGATTGCTTAACCACAAAACCAGCCACAATAAGATGATTCATCAGTTGGCTTAGCGTACCGCTGTGAGCAAATTCTATGCTCTGCCTTATTTCTGATAGAGTTCTGGCACCTTCTTTAAGGCTATCTAGGATTTTTTTATATGTAACACCCTTGCCATTAAAAAGGTCATGAAAAATGCGATCGAATTCAGTGACAAGTAAGCCGTTTTTTTCAAAGGCAAGTTGCTTGATATTATCATCAGCCGTCATACCAGAACTAAATTGCTCCAAATACCATGGAACACCACCAACAATGCTGAGCAGCTTATACATATCATAATGTGAAAGCTGCATGCCAAGAGCCCTTAAGAACTCTGCGCTTTCAGGAATCGATAAGGGTTCTAAGCTGATAGTTAAATTGATGCGACCAAAGAATGCCGTGCTCTTTAGGATATTTTCCTCGATCCAGGTTGATACTGATCCACAAAACACAAGCAACACATGCATCGCTTGCTTATCCCACCAAGCCTTGAGCTTAGGGATAAAGCTAGGGTCTTTTGATCCCATCCACGAAATCTCATCAAGCAGGATAATATCTCCTGGCTTAATATGAAGACTCAAATGCTCAAAGGCGTCGCTCCAATCCAAGAAAGTCATAGGCGGGATTTTTAGTAGCAATGCTAACTGGCGTGCAAAATTATCCCTTTGTTGTTGGGCAGAAATGCCATCTTCTGGCGCAAGACCTGCGAAACTCCAAAATGTTTGCGCATTAGATATTTTAGCAAATTCCCCTATAAGCCTGCTTTTTCCAATTCTTCTTCGTCCTTTTACAACGACAAGGCTGGATATTTTTTTCTTATACAGCGCTTTTAGTCGCTCTAGTTCGGCGTTTCGGCCAATAAATACGGAATTGGACATGGCAACCTCAAATATGCTCAAGATGATATATATCGTATTTCGAGCATATGGTAAAGTCAATATTAAATGCTCAAAACGGTATTATCGGCTTTTTGAGATTTGGTGATACTACAAATAAGCAAATAAACACTGGCAATGCTGCCAGACTAGTCGCTCATTTTCGGAGGAGGGGGCTATCAATTTCCAGTAGGCTGAATATAAATTTATTATATCTAGCCCACTAAAAACGCCCCTATGCGCGCATTATCATCAATTAAGCCAATCAAGCAAGTCGAATCAGCAGGTTATTTCAGAACTAGATTTTATTAGTGGGCTAGGTATAAATTAATTATATAAGGTGTCCACTAAATCAAGGGAGGATCATAATAATATCCTATTGCCTGCCTATCACTTCAAAACTTAATGCCGAAAAACATATTTAGAATCAGCGTAAGATTTATTTTCTAGATTGTATTTATTTTTTAGATATGGACCACAATATTCTTCTAATATTTTTGCTGCAAGAGAGGCAATAACCTCGTCACGTCTACGTAAGGGTTCTTTAGATTTGCAGGTATGAATGCTGATAATAGCTTTATTTTGATCATCAAACTCAATGTACGCTGTATCATTTCGGATACCACCTATTGCACCTTGTTTTGATCCAAATGTATGAGGTGCTAGGATTGATGCACCAGCCTTGATAACCCTATCCCCAGTTAGACATCTGTTCATTGTTGAAAAAATAAATTCTTTTGCTTGAGAAATCCATTCTACTTCTTGCTTTTCAATAAGTAGTTTTAATAAATTTGCCATCATTTCAGGTGTACAGCTGTCCGTTTCTGATTGAACCATACTGTTTTCAGTGATTCTAAATGAGTACCCCCATATAAATTCGTAAATTGTTTTAAAAATATTTGAAATGGATTTACTCTGCGATAAACTAAAATATTCTGACAGCAATTCCTTTGAAGAATAAGATAAATTAAATCCGTTTAAATCGAGGTGATTGATGAATGCATTTATCTTTTTTGTGCCGCCTACTAAATTTAATAATACGTCTGTAGAGGTATTATCACTTTCAGTTAACATATAGGTGAGCAGCTCTCTTATCGTTCTTTTTTCTGTTGTTATCCAAGGTATGAAGAAAAAACGATCTAGCGTATTTGTTGGGCGACCTGGCGAAAAATCATGATTTTCAATATCCACCCGTTGATCTAATTCTAAATTATTTTCTTTATACACTTTAAAAAGAACAAATAAAGCAATAGCAATTTTTTTAGTACTTGCCATAGGAAGCATCTTTTGGGAGCAATATGCATCCTCATGTATAACTTCCCCTTGTGCGTTCAAAAAGTAAAATTTTAATCCTAACTCCGCTTCTTCTCCTAAAGCGCTTTTACTTTTTTCGAACTGATGTAACATACAATTCCTTATCTAAGTTTCATTAAATTCCATTAAAGTTTGGTTTCCATCGCTATATCGAACTCATTGAAAGCGAAACTAATAAACCCACTGAATCGCCCCGGAACTGTCGGAGACGGTTTAAATTTCATCATGCTGCCAGAACTATTGTAGCCTGTCGATAAAAATTCTCCTCAAATTCAGCTCGGGGTACTACGTTACCAATTGAGCTCAGAAGCCGTCGGTTATTAAACCACTCAACCCATGCTAAAGTCTCATATTCCACGCGCTCAATATTTTTCCAGAGCCCTAACCTATGAATGGTTTCAGCCAATGCATTGTCATAAGAATCACCGGTGCTACCAACAGAGGCACTACAACCAGCCTCTTCAAGCCGCTCCATGAGGGGAGTCTGGCCCTTGGGTGCCTTTCGCGTAGGCTGGTAACAACTACGCTCAGGAAGCACTGGCCAGGCAATTTAGGTCCATAATAGTTTAATTGCACGTTTAGTTTTTGTTTATATTCAATAAGTTACCATTTATGTTTATTCAGGGCGAAAGAGTTGATTATCTAAATACTGAAGAAATAATTAATCGCATTTTTGGGGATTCAATGCATGAAAAACGGCAAAAATCATTGGCCAATGTGAAAGGTATATGATAAATTTTGTGAAATCGCTGTCGACAGGGCAGATTGAAAAACTAATTCTAACCAACAAGAAGGCACTACCAGCACCGTTTCCCATATGCTCTGCCACCGTCTGTGATTAAGGCATATTATGGAATTGACCCGCCCCTGACTTTCCGGACACCTCACTAAGATAGTAAAATCTGTCCTAGAGGTGTTAAATGAGTCAGAAGAAATTAGTCAATATTGTGAAGCAGCGTAGCAAATATAGCTTACAATTCAAAGAACAAGCAGTTAAAAGGGCTGAGATCGATGGTATATCCAAAGTAGCTACCGATCTTGGTTTGTCAGAGAGCGTTATTTATGCCTGGCGGAAAAAGCTAGAGCAAACAGGCATCCCCTTTGAAGACCAGAAGATTCAATCAGCTGAAATGGCGAGGCTAAAGCGTGAAAACACACGCTTGGCTCAGGAGAATGCTTTCCTAAAAAAGGTGGCAACGTACTTCGCGAAGGACGAAGAGCGAGGTACGAAATGATTAAAGAGAACGAACCATTTTTTGAAACTCGAATGATGTGCCGTGTTCTGTGTGTCTCACGCAGTGGCTATTATGACTGGGTTAAACGAACGCCATCACGCCGAGAACAAGAAAATGAGAATTTGGCTGTTCAAATTAAAACCATTTTTGATAATCAAAAACAACGTGTTGGTGCTATCCGAATCACGAAAAGCCTTAGGAAATCTGGTCTCAAGATTGGCAAGAATCGAGTGGCGCATATTATGCGAAAACAAGGGTGGCGTGCTAAAGGTGCTCGAAAATTTAAAGCAACAACCAACAGTAAACATAATCTACCAGTCGCTCCGAATCTGCTTCAGCAAAATTTTGAAGCAAGCAGGCCTAATCAAAAGTGGGTCTCCGACCTCACTTATATTTGGACTGAAGAAGGCTGGTTGTATTTGGCTGTTGTGTTAGACCTCTATTCTCGCATGGTTGTGGGGTGGGCAATGGGAGAACGTATGACCGCATCTTTGGTATGCAATGCTTTGCAAATGGCTCTATGGCGCCGTAAGCACCCTCATGGGGTTATCATTCATTCAGATCGAGGGGTTCAGTATTGCTCAAAGGAATACCAAGCACTACTAGCTAAATACAATCTGATTTGCAGCATGAGCAAAAAAGGTGATTGTTATGACAATGGTGCCATGGAAAGCTGGAATGGGAGTCTCAAGGTTGAAGCTATCCACGGTGAGTGCTTCAAAACGCGCCAGGAAGCCATGCAGCATGTTTTCGATTACATCGATGTCTATTATAATCGTCAGCGCCTTCATTCTAAATTGGGCTATTTGAGCCCCGTTGAGTTTGAAGGCAAAATAGTCGCTTAGTGTCCTGTCCGTTTTTTCGGGGGAAGGTCAAATTGATATTTAAAATGGATATCTCTGAAGCTTTAAAGGTTTACTATTCATTTTCATATATATTTGTTTTTATATCCATAATTTATTTGGTGTTCAAGAAATCAAAAAAATATAATAGACTTTCTGAGGGGTTTCAAATCTCTCTTTTGCTTCTCAAAGAGCTTCTGTTGCGAGGAAGACGGTTTAAATCTGACATAACGAGCGAAACTTTACGCCGGTTATGTCAGAGGAGCCATAGAAGTGACAGACTAAACATCCAAACTGCGCATGTTATAAAATGTGCTGAATATGCATAGGCAATAATTAATTAATAGAGGCCTCATGCTGACCATGAAAGCATTCCCGAGTATAGGCATTCTCAGGAACCAGGATCTTACTCCTGCCCGACCCACATGCACAAGACCAGACTAAAGCTAATCAGGTTTTCCCCTTAACATCGCTGGGGCTCAGGATAGCGAAAATACTCCCAGTTCAAATCAAAATGTTCTGAAATCATGATGCAACCATCGGTTAACGCTTCGACTGGATTAGCAGGAAGCTTCAAAAATCGATCTGGGATAAACTGCAAAACTATCTTTTCATGATGATTGCTAATACAATTTAATATCAAATCTAACTCACAAGGTTTGGTTGCTATGATATCTTTCACATACAAAATTTGATCATTTATTTGATAAACAACCAACACATCAAGCTCTTCGAGATAACAAACAGGCATATGTAATGCATTAAGTGTCGCAACCGTGATTTCATTGACAATACTAAACATCTTTGAAAGTGGCACCCTATTTTGGTAGTGATTTTGCAAAATTAACAAGTCACGCGGATCATCCAAATCAAGTATTCGCGATTTATTTTTTTGCGCGTTTTGCTTGGAATAAGCATAAATGAAATCGTATTCTTTCACTACTTTAAAACCAAATTGTTCATACAAATATGGCTTATCTGTGAACAAAAAAGCAAAATCAAAATGCTGCTTCACTTCATCAAGTGCTTCTTGCATCAATTGCTTGAAGTGCCCCTTTCGCCGGAATTCGTTTTTCGTGCAAATCCCATGTAAGGCTGCTGCTCGAAACGAATTCTCTTGAATGATAAAATCAAATGGTAATAATCCTACATGTGCTATCACTTCATTATTATGCTTAATGACAAATGGCGTTGAACTTCTATCCCAATAAGCATTGTGACCCGCCCCTGACTTTCCGGACACCTCACTAAGATAGTAAAATCTGTCCTAGAGGTGTTAAATGAGTCAGAAGAAATTAGTCAATATTGTGAAGCAGCGTAGCAAATATAGCTTACAATTCAAAGAACAAGCAGTTAAAAGGGCTGAGATCGATGGTATATCCAAAGTAGCTACCGATCTTGGTTTGTCAGAGAGCGTTATTTATGCCTGGCGGAAAAAGCTAGAGCAAACAGGCATCCCCTTTGAAGACCAGAAGATTCAATCAGCTGAAATGGCGAGGCTAAAGCGTGAAAACACACGCTTGGCTCAGGAGAATGCTTTCCTAAAAAAGGTGGCAACGTACTTCGCGAAGGACGAAGAGCGAGGTACGAAATGATTAAAGAGAACGAACCATTTTTTGAAACTCGAATGATGTGCCGTGTTCTGTGTGTCTCACGCAGTGGCTATTATGACTGGGTTAAACGAACGCCATCACGCCGAGAACAAGAAAATGAGAATTTGGCTGTTCAAATTAAAACCATTTTTGATAATCAAAAACAACGTGTTGGTGCTATCCGAATCACGAAAAGCCTTAGGAAATCTGGTCTCAAGATTGGCAAGAATCGAGTGGCGCATATTATGCGAAAACAAGGGTGGCGTGCTAAAGGTGCTCGAAAATTTAAAGCAACAACCAACAGTAAACATAATCTACCAGTCGCTCCGAATCTGCTTCAGCAAAATTTTGAAGCAAGCAGGCCTAATCAAAAGTGGGTCTCCGACCTCACTTATATTTGGACTGAAGAAGGCTGGTTGTATTTGGCTGTTGTGTTAGACCTCTATTCTCGCATGGTTGTGGGGTGGGCAATGGGAGAACGTATGACCGCATCTTTGGTATGCAATGCTTTGCAAATGGCTCTATGGCGCCGTAAGCACCCTCATGGGGTTATCATTCATTCAGATCGAGGGGTTCAGTATTGCTCAAAGGAATACCAAGCACTACTAGCTAAATACAATCTGATTTGCAGCATGAGCAAAAAAGGTGATTGTTATGACAATGGTGCCATGGAAAGCTGGAATGGGAGTCTCAAGGTTGAAGCTATCCACGGTGAGTGCTTCAAAACGCGCCAGGAAGCCATGCAGCATGTTTTCGATTACATCGATGTCTATTATAATCGTCAGCGCCTTCATTCTAAATTGGGCTATTTGAGCCCCGTTGAGTTTGAAGGCAAAATAGTCGCTTAGTGTCCTGTCCGTTTTTTCGGGGGAAGGTCATTGTGCATCCTTCCTTTATCTGCCAGAGCCTTAATACCTGGAAAACAGAGGTCCAAAAGCATCATGCACTCGTTGTATAAATTAGGCTCAAATAAATAATTTGCTTTCATCGTGCTCTATCGATTTAGTTATAGTATGTGATCAGTCCTGCTTATGCCTTACTGTCACAAATTTTAGCTTACCCTTTCGCCTGTGCCACACACAGCCATCGAATTAGACTAGGCTGTCCATGATCTATATTTCAATATAATCTTATAAGAAATGCCTGTAATCAACAGCGAATACTTTTGCTATTCTTTTTGCTAAATTCTTCCCAATCGGTCTGAGACCTCTTTCCATCTTTGATAAATCACCTTGAGTCACATCAATCATTTTAGCAAATTCAAGTTGGTTGAGCCCCTCACGAAGGCGAAGGCCTTTAAGCATCGTCGCAGTCTTACCGTATTGAGCATCTAGCTTATTAAATACCTCAGCCGAGGGGATTCCTTGAGCAGCTCTTACAGACTCCCGTACCTTATCTTGAGTTTTTGGGGACCTTACATAGTATTGCTCCAAAACCTCAACAGGAATCTTAAATGTATCCCCCATTTCAGATAAGCAATATAATGCCTGCTTGGCGTCAGCTTTAATATGGTGCTTTTTCGTGTGTCCCGACATAATATACCTCTATGACTTTATCCGAATTACTAACAACCTCCCAGCAACATACATATGTTGGGTTACCTTTGATTAAGTGGCAGTGATACAATGTCACGCCCTTCTTAGCCCCTTTTAATTTGCCAAAATTAGGCCAATCACTCAGTACCGGCCCCCTGAGTTCAATGTCTGCAACTAGAAACCTAGTTACTGTTTGAACCTTGACCGGCAGTTTACCCAGCTGTTTTGTTACTTTTCTTGTAAAAAGGACCTTCCACGTCATATGAACAAGTATATAGCAACAAATGCTATATAGCAAATGGCACTATATATTTTGGGTGTGCAAGTGCACAATTTGAGTTCATTGATATTAAAAAGAATTCTGAGGAATAGAGTTATCTTGGTTTTTGCCGATCTTGTTTTTTTCTCGCCGCAGTGGCTTCGATATATACATTTATTTTATCCGAAACCTCTTTCCTGGCTTTCCAAGAATTCGGTTTTCCTTCCCCAAAGTTCTTGTCTACCCATGCTTCTTGCAGATCCAATCGCTTGCAGACCTCCGATTTTAATTCTTTTGGTAGTCTTGCAATAGTTTCAGGATTAAAATGGCTTGCTGTAGAAAATGTAGCTTTATTATGGACTTTTTGATTATCAACCAATATTTTCAGAATTTTTTCTGAAAACTGCCCTATTTGGTCTACTTTTGCACCATCTGGCATAGCATTAAAATCAGTGATTAATTTTTGTATCGTCAAAGACTGATTAATGCTCTTCTCCGCTGAGAGGACAGAACTTGCTGGAGACTGACGCATTTTTGAAGAGGCATACGAAGTAAAATAGTTAAAGCTAGAGGCACCTAAACTTACAGTATACTGTGCTTTAAAGTGCTCAAAAACCTCCTTTAATGAAGGGCGTTCTTGTGGATTCTCAGCTGTCATTCTTTGAATGAATGGATCATTTATTTTGAAATCTCGTTCAAACATTTTTCCCATTGAAAATACCTCTGTTGAAGTACTATATGTACACTGAGTATGTCCTTTTTTTGCCTTAGAGATCTCGGGAGCAATGTACTCATCAACACCAATAGGGCCAGCCTTAACTTCTAGCTTTCCTCTTGGAATATGTACTGATATATTGAAATCAATCGCAACTGTATTTTCACCGAACAACATAATATTATCGGGCTTTATGTCTCTATGTAGTATCCTTCTTTCGTGCAAGCCCTGAACGGCAGATATCGTTTTCAACATAAGATAATATTTATCACTAGCAAGCATATGATCAACATCCTTGAGCTTATTTTCTAAGGTGCCATCAGGATAAAATGCTTGTAAAGTATATTTTTGGCGGGTGAATTTATCACCACTTTCTTCGTTATTAAAAAATTGGCCAAACAGTGTGCCAACCTTCTTCATTATTTTTGTTTCATGTTCACCAATCATTTTCATTTTACGATCGCGATCACGTTCTTTTGAAGCCTCCAAAAAATCCTCGAAGAGACCTAGCTCCTCAGGTGTAAGTCTCTTTTTCAACAGATCGGCCGACACTTGTTCTGATTCAATTTTTAAAGCAAGAGCCTTTCCTTTCTCATTCACCACTTTAAACACAGTCCCAAAACTTCCTGAACCCAAGGCTGATTCGCTGACTTGCTCTTGGGTTAATGAATGAACATATACCTGTGTATTAGGGATCGCAAAAGGGACCAATTGATCCTTTTTCTTTATAACAATAAAAGAGTGGTTTGTACTTAAGTCGCCCATCTCTACAATAAAAGGCGTTTTTCGATCTCTACCGATTTCCAACAAATATCGGTTTACCGTAGACCACTCCTCAGATGTAATCTGAATTTCATCATATATTTTTGGTTCAGGCATAACTTATTATCTATTCTGTTTTTCATGCGACCTTCTCTAATCAAAAAAGTTCCCTTTAAAGGAATATCAATTTTTGTTGCAAATCTTGCATGTTCACTTGTCAATTTAAACAGTATTAGGTAATTAAAAATATTGGAAAATCAGCCATAGGAATTGGTTTAAGCTATACAATCCGGATTATCGTTTCTAGCCGAATTCACCATCATAGACACCATTTTTGCTTTTATTAATTTTGATGGTTTGGGCTCGAATACATTCGACAACTTGATCATATCATTGCTATTATTCAGCCATTGATTAATTTCATCTTTCTCAAGCATAACTGGCATTCGTTGATGATATTTCGATACCATAGAATTCGCTTCTGTAGTCAAAATACAGAAACCGGCTTGATTTGATTCCCCTTCCTCATTACGTTCCCATATTCCAGCAAAAATCATTGGGTGATTTTCTTTTGGTGTGATGTAGAATGGCTGCTTTATTGATTTTCCATCTTTATCAAGTTTGAGCCATTCAAAAAATCCACTTGTAATTACAAGACAGCGACGCTTCTTGAACGCATCTCGAAACATTGGTTTTGATTCGATTCCTTCACATCTTGCATTAATTTGCTCTTTGATATCCTTGCCTTTAGCCCAAAATGGTAATAAGCCCCAATGCATCATCAAGGGTAATTTATCCTCTGAACATATAACCAGGCTATCTTGAGTGGGAGCAATGTTATAGCGAGGCTCAAATTCGAAAGGGATTTGAATATTTAGATATTTTTCAATCTCCTGTTTTGAGTATGCTAGCGCGAATCTTCCACACATTTACTTGGGCCATTGACTGATTATTATATAATTGTAGCCTAATAATGGTTAAGCTTTTCGCTTAGAGCAGCAAGGCATTCATTTTCTAGGAATACCTAGATAATTACGCAACACAGCAACATCAGCACCAAAAATCTTTTGGAGATTATTTAGGTAATTTCTCAAATACCAATTGAAATTACTTCTTCTTTAGCCCAACCTAAAACCGATGTTTCATTTAATTTAATTCTTTTAATTTTATTTTTCTTGTCTCGGATCAAGATTCTATATTGCTGTGTAGAGAATCAAATATGCTCTATAGATACATTTGTTAGAAAACATCTCACCCCTGAAGTAATCCAATGAAAATACACTATTCTAGCGAGCCTTCACAATTCCTAACTCATCAATACATGATGTATACCGAGCAGATAGATTTTCTCTAGCCATTGCCCAATTGCTGCTAACACCCTCGCCGAGTATCCATACGGTACCACGCCCCATTGAGTCATTTATTGCATCAAGAACCTCCATCAGTCGCTGACTCTTGCTGTCGACAACTGGATCATCAAATAGCGATGGCTGATATGCGCTCGATTTTGTAAAGTCAGACAAATAAACGCCGCATTTCTTAAAAGCGAACCCTGGGCGGTATATTTTTGAGAGGGCTTCCCAAGCAATTTTAATCAATATCCGTGTATCTGAAGTCGGCTTTCCTAACGAGACTGAATATCCGTTTTGGTACTGTGGAAGGCTCATGTTAAATCTATTTGTTTCTACAAACACATGGACTAAATTCGCCAATGATCCCTGATCGCGCAATTTTTCTGCCGCTCTACTTACATAAGTCGCCATAGCCTCTTTCAGCTCTTCCAAAGAAGATATATATCTGCCAAAAGACCTCGAACATATGATTTGTTTTTTATCAGCAGGAAATTCTTCTAAATCAATACAAGATTCACCATTTAGCTCTGCAATCGTTCGCTCCATTACGACGCTAAATTGTTCGCGAAGGCGCTTTTGAGGCCCTATCCGCAAATCATGAACTGTATGAATGCCAAGCTTATTTAAACGCTCACTATACTTTCTGCCTACCCCCCAAACTTCATTGACTGGAATCTTCTGAAGCAGCGATCTCAGCTTAGATTCATTCAAATAAGTTAAGTCACAGACCCCATGATATGATTCATTCTTTTTGGCAATATAGTTCGCTAATTTTGACAAGGTTTTAGTGCTACCAATTCCTACGCAGGTTGGTAGCCCTAAGAACTCTCTGATACGATTTCTGATAACCTGTCCATATTCATTTAAATTATGATTTGAAAATTCTGTTAAGTCTAAAAAACACTCATCAATCGAATAAATTTCAGAATTTGGACTAAACTCTGACAAAAGCCGCATCATTCGGCTAGACATATCCGCATATAGCGTGTAATTTGATGAAAATGCTGTAATATGATGTTTCTTGGCAAGTTCCTTTATTTTAAACCACGGCTGCCCCATCTTAATGCCTAAATCCTTAACCTCTTGTGATCTAGCGACAACACAACCATCGTTATTTGATAAAACAACTACCGGCTTACCTTCAAGTCTTGGTTGAAAAACCCTCTCACAAGAAACATAGAAATTATTGGCATCAATCAGTGCAAAGATCTTACCTTTCATTATCAACACTTATGAATGCAAAACTTGACGACACCCCAGATCTCAAAAGACTGCTCTGGCTTAATATCTATATCTTTATAGTTCTCATTCGCAGCGCGCAAACACGGTTTTCCCTCTTTGATGATAAGTTGCTTTACCGTAAACTCACCGTCAATCACCGCTATAACAATCGATTGGTCAATTTTTGGCAAGGATCGGTCAACAACCAAAATATCTCCATCAAAAATGCCAACCCCTTCCATGGAATCGCCTTCTACCCTCATGTAAAAGGTTGCTTCTTTATGTGACACAAGATAATCGTTCAAATTAATGCTGGATTCAATATAGTCATCAGCGGGCGACGGGAAACCTGCTGGCACAGGTCTAGCCAGTAAAGGCTTATCCCCGTTTGGTAACACAGCATTAATATCATCAAGGCAAGTTAAACGCATACAAAGCTCTAATATTTTCTCACAATTCCAATCAGCACCCCATAAATCTTGAGCTTTGATCGGGGCTTAATCAATGAATAAGCTTTATTTCTGGGCCTAAGTACGTAGTTGTCGCCATCTAAAGCGAGTTCTTTCAGTGTAAGCTCATTATCAACAAAGGCTGCCACAATCTCACCTGGCTTTGCGATATTTCTTCTCTCAATGGCCGCCAAATCACCATCAAAGATCCCAGCATCAATCATTGAATCCCCCTTAACTCGCAAAAACTCAGTTAATGAGGGCTTACTGACGACATATTCATCAACTTGAAATACATCAGTGGGAAGATCGGGCACATCGACCGGCAGCCCCGCTGGTATACTTGCGGGTATTAACAATCTCTCAAAAAATCTGGGACCTGGTATCCAAACATTGTCTGGCGTGCGATCCAAGAAACGCTCCTGTCTAAGGCGCCTCAAAATATTTCCTACCCCTGTGGCGGAATTAATATTAAGAACAGAACAGAGCCGCTTATAAGATGGGAAGCTCTTCCATTCGGCGTAATAATCGCGCAGACGATTTAAATGCTTTATATAGTATGATGTCTCACTCATTTTTGATAGTGTACAAATGTCAACTTAATTTGATCCTAGTGGATGATCATGCATTCGTCAATTAGAACTAAGCGCGTAGGAGAGTCTTTTGAGAATTGGCGCAACGCATCATTTTCAATGCGAAATGTTTTGATTTAAGTAGCCCCGCATACAAAATGAGTATGAAATGCTTCTATATATAAGATCATATGAGGTTATTTCACATTCTGAATTGAAATTTAAGTCTATTCAAAAGATCTAATTGCAGGGAAACGCATTTTGAAATGCCCTAAAAATACTTAATCTCTTGTTATCTATTAAATGTTCAGGGCTAGCCTTCAACCAGGAGATTACAATTTCAAGCTGCATTTCAGAAGTAATGCCTTCTGCGGGTAAACAAAAAAGTTTTTCGGTACCTGTATGCTCTTTTGCTATATCAATAGTACCCCAAGCAAGTTGCGCGCCATCAACAATGCCTGATATATAAGCAATACAATAGAGTTTATTTATTGCATCCTCATCATTGGAAATTTCTTCATCACATGCAGCTAGTAAATCTTCTCCGTTTTCTATAGAGTAACATTTAAAGGAGTGACCTTCCCCCGAAATAACGGACACCTTACTAAGCGACTATTTTCCCTTCAAACTGTTTCGGCAGATTAAATTCCATTTTGGGTGCTTTGATATCAATAAATTTTTGTGTCGCCAGATCAGCCCTCAGCACATGCCCGAGCTAAATTCTGTCTCGACTGATCTTCAGATCAACCAAACAGCCCTTTAAGGCACTGACACCTGGATCGTGGGCCACCAATACACTCCCTTTTTCTGTTTTGATAATGGAATGTTGGCCAGTTCGCGGTGAACTGAAATCCCCCTTCACCACCCCAATCACCCGCTCATTTTTAAAAGCGTAGCGAATTGCTTTATCACCCAGATACGCCTTGAGATAACTAAAGTCCTGCTTTAAAACAGCTTGGACACGTTGCGCCTCTTCTTTTTCACGAATGACCTTGGCTGCTTGCTCTAAAGTAGGCTTCAGACCATGCAAGGCGGCATGGTCAACGGCAAGATTCATCTCACGCTTATTCTCAAACGAGTGCTTTAGAGATTGCATACTGCGTATGCTTGAGGCATCAACGACGCACTTCATCTTATGGCGGTGGCGAGTCATGGCCACATTGGTTTCGTTTGATTTGCAGTGGTGAGTCATCAGCACATAACAGCTATCAACGGTCATCCCCTCCGCCTTATGAATGGTTGTAGCATAGGCATAATCGAATTTGTTATACGCTTTCAGATTAATAGCGACATTTCGCTTTTCATTCAGCTTGACCGAAATTTTGTCTTTATGAAGGCTGATAATTTCCCCACGCGTCCCATTTTTGATGCCGAGGGTTTTATCATTTTCTCCAAACACAATCTTCTCCCCAACTGAAAAATGTCGCTCACCTGAATCGACCCTGTAAGCCTTACCAACCTCGAGCTTGCCCTCATGAATCAATTGCTACCGTCTTCTCTCTATATTTTAGCAATATTCAAATAGCAATAATGAGGGTCTAGATCCCAATATGATGGATTTGAACTTAGAAAGTAAACAGAATTTGTTTCAATCTTTCTTAATGCGCCCTTTCCCATCTGCTGTAACAACCACTTTCATTGATTCTCCTGTATAGAAGTCTTCTTCTTTTGCAAACCGGTTTAATGAAATTAAATCTTTCTCATCGATGCTCCAACAAAACCCATCGAAATTCACAGCATAAACACAGACATTATTTTCCTCAGCCATCCCTCGAACAACCCCCTCTTTACCATTTACTTCAGACAATTCTGGATCACTTGATACCAATTTAACAATTTCATTAAAATCAAATTTACTCATAAATTCACCTCTAGTGTGTGATTTTCCCTTTAAGGGATACATTTAAGTGGTCTCTACCTTTTCGAATAGACTTATAATATTCTAATCCCTGCTTCGATAACTTAACATCCCATTCAAGTGGTTCACCTCGCGTTCTTGATGGTCCTTTAACCCATTCATTATCCATATAGTCTCTATATCCAATTCCATTAACTTTGATTAATGGCGTTTGAGGGCGATAATTTTTCGGAGGAACAAAGACAATCTCTCCTTCTGTTGGCAATCTAGCCTTTTTCAACCTTTCCTCAAGTAAACGCTGATCTTCTTCACTTCTATTCTGGCTACGTAGATAGAATAAGAAAGAAGGCGCTACAATTGGGAATATCGTATGATTCCAATTAAAACCAGGCTGCTCAACAGGCGTCTCCAACCGTTGCCCTAAAGCTTGCTCAATTGGCATCCCCTCGTACAGGCCATCGACATCATTATGAATTGGGAAACTAGATTCGTTGGGATCATGTTGATGTAATGGAAAGCCTGAATCACTAGGTTGGTCGGGTGCTATTTGTGATTGTCTGGTCACAATAATGCCCGTCGCAGTTGCTGCCGCTATTCCAGCATAGACCGCTAGAGGATGTGCCTCAGCAGCAGGCATAAAATAATTGAGCACAGAGGTTGCCGTTGTGGCTCGCTGTGAGTTCAATATTTCTTGACCTCGAAATACTGTATTTTGAGAAGGCTGATACCTTGCTTCTCTAACCATCTGCGCAACGGGTGATGTTAGTGAGACTGAAAGCATTGTTGAAGAGGATTGCTCAGAGGGCGTAACCACATTAGTGATAATAGCGTTAGCGCTGTTGCTCGGAGCAGGAAAAGATACGCCATCATTTTCTAAAATATCGATTAAACGCGGATAAGGCATCATTGAAGCAAAATGGTTATGCTCAGCACTAGGGGTATTAATATTTAAACCGTTTCGCAGAATAACGGGACGCTGCGAGGGTGTCTGTTGTTTAATGTTTAATATATTCTCAGCTTGTTTATTAAATCGATATACATTGAAATGCTCATACCCTCGCGCTCCAATTGATACACCATCTGAGCTGACATTTCCGCCACCGCCGTTTTTGAGGATTTCCTTAGCAACGTATTTAACCACATCCAAAGCTTTGTTATACCATTTCTTTTTTCGAGGTTTTGATACCTGCACTGGCGGTGGTGGCGGCGGAGGCGCCCATTGTCCCATCACATTGATTGATTCTGACTTTGTATTTTCCTGCAGAGCCTGATAGATGAGTCTTTTCGTCTCGGCATCGCCCCCCATATTCAGTGATTCGGTTAACAAAGCGTTTAATGGTTTCCCGCCTACGCCTAAAGGCACTTTAGAGTCCCGATTCAATCTCCCCATCCCTCTGTCTAAAATGTAAAGAATGCGATTCACAATCAACTCAGGGTTATCTGAGGTTCCCTCAACTCTCTGCGTATTCAAAAAGTAATTTCTGGCATCTTGTAAGATTTGCTCTGAAATGAATTCATCGATACGGCTTTTTTGCTCAGCTATGGTGCTTGGATCAACACCTTTGCTTCGAAATTCCGAAAACATCTCGTTCCTATCTTTGTTAATGGAATGGAAATTTGAGAAACTCAAGAATAAATGTTTATATTCAGCCAGCCATACTGAAGCAGAACGCGCTAGATACCAGCCCAGATGATTTTCTATGGCCTGTTCATTTTCTTGTAAGAAAGCGCCTATTGCAATCTCGGGCTGGCCAATGGTGACAATAATCTGATGAATGCTTTCTATGTTATGGGTGCTTTCCCAGCGAGCACGCTCTAAACTTTCTCTGGCACATTCGAACTGTGAAAGGTATTTCTCTCTGGTTTCAACGGGTGTTAAATTTAAATATTTCTCTCTAGCAAGATCTGCTTTTGAAGCTAGTTGATCGACGTTTTCTGAAAGGGCGATATAATTACTTTTTGCTTCATTAAGTTTCTCCAAAAAAGCTGTTCCCATTGACACGCGCATAGCACGATAATCACTTTTAACTTCTTTTACCTTATTGTTAAACTGGGCAGTAGAGTGCACAAGTTTATTATGTCTTGTCTTATCAACAGACCTCTTGAAGGTATCATACATCCTGCTAATTGCATGGTCTCTCTCAATAACCCCTAGATTGACAAAGACATCAATAGCAGCATTCGCGAATTCATCAGATGTTTTATTCTGGACCGCGTTAGACAGCTTATGCTCATCCCATACGATATCTTTATTGCCATTCAGCTGGTCAATCGCATAGATCATGTTTTCATTTATATCGTGATTTTGCTGTGCTGCTTGGTATAAAGCTTCTGATTTTTGTAATTGTATTTTGGCCTGTGCTAGTTCCTTTTCATATTGAACAAAACAATCATATGCCTGTATTAAATCATATTGCTCTGTCGTCCATATTTCAGCCGCTCGTTCAGTTCCGTTGTGAAACATACTGTTAGAAATATCCAAATCCTTTTCTTCTATCGAAGTGAGCACTTCTATCATTTTTATTTCTGCAGAAATAGATAAATCCACTGATTTTTGATGTTCGATTGTAGCTTCTTCAAGCGCTACCGACGCCGATTCAACATCTTCATTGTTGGCATCATGTCCTTCTTTAAATTCTTTATCTAGGCGTTTTTCCTCAAGCTTCATCCGCGTAACAAACTCGTTCTCATGTGCATCTTTCATTAAGTGCAACTGTGCTGCCTTAGGCGTGGATTCCCAAACAACATTAAGCTCTTCGCGACATTGATTGGCTTCGAGTTGAAGTGCCTGATATCGCATTTTTGATTGTTCGTGGTTTCTTTGGAGCTCAGATAGATTTGTTGATGCTGGCGAAGTTTCTGCAAGCATATTTTCCGAGTACTTTAACTCTCTTTCAGCATCTAATACACGATGTTGAAGCATCGCCAGCTTCGCTTGAAGTAGGTAAAATGTAGCGTATTTTTGGTAATTACTGTCAGGTACGATGGTCTTGTACACCCAACCCTCTATTTCTTGAAGCGTACGTTCGCGCCAGTAGTTAATCTCTTCCTGAATACTTCTAAATTTCTGGAAAACAAGTTGACTGGATAAAAAATAGCCTTGCAATGGCTTTAAAAGTTCTTCGCTTTGTTGAAGCATACTTTCTAAGCGCTTATAACTTTCCAACCCGGTTAGGCGCTTTCTGACTGCTTCAATACTTTTATTAATTTCTGTTATCGCTGAATGCTCAGTCCATCCCACTGCTTGATACAGCTCATTTTTGAATTGAGTAACCGCATGAATCCCATAAACAAAAGATTCACCATATGTCTTTCCTAAAATGCTACCCCAGATCGTAAGTGCACGATTCAGTTCATGCTCATAAGCACCTGATTCAGAAAGGTTGGCATCATATTGTTGGTATGCGTCCACGGCCATAAAACCAGCTTCTCTGCCGAGAAAAAGCATCGCCGCTTGTGCATCTTTGTTATCTGTGTAATAGCTGGCTAGATTCGCTAGTAATTGACTCGTTGCAAACCCAACTCCACAACGAGTCGGGTTGGTCGCGTAATCTAACAAACGCATCCCTTTAAAACTTAACATCACTGTATTTGCTGATAAGGACGCTGCCTTATCCAAACAATCTTCAACCAGCCAATGAGCATGGTTATGCGCAAGGGGCTTCAGTTTATAATATAAAAGTGAGGCTTGATGCATAAAAGCTGGGGTGCTATATAGAGCAACTTGTTGCAAAAGCTGCATCCCCATCGCTACAGGGCCACCGGCATAACTCATCAAGATGTGCGCAATCATCCTTGCAGTATTTAAGGATTGATAAATAGGCCGTGCTTCTAATGAGTCTCTAAACTGTATCTGTTGCTGAATAAATGAAATCGCGTTTGAAGTAACCTGATCACGTATTTCAGTTTCTATAATCCTTTTTGATCCTTTTGAACGTAGATACTTGGCAATATCGCTTTGATTAAGTTCGTTGGCCAACATCCACGCTGTTTTACCCTCATGAGTCAGCAGTTCCAAATTAAGCTTAGATTTATCTCGTTCAAAACTATTAACCAGCTCCCTGAGAATCTTTAAATTGCCTGTTGAGACCGCTGCATGAATAGATGAATATCCCTGGTTATCTTGAACCAATGGACAACAACCCACTTTGAGTAGCTTCAAAACACATTTTAAATCCCCTTGTGCAACAAAGTAGTGCAGTAACGTTTCGCCATTTGCCGTTTTAATGGCTCTAAGCTTTTCGATTTGATTGTTTTTAATGTAAAAAGTAATGCATTCATTGATAATTGCAGGGTTCCCCATATCAAATGCTAAACCAAGCGCATTCATTTGAGCATCTCGGTTGGAGATTTTCGTTTTTAAAGCAAATGAAGGATAAGCTTGCAACTCAATGTTAGATTGGTGCTTAACCAATAGTTTAAAAATCGCCACATGGTTGAACATGGCTGCAATATGCAATGGCGTCACACCGTCTATATTGACCTGGTCTACAAAACAGTCCAAATCGATCAGTTCCTTAACAACGATCGTATTGTTTTGAGAGGCGGCATAATGAAGCAACGTAAATCCACGTGCATCGGCTAGTTTAGGATTAGCTTGCCTTCTCAACAAAAATGAAAACAAATCGTCGTATTTTCTTATTTTTGAGCCTTTCCATAATCCAATTTCGGCGGCTAACAAGAGCGGGGTTTGTCCATTTAGATTCGACGCATTAACATCGCTGCCCGCTTCTATTAAATAAGTGATAATAGGCCTTGCGGCCGAACCTAAAGACAATATAGCGTGATGTACCAAAGTATTGCGATCGCCATCGGTTTGACTCAGCACAGACTTATTCGAGATAACCAGCTTTTTTAAATTACTTAGTTTATTCTCAGTAATATACTGTTTAGCGAGGTCAAATGGATTGGTCTGAATATTGTTATTATATTTTTTAGGCATACAACATCTATCTGTATAAAATCACTACTTATATACGGGCTCTAATTGAAGTACCAGCAATCCGACTGGCGAGATCTTGGCTATCTTGCCCTTGCTGCGTTTTAATATAGTCATATAAAGCTTGCAATCGAGTCTTTGAGTAAGCAACAAATTCAAAATCCGTTACAGGTATCTTTTGATCACCGTCCATGTTAAGTACATTTTTTCTTGCTTCCTGAATGGAGGTCAGTGCTTTATTCAACCTTGTGGCTGTTTTGTCACTTTTCTTGAGTATTTTCTGGGTAGACTCCGGTAACGCTTGGTTGCGCATCATGCTATTTAATATCTGAACAATTGCAGAATCAGTGCATTGCTCATTGACATTCAGCTCTCTGCGTGCGTGTTCATGATCATGCAGTATTTTCCCTAATTTAGGGAGTACGGCATCATGATCAGATTTAAGAGTTCTTAAAGAAATGTTGCGTTTTAAGTTTTTGCCGATAGCTTTCACCATGATTGGAATATCAATTGCTTCATTATCACTGATGTCCAATGACTCAAGCATAGAGAGACCGCTTAAATGTTTACCTAACGTCTCAACATGTTCCGGCAATAATCCTACATTTCTTAAGCTTAACTTTTTAAGGTTGGGCATTTTTTTCTTTATAGAATTGATAAATTCAGTCAAAGCGTCTCGATCTTCGCCTAGTCGCATATTTTCAGAAAGATCAAGTTCTTCAATATTTAGAAGATTTACTATTTTTATGATATTATCAAGGCTTTCCCCTGTCAGATCATTCTCGCTCAAATCTAATTTTTTGAGTTCATTAAAGCTTGTTTTGCTCTCCTTAATGCATTCCCATAATTCTTCAATCGATCTGTCAGTTAGCTCATTGTTTTTTAACCTTAACTGAACGGTTTTAAACTTGCTTATCCCAACTGACAAAAGACCAGCGAGTTGCTCATCTGTTAATTCAGCATCACTAATATCAATCAAGGGTAATGTCGGTCTTTTGGATAAAGGGAGTGGATTATTGAATGCAGCCAGTAGCTCTTTGTAAATTTCGTCTGATATTGAAATCGGCGCGATAGCTAAATGGTTTTCAGTACTTAATCGAGACTCTGGGTTAAACACAAAATTTGTTTTTAGTATTTTGTCACTGGATTTAATCTCCAGGAGTTTCTGCCTTAAAAGCTCTCGCCGAAGTTCAGGTATTTGTTTCAAAAGATTCTTCTGCTTATTACGCCTTCCCATAACGAAACCAGCATAAAATGAAGTTGCGAGCGCTACAGCCGGAGCAGGATTACCGGTTATTAATAGCGTCCCGCCTGCAACTGCAGTAGAAAGAAGCATCTCTTTGCTGAGCCTTTTGTTTAGAATCGATTTTTCAAAGCGTTCAATTTTTTCTTCAAGACGTTGAACTGGTTTTATCTTCTTATTAAAAAATCCAAACATTAATTTTCTCCACGAATAGATGTAAATGCACGCACCCTGGTTTTGCAAGGTTGTGCTTTTTAATATGATTAACCTGAGCTGTCAACTAGCAATTTCTTAAGCATCACAACATGGCTTTGCAATATTTGAACAACGCTAAAATTAAGGTACAATGAATATTCTTGGCTCAGGAGCCAAACAGCTGACTTCTTTTGCCTCTGAGTAAACATATCATTCACCCAAAACCATAATTAATTTTAGAATTCATTGAGATGATATTAAGTGATCGTTACATTCATGAACTTTTAAACCGATTGGATGCTTCACATAAAAAAATCCAATCTTTGCTTAAAAAGCTTTATAAGCCTAAACGTTACGATTTAGATCCTCGTTTGTTTGATCGTGAGAATGCCGAAGCTTTTTGGTCTCAAAAGATAAACGGCCATTTTCATGTTTATACGACTTTCAATTTAAACTGGCTTAAGGAAACCATACAAGAGCGCGCCTTAACTGAGCCAAGTTTGATTTCAGCAGAGCATCGTGAAATTTTAATTTTGGTTCATTTTTTAAAAAATGGCAAAACCCCCAGTTTTCTTGATTTGAATAATCAAGAGCAGGAAATATTGGAACTTATTAGAGTGTCGCGATATTACCCTGAGCGTGAGATCAATGAACCCTTATATGCACCCAATGATGACTTAATTATTAATGATATTCACGTCATTACTCTTGAGGTTAGACAATTAAACACAATAGCGATTCTTCAGCATCTTTTAAAAGCGCTACTTGAAACTGATGAAGCAATACGCAACTATCCTCTGCTTGACAAAAAGTGGCTCGAGTCGAAAGTAAGGGGTACAGATTGTGGCGGCCTTTCACGTTATATTGAAAATTATACCAGACAAGTTTACTACAGAGCGTTCGGGACCCTTCCTCAGGTCTTATGGCCCAAAAAAGTAAGGCTTTCATGGTTGGTGGAAGATATTCGTAATTTTATTATCAATAAACAAGAAAAGATAATTGATAATCTAATAAAGCAAAATAAGCGCTTCACTAAGCTGAATAAACAAGCTGAGAGACGCCGCAATCGTTACTTTCATCAATATGATGAATCTAAAGGATTTCATAATCATCCATTCTCATTGAGCTTCTTTTTTTATTTTATATTATTTGGTCCTATTAAAGGATATTTTAAAGAGCGTATCAGAAATGAAGCGACGTTGTGGCAAGATGTTGGGTTTTTCTTAAAAATAAATGAAGTGTCGCAAGTCCTTGCACGCTACATGCAATTCTTCAAGCGCAGGAATCATCCTGCGTCGGAAGACAATTCGAAAGCAATCCTGCATCGGTTTTCGTGCTATTTTAAGGAAGCCTTCGATTTTTCAATCAAAACCTTAATGTTGCCCATCATTTTGTCCTTTCCAATCATAGGTTGTATAACTTTGCCTTTTAAACTGACAAAAGAATGGCTAAGGCAGCGGACAAGTTTTAAAAAACTCAGCCATATCAGCATGGTGCTTTGCGATATATTAGCGGGCACAGCAGAATTACTCTTCTGGTCTAGTCTAGCTTGGTTCCTGTATGCTCCGCTGCTAAGTTATCAATTAAGTCTGATACCCTCTGCCATCTTAAACGAGCCCATTACTGCTTCTATTGCCAGCCTCTCCGCAGTCATCCATTTTGGTGCATTGAATTGCGCTTCGGCAGTTGGCAATCGGATTGCTCTTTATTTTTGTTTAATCTCGGGCATGCAACTTGGAAGAGCAGTCGCTTCATTTCTACCCAGCTTGTTTCCAACAGAATATTTTTCTGGATATCGCGATGGAATAATAAATCTTAAAGCCTTTAAAGTTGGGAAATACCTCTTCGAAAAAAGTAAGTCCCTATGGATAGGAATGATGCCTTTTCCTTCAGAAAGCGAACATGTAGTCTATCCGATTATTCCAATCCCGGAACATGTAGGGTTACATAATAAATCAACCGTCGTTGAAACTATTTTTAATGGTATTAAATCTGAAACATTTTATAAACATTATCCTTTTGGCGATCAAGCAAAAGATTTAGATCTGCCTAATACGTTTACCGCCCGTTATAAAACGTTTCAGATGCATGGCTGTCATATTGAGGTCGACTATATTTCGGAACGTCATTTTAAATTATCTATCTCAAGCCCGTGTCAACTTAAGATTTAAAAAAGACAATCCCAGATCATCTTTCCAGCTCTCTAGAAATAGTTTTGGTTGCGGTCTTGTGATGCATCTTGTCTGCCACTGCAAATCGCCACTGACGCTCATTGTGGCGCTGCACATTAATATCTTTCCCCATGTATGCCTCCATCCCGGGCCTCTCTGGCACACACAGAAGCTTTTTGTCAGGCGTCATCACCCGCAAATAGGATTTATCTTTTTGCTCAAATCGGTCTATCACCCTCCCCTCAAACTGTTTGGGTAGATTAAATTCCATTTTAGGTGCTTTGATATCGATAAATTTTTGTGTCGCCAAATCAGCCCTCAACACATGCCCCAGCTCAATCCTGTCTCGACTGATCTTCAGGTCAACCAAACAACCCTTTAAGGCACTGATACCTGGATCATGCGGCACCAGCACAGAACCCTTCTCTGTTTTAATAATGGAATGTTGGCCTGTACGTTGTGAACTGAAGTCTCCTTTCACCACCCCAATCACTCGCTCATTTTTAAAGGCATATCGAATATCTTTATCCCCCAAATAAGCTTTGAGATAGCTGAGATCCTGCTTAAGAACAGCCTGGGCACGATGCGCGTCTTCCTTTTCACGAATAACCTTTGCAGCTTGCTCTAGCGTTGGTTTCAGACCATGCAACGCTGCATGTTCAACCGCAAGACTCATCTCACGCTTAGTCTCAAGGGAACGCTTCAGAGATTGCATGCTACGGATACTTGAAGCATCCACGACACATTTCAACTCATACCGGTGGCGGGTCATAGCAACACTGGTCTCGTTTGACTGACAATGATGCGTCATGAGCACATGACAATTATCAACGGTCATCCCCTCTGCCTTATGAATGGTCGTGGCATAAGCATAGTCGAGTTTGTTGTATTCTTTGAGCTTGATAGTCACATTCTGATTATCACTAACCTTTACTAAAATTTCGTCTTTACCAAGACCAACAATCTCAGCACGCGTCCCATTTTTAATGTCCAACGATTTATCGTTTTCCAAGAATACGATTTTCTCACCGACCGAAAAAAGTCGCTCGCCTGAATCGGTCATATAAGCTTTGCCGACCTCAAGTTTTCCTTCTTGAATTAACTGTTCTCTTGCCAATTTGTTCAGACTTAAAACATCTTCACGCATAAAGGCAAGCATTAACTTGTCATTGGATTTATCCTCAGCCCATTGCTTAGCAACCATCTCGATGCTCGTTTTACGATCAGACTTAAATTGTATGGCGCCTTCTCGCTCATAAATCGAAACACCCTCTGCCGCCTTACCCTCACCAAAACAAGCCGTGGCAGCCTTGTGATTTTCATTTTTCTGCCGAATCACCTCATCTAAAACCACATAGCCTGTCTGCTTAGAAATATATTTGAAGACTGGGCTATCTTTGACTGGAGAAAGCTGCTCGCCATCTCCAACCAGCACCACTTTGGCGCCAACCCTTGAGGCCTCAGTCAGAATCGGTATCATCTTTTTTAAGCCTGCCATATTGGCTTCATCAACCACCAAAATATCTTTTCTACTAAATACTTCTCTACCATGCTCAAGCGATTTTAAATAATAATCTATAGTCTCAGATTTAATATTGGCTGAGTGACTTAGTTCCTCTGCTGCCTTTCCAGCTAGACACATCCCCTTTACTTGATATCCTGCTTGCTCCCAACCGATTCTTGCTGCTTGAAGCATCGTGGACTTGCCTGTGCCTGCATAACCGACCACGCATTTGATATCCCCCTCCCCTGTAATGAAGTCAACCGCATGGCGTTGCCCTTCATTGAGTTTTTGATATTCAGAAAGTGCTTGAACCTTGTCCCCGGTTACCCCATGACCCGCATTGCGACTAAGCTCATACACCGCTTCGATTAATTGTTTCTCATTCTCTAAAACTGATTGAACCGTGAATATCGTTTCTGATTTCTCATTGCGCCCTAGCTCAACAACTGAATCATGTGAGCGCATAGCCTGATAAACCAAATTGTACTGCTCTAGGTTGACGCTATGCTTCGTAGCAATCCACGCAATATCTTTTTCACTAAAGGTGCTTTTTGAGTCGAGCAGGGCTGCCAGACCAATTTCAGGTTTGACGATGATTCGATTGCCATTCGCCTCACAAATCCGATTATGTTCAAGCGCTCTATCTAGACCAGCCTCCCCTTTGCTGTATTGATGATACGACGATGCCCCGAGATGAATATTAGGAATTAAATCGATGCCCCTATCCTGCAAACTCTTCTGGCTTACACTGGCCTCGATGCCCGCCCGCTCTAGGGCCTGATTGACCTCCTTGGCCCAATTTTCTCGCCAAGCATAAATCTTAGATTTGAGATTCCACTCTCTATTTTTGAGCCCAAAGCCCTGCTCGGAAACTTCACGCAACGTTAACAAAATATGAGCATGCGGATTGCTCGGCTTATCATGATGGATACTAAAATCCGCGACCATCCCTGCTTTAACAAAATTCTCTTTCACGTAGCCTTGGGTAAGCGCTAGCTGCTGCTCAAGGGTCAGCTCTTTTGGAAGTGCCACTATAATGTGTCTTGCCAGCTGCGCGTCTTTTCTATTCTCTGCGGCTTCCACTTGGTTCCACAGCACCCCCCTATCCTTCACCCACTCGGGCGCATCTTCAGGTGCCATGATTTCAGAATGAACAACGCCCTTCTTCCGCCCATAATTAAAGAGCTGTTCACAACGATCGTCCCGCAATTTTTCACCTGCAATATAGGCACTGGTGGCTACAGCAGAGCTTCCTGCTGAACGTTGAACCAGTTTGACATCGCAATGAAATATCGCCAATTTAAAAATCCCTCATCATAAAAAATCAACGTCCACCTTGGTGCGACGTATAGTGTGCGCCCTTACGGTCACGTGATTCAAGACTTCCAATCATATTTCGCTAAAAAAGCTGGCATTATTCGTACACGACAATCAAGTTTACCTTCAGGTAAAATCCAATAAAATAACATCTAACATAAGACGAATCATATGTCGCTTGAATTTCTTGCGCAGCTTAAAGCCAAAAAAGAGATATTGGAAAATAAAATAAAACAACAACATTCAAAAATATTGGCTCAGCAAAAGAAGGATGATACCCGTCGAAAAATTTTAGTAGGTGCTTATTACTTAGAAAAAATATCCAAGGAGGATGGAATGCCACAACTTAAATCCGAACTGGACCAATTTCTATTTCGTGCAAACGATAGAGCCCTGTTTGATTTAGCCCCACGTGAGACAATCAAGGAATAGATTCATCATGCCTACAGAAAAATTAAATTCAATTGACGTCCCTGTTCCCTATGAAATGTGGTGCTACCTAAACCAGTTGGCCGGCATCTTGGATATTGAACTTCATAAAGCCGTTCTAGAACTTTGTGAGCTTGGAAAATCAACCGCAGAATCTATCACCGTCAGAAATTTCATTGAAAAAGCCAATACTGAAAAGGAAGCCCTCCAAAAACTGGCAGCGCAAGCCGCTCTAGAAGCTTTATTGGTTTTGCGAAAATCAAACCTCATCACTCAAGAAGCGCTAGACGCATCCTCTAGCGAAGCAAAAGAGATTATCTATAACCTCATTATTCATCAAAACGATAAGCAAAAAACCTCAAGTGGAACCGCAGCCTAAGTCTACCTTCCGTCTCTTCACCCGTGGCGGGCAAACCACCCTTCACGATATCCGAATGTTTGCCCAAGTTTTTTTCAAAATCATCAAGCTTGCCATTATTTTCTGGGTATTGCTTGGAGTATGTTTAACCTGGCAGACAACAGAATCCTATTCACGATATGTGCTTGCTAAGGCCATAGAAGCTAAAAGCTACGAATTTATCTCTCACGAACAGCACTCTATCAAATTTGCAGCCAAGGATGGGCGGACGTACTTAGTTTCACCAAAAGGTTTAATCAGGGGCCCGCTTATAAAGGCAACTGTGGGACAACTCAAAATCAATGCGATTCAATCCTTCACTCAGTCATCCCTACTCACGCTTTCTTTGAGCGGTCTGGTGATAGTTTTCCTTTTTAATAAGGGCAAGAAAAACAGCAAACAAAAGCAACTACGAGGCTCCACACGAGTAGAAAAATCTATTTTGGTTAAGCAGCTCAAACAGGAGAAGGTCATTGCAGATTTTAATCTTGCAGATGTCCCCATTCCCAATGAAACCTTAAATCAACATTTCCTCATCTGCGGGACCACAGGCACGGGCAAATCAATCGCCATCACTGAAATGCTCTCTCAAATTCGCTCCAAGGGTCAGCGTGCCGTTGTGTATGACGTTGAGGGTAGTTTTGTGCCCAAGTTTTATAGACCCGGTAAAGACATCCTGCTCAACCCGCTCGATGCGCGCTCACCCTATTGGTCTTTGTGGCAGGAGTGTCATGAAATTTATGAGTTTGAATCCGCAGCGGCGTCCCTCATTCCAATGCCCGCTTACACTAACGATAACTTCTTCATCCAAGCTGCCCGTCTTGTTTTTGCAACCATCGCTTCTGAAATGAGGCTTCAAGAACGACGGTCTCACATGACATTACTTAAAAATTTGGTCTCGCTATCTGATGAAACGCTGAGGTCACTCACTGAAAATACGATTGCAGAATCATTAACCTCCGGTGAAGCTGGCAAGATGGTTCAGTCTATCAAGGCCACTCTCGCCAATTATGCCAAAACACTTCTATATCTTAGCGATGCCCCCTCCCCTACTCCGTTCTCTATAAAAAAATGGATCGAGAAAAGCGAATCTGATAGTTGGATTTTTATTTCCTCAAACGAAAAAATTAGAGAGAGTCTTAACCCACTGATATCGTTTTGGCTAGACACCGCAATTGGCGCCACCCTCGCCCTCACCCCGGGGCAATCTAAAACGTGGTTTGTGCTTGATGAGCTAGATTCTTTGCAACCCCTCCCCTACCTCAAAGATGGTCTGGCCAGGGGTCGGAAATATGGCGCATGTTTTATGCTCGGCTTCCAGGATATCAACCAATTGGCAAAGAAATACGGCGACAAAGATGCTCAGACAATATGCGCGCTACTCAATACCAAATTATTATTTCGCGCCGCAACATCTGAGGCTGCGCAGTGGATGTCCCGCTCTCTTGGAAGCCAAGAAATTATTGAAACCAATGAAGGACTTTCTTACGGAGCACATGAAACACGCGATGGCGTGAATATCCAATCGCATAAAAGCTTTTCTCCCGTTGTGATGGATGCAGAATGTTTAACGCTTCCCAACTTGGAATGTTTTTTTAAACTCTCTGGCAATTACCCTGTTACAAAATTAAAGCTGGAATGGCGACAAGCTGCGCAAAAGGAGCCTGCTTTCATTCAAAGAGAAAATATCAATAATTCATTTAGGTTAGATGATGTTTCAAAGGGCTGTAACCCTGATTTACCTGCCGCTAAAAACGTGGAAAATAAAGTTCCTGATATACCAATCTTGTTTGACTTTTAAATGTCTTCAGAGTGCACTGAGTACACTTTTAAGGATTCGGGTGAAGCCCATCTGCGATCTAGGCCCCGATATCGGTCACATTTAGCCAGAGTGCACTGAGTACACTTTTAAGGATTCGGTTGAAACCTATCTCCGATCTAAGCCCCGGTATCTGTCACATGTGGCCAAAGTGTACTGAGTACACTTTTAAGGATTCGGTTGAAACCTATCTCCGATCTAAGCCCCAATATCGGTCACATTTAGCCAGAGTGTACTGAGTACACTTTTAAGAATTCGAGTGAAGTCCATCTGCGATCTAAGCCCCGATATCGGTCACATTTAGCCAGAGTGTACTGAGTACACTTTTAAGAATTCGAGTGAAGTCCATCTGCGATCTAAGCCCCGATATCGGTCACATTTAGCCAGAGTGTACTGAGTACACTTTTTAAGGATTCGGGTGAAACCTATCTCCGATCTAAGCCCCGATATCGGTCACATTTAGCCAGAGTGCACTGAGTACACTTTTTAAGGATTCGGTTGAAACCTATCTCCGATCTAAGCCCCGATATCGGTCACATTTAGCCAGAGTACACTGAGTACACTTTTAAGGATTCGGTTGAAACCTATCTCCGATCTAAGCTCCGATATCTGTCACATGTGGCCAAAGTGTACTGAGTACACTTTTAAGGATTCGGTTGAAACCTATCTCCGATCTAAGCCCCGGTATCGGTCACATTTGGCCAGAGTGCACTGAGTACACTTTTTAAGGATTCGGGTGAAACCTATCTTCGATCTAAGCCCCGATATCGGTCACATTGGCCAAAGTGTACTGAGTACACTTTTAAGGATTCGGTTGAAACCTATCTCCGATCTAAGCCCCGGTATCGGTCACATTTGGCCAGAGTGCACTGAGTACACTTTTTAAGGATTCGGGTGAAACCTATCTTCGATCTAAGCCCCGATATCGGTCACATTGGCCAGAGTGCACTGAGTACACTTTTAAGGATTCGGGTGAAACCTATCTCCGATCTAAGCCCCGGTATCTGTCACATTTGGCCAGAGTGTACTGAGTACACTTTTAAGGATTCGGGTGAAACCTATCTCCGATCTAAGCCCCGATATCGGTCACATTGGCCAGAGTGCACTGAGTACACTTTTAAGGATTCGGGTGAAACCTATCTCCGATCTAAGCCCCGATATCGGTCACATTGGCCAGAGTGCACTGAGTACACTTTTAAGGATTCGGGTGAAACCTATCTCCGATCTAAGCCCCGGTATCTGTCACATTTGGCCAGAGTGCACTGAGTACACTTTTAAGGATTCGGGTGAAACCTATCTCCGATCTAAGCCCCGATATCTATCAAATGTGGCCAAAGTGCACTGAGTACACATAGCACGTGAAGAAATAAGTCAAAATTCGAGCGAAAGAGGGTAGAAAGTCATTAGAAAGAGGGGTTAAAAGAATTGCCGCATCGCGGCATTTTGATGTTATCTTGATTTTTTTCCCGCACATTTCCGGAATATGTCTCATCTATCCGACGTTTGTCGCATATATAGCGAATAGAAGTCACATCAATTTACGACATATGTCACAGGTACAAACATAGATGTCGCATGAATTAAGATTATTCTCTTAATTTACATATGGTTACGTAACCTAAAATCTTAAAATCAAATAAAAATAGAAAAGCTTTCAACTTGGCAAAATAAGAGGGGTTTATGTTGATATACGCCAAGAGACTGCTATAATCGCATATATACACAAAATAAAGTGATTCTGATGAAACTAACAGATGTCCTCACTAGATGTATTGATAAAGCAGATTCTGTCATTGAAATCATTAAAGAAGATGCTTTTGGAAGTCATCAAAATAAAGAATTAAAAAGAAAATTTTCAATTACCCAAGCAGCTAAAATGATTGGCGTCTCAAGAGAAGCAATTAGGCTTGCAGAAAAGACTGGACGAATAGCGCCACCCAAAACGATTATCAAAAATCGTAAGGTCTATGATCTCAGCGAAATAAATGTATTAAGAGATCAATTTGGAACAAGACCTTTACGAAAGAAGGGCGATGAACCATTCATTCTATTATTTATGAATTTTAAAGGTGGCGTTCGAAAGACAACGATTTCAGTACATCAAGCGCAATATCTAGCCTTAAAAGGATACAAAGTATTATTGATAGACGCCGATTCACAAGCATCCGCAACTGCGATGTTTGGTTTAACACCTGATATGGATTTATCCGAAGATGAAACGATGCACGGATTTTTAACCGGAGAAAAAGACTCGCTCGACTACTGCATTAAAAAAACATATTGGGACGGAATAGATCTAATTCCTTCAAACTTAACTTTGTATGATGTTGAATACATTATCACGAAGCAAGCCTATTCTGGGTCATCAAACGAATTTTACAAAAGACTTAGAAAGGGGATAGACGGCATTAAAGAAAATTACGACTTTATTATTATTGATGCGCCCCCCTCACTAGGGCTTATTTCAATAAATTTGATATACGCCGCAGATGGTATCATTGTACCAATGCCACCAATCATTCAAGATTTTTGTTCAACAAGAATGTTTTTTGATTTAGTAAGATCGGTTATTTCAGAAATTCAAGAGAGAGAGTTCAAGTTTGTTAAGCTTCTAATATCTAAAAATGATGGCTACCCACATACAGAAGCGTTTATACGATATATCAAAGAGGTCTTTTCATCTGATTTAATTCTAAATAGTTATTTTAGAGATACACAAGAGATACCGAAGGCCGCGATGACTTTACAATCTCTGTATGAATTTACTGGCGCAAAATCTAACGAAACAAACAAACGTGCGTTGAATATTATCAATACCATTTGTCATGAAATTGAAACCCTTATAACGAGTAGTTGGCCTTCTGGACATGGCAGTATCAAACGTGCAGAGGAAGCAATGATATGGTAGAAAATACATTTGATCGCCTTACGAAAAGATTAAATGAAAAAGCCGATCAGAAGGAATTAGAGCGGCAGGAAAAGAAAAATGAACAATTGAATAAACAAATACCTATTCGGAATAAAAATGAAGGGGTCTTGGAATCCACAATCCAATTACCAGATGGTCGAAAAGTCCACTTACATCAAATATACATCGATCCAAATGTGTGCAGAATTTGGGATGGCAACAATCGTATTGAAGAAACAAGACTTGAGAATATTGAAGAACTAAAAAATACAATTGAAGCGCAAGGTCAATTAGTTCCTGGCTTCGTCCGTCCAATTAAAGATGAACAATATCAATATGAAGTTATTTATGGGTCAAGACGGTTTACAGCTTGCGCCGCGTTGGGACGGAAGTTCTTAGCACAAGTAGGTGATGTCACGGACAAAGAAGCATTAATTCTGATGGACGCTGAGAATAATGCAAGAAAAGATTTGTCGGTTTACGAAAAAGCAACCTCATATCGCAAGTGGTTAGATAGTGGCATCTTTAAGGATCGATTAGATTTAGCTACTCACCTTGGTGTTACAGTCGGATGGGTATCAAAAATACAATCAATATTAAAATTGCCAAGTGAGGTTTTAGACACGTTTAGAAGTAGAACAGATATTACAGTTTGGTGGGCAGTTGAGCTACTTAAAATAGTGAAGCTAGGAGAGGACCATAAAAATCGCTTAATCGAGGCTGCTCTCAAAAAATCTCCAAAAATAACTCAAGCAGATGAAGTGTATAAATATTTATGCAACTATTGTTCGGCTGAGAGCAAAAAGAAAGAGCCTGCTTCCAAAAAAAATATCCCTCCCATTAGGATAAAGAAGACCGATGGAAAAGTACTCTGTGAGATCTCTCAAGAGTCAAATGGAAAAGTAAAAGTTGTATTTACTAGTGGGGTAGGGATAGAAGAAGTCAAAAAACGTTTAGAGCATGCTTATCTTGATGAGAAGAATTGGGAATTCTAATGATTACTTGTTTGAGTAATGAAATCGAGAGAAAAGTGCATAAGCATGTTTCAGCGATTCATTGTTCAGGCCAGCTATCATTGTTTCAAAGAAAAATTATAAATTGCTTACTTTTTCATGCTTACCCTAATCTTGAAACAGAAAGTCGATTTAAAATACATATACGCGAGCTGCTAGACCTAATGGGATTGAAGAATAATGATTATCGATATTTACGTGAGGCTTTTAGAGAAATCCGTAAAACAGATATCACATGGAATTTAACTTCAGAGCAAATAAATGAAAACGATAGTTCTGATGAATTTGAGTCCTGGATAGATTGCAGTTGGTTGTCGTGGGCAATGTCTGATGGCTCTTATATTCATTATGAATTTCCTGCGCCCTTGAAATCATATTTGGTTGATCCTTCAATCTATGCTTCAATCTCTCTTAGGATACAGCAAAAATTCACCTCAAAGTTCGCATTGATTTTGTATGAAAATTGCTTACGTTATATAAAAATAGGGAAAACTAAATTATTTGAAATCAACACCTTCAGAAGTATTATGGGTGTCACAGACGAACAATATAAAATCTTCAGAGATTTTAACGCTAGAGTATTAAAGCCGGCCATTACACAAGTAAACCATCACACCGATATTGATGTAGAAGTGGTGTTAAAGAGGGTAAGGCGAAAAGTCGTAGCGATTCAATTTCTAGTAAAGTGGAAAGTTAGCCCTGAAGAAAAATCTGAAAAGAAAAATAATTTTCAGGGGCCTAAGATTCTTGGGGTAGCTAAAGCCCTGATAGATAAAATGGCACGCCCTGGCGAATCCTATGAGCAGGCCGCAGAACGAATTAAGAAAATCAAATCAAAGTCGACCTGAGTTTAGATGATAATTGTGCATACACTCAAAATGTTGACATATGTCAACATTTCTGCTATTTTGTATACAAACGGTAAAAGTGCCACAAATGAAGAGAAATAAGCATCCAAGCAAGGATATTGAGGAAGCAATTAAGTATGCGGAATCAAAGGGTTGGAGATATAGGTCTTCGGGTGGCTCATCTCATGCCTGGGGTAGGATCTTATGCCCTCTTGAAGATAGGGAAGGGTGCTCAATGTCTATTTGGTCCACCCCGAAAGATGCGTCAAGGCATGCATTACAGATTCGGCGAAAAGTTAAGCAGTGCCCTCATCAAATAGGGAGTGAGCTATGAAAGATATATTTGAATTTACTTTGGTGCTAGATGGCGTAGACGAAAAAACGGAAAATCTAGAGGACAATCTGTTTGAGGCGGGGTGTGATGATGCGCTTATCAATTTCCGCAATGGTACGGTATATCTTGATTTTGATCGTGAAGAGGATTCATTAGAGAATGCTGTATTATCAGCTATTCAAGCTGTTGAAAGCTGTGGGCTTGGCGCAAAAGTAATTAGAATTCTTCCTGATGACTTAGTCAGTATTTCTGACATCGCCAAACGACTAGACAAGGACAGGCAGCTTGTATCACTTTGGGTTAAAGGTGAAAGGCGCGATAAAAGATCACCCTTTCCTGCGCCAGTTTTGAAGCTTTCAGAAAAATCACCAATGTGGCGATGGTATTCTGTAGTGAAGTGGCTGAATGATCAAAATATAATTCAAGACAACAAAATTCTTGAGCGCGCCAAATTCGTTGAGAATATAAATGCCGTTCTAGAAGAGAGAGATCCTGAAATTAAAAAATATCGACACACCCTTTTAGATAAGTTAGAGCATCTTCAGTCATCGAATATGAAAGCTGGATACCAAAAACATCACTGAATGATTTGATCAACCTTGTCAAATGCAATCAAAATAGTTCGTGCTGATAAATGATTTGCAATCAAGCACCTTACGTTGATTTAGGAAACGCGATTCTAGGTTGGATTGCACAGAATCTGCGCTCGAATCTATTTGACGCCTTATTTTTAAAAGTCAGTATGTTTGGTGAAATGCTCTCAATGCTGTTGATCATGTCATCAATCTATTGGTTTTGGGACAGAGAAAAATCTAGATTAATTATTCACGCAACTCTGACATCTTTGTTTGCAAACAATTTTATAAAGCTGATTTTTGCAGAGTGTAGGCCCCCAAGTGATTTGTGGCTTGAGGTGATTCCATCGAACTCTTTCTCTTTTCCAAGCGGTCATGCCCAAGTAACCATTGTGCTATTTGCGGGGTTAGCCTACTACAGCAACTCCAAATTGATCGCAGCCGCATTCTGGTTGACTGGGATATTGGTGGGTCTATCAAGATTATATTTGGGCGTGCATTATCTTCATGACGTAATCATTGGCTTGGTACTGGGCCTGTCAATCTTGGCTTTGTTTATTTTTGGCTCAAAATACATACGTTTGCTGAGAGGCTTCGAATACTGGATATGGACAGTTTTCTGGCTTTTCCTCTTGGGCGCGACGTTGATAGCTGTTAAGCCTGCCGGAATAGGCGTGACCACCTATGCCGTCATGCTTGGATTCTGGCTTGGAAGCAGAGTAGTCTCATATCAGAGAACAGCCCCTTTTAATTTAATCAGTTTGATGGTTGGGTTCGGTGGCATATTATTGCTACGGAATGGTATAAATGAAATTAATTTTGGTTTCGAAGGAAATTTTGCAAAGACCCTGAAGTTCATCCAATATTTTAGTATTGGTCTTTGGATTAGCCTAATTGCTCCAAAAGTATTCGCGAACAAGCAATTCTCTAGGGATTAACGACTTTTAAAGTAGGCTTCTCTTTAGTGATACCAATTCTAAAAATATTATAATTCACACCGTAGTCAAAGGTATTAATGCCTTCCTTTTTCTTTAAATAGTGAGCAAAAAACCATTCTAGCGGCGTAAAGAAAATGGTCACAAATATTTTAAATAATGAAACTGAGATAAATATTCGAATTAATTGTTCTGGTGGGGTTTTACCGATATGCATGATTGGATACGCAACTAAATTATATATTACCTCTCCGGGACTGGTTGATAAGATGCTCCTAAGCCAATATGCACGGCCCTGCATTTTAATTTTTAACTTTGATAAAAAATAGCTGTTGAAAGAAAGCGCACATAAATTTCCCAGAACACCAGCAATGCAAATGCGGGGCATGCTTCCAAGAATGAGATCGTAGGCGCCTTGGTTCATAAAGTTATCAGGGGAGGGTAGCTTTATACAGAGGCTACAAAGTGTAACGTATGTTACGCTGGCTGCAATAAACCACCACATCATATTTCTTGAAACTTCATACCCATAAACTTCGGTAGTGACATTATTTAAGCAATAAATTAGCGGGGTAATAAAAATGCCAGCCGCAGACATAAATGGTCCAATTGATATAATTTTATATACCAAAAGGCTGGTCACCATTGGAAACATCATATAAAACATAGCAATGCCGATTAGATAATTGGAACTAAGGCATTGCTTTTTTGATGTGCTTTGTGTTATAGCCGGCAGTCGAGCCTTACTTAGGATTCTTTGCATATATCAGTATTCTGTTTTGAGTTATTTTGATCCCGTTTGGAGTTTTCAGTAAACTGATCGCCTTTTTAACAGCGGTTTTATCGATGTGATATTTATATTTACGTATAGTCGGCGTATTTGCGAGCAACTTTAAGACGCCCTTTGTAGAATATAAAGTATCCCAAAATCCATTTTGAATGGATACCTGCTTGAAATATTCATTGAATACCTTATAGAAGAAGTCTATTCGGTCTTTAGGATCAAAATTAAGATGCTGTCCCCTCCACCCATCGCTGTCTGAGCCAAAAGGAACTTTTAAGTCCTTCTTATCTTCGCAACCGATTTGCTCTATTATGACAACGCCATCCTTTGTAAGTACTCTATGGATTTCAGCAGGGTTCCAGCACGAAAGCATGCAAGAGACGACTTGAAAGGAGTTGTCTTGAAAGGGGAGCGAATGGCTTGTGCCATTAATCGCAAACATATTATTATCGCAGAAATTATTTTTTGCAGCGCACACCATGCTTTTGCTTAATTCTATTCCATAAATTTCCTTAAACATTTTTTTAAGCGGCAATAATTTAAATCCAGTACCCGTTCCTAAATCTAAGAGCTTTTTATCCTTGGAAGCAATTTGAGCCAAGAGTGTAGGGATATCCCACGGTCGAGGCTTTAGGGGGTCGTCAATGCCGCGAAGTGAAACAGAGTCATAAGAGGAGCGATACAACATCACTATTACCTAAGCTGTACAATTTTCGAACCATTATTCGCCCGAGCCGAAGCCTCTAGTTCTGCTTTCTGCTGGTCAAATAGAAAATTGAACATAAGCATTACTATTGTCTTGCAATCTTGATGATTGAACTGGCCCAGAATTTCTAAATTATCTTGTATGGATTTTAAACTCATTGGAATTTGTTCATTCAGCTCAAGGTCCTTAAGCAACAAAATGGATTCATTTTCATTGAAGATAACTCCCTCAATTAAAAGAGGAAATTCTATTTTCTGACTTTTATAAGCATCGAGAATTATACGTGAATCCTGATCGGAAAACCCTTGCACATGCATCAGATCACTAATTAGATCTTCGATATATTCTTCAGTACAAGATCTTTTGCCAACAGAGTGGTATCTTATTCTGAGTCTATTAGCTGAATCGAAATATATGTCGACAATCCTAAATATAACATTTGCCGGCTTTAGAATTGCTTTAAAAACGTCTGTTATAGATTTCAGCATATTCATTCAAAAATTCGACAGAGACTGAACCAAAGTTGCAATGATTCTATCCTTTGGACGCATTATTTTTATTGTTTTGTTGGAATTATCGTCGCTGATAGGTTTTAAATAGTATTTAGATTCATTAATAATTAATTGTTTAAAAAGAGGAGTTTCATCTTCTTTAAGCTTAACAAGCACGAAAGCACGATGATATGGCTTCTTATGAGGATCGAATATCAAAATAGTGTTTTCGTTGAAGAATGGCTTTAGTTCTTTGGTGGTTAACTTCAGAGCAAACGCTTGCTCATTAAGATCAAGATTACACATTACAAATGAATCGAGATTCGTCAGGTGCGAGGAACCCGAAGCATCAATACAGTCCATTATCTGTTCCCAATTAATAATTCGAATTTTGTTTGTTTCTACGGCAGACTTGGTTGGCTCATTTAACAGATAGCCAATACTGACATCAAATGCCCGAGATAACGCTTTTAGAGTGACATAAGTTGGGTTTGAATTTGGATCGGCAAGGATCTTTTGAATAGCACCAAATCCGATGCCTGTTTCCTTTGATAGTTTTTGTATGCTGATGCTTTTTTCTTGCATGAGTGACCTGAGTCGCTCAGAAAGGCTGCTCTTAGCGATTTTCTGTTTTAAGTTTGACATTTGTTTCTCAATTAGTGCATCTGCTCTACGGTAATCGTTGTAGCGATTGACAAGCCATTCTAATCTGTGGTTATATTTTTATCAAGCCAACTTCTTGGCAGAAATATTTTTAGTTTTTAGAGATAGTAGTACGACGAAATGCTAATTCAAAATTGTAGTAAACATGCGACAATATCATTGCCACCGATCTTATCTCTTGATAAGATCTCAATGTTTAATATCAAAAAAACATGCTTACGGAGTGAAGACAACACCCCGCAAGCACTAACCACAATGAACCTTAAATTAAGTAAGGAAGCATCATGGCTGCATGCATCATAAATGAAGTATTCGAAGTTAGGAAGCTTGATCGAGCTTTTTTCTTCTGACGCGAGACGACAAATAGAAGATTTTTGATTTGTTATAATTCTTGCTAACAGAAGAAGGGATTCTTTTTATGTTCATCAATCCGTCTGCGGCGGTGATTAGTCACGCGCTTCAAACAGGCTATTACATTCCGTTTTCGAACGAAGAGTTCGATCACGTTATATTTTCAGCGAAGCTTTCGCCACAAGAGAAGCTTATTTGGCTATACCTTTCGAGCTTAGCGAGACGAGATCGAGATTTTGCAGTTGCCTTGACGCGCGATCAGCTTGCAAGGCAGTTTGGCCTTAACGAGCGAACGATCACCAGAGCAATTTCGAGCCTAATCGAACAGAAATTTTTGTCATCAAAGTATGACGACCAACGCAGGGTGACGGTCTACTTCGTACAGCTTGATAGCGATGGCTTGCACAAACTCAGCAATGCAAGGAAGCGAGGTGAACGTATCAATTTCCTCGAGCAGGATCAATCAAAGCCATTAACTAATAAAGTTAGTCTACAAAGTTGCCTAGTTGAAGGTGATAGACGAGGATATCAAAGACTGAGTGACTCAATTGAGGGGAGACAAAATTGTCCTCCCAGGGGAGACAAAAATGTCCCCCCACCCGAGACAAAATTGTCTCCCCTATATAATAATATTAATAATAATTCTGATATTAAAAATAAACATCTCTATCATCAAGATTCAGATATTTCTACCGCAGAACAAGCATTGCCGATGCTAGACGCTGACGCGTTGATCTTGGAATTTCAAGAAAGGGTTGAAGCGATACAGTCGCAAGACCCCAATCTCACTCCACTGAAAGCGACCTTTCAAGCGAGGAAACAATTTAGCGAAGAGCAGTTAGCCTGCATTGACCATCACCACATCACCACCAATCCTGCACAGGACGCACCACAAGCGCCAATAACAGTTTCACCCAAGCCAAAGGCACCCGAAATCAAAAAACCGCTTCAATCGCAATTGGTTTCGTTTCAGCTAGAGGGTCAGTGTTACTTGGTGGAGGAGCGTGTGAAGAATAAAGCACTCTCTCAGTTGCAGAGCTTGCATCACAATCAATGCATCAAGGGCGAAGCCGCCACTAAACCATTACTCACCTTAACCAGCGAAGTATTTTATTACCTAGCTAAAGCGGGGAGTACGACCGATCAATCCATCTCACAGGCGCGTAAGCTCAATCTCGCCATTCATTTGCTCCTCAAGGGCGATTGGCAAACTCCGAATGGCATGGCTAAGCAAGCCATCATTGAGCGAGAACAGAAATGGCAGCGGGAAAAGAAAGCTCAAGCCCGATATGTGCCTATTAGCGACTGGAGGATTCAGTATGCTTAAAGCGCCTCAATCTGAACTCAGTCCACGCGAACAGCTGATTGCCCTACACCAAATGGGATTCACCGAAGAAGCCATCGCTTACGGCCTCCAGGTCAGTCAGTCTACCGTTAGCCGATTTATGCGAGGGCGATGCAGTCCAAAATATGCAATGGCAATCATAATCCAGCAATTTTTCGAAAAGTATGGTGTAAGAGTGAAGGCTGAAAACGAGGATCAATTGACTGGGATGTGAAATATTCTCACATCCACAGATTTTTCATTAATACATGTATTAATATATAGAATATGTCGCGCCTCCTTCAATTGCGTTTGCTAATATCGTAATTTCGGACTTGCCGTTCATTGAAAATCCTAAAGACGCAGTAATCTCCGTATTAAATACATCTAAAATGCACTTGCGCTTTGTACAAACTGCGTCTGGATAGAATATTAAATCATTTAGTATGAATCTGCCGTCATCAACCACAGTTATTTTAATATTCGATTCAATCCTTGATGTGCCGCCAGATATTTGACTAATCACTGAACTCTTAATTTCTCTCATAAGTACTCCAACATAAAAAACAAGCATTAGATACACCAAAATACGATTTGTCAACAAATACCCTATGCATTTTGCATAAGGTATTTGTTGAAATAAATGATCAGAAGAATAAAATTAGGAGTACATAATTAAACAATCAGAGGAAATATGGACAAGGAATTAGACGATCTTAAAGTAAAGGAGATGATATGTGATATAAAAAACCTAGGATATTCAGAGGAGTGGATAGCAAATCAGGTTAAATTGTCTAGGGAGTGCATTAACAGATTAAAAACAGGCATAGTTCAAAATCCACGCATCAAAACCTATTATAAGATTGTTCAGCTTCATAATAGATGTTTTCCGGTGGATCACTAATGAGAAGATTTATGCTTGCGCTGCCATTAACCGCGATGCCAATGATAAGTTTGGCCTCAGAAAAACCTTCTCTAGATGATGCTCAAGCGCAGCTTAAAACATCATTTTCAAGTTTATCTATTGTTGATTTTTCAGAAAGCCCCATTCCAGATATCTATGAAGTCAACACGGGCAATGGGATTATTTACTACCACCCTAAAAAAGACATCATATTTTTTGGGGAGATGTACGATAAGAGCGGAGAGTCATTAACTCAGGCGTCCTTAGCCAAAGCAATGAAGTCGAATTTAGAGAAATTACCAACTAAATACGGGATTCAAATAGGAGACAAGGACGGGATTGAGATTATTGAATTTACTGATCCAGACTGCCCCTATTGTCGGGAATACGAAAAGTTTATAACGCAATTGAGTGAGGAGAAAGCAATCAAGCGAACCATCTATTTTGACACACGAATTCATCCAGGCAGTTTGGATAAGGTGACACATATCATTTGCTCAGAAAATCAGGAGGAAGCATTTCATGACATTTATTCAGGGAAAACAATGGAATACAAACAATGTGATCAAGCAGCCGAAATATTGGCAGCGCACTTGCGCGTTAGCGAGGGGCTCGGGGTGTCCGGTACACCCACCTTTATCTTGGGAGATAAGCTCAGCCCGGGTTTTAGACCTGGCGCAATTCTAGAATATGTTAACGAACAAAAGCGTAAATGAGGTCAACATGTCTGAATCCAAAAAGAAATTAATATTCAACTTAATCCTAATAACACTCTGTCTGTCACCAGCGGTTTCGCATGCACTCACCGCGCCTGCAAAAACGGATTTTGCTTATGACATCTATGATGTTGGCGTCAATAAGCTTCTAAAGGGGCCAATCGGCTTTGTTGGAGGCATTACGATGCTGGTCACCAGTGCAGTGAATATCACTAAAAACTGGGTGTTGGCGGCGCTAGGTATTTTAGGCGGAACCGCGATTGTGAAAGCCGATACCTTGGTGACGAGTATGGGCATGTTGATGAGTTCACTGTAGAGCTAGAACATGTACGAAGAAAGAATGGCTAAATATTTGCATCTACCACTTCAGATTCTTTGGTTTGACTCGAACGAGGTTGCACTGATTTTCATTCTTTATATCATGGCGCTCTGTTTTGGTGGGCTGATGTGGGTTGCTCTAGTCGTTTTGCCTTTTCCATTGATTCGGCAAAAGCGACAGATGTCCCGAGGCTACTTTCAGCATACTATTTATCAATTAGGCTGGATGGACTTGAAGGGATACCCTGTTTCATCTGCGAGAACGTTCTATGAGTAAAATCCGTATCGATAAGTTTTTACAGTCCTCATCCAATGCATTTGCAGAAAATAGACTTTTAAAAATATGTCTTGTTTTGATTGTAGGATTAACAATCGTGAATACCATTCAGATTAGAGGTGCCATAGGTCGTGAGCGAACCGTTATTATGCCAACAGGGGTGGGGTATGCGTTCGAAATATCCGGCAACACGGCAAATGACGAATATTTCAAGCAGATGGCTCGGTATGTGATTAATCTCTATGGCTCAATTGATGCGTCTAATGTCCATGCTAAATTCAATGAATTGCTGATGATGGTTCATCCGACGCGACATGGTGCACTAAGAGATGAATTGCTAGCGCGTGAAAAGGACTTTCTCAGATATGCATCTGTGGCCCAGCATCTTTCGCTTAAAGAGAATGAAGCGTTGAGGATACAAAACAATAATAAAATGGTCGTCAGAGTCATCAAAGAGAGCATCGTGGGTAGCGAAATCACACGCAGAGCTGAGGTTGACTACATGATTGAATTTGTCATGGAGCATGGCAGATTTTGGCTGATGGATATTAAGGAGAAGCCAATTAATGCGTAAACGAGTGATAATAGGTTTGTCGGTATTCCTGATGTCATCCGTCTGTAGTGGGATGACTGTCAATTCGGAAGTACCTACCCATGTCGAATTATCCAACACGGATATTAATCGATTAGTATGTCAGCATGGCAGCATTAATGACGTATTTTATAGCCAAGAAAAAGGTATCAGCGTCAATGTCAGTGAAAGTAATGCTTTCGTTAAATTCCTCATTATGAATGATGGGAATGCCGATAATCATGTCACGCTCGATTCTGAATTCTATGTCGTTTGTGATGGCTCCATCTATACCCTGATTGCATCGCCCAAAAATATCCCTGCTCAGACTGTCTATTTATCAGCCTCTGAAAAGGGCAATATCCAAAAGAACATTTCGCTTTACTCAGCATTACCGATTGAAGAGCAAGCGGTTGATTTGATTAAGCGAACACTCACAGATGATATCCCAGACTCTTTTAATATCAAGAAATATCCTATTGAAGACAGTGTGCCTGTCATCGAGATTAAAGATATCCCCTTTGCTAAGGCACGTGAGGTTTCAATTGAAGGCGTAGGATTGCGACTGACCGAATATGTTGGTAAAGCTCGCTTTGCTGTTGATTTAAACGAAGTTGATTTCCTTGATACGAGTCTAGGTCGACATACCCTCGCAATTACATTAGACCCTGTTCAAATACGTCCAGGCATGGTGGTACGTGCATACATCGTGGAGCGCGTTTAAATGCAATATCGCTTCAAAGACTGGTGGAATGCTTTAAATAGTCAACAAAAAAATAATATCAAGAAGTGGGGAACTGCCTCTTGTCTCGTGGTTGTTGTCCTTTCTGCTTACTATGCAACCGGTCAAGATAGACAACATGAACCTGTTCAGCCGACTGAGCGGAAAATTCAAACAACCAACAATATGCTTGAAGATGATATCAGAGCGAATGTTAAGCAGCAGGTTGGTTCTGTTCAAAATGCCGTCGACAAGCAAAATGAGAAAATCGAGGCGCTTACCGATATTTTAGAAGAGCTGGCTAAAAATACACAGAACTTTGAACGACAAGCAGAGAACCCGATTGAGCCTCATTTTCAGCAAGAAACGCATGATTACGTACACCCGACGTATCCAGCACCGCCGCCGATGCCAGATGCTGGCAACTACTATCAAAGCCAAGCCTTGGAGTCTCGTCAATATGAACCGATTGAGCCTCGAATTTTGGGAGGTATTGGTCGGGCAGAAGGGGCGCCGATCAAAAAAGAGCAATCTACAAAAAAAAAGAACCTCATTCCTTTGCCGCCCTCATTTATGGCAGCCAAGTTGTTAACCGGGATTGATGCGATGACTTCTGAATTAGGGCAAGGCAATCCCGAAACCATTATTTTTAGAGTCCAAGCGCCTGCGGTTTTGCCGAATAGCTTAAAAGCCAATTTAAAGGGCTGCTTTGTTGTGGGCAATGCTACAGGCAGCCTTGCTAAAGAGCGAGTGCAGGTCAAGCTCGTTTCTCTGCATTGTATGTCATTGAGCGGTGAAGCGGTCATTGACCAACGAATCAAAGGGTTTGTCACCGATAGAGATGGCAAACGCGATATGTCCGGCATTGTTGTGACTAAGGCGGGCTCGAATTTAGCGCGTAGCTTTATGGCGGGTGTTGTTGGCGGCATGGGCGATGCCGTTTCACTATCCAGTACAACCACCTCAACCAGTCCCTTGGGCGCAACGCAGGTTATCGATCCGAGCAAGGCCGTACAGGCCGGTTTAGGACAGGGCTTTAAATCAGGCTCGCAAGAGTTGCAGCGATATTATTTGGACTTAGCCAAACAAGCGACGCCAGTGATTGAGGTTGGCGCATCTAAGGACGTCACGATTGTGATTCAAGAAAGTGTGGATTTGGAGATTAAGGAGTTTCACGATGCGGATATCTAGGGTTTCAACTAGTTTGTTAGTCGCAACACTCACTGGTTGCTCCATGCTGCCCTATGAAAATGATTACAGCTGCCGCCTAAAGGACAACTATGGCAAATGTATCAGCGTTGAATCCGCTTATACAGAGGCTGTCACAGGAGAGTCACAAGGTGAGCCCATGAAACCTAAGTCTAAGCAGCGTTTTGGAAGCAGGGCGAAATCTAATGACAGTACCCAATTTTCCAAGAATCCAGCCAATGCATATGACAATTATCGCGATCGAACCTATCAACAGCTTAGCGAAATGATTAAGCAGCCTAATACACCACTTTTGCAGCCGCCTAAAGTCATTCGCACCTTGGTGGTGTCTTATTCACCCAGTACTAAGCAAGACACACTTTATATGCCGCGCTATGTGTACACCGTTATTCAAGATCCAAAATGGGTATTAGGACAATATCTACATGGCAAGCCTGAATTAATTAAAAGTCTAGTGGATACCAGGGAAGTGAACTCATGAGTCAACTGAAGGTTCGTGATATTGAAAGGCTCGTTGAAAGGGATATTTTTTCAGATTATCTGCCCTGGTTTTTGTACGATCAAGAAAATGGATTTTTCCTCAATCTTGACAACACTGCGGGCTTGATATGGGAATGCACGCCACTGCCATTTTGCAGTATGAAGCAAGTTAACGCATTGGAATCGATTTTGCAGCGCGACTTTCCCAAAGGCACCGTGATGCAATGGATTTTGTATCCAGACCATAATATTGAAAATTATGTTGAATCCTTTCTAGCGAACAAGAAAAGGCCAGACCGGCTAGCCCAAAAAACTGCCGAGGAGTATGCCAAGTTTTTAAAGGCGGGCACTCAAGGGCTAAGTCAAACTAAAGGGATACCTGTACGTACATTTCGTCTTTTTGTCACCATCAAATCACCCGACGTCATCGACCTGGATGAGCTGGCTGTTTTAGAAGAGAGTATGCAAGGCATTGGTTTAAATCCTAAACGTTGGCAAGCAGAGGATTTATTAAAATGGGCGAGGCAATTCTTTAATGGTTTTGACAGTGAATGTGGTGGAAGTTTTGACCCAAAAGTACCATTGAGCAAGCAAATCATCGATGCTTCTAATCGTATCGATTTTGCTGCTAGACCTGCGAAAATCGGAAAACGTTTTGCAAGATGTCTAACGCCCAAAACGACAGGTGATAGCATCGATCCGCTGATGGTCAACAAAATGTTTGGCGGCATTATGGGGCCCAATGATGATACCAGCCAAATCACAACCCCATTTTTATATTGCCTCACGGTCATCTTCGATGATGCGGTGATGAAAATTCACAATAAAGCCAGTGTGACCATGTCTATGCAGGCGGTTGGTTCATTTTCAAAAGCACTCAAACGAAGGCTCGATGAATTCGGATGGGCGCTCGATAAGCTTGCGACCAATGAAAAGTTTGTTCAGGTCATCCCCACGATGTGGGTTTTTGCTGACACGGAAGAGTCCCTTCGGAAATCGGCTGCTAGAGTGGAACGCATCTGGGAAGCGGAAGTTAAATTTAAAGCGCAGGTCGAAGACAAAATTGAGCCCGCGCTGTTCATTATGTCTTTGCCGTTCGGTTTTTATAACGTCGGAAAGAATCTAGATAACCTAGATAGACATTTTATTTTGCCGACCAGTAGTGTGGCACGTCTTTTGCCGGTACAGGGTGATTTTCAGCCTTCAAGTATCCCGATTGTTCCCTCTATAGGGAGAAAAGGGCAAATTGGCGGAATTGATGTTTTTGATAAAAGAGCCAACGCCCATAATTTCTATATTGCTGCGGCAACGGGGTCTGGTAAATCGTTTTGGCTCAACTTTCTTTGCTCAAACTACTATGCAGCCGGCGCCAAAGTCCGTTTAGTAGATATTGGGTATTCTTATAAGAAATTAGCTTTGAGCACCAAGCAGCGCTTTTTAGACTTAGACAAAGAATTTGTCTGTATGAACCCTTATGATTTTAAGGCGCTTGATGGTGAGGATAATATTCGTAACCTGGATACCGCTGTCCAAGTGGTGGCCCAGATGGTCTACTCGTCTTCTGGCGATCCGATGCCTGAAACGGAATATTCGCTGATTAAGCTGGCATCTCATTGGGCGATTGAAGCGGGGCGGCAACAGCAAGGGATTGATGCAGTGTATGAATACCTTAAAACCTACCCAAAATACGATAATCAAACTGAACAAATCCCTCAGAGCATTATTGATAGCGCACATGGTTTGGCATTTAATCTCAGCGACTTCACTTCCACTGGTGCTTATGGGAAGTTCTTTAATGGTCCCAGTACCTTTGATATCTCTCAAGACGATTTAGTCGTGATTGAGCTAGAGGGCTTAAGGTCTAAACAAGAGCTCTTTAGCGTCGTCGTTATGCAGATGATGAATTGCGTGACGCAGGATTTGTACTTGTCTGACCGAGCGACCCCTCGTTTTATTATTTTTGAAGAAGTTGCCACCCTATTACAACAGCATGGACAACAAGATTTTAGCCGTTTAGGCAGAATTATCGAAGAAGGATATCGCAGAGCGCGGAAATACCAAGGTTCATTCGGAGTAGTCTTTCAAAGCCTGCTTGATATGAAGAACAAGTTTGGAAGTATTGGGGATGTGATTAACACCAACGCGATTTTTAAGTTCCTATTGGAGGGTAGTGATTACCGCAAAGCGGCCAGAGAAGGGATTATTGAAATCGATGGGTTAGCACTTGATTTATTGGAATCAGTAAAAAAACACAATCCACATTATTCAGAAATGTTTGTGATGTCGCCTTTTGGTATGGGGGTCACGCGTTCGATTGTTGATCCATGGACGTATTGGGTCAATACCAGTTCTGGACATGAAGTGGCTCTCTTTGAGGCTTTATTGAATGAGGGCAAAACGCCTTTTGAGGCCATACAGCAGTTATCGGGTATCACGTGACGTGCGGTGGTTAGGATGTTTATGGATGCTGTTCAGCAGCGTGGTCATAGCGGGAACGAATGAAGCAGAGCAGGCACAAAGGATGAGTGAATTAGTGGCTCAGAAAATGGGAACGAGCAAAGCCTTGAATGAGAATTACGTCAATCCATTGATGACAGGCAGTAGCATGACAACGTTGGATGGGAATAAAAGCTTTAAGGGTCAAATGATGTGTCAATCGAGTGAAGCTTTTTTAAGAATGAATTTACAACCCCTATCTTCGGGGGATGTTAAAATAATCAGTATCGAACAAGATGCTAGCTTATCGGGTAAGATCGACGCATTTACGACCCCTTCATGGATTATTTCTGGCGTTTGTGCCAATGGATTCATGCAATGTAAGCCAGGCACCTGGCAAGACTGCAAAGCTTATCACTGGCACGTAGGTGAAGACAACGTTTTGAACGCCAAAGAAACTGCATTTTCTGATTTAGGCGGCTGTTATTGCATCAACAACGACTGCGGCACCGGCTTGGCTTGGTCGAACTTAAATGCGGTTCTCACTAATCTGGGGGGCGGCGCAGCAGCTGCATTGGCGAAACGCCATCCTTTTTATGCCATTGGCGATGTTAAAACCACTCAAACCAGCATCACCTATTACGGTCAAAATGGTGCTTCATGCCAATCGAATTCGCTTAAAGATACAGCCGCTTTGAATCAGTTGGTTCAGTATCAGAACAATCACGAAAATCTTAAGAAAGATGCATTTGAACAACAAAACATAAATCCTCTTTATAGCAAATTAACAAAGGGACCGTTGAATACCGATGGGGGGCATGCCTACCATCAGTGTTCCATCAAGCGAGAAATTCCAATCAATGAGACTCGGATTGATGACATCATTGGGTATGAGAGTGGTGCAGGTGGGGTATCCACTTGTGGTCCAGATTGCTTGAATTTAACCATTGGCAATCCGAACTATAGAGGAGGACAGTGCACCATTGATGAGCATCATGCAAAATTTTATATCAAAAAACCAGAACGGATTCTATCGGCCACTTTAACCCACGCTGCTTGGGATGATTGGATCCAAATCCATGCTAATGAAAAGTATATTTGGTCTGGGCCTTTTAACAATTGGACAGATTATTGGGGCAGACAGCCTGGCGCTTGCGAATTAAACAGGAGCTGGAGTCAATCTCCAAACGTTGATTTTACGAGTCTGCTTAAGAAAAAAGGACCTATAGATTTTCGGGTTCGCGTTGAAATTGCAGGTCTTGGCTATGGCTATGCGAGCGCAATCGTGAAAGTGGATACTGCCTGCCATCTTGAAAAAGATGAGATTATCGACACCTGCAAAGCCTATCAAGCCGATCCAGATTGCAGCTTGATGGAAGAAAAAGTCGATGGCGTTTTTACCTTCAGGCATTCAGCAGGAACCGGCTTATCTCCTATCGCACAAGAAAAGAAAATCGCGGGTTCGATGTGCGAATTTAAGCTGAAGCGAGATTGGTTTCAAAAAGAGCGTAAGTATTTATGCAAAAAGCAGGGCAAGTACAGTTTTAATCTGCCAGATACCAGCCAATATTCAATCTCTGTGAAAGAGCCTGTTAAAGTTCCGATGTGTGTTCAGTCCTGCAAAACCAGGAAAGCGCGGCCTCAACATGATGCCAGTATTTCGGGTGTCACCGGTAGTAATAAAGTGAGTCCCGTTACCTATGATTTCTTTTATCATGAATGCAAAAACGACACAATTTGCCCGATTGAGGACGGCGAAGAAATTATTAAATCATGTCAATGTATCGATGAATTTGCAGAAAGCACCGCAATGATGCAGACCCTTAGAATGGCAGGTCAGGATATTTTATGCTCAAGTGGAACTTCGCGTCCTATGGATGGCTTTTAATCATGTTCGTTTTTTCAGCTTATGGCAATTCTATGATGTGTGATGGCAAATCATCTGATGTCAGTGAGCCTAACATGCTTCTGGATGATGGCAGACGCGATCAAGACGGAATGTGCTTGGACTCAATTTATATCTTTAGCGGACGCGCGGGGACCTGTAAGCCTGCTGGCGCCTCCACTGCGTTCAAGAACTGTTGTGAAGATAAAGGAAAAGTTTATACGGATTCAACCGGCTCGATTGCCAGCACGGCCCGTTACGCGGGTGCAATTCGTAGTGTCTATAAAATTTCAAAAGGCGCCTATCTAGCCTATAAAACAGAAATCGCGAGAGGTGCCACGAAACAAGCCGCCTCATTGGCTGCGAAGGGTGCAGCAAAGGAGCAGTTAGCCATCGCATTTGACCCTACCTCACTGGCCATTTCAGTGGGTATTTACTTTGCGATGGACTATTTGCAAAAGTCTTGCGGACAGGCTGATATGGAAACAGCGATGCTGAGAGGGAGTGGTTATTGTGTTGAAGTTGGAGAGTATTGTAAGGATAAAGCGCCGGGTTTAGGTTGCATTCAAAAGGAGAAATCCTATTGCTGTTTCAACAGTAAAATGGCCAGAATCATTCAGGAACAAGGCCGCAATCAGCTCAAGAGCATAGGCGGCTGGGGTGATCATGAAGCACCCAATTGCCGTGGTTTCACGCCAGAAGAGTTTCAAGCGCTCGATTTTTCAAAAATCGACTTATCAGAATATTACAGCGATTTAGTTCATAAGATGCAAGGGACCGTTCAAGCAGACATCAAAGGGAAAGTGAATGACTTTATGCAAATGTCTCACTAGCCTGGTGTTGATGGGGATGTCAGGGATGCTGATGGCTGAAAGTATGACCATTGGGAAGACTTACCCCGTTATTGAAAAAGATGCTCTAGCTGAAATAGAAGAAAAGGCAGCGCATACCAATTGGCAGCAAGCCCTTAAAACAGAGCCCAAGACTTGGCAGGCTACGCAAGCTTTTTATCTTCCGAATGCTTCCGAGTCAATTCAGCGTACACATGTGCCTTGGTATACCACGCAGTTTGATATCAAGGATGGAATGGGCAGGGTGATTTATCCAAAGGGCTTCACCTTCAACCCGCTCGTGTACATTAGAATGCCACAGCGCATCGTAGTAACAAGTCCGCAAAATTATACCATCATCAAGGATAAGCTTTTAGCAAGCGACTTGATTCTCCTGACCGAGGGCAGTGCGGTTGAACTATCAGAACAGCTTCAACGCCCCATTTTTGTTCTGGATCAGCAACTAAAAGAGCGCCTAGGCTTGAGGGTACAGCCCGCTATTATCACGCAATCAGGGGCGCAATTTGTGATTGATGAGATTGGGCCGGAGGTGAAGCAACATGCGGGCTAGTCTCTTATTCGTCCTATTGTTCAGTCTATTTTCTGCATTTAGCGTTCAAGCTAAGTGTGATAACCAATTTATCAATCCAGTCACCGACATTTCATGGTCATGCATTTTTCCGATTCGTCTTGGTGGGGTTGCTATTAAGGGAAGCGGGCCGTCCGAAGATCCGAGCCTTAATCGCAGCCCCGTTTGCGTCTGCAAAGGGGGCAAAGTGCCGAGGGTGGGGATTAAGGCTTCATTTTGGGAGCCCTCGCGGATTATTGACACGGTTTCCGATCCATATTGCATGATGCCACTCGGCACCAAGCTCAGTGAACCTAAACCTGGCACCTTACGTGGTGGCTTAAGTAATGGGGTCAATGGTTCTGGTCGAGCTTTTCAACAAATGCATTTTTATATTTTTCCGGCTTGGAAAGTATTGGATATGTTTTTAGATTTGCCCTGCATTGAAGATAAAGGGGTGGATGTCTTGGCCATGACCGAAATCATGCCAAATTGGAATTCTGAAATACTCTCATTAATCGTCAACCCCGAAGCGATTTTATTTGCCAATCCAGTCACGGGTTTAGCTTGTAGCGCGGATGCAGTTTCAGCATTGGGCGGCATGCCCCGAAACGAATTGTTCTGGTGCATGGGTTCCTGGGGCAATGCTTATCCCTTGGCGGGCTCAATCACCTCTACAGACTATACCGAGGCCAATGCGGGCTTAGCCGCCAGAGGTATTTTTATGATGGGACGCTTAGGCATGCTACAAGACACATCAGAAGATGGCTGTTCATTTTCATTTTCGCCTATTTGGAAGAAAAATCGATACAAATTGCAAATGATGCGGCCTGTTCGCGATTCTATGTGCTTACCCATCGGGCGAGAAGGGATGCTATGGGATAGCATGAAGCACCCACTCACCAAAGACAATTTCATGTGGATGCTCTTTAAAAAGGTGGATTGTTGTGTCAGCTATTAGAACATTGCTGCTCGTATTATGTTTGACCCTTACACCTGCTAGGGCATTTGAAATTAACATTTCAGATGAAATGAGAGAGAAAGCACGACAAACCGCAGAAATGGGCATGAGAGAATCCACTGCCGCTAAAGCCAGCGCTTTGAAAATTAAGGCTATATTGGAAAGTCCTGAATGGAAAGAAAAAGAAAATCGATATAAAAGCGATATCTCAAAAATCCTTAAGATTGAGCAACCTAAAGATAGGGAAGCTGTTGAGATAGCATCCATTAATCGCCCCGTGTTGTTTATGAGCAAATCCATTCCACTAATCACTTTAAGGCGGTATGCCATTGATTTAGCAAAAATAGGCGGTGTGATGGTACTGCAAGGTGGGGTAGAGGGCTTAAAGCAGTTAGGTCCAACTATGCAATTTACGGCAGACATTTTAAAAGTTGATCCAAGCTGCCAGCAGGATTGCAAAATGCACAATACGACCGTCTTAATTGATCCGATTCTATTTCGCGCCAATCAAATCAAGGTCGTACCGGCGCTCATATATCAAAGAGAATTAAATGTAGAAAGTCACTGTATTGATGGTGGCAAGCCGCAACCTGCCACACATGTGGTCTATGGTGATGCCTCAATTCGAGGGTTGCTCGAAGCTTTGTATGAGCTCTCTAACGATCATGAGATTTCAAAATTGATAGAGGTGTTTTAATTGAGAATTCTTTTAATATCTGGATTTCTGTCATTGATGGTTTGGTTTGTATTTGAGCACTTGGTGATTGTCACCTCTAATAGCATTGACCATCGTGTATTTTGGAAAACAGACCAAACGCCTAAAAAGGGGGATTATGTTTTGTTTGATTTACGGCATGAATTAGTAGGCTTAGACGCTGTACGCCTGACAAAACGTATCGCATGCGGACCAGGCGAGCTGCTAGAAAAAAAGGGCCATCAATTTTTATGTGATGGCAAATTATTGGGTCATGCCAAGCGGGCCAATAAATTACCCGCTTTTAAATTTGAAGGGGTCATACCAGAAAATGAAGGATTCGTGATGGGAACACATGAAGACAGTTTTGATAGTCGGTACTTTGGATTAGTTGATTTATCAAAAGCAATAAAACTAAAAGTCATCTTTTAAGGAGTTAATTGGAATGTTCAGGAAGTCAGTCATTGTAGGTTCAGTTTTAATATCGCTATTGAATGCGGGATGCTCAACCATGGCAGGTGGGCACAAAAAGAAAGATATGACCTTTACGTCTGTGCCAGCGGGCGCCATGGTTTCATCTGGCGAGCGGGGTGATTTAGGCGTCACGCCCTTAACCGTTGCAATCAGTCCGGGGGACTCAGGTCATTTCATTTTCACCAAAGAAGGGTATGAAAACAAATCGGTGCAATTAAAAAAATCAGTCAATTCGAAGTCACATGGCAACCTCATATTATTGCCGCTCTATCCCGTTGGGAAATTGGTCGATCAAATGACCGATGCGGACCAAAAATTTGATACGGACCAAGTTCATGTTGAACTCGAACCCCTTAAGACAGAGAAGGCGTGATGCTGAAATCGTATCAAATTTCCCTTTTAGCGGCATGCATCTGGATGCAGCCGCTGCCACTCCTGGCTGATGAGCCTGAGCGAGATGAAAAGCATGGGTATTTTTGGTACGAAGATATTTCTATAAAAAAAGAAGCAACAGAAGAAAAATATCCCAAACCCGCTAAGCCATCACCAGCAGAAATGATGGCCATGCATCCTGCTGAGTTGCGAAAGCTTCTAAAGCAGCACCTTGAGTACAGTGCTTACACCTTAAAGCCGGATGATGTGGCGAATTATTACACTGTCCAAGATATGGTGCGTCGAAAATCGGCTGCATTTACCGCCGTGAGTGGGCAAGTGATGTTAGAGCACCCAGAACTGAATGCTAAATCAGCTTATCCAACGACCAGTGCAAGCAGGAATGCGAATAAGCAGCAGCATGAAGAAATGATTGAAACAAAGCTTAACGCAAGAAGAGACCGTTATGCTTTTGGCTATTTGACCAGAGAGGATTGTTCGTATTGTGTAGTCATGCGGCAGACCTTGAAACACTTTCAAAATAAGCATCATTGGCGAGTAGAGGAATTTGACCTTGGTAAGCACCCTGAAATCGCAGCCAGGTTCAATGCTTCGGTCACACCGATGCTCATTATGATTGAGAAAGGATCTCAACGTTGGGTGCCCGTTGCTGTGGGCGCTGAGCCCTTGAGCACCATTGAGCAGGGCGCCTATCGAGCAATTCGAATGCTAGAAGGCGCGATTAGGCCTGAGCAGTTCTATACAAACGAAAACATGCAGGGCGGCTTTTTCGATCCAGCTAAGCATCAAGGCGGCCTCTAAATGAAAAAATCCTTCCAAACACTGGTGGCTTCGATATCTCTTTTTTGCTGCGGGGCGGCAAATGCGGATTGGGTGAACAACTGGTTTGACCATTCGAAAATAGACGGTGCTAGCAGTTACAAGAATCAACAGCGTGGCTTCTATAGCGCCGGGGGCTTTTCGGGGCGCTTTAACACCGCAACGGATCATCTCCTTACCATTTCAAAGCCAAAGCTCTCAAGTGGTTGTGGTGGCATTGATGGCTTTATGGGCGGCATCAGCTTTTTAGATGAGGACTATATCGTTCAAAAATTTCAAAGCATGATGCAGGTTGCTCCAGCAATGGCCTTTGACATGGTGCTCAAGACCATGTGCAAGGAATGCTCAGAGACGCTCACTAAGCTTGATGCCGCAGCGACTTGGCTGAATAGTTTGCAGTTGAATGAATGCGCTATGTCCAAACGCATGGTGGTGACTGCTTCGAAAGCCGACCCCAACATTATGGGTGAGGTTTGGAATGAAATCACATCCGGCGTTTCATTAAAAGAAGCAACAGATCGAAGCTGGCATGAAGCACAGGAAAAAATACGAGCTAACGACAATAAACCCACCACAGATTTAAAGGCTCAAGTCGCAGGCTGCCCCCTCGAGGTCTCTGAAATTTTTAAAACAGGCTCGGTTATAGCCAATGCAACAGCGAAAGTGGGGATGTCTGAATACGCCAACATTATCAGGGGGTATATGGGCGACGTAAAAATTCAGGCAGGAAAGGAAGATTTTATTCCAACTGCAATAGAAATCACCGCATGTCCTCAAAACCAAAAAACCTCCATTGAAGATATGCTGTATGGGCATGCCTATGCAAAAGATGTTAATGGGGATTGCGTTAAAGACACTGAAAGAGGGGTGATGAGTATCGTGCGCGAAAAACTAAAAAGCATTGCTGCGCATATGAAAGCTGGGACTAAGCTTGATCCTGAAGAGGAAAAATTCATCAATGCGACTGCTAACGTGCCGGTTTACTCAATTCTGCGGAAGGCGATTATCAAGGACAATGTCGATTTGCAAATTGACTTAATGACTGAACTAGTCGCGATTAATTATACATTTTATATTTTTAGCGACTTGTATCGGAATACAGAATTTATGTTTAACAAGGTGAAAGCAGCCATGGAATCGGGGGCCAGCGCGGGCGATAAGCCCTGTGATATGCGGGTCTATGCTCAAGCAAGTCAGCATTTTAATAGCTTATATTCAAAATTAAAAAGCAATCAGCGCGCTGTATTAACAGCCTATCAACAAAAACTAAATTCACTTGCTATTTCGATGCAGTATCAGCATCTAAATGAACAAGATGATAAACAAGTCAATAGAAACATTTCAGTCGAATTTGAAAAGGCATCATGATTAAAAAAAGAATTGGCGCATTTGTTGTTGGGATGTCTATGAGTCAATGTGCGTTGGCGTTGACCATGGATTTTTATGTCTATGATGGGTTTTCAGCTACGCTAGATGCCTTTAGGAAAATAGCGCTTATCTTTGCTGATAAAGATTATATCGTGCTTTTTAGTATCTTTGCCATCTTGGGGATTTTTGTTGGTGGCAGTTTATTTTACGGAAAGGCGGTGATAGGCTCCTTTGATGGGCATTCACGTTTTTCTCTTAACTGGTTGGTGGTGCCCATCTTGGGCACCTTAGTATTTAAAGGGCTTGTGATACCTAAAGGCACAATGCATATTTATGACACGAGGACCAACCAGTATGAGGCTGTCCAACACGTTCCTAATTTGATTATTTTAGCTGCAAGCCTAATCAACAAAGTTGAGCGAGCGGTTGTCAATGTTCTTGATAAGAATGCAGCATCTCCCTATTCAAAGGATGCGGGTGGTTTAAGCTTTAAATTGTTGTATGAAGCGACACAGAGCACATCCGGTAAAATTGATTATTATCTTCATAAATCAATCAAAAAATTCTTTGCTGATTGCTATCCTCTGGCATTAGTCAATCCTGATAAAGATTTTAATTTAGAAAAATTACGCTCTAGAACAATCGACTTGATGGGTGAAATGGAGCATTTAAAAAATCAGGCTTTCTATACTCAGTACTTTGATAAGCAACATAAAACTGGCGAGTTAATGACCTGTGAAGCCGCTTGGACTGACAAATTAAAACCCAAGCTAGTCAGTGGTGAGTCAACGAGTGAATTTTTAGAGCATATCTGCAAGAAAAATAATTTTAGCCTGAATAATGAAATCGGTATTCAAGCCTGCAAATCTTCGATTGACCGAGCGATTAGCTCAGCATATGGGACATCCGTGCCGTCGGATGCTTTTATACGCAATAGTGTCATTGCTTCCAGCGTTGCTGGGGCGATACAAGATGCCAATCCAGACATCGGGGTTCGAAGTTTAACAAACCGAGCGATGATCAACGAGGGGATTGGGGTCGCGCAGGCGGCTGAAAACTGGTTGCCCGCCATCCGAGCCGTTATGACGGCCGTGATATTGGGGCTGCTTCCGATATTGCTTCTATTTATGGTCACGCCTTTGTTCCCGCAGGTGCTAAATCTAACATTTTCTTTATTTGCGTGGCTTGCCCTCTGGGGCATTGTCGATGCCTTTTTATATCAGATGACGCTAGACCAAATGGTGCACGCCTTTAGTGGAAGCAGTATCCACCATATGGGGCTTTTGGCATTTTGGGAAGCGCCTGAAAGTGCAATGAAGGCTTTAGCCATCATGGGGCAGGCGAGGAGTTTGGGGATTACGATTGCGACTTTTATTGCCGCCATTTTATTTAAGTTCAACGCTTATTCGTTATCTTCGATTGCGAATCGTTGGTCGCACCAGGTAGACCAGGAAGGTAAAAAAGCAGCTGAACTTACGCAGTCACCTCAACATACCGCTGAGATGGTTGAATCCTTAGCGCGAGCGAATGCAACTTTTGGTAGTGCTAGCCAAGTTGGGTTTGGCGGGATGAGCCGTGCTGCAACGTATCATAAAGGCGCTGATATTGGTGCGGCCTTAACCGCAACCAGCATGACAACCGGTAGCGCGTTCAGCTCGGGTATGGTGACGGGCAAAATTCAGGGCGGCACTCAAGCTGGTCATGCTCGGGCAACCACTGAGGCAGGAGAAGACTTGAGTCAGGTTGCCTTTGAGACAGCGCGCATTGATACGGGCACTCGCATCGCGCATGCTCGTGGCTCTGAGCAGGCAGCTCATGAGCTAGGACTTGGCGGTGCGGCGGATATGTCTCAAGCGACAACGGCCATTAGCCAAAAGCACGGCTATGTTCAAAATGCGTCGAGTCAGGCCATGGTCGATAAAATCAAGGCTGACAATCCTCATTGGACTGATGAAGAGGCGTGGCATGCATTGGGTACTTACTTGGCCGTTGATAAAATCGCAGAAATTTCGGCTTCAAAGGCTAATATAGGTGAGTATTTAGAACAAAAAACAGACATCCAAGCCATGAACATGGCGCGCAACAATGCGGGTGTGAAGGTTTTAGATAATCTTGCCAGTACCATGGGAATGTCGCCCACTGAGGCGGCGACTGCGCAGCAAGGAGCCCATCTCTCAGTAGGGCTCACTGGCGAACAAGCCCGTCACATAGAGAAGCGGGGGGATATATCTGCCATCCAAGCACAGACTCTAGCCGATGGCGGATTATTGCATCTGACCACAGATCATCAAGGGAATGTAGTTAGCTCGACAGCTAGTATGAATCAGAATGCAAATAGTGATCGGAGTTCGCGCTGGGATACCAGTGATACGCACACTAATCAAACCATTATTCACAATGGCCTTGATATTGGTAACGGAAACTCGGGAATGAACGTCATGACCGATGCTTCAAAGGTTGAGCTCATACTGGCTGGAGACAATGGTAAGCGTACTTTAGCATTGAGCGCAGCAGAGGCCCTTTCGAATGTGTATTCAATTCAGGACTCAACGCTGACTTCAACAGGTTGGCAAGCTGGGGTGTGTAGTAGCCCCCGTTTAGACCGGACCACCTAGCCTATTTAAGACATAGTAATAGGACTAGTATTATGAGTATTAACAAGACCGGTTCGATCACAGAAGTTATTTGTTCGACAAAGGCTCGCAGACGGTGGGCTCCTTACGAAAAACACCAAATTGTTCAGGAAACCTATCAACCTGGGGTTTCAATCTCGTTTATTGCAAGAAAACATGGTATACCTCCTAGCCAATTATTTACCTGGCGTAAGCACTTGGAGAATGGAGCTATGGCTGGAGTCAAGTCCGAAGAAGATCTTGTCCCTCAAAGCGAGATGATTGCGCTCAAGAAGCATATCAGGAAGCTTGAACAAACCTTAGGTCAAAAAACTCTAGAAAACGAGATTTTACGTGAAGCGGTCAAGCTTGCGCGTGAAAAAAAACTAATCTCGCGGCAGCCCTTGTTCGGAGTGGAAGATTTCGAATAAGAGCGATTGCGCGTACGCTTGATGTCGCGCGCTCGAACTTAATTGAAAAAGTAAAATTGTTGGTTACGCGCCCGAAGAGGTACAACAAGATGGATGATGATGCTTTGCTAAAATTAATAAAAGAAATTACAGATGCACGGCCTACTTATGGATATCGGCGTGTCCTGCCTTTGCTAAATCATCTATTGCAACAGAAAGGTCGCCCAAAAATAAACCACAAGCGTCTTTATCGCATTATGAAGCAGCAAGGCTTGTTACTTCAAAGATACGGCAAGAAGGCTACTCGGACGCATGATGGCAAGATCATTACACTCAAAAGTAACTTGCGCTGGTGCTCAGATGCTTTCACAATCCAGTGTTGCAATGGTGACAGGGTCTATGTTGCCTTTGCGATGGACACCTGCGACCGTGAGATTGTAGGGTATATAGCCTCAACAGTTGGCATGGATGGCGAATCTATCAGGGACTTAATAATGGAATCAGTTGAATATCGATTCGGTGAAATTAATAAACTACCTCATCGCATTCAATGGTTAACAGACAATGGGCCATGCTATACAGCTAAAGAGACGGTTCAATTTGCCCGTAATCTTGGATTTGAAGTTTGCACTACTCCATCCTATAGCCCACAAAGCAATGGTATGGCTGAGGCTTTTGTAAAGACCTTCAAACGTGATTACGTTTGGCTTTCAGAGCTAAACAATGCGCGGGATGTCATGGCTAAACTGCCACAATGGTTTGAGGATTATAATGAACATGCCCCTCATCAGGGCTTGAAAATGAGATCTCCTAGACAATACATTAAAGAGTTCTCAATGGCCGGCTAAGTGGTCCGAGTTTATAGGGGCAATTCCAGGGTGCTATTGAGCGGAACTGGTGGACAACATTCAAAAACAGGCCAATATACCCAAAGTGTTAATGCGAGCTATGGCGTCTATTCAAATATGATCAGTGCACTGTATAAAGAAGCAAACCATCGTGGTTATGATCCCAGCTTTCGAGATCAATGGGTAAGTAATGAATTCGCTCAACTTAATAAGAATATTTATGGTAAATTTGAAGAAATTGCTGTCGATCGTGCGGGTAGCAAAAATATCAATTTTGCCATATCTGAATATTTCGAGAGCAGGGGACTCAAAATAGCTTCAAATAACATTCAAAAGGATTGGATATCATATGAACATAGCTCAAAACTTCCTAAAGAAGCATTCAAAAATTAAATGGGTATATCTATTCTTAAAAAACGGCTCATATGTTTTAATTTGTGCTATCGCATATGTTTTAGCGAAAATTTCAACTTGTGCTCTACAAGGCGGCTCAGACTATCAAAACCCTGTCACAGGAAAGAGTTCCTTGGATCCAGTATCTGGATTGCCCCCTACGCTCGTTAAGCAAATGTATGGGATTGATCTTGGGTGTCCGCCAAGGAAGTGATCAATATTAAATTAATCAGCCGGGAGGCTTTTTTCGGTTTCTTAGGCCTCGGTTAATGATATATCTATAATTTTTTATCAAACCAGTGCTTTGCCAAGGATGTTCCCAGTAAAGCATATGAAAGCAATCCAAATACAATTAGAACACCAAAATAAAACTTCATCCATAGGAAGTCAGTATTATGCATTCCAGTATTATCAAGCAGGAATACCGATGCGATGGATGACTCAAATGTATCGATAAATCGAACTGAATATAAATATGACATGAATGGAGAAAAAACGGTAGGTATGGTAAACATTAGGCCTAGAACTCTAAATGGCTTAAATCCGTAGCCCAAAAAGATCTTAAGGAGCCAATATTTTATTTTCTTTAAGTGATCATCTAAGTTATATTTTCTGAATGCCTCCTTTGACAAATAATAATAGTCGTTTGCGATATTGTATACCCCAGCCGCTGAGTAGCTATCTCCAATAGCGTCGTATATTTCATATTCTTCCAATGTATCAAGCTCCACATCCTCATTACTCCATGTACTTGGGAGCTTTCTAGGAAAAACCGAATCTCGACTAAACCTGCAATCCAAAAATGGGTTACCTGGTGCTACGAATGAGTTTAAGATCGACGTTTTCATAAAGTCTGTATTAATAAATGATGAAGAGATAAATTTGCAATTTGAAAATGTGCAGTTTCGGAATCGAACAGCAAAAAATTCTGTCTGTACAAACGTACATTTTTCAAACTTACAAGATCTAAAATTGCAAAAATTGAAATTGGTACCGAAAAAAATAGTTTCTGTAAATCTAGTTTCAGAAACATCAAGATAACTTAGATCCAAAAATTTCAAATGATCACTATCTTGCGAATTTTCAGTAAAATCGAAGGATTGATTATATACTGCTATTCCACTGTAAAAATCATTTGGTTGGCCATCTGTCAAAGATGTATCGCCTCCGTTGCTTAGAAGTTCAATAAAGTTCGTAGCTTTATCTTTACCTGCTCGCCTAAAGCGTTGAGCCTGATGCTTTTTACAATCTTGATGATTATACTGGCATAGAAGGAAAATAGGTTGAAACATTTGAATATATAAATTTCACTATCATCCATTAAGAGTAGCACTAGCAAAAGAATTCCGTAAAATATGTCCTATGAGATGGCTTTCCTTTTTGCTGGGAGAGACTATCCCGTCATTTATCGCATATTCTAGATTTAAGTCTCTTAAATCATAGTGCTAGTACACACTACTTTAAATTTATCATATCTTGACAAA
>JAXMEB010000008.1:0-62620 GCA_046348545.1 Gammaproteobacteria bacterium
GTTACATCCTTGGAGGGCCTGCTGGGCTGGCATCAAAGCGACGCGGCATCCGCTCGAACCGAATGCTTTGTGAGGACCTCAAAAAGGAAGCTATTAATTTAATCCGAGGACCTCAGTTCGGAGTTTTTGAAGGCAGGGTTGGTTTGTAATGACGTCATTCCGCATAGCGATAAGCGCACAAAGTGCGCAGCGTGTGATGCGGAATCTAGTATTCACGCGGCCTTGGCCGCTTATGCGATTCAGCCTTTAAAAATATACCCTTCACAGCTGAATTTTCGGGGTTGTTGCCTTCGCGATTCTCATCGCAGTCATGTACTTTGTGTACACTCCTGCGACTCGAACGCTCGGCGCCTACCCGAAAAATCATCTGTTGTGGGTATATTAAACAAGAATGGACGCTAAATCTCTGATGAGGCTCAACGTCTTGTCATGTTCATCTTTTGTCGGATTGAATTCAGCAATTTCAAGCCCGCAAAAATGCGGATGCGAAGAAAAATTCTGTAGATAGGGTAATAACTCATTGGGATCCAAACCATTGGGCTCAGGACAACCTGTCCCGGGTGCAAAACTTGGGTCGAACGCATCAACGTCAATACTCATCCCAAAGGCATCGGTCTCCTGCGTCACAATGTCTTTGGCCTCTGCCATCACTTCTGAAAGCCCTCTATCCATGATTTCATTCATGGTAAAAACACGTACCCCTAAGGATTGAATCAGTTCTGTCTCACCAGGATCCGCACTGCGAACACCCAACAAAGCAACGTGTTGTGGTAACAACGTTGGCGATTTAGATTTTAAATGGGTCAACGCCGACTCGCCATATCCTAGCAACACGGCTAAAGGCATACCATGTATGTTATGAGAAAGTGAAGTTTCCGGGGTATGAGAATCCAAATGAGCATCGACCCATAGCAAACCAAATTGCTCACTTCGACTCCCCGCTTTAATACCCTGCCAAGTACCAATTGCAATGGCATGATCACCCCCTATGACAAGAGGGCATTTTTTCGCTTGACTAACCCGCTCAGTTTCCTGGGCGAGACGATGACTAAAATCATAAATTAATTGCAGTTTTTCTGAATACCCACGCCTTTCTCCTAAACAAGCTGATATTTCAGTTTGGATCGTCAGCATATTCGGTAATTTCAGTTGCTTTAAAATGCCGGCTTCCCTTACTGTATCCGGCCCCAATTCAGTTTCAGGCCATCTAGCGCCCCATCCTAATGCCGCACCAATCACTGCGATCTCTTTTTGCATAAGCATCCCTATTTATACTTTGCCAAACGGCATTTTTCGCTCACACCACCTTGAAATGAGCACCTGACTTTCAGCAGGGTACTCCACCCAAAATTGTGGCGCAAGCTCTGCCATTTCCTTCAATTTTTCACGATCGCGACTGAGATCCGCGACTTTAAACTGACGCCCTCCAGCTTGGCGAGTGCCTAAGATTTCACCCGGGCCTCGTAGCGCTAAATCTTTTTCAGCAATTTCAAATCCATTGACACTATCTCTTAACACGCCCAAACGCTCTCTTGCAATCGATGAAAGCCCCCCATCGTAAAGCAAGACACAATAGCTTTGCTTTGCGCCTCGCCCGACACGGCCTCTCAGCTGATGAACTTGCGCCAGCCCCAATCTTTCAGCATTTTCAATGATCATCAGCGTTGCATTGGGAACATCCACGCCAACTTCAATCACAGTGGTTGCCACCAGCAACTGAGTCTTTCCTTGCCTAAAGCAAGCCATTTGCTCTTCTTTATCAGTAGCAGCCAACTTACCATGAATCAACCCAACCTGAATATCTGGCAATTCAGATTTTAAAATTTCCCATAATCCTGTCGCCGCCTGCGCTTCTAGCGATTCAGACTCATCTATTAATGGACAAACCCAATAAACTTGCTGCCCTGCTTTGATGACAGATCGAATACGTTGAATAACAGCTTGACGCTTCTCATTGGGTAAAACAACCGTAACAACAGGTTGTCGGCCCTTTGGCATTTCGTCTAAAACAGAAACCTCTAAATCAGCATAATAAGTCATGACAAGGGTTCTTGGGATCGGGGTCGCAGTCATAATCAGTTGGTGTGGTGGATATACTGTATTCTTCTCACACAGTTTTAACCGCTGATGTACTCCAAAGCGATGCTGCTCGTCCATGATAACGAGTCCTAATCCGTTGATTTCAACTTCAGGCTGTATTAGAGCCTGTGTGCCTATCAAGACTAACGGTTCATTCTGCATTAAAGCTTGATGGATCTGCTTTCGTTCACGCGTTGTCGTCATGCTGGTCAGTTTCAATACCGGATAACCCAAGTCTTGAAACCACCTCTTAAAATTTGACCAATGCTGCTCAACCAGTAATGCCGTTGGCGCCATACAGGCTACTTTGTAACCCGATGACATCGCAGTCAATGCACTGATTGCTGCAACCACAGTTTTACCTGAGCCCACATCACCTTGCAATAAACGCATCATGGCTTGTGGTTTAGCAAGATCACGCCTAATCTCAGCGATCACTTTTTTTTGAGCATTTGTCAGCTCAAAAGCTAAGCTGCTTATAAATTCATTGAATAGGCTCTCTTTTATTGAAAAAGAGGGACTGGTGAGCTTTTCAACATGCTTTCGATACTGACGCCAACTCAGTTGATGGGCCAGTAATTCTTCGCAAACCAGTCTTTCAATCGCTGGCAATGTACCGGCCTCAATTCGCGCGAGAGTGACCATTGGAGGAGGCTGATGCAAAAATTGTAAACATTCTATCAAGCGAGGCCATGATTTTGCTTTTAAGAGGTTGTCTGGTAAACCTTCCTCCATCGGAGAAAGCTGCTCGAGAAATTTGAAGACGGCCTGCATACACTGCCGCCACAGTTTTTGTGATATTCCTTTGACAGTAGGATAAACCGCTGTTAAAAAATCAGCCAGTGGTTTGCCGGAACGAACCAATTCAATATCAGGATGGATCATTCCAAGAAACCGGCCGATCCGAGTGACTTGCCCATAACACCGAATCCGCGCGGCAATCGCGTAGGCTTTTTCCTGGTTGGGATAGTAATGATAAAATTGTATTTTAAAAGCGGTTTGACCTTCCATCACAGTTAAGGTCAGCTGCTTTCTCTTTCCTTTTCTGACACTTGAATCAACAATCTCAGCTTCAATTTGAGCATATTGCCCTAATTGAAGATGTTTTAGAGGGTATAGATGCGTTCTATCTTCATAACGTGCCGGGAGGTGAAGAAGCAAATCTTTAAAGGTTTCAATCCCAAGTCCTGCGAATTTACTCTGAAGAGCCGGTCCAATCCCCTTGAGTTCAGAAATCGATTGAGCCCATCCCGGGTTACTCATAGTGGTTTGCTGCTTTTAGATTCTTTGCTCTGATAATTCTGGTGACTGGTTTCAAATCACGCAATCGTCGCATGATTCTAGCAAGATGAGCCCGATTCCGGACCGTGATCACAAATCGAACCGTGTTAATCCGCATATCACGTTCATCTACTCCAACGGTAATAATGTTAGCATTGCATTCTGAAATAGTGCTCGCCAATTGAGCCAACACGCCCCTAGTGTTGACCACTTGAACTCTGATTTCAACCTGAAATTCCCCGCCTAAATTATCTTGCCATTGTACATAAATTAATCGATAAGGATTTTTTTGATGTTTTTGAATTGTTGGACAAGATTCTCGGTGGATCACAAGTCCATGCCCTTGACTTAGAAAACCAACAATCAAATCACCTGGAATGGGGTAACAACATTTGGCATACGTGACAACTAACCCCTCTGTGCCCTTAATATCCAGCGGCAGTACTTCTGTTTCGCTTAAAGTACCATCTTCCCCTCTTGGTGTGATTTCTAATAAATGTTTTGCTACGATAGGAGCCATCTTCCGACCAAGCCCAATATCCTCAAATAGATGATCTAAAGTATCGGCTTTGAGTTCTTTCAAAAGTATTGCAATTTGTGTCGCTGAGAATTCAGAAAAAGAAACGTGATGCGCGCTTAAAACAGCATCCAGTAGCCTACGACCCAATGCTTGAGATTCAGAACGTTGTTGATTCTTTAACCAATGCCTGATATTACTTGCTGCTTTGCCGCTCACTACGAAACTAAGCCAAGCTGGGTTAGGTTGCCCTGTCTCACTCGTCATAATTTCTACAGTTTGCCCACTCGAAAGACGCGAGCTTAAGGGTGCTAAGCGTCTATCAATTTTACACCCAATGCAAGTATTTCCTAAATCAGTATGAACCATATACGCAAAATCTATTGGTGTTGCCCCTTTTGGAAGCGCGAAGATATGCCCTTTGGGAGTAAAAACATAGACTTCACCCGAGAATAAATCAGTCTTTACATTTTCCAAAAATTCTAATGAGCTACCTGTTTGCTGTTGAATATCAAGTAAGCCTTTGAGCCATCTTCTGGTCTGTAATTGACTCGGATCCGTTAAGGTATCATGATTTTTATATAACCAATGTGCCGCAATCCCATTTTCAGCAAAATGATCCATCTCTTTAGTTCGAATTTGAATCTCGATAGGTATCCCATGCGCCCCCAATACGACGGTATGCAAAGATTGATATCCATTCGGTTTCGAAACAGCAATATAATCCTTAAAGCGTCCCGCCACCGGTCGGTGAACACCATGCACAAACCCTAAAACTCGATAACAATCTTCAACCGTTTCAACAATGATTCGAAATGCATAAACATCCATGACTTCTGCAAAACCTAGTCGTTTGCGTCTCATTTTCTTGTACAAACTGTATAAGTGTTTTTCACGCCCCCAAAGCGAATAATTTTTAACGTGATGTGCCTCTAAGGCAGCTCGGATGGCTTGCTCGACCGTAGTGAGTACTTTTTTTCGATTACCGCGTGCTTTTTTAACAGATTCCCTTAAAACTCTGTAACGCATCGGGTAAAGCGCTTCGAATCCAAGCTCTTCAAATTCAAGGCGCATTTGATTCATGCCCAATCTATGAGCGATAGGAGCAAAGATTTCTAGTGTTTCTCTTGCTTTGCGACGCCTTTTCTCGTCAGATAGCGCCGTGCAAGTTCGCATATTATGTAATCTATCGGCCAATTTGATAATGATGACCCGGATGTCTTTTGCCATCGCGAGCATCATTTTTCTAAAACTTTCGGCTTGAGCGAGTTCTTTATTTTCGAAGTTGATTTGGGTTAATTTACTGACACCATCAACTAATTCAGTGATTTTCTCCCCAAATTTTTCAATGAGTGTCTCTTTACTCATCGGCGTATCTTCAAGGACATCATGCAAAATAGCCGCACTGATGGTTTCGTGATCCATGCGCATGTTGGCAAGGATCCTCGCGACCTCTACGGGATGGGTAATATAAGGCTCGCCCGACATCCGCATCTGACCCTGATGGGCGTGTGCAGCCAATAAGTAGGCTTGTGAAATGGTTTCAACTTGCTCTGCTGTGAGGTACAGAGCAAGTAATTCTCTTAAATCGGTAAATTGAAACACATGCGTTCTCAATCCTCGATTGTTTAATGAGCATCCTCGTTTAAGATATCCATCGTCACATTGCCCGCTGCGATTTCACGAAGCGCGACAACGGTTGCCTTATCATTTTCCCAAGGCACAAATGGGTCAGCGGCACCAGTTGTTAGCTGCCTAGCTCTCTTTGTGGCGACTAAAACTAATTCAAAACGATTTGGTAATTTTTGGAGACAATCTTCAACAGTAATACGTGCCATGGGCTGCCCTAATTCTATTCAGTTACCTTATCTTTAATTTTATCATAAACCGATAGTGATGATAAGCCCATACCGCTACACCAAGAGCGTGTCGATTAGCGCTTTGTACCGCTCTCTTTGCTGTGCCGTCTTCAGGCGGCTCGCTTGAATGATCGCCTTTAAATCTGAGAGCGCCTTCTCAAAATCATCGTTAATAATGACAAAATCGTATTCTGGATAATGCTTCATTTCTTCGGCCGCTAATTGCATCCGCTTTTCAATCACATTCACGCTATCCTGAGCTCTTTGGGTAAGGCGATTAAGTAAGATCTCCTTTGTGGGCGGTAAAATGAAAAGGCTCACACAGTCCAACTTTGCTCGAATTAAGCGCGCACCCTGCCAATCAATTTCCAGAATTGCATCTTTCCCGGCCTCTAAAATTGACTGCACTCCTTTCCATGACGTACCGTAGTGATGATCAAAGACCTTGGCATGCTCTAAAAACGCATTCGCTTGAACCAAGGCATCAAACTCAGCAGGCGTGACAAAAAAATAATCCTGGCCTTCTGTCTCCCCACTTCTAGGAGCTCTCGTCGTATGTGATATCGATGCTTTCAAAATAGGATCTTCCGCCAATAAGGCTTCAACTAGACTCGTCTTCCCTCCTCCGGAAGGCGCGGATACTATAAACAACTGACCCGACATATTTACCTCTTGATCATTCTATATTCTGTATTTGCTCACGCATTTGCTCGATTAAGACTTTCATATCAATCGCAAGTTCTGAAATATCCATATCTCCAGATTTAGCAGAAAGCGTGTTCGCCTCACGCGATAGCTCTTGCATGATAAAGTCCAATCGACGACCAATCTGCCCACCCGCCTCGAGTAACGATAATACAGATTCGCAATGGGTCTTGAGCCTATCCAGTTCTTCTGAAATATCTAATCGATGCAACAAAAAAACAAGCTCTTGCTCTAAACGCTCTGGTTGATTAATCTGAATCTCACCTATTTGTTTCAGCAATCTGCCTTTGACTTGAGTCTGGCGAGCATTGACCTTATCGAGGACCTTTTCAACTAAGGATAAAAGCATTTTAGACTTGTTATCTATTATTCTAGCCAATACTTGACCCTCGCGCTCACGGGCTTTCACAAGCTGCAAGAGCGCTTGCTCTAATAAGGCCAAAAGCGGCCCTTCCATTTGTGAGGTTTCTAATGGGCCTATTCGAACAACATCAGGCCATCTCAAGACTTCCACGGCACTGGTAACCAGATTAGGAAGTTGTGTAGAAAGACCGCGAACCATTTGACTTATCTTTCCAACTAACTCTGTATTCAATGTCATGGCAGGTTGTAAAGCTTGACCCGGTTGCCAGTTCAAGAACACATCGACTTTGCCTCGTGTCAGTTTCGATTTAATGAGTTCTTTTGCTTTATCCTCAAGGCCTCTACACCAATCAGGCCACTTAAACGAAAGTTCAAGGAATCGGTGGTTAACGGAGCGGATTTCAAAGGTTGCATGACCCCAATTAGCTTCTTGTGTACTTCTTGAAAATCCAGTCATGCTCGTGATCATGATATTATCTTTCCTTCGGACATAATATGGCTATCGTATCATATTTGTTCCAAGTTATAATCCGAGCCTTTAATATAGCTGAGGTCAATCGAATGCGCCCAAGTACCCGAGCTCAAAATGAACTCCGAGATATCAAATTCACACGAAATTATACAAAACATGCTGAAGGTTCCGTATTAGTGGAATTTGGTGATACCAAAGTCATCTGTACCGCCAGTATCACGCCCATGGTCCCCAGGTTCTTAAAAGGGCAAAATTCCGGCTGGATCACAGCTGAATATGGCATGCTCCCTCGCTCCACAACAGAACGCATGCAACGAGAAGCAACGCAAGGCCGTCAAGGCGGTCGCACCCTTGAAATTCAGCGATTGATAGGACGCTCTTTACGCAGCTGTGTTGAACTCAAAGCGCTTGGCGAAAACACCATTACGATTGATTGCGACGTGATCCAAGCCGATGGTGGCACACGAACCGCCAGTATCACGGGCGGATGTGTTGCGCTCGTTGAAGCACTTAAAAGCATGCAAAATAGAAAACAACTCAAAATCGATCCATTAAAATATCTGATTGCCTCAGTCTCCGTGGGTATCTACAAAGGTATGCCAGTGCTTGATTTGGATTACGAAGAAGACTCCAATGCAGAAACCGATATGAATGTCGTGATGAACGATAAAGGCGAATTCATTGAAATTCAAGGAACAGCCGAAGGTAAGACCTTTAAAAACAGTGAACTTAATGCCATGCTCGAGCTCGCACAATCTGGCATTCGCACACTGGTTGATAAGCAACGAAGGCTATTGGAACGATAATATACCCTTCACAGCTGAATTTTCGGGGTTGCCTGTCGGGCCGTAGCTCGTAAGAGCGTAGGCAGGTACCCGAAAAAATAGAACTTGATGGTTCTCAGGATTTAGATTCTGAGGGGTATGACTCAAATAGGACGAGCTACCTTGAATCACTTGGATTTAAAGTCATTCGGTTTTGGAATAATGAGATGACAAAGAACTTAAATGTCGTGTTGCGAGCTATCTATGAGCATCTAACTAACCCTCACCCGCCCTTTGGGCACCCTCTCCCACAATTGGGAGAGGGGAGCACATAGCACTATTCCAGCTACTTGATGTGTTAAAAAGCACACCTAAATCCCGAGGTGTCTTTTTAATTTTTAAAAACGCCAATTTTTTTGGGGACCTGCACTACAATTCGTGCATTTTGCGGAAGTCGGGATTAAATATCATAATCCATAATCAGTGGCGCATGATCTGAAAAACGCTCATCTTTATAAATTTCAGCATGCTTAATTTTATCTTTCAAGCTGGGGGTCACAATCTGATAATCAATACGCCAACCCGTGTTATTTTCCCAAGCTTTTCCTCGGTGAGACCACCAGGTGTACTGTTCTGATGCTTGATTAACCACTCTAAAAGCATCCACCCAACCGATATTGTCAAATACCTTATCTAACCAAGCCCGCTCTTCTGGTAAAAACCCAGAATTCTTCTGATTCGTTTTCCAATTTTTTAGATCGATTTTTTGATGGGCAATATTCCAATCGCCACAAATAATCACATCTTGAGAAGCCTTAACCCATTTTTTAAGAAAAGGTGTAAATTGCTTCATAAAAGCATATTTCTCTTTTTGGCGGTGCTCGCCCGAGGTCCCTGAAGGCAAATAAAGTGAAATAATCCTCAAATTCCCAAAATCTACCTCAATATAACGTCCCTCTTCATCCGCCAACGAAAATCCAAGCCCTTCTTTAACGACGTCTGGCTTTTTCAGGGTATAGATTGCAACACCACTGTACCCTTTCTTTTGAGCATCAAAATAGTAGCAATGGTACGGTTCAGGACAGAAAATAGGATCCTCTATCTGATGAGCTTGTGCTCTGATTTCTTGTAAACATACGACATCAGCTTTTGCACGCTTCAACCATTCGAAAAACCCTTTTCGCTCAGCCGACCGAATGCCGTTTACATTGACCGTGATAATCCGCATACTGTTCTCCAACTTTTTGCTGTGTAGTCTAACGTGAGCGGAGGCTTCAATGAAACCTTTTCAAAAATCCTTCATAGAGTCAGCCATTAAGCTTGGCGCGCTTAAATTCGGTGAGTTTACGCTCAAATCAGGTCGAAAAAGCCCCTACTTCTTCAATGCAGGTAGCTTTAGAACCGGCAAAAGTATCTACCAATTGGGGGTCGCATTTGCTGAAGCGATTCAAGCTTCTGGTTTAAAACCTCATGGATTGTTTGGACCCGCCTACAAAGGAATCCCGATTGTCACAGCAGCGGCGGCTGCATTGTATGAAAACTTTAATCTGGACCTCCCAGTGACCTTCAATCGTAAAGAAGCTAAAGCACATGGCGAAGGCGGGATGCTTATTGGGGCGCCCCTCCACGGTAATATCCTAATATTAGATGATGTGATCACGGCTGGGACGGCAAAAAGAGAAGCTATCCAAATTATTCGCAAGGAAAATGCTCGAGCAGTGGGTGTACTTATTGCGCTCGATCGGCAAGAAAAAGGCTTAGGTGAACTTTCTGCCGTTCAGGAGCTTGAAAAAACAATGGATGTCCCTGTGTTTAGCATTGTTTCATTGAAAGATATCGTGACCTATCTCAAAGATAACGCACATTCCAACTTTGGCCACTATTTGGCACCGATTGAAGCTTACCAAGCACAATATGGTGTCTGACCTTTCGCCATAGAGGATTGATTAAGAATAAGTTAGCATGTTAGCTTATTCTCATGAAACGATACATCCTTGTAATTACTTTCTTATGCACGATTCCGCTCCTGGCCGTGGCAGGGGACACGCTATACCAATGCACAAAGAATGGCGAAACTACCTTGCAAGACAGGAAGCCCAAAGACTGCGATGCCGTCAAAAAATATACCTACGAAAGCTATGCCAACGAACTTGAAGAGCCTGAAGGACTAAGAGCCCGGGAAAAAAGGGCTATCAAAGCACTCCCCCCTCTACCCAGTTCATCACAGAATGAATCGGCTAACGGATCATTTGCACAATGTCATTATTATAAAAGCCAAATCGAAGATGCCCTCCATCAATTTCGTTTTGACAGAGATGATCGCAAAGATATCTCTATGTACTACTTAGAAGACTTGGGGCGCGAGGGACAAAGGCTTGTTCTCAAGATCAAACAAGCCCAGGCCGGTATGCAGCATTATTGCCCTCCCGGAACAAAAATCATCGACTTAACCGATCAAACACATTTCAAACTGCCATAACATGTAGCTAGACTGACTAGCAACTTCTCGTTAAAACTATGACTATGCCCCTAATCTGGATACCCTAATCGTGAAATCAATCATCTACATTGCCTTGCTTGCTCTATCTGTACAAAATCACAGCGCTTTAGCGAAAGGAGCGAACGAACTTTATCGATACAAAGATAAAACGGGCCAAACTGTGGTTGATAGCGTTTTACCGCCGGAATACGCTAATAACGGATATGAGATTATTTCTGAACGGGGCGGCATTATTAAGACCGTTGCACCCAAGCGAACAGAAGCTGATATCGCAAAAGAACAAGAAGCCTTAGCCGCTAAGAAAGCAGCTGAAGAAGCCGAAAAAGAGCAATTATTAAAAATGGCAGAGGAAAGAAGAAAAGACGAAGTCTTGCTGATGTCTTTTTCGAGCGAAAAAGATATTGAAGAATCTAAAAATGGAAAAATAAGCTCGATTGAAGTACTAGAGAACATTACCAAAGACCACACCGTCCAACTCACTAAGCAGCTAGATGAGGCGCGTACAGCAGCAGCCAATTATGAACGAATGGGCCGAGGGATCCCCGAGAATATCCTTAAAACCATTGAAGAGAGTAAACGCCAAATCCAGGAAAATGAGCGATTTCTGGTTACCAAAGCTGAAGAGAAATCTAAAATCACGGTCCAATTCCAACAAGATTTAGCTCGTTTCAAAGTTTTAAAGGCCAAAGCAACCCCATCCTTAGAACCTAAAACCTCTAACCCATCTACTCAGTGACAGTTGTTGGGGTAGAGGGAACGTTCGTCTCCCTAAAACTTGACAGTAGTTAGGGGCATCACTAAAATAAGGGTCCTTTGTTAATAACAGAAGTTTTGTATGACCCAATCAGGACCCCATCATCCCCAAAAAGGCAATTGTAGCGCCCGAAACCTTAATTGTGGGACTCATGCACTGACTCACCGTTTTATAAAATATCTTATGAACGGTCAATTAGATCAGCATCTAGAAAATCGCCACTATCAACTATTGCTAGAAACATTTAAAAAGATACATACTATACCCGATCAGCCGCCTGTCAGCTGGGATCATATTAAAAAACTATGTTGCTATTACACACATCCTTATGATCGTGAAATTCTCTTCGGTGATGCTTTAAGAGAATTTTTTGCCACAGTGATCGCATTAAGTCCAGATTATCAAAGCGGTCGCCAAGAGCATTTTCAAATAATGCTCACTACTTATATTAAGCGGGACCATCATCTCGCTCCCAAACCTTCAATGCCTGATTTATTTAAGAGTTTTGATTTTTGGGGCATAGCATCAGCTGCTTGGTCCATTTTCGCATCCCCTATTAAGCAACCATTTCAAGATGAAGATCATGGTGTCGACTCAGAATTCATAAATCAAAGCCCTCCCTGTCTATCTTTCTTGTCTGAAATGTCTGATTTATTTAAACTCAAAGCAGCAAACGAAATAAATCAAATTGATTTTCTAGAACGTCATATTAATAATGGATTTTATACTCAGGCAGATGTTCAGGAAAAAATAAATACGTTTTGGAGGACTATAGGCTTTAATGAATGGATAAAATATATCAAAACCCCTTATATTCTCTTGCCAATCGATGTATTGATGAACGGGAGTGCCGCACTCGATTTTGACGTTGAAATTGAAATTCTAGGTGGACATATTTGGCACAACAAGATCGAAAACCCAGATGGCTCTTTTACGCCTAGATCATTCTCACTCAAAGCTTTCAATCTTGCTGGGAACCATTACGAAGTAGAATTAGACTCTGAGCTTGAAACACGTGTTCATAATGCACAATGTGATGGCTTTGGTATTTTTGAAGAAGGTGAAAAAATTAATGAATTTCTAGCGCAAGCTGGTATTCAAATCGGGAAACTGCAAGGTCGAAAAATCACAGATGATAGCGCCCCTAGCGCAGAAATCCGTCGATTTTTAAGAACACAGCCTGCCTCAGATCAAGAACAAGCGTCTTGGATTGCCTCTTTTAATACACAAGGGCGCTCAGATCGAAATAAGCCTCGCTCTGAACGAAAGACAGTTAAGTCAGCCCAACTCTCTATTATAGAGTGGGCAAGATTTGAAGTCAGTCTTTATGATCAAATTCAAAAAAATCGTGCATGGGTATCAACGTGGCACCAAGCATTGTATGACTTGAGCCAAATTAAAGACCCATCAAGCTTAGAGGCTTGGTGTGCTACACACTTAAGACCACTGAATCCATTTGATGCATTATCTCATGAAACCTTAATAGGCTGGGCAAGAGAAAATTCTCAGTTACATCAAGATTTCGATCCCTTGCCTGGCGAAGAGCGGCTCGCTCAACCTGGAAAAACCATTCCTGAAGCAATTTGGGTACAGGAACAGCTGGCAAAAGGCGATACCCTATCCACATTATTGCTGATCTATGACCAAGCTGAACCTGCACAAAAGGAAAATGCTTATAATTGGCTTTTTAAAGAATGGGAAAAATACAATACGCATACTCTTGGCTTATGGTTGAGTTATAAAGATCGACCTGTCGCTTATGCGCTAGAGGCTGCCGAAAGAATCCTGAATTTGGCTATCGATTTAGAAGCCTATTTACCTCAAGCAGATTGGCCAAACCTGGATCACTTAGAGCATTGTGTTCAAACCAACAACTTACTCGGTTTGTATCACGAAAGACAACGACTCTATGCGTATCAATTTAATCAGCCTCAGTCTAGTGTGCATTCAGCATCGCATGTTACCTCTTCCCTTCCAACAAGGTCCACTTCTAGTGATACAGCTAGTGTGTTAGAAGAAACCGTCGGCAATAAAAGAACCCAGATCGATTCCAGACCTTCTACTGAGATCGACGAAGCGCGTGAGGTCAAGAAAAAAAGACCCCAGTTTGAATAATGGGGTCTTTTAACTCACGCGCCAAATTCTCTCAATTTGTTCCAAAGAGAGGCCTTTTGTTTCTGGGACATACCGCCAGCAAAACCAAAAAGTAAAAAAGCAAAAGCTCGCAAATATGGAAAGCGTTTGAGAAGGTCCTAGGTTATGAAACAAGGAAAGAAAGGTCATCGACACAATAAAATTCGCAAGCCACTGAACGGCTGTCACAAAACTCATCGCTCGAGCGCGTATCGTTAACGGAAAAATCTCAGATATAATAAGCCAAAAAAGGGATCCAACGCTTAGACAATATCCAACAACATACAATGTCAAAAAAGAAACAAATAAATAAGCATTTTGTTTTGTTTCAACACCACCAGCAAAGAGTAACGTTGCAACCAATAACGCTGTTCCTGACAAGAATGTCCCAGTTAATAAAAGCTTTCTGCGCCCTACCCAATCGACAATCAATACAGCAACGACGGTCATCGTCGCATTGGCTAATCCCATTAAGAAAGTCATTAAAATCTGAGTTTGTGGGTGTTCAAATCCAACGGCTTTAAAAATGTACGGGCCATAATACATGATCGTATTAATGCCAACGAATTGCTGACATATTCCAAGACCAAGCCCTATGATTAATGGCCACCGAAATACCGGAAGCCAAATCGAAGGAGGAGAAGCGCAGGGAGCCAATGTGTTTTTGATGGCACGGAGTTCCGCTTTAATATTATCCGACCTGAGTTTTTTTAAAATATGATACGCTTTCCCAATCTTTTTCTTAGAAACCAACCATCTAGGTGATTGGGGCATCATACTCATTCCACACAAAAGCACGATACCGGGAAGCATACCGCTCAATATCATCATGCGCCAATTTTCATTCGCAGCAAAAAAGTAATCTAATAGAAAAGCAATGGCTTCGCCAAATGTGATTCCAATACCATTAATAAGAACCAAAGCTCCCCTAATATGCGGTGGCGAAATTTCGGAAAGATACAGCGGCGCCGTGTACGAGGAGATCCCAATTGCGAAACCTAAAATTGCACGAGCTAGAATCAAAGCAAGAATGGTGAGCGCGTAAAATCCAAGAACTGCGCCGACAATGAACAATCCTGCAGAAAATAAAAGCATCTCTTTACGACCAAAAAAATCAACAGCTCGGCCACTTAAGATCGCCCCCACACAAGCACCAATGACCGTCACAGAAACAATGACTTCACATTCGAATAATGAAGCACCCATTTCTTCTTGAATAAAGATTAATGCCCCTGCAATATTCCCTGTATCAAATCCAAATAATAAACCAGCGGTGCCCGCAATGATGACACTAAAGAACAAATAGAAATGATATGACTGAACCACTTAGCGTAATACCCTTCCAATGGGACATCACGCTAGGAAACTCAAAAAAGTAAAATAAGGTCAAATGACTATTCTGAGTTAATTTTAAAAAGGGATCTCTAATTTAGAATTTATTTTCAGTAATGCGATTTTAAAGTCAGCTTGAATTCTTTTCAAAGCGGCCTGACTCTCTGCTTCAAACCGCAGTACTAAAACTGGGGTCGTATTAGAGGCCCGTACAAGCCCCCAACCATCATCAAATTCAGCTCTGAGCCCATCAATTGTAATGATTTTTTCTGCCTTCAAATCATGGTTCGACTTAAATTGCTCGATGAACTTGAATTTTTCTTCATCTGAAATAGCTATATTAATTTCAGGTGTGGCAATTGCTTTAGGATATTTTTCAAAAATCACGTCTATTGAGCTTTGGGTAGGATGTGCGGCAATAAAGGCTAATAGTTTCACTGCTGCAAAACAAGCATCATCAAATCCGTACCAATTTTCACTAAAGAAGAAGTGTCCACTCATTTCTCCAGCTAAAATACCACCTTCTTCTTTCATTGCCCGCTTGACCAAGGAATGGCCAGTTGCGCACATAATCGGCTTCCCACCCGCATGCCGAATAACTTCAGCAAGTTCTTTGGAACATTTCACATCGTAAAGAATAGGAGAACCAGGATGCCTTGAGAGTACGTCTTCTGCAAACAGCATCATTAACCGATCTGGCCAAATAATCTCACCTTGGGGTGTCACCACACCCAGTCTATCCCCATCTCCATCAAGGGCTAACCCCAAATCAGCATGATAGGTTTGAACCATCTCAATTAAAGCAAACAAATTGCTAGGTTGACTTGGATCGGGATGATGGTTTGGAAAATTGCCATCCACCTCACAAAACATTTCAATCACTTCACAGCCTAATGCTTTCAATAAAGGCACCGCTAGAACGCCACCTACGCCATTACCTGCATCCACGACAATTTTGAGAGGTCTCGCTAATTTAATATCACGAGTGACTTTTGCAAGATAATCGAATAATAAATCTCTCTTTTGGTATTCACCTTCACCTGTTTCAAAGTGCCCTAGCTTAATACGATCATACAGCGCTTGAATTTTATCCTGTGCTAAGGTTTCTTTATTGATGACAATCTTCAAGCCGTTATATTGTGGCGGATTGTGACTGCCTGTCAGCATCACCGCATTACCCGTATCTAAATGGTATGCGCCAAAATAAACTAGCGGTGTTGGGACGATACCAATATCAATGATTTTAACCCCGGTAGAGCGTATACCTTCACAAAACGCTATCGAAAGCTCATCGCCAGATAATCGTCCATCACGACCAAATACAAGCGGTCGATTATTTTTCTGGATGATTTCAGTGCCAATGCTTTTACCCAGCAAATGCATGACACCCGTTGTTAAAGTTTCGCCCGCAATCCCCCGGATATCGTATGCTCTAAAAATATGAGGTGACACTTCAACATTCACTTCTGAAACCACAGCCCAATCCAAGACAGCGGCAGAATCTTGCTTGGCATTTAACAATTTGAAATTTTTAGGGATAGCGCCGAGTTGGTGAATATATTCAGACAGTTTTTCGTTGCTAGCAAAATGAAAAAAATCTGATTTAGGCGGGACACCATCAAGTACAGCTTGCAGCATAAGTCCCAACCCCCGACCGTCTTCAAGCAAAGCGCCTTCTATACGACGAAAATAGTGCCATATGAAAGCCGTACAGCAGAGTATCATTAAAATAACCACTATCAAGAGTGCACCAATACCCGTCGAAAAGGTTGTCCCAAATTCTGGGTCTAACCAGAAAGTCATTTGCCAGCTCGTACCTGGAACCATGAGTATCGATTGCGCTCCAACGCCTGCAAGCTCAATACGATCACTCTTTGCTATGATCCGGTTTTGTCCTAATAGCGTTTCGCGAAGTTCAATATAGCCAGGAATTTTTTTAAAATTGTTTAATAATTTTTGCAATAGCATCAAATCTTCACTGACAACGGCTACCCCTATCACTTCTGATTGCTGAGTTTTTCTCAAGGCAATAGCGTGATTGATATAGAACCTGCCTTCCTCTACCCGGTGCAACTCTGGTAAAACAAGATCGCCTTTGAAAACTCGATTGGCCATATCGATCGCAGCATATCCCAATGCAGCTTGCCCTTCAGCGGGTTCCTGCTGCTTTGGTCTTATGATATGCAATGCTTTGATGCTGGGCTCTCGGTTTTGTAAAGCATTCATTTTCATCTGCCAGCTTGCCTCATCTAGCATACTCGCCGATGATCCCATCAACTCTTGATGGATATCATTTGAAAAGTCTTGTGTCACTTTAGAAAACACTTGATGAAACTGTTGCGCATAGCTAAAAACTAAGAAATCTGCAAGCCGTTGGTTCTGAACTTTGGAGATGAAAAGGAAAGAACCAACAAAAACCATTGTACAAATTGCTAAAATGCTTAAGCTAATATTTGTAATAGTTCTTACCGTCAGTTTTTTGATTGAAAGAGGCTCTTTAGTTTTACGCCAGCGCATTTCTTTTTCCTTGCTATACGTGACCAGTATGCCCAAAGCCCCCTTGGCCCCGCTCAGATGCATTAAAATCATTCACAATTTCAAACGATGTCTTAACTACCGGTACAAACATCAACTGAGCAATTCTATCTCCTATTTCGATTTTGAATGATAGATGCCCGCGATTCCAACACGAAACCATTAATTGTCCCTGATAATCAGAATCTATCAATCCAACCAAATTGCCCAACACAATCCCATGCTTATGTCCTAAACCCGATCGTGGCAAAATCACAGCAGCTAAAGACTCATCTTCAATGTGAATCGCTAAGCCGGTTGGAATCAAAAAGGTTTCGCCAGGTTCAAGTACCTTAGGTGACTCAAGGCAAGCTCTTAAATCAACTGCAGCGGAACCTGGCGTGGCATACTCAGGTAAAGGGATCTCTTTTCCAATACGAGGATCTAAAACCTTAAGCTGAATTTTTCTCATAATATTGTTGTCTCACCAAATCTAGGAGTTGTGATGCGATAGTGACTTTAGATGCTAAAGGTAACACGCATTGCCCTTTCTCCCAAAGCACCGTTAATGCATTTGTTTCAGCATCAAACCCTACCCCGGGTTCACTGACTATATTCAGTGCAATCATATCTAATTGCTTTCGAATTCTTTTTTCTTCTGAAAATTTCAAACCCTTTTCAGTTTCAGCCGCAAAACCAACGCAAAACGGTCTATTTGAAGTTTGTTTGGAAACGGTTGATAAAATATCGGGTGTCTGCTCCAGGGTCAGTTCCCATTCCGCTTGATTTTGTTTCTTAATCTTCTGGCTTTCTCGGTGAACGGGAGCATAATCAGAAACAGCCGCACAACTAATAAAAATATCACAGCCTTGATTTTGTAAGGTTAGTACGGCATCCAACATCTCACTTGCTGTCTCTACGTCAATTCGTTCTACTGAAAGCGGTGTCTTAAGCTGCACAGGTCCTGCAACTAACTTAACGTTTGCGCCTTGTTTAACGGCAGCTTCTGCTAAAGCAAAACCCATTTTGCCAGAGCTCCGATTAGATAGAAACCGAACCGGATCGATAGGTTCGCGAGTGGGGCCTGCTGTGATGAGAATATTTAATCCCGCCAAGCGGGATGACGCTTCTGTTTGAGCAGCAAGATATTCTCTATAAAGCGCCTCGCAAATCGCTTCTGGCTCTAACATACGCCCCAAACCCACTTCACCACAGGCTTGTTCGCCCCACGCTGGGCCCAACACTTTAACACCGCGTGAAATCAGCACTTGAAGATTGTCTTGCGTTGCTGGATGAGACCACATTTTTGCGTTCATCGCAGGTGCCAGAACAATAGCTGCGTCAGATGCTAGACAAAGTGTTGATAATAAATCGTCTGCAAGTCCCATTCTCAGCGCAGCAATCCGATTGGCCGTTGCAGGCGCAATCAGGATGAGATTGGGCCAACGTGCTAGCTCGATATGATCCATGGCTGCTTTACTTTCAGCATCGAACAAATCAGACCAAACTGGATGACCTGAGACCGCTTGCAAGGTGAGTGGCGTTACAAAAGCTTCTGCATGCTTTGATAAAACAACTCGAACGTCAGCACCCTCTTTTTTTAGCAATCTAACCAACCCTGGTGTTTTATAAGCTGCAATGCCGCCTGTGACGCCCAATAAAATTCGAGAAGGGAAACTCAAAGTCTTAACCTCAAACCTCAAACCACTTCTCAATCAGTCGCCGCCTTCAGGTAAGCGTGGCGCCTTGCACTGGTTGGAAGATGATATTCACTTTAGAAAGGACTCTAGCATGAACTATCCTGACAAAGCCATTCTGATTGCAAGAAAGGCGAATTCCTGGTATAAAGGCGAGCTTAAGTCTAAAAGGAGGGGAAGCATGAGCAGACACTGCATGATTACTGCTAAAAAATCAACCCGTGGCAACAATGTTGCTCACTGTAACAAAAAAGTACGTCGTAACTTCCGTGCGAACATCCGCTGGAAACGCTTTTGGCTCGAGAGTGAAAAACGCTGGGTAAGAATTCGCGTTTCTTCAAAGGGCATGCGCATCATTGACAAATATGGCATTGACGCGATGATGTCTAAACTTAAGCTTACTGACTCAATTAACTAAGGTGTTATACCATGGCATCTGATGCAATTAAAATTATACTTCGCTCTTCAGAATCCGCTTACTTCTATACCAAAATGAAAAATAAGCGAAACAAAGAGAAAATCAAACTCAAGAAATACGACCCTGTTGTTAAGAAACACGTTGAGTTTGTCGAAGAAAAAATGAAGTAATTTCTTACTGAAACCTTCTCCTTCAAAAAAACCCGGGTATATCCCGGGTTTTTTTATTCTTAGATATATGCTCACAGCGAATGATTTTTAGGCGAGGCGGCAAACTCTCGAGCGACAGGAGTGTATATAAAATACATGACTGTTGCGAGATGAGCGCCGCCAACAAAGCCTAAAATTCAGTCGCGAAGAGCATCAAGACACTCACGACGCTAGAGTATACCCCTGAAGATAACTAGCAAATTCCCTTAAAGATTTCACTCCCGTCGCCTCAGCCTCTTGACACCACTTTTGAAGGGCTTCAAGAAGCTCTTTTTGGGTTGCCGTACTCTCAGCCCAAATCGCACACAAGCGCTCGCGATACTCATAAACTTGATTCAAACGAACGTTATGCGCCACAAATCCTGCCAATGATTGCTTGACTGGCGCATCTAGCGTAGAAGGCTCTTTGATGAGGCACTGCTTCATACGATCCCACAGCGAAAAATCTTGTGGATTCACCTTTTCTTTTTCCTGTTTAAACACCGGCATTAAAACATCTTTGGTGTAACAAGACATGACTTGAAATCGATTGTTAATAACCGCCTTCAACGTGTCAATATCAAGGCACTTACCTGGAATAAATTTTACTTGGGGAGCGACTCGCTTAATCTTTGCCAAACCTAACCATCGAAATAGCGTAATAAACCCCCAACCAATATCAAATTCCCACCATTTTACAGAGAATTTGGCTGATGTCGGGTAAGTATGATGATTATTGTGAAGCTCTTCACCGCCAATAAAAAATGCAAATGGTGTTAAATTAGTTGATGCATCAGGGCATTGAAAATTACGATACCCCCAATAATGAGCAACCCCGTTGACCACACCCGCGGCGAAAAAAGGGATCCATGACATTTGAATCGCCCAGAGCGCGAGCCCAGGCACACCAAAAAACATGAGATAAAGCGCCATTAAAATATAAATACCCTTACTGCTCAGCGGTGCGTAGATCTTACGCTCCAGCCAATCGTCTGGGGTGCCTGTACCATAGCGTGCGAGCGTTTCTGCGTTCGCAGCTTCTCGACGATAGAGCTCTGCACCTTGCCAAAGAACTTTAGAGAGCCCAAATACCTGTGGACTATGTGGGTCCTCAGGTGTTTCACACTTGGCATGATGTTTACGATGAATAGAAACCCATGCTTTGGTCACCATGCCGGTGGTTAACCATAACCACAACCTGAAAAAATGCATCAAAATAGGGTGCAAGTCTAAAGCACGGTGCGCTTGTGAGCGATGTAAAAAAACAGTCACGGTTAAAATCGTAATCTGTGTTGTCCCTAAGATAAACAATACATAACCCCACCAGGGGAGATTTAGTAAGCCGTAAAACATATTATTCCTGTCTTTCATTGATGCGGTGCATATGCACTGCTTGGTTTAAAATAGCAAAATCATTATACATTAATCATCTTCAATGCGTACGCACCATCTGATAAGCGATGAAATGCATGCAGGGCACTTACACGTTTTTTGTTGCACTTTTTTGAACGCATGACTGCCTAAAAAGTCTAACCAGTACCGATTAAGAAAGAGAGGATGATTGGTACTATGACAGCCACAGAAGACCTAGTTAACCAGCTTAATGAGAAAAAATATGATGTTGATCAAGACCTGATCAAAAAAATTATCGAAGAATGGTCAATGCGTGGTTCAAACGCCGAACCATTCATCCAGTTCTTCGCAGATAATGAGACGGGCTTAGACGATTTTGGTAAGAATTTCTTATGTTCAAACAAAATATCTGGGGCCTCAAAAGCACAGATATTTAATAAATTATACGAAAACTGTTTACTTCCAGCAGAGAGCTTGAAATGGTTCCACAAAATTTTAGAAACTTCAGATGCAACTGACAGGATTGATTTTATTACAATGCTTCAATGTGAGAATCCAAAATGCATTATAGACATATTCACAGATACCAAAGAAAGAAATAGAACCCGTCGAAGAGAAAATGCTGATGCCGCTTTCGAAGACACCCTTAAGAAATATATAGATTCTGAAATCCTAAACCTAGACTTAACAAACGAGGCGAAATTAAATATCTTGTTAGCCTGCACTAAGCGATCAGGAGAAGTGTTATTTAACAGAATCTTTGCAATTATATGTGAAAAGATAAACAATCCCAACATTGAGATTCAAGAAAAAGTCAATATACTTAAAAAATTAATCTGCGATAATGATTTTAGGAAAAAATTAGAATCATTTAATGAGTACAAACACTCCCCTTCTTACAATCAACTCTTCATGTTTTTCATAGAAAATTCAAAAGAGTTAGTCAGCTCCAGCTCCACATCGGAAACAAAAGACTTTTTTAATGAGATTGCTAAACATGTTTTTAGATCAGACAACAAAGATTTCTTATCAAATCTAGACATTGACAAGATTGAAACGAATGACATTCTATTAGAAATGATGAGTGTAGCAACAGCTAAGGCGATGCTGAACTCATATCAAACCATTTTGAACCCAAAATCAAAAAAAGAAACAATTCTGTCCTTAGCACTAGCAACGGCTTATCTTGAAAATTCCGATATATTTCATGAATTTATTTATATTGGGGCTAAAGGAAACCAAATTAAGGAACCACAAAATACCAAACCCACTCCTAACATAAGCGTCATTTACAACAATGAAGAACACTTTGTCACAAAAAATATTGAACCAAACTATATCCTCGGAAATCCCTTACAACTAGCAAACCAACAAAAAACCCCCATAGGATACAATATTCACCTTCCTCAAGGTGTAGTTAAAGAGATTGTTGTCAATGTTTACGGGGGCTACGAGGCTCAGGACTTACACATAAAAGCATTTCGGCCTGGCGTTTTAACAGACATGGACAAACAACTCCTTTCAAATGGGATTGGCGTGGTCTATCTAAATTTGAATGATTTAGTCGAATTAAATGTATTCCAATGTGACATGCCAGAAGATATACATGCAAGGCTTCACGAATCCATTAATAAATTTTATGAGACCATTAAGGCAAAGCCTGAAAGCTTAGATCCCAGACTAAGCAAGATAAAAGGAGCAAAACTATATTTGCATGGCGCAAGCTTTGGCGGCAGGACAGCGGTTCGTCATGCTGAGCTATACCCCCGCACATTTGACGGCTATATTTCCCACGATGGATGGATGGATATGGAGAAAGCGATTCAGTCATCCTCTATTTTAACTGGAGGACCTCGTACAGGCATGAAATGGTTGGATCCTGCTTCCCCAGAACATTTGAAAAAATTATCTGATCCAGTTTTAATAATGCAGAACCTAGACGATAACAATCTTAATGCAAAGATCGCTTTTAGGTTTATCAATAAGGCTAAAAAGTTAGGTAAAGCAAATTTAATTAAATTGCATCTTGAAAAAATAGGTAATCCCATTCCAGGGCGTGATGATATGTATAATAAGGGACATTATGCTCCAAGCAGGGATGCGCCAGGATTTGGAACCTATACCAAAGCACTCACCGCTTTTATTCAGGAAAAGAATGTTGCAACTCCAGACCAAACGTTGAAAAAATCGTATAAAAATAGAAAAATTGCAAATAGATTTTACATTAAAAGTACAGTATTAAAGCGCTTTATTGCTGAATCAATGCTGACCTACACCCATAATCGTCATAATCTGGGAGATTTAAAACATGAAGCAATTTGGAAAACACATTATGAACCAAAAGCCAATTCAGAATTTTTCGTATCTAAATTGTTATCTGATCAAACTCAACTCTCCGATGAAATAAAGCGTTTCAAAGATAATAATTTATTGACAGATGAAACCATTAAAGCAGTACTAAAAAAAGAGCTTCCTCTCTTTATATCTTTTTTTTCAGAATATAACTCAATTGTCATTCCTGAAAATATCGACATAAACGACTTAATTGAAAACAGATCTTTAATTAAAGCCGTGAGAGAGACTTTTTTTGGTTTAGGCTCTCCTGCAATGCAAAACTCTGATTACAAAGAAAATCATTGTTCTAAATTATTAAATGCGCTGTATCAGACAAATCCTCGCCTTTTGCCAGATCTGGAGTCTAAATATCTAGACTATCAAAGCACAATTAATTCATTCAAAGACAAAATGATAGAGACTGCAGAACGATTCGAAAAGCTTAAATTAAAGGCACTTCATGAAAAAAGTCATAACCAATTTATGAAAAATTTAAATACTGCATCTGAAGAAACTACAAAACTTGTTCTCTTAGCTTCAGAAGAAGTTATCAATCCTAAAAAATCTTCTGAAACGCTACCTAAATCAGAAATCTCAAAACCACCTGAACCTTCGTCAAAGCTTAAAAAAAGGTAATTATAACCTCCGTTCGGAGTTTTTGAAGACAGGGTTGCTTTGTAATGCGTCATTCCGCACAGCGATAAGCGCACGAAGTGCGCAACGTGTGATGCGGAATCTATTATTCACGCGGCATTGGCCGCTTATGCGACTCAGCCTTTAAAAATATCAGCAATCAAATTATTAGCTGAGATTTTATAAAATTCTGGATCCCGCATCAGACGCTACACACTTCCTGTGATGACCGCTGTGCCGGATGACGATAGTTCCCAAAAAACCCCGAACTGGGGTTAATTATATGGACAACAAATGATTTTTCCGCGACCCGCCTACGTTCTTCGAACTTCGAAGGGTATAGATCCCGCGACCATCCAGCGGCAAGTCCTAGTAAGATGCGCAACCTAATATCAACAAACTCTAATCATTCATGAGTTCAGAAAGCGTCTTAAATTGATACCCTTGAGATTGAAGCGTGTTGATCAGCTTTTCTGTTGCAATCACAGTTTGTTGTCGCCGCTTGCCTCCGTCATGCAAGGTGATAATCAAACCAGGGCGCATCCTCACCATCACATTCTGAACGATTTGATCAGATGAAATTTTCGTCCAGTCTTGGGGCAAAAAATCAAATAACACATGCTTTTTATCAAGCTGATTAACCGCAGTTGCTATATTTTCTGTATTGATGCCAAAAGGACCTCTAAATGGGATTGGTTTCTGATACCCTGCCTTTCGAATGACGACATCCGTTGATTCAATGCTTTTCTTAACTTTGTCAACCGACCAATGCTTCATGAAATCATGGTTCCAGGAATGATTCCCAATATCATGTCCCTTAGTCATAATTTGCTTGAGTAGCTCTGGATGCGCTTTAGCAGAAGAACCAATGACAAAAAAAGTCGCTTTAACTTTATATTTATCCAGAACATCTAAAATTTCTTGGGTATAGGGGATATCTGGACCATCATCAAACGTTAAGGCCACCACTTTCTCTTGAGTTTTGAATTGGCGAATGGGCTGGCCTGGATCTTTAGCAGCCTGTATAGACATCGAGAAACAGGCTAGAGCCGTCGCAAATATTAACATTGAAACTCGAAACATGAGATCTCTCCTACATTTTATTATCTAAAATATAGGACAGAGATTATTTATTCGCGAATTTCTGCTTCAGAGCCATGGCAATCGGGGCCGGCACAAAAGGAGTAATATTTCCGCCCAACATTGCAATTTCACGGACTAACGAAGAAGAAATAAAACTGTGTTTTTCATCGGGTGTTAAGAAAACGGTTTCGATCTCAGCGCTAAGCTGGCGATTCATATTGGCAAGTTGAAATTCGTATTCAAAATCAGATACCGCTCTCAGCCCTCTCATCACCGCCTGTGCATTTTTCTCTTTAGCAAAATCAATCAACAAATTCTTAAAACCACAAACCTCAACTTGCGGTAAATGTTTTAAAACCGCTTGAGACAAAGAAACCCGTTCCTCTAAACTAAAAAGCGGCTCTTTACGTACATTTACAGCAATAGCAACCACGACCCGCTTAAACAGTTTTGTTGCCCTTTCAATTAAATCAACATGTCCATTCGTAATAGGATCAAACGTACCCGGAAAAATAACTGTCTTTGCCATATACTCTTCCCACTTTTAATTTATGCTGAATTCAAAATCTTTCGCTGTGAGTATACCCTTCACAACTGAATTTTCCGGGTTTGCTTGTCCGTCCAACGCGTCCGCTCGAAGTTCGAATAACCCAGGCGGAAGCTTGTAAGAACCCGAAAAATCATCTGTTGTGGGTATATGCTCATCACTTATGATATGCCGGGCTGACACTGCGAACGGTTTCTATTAAGGCTTCAACATTTTCTATGGGCGTTTCAGGATAAATCCCATGACCCAAATTGAAAATATGCCCACTGCCTGTACCATAGGCCTTGAGCAAAGCAGAGGCTTCCTGACTCACAACTTCAGGAGATGAAAGCAAAATAGCCGGATCTAAATTGCCCTGCAACGCCACCCGTTCACCAACACGCTCACGAGCCAATGAGATATCGCAAGTCCAATCTAATCCCAACGCATCACAGCCTGTGTCCGCCATCGCTTCTAAAAATAAACCACTATTTTTACTAAACAAGATAATGGGTGTATCTCTCGTTACTGGATCTGCTTTTAAAGCAGAAACAATAGAAGCCATATAATTTAATGAGAATTCATGATAACGTGGCTCACCAAGCAATCCACCCCAAGTATCAAATATCATCAACGCATCAGCGCCATGTTGTACCTGCGCTTTTAAGTACAGAACGCTAGATTGCCGCAACTTATTGAGCAATACGTGTAACGCTTTGGGATTTTGATAAATCAGAGCTCGAATTTTAGAGAATTGTTTCGTGCTTTTACCTTCTACAATATAAGTCGCAACTGTCCACGGACTGCCACAAAAACCAATGACGGGCACTTTGCCTTTCAACTCATGTTTCACCATCGCCATGGTTTGCAATACATAACCCAAGCTTTCTTCTGGATCTGGCACAGGTAAATTCCCATACTCCGAAGGATCTGGGATTTTTGAAAACTGTGGCCCGTGATCTGCGACAAAATGAAGCCCCAATCCCATCGCTTCTGGAATAACTAAGATATCAGAAAAAATAATGGCAGCATCTAGTTGGAAGCGATTAATCGGTTGCAAAGTCACTTCACAGGCCAACTCAGGAGTTTGACATAACTCCAAAAAACCACCCACACGAGAACGCAAAGCCCGATATTCTGGCAAATAACGCCCGGCTTGGCGCATCATCCAGATCGGAGTGCGAGACGTATTTTGTCTTTTTAGTGTGTTCAGAAACAGCGAAGACGTGGTCAAATTTGAATTCATGGTAGCCTGATATCGAGCAAAAAAAGTATCCTACTTATTTTGACCTCGTTAGTCTACCTCACCTTGCTCTTGCTCAAGTAGAGCAGCTAAATCATCCTCTGATAAAAGTGAGCTAGAGGAGTTTATTGGCGCATTCTTTTCCTCCAAAGTCAGCTCTTCATGCAAAACAGGCGTATCATAAAAAAGTTGTTCAACACCTGTATTGTTTAAAGCTGCTGTATCTCGCCAATCCGCTGAATTAGAAGGAACATAAGCCCATTCCTCTTCATCGTGGCCAGATTTAGTTAAATAGATAACACCTAAAGCCACTCCAAGCCCTACACCTAAGAATACGGGTAACCATTTCATGTTTTCACCTCTAAGCTTGCACCCATGCGTAGCAGTGTAGATCTTAGCAAAGAAACAGACAAATCACTTACAACTTCAGGGAAACCTATATTTTTTAACAGAACAAAGCGCATGGATCCCAGATCATTCTTCTTATCATGCCACATCCCTGCAATCAACGCTTCTGCTGAAAGTTCTGGAGAGAGAGAAACAGGCAATCCACACTGTATCAGCAAACCTTCAATACGACTTATTTCTGCTTCAGGAAATCCTCTTTCTTGCGAAAGATACAGCGCGTATAAAATACCAATTCCAACAGCTTCCCCGTGCAAGAATGTTTTAAAATGCGTCAATGCTTCTAAGGCATGCGCCAACGTATGTCCGAAATTAAGAAAGACTCTTAAGCCTCCGTTTTCTTTAGGATCACGATTTACGAAATCGGATTTGATTGCACTACATTTTGAAACCATTTCGCAAAATATATCTGCATCGCGATTTAAAATACTACTCAGATGAGCTTCAATCCAAGTCAAAAGACCAGGTTCAGCAATCAAACTATATTTGATGATTTCTGCTAACGCGCTGAACAACTCTCGTTGCGGTAGCGTTTCTAGAAAGCCAATATGGTTAATCACACCTATTGGTTGATAAAACGAACCTATTAAGTTCTTTCCAAGAGGATGATTAATCGCGGTCTTACCCCCTACGCTAGCATCAACTTGCGCTAGGAGGGTTGTCGGGCATTGTAAAAATGATACCCCCCTTAAAAAGGTACTCGCTATAAACCCGGTCAGATCACCAACGACCCCTCCGCCTAGTGCAATCAATAAGGCATCCCGGGTATAACGATGCTCAATAAGGTATGTCCATATTTGAGTAGCAATGCTGATTGATTTAGCTGTCTCATCAGGCTCTAAAACAAAGACCTCACATTTCGCTGATTGATAGAGGGCCTCGAAAAAATCTTGAGCTTGATCCAGAAGGCAGTCTGCAATATTTGAATCCGTTACAATCAGTATCTGACGATAATCTGTTCGTGTGCTAGACAACTGCGCCCGAATCATCTCTAGCGATCCGAACAAATCCGTTGTTGTGATAATAGGGTAGCTTGAAGTTTCATCTACTCGCACCCAAGTATCTATCATCACAATTTGCTTAAGCCAGGTTTTCTTTCTCAAGCAAACGAATGACATCGAGCGCAACAGACCGCACCGTTCGAGTGTCTGTTGGTACGGTAACATCCGCAATCTCAAGGTAAAGCGGCTCTCTTTCCTGCATCAATGCTGTCAAAAATTCAACGGAATTTTCTTTGTCGATATTCTGCAAAAGTGGCCGTTTTTTATCACGCGCAGTCCGCTTAGCTTGTTGCTCAACTGTGGCAGAAAGATACACCACTGTTCCTCTGGCGGCTAAATGGTTTCGATTGATAGGAGACATGATTGCACCCCCACCTGTCGCTAACACGATGCCCTTCTTCTGAGTCAGCTCTTCAATTACATTCTCTTCTCTGACACGAAAGCCTTCTTCGCCTTCCACATCAAATATCCAAGCAATATCAGCACCCGCTTTGGCTTCGATCTCTTGATCGCTATCATAGAACTCCAACTTGAGTTCCTTAGCCAACTGCTTTCCAATGGTGCTTTTACCTGCGCCCATAGGGCCTATAAGAAACAGATTGACGGGTCGATTCATTGTTGTATCTACTTCAAAATATTGTTGGTTGTAAGAAAATGAACAAACTAATCCTAGAGAAAGGCAATTTAGTAATTAGGATGCCTGTCTACCGTAACGACGTCAAGTACATTGTACCATAACAAAACAAATATCACTGAGCATCAGGATGATGCCGTGTCTTTAACAATTTTCGGTGTCACAAAAATCATCAATTCTTCACGGTTGTCCTTGATGTCTTTATCTCTAAACAAAAATCCCACACCTGGCAAAGCGCCTAGAAATGGGACTCTCCGCACCGTATTATTTTTATCCTGCTTATAGATACCACCTAATACTACTGTTTCTCCATTAGAGACCAGGACCTGCGTATGAATTTCCTTCGTATCGATTGTGGGAACACCATTAAAGACCTCAGTGCCCACATCGTCTTGATTCACAGTCAAATCCAAAATGATATTATCATTGGGCGTTATCTGTGGTGTCACTTCTAATCTCAAGACAGCCTTTTTGAAAGAAACCGATGCCGCTCCGCTTGAAGTCGCTTCTAGATAGGGAACTTCCTTTCCAGATTCGATATGTGCTGTCTGTTGGTTGGAAGTCATAAGACGCGGGCTAGAAACAACCTTTGCCAATCCTTCACTTTCCAAGGCCTGCAACTCCAAATCTAAAATGGTACCACCCGGCAAAGACGCTATCGACAATCCAAATTGGCTACGGGCAACGCCCGCTGGCAATGATGGAAACAAATTCGTATTCAATCGATTGTCCGTTGTAATCGCAGCAGGGGCAGATGTCCCCGTAGCAATAGCGCTAGAGGACGCACGATTACCTGAAATACCGAAAATAGGCTCTTTTCCTGGTTTCATTTTGATCGCGGTTCCGAAATTCACACCAAGCACTTCTTGAAAGTTATCTTTCGCAAAGACGACTCGCGACTCTATCAGAACTTGCCTAACGGGAACATCTAAGCGATTCACCAATCCTCGAATCTCATCCAATTTATTAGCCGTATCTTGGACAAGCAAAATATTAGTACGCTCATCAACCGACACATTACCTCGTGATGAAAGGAGTGATGTTTTTTCATCTTTCAAGAGCGTTGCTAATTCAGCTGCTTTTGCGAAATTGACTTGAATATATTCTGTGCGAAGAGGCGCTAAATCCTGAACTTGTTGATCAGTTTGCAATTCAAGCTTTTCACGTGCAGAAATTTCTTCACTTGGGCCAATGAAAAGAACATTGCCCATTTTCCGCTTATCAAGCCCCTTTGTTTTAAGAATGATATCAAGAGCCTGATCCCAGGGGACATTTTTAAGACGAAGGGTAACATTACCTCGAACGGTATCAGAGGCAACCATGTTTAGACCGGTAAAATCAGCGATTAATTGTAAGACTGAGCGTACTTCAATATCTTGGAAATTAAGAGAAAGTCTTTCACCGGTATACTGTTGCTTTTCCAGCGTTTGCTTCTCTTTTTCTTCTTTTGAAAGGGGTTTAACCTCTATAGTGAAACGTTTATCTGCTTGAAAGGCAACGTTCTCACTAAATCCATCGATGCTCACCTGCATCTCGACATCTTTACCCGTTTGAACCGTATTGATGCTCTGAATCGGCGTTCCAAAATCAGTCACATCCAATTTTCGCTGCATCGCTTCAGAAATAGTTGTCCCAAGAAAACGAACAATGATCTTGCTGCCTTGTTCTTTAAAATCAATTGGCACTTTCGAATCACTCAAATCAATTAATATCAAGCCTTCTTGACTAGCCCCGCGTCTAAAATCAATATTGCGAACACTGTGTTTACCTTCATCTTGTTTATTGATGACCTGACCCTGAAAAGGGTCGTTTGCTGGCCGAGTTGTTTTTGAAGATGATGCTTGAGACAACGTCACATAAACATATTTGCCTTCTACACGAGTTTCGTAAGGTACTGTCTCATTCACATCAAGGACAACACGCGTCCTATCTTTCGTTGAGACCGTCGAAACACGTTTCAAAACACCCGTGTTAAAATCAATTTTTGCTTGCTCTCGTTCTAGCTTGCTAACAACGCCTGGAAAATCTAACACAACTCTATTGGGATGGTTTGTTGAAAAGGTCAGCGGCTCAGAGACCGGCAGTGACATTTCAAATTGTAATCGAACTCGGTTTCCCTCGAGCGTGTTGAGCTTTACATCTTGTAAAACAGGTCCGGCTGCAAAGCAAATGAGCGGGCAGAATGTGGCTATTGCGCAAGTTAAAATTTGTATCCATTTATTAATGTTTACCCTAATCATACGCTTCTCTCCAAGTTGAGCGCGCTCATTCTACAATAAGCGCCATGGATGCCTGTCTTTCTTGCCATCCACCTCGGCCATCCGTCACGATCTCTTTTAGCTCTATCTTCTCATCATCGATCTGTTCAACACGGCCATGATTTTGCCCGAGAAAGTTACCCACCGTAATACGATGCGCACTCCCATCCTTATCGACAATGATGGCCCATTTCCGTCCTTCTCGTTCAAGTGTCCCGACCATCCTCAGGGTATCAAGCGGGTAATTCTCCAACAATTCTTTTCGTCGTTCAACATCGGGATGAATTCCATTCTCTGCATGCACGTTATCGACTTCTTCTTCAGGCTCAGGTGGTGCAAAGGGGCTTCGCAAATCTTGAGCGCTGTAGGTAAATCCTTGATAAGGCTTCACTTCTGGCAAGGGCTCAATGGGTCTTGCTGGCCTGGCTTTTATTTTTTGAACATAATTTTTTAATTCAGTCACACTTTCTTCATTCCCACATCCAAAAAGACAGATCAGCAATCCAAAAAGAAGACAAATGCTAATTGGCTTTTTCATTTCCATCTCCTTCAGCCATATAGCGATAAGTCTTTGCCGTCACGTTCATTAATAAACTGTTCCCAGATTGATCACTTGTACTGGCGTTACGGATAACAAAATCATGCAAAGTGACAATTCGAGGCAATGCTGCAACATTGCTGATGAAATCGGCAAGCTGGTGATACGAGCCCACAACCGATATTTCTATCGGCAATTCAACATAGAAATCGATATTTTTCTCAGGCTGTAAACGAATAGCTTTAAATTCAAGTCCCGCAGCTAACCCCTGATGTGAAATGTCCTCTAATAAGCCCGGCACCTCTGTCTTTTCTGGAAGCTGCCTGAGCAGAGCGCCAAATGATGCCTCCATTGTCTCCATCTGTTTCTTGTAAGCATCCAGATTGGCGGCTTTGTCTTGCTTAGATTCAAATGTTAATTTTAGACTCACTTCTTCTCTTTCGGCACTTCCAAGGTCTTCAACTTGAGTTTTAATATCAAACCAATACCCTAGAAAAATCAATACCAGACAGACAAACCCAATTGCTAGAGCTTGTGCTGAAACCGGCCAAGCTGCAATATCATCAAATTCTAATTCATTGAGGTCGAATTTCATGGGGTCTTATTCGTTTCCACTTTGTTCTCAAAAACCTGCATGTTAAAACCAATCATATTATCATGCTCTTTTGGCGCTTGCTGTTTATCAGCTAATTGATCGGCCTGTATAAAACTCAGCACCGGCGAGTACAACCAATTAGATGATTCTATATTACGCATGAATTTAGAAACACGCGTGTTGGATTCTGCCTTACCTTCAACCAATAACCGCCCGTCAGCACGTGTCAAACTAACTAAAAACAATCCATCAGGCACTGTCCTTGAAACAACATCAAATAGACGAACAATATGTGGTCGATTGCTTTGTAATTGTTGGATAATATCCATCCTTGCGAGCAAACGTTCTTTTTCTTTTTGAAGTCCTTCAATTTCTGCAATTTGCCTATCTAGCTGAGAAATTTCTTGTTTCAAATATCCATTTTTTTCTAACTGATACTCAATTTGATGCTTAAAAAATAGATGTATAGAAAACACCAACAATGCTGAAAGACCTGCACACCCGCTCATTAATGCGAAAAATTCTTTCTTTTTCTGATTTTTTCTCTCTTCACGCCAAGGCAGTAGATTGATATTCACGGTCACCCTTGAAAACTCCTTAACGCTAACCCACAACAGATCATGAGTGAAGAAGCATCTGCACTAATGGCAAGACCACTGACTTTGGGACCTAAAGGCATATACGCAAAGGGATTAGCAACGGTTGTGAGCGTTCCGAGTTTTTCTTCAATCGTACCTGCCAAGCCTTGAATACTAGAAGTTCCACCTGCCAGTACAATGTGATCGATGTCGGTATATTCACTCGAAGAAAAGAAGAACTGCAATGAACGACTCACTTGCTGGACAACCGCTTCCTTGTAGGGATTCAATACCTCCGTCAAATACTCTTCCGGTAAACCACCTTGTTTTTTTGCCATGCCTGCTTCTTCATAGCTCAAGCCGTAGCGCCTTTGAATTTCTTCGGTCAGTTGTTTACCGCCAAATATTTGTTCACGAGTATAAACTGTTTGCCTGTTATGCAACACATTCAGCGTAGTACGTGTTGAGCCAATATCTACCACAGCCACTGTCTTATTTAAACCTTTGTCTGGCAATTGATCGGCAACCAACTGAAAAGCACGGTCAATCGCATAAAATTCAATATCAACGACTTTGGCAGCTAGTCCCGCAATACTCAACACCTCCATTCGAGATTGAACATATTCCGTACGACAGGCTGCTAATAAGACATCCAACATACCGGATGATTTTTGTGACGGCCCTAATATTTGGAAATCTAAATTGACTTCTTCTAAAGGATAAGGAATATATTTATCTGCCTCTAAACTAAGTTGAATAGATATCTCACTTTCTGTGAGATCAGCACTCATTTGGATCGTTTTAGTGATAACGGCTGAACCTGCTACTGCGACCGCACCATATTTAGCTGCCGTTCGCGACCGCTTAAGGGCCCTCTCAAGTGCCTCACCTACAATTTGAGGATCCTTAATTTCCGTTTCCACCATAGCCTCAGCAGGCAAAGGCTCTACAGCATAGCTTTCAACGCAATAGCCATGAGGAGATTGAGTAAGCTCGAGCACCTTGACGGCTGCTGAACTAATATCTATCCCCAACAAATGAGGCAGCTTTCGACGAAATAAGTTATTTAACATATTATAATATGGCGCTAGCCCTCTTATCTTTCAGTATGGACCCAGTTTTAACACTAAAAAAGTGCACCGCTTTTTGATCGCGTTTATCCTTATGCTAGACCCTAATACGAAACTATCAACTAATTTAATTAACTTAGCTCTAAATTTGCTTCGATAAGGTTGGTTGTTTGATATAATGGGGCGCATGAAAAGTTTAGTTCGCATCTTCCTTCAGGTCTTACTCAGCACGGCTGTAGCCGGACTCTGCGCAGGCATTGTGGTTATCTTGTATACCAACGCTAAATTGCCTTCTGTCGATATCTTGGAAGATATACAACTCCAAGTTCCACTTCGCATCTTCACTTCGGATGGTAAACTGATTGCTGAATATGGTGAAAAGCGACGCATTCCCATCTCAATTGAAAAGATACCTGACCAACTTATATTGGCAGTATTGGCCACAGAAGATAGACGCTTTTATGAACATCATGGGATCGATTTTAGAGGCCTAGCTAGAGCAAGCATCCATCTCCTAACTCATGGGAATAAAGGTCAAGGTGCTAGCACGATCACCATGCAAGTTGCTCGTAACTTTTTCTTGACCCGCAAAAAGACGTTTAGTCGAAAAATAAATGAGATGCTTCTTGCACTTAAGATTGAGAAAGAACTCTCGAAAGATAAAATATTAGAGCTTTACCTCAATAAAATTTACTTTGGAAAAAGAGCATATGGTGTTGCAGCGGCGGCTGAAGTCTATTACGGAACCACTGTCGATCAGCTCACATTACCTCAAATGGCAATGCTAGCCGGTCTACCTCAAGCCCCTTCAGCCATTAATCCGCTCAATAATCCTGTGGCTGCTCTAAAACGAAGAAATCACGTTTTATCTCGAATGTACCACTATGGCTTTATTAATGAAACGGCTTACAAAGTTGCGATCAAAGCACCTTTAAATGCAAGCTTTCATCATCGCAAAGCAGAAGTCAATGCACCCTATGTTGCTGAGATGGCGAGACAAGCCTTGTTACAGAAATTTGGCTCTAATGTTTATACCCTTGGTATAGAAGCTTACACTACCGTGGATAGCAACTTGCAGCAAATAGCTCAGGATGCGCTTCAACTTGGATTAATTGATTATGACAGACGGCACGGTTATCGCGGGGCTATTAAAAAGATCGATTTATCAGCGCCATCTGAACAGCAGATTAGCCAATTAAAAAGCATTCCCATACCCGCCCGTCTGATGCCTGCCTTAATCCTCAAGATGAGTGAAAATGCTGCAGTAGCGTTACTGCCAAATGGACAACACATCACCATTCCATTCAGTGAGATGAAATGGGCGCGCAAGTCTCTTGAGAACGGAAAGTTAGGTCCTGCACCTTCAGTACCCAGTGATGTGCTTGCAACAGGCGATGTGATTTATGCTAAAGCTGGGAATAATAGTTGGGAACTAGGACAACTTCCCACTGTCGGAGGTGCGTTCGTTGCGCTATCACCCAAAGATGGCGCAATTAAAGCACTGGTCGGTGGCTATGATTTTCATCTTTCATCTTTTAATAGAGCCACACAAGCCTTAAGACAACCTGGTTCTAATTTCAAGCCTTTCATTTATGCTGCAGCACTCGAACAAGGGTATACAGCTGCCTCTGTTATTAACGATGCGCCTGTCGTTTTCCAAGATGCCCAATTAGAAACGATATGGCGGCCACAGAATGATACCCAACGATTTTATGGCCCAACTAGACTACGGGTGGGTCTTGCAAAATCTCGCAACCTTGTTTCTATACGACTGCTGCAATCAATGGGGATGCGTAATGCATTAAAAGTATTAGAACGTTTTGGTTTTGAAAGAAGTGCTCTCCCCAATGGTCTTTCACTTGCTTTAGGCACAATTGGTGTTCACCCCATTGATATTGCCGCTGGTTATGCAACTTTCGCAAACGGTGGTCTACGCGTCAATCCTTATATCATTAATCACATTGAAGATAATTCTAAAAGGATACTCTCTCAAGCAACACCATCTGAAAACGAGCGTATTATTTCTGAACAAACTGCTTACATCATGACTTCGATGCTGCAAGATGCTATTCAAATGGGTACAGGTCAACGCGCAAAAAGTTTAAATCGACCTGACTTGGCGGGTAAAACCGGCACAACCAATAAAAAAATGGATGCCTGGTACACTGGGTATAATCAAGACCTAGTCGCTACCGCATGGGTTGGGTTTGATGATTCAAAATCAACTGAAGAATATGGTTCGCAAGCAGCCCTACCGATCTGGATGCAATTTATGCAAGCTGCCCTACAAGGCACAACCCCTAAACCTTTTATTCAACCCCCCGGATTAGTGACGGTGCGAATCGATCCCTCAACTGGCATGCTGGCACGCTCTGGACAACCCAATGCCATTTTCGAAGTCTTCACGCAAGACACCGTGCCTGGGCGAACTGCACCACTACAAGCCCCTAAAGGCAGCGTGTCGATTACGCCGAACGCAGGCAATTCGGAAGAGTCTCTGTTCTAATCTGAGACTCTTATACCCTTCACAGTCTCTGCTCAATCACATCACTCAGATCTGACAACGCTAGCCCACGTGCCTTGAGTAGAACAAACATGTGATACAGCAAATCGGTCATCTCGCCAAGAAAAGCCCCATTGTCTTCAGTCACTGCTGCTAAGGCGAGTTCAACCCCTTCCTCTCCGACTTTTTGAGCAATGCGCTTCAGACCACTTTCTAACAGCGACGTGGTATAACTTCCTTTATCAAAAGATTCTGCTCGCATTTCGATAATCGAATTCAGCCTTCCAAAAGCACTAAGTGGCGAATTTCTATCACCAAAACAACTTTGAGCCCCAGTATGACAAGTTGGCCCCTGTGGATGAACAAAAATTAAAATTGTATCCTGATCACAATCGATCAGGATCTCTTTGACTAATAAATAATGTCCAGACGACTCGCCTTTTTGCCACAAAGATTGTCTTGTTCTGCTGTAAAAGGTCACTTTACCACTCGAACGGGTCACACTTAACGCAGCTTCATTCATCATACCGACCATCAAGACTTGTAGTGTCTCCATATCTTGGATTACAGCAGGAATCAGTCCATTCATTTTTTCAAAATCTAACACAGTCTTACCTCGATATCTTTTGCTCTTAAATATTGCTTTAACTCTGATAATCCAATCATGTTTTTGTGAAACACGGATGCAGCCAATGCGCCAGTTGCTCTGGTCCTTTTAAAAACCTCACTGAAATGCTCAATCATACCTGCGCCACCAGATGCCACCATGGGGATGTTAATTTTATCACCAATCAATGCAAGCTGTTGAACATCATATCCTTGGCGCATTCCATCTTGATTCATCGCATTCAGAACGATTTCTCCAGCGCCTCTTTGTTCTACCTCCTGGACCCAATCTAAAGTGCGACGTTGCGTTACTCGGGTCTTTTTTTCATCACCTGTATACTGACAGACGAAATAGTCTTCTTGAAATAAACTATCTATGCCCACAACGATACATTGCGTCCCAAAACGATTGGCCAGCTTATTGATAAGATTCGGATCTTCCAAAGCAGGCGAATTAATCGATATTTTATCTGCCCCGGCTGCTAGAATCCGTTCTGCTATTTCAAGGTTGCGTATTCCACCTGCAACACAAAAAGGAATGCTCAAATAACGCGCAATCTCATTGACCCAAAATGTACTCACAGCTCGTTCATCACTGCTAGCGGTAATATCATAAAAAACCAATTCATCAGCACCTTCTCTCTCGTAACGCATGGCCAAATCAAGAATGTCGCCGACAACTTCGTGTTGTCTAAACTGAATGCCTTTTACCACTTGTCCTGCTTTTACATCTAGACAGGGTATAATTCTTTTCTTCAGCATAATAGTACCTCATCGAGCGATATCTTATTTTCATATAGTGCTTTTCCAACAATCACGCCGGCTGCACCCATGGCTTTTAATGCTTGAATATCTGCAAAACATCCTACACCTCCAGATGCGATCCATTCGATGTTAGGATATCGCAACATCAAACTCTTATATAAAGACACATTAGCTCCGCATCCCATCCCATCCCTAGAAATATCGGTGCATAAAACAGACTGTACGTTGTTGAATCGATCTAAGATAGACCATAACGATTGTTGACTGGATGCCTGCCATCCACGAATAGCGACCATAGGTTGGTCCAATTCATTGATAGTCACATCCAAAGCTAAAACAATTTTGTCGGCGCCAAACTCATTGAGCCACGCCTGAACCAATTGAGGTTGTAGAGCACAAATACTACCAATTACAACACGCTTGACGCCAGCCTCTAACCAACATTCAATATCTTCGCGTGTACGTATCCCACCACCTACCTGAACATGCTCTGAAACAGAGACCATTTCTGAAATTAATTCGGTTTGTTTGGGTTGCTCTATTCTCGCCCCATCTAAATCCACGATGTGGATCCAACGAGCCCCTTGTTCTCGGTAACCTTTAGCCACATTGACCGGATCGTCGCTATAAGTTGTCATGCGATTAAAATTACCTTGCTCTAAACGAACGCAGCTGCCATTTATCAAATCAATCGCGGGATACACAATCATTACTACACTCCAAGAAATTCTTCATAAGCCTCATACCAATTTCGCCTGATTTTTCAGGGTGAAACTGCACGCCATAAAAATTGTCTTTTCTCACCACAGCACTCCAGTTCGTACCATATTCACAGACAGCTAATGTCCATTCACTAACCTCCATAGCATAGCTGTGAACGAAATAAAAATTCTCATTTGTAATGCCATTTAGAATAGGATCGCTTCTTTGTATCGTTAAACTGTTCCAACCCATATGAGGTACAATCAGGCCTGCTGCCTTTAATTTTCGGACAGTACTCGGCACGATACCAATACAAGGCACCTCCCCTTCCTCTGAAAAATTGGCGAGTAGCTGCATCCCCAAGCAAATACCCAAAACAGGTTGAGTAAGACTCTTAACAATATCAACTAATTCACCCAAATTATTCATACCAAACTTCGCAGAACCAACGCCTGGCAAGACTACATGTGATGCATTTTTTATAATTTCTTTATCATCAGTAACAATCACTTCTGTGCCAAGACGATCAAACGCATACTGTAGCGAGGCAAAATTTGCGCCCGTGCTTTGAATAATAGCAATCTTTTTCATAAAATACCCTTTGTTGAAGGCATCGCCTCGCCTGACTCTGAAACCGCTTGTCTTAGCACTTTCCCAAATGCTTTAAAACAACTCTCGACCATATGATGTGCATTTTCACCTAAAACTTTCATGTGAAGTGCCGCTCCTAAATTCATACTTAAGCTCATAAAAAAATGTTCAACCATTTCGGTTGGGAATTCACCGAGCGTAGCGCATGGAAATTGCCCCTCAAATCGAAACACTCCTCGCCCACTTAAATCCAGCGCGACTTGAGCCAATGCTTCATCCATTGGCAATAGAAATCCATATCGGTTGATGCCCACTTTGCTGCCCAAAGCAGATTTAAGCGCTTGCCCCAATACGATTGCAACATCCTCAATAGTGTGATGCAGATCAATTTCGACATCACCAACCGCGTCGATTTCCATGCCTATCTGACCATGCACGGCGAGTTGTTCCAACATGTGATCAAAAAATCCGATCCCAGTCTGAATTCGGACGTTCTTATTGCTATCTAAATAGATACGAACACTGACTTCTGTCTCTTTGGTTTTTCTCACTCTCCAGGATTCCCTGGAAAGTTGAAACGCCTCAGACTGAATCCCCAATGCTTGCAATAGCAAATTATTTTCTGAAACCGTTCCTATTGAAATCCGAACGGTATTCAAAATATCTTGGCTCCTATCTCGAACCAAAATACCTTGCTTTAATAAGGCAGAGCAGAAACACTGCGCATCTTTGACTTTCACTAAAATAAAATTCCCATTGCACGGATATATTTTTTCTATATCTGACATTTTCTTAAGCGCTTCAGCGACTCGTGTGCGTTCATTTTTGATAATTGCTATTGCTCTTTTAGCTTGTTGTTGCCCGATAGGAGAAAGCGCAGATAACGCTGCTTGAATGCTAGGCGTCGGCAACGGATATGGTGCTATAATTTTTTTTAAATAGTTAATAATTGATTCTCCACCCATTACACTCCCAATCCGAGCACCAGCCAAACCATATGCCTTTGAGAGCGTCCGCATGACGACTAGGTTTTCATATTTCTCCAATAATTTAGTTGATGATTCAAGCTCCGAAAACTCAACATAAGCTTCATCTACTGCGATGAGCGCTTTATATTGGAAGAGAGCACACAATTCGGAAATCGTTTCAGATGAAATTATTTCTCCCGTTGGATTATTGGGGGAACATAAAAATATGATTTTAACATTTTCATTATTTTCGAGCTTAATGGATCCTAATGAATTAGCTCTCTTCACAGCAACGCCAGCGATATTGGCTGCGACCTCATAAAATCCAAAGGTTGGCGGTACAATCTTGATCGCATCTTGATTCGGCCTGCAAAAAGTTCGAATTAATAAATCAATCCCTTCATCCATGCCCCTTGTCACAAGCAATTGTGAAGGTGTCACACCATATAGCATTGCCAGTACCCTGCGCAGAGCTTCTGGCTGAGGCTCGGGGTATCGATTCAAATCACAAGACGCGCTGCCCGGATAAGGCAAAAATGGATTCTCATTCGCATCCAATTGAATCTCAACACCCCCTCTCGTTACCGTAGCCCTGGCTGAGCGGTATGGCGCTAATGCTCTAATTTCTGGCCTAACCATCTCTTCTAGCCATTGCATGGTATTACTCCTCTTTGTATTGCTTTCAATCTAATAGAGACCGAATTCTTGTGTGCATCTAATTGTTCTAGAGTGGCCAACGTTTCAATCGTCTCGCCAATCCTTAACAGTCCCTCTGATGATAGCGATTGAAAAGTGATAGACTTCATAAATCGATCGACACTGAGACCACTATAAGTTTTAGCATAGCCAGATGTCGGCAATACATGGTTAGTACCACTCGCATAGTCACCCGCCGCTTCAGGCGACCAAGGACCCATAAACACTGAGCCCGCATTGATGATGGCATCTGTGTATTGTTCTGGCGCTTCTATTTGTAAAATCAAGTGTTCCGGTGCAAATTCATTAGCAATATCGAAGCAAGCCTCTAAATCAGGAGCAATTATGATTTGACTTTGCTCAAGTGCTGCTCGTATCACAGATGAACGGCTTAATTGTTTAATTTGTTTTTCAATTGCTAGCATAACGGCGTTGGCTTGACGCTGAGATGTTGTGACTAAGATAGCGCGTGCATCTCGATCGTGCTCTGCTTGTGCCAACAAATCACTAGCCACAAATTCAGGGTTAGCTAGGTCATCGGCAATCACTAACACCTCAGAAGGGCCCGCCGGCATATCTAATGCAGCGCCTTCAGGATCACTAGCGACCTGCAATTTTGCAGCCATCACATATTTATTACCAGGCCCAAAAATTTTATCGACTTTAGGAACAGTTTCTGTCCCATAGGCCAAAGCTGCAACAGCTTGAGCCCCACCCACTTTGTAAACTAATTCGATCTGACAAAGTTTAGCCGCAAATAAGATAGCAGGAGGAATACAACCATTTTCTTGAGGTGGCGTAACCATCACCTTAAGAGGGCAACCCGCAATTTCTGCTGGAATAGCCAGCATTAACAGAGTGGACACTAAAGGTGCTTGCCCCCCAGGAATATAAAGCCCTACACGCTCAATCGGACGATATTCTTTTTTAAGAATGATACCTTGTTTTTCACTCTGAATATTGATCGGTCGTTCTTTAAGGTGAAAATATTTTATATTATTATAAGCTTTAATAATCGCTTGCTTGGAAGTTTCTGATAAATCATCTGCAGCCTGCCATTCTAGTTGACTGATCTTAAGATTATCTAAACTTACTTTATCAAATTGGGCCGTATATTCTCTGAGCGCAGCGTCTCCATTCTTTCGTACCGCATCGATAATTTTGCTAACTGTATTTTCCAGATCAACCCTATTATCTTGTTCTCTGCTTCGAAAAATCGGTAATTGACCTTTAGTATAATTTATAGTTTTCATGCTGCTTTCACTACTTTTTTAATACGGGAAATAAATGGTTTTATCATTTCATAACGATTAGAGCTACTCTTTGGATTTCCAACCAGCAAGGCTTCACTTTCAGCGAGCGTCAGAATCTCGACCAATCCATTTTCAGCTAATGTTTTTCCGGTTGAAACCAAATCACAAATCACATCTGCAATACCAATTTTAGGTGCCAACTCTACTGAACCTTGTAATGTCATCACCCGCGCTTGAATACCTTGTTCCTTTAAAAAAGCTTTCAAAGTCTTTGGGTAACTGGTTGCGATGGTGGTTGATCTTAGATCTGAAAGCGATTTGAAACGCGATCCTTTTGGTGCGGCAATACTCAATCGACATTTGGCAAACCCTAATGGCAAAATGCACTCCAACTGTTCCTCACAGCGAGGGTTGTTGAGTCGATATTCAGTCAGTAAATTTCGTCCAATCACGCCTAGATCACAGATCCCTTGAGACAACAAAGCTGGAATATCGTCATCTCGCACAAACATAAAATCTGCTGCATAATCAGTCGATTCGATCCAGAGGCTTTGCTCCTGATTTCGGGCTAATAAACCGCTTTGTTGAAGCAAATCAAGGCTGCCATTAGATAACTTGCCTGACTTTTGTAAAGCGATTCTTAATCTCTGCTGGGGTATCGCTTGCATTATATCTCCAGGTGTATTACTGTAGTATCATGGTAGCACATTAGTACACTTTAATACCCCTGTCAACCCCCGAATGAGGAAAATTCAGATGGAAAGTTATTTTATAGAGACCGCATGCCAGATTGCTGATCAAAGTAGAACCATCGTAGAGCGCGCCTTTCGGCGCCCGTTCGATATCAGCCTCAAACCTGACGCCTCCCCAGTGACAGCAGTTGATCTGGCTGTGGAAAATCTTATTCGAACTGAGTTAAGGACGAGATTTCCAACTCATAGTGTACAGGGAGAAGAATACGAGGCCCTACAAGGAAATAGCGAATACACTTGGATTATCGATCCCATCGATGGTACGAAAGCATTTGCCTGCGGGAAACCTCTCTTTGGAACGCTTATCGCACTACTGAAAAACGAAATCCCTATCTTAGGGATTATCGATCAGCCGATTACCAAAGAACGCTGGATCGGTATTGTCGACCGGCCTACTCAGCTCAACAATCAAATCATTCAGACTAGCCAAGTCAACAGCCTCTCATCCGCTAAATTAAGTTGCACAACGCCAGACATGTTTACAACATCAAGCGCTCAAAACACTGTCAACCAACTTAAAAAGGCTGTGCAATTGACGTCATTTGGAGGAGATGCCTACGCTTTCGGGTGCTTGGCTGCGGGCTATATTGATGTCATTCTGGAAGCTCAATTGAAATTTCACGACGTTGCTGCGCTGATCCCTATCATCAACGGTGCCGGTGGCATTCTGACGGATTGGCAAGGCAACCCAATTACCGCTTCATTCAATGGAGAATGTTTGTGTACTGCAAACGAAAAACTGCACGAAGTCGCACTGAGACTAATCGGCTCTAATAATCTTCATGTCTAATAAAGGGCCAGCACCTAGCTACATCAAGGAGGGTAGGGGCCGGCCAAAAGTACTTTTGCTATAACCTCAGTTCGGAGTTTTTGAAGGCAGGGTTGCTTTGTCATGACGTCATTCCGCACAGCGATAAGCGCACGAAGTGCGCAGCGTGTGATGCGGAATCTAGGGCGTGTCCCTAAAGTTTCAAGTGCTGCTACGTGTAATTAAAATCACATTTAGGTAGTCATTCCCTCGAAAGCGGGAATCCAGAAAACAAACTATACCATGCCTGATTCCTTTGTATATATATACCCACAACAGATGATTTTTCGGGTAGGCGCCGAGCGTTCGAGACGCAGGAGTGTACACAAAGTACATGACTGCGGTGAGAATCGCGAAGGCAACAACCCCAAAAATTCAGCTGTGAAGGGTATAATTTGATTGCTGAGATTTGATAAAATTCTGGATCCCGCATCAGACCCTACACACTTCGTGTGATGACCGCTGTGCGGGATGACGATTTCCCAAAAAACCCCGAACTGGGGTGCTATAAACTTGCCACAGCCTGATTCAGCTCCTGGACTGCTTTCACTGAAACATCTAAATTAGCTTTCTCTTCAGCGGTTAAAGAAACTTCGATGATCTCTTCAACACCGTTGGCACCAATTTTGGCAGGTACGCCAACAAACATGGGTTCTTTAATGCCATATTGACCCGCTTTTAATTTAGCCGCACACGGCACAATCCGTTTTCTATCAAATAAATAAGACTCTGCCATATAAATGGCCGACGCGGCTGGCGCATAAAATGCCGAGCCCGTTTTCAAAAGAGCAACAATTTCACCACCACCATTGCGTGTGCGGCTTACAATCTCGTTCAATCTTTCTTTTGAAATTTTCCCTTGCTCAACCAGTTTATCAAGCGAAATACCTGCAATATTGCTGAGCCCCGTGAGTGGAACCATGGTGTCACCATGCCCACCGAGTACATAAGCTTGGACTTGATCAACGCTCACATTGAATTCTTGAGCCAAAAATATTCTAAATCTAGCAGAATCTAAGACGCCGGCCATCCCAACGATTTTATGATCAGGAATGTTCGAAGCATCTTGAAGAACTTGAACCATCACATCGAGGGGGTTCGTGATACAAATCACAAATGCATTCGGACAATAAGCGCGGATCCCAGCGCCAACTGTTTTCATGACCTTTGAATTGATCGCTAATAAATCATCACGACTCATACCAGGTTTTCTCGGAACACCCGCTGTGACAATAACGACATCGCTCCCAGTGATGTCTTTGTAATCATTTGTCCCTTCGATGGTGGAGTCAAAGCCTTCGATAGGACCGCATTGTAATAAATCAAGCGCTTTACCTTGGGGGACTCCTTCGGTGATATCAAACAAAACAATATCACCTAAATTTTTACAGAGAGACAGTAATGCTAAAGTACCTCCAATATTACCCGCCCCAATCAAGGCAATCTTCTTTCTAGCCATGCGTACGCTCCTTTTTAGCTGGTCTATCTGACTACAATGTTTCTTCCACAATTGGTTTTTCTAAGATAGGGTAGTGAGATGGATACGCTAGCCTAGCAACCCCTGTTTCAATCGCAGCCAGTGCCACTTTAGATGCAACCCGATCAATTAAACGTGGGTCAAGCGGCTTGGGAAGAATGTAATGTGGGCCAAACTTCAAAGCTTCCGTGATCTCATATCCTTTCAAGACGATTTCAGGGACTGCCTCTTTTGCAAGAGCTGCAATAGCATTCACGGCAGCGACCATCATGGCTTGGTTGATCCGAGTTGCACGGACGTCCAATGCGCCTCTAAAAATAAATGGGAAACAAAGCACATTGTTCACTTGATTTGGAAAATCACTCCGGCCAGTTGCCATGATTAAGTCATTGCGAACCGAGTATGCCAGATCAGGATGAATCTCAGGATCGGGATTTGAAAGTGCAAACACAATGGGCTTTGAATTCATACTTGCAATCATATCAGCCGTGACTAAGTTAGCGCCGGACACTCCAATAAAGACATCGGCCCCTCGCATCGCTTCCGCCAAGGTTTTCTTTTTAGTATCTGCCGCGAAAGCAAATTTATATGAATTCAAATCTGTCCGATCAGTTCGAATAACACCGCAACTATCCACCATCAAAATTTGATCACGCTTAACACCGAGGGCCATTAAGAGACGCATTGAAGCAATCCCAGCTGCACCAGCCCCTAAACAGACAATATTTGCTTCAGTTAGCTTTTTATTCTGAAGCTCCAAAGCATTCTGCAATGCAGCGGCAATAATGATAGCCGTACCATGCTGATCATCATGGAAAACAGGAATATCCAGTCTTTCAATCAGGGCTTCTTCAATTTCAAAACATTGAGGACCTTTGATGTCCTCTAAATTAATACCACCAAAAGTTGGTGCAATACGGGCAACGGTATTGATAAAAGATTGAGGATCGGGCGCATCGACTTCAATATCAAAGACATCAATGTCTGCAAAGCGCTTAAAAAGAACAGCCTTCCCTTCCATGACCGGTTTAGCCGCTAAAGGGCCTACATTACCAAGCCCCAATACCGCTGAACCATTTGTGATAACGCCGACTAAATTTGATTTCATCGTGTACTGGTAAACGGATTCGGGTGAAAGCGCAATTTCTCGTACTGGCTCGGCAACGCCTGGTGTATAGGCTAGTGCCAAATCTTTTTGAGTATTCGTAGGCTTTGTGATTTGTATCGCCAACTTTCCCGGTTTAGGGTTCGCGTGATAACTTAATGCTTCTCGTCTCAATCTTTCTTTATCAACCACAATCTCTCCCCCTACAAAAAAGGGCGCTAGAAGCGCCCCTAAGCGGAATTACTTTATACTTAAGATGCGTCTTTTTGATTTTTAACACCACCATAGCGACGCATGAACTGATCAACACGCCCTTGCGTATCGACTATCTTATGCTTACCTGTGAAAAAGGGATGGCACTCATTGCACACTTCGACGCGTAGGCTACCAGATTTTAGTGCAGAACGCGTTGCAAATCGGTTACCACAGCTACATTCAACTTCTAAAGCTTGGTACGCTGGATGAATATCGGGTCTCATTTTATTATCACCCCTTAATTTCCTTAAAAAAACGAATACAATCTAAGCCAAAGGCAAGGCGAAAATCATAGCGAACCTTGCCCCGATGCGCAACTTAAGATTTCAAACCAAATAAAAAAAATAATGTCAGTTAACTGGTTTATTTGTCCGGTTGTCTGAATATGGACCTGAATTGAAAGAATTTAGTTCCAACTCTCGGGCTCGCCCTCAACCCATTCTTGAATATTATGAGGTGCGGATGCACGCATTGCTTCATCCCATTTTAAAGCACCGGTTGAATGATTCACAACATCATCAAGGGCTTCGTTGATGGACTCATAAAAGCCTAGAGAATCATCATCCATCCCAAGCACATAGCGTGGGACGGATGCATCATCAGCTTGAACAATCCACAATGTGCCGAGTTTTGTTTTTAAATACCACATACTATTCGCCCTCATCATGGTTGCCTTGATCGCTTAGACTGATTTCTTCGCAAGTAGTTTCCGTCTCAATCCGGGGAATGCCACGAGTCCTAATCCCAAGAGCAACAACGTGCCAGGTTCAGGAACAGTCACTTTGAAGTCAATACTGCCATCATGAGATGAATTGACATTAAAGAGCGCATTACCAAAACCCGCTGGGCCTGGTACACCTGCGATAGAAGCATCAAGCTCGACTGCGTCTGTGTTTTGATCGATTGATGTTTTTAAGGTGATGGGTACGACCATCCCCAATAAATCTGCGAAATCCATATCGCCCGGGGTTCCTGGAAGAAAATTACCGTTATCGAACCACCAAAAATCCTGCAAAGCATAAGTGATTTCACCAAACAGGACAGAAGACCCCGTCAAGAAATTTAAACCTGAATCAAAAGTGTTGTTGCCATGACCACCGGTGATTTTAATCTCCATGATCTTTTGACCATCTGCCATCCCTGTGTTGTCGAAAGCACCAATATTCGTGCCAAAGTTCGAGTTCGGACCACCAGCAGGCCCTGCCGCATCACCATGAAAATAAAAACTAAATGTAGTATTCATGGGATCATAAGCAAAATTTTGCGTCATCTCTCCCAGTGCACCTGCTGGCACCAGATCTGAGGTCGTCACACCAGAGAGGCCTGTCCAAGCCACTGTAATTTCTGATAGAAAGCCAATAGCCTCATCATCTCCTAGTGGAGGTAATAAATCCGTTACAACCGCATGCCCAAAGTCCAAGAACCTATCGCCAATATTCAAGCCAGGTACACCGCCTAAATTGGTGTCATATTGAGTGGTGGTCGTTTGCGCAAATAATGCAAGTTGACCAAAAACAGAAGTGAATGTATCCGCATCGCCCCCGAAGCCAGGCGTTAGACCTAAACTACCGGTAGATTGCGTTGTTGCAGCGCTCACATCTAGGAAGATGGGTTGCGCATAAACGGTGCTGCTTAAACAGGCCGCTGTAAGAATAAGTGGGAGTATCCGTTTCATTTTATTGTCCTCAAAAGGTCATCCTTGTCACACCTCCCAATGTAGCAAACCTTATGCCAAATTGACTAACCCCACGGATTAAAACCTTCTGGAGCGATAGACTTGAACTTCTGCCTATCCGTGTAGGGGTTTGCGCGATAAACTGTTAAAATTCTCGACAGATAAAAATAATTCAACATCCTATGAGACGACCATTATTTGCGATTATGTTAGCTTCATTTCTAACGTGTGCTTCCGCTCAAGAGAAAACAACTTCGCCTGTTCTTCCAAGTCAGAAGGAGCTTCCACTGATAAACCCCTTAAATAAAGGTCTTTCTGAACCTCCAGCCCTCTCTAAAGCAGAGTGGCTTAAAAAGAATAAACCCTTACTAACCCAATCTTTTTGTAAGTCGAAAAGCTTAATTCGAAATTGCTTCCTAATTGATGACAAGCAATGCCAAGACTTTTCAAAAACAATTTCTGAAAGCTGCTTTAGTAGCCTCGAAAAAAGACTGCCGGACTCATTAACAGGACTTGATCAAAGATATTATGGCAAATTAGTGAAAGCCTGCTCATATGATTTATTTGAGAAACTTTTGATTGATAAGCGGGTTCCTCACCCTGACTGTCGTTCTTTGGGTGAAAAGGTTGTACCCAGACAAAAAGCACCGCCTAAATCGGAGCCCCTCAAGTCCCCCGTACCAACCGCTCCCCTTCCTCAAACAGGAGTGGATAAAAAATGATTGATTACTTTCAAGCTGCTATTTTGGGGCTGGTCCAGGGACTCACAGAGTTCTTACCCATATCCAGCTCAGCCCATTTAATCCTGGTGCCGCATTTGACAGAATGGCCTGATCAGGGGATCGCTTTTGATGTTTCTGTCCACTTTGGAACACTCTTTGCTGTGTTGACCTACTTTCGTCAAGATCTCAAAATGATCTGTCAAGAATCCATCCAAAGCCTGACAACAGGCAGAGCTCCTTTTTATGAAACTTTAGGCTGGAAACTAGGGCTTGCAACTCTACCTGCTCTTGTACTGGGATATCTTTGTCACGAATATATTTCAACTGAACTTAGATCGATTCATGTGGTTGCGATAACAACATTATGTTATGGCCTTTTGCTTGGCCTTGCTGAATACCTAAATCGCGCTCAGTTTTTTTCAATTCATGTCAATATTAGGCATGCGATTCTGATTGGACTTGCTCAAGCGCTGGCGCTCATTCCAGGGACATCTCGCTCAGGTATCACATTAACAGCCGGGCTATTCTTGGGGCTTTCTAAAGAAACAGCGGCCAGATTTTCTTTTTTACTCGCTATTCCAACCATTTTGATTGCGTGCACGTATGAATTTATTCAGCTCTTGAATGAGCCTCTACACTACCCGTGGGGAACGCTTATCCTCGGTTGTACCGTTTCTGCAGTCAGTGCTTATTTTTGCATCCACTACTTTCTCAAGTGGATCAGTAAAATGAGCTTGTTACCTTTTGTTGTTTATAGAGTAGTATTAGCATGTTTTCTGATAGCATTTACCTGGATTTGATTGGTGCGCTACTGTCCTTCACCACAACTTACTTATATATCAAGGCTAATGCAAATGCCTGGAAAGTTGGGATCTTAGCAACCTCATTAAATAGCGTCTTATATCTATCTCAAGGGATTTATGGACAAGCTCTATTGGAAGGGGTCTACTTTGCAAGCATGTGGTATGGGCTTTGGCAATGGCAACAGAAATCAAGCGACACTCTCGCTCTAAAAATCAGCTCTCTATCACTTTCACAAGGCGTGAAATATACCTTTATTGCTGTGATTTCGGTTCCAGTGTGCACGTTGATTCTTCAGCGACTAGAATCTGATATTGCAATGTGGGATGCCACCATATGCATCCTAAGCCTCATCGCGCAATGGTTTGTCTGCAAAAAAATCATCCAAAATTGGATTTTGTGGTTTGTCATCGATGCGATGATCATCTTTATGCATTTTAATAAAGGCATCCCCTTTCATGCCATTCTCCATATCGTCTATTTAATCATGGCGATCATAGGATATCTCAATTGGCACCGACTCAGACATCAAGAAATGAATCTTCAGCTTTCATTGTTGCAGAATTGAGAGATTGCGATTTATACTCTTGACACCTGAATTCTAGGATGATTGCCAAGCCCCTTGGCAATCGGCCTGCGATCTCCCTACACCAAGGCTTCGGTAGACAAATTTGAACTTCGGATGGACAAGCAAACATCAAAAATTCAGCTGTGAAGGGTATAATTCTCAATTCAATACAAATTCATGAAATAGGATATATAGTCTATGTTGATTTCAAAGTTAAAACAGATGTTTCAAGACATCACTGTACAAAAAAAGGCTGAATTAATTCCTGAGTACTACCATAATGATTTGCTGCTGTTTACAAACGGCCAAGTAATGAATTACCAAACTTTTTTTGAACTGCACCAGAAAAGTTGTCAAACTGCAATTATTTTCGAAGTTGAATATGACGAGGAAACCTTTGTAGAGAAAGATAACAAGCTGGCCGGAAGGATCTGGATTACTGTTCAATTACCCCTTCAAAAAGTCCATAAATTGGAGGTGATGCTCATCGTACATTACCAGGAAGGGAAAATACATCGACTTTGGGAGACAACTTACCCTGATTGGTCCGCATTGCCAGAATTTCAATAATGACGTCATTACAAACCAACCCCGCCTTCAAAAACTCCGAAATGAGGTAGTGTAATATGCTATGAATATGATAAAACAAAGATAATGTTCATGGGAGCATTAACTGTCGTCGCAATACTTGTGTGGTTGAAACTTTAGCGACACGCCCTAAATCATAATGCAGATTCAACGAGAGATAAAATTTTGAAGCAACGCATGCCCTGATTCCGTTAGCACAGATTCAGGGTGGAATTGAACGCCAAAAATAGGCCATTTCTGATGCTCAAGCGCCATGATTTCGCCTTTGTCACTTTGAGCTGTGATCCGAAGTTCAACGGGCAAACTCTCAGGTTCAACAATCAGGGAGTGATAACGAGCCACTCGAAGTGGGTTAGGCAATTGTCGAAAAATCCCCGATCCATCATGTTCAATCACACTTGATTTTCCATGCATTGGGTGGTTTGATCGCACGACTCGCCCACCAAAAGCCTCTCCAATTGCCTGATGCCCCAAACAAACGCCCAATAAGGGAATTCGACCCGCAAAATATTTGATCACCTCTAAAGAAATACCCGCATCCTTCGGTGCACAAGGGCCGGGCGATAACACAATATGAGACGGGCGTAGAGCTTCAATTTGTTCAAGTGTGATCGCATCCGTTCGGATGACTTGACGATCACATCCTAGCTCACCAAAATAACGAGCCAAATTAAATACAAAAGAATCCCAATTATCAATCAATAGAATCATTTAATACTCTGTTAATGTTCTAATCATCGCAGCGGCTTTGACTAAACTCTCGTCATACTCAGAGGCCGGATCGGAATCCGCCGTAATCGCACCGCCCACCTGAAACGTCACTTTATCGTCTTTAATAGCAAATGTTCGAATCACAATCGAAGTATCCATATCACCATTAAATCCTATGTATCCAATGCTACCGCAATAAGGGCCTCGTGCGGTGGGTTCAAGTTCGGCAATAATTTCCATCGCTCTAATTTTCGGGGCACCTGTAACCGATCCACCTGGAAACGTCGCTCTCAGTAAAGTCACTGCATCTTGATCAGCCTTTAATCGTCCTTCAACAACTGACACCAGATGATGGACCGTCGCATAGCTTTCTAAACCACACAGTTGAGGGACCTTAACGGAATGATCTTCACAAACGCGTGATAAATCATTTCGCATCAAATCCACAATCATGATATTCTCAGCCCGATCTTTTTCGCTACGCTGTAATTGATTTGCCAAAATATGATCTTCTGCTAGATCAGTACTCCGGCGCACCGTACCCTTAATTGGTCTGGTCTCAACCTGCCCAGCCTTTAACTTCAAAAAACGCTCCGGCGAAGCTGACGCAATCACTTGTTCGGGAAAATTTAAATACGCTGAAAATGGTGCTGGATTAAATCGTCTCGAACGCTCATAGAGTTGAAATGGTGTTATCGCTGGCATCGGCGCTATAAAGCGCTGCGATAGCGTGCCTTCAAAAATATCACCGGCGAGAATGTATTCGATACACTGTTTCACGCCATCGCAATACATAGCCCTATTAAATGGGGATTGAATAGCAGTTTGTGGTATCACCGCTTCTGATCGCTCAAATGGCTTTTCCATTCCTTCAAATAACAACGAGAGCGCAAACTGCAATCGTTCCTGTGCGCGCTGCAAACGTGTCTTTTCATTTTTCTCTGGAAACCCACTCGAGAAAATCCAGGATTTTTGTTCTGATAGATCAAACCCAAGCACCACGTCATAGCAACCCAGCGCAATATCCTGAAACCTCAAATCATCGAACCGCGCGCTCGGAAGCCGCTCAATATGATGAGCCGCATCATAACCGATGTACCCTAGCATTCCACCTTGAAAGGGCGTACCTTCTAACCGAGTTTCTAATGGATATTGCTCCAATAATCGCGCAATTTCTTCGAGTGGATCGCCCTCACGCTCGTCACACCCTATTTGAATTTGTTTGTCTTTACTAATCAGCGTTAAAAAAGGATCAAAAGCAATATAGCTATAACGCCCTAATGTGGGATGCTGAAGACTACTATCTAGAAACATGGCAAACGGCTGTTCTGCCACCACTCGGAAATACTCGAAGGGGTCTTTAAAGGGAATCTGCTCAACCAATGGAAACATCATATTCTCTTATTCTGCCATGCGAAAAGGCGGGATACCTGGCAAAAAAACTTCTATCACCGCAAGGGGTAAATCATCCAACCAAAAAATCGAACGTCTTATCCAGAGGACATCAGGCCTTTCACCCTCTAAACCCGCTAACGCGACTTCAAAACGCGGGTCTTGTGTTCTCAAAGCAGCGTATTCAAATCCTGAACGCTTCATACCCGGATAGGCATAAAGTAGGTTTTCACCAATTAAATTAGAACCCAAATCTTCAAATTGGCTAAAATGTTTCTCGTACGTTTTAGTTGGGATGATCACTCTGGCATACTCAAATCGTTGGTCATCCCCCAAAATATAAACTTGCCTTAAGAAGGGCTTTTCATGCGCCTCCAAAGTAAGCAATAACATTTCATCTGGTAAAATATTTTCAAATTGCTGACTGATTACATCAACAGACAATACAGTTGCAACTCGCTTAAAGGCTTCGCTTAATTTGTAGGGCTTGGACAACCAATCCCACCAAAAATCGCTTGGATTCGCTGGTAATGTATCGCGGGTATCAGACCATGATATTGATGTAGCCATAGGAGAACATCATAAACCTCAGCCTTTTGAGTGTCTACTCAACATCAACAAAATATGTGATTTGGCAAACTAAATATTTTTCTGTTTGAATCCTATTGGTAAAAATATTCCGCTCTTGACGACCACTTTAGTTTTTCTCGCATTGGAATCAGACGGCTGATCGAATGAATTCAGTTTAAATTAACCTTCAAAACAATTGGATGACGCATGCCTTTAAGATTGACAAATGATGAATTAATGACACTTTTGAAATCATGTTTGAACAGTCAAACGGAAGAAATTAAGATTTTCAACATTGAAACGCTTTCTGGCGGCGTGCTTAATCAAAATCTGAAGCTTGAAACTAATCATGGCGATTTCGTCATTAAAATATTCAGTCAAGTACAACTCGATCCAAATGCACCTGCAACACATCAGGAAATTTATTCACTTCAACAACATCTCGCAAATTCTCATTTTCCAATACCGCCCCCAATCGGGTTTCATGAAAATTTTAAAGGACATGATATTCTCATCATGCCCTTTGTCCGAGGGAAAACACCTGATATCCATCCTGAATTTTTATTGCGATTTGGAAAAATGCTCGCGGATTTTCACAATCAATTAGCCGAGTACCCTCGATTTAAAAGGGCACCTAATGATGTACTGATTTTTTTAAGTGAATTAGGCAACAGCCTCTGGCGAGGCATCACAAAATTTCAAATCCGCGCCGAAATTAGTTATTCGACAAATCTTTTTCGATATGCTTTTAATACACTGAAATATCCGCACCTTGGTGCTCTGCCGCACGGCATTAATCACGGTGATCTTCATCTCGGCAATTTACTCGAGGATGAAGAAGGTCGACTGGTATTATTAGACCTAGAATTATGCTCTGATGCACCTTACTTAAAAGACATTGCGAATGCACTTTGCATGTTCTGCTTCGAGAGAAATCAAGGGGCATCTGAATTCAATCCTGAATTTGCATTACATTTGCTAAGCGGTTATCACCTGATAAGACCACTGACCAAAAATGAAATCAACCTCTTACCTGTTTTTTTAAAGGATAGAGCTTGGCTGGAACGAATCGGGAATCATAAACTAGTGAATGAAGGTAAACCCCCTGGCAGCCCCTTTGCTCAAGCTGAATTTCAAGCGATTCAACGGCTCGTCTCGCCTGAACACTGGATACTCTTCGCCCAATCGGTATCTACCCTAGTCGCGCCACCACCTCATCATGAGCAAGTCAATCCGATATACCCCCATTTATTAGTACAGATGCCTGGGAATTCTAAACCATCATTAAACTCCAACCCCTTCAGCCAACCAACACCTAGACTTGATAACTTTCGAGTCACGCCATGAATGGAGAACAAGAAACCCATCACGCCATCCTCCTACTGAAGATTCTCTGGAGCAAATTTAAATCTCAACCGATTTATATCAAAGCACCTACACTAATTGTTCTTATAACCTCAGTTCGGAGTTTTAAAGGGATATATCGTCATCCCGCACAGCGGTCATCACACGAAGTGTGTAGCGTCTGATGCGGGATCCAGACTTTTATCAAATCTCAGCTAATAATTTGATTGCTGATATTTTTAGAGGCTGAATCGCATAAGCGGCCAAGGCCGCGTGAATACTAGATTCCGCAACACACGCTGCGCACTTCGTGCGCTTATCGCTGTGCGGAATGACGTCATTACAAACCAACCCTGCCTTCAAAAACTCCGAACTGAGGTTCTTATATACCCTTCACATCTGAATTTTCGGGGTTGTTGCCTTCGCGATTCTCACCGCAGTCATGTACCTTGTGTACACTCCTGCGTCTCGAACGCTCGGCGCCTACCCGAAAAATCATCTGTTGTGGGTATAGCAACTGTATTTTGGATTTTGATTTTTTTTACCTCTTTTTTGATCTGGCAACTTTTCATGTTGATCATGTCGAGAGTTTTCTTAGGGTTTGTTGAATGGTATATTCGTCAGAATTCAAAGCCACCCAATAAACCCCATGCCTAAAAATTGGATTAGACGTTATCTACCTCACCCACATACAATCAAAGACCACAAGCATTTGCGAATTTTTGGTGGCTGGATCCACGATCCTAATTTGTGGCACATCAATCGGCAGGCTGTATCTAGAGCAGTTGCAGTGGGCCTGTTTATCAGTTTTATCCCACTACCTGGGCACATGTTACTGGCTGGACTTTTAGCTATCCTCTTACATGCCAATTTATTGATTGCAGTGATGATGGTGTGGATTTCCAATCCGTTAACAATGGGCCCTATGTATTTCTTTGCTTACGAAGTTGGGGTGCATCTACTGGATTTACCGCATCAGCCCTTCCATTTCGAGCCTTCATTTAAATGGATCTTTGCAGAGCTAGAACATATCGCTCTACCTCTTTTCGCAGGCGCCCTTGTGTCTGGGGCAGTAGTTGCACTCTTTGGCAATCTGATCACTCGGATCTTTTGGCGATTATCAGTTATCCTTGCATGGAAGCGACGAATAAAGCATCGGCAAGCACATGTTCCCAGAATCCAAGTCTAAATTAAAACGAACTGATAATTGGGATCCCCATTTTTACAAACATTTTGAAGGATACCAAACGCTGTTGCCTTACTGGGCATCTATATCGGATCGATTTCTGAATGCATGGCCCACTATCACTGATTACAATCGGCTGGCAGAAGAGGCTGCGTTTGCATTTAGATTTATCGAGCAAGATGCTCACACGCCCTACGAATCAACTATCTTTCACCATCAACGTATTCCAACTAGATTACACAACTGGCATGATTTTTTTAACAATGTCAGTTGGCTTATATTCCCATCTATGAAGCGCGCCCTGATAGAAACCGCTTATCAAGCAGCTGATAACAAACCAAAACAACGCACATCCAAACAAAATGTGTTGGCACATTTTGATGAGTGTGGCATGGTGATTTGCAGTGATGAAAGATGTTATCTCGATAAAATTCGCCAGCATGAATGGTCATCTCTCTTTTTGGATCGTAATCTAGAAATCCATTGTTATCCTATCATTACCGGGCATGGTATTTTAGAAAAAGGGCTCCAACCTTACATTGGCATGACTGCAAAGGCTATTTTGATGGAAGTGAATTCAGCATTTTTTAAACTGGATAAAATCGAAAAATTGAGATATGTCGATGAGCGTATTGCTACCGAAATTGTAAGCCCTGAATTTCCTAACACACCCAAAGCATTAGCCCCATTCCCCTTGTTGGGTTGGCCAAAATGGCATCCTGATAATGACAAGGATTCATTCTTTGGAAATATTCATTACTTTAGGCCAAAGCCTAAGATCATTGGTTAAACAGGAGTTAGTCATCAAAGCCGATTTCAATATCTTCATCAACGGACAAAACGCCTTCAGTGGATTGAATGACTTGAAGCACTTTAGCCTTGTCTTCATTTGAATTCACTCGGCCTGTGACGTAGACGCTTCCTTCTTCCAGTTCAATATGAATAGGCCAAGCAATATGATCTCCGGCAAATACACCACTTTGCATTAAATTGGCTTTAATGCGGGCTGATAATGCAACATCTTCTTGCCGCCCTCTGGCATGGCTGATTGTGACACCACTAGCGTCTACCGAAATCACATCTTTCACAGAGCCCGCTAACATCACAGCATTCGCATACTGTTCATCGGTGGTTAACTCGGCAAAGAGCGTCACCCTGCCATCCTGAGTATTCACACGGAAGGTGTATTGCCTCAAAATGGGGTCTCTTGTTAGCTTTTGAACGACCAAGGCAGTGATGGTCTCGTCATCTAGGCGTAGTGACGCATTTTTATCAACCGCAAGCACCAAGGTAGGAAGTAGAACAACCATCATGCATAAAATATATTTTAAGATATTCATAAGCGCTGCCCTAACTCGAAATATCTTAAGTATATCGCCTCATTGCTCTATTGGCTTAAACCCCTGAGTCTTTAACTAGGCATCTCTGACAGAATCCATAAGCACAACAGATGATGAGGTACGTGCCTACGCTCTTGCGATCTACGAACAGACAGGCAACCCGAGAAAATTCAGCTCTGAAGCCCATATTAGGATTCAAATGGAGTGCTATGCGCGCTTCAAACCTAATGCCGTTACCGCCTTATCAAGGGGTGCATAATCCGGTATGGATATTTTATCAGGCATCGGCGTCTCATATAGTTCAGATATCTTAAGCGCAATCTCGCGGAGTTTTGAACGAGTGATTCGTTTGTCAGACCAAATGAGTTCTTCGGCGAAGTGTGCAGCCAATTCCTCATTAAAGATACTTTCAGGGGAATCATAGGGTTCTATGCCTCTACGAACAAAGTGGGTTAACTCATGTATTAATAGCAAACAAATTTGTTCAGGATTTTTCAAATTTTCATTAACATATATTCTTGACCCATAGATTATCCCATCCATGTCTGTACGCATGACCGATAAGGCTTCTTCTGTTGGCGGATACGCATAAGAGATCTTTCTTTTATTACATTCGTTGTAAGATTCAATATATTCACAAAAATCTGACCTTGTGATTTCAGCAAGTGGAAACAGCTCGACCTTCTCTCCACGATGGCTGGCTCTCCCTGTAACAAGTTGGTATACAACTCTAGCAAATGGATGTCTGCATCTTTTTAATAGAGCCAACCCCTCTGAGATTGCTTTCGACCAAGCACTTCTTAGCATATGCACTGATACCCTCTTAGTCGTTGTAATAAAAAGGGGTGAATTCTATTTGAAAGTTGGCTTTCAATCAAGCTGCTGCATTAAATAAATAAGTTGATCGACTAATGCAATTTAGCCCCCAATAGGGTTGTGTAAAATAGGAAAGATGGTTTATGAAAAAACTCAAACAATGTTTCCAAGCTGCTATTGCAAGCGCTGCGGCCATCACGGCAGCAGCAGCCATCACCAAAGCGCACGCAGCAGATGAGCCTTCCCAAGAGAAATGCTATGGAATAGTCAAAGCCGAGATGAATGATTGTCAAACTGCGACCACTTCGTGTGCAGGATCTGCGACTGTAGATAATCAAGGAGATGCCTTTGTTTTCCTCCCTAAAGGGCTCTGCGATAAAATTGTAGGGGGCAGCTTAGAACCCAAACCATCAACAAAAGGAAGTTAAGCAATGAAACCAATCGCATGGATGCGATCACTTTTGATCAGCTTGATACTGATTTCAAATACAGCATGGACTGCAGAATCTTTCACAATCGATCCGAATCATACCGCTGTACTCTGGCATATCGATCATTTCGGATTTTCAAAGCCTTCTGGAAAATGGTATGCCAATGGGCAACTGGTATTAGATGAATCAACCCCTCAAAACAGCAAAGTGAATATCACGATTCAAGTTGGCGAACTCGTCACGGGGATTCCTGAATTAGACAAGCATCTCAAGGGCAAGCAATTTTTTGAGATCACCAGATTTCCGACAGCCACTTTCGTCAGTGACAAAGTAGAAGTCACTGGAAAAGACAGCGCCAACGTACAAGGTAAATTAGATGTTCGAGGCATTAGCAAACCTGTGACACTTCAAGTCAAACTGAATAAAGTCGGCGAAAATCCAATCAACAATAAAAAGACTGTTGGATTCACAGCAAGCACAACATTAAAACGTTCTGATTTTGGGATGACGACTCTATTGCCAGGTCTTGGAGACGAAGTCCAAATCGATATTGAAGCAGAAGCGTTTAAAGACTAAGGGATCGATTATTAATGCGCTTTATAAACACCGATGAGCGTTACGGTCTGGTTTCGTTTCTACTACATTGGATCGTTGCCATTATCATCATTGGCCTCATTATTGTTGGGCTTTATATGACACGCATTCCCATCAGTAGCTTAAAGCTCAAACTCTATGGTTGGCATAAACAGTTTGGCCTGCTGATTTTAGCTCTCCTTTTTTTACGCATTGCTTGGCGCTTATCTAATGTCACGCCTCGCCTGCCAGCAACCCTACCGGCCTGGCAGAAGCTGGCGGCAAGGAGTGTACATTTTGTTTTCTATCTCTTTATGTTTTTCATGCCGATCACGGGCTGGCTCGTCACTTCAGCTGCAGGATTACCTGTCTCTTTTTTCGGCTGGTTTGTGCTGCCAAGCCTAGTTGAACCTGATGAGTCCAATCGATTGCTATATGCTGAAATTCATCAATGGCTTGCTTATGGACTCATTCTAACACTGGGCGCTCACATCGGTGCCGCGCTCAAACATCATTTCATTAATAAAGATAACATCTTACGGAGAATGTTGTGGCCAGATTAATGCTCATGCGATTTATGATAGCAATCTCCTTATTATGGATTTCACACTCCACTCTAGCAGCCACACCTCAATGGGAAATCATACCCAGTGAAAGTAGCATCAACTTTACAGCCAAACAAAATGGAGCGCCCGTATCCGGCCGGTTTTCTGCCTTCACCGGGGAAATTCAATTCGATCAAAATGACTTAACATCTAGTCATGTCAAAATCATTGTCGACACAAATTCAGTAACAACCAGTTTTGCAGATATTGCTGAAACCCTTAAAACCGAAGAATGGTTTGATGTAAAACTTTTTCCTACCGCTATATTTGAGTCAAGCAACTTCAAGAAAATAACTGAAGATTCTTACCAAACAAACGGAACCCTGACCATTCGAGACAAATCACTACCAATGAGCGCATCATTTACGGGCCAGTCGCTCACACCAGATAAGGGTCAAGTGATTGGCACGATGAAGCTTCAACGTACACAATATGCCGTCGGGCAAGGGGAATGGGCTAGCCTTGATGAAATCAAAGATGATGTACAAATTGATTTTACATTAACTGCGAAAAGAAAATGATTTTCTCAGATATACCAACAAAATTTGATTTTTTCAGTAGGCACCATGTGTTCGAACCCTATAAGTATTAAACACAATATACCCACAACAGATGATTTTTCGGGTAGGCGCCGAGCGTTCGAGACGCAGGAGTGTACACAAAGTACATGACTGCGATGAGAATCGCGAAGGCAACAACACCGAAAATTCAGCTGTGAAGGGTATACACGAGTGCGGTGAGAATAATGAAAGCAATCCACCGCACCTAAAAATCATTCGCTGTGGGTATATGCTCAGATTTTTTAATCTACTCTCAATAACTTAATCATTTCGATGTATTTCTGATCTAGCAAGATCTTTTCCCCCATAGCTTTGAGTGCCTCATGGCTTTTTTCGACGGGAAAGTTAAAGTCACGCTTCGTATATTCGTAGAATACGACTCGATTATACCCCTTAATATTTTTAAAAATGATAATTGATTTATCAAGTACAACAGGATACACAGTTGAATAAATTGCCCCTAAGAAAATCGTATTTTCACCTTTGATAATCTTAGTAGGCATACCTATATCATTATAATTATAAGCCATACCCTCAGCCGCTCGCTCGGGACTAAAAACTTCAATCAACTCCACCCTTCGAATTTGCGACGTCATGCTTTCAAAGGTTTCACCTTCCGGCAAATATACAGATTCAACCTGCACTCTATCGCTTTTAAAAAATGACAAATGATAGAGCTTTCCATCAAAACTGATACTTGGGCGCTCGTTCGCGAACCCCATCACGCTGAATAGACTAACAGCAAAAAATAACAATGTACTAATAAGTGCTTGAAATTGCATAGACTAAAACCCTATAGAATGGCATCAGCTAGAGTATAGGCTATAAACGCGCGAACATTAACCAGAATATCTTCTGTAAGAAACTAACGCACCTGCAATATCACCGGCTTCTTCTGACCGAATGTCCATCGCAGCTCGTTTTGTTTTTTCAATAATGACATCTGAAGAGTAGGGATGATTAATGTATTCATCAAGCCCTAATTCTGAGTCTAATTGTAAAGCCTCACCACCAGTTAGATACTCAAAACAAGAAAATCGATACTCAAATTCACAGTGAACATCTTCAAGATTATCTTGTGATCTATGACTCATAAAACACGCATTCGAATCTAAAGCAATTGGGACAACGTGATAATGTTCTTGCAAGGTTGTTTCGTTCATGAGCCCAAACAAATGATATTGCCCAACGATTGCAACAGCGTTTCCATTGCCTCTCAATGTATTCATGACATTGGTCATTATTTGATTCCTTTTTTTCATGCCGGAAGCCGAAGTCACATTTTGAAGCGTTATTGAGCTACCATTCATCAATTCAGAGTAATCAATATACTCACAGATATCGGGAGACGTTTTAAAGAGTTTACAGGTACCTAAATCCATTGGAACAGTCAGTTTATTAAGCCGCTCAGCCAGCTGCTCAACAATTTCATTAGGATGAGGCATCCCTTCATGCAACCCATAAATATCAGTCTCAAAGCTTTCTGTAAAAATTGTTTGATATTGAAAATCATCAAAGGTGTTTAACAAATTGATAATGAATGCTTCCATTAATGCTGAATCAGGAGAATAATGATGCTCTCCAATCAGAATTAATAATGGCTTTCCGTTTATAATCGAATCATTGATGGCTTTTTGAATTTCGAGTCTAAACTTTAGTAAAAGGGGCTTCATTCGATCCAATGCTGAATCAATACGCTCAGATATCATGATCGATGAGTGATGTTTTTCCCGATCAAAACATTCGATGGCAGATTCTGACGGTAAGGTTTCTTCAACGCCATATTCGGCGGAACTGCTACCCAATATCTGAGATAATCCTTTCATTTTTTTCAAAAAACTGGATGTGCCCGCTAGAATGTTTTGATACTTGGTATGGATGAAATTTGTTAATCGATCAAGAGGATAGCTGCTTTCAGTCGGACGACCATATTCGTCACAAGTCCCTAAAATGTCACCAATTGCTTGACCAATCGCGTATCCAGGTGTGTGCAATATGTTCGCGCTATCCGACGAGTTCATCAATGCGACACCGGCCTCGGCGTATGGTGAATATAGACTAGCGCTTAAGCTCGGATCATACTGTGTCAGCATAAAATTCCATTCCCCATTCTCAAATAAACCTATTCTAATCCACCATAGTTATTTAACTAGTTTTTTCCGCTAGACGGTCGAATGTGCCGATGAATTGATTTAATTTAGCTAAATCGGTTCGGAGTTTTTGAAGGCAGAGTTGCTTTTTAATGAGGTCATTCCGCACAGCGATAAGCGCACGAAGTGCGCAGTGTGTGATGCGGAATCTAGGGCGTGTCCCTAAAGTTGCAAGTGCTGCTACGTGTAATTAAAATCACATTTAGGTAGTCATTCCCGCGAAAGCGGGAATCCAGAAAAAAAACTATACCATGGCTGATTCCTTTGTATATATATTAGC
>JAXMEB010000009.1:0-22465 GCA_046348545.1 Gammaproteobacteria bacterium
ACTTGGATTCTGGCTAGGTGGCAGAATAGTCTCACATCAGAGAATAGCCCCTTTTAACTTAGTCAGCTTGATGGATGGGTTCGGCGGTATATTATTGCTGCGAAATGGTATAAATGAAATTAATTTTGGTTTCGAAGGAAATTTTGCAAAGACCCTGAAGTTCATCCAATATTTTAGTATTGGTCTTTGGATTAGCCTAATTGCTCCAAAAATATTTTCGAACAAGCAAGCCTCTAGGAATTAACGACTTTTAAAGTAGGCTTTTCTTTTGATATACCAATCTTAAAGACATCGTAATTCACACCATAGTCAAAAGTATTAATGCCTTCCTTTTGCTTTAAATAATTTGCTATGAACCATTCTAATGGCGTGAAGAAAGCGGTTGCACAAATTTTGAAAAGTGAGACAGATATAAATATCTGAATAATTTCAGAAAATGGTATTTTGCCATAAAACATAATAGGGTACGCGACTAAATTAAAAACGACCTCTCCTGGGCTAGTTGATATTATACTTCTTAACCAATAAGCACGACCTTGCATTTTGATTTTTAATTTTGACAAGAAATAATTATTAAAGGACAGAGCGCAAATGGTTCCAATTGTCCCTGCGACGCAAATTAGAGGCATACCTCCCAAGATCAAATCATATGCAGCTTGATGCTGAAATGTTTCGGGTGAAGGGATTTGAACACAAATGCCACATAAAGTCACAAAAGTTATGCTCGCAGCAATAAACCACCACATCATATTCCTAGATACCTCGTATCCATAGACCTCCGTGGTTATGTTGCTAAGGCAATATACAAGCGGCGTAACCATGATGCCTGCCGCGGATTTAAATGGTCCAAAAGATATTATTTTATAGACTAAAAGCCCTGTTACCATAGGAAACATCATATAGAACATGGCTATTCCGAGGAGATAATTCGATCTTATGCATTGAGTGCCCTTGATGCCATGTTGGATATCCGGCAAACTAGCTTTATTTAGGATCTGTTGCATATAGTAGCATCCGATTTTGCTTAATTTTTATTCCACTGGGTGTTGACAATCCTTGGATTGCATTTTTAATATTTATTTTGTCATGTTGATAATTATATCCACGAATAGTTGGTGTATTTGCTAGCAGTTTTAAGATCCCTTTTTGTGAGTAACAGGTGTTCCAAAAACCATTTTGTATTGAGACACTGCGAAAGAATTTCTGAAATCGCTCATAAATGTTTGAAACATACTCTTCGCTTTTGAAATTCAAATATTGGCCTCGCAAACCGTTGCCATCAGCTCCAAAAAAGAGCTTGAAGTCTTTTTTGTCTTCACAACCAAGCAATTCTATCAAAACGAAGCCATCTTTTTTTAGAACCCTATGAATTTCCTTGGGATCCCATAAAGAGAGCATGCAGGCAACGGCGTCGAAAGTATTTCGCTGGAATGGCAAAGAATAATTATTGCCTTGGATTAGAAACATATTTTCTTTGAAAAGATTGCGCTTTGCAGCAGCCACCATGCTTTTGCTTATCTCAATGCCGACAATTTCTTTGTATTTGCTGTGAAGAGGAGCAATTTTAAAGCCTGTGCCAGTTCCAAGATCGAGAAGTCGCATAGAATCTGAGGAAAGCTTTGATAGCAGATTGACTATATCCCAAGGTCGGGGGGTCATCAGATCATCCTTTCCTCTAAGAGAATCTGAATCATAGGTTGATCGATACAACATTGATTTTACCTGATATTCACGACGTTTCTTTTTGTTTCTTTGTCGGAACAAGACTTGATCTTGTCTCGCTCCATTTGTAAAAGTTTGTTAAAAATTATCATCATGATAGTCTGGCTGTCACAATCGTTAAATTGACTAATAAGACTCATATTTTGATGAATTGTGCTAATTTTTATGTGCATTTGTTCATTTGATTCAATGTCCTTAACCAGCAGTATAGGCTCATCTTCATTAAAGATGACGCTTTCGATGAGAAGGGGAAACAATACTCTCTGGTGTTGATATGCGTCAAGAATAATATGTGAATCTTGGTTAGAGAAACCTTGTATGTGCAATAATGCTTTAACAACGTCGTTAAGGGGCTCTATTGTTGAGATTCTTTTCCCGATACAATGATATCTTACTTTGAAAGTATTATCTGAAGAATCTGAAACTACTTCAATCAACCTAAAAACTATGCTAGAAGACTGCAGAATCGCACAAATACTTTCTTTGAGTGCCTTAAGGATATTCATATTTAGAAGTTAGACAAAGATTGAACAAGTGTGGCTATAACTCTATCTTTAGGGTGAAGAGCTTCTATTTTCTCATGGGCTAATTCTTGATTAATTGATTTTACGTAATACTTCGGTTCATCGATGATGAGCTGTTTTAAGCTTGGTATGTTGTGCTTTTGAAATTTGACCAATACAAATGCACGGTTATACGGTTTTTTATGTGGGTCAAAAATCAGGATTGTATTCTCTTTGAAAAAAGGAAGTAGCCCCCCTCCAGCTAACTTTAAAGCAAATGCATGATCGCTTAGCTCGACATTGCAAGTCACGAAAGAATTTAGATTAACTAGTTTAGTTGAATCTATATCATCAAAGAGGCTCATTATGTTTTCCCAATCTATAACACGAACTTGCTTAGAAAAGCTTATGGTCGAATTTTGCTCGCTCAAGAGGGCACTAATGCTAATCCCAAATGCTGCGGCTAAAGTTTTTAATGTTGAATAGGTTGGGTTTGAATTTGGATCACTTAATATTTTTTGGATTGTTCCTAGCGCGATTCCTGTCTTTTTAGCCAACTTGGGGATGTTCAGCCCTTTTTCTCGCATAAGTAAGCCGAGACGCACAGACAGGGCACTTTGCTGCGCTTCAAGTTTCAAATTGGTCATTTAATTCTCGATATGTAATGTTGTGTGTGCTGTCCATTTTTTGTCATTAAATTGTTACATTATAATGACTGGTGTGCTAATATAATGAAATCTGACATTTTAATCAAGCTGCTCAACCTTGCTCGATTAAAATCTGTTTTTTTGGTTAAAATTTTAAATATAAAAATAGCGGTATTATAGATGAGATGTGGAACCCTAAGAAAACAACCTGATATATCATTGCCACCGATCTTATCTCTTGATAAGATCTTAAAGTTTAATACCGAAAAATCATGCTTACGGAGTGAGCTTAACCACCCCGCAAGCACTAACCACAATGAACCTTAAACGGATAAGGAAGCATCATGGCTGCATGCATCATAAATGAAGTATTCGAAGTTAGGAAGCTTGATCGAGCTTTTTTCTTCTGACGCGAGACGACAAATAGAAGATTTTTGATTTGTTATAATTCTTGCTAACAGAAGAAGGGATTCTTTTTATGTTCATCAATCCGTCTGCGGCGGTGATTAATCACGCGCTTCAAACAGGCTATTACATTCCGTTTTCGAACGAAGAGTTCGATCACGTTATATTTTCAGCGAAGCTTTCGCCACAAGAGAAGCTTATTTGGCTATACCTTTCGAGCTTAGCGAGACGACATCGAGATTTTGCAGTTGCCTTGACGCGCGATCAGCTTGCAAGGCAGTTTGGCCTTAACGAGCGATCGATCACCAGAGCAATTTCGAGCCTAATCGAAGAGAAATTTTTGTCATCAAAGTATGACGACCAACGCAGGGTGACGGTCTACTTCGTACAGCTTGATAGCGATGGCTTGCACAAACTCAGCAATGCAAGGAAGCGAGGTGAACGTATCAATTTCCTCGAGCAGGATCAATCAAAGCCATTAACTAATAAAGTTAATCTACAAAGTTGCCTAGTTGAAGGTGATAGACGAGCATATCAAAGATTGAGTGACTCAATTGAGGGGAGACAAAATTGTCCTCCCAGGGGAGACAAAAATGTCCCCCCACCCGAGACAAAATTGTCTCCCCTATATAATAATATTATGGCGTGTTGACATTTCGCCGCTCCGCACCACGCCTACGTGCCGCGGCTTGTCCGCGGCATCCAGGTGTTATGAGCAGATTTCTTGATATAAATCGCTCCAGGTTGGGTTAAATTCCTCAATCAAATTCAACTTCCACTGCCTGCACCAATTTTTGAATCGTTTTTCTCGTCTAGCTGCCTCAACGTACAACTCATGTGCTTCATAATAAACAAGCTGATTTACGTTATATTTTTCCGTAAAACCACAAATTACCTTATTTTTATGCTCCCAAACCCTTTTTACAAGATCTGTTGTAGACCCCACATAAAGCGTTCCGTTTCGCTGGCTAGATAAGATATAAACATAATATGACCTCATTAAATTTGCTTATCCATACTGTCTTTTGAACAACATTATCACATTGGCAGCCACAGATAAGAACAGGCTATTGCCAGCATTGAAGCATAATTACGCTTCAATTTGTCATATCTTGTTGCAATTGCTCGAAAATGTTTGAGTCGTGCAAAAATGTTTTCAACCAGATGCCTATATTTATACAAGGACCAGTCTATGTCTGCATTTCCTGTTTTTGAGTTCTTTTTCCTTGGAATCACTGGTATTGATGCTTTTTTCGAATGAGTTCTCGAACCTGTTTACTGTCATAACCTTTATCAGCAATCGTATAATCTGCGGCGGAAGTTTCTCATTAATTCTGGCGCCGCTTTGCAATCATGAACTTCTCCACCAGTTAAATCAAACTCAATTGGGAAGCTATATGCGTCAACAGCCATGTGAATTTTCGTTGTGTTTCCGCCTACAGACTTTCCAATAGCTTGATTCTCTTTACTCGCTGCACCAGCACTGTGCTGGTGAGCCCTTACAATACTGGCATCAATAAACGTCCATTCAAGATCAGGATCTTGCACCAAAGATTTAAAAATTTTAACCAACTTGTTCTTTGAAGACCAACGATTGAATTTTTGGAATATTGAATTCCAGCATCCAAATTCTGCTGGTAGGTCTCGCCAAGGACAGCCTACTCGCAAACGATATAACATCACTTCAACCATGAGGCGCAATTCGGGCTTGTCATAGATCCCTTGTTGTTGCATGATCGTCCTTAGCTTCGACCACAGTTCATCACTGAGCATGAGTCGGGCCATTGCAAACTCGTATGTTATTTTAGACGAATAAATTTTACGAGTTTGCTCTCATTAATCAATGAATTGCATTCAAATCTCTGATTTAGAAATTTAACAACTGGATGCCGCGGACAAGCCGCGGCACGTAGGCGTGGTGCGGAGCGGCGAAATGTCAACACGCCCTAATAATAATTCTGATATTAAAAATAAACATCTCTATCATCAAGATTCAGATATTTCTACCGCAGAAGAAGCATTGCCGATGCTAGACGCTGACGCGTTGATCTTGGAATTTCAAGAAAGGGTTGAAGCGATACAGTCGCAAGACCCCAATCTCACTCCACTGAAAGCGACCTTTCAAGCGAGGAAACAATTTAGCGAAGAGCAGCTGGCTTGTATTGACCATCATCACCTCACCACTAATCCTGCACAGGCAGCGCCACAAGCGCCGATAACAGTTTCACCCAAGCCCGAAGCGCCTGAAATCAAAAAACCGCTTCAATCGCAATTGGTTTCATTTCAGCTCGAAGGGCAGTGTTATCTGGTGGAGGAGAGGGTCAAGAACAAAGCCCTATCTCAGTTGCAAAGCTTGCATCACAATCAATGCATCAAGGGCGAGGCTTCTTCAAAATCTTTGCTCACACTAACCAGTGAAGTATTTTATTACCTCGCCAAAGCGGGGAGCACAACCGATAAATCTATCTCGCAAGCCTCCAGACTCAATATGGCTATCCATTTGCTCCTCAAGGGCGATTGGCAAACCCCGAATGGGATGACGAAGCAGACTATCATTGAGCGAGAACAGAGGTGCCAGAGGGAAAAGAAAGCTCAAGCCCGATATGTGCCTATGAGCGAATGGAGGGTTCAGTATGCATGAAGCACCACAACCTGAACTCAGCCCTCGAGAGCAGCTTATTGCCCTGCATCAAATTGGCTTCACAGAAGAAGCAATCGCGTATGGTCTCCAGGTCAGTCAGTCCACCATCAGCAGGCTCATGCGAGGGCTCACCAACCCCAAATACGTCACCGCCAAAATGATTGCGGAGTTCTTTGAGCGATATCGAACACCCTAAAGCGTGCAGGGTCAAGGGTCGAATAAATCATTTAAATACAATGAGTTAAGTTAATGGCTGTGATGCAGCAGACATGGTATGATTGTGATGAATTTTAAAGGGGTTTGTAGCGAGTATGTCACGATATTTAGATCCAAAAAGCGATGTGGTCTTTAAGAAAATATTTGGGGAGCATCCTCATCTTTTGAAGAGCTTTCTGAATGCGTTATTGCCGTTGCCTGAGGACAGGCAGATTGTAGATTTAGAATATTTGCCATCAGAACAAATTCCAGTCATTCCCGATTTTAAGCGTACGATAGTCGACGTGAAGTGTAGAGATGCTCAAGGTCAGATATTTATTGTGGAAATGCAGGTTGAGTGGGGCACGAGTTTTATGCAGCGACTTTTGTTTGGTGCAGCTCAAGCCTATGTGAAGCAGTTAAAACCTGGGGAGCATTATCGATTTTTGAATCCGGTTTATGGTTTGGCGTTGGTGGATAGTATTTTTGATGAGAAGACGCCGGATTGGTATCACCATTATGGTCTGGTTAAGCTAGATAATCCTGCGCAAGAGATTATCAATGGCTTGACGTTAGTTTTTGTTGAGTTGCCGAAATTTCAGGCTCACAGCCGTGAAGATAAGAAGTTGAAGGTATTATGGCTTCGGTTTATGCGAGAGATAACGAGTGAGACCAAGGTGGTTGACCCCGCCTTATTAGCTGTTCCAGAGATAAACGAGGCTGTGATGCTCGCAGAGGAGGCAGCTTATACACCCGCTGAGCTAGATGCTTATGAGGGTTATTGGAAGCAGGTTAGCTCCGAGAAAACACTCAGAGAAGATGCTAGAGCTGAAGGCCTAGCCAAGGGGCTAGCCGAAGGAAGAGTCGAGGGAAGGGCCGAGGGAAGGGCCGAGGGAAGGGCCGAGGGAAGGGCCGAGGGAAGGGCTGAGGGAAGAGTCGAGGGAAGGGCTGAAGGCGAGCAGGCGGCGTTAATTGCCGTTGCTCAAAAGATGAAATCGCAAGGGCTGAGCCTCGAAATCATATCCAGCACAACAGGGCTCTCGCTGGAGCAGGTTCAAAAGCTTTGACTGAATGCGTGGTTAAAGAGGCCGCAGCGCATAGTTTTAATACGCTGCGGAAGTGAGTGATTCAAAAGTGATGGTTTCTGAATCATACTCAACATAATCATACTATAAATAAGATATTTTTTCATAAAATAAAAACCCCCTCGAAGGAGGGGGTCGGATGATGAAACTACTATTTATACACCCGCTGAGCTAGATGCTTATGAGGGTTATTGGAAGCAGGTTAGCTCCGAGAAAACACTCAGAGAAGATGCTAGAGCCGAAGGTCTAGCCAAGGGTCTAGCCGAAGGAAGAGTCGAGGGAAGGGCTGAAGGCAAGCAGGCGGCGTTAATTGCCGTTGCTCAAAAGATGAAATCGCAAGGGTTGAGTCTGGAGATTATAGCTGACACAACCGGGCTTTCGATGGAGCAGGTTCAAAAGCTTTGAGTTAATATAAGGCTTCACATGGATGTGTATTGAGATGAGTCTGGAAACGTAGAGCTAGGTGTCAGAGATAAATCGCCATTGTTTTTTACAGCGTTGGTCTGTCTGTCTTAGAAATGCTATGATAATCATCAATTTTTAAAGGAGCTAATAGACAATATGCCTCGGTACTTAGACCCCAAAAGCGATGTGGTTTTCAAGAAAATATTTGGGGAGCACCCTCATCTTTTGAAGAGCTTTCTGAATGCGTTATTGCCGTTGCCTGAGGACAGGCAGATTGTAGATTTAGAATATTTGCCATCAGAACAAATTCCAGCCATTCCCGATTTTAAGCGTACGATAGTCGACGTGAAGTGTAGAGATGCTCAAGGTCAGATATTTATTGTGGAAATGCAGGTTGAGTGGGGCACGAGTTTTATGCAGCGACTTTTGTTTGGTGCAGCTCAAGCCTATGTGAAGCAGTTAAAACCTGGGGAGCATTATCGATTTTTGAATCCGGTTTATGGTTTGGCGTTGGTGGATAGTATTTTTGATGAGAAGACGCCGGATTGGTATCACCATTATGGTCTGGTTAAGCTAGATAATCCTGCGCAAGAGATTATCAATGGCTTGACGTTAGTTTTTGTTGAGTTGCCGAAATTTCAGGCTCACAGCCGTGAAGATAAGAAGTTGAAGGTATTATGGCTTCGGTTTATGCGAGAGATAACGAGTGAGACCAAGGTGGTTGACCCCGCCTTATTAGCTGTTCCAGAGATAAACGAGGCTGTGATGCTCGCAGAGGAGGCAGCTTATACACCCGCTGAGCTAGATGCTTATGAGGGTTATTGGAAGCAGGTTAGCTCCGAGAAAACACTCAGAGAAGATGCTAGAGCCGAAGGTCTAGCCAAGGGTCTAGCCGAAGGAAGAGTCGAGGGAAGGGCCGAGGGAAGGGCCGAGGGAAGGGCTGAGGGAAGAGTCGAGGGAAGGGCTGAAGGCGAGCAGGCGGCGTTAATTGCCGTTGCTCAAAAGATGAAATCGCAAGGGCTGAGCCTCGAAATCATATCCAGCACAACAGGGCTCTCGCTGGAGCAGGTTCAAAAGCTTTGAGTTAATATAAGGCTTCACATGGATGTGTATTGAGATGAGTCTGGAAACGTAGAGCTAGGTGTCAGAGATAAATCGCCATTGTTTTTTACAGCGTTGGTCTGTCTGTCTTAGAAATGCTATGATAATCATCAATTTTTAAAGGAGCTAATAGACAATATGCCTCGGTACTTAGACCCCAAAAGCGATGTGGTTTTCAAGAAAATATTTGGGGAGCACCCTCATCTTTTGAAGAGCTTTCTGAATGCGCTATTGCCGTTGTCTGAGGACAGGCAGATAGTTGATTTGGAGTATTTGCCATCAGAGCAGATCCCGGCGATACCGGATTTCAAGCGAACGATAGTTGATGTGAAGTGTAGAGATTCTCAAGGTCAGATTTTCATTGTGGAAATGCAGGTTGAGTGGGGCATGAGCTTTATGCAGCGGCTTTTGTTTGGAGCTGCCCAAGCCTATGTGAAGCAGTTAAGGCCAGGAGAGCATTATCGTTATTTGAATCCGGTTTATGGTTTAGCATTGGTTGATAGTATTTTTGACGAGAAGACGCCGGATTGGTATCACCATTATGGTCTTGTCAAATTAGACAATCCTGCTCAAGAAATTATCAATGGGCTAACACTGGTCTTTGTTGAGCTACCAAAGTTTAAACCAACCACACGTGATGATAAGAGATTAAAGGTGTTATGGCTTCGGTTTATGCGTGAATTAAACGAACAGACGAAGGAAGCGCCTGGGGAGCTTTTAGAAGTGCCTGAGATTAAAGAGGCCATTAAGCTTGCGGAGCAATCAGCTTATTCGCCTGGTGAATTAGAATATTATGAAAGTTATTGGAAACAGGTTAGTTCTGAGAAAAGTCTTAGAGAAGATGCTAGGGCCGAAGGCCTAGCCAAGGGAAGGGCCGAAGGAAGGGCTGAAGGCGAGCAGGCGGCGTTAATCGAGGTTGCTAAAAAAATGAAATCACAAGGGTTGAGTCTGGAAATTATAGCTAACACAACAGGACTCTCGCTGAAGCAGCTTCAGAAGCTTTGAGTTAATATAAGGGTCTTCACATGGATGTGTATTTAGACGAGTCTGGAAACGTAGAGCTAGGTGCCAGAGATAAAACGCAGTGGCCTTGTTGCATAAATGCTGCTTAAAAAGCGGAACCCACCTTTACTTGTCTTAGCCAACTAAATCTATATACTGTCATTCGCTAGAAAACTATATAACAGGAATCAGAATGACAGGGAAATTGACATCCTCCGCAGCCTAAAGGCTGTGGATTCCTCCGGCGAGGCGCTGATGCCCCAGCGCGAGAATGTTTTTGGCCGCATTGATGTCGCGGTCGTGTAGCTCACCACAGCTCCCACAAGTCCATTCTCTTATTCCAAGCCCTGCGATACCTTTCGGCCGCTCCGGCGGTCTATCACCGCACGAAGAACAGGTTTGGGTAGTGTACTTTTCATCTATTTCTTGAAAAACCACACCTGCGCCAGCGCATTTGTATTCCAGCATAGTTTTTAGCATATGCCAGCCTGCATCCAGTACAGACTTGGCCATTTTAGTTTGAGTTAAAGGTTGGCTTTTTACATTGCCAACAAAGATGATTGCATTTTCCTGAATTAATTTAGTTGAAAATTTATGCAAAGCATCTTTTCTTCTGTTTCTTATTTTTGCATGAATTGCTTTAACGCGAGTAGATTTATTAGCTCGCTGCGCAATCTTTAGTTTCTCTTCTAATTCTTTGTAGTGGCGCCGGTTCTCTAAGCGCTCTCCCATGGAGGTGACAGCCACATCTTTCAACCCCAAATCTATCCCAATTGCTTTAGTGCCCGTTGAAGCCTCAATATTAATCTTCACGACAACATTGAAATACCAGCGACCTCTCGCATCTTGGCTAAAATTACCGGCTCGGAATTCAAACTGGCTCAGACCATAACTGTCCCACACTCTAAAATACTGACCTGCATATTTGATACAACCATTTTTATAAGTTGCAGCCCCTTTCTTGAAAGGAATCCAACCTAAAGAGCGTTTGCTTCCTTTTGATGCTCGCCAGCAAAGCTTACTTTTTGAATTGCCGACGTCTTGTGGCGTGCTCTTCCGCAATTTGTTGGATGCACGTACTATCAATTGAAAAAACTCAGAGCTACCTTTTAGGTATTTTTGAACATCAAAGCCAGAAGGCCATTGCTTTCTATCTCGCCACATCCGATAGGTCAAATCATTGCAATAATTCCAAACAAAATTAACATCACGCGCCATCCGTGTGAGTAGCGCCCCATGCTTGTCTCGAATCCTTAATCGCAATGTTCTTGTTTGTTCCACTCGAAGATTATACAATTGGTCAATGAGTGAATCAACAACATACAGAACAGGTAGACATTGCGTTTTTCAATTGCATGCGCATTTGGTCTTCGTCACGAAGTATCGATACAAAGTGCTCCAACGATATATGTTTCCAACCTTAAAAGCCGTATTTGAAAAAGTTTGCAATGATTTTGAAGCTCAATTGGTAGAATGTGACGGAGAGGAAGACCATGTTCATCTGCTCGTCAACTATCCGCCTAAAACATCTTTATCCAAATTAGTTAATAGTCTCAAGGGTGTTTCGAGCAGAAAGTTAAAATTACATCATCCAGAAGTCGCAAATCGGTATTTTAAATCAGCGCTTTGGAGTGCAAGCTACTTTGCCGCAAGTTGTGGTGGTGCGCCACTTGATGTCATTAAACAATATGTTCGACAACAGCAAGCGCCTATCTAGTCGTCCTGCGGACGACGCGCTTTCATCACCGCACTAAAAGTACGGTGCCTTTCGCGCAAGTTGGTAAGAAAATTAATGCGACTGCGATATTTCCACCTAGGAACGGTGCCGTTATTCATCAGCATGGCAACCTTAAAAAAGAGGCTTTGCCACGTGACCAAGCTATTCGATGTATTCGGAATTTGGGCAGAAAAGCCTGGAAAGAGGAAATCGGCTGTCATAGACGCTCCCTTGTTGAAAGCGCCATGTTCAGGTTTAAAAAATTATTCACAGCGGACCTAAAATCAAGAAATTTCCTGAGCCAAGCAAAGGAAGTGTTTATTAAGTGCAATATTTTGAATCAGTTTAATAAGATGGGGCTAGCAAATTCACTGCCATGTCGTCCGTGATTTATGCAACAAGGCCGCTGTGAAGTGCATCTTGCTAACAGAAGAAGGGATTCTTTTTATGTTCATCAATCCGTCTGCGGCGGTGATTAATCACGCGCTTCAAACAGGCTATTACATTCCGTTTTCGAACGAAGAGTTCGATCACGTTATATTTTCAGCGAAGCTTTCGCCACAAGAGAAGCTTATTTGGCTATACCTTTCGAGCTTAGCGAGACGACATCGAGATTTTGCAGTTGCCTTGACGCGCGATCAGCTTGCAAGGCAGTTTGGCCTTAACGAGCGAACGATCACCAGAGCAATTTCGAGCCTAATCGAACAGAAATTTTTGTCATCAAAGTATGACGACCAACGCAGGGTGACGGTCTACTTCGTACAGCTTGATAGCGATGGCATTGCACAAACTCAGCAATGCAAGGAAGCGAGGTGAACGTATCAATTTCCTCGAGCAGGATCAATCAAAGCCATTAACTAATAAAGTTAATCTACAAAGTTGCCTAGTTGAAGGTGATAGACGAGGATATCAAAGACTGAGTGACTCAATTGAGGGGAGACAAAATTGTCATCCCAGGGGAGACAAAAATGTCCCCCCACCCGAGACAAAATTGTCTCCCCTATATAATAATATTAATAATAATTCTGATATTAAAAATAAACATCTCTATCATCAAGATTCAGATATCACTACCGTGCTAGACGCTGACGCGTTGATTTTGGAATTTCAATCAACCGTGAAAGACATTCAATCGCAAGACACAAATCTGACCCCACTAAAAGCGACCTTTGAAGCGAGGAAACTGTTTAGCGAAGAGCAGCTAGCCTGCATTGACCATCATCACTTCACCACCAATCCTGCACAGGACGCACCACAAGAGCCGAAATTAGATTCTCCCAAGCCGAAGATGCCTGAAATCAAAAAACCGCCTCAATCGCAATTGGTTTCGTTTCAGCTGGAGGGGCAGTGTTATTTGGTGGAGGAGAGTGTCAAGAACAAAGCCCTATCTCAGTTGCAAAGCTTGCATCACAATCAATGCATCAAGGGCGAGGCTTCTTCAAAATCTTTGCTCACACTAACCAGTGAAGTATTTTATTACCTCGCCAAAGCGGGGAGCACAACCGATAAATCTATCTCGCAAGCCTCCAGACTCAATATGGCTATCCATTTGCTCCTCAAGGGCGATTGGCAAACCCCGAATGGGATGACGAAGCAGACTATCATTGAGCGAGAACAGAGGTGCCAGAGGGAAAAGAAAGCTCAAGCCCGATATGTGCCTATGAGCGAATGGAGGGTTCAGTATGCATGAAGCACCACAACCTGAACTCAGTCCACGTGAACAGCTCATTGCTCTACACCAAATGGGGTTCACAGAAGAAGCCATCGCGCATGGTCTCCAGGTCAGTCAGTCCACCATCAGCAGACTCATGCGGGGGCTCACGAATCCCAAATACGTCACCGCCAAAATGATTGCGGAGTTCTTTGAGCGATATCGAGCAGAATAAAATTATTATTTATCAATAAGATACGTTAAAATGATTTCGAATTGTACTGATTTATACTTATAATGTACAATTGTACTTGTTAGATATAAATAGGTCTAATATTGTTTGCAGGATAGGGGGATAGATGTCGCTTGATCCATGGCATTTTCCAAGAAACATGTTTGCTGAGCAAGTTCTGGGCATGTTTGAGTCAGGCATTTCTAGCGCTTTAGTTTTTTTTGCCCCTAGGCGTATGGGCAAAACCGAATTTTTATGTAAAGACATAACGCCATTAGCAGAAAGTCGCAAATGGTGTGTTTTTTATTTTAGTTTTCTTGATGTCGGAAAGTCAGCTTCTAGGGATTTCACAAAATCATTAATTAACTTTGCGCAAAATCGAGGCGCGTTAGGTAAGGCTGGTGGACTGCTTAAAAGGATAAGTAAAATAAGCGGCGAGGCGGGGGGAGTAAAAGCGGATTTGGAGCTGCGCGATCCGGAGCAAGCTCAAGAAAGCCTTAAAGATGTAATATCAAAATTATGTAAGAAGCAAAAGATTCTTCTCCTGATGGATGAAGTGCAAACACTTGCTCAAGATTCTGCTAATGCTAATTTTATAGCCTCGTTTAGAACAATCTTGGATCTAAATAAAAGCAAAGTGAAAGTCATTTTTACTGGTTCTTCACAAGAAGGGTTACGAAGAATGTTTTCGCAGTCAAAAGCCCCATTTTTTCATTTTGGGTTAAATTTACCTTTCCCAGAGTTAGAGAGGGATTTTACTGACCACCTCGCGCAAATATTCAGTGTTGCTACAAAGCGAGAAATTAATAAAGATGCATTATGGAAAGCATTTATTGAGATGCAAAAAGTACCTCAACTAGCGAGGTCGCTAGTCGAACGAATAGCTTTAAATCCGAGCTTATCAATATATGAAGCAAAAAAGCAATTGCTATCACAGGTTTTTGAGGATAGCGCTTTCATTAATATTTGGGATAAATGTAGCGCTTTAGAAAAGATAATACTTAGAGAATTGGCGGTTGGTGAAAATGGTTTGTTTAGCTCCGAAACGATGAAGCGGTTTGAAAAAGAAATAGGTGTCACTGATCTTAAATTGTCCTCAGTTCAATCGAGTGTGCGCGTATTGACTAGAAAGGGATTGATAGGTAGGAACCCGGATCAAAGAGGATATTATATTGATGATCCTAACTTTAAAAATTGGTTACTCCAATATCAATAAGCTAAGGCACGTATTCTGAAAATACTTTTTCTCAAGACCTCAACACCCAAACACCTATATTATATCCAGCCCTGCTTGATTTATTTTAACCTATACTAGATCTTACAGCTCCATAGATAATTCTTTTAATATGACCGAAGATAATAGAAATTACGTCATTCTTACCGGCGCAGGTTTTTCCAGAGATTTTGGTGGGCTCTTAGCGAAAGATATGTGGGGTGTTATTTACAATAGCTTGGAGAGCAGTGGGACCCAAGTCGGGCACTTACAATGTATCAAAAAATATATGTTTAAAAAAGGTCATGACCAATACGAAGCAATCTATACAGATATTAAAAATAAATCTGAAAAATGCGATTGTGGTAATACATTCACCGACGAAGACTTTGCATCATACCGAAATGCTGTTGAAAAAGCATATACTATATTGCATGAATGTGAGAAGCAAAATTGGCCTCATCATTATGATAACCAATACATCTCTGAGACCAATAGACGTTTGAGTAAACTAGTAAAATGGTTTTTGGAACAGGAATGCACTTATCTATTCACTCTCAACCAGGACCTATTGATAGAGCGGGCGCTGATTAAAAATGAATTTCGATGGCCAAATACTAATGTAGAAATTTCTGATCAAACTAATGGAATTGAAATTCAGGATATAGATGATGAGGGTGATCTTAGGTATTTTAAGTTGCATGGCTCTTTGAATTGGAGAGACCAGAATGGGGAGCTACTTATCTTATTCGGAAAAGAGAAATTACATTTAATAAATGAATGGTCTATTTTTAGTAGATATCATAATAAATTTAGCGAAGCATTAAAAAACTCAAAGGTTCTGTCGATAGGATATTCTTTTAATGACGAACATATTAATCAGAATATAATGAATTCAATCGAAGAAATTGAATTACATGTCATGGATCCACTTCCGCCATCGCAATTTTTTGAAGTAATGTCGTTGCAACCCGACAGCAGCAAAGCAAAAATATTAAGTAAAATACATGCATACTATCCTTGGTCTTATGGAGAGTATCTTACGAATGAAGAGTTACAAAGGCTGATTCACAAATCGTATTTCGGAGAAGACTTTGTAATTGATAGTAAATTGGATGAAAACCATCTCTAGCCCCACTGAATCTAACTCTCTTAGAAGCGGATCCAATTTGCCAAAACCATTCTTATCCATTAATCTTTCGTTTTTAAATTTCACGATTGATTGTCACAAATATAGATTGTCGTAGAGGTCGCAAACATGGTCGTATATGAAGTCAACTTAAGTATTGAAAGTGATATTTTTGATGATTACATGGGATGGTTGACGCCTCATGTAGAAGAAATGCTCACCTTTAAAGGTTTCAAAAGCGCAAGGTATCTGTCTGAACAAAGAGCTGAAGAAAATGGCTTCAGAAAAATCACAGTTCAGTACGTTTTAGAGAATATGGCTGATCTCGATCATTACCTTAAGAATCATTCTCAAAGAATGAGAGAGGATGGGCTGCGCAAGTTTCCCGATAAGTTCTCAGCGACGAGGAGAATCTTCGAGATCACAAAAGAGTTCTGATTTAATTTATTTGATTAGGTGTGGGTCGTTAAAAAAACAACCAAGCTTTCTATTTTGACGTAGGCATAGATATTTGAGAAATCCTGGCTTTGATCTTTAAGTTTTCAGCGTCTGAATTGATTAGCCGTTCAGCTAGCTCGATTAGGCTATTTGTGTTATTTGATAATGAAAGTTCTGCAAATGAAATTATGGAGATTGCGATCAATGCAAGTGACGCCTCTTTTGAAAAGAAATACATAACAAATGAGGAAGATATTATCACGAAAGTTATTATTTGCTTAAATTTCATTAGTCGAATTGACTTTTTAAGTTTTATAATTTCTTTTAGTTCCGCTTCAGTAAAACGCATGATTTGTCCATCCAGTTTGTTTTCATCAATGATCGTAACCTAAAAACTATAAAAAGCAATGGCGCTAAATCAGCCCAAAAGTCCTGCTGCTTTATTACATAAACAGATCATAGGTTGTATTGAATAGCAGATAGCCACCTACATTATATATGCAAAAGTCTTAACTCACCTTCCCCTGTTCCAACGGATAAGCATATTGAATCGATGGGCGAAGAAACGAGCTCTTTGACATTGAGACGATTAAAAAAAGCGGTACGGCAATCAGCAAGATAATGAAAGAAGATAGGATTGATTTATCAAACTGCAATTGAAAATAGGGCAATGATAGCGCCCCAAATAGTACCGCTGGAATGCTGTACAAAAGTCCATTTGTTGTCGAACGCATTTTGGCAGGCAACGAATCAATAATTTCAGAGGGTGCTATGGCAAAGTAAAAAGCACCGAAGACTCCCAAAATAGAATAAAAGATCCAATATGCCATTTCTGAGGTGCAAGGATTAAGCTTGATGAAGAAAATGAGGTAAAGAATTGTCAACGCAGGAATGGTGACCGACAGAATTAATTTTCTGCCAATTTTGTCGCTTAAAATCCCAGCCAGCGGAATGAGTGATGAAACTATCCCTGATGAGACAATTATAAACACATATGAATCTTTAAAAGAATTAAAGATAGAATTGTATTTTAGAAGATGAAAGGGCCCGTACAAGAATAGCGAATAGGTTATGTGGGTTCCAAAGCCAGCTAAAAAAATAATTTTTAGCATATTAAGCTTCATGCATTTTAGCTGAAGATGGGCTGTAGTATATACGGCCTTTGGCTTGTTGTTTTCGAAGGTGGGGAAAGACATAAAAAACTCTGCCGTTTCTGGCAGTTCCCGACGTGCAATATATCCGATGTATAAGCTTGCGACTGAAAATAAAAATAGAACCCTGAAAGACCAATCTGGAATTAGATTTGTCTCGATGAATGAGGAGACTGTATAGGCCAAAAGCGCAGAGGCAAATATGCCGATGTTTACTCCAAAAGCGGCAAAGCTTAAGATGAATCCCCTTGATTGAGGAGCAGCTTGTTCGCCAAGATATAAGAAAGAGTTGTTATATTCACCAGACATTGCAATTCCAAAGAGAAAGCGGAGCGCAATGATCCCATAAAAAGAGGCAATACCAATTGTATCATAGGATGGCAGAAAGCTAATCAGCAAACAACTGATGCCAGAAATGATCATAGAAGACTCTAAAACAACCTTTCTTCCTTTTAGGTCCCCAATCAAGCCAAAAATAAGCGCACCAATTGGTCTTGCAATGAAGGGTAGTATGATCGTTAGAAGGAAAAGAAACTTATTTTCTCTGAGGGCAGGGGGAAAGAAGGTCTTTGCAATATAAGGTTGCAAAAATGCATACACGACCGATTCAAAGACTTCTATGGAATTCCCGATAGCACCAGCCAAAAAAAGTTTCTTTTTGTTGATCATTATGGTTTTAAGCTGATTATCTTTATGCTCGGATCAACTTCTTTGACTTCCTTTGCCTTGTCGGTCATTAGGACCCCATCTAAATGATCAAGCTCATGCTGAAAAACACGGGCTGGAAAATTACTGAGCTCCCCGTTTAGTTGATTGCCATACACATCTCTAGCTTTATAGGAAATGTGGATTGATCTATCGACCAGGGCTATTGTCTTGTCTACACTTGCGCAACCTTCCCAGTCATCATCCTGCTCAACGGAGGAAGAGGTTATTTCAGGATTGATAAATAGCATGTTTGGGAATTGCTTAACATTTGGTCTTCTTGGGTTGTCGAATTCCATTCCAATGATCATCAGTCGTTTGGATGAGCCAATTTGAGGTGCTGAGAATCCCACTGCGCCAATTTCAGCTTGGATCGATTTTAATTTTTCAGCAAGTTCAAGCAGCTCTTGAGAATTAAACTCATCTTCTTGGATGGGCGCTGACGGTTCGCTTAGTATTTCTTCGCCTTTTTTGAATATTTTGATTGAGTTTGGTCCTGATTTCATATACAGCCCCTTTTATTATTAACTATTAATCGCAACTTCGGTCTTTGCGTGTCGCGTAGATATTCTTTGTAGATCGTTTTGATTTCTTGAAGGAAGAAATCGCCTATTTTGCTTAAAACATTCTGTGATTCTTTATATAGATTGATGCTGTTCTTCGATTTTGTAGCGAAGGAATAAATCACAAACATTCTACCAACTTTTTTCATAATAAAGAAGCCAAACTTGAATCCAAACTGGATTTGCTTTTCTTTAATCAGTCGTGATTTTGCTTCATGTGCATAGAGTTCTTCCCAAGATATGAATGAATTAGTTTGGTGGTTCTTGATATCAAAAATTCCATCATGGAACCAGAGATTGCTTTGAAAAAGGTTGTATTCCAGTGCTGGCATGCTTGAATAACACGATATTGTATTTGAGGAGTCAATCACCAGTACTGAGAAATAATCAATGCCAAGAATCCCTTCAACGCTGTTTTTAAATACCTTTTGTATCAAAAACTTATGTTTGAATGAAATTTCTTTGATTTCATGATGCAACCTTACGAGAGATTTTTTGGGTGCTGCTTTTTCCATGCTCTCTAGTTCCTGAAGTCTTTGTTTTAGCTGATTTTGATGAAGATTTAAAAGCGAGATCGAAAATCTGATTTAGTTGGTCCTTGTCGACTTTGATTAACGCCAGGTCAGATAAAATGCTTATAAAAAAGCTCGCTTTTTCATGTGCATCTTCTGAAGTTTTTTTGTAAGAAAGCAACAGCTTTGGAATGGCATGCTCAAGCAATCCTCTATGAATCTTTAATATTCCATCTCTTTCTATAGATTGAATTCTGGTATCTTGTCCAAAAAGTAGGTCGCCAGGATCAACTTGAAGCCATTCGGAGATTTTAAGAAGTGTTTCTGGATCAGGGACAGACCGCCCATCAAGGTATCGAAGCGCCATCTCGAGGTGGCCATCGATTGCATCACATAATGCTTTTGGACTCACGCCAAGAACGGAACGGCTAGATTGGTATCCAGCGCGCAGCATCGCATCTTTTAAACGTTTAGAAAACTCTGATTTGAAATCTTTCTTCATGCTGCGCTGCAAGTTTTTGCCTCAAATAAAACCCTATTTTATGCTTGAGTCAAAGACATATCAACTTAAGTCAAAAAATGTGTTTTCAATGTCAACAATGTTGACATTACGTGGCAATGAGGTACATTTGGTGCTGTCAATTAATTTCAAGTAGGAAGTTGAAATATGCGATGTAGTTCTGTATTGAAAAGGGGCGATCGCCCTGTTAGTATCGTGGTTGTCAAATACGAAAAACATGCCTACGGCGTGCTTGAACACCCCGTAGACACTAACCACAACCAAATCTATCAAGAGGAGATTTGAATCATGGCTGCATGCATCATAAATGAAGTATTCCAAGTTAGGAAGCTTGATCTAGCTTTTTTCTTCTGACGCGAGACGACAAAAAGAAGGTTTTGATTTTTGTTATGCACATAACAGATGGGTTTTCGGCTAGGCGGCAAGCCTAGAGCAACCGGAGTGTACGTTTGTACATGAGGATTGCGAGAGGCGTAGCCAACGCCGCTGAAAGTACAGCTGTGAAGTGCATCTTGCTAACAGAAGAAGGGAAGCGCATGTCTATTGTAAATGTGTCTGCGCAGACGATTCATTCTGCGTTAAGAACGGGCTATTTTTATCGATTTCAGACTGAGGAACTAGCGTATATCTCGAGTCATCGAGAATTGAGCGATGGTGAGAAATTAGTGTGGCTCAATCTATCGGCGAGGGCGAAGCAGAGCGAGACAATGAGCTTTGCTGCAACGCAATCTCAAATAGCCCTAATGGTTGGGAAAGAGACGAACACGGTCTACAAGATTTTAAAGAGTTTGGAGGCCAAGGGGTTTCTAAGCTCCAATCACGACGCACTACGTCGCGTGACAATCTTTCAAGTTCAATTAGATGCTCATGGTGTAGTCGCTTTAGAACAAGCGCCAAAGCGAGGCGAATTTCGGCCTGAAACTAAGTCAGTATACCCACAGCAGATGACTTTTCGGGTAGGCGCCGAGTGTTCGAGACGCAGGAGTGTACACGAAGTACATGACTGCGGTGAGAATCGCGAAGGCAACAACCCCGAAAAGTCAGCTGTGAAGGGTATAGAAATACGGTCTGTGGATAATCAAAATCCCACTATGAAAAAATTCCGGGTCAGACCCGGAAATTTTTCCGAGTCAGACCCGGAAAAAAATCATACCCTTATAAAATATATAAATAATAATAAAAATATAAATAAACATCTCTATCATCAAGATTCAGAACTCTCTACCGCTGAACCAGCATTGCCGATGCTAGACGCTAGCGCGTTGATTTTGCAATTTCAATCAACCGTGAAAGACATCCAATCGCAAGACTCAAACCTCACCCCACTGAAAGCGACCTTTGAAGCGAGGAAACTGTTTAGCGAAGAGCAGCTAGCCTGCATTGACCATCATCACCTCACCACCAATCCTGCACAGGAAGCGCCACAAGCGACGAAAGCAGAATCCCCCAAGCCAGAGGCTCCTGAAATCAAAAAACCGCTTCAATCGCAATTGGTTTCGTTTCAGCTTGAGGGGCAGTGTTATTTGGTGGAGGAGAGTGTCAAAAACAAAGCACTCTCTCAGTTGCAGAGCTTGCATCACAATCAATGCATCAAGGGCGAGGCCTCAAATAAATCCTTACTCACACTAACGAGCGAAGTATTTTATTACCTCGCCAAGGCGGGGAGCACGACCGATAAATCCATCTCGCAAGCCTCCAGACTCAATATGGCTATCCACTTGCTCCTGAAGGGCGATTGGCAAACTCCCAATGGCATGATGAAGCAGACTATCATTGAGCGAGAACAGAAATGGCAACGAGAAAAGAAAGCTCAAGGCCGATATGTCCCTGTCAGTGAGTGGAGGATTCAGTATGCATAAAGCGCCCCAACCTGAACTTAGTCCACGGGAACAGCTGATTGCCCTACACCAAATGGGTTTCACAGAGGAAGCTATCGCGCATGGCCTGCAGGTCAGCCAATCTACGGTTAGCCGTTTATTATCTGGCAAGTTTTCTCCCAGATATTTAGTTGGAAAAAAGATTAATCAGATTTTTTTAGAATACTATACCCACAACAGATGATTTTTCGGGTAGGCGCCGAGCGTTCGAGACGCAGGAGTGTACACAAAGTACATGACTGCGGCGAGAATCGCGAAGGCAACAACCCCGAAAATTCAGCTGTGAAGGGTATATACGGAGAGAATTCAGGAAGAATGCGCTTAAAATGGGCCTCTTGCAGAATAGTGATTCTGCCCCCTTTCGAGCAAGTCGAGAGGGGGAAATTTCTAAAGCAGTTGCAATTTAATGGTATCGTAATGGGCTATGAAATAGCGTTCATCAATACTTATTTTTGGATCTGCTAAATCATTATCAATACAGAACGAATCTATTTGATAGAAAATTGCATCAAAATCATTTGCTCCAGGTTTGAACATACTGGAGAGATATTTTGATACACAATTCTCAGATAAACCAAACACGCTGACATAATAAGTTCCCGATAGTTGTGTTCCGCCAGAAATACATTCAAGTTCAGAAACGTCTAACTGATTCATTGAGCCTCCTTAGAGTACGGTTATGGTTGATACTGTCGCCATGTCCATTTTTAATAGGTACGTAAAAAACTCTTGCATAGTGCAAATGTCACCATTGACTCGTCGGCTTTGCTGAGAAGCGCTCACCAGTTCAGAGAGACACTGGGCTGTAAATCCATCAATGTCAGTAGTTACAGAAATAAGTAGGTTTACAGTCCCGCCATTCACATTGGCAATTTCTTTAGTGTTCAGTAATTTCATTCAAAATTCCAAAAAGTATGTTAGTGGGGCATAAATTAAACAATGCAAACTGCGTTTTGTCAAATATTTGTTATGCGTAAACGCATACGTTATTTCTTGAAATAAATGATCGGAAGAATAAAATTAGGAGTACATAATTAAACAATCAGAGGAA
>JAXMEB010000010.1:0-9268 GCA_046348545.1 Gammaproteobacteria bacterium
AAGTAACACTTTTGAAAATTGCCCAGCGCCATCTTTTTGTATTTCGAGGACACCTAATGGGATATCTTTGTATTCGCAAACGTTTATTTTGTTATCGGCGCATAAGTGCAAATACCATAGCATGTGGCAGGATGATAGGGATGACAACAGCATTTCCTCTGGATTCCACTTTGAAGTATCTCCTAAAAATACAGGGTCTGAGGATGCTAAAATTTCCGGCTTATTGTTCCATTTTATGCTGTGGGAACGCTGGTAGGATTTATAATTTTTTGTTCCTTCTCCCGTATTGCCCGTCCAAGTAACCAATACCTCGTATGTATGTTCTTTTTTCATATCGATCCTTTATAATATTTAAGATTAGGCCAGAATACTATGAAAAATCCAAAAAATCTACAATATCGACAATGCGATAAAAATAAGGATTTGTGGCGACAGAAGAGGCAACACCGCTTAAATGAAACAGTACCGCTACTTTTGCAAAACCTTTGGGTGTCTTTAATCTTGATAACTTTTCCTGCATTTCAGAAATGATTTCACTACTTATTTCACGTTTTTTAAATTTGAATTCGCAAATAAATAAGCTGTTCGTTTTGGTTTGTGTGAGATAATCAATTTGGCAGCCTTGTTGAGTTGTGGTTTTCGTCTGCCTATAAGGACCGCTACGCACAATATCAACAGGCGAAATGCCTAATTTTTCAAGCACCAGCGGTCGATTTTGTAAAAGCAATGCTTCGAGCTGCAATCCCATATGTGTTTCAAATCCAGGCATGGTAGAGAGTGGCGCTTGATCGAATCCACCATCAGCAATAGCGCCCAGATTTGGCTCTATGACTTTAAGATAAAACCTCATATATGGGTCTGAGATTCTATATAAGCTTTGCTTTAAGGGGTTTGCGGTTTTAAACGACCATAGTGATTGTTTAACAACAAAGCCTGCCACAATGAGATGATCCATCATTTGGCTCAGAGTGCCGCTGTGAGCAAATTCTATGCTCTGCCTTATTTCTGATAGAGTTCTGGCGCCATCTTTAAGGCTATCCAAAATTTTCTTATATGTGGCACCCTTACCATTAAACAGATCGTGAAAAATGCGATCAAATTCTGTTACGAGTAATCCGGTTTTTTCAAAGGCGAGCTGTTTGATATTATCATCAGCCGTCATACCAGGGCTAAATTGCTCCAAATACCATGGCACACCACCAACAATGCTGAGTAGTTTGTACATATCATAATGAGAAAGCTGCATGCCGATTGCTCGTAGAAACTCAGCGCTTTCAGGAATCGATAATTGCTCTAAGTTGATTGTTAAATTGATGCGCCCAAAGAATGCTGTGCTCTTTAGGATATTTTCTTCAATCCAGGTTGATACCGATCCGCAAAACACAAGAAGCATATGAGCAGTTTGCTTATCCCACCAAGCCTTGAGTTTAGGGATAAAGCTAGGGTCTTTTGATCCCATCCACGAAATCTCATCAAGCAGGATGATGTCACCTGGCTTAATATGTAGGCTCAAATGCTCAAAAGCATCGCTCCAATCTAGGAAAGTCATGGGTGGGATTTTTAACATCAATGCTAATTGCCGTGCAAAATTATCCCTTTGTTGTTGCGCGGAAATACCATCTTCTGGGGCAAGACCTGCGAAACTCCAAAATGTTTGCGCGTTAGATATTTTAGCAAATTCGCCTATAAGCCTGCTTTTTCCAATTCTCCTTCGCCCTTTAACGACCACAAGGCTAGATACTTTCTTCTTATACAGAGCTTTTAGTCGCTCTAGTTCGGCTTTTCGGCCAATAAATACTGGATTAGACATGGCAACCTCTATTATGCTCAAGATATACTACATCATATCTCGAGCACATCATTAAGTCAAGAATAAATGCTCAAGATGATGTTTTTAGCTTATTGAGATTTAATAAAGCTATACAGGCTGTCCTATGGGTTTCATATTTCGATACCTATGGGATATATAAGGCAGTTTTTAATAGCCCTTATTAGACATAGTGATTGCTATAACCATCTTTAATATAGTGTAATTGTAGCGGCAATTTAGAAATGACCGGTTGAGCAAGTTAGAGATGTCCTGCAAAAACAGCTAGTTAGAGCTATAAGTGTAATTAATACCGAGCTCTGGCAAGGAGGCTGGACATGCAGGAGGAAGTGAGTATGACTTATCGCGAACTGGATAGATTGACGGTTATCAAGCAAACAGTGATATCGGGCAATATCACGCAAAGAAAGGCCTCTGAAGTGCTTAAGGTGAGTGAGCGGCAGGTACGCCGCTTACAGCGACGTTACGTACTTGGAGGGCCTGCTGGACTGGTATCAAAGCGACGAGGTCGTTGTTCGAACCGAAGGCTTTGTGAGGGCCTTAGGAAGGAAGCCATTCATTTAATCCGAGAGCATTTTTACGATTATGGTCCGACGCTGGCATCAGAGAAGTTGAAGGAATACTTTGGTATCCACATCAGCAAAGAAACAGCCAGGCAGTGGATGATAGCAGAAGGCATATGGCACCCGAATATTAAACCTGAGCCGAAGATACATCCGTTGCGAGAGAGGTGGGCTTGTTTTGGAGAATTGATACAAATCGATGGTTCAGATCATGCATGGTTTGAAGGTCGAGGACCTCAATGCACGCTGCTGGTATTTATTGACGATGCAACCAGCATCATTACCGAATTATTTTTCACAGAGTCAGAGACGACATTAGGGTATTTTGAGGCTTTCAAGCAGCATGTTGAAAGATATGGGGTTCCTTGCGCAACGTATTCAGACAAGCATGGGGTGTTCAAGGTCAATCATCCTGAGTCAAAATCAGGTACAGGCTTCAGACATCGAATTGCTGACCAATCAATTATAAAGCTAATTGATAAATGGTTAAAAGCGGGAGTCATGGAAGACGGTAAACTCACAAGAGCATCCAGTGGAAGTCCGCAAGGGGGTGTGATAAGCCCTATTCTTGCAAACATCTACCTGCACTATGTGATAGATCTATGGGTTACTAAAGTAGTAAGGAAGCACTTGCAAGGAGAAATCTACTCTTACCGCTATGCAGATGATGTTCTATTTTGTTTTCAATTTCGAAAAGATGCTATCCGATTTCAAAATGCACTAAGAAAGAGACTTGAAAAATTCAAATTGAAATTAAACTCTGAGAAAACGAAACTATGCCGCTTTGGTAAGTTTGCGGAACGAGATCGAAAGATCCGAAAGGAAGGTCGGTCAACGTTTAACTTTCTTGGTTTTACCTTTTTCAATCGAATCAGTCGTAACGGCAAATACACTGTAGGGACCCGCACACAGTCAAAACGTTTATCAGGCGCAATGAACCGCGTGACAGCTTGGTGCAAGGAAAACCGACACCAATCTGTTGCATGGCAAGCGCGCTACTTAAATGCCATACTGCGTGGGCACTATAATTATTATGGTGTTACAGGCACTTTCCCAAGTGTTGCTGCTTTCTATCGACACTGCATTAAAATGTGGAAACGATACTTGGGCAAGCGAAGTCAAAGAGCACTCTTGAGATGGGATAAGTTTATGGGAATATTAAGGGATAACCCCTTAATAAAACCACACTTACCCCATTCAGTATTTAACCTTTGAAGTATTTTGTTGAAGAGCCGGATGCGGTAGTTCCGCAAGTCCGGTTCTGTGAGGGGTGCGTGGTGAAACCCACGCATCTACTCGATAAAAAGCCAATCGCACTTTGCAGGACCGATTGGTCAAGGAGCTTAGATACCGAAATATTTCAAGCATCAAGGAAGGCAATGCTTTTCTAGAAAAATTTAGACAAGACTACAACAAACGGTTTGCCAGATGTCCTGCAAGTGACGTTGATTTGCATAGACCGCTTACACAACATGAAACCAAGAATTTAGAGGTACTGTTTTCTATTCAAACTGAGAGAACAGTTTCAAAAGATATGCTCATCAGGCACAACAAAACCATTTTCAGAATCATAGCGCCTGGCCAAGTGAATCGCTTGAGCCAGGCCAAAGGAGCATCGTTTGTGAAGGGCTATCTGGCAAGATTAAAATCCTTTACAAAAACCAGTCACTTCATTTTGAAGTCTGCAGAATCATCTACACGTTGACCAGCTTTTAAGTCGTAAAGGCGTCAATGGCTATCCTCAATAAAAATCAAACGACTTGAGAAGGCGTGTTGGCAGCCAACTCACTTCTCCCCCCATGCATCGCTAAATCCCTCTGTTCGCACCTATGCTTTGGTATAGGGCTCACTTGTGAATAGTGTTCGAGATCCGCGTAAATATGGCGAAGGAGGATGTGTCCGTTCGAAGCCTTTTGGCATTACGCGGAGTAAGCTGATCTTTATCCGAGAAATCACACATGACAGCAGATATCAACGTTTCAAATTAACACCATCATTATGCTAACCTGAGATTATCTTCAGCGGACATTTCTACCTTGCCATATACAGGACATCTCTACTTTGCCATAACATTAATATAGTGTAATTCACAAGTACATGTTACATGTACTTAACATCACGCAAATAGAGATTTTATGGACACGTTAATCTTTTACAGAGAATCAAAAATCGCTCATTTGACACTCTCCCAGTACGCATCTGTAATCGCTTCAGAGACTTAAAACATGACTATACCACCCCAGTTTGGAGTTGGTTAGGTTAAGGCCAAACCCACCTCCGCCAGTTTACAGCGCTCGAACTTTTTAGGCGGCATTTTTCAAATTATCAAATCACCCTCGAACCCCCAGTACTCATGGCTTTAGCGTCTTTTAATCGCCCAGCACATGCGTGTAGAGAATCGCAAAATCACCGATTTTACCTAAAATCTCCTGCCTTTGTTCTCTGTTTCTCCGTTAGATGCGAACGTCGGTCGTCAAGGTACGCATGTCAAGAACCCTTGATTTTACTGGGTTTTTAAAACCGATCTTGAGGTTTGTTATTGGGGCGGAGAATGGCGTATGTACCCACAGAACGAGAATTTTACTGTGATAGGGTTAGTTTTCTGTTGTAGCGCCTGACTATTTGGTATATATGTATGCAATATAGCTAGATGCTAACGAGGCGTATATGTGGACAAGAACCTATAGCAAGACTTTTCAAGGCATTAGCTCTAAAGATATTTGGCGCATTTGGACAGACGTAAACAGTTGGCCAACTTGGCATGGTGATTTAGATTATTGCAAGCTTGATGGTGACTTCTTCAAAGTTAGTAACCATTTCATGTTAAAGCCCAAGGCGGTAAGCCTATGAAAAATCATGCTTTGTTGCCGAAATCGTTGAGGGCCACTACTTTACTGACTGCACTTCGTTCTTCGGCGCCAAAATGCTGATACTTTCACGAGATGAATGAGACGTCTGATGGATTGGGTCAAGGAATAAACTTGTTGTAACTGGGCCGTTGAAATGGCTCTGGATCAAGCTTGTAGCGCAAAATGTCGCAGATACCGTCCCAGAGAAATGGAAAACTTAATAAAGCTTGCAAGAGGCAGCAATGTCTAACTTACCATTTGGTTTTGATACACCTCAAGATAGCCCGGGATTTTTGCTTTGGCAAACAACGATGGTATGGCAACGGCAGATTAAAAAGTCTTTGGAGACCTTAGCAGTATCATGCCGGTTGTGATTATGGCAACCCTGATGTGGTTTGAGGCCCATCACTATGACACAACTCAAATCCTCATCGTGAACTGGTCAAGCTTGATAAGATGACTGTTCAAAATCCTTCAGAAACGGCACTTGGTTGTGTTCATCGCATTGAACATGAAACCGATACACGCGCCAGAGCGTCTCTCTCGCGAAAAAGGCAAAGAGATGGTGCGCACCCTGGTCCCTATTGTAGAGGGATTGATAGTACATTTTTTGGTAAAGCATCTCATAAGGAACAAAAAAGCCTTGTACAAATTTTGGCGAAATTAACTGCAGGCACCACAGATGAATAAGACAAAAAATTTCTGGATTGGTGTTGCATGTAAAGAGCATGTGGAAAACGGGGTTAAGCTTGGCATTTGCCAATTTTGCCACGGTAAATCTGCGCCCGCTAAACGATTATCCCATGGTGATTTCATAATTTATTATTCGTCTAAAATAACCATGGCTGGATCCGATCTCTATCAAAAATTTACTGCAATTGGCGAGGTTATTGATGATGCGCCTTACCAAGTAGATATGAGAGATGGATTCAAACCATTTAGGCGTAATATCAATTATTTTGACGCCAAGCATATTGATATCAAACCGCTTGTACCGTTGTTGCCCTTTATCAAAAATAAAAATTCATGGGGCTACGTTTTTCGCTATGGCTTTTTAGAAATCGACCAAAAATCATTTGAGATTATTGCAAGTGGCATGCTTGAGTTTAATCCATTATCAAAGGAGGTGCTCGACCATGCTAATAAAACCTAATCTCAAAGATGAAGAAATCATTGCGTGTTTACAGGATGCGTATGGCTTGACTGTGAAGAAAATAACATTTCTGCCTCTTGGTGCTGATTTCAACACAGCGGTTTATCGCGTGACAACCACTGACGGAGCAGACCACTTTCTTAAATTAAGAAGCGGTAAGTTTTTAGAGGCTTCGGTATCAGTTCCAAAATATTTGGCTGATCTTGGTATCAAACAAGTTATTCCTACGCTTACAACCAAAACTGGGCAGCTGTCGACAAGTCTTGGTGATTTCAAAGCGATTCTGTACCCTTACGTCGAAGGTCGTAACGGCGTAGAAGCTAAACTATCAGACCAGCAGTGGGCTCAATTTGGTGCGGCCATTAAAAAGCTTCACAGCACCGATATTCCTGCATCAATAACAAAAGATGTATCACGGGAGACCTTCTCTTCTAAATGGCGCGAGACCGTCAAAGCATTTCTTATGCGCATTGACAATGAAGTGTTTGAAGAGCCTGTTGCTGTAAAAATGGCACTATTCCTGAAATCAAAAAGTAGCGAAATACTTAAACTAGTTGAGCGCGCTGAAGAGCTTGCGATCACAATCCAAAAACAGCCCGTCGACTATCTTTTATGCCACGCTGATATGCATGGTTGGAACCTGTTTGTTGATAAAGAAGCCCTTTATATCGTTGACTGGGATACCCTTATCTTTGCCCCCGTCGAGCGTGATTTGATGTTTATCGGCGCTGGTATTTGGGATAGTGGCCTGACAGCCGCCGAAGAAGAATCACTATTTTATCAGGGCTATGGCCAAACAAAGATAAATCAGGATGCGATGGCCTACTATCGTTTTGAACGTATTATTCAGGACATTGGCGACTATTGTGAGTACATCTTTCTATCTGATGAAGGTGGTGACGATCGGATGCAATGCTTTGAACACTTACAGCCGGTTTTTATGCCGAATGGTGCAATAGAGAGAGCGTATGACTCTTATAATATGAGGAAAATTTTATGACATTACATTTTATAGGCGGCGCCAGTGGCAGCGGTAAAACGGCTGTGATGCCTTATTTAAAAGAGCTATTGGGAGATCGCATCGCCGTTTATGATTTTGACGATATTGGCGTACCAGATGGTGCTGATAAAAAATGGCGCGGGGAATCCACCGAAAAGTCTATCTATTACCCATAACTTTTAAAGCCTGCAAGAAACCACTCATGAAATCATTAAGTCGCATCATTCCTCTGCATACTGTAATGATACCGGGTGCTTTATCATTCTTTCTTCCCATGTGCCCACCTAAATTACCCAAAGCTTGAACGGCCTGTTTAACCGTTTTAATTTTTATAGGCTTTTGATTTTTTTGATTATTAGCACCTTCTAACACTTTAATTTCAGTTGGCGCCAAAATAACTTCCGCAGGCGCGTTGGGTTGTTGCCTGGCAATATACCTAACAAATAATACTCGCCAAGCAATCACGCTATTAACTGCTAAAAAAATCAAGCATGCGTTCTTCAGTTTCAAGCCGACAATCTTCACTACTACAACAACTTTTTTCAGACTTGTGATAAATTTCTACCATCCAGCGTAATAAATACCACCGCACTCTTTCAGTAGCATCTTCTTTGCTTAAAACAGGCACATTGGTTACCAAAAACCACTCAATGGGCTTAACATCTGAAGGAGGGTCAATTTCTTTGACATAAACCCCATACATTTTAATTTCATTATGAACAGCTTCTTCCTCTATATCATCCGGGACATAAACAGTGATAGGCGCATAGCGCAGTTCAACAGTTGCCGTGCGCTCAGGGTATTCACCTTGTCGTCTGGGAACATTGACTTCATACGTTAATACAACCCGCTGGGCTCTTAGATACGATTTTGCACCCTCTGAACCTTCTTCAATTTCACGATTATGCTTTAACAGAATGAGATACTTGGCGTTTAAACTTTCTGCTCGATCATAAAACTCATAAAAATCACTTTCCCTATCGTTTACCGTAACCACTTGTGAAAGATTTGGACTGCGCTCAATGGTATTTCCTAAGGATTTTATCCACCGATAGATTTCACGCTCTTCTAATAATCGTTCTTCTTTTATTTGTGTTTTGCCATCTATTGCTGGTGGCCGCGCCCAAGTGATTGGGTCCAGCAACCCTAATGGAAGACCATCCCCACTAACAGCTAATGTGTTGTGTTGCATGATGCCATTTGTGTCTGCTTTACCAATTGGACCAAGCTTTAAGGCTTCGTGGCTACCGAAGTTAAAACTCGTTGTGTCTTGTATGCTTAAAACAATATCATGATGCATCATCCGTTTCATTGTATTTTCAAAATGCGGATTTAATATACCTTCAGGACTTACTTTCTCGTTATCAAAAAAGCGATAAGCCCCTTTTGTTGAATGCCAATCGCCGCTTGCTTGATTAATTGGCATAGTTGGATGTTCTGACAAAGCTTTTGCTACCTTTATTAATCGATTAGACAACCTTTTGTCACCAAATGAAGCAGCTAAAAATTCGTCTTTATACCATTCATCGGTGTCAGTTTCTAGTTTTGATTGTGATGTTTGCGTTTTCATTTATTCGGCTTCAAAAATCTGAAAAGCGAAACTATATTCGATGGCGGAAAATAAAGCTGTGATCTATTGTCGGAAAGTTTTGTGATCTAATTGCCATTCGGTATGTAGCTTATGGGTAATAGATAGGATTGGAAGGTGTTCATAGCGATTTCTAATTTTTATATAATTTAATTTGATATAACAGTAGGATCAACTTCAACTAAAAAATTTACAGACCTAGCTATAAAGCAATAGTCATGTGCTTTTTCATGAATAGTTATAGCAAGTTCTAAGTGCCTATTATCCTGAATCACCACATATGGTTT